>NZ_SCNN01000009.1 GCF_005503535.1 Mesorhizobium comanense | reverse complement strand
GTCACAAACGGCAAAAAGCCAATGGTGGCCATCGCTGCCGTCATGCGAAAGATCGTCGTCACCCTAAACGCTAGGCTCAGAGACGCCACCATTCCTCAGAGTTGATGACGAAGCGGTATGCTTCTCCGCTACTCACCGGGGCTTCCGCTACATGCAAGGGGGACCTGAACGCTTCAAGCCTGGGTCAGCGGGTACTGGTCCTTCAGCGTCTTCAGCACCTGGTCGCCCGGCATCGGTGCGCCGAACATGAAGCTCTGCACATATTCGCAACCCATCTGGCGCAGCTCGAGCGCGTCGCGCTCGTCCGCTATGCCTTCGGCGACCACCGACAGGCCGAGTTCATGCGCCATGTTGACCATGGATTTGAGCAGCACGGCGCGCTTGGGCGTGTTGTCGTCGACAAAACTCTTGTCGATCTTGATCGTGTCGAAGGGGAACCGCGTCAGATAGGCGAGTGACGAATAGCCGGTGCCGAAATCGTCCAGCGACAGGCCGATGCCGAGCTGTTTGAGCTTGGTCAGCACATGGGCGGTCTGCTCGGGATTGTCCATGACCAGCGATTCCGTCAGTTCAAGCCGGAAGCAGCGCGGCTTCAGATTTGCCCGCGCGATGACGGAGCGGACATCGCTGACCAGGTCGCGGCGGATGAGCTGGCGGCTCGACAGATTGACAGAGACCGAGAGCGGCGCGTCGCCGATCTGCTTTTGCCATCCGGCGAGATCCTCGGCGGCCTGCTGCATGGCGAAGAGGCCAAGCTGGACGATCAGGCCGCAGCTCTCGGCGACCGGAATGAAATCGGCCGGAGGGATCATGCCGCGGCGAGGATGATCCCAGCGCAGCAAGGCCTCGAAGCCGGCGACGCTGCCATCCTCCAGCCGCACGATAGGCTGGTAGGCAAGGGTGAATTCGCGCCGCTCGATGGCGCGCCGCAGATCGGATTCGAACTGCAGCCGGTCGGTGCCCACGGTGCGGAAGGCCGGGCGGAACGGCTCGATCCTGTCGCCGCCGAAGCGCTTTGCCTGGTGCATGGCAAGCTCGGCGTCCTTGACCATGTCCTCGGCCGAGGTCTGCGCCGAGGTCCAGGTGATCAGGCCGATCGAGGCTGTCAGCACGATCTCGCGCTTGGCGAAGGTAATCGGGTTGTTGATCGCATGTTTGATCGCATCGGCCACGCCGGCGATGCGGGCGGGATCCTGCTCGGAAAGCAGCATCAGCGCGAACTGGTCGCCGGCAAAGCGCGATAGCGAATCCTTCGGCTTCAACAGCCGGTGCAGGCGGCGCGCTATGGTGAGCAGGATGGTGTCGCCGGCCGAGATGCCAAGCCCGTCATTGACCTGCTTGAAGCGGTCTATGTCGATGACGAAGACTGTCGGACGCACCTTCTCCTCGGTGCGGGCGATCGAGATGATCGCTTCCAGCCGGTTCATGAACAATTCGCGGTTCGGCAGTCCGGTCAGATTGTCGTGCACGGCGTCGTGCAACAACCGTTCTTCGGATTTCTTCTGCTCGGTGACGTCCACCATCGTGCCGACGCAGCGTATGACCTCGCCATCCGATCCGATGACGGGACGCGCGCGCAGCGCAAACCAGTGATAGTGCCCGTCGGCGCCGCGCAGGCGGAAATTCTGAGACACCTTGCCACGGCGATGCTCCAGCACCACGTCGAGCGTGGTGCGGAACGTGTCGCGGTCATCGGCATGCAGCACCGGCAGCCAGTTGCGGGCGGCGCCGCCGAGACTGTTTGGGGCAAGTCCGAGTTGGATGCTGACGTCGGGTTTGGTGACGACGCGGTCGCGCAGCACGTCCCAGTCCCACACCGTGTCGCCCGATCCCGCAACCGCCAGCGCCTGCCGTTCCAGATCGGAGAACAGGCCCTGATGCAAGGCGCCGCCAGCAAATGCGTGCTGCATGACGGTGAAGCCGATCAACAAGATGATCAGGATCAGGCCGCCGCCAAGTGCCGGCTGGGCGATGTCGTTGTCGAGCATGCCGGTGATGGCCATCCACGACCCGCATAACCAGAGCAGCACCATGACCCAGCTGGGCACCAGCATGATCGCACGGTCATAACCACGAAGCCCGAGGAAGATGATCAGGCCGAGCCCGGTCAGAGCCGTTGCTGCGAACGAGATGCGGGCTATGCCGGCGGCGATCGCGGGGTCGACGATGGCGACGCCGGCGATGAGCAGCAGCCCCAGGATCCAGACCAGGGCGCCATAGCTGAAATGGCCATGCCAACGGTTGAGGTTGAGATAAGCGAACAGGAACACCACGAATGTGCCCGCCAGCGCCACCTCGGTTCCGGCCCGCCACATCTGCTCATTGACGGGAGATATCTCGATTATCTTGTTGAGAAAGCCGAAGTCCACGCAGATATAGGCAAGCACCGCCCAGGCAAGCGCGGCTGTGGCCGGGAACATCGATGTTCCCTTGACGACGAACAGGATTGTGAGGAACAGCGCCAGAAGGCCGGCAATGCCGATGACGATGCCCCGGAACAGCGTATAGGAATTGACCGAGTCCTTGTAGGATTCCGGATCCCAGAGATAGACCTGTGGAAGCTTCGGCGAGGCAAGCTCGGCGATGAAGGTCACAACGGTTCCTGGGTTCAGCGTCACCCGGAAGACATCGGCGTCGGGACTGGTCTGGCGGTCGAGCGCGAAGCCTTCGCTGGGCGTGATGGCCGCGATGCGGCTCGAGCCGAGATCCGGCCAGAAGATGCCGGAGTTCACCAGGCGGAAGTGCGGCGCCACGATCAGCCGGTCAAGCTGCTGGTCGGTGGTGTTGGCAAGCGCGAAGACGGCCCAATCGCCGGTGGAGCGCGCGTCCTTGGCTTCGACCTCGATGCGTCGCACGATGCCATCGGGACCAGGCGCGGTCGAGACCTGGAAATGCTCGCCCTGATTCGGATACAGGTCGAAGGCACGGGACAGGTCGAGTGCCTTGTCGTCGCGCGAAATCTTGATCGGCTCGACGGCCAAAGCCGGAACGGCGGCCGAAAACGTGATGATAACCGCCAGAATCAGGGCGAACAGCGACGCTAATCGCGAAAAATTCGTCACAATCAGCCCTTTGTTCCATCGCCCAGCGGATCGTCCGCGATCCGGGCGTAGAGGTAGTGGTCCTGCCAGATGCCGTTGATCCTGAGATAGGATCGCAAAAGTCCTTCGCGCCGGAATCCGGCTTTTTCAAGCACGCGGATCGACCTGATATTGTCGGGAATACAGGCCGCCTCGATCCGGTGCAACCTCAGCGTATCGAAAGCGAAACGGGCCACGACCTTGACCGCGTCCGTCATCAGCCCGCGGCCGCCGAAACGCTCGCCGATCCAGTAGCCGACATGGCCGCTTTGCGAGACACCGTGGCGTATGTTGCCGAGCGTGATGCCGCCGGCGAGCTTGCCGCTCGACTTTTCGAAGATGAAGAAAGCGATTGCGGTTCCCTGCGCGTAGTCCTCGCGGTAGCGGCTGATGCGAAGGCGCCATGCCCCACGGTCGAGTTCATCGGGTGTCCAGCGTGGCTCCCATGGCTCCAGGAAGGCGCGGCTTTCGCCGCGCACCGCCGACCATTCGCGATAGTCGTTGGTGAACGGTACACGCAACGTGACGAGGTTGCCCTTCAGTGCCGGCAAGTCACGGCGAAAGAAAGGGAGCGCGAACACGGCGCTTTGGGAGGCTTAGACGGCGAGCCTGCGGGCCGTGGTCTGCGTGCCCGGAAGCGAATCGAGGATCGCTTCATAGGGGGCCAGCGTACCCACAGGCCCGACGGCCGTAAGCGTCGGCTTGGTCGAGAACATCCGCGACGACAGATCGGTCAGCCGGTCGACCGTCAGTGCCGCGAGCCGCTCCATCAGTTCCTCCTTGGCGATCGGCCGGCCGAACAAAAGCAGTTGCCGTGCGATCTGCGATGCACGGCTTGCGGGGCTCTCCGCCGACATGATCAGGCCGGCACGGTACTGGGCGCGGGCCCGGTCGAGCTCTTCCTGCAGGATGCTCTCGCCGGCCTTCTGCAACTCGTCGATGATGACTGGCACCAGTTTGGCGATGTCGCTCTGTCCAGTTGCCGCATGGACGCCGAAGATGCCGGTGTCGGAAAAGCCCCAGTGGAAGGCATAGACCGAGTAGCAGAGGCCGCGCTTTTCGCGGACCTCCTGGAACAGGCGCGAGGACATGCCGCCGCCCAGGATCATCGACAGCACCTGCGAGGCATAGAAATCACGCACATGATAGGCGCGGCCCTCGAAGCCGAGCACGATCTGCGCATCCATCAGGTCACGATCCTCGCGGAAATCGCCACCGACATATTGCGCGTATTGCGGAATGGTGCTGTCGGCCTTGGTGCGGAAGCCGCCGAGCTGCTTTTCGACCTGGCGCACGAAATCGTCGTGCTTGATGTCGCCGGCGGCCACGATCACCATCCGCTCGGCGCCGTACTGGCGCTCGATGAAATCGTGCAACTGCTTGGACGTGAAGGATTTTACGGTTTCGGGCGTGCCCAGGATGGAACGGCCGATAGTCTGGTGGCGAAACGCCGTCTCGGTGAAACGGTCGAAGACGATATCGTCGGGCGTATCGTGAGCCGCGCCGATCTCCTGCAGGATGACGTGCTGCTCGCGTTCGAGTTCCTGCGGGTCGAATTCGGACTCCTGCAGTATATCGGCAAGGATATCGACGGCCAGCGGCACGTCGTCGGACAGCACCCTTGCGTAGTAGGAGGTCGTCTCGACGCTGGTGGCGGCATTGATCTCGCCCCCGACATTCTCGATCTCCGAAGCGATCTCGAAGGCGGTCCGCCGCTTCGTGCCCTTGAACGCCATGTGCTCGAGCAGATGGGCCATGCCATGCTCGTCGTCGCGTTCATTACGGGCGCCGGACTTTACCCAGGCGCCCAAGGCAACCGATTCGATACTGGGAAGGGTTTCGGTGGCGACTGTCAGGCCGTTCGACAGACGGCTTACCTCAACACCCATATGGCTCGTACTCCCTAACGCGCCGCCCGCGCGCGGCGGCTAACGTAATCTTCCACCATTTTCAGGTCGGATGGAAGTACCGTGTATTTTTCCTCAAATGTCATCAATCCACCTAGCCATGCGGGCAGGGCGGGCGAGATACCGCTGGCGGCTTCGACTGCGGCCGGGAATTTCGCCGGATGCGCGGTTCCGAGCACCACCATGGGCACGGCATTCCGGGCCTTGCCGGCCGCGACATGCACGGCGGCTGCCGTGTGGGGGTCGAGCAGATAGTTGCTGGCCGCGAGCGTCGAGCGGATCGTGCCGGCGACCTCGTCCATATCAGCGCGACCGGCGTCGAATTCGGCCCGCATCCCGGCGATTTCGTCTGCCTCGATGGTGAAGGCGCCCGACTGCTTCAGGCCGGCCATGTAGCGCCGCACGGTCGCCGCGTTGCGGCCGGACGCCTCGAACAGGAGGCGTTCGAAATTCGACGACACCTGGATGTCCATCGACGGCGAGGTGGTCGCGAAGACGCCTTTGGTCCGGTACTCGCCGGTTGCGAAGGTACGGGCCAAAATGTCGTTGTCGTTTGTGGCGATGACCAGCCGCTCGATCGGCAGGCCCATCTTCTTGGCGGCGTAGCCGGCGAAGATGTCGCCGAAATTCCCGGTCGGCACGGTGAAGGACACTGGCCTGTCCGGCGCCCCGAGCGACAGTGCGGACGAGAAATAGTAGACGATCTGGGCCATGATGCGGGCCCAGTTGATCGAATTCACGCCCGAAAGCGCCACCCGATCCCGGAAGCTGTGATCGTTGAACATGTCCTTGAGCAGGCCCTGGCAGTCGTCGAAATTGCCTTCGATCGCCAGCGCGTGGACGTTCTCGGCCTTCGACGTCGTCATCTGCCGCTGCTGCACCGGCGAGACGCGGCCATGCGGGAAGAGGATGAAGATGTCAGTGCGGCTGCGGCCGGCAAAGGCATCGATGGCCGCACCGCCGGTGTCGCCCGACGTGGCGCCGACGATGGTGGCATGCTGGCCGCGTTCGGCAAGCACGTGATCCATCAGCCGGGCAAGCAACTGCATCGCCACGTCCTTGAAAGCCAGCGTCGGGCCATGGAAGAGCTCGAGGACGAAGGTGTTGGAGCCGGTCTGCACCAGCGGGCAGACCGCTTCATGCCGAAACGTCGCATAGGCTTCGCGCACGAGGCGTTCGAAGACGGCAGGAGCGATTTCGCCCCCCAGAAACGGCGTCAGCACGCGGATGGCGAGATCCGGATAGGCAAGGCCGCGCATGGCGCGGATTTCTGCGGCCGAAAAGGAGGGCCATTCTCGCGGCACGTAAAGCCCGCCATCGCGGGCCAGGCCGGCCAGCACCGCGTCGGAAAATCCAAGCGCGGGTGCTTCCCCGCGCGTACTCACATAGTCCATGTCACAGTTCCGTTGCCTGCTTGGTTACCGTTCACCACAAGGTGGTTAATTTCTGTGCCGGCTCCAGTCGCATTTTTGCCGCGCGGTTGATATACGTCACCAGCTTTGCGAGAGGGAAGTGCAGTTTCATGGCGTTTCGTACATCACGTGGTCGCTTTTTGGCGGGTCTGGCGATGACCGGCTTTATGCTCGCCGCCGCGGGTTGCCAATCAGGCGACAATGGCATCCTGGACCTCGGCTTCGGCAAGAAGAAGGACCCGACGGCACCCCCTCCGCCGCAAGATCCCAAGATAATGGCCAGCCAGTTGCGGGCCTATTGCCCGAAAGTGACGGTGCGCGACGGCACCGCCTTCTTCAACACCTACACCAAGGACGTGCAGAAGCCCAAGCCCAGGATCAAAAAGACCGGTGACGCCGCCGCCGATGCGGCGGCCCAGGCCGCGGCCGATGCCGCCGCTGCGACGCCGCCCGACGATTCGGCAAGGATCATCTATCAGGCCTCGATCAGCGACGTGACCCGTGATTGCGGCAACGACAACGGACAATTGACGATGAAGATCGCGGTAGCCGGCAAGATCGTGCCGGGACCGAAGTTCGCGCCAGGCACCATCACCATGCCGATCCGCACCGCGGTTATGCATGGCACCGACGTGCTTTATTCGCAGATTCACCAGTATCAGGTGCAGGTCACGGATCCTTCGGTCGCCACCCAGTTCGTCTTCATCGATTCCAACATTGTCGTGCCCGCCCCGTCCGCGCAGGACTATCAGGCCTATGCCGGCTACGACGAGACCACGCCGAAGGCGACGACCGACAAGCCTAAGAAGAAGACACACAGGAAGAAGGCCGCCGCAACGAACTGAGCGGACCTGCACACGGCGTGCGTCCCGCCGGGCGCACACTCGTCAGGCGTCTTCGGACCATTCCGACAGCGCCGCGATCACGCTTTTCAGTTCCGCCCAGCGCCGAATGACCGTTTCCGCACCCGCTTCGGTCAGCGCGTCGGCATGACCGGGGTAGCTGTGGCCGGCGCCGGTGAAGCCGATCACGCGCATGCCGGCCGCCCTGGCGCCGGTGACGCCGTGGACCGAATCCTCGATGACGAAGCAGTTGGCCGGGTTGGCGCCGAGTTTCTCGGCGGCATACAGGAAGACGTCCGGCGCCGGCTTGGTCTTTCCGGTCGGTATCTCCATCGCCGAGAAGATACGGCCGGCGAAGAATGGTAGCAGATGCACCTTCTCCAGCATGAATTCGATGCGCTCGGAGCGTGAGTTCGAACAGACGCAGCGCTGCGTCGTGACCGAGGCCACGGCTTCGCGCACGCCCTCTATGGCGCGGACATCGCTGCGCAGTTTGCGGTCGACCAGGTCTTCCGCGCGGTCGATCAGCGACGCCTGGAACGGGATCTTGGACTTCTCCTCGATCCGCATGAGGATGTCCTTGAAGGTCAAGCCCGCATAGCTTTCGGCAATCTCCTCCGCCGAGATCTCATACCCGGCAAGGGTGATCAGTTCAGCCTCGACCCGCGCGGCGATGATTTCGGAATCGACGAGCACGCCGTCGCAATCGAAGATGACAAGATCTGGCTGGGGCATGATGTTCCAGGGGCAATGAGAATGGGTGACGGCCGCTATGGGCTCAGGCGGCGCGGCATACACCAATGGGCACCGCTTCGCAAACCGCTCCACGCAACCGCTAAAGCTTCACCGAATATTTACGCTGATCGGTAACCATAACGGGGAGTAAACAGTAACGCGTGCCTTGGGTGCAAACATGTCTGCCGTGCGTCTTCTCGACGAGCTTTCCCACGCTCCCCAGCAATCCGAATGGCTGGACACGATCCTGAAGGGCGATTGCGTCGCAGCGCTCGACCGGCTGCCTGAAAAATCCATCGACGTCATCTTCGCCGATCCGCCCTACAATCTGCAGCTCGACGGCGATCTGCACCGGCCCGACCAGTCCAAGGTCGACGCGGTCGACGACGACTGGGACCAGTTCGAGAGTTTTGAAGCCTACGACGCCTTTACCCGTGCCTGGCTGCTGGCGGCGCGGCGGGTGCTCAAGCCCAACGGCACGATCTGGGTCATCGGCTCCTATCACAACATCTTCCGTGTCGGCGCCAAGATGCAGGATCTGGGCTTCTGGATCCTCAACGACGTCGTGTGGCGCAAGACCAACCCGATGCCGAATTTCCGCGGCCGCCGCTTCCAGAATGCTCATGAGACCATGATCTGGGCCTCGCGCGATCAGAAGGGCAAGGGCTATACGTTCAACTACGAGGCGCTCAAGGCATCGAATGACGATATCCAGATGCGCTCGGACTGGCTGTTTCCGATCTGCACCGGTGCGGAGCGGCTGAAAAACGACAATGGCGACAAGCTGCATCCGACGCAGAAGCCCGAAGCGCTTCTCGCCCGCATCATGATGGCCTCGACCAAGCCCGGCGACGTCGTGCTCGACCCCTTCTTCGGCTCCGGCACCACCGGTGCGGTGGCCAAGCGCCTTGGCCGCCATTTCGTCGGCATCGAGCGCGAGCAGGCCTATATCGATGCCGCCAATGAGCGCATCGATGCGGTGCGGCCGCTCGACGATGCCGATCTCACCTTGCTGACCGGCAAGCGCGCCGAGCCGCGTGTCGCGTTCGTCAGCCTGATCGACACCGGGCTGATGACACCGGGCGCCACGCTCTACGACGCCAAGAAGCGCTGGGCAGCCAAGGTGCGTGCCGACGGCACGGTGGCGATCGGTGACAGTGCCGGCTCTATCCACAAGATCGGCGCCGAGGTGCAGGGGCTGGATGCCTGCAACGGCTGGACGTTCTGGCACTATGAACGAAGCGGCGGCCTGACCCCGATCGACGAGCTTCGCCGCATCGCCCGCCTTGGCATGGAGCGGGCAGGGGGCTGACCTCCTGCCACGCGGCCGCGTTGAATCAAAATCTCAGCGGGTCGCCCGAAGCGATTCAGATCACGCCTTTATTCCGAGCCGTTCAAGATCTGCTTGAAGCATCTTGGCATCGGTGAACAGCACCGCCTGCCAGCCGGCCGCTTTGGCGCCGTCGACATTCTTCTGGCTGTCGTCGATGAACAGCGACGCCGCCGGATCGAGGCCGAATGATGCGACATGGTGGTCGTAGATCCTGCGGTCCGGCTTGATCAGCCCGATCTCGGCGGACACGGTTATGCCTCGCGGGCGGTCCAGGAACGGGAAGCGGCCACGCGCCTCGACGAACGTGTCGGCGGCCCAGTTGGTCAGCAGTGTCACGTCATGGCCGGTGTCGATCAGCTTTTCCAGGATCGCGACGCTGTCGTCGTAGGCATGCGGCGCCATCTCGTGCCAGTGGCGGCGGAAGTTTCGGATGTTCTCGGCATGCTCGGGATGGTCCGCTATCGCCAGCGCCTCGGCCTCTTCCCATGTGCGTCCGCGATCCTGCTCGATATTCCAGTCATGCGTGCAGACATTGTCGAAGAACCATTTCCGCTCTGTCTCGTCGGGAATGAGCCGGCTGAAGGGAATGTTGGGATCGTAGTGGACCAGCACCTTGCCGATGTCGAAAACGATGTGGCGGATTTCAGTCATGAGGCCTCTTTCAATGCCGGCGTTGCTTTGTACATGTCGCTCAAAAGTGTGCAGCGGTTTTGGGAAAACGACATGCACAAATTAAACAATCCAACGCGCGTCGAGGTGTGATCACCTCACACTCGACGCGCTTTGGTCGCGCCGGGTATCGCAGCCTCGATTGCCTTTTTCATGACAGTCGGCAGGGCCTCCCCGGAAATCTCGGGGGCAGGCGACCAGAAATGCCCTGCGGGCGCATTGCCTTCGATATGGGCGTGGAAGACTTCGAGTTCGAGGGCGAAATGGGTGAAGACGTGGGTGATCGTTCCGGCCCGGCGCCAGTTCGCCGAAAACGGCGCGGCGGCTTGCGTGCTGGCGCCGTCGACCCGCGCCGTCCAGGCCGTGGTCGGCACTTCCGTCATGCCGCCGAGCAGGCCCTTTTCCGGCCGCTTGCGCAGAAGGATGGCGCCGTCGTCCCGCTCGGCCACGAAAGCCGCACCGCGCCGCTGCGGCTTGTCGGCTTTCGGCAGGCGGACGGGGAAACGCTCCGGATCGCCTGACAGGATCGCGCTGCAGTCCTGGCGCAACGGGCACAGCATGCAGCGCGGGCGGCGCGGTGTGCAGATCGTGGCGCCGAGATCCATCATCGCCTGGGCGAAGTCGCCCGGCCTTCGCGACGGCACCATGCGCTCGACATGGTTGCGGATTTCCGGTTTGGCTTCGGTCAGCAGCGTGGCGATCGAGAACAGCCGGGTCACGACGCGCTCCACATTGCCGTCGACGACGGCGGCGGGGCGGTCGAAGGCGATCGCCGCGATGGCCGCCGAAGTGTAGGCGCCGATGCCGGGCAGGTCCTTCAAGGCGGCCTCGGTGTCGGGGAATCGGCCGCCGCGCGCCGCCACCAGATCGGCGCAGGCCTTCAGATTGCGGGCACGCGAATAGTAGCCGAGCCCGGCCCAGGCCTTCATCACGTCCTCGGTCGGCGCCGCCGCAAGCGCCTCGACATCAGGCCATTTCTCGACAAAAGCGCGGAAATAGGATTTCACCGCCTCGACGGTGGTCTGCTGCAGCATGACTTCGGACAGCCAGATGCGGTAGGGGTCGGGCCGCACGCCACTTGCATGCTCGCGCGGCGTGATGCGCCATGGCAGTTCGCGGTGGTGGGCGTCGTACCAGTCCAGCAGGCGCGACGCGATATCGTCTGACGCGGCCTTGTCAGAATTGGCCTTGTCGTTCTGGGCCTTGCGGGTCTGATCTGCGGGTGCCATTGATTTCGTATTGGCTTGGCCTGTTGTGCTGGGTCGTGGCTGGAGAACGCACATGGCAGGGAAAAGGCCCTTCGGCAATCCTGTTCCGGTGAGCGATCTCGCCACCGACATCCTCGACCCGGTGCTGCGCAAGCGCGCGGGCATATCCATCGGTCTCGTCCAGTCCTGGGAAGAGATTGCGGGCCCGCGCCTCGCCAGGAGTTCCCGGCCCGAGAAAATCCAGTGGCCTCGGCGGCTGCACGAGGACGATCCCTTCGAGCCCGCCGTGCTGGTCATCGCCTGCGAGGGCATGGCCGCGCTCCATCTGCAGCACGAGGCGGGCGAGATCATCAACAGGGTCAATGCCTTCCTCGGCTTCACCGCGATTGGCCGCATCAAGATCCTGCAGAAACCGGTGATCTCGGGCAAAACCCGATCCCGGCCCACTCTCAGGCCGCTGACCGAGGCCGAAAAGTCGAAATTGTCCGATACTGTCGGGCTGATCGAGGATGATGGACTGCGTGCCTCGCTGGAAAGGCTGGGTGCGACAATTCTCGGCGGCAGGAAAGTCTAGTTCTGACTGGAAAAAGTCACAGGTTTGTCGTTAATCTCGCGCATTCGTGATCACCCTTGTCAGGTTTCGCGATTGGATTGGGGACAGGGATGCCTTAATTCGCGCCAACTCTCGCCTTTTCGTGCCTTTGCATTGCAAAATCCAACCCTTGTCAGGTGATTCGTATGAGCCGTTCCCCCTCTGGCCCAAGCCTTTCTCGCAGAAACGTCCTGTCGTCGCTGGCCGCTATTCCGGCGGTCGCCCTGCTCGCCGCCTGCAGTGACTCCGGCGAGGAGGCAAAGGCGGCCGATGTGAAGCCCGCGAACCCGGCAACCCCCGCGAAGCCGGCCACGCCTGCCGCGGTGCAGGCGCCCGAGGCGCAGGGCACCGTCGATATGGCCGAACTGCTGAAGCCGGGCGCGCTGCCCGACAAGCAGCTCGGCAAGGACGACGCCAAGGTCACCATCGTCGAATACGCCTCGATGACCTGCCCGCACTGCGCGCATTTCGCCGAAACCACGTTCCCGGATCTGAAGACGAAGTACATCGACACCGGCAAGGCCCGCTACATCCTGCGCGAATTCCCGTTCGATCCGAGCGCGGAAGCCGGTTTCATGCTGGCACGCTGCGCCAAGGATAACTATTTTCCGATGGTCGACGTGCTGTTCAAGCAGCAGGCGAACTGGGTCGGCGTGTCGAACACGAAGGACGCGCTGCTGCAAATCTCGAAGCTTGCCGGTTTTACACAGGAGTCCTTCGAAGCCTGCTTGACGGACCAGAAACTTCTGGACGATGTGAGATCGGTCCAGAAGCGCGGCGCCAATGAATTCAAGGTCGACTCGACGCCGACCTTCTTCATCAACGGTAAGACCTACAAAGGGGCGATGTCGATTGAGGAAATGTCGGCCATCATCGACCCTCTGCTCTGACATCAGCTCGGCGCTGAAGCGGCGGCGCTGCGGCGCCCGCCTTTATGAGGCGCGTGAATGAAATTTTCGCGCCTCCGCCTCCTCGGTTTCAAGTCGTTCGTCGAGCCCGGCGAGTTCGTCATCGAACGCGGCCTGACGGGTATTGTCGGGCCGAACGGCTGCGGCAAGTCGAACCTTGTCGAGGCGTTGCGCTGGGTGATGGGCGAAAGCTCCTACAAGAACATGCGCGCGTCCGGCATGGACGACGTGATCTTCTCCGGCTCCGGCACGCGCCCGGCGCGCAACACCGCCGAAGTCACGCTTTTCCTCGACAACAGCGACCGTTCGGCGCCCGCTGCCTTCAACGATGCCGACGAATTGCAGGTGTCGCGCCGCATCGAGCGCGAGGCCGGCTCGCTCTACCGCATCAACGGCAAGGAGGCGCGCGCCAAGGACGTGCAGCTCCTGTTCGCCGACCAGTCGACGGGCGCGCGCTCGCCGTCCATGGTCGGGCAGGGGCGTATCGGCGAACTGATCCAGGCCAAGCCACAGGCGCGCCGCGCCCTGCTGGAAGAGGCTGCCGGCATCTCCGGCCTGCACACGCGCCGCCACGAGGCCGAGCTCAGGCTCAAGGCGGCCGAGCAGAACCTGGAACGCCTCGACGATGTCGTCGGCGAACTGGAAAGCCAGATCGAAAGCCTCAAGCGCCAGGCCCGCCAGGCTTCGCGCTTCAAGAACCTGTCGGCCGATATCCGCAAGGCCGAAGCCACGCTCCTGCACCTGCGCTGGACGCTGGCGAAAACCCAGGAAGGTGAGGCGCGCTCGGCCTTGGCCACCGCCACCGCCCTGGTCGGCGACCGTGCCTCCGCGCAGATGGCGGCCGCACGGGAGCAGGGCATCGGCGCCCATCGCCTGCCTGACCTGCGTGATGCCGAAGCGGCGGCCGCCGCGGCATTCCAGCGCCTTTCGATCGCCAAATCGCAGATCGAGGAGGAGGCCGGACGCATTCGTGCCCGCCAGGCCGAAATCGAGCGCCGGTTGCAGCAACTCGACGGCGACATCGCCCGCGAGGAGCGGATGGTGCGCGACAATGCCGATGTCCTCGAACGCCTGCGCGCCGAGGAAGCAACTTTGAATTCCGAGAATGCGGGTGCCGCCGAGCGTGAAGCCACGACCCGCGCGGCATTCGAACAGGCCGCCTCGACGCTCGCGCAAAGCGAAGCCAGGCTCGCCGCGCTGACCGCCGAACGCGCCGAGGCCGCCGCTTCGCGCCATCAGATCGAGCGCACCTTGCGCGAAACAGCCGAGCGTCGCGACCGCTTCGCCCGCCAGCTCGCCGAGGTCGACCGCGAATTGTCGGACATTCTCTCCAAGGTAGCGGGTCTGCCTGACCCGGCGGAGAAGCGGGTCCTGGTCGAGCAGGCCCTTGCGTTGCTGGAGGCGGCGGAAGAGGCTGTGTCGCAGGCAGAGCAATCCGTCGTCGATGCCCGCGCCGGCGAGAGTGCGGCCCGGCCGCCGCTTCAGGACGCCAGGGCCGAACTGGCGCGCATCGAGACCGAGGCGCGCACGCTGGCCAAGATCCTGAATGCCGCCAGCGGCGATCTCTTCCCGGCCGTGCTGGAGCAGATCAGCGTCGAGCGGGGATTCGAAACGGCGCTGGGCGCGGCGCTGGGCGAGGATCTCGATGTCCCGCTCGACCGTAGCGCGCCGGTGCACTGGGGCGAGAGCCAGCTCCAGGCCGGCGACGCTGCCCTGCCGGAAGGCGTCAGGAGCCTGGCGAGCGTCGTCCGTGCGCCCGCGCAGCTTGCGCGCCGTCTGGCGCAGATCGGCATTGTCGAGGCCGCCGACGGCCGCCGCTTGCAAGGGCTGCTCGCGCCTGGCCAGAGGCTGGTGAGCCGCGAAGGCGCGCTATGGCGTTGGGACGGCCTCACCGCCAGCGCCGACGCGCCGACCGCCGCGGCGCAGAAACTGGCGCAGAAGAACCGGCTCGCCGAGCTCGATGCCGAAGCGGTGCAGGCGACGCTTGTGCTGCGTCAGGCGGAGGAACTCCTGGCGCAGGCCGAACAGGCGCTCAGGCTGGCAAGCGAGGCCGAGCGCAACACGCGCCAGGCCGGACGCGAGGCTCAGCACCGGCTTGACGCTGCCCGCAATGCGCTGGCCGAGGCCGAGAAGGCTGGCGGCGAGCTGTCGAGCCGTCGCGCCGCGCTCGATGAAGCGCGCGCCCGCATCGTCGACAGCCATGAGGAGACATCGGCCGCCTTTGTCGAGGCCGAAATGCTGCTGCAGGACGCGCCCGATCTCGGCGACCTGCAATTGCAGCTCGAACAGTCCTCGGCCAATGTCGCGCGCGACCGCGCAACTCTGGCCGATGCACGCGCCGTCCATGAAGGGTTGCGGCGCGAAGCCGAGTCGCGCACGCGCCGGCTCGATGCCATCGGCGCCGAGCGCAGCAACTGGCTGGTGCGTGCCGAAAACGCCTCCACCCAGATCGCTTCGCTGGGCGAGCGCAAGGCCGAGGCCGAAGCGGAACGCGAGCGGCTGGCCGACGCGCCCGACGAAATCGACGCCAAGCGTCGCGCGCTGCTGTCGCAACTGACCGAGGCGGAGGCCTTGCGCAAGGCGGCCGCCGACCGTCTGCAGGAAGCGGAAAACAGGCAGGCCGAGCTCGACAAGCTGGCCACCGGCGCCATCCAGTCATTGGCCGAGGCGCGTGAAACGCGCGCCCGCGCCGAGGAGCGGCTGACGGCGGCCGACGAGCGCCGGCTGGAGGTCGAGGCGCGCATCCAGGAAACGCTGAACACGCCGCCGCATCTGGTCATCCGCCACACGGGGCTGGAAGCCGACGATCCGATGCCCGAGATGGGCGAGATCGAACGCCAGCTGGACCGCCTCAAGATCGAACGCGAACGGCTCGGCGCCGTCAATCTGCGCGCCGAGGAGGAGCAGAGGGAACTCTCCGACCGGCTGGAGACCATCGTTTCCGAGCGCGAGGACATTATCGAGGCGATCCGCAAACTGCGGCAGGCGATCCAGAGCCTCAACCGCGAAGGCCGCGAGCGGCTGCTGGCCGCCTTCGACGTGGTCAACAGCCATTTCCAGCGCCTGTTCTCGCACCTGTTCGGCGGCGGCACCGCGGAATTGCAGTTGATCGAATCCGAGGACCCGCTCGAGGCCGGCCTTGAAATTCTGGCCCGCCCGCCCGGCAAGAAGCCACAGACCATGACGCTGCTGTCGGGCGGCGAGCAGGCGCTGACGGCGATGTCGCTGATCTTCGCGGTCTTCCTGACCAACCCGGCGCCGATCTGCGTGCTCGACGAAGTCGACGCACCGCTCGACGACCACAATGTCGAACGCTTCTGCAATCTCATGGACGAGATGGCCAAGACCACCGAGACGCGCTTCGTCATCATCACCCACAATCCCATCACCATGGCCCGCATGGACAGGCTTTTCGGCGTGACCATGGCCGAGCAGGGCGTCAGCCAGCTTGTATCGGTCGATCTGCAGGCGGCCGAAGCGATGCGCGAGGCGAGCTGACAAAGCCATCGGCAACAGGCCGCCGATATCGCTCGTGAAGGGCTCGGGCGCATCCCATCCGCCACGAGTTCGCAGGAAGGGGAAATTCTCCAGCCCGGTCGAAGGGGCGAGAGCACTTCAGTCGAAGCGCGGCACCTCTTTATCCAAAATCCCCAAAGATGGGCCCAGGCCCGTCTGACGCTATTTCAATGTATAGGTGAGGGTTCCATATCCAAGCTGATCGAAGCCGCCGCTGTTAGGACCATAATTGCCGCCGCCGCCTTCCGGGCGCACCATTTTGGCGGCCGCGATGAGGTAGGGCGCATCGAGGCCTTTCAAGACGACATAGTGGTTGTAGAACAGTTCCCAAACCGGGCGCTTATCGCCGCGACCCTGGCTTGAAATAATGGCCTGGGTCACATCGCTGTTGCTGTAAGGCGTGTAGGGAACGTCCCCGCCCTGGTTATATCTAGCGATGTATTCGATGCCTTTCAGGACCCGGTTGTCTTCGTAGGCGAAGAGGTCGTCATGCTGGTTCCATGCCATCTGGCAGAACGCGCCCAACAGGGCGACATTGAGCGTGTTGTGTCCTTGATCGCGGCCGCTTTCCTGCGTTTGTCCCAGACCATCCGGATAAAGCTTCCAAACCACGTGGTCGATGGCGCCATTGCCCTTGCCGTGTTTGAAATAGTCGATTGCCTCGTTATAGATGTCCCGCCGGTCGGCGAGGATGGCGATGGAAAGCATCGAGTCCATGTTCGCCAGGTCCCAGTTGGCCCAGTAGTGATCGACCTTCGCGCCGTTGTGCCGGACCAGGAAGTCGTGGTTCATCGGATAGAACAGCTTCAGCATCATCGTTTTGAAACGATCGAAGTTCGCTGCAGGCCACTTCTGATAGCCGCGCATGATCTCGGCCGCGTTGGCAATTTGATAACCGTAGATGCCGGACGCTAGAAACTTGTCCGAGGTGCCATCGATCCCAGCCAATTTTCCGGACCACGCATCCAGGATAGCGACGGCCTTATCGGCATAGGCGTCGTCGCCACTGATCTTCCAGCGCAAGGCGAGCGCGTAGGCCGCTGCTGTGTCGTTGAAGAGTATGGAATAGTTTTGCGGGTGGGTGCCATCAGCCCCGCGATAGACCATCTCGACGGGGCGTGGCGCCCAACTGAGCGATGCATGAGGGTTCTTGATCAGAATGTTCCAGTCATCTGTCCAAGGCTGCGCTTTTTGAGCGACCTCGGTCTTCATGCGGGCAAAATCGCCTTGGGTATGCAGGGCGCCGGGATGGACGAAAGCGCCCGAATCCGCGCTCGCGGCGGACGGGCCGGGTAAGATCATGGCCAGCGCGCCGGCGAGCCCGCGAATGCCTCGGAATGAAAAGCCCAACTGAATAACTCCTGACAGGAACGGTTATCTTGCGAAGCGCGAACCTGAACGCCATTTTTGTTTTTTTCGAGCGTAGGCGGACGTCTTTGTCGTGGCAAAGTCGAGATGCCATTGCCTGAAACCGCGGCGATTTTTCCGGTGCACGAGGTCGAATTTTCCCGTTTTGTGGGAAGGTTGTTGTCTGCCAAAGCGGGTTTCACCTCATCGCTGCGAAGATAAGCTCTCCCCATGAACTGGAGCACGCCGATGATGACTGACAAAGAAACCGGTACGTCTCGTGCCCCTTGTCAGGCACTGGATCCCGCGACGCAGCCACGGATCCTCGACGATACGTCGAGGCGAGGCGCGTGTGGGCGCATCTGTGCGTCGTGTCCTATGCGAAGCCTGAACTGCTCCTCATCGGTTCTCGACAATGTGGCCACGGGGCGACACGCATAATGAGAAGAGATGGCAAGGGCGGCGCTGCAGGATGCGCCGCCCTGTCGCCCCGCAATCAGGCGGCGAGCCAGGCCTTGGTGAAGTCCTGCTCGTAGGCCTGGTGCATCTGGTAGCCCATCAGGGCGGGTTTCATATGGCAGAACAGCTTGCGCCAATAGGGTTGGACGATGATGCCGGAATCCCGCAGCATGATCTGCAGTTCCTTCATCACGGCGCGACGCTGATCCGCATCGGCAATGGCGTTGGCCTTGTGAACCCTGGCGTCGAATTCCGGGTCTGCAAAACCGGTCTCGTTCCAGGCCGAGCCGCTCTGATAGGCAAGCGCGTAGGTCTGGATGCCGAGCGGACGCGCATTCCAGTTCGTGGTGGCGAAGGGATATTTCGTCCAGTCGTTCCAGAACGCGGATTCGGGGATGACGGTGCGCTTCACCTTGAAGCCGGCATCGCGCATCTGCTGGGCGACGACGTCGGAGCTTTCCTTGCGATAGTCGGCCTCGACCGAGATCAGGTCGAACTCGAAATCGAGCTGGCCGGCTTCCTCCAGCAATGCCTTGGCCCTGGCCGGATCGCGCTTGATCGGCGGCAGGTCGGCGTGTTCGGGATGCATCGGCCCGACGTGATCGTTCTGCGCCGCCATGCCCATGCCGTTGGCGCCGAGCTGCAGCACCGCCTCATTGTCCACCGCAAGCTGAATGGCATTGCGAACGCGTTTGTCGTCATAGGGTTTGGCATTGACGTTGCAGCGCGAAACGATCGTGGCGGCGGTGACGATCTCGCTCTTCTTCAGGCCGAGCCCGTCGAGCATGGCGACATCGTAGGACTGCGTCTGACCGTTGAGGTCGATCTCGCCGGACTCGAAGGCCGAGACGGTGGCGGCAGAGTCTGTGCCATAGTCGATCCAGTCGATGCCGTCCAAAAACACGTCGCCGCCCCACCACGAGCCATCCGGGCGTCTGCGCGCGGAGGCGGCGACGCCGACATCGAGCTTCTTGAGTTCGAACGGACCGGTCGAGATCGGGTTTGCCGACAGAGGCGCCTGCTTGGGATTGAAGCTGCGGTGGACGATCAGGGCCGGATAGTCGGTCATCGCCGGGATGATGGTGATGTCGGGTTGAGACAGCTTGAGCACCACCGTGTGCTCGTCTCGAACCGCAATCGCACCGGCCCGTGCGGCCTTCGTCTCGGGATCGATCAGCGAGCTCATGCGTCCGGCCATCGAATTTCCGGGGGCGCCCTTTTCGCACCAGCGGGTGATGTTGAAGGCCACATCCGTGGCGCTGAATTCGTCGCCGTTCGACCATTTGACGCCGGGCCGCACGTGGAGAACGTACTCCGTTGCGTCGGCGTTGATGTCCCAGCTTTGCAGCAGCACTGGCTGGAAGGTGAAATCCGGCTTCCAGCGCACCAGCGGTTCCAGGAACTGCATGGCGATGTTGCCCATCTGGGAAACCTTGAAGCTGCGCGGATCCTCGAGCTCCATCACCTGCATGGCGACACGCACGATGCCGCCTTTCCTGGGCTGGGCGGGTTCCTCGGCCAAGGCCGGAACGGGCTGGCCGATGAGCCCGTAGGCGGCCGCGGTGCTGGCGCCAAAGGCGCTGGCCAGCGCCAGGAATTCGCGGCGGCTGAGCGCGCCGGCTTTTACATCCCGCCAAAACGTCTCGATCGCGGGGTGAAGAGGCTTGGATGTCATATCGTTTCTCCCATTGTTGATTTTACGTCGAAATTTGGTGCAATGCCCTTGCCGTTCGTGGGGCGGGCGCTGTCTTTTGTGGAAAGCCGTGGCCGCTGGAGCCAAAGCGGCGAGGGGAGGCCGCGATGAATCTTCTGACCGCCATGCGCGTATTCGACCGGGTCTGCCTGCTCGGCAGTCTCTCGGCGGCGTCGCGCGATCTCAACATGTCGACGACGGCGGTCAGCCGCACGATCAAGGAGCTGGAAGAGGATCTTGGCGTGCGGCTCATCAACCGCACCACCCGGCGCCTCAGCCTTACCGAGGCGGGGCGCGACTATGCCCCACGTGCCCGCAGCCTGCTGGATGACATTTCCGAATTGCAGGATTCGACCCGCGGCCTGCACCGGCAGACGCGCGGCCTGATCCGGGTTTCCTGCTCCAATGTCCTTGGCCACACCCGCATCACCAAGCTCGTGCCCAGGTTTCTTGAAGAAAACCCGCTGACCTCGATCGAATTCGACCTCACCGCCCGTTACGTGGTCGGCATCGTCGAAGAAGGTTATGACGTCGCCATCCGCTTCGGCGGCCAGGCGGATTCGGCCCTGATCGCGCGGCGTCTGGGCGAGGTCCGCAACTATGTCTGCGCCACGCCCGACTACTGGGACAGGCATGGCCGCCCGAGCCATCCGGATCAGCTGGCAATCCATTCCTGCGTTTTGAGCAACTTCGCCAAGCGGCTGGGCACATGGCCGTTCATCGGACCGGACGGCCCGTTCGACGCACCCATTGGCGGGCGCATCTCCACCAACAGTGTCGAGGCGGCCTACCAGATGACGATCGCGGGCTTCGGCATCGGCAATCTGCCGAGCCTCCTGGTCGATGCTGCGATCGCCGATGGAAGGTTGGAGGTGCAACTGGATGAGTTCCGGCCGGGCTCCAGCCCGATCTATGCGCTCTATCCGCATCGGACCTATATCGCCGCCAAGGTCCGGGCCTTTGTCGATTTCCTGATCCGCGAACTGTCGGCCGACTTCACCGCCTGAAACATCGTTGCAGGATTGCTTCCCAACGCCGGCGGGGGCCTGGCGCGAACGCCAAGCCCCCTTTGCGCCCAACGGCAAACTCGACGGCGTCATTTCCACCAGGCGGTGGTGTCGTACATCGGCCCCGGCTCCTCGAAGAGCTTCTCGTATTTGCAGAGCGCCGGCGTCTTGCCGAGCGGCACGGAGACGCCGTCCCGGAATGCCCATTCGCCGCGCTGCGTGGAATCGGCCCTTACATAGCTCGACAGGGCAAAGGCACGGTCATGCTGGGACAGGTTCGGCGACGAACCGTGGACGGTCAGCAGCCCCCACATGGCAAGATCGCCCGGCTCCAGGACCAGCGGCACGATCGTTGCCGGGTCGATGCCGACCTTGCGCAATTCCTCCTCGGCGGTCAGCCCCTTCATCAACTCGCCCTTGCCCTCGTCGGACAGGCCGAGATAGCCGAGCTTATGGCTGCCGGGCACCACCTGGAGGCAACCATTGTCGAGCGTTGCGCGGTCGACCGCCAGGCCCGTCGTCACCGTCGCATCGGCGACATTGTCGAAAGCGGCCTGGTTGCGGAAGCGCAGATCCTGGTGGAAACGGTAGCCGGTGACATTGGCGCCCGGCGGCTTCCAGTGCAGCTGCTGGGCGATCTGCTTGATGTCGCGTCCGATCAGGCCTTCGAGCAGCTTCAGGTAGCTCGGGCTGCGCCGGAATTCCTCGAAATAGGAATTGATCCAGGAAAACCAGTAGGCCTGCAGCACATAGCGCTGGCCGAAATCCGACTCCGGCAGGATCTGGAAGTTGAGGTTGCCGTCCCTGTAGGTGGCGTGGTGCTTCAGCCCCTCGGCATAGACAGCATCCGTCTCCTTCTTCAACCGGATCATCTCGTCGCCGTCGACGAATTGCCGAACCACCGCGTAGCCTTCCTCGCGGTACTGCTCCACCGCCTCGCGCGCCTGCTTGTCCGTCAACATGTCCGTGGCAATCCCTGTCTGATGATCTGCGGGGATCGTAACGAAGAGACCGCGGGCGATAAGCCGAGGATTTCGGCATCGACTTTCCCGATTATCGGGAAAGTGCAGCGAGGCGAAAAAGCTGTCGCGCGCAGGTGGGATATCGCAGGAATGGTGTGGCTGGGGCGCCAGGATTCGAACCTGGGAATGTCGGTACCAAAAACCGATGCCTTACCGCTTGGCGACGCCCCAATAGCCGTCAGAGTCGCTTGTGCGGCGCGTTCTTAGCAGAGCAGCCGAAAAGCACAATCCTTATGAGCGAGCCCAAGAACGGCAGTCTACAGCTGCGTTGGCCACGCGGTGAGATGCCTATTGGCTCCAGACGGCCAGTTCGTTGCCGGCCGGGTCGATGAAATGAAAACGCCGGCCGCCGGGAAATGCGAAGATCGGTTTGACGATCGTCCCGCCGGCACTTTCCACGGCACGCATCGTCTCCTCCAACTGCCTGCTGTAGAGCACGGGCAGCGGTTTGGCCGGAGCTTCGGCGGCATCGGCCTGAAAACCGCCGTCCAGCCCTTCCGCGAAAGCCGAATAGGTCGGCCCATAATCGGTGAACGACCAGGCGAAGGCCGCACTGTAGAATGCCTTCAACCGGTCCAGCGTCCCGCCGGTCGCCGGCATTTCCAGATAATCGAGCCTTCCGGGCAGTCTCATGAAACACCTCTTTGTTCCCTTTATGTTCTATACTCCCGGTTGTAATGTGGCAAGTCTTTTTGCCGCATCCTGGGAGCTGGCTTTCTGTTAATCGATTGTAGCGGCGATCCGGCTTTCCCCGGCGCTTGCCTTTCGCACTGCAGCATCCTATCGCTCCGATGTCGGACACGGGCGGAACTTTCCGTTTCGCCAATCTTTCCAATCTCCTGCAATCGGAGAGCTAAGCATGACCAAATGGGTTTTCACCTTTGGCGATGGTGCGGCGGAAGGCCGTGCCGGCGACAAGAATCTGTTGGGCGGCAAGGGCGCCAATCTGGCCGAGATGTGCAGCCTGGGCCTGCCGGTGCCGCCGGGCTTCACCATTACGTCAGAGGTCTGCAATGCCTACTACGCCAACGGCCGCACCTACCCGACCGGCCTTGAGGGCGATGTTGCAACCGCGCTCGACCATATCGGCCGGCTGACCGGCCGCCGTTTCGGCGACCCGTCGAAGCTGTTGCTCGTGTCGGTCCGTTCAGGGGCCCGCGCTTCCATGCCGGGCATGATGGACACCGTGCTCAATCTCGGTCTCAACGACGAGACGGTCGAGGCGCTGGCAAGCGACTCGGGCGATGCGCGCTTCGCTTATGACAGCTACCGCCGCTTCATCCAGATGTATTCCGATGTCGTCATGGGCCTCGATCACGAGGTCTTCGAGGAAATCCTGGAGGACCAGAAAGCCGGCCTCGGCCATGAGCTCGACACCGAACTGACGGCCATCGAATGGCAGGGCGTGATCGCGCTGTACAAGGCCAAGGTCGAGGAAGAACTCGGCAAGCCGTTCCCGCAGGACCCGCATGAGCAGCTCTGGGGTGCCATCGGTGCGGTGTTCTCCAGCTGGATGAACAACCGTGCCATCACCTATCGGCGCCTGCACGACATTCCCGAAAGCTGGGGCACCGCCGTCAACGTGCAGGCCATGGTGTTCGGCAACATGGGCGAGACCTCCGCCACCGGCGTCGCCTTCACCCGCAACCCCTCGACCGGCGAAAAGCAGCTCTATGGCGAGTTCCTGGTGAACGCGCAGGGCGAGGATGTCGTCGCCGGCATCCGCACGCCGCAGAACATCACCGAGGCCGCCCGCATCGCCGCCGGCTCCGACAAGCCGTCGCTGCAAAAGCTCATGCCGGATGCCTTCCAGTCCTTCGTCGCCATTTCCGACAGCCTGGAAAAGCATTACCGCGACATGCAGGACCTCGAATTCACCATCGAGCGCGGCAAATTGTGGATGCTGCAGACAAGGTCCGGCAAGCGCACCGCCAAGGCCGCGCTCAGGATCGCGGTCGAGATGGCGAGGGACGGCCTGATTTCGAAAGAGGAGGCGGTTACCCGCATCGACCCGGCCTCGCTCGACCAGTTGCTGCATCCCACCATCGATCCGAAGGCGGCGCGCGACGTCATCGGCGTCGGCCTGCCAGCGTCGCCGGGGGCAGCCACCGGCGAGATCGTCTTTTCCTCCGCCGATGCCGAGGACCTCAAGACGCAAGGGCGCAAGGCGATCCTGGTGCGCATCGAGACCAGTCCCGAAGACATTCACGGCATGCACGCTTCCGAAGGCATCCTGACCACGCGCGGCGGCATGACCAGCCACGCCGCTGTCGTCGCGCGCGGCATGGGCAAGCCTTGCGTCTCGGGCGCCGGCTCGCTGCGGGTCGACTACCGGGCCGGCACGCTGCTCTCCATGGGCCAGACCTTCCGCAAGGGCGACATCATCACCATCGATGGCGGCAACGGCCAGGTGCTGAAAGGCGCGGTCGCCATGCTGCAGCCCGAACTGTCTGGCGATTTCGCCGCCATCATGGAATGGGCCGACGCGGTGCGCCGCATGAAGGTGCGCACCAATGCCGAAACGCCGCTCGATGCCCGCATGGCGCGTTCCTTCGGCGCCGAAGGCATCGGGCTCTGCCGCACCGAGCACATGTTCTTCGACGGCGCGCGCATCGTCGCCATGCGTGAGATGATCCTGGCCGATACCGAGAAAGACCGGCGCACCGCTTTGGCCAAGCTTCTGCCCATGCAGCGCTCCGATTTCCTGGAACTGTTCGAGATCATGGCCGGCCTGCCGGTGACGATCCGCCTGCTCGACCCGCCGCTGCATGAATTCCTGCCCAAGACCGAGGCCGAACTCGCCGAGGTCGCGACAGCCATGAACGTATCGCCGGACAAGCTGCGGCAGCGCACCGAAGCCTTGCACGAATTCAACCCCATGCTCGGCCATCGCGGCTGCCGGCTGGCCGTCTCCTATCCGGAGATCGCCGAGATGCAGGCGCGCGCCATTTTCGAGGCCGCTGTCGAGGCTGGCAAGAAGGCTGGCGCGCTGGTCGTTCCCGAAATCATGGTGCCGCTGGTCGGCCTCGTGAAGGAGCTCGACTATGTCAAGGCGCGCATCGATGCGGTCGCAAAGAGCGTCATGGACGAGAGCGGCGTCAAGATCGACTACCTCACGGGCACGATGATCGAACTCCCGCGTGCGGCGATCCGGGCTCATGTCATCGCCGAATCCGCCGAGTTCTTCTCTTTCGGCACCAACGACCTGACGCAGACCACCTTCGGCATTTCGCGCGACGATGCCGCCTCGTTCCTGGAGACCTATCGGCAGAAGGGCATCATCGAGCAGGACCCGTTCGTCTCGCTCGACGTCGAAGGCGTCGGCGAACTGGTGCGCATCGCCGCCGAAAAGGGCAAGTCGACGCGGCCCGCCATCAAGCTCGGGATTTGCGGCGAGCATGGCGGCGACCCGGCCTCGATCCGCTTCTGCGAGGAGGTCGGCCTCGACTATGTCTCCTGCTCGCCCTACCGCGTGCCGATCGCCAGGCTGGCGGCCGCTCAGGCGGCCGTGCAAGCGGCTAAGGCTGGACGCGGCTGAGTCGTTTTCAGCCGGGCAGATCACCGACGTCGAAATCGCTCCAACGTCGCTTCCGCGCAGGCGCGGAAGCGAGCGCTCGCCCGATGGCGGTTTCATATGCCGATTTATGGAAGTCCCTGTCCTGCGGCCGTGGGGAGGCGGACAGATAGTTTCGCCAAGGCTACTCCGCCGGCGCCGCTCCGACCTGGCCGGCGACTTCCTGGTCGAGTTCTCCCAGGAAATCGGTGATGCGCGCTGCATTGTCGCCAAGGTCGTAGCGGCCGTAGCGCGAAGCCGAGCGCATGTCGACGATGACGCTGTCGCCGTCATCGGCGATGCGGATCGCCACGTCGGACGGGAGGCCGAGCACAAAGCCCTTGGCGACAGCGGTAATGGTGACGTCGCTCTGTCCCGCGGCCAGGTCGGGGTAGGGCTCCGAGAGGTCCCAGCCGCGCCGGTCGAGCACGGTCTCGACGGCGTTGACGATGGTTTCGAACGGCAGGTCATAGCTGCGCGCGTTGACCAGCGGATAGCTGTCGGTTTGCAGGCGCTGTTCGCCTGGTGTCGCCGGCGACAGCACATTCATATCCTTGGTCCGGTCGCTTACGTCTAGCCCCGGCGGATCGTCGAAATCGGTCGAGATGTCCCGCAGTGGTGGATAGATCGTCGCCCAGTAAGCGGCAACGCCATAGGGGGTAAGCACCAGCAGTGCCAGCAAGGCGCCGACCGTCAGGTCGCGGCCGCCCCGGTCGCCGAAATGCCACAACCTCGAAAAGGCCAGTGCCGCAAAGATCAGCGCCAGCGCGGCCAGCAGCGCGACGATCGCCAGCACCCACAGGAACACGGGCGTTTCGACGAGATCGAAATGATGCCCGGTAAAGACCGTGAGCAAAAGCACGGCTGAAAACGCGGCCGTGCGCCGCGACCAGCCGGCGGCCTTCGACGTCTGCCGTTCGGGAATGCTAACCATCGTTCTCTGCGCTGCCCCAGCCCCGGACGGAGGTTTAGTGCCTTTTCGCGGCGGCTTGAAGCCGAAAGACGAAACTTTCCATCAATCCGTCGGCAGGCGGTAATCCCTGAACTGCTGGCGCAAGGTGAGCTTCTGGATCTTGCCGGTGGCGGTGTGCGGTATTTCGCCGACGAAAGCGACATCGTCGGGCATCCACCACTTCGCCACCTTGCCGTTCATGAAGTCGAGAATATCGGCCTTGCTCGGTTCCTTGCCCGGCTTGGCGACGACGACCAGCAGGGGCCGTTCCCCCCATTTCGAATGCTGGACGCCGATCGCGGCGGCTTCCGCGACGTCAGGGTGGCCGACGGCCAGGTTCTCGAGGTCGATCGTCGAAATCCACTCGCCGCCCGACTTGATGACGTCCTTGGCGCGGTCGGTGATCTGCATGTAGCCGCCGGCATCGATGTGGGCGACATCTCCGGTGTCGAACCAGCCATCCTCGTCGAATTGTTCGGCGCCGGCCCCGCCATAATAGGCGCGGGCGACAGCCGGGCCGCGTACCTTCAGCCGGCCGAAGGTCTTGCCGTCCCAGGGTTGCGGGTTGTTCTCGTCATCGGTCACCTTCATTTCGACGCCGAAGGGCGCGTAGCCCTGCTTCTGTTTGACATCCAGCCGGGCGTCGCCCTCGAGAGCGGCATATTCCGGCTTCAGCGTGCACAGCGTTCCGAGCGGCGACATTTCGGTCATGCCCCAGGCATGGATCACCTCGACATCGTAATTGTCCTGGAATTTCGTCATGATCGCACGCGGGCAGGACGAGCCGCCGATAACGACCTTGTTCAGATAGGGCAGCTTCCTGCCGGTCTCCTCCAGATATTGCAGCAGCATCATCCACACGGTCGGCACGGCGGCGCTGAAGGTCACCTTCTCCGTATCGAGCAGCTCATAGATCGAGGCGCCGTCCATCTTGCAGCCGGGCATGACCAGCTTGGCGCCGATCATCGGCGCGCTCTGGCCGAGCCCCCATGCATTGGCATGGAACATCGGTACGACGGGCAGGATGGTGTCGCGCGCCGACAGACCCATGGCGTCGGGCATGGCGGCGATCATGGCGTGAAGGACGTTGGAGCGATGGCTGTAGATGACGCCCTTGGGATCTCCCGTCGTGCCTGACGTATAGCACATGCCGGCGGCGGTGCCTTCGTCGAAGCTCTTCCAGGCGAAGTCGCCATCGGCTTCCTCAAGCCACTCCACATAGGCCACGGCATTGGGCAGCGCCGTTTGCGGCATATGCGCCTTGTCGGTGAGCACGATCACCTTCTTCAGCGATTTGACGGCGCCCGCGATCTTCTCCAGCAGAGGGATGAAGGTAAGGTCGACGAAGACGGCCTTGTCCTCGGCATGGTTCATGATCCAGACGATCTGCTCGGGAAACAGGCGCGGGTTGAGCGTGTGATAGATCGCGCCGATGCCCATGATGCCGTACCAGGCCTCGATGTGACGCGCGGTGTTCCACGCCAGCGTGGCGATGCGGTCGCCCAACCTGTAGCCGTCGCGTTCCAGCCGCTGGGCGACCTTGAGGGAGCGGCGATGGATGTCGGCATAGGTGGTCCGTACGATCGGCCCTTCGACCGAACGCGACACGATCTCGCGCACCCCATGCTGCCGCTCGGCATTGTCGATGAGCTTATGGCACAACAGCGGCCATTCCTGCATCAGCCCCAGCATTCCGTTCCTCCCCTGCGCTTTGTGCGTCGTCGTTGGTTCATTGTGAAGCGAACCGGCGGATTGTCCAGTCATCGTTTGCACGGCGGGCTCGAAGTGCGCTTTCGGGTTGCTCCCGGCAACGTGTTGAATCCGGCTGCGTTTCTGATTTCGAAGGCCCGGTATTCTCCTGCCATTCGTGTGGCGGGAGGCTCAACTCCGTTACATCGCTGCAATCTCTGTTGATCGGTCTGGCCGCCAAAAGTGCCATAATCCGGCCATCCTCGGCGTTAAGTTTCGTTAACGGGAAAAGGGGTTCGATGGCGACTGAAAGAGGTTCGCATGGACGCGCTCGACGATAAGGTCCTCGAGAGTACGCTTGCCGAAAGCCTGGCCGATCTGGTGCCGGACGAAAAGACGGTTTCCGAAGACGAATTTGTTGAAGTTGTCGGTGGCGCTCTTGAAGCCGTCGGCGGCACGCTATTGTTCAAGATGTGCGTCCAGAACGAAGGCGAAGGCCAGCATGTCGCGGCCGCATCCGTCGGCGATGGTGGCAATCGCCAGTTCCTGTTGCTGACCTTGCCGACCGGCGGCGGCTCGCTGAAAGTCGAAACGGTTTCGCGCAGCAGCAATCCGGTGGCCGGAATCGCTGCCGCCTATGCCGGACTGATGGACGCCTTCAAGACCGCCGCTTGAGCCTCGTCCACCGCTCGAAAGCGTTGCATTGCCGCGCCTGATGGAGCGCGCGCGTTTTCTTGATGCCGACCGACCTTGCGCAACGGCTCTGGCCGCCACACCTTAATGGGCGACCCTAGAGCATGATGCCGAAAAGTGTGAAGCGGTTTTCGGACGACATCATGCTCTATCTCTTTGATTTAGAGCCGGATGATTTCAGGTCGAACAGACCTGAAATCATCCGGCTCCAGGAGGAACCTGCATGGACAAGATCGCCAACCCGGCACCGGGCTTCGCACGCAATCCCGACAAGATTATCACCATCGAGCCCTATGTCGGCACTGTCACGGTGCGCGCCGGCGAGACGATCGTCGCTTCGTCCACCAACGCAAAGGTGCTGACCGAAACGCCTTATCCCGCGACTTTCTACATTCCGTTCGCCGACATCGATTTCGACCGGCTGAGCGGCACCGACCATTCGACCCATTGCCCCTACAAGGGCGATGCCAGCTACTGGAGCGTGCTGCCGGCCGGCGAGGCGGGCAAGGACGCGATGTGGGCCTACCGGCATCCCTTCGACGAAATGGCCGAAATCCGCGACCATGGCGCGTTCTACGCCAGCAAGGTCAGCATAGAAGCCGAGCCGGGCTGAACCCCGGCCTGAAGGCACACAGCGCGCACAATCAATCGGTGGTGCCGTGATTGCCCATTCCGTCGGCGTCGTCGAGGCGCACGAACGTCATGCCCTTGGCTTTCAACGCCAGCAGCCCCTGGACCACGCCCTGACCGGCGGCGTGGGTGGGCTGGTTGATGTGCGAGATGATGACGTCACCGTCCTTGGCGGCGGCGATGCGCCTGGCGGTTTCCTTGGCACCGAGCAGCGAGCCGCCGTCACCGTTGATCGAGAAGCCGGCGATCTTGAAGCCGAGCTTGCGGATCATCGCGATCGCCGAAGGGCTGTACTCGGCGGTTGCGCCACGGAACCATTTCGGCGCCGGCTGACCGGTCCTGGCAAGTGCCGCCGCGCCCGACTCGACTTCGGCCAGCACGGCCTCCGGGCTGCCGGCGCTGCTTATGCCATAGATCTTCTGCGGCGTGTCGACCGCCGGAACATGGCGCCCGCCGTGATTCTCCAGTTCGAACAGGTCGGGATGCGCCTGCATGATCGCCACGGCCGCAGCGTTCCGCTTCAGCCAGATGCCGGTGACGAAAATGGTGGCGGGTATCTTGTTTTCCACCAGCGCCGAGAGAATGCGCGTGTCGGTCTGGCCGCCACAGGCATCAAGTGTCAGGGCCACGTGGCCGGCTCCGTTCGCCGACGGCTTGATGCGCAGCGTCGGTTCGACCAGCGGGGTCGCATGGGCGGCGGATATCACCGCCAACGACATGGCGAGCACAGAGAAATGTCTTTGCAAGGCACGCATCGAACCGAATTCCTGACTGACTGCTGAAGCCGGTATCCTGAAAACCCGTAAGAAGGCGGAAATCGGGACGATGGATAGCAGAAAAGCGCCTGACACGGCAATTTGACCGACGGCCTGTTGAGCGAGCCGCCGGAACACGGCCTGGCTGACCGGGATTCGCGCGCAGTGTGCGTTTCCGGCTCCGTTCGGTTCGCGCTCCCTTCGGTTTGGCGCTATCCCCGCCCGAAATATCCCCGGTACCATTCCACGAAGCGCCCGACGCCATCGGAGACCGAGGTGCCGGGGCGGTAGCCGACAGCCGCTTCCAGCGCGGAGGAGTCGGCGAAGGTGTCGGGCACGTCGCCGGCCTGCAGCGGCAACAGCTCGATGATGGCCTTGCGGCCCAGCGCGCCTTCCAGCGCTTCGACATAGGCGGTCAGTTTTACCGGCCTGTTGTTGCCAATATTGAAGATGCGCCAGGGCGCGCTGCTCGTTGCCGGATCCGGATGGCTGGAATCCCAGTCCGGATTGGCCGCGGCCGGACTGTCGCTGGCCCGGATCACGCCTTCGGCGATGTCCTCGACATAGGTGAAGTCGCGCGTGTGGTTGCCATTGTTGAACAGCTTGATCGGCTCGCCCGCCAGAATGCACCTCGTGAACAGGAACAGCGCCATGTCGGGCCGCCCCCAGGGGCCGTAGACGGTGAAGAAACGAAGCCCGGTCGTCGGCAGGCGAAACAGGTGGCTGTAGCTGTGCGCCATCAGTTCGTTGGCGCGCTTGGTGGCCGCGTAGAACTGCAGCGGATGGTCTGCCGGACGATGTTCGGAAAACGGCATGTCGGTGTTGGCGCCGTAGACGCTCGACGTGCTGGCATAGGTCAGATGCGCGATGCCGCCGTTGCGGCAGGCTTCGAGCATGTTGGTGAAAGCGACGATGTTGCTCTCGACATAGGCGTGCGGGTTTTCCAGGCTGTAGCGCACGCCCGCCTGCGCGGCGAGGTGGATCACCCTGTCGAAGGCGTGAGCGCCGAAGCAGCCATCCACCACGCTTCTGTCGGCCAGGTTGCCTTGGATGAAATGATACCCCGCATTGGTGCTGTCGCTTGCCTCGGCCAGCAGCCGCAGCCGCGCCTGCTTGATCGCGGGATCGTAATAGTCGTTGACGCTGTCTATGCCGACGACCTCGTCGCCGCGCTCCAGCAATCGCCGGGCGACGTGATAGCCTATGAAGCCGGCCGAGCCGGTGACCAGAACCTTCATCAGAAACGCCCGTGCTGGAGAAGCGCCCCCGGCCGCCTATTGCACGTTGGCTTGAAAACTCAAGAACGCTTCAGCAGCGACCATGCCGCAGGCACAAGGCTCGCGGCGAGCGCAACCTTGATCAAGTCGCCGAGGATGAACGGCACGACGCCGAACTGCCAGGACTTTTCCGGGCCGATGAGCAGCGCCAGCCAGGCGAAACCCATCGCCATCATCACCACCTCGGCAACCAGCATCGCATTGAACAGCTTGATCGGGTGACGATCCCAGCCACGATCGGCGGCCCAGCCGACAATGGCCGCCATGACCACGAAGCCGGCGAGATAACCGCCGGTCGATCCAAGCATGTAGGCGATGCCGATGCCCTTTTCCGGCGTGCCCTGGAAGACCGGCAAGCCCATCGCGCCCTCTGCCATGTAGAGCAGCAGCGTGGCGACGCCGAGGCGCATGCCGAAGGCCGCGGCGATCAGGAAGACGGCAAGCGTTTGCATCGAGATGTCGACAGGGCCCAGCACGACCCTGGTCTTGGCGGAGAGGGTCAGCAGCAGCGTTCCAGCGATCGCCAGCAGCAGTTGCGTTGCCAGCCGCGCGGCGCCTTCCTGCGGCAGGGCCAGAGAAACAAGCGGGCGCGTCGTCGTTGCAATTGCCATGATCTTCCCCAATCAGGTTGCCGCGATCCGATAATCACGGTCTTGCGTTTTCCTATATTGGCTTGCGTGCTATGCGGCAATCGGTTTTGCCGTTTCTGGAACAATGTGCCGACATGGCTCTCAAATTCGACACCGGTTTCGATCCGAATTACGGCCGGGGCGTAAGTGTTGCGCCCGGCGTGCAGCGCATAACGGTCCGAAATCCCAGCCCCTTCACATTTCACGGAACCAACAGCTATGTCATCGGGCGCGATGCCCTGGCCGTCGTCGACCCCGGGCCCGATGACGAGGCACACCTTCAGACGCTGCTCGAGGTGATTGCCGGCCGGCCGGTCAGCCACATCTTCGTCAGTCATACGCATCGTGACCATTCACCGCTGGCGGCCCGCCTGCAGGAGCGCACCGGCGCGACGGTGCTGGCGGAAGGACCGCACAGGCCGGCGAGGCCTTTGCATATCGGCGAAATCAATGCGCTCGACGCCAGTGCCGACACCGGTTTCGTTCCCGACATCGCGCTGCCGGATGGGGAACTGGTCGAGGGCGATGGCTGGGCGATCCGCACGATCCTGACGCCCGGCCACACGGCCAACCACGCGGCATTCGCGCTGGAGGGGACCGGCATCCTGTTTTCAGCCGATCACGTCATGGCGTGGGCGACGTCCATCGTGGCGCCCCCGGACGGGGCGATGGCCGATTACATGGCGTCCCTGGACAAGCTCATCGAGCGCGGCGACCGGCTGCTTTTGCCTGGCCACGGCGGCCCCGTGACGGCGCCGCGCAGCTTCATGCGCGGGTTGAAGACGCATCGCAGGATGCGCGAACGAGCCATACTGGAGCGGGTGAGGGCAGGCGACAGGACGATCGCCGCCATGGTCAAGGCGATCTACCGCGACACCGATCCGCGTCTGCACGGGGCAGCAGGCCTCTCGGTGCTGGCCCATCTGGAGGATCTGGTGGCGCGCGGCCTTGTCGAAACGGAAGCCGCGCCGGCCATCGATGGGATTTTCACGCCGCGCTGATTTCAATTCAGCGGGGGATATAGCTGCGCTGGGGCGTTCGGAGTGTTTCGGCTGCCTTTGTGATTGCAATGCGTATGTTGTATTTTTACGTCACGAAGATTCGTTGCGAAAAGCATTTTTCGCCGGCCTGGATCGGTTGCCGAAATGACAACAAGTTTTTTGTTCTCAACGAGATTGCCGCCGCGCCGGGACAGGGTTTCCCAGGCAAGTCACGGTTTGTTGCAAGCCGCATTGACAAGCCATTGCATGAAACCTAAGCACAGCCAGTCAGGGCTGGGGGGCTTCGGCATGTCAAGGAGAGCTTCTTGAAGGGAATTATCCTTGCTGGAGGCAGTGGAACACGTCTTTATCCACTGACTTTAGCAGTATCTAAGCAAATCCTCCCCATCTACGACAAGCCGATGATCTATTATCCGCTGAGCGTACTGATGCTCGCCGGGATTCGCGAGATTCTGGTCATCTCGACGCCGCGCGACCTGCCGGTCTTCCGTGAGCTGCTTGGCGACGGATCGGAGTTCGGGCTCGCGCTGTCCTATGCCGAACAGCCCCAGCCCAATGGACTGGCGGAAGCCTTCATCATCGGCCGCGACTTTATCGGCAAGGACAGCGTGTCGATGATCCTTGGCGACAATATCTATTTCGGCGACGGGCTGTCGCAGCTTTGCCGCGCGGCGGCGTCGCGCGAAACCGGCGCCTCGGTGTTCGCCTATCATGTCGAGGATCCGGAGCGCTATGGCGTGGTTTCGTTCGACAAGGTGACCGGAACCGCGCTGACCATCGAGGAAAAGCCGCAGAAGCCGAAATCCTCCTGGGCCGTCACGGGCCTTTATTTCTACGACAATGACGTCGTCGATATCGCCTCGACCATCCGGCCTTCGGCGCGCGGCGAGCTCGAGATCACGGCGGTCAACAATGTCTATCTCGAACGCGGGCAGCTGCATGTGCACAGGCTGGGGCGCGGTTATGCCTGGCTCGATACCGGCACCCATGACAGCTTGAACGATGCCTCTTCCTTCGTGCGCACGATCGAGCACCGCCAGGGCATCAAGATCGCCTGTCCCGAAGAGATCGCCCTCGAACAGGGCTGGCTGACGGCCGACAAGGTCCTGGAGCGCGCAACGCGCCTGGGCAAGAACGAATATGCCGCCTATCTGCGCCGGCGCGTCGCCGATCTGTCGGAGAGCTAGGTGCTGGAGGTGAGACCCCTTGGCATCGATGGCGTGCTGGAAATCATTCCCAAGCGCCATGGCGATGCGCGCGGCTTCTTCATGGAGACCTACAATGCCGAGCGCTTTTCGCAGGCCGGCATCGATCTGACCTTCGTGCAGGACAACCATTCCTACTCCGCCGCGGCGGGTGTGCTGCGCGGGCTGCACTATCAGCTCGCGCCGCGCGCCCAGGACAAGCTGCTGCGCGTCATCCGTGGCAGCATTCTCGACATCGCGGTCGATATCCGCCGCGCCTCGGACAGCTTCGGAAAATGGGTCGCCCTCGAAGTCTCGGCCGAAAAGGGCAACCAGATCCTGGTGCCGAAGGGTTTTGCGCACGGCTTCGTCACGCTCGTGCCCGACACGGAGGTCCTGTACAAGGTGACGGACACCTATTCGCCCGAGCATGACCGGTCGATCCGTTTCGACGACCCCGCGATCGGCATCGATTGGCCGTCCCTGGCCGGCGGCTTCCAGCTGTCGGACAAGGACCTCAGGGCGCCGTTGTTGGCCGCCGCCGAGGTGTTCGCCTGATGGGTGTCGTCAAAAGCGCTTGGGTCTACGTCGTGAGGGCTGCGGCATGAATTTTCTCGTGACGGGCGGGGCCGGCTTCATCGGCTCGGCGGTGTGCCGGCATCTGTGCGCCAATCCGGTCTACAGGGTGACCAATCTCGACAAGCTGACCTATGCCGGCAACCTGGCTTCGCTACGGCCGATCGAGAATGCCCATAATTACAGCTTCGCCCATGCCGACATCTGCGACGAGAGGGCGGTGCTCGACCTGCTGCGCCGCCACGATATCGACATCGTCATGAACCTGGCCGCCGAGAGCCATGTCGACCGCTCGATCGACGGGCCCGGTGCCTTCATCGAGACCAACATCGTCGGCACCTACAGGATCCTCAACGCCGCGCTGGAATATTGGCGCGGCCTTTCCGACGAGAGGAAAGACCGGTTCCGCTTCCACCACGTCTCGACCGACGAAGTGTTCGGCGATCTGCCCTTCGATGGCGGCATGTTCGTCGAGGAGACGCCCTACGCGCCGTCCTCGCCCTATTCCGCCTCGAAGGCGGCTTCGGACCATCTGGTGCGCGCCTGGCACGAAACCTACGGCCTGCCGGTCGTGCTCTCCAATTGCTCCAACAATTACGGGCCCTATCATTTTCCGGAGAAACTGATTCCGCTCGTCATCCTCAACGCGCTCGACGAAAAGCCGCTGCCGGTCTACGGCGCCGGCGCCAATGTGCGCGACTGGCTGTTCGTCGAGGATCACGCGCGCGCGCTGGAACTGGTTGCCACGAAGGGCGCGCCGGGCGAGAGCTACAATGTCGGCGGCAATTCGGAACGCACCAACCTCGCCGTTGTCGAGACGATCTGTGACCTGCTCGACGCCAGGCGTCCGCGGGCCGGTGGCAAGCGCTACCGCGAGCTGATCTCCTTTGTCACCGACCGTCCCGGCCACGACCGCCGCTATGCCATCGATGCCTCCAAGATCGGCCGCGAGCTCGGCTGGGCGCCGAGGGAGAATTTCGACAGCGGCCTGGCGCGAACCGTGGACTGGTTCCTCGACAACAAATGGTGGTGGGGGCCGATCCGCGAACAGCGCTATGCCGGCGAAAGGCTGGGCGAAGCCCGCAAGGTGGGCGCGTGAGACTGCTTGTCACCGGGCGCGAAGGGCAGGTCGCGGCAAGCCTTGTCGAGGCTGGCCGACAGAAGACCGGTGTCGAGCTTGTCGCCATCGGTCGCCCCGAACTCGACCTGGCACGGCCGGAGACAATCGTCGAGGCCATAGCCGCCGCCAGGCCTGACATCGTCGTCTCGGCCGCCGCCTATACGGCGGTCGATCAGGCCGAGGACGAACCGGAGCTGGCCTTTGCCGTCAACGCGGCCGGCGCCGGCAAGGTGGCCGAAGCCGCTGCGCGCCTTGGCGTCCCGGTGATCCATCTCTCGACCGATTATGTCTTCGACGGCAAAAAGCCCGCCGCCTATGCCGAGACCGACGCGACCGGACCGCTCGGCGTCTATGGCGCCTCCAAGCTTGCCGGGGAGCGGGCGGTGATCGCCACCAATCCACGCCACCTCATCTTGCGCACCGCCTGGGTCTACAGCCCGTTCGGCCGGAATTTCGCAAAAACCATGCTGCGCTTGGCGGCCGACCGCGACGAGATATCGGTGGTGTCAGATCAATGGGGAAATCCCACATCGGCGCTTGATATCGCCGAGGCGATCCTGCATGCGGCGGCGATGCTGCATCGCAACAAGACCTTCGCCGGATTTGGCACCTATCATCTGGCCGGCACGGGAGAAACCAGCTGGAGCGGCTTTGCCCGTCACATCCTCGACACAAGTCTGAAGTTTGGTGGTCCCTGGGCGCGGGTACGAGATATCGAGACAATGGACTACCCAACCAAGGCGCGCCGCCCCGCCAACTCCAGGCTTTCAAGCGCGAAATTCGCCGACGTATTTGCATGGACGGCACCGGACTGGCGGGAGTCGGCGGAACGGGTGGTAAGTCGGCTTGTGAACATTGCCACGGCGGCGTCGCATTAAAGGGATTACGATGAACTCGGGCGCATCATTGCTGTGGTTTCGGCTCGCGCGGTTCGACATCACGCTTCGCTACCGGAACTCGACCTTCGGGCCCCTATGGATCACGGTGAACACCGCGATATTCGTGGCGTCGGTCGGATTCCTGTACGCGGTTCTTCTCAACCAGCCGGTGAGAGAGTATCTGCACCATTTGGCGGTCAGCATAGTTCTCTGGCAGTTCCTGTCGGCTGCTGTGGTCGAAGGTGCCGAGACCATGATCAATTCTCATGACCTCATATTGAATACAAAAATATCTCCGGCTTCATGCATATTTCGATGTGTAACTAAGAACTTCATCATATTGCTACACAATGTTGTTGTAGTATTTGTGACTATGATTATAGCATATCCGTCTATTGGCTTAAATATTCCAATGTTTGTAATCGGAACCGTATTGCTGGCTGTTCATGCTGCTTGGATATCATCTATTGTTTCTATTGTTTCGGTTAGATTTAGAGACGTCCCATTGATAGCTGCATCGGCGATGCAGCTTCTGTTTATATTGTCACCAATTCTGTGGACGTCGAAGATACTGCCGTCGGAATCCCTTTTCCTTCTCCTCAACCCGATTTCCTACATTATCGATGCGGCACGCACGCCGATCCTGAACGGTGGGACTGACTATACGAGTGTATTGGTTTCTGCCGGGATCGCTGCCTTGGGCAGTATCGCCGCGTACACGCTCTACCGAAGGACGCAGCACCGAATCCCGTACTGGCTTTGAATTTTGACGACATCTTGTAAATCAGACCGGAATCCCATGTTACCGCCATCTATTCAGCTAGCCGACGTGACTGTCCGAATCCCGATATGGTCAGCTCCGGCAAATCGATCGCTCAAGCAGGCGGCGCTGAGGTTCACGACCGGTGGGCGTTTGCTGGCCGGTGATACCGGCCGCTTCGAGGTCGCCGCGCTTGATGGCGTGTCGCTTGACCTGCAAGCTGGCACGCGGTTGGGGCTGAGCGGACACAACGGCGCCGGCAAGACAACCTTGTTGAGGGTGCTGGCCGGTATTTTGAAGCCCACCACTGGCACCGCCGCCATAAATGGCGATACAGCTGTTTTGATAAAGCCGTCCATGGGATTGTCTCCCGAACTCACAGGGAGGGAGTTCATCCGGCTTCAAAGCCTCATGGCGGGGATTTCGCCAAAGGACGTAGAGCAGCAGATTGGTTCGATCATCGATTTCTCGGAACTGGGTGATTTTATAGATCTTCCCGTTCGCACATATTCGACAGGTATGCAGACACGGCTGTCATTTTCGGTTGTGACCGCTTACCCCACCGATATTGTGCTTCTGGATGAAGGGTTGGGCACCGGCGACGAATCCTTCCAAAAAAAGGCTCGTGACCGCATGGAGCACTGGCTGAACAATGCCGCGATTATTGTTCTGGCATCCCATTCCGACGCATTGATTCGATCAATGTGCCATTCGGCTGTGCATCTTGAAAAAGGGCGTATCGTGAGAGAAGAGGTTTTCAGCTAATGCGTCGTCGGTTTACAGCAACGCTGGCGGGCGCAGGGGCGCGGTTTTTCGGGCATCAGGAGTTAAAGCAGTCGTATCACAAGGTCTTTGACCCGAACGTTAAGTTGCAGAGTTATAAGAGCCGGTTTGCCTATGTGTGCATGTCCATGGCCCATCGTCTTGGCTTGCTTGCTGACCTACAGTCGTCTTACCTGTCGCAACTGCCACTCGTCCCGGCGGTGGCCCCGCCGAACCATGTTTACGACCGCGATTTCCTCAATCTGCGATTAAATCGCGTCTATGACTTGCCCGAAGTCGAGATTGACGGGCGTCGACCGCAGACGATTAATGTTCTCGTTCCGGCTTTTGACTTTAAATCGATTTCGGCGGGTTTTTTTGGTGTTTTCCAGGTGGCGCTCTTCCTGCGAAAGACCGGTATCAATGTTCGTCTGGTTATGTTCGACAATTTTTATTTCAATCTATCCGAGTTTAGAGAGAAGGTTCTAAAATATCCCGGGATGGAACGGATCTTTGACGAACTCGAAGTAGAGTATATCGGGGAGAGACGTGCACCTCTTCGCGTTTCAAAGTATGATTATGCGGTCGCCACCGTCTGGTATTCGGCTTATCTTGCCGAAAAAATATGCTCGGCGACCGATAATAAGAGTTTCATATATCTTATACAGGACTATGAGGCATTATTCTATCAGGCAAATAGCTTGCACGCAATTGCCGATCGCACGTATTCAATGAACTATAGTGCGATTTTCTCCAGCGAGAGCTTGATGAATTTCTTTGTTTCAAACGATGTTGGAGGGATAAAATCTCGCGGATTGTCCTATACATTCTTCAATAACGCGTGCTCCTCGAATTTGCTGCCAAAGAATGCCTTCATCGAGCGCAACCGCGCGAAAAACAAGAAAAAGATCGTCTTCTATTCTCGTCCTGTCGTGGATCGTAACATGTTCGAACTCACGGCACTGGCTCTTGCTACTGCATTCAAGCGGGGAATATTCGATCCCGCTGAATGGGAATGCGTCGGGATGGGGCTTGGTGAAGGAGTTGTCGAACTGCTCCCGGGGGCTCGATCGGTTTCGCTGCCAAGGATGGACCTCAGCACGTATATCGAAGAGGTTTCCAGCTTCGACATCTGTCTGACGTTGATGGCCTCTCCACACCCAAGCATGATTCCAATGGATTTGGCCGGGTCCGGCTGCGTGGTTGTTACAAACACGTTCAAAACAAAAACCGATGAATATTTGAAGGGGCTTAGCGAAAACATTATACCAGCTCAACCGGGGTTGAATGAGCTCGTTGCAGCGCTGGAACTAGCGAGGGCGAAGAGTATGAATTTGGAGGACCGATACAAGTTTGCGAAGGCCATGAAGTATCCGCGTGATTGGGATCATTCGCTCACTTCAAAGCATCTGAATTTCTTTAAGCGGCGTTTGCGCGCTAAATCAACTGCGGGATCAAGTAGTAATCGGAAAACGCCGTAAGCTCTTGGATGCCACTGGCTCTGTGCTCCAGCCAACAATCGAGTGCCGCAACCGAGATACCGCCGAGCAAGTATCGAGACGATGGCAGCAACACATACAGCGATCAAATTTGCCTCACCAGGAGGTCAGCGTACTCTGATAGTGGTGGGATGTGGCCGGGGCGGAACAAGCCTCGTTGCGGGCGCCGCCACAATTCTTGGTGTGCCGATGGGAGCACCACATGGTTCCACTAACCATGAGGATGTGGAACTTGTTAACTTGGCTCAAGGTCGGGATCTTGACGGCAATCCGATGGGGTTGTCCGCAGGAAGCCATTTGGAAAAGCTGAGGAGCTTAATTCAAGCCCGAAACCGGGCCAATGATCTCTGGGGCTGGAAAGATCCCTCCGCTGACATGTATCTGGATGCTATATCCGACGTTTTAAGAGACCCCTTGGTGCTATTTGTTAATCGCGATATGGCCGCAATCGCGCAGTCCGAAGTCAATCAGATGCAGGGTTCGATTGAGCAGGCCTATGACATGGCGCTTCAGCGGTTCGGTAGGTATTGGGGATTGCTGCAGCGCCTGCAGTGGCCCACCCTCCTGGTGAGCTATGAGCGGGCCGTCTTGGACCCTGAGGCTTTGCTTTGCGAGGTTGCCGATTTCGTGAGACTTACTCCGCCGACGGAAAAGCAGAGGGAGGCGGTCAGGAGATTCGCCGAAGGCCGAAGGTACCGAACGCTGTAGCATTTGATACATCTAATTGCATTTTTCGCTCGATTCTACTGAGATGCCAATCAACTGCTGGCTAGCCTATAAACAACTATACGCCAAGCCTCGCTATGCCCTTGGGGGATCGCAAGGTTAACTGGCGGAGTAATTGGGCAAGAATTACTTGTAAGGCTGCATGGGCGCATCAACCTTTGTTTGGCTTATATGCCAGCTCGATTTTGTCCGCAGGTTTGCCTCGGGGCGCGCCTATAGGGCGCTCGGCTGAGCGACGCTGGAGCCTTGGCCATCATCTTTTCATATTACCTCTGTAGGCCCCTTTGCCTTGCAATGTTGATTGCCGGCTCAAACTATGATGCGTAAGCTGGCGCACCGGCAAAATAAGATCGGAATAATATAACGGGATCAGTTTCGACAGGAAGCGACCACGTAACGTGAAGGGCTCACTTCCGGGTTCCATTCGGCTTTCCGATTGCTGTGTGGGGCGGTTATGCACCCTCAAAGTTGCCTCGTGCTGCTCGGAACTGCCCGCATACGACGGGAGTTTTTGGTGAATCGCCTGGACCAGCTTAGAAGGAACCTGGACAAAGACACTATGGTCGGCGTCGAAATCGGCCCATTCTTCAACCCGGTTGCCCCAAAGGCGGATGGCTGGAACACGACTGTTATTGACTACCAAGACGGTGAGGGGCTTCGCAAGATTGCACGAAACCACTCGGACGGCGGTATTCGCAGCAAGGTCAACGTAATCGAGGATGTCGATATCGTATGGCATGGCCAGCCACTCGACAAAGTGACGCTGAAACGGAATCCCGAAGGCTACGACTTCGTAATCGCCAGCCACGTAATCGAGCATACTCCCGACATTCTTGGCTTCCTGCAGCAGTGTTCGCGCCTTCTAAAGCCGGACGGGATCGTGGCCCTTGCTGTTCCTGATATGCGAAAGTGCTTTGACTTGTTGAAGTCGCCGACTAGCGTCCGGGAGATCCTTACCGCCTATAGAGAGCGCCGTGTCAGGCACACCCCTGAGGCGCTGTTCGAAGCCCGTGCCTGGGCGACGACTCGAGACGGAAAAACAGCATGGGTTGGTGGTAACCATTTACCCATTGGTTTTGCCCACTCCTTCGGCAGCGCGCTAAAACGCTACAAGAGCGATGTCAGGCGGGCAGGGAAAGCTCACCCCTATGTTGACGCACATACTTGGTTTTTTACGCCGGCATCGTTCGAGCTTGCGATTTTGCAACTGAACCAGATGGGCTTTCTTAGTCTCGATATCGCATGGTTAGAGGAGAATCATGGCTCTGAATTCATAGTCCAGATGAGGCGCGCTGAGGAAACAGGAACAATCCCACGCGAGAAGTTCGACGCAGAAAGGATAAGGCTGGCACTCAAGCACCACACCGAGTTCGACAGTGAGGTGGGGCCGAGTTACCGCGAGATAGCCCCCGCACCAGAGCCGGAGCGAATAATTGTCGAAGTCCCAGTGGACGTGCGAGTTGAAGTTCCAGTCGAGGTATTTGTGCCCGTTGAGCCTCCGATAGAATCGACCGTTGATCTGGCTTGGCGGTTAGCCTTCCGAATTCGTCGAAAGATATTGTCCATAGTCGGATTCGGGTAGCGGCAGGATCGCCCCGGTGAGGCAGGTCGACAGGCTCCGCCATCCGCGACGAAACATTCTGTGAGGCCACTGGTGCTGGAGAGCCGAGAAAAGCCGCAATAATGACGCGGATATTTGATCGGGATCGGCGGTGCTTTGACAGGAAATCTAACTTGCCGGTATTTTGATTGGAGCAAGCCTTGGACGCCCGAATGAGAGGCCATCTGCAGACAAAGAGTTGCGGCTGGTATTTACGGCAATTGCATCACGTACCGCGACAACGTTCGGCCAATCGCACGCCAACTGGAATTTGAAGGCGCTCGGATCTAGCACTCCAGTGCAAGTCAAGGACGCGATACCTTATCCTCCCCCCAAAAAAACATCTGGCTATGCCCCGCAGCCCGCAGTATGCGATATAACACGGCGGGGGCCGGAATAGCATTATCAGGCGCGACCGGCCACGAGTGATCTTCGTGTCCGCGCTTCCTGGTGCAATCTCCGAGAGCCTGGAGTCTAGCGCCGTCCCATGAATTCCTACCTGGAAGCTGTCTTCGGACTCAGGCCGGAAGTGCGGCGTGTCTTCATCATGATCCAGGACGTGGTCATGGTGCTGGTCGCCGTGGCGCTCGCCCTTGCGCTTTCCAGGTCGAACCTTTCGTTCGAGGCGCTGTCCGAGGAAGGGCTGCTGACCTGGACGAGCATCGTTGTCATCAGCCATCTGCTGTTTCGCTATGGCGGCCTTTACAACACGGTCTGGCGCTTCGCCTCCACGCCTGATTTCTTCAACATCCTGAAGAGCTGCGCGATCCTGACGCTGGTGCTTTACCTGGTTTCGCTGGGCGTGCGTCACTTCCAGCCGGTCGCCGGCCTCAACGAGCGCCAGTTCATCGTCTTTCTCCTGGTCTCCTTCACCATCATCTCGGCGCCCCGCCTGTTCTACCGCTTCCTGCGCGATGGTGCGAGCTGGGGCATTCTGAGCCGCAGGGTCGACAAGGAACGGGCCAGGCAGGCGCTGTTCGTCGGGCGGCTTGGTGAAGCCGATCTGATCACCCGCTTCACGCGCACCGCGCAACCCGCGGACTATTCCATCGCTGGCATCATGGCGACCGAACACGGGGTGCCCCCCGGCACGCGCATCCAGGGCGTTCCCGTCGTGGCAATCCGCCCGCGTCTCATCGATGTGCTGGAAGAGTACGCCACCGGCACCAAGAGCCTCGATCTGCTGATCTTCGGCAGCGGCGCCGAGCATGAGATCGAGGAATATTCGGAACTGGTCCGCGTCGCCCGGCATGGCGGCATAGCGGTCGTGCAATTCTCCGGGCTTTCGCAACTGGGGCAGGAGGGGAAGCTCGTTCTCGACGAGGTCGAGATGGAAACGATCCTGCGCCGCCCGACAGTGCCGTCCGACATCGAGCGCATCGGCGCTTTCGTCGGCGGCAGGCGCGTGCTGGTCACCGGCGGCGCCGGCTCCATCGGCCGCACGCTGGTCAAGCGCTCGCTGGAACTGGGCGCCGAGGCGGTGCTGGTCGCCGACAATTCCGAATTCGGCATTTTCCAGTTGAGCCAGTATGTCGAGCAGAAGGACCATGAACGCCTCAAGGTCCGCATCGTCGATGTCGCGGACCGGCGCCAGATGACGCGCGTCGTTACCGAGTTCAAACCCGACATCGTCTTCCACGCGGCGGCTCTCAAGCATGTTCCGCTGCTGGAGGAGAACTGGGAATCGGCCATCCAGACCAATGTTTTCGGCACACTCGTCTGCGCCGAGGTCGCCGCCAAATGCGGGGTGGCGCAATTTGTCATGGTCTCCAGCGACAAGGCCGTGGATCCGTCATCCGTGCTCGGCATGACCAAACGAGCCGCCGAACAGATCGTCAGCGCCTTGCATGGAACCCCATCCGGCGAGCCCGCCGCCCGGCGCGCCGCAACCAGGTTCATCGCCGTCCGGTTCGGCAACGTCTTCGGCAGCAACGGCTCTGTCGCCACCATATTCCAGGCCCAGATCGAGGCCGGCGGGCCGGTAACCATCACGGACAGGCGCATGACGCGCTATTTCATGACGGTGGCTGAAGCCGTCGACCTCGTCATCATGTCGGCCGCCGACGCCGCCTCGCGTCCGGTCGGCCAGGATTACGCCGTCTACATGCTGGATATGGGCAAGCCGGTGCCGATCCTTGAAGTGGCCGAGACGATGATCCGCATGTCGGGAAAAAGCCCTTATACGGAGATTCCGATCCGCTTCACCGGCATCAGGCCTGGTGAAAAACTCCACGAGACCCTTCATGGCGAAGACGAAGAGTTGGTCGAACTCGGCGTCTCGAAGGTTTTTGGCCTGAGCACCGATGTCGCGCAATGGACGGATGTCCAGGCGGCCCTTGCCGCGTTGCAGCAATCGATCAAGGACCAGGACAAGGCAGCCTCGCTTGCCATCCTGGCCGATCTCGACCGCGCCACCAAAGCCCGGGCGAACGCGCGCCAGGAGGAAATCCAGAAGACCGTCGGGCAGGCGGGGTAGGGCCATTCAGCGTTTCAGGGAATCGCCGAGCGGCTTTAACTCTTTGTTTTTACGCAATTCCGGACGGAAAACCGCTTCACACTTTTCCTGGAATTGCTCTAAAGCAATCGCAGAAATGGCGTCTGCGATTTCGGCGCGCAATCGCTCAAAATGAAAAGAGAATTCTGCATCCGCAGGGATCTTGGCTCCAGGAATTTCAAGCGGATGCAAGGTGTTTGACAACAGTGGGTAAGACAGATCTGCGCATCGCTGTCCTGATGGGCACCAAGAACGGTGGCGCCTTCATCGACGAGCAATTGCAGTCCCTGGCCGCACAGTCGCAACCCTTCATCGATCTCTGGATATCGGATGATGGGTCCGACGACGGCACGCTTCCCATTATCGAGGCCTGGAAGCCCCGCTGGTCAAAAGGGCGCATGACCTTGGCCGAGGGGCCGAGGCAAGGCTTTGCCGCCAATTTCCGCTCGATGATCCTGGACCTTCGCATCGACGCCGATTGCTACGCCTTTTGCGATCAGGACGACGTCTGGGAACCGGACAGGCTGGAGAGCGCCGTCCGTTGGATGCAGGCATTTGACGCGGGAACCCCGCTGATGTTCTGCTCGCGGACCGCGACCATGACCGAAACGGGGAGCCTTGTCGGCCATTCGCCGTTGTTCGGGCGGCCGCCATCCTTCCGCAATGCGCTGGTGCAGAGCATTGCCGGCGGCAACACCATCCTTCTCAACCGCGCCGCGCGCGATCTGCTCGCCAAGGCTTGCGCCCGCACAAGCTTCGTCAGTCACGATTGGTGGGCCTATCTGGTTGTCTCGGGCGCCGGCGGCGTCGTGCGCTATGACCCGCGGCCGCTGGTGCGCTACCGGCAGCATGCGGCCAACCTCGTCGGCGCCAATGTGTCATGGCGGGCGCGTATCTCGCGCCTTGGCCGCCTGATCAAGGGCCAGTTCGCCGGCTGGACCGACCTCAATCTTGCCGGCCTTGCCGTCAATCGTGACCTCCTGACCCAGGATGCGATCGCCAGCCTCGACCTCTTTGCCAGGGGGCGGCAGGGCAACCTGTTTCAGCGCCTGGCGGCCTTGCGCCAAAGTGGTGTCTATCGGCAGACTTTTGCCGGAACCCTGGGGCTCTATCTTGCTTTCGTTCTGGGCCGCATCTGAATGTCGGACAGCGGCACGGTGCGCCTGCAGCGTAAAAGCGCTCCGCGTTCTTGCTAGTTTTCCAAGGGCGCGCTACCGGCCATCCATGAAGACAGCCAAGAAGATTTTCGATCTGGCCGGGGCCGCGGTGCTCCTCGTGGTCACGTCTCCGGTGCTTCTGCTCGCCGTCATTGCCGTCCGGGCATCGTCTCCCGGCCCGGCATTTTTTACCCAGACGCGGGTTGGTCGCCATGGCGCGCTCTTTCGTTGCCACAAGTTGAGGACCATGCACCAGGGGACGCCGTCCTTGCCCACTCACGAGGCGCCCGCGAACGCCGTCACATCGGCCGGAAAGGTCTTGCGGAAATTCAAGCTCGATGAGTTGCCGCAGTTCTGGAACGTTCTGCGCGGCGAGATGAGCCTTGTCGGGCCGCGCCCCTGCCTGCCGACCCAGACCGAATTGATCGAGTGCCGCAGGCGGTTGGGTGTTCTGGAGGCGCTTCCCGGCATCACCGGCCTGGCCCAGATCAGGGGCATCGACATGTCGAACCCGCGACTTCTGGCCGAAACCGATGCCACCTATCTCAGCACCGCCTCGCTCTGGCTCGACCTGCGAATCCTGTTCGGCACGCTCTATCGCCGTTGAGCGGTTGCCAGGCGCGCCATCTCGGCCAACTGTCCCGGAGTGTCGGTTTCCGGCCGCCATCCCTCGGAGACGAGCAGGGATGGGTCACAGATCTGCGACGCCGTCAGACTGTCCCAGAATGCCTGCTTGCCCAGCACAGTGGCGGCAATCCGCATCGGTCCGCCCGACACCCGCATCAGTCGCGCAGGCCGTCCGAATCCCTGGCGAAACGCACCGATGATGGCCGCTACCGAAACCGGCGGTGCATCGCTGGCCAGATAGATCGGGCGCGTTGCTCCAGGATGCACGAGCAGATGCCACACCGCTTGAGCCGCCGATTGCGACGCCAGCAGCGAGCGCGTTCCCGTCAATGCGCCGGCCGGCAGGGGCAGGGCCGTATCGGCGATCCGCATCAGCGTCGCCAGGTTTCCCCTCATGCCGGCTCCGTAGACGGGAGGCAGCCGCAACACGACGGCATCCGCACGGCCGCTGGATGCATAGGCGTCGAGCACCTTGATCTCTGCTTCACGCTTCGAACGCCCGTAGGCGCATTGCGGATCGGCAATCGTGTCTTCATCGATCGCCGCGCTGACGCGCGCGCCGATCACGGCGCGGATAGACGAGAGCTGGATGAAGCGCCCGCTTGCCTGCGCCGCGGCGGCCTGCGCCAGTTGTAGGCTCAGTTGCACATTGGCGGCCTGGAAATTGGCCTCGGTGGCATTGCCCTGATCATTGTTCAGGCCAGCGCAATGGACGACATCGGAAACACCTCTGGTAAGCGCCAGGAAGGCCGCGGCTGGCGCGTCGAATGCAGGCATCGGTACGGCGTCGGACCCCGGATCGAGCCTGTCAGGATCGCGGGAGGCGAGACGAAACGCTACGCCGGCCTGGCGAAGCCGGCGGACCACCTGGCGGCCAATGAAGCCCGTCGCACCGGTAACCAGGACTTTCATCGCGACCCCATTGCCGAAGGCTCTAGCCGCTGAGCGGCGGAAGTGCCTGGTCTTCCGCCAATGGAGCCTGACGCCCCGAGGCCAGATAGGTTCCCGACACCAGGAAGATCATCAGCACCGAGTCCAGAATGTCATGGCCGATCAGGATGCCCGCCATTCCGGCCGTCAGATAGGTGATCAGAGCAATGACGATCATGGTGGTGCCGAACCGCTCGACCGGATCGGTGCTGTTGCGCAGGGCGAGGGCAGCATTCCTGGCGGCAACCACAAAGATCGCCGCGAGCGTCGCAGCGCCGAGGATTCCTGCCTGCACCAGCGCCGTCAGGAAGCCGTTGTGGAAATGATTGAAGCCCACATCCATGCCGAACTGATCGTGAAAACCCTGCCTTATCAGGAACTGCGTGGCATCAGCCCCATGTCCAAATAATGGCATCTCCCGAAACGCCTTGAGGCCTATGTCCCAGAGGGCGATACGCATTCCGAGCGAGGTGTCGTAGTCGCCCTGCGCCCCAAGCGCTATCCAGTCCATGCGCAGGGAGCCGAGACGCCCGGATATTATCTGGAAACCGAATGCGGCAATTACGACCGCGATCGCTGCCACCAAAAGAACCATGCGAAGGAGGCTGCCTCCTCTCAGCCTCTGTTGGTTGATCAGCAGGACAGCGATGACCGCAATCGGCAATGCGAGCCAGATGATGCGCGTGCCGGAATAGATGATGGCGACTGTCCCGCAAAGCGCGGCACAGATGAAAGCGGTCCGGTACCCGTCCTCGATGCCCGACACCGCGGCCGTCACACAGACCATCACGGCGAGGCAAAGCACCTGGGCAAACACGATTGCGTTGCCTGCTCCGCCTTCCGCGCGGATACCAAGCCAGTAGTGCTGGACGATTGCCAAAAGCAGCGCGCCGAAACAGGCCGCCATGCTGCTTATGACGACGATGCGCATGAGGGGCGTTTTCCGCGTGATGCTCCAGGTGGAATAGGAAACCGGAAAAAGCAGGAAGGGGACGAGCGGTATGAAGTGCCGTGCATCCCTGGCGATTGCGTCGTTTGCGACGGAGGCCGTGATGTTGGCCAGGCAGTAGGCATAGATCGCGACCGTGAGCGCCATCATTGACGGGTCGGCGTTGAAACGTCTTTTTCCGGAGGCAATCAGCAGGACGGATGCCAGGCCCCCGCCATTGAACACAAAGCTGACCAGCGATCCCAGGACCGGAGGCGAAAAGAAACACAGAATGGAGAAGTAGACATTGATCCGCGACGGCGTGAGAGGCAGCCCTATGGATGAAAGCCGGCTCAAAATTTCAGGCTCGCTGTTCCCAGGCTTCACTGGCACGTCTTCTCGAACGAGATCGAACCCCGCCTTGAAATAGCCCTAGCCAAATGATGCGCCTTGCCCACCTGGGGGCTGGTATAGCCGCTGATTTTTTCATTCGATAGTATGCCAAGGCCGATTGTGGACGAAAAACGGCCACCTGCTACCGGTTGCCATGGGCGGTTTGGTCGCCGCGCACCACTTCCAAGGCAATTTTTTCCCTGTATTTCTTCGGCTCGATAGCTCTCGGGCAGAAATTTCCGGGTTCGCATGAAAGTGTGGAAAATTCATTCCCCAGCGAACGAATGCCGGGCTCGTCTTGCATTGTTTTCAGGCGCTTCGATCTGCTAGAACGCCCGCACGAACCACTTTGTCCAGAAACGAAGCTCGAACCGGGCGCCAAAAGCTCGATGATTTGACGCAAGGTCTCTGTCGCAAGGCACGAAAGAACGCTCACAGTCCATGATATCAGCGCTTACGCATCTGCAGCGGCTCGAAGCCGAGTCGATCCACATATTCCGAGAGGTCGCCGCGGCCTTCACAAAGCCTGTCATGCTCTATTCGGTGGGCAAGGATTCATCCGTTCTGATGCATCTGGCAATGAAGGCGTTCTACCCGGCCAAGCCGCCATTTCCCTTTCTTCATGTCGATACCACGTGGAAATTCCGTGAGATGATCGCCTTTCGCGATCAGATGGCACAGAAACTCGGCTTCGACCTGCTGGTCCATGTCAACGAAGACGGTGTGCGCGACAACATCAATCCGTTCGACCATGGTTCGAACACTCACACCCATGTGATGAAGACGGTGGCGCTGCGGCAGGCGCTCGATAAATACGGCTTCGATGCCGCTTTCGGTGGAGCCCGCCGCGACGAGGAAAAGTCGCGCGCCAAGGAACGCATCTTCTCGTTCCGCAATGCGCAACATGTCTGGGACCCGAAGAACCAGCGGCCCGAAATGTGGAGGATTTTCAACACCCGCATCGCGCAAGGGGAATCGATCCGCGTCTTCCCGTTGTCGAACTGGACCGAGCTCGACATCTGGCAGTACATTCTGCAGGAGAACATCCCGATCGTGCCGCTCTACTTCGCCAAGAAGCGGCCGGTTGTCGAGCGCGATGGCATGCTGATCCTCAAGGACGATGACCGCATGAAGCTGCGCCCGGGCGAGGTCGTCGAGGACCGGCTGGTGCGCTTCCGCACGCTTGGCTGTTACCCGCTGACCGGCGCTATCGAATCGGATGCCGACACGCTCGAAGCCATTGTCGGCGAGATGCTGACCGCGCGCACGTCCGAGCGCCAGGGACGCCTGATCGACCGCGATGAAGCCGGCTCGATGGAAAAGAAGAAGCGCGAGGGGTATTTCTGACCATGCGCCACATCATGGCAAAGAGCCTCGCTCCCACCGACGGTGTCCGCGACTATCTGGCCGCCCAGGAAAAGAAATCGCTGCTGCGGTTCCTGACCTGCGGTTCGGTCGATGACGGCAAGTCGACACTGATCGGACGTCTGCTTTCCGATACCAAGCAGATTTTCGAGGACCAGCTCGCCGCGCTCGAACGCGATTCCCGCAAGCACGGCACGACCGGCGACGACATCGATTTCGCCCTGCTGGTCGACGGGCTGGAGGCCGAGCGCGAACAGGGCATCACCATCGACGTCGCCTATCGCTTCTTCGCCACGCCGAAGCGCAAATTCATCGTCGCCGACACGCCCGGCCACGAACAATATACCCGCAACATGGCGACCGGCGCCTCGACCGCCGATCTGGCGATCGTGCTCGTCGACGCCCGGCAAGGCGTGCTGCGACAGACCAGGCGCCATTCGATCATCGCCTCGCTGCTCGGCATCCGTCACATCGTGCTCGCGGTCAACAAGATCGATCTGGTCGATTTCGATCCGGCGGTCTTCGAGCGGATTGTCGAGGACTACCGCCAGTTCTCGCGCGATCTCGGCTTCCACACCGTCGCGCCCATCCCGATGTCGGCCCGTTACGGCGACAACGTCAGCAGCCGCTCGCAAAACACCGATTGGTATTCCGGACCGACCCTTATCGAGCATCTCGAAACGGTTTCGGTCGATGAAACAGCCGTCGAGCTGCCGTTCCGTTTTCCGGTGCAGTACGTCAATCGTCCCAATCTCGACTTTCGCGGCTTCGCCGGCACGATCGCATCCGGCTCGGTCTCGGCTGGAGACGAGGTTGTCGTCGCCAAGTCCGGCAAATCCTCGCATGTCAAACGCATCGTTGCCCATGGCGGCGATCTCAAACAGGCGGTGGCCGGCCAAGCGATCACGCTGGTTCTGGACGACGAGGTCGAGGTTTCCAGGGGCAACATGCTGGTCTCGCCGGCCGCCCGGCCGCAGGTTGCCGACCAGTTCGCTGCCAACATCGTCTGGTTCGACGAGCATGCCCTGCTACCGGGCCGCTCCTATATCCTGCGCACCGAGACCGACCAGACCAGCGCCACCGTTACCGACCTGAAATACCGCATCAACGTCAACGATTTCGCGCACGAGGCGGCCAAGTCGCTGGAAATGAACGAAGTCGGCATCTGCAACATCTCGACGCGGGCACCGATCGCTTTCGATCCCTTCGCCGAAAACCGCGCCACCGGCGCCTTCATCCTTATCGACCGCATCAGCAACGCCACGGTCGGCGCCGGCATGATCGTGCACTCGCTGCGGCGCGCCGAAAACATCCATTGGCAATCGCTTGATGTCGGCAAGCGCGTGCGCGCCGATATGAAGAACCAGCGCCCCGCCGTGTTCTGGTTCACCGGGCTCTCGGGGTCCGGCAAGTCGACGATCGCCAACCTGTTCGAGAAGAAGCTGTTCGCCACCGGCCGCCATACCTATATCCTGGACGGCGACAATGTCCGTCACGGCCTCAACCGCGATCTCGGGTTCACGGATGCCGATCGCGTCGAGAACATCCGCCGCGTTGCGGAAGTGGCCAAGCTGATGGCTGATGCCGGGCTGATCGTCATTGTGTCCTTCATTTCGCCGTTCAGTGCCGAGCGGCGCATGGCCAGGGAATTGATGGCCGATGGCGAGTTCATCGAGGTGTTCGTCGATACACCCTTCGAGGAATGCGCCAGGCGCGACCCCAAGGGCCTCTATGCCCGTGCGCTGAATGGCGAGATCAAGAACTTCACTGGCGTGGATTCCCCTTACGAAGCGCCGGAAAAACCCGAGATCCATCTGAAGACCCTCGGCAGATCGGCCGAAGAGATGGTAGACGCCCTGGAACACTGGCTGAACGAGCGTGACATTGCCGAAGACCAATATGACAATGGCGGCGGTATCTGACGACAGGTCCATGCTTGAAATCTTCGAGCGGCTGGCCTTGGCGGCGGGGCGCGAGGTCATGCGTGTATTCCACGCCGGCTGCGCGGTTGACCGCAAATCGGACGCCTCGCCGGTGACCGAGGCGGATCGCGAGAGCGAGAAGATCATTCTGGCCGGCCTGCGCGCCGCATTTCCCGACATTCCATGCGTTGCGGAAGAAGAAGCGGCGGCCGGTATCATGCCGGGAGATCTTGGCGAAGCCTTCTTCCTCATCGATCCGCTCGACGGGACCAAGGAATTCGTCAACCGCCGCACCGATTTCACCGTCAACATCGCGCTTGTCCGCCATGGAGTGCCGGAAGTCGGCGTCGTTTTCGCGCCCTGCAGCGGCCGGTTCTTTTCCGGCCGGCCGGGCAGGGCGGAATCCCTCGAAATCGATGGCGACTACACCATCGTCGATCGCCAGCCTATTTCGGTACGAACGGCGGCAGTACCGCTGGCCGTGGTCGCCAGCCGATCCCACAACACGCCGGAGACCGAGGCCTATATTCGCGACCTCGGGGAGGCCGAGATCGTCTCGGTAGGATCGTCGCTGAAGTTCTGTCTTCTGGCCAGCGCCGAGGCGGATGTCTATCCGCGCTTCGGCCGTACCATGGAATGGGACACGGCGGCGGGCGACGCCGTGCTGCGCGCGGCCGGCGGCACGACGCGCACGCTGGACGGCAGGCCCCTGGTCTACGGCAAGCGCAACCAGGCCGATGACGAGGATTTCGCCAATCCGCATTTTATCGCTGAGGGCAAGGGCCTTGCGGGGGAGGCGGCTCGCCGTTGAGGTGAAAAGCCCCAGCCAATGGACTATGCTGTGGCGGGGCCCCCTTGAGTCGCGAGTTCAATGTTTCAGAAATGTCATTCCGTCATTTTCGGCGGCTTCCCGCTATGGACCAGCAGTCGCGATGAAATAGTCTTCAGGATGTTGATGGGCCTCTACGCCGTCGCTCCTGCGCTTTTTGCCTTTGTCGAAATGTCGCCGACGGTTCTGGCGCTCATTGCCGGCCTCATCGGCGCCCTTAGCCTTTTGACCAAGGGTGTCCATCTTTCCAGGGCCACGATAAGCCTCGCCGTGACGCTTGCGCTTCTGTCGGGCTTTGTCCTGTCGAGCACCCTGTGGTCGGTCGATGCGAGCCGCTCCCTGGGGGCGGCGAAGGATGTGTTTGGCTATTCGTTCGCCGCCATCCTGTTGTTTCAGGGCATCCTCGCGCTTTCCTGCGCTCAACGCGATCGGCTCGCGCGCGTTTCATTGTTTGGCGTGGTGATTGGCCTGGTGTCGGTGATGGGTTGGGAATTGTATTTTGCGTTCTTCACGGAAGACCCACGATTTGTGGGAAATGTCTTCACCCTTCACAAGATCACCGTCTACGGGGCGTTTTTTGCCGTCATACTTCTTGCCCAGCCGCAACTGGCCTGGAAGGGGCTTGCGGCTCTCTTTGCCGTACTGACGTTGGTCTACGGCCAATCGACCGGTGTCGTTCTGGCGATCGTTGTCGTGGCCGTCATGTTCGTCATTCCCACGAAACATCGCCACCGCGCCTTGGTAGGGTTCTTCGCCATCTATTTGTGCCTCGCCCTGATTGCCCCCTTCATCGCCGCGCCGGCGTTCGCTTTCCTCAAGACGACGGGATGGCTGGCCTTCTATCCGGGAACCTTCGCGGCTAGGCTCGATCTTTGGCAGATGATCGCCCCCCACATCGCGGACAAGCCGATACTTGGCCATGGCGCCGATACGATGAGGGACGCGGCCGGCGTTGTGGTCAATCCTACATATTATGTGCAGGGCGACCTGCCGAGCGCACACAATATCGTATTCGATTTATGGTACGAGCTGGGAGCCTTGGGCATCATCGTCTATGGAGCGTTGCTGGCGGCGACCATCAGAATGATTCGCGGCTTGAGCGGCGCCAGCCATTTCATCGCCAGCAACTGCCTGATCATCGCTGTCGTCGAACTTTCAGTCGACCATCGCATCTGGCTGTCATGGGTCCTGGGGGCGCTGGTCTTCACGGCGGGCATCTGCTTGGTGCATTGCCGTGCCGTTATCGGGCCGGCAATGCAGGGCGTGACCGCGGGTCGAACAGCGGCAATCCCGAGTTGACGGCCCGCACAATCGCTCCGAGCCGTCGAGCAATTCCGAACGGAGAAACTCTCAGACGAACTGATCGGGCGCGCCTATTCGGCCGCTGCCTGGGCCGAGTTCGAGCCGATATAGTTGCGGATCGTCTCGATGATCCGGTCCTGATCGGCTTCGCTGAGATAGGGGTGCATCGGCAGGCACAGGATCCGCTTCGGCAGATCTTCCGACACAGCCAGGCCAGTCGGTGTGCGTGGGTAATCGCGGTAGGCGACCTGTTCGTGCAGCGGCTTCACGTAATAGATGACCGAAGGAATGCCCTTTTCGCTCAGATGCGCCCTCAAACCGTCGCGCTTGGGCGTTTCGATCGCGTACTGGGCCCATGCCGAACGGCTGCCGTCGAGATTGCGGGCGGCCGTGACGATGTCGCCAAGGCCTTCTGAATAACGGTTTGCCACCACCTGGCGCGCCACCATCTCGTCCTCGAGAATGGCGAGCTTTTCGATCAGGATCGCCGCCTGCAGCGTGTCTAGTCGCGAGTTGATGCCGACGCGGATGTTGTCGTACTGCGTCTCGCCCTTGCCATGAAAGGCGAAGGACCGCAGCTTGTCGGCCATCTCGTCATCATTGGTGAACATCGCGCCGCCATCGCCATAGCAGCCGAGCGGCTTGGCGGGGTAGAAGCTGGTCGAGCCGACATGGCCGAAGGCGCCGCACATCTTGCCGTCGAGCGAGCCGCCCATCGACTGGGCGGCGTCTTCGATCACCAGCAATCCTTCGCGCTTGGCGATGGCCATGATCGCATCATAGTCGGCGGCAAGGCCGAACAGGTCGACCGGGATGATCGCCTTGGGCTTCAGCCGGCCCTCCTTCTTGATCATCGCAATCGCCGCCTCGAGGCTGGCGATGTCGATGTTGTAGGTCTTGGCGTCGACATCGACGAAGACCGGCTCGGCCTTGGCCAGCGCCACGACCTCGGCCGTGGCCGCGAAAGTGAAGCTCGGCACGAAGACCGCGTCGCCCGGGCCGATGCCGGAGGCAAACAGCGGCAGCAGCAGCGCGTCGGTGCCGTTTGCGCAAGCCACGACATGCTTGGTGCCGATATAGGCGGCGAGCCTCTTCTCGAATTCGGCCACCTGCGGGCCGAGGATGTAACGGCCGTCCTCGACGACATGATCGATCGCGGCCTTCAACCGGTCGCGGATTCGTTCGCGTTGCGCGCCAAGATCTATGAACTGCATGTCGGCCTCAAACGGGTTTAACCAGGCGGTTTAGCCAGATAAGCGCCCGCTGGTATCAGAGTTGCGCCTGCCGAGAAAGCCGGGCGGCTGAAGCCGCTACTCGCGAAAGGGGCGCCGTCTGTTACCGGTTTTCCTCTGAAAAGACCGTCCAGATGCCTGAAATCCGGCCTTCGGCATGCGCTTTCAGGCCTTTATAACCCCTACCGTCGGTGCCGCGAAACATAAAGTGATCGGCTGGCTCAACTTATGTTGAGCGTTGATCAGGCAATCTCGTGGCGCCAGGGCGGATTAGCGCCTGCGCGCGATACCGTAACTGCCGCCGCCTTGGCTCCGAGCGTCAGGGCCTTGCGGATGGCATCCTCCGATAGCGTGGCGATCGCCGCCTTCGACAGCAGCCCTTGCTCATGCAGGGAGGCCAGGATGCCGGCGTTGAACGTGTCGCCGGCGCCGACCGTATCGACCACTTCGACTTTTTGCGGCATCACGGTGACCGTCTGATCCCTGGTGTAGCCAACCGCGCCCTCGCTGCCATGGGTGACCACGATCAGCCTGGGGCCGCGTTCGAGCCAGTTGCGCACGACATCCTCATGCGAACCGGCTTCGCCGAACCAGTGGAGATCCTCGTCGGACAGTTTCACGATGTCGGCCATCGCCATCATGGCGCGAATGCGCCTGAGGTGCTTTGCCTTGTCCGGAATGAAGTTCGGCCGGATGTTGGGGTCCAGCATCATGACGCGGCCTGCGTGTTCGCGCCTCATGAACTCTTCATACGCACTGCCGGCGGGCTCCGAAATCAGGCTGATGGCGCCAAACAGCATCGCCCCGATTTCGTTGCCGAGTTGCGGCAGGTCCTCGATGGTGAGCATGCGGCCCGCGGTGTTCTCGTCGTAGAATGTGTAGGTCGCCTGGCCGTTGGTGAGCTTCACGAAGGCCAGCGTCGTCGGCCGCGGCGAGGTGTGGGCGTAGGTGGAACTGACCTTGCTTGCTCCCAACGCGTCCCGGAACTGGCCGCCGAACAGGTCCGACGACAGGCCTGAAAAGAAACCCGCCGGCGCGCCCAGCCGGCCGAGCGCTATCGCGCTGTTGAAGACGGCCCCGCCGACATAGGGCGCGAAGGCCGGCTCACCTTCGCTGGTGGTGCGCGGCAGCATGTCGATAAGGGCTTCGCCGCAGCAGAGGATCATGGCTTCCTGGTCTCCGGCGGATGAATCACGCCCTTGCGGATGATGATGTTGGCGTAAAGCCTGGGCTCGCTCGTCGCGACGATGGCATGCGCCGATTTGACCCGTGCATAGAAGTCGGCGCCGGCCAGCGCAACCACCTTGCGACCCGGCGCGCGTTTGGCGCAGATCGCCTCGATCTCATGATGGACCGGGTCGGCGAGCGACGGATCTCCCTTCACCGAGGCGCGAAACAGTGCCTCCGGCACGACGTCATCGACAGGCAGGACGCTCAGTATGGCGTCGAGCACCGGAATGAGAGCATGGCCGTCAGCCCTGACCAGGCGCCTTGCCTGCTCCTGCGCGGGATAGTTTCCATCGACCAGGGCGATCTCGTCGCCATGGCCCATGGCGCGCAAGGTCGCCAGAAGCTCAGGACCGAGCAGCGCCGGGATACCGATCAGCATTCAGGCACTCCTGGAAATGGTCGTCGAGCCGATCAGGAAGCGTTCGGAAAGCGGCAGGCTGGCGCCGCCGAGCGCCCGCGCGTGGATGCCGACGCTTCCCTCGCGGACGGCCGGAAGTCTCAGGCCCTCGCCGTCGATCGCCGCCATCGCCGCAATGACCGCATCGACCAGCCGGCGTCGCACGGCAAGCGGCATCCAGCCGTCGATCACGGCGGCCTCGAAATCGATGACCGAGGACGCGGCGACGATGGCATAGGCAAGTGCGCGCGAGGCGCTGGCGATCCAGTCGTCCAGCTCGGCGCCGATCTCGCCCCACTCCTGCGGCGAGGTCCAGAGATAGGATCCGTCGACGCCCTTGGCGCTGAGTGCCTTCTCCAGCATGGCGATCGAAGCCACGTCGATCAATTGCGCCGGCTTTCCGTCCGGCCCCGGCACGGGCATAGAACCGAGTGCGCCCGCGTTGCCGGTCGGGCCGCCGAAGAGCCGGCCGTTGAGCACGATGCCGCCACCGGCGAAAGCGCCGATGTAGAAATAGACGAAATCACGCGCCGCGCTCGCCTGGCCGAAAACCAGCTCGGCACCGCAGGCCGAGGTGGCATCGTTCTGCAGATAGACCGGAAAATCACACTGCGCCTGGATGTCGGCGCGGATGTCGCGATGGCGCCATTCATCCATGACTTCGCGCGGCGCGCCCGCCGTGTCGGCCCAGTTCCAGAGTTCGAAGGGCATGGCGATGCCGAGGCCCGCGATGCGCTTGTCCTGCGCCGGCGTCAGTTCGCCACGCATCTTTTTCATGCCGGATGTGACGAATTCCACGGTCTCGCGCGGCGCGGGATAGCGATAGGAATGCTGCAGCATCGAGCGCACGTTTCCCAGAAAATCGATCAGCACCAGTTCGGCGCTGCGGCGGCCGATTTTGAGGCCGATGAAGAAGGCGCCTTCCGGATTGAGCGCCATCGGGATGGAGGGTTGGCCGATCTTGCCGCGCAAAGGCGCCTGACGCAGCAGCAGGCCTTCCTCCTCGAGTTCGCGCATGATGACCGAAACCGTCTGCGCCGAAAGTCCGGTCATGCGGGCGATGTCGGACTTCGCCAGGCTGGCATGCTGGCGCACCAGCGACAGAACAAGCCGCTCGTTGTGGTCGCGCATACCGCTCTGGTTGGTGCCGCGATGAATAAGGCTCTCATTCGCTTCGGGCGAACCGTGCCTCGCGATGGCGGTTTCCACCCTGATCCTCCCGTCGTTTCCCCTCACTGCTTTTGCGGCAGAATGGGTTAATGGCGCAAGTGTGTCAATAATAAATAAGAGTGATTTAATTATTGACAGCCAGCGTGGTCTGGTGTTTTTTGAGCCTGGCATCCGCGCCGGGAGAGTTCGCCTGGATGCCGCGTGGATGCCGGTTGGCCGGCATCCGAAATGTTCCACTGGGAGGAAAATCGTGACCAATGCAAAACTGTTGAAGTCCACCGTTTTCGCGGCCGCCGCTCTGGGCCTGATGGCATTCGCCTCGTCAGCTTCCGCGGCCGGCGTCAGCGCCTGCCTGATCACCAAGACCGATACCAATCCCTTCTTCGTCAAGATGAAGGAGGGCGCTACCGCCAAGGCCAAGGAAATCGGCGTTGACCTCAAGGCCTATGCCGGCAAGGCGGAAGGCGACAATGAAGGCCAGGTCGCGGCGATCGAATCCTGCATCGCCGATGGCGCCAAGGGCATATTGATCACCGCAACGGATACCGCCGCGATCGTGCCGGCGGTGAAGAAGGCGCGCGATGCCGGCCTCCTCGTCATCGCGCTGGACACACAGCTCGAGCCGGCCGACGCCGCCGACGCCACGTTCGCGACCGATAACTTCAAGGCGGGCGAGCTCATCGGCTCGTGGGCGAAGGCAACTCTCGGCGACAAGGCCAAGGATGCCCATATCGCCTACATGGACCTGATCGCCAGCCAGCCCTCGGTCGACGTGCAGCGCGATCAGGGTTTCATGACGGGCTTCGGCATCGACGTGAAGGATCCCAAGAAAATCGGTGACGAGACGGATCCGCGCAATGTTTGCCACGATCTGTCGGGCGGCAATGAAGATGGCGGCCATACCGCCATGGAGAATTGCCTGCAGAAGGATCCCAACATCAACGTCGTCTATACCATCAACGAGCCAGCGGCCGCCGGCGCCTACCAGGCGCTGAAAGCCGTCGGCAAGGAGAAGGACGTGTTGATCGTTTCGATCGACGGCGGCTGCCCCGGCGTCAAGAACGTCGCGGAAGGCATCATCGGCGCCACCGCGCAGCAATATCCGCTGCTGATGGCTTCGCTCGGCATCGAGGCGATTAAAGCCTTCGCCGACACCGGCAAGAAGCCGGAGCCGTCGCCGGGCCTGAACTTCTACAACACCGGCGTCACCCTCATCACCGACAAGCCGGCCGCCGGTGTCGATTCCATCGACACCAAGGCAGGCCTCGGAAAGTGCTGGGGTTGATTTGAGCCGCCAACCGGCTCAATCATTGCATCAACAATAAGAATAACAGGGTGGAGCGGCATCAGCCGCTCCATCCCTTGGGCTGGGAGGCTGCGTTGAGCGTCGAGACGACCAAAGTCAGTGGACCGCAAGAGTTCGAAAAGACCCTGGACGCAAGCGACAGGAATGTTGCTTCGTTCGATACCCACTCTCGAACAGCGCTGGAAAGCATCCAGCACCGGCTGCACAAAAGCCCCGCGATGGTGCCGCTCATCATCTTGCTCCTGTCGGTGATCCTGTTTGCCATTGTCGTTGGCGGGCGGTTCTTTTCTCCCTTCACGCTGACGCTGATCCTTCAGCAGGTGGCGATTACCGGCATGGTCGGCATCGCGCAGACACTGGTGGTGCTGACCGCCGGCATCGACCTTTCCGTCGGCGCCATCATGGTGTTGAGCTCGGTCGTCATGGGGCAGTTCGCCATGCACTACGGCGTTCCCGCGCCGGTGGCGGTCGCGGTCGGCCTGCTGGTCGGCGCGATCTGCGGCCTGATAAACGGCTTCCTGATCGCCCGGGTAAAGCTGCCGCCCTTCATCGTGACGCTCGGCACATGGTCAATCTACGCCGCGATCAATTTCATCTATTCGGGCAACGAGACCATCCGCAGCCAGGATCTCGAGGCCACAGCGCCCTTGCTGCAGTTCTTCGGCGGCTCGTTCAAGGTCGGCGGCGCCGTCTTCACCTATGGCGTGCTTCTGATGCTGATCATGGCGGCGATCGCCTGGTATGTGCTCAACCACACTGCCTGGGGGCGGCATGTCTATGCGGTGGGCGACGACCCGGAAGCGGCCGAACTCTCCGGTGTTCGCGTCGACCGGATGTTGCTCGCGGTCTATACGCTGACCGGCCTCATCTGCGCCATTGCCGGCTGGGCCCTGATCGGGCGCATCGGGTCTGTATCGCCGCAAGCCGGCCAGTTCGAGAACATCAATTCCATCACAGCTGTCGTCATCGGCGGTACTTCGCTGTTTGGCGGGCGCGGCTCCATCCTCGGCACCATCTTCGGTGCGCTTATCGTTGGTGTGTTCGCGTTGGGGCTGCGCCTGTGGGGGACTGACCCGCAATGGACGCAATTGTCCGTCGGCGCCCTCATTATCGTCGCGGTCGGCATCGACCAGTGGATCAGAAAGATTTCGGGATGACCCAGCAACCCATCCTTACCGCGCGTGGCCTCGTCAAGCGCTATGGCCGTGTTACCGCTCTCGACAGCGCCGATTTCGATCTCTACCCCGGCGAAATTCTCGCCGTCATCGGTGACAATGGCGCTGGCAAATCGTCGCTCATCAAGGCGATTTCCGGCGCGGTTGTCCCCGACGAGGGGGAGATCCGGTTGGAAGGCAAGCCCATCGCCTTCAAGTCGCCGATGGAGGCACGCGAAGCCGGGATCGAGACCGTCTATCAGAACCTGGCATTGTCACCGGCTTTGTCGATCGCCGACAACATGTTTCTCGGCCGCGAGATCCGCAAGCCTGGTTTCGTCGGTCAATGGCTTCGCATGCTCGATCGTCCGGCCATGGAAAAGCGCGCCCGCGAAAAACTGACCGAACTTGGCCTTATGACCATCCAGAACATCAGCCAGGCGGTGGAAACGCTGTCGGGCGGCCAGCGCCAGGGTGTGGCGGTCGCGCGCGCCGCCGCCTTCGGGTCGAAAGTGGTCATCATGGACGAACCGACCGCTGCGCTGGGCGTCAAGGAAAGCCGCCGGGTGCTCGAACTCATCCTCGACGTCAAGAAGCGCGGCCTGCCGATCGTCTTGATCTCGCACAACATGCCGCATGTCTTCGAGGTGGCGGACCGGATCCATATCCATCGCCTCGGCCGTCGCCTCGCCGTCATCGATCCCAAGCAATATACAATGTCGGACGCAGTGGCCTTCATGACGGGAGCCAAGGCGCCTCCGGAAGCGCTGGCGGCATGAACCTCGAAGCTTCCGATGATATTGCTGGCCGGGTCGTCTTCTAAATCGATTGAACATATGTTGCGATGCAGTAGGATGGGCTGGGATGAACGGTGAAAGCCGCTATGATCAGGCCAACCGAACGAGAGGCGATATGACACCCGCCATGACCATCGAAGCCCCCGCTCTCGACAATCCCGACCCCAGGACGCTCGCCGAAGAAGTCTTGATGTCCCTGAAGTACCGGGTCGGCAAGGACACCACCGTCGCCACCCCGCATGACTGGCTCACCGCCTCGATCAAGGTCGTGCGGGATCGCGTCGTGGATCACTGGATGCAGGCGACGAAAGAGGCCTACGACCAGCAGGAGAAGCGCGTCTACTATCTCTCGCTCGAATTCCTCATCGGGCGTCTGATGCGCGACGCCTTTTCCAATCTCGGCCTGATGGAGAGCATGCGCGAGGCGCTGTCGTCGCTCGGCGTCGATCTCGACCTGATCGCCGCCCTCGAGCCGGATGCGGCGCTCGGCAATGGCGGTCTCGGCCGGCTCGCCGCCTGTTTCATGGAAAGCATGGCGACCGTCGACATTCCCGCGCACGGCTACGGCATCCGCTACGCCAACGGCATGTTCCGCCAGGAGATTCACGATGGCTGGCAGGTCGAATTGCCGGAGACCTGGCTCGACCACGGCAATCCGTGGGAATTCGAGCGCCGCGAACGCTCGTTCGAGGTCGGGTTCGGCGGTTCGGTGGAATCGATCACCTCCAGGGACGGCCGTCTCGAACGGCATGTCTGGAAACCGACCGAGCATGTGCTTGCGGTGGCTTACGACACGCCCGTGGCCGGCTGGCGCGCCAAGCGCGTCAACACGCTGCGGCTGTGGTCGGGCATGCCGGTCGATCCGATCCTGCTCGACAAGTTCAATGCCGGCGACCACATCGGTGCGCTGGCCGAAAGCAACAAGGCCGATGCGCTTTCGCGCGTGCTCTATCCCGCCGATTCCCACATGGCCGGACAGGAGCTCAGGCTGCGGCAGGAATACTTCTTCTCGACCGCTTCGCTGCAGGACATCGTCCAGCGCCACCTCAGCCAGTATGGCGACCTGCGGTCGCTGCCCGACAAGGCCGCGATCCATCTGAACGACACCCATCCCGCGATCGCCGTGCCTGAACTGATGCGGCTCTTGATGGATGTCCACGGCATGGACTTCGATCTTGCCTGGGACATCACCAAGCGCACCTTCGGCTACACCAACCACACATTGTTGCCGGAGGCGCTGGAAAGCTGGCCGGTGCCGCTGTTCGAACGGCTTTTGCCGCGCCACATGCAGATCGTCTATGCCATCAACGCCCAGGTGCTGCTCGAGGCGCGCGCCACCAACCAGTTCTCCGGCGACCAGATCAGCCGTATTTCGCTGATCCAGGAAAATGGCGACCGCCGCGTGCGCATGGGCAATCTTGCCTTCGTCGGCTCGCATTCGATCAACGGCGTTTCGGCGCTGCATACCGAACTGATGAAGGAGACGGTGTTCGCCGATCTCCACAGGCTCTATCCCGACCGCATCAACAACAAGACCAACGGCATCACGCCGCGGCGCTGGCTCATCCAGTGCAATCCTGGCCTGACATCACTGGCCCGCGAGGCGATCGGCGACCGCTTCCTCGACGATATCGAGGCGATCAAGGGCCTCGACGCCTTCGCGACCGATGCCGCGTTCCGCGACAAATTCGCCGCCGTGAAGCGGCAGAACAAGGCGCGGCTCGCCAATCTCGTCGCCGACCGGCTTGGCATCAAGCTCGACCCGTCGGCGCTCTTCGACATCCAGGTGAAGCGCATCCACGAATACAAGCGCCAGCTGCTCAATATCCTGGAGGCGATCGCGCTCTATGACCAGATCCGCTCGCACCCCGAGCGCGACTGGATGCCGCGCGTGAAGTTTTTCGGCGGCAAGGCCGCGCCCAGCTACCACAACGCCAAGCTGATCATCAAACTCGCCAACGACGTCGCCAGGGTCATCAATGGCGATCCGTCGGTGCGCGGCCTGCTGAAGGTCGTGTTCGTGCCGAACTACAATGTCAGCCTGGCCGAAGTGCTGATGCCGGCCGCCGATCTCTCCGAGCAGATATCGACGGCGGGCATGGAAGCGTCCGGCACCGGCAACATGAAATTCGCGCTCAACGGCGCGGTGACCATCGGCACGCTCGACGGCGCCAATGTCGAGATCAAGGAGCATGTCGGCGACGACAACATCTTCATCTTCGGCCTGACGACGGCCGAGGTCGCCGAGCGGCGCAGCAATGGCTACAATCCGCGCGGCGTCATCGAAGCCTCTCCCGAACTGGCGCAGGCGGTCGCGGCGGTTTCGTCGGGGGTGTTTTCGCCTGATGACCCCGACCGCTACCGCGACCTCATCAACGGCCTCTACAACAGCGACTGGTTCATGGTTGCCGCCGATTTCGACGCCTATGCCGCCTGCCAGCGCGACGTCGACGCGGCCTGGCGCAACAGCCCGCAATGGTATGCCATGGCGATCCGCAACGTCGCGCGGGTCGGCTGGTTCTCGTCCGATCGCACAATCCGCCAATACGCGAAAGAAATCTGGAACGTACCCGTCTGATATGGTTGCATGAGGCCACGGCAATGTGGCTCAAACAAAAGACTGAAGCATGATCCTGAAAAGTGGAATCTGGCCTTCTCGGACAAACGTTTCCGTTTGTCGGGAGATCATGCTCAAACAAGGAGATAGAGCTTGTTCCACTCCGATTTCATCGGGTTGGAACAGGTTCTAGGTGCCTGGGGAGGGCGACCGCCTGATGAGGAAGCCGCGCGCGACCGCTGCGACAAGCGGGCCGGACGGGCTGGCGCCAGCCAGCGATGTTGCGGCAATTGTCGCCGGCACGCACGGCGATTCCTTCGCGGTCCTCGGTGTCCATGAAATCGGCAAAAGCCTGTTTGCCCGCTGCTTCGTTCCCCATGCCGAATCCGTCACCGCCTATACGCTGACGGGCACCAAGGCTGGAGAATTGTCCCGGCGCGACGATGCCGGTTTCTTCGAAGGCAAGCTGTCGCTCAGGAAGCGCCAGCCGCTGCGCTACCACGCCAGGAACGCCGGCGGCGACTGGTGGCTGACCGACCCGTATTCATTTGGCCCGGTGCTCGGACCGATGGACGACTATTACATCGCCGAGGGTTCGCACCTGCGATTGTTCGACAAGCTTGGTGCGCATGTCATCGAACATGAGGGCGCCACCGGCGTGCATTTCGCCGTCTGGGCGCCAAATGCGCGGCGCGTCTCCGTGGTCGGCGATTTCAACGACTGGGACGGTCGCCGTCATTCGATGCGCGATCGCCGCGATACCGGCATCTGGGAAGTGTTCATTCCCGATATCGGCGCCGGCCGGCCCTACAAATATGAGATCATTGGATCTGACGGGGTGAGATTGCCGCTCAAGGCCGATCCGTTCGCCTTCAAATCTGAATTGCGGCCGGCCACCGCGTCCGTGACGGCGGTTCCGCCGGCCCACCAGTGGGGGGACGAGGCGCATCGCAATTTCTGGCGCAATGCCGATCCGCGGCGCGAGGCGGTGTCGATCTATGAGGTGCATGCCGGCTCCTGGCAGCTTCGCGACGATGGCACCTTCCTGTCCTGGGATGAACTCGCCGACCGGCTGATCCCTTATGTCGTCGAGACCGGTTTTACCCATATCGAATTCATGCCGATCTCCGAACATCCCTATGATCCCTCCTGGGGCTATCAGACGACGGGCCTCTACGCGCCGTCCGCGCGCTTCGGCGACCCCGATGGCTTTGCCCGCTTCGTGGACGGCGCCCATCGTGCCGGGGTCGGTGTCATCCTCGACTGGGTGCCGGCGCATTTCCCGGTCGACGAGCACGGCCTTGTCCACTTCGATGGCACTGCGCTTTACGAGCACGCCGACCCGCGCAAGGGCTTTCATCCCGACTGGAACACCGCGATCTACAATTTCGGCCGCCGTGAGGTGGTGTCGTTCCTGGTCAACAACGCGCTGTTCTGGGCCGAAAAATATCACGTCGACGGGCTTCGCGTGGATGCGGTCGCCTCGATGCTTTACCTCGACTATTCACGCAAGCAGGGCGAGTGGATCCCCAACGAGAAGGGCGGGCGCGAGAACCTCGAGGCGGTCAGCTTCCTGCAGAAGATGAACAAGGAGCTCTACGCCCACCATCCCGGCGTGATGACCGTGGCCGAGGAATCGACTTCATGGCCGAAGGTCTCGGCGCCAGTCCATGAAGGCGGGCTGGGCTTCGGCTTCAAGTGGAACATGGGCTTCATGCACGACACGCTGGAGTATTTTTCCAAGGAGCCGATTTTCCGCAAGCACCACCACAACGACCTGACGTTCGGGCTTACCTACGCCTTCTCCGAGAATTTCGTGCTGCCGCTGTCGCATGACGAGGTGGTACATGGCAAAGGCACGCTGCTTGGCAAGATGGCGGGCGACGACTGGCAGAAATTCGCGACCTTGCGGGCCTATTACGGCTTCATGTGGGGCTATCCCGGCAAGAAGCTGCTGTTCATGGGGCAGGAGTTCGCGCAGCGCCGCGAGTGGAGCGAGGCGCGTGCGCTCGACTGGAACCTGCTCGATTTTCGCCCGCACCGCGGCGTCTGGCAGACGGTGCGCGACCTCAACTACCTCTACCGCTCGCGCCCAGCGCTGCACGGCCGGGACTGCGAACCGGATGGCTTCTCCTGGTTGATCGTCGACGACAGTCAGAACTCGGTTTTCGCATGGCTGCGCAACGCGCCGGGCGGCAATCCGGTTGCCGTCGTTTCCAACTTCACGCCGGTGCCCCGCGACAATTATCGCGTGCCGCTGCCGAAGTCCGGCAAGTGGCGCGAGATCATCAACACCGACGCTTCCGAATATGGCGGGTCGGGCATGGGCAATGGCGGCACCGTCGAGGCGCGGGCGCAAACAGGCGGCATTTCCGCGACGATGCTTTTGCCGCCGCTGGCCACGATCATGCTTGAATATGTTCCAGACTGAGTAACCGGGGAGGGTGAAAACCATGGTGGATATGAAACGAACCCAGCCGCTGGCCCGCGATGCCATGGCCTATGTGCTGGCCGGCGGGCGCGGCAGCCGCCTCAAGGAACTGACCGACCGGCGCGCCAAGCCGGCGGTCTATTTCGGCGGCAAGACCCGCATCATCGATTTCGCGCTCTCCAATGCGCTCAATTCCGGCATTCGCCGCCTCGGCGTCGCCACCCAGTACAAGGCGCATTCGCTGATCCGCCACCTGCAGCGCGGCTGGAACTTTCTGCGCCCCGAACGAAACGAGAGCTTCGACATCCTGCCGGCCAGCCAGCGCGTGTCGGAGACGCAATGGTATGAAGGCACCGCCGACGCGGTCTACCAGAACATCGACATCATCGAGGCCTATGGTCCCGAATACATGGTGATCCTGGCCGGCGACCATATCTACAAGATGGATTACGAGCTGATGCTGCGCCAGCACGTAGACGCCGGCGCCGATGTCACGGTCGGCTGCCTGGAAGTGCCGCGCATGGAAGCGACCGGTTTCGGCGTCATGCATGTCGACGCCAAGGACACCATCATCTCCTTCATCGAGAAGCCGGCCGATCCGCCCGGCATTCCCGACAAGCCGGACTATGCGCTGGCCTCGATGGGCATCTACGTGTTCAAGACCAAGTTTCTCATGGAACAGTTGCGCCGCGACGCCGCCGAGCCCGGATCGAGCCGCGATTTCGGCAAGGACATCATTCCCTATATCGTCCAGCACGGTAAGGCGATCGCCCACCGCTTCGCCAAGTCCTGCGTGCGCTCGACCGCCGAGAACGAGGCTTACTGGCGCGACGTGGGCACGGTCGACGCCTATTGGGAAGCCAACATCGATCTGACAGACGTCACGCCTGAGCTCGACCTCTATGATCGCGACTGGCCGATCTGGACCTACGCCGAGTTGAAGCCGCCGGCAAAATTCGTCCATGACGAGGACGGCAGGCGCGGCTCGGCCGTCTCTTCGCTGGTGTCGGGCGACTGCATCGTGTCCGGCGCGACGCTGAAGAAAAGCCTGATCTTTACCGGCGCGCGCATCAATTCCTATTCGACGCTGGAGGAGGTCGTCATGCTGCCCGACGTTCATGTCGGCCGGAACGCAAAGTTGAAGCGCGTCGTCATTGACCACGGTGTAAGGATACCGGAAGGCTTGGTGATAGGGGAAAATCCCGCACTCGACGCCAAGCGTTTTCGGGTCTCTGAAAAGGGCATCTGCCTGGTGACCCAAGACATGATCGACAAGCTCAAGCTCTAGGAGCCGTTCCGGAAAGGTGGAAAACGGTTTTCCGTCCGGAATTACGCAAAAACAAAGAGTTGGACAGGATCGGACCATAAACGCATGCAGGTTCTGTCGGTCACACCAGAGATTTTTCCGCTGATCAAGACCGGCGGACTTGCCGATGTGACCGGTGCGCTGCCGATCGCGCTCGCGGCCAAGGGCGTGACGATGCGCACGCTTGTTCCCGGCTTCCCCGTCGTGATGGCGGCGTTCAAGAAAAAGAAGGCCGTCTATCAGTACCCGTCGCTGCAAGGCGGCAAGGCTTCCATCCACGCAGTCGAGGTCGCCGGGCTCAGTCTCTTCGTGCTCGATGCGCCGCATCTGTTCGACCGCCCGGGTGGTCCCTATGGCAATGCATCGGGTGCGGACTGGCCCGACAATTGGCGCCGTTTCGCGGCGCTGAGCCAGGCCGGCGCCGACATCGCCGGCGGCGCGATCTCAGGTTATCTGCCCGATATCGTGCATGCCCATGATTGGCAGTCGGCGATGACGCTTGCCTATATGCGCTACGGCAAGGCGGTCGGTACGCCGTCGATGATGACCGTCCACAATCTCGCCTTCCAGGGCCAGTTCGGCGCCGGCATTTTCGGCGAACTTGGCCTGCCGGCTGTGGCGATGGCGCTGGACGGCGTTGAATATTACGGCGGCGTGGGCTTCCTCAAGGCCGGACTTCAAGCGGCCTGGGCCATCACCACCGTCAGCCCGACCTACGCGCAGGAGATACGCTCTCCCGAATTCGGCATGGGGCTCGATGGCCTCATCAATATGCGCTCCAGCGATCTCTACGGCATCGTCAACGGCATCGACACCGCCATATGGGATCCGCAGACCGACACGCATCTGGTGTCGACCTATACGGCCGAGACGCTGAAAGCCCGCGCGCCGAACCGGGCCGCCGTGGAGGATCGCTTCGGCCTCGACCGCGACGACAGCCCGATCGTCTGCGTCGTCAGCCGCCTGACCTGGCAAAAGGGCATGGACATCCTGGCGACGGCGGTCGACGGCATCGTCGCGACGGGCGCGCGGCTGGCCATACTGGGCTCGGGCGATGCGGGCCTGGAAGGCGCGCTGCTCGCCGCCGCCGCACGACACCGTGGCCGTATCGGCGTGGTGGTCGGTTATGACGAGGGCTTGTCCCACATCATGCAGGGCGGCTGCGACGCGATCGTCATTCCCTCGCGTTTCGAACCCTGCGGGCTGACGCAGCTTTACGGCCTGCGCTATGGCTGCGTGCCGGTGGTTGCCCACACCGGCGGCCTCGCCGACACCATCATCGACGCCAACGAGGCCGCACTTGCCGCGGGCGTCGCCACCGGTTTCCAGTTCGCACCCAACAATGGCGGTGCGCTGCTGCATGCGATCCGCCGCCTGGCCGACGCACATGCTTCCCCGGCGACTTTCGAAGCCATCCAGCGCCAGGGCATGAAGAGCGATGTGTCGTGGGATCGAAGTGCCGGAAAATACGTTGAACTCTACCGCTTGCTGCTTTCGAAAAGGGTTGCCTGAAGCATGATACGGACCGTCCCCACCAAGCCCTATTCCGACCAGAAGCCCGGCACATCAGGCCTGCGCAAGAAGGTGCCCGTGTTCCAGCAGGAGCACTATGCCGAGAATTTCATCCAGTCGATCTTCGACGCGCTGGATGGTTTCAAGGGCAAGACGCTGGTGATCGGCGGCGACGGCCGCTACTACAACCGCGAGGTCATCCAGAAGGCCATCGCCATCGCCGCCGCCAATGGCTTCGGCAAGGTGATGGTGGGGCAGGGCGGCATATTGTCGACGCCGGCGGCCTCGCACGTCATCCGCAAATACAAGACCTTCGGCGGCATCATCCTGTCGGCCAGCCACAATCCCGGCGGCCCGCACGAGGATTTCGGCATCAAGTACAATGCCGGCAATGGCGGTCCGGCGCCGGAGAAGCTGACGGACGCGATCTTCGCCAAGACCAAGGCGATTTCGAGCTTCAAGACGGTCGATATCGATCCGATCGACATCGACACGATTGGGACGGTCAAGGCCGCCGGCATGACGGTCGAGATTATCGATCCGGTCGCCGACTATGCCGAGTTGATGGAAAGCCTGTTCGACTTCGACGCGCTGCGCAAGCTCTTTAAGTCGGGCTTCCGCATGCGCTTCGACGCCATGCATGCGGTGACCGGCCCCTATGCCAAGGAGATCCTCGAACATCGGCTTGGCGCGCCCAACGGCACCTGCCGCAACTTCAAGCCGCTGCCGGATTTCGGCGGCCATCATCCCGACCCGAACCTCGTCCACGCAAAACATCTCTATGACGAGATGATGGGACCGGATGCGCCCGATTTCGGCGCCGCGTCCGATGGCGACGGCGACCGCAACCTGATCATCGGCAAGGGCATTTTCGTCACCCCATCGGATTCGGTGGCCATGCTTGCCGCCAATGCCCGGCTGGCGCCGGGCTACAGGGACGGGCTGAAGGGCATCGCCCGTTCCATGCCGACCAGCGGTGCCGCCGACCGCGTCGCCCACAAGCTCGGCATCGGCATCTATGAGACGCCCACCGGCTGGAAGTTCTTCGGCAATCTGCTCGATGCCGGCATGGCGACGATCTGCGGCGAGGAGAGCGCGGGCACCGGCTCCAACCATGTGCGCGAGAAGGACGGCCTGTGGGCGGTGCTGCTGTGGCTCAACATCCTCGCCGCGCGCGGCGAGAGCTGCAAACAGATCGTCACCGAACATTGGGCGACCTATGGGCGCAATTATTATTCGCGCCACGACTATGAAGAGGTCGAGAGCGACCGCGCCAACGCGCTGGTCGACGAGCTCCGCGCCAAGCTCGGCTCGCTGCCCGGCACCAGCGTGCGCGGTTTGAAGATCGCCAATGCCGACGACTTTGCCTACCACGACCCGGTCGACGGCTCGACCAGCGAGCACCAGGGCATCCGCATCCTGTTCGAAGGCGGCTCCCGTGTCGTCTTCCGGCTTTCCGGGACCGGCACCTCGGGCGCGACGCTGCGCGTCTATATCGAGCGCTACGAGCCGGACAAGGCGAGGCACGACCTCGACACGCAGGTGGCGCTCGCCGACCTGATCGCGGCCGCCGACGACATCGCCGGCATCAAGAGCCATACCGGCCGCAACAAGCCGAGCGTGATTACTTGAGGGTGGTGTTGAGGGCTTTCCCTTCTCCCCTTGTGGGAGAAGGTGGCCTCGCGAAGCGAGGTCGGATGAGGGGTGCTCCAGCTTGGCGCGTTCTTCGATCGAGATTGCCAACGCCTCGTCCCGTCACACACCCCTCATCCGTCTCGGCGCTGCGCGCCGATCCACCTTCTCCCACAAGGGGAGAAGGGGAGGCGCTCGCATGACCCAGCTCGGCGCCACGATCACCCGCGAAGGCATCCGCTTCGCCGCCCGGTCCTCGTCGGCCCGTCGCCTGTGGGTGTCGATCTTCGACGGTCAGGGAGGCCGCGAGATCGACCGGCTCGAACTGCAGCCCCAGGGCGATGGCGTCCACGCGCTCCTTGTCCCCGGCCTCGTCGAGGGCACCCGCTACGGCTTGCGCGCGGACGGCGACTATGCGCCGGACCGGGGACTGTGGCTCGACCCCGACAAGCTGCTGATCGATCCCTACGCCTTCGAGATCGATCGGCCATATCAATACCACTGGCGGCTAGCCGCGCGGCGCAACGAGGGAGCCGATACCGCGCCGCTGATGCCCAAGGTCGTGGCAAAGCCCTTGCTCACGGCGGTGCCGCCGCTGCCGCCGCTGTTTCGTCCGGGCGGCCTGATCTATGAGCTGAACGTCCGCTCCTTCACCAGGCTGCATCCGGACGTGCCTGAAGCGCAGCGTGGCACCATTGCCGCGCTTGCCCATCCGGCCATCATCGAGCATCTGAAGAAAATCGGCGTCTGCGCTGTCGAACTGATGCCTGTCACCGCGTCGATCGACGAGCGGCATCTGCCGCCACTCGGCCTCGGCAACGCCTGGGGCTACAACCCCGTCACCTTCATGGCGCTCGATCCGCGCCTGGCGCCGGGCGGCCTCGCTGAATTGCGCGACACCGTCGCGGCGTTGCGCAAGGCCGGCATCGGCACCATCCTCGACCTCGTCTTCAACCACACCGGCGAAAGCGACCGGTTGGGACCGACCTTGTCGCTGCGCGGGCTGGACAATCAGGCCTACTACCGGCACCAGCAGGACGGCAGGCTGGCCAACGACACCGGCACCGGCAACACGGTCGCCTGCGATCATCCTGTCGTGCGGGAGATGGTGCTCGACACGCTTCGCCACTTCGTCCGTTACGCCGGCGTCGATGGTTTCCGCTTCGACCTGGCGCCGGTGCTCGGCCGGGTTGACGGAACGTTCGACCCAGATGCGCCGCTGCTGCAGGCAATTGCCGGCGATTCCGTCCTTGGCGACCGTGTGTTGATAGCCGAGCCCTGGGATATCGGTCCAAACGGTTACCAACTCGGCAGTTTCCGGCCGCCGTTCCTGGAATGGAATGACCGCTACCGGGACGATGTCAGGCGCTTCTGGCGTGGCGATGGGGGCACGGTGGGATTGCTCGCGACAAGGCTTGCCGGTTCGTCCGATGTCTTTGGCGGGGCCGGCGCGCCGGCCAGCCGCACGGTCAATTTCATCGCCGCGCATGATGGCATGACGCTGGCCGACATCGTGGCCTACGAACGCAAGCACAACATCGCCAATGGCGAGCAGAACCGCGACGGCCACAACGCCAACCTGTCCTGGAACAATGGCGTCGAGGGCGAGACCGAGAATGCCGGGATCATCAAGGCGCGCTTCGCCGATCAGCGTGCGCTGCTCGCCACGCTCTTTGCCTCGCGCGGCACCATCATGCTGACGGCGGGCGATGAGTTCGGACGCACGCAAAAGGGCAACAACAACGCCTATGCGCAGGACAATGCGGTGACCTGGCTCGATTGGGTCGGCCGCGACAAGGCGCTGGAGCATTGCACGGCGGCATTCTCGGCGCTGCGCCATGCTTCTCCGGCATTGACCGAAACGCGGCTGCTGACCGGTCAGCCGCCGCCGGGAGCGGACATTCCCGACGTCGCCTGGCTGACCGAAACCGGCGTGCCGCTTGGCGAAGCCGACTGGAACGATCCGGGCCGGCATCGCCTCGTCATGCTGCTGGGCAATGCCTCAGACGGCCGCCTTGCCGTTCTGATCAATGGCGATCGACGACAATGCGTCTTCACCCTGCCGGCGCGGGACGGGTTCGAATGGCGCCCGGCCATCGAGGCCGACACCGTCGATCTGGCGCGACCCCTGCCTGGCCGCGGCGTCAACTTCATGATCGAGCGCCGGGCCGCCAAGGTCCGCGGGAGGAAAGGTTCGTGATGGCCGACCACCATGCCGGGCAGGGGCGCGAATGGTGGCGCGGCTGCGTCATCTACCAAGTCTATCCGCGTTCCTTCCAGGATACGACCGGCGACGGCAGCGGCGATCTCCGGGGAATCACGACGCGGCTTGCCCACATCGCCTCGCTCGGCGTCGATGCGGTCTGGCTCTCCCCCTTCTTCAAGTCGCCCATGGCCGACATGGGCTACGACGTATCTGACTATCGCGATGTCGATCCGATGTTCGGCACGCTGGAGGATTTTGACGCGCTGGTCGTCGAAGCGCACCGGCTGGGCCTCAAGATCATCATCGACCAGGTGATCTCGCATTCTTCCGACAGGCACGAATGGTTCGTCGAAAGCCGCTCCAGCCGCGACAATCCGAAGGCCGACTGGTACGTCTGGGCCGATGCCAGACCGGACGGGAACGCGCCGAACAACTGGCTCTCGGTGTTCGGCGGGCCGTCCTGGGAGTGGGACGCCACGCGCCGGCAATATTACATGCACAATTTCCTCGCTTCGCAGCCCGACCTGAATTTCCACAATCCGCAGGTGCAGGACGCGCTGCTGGATACGGTGCGGTTCTGGCTCGAACGCGGCGTCGACGGTTTCCGGCTCGATACGGTCAATTACTATGTCCACGACCGCTGGCTGCGCAGCAATCCGCCTCTCGCGTCGAGCGTCGCCGGCACCAACGGCGAGACCAACACCTATCTTTTCCAAGAGCATCTGTTCGACAAGACACAGCCGGAAAACCTGGCGTTCCTCAAGCGTTTTCGGGCCTTGATGGACGAATATCAGGGCCGCGCCGCGGTCGGCGAGATCGGTGATGAAAGCCGCTCCTTGCAGACGCTCGCCGCCTATACCTCCGGCGGCGACAAGCTGCAGATGTGCTACACGTTCGACCTGCTCGGCCCGCAATTCTCGGCTGCCCATGTGCGCGGCTGCGTCGAGGCCTTCGAACAGGCGGTTGCCGACGGGTGGGTGTGCTGGGCATTCTCCAACCATGACGTTGTGCGCCATGTCAGCCGCTGGACGCGGCCCGGCGGTGATCCCGACGCGGTGGCCAGATTCTCGATCGCGCTGCTTTGCAGTCTGCGCGGTTCGATCTGTCTCTATCAGGGCGAGGAACTCGGCTTGGAGGAGGCCGAGCTTGCCTATGAAGATCTGCGCGACCCGGTCGGCATCCGCTTCTGGCCGGGTGTGAAGGGCAGGGACGGCTGCCGCACGCCGATGGTCTGGCAGGCTGAGGTCGAGAAGGCGGGATTCACCACCGGCAAGCCCTGGCTGCCGGTGCCCGCAAGTCATCGCGCCCGTGCGGTCGACGTGCAGAACGACAACGATCAATCGGTGCTGTCCGCCTACCGCGCGGCGCTCGCCTTGCGCAAACGTCATCCGGCACTCGTCACCGGTTCGATCCGTTTCCTCGACGCGCGGGGCGACGTGCTCGCCTTCATCCGCGAAGGCGGCGACGAGAGGCTACTCTGCGTTTTCAATTTCGCTTCCGAGGGGGTCGATTGGCCATTGCCGCGGGGCGCCGGAACGGTCACGGCCGTGCTGGCGGGAGGTCCGGTCGAGGAGAACTCCCTGTCCTTGCCCGCGCTCGGCTGGTTTATGGGCCAACTGGACTGATTGGGGTTCCGGCCGCCCGCCTTGCGCACCGGAACGGCACGCCGATCACTTTTTACTGGACCAGAACCGCGCGCCCGCAAGTCGCGCCGGTAACCCTGACGTCCGCCGAGCCGACGCTGACGCCGAGCGCCGAAAGCAGATTGTAAAGCAAGTTGTCGACCGGTGCTGTCACGCCATTCAATAACGCCACCACTGGCGGCGTCACGATATTGAGCAGTGCGGTCAAATCCAGGGGAAGGCCCAACAAATTGATCGTAAGCTGCAAGCTGGTGAGCAGTGACGATGTTAGCGACTGCGTGATGTTGCGGGTGGAAACGGTCTTTGTCGTCTTGTTGGCGATGTCGGTGGCGTTGAAGGTCAGCGTCTGGGGCGAATTGTTCGTGATGTTGACCGCCGCCGAACCGTTCACTGACAGCACGGGAAGGAGCAGAAGCTGGATCGCCGCGATCTGAGCGTTTGAGAACGTCTGCGGCCTGGTGAAGTCCGCGAAGGCTGTTGGGTTGCCGTCGGTGTTACTGGTGGCAAGGCGGAGCGCCGCGATGCCTGGCTGGGCGGCGATAGAAACCTGGATGCTGGAAGGTCCGTTCGGACAGGTAATGCCGGTCAGTGTGGCCTGCGCATAGGCGACTTCCACGCTGAGGGGCAGGCTGACGGACACCAGACTGACACCGCCGCTTAATCCGGAATTGCCGACGGTGACGCTCGCGGTAAGCTTGATGCGCGTCTGTGCGGTGCGCACCGTCGTACCAACCTGATCGATCGCCAGCCAGGGCGAGGATTGCATGGGTTGGCCGATGGCGATGAGAAGCTGTGTGTTGGTAAGCCCGGGAATGGTGGCACCGAGATCGAGCGAGACCTGGTTCGTGCCGTTCGCCAGCACCGCGCCGGCGTTCAGCATCCCGATCGCGCTCGCGGCGACCCCGAGACCGGGAGGCCTTTGCCCCACCGCCAGGCTGCCGACGCCGCCAAGATCAACAAGGGCGCTGAGCGGTATCTTGACCGTGCTGGTGGCCTTGTTAGCGATCGTCTGCAAGGCGAGGGCGCTTGTTCCGTCCAGCCCGGGAACGTTGGCCATGGCGGTAGCGATCTGGCCGATCGTCGCCTTCGACGCTAGCACGTCCGAATAGGTGCCCGCGGTCAGGTTCAACTGGGTCGCCAGCGCGCTCATGAAGGAAAGCACGTCGACGTCGGCCGAGACCAGGGCATTGTAGTCCATGACGCTGAGCGAGATGTTGCCGCCGATCAGCTTGCTGAGAAGCGAGTTCAGAATGCCGCCGTTCAGGCTAAGCAGCCTTGAACCGACCGAGAACGTCGCCATCGGCGTGATGGCCGCGGTTGCCTGGGTGCCGATGACGGGAGTGGGGATCAGCGAGCTTGCGAAATAGCGGTTGGGAATCTTGGCCAGGGTGACCCGGACGGCGTTGTAGGGGGTAACGCCCGCCTGGAAGCGCTGGCCCACATTGCTGTTGGATGCCAGGTATTGGCCTGGGGTGACCGTGACAACTGTTTTGCCCACGGCCGCCGGAATGGTCTGACCCGTGCCCTGGACGACAACGCCGGGCATGCCGTTGTCGGTGAGCGTGGTAACAACGGCGGTGTTGACATTACTGATGTTCGAGGCGGCGGTGATCGCGGCCAGGTCGACCATGGCTTGGGCTTCCCGGCGCTCCGTGAAGATGGAGGCTTCATCTATGGCGACCGCCGCGAGCGCCAACGCCACCGGGGCGCTCAAGGCCGTCATCACGGCGAAGTTCGCCCTCCTGTCGCTCGAGAGCGAGCGGGCAAGCCGGCCAATTCCTTTGCACGCCCGCCGCAGCATTCAGATACCCCCGACCCTGATCGTGGACTGACGTGTGATCGTCGTTCCCGGCATGGCTATGCCCGGAAACAGATTCCAGATCGGCAGGTTGCGCGCGTCGTACTGGATAGACACCACGAACTGGCTTCCGTCGGCCACGCTGTCATTGGCCTGGTAGGTTATTTTTGTCGCGTCCACGAAAGGGTAGCCGGCCGCGTTGTTGGCGAGATAACTCGCCACGAGCGTCTGACGTTCGGTCTGGTTCACTCCGGCAATTGCGGTGCGGGCAGCGTCGGCGGCAATCTGCTGGATCGAGTTGGCAGCCCCGAAATATATGCCGTACGCAACCATTCCGAGTAGGAGAAGCATGAAGAGCGGTGACAACAAGGCGAACTCGACCGCCGAAGTCCCCGAAGTGCTTGTTCGGAACTCGCGCCTTCTGACCCTTGAAATGAGGTTCTGAACCATGGTGCCGAGCATGCCAAATTTCGCATGCAAAAAGCGAAAACTCCGGGTACAACCTGTGGGTGTGAACAATTGAAAATGTGGCTCTAATTTAGCGGTTGCTTCTCCGGTTGCGAGGATTGACTTAGGGTCACTCAGTACTCGGTTGAAAAGAGCTTACCTCCTGTCTAGTCTCCTGCCACCAGCTGCCGGAGGGAACCGGCGGCGCGCTCAAAGGGGCCAGGCATCGGCTTCGGGGCGTCAACCATGAAAAGGCGCGCCGACGGCAGCGCCGACAGGGAGAACTTCATGCTGAAAAACATGCTGAAGGCGACGGTGTTCGCCACGACCATGAGCTTGGCCGCCGGCGCGTTCCTGGCGCCAGCCTTTGCCGAGAGCGTCTACAACAGGGGCACGGCCGCGGAATCGGAATCGGTGGACCCGCACAAGACCTCGACGGTCTATGAAGCCAATGTGTTGCGCGACCTGTTCCAGGGCTTGGTCATGCAGGACGAGAAAGCGAATCTCATCCCGGGCGCCGCCGAAAGCTGGACGGTATCGGATGACGGCACGGTCTATACCTTCAAGCTGCGCAAGGATGGCATGTGGTCGGACGGCAGCCCGGTAACGGCGGACGATTTCGTGTACGCTTTCCATCGGCTCGAAGACCCGGCCACCGGCGCCGAATATGCCTCGATGCTGTACCCGGTGAAGGGCGCGGAGGACGTCAACACCAAGAAGGGCAAGCCCGAGGACATGGGCGTCAAGGCGATTGACGCGAACACCCTCGAAGTGACGCTGAAGGCGCCGACGCCTTACTTCCTCGAGATGCTGACCCATCAGGCGACCTACCCGGTCAGCAAGGCCTCCATCGAGAAGCTTGGCGCCGACTGGATCAAGCCGGGCAAGCTGGTTTCGAACGGCGCCTATACGCTGGCCGAATGGGTTCCCAACGATCACATGAAACTGGTCAAGAACCCGAAATTCTGGGACGCCGCGACCGTCAAGTTCGACGTCGTCAACTATATCCCGACCGAGGACCGTTCATCGGCTATGAAGCGCTTCGAGGCTGGTGAACTCGACAGCTACGACGACCTCCCGACCGAACAGCTCGCCGACCTTAAGACCAAGTTCGGCGACCAGATCCATGTTGGCCCATATCTCGGCACCTACTACTACGCGATCAAGACCGACAAGGCGCCATGGGACAATGCCGAGCTCCGCAACGCCATCTCGATGGCGATCGACCGCGACTTCATTGCCGAGAAAGTCTGGCAGAATTCGATGCTGCCCGGCTATTCGATGGTGCCTCCCGGCATCGAGGGCTACACGCCGGCGATGGCCAAGTTCGCCGATATGCCGCAGATCGATCGCGAGGACGCGGCCAAGAAGGTTCTGGAGAAACTGGGCTATACGCCCGAGCATCCGCTGAAGATGGAAATCCGCTACAACACCTCGGAAAACCACAAGAACATGGCCGTGGCGATCCAGGAACAGTTGAAGCCGCTCGGCGTCGAGGTGACCCTGCTCAACACCGACACCAAGACCCATTACGGTTTCCTTGAGCAGAAGGGTAATTATGACGTGGCCCGCGCCGCCTGGATCGCCGACTACAAGGACCCGGAAACCTTCCTCGGCATCTCGCGCAAGGCCAGCGGCAACAATTATTCGAACTACAACAGCCCGGCATATGAGGCCGCGATGGACAAGGCGGCCGCCGCCGGCGGCAAGCCCGAAGAGCGTATGAAGGACCTCGCCGAGGCCGAACGCATCCTGGTTGACGATGTCGGCCAGATTCCGCTCCTCTACTATAGCTACCACGACATCGTGTCCTCGAAGCTGCACGGCTTCGTCGACAATGTGATGGACGTTCACCCGTCCCGCTTCGTCAGCAAGGACTGATCCCTGGCCAAGCCGTCGTGCCTTTCGAGGCGCGGCGGCATTGGTTGCCGTCGCATCGGCCCGGGAAGCGGAATCGATTTTCGGATAACCCGGTGCGAAGATTTGCAGGCTGGAGCAAGATCGTCCTGTCGGACGCGGATGCTTCGGATCAAGCGGGGCACCGATGCTGCGATATGTATTCCGGCGGCTTTTGACCGCCATCCCGACGCTGTTCGTCATCGTGACGATGGCGTTCTTCCTGATGCGTGTCGCACCAGGCGGTCCGTTCAACCAGGAGCGCGGCCTGAGTCCGGAAATCAAGGCCAACCTTGAGGCCCAGTTTGGCCTCAACGACCCGCTCTGGCTGCAATATGTGCACTATCTCGGCAATCTCCTGCGCGGCAATTTCGGGCCGAGCTACAATATGCCGGACTTCACCGTCACCGAACTGTTCGCCAAGGGCCTGCCGATATCGGTCCAGCTCGGTGCCTCGGCGCTGATCCTGGCGTTGCTGCTCGGCAGCGTGCTCGGCACCATAGCCGCGCTCAACCAGAACAAACTCGGCGATTACACGGTGATCGCGCTGGCGACGGCCGGCAGCACCATCCCGACCTTCGTCATTGCCCCGGTGATCCAGCTTCTCTTCGGGCTGACCTGGAAGCTGCTGCCGATCGGCGGCTGGGGCGACGGCGCCTTCATCAACAAAGTCGGCCCGGTGCTGACGCTTGCCCTGCCGCAGATCGCCATCGTCGCCCGCCTGATGCGCGGGTCGATGATCGAATCGCTGCGGTCCCATCATATCCGCACCGCGCGCGCGCTCGGCCTCTCCGACTGGTCGGTGGTGGTCAAGCATGCCCTGCGCGGCGCCGTCCTTCCGATTGTCTCGTTTACCGGTCCCGCGGCGGCGGCGCTGCTGACCGGTTCGGTCATCGTCGAGACCATCTTCTCCATCCCCGGCGTCGGCCGCTATTTCGTCGATGCCGCTCTCAACCGCGACTATACGCTGGTGATGGGAACGGTGGTTGTGATCGCAATCTTCACCATCGTCTTCAACCTGATCGTCGACGTCATGTACGCGGTCGTCGACCCCAGAGTTCGCTATGATTGAGGGTGCGCTATGACTGATATCGCAGCCACGGCTCCCGTCATTGTCGGCCGCTCGCTCTGGGGCGATGCGTGGGCGCGCCTCAAGGCCAACCGCGCCGCCATGATCAGCCTTTATTACCTGGTTTTCATCGCCATCATCAGCGTGTTCGGGCCCTGGTTCGTGCCGCATCAGTACACAACCATCTATGGCGACTATGTGCGCACGCCGCCCAGCCTCACGGCCTATCCCAAGGCCGACATGATCGAGACGGCTCTCAATGACGCCGTCAAGCGCATGCGAGTCGAGATCAAGGAATGGAAGCAGGATGGCGAGCGCGTCACTGTAACCGTCACCTCGACCAAGCCGATCGACGATCGCAACATCCGCTATCTCGACCGTTCCGATGCCTTCGACAACACCAAGATCGAGAGCAAATCGCCCGACGGGCTCGAAGTGACGATGAGCACATCGGTCAAGCAGCAGTATTTTCTGTTCGGCACCGACAATACCGGCCGCGATCTTCTTTCGCGCACGCTGATGGCCGGACGCATATCGTTGGCGATCGGCCTGCTCGCCGGTGTGGTGGCGGTGGCGATCGGCGTGATCTACGGCGCCGCCGCCGGTTTTGCCGGCGGCAAGGTCGACGAGGTGATGATGCGCATCGTCGACGTGCTCTATTCCCTGCCGTTCATTTTCTTCGTCATCATGCTGGTGGTGTTCTTCGGTCGCAACTTCGTGCTGATGTTCCTGGCGGTCGGCGCCGTGCTGTGGCTCGACATGGCCCGCATCGTGCGCGGCCAGGCGCTGTCGATCCGCCGCCAGGAATATGTTCAGGCGGCCGAAGCCATGGGCGTCGGCCAGCGCGGCATCCTGCTGCGTCATGTCATCCCCAACCTGCTCGGCCCGGTGGTGATCTACATGACGCTGCTGGTGCCGCAGGTCATCATCCTGGAAAGCTTCCTGTCGTTCCTCGGCCTCGGCGTGCAGGAACCGATGACCAGCTGGGGCGTGCTAATCTCGGTCGGCGCCAAGAACATCGGCACCGCCAACTGGCTGCTCCTGTTTCCCGCCTTCTTCCTCGTCTCGACGCTGTTTGCCCTGAATTTCGTCGGCGACGGCCTGCGGGACGCGCTCGACCCGAAGGATCGTTGAAATGGCTCCTCCCGAAACGATCCTCGACGTCAAGGACCTGCGTGTCCGCTTCCGCACGCTCGACGGCTCCGTCGAGGCGGTGAAGGGCATCAACATTCATGTCAATGCGGGTGAAACCGTCGCCGTGGTCGGTGAGTCAGGTTCCGGCAAGAGCCAGACGATGATGGCGGCGATGAGTTTGCTGGCCAGCAACGGCGAGGCGTCGGGCCATGTCGACTATCGTGGCCGCAACCTCCTGACCCTCAGCAAATCGGAGCTGAACAAGGTCCGGGGCCGCAAGATCAGCATGATCTTCCAGGAGCCGATGACCTCGCTCGACCCGCTCTATTCGATCGGCAACCAGTTGATCGAGCCGATCCGCAGGCACCGGGGCCTGAACGCCGCCGAGGCACGCGAGGAAGCGCTCAAGCTGCTGCGGCTGGTCCATATTCCCGATCCGGAACGGCGGATGAAATCCTACCCGCATGAAATGTCGGGCGGCCAGCGCCAGCGCGTCATGATCGCCATGGCGCTCGCCAACGATCCCGACATCCTGATCGCCGACGAGCCGACGACGGCGCTCGATGTGACCATCCAGGCGCAGATCCTGATGCTGCTCGCCGAATTGCAGCGCAAACTCGGCATGGCGATCGTCTTCATCACCCATGACCTCGGCATCGTCCGCCGCTTCGCCGACCGGGTCTATGTGATGCGCCAGGGCGAGGTCGTCGAGGAGGGCGAGGCCGAGGCGATCTTCGCCAACCCGCAGCATGCCTACACCAGGATGCTGCTGGCGGCCGAACCGACGGGAACCAAGGCGCCGCCTCCCGCGAACGCGCCCGTCGTGCTCGAGGGCAGGGATGTGGAAGTCACATTCAAGATCGGCGGCGGTTTTCTGGCCGGCGAACCGCTGATGCTGCGGGCCGTCGATCACATTTCGATCAGGCTGCAGCGCAACCAGACAATCGGCATTGTCGGCGAATCCGGCTCCGGCAAGTCGACGCTCGGTCGCGCTCTGCTGCGGCTGCTGCCAAGCGACGGGCTCATCCGTTTCGGCGACCGCGATATTTCCACCGCCGACCGGCAGGCGATGCGGCCGCTGCGGCGCCAGATGCAGCTGGTGTTCCAGGATCCGTTCGGCTCGCTGTCGCCGCGCATGACGGTCGGCCAGGTGATCACCGAGGGGCTTCTGGTTCACGAACCTAACCTCTCCGGCAAGCAGCGCGACCAGCGCGCGGTCGAAGCCCTGCGCGAAGTCGGTCTCGACCCGAACGCGCGCAACCGTTATCCGCATGAATTCTCGGGCGGCCAGAGGCAGCGCATCGCCATCGCCCGCGCCATGATCCTGAAACCCAAAATGGTGGTGCTGGACGAGCCGACCTCGGCGCTGGACCGTTCCGTGCAAAAACAGATCGTCGAACTGCTGCGCAAGCTGCAGGCCGACCACGAACTGTCCTATCTCTTCATCAGCCACGACCTTGCCGTCGTGCGCGCAATGGCGGATTACATCATCGTCATGAAGCAGGGCAAGATCGTGGAGGAGGGGCCGACGGAGGCGATCTTCAGCAATCCCCAGGCGCCTTACACCCAGACGCTGATGAACGCGGCGATCGATGTGACGCGCTTTCGGTTGAGTGCCTGAGGCTGCCCGGTCGAGCAAATCGCAAATCGCGCGTGAGCGGAGCGGCTGTTTCGCCGCATGCCGTCGCTAAGGCTCGGAAAGGCTCTTCTGCAGGGCGTCGAACGCGGCCCTGTATTCTTTCTTGACGGCATCGGGCCCGCCAAGGGCGGCCGTCCTCTGCTCCAGACGGGACCAAAGCCCGGTCTTCTCCAACTCCGTCGCGGAATAGTAGCGGCTGTAGTTCTGCCAGATTTGCCCGGTCTTCGCGGTGCCTTTGGCGATATCGTCGACATAGTCCTTCAACAAGCCGATCGGTGGATCGGCAAGGGCCAGCTCAAAGGGTTGCCTTCCGACATTGTCGGCCATACCGCCGCTCCGGAACCATTGATCGAAGCGGTCGCGGCCGATCAGAATCTGGCTGGCGGTCCGCGATGGTCTGAGCCGGACGAGCAGATTGTAGGGATCGTCGGCGTGGCTGAGATAAAGGTCTTCGCTGAGGAAATGCGGCGTCGCGTGCGCCTTCTTCCGCGAACCGGGGTCCTGGTAGACGACCTCCCTCGCCACGGGAACATTGACGACGCGCAGCATCGCAGCGAGAAAGGCCGCCGTTCCCCAGCAGCCTGCCGTGATGTGGTGCGGCGGGTCGTTGCGGCCGGCGGCGACCGTGCCTGAAATGATGCGCGACATTGGCGGTTCTCCATAGTACTGCCATTGCCGTTCCAGATTTGCATTCGACGTGTCGCCGGTGAAGTGCACGAGCCGCGCCGTGCACCACTGCAGCAGTCGTTCAATCGTTGCCCGACGGGTCGGGCCAATGAGCGCCTGGGTGCGCAGAAAATGATACGCGACATCCGGAGGGGCCGCAATACCTGCCCAATTCACCCGGTAAAGTCCGCTGCGGCGGTCGAAAACGAACATTTCCGCCGGTGAAAAAAGCGCGGCGAAGCTTGCATCATTGTCCTGCCCGATCGACCAAGGCACGCGCTGGCCGATTTCGACGACAAGACTTTGCGCCACCAGCGCCAGGAACAGATGCCGCGCGTCTTCCGTGCTGAGCAGGGTCTCGTTCACCGAGGGATCGCTCTGATTGGGGGGCGGATCGGTGAGGGGGAGCGGCTGCCCCGCCCAAAGCAGATCATGAAACTGCTTGAGTTCGTGTTTCCAGGCGGTGGGCCATTGTGCATAGACGAGCTGATTGGCCGCGGCGGGGGCAAACCAGCTGATGGCGCTTGCAATCCGGGGGCGCCGGCTCAGTTCGCGTGTGAGATCCGGCGGCGAGCCGGCCGCCGCACAGGCAAATTTCGTCGATGCACAAATGGCGCCCAACCCAAAGGCGGTGAGGAAAGTTCGGCGCGTCGGCGCTGGGCTGCAAAGACCGCATCTCGAATGCATCTGGACCTCGAACGACGGCAATGGAAATGCGCCGCATGGATGCCGGCGAAGGATGCCATTCTAGCGCCCTCTGACCGCTGCCGCCTCTCCCAAATGGGAGACGGGAGCGGCGTCAACTCTCCCCGAGGATATAGGAACCATCGGAGATGCCGCGACCGACGGGCCGGGGCGTAATCGCTCAGCCTGCCGATTTCGGGCATTTGCGCGCCCTTGCAGCTAGAAGAGCGTCCTGCTGCTGCTTCAACCGGTCTATCCTGGCCGTCTCGCGGTTGGCGACGGCCGTCTTGACCTTCGATCCGCCGAGCAGCCAGCGCGGCACGCTGGTGTTGGCGACCTTGCCTCGGCTGATCGCGGTCTGCGAGATTTCGCCGGCATTTTCGCCCAGCGCGCTGTTGAGGTCGGTGCAGCTCATCGCGTCGTATTTCGCCGAATCGGTCGTGCCACCGATCGACGAACAGCCGGAGATGACGAGCACCGCAATCACAAGAGCCGGTATCGAAGCCGTTGTTGAGATCAAATTCATGTCCGCACCAGGCTCACGTTTTGACAATCCCCATCATGTCCATCGAACTATCTGGTGCCGATGGCCATTTCGTCAAAATTTACGGCCGGTGTCGAGCAGGAACGTCATAGGCCCACGCTTTAATCGCGGCTAGAAAGCGCCGCCAATCTGTGGGGAAATCTGTGGGGTATCGGGAGCAACAGAAAACTAAGTATCTGTTTTTTCTGGTCGGAGTGGCAGGATTTGAACCTGCGACCCCCTCGTCCCGAACGAGGTGCGCTACCAGACTGCGCTACACTCCGTGACCAGACCGCGGGCTTATAGCCGCCGCTTTTCGATCCTGCAAGCGCCAATGGCAGCACTTCTGTCGCATTTCCCTGCTTTCCCGAAACTTCACCGGATGGCATGCGGCCGAACCACCGGATAAAGATGGACTTAAAGGCTTATCTCATAGCCAAGACACTGATAAATCGGCATTTCGGCCCCTGGAGTTTCAACCATTGCCCCTGCGCATCACTGGCGACGCCCGGCCAAACAGTTTCGAATTCGAAACCTCGGCGCTGATCAAGCCGTCGGGGTTTCGTGAATATGACGCGCGCTGGTGGTTCGGGCATCCGGGCTCTGCGTTGCCGCCGGAACTCAACCTGATCGGCGTTCAGGCGCTCGGCATGGGACTCGGCACGCTGATCCGCCGCCTTGGCGCCGGACCGGATATCGTCACCGGGCACGACTTCCGGTCCTACTCGCTGTCGATAAAGCTTGCGCTGGTTTCGGGCCTGATGGCGGCCGGCGCGCGGGTGAAGGACATTGGCCTTGCCTTGTCGCCCATGGCCTATTTTGCCCAGTTTGCCCTGGACACGCCCTCGGTCGCCATGGTCACCGCCTCGCACAACGAGAATGGCTGGACCGGCGTCAAGATGGGGGCGGCGCGGCCGCTCACCTTCGGACCTGAGGAGATGAGCGCGCTGAAGGCGATCGTGCTCGCGGGCGACTTCGACCTCACAGGTGGCGGCTCCTACGATTTCGTCGAGGATTTTCGCGCCACGTATCTCGACGATCTGACCGGCGGCAAGCGCGTAACGCGAAAACTCAAGGTAGTCGCCGCCTGCGGCAATGGCACCGCGGGTGCCTTTGCCCCGGAAGCGTTGCAGCGCATAGGCTGCGAGGTGATTCCGCTCGACGTCGAACTCGATCACACCTTTCCGCGCTACAATCCCAACCCCGAAGACATGCAGATGCTGCATGCCATCAGGGACAAGGTGTTGGAGACAGGCGCCGATATCGGCCTCGGCTTCGACGGCGATGGCGACCGTTGCGGCGTCGTCGACAACGAAGGCGACGAGATCTTTGCCGACAAGGTCGGGGTGATGCTGGCCCGCGATATCTCCGGCCAGCATCCCGGTTCCCGCTTCGTCGTCGACGTCAAGTCGACCGGGCTTTTCAACACCGACCACGTGCTCCGGACCAACGGCGCCGTTACCGACTACTGGAAGACCGGCCACTCCTACATCAAGCGCCGCGTTGCCGAACTCGGCGCCGTCGCGGGTTTCGAAAAGTCGGGCCACTTCTTCTTCAACCCGCCCATCGGGCGCGGCTATGACGACGGGCTGATCACCGCGATTGCCATCTGCCAGATGCTCGATCGCAATCCCGGGAGGTCGATGGCCGATCTCTACCGCGCGCTGCCGCTCACCTATGGCACCCCGACCATGTCGCCGCACTGCGCCGATGATGTGAAGTACGGCGTGGTCGAGCGCGTCGTTGCCGATTTTCAAGCCATGCAGCGGGAGAACGCTGATTTCGCCGGTCAGAAAATAGCCTCACTTGTCACCGTAAACGGCGTCCGTGTCGTCGCCGAGGACGGCACATGGGGACTCGTGCGGGCCTCCTCCAACAAGCCGGAACTGGTCGTGGTGGTGGAGTCTCCGGTCTCATCGGAGCGGCGCCGGCAGATGTTCGAGGCGGTCGATACCGTGCTGCGCCGCAGCCCGGAGGTCGGTGCCTACAACCAGACTTTTTGACAGGGTATCCATGAGCCAGCGCATTGTCAGTTTTGTCATGAGCGGCGGCGTCGGCTCGCGGCTCTGGCCGCTGTCGCGCGAGGACAATCCCAAGCAGTTCCATGACCTGTCGGGCGACGGCTCGATGCTCGCCAAGACCTTGCGCCGGTTGACGGCGAGACCGGCCGGCGAGACACCGGTCTTCCTGATCGCCTCGGAGCGCCATGCCGAGCGCGTCCATGCCGATCTTGCCGGCCTCGATCTCGCCGGCGGCGGCCCGCTTTTCGAACCGACCGGGCGCAACACCGCCGCCGCCGTGGCGCTGGCAACGCTGCGAACCTTGTCGGAATTCGGCGACAGCCTCGTGCTGGTCGTGCCGTCGGACCATGAAATATCGACAGCGGCGCAATTCTGGCAGAGCGTCGATGCGGGGGCCGACGCGGCGCGGGCCGGCCGGCTCGTGGTGTTCGGCATAAAGCCGACACAGCCCGAAACCGGCTATGGCTACATCGAGGTATCCGGTGAGGATGCCGGCATTCGCGATGTTTCGCGCTTCGTCGAAAAGCCGGATCTGGCGACGGCGCAGAGCTATCTCAAGGCCGGAAACTTCTATTGGAATACCGGCATATTCCTGTTTCGGGCCGTCGCCATGCGGGACGCCTTCGCGGCTTTCCAGCCCGATATCTGGCGGACCACGGAAGCGGCCTATGAGGCAGCAACGTCGGATCTGTCGGGCCTCTACATGCCGCTGGACCTCTACGGCGCCATCCCGTCGAACTCGATCGACTACGCCATCATGGAGCGGGCAAAAGACATAGCGATGGTGCCGGCCGGCTTTCGCTGGAACGACCTTGGCTCATGGCAGTCGCTGCTCGATGTCGGCCCAGCTGACAAGAACGGCAATGTCGTGGTTGGCGACGTCGTCGCCATCGATTGCGAGAACTCCTACATCCGCAGCGATGGCCGCCTTTTGTCGGCGATCGGCATGAAGGACGTGGCCATCGTTTCGACCTCGGATGCTACGTTCGTGGCCCCCGTCAGCCATAGCCAGCATGTCAAGAAGATCGTCGAGCAGCTGGAGAAATCGGGGCGGCTGGAAACCCGGTTCACGCCCGCGCATGACCGCGTCATCGAAAGCGGCGCCTGGCGGCGGCGCGTGCATCACTGGCTGTTTCAGGAAACCTTGCCGCTTTGGTCGACATCGGGTGTCGACGAGCTCTATGGCGGCTTCCACGAGGCGCTTGGTTTCGACATCAAGCCGCTCATGAAGCCCAAGCGCATGCGCACCCAGGCCAGGCAGGTCTATGCCTTCGCCGTGGCCAAGGAGCGCGGCTGGACCGGCCCGGCCGAGCGGCTGATCGCCCATGGCGTCGACTTCATGGCGGGCAAGGGGCGTACCGAACGCGGCGGTTGGGTGCGCACGCTGAATGTGGACGGCTCCGTCGCCGATGCCACCGAGGATGCCTACGATCATTCCTGCGTGCTGCTGGCGCTGGCGCATGCGCACATGTCGGGCCATCCCGACGCGCTGCGGCTCGGCGAGGAAACGTTCGCTTTTCTCGATGCCCATCTCGAGGACAGCCGCATGACCGGCTTCCTCGAAACCTCGGATGGGGCGGGCGAGCGGCGCTCCAATCCGCACATGCATCTGCTGGAGGCATTCCTGGCCTGGCATCAGGCCACCGGCGAGCGCGCGCATCTGCGTCGGGCCGCGCGCATCATCGACCTTTTCCGCAGCCATTTTTTCGATCCGGAAAGCTGGACACTCGGCGAGTATTTCGACGCGGACTGGAAGCCGTCTGTCGGAGAGAAGGGAGGCTGGACCGAGCCCGGCCATCACTTCGAATGGGCCTCGCTGCTCATCGATTTCGCCGCCCGCAGCGGCCAGACCGAGCTCAATGCCTTCGCCCGCAAGCTCTATGCCTCGGCCGTCGCCAATGGCCTTAACCGCGCAACCGGCCTTTCCTATGGTGCGGTATCGCGCCAGGGGCTGCCGCTCGACACGGTGTCGCGCAGCTGGCCGCAGGCCGAAGCGATCAAGGCGGCCATCGCGCTTGACGGCTCGGGCGGTCCCGACCTCAAGCCCGAGATCGAGGCGCGTGTCGGTCGGCTGTTCCGCTGGCACATCGATCCGGCGCCGCTCGGGCTGTGGATCGACCGCATCGATGAGCGTGGCCGCTCACTGGCGACCGATGTGCCGGCCAGCATCTTCTATCATCTGGTGTGTGCCCTGACGCAGTATCTGGACGGCACGGGGGAAAAATAGGCCGGATCAGTATGGGCTGGCCACATCCCCGGTCTCGACATAGACCGACTTCAGCTGCGAGTAGAGCGCCAGCGCGGCCAGTGAATTCTCGCGTCCTATGCCGGATTGCTTGACGCCGCCGAAGGGGATTTCCACCGGCGTCAGATTGTAGGCGTTGATCCAGCAGGTGCCGGCCTGCAATTCGGCGATGACGCGATGCGCACGTGGCAGATCGCGAGTGAAGACGCCCGCGGCAAGGCCGAACTCGGTATCGTTGGCGCGGTCGATCACTTCGTCCTCGCCGTCGAATTTCAGCACGCTCATCACCGGGCCGAAAATCTCCTCGCGCGCGATCCGCATCGTGTCGGTGACGCGCGTGAACACCGTCGGCTCGACGAAGAAGCCGCCCTGGAAACCCTGCAGGGAAGGCACGTTGCCGCCACAGGCGAGGACGGCTCCGTCCTGCTTGCCCACTTCGATGTATCCGACGACCTTCTCGTGCTGGGCTTTCGACACAAGCGGACCCATCTGGGTCTCGGGATCGAGCGGATCACCGATGCGGATCTTCTTCGTCCGCTCGACCAGCCGCTCGACGAAGCGGTCGTGGATGCCGCTCTGGACGAAAACGCGCGTGCCGTTGGAGCAGATCTGGCCGGTGGAATAGAAATTGCCGAGCATGGCACCGCCGATGGCGTTCTCGATGTCGGCGTCATTGAAGACGATCAGCGGCGACTTGCCGCCGAGTTCCATCGTTGCATGCTTCATCTTCGAGCCTGCGAGCGACAGGACCTTGCGGCCGGTCGGCACCGAACCGGTCACCGAAACCTTTGCCACGACATCATGGCCGACAAGGCCGGCGCCGACATCGCCATAGCCTTGCACGACATTGAACAGGCCGTCCGGCAGGCCGGCCTCGCTGTAGATTTCGGCGAGTGCCAGCGACGAGAGCGGCGTGTTCTCCGACGGCTTGAACACCATGGCGTTGCCCATGGCCAGCGCGGGCGCCGACTTCCAGCCGGCGATCTGGATCGGATAGTTCCAGGCGCCGATGCCGACGCAGACGCCGAGCGCCTCGCGCCTCGTGTAGGCGAAGGGTCCGCCGAGGTCGACCGCTTCACCGTTGAAGACGGCGACCGCGCCGGCGAAATATTCCAGGCAGTCGGCCGCCGAGGGCGCGTCAGCCACCAGCGTCTCCTGGATTGCCTTGCCGGTGTCGAGCGTCTCGATGCGCGCGAGGTCGGCGTTGCGGGCGCGCAGAATATCGGCGGCGCGGCGCAGGATACGACCGCGCTCCACGGGCTTCAGCCGCGCCCAGGCCGGCTGCGCGGCGCGCGCCGCCTCGATCGCCAGTTCCAGCACGTTCGGCGTCGCCGAACGCAACATGGCGATGGTCTCGCCCGTGGCCGGATAGATCACCGGCAGCGGCGCGCCGCCTTCATCCTCGATGTAGCGTCCGTTGACATAGTGCGAGGCCGTGGGCTGGGCGCGCATGGTGGTCTCCAAATCGTCTGCGCCCAAGCGGGCGGCTCAATCTATAGGGATGGCTCGATCCGTTGCGCGGATCATGGCCTATCTGTCCGCCACCTGCCAGCGCGGATTGATCCACGGTTCCTGGTTGGACGGCGCCAGGGGCGTGCGGCCGAGGATGTGGTCGGACGCCTTCTCGCCGGTCATGATCGAGGGGGCGTTGAGGTTGCCGTTGGTGACGCGCGGAAAGATCGAGGAATCCGCGACCCGCAGCCCCTCGACGCCGATCACCCGGCATTCGGGATCGACAACGCTCGTCACATCGTCGGCGCGGCCCATCTTGCAGGTGCCGCAGGGATGGTAGGCGCTTTCGGCGTGATCCCTGATGAAGATGTCCAGCTCGTCGTTGGTCTGCACATGGCTGCCGGGCGAGATCTCCTGGCCGCGATAGGCATCGAAAGCCTTCTGGCCGAAAATCTCCCGGGTCAGCCGGATGCAGTGGCGGAACTCCGTCCAGTCGTCGGGATGGGACATGTAGTTGAACCGGATCACCGGCTTTGCTCTTGGGTCCGGTGAGCGCAGCGTCACCGAGCCGCGCGACTTCGAGCGCATCGGCCCGACATGCGCCTGGAAGCCGTGCGACTTCGCTGCCGCCTTGCCGTCATAGCGCACAGCCGCCGGGATGAAGTGGTACTGGATGTCGGGGTAGTCGACGCCGGCCTGCGAGCGCACGAAGGCGGCCGCTTCGAAGTGGTTGGTGGCGCCGAGGCCCGATTTGAAGAACAGCCATTGCGCCCCGATCAGCGCCTTGGAGAACGGATTGAGGATCGAGTTGAGCGTGATCGGCTTGGTCGATTCCTGCTGGATGTAGAGCTCCATATGGTCCTGCAGGTTGCGGCCGACGCCGGGCCGGTCGGCGACCACGGCGATGCCATTTTCGCGCAAATGCCCGGCCGGGCCGATGCCCGACAGCATCAGGATCTTGGGCGAATTGATCGAGGAGGCGGCGACGATCACCTCACGTCGCGCCTTAACAACCTGAATCTGTTTGTGAGCCTCGATCTCGACGCCGATGGCGCGTTGATTCTCGATGATCACCCGGCGCGCAAAACCCTTGAGCAGGCTAACATTCTTGCGCTTGAGCGCCGGCTTCAGATAGGCTGATGCCGCCGACCAGCGGCGGCCGCCCAGGATGGTCTGCTCCATGGGGCCGAAGCCTTCCTGCTTGGCGCCATTATAGTCGTCGGTCAGTTCGAATCCCGCCTGGCGACCTGCCTCGACGAACGCGCCGTAGAGCGGATTGCGCCGGGAGCCGCGCTGGACATGCAGCGGTCCGCCCTTGCCGCGCCAGCCGTCCTCGCCGCCATCGGAATCCTCCATGCGCTTGAAATAGGGGAGCACGTCGGCAAAGCCCCAGCCGGCCGCGCCCTGTTCGGCCCAATGGTCGAAGTCGCGGGCGTGGCCGCGCACATAGACCATGCCGTTGATCGATGAAGAGCCCCCGATGACCTTGCCGCGCGGCGTCGCCAGCACGCGGCCGCCCAGATGCGGTTCCGGCTCGCTGGCAAAGCCCCAGTCGTAAAGGCTCATGTTGAGCGGGATCGACAAGGCCGATGGCATCTGGATCAGCGGCCCCATATCGGTGCCGCCGAATTCGATGACGATGACCGAATGCTTGCCGTCCTCGGACAGGCGATAGGCCATGGCCGAGCCGGCGGAGCCGGAGCCGATGATGACAAAATCCGCTTCAAGCATTGTTCATATGCGCCATAAAATCGGCGAGCGAGACATTGCCGCCGGTTGCCACAACAAGGACAGTCTTGCCCTTCACATCCACCTTGCCGCCGAGCAGCGCGGCGAGCGACGCAGCGCCCGACGGCTCAAGCACCAGCTTCATGCGCTCGAAGGCGATCCTCATGGCCCGCCGCACCGACTGGTCGTCGACGGTGATGCCGCGCACCCCGGCGGTCTTGACCGCGGCGAACGGCGCGTCACCCGGCCGCCTCGACATCAGCCCGTCGCAGATCGACTTCGGCCCGATCGGCATGGTCTCGATGCTGCCATGCGCCAGCGAGGCGCCCATGCCGTCGAAGCCTTCCGGCTCGACACCGATGATTTCCGTTGCCGGCGAGAGGTAGTGGAAGGCAAGCGAGACGCCGCCAATCAGGCCGCCGCCGCCGACCGAGCAGAACAACAGGTCGGCGCTGGCATCCTTGGCGCCGAGCTGGTCGAGCGCTTCGAGGCCGGCGCCGGCCTGGCCGGCGACGATCTCCGGGTCGTCGAAAGGATGCAGCAGCGCCAGTCCTTCGGTCTCGGCGATCTCGCGCGCCCTGGCGGCGGCGACTTCCTCCCGCGCCCGCTCGCCATGGTCGGTCAGCACGACGCGTGCGCCGTAGCCGGCGGTCGCGTCGCGCTTGGCGGCTGGCGCGTCGATCGGCATGACGATGGTCACCGGAATGCCGAGTGCCTGGCCGGCGGCGGCCAGCCCCTGGGCGAAATTGCCGGAAGAATAGGCGACGACGCCCTTGCCTGCCTCTTCAGCCGAAAGCCGCTTCAGGCGCCAATAGGCGCCGCGTATCTTGAAGGATCCCGCCCATTGCAGGGACTCCGGCTTGATGAAGACGCGGGCCGCGCCGGTTTCGCGGGCGAGAGCCGCCGATTCCAGCAACGGCGTGATCTGCGTCGCCCGTGAGGTAACGGCATAGGCCTGCTTGAGGTGGTCGAGGGAAGGGACGAGAAGGTTTGCCATCATTCGCCTCTCGGGAACCGTTTCTGCTCTTCGAGCACGTTCAAATCCATGTGGTTGCGCATGTACCGTTCCGACGCCTTCTGCAGCGGCTGGAATTCCCAGGGGTAGTGCGTGCCGTTGCGCAGCGCCGGATAGACCACCCAACGCCGCGCCTGGCTTGCCCGCACGGCGGCATCGAAAGCCGCCATGTCCCAGCGCGCACGGACTTTTTCGACGAAACTCGCCACCAGACCGGCATGCGCCGGATCGCCGGCGAGGTTGCTCAACTCGCGTGGGTCGGATTCGATATCATAGAGCTGTGGCGGATCGATCTCGCAATGGACGAACTTGTAGCGTCCCTCGCGGATCGCCACCAACGGCGCATTGGAGCCCTCGGCGGCATATTCCATCAACACCGGCGCGCTGCGTGGCTTGCCGTTCAGCAGCGGCAGCAGCGATTGACCGTCGGTCCATGGCGCGATCGCGCTCATGTCGATGCCTGCGAAATCGCACAGCGTCGGCGTCACGTCGAGATTGGAGACGGGCGTCGCAATCATGCCGGCGGGCACGCCCTTGCCGGCGATCATCAGCGGCACCCGTGCCGAGCCTTCGAAGAAGCACATCTTGAACCACAAGCCACGCTCGCCGAGCATGTCGCCGTGGTCCGAGCAGAACAGGATGACCGTGTCGTCGAGCATGCGGGTGCGTTCCAGCACCGACAGCAATTCCCCGACCTTGTCGTCGAGGTAGGAGATGTTGGCGAAATAGCCGCGCCGGGAGCGCCGGACCTGCTCCGGCGTGATGTCGAAACTGTCGTAGTCGGAGGCCTTGTAGAGCCGCTTCGAATGCGGATCCTGGCTGTCATAGGGTATGAAGCCGACCTCGGGCTCCAGCGCCGGGCAATCCTCGTAGAGGTCCCAGTATTTCCGCCGGGCAACATAGGGGTCGTGCGGATGGGTGAAGGACACCGTCAGGCACCAGGGGCGGTGCGCGGTATCGTCGGAGACGCGGGCGAAGTCATAGAGCTTCTGCACCGCGTGGAAGGCGACTTCGTCGTCATACTCCATCTGGTTTGAGATCTCGGCGACGCCCGCGCCGGTCACCGAGCCCAGATTGTGATACCACCAGTCGATGCGCTCGCCGGGTTTGCGATAGTCGGGCGTCCAGCCGAAATCGGCAGGATAGATGTCCGTGGTCAGCCGCTCCTCGAAGCCGTGCAACTGATCCGGCCCGACGAAGTGCATCTTGCCCGACAGCACGGTGTGGTAGCCGTCGGCGCGCAGGTGATGCGCGAAGGTCGGGATCGAGGAGGCGAATTCCGCGGCGTTGTCATAGACCTCGGTGCGCGACGGCAACTGGCCGCTCATGAAGGCGGCGCGGCCCGGCGCGCACAGCGGCGAGGCGGTGTAATTGTTCGCAAAGCGCGCCGATCGTGCGGCAAGCGCTTTCAGATGCGGCGCGTGCAGGAACGCGGCCGGTCCGTCCGGAAACAGGGTTCCGTTCAGCTGATCGACCATGACGATCAGGAAATTGGGTCGCTTCGCCGTCACTGTTTTTGCCGCCCGCCGAGTTTGGTTTCGAGATAGTCCTCGACCAGCGCGATCGCGGTCGCGGCGTCGGGAACACCGTCTTTAAGCGCGCGCCTGATGTAGAGACCGTCGATCATCGCCGCGGTCGCTTCGGCGGCGCGGTCGGCCTCGGCCCGGGGCAAGATGCCAGTCAAGCCGCTCATCAGGTTGGAGTGCAACCGGCGCGCATAGACCCTGAGCAGCCGGCGCAGCGCGGACGACTTCTGAGCCTCGACGTAGAAGGCAAGCCAAGCGGCGATGGTTTCGGGCTGGAACTGGATGTCGGAGAAGTTGACCGCGACCACCGCCGAGACGCGCTCGCGCGCGGAGGCGGCGGACTGGAGCGCGCGGCGCATGTCGATGGTCAGTTCGGCCAGGATGTGCCGCATCGTCGCGAACAGCAATTCATCCTTGGCGCCGAAATAGTGATGGGCCAGCGCCGAGGACACGCCGGCGCGGCCGGCGATCTCGGACATGGTCACGTCAAGCGACCCGCGTTCGCCGATCGCCGAGATCGTCGCGTCGATGAGCGCCTTGCGGCGCAATGGCTCCATTCCGACTTTTGGCATGTCGTTCCCGATTTTGCGGCGAGATTATTTTTTATTGACGCGTCAATCAATGAAAAATCGATGCTCGTCGTGACTGTACCAAGCGATTGTCTGGTTCCGGCCCTTCACGGCCGGGGCAAGACTGTTTATATTTGAACAATTAAAGGCGACGCGCGCCGCTCGCAGACAGGCTAGGCTGGCGCCAAGGATGGAGACCGCCATGACCGCATGCATCGTTGGCTGGGCGCATTCGCGCTTTGGCAAGCTCGAGGGCGAGACGCTCGAAAACCTGATCGTCAAGGTGGCGACCGATGCGCTCGATCACGCCGGCATCGGCCCCGATGATGTCGACGAGATCGTGCTCGGCCATTTCAACGCCGGCTTTTCGGCGCAGGATTTCACCGCGAGCCTGGTGTTGCAGGCCGATGACCGGCTGCGCTTCAAGCCCGCGACGCGTGTCGAGAATGCCTGCGCCACCGGATCAGCGGCGGTCCGGCAGGGCATCCGCGCCATCGATGCGAATGCCGCCAGGATCGTGCTTGTGGTCGGCGCCGAGCAGATGACGACGACGCCCGGTCCGGAGATCGGCAAGAACCTGCTGAAAGCCTCCTATCTGCCCGAGGATGGCGAGACGCCGGCGGGTTTTGCCGGCGTCTTCGGCAAGATCGCGCAGGCTTATTTCCAGCGTTATGGCGACCAGTCGGATGCGCTCGCCATGATAGCCGCCAAGAACCACAAGAACGGCGTCGACAATCCCTACGCGCAGATGCGCAAGGATTTCGGCTATGAATTCTGCCGCCAGGAGAGCGAGAAGAACCCCTTCGTCGCCGGTCCGCTGAAGCGCACCGATTGCTCGCTGGTCTCCGATGGCGCAGCGGCGCTTGTCCTCACCGATACCGCCACCGCGCTCAGGATGCGCCGTGCCGTGACCTTCCGCGCCAACGAGCATGTCCAGGATTTCCTGCCGATGTCGAAGCGCGACATCCTCGCCTTCGAAGGCTGTGAGCAGGCCTGGACCCGCGCTTTGAAGAATGCCGGCGTGACGCTCGACGATCTCTCCTTCGTCGAGACGCATGACTGCTTCACCATCGCCGAACTGATCGAATATGAGGCGATGGGTCTGGCAAAGCCGGGCGAGGGCGCAAAGCTGGCGCTGGATGGCACGACGGCGAAGAATGGTCGGCTGCCGGTCAATCCGTCCGGTGGCTTGAAGGCAAAGGGGCACCCGATCGGAGCCACGGGTGTTTCGATGCATGTGTTGACGGCCATGCAGCTCGTCGGCGAGGCCGGCGGCATCCAGGTTCCGGGCGCGAAGCTGGGCGGCATCTTCAACATGGGCGGTGCGGCGGTCGCCAACTACGTTTCCATTCTCGACCGGATCAGGTAGAAGCGGCCCGCATTTGCGGGAGGCGACATGGCAAATCCGGTTCTGATGGAAGTCCTGCGCGGCGCGATCGTGGAGAGCGCGCATCGCGGTGCGGTCGCGGTCTTCGATGCCGACGGCAAGGCGGTGCTGGAGATAGGCGATACGTCGCGGCCGGTGTTTCCGCGTTCGGCGGTCAAGGCCATCCAGGCCTTGCCGCTCGTCGAAACGGGTGCCGCTGACGCCTATGGCTTCGGCAATCGCGAACTGGCACTCGCCTGTGCGTCCCATTCAGGCGAGCCGGCGCATGTCGAGCTGGCGCGATCGATGCTCGCCAGGGCCGGCCTGGATGGACCGGCGCTCGAATGCGGGACGCATTGGCCCTCGAACCATGATGCAGAGATTGCGCTCGCCCGCTCGGGCGGCTCGCCCTGCGCGTTGCACAACAACTGCTCCGGCAAGCATTCCGGTTTCCTCTGCACCTGCGTCCACTCCGGCATTGCGCACCACGGCTACGTCAAGGCGGGGCACGCCTTGCAGGAGATGGTGCGCGACGCCATGCAATCGGTGACCGGCGCTGTCCATGGCCCGGACGAGCGCGCGACCGACGGCTGCTCGATCCCGACCTATGCGGTGCCGCTCAGGAGTTTCGCGCTCGGTTTCGCCCGCATGGCCACGGCAAATGGCTTTGGCCCCGGGCGGGCGAAGGCCGCGAAGCGGCTGCTTTCCGCCTGCATGGCCGAACCTTTCTTTGTCGCCGGCACCGGCCGCGCTGACGTCGCACTGATGGAGGCAGCGCCTGGCCGGATCTTTGCGAAAGGCGGCGCCGAAGGCGTGCACTGCAGCGCGATATCTGAACTCGGCTTGGGTATAGCGATCAAATGCGATGATGGCGCCGGCCGCGCCGGCGATGCCATGGCTGCCGCCATCCTTGCCCGACTGTTGCGTGACGACGAGGCTGTGGCTGCGAAGCTGCTCGAACTGGCGAATGCGCCGATCGAAAGCCGGGTCGGCGCTAAGGTCGGGGCGCTGAGGCCCACCGCCGCCCTCGGCTGATAGCCTAGATCACCGAGCGTGCCGCAGCGAGCGCGGCGTTCGACATGGCTTCCCGTTGGCTGGCTCTGACTACAGCTGGATCATAGCTCCTGCGGGCGAAGACTTCCCGCACCATCGGCGCGAAGAATTCCAGCGGCCGGGTCGGATAGTCCGGATCGAAGCTCGACTGGTCCCATTTGTCACAGAACTCGGCGCAGTCGTCGAAATACGCGCTATCGCGGAAGGCATCGCGCTTGTGCGGGTTCGCGCCAACGTGCTCGCCATAATACAGCAGTTGGAAATCGCCATGTTTCTCGACGACCCAGGCGCATTGCTCGCGCACGAACGGCCGGATGATCGCGGCCGCATATTCGTCGTGATTGTAGGGCGCGTAGATGTCGCCGATATCGTGCAGCAGCGCCGAGACCACCCAGTCGATATCGGCGCCAGCATTCCAGGCGCGCGTGGCGGCCTGCAGCGAATGGCCAAGCCGCGTCACCTTGTAGCCTGACAGCGATTTGTCGAGTTCGACCATGGCCGCCAGCAAGCGGTCTGCCGTGCCTGCGGCATACTCGGTCTCATGCTCGGTCAGGAAGGCATAGTCGTCGCGGTCGCCATCCTTCATCTGGGTGAACTTCACGGTATCCATTGGCAAACTCCAGGTGCAGGTCGCGGCTAGCGGCCCATTTCGAGATAGATGTCGTCGCCGTCGACATGCACGGGGAAGGTGCGCGCCTTCAGCCTGTCGTCGACCAGGCACTTGCCGGACCGTATGTCGAACTCCCATCCGTGCCAGGCGCAGCGAATGAGTTCGCCGGCGCGCTCGTAGACGAATTCCGCTTTGTCCGTTTGGCGGGTGGTGCCTGATATCGGCCCTTCGCAAAGCTGTCCCGCCCGATGCGGGCAGATGTTCAGCAGGGCGGCATAGCCATCCTCAAGCTGGAATATGCCGACGCTGAGGCGGCCATAGGGAACGATCCTCGGCTTGCCCACCGCGACGTCCGCGGTCTTGCAGGCGAAGGTGAGCTTGGGAGCGGTGGCAGTGGCGCTCATCAGGCGACCCTCGCCGTGGCGGCCGGAGCCTCGATGCGCTTATAGACTTCCAGCGCATTCAGCCCCATCACCTTCTCGCGCCATGCCGGTGGGATGTGCAGATTGGTCGGCGCGTCGAAGTCCCAGTGCGGATAATCGGAGGCGAAAAGCAGCGTGTTCTGCCCGTCCATGTGTTCGAGCGTCTCCCAGAGATGCTTCACATTTTGCGGCTGCTCGAGCGGCTGGGTGCTGAAGCGGATGTTGCGCCGGCAATATTCGGACGGCAGCATCTTCAGCCACGGCGTCTCCTTGCGCAGGGCCTTGAAGTTGGCGTCGAGGCGCCACATCAGCGAGGGCACCCACGACACGCCGCACTCGATGACGACGAAATAGAGGTCGGGGTACTTCTCGAACACGCCGTTGGAGATCATGCTGACGACGTGGGTCATCGCCGGCTGGCTGAGCAGGGCGTGCGTTTCCCAATAGTAGGTGGTCGGCCCGCTGGCGACGGCATTGTGGTTGACGCCGCCCTGGCCGCCGAAATGGATGGCGAAGGGCAGCCCGACTTCGGCGCAGGCTTCGAAGATCGGATGGTAGAACGGGTCGCCGTAGGGACGCTGCGAACCATGGCTGGCCAGGACCTGGACGATATCCTTGTGGCCGCCGAGGCGCTGGATCTCGGCCGCCGCGCCATGCGGATCGGTCGGCGAAATGATGATCGATCCCTTGAAGCGCCTGTCCTTCGGCAACCACCAGTCGATCATGTAGTCGTTATAGGCCTTCACCAGCGCGTTCGCGTAATGGTGGTTGGCCAGCGTCGAGGCTTCCAGCGGCTCGTCGGCGGTGAGGATCGCCACATCGATGTCATAGAGATCGAGGTGCTTCTCCTTCATGATCGTATAGTTGTCCTGCTCCGTTTGCGGGCGGATGTCGTGACGCGAGAACCCCTCCGGATGCAGCCAGGGACGGTGGCCGTGCGGAAAACTTCCTGTCGGTCCGGGCTTTTCGCCACGCACCAGGAAATCCCGCCAGTAGGGTTCGAGATAGGGAAGCAGGACTTCCGCGCTGGACCAGTAGTTGTGGACGTCGGTGTCGACGATGAACATGGATGTGTTGCCTGCCATGGGGTGGGGGACGATGAAGCAACCGTGCGCTTCGGCGGCAGGTCCGGCAACGCAGCCACGAGCTGGATGTTAATCGAGGAATCCGATTACCCGTTGCCGGGCTGGCCTGAAAAGCGCTAGCCCTGCGGGAGTTTCTTGCGCTGGATGGCCGGGATGCAGATCGAACTGCTGGATACGTTCCTTGACCTGATCGAAACCCGCAACTTCAACAGGACAGCGGAGCGCCTTGGCATCACCCAGTCGACCGTTTCGAGCCGCATCCGCACGCTCGAGGCGCTGCTGGAAAAGCAACTCTTCATCCGCAACAAGAGCGGCACCGAGCCGACCGTCGCCGGCCTGCGGTTCGAGGAACATGCGCGCGCGGTCAAACTGCGATGGCTCGACGCCCGCCGCGAAATCCAGTCGGTCGGCAAGTTCGACCGCCTGATCCGCATCGGCATCCAGTTCGAACTTTACGAACGCGTCCTGGAAGGGTGGCTGGAATGGGTGCGCGCGACGATGCCCAAGCTCGCGATCTATGTCGAGATCGACTACTCCAACCAGATGATCCTCGATCTGACCACCGGCAGCCTCGATCTGGCGGTGCTCTATTCGCCGCAGCATCTTCCGGACATGCACTACGAGCAGATCGCCGAGGAGAATTTCGTCATGGTTTCGACGCGTGGCGTTGCCTTCGGCGAGGTCGTGCCGGCGAACTACATCCGCGCCAATTATTCGGCCTTCTTCAATCGCGCCCACAAGCAGATGCTGCCGGAACTGGAAAACAGCCCCGTATCGACGGGGAATGGCGGCGCGGTTGCCTATCTGCTGCGAAGCCGGGGCGGCACCGCCTTCGTCACCGAAACGGTGGCGATGAAACTGCGGCAGGAGGGCGTGGCTCAGCTCGTGGCCGATGCGCCGAAGATCTCACATCCCATCTATTCGGCCGTGCATGTCAGGCACCATCATTCCCACACCCATGTTCGCCTGCTCAAAGCGCTCAAATTGATGACCGCGTAGGATCAGAGGTCGGCCGCGACGTCTTCATTGCTGTGCGCGGCAGGCCAGGACGAAGCCACGCTGATCGCCAAAAGCGTTCAGGAATTGCTTTAGCTGACGCGGTTGCGCTCAACGGTCAGGTGGGCAAAGCCGCTGTTGCTCAACTGGGTGAGGTCTGCCGTCACCGGCTCGGCCCAACGCTGGCCGATGACGGCGCCGTTCAAGGCTCCGTCGATGACGTTGTCGGAGATGACGGCTGTGCCGGCACCCTCGACCACGCTGACGACGATGCCGGTGCCCGCCTTGCGGATGATGTTGCCGGTGGCCACGACATTGCGCAGGTATGGCCCCCAGCCGATCGACATGCCGTAGAGCGGCGCGTTCTCGATGACGTTGTTGGAGGCGATGGTGTCGGCCTCGACCGCGATGCCGACGCCGAACCCCGGTGGATCGGCGGTGTAGGGGCCGCTGGTCGACAGATTGCGCACGATGTTGCCGGAGCAGACGCCCATGCGGCCGCCTTCGTTGAAATTGACGATCGAGATGCCGTTGGCCGCGCCGTCGACGATGTTGTTGCTGATGACGGCGCCTTCGAACGAGAATTCCGAATAGACCGCCGTTTCGCCCGACCGCGAACAGGTGTTGCCCGATATCTGCAAGTTGCTGGAACTGTTGGCGCGGATCGCCGAGAAGGCGCAATCCGACACCACGTTGCCGGAGATGACGACATTGCCGGCGCGAAAGGCGTTGATGCCATTGCCGTTCTGGCCGGTGCCGCCGCTGCGCGCGCTGATGCGCTGGACGCGGTTGCCCGTGACCATGGTTCCGTCTTCCGCCGCCTGCCAGCGGTGCACGAGGATACCGCCATTGGCGCAGTCGGAGACCGTGTTGCCTGATATCGACAGCCCGGCCGCCTCGACCGAATAGATGCCGGCATCCGCCGCGCCCGATATGTCCGAGCGTTCGATACGGCCCGCCGCACGTTCGAGCGAAAGTCCGTTCTTGCCGCTGCCGGTGATCTGGCAATTGTCCACCACCAGATGTCCGACCCGGCGCAGGTCCAGCAGCCCTTGCGCATAGTCGCCGATCGAGCGGTTCGATCCGTCGAAGACCAGGCCGCTGAGCTCGATGTGGTCGGCCTGTTCGGCCATGAAAAGATGGCCGTCGCCGCCGTAGACGATACGGGTCGCGCCCGGCACGCCGGAAAGACGAACGCGGCCGGGCAGCGAGAGATTGGACACCACATAGGTGCCCGCCGGCAAAAACACCGCCATGTCGCGGCTGTTCGCATCCCTCAGAAGTTTGGCGAAGGCCTTGCTCTGGTCGTCTGATGTGCCGGGCTGCACGCCGAGTTCGGTCGCATTGATCGAGCCGCGCATCGAGGCTTTCTCGATGCCGGTGAGTCCGGCGGCGGCGGCCTTGCCGAGCGCGAGGCCCATGACGGCAAAGCCGGTGGTCCCGGTCAGCAGCGTTCGTCTGTTCAACATCGGCACAGGTCCTGGTGTCCGGCTCTGGCGTCGCAGGAATCGTGCCAGCCATCGGCCTATGGCTTGCCGAGCAGCCCACTGGTGCCTAAGTTCACAACATGAGCAGAGCTTTTACGCGTGAAGAAGACAGCGAAAACGCCATCGCCGGGGTCGGGGAGCGGCCGATCAGTCCGCACCGCAATCTGGTGACGGAGCGCGGCCTGGCGCAGATCGAGGACAATCTGGCCGATCTGCGCGACATACTGGCCAAAGCCGAGAGGAAGGCCGACCGCGAGCGCATCGCGGTCGTGTCGCGGGACTTGCGTTACTGGACAGCCCGGCGCGAAAACGCCGAGCTTTCCGTGCCGGAGCCCGGCAGCGACGTCGTGCGCTTCGGCATGGGCGTCACGCTGGAAGGCGACGACGGCAAGAAGGTGCACTGGAAGATCGTCGGCGAGGACGAAGCCGACCCGTCGAAGGGCAGCATTTCGCATGTTTCGCCGATGGCGGTCGCGTTGTTCGGCAAGAAGGTTGGCGATGTGGCCGCGGTCAACGGCAAGGAATGGGAAATCGTCAAGCTCTCGGAGAGTTAGCCTTCGAGCTTGACGATATGGTCACGGAAGAACGCGGCGGCACCCGCTTCGTCGATTTCGCCGGCAGCGACAGCCATGACGAACTCATAGAGCATGCCGTTGTCGGCTGTCAGGATATGGCCGTTTACGATCAGAAATGCACCGGCGGCCACGATGGCGGTCCGCTTGTTGCCGTCGACAAAGGCATGGTTCCTGGCAATGCCAAAGACATAGGCAGCTGCAAGATCCGCCACCGTAGGATCTTCATAGTTGGCCTTGTTCTCGGCACGAGCGAGCGCAGATTCGAGAGCGTTTTCATCTCTCAAGCCTTGCGCTCCGCCATGTCTGCGTAACTGCTCCGCATGCATCGCTTCAACCGCGCGCCGGGTCAGGAACTCCCAGCTCATTCGGCGAGCTTCTGAAGCGCGACCTTGTACTTGTCCATGACCATGCGGGCAGCTTCCATCTGCCGCTCGAAACTGTCGTCTATCGGCTCGAGAGCAATGCCCTTGTCCGTCTCGACGATCTGAAGTTGATCGCCTGCCTTCATGTTCAGGCGATCAAGAAGCTCTTTCGGCAGGATCACGCCTTCGGAATTGCCGATCTTGCGAATTATGGTGTTCATGACGGAATACCTTGTTGCAACGCCGATTATAACGAGGTGTTCAGTGTGTTGCAACGGATATTATAACTACCTCACCTCGCCAGCAGCCTATCCAGCAACCGGTCCGCCGCCTCCGGAATAACAGTGCCCGGCGGGAAGATTTCCGCGGCGCCGGCTTGCAGCACCGCGTCGTAATCCTGCGGAGGAATGACGCCGCCCGCCACGATCAACATGTCGCTGCGTCCCAGCTTCTTGAGCGCGTCGCGCAATTCGGGGATCAGCGTCAGGTGCCCAGCCGCGAGCGACGAGGCGCCGATGATGTGGACATCATGCTCGACGGCCAATTTCGCGATCTCTTCCGGCGTCTGGAACATCGCGCCGACGGTGACGTCGAAACCGAGATCGGCGAAGGCGGTGGCGATCACCTTCTGTCCACGGTCGTGGCCGTCCTGTCCCATCTTGGCAACGAGGATGCGCGGCTTGCCGCCGTTTTTCTTTTCGAAGGCGTCGAGCTTGTCCTGCAACCCGTCGACCACGGGATTGTCGCCAAGCGCCTTGCGATAGACGCCGGAAATGGTTTGCACTGTCGCGACGTGCCGGCCAAAGGCCCTTTCCAGGGCGAACGAGATTTCGCCGACCGTGGCATTGGCGCGCGCGGCGCGGATGGCGAATTCCAAGAGATTTTCATTGCCATGCGCGGCCCGGGTCAGCGCGTCGAGCGCGCTTTCGACGGCCGCGACATCGCGCGTGCCCTTCAGCCGCTGCAACTTCGACAGCTGCCGGGCCCTGACCTCGGCATTGTCGATCTTCAACACGTCGACTTCTATGTCGTTCTCGGGACGGTGGGCATTGACCCCGACCAGCATCTGCTCGCCGGAATCGATGCGCGCCTGCGTGCGCGCCGCCGCTTCCTCGATGCGCAGCTTCGGGATGCCTTGTTCGGTCGCGGCGGCCATGCCGCCGAGAGCCTCGACCTCTTCGATGTGGCCCAGCGCGCGCGCCGCAAGGTCATGGGTCAGCCGCTCGACATAAGCCGAGCCGCCCCACGGGTCGATCATGCGCGTGGTGCCGGACTCCGTCTGCAGGATGAGCTGGGTGTTGCGGGCGATCCGCGCCGAATGGTCGGTCGGCAGTGCCATCGCCTCGTCGAAGGAGTTGGTGTGCAGCGACTGGGTATGGCCTTGAGTCGCGGCCATCGCCTCGATCATGGTGCGGACGATGTTGTTGTACGGGTCCTGCGCCGTCAGCGACCAGCCCGATGTCTGGCAATGGGTGCGCAATGACAGCGAGCGTTCGTCCTTCGGTGCAAAATTCTTCTTCATCAGGCTTGCCCACAACAAGCGCGCGGCCCTGAGCTTGGCCACTTCCATGAAGAAGTTCATCCCGATCGCCCAGAAGAAGGACAGGCGCGGCGCGAAGCGGTCTATATCCAGCCCCGCCGCGACACCGGCGCGGGCATATTCGATGCCGTCGGCGATCGTATAGGCGAGTTCCAGGTCGGCTGTCGCGCCGGCTTCCTGCATATGGTAGCCGGAGATCGAGATCGAATTGAACTTCGGCATGTTCCTGGAGGTGTAGGAGAAGATGTCCGAAACGATCCGCATCGAGGGTTTTGGCGGATAGATGTAGGTGTTGCGGACCATGAACTCCTTCAGAATGTCGTTCTGAATGGTGCCGGCCAGATCCTTCTGCGCCACGCCCTGTTCTTCCGCCGCCACGATGTAGAGCGCCATGATCGGCAGCACCGCGCCGTTCATCGTCATCGACACCGTCATGTCGCCAAGCGGAATGCCGTCGAACAACTGTCGCATGTCGAGAATGGAATCGATGGCGACGCCCGCCATGCCGACATCGCCGGCAACACGCGGATGATCGCTGTCATAGCCGCGATGCGTGGCCAGATCGAACGCCACCGACAGACCCTTCTGGCCGGCGGCGAGATTGCGCCGATAGAAGGCGTTCGATTCCTCGGCTGTTGAAAAGCCGGCATATTGCCGGATCGTCCAGGGTTGCTGGACATACATGGTCGGGTAGGGGCCGCGCACGAAAGGCGCGAGGCCCGGATAGCTGTCGAGGTGCGGCAGCCCCTTTAGATCGCCCTGGCTGTACAGATGCTTGACGACAAGGCCTTCCGGCGTCGTCCGCTGCCCCTTGACCTCCACTGGCGCGCGGCGCGGCGGCACCCAACCGATCTGGCTGAAATCCGGAATCAAGAGGCGGCCCCGATGGCTTGGTCAATACGGGCGGGAACCAGCGGTTCGCACAGGACGACACCTTCGGCAAAGACAGGCCGCCGCTCCGCGTCCAGCGTCTCGACCGCACGCTCGTTCTTCAGCGGATAGAGCGTCGTGCCGATGATGGCCCGTTCCCCGGCCTTGAAGGCGGCGTCGCGCCGGGCCGCGGCGGTGCGAACGCGTTGCTGGATGTGCCCGTCGCGCAGGCTGGACAGCACGCCCCCCTCGGCCTCGATCGTCTGCAACTCTTTCCAGGCCGCCTCGCAAAGGTCCGACGTCAGTGCCTCGACCGCACCGGAGCCGTAAGCGGGATCGGCGACATGATCGATGTGGCTTTCATTTGCCATGATCAGCTGCGCGTTGCGGGCAACCCGGCGCGCGAAAGCCGCGGGCAGGCCGTGCACCATCGTATGCGGCAGGACGGAGATTGAATCGGCTCCACCCGCCGCGGCGCCGAAACAGGCAATGGCCGTACGCAGGATGTTGGTCTCCGGATCCAGCGCCGTCATCATGCGGAAAGATGTCTCGGCATGGATGTTGGCCGTGGAATTGGGGATCGAGCAGGCCTCCTGCGCCCGCGCCCACAGCCTGCGCAAGGCGCGAACCTTGGCCATCGACAGGAACTGGTCCTGGTCGACGCTGAGGGCGAAGCCGATATGCGGTGCCGCGTAGACAAGCGGCTGCCGGGCTTTTTCGAACATTCTCAGATAGGAGACCGCCGAAGCCAGCATGATGCCGAGTTCCTGCGCCTCCGTGGCGCCGGCATTGTGGAAGACCCGGCCATCCGCCTCTAGCAGCACGCCGGGAACACCCATCGAGAAGAAATGCGCCAGCGATTGCGGCATCGATTCCTGCAGTGCCTCGATCGACATGCGCAGCCGGCCGGTGCCGGCCAGGATTGCCGCGGGATCAATGCCGAAGGACAGGTTGAGCTTTGCCGGATCGGAGCGGCGCTTGCTCAGGAACGCCACCAGCCAGTCGGCCATCGGCCGGCTCCACGGATGGGTGTCGATACGGATCTGGATCCGATTGAGCGGGACGCCGTCCAGGACTGTTTCCAGCGCCTGCGCCGTCCTGGGCAGACCATAGCCGAAAGCGTTCGGAGCGCCTTCGAAGACCAGCGAGAGTCCCGTCGCGCCTTGCGCGATATCGTCCACGACCTGAGCCCTGGCGCGACTGATGTCAGGGTCGTCGACGCGCTGGCTGACGATCCAGGGCGATCGCGGATTCGTGCGCACGATCGGCTCGGCTCCCGTCGCGCGGTCGTAGAGCGGCTCGATGCGGATGTTGTCGTCGGTATGCGAAACCAGCTTGTCCTCGAAGGATGCGCCGGCCAACGCCTTTTCCGCGAGCGCCAGCCATCGCTGGCGCTCGGCGTCCGCTCGTTCAACATCCCTGGTCAAGGCTCCGGCGCCCATCCATCTTCCTCGTTTTCACGCGGCCGCATCAGCCGGGAGCATCAGTCTACGGTCCCCGGTTCATTACCGCAATGCAATGTACTGGCGTGAACCAGGCCCGATCCCTCCGACACGGGTCGGTTCATGGAGGACGGGCCGTGAACGATTGCCAAACACCGGCAAAATCCGCAAGTTCCAAAAGCCGATTTCGGCGATAGTCCAAGCGCCCCGATAAGCCTCGCTTCGACGATTGGCATTGTCGCTTCCCGACAGCGTCACTATACCTTTGGGCAAAGGCTGGCTTTAGACACATCAGTTTGCGGAGACCGTATATATGGCTGACGACACCAGTATTTTCATCGGCGCCAGCCGCAAACCCGACGACAGCTATCAGCGGCCCGAGCAGTTGTTGTTGCAATACGGGAATCGCCATGGCTTGGTGACCGGCGCCACCGGCACCGGCAAGACCGTCACCTTGCAGATTTTGGCTGAAGGATTTTCGAATGCCGGCGTGCCGGTCTTCTGCGCCGACATCAAGGGCGATCTCTCCGGCATCGCCATGATGGGCACGGCGCAGGATTTCCTGGTCAAGCGCGCCGAGCAGGTCAAGCTCGACCCCTACGACTTCCAGGAATTTCCGGTCATCTTCTGGGACCTGTTCGGCGAGCAGGGACATCCCATCCGCGCCACGATTTCGGAAATGGGTCCGTTGCTGCTGTCGCGGCTGATGAACCTGACGGACGCGCAGGAAGGCATCATGAACATCGCCTTCCGTATCGCCGACGAGGAGGGCCTTCTGCTGCTCGACCTCAAGGACCTGCAGGCGCTGCTTGCCAACATCGCCGAACGCGCCGACGAGATCAGCGCGCGCTACGGCAATGTCACGAAGCCTTCGGTCGGGGCCATTCAGAGAACGCTGCTCGTGCTGGAACAGCAGGGAGCCAGGAACTTCTTCGGCGAACCGGCCCTGCGCATCGCCGACATCATGCGCACGACCCGAGACGGGCGCGGCGCCATCAGCGTGCTGGCCGCCGACAAGCTGATGATGAATCCGCGTCTCTACGCGACCTTCCTGCTTTGGCTGATGTCGGAACTGTTCGAGGAACTGCCTGAGGTCGGCGACCCCGACAAGCCTAAGCTGGTCTTCTTCTTTGACGAGGCGCACCTGCTTTTCGACGAGGCGCCGAAGGTGCTCATCGACCGCGTCGAACAGGTGGTGAGGCTGATCCGCTCGAAAGGGGTCGGCGTCTATTTCGTCACGCAGAACCCACTCGATATTCCCGAAAAGGTGCTGGCGCAGCTCGGCAATCGCGTTCAGCACGCGCTGCGCGCCTATACGCCGCGCGAGCAGCAGGCGGTGAGGACGGCGGCCGAAACCTTCCGGCCCAATCCGGATTTCGACTGCGCCACCGCCATCACCCAGCTCGCCACCGGCGAGGCGCTGGTGTCGACGCTGGAGGCCAAGGGCATTCCGTCCATGGTTCAACGCACCCTGATCCGCCCGCCCTCGTCGCGGCTTGGACCGATAACGCCCGCCGAGCGGCAGAAGCTGATCCAGGAAAGTCCGGTCGCCGGCCAGTACGATGAGACCATCGACCGCGAATCGGCCTTCGAGATCCTGCAGAAGAAGGCGAAGGAGGCGCAGGATGCCGAGCAGCAGGCCGGCAGCGGCGGCTCGCGCTGGACCATTCCAGGGTTCGGCAATGACGAGCCGGCCCCCCAGTCCGGCGGCCGCCGCGCGCCGGCGCCGCGCCCTTCCAACCGCCAGACCGTGGCGGAAGCCGCGATCAAGTCGGTCGTGCGCTCGGTCGGCTCGTCTGTGGGACGCGCGATCGTGCGCGGAATTCTCGGCAGCCTGTCCAAAGGACGCTAAATTCCCACGGAGAAGTCGAAGGGCGCCGGTGGCGCCCTTCGACTTCAGTCTTTCGTGGCTTTCGAATGACGGGCGGCTTCCTTCGCCACCGGCCATGGATGTCCGGATCAGAAGATCGCGTTCGTTACCGCCTTGACCGGCCCGAGCAGCACCGATCCCGCCGGCACGCCGGCGTCGATCGGAATGGCCTGGTGGTTCGCCGTCGCCACCATCGACTGGCGGGGATCGCTGGTCACGATGACCGGGGTCTTGGAGGGCACGCGGTCGTAGAGATCGATGATGTCCTGGTTCATCAGGCGCACGCAGCCCGACGACACTGACTTGCCGATCGAGCGCCATTCCGGCGAGCCGTGCAGGCGGTAGAGCGTGTCGACATTGCCCTGGAAGAGATAGAGCGCGCGTGCGCCGAGCGGGTTCTTCAGCCCGCCGGGCATGCCGCCATTGTCGGCGCTGTACTGCTTCAATTCCGGCTGCCGCGCGATCATTTCATCCGGCGGCGTCCATTTCGGCCATTTCTGCTTCCACTGCACGACGGCATCGCCCGACCATTCGAAGCCGGCGCGGCCGAGGCCGACTCCATAGCGGATGGCCTGGCCGCCAGGACGGACCAGATAGAGGAAGTGGCCTGTCGTATCGACGACGATGGTTCCGGGTTTCTGTCCGGTCGGATCAGGCACGACCTGGCGCAGGAATTGCGGGTCGATCCGGTCGACCGGGATCGCCGGAAGGTCGAAGCCGCCATCGTTGACGGCAGCATACATCGAGGCATAGTCGGCCAGGGGCGGTTCGACAGAGGTTGGCGGCGGCGGCTGGGTTGGACCAGGTCCCGTTGTCGTGCAGGCCGAAACCGCGATCGAGGCAGCGCCTAGTGCTGCGGCATTTAGGAAGCCGCGACGGCTCAGGCGAAAGGATTCGATTTCGGGTATGGACATGGTTGCCTTCTTTAGAACTCAAACCGCAACAAAGCGTGAATACGCTTGTCGCTACGCGGGTGCCTGACAACACCTGAGGCGATAGGCGGTTCCGATTCTGGCCCGAACGTGGACAAACAAAGGCGAAGCTGTGACTGCGTTGCCACTGTGGCGCCAGGGTCACAGTCGCATGGATCAGGTGACCAAGGCCTCTAGCGACGGCAGGATCAGCGCCGGCGGACAGTCGCGGTATTCCTCGGGCTGATTGGAACGGTTGATCCACACCGTGCGGAAACCGAATTTGGTGGCGCCCGCTATGTCCCAGCGGTTGGACGACTGGAACGAAACCGCGCCGGGATAGAGGCGCCAGCCGGTGGCGACCATGTCGTAGACGGCCGGGTCGGTCTTGAAACGCCGCACCGCATCGACGGAATAGATATCGTCGAGAACCTGGTCGAGAGCGGCGGATTTGACCGCTGCTTCCAGCATTTCGGGCGAGCCGTTGGAGAGGATCGCCAGCCGGGCTCCGGAAGCCTTGAGCGCCTTCAGGACGGCCGGCACTTCCGGGTAGCAGTCCAGCCGCCAGTAAGCCTCCAGAAGCTTGGCCTTCAGGCTGGGATCGGCGGAGGGAACCTTGCGCAAGGCGAAATCGAGTGACTGTTCGGTCAATTGCCAGAAGTCGGCATAGGCGCCCATCAGCGTGCGCACCCAGGAATATTCGAGCTGCTTGGCGCGCCAGATCTCGGACAGAAGCTGGCCGTCCGGCCCGATCTGGTCGGCATGGCGGCGCACGGCTGCATGCACGTCGAACAACGTGCCATAGGCGTCGAAAACATAGGCGGCGTATTGCATGACAACAGTTTTGAGGCGAGGCGCCGCAAGGTGCAAGCCTTGATTGCATGACGCCGCCGCTGGCCTCAACAAAACTCCCCGATGCTGGTTGACGGCGCCGCCCAAAGCATCTTCCAATGGCCGTCACACGAGATTGATCGGAACAGGACAACGCAATGACACTGGCGGCGGCGGCGCAATCCGCGACATGGACTTTCGTCGATGGCGACTGGTACGAGGGCAATGTCGCCATTCTGGGACCGCGCAGCCACGCCATGTGGCTCGGAACCAGCGTATTCGATGGAGCCCGCTGGTTCGAGGGTGTGGCGCCCGATCTCGATCTTCACGCCAGGCGGGTAAACGCCTCGGCCATCGCGCTTGGCCTGAAGCCCAACATGACGCCCGAAAAGATCGTCGGGCTGACCTGGGACGGGCTGAAGAAGTTCGACGGCAAGACGGCGGTCTATATCCGGCCGATGTATTGGGCCGAGCATGGCGGCTACATGGGCGTGCCTGCGGATCCGGCCTCGACGCGGTTCTGCCTGTGCCTCTATGAATCGCCGATGATCTCGCCGACCGGTTTTTCGGTGACGGTGTCGCCGTTCCGGCGACCCACGATCGAAACCATGCCGACCAACGCCAAGGCCGGATGCCTCTACCCCAACAACGGCCGCGCCATCCTCGAAGCCAAGATGCGCGGCTTCGACAATGCGCTGGTGCTCGACATGCTGGGCAATGTCGCCGAAACGGGAAGCTCCAACATTTTCCTGGTCAAGGACGGCCACGTGCTGACGCCGGCGCCGAACGGCACCTTCCTGTCCGGCATCACCCGCTCGCGCACCATGACGCTGCTGGGCGAATATGGGTTCAGGACGACGGAAAAGACGCTGTCGGTGCGCGATTTTCTCGAGGCGGATGAGATTTTCTCGACCGGTAACCATTCCAAGGTGGTGCCGATCACGCGCATCGAGGACCGCGATCTGCAACCCGGGCCGGTGGCCAAGAAAGCGCGCGAACTTTACTGGGACTGGGCGCATTCGACATCCGCCGGCTGACGGACGGTCCGGCTTTTTTGTCGCTGTCGGCCTTGCCGCGGGAAAACCGTGTGACAGTTGTCGGGAACCCGCTTAGAAAGGGAACCGACACTTCACGTCCGGAGTTGTTCCAGCTCAATCCAGACCTATCTTAATCCGGTATCCGAACCGGATTTTTCCACGAGGGAGTACTACCCATGGCTTTTGAATTGCCCGCTCTGCCCTACGACTATGAGGCGCTGCAGCCCTATATGTCGAAAGAGACGCTGGAGTATCACCACGACAAGCACCACAAGGCTTATGTCGACAACGGCAACAAGCTCGCCGCGGAAGCCGGCATGGGCGACCTTTCGGTCGAAGAGGTGGTCAAGCAGTCGTTCGGCAAGAATGCCGGCCTCTTCAACAACGCCGCGCAGCACTACAACCACATCCATTTCTGGAAGTGGATGAAGAAGGGCGGCGGCGGCAACAAGCTGCCTGGCGCACTGCAGAAGGCGGTCGACGCCGATCTCGGCGGTTACGACAAGTTCAAGGCCGACTTCATCGCCGCCGGCACGACGCAGTTCGGCTCGGGCTGGGCCTGGGTTTCGGTGAAGGACGGCAAGCTGGCGATCTCCAAGACCCCGAACGGCGAGAACCCGCTCGTTCACGGCGCCTCGCCGATCCTCGGCGTCGACGTCTGGGAACATTCCTATTACATCGACTACCGCAACGCCCGCCCGAAATATCTCGAGGCTTTCGTCGACAGCCTGATCAACTGGGATCACGTGCTCGAGCTCTACGAAAAGGCGAAAGGCTGATCGAAGCTTTCAGAAAAGCCCCGGCACACCGGGGCTTTTCTTTTTCAAATGCCTGATCCAACTTTTGCCGGTTGGGTAAAAATCGTTCGAACAGAAGGGAATATTCCTCCCCCCGCGTCCGTTAACGTTTTGTCCTGAAATGCCTTCATCATGGAGCCAAACGAATGAGAAAGCTTGTTATCGCCATCTCAATGCTCGCCGTCACGGTATCGGCCGCCTTTGCCGATCCGATCCTCGACCGGCAGGCTCTGATGAAGGAACGCGGAAAGCTTGTCGGCGGCCTGTCCAAAGTGGTCAAGGGCGAGGAGCCCTTCGATGCCGCCGCCGTGCTGACGCAACTGCAGGCGTTGCAGGCCAATGCCGAGAAATTCGGTGTCGAGGCCTTGTTCCCGAAGGGCAGCGATACGGGTGACACCACCGCGGCGCCGAAAATCTGGGAAGACATGGCCGGCTTCAAGGCTGCGGAAGACAAATATCTCGCCGACGTCAAGGCCGCGGTCGCGGCGGCCCCCGCCGATGTCGACGCGCTCAAGGCGCAGATCGGCGTGCTTGGTTCCGACTGCGGCACCTGCCACCAGGGCTACAGGGTCAAGAAAGGCTGATCGCCTGCCATGGCCTGGCTGAGGAAACTCGTCGGCACCGTCCTCGTTCTGGGCGTTGCCGGCGCGGCTGCCGGCTGGTTGCTATCCGCCCCGGTCAAGCTTGATGCCGACACACTGGCCCAGCTTGGACCGGGCGACGCCGCCAGGGGCAAGCGCATTTTCTATGCCGGCGGCTGCACCTCGTGCCACGCAAAGCCGGGCTCCCAGGGCGACGCCCGGCTTCAACTGGTTGGTGGCCTCGAACTCAAGACGCCGTTCGGCACCTTTGTTCCGCCCAACATTTCGCAAGATGCCAAGGACGGCATCGGTGCATGGACGGTCGGGGATCTCGCAAATGCCATGCTGAAGGGCGTATCGCCCTCGGGTGAGCATTTCTATCCGGCGTTTCCCTACGCCTCCTACGCCCGCATGAAGCCGTCCGACATCGCCGATCTCTATGCCTTCCTGAAGACGCTGCCTGCGGTCGCCGGCAAGGCGCCGGACAATTCGCTGGCGTTCCCGTTCAACATCAGGCGCGGCATCGGCCTGTGGAAACGGCTCTATCTCAGCGATCAGCCTGTCATTGCGTTGCCCGACGTCACGCCGGAACCGGTGCTGGCCGGCCGCTATCTCGTCGAGGGGCCGGGGCATTGCGGTGAATGCCACACGCCAAGGGATTTCGCGGGCGGGACGAAGAAGAGCCAGTGGTTGGCGGGCGCAGTGGCCGCCGAAGGCTCGGGCGTCGTGCCGAACATTACGTCGGGCGAGGGGGGTATCGGCGGCTGGTCCGCGTCCGATATCGCCAACTATCTCGAAACCGGGTTCACGCCGGAGTTCGATTCCGTTGGCGGGGCCATGGTCGATGTGCAGCGTAACATGGCCGAACTGACGCCGGACGACCGCGCCGCGATAGCCGCCTATCTCAAGGCGATACCGCCGCATCCGAACGGCTATCCGGCACGTAAGTCCGCCAATTGAGCCCCCGCCTATTGCTCGGGTCGCGCCGTGCTTAGCAAGGCGAGCACCTTTTCGAGCCGCGCCACGACATCACTGGCTTCCAGGAGCTGCTGCTTCTCATCGATGCCAGTCGGCAGCATCTGCGCGACAGTGTCGGCCAAGAGACCGGGATTTTCCGCGGAAGGAAGGCCGAAGCGGACCCGCTGGCGCGCCGGAAGCGAGGAAAGGTCGACATTGGCGTAGGTTCGGTACGCGTCCAGCACCATACGCGAAAGCGAGGCCGCTTCTGGAGACTGACCGCGCTGCTCTTCAATCGCGGTTATCTCGGCCGCCAGGAATTCGCCATCGATCAGCCGTGTGATGGCCATGCGCTGAAGGCCGGATACGGTGACTTTGAGAATTCCGTCCATCTGTGTCTGGCTGTTTATCACGCTCGCCGTGACACCCACCGGGTAGAAAGATTGAAGCGTGCTGGGATCGTTGTCGGCGCCATGCCTTTGGGCGACCACCAAAACCCGACGATCGCCTGCCATGGCACGTTCGACGGCGCGCCGGGTTTTGTCGCGCGCCACGAAGACAGGCGTAGTCGTCTGTGGAAACAGAACGAGATCGCGCATGGGAAAAATGGGGACGTCTGTCTGTGCGGAGCTGGGAGCGGCCGCAACGGGCGACGTTTCAGACGACGCTGCCTGCCGGTTTGCCTGAATCCTCGCGGCCAATACGTTCCAGTCCCGCAAGCCAAGAATCCTGGCGACCAACTCAAGGCTTTCGGCGTGGGAAAGAGAAACAGATTTGGCGGCCAGCGCTTCGCTTAACGTTTGCGCCATAGCTTTGGCGTCGCGGAAATCGCGCATGAGATCATCCTTTGCAGAAACGAACGGAAAGCGTCAGGAGCTTGCGTTGCTGACCCGTTCGTCCGGGCAAAGGGAGCCTGAATTGGCTCGATACATTCACCGTACCCAAGGGGTGCAAGCAGCAGGTTGTATCCACCTGCCGGGAAGGTGCGCCGAAGGCCTTGGGTTTGTCAATCTTGACCTGGAATTTCGCCAGCCTTTCTATAAATGCCGGTCGCCCAGGAAATCGAAACCTTCCTCGAAGAAGTGGTGGTAGCTGCAGGTCAGTTCCTCGCCGGGCGCGATGTCTCGCAGCGCATAGGTCTCCTCGGGTACGGAGACGTCGCAGTTCGGATCGTCATCGTGGTTCATGTAACGCGCGTCGTCTGCCTCGAAGACGATGAAACCGGGATCCCGCCGGTCCGGATAGGAATAGCGGTCGAGATAGGACTTCACCGGACCGGTCTGGCTTTCATAGGTGTCGACGGGAATGCGCCGGTCGAACCTTGAATCGAGCTTCCAGATCAGCGTGCCCTGGGGAATGTGGTTCTTGGCGAAGACGCCGATGCCTTGGATGGCGGATTTGTCGAGATACGTGTCGACGAGCAGCATGATGGACCTTGCACGATTGTGGCCTGTCGTGGCCCGGAAAAACCGCGCTTTGGGTAGCGCGTGAGCGCTTCAATTGCGAGCACAAATGAGCGCTGTGAATTCAAAAAGTCATGAGCGGCCGACGCGTCCGCAAGGGCGCGCCGCTGAAGCCTCAGCGCTGCTGCAGCGCCAGACGGACGCCGAGCGCACAGTAGATGCCACCGACAATCTTGCCCTGCCATTTCAGCACCGTTGGGTTGCGGCGCAGAAATCTGCCGAGCCCGCTCGCGCTCAGCGCGAACACTACCGTGCTGAAAAGACCGAGCACCACGAAGATGATCCCCAGCGTGAACAGCTGAAGCATGACCGATCCATTTTCGGGCCGTACGAATTGCGGCAGGAAGGCGAGGAAGAACAACGCCGTCTTGGGATTGAGGATTTCGGTCAGGACGGCTTGCCGGAATGCCTTGCCGGCGGAGATCGCAAGCGTGCCGGCGACAGGATGGGCCGGCGTCTTTTCGATCATGGCGCGAATGCCGAGATAGACGAGATAAGCCGCGCCGGCATATTTGATGATGCTGAACAGCACGGCCGAAGCGGCGATGATCGCCGAAATGCCGACCATGGCCATGACGGTGTGAAACACGTCGCCCGCAGCGACCCCGGCGCCCGTCGCTATGCCGGCTCTGATCCCGGAACTCGTCGCCCGCGCAACCGTGAGCAGCGTGGCGGGGCCCGGGATGAACACGAAGCCGAGCACGACAGCGAGATAGGTGATCAGTGTCGAGTGGTCGATCATTTCCGCTCTCCGGCAAGGTCTGCCTTGCCCACGACTTTCAAGGTGAAGGAATAGGTGTAGGCAATTTCTTCCAGGCGTGAGAAGCGGCCCGATGCGCCTGCATGGCCGGAGTCCATGTTTATCTTGAACAACACCGGATTGTCACCGCTCTTGCGGTCGCGCAGTCGCGCCACCCATTTTGCAGGCTCCCAATAGGTGACGCGCGGATCGGTCAGGCCGGCGAGCGCCAGGATCGGTGGATAGTCGAGATCAGCGACGTTGTCGTAAGGGGAGTAGGCGGCGATCGTGCGATAGTCGTCGGCCGATGCGATGGGGTTGCCCCATTCGGGCCATTCGGGCGGGGTCAGCGGCAGTGTCGCGTCGAGCATGGTGGTGAGAACGTCGACGAAGGGAACCTCGGCGACGATGCCGCCGAAACACTCCGGCGCCATGTTGGCGATGGCGCCCATCAGCATGCCGCCGGCCGAGCCGCCCTGAGCGACGATGCGGTCGTGCGCCGTGTAGCGTTCGGCGACCAGATGGCGTGCGCAGGCGATGAAGTCCGTGAAGGTGTTCATCTTCTGCGCCCGCTTGCCGTCATCGTACCAGCCATAGCCCTTGTCCTTGCCGCCGCGGACATGGGCGATGGCAAAGACCAGGCCGCGATCGACCAGCGAGAACCAGTTGGTGTTGAAAGCGGCCGGCACGGTAATGCCATAGGAGCCGTAGCCGTAGAGCAGGCAAGGCGCCGAACCGTCGAGCGACGTGTCGCGATGGTGCAGAAGCGAGATCGGCACCAGTTCGCCATCCGCGGCAGGGGCCATCAGCCGCCTCGTGATATAGAGGTCCGGATCGTGGCCGGATGGCACTTCCTGCGTCTTGAGCAGCATCCGCTCGCGGGTTCGCATGTTGTAGTCGAAGACCTGCGAGGGCGTGGTCATCGACGAATAGGAAAAGCGCATGATCTCGGTATCGTATTCCAGGGAGCCGGACAGGCCGAGCGAGAAAGCCTCCTCGTCGAAAGAGATGAGATGCTCTGCGCCGCTGGCCCGATCGCGCACGACGATACGCGGCAGTCCTTCCTTGCGCTCCAGCCGCACCATGTGGTCCTTGAAGCCGATCACCGACAGGATCAGCCGGCCAGGCTCATGCGGCACCAGTTCCCGCCAGTTGGCGCGGACCGGATCGTTGGCCGGCGCCGTCATGATCTTGAAGTCCTTGGCGCCGTCGGCGTTGGTGAGGATGAAGAAAATGTCGCCGCCTTCTTCCAATTCATATTGCAGGCCGGTTTCGCGCGCCGAAACAAGCGTGGGCTCGGCAAAGGGGTTGCTGGCGCTCAACAGGCGGTATTCGGAGGTTTCGTGATCGTTGATGCCGATCATGATCCATTCGTTGTTGCGGGTGCCGTCGACATTCATGAAGAAACCGGGATCGGTCTCCTCGTAGATCAGCCTGTCGTTTTCAGAAGCTTGGCCGAGGGCGTGGAACAGCACTTTCGACGGCCGGTGGTTGGGATCGAGGCGCGTATAGAAAAACCCGTCATTGCCCGCGTCCCAAACGCCTGAGCCGCCGGTCGCCGGTATCTGGTCCGCGAGGTCGTTGCCGTCGGCAAGGTCGCGCACGCGCAGCGTGTAGAATTCGGAGCCCTTGTCGTCGAACGCCCACAAGAGCTTGCCGTGATCGGTTGAATGATCGACACCTCCGAGCCGGAAATAGGCTTTCCCTTCGGCCTCGGCATCGCCGTCGAGCAGGATCTGCTCGGGACCGCCATCGCGCGGCATGCGGAAATAGCGCGGCTGCTCGCCGCCGAGCTTGAAGGACGAGCCATAGGCATAGGGTCCATCCTTCATCGGGACGGAAGAATCGTCTTCCTTGATGCGCCCCTTCATCTCCTTGAAAAGCTGCTTCTGCAGGTCCGACGTATCGGCCATCAGCGCCGACTGATAGGCATTCTCCGCATCGAGTTCGGCGCGGATTGCCGCATCGAGCAGGGTGGGGTCCCGAAACATCTCCTGCCAGTTATCGGCCCGCAGCCATGCGTATTCGTCGGTTCGCGTGATGCCGTGATGTGTGTCCGAGATCGGCCGTTTCTCAGGCGACGGCGGGCTGACGATCGGAAATCGGGAGGTCGTGGTCATTGCATCTCGCTCTGGAAATATCTGGAACGACGAATGGCACGGCAACGAGCCGAGGTTCAAGGGGCACGGTTGGGGCGCGCGTTGGCCTGCCGTGCTGCCGCATTGCGTGGCAACCTATGGTTTTGTGGACAGGTGTGAACAACCAAGACTGTTGACCTGCTCGGCAAGCAAAGCCGAGCATCGAGGACTGCTTTGTGAGTTATCGCGAATGTAACGCCGAGCTGACGCATCGTCAGCTGCGTTCGGTTTGGCCTGCGGAATATCGAAAAATTACATGATGCACGAAAGATTGAAGCTAATTCGGGAATAGTTGATCAACATCCGCAAATATAATGCATAGAGCGAATTGACTTACTTGGTATATGGTCCCATTGATACCGCGCGACACGAATCGCAGAAGCTCTACCTGCACAAAATTCGTGCAATGCCCTGCCTGTAAAAAAGGGCACAGACCGATCTAACTCTTGTTGGGGCCTGAAGACCATGGATATTGTCGAAACACCTTCCAGAAACAATGATGCGCTGATCGAGTTGACCGCCGATGTGGTGGCTGCCTACGTCAGCAACAATCCCGTGCCGGTCGGCGAGCTGCCGAACCTGATATCCGATGTCCATGCCGCCCTCGGGCGCGTGGGCGGAACCGTCGAACAGCCGCCTGCCGACAAGCAGAAGCCGGCTGTGAATCCGAAACGCTCGGTTCATGACGACTACATCGTCTGCCTTGAAGACGGCAAGAAGTTCAAGTCGCTCAAGCGTCACCTGATGACCCACTATGACCTGACGCCCGACCAGTATCGCGAAAAGTGGAACCTTGATCCGAGCTATCCGATGGTCGCTCCCAACTATGCGGCGGCCCGTTCGCAGCTCGCCAAGAAGATGGGGCTCGGCCGCAAGCGCAAGGGTCGCTGATCGCTGTCCAGCGGACCAGTTCCTTATCGACGGCGCCCGCGGGCGCCGTTTGATTTTCAAGCGTGCCGCTGTTGGTCCGTGACCTCAGCCGAGCGGCCAGAGATGGTCACGCTGTTTGCGCGAGCGCCATCTCGGCATCGCGCTTGATGCGCTTGACCATGGAGCGCAGTCCGTTGGCGCGTTGGGGTGAAAGGTGCTCATCCAGGCCGAGTGCCTTCAGCGTTGCCTCAGCGTCGGTTTTCTGGATTTCGCTGGCGGTCCTTCCGGAAAATAGCGCCAGAATGATCGCAACCAGTCCGCGCACGATGTGGGCGTCCGAGTCGCCCCTGAAGGTAATGACCGGATCGCTGCCCATGCCCTGTTCGGTGGTCAGCCAGACCTGGCTGACGCAACCTGGCACCTTGTTGGCCGGGTTGCGCTCTTCATCGGGAAAAGGCGGCAGCGCTTCGCCGAGCTCGATGACGTAGCGATAGCGGTCCTCCCATTCATCCAGGAAGGAGAAGTCGTCGCGGATCGTCTGGATCGTGGTCGTCATCAGGCGGATATAGTGGCGCGGCGGCGCCGCGTCACGGAAAAAACAAGAACACCGCGGGCGTCGAGAGGGCAGACGGCCCGCGGTGTGCCGTCGGGACGGCTTAATTCCTTATCGGCAGGTTTACCGTTTCGGGCAGGACGATCTCTGCTGGCACACTGCCGGTGGTCGTCGAAGTATCGGGACCGGCGGATTTGTCATCCAGCATTGCTGCCGCGATCTTGGCTGTTTCCTTGGCGCGAGCCGTAATGGTGTGCATCGCCGACTTGCCGGTCTCACAGACATCGGGCTTGCGTTCGCAAATGCCGGCGAGGTCTCCCACCGCATCGCGCGCCGCGAAGAACGCCTGGATCGGCCCGACGCTGTCCTGGCCCGGCTCGTCGGAACCGACGCTCAGAGGCAGTGCCAGCAGCACCAGCGAAAACCAGAACGCCATTCTGATCAGGAAGAACATGCTCGCCTCTCGTCGTGACCGGATCATGCATCACATGGCATGACCTCTTTTATGGGCAGGATGTTGGCACACAGGCGCAAAGGACGGCTTGCGAGTTATACGAAAATTTTCCTCAAATTTTAGGCAAGTTCGAAACGAAGCGTTTTGCCGCGCATTTGTGTCATATCGGGACGATTTTCGTTACCTCTTGATAACCATATATCCTGCTGATTTCATTGTACCTTTCTCGAATCCGAGGAGTTCCGTTCCCGCCACTGGCCCGCCGCCGACGGGGGTTCCCGGATAACCCTCCGTTTACTATGGCGGCATTTGCCCGGGTTTTCGGTCGCCGCCGTCCCGATATTTGCCACGGGCCGGGCTTTGGTCTGCCCCTGCCTTATCCATTCCTTAAACGCTGGATGCGACTTTCAGAGCAACCAAGACAATCTGCAAAAGCAGAGCTGTTCACGACGAGTGCGAGTGCGTTGAGTTGATGCCTATCGAGGCCAGATACGCTGAATTGCCCGGCGCGATTGCCGCCGGTTGCGAACGTATGGTCCATCCCTCCATCGTCGAGCAAGGCGAGCGCGATCGCCAGCGCCGTTTCATCGGCGTCATGCTGACCGCTCCGCTCTTTGCCGCCGGTGCCGCCGTCACCCTGGTCACGTCAGGCATGGGGGCAGCGGTCACCATGGCCGCCATCTTCGCCGCCTTCGGGCTATGCTGGTTCATCGCCCTGCTGGCTGCCGCGACGGGCAAGATGGTCACCGCTGCGCCGATCGCGCTGACGCTGGCCGCTGCTGCCCTGGGCGGCCTTATCGCCGCCGCCGGCGGGTTGAGCTCGCCTGTGGCCATGCTCGTCGTGGCGCTGCCATTCGAAGCCTGGTGGATCGGCGCCTCGCGGCGCGCGGCACTGTGGGGGGCTGTTTCGGCCATTGTCGCCGTCGCTCTCCAGCCCCTGATCCCAGCCTTCCTGCCGATCGCGGGCGCGCAGATCGCCGCCTGGCACTGGCTGGTGCCGCTGGCCTGGGCACTGACGCTTATCCCGCGCATATCGGCGTTTCGCGACACCGACACGGCGGCCGATACGATGGATGCCGCCGATCGGCTGGAGGATGTAATCGACGCGGTGGTCTTGCGCATTGCCCGCCACGGCGAGGTCCTCGATGCGTCCGCCAAGGCACGCACGCTGTTGAAATTGCCGCCTGAACTGCTTTCGGGAACCGGCCTCTTCGATCGTGTCCACCTGTCCGACCGGGTCTCCTATCTCAGCGCCCTGGCGGATATGCGTGACGGCGCCGTGTCGCGCCATCTCGAACTGCGCATCAGGCTGCCCCAGAGCGGTAATGGTCTTGTGGCCGACAATTATCGCCCGTTCGCGCTCGAACTGGCGCGCGGGGAAAAGCAGAGCGACATCTTCACGCTTGTCCTGCGCGAAAACGACGAGACCGCCGGGCTGCGCGATGACCTTGCGCAAGCCAATGAGGCGGCCGCCGCCGCCGAAGTGGCCAAGGGACGGTTCCTGGCCGTGGTCAGCCACGAACTGCGCACGCCGTTGAACGCCATTATAGGCTTCTCCGACATGCTGCTGCACGAGATGTTCGGCGCCTTCAGGGATCCGCGGCAGAAGGAATATGTGGAACTGGTGCGGGATTCGGGCCAGCATCTGCTGGCCGTCGTCACCTCCATACTCGATGTCTCGAGGATCGAATCGGGCGCCTACACGGCCGAGCCCGAGCCGTTCCGCTTCATGGACGCCGTCGAGATGTGCCAGTCGATGATGCGCCTGCAGGCGCAGGCCAAGAACATCAACCTTGAGACGCAGATTGCGCCCGACGCCGGTGACATCAATGCCGATCGCCGCGCGGTGCAGCAGATACTCATCAACCTGGTCTCCAATGCCATCAAGTTCACGCCCGACGGCGGCGACGTGGTCGTCGGCGCCAAGCGGATCGGCTCGCGCCTGCACTTCTGGGTCCGCGATACCGGCATCGGCATCGCCGAGGAGGATTTCGCCAATCTCGGCAAGCCCTTCATGCAGATCCAGAACGACTATACGCGCCGTTTCGAGGGAACCGGCCTCGGTTTGTCGCTGGTGAAGGGGCTCGTCGCGCTGCACGAAGGCACCATGTCGATCGAAAGCATGCCGGGCGAGGGCACAACGGTGACCATCGGCCTCCCGGTCGGCGGGCCGAAGGGACGTCCCGCCAACCAGGCCGGAGTGCTGACGATGCCGGCGACGAGGGCGAAAGGGGACAGAAATGGCTCGCTCCGCAAAACAGCCTAAGGCGCCCGTCAAGCGTCGAAGCACCGTGCTCCAGGACGGCGCCGTCGCGGTCGGCGGCATGATCTCGCGCAACCCCGTGCTGGTGGGCGGGTCGACAGCGTTCCTCGTCACCCTGTTCTACGTCTCGGCGAATGCGCTGTGGTACCAGCCTTTCCCGCATACCGGGGCGTTCTTCGCCACCCGCCACTTCCAGGGCTTGCCGCAAGCTGCCGGCGAAGAGCCGGAGACGACGATCAACATCGTGCGGCCGAATGCGGCGCCTGCCCCCATCAAGGGCGATCCGGTGGTCGAGCAGGTGCAAGGTATCCTGAAGGACCTCGACTTCTACTCCGGCACGGTCGATGGCATTTCCGGCCCCAACACGCGCAAGGCCATACAGGCCTACCAGCAGAAGGTCGGCCTCAACGCTTCGGGCGAGATCGACGCGCTGCTGCTGGACCAGTTGGGCGCGACGCCCAAGACCGGTGCGGTGCCGAAACCGCAGCCGCGCCCCGATACGCCGGCCGCTGTTCCTGTGTCTTTGCAGACGGGTTCGGGGCAGGCGGGCTCAGGACAGGCAGTTTCGGGGCAGGCGAATGCCGCACCGGCCCAGGGCCCGGACCCCCGCATCGTCAAGATTCAGGCCGGGCTCAAGGCTTTCGGCAATGACGACATGCGGCTCGACGGTGTCGTCGGCGCCCGCACCAAGGCGGCGATAAAGGAATTCCAGTCGCTGTTCGGCCTGCCGCAGACCGGCGAGCCCGACGAAATCGTCTACGTCAAGATGCGAGAGATCGGCCTGACCAACTGACCGGGAAATGACGGCTCGCGGAGCAGCGGAAATATCGCTAGATAGCCGCGTTCGGAGCTGTCTCATGCGCGTCACATCGGATCTGTGGGTCTCTGCCCTGGTACGCAGGGTTTTCAGCGCCGGCGGATTTGCCGCCGTGGTCAACCGTGGCGCGACCGAGGCCGGTGCTGTTTTCGTGCTGGCGCGGGGCAGGCTGGGTGACGTCGCCCTCTACGGACCGGCGCCGCAGACAAGCTACGATTCAGCCAAGCCCGACGACCGTTTCTTCAGCCTGCTTGCCGCCGGCGACGATGCCGGCGTGCTGGATGCCAGGCTGGAGCGCGAGAAGAAATTCGACCCTGATATCTGGGTGGTGGAGATCGAGGCCGGGAATGTCCCCCTCGAGGAGCTTATTTCCGTAAAGACGCCTTGAGGTTCGGCGCTGCCGCCTCGTCGCTGTTCGAGGCCATGCGGCGGTCGCTGTTTGCCGGCGAGGTTTCCCGGATCGCCCTGGACACGGCCTCGGCTTTCCATTCCCGCACCCTGTCCAGAGCAACGTCGCGATGCAGCAGGCGGTAGCGGTCGAGATAGGCACGGATCGCCTGCGGGTGCGGGAACAGGCTGGGATAGACGGCAACCGTGATCAGGAAGGCGCGGTCTTCGCTGAAGTCGAGTGAGCGCAGGGCAGCGAGCAGCGGCGCATAGTTCTGGTTGGCGGTCAGCGATCGGGCCGTCGAGAAATCAATGTCGAGGGCGTCCGCGAGCGCTGTCTGGAAGAACGCGGCGTTTCCCGTCAGCGCCGTCTCGCGCAGCTTGACATAGCTATCGGAGCCGGGAAACGCGTCGACCTTTGCCGCCAGGGCCTCGTCGCCGGTGCGCATCATCGAGCGCAGCCTGCGCCGCGCATTCTCGGCGGCGGCGCCGGGCGTCTGCGGCGTTGCCGCGCTGTCCTTGGCCGGCTCGGCATCCACGACCGTGACGGCTTGTGCCGCCGGGGGTTGCGCCTGCGGATCGCGCACGCGCACCAGCGTCGGCTTTTCCAGCACCCTGATCAGGTCGGCGATGGTCGGGTTGAGGTCCTTGCGGCGCGCGATGGCGCGCGCATGCGGCAACCCGTGCCGGCCGATGAGCGCGATCAGATCGATGTCACTGACGGCGCGCGAGCGGATCAGCAGCGGCGCGGCGATGTCGACCGGTTCCTCACACAGGCGGCGCACCAGTGCCGCTGGGGCATACTCGCATTCCGACAGGGCGGCGGCCACATAGCGCCGGGATTCGACCGACACCTCGTCGAACAGAGGCAGCGTCAGGTCTTCGAGCTGGCCGATCTCGCGGCGTGACGGACGTGTCAGCGAGCAGAACGCCGAGACAGCGGCGCGGAACAGCCTTTCGGCTTTGCCCGATTCACTTCGTATCGCGATTTGCCTGAAGTCCGAAGATGACACGAAGGATACGCCCGATGACAGACACACGCTTGACCACGCTCGACCGGATCGCGCCGGCCCGGCGACCGCCTCGAGCAGAACACCCAGAGCCCGAGACAAAGATCAAGTTAGCGACGATCCGTTAGCGCTCCGTTAACCCTCTGCCGGCCTTAATGACATTTGGAGGCGTTGCGTTGTGCTCCGGGGAAACCGAGAGGAATGCGCGAACCATGGGCATGGTACTGTCTTTCGTGCCGCGTACGGCACCGACCAATCGAGTAAAGCAAACCGCCGAAATACCGGCGGCGGTGATCATCTTTCCCGGCATCCGCTATGAGCGGTCCGGTTCGGTGGAAGCGCGGCCCGCCGGGCCCGACAAGCCGCCGCGGACGCCGGTGCCGCATCACTAGCTGACCTTGATCCGTCGGGAATTGCTCTAGAAATCCTGCAACTCGCAGGAACTCTGGTCGAGGAAGCGTGACACGATAGGTTTCCAGCTGTCGTCCGGCACGAAGCTGCGGATGACGAAGATGCCCTCGTCGATCGGTGCTTCGACGAACACCGCTCCTTGCAGGTCTTCAGGCAAGTCCTTGCGCACATCGATCATCTGCGCCGGCGTCAGCACGACCGCATCCAGCTTGCCGCCGGTTGCCGTATGGTCGTTGAAGGAATAGACATTGTGGCCGTTGCGGTCATAGACCGACGCAGACCAGAAGGGGACATTTCCCGGCGCCTTGATCCGGACCATGCCCTCCTGAAGATCGAAGCGGCACGCGGTGGCATAAAACAACGGATCGACCGATTTCACCACCGGTGCGCCGCCGGCTTCGGCATCGAGCCGGTTCATCCGGTATAGATCCGAGGCCATGGAAAGGCGCGACCAGGCATCGCGTTCCGAAAACTCGGGCACCATAAGCAGCACCACGATATGCACGATGCCGGCTCCGACAAGGCCGAGCAGGACGGCATGGAAAAGCCTGCGAAGCCCTGCCAGGACGTTACGCATTGCAGGCCGCCTTCACGATCCTGGGCAGCGAAACATCCGAAAGGCCGGTGCTGCTGGCAATGGGCGTGTCGTAGAAGGTCAGGACGAAATACATCCGGCCCGAACCGTCGGTCAGCAGCCAGTTGCCTTGCATGGGATGATGGCCGACCGAAATGACAACCGAATTGTCGGGCTGGCGCAGCACCTCGTAGGACTGCAACGCGGCGAGCCGGGCCTTGCCGGTGTCGACGACACCAAGCGATTGATCCGCGGCGTAGAGCGTCCAGAATCGGGCGGTCGGAAATCCGCCCTCGATCCTGTAGGTGCATTCCCGTTTGAGCTGGTCGCCGGCGGAGTCATTCTCGGCGACGAAGGACAGGCCTTCGGCCCGGCCGAGCGCGAGCACGCCTTCGCGCGCCACACGCGCCTTGGAGTAGGGGTCGGCGGCCGGCGTGCCGATGTCGGGAAAGGCTGTCCACTGGCCGATCCTGATCGCGCCGACGCCGTCCTGGATCCTCAGCGCATACCAGACGCTGGCGCCGCCGCCGCCAATGGCTATGGCAAGCGAAAGCAGCATCAGGAAGGCATTCTTGAGCATGAAGGGCCGGGTGGATGAGGATTACCGCTCGGGGATATCGCGGCGCGGGGTCATGTGGCAAGCGGGGGTGATGGATTTGGGGGGTAAGCGCTGTGGTTCGGCGCTACTTTCCCTTCTTTGACGGGGGAGAAGGGAAACCTGCTGAAGTCACAGCGCGGAAAGTGTTTCGGGCGCGGCAGGCGTATTGAGCTTTGGCGCCGCCTGGAACGCCTGGGTCATGTCCCTCAGCGTCTGCGTGGTCCGGCTGGACAGCACCGGCGGACGTTGCGCGGCAGCGTCGGCCGCCGCCTGCTCGTCGCTCTTTTTCTGCGCTTCCGCGGCTTTGGCGGCGATCTGGTCGTCGACGAACGGCTTGTCGATGCCGGGGATCGGCTTCAGGTCAATGTTCTGGTGCGCATAGACCATCAGGCGCTGCCAGACCATCGCCGGCAGCGAACCGCCGGTCATGTTCTTGGTCGGGGTGAAATCGTCATTGCCAAGCCAAACGGCGGCCGTGTAGTTGCCGGTGAAGCCGACGAACCAGGCATCACGGTAGGATTGCGTCGTGCCGGTCTTGCCAGCGACGACGATGTTGGGGATCTGCGCCCGCCGCGCCGTGCCCATCACCGGCACCGCCGTCAGCATGGTGTTCATCGACTTCAGCGCCTGCTCGGAAAGAACGCGGTGCGGCGGCGTCGCATCCTTGTTCCAGTCATAGACCACGTCGCCGGTGCGGGTGACGAGCTGGGTGATGCCGTGGCGGGAGCCGACGAAGCCGTTCTGGGCAAAGACGCTGTATCCGGTCGCCTGGTCCATCACGGTCATGCCCGAGGTGCCGAGCACCATCGTCTTGTGCGCCTCGAGAGGGGACTCCACCCCAAACGCCACCGCCGTTGCCTTGATTGGGTCGATGCCGAGATAGTCCTTGGCCAGCCGCACCGGCACGGTGTTGATCGACTTGGCCATCGCCATCAAGAGCGTGATGTTGCCCGCCGACTCGCCGCCGTAATTGTGCGGCGACCAGTTGCCCCAGCTGATCGGGCCGCCCGAAATGATCGAGTTCGGCGTGAAACCATGCTCCATCGCCGTGGCGTAGACATATGGCTTGAACGACGAGCCGGTCTGGCGCAGCGCCTTGGTGGCGCGATTGAACTGGCTGGCGCCGTAGTCGCGGCCGCCAACGATCGCCCGCACCGCGCCGTTGGTCTCGATGACGACCACCGCACCTTCGGTGACGTTGTATTCCTTGCCGAACTGGCGAAGGTGGAATTCGACGGATTCTTCGGCGGCCTTCTGGATGTTGGCGTCGAAGGTGGTGTGGGCGACCAGCGAATGCTGCCCGGGCTTGGCGATCTTCTTGACCTCGTCGAATGCCCAGTCGAGGAAATAGTCAGGGCTTTTCTGCTCGCCGCGGTCGACGACGTCGGCGGGATGGAGCCGCGCCTGCAGCACCTGGCCTTCGGTCATGAAGCCGGAATCGACGAGGTTGGACAGCACCACGTTGGCGCGTGCGCGCGCCGCCGGCAGGTTGATGTGCGGCGCGTATTTGGTCGGCGCCTTGAACAGGCCGGCCAGCATCGCCGCTTCTGCCAGGTTCAGGTCCTTGACGCTCTTGCCGAAATAGAAATCGGCGGCCGCCTCGATGCCGAACGTGCCGCCGCCCATATAGGCGCGGTCGAGATAGAGCTGCAGGATTTCCTTCTTCGACAGATTGGCTTCGAGCCACAGCGACAGGAAGGCTTCCTTGATCTTGCGCTCGAATGTCCGCTCATTGGTCAGGAACAGGTTCTTGGCCAATTGCTGGGTGATGCTGGAACCGCCCTGGACCACCGAGTTTGCCCGCACGTTCTCGAAGATCGCGCGGGACAGGCCGAGCACATCGATGCCGTAATGGTCGAAGAAGCGCCGGTCCTCGGTGGCAAGCACCGCCTTGATGACATGGTCCGGCATTTCGTCGACCGGAACGGAATCGCGCTGGATGATGCCGCGCTGGCCGATCTCGTTGCCGTAGCGGTCGAGGAAGGTGACGGCGAAGTCGCCCTGGGCGCGCCAGTCGCCCGCCGTGTCCTGGAAGGCGGGTATGGCCAGCGCCAGCATCACAACCATGCCGCCGGCGCCCAGGGTAAAACCCTCGCTGAGAACTTCGATGATGCCACGCCGCCAGCCCTTGAGGCGGAAGCGCCTCGAGAAGATCGTCGCGGCTTCCCAGAATTGGCGCGCCTTGAAGCCAATCTCGTAGAGCGAGGAATCGATCCAGGCGTCCAGCGCCAGAAGGCGTGACGCGATCGGACCTCTTCTCTTGCGCGGTTCAGGGCTGACCATTCAAAAACCCGGCTCGGCTGTGGCGCGACCTGAAAACCGCAAGCGGGCAATTTCAGGGCGGCGCCCTGTCGCGACTATTCGTCCATTTCGCGCACGCCCACAAGGGCGGCGAGGACACAGCAGCAAGGTTTGTCCATGGAAAGCGGGCGAACCGGCAAGCGTTCACCCGCCGGAGGCTCGATCCGGCGGGTGAGGGGTTGCCGCTCCGTGCCTTCAGGCAGCTACGCGCTTCAGGGCCTGCGCCATGCAATGGATGCCGCCGCCGGTCTTGGAAATCTCGCTCATGTCGACGGCCGCGACCTCGAAACCGCGCGCCCTGAGCTTTTCGATCAGCGTCTTGGAGGAGGTCGGCGCGATCACCCTATCCTTGCCGAGCGACATGAAGTTGCAGCCGAGCGCCATCGTGTCCTGGAAGGGGACGTCGATGATCTCGTGGCCCTTGCCCTTCAGCCAGTCGACAATGCCGGGTTCGGTGCAGGCAAGGCAGACGGCGGTGAGCTTTTCGGCGATCGGCACCACCATCAGGTCGATATGGACGTAATACTCGTCGATGAAGGCCAGCCGCGTCTCCCAGCCCTCTTTCTCGAACCAGGACTGGACCTGGCGGGCGCCTTCCTCCTGCGTCCGGGCGCCGCCGCAGCCGATCAGCACCACGCCTTCCTCGATGACATTGAAGTCGCCGCCCTCGAAAGTGCCCGCTGTAACCATGTCGTAGATCGGGATGCCAAGCTTCTCATAGGTGCGGATGGCGGCGTAGTTCTCGCCGCGCCGCCACCAGTTGGCCATGGCGGTGATGAAGGCGCCGTAAGGCGTCATCACGCTGGAATCGCGGGAATAGACCTGCATCGGCAGTTCGGGCGTCGGCTCGTGCCAGTGGATGTTGACGCCGAAATGCTCGTAGGCCGCAACCAGGTCCTTGTGCTGGGCCTGCGCGATCTGGACGTTGCACGGCGCTTCGCGCAGGTGCTTTCGCGACAGCGAGCTGGTCGAGAGATGGCGCAGAAAGTTCGGCGAGCCGAGCAGCACATCGGTCAGGACATCGGTCTCGTTGGCGAAACCCCATGATGTCAGCGGTTTGGTGCCGCCGGCCGGATTGCGGCGCTGCAACGAGAAAGGCTCGGCGACGATGCGGTCATGAACGGTCATGCTGTTCTCCTCGTGGACGTGTTGTTCATCGATCGGTTCATTGGGTGCCGGCGGACGGGATCCACCAGTCGCGGCCGCGCGCGGTGGTGACATATTCGGGCCAGCGGAAGTTGATGGGAGGCTCGTAGTCGCAAAGCGGCGCAATCCAGTTCGAGCCGCCGATCCCGCCGCCGGTGCGGGTCACGAACTCATGCATCGCCGCATCCCGGGCGGTGTCGTCCTCGAGCAGGCGCAGCGCCGCCAACGCGACCGTCTTTGCCGCGCAGGTGACCATCGGATCGATCGTGGCCGCAATGCCGCCGAGCGCATTCATCGCCCAGGCCGGGTAGGGATGGCCATTGGCCGAGCGCAGGGCGGGGCGGGCAACGTAGAAACGGGCGGTGGGCGTGTGCCAGCTCATGTCCGTGTAGTCGTCGGAGGTCGAATTCACCTGCGAGGGCGGCAGGTCGCGGCGAAGAATGGCCTCTGCTTCCTCAGGCGCAATCAACCGCTCCATCTCGTCGATGAAGGGATTGTCCGTGGCGACACCGCCGGCATTGACCTGAACTTCTCGTGCAACCGCCCTGGCGGCCTCGTCCCAGCGTGGCGGCCCGACGGTCGACAGGGCCGCGTAGGCGATTTCCGCCATGGCATGATTGGGGAGGCCCGGCCGCGACTTCGACACCCAATGCCGCTCGTGGCGGCAGCCGCTGATCGCGGCGGCGGCCGCGGCATTGCGATCGAGAACTGAAGTAACCTGTTCGGCCATGCCGATTGTCGGCACGCGGATCATGTACTGGATTTCGGCGAGCCCGGCCGGCAGATTGTCGGCGGTGGCCTGGCCGGCGGTCAGGATCGCCTCGCTGATCGACCAGCCGCCCTGATGCGGCAGCATGGAATCGCGCAGCGCCTTGGAGGCGACGTACATCGTCATCAGCGCATCGTTGGCGCCCGGCGCGCGGACCGCCGAATGCGCCTGCGGGATCGGCGCGCCGTCACCCGCCGCGCGCGCCCAGTTCTGCGGCTCGTCGCAGACGAAGCGGTAGATCATCGAATAGGCGGCGCCGCAATGCGTGTCCCAGCGCGCCGTGTTGCACAGCGGCAGCATGTAGAAGGGGTGGAAGGAGATCATGCCGGCGAGGCCGTCATAGTAGCCCTTGGCGGCATGGATGGGCTTTGATCCGCGCACCTTTTCGGCCGGCTCGCCGGTGAAACGCAGCGTGCCTTGAATGCCGTGGCGCTGCATCGCGGCCTTGACGGCGAGCAGGCCGCCAAGGCTTGCCATGCCGAGGCCTGAATGGGGGTCGGTGTGGCCGCCGGCTTCCACGCCAAGGCCGGGCCGCGGCCGTTTCACCGTCGCCGCGTCCTGGCAATTGCCGGGCACCGCATCATACTCCGCATACATGCCGATGGTCGGTCCCGGACCGTTCGTCCAGTGGGCGCAGAATGCGGTCGGCATGCCTGCCGACCCTTCCTCGACGGAAAAGCCCTCATGCTTCAGCCGCGCCACATACCATGCCGACGACTGGTATTCGCGCCAGGCGGTCTCGCCGAAATCGAAGATCGTGCGGGTCCATTGCGACAGCGAGGGCTGGATGCCATCGAGGCAGGCAAGGGCGGTCGCTTGCGCGGAGGTCGTCACCGGTTTGTCCATGCTTCAAAGAAAGCAGTGAAGCGGCTCGCCAAAAAGTGATATGTTTTCCCGGTTCATGCAAATTCGGTTCACCTCTTGAGAATTCCTTCGACACAGGCGCTCCGCGCCCTCGACAGTTTCGCCAGGCATGGCAGCGTCTGGCGCGCCGCCGACGAACTGCACCTCACCCGCAGCGCGGTGAGCCATCAGTTGCGCCTGCTGGAGCGGGATCTCGGCTTCGATCTGTTGCAGCGCATCGGCAAGGGAGTGGCGCTGACGCCGCGCGGCCAGCGTTACGCGGCCGATGTCAGGAAGGCGCTGACCGTGCTCGGCGACGCGGTGGCGCAAAACAATGGCGCCGGCGTTGGCGGTTCCTTTGCCGTCTCCTGCCCGCCGGGCTTCGCCTCGATGTTCCTGTGCACCCATATCGGCGAATTCCAGCAGATGTATCCGGACGTGGCGATCTCGATCCTGACGCCTCGCCGTCTTGACGACGTCAGCAACCCGGAAGCCGACGCGTTCATCGCCTTCGGCGTCGGCAATTGGCCGAACCGCGCGGTGGAACTGCTCTGCGAGGTCTCGTTCACGCCGCTTTGCAGTCCGACGCTGCTCAACAGGGTCGGTGGCTTTTCCAAACCCGCCGACGTGCTGCGGGCCAATCTGCTCCATCTCGGCGACACCGAGGACTGGGCTCGCTGGCTGGCGCTATCCAAGGTGGAGAATCCCGATACGGAAGGCGGCATCTTCTTTTCAGACATGAATCTCGTCTTCTCGGCCGCGGTCGCGGGGCAGGGAATTGCGATGGGCGACGAATTGACGGGCCGCCGGGCGCTGAGCGAGGGCCGGCTGGTCAAGCCGTTCGAGGCCTCGGTGCCTTCGCCCCGGTCCTATTTCCTGGTTTTCGAGCATGCCAAGGCCGGCCACCCCGTGCTCAACGCTTTCAGCGACTGGCTGAGGGCCAAGCTGCTGGAGAACAGGCTTTAGGCCTGTCGAGATTGGCTAATCTCCCCACTTGGGGAGATGTCCGGCAGGACAGGGGACGCGCTGTCCAACAACGTCTCCGGTCGTCATCCTCGGGCTTGACCCGAGGATCCATGCCGCGACGTTCGCGAAGGTGCGGGCTGACGGAATTCCGCACTGTTGCTGCGCCCAAAAGTAACGGCATGGATTCTAGGGTCTGCGCGCGTCGCTTTGCTCCTTGCTCCGCCCTAGAATGACGACGGCATGGCTGCTTTCGCCAATCTCGAACGTCGATGATTGTGCCAAACATCACCGCAAGCAGACGCTCCGGGCATCCACGGCACTGCTCATCCGTGAATCAAATTTGCCGATCAGGCGAAAACTATTCGGTTGCGGTGAGCCGTCGGCGTGCCTACGATTTCACAGTGGACTGAGGAAGAGGCAGGATGCAGCAACCCGGCCGGGCCGCAGAGATCAAGGCAATCGGGATCGGTAAGAGCTTCGGCTCGTTCCGTGCGCTGGATAACCTGACGCTTGACATCGGCCGCGGCGAATTCCTGACGCTGCTCGGCCCCTCTGGTTCGGGCAAGACCACCTTTCTGATGATCCTCGCCGGCTTCGTGCAGCCGACCGAGGGCAAGCTTTTCAGCGACGGCACCGACATTACGGACCGCCCGGCCGAACAGCGCGCTGCGGGCATGGTGTTCCAGGGCTATGCGCTGTTTCCGCATATGAGCGTCGAACAGAACGTCGCTTTCCCGCTCAAGGTCCGCAAGAAATCGGCGGCGGACATCAAGCGCCGTGTTGGCGAAATGATCGAGCGCGTCGGTTTGGTCGGCCACGAGAAGAAACTGCCCTCGCAGCTTTCCGGCGGACAGCAGCAGCGCGTGGCGCTCGCCCGCGCACTGGTGTTCGAGCCGGGCGTGCTCCTGCTCGATGAGCCTTTCTCGGCGCTGGACAAGAGCCTGCGCGGCCAGATGCAGGCCGAGATGAAGCGGCTGCACCAGGAAACCGGCACAACTTTCGTGTTCGTCACCCACGACCAGAGCGAGGCGCTGGCGTTGTCGTCGCGTGTCGCCATCTTCAACCATGGCAAACTGCTGCAGGTCGGCGCGCCGGACGAGGTGTACGACCGGCCGGACAACCGCTTCGTCGCCGAGTTCCTGGGCGAGATCAACATGCTGCCGTTGAAGGGGGTCCAGCCTGCCGGCAATGGCGCGACCGGCCTCTGCGAGGACCGCGCGGTCAACATGCACTGCAAGGCCGAGAAAGTCCGTGGTGACGCCATACTGGCGATCCGGCCCGAACACATGTCGATCGCGCGTGAGGCGGCTGTGGGCGAGAACGGCATCGCCGCGACGGCGATCGCCTCAACCTACCTGGGTGCTGCGACCAAGCTCGACCTGACGACGCGCCAGGGCGCCAAGGTAACCGTCTCGGTGCCGAACGAGGTTGCCGCAGCGGCGCTGAGCAAAGGCAATTCCGTCTGGCTGACCTGGCCGGCCGAAAAAGGCTTCCTCCTGCCGGACGGAGGACAATGAACGCTGGCGCGGCCTGATCCGCCGCACCGGATTCCGGATTCAATCAACGAAAACAAGGGGAACTGACATGAACGACACCAAGAAACAGGCCATTGAAACGCTGTCCGCGAGGACAAGGCGCGGCGAGATTTCGCGTCGCCAATTCACGCAGCTTGCCGCCTTCGTGCTCGCCGGCACGCCGATGTTGTTGCGCTCGACCAAGTCCTTCGCCGAAGCAAAGGAACTTGTGTTGGTCAACTGGGGCGGCGACGCCATCACGGCCTACGATGCCGCCTATGGCCAGGCCTTCACCAAGGACACCGGCATTACCGTCAAGATGGATGGCTCCGGCCCGACCGAAGGCGCGATCGCGGCCCAGTTCAAGAGCGGTGCGCCGACCTGGGACCTGGTCGACGTCGATCCGTTCTCGGCCATCACGCTCGGCGCGCAGGGCATGCTCGAGCCGATTGACTACAATATCGTCGACAAGAAGAAGATGCGGCCGGGCTTCGGCTGGGACTATGCCGCCTCGACCTATTTCTTCTCCTATGTCATCGCCTACGATTCCGAGAAATACGGCAGCAATGCCCCGACCGGCATGGCGGATTTCTTCGACGTCAAGAAATTCCCCGGCAAGCGCTCGCTCTACAAATGGGGCGTGTCGAGCTGGGAAGCGGCGCTTTTGGCCGACGGCATCGCGCCGGCTTCGCTCTATCCGCTCGACCTCAAGCGCGCGCATGACAAGATCGCAGCCTTCAAGGAGAACGTCGTCGCCTACTGGGGCGGCGGCGCCGAAAGCCAGAGCGTGCTGCTCAACGGCGAAGCCTCGATGGCTATCGTCTGGTCGACCCGCGCGTCGCTCATCGAGCAGGATTCCGGCGGCAAGATCAAGTTCATCTGGGATCAGGGCCTGATCTCGCCCGGCGCGCTCGCCGTGCTCAAGAACAATCCCGGCGGCAAGGACGCGGCGATGAAGTTCATCGCCAGCGCACAGGATCCGGAAAAGCAGCTCGTCATGTTCGACAAGCTCGGCCAAGGCCCGGCCAATCCGGCTGCCGATGCGCTCATCCCCGCCGACAAGAAGCGCATCAACCCCGTCGATCCGGCCAACATGTCGAAGCAGATTCCGCTCGACATGGACTGGTACGCCAAGAACTACGGGGCGGCGCTGGACGAATACACCAAGATCATCTCCGCCTGACCGCGGCGGTGTTGAGCTGACATGAGAGGTGTTCTCTCCGACAGGATGGGCGCGGCGCTGTTGATGGCGCCGCTGCTCCTGTTTCTCGTTTTGGCCTATGCCTGGCCGTTTCTCGGCGTGGTGAAGTGGAGCTTTACCCTGCCCACGCCGGGGCTCGGCCAGTACGAGGCATTGCTGACCGACGACCTGGTCCAGTCGGTGTTCATCCGCACGCTGCGCATTGCCGCGATCGTCACCGTCGTTTCCGTCGCCGCCGCCTATGCCATCACCGTGGTCTGGGTTCGCGGCACTCCGGCGCAGCGCCTCATCGCCGAGTTCTGCATCCTTGTTCCGTTCTGGATTTCGGTGCTGACGCGGGCGTTCGGCTGGGTGGCGCTTCTGTCGAACCGCGGCCTGATCAACACCTGGCTGCAGTCGATCGGATTTATTTCCGAGCCGCTGACGCTGGTGCGCAACGAGCTTGGCGTCGTTATCGGCATGACGCATTTCCTGATCCCTTTCGCGGTCTTTCCGCTGGCGTCGGCCATGCGCAGCCTGGACGAGCGCGTGCTGCTCGCGGCGCGCGGTCTCGGCTCCAGCCGCATGCGCACGTTCTGGACGGTGTTCGTGCCGATGACGCGCTCCGGCATCATCGGCTCGGCGCTGATCGTCTTCGTCTTTTCGCTCGGTTTCTTCGTCACGCCGGCGATCCTCGGCGGCGGCCGCTCCGTGATGATCGCCGAACTGATCTACCTCAGGATCTTCCAGAGCCCGGACTGGGGGCTGGGAGCCGCGATCAGCGTCGTACTGGTGTTGTTCGTCGGCGCGCTGATGGCGCTGCTTTTCCGCTACGTCAAACCCAAGCAACTGGTGTAGCGCGATGCCGACCTATCGCCCCGGACCCGTTTCGCTCATTCTCGCCGTGCTGGTGGCGCTGTTCCTGCTTATGCCGCTGCTCGCGGTCATCCCGGTATCGCTGACGCCGAGCCGCATGCTGGCGATGCCGACGGGCGAACTGTCCCTGCGTCACTACCGGTCGCTGGTCGAGGATCCGCGCTGGCTGCAGTCGATCCTGCTTTCGATCCGGATCGGCATCGTCTCCAGCGCGATTTCGACCATGCTGGCGCTCTGCTTCAGCCTCGGTGTGTGGATGTTCCAGCCCCGTTTCACCGCCATGCTCGTGGGTTTCGTGCTGCTGCCGATGGTGGTGCCACCCGTGGTTTCGGCGGTGACGCTCTATTTCCTGCTCACCTCGCTCTCCGGCGTCAGCTCCTTCTTCGGCTATGACACCTGGCTCGGCGTCGCCATGGCGCATTCGGTCATGACGGTGCCCTTTGCGACCGTGCTGATCCTGGTCTCGCTCAGCCAGCTCGACCGGCGCATCGACCTTGCCGCGCGGGGCCTCGGCGCCAGCGTGTGGGAGCGTGCAACGCGTGTCATCATGCCGAACATCAAGTTCGGCATCGTCACCGCGGCGCTGCTCTCCTTTGTATTGTCCTGGGAGGAGATCGGCGTCACGCTGTTCATCACTTCGGTCAACGCCATCACGCTGCCGCGCCTGATGTGGATGGGGCTGCGCGACAATATCGACCCGGCGATCGCGGCCCTCTCGGTCATCCTGATCATCATCACCGTGCTGGTTCTGGCGGTGCGCAGCGCCGTGGTCAGGCTGCGCGCGGGAGGTTAGACAAACCGCACCGAGACACGGCCAAACCTGCCCAAATCACCGACGACTTCGTCGCCGGCCTTGACCGCTATCGGCGTCACGCAGGTGCCGGTTATCACCACCTGGCCCGGCTCGGCCGCTATGCCGAGGCCGGACAGTTCATTGATGATCCATGTCAGCGCTATACGAGGGTCGCCCAGCACGGCCGCGCCCGTGCCGTTGTGCCGCGACTTTCCCGAAACGACACCGGTCACCGGATGCTCCGCCAGGTTCACGTCGCGCCATTCGTCTTCCACGGCCTCGCCGATGACGAAGAGATTGGCGCAGGCATTGTCGGCGATGAGCTGCGCTGCCCCGACAGCGCAGAAATCGTCGTAGCGGGAGTCCGGTACCTCGATTGCCGGGTGCAAGCTTGCCACGGCGGCCATCACCTCGGCGATTTCATAGGGCGCAGGGCGCGGCGGGAGCTGGCGGCCGAAACGGAACGCGAATTCGATCTCGGCGACGCGCATCTTGCTGGTCGCCAGCGAAACGCTGCCGCCGACCTCGACCGCCTTCTCGGCCAGCAGGCGCCCGGCCATCGGACCGTCGACGTTGATATGTCTTTGTCCGGCCAGGCTGGTCGCGGCGATCTTCCAGCCGAAAAGCGGAGCCCGCGAACGATCCATGACATGCGACTGGATGGCATAGCCTTCGGCGCGCGTTTTTGGCCGCAAATCCTGCGGTATGGCGCTGAGATGCGTGCCCTTGTCCCAATGCTCCACCAGCAGACGAGATGCGGTCCGGGTCTTTTCTGGATCGAGCATGCTCAGCTCCGGAAATCTGGGAACACACCTTGCTGACAGCCTCGCCGGCAAGGTCGTATTTTCGAGATGGTCGGCATTCATGATCGCCGAGACAAATCGTCATCGTGTCCAGGCGACAAATGGCTATATATGGCGTCTAGAGCGCGCCCGAGCTTATGACAAGTGATGGTCGGTGGCGCAACGGGGAGAAACGATGACCGCGGCCGGTGATTTGCAGCAGGCTCTGTTCCTCAGGCTGAAAAGCGATGCATCGCTGTCGGCGTTGCTGGGTGGCGCCGGCTTGCTTGAGCGCGCGACCGACAATGCCGCATTCCCTTACGTGACTTGCGGCCAGACCAGCGGCTTCGACTGGGATTCCGGCGCCGAGGACAATGACGACCAGCTGATCACCTTCCACATCTGGTCGAAGGCGAATGGCGAAGCCGAAACGCGGGCCATCATGGACGCCATCGACGCGCGCCTTGCCGGCGCGGTGCTGGTGATAGGCCCACGCGGCCAGACCCGGCTGTCGCTCGAATTCTCCGAGGCCCGTTATGACGAGGAACTTCTCGTGCATCATGGGCTGCTGCGCTTTCGCGCGTTGACGCGGGAAAACGCCTGAAGCGCTTTCAATGTGACCGCAACGGAGTCTAGACTGGTCCCGACAGGTTTCGCCGATTGGGGTGGCGAAATCACGATCTGCCGTCTCGGGTTCCAGGGGTTAGCGGACATGGTTTTCGCATCGATCACCGTTCATTTCACGTTCAGCACCGACGCGTTACAACACCGACCATGAAAACGCTTCGCTCCCACTTCCGAACCGCGACCCTGGCGCTCTGTGTCGCCGGGCTGGTTGCGTCGCAGGCCATGGCGATGCCGGTCATCGCGCCCGACCAGGACAGTCCGATCGTGCTGGCGGCGTCCGACTGCTACGCGATCGGCCAACAGGTGGCTGAACAGAATGGTGGAACGCTGGCCAAGGCCTCGCAGTCGACGCGTGGTGGCCAGGCGGTCTGCGTGATCGTCGTCCTGGTTCCGGGCAAGGACGGACAGCGTCCGCGCCGTTCCGAAATCGTCGTTCCGCAGAACTGATCCCTCCCATCCCGGAGGGTCCGTTTCCCAGGGCGCCGGAATCGTCCTATATCTCGCCCGGCCGTCCGGAAAGTTTCTTCAACAGGTATCGATCTCCACATGCGTGTACTGGTCGTCGAGGATGACAAGGATCTCAATCGCCAGATCGGCGACGCCCTGGTTGACGCCGGCTATGTCGTCGACCGCGCCTTTGACGGTGAGGAGGGGCATTTCCTCGGCGACACCGAGCCGTACGACGCGGTCGTGCTCGACATCGGCCTGCCGCAGATGGACGGCATCAGCGTGGTCGAGCGCTGGCGGCGCGGCGGCCGCAAGATGCCGGTGCTGATCCTGACGGCGCGTGACCGCTGGAGCGACAAGGTTTCAGGCATAGACGCCGGCGCCGACGACTATGTCACCAAACCATTCCACATCGAGGAGGTCCTGGCGCGGGTGAGGGCCCTGATCCGCCGCGCTGCCGGTCACGCCTCGTCGGAACTGACCTGCGGACCCCTGCGCCTCGACACCAAGGCCTCGAAGGCCGACGTTGACGGCGTTCCGCTGAAGCTGACCTCGCACGAGTTCCGCCTGCTTGCCTATCTGATGCATCATATGGGCGAGGTGGTTTCGCGCACCGAGCTGGTCGAGCATCTCTACGATCAGGATTTCGATCGTGACTCCAACACGATCGAGGTGTTTGTCGGGCGGTTGCGTAAGAAGATGGGCATCGACATGATCGAAACCGTGCGCGGCATGGGCTACCGCATGCGTGAGCCGGAGGCGTAACTCGGAACCGCTCAAACCAATCGCAAGGCGGCCGTTTCTACTGCGTTTGTGGCCGCGTTCGCTGACCTTTCGCGTCATCGCCTTTTCGACTGTCTGGGCGATCCTGACCCTGGTCGTCATTTTCACGCTGATCAACACGCTCTACCGCCAGGCCAGCGAGCGAGGCTTCGACAGTCTGCTGTCGGCGCATCTGTTCAATCTGATCGGATCCGTCGGCATCTCCGATACGGGGGCGCTCACCGGTTCTCCGGATCTGGGTGATCTGCGGTTTTCCGAACCGAATTCAGGCTGGTACTGGTCGGTCGAACCTGCTTCGGAAGGCGTGCACGGCGAGCTTCATTCATCGTCCATGACCACGTCCATCCTGTCGCCGAGCGTTGCGGAAGTGCCGTTCAATGCCAATTTTCAGCGCAGTTACGCCACCAAGGGCATTGTCGGCGAGCAGCTGGTGGTCTTCGAAAGCGAATTCGTCCTCGATGCCAAGAACCGCGCCGCGCGCTTCCGCGTCATGGGCAACAAGACCGAGCTGGAGCAGGAAATCAGCACCTTCCAGCACCGTTTGCTGACATATCTCGGCCTGTTCGGCATCGGCATGATCGCCATCAACGCCGTCGCCATCCTGCTTGGGTTGCAGCCGCTGCGCCGGGTGAGGAACGCGCTGGCCATGGTGCGCGAGGGCACCGCGCAAAGGCTGGACGGCCGGTTTCCGGCCGAGATCGAGCCGCTGGCCAACGAAACCAACGCGCTGATCGAAAACAACAAGCGCATCGTCGAACGGTCCCGAACACAGGTCGGCAATCTCGCCCATTCGCTGAAGACGCCGCTTGCGGTGTTGCTCAATGAGGGCCGGGCGCTGGGCGGCGCCAAGGGTCAGCTGATCGTCGAGCAGGCTGCTTCCATGCAGAAACAGGTCGAGCACTATCTCCAGCGCGCCCGCGTCGCGGCGCAGCGCGACAGCGTCGTCTACCGCACGCCGGTGTCGCCGCTTGTGCAACGCATGGTGCGGGTCTTGCAGAAGCTCAACCCTCAAGCCAGCCTGTCGCTCTCCTTGCCAGCCACCGAGATCGTCTTTGCCGGCGAACGCGAGGATCTCGAGGAACTGCTCGGCAATCTTCTGGAAAATGCGATGAAATGGGCCAAAAGCGCGGTCTCGGTCTCGGTGGCGCCCGTGACCGGACAGGATGACAGCCATTTCGAGATCAGCATCGAGGACGACGGCCCGGGCATTCCCGAGGACAAGGCACGAGAGGCGTTGAAGCGTGGCAGGCGCCTGGATGAGACGAAACCGGGAACCGGCCTGGGGCTCGCCATTGTCGCCGATCTCGTCAATGAATATGGCGGCGCCCTGGCGCTTGAACGATCCGGCTTGGGTGGCTTGAAGGCGGTGGTGCGCTTGCGGAGCCTGCAGTGAGGCTATCCCCGGCCAATCGACAGCGACGGACAGCGCGTGCTATGGCGGCGTATCGATTGGTTCGGGAGTGGCTGGCGGCGGCCAAATTTCCGACAAATATCAACGCTATGGCCACATCTTCGATGACGCGGCCCCCGGCGCATCCATGGCAGGCTCCAACTCAAGAAAACCGGTTGTTGGCATGAAGATTCGCGTCGCGCTCGTTTCCGCACTGCTGGCCGTCTCGGGCTGTAGCACTCTGGGTGGCAAGGGTCCCACCCTCACACCCACGCCTGTTTCGACGCCTCCTTCGGGCGGCAAGGTCACCAAGTCCATCATTTCCGCGATGGGCGGCGGCCTTATCGGCGGGTCGATCGGCAACGGCCTCAGCGACACGGAAAAGCGCAGCGCGCTCGAGGCCGAATACAAGGCGCTCGAATACAACACCAGCGGCCAGAAGGTGACGTGGAAGGGCGATCAGGCTTCGCGATACGGCGAAGTGGTTCCGGCCCAGCCCTACCGCGTCGGCTCGCAGGATTGCCGCCAGTACACGCAGACGGTGTTCAATGGCGGCGCCAGCGTGACGGCGCGCGGGACCGCTTGCCGCAATACCGACGGCAGCTGGACGCCGCTGACCTGAGGTTCGGGCAGGCTGGCCGGTATCGGCCCGCTGGCCGTCAAAGCGTCGCAGGACGCCAGTGTTGGCAGGGCAGGGCTCTGCCGTTATTGGAAGAACCATGCTGTTCTGGGTCATAGCCGCGATGTTGACGCTGGGTGCGAGCCTGGCGGTGTTGCTGCCATTGGCTGGCGGCTCGAGGAGCGCGTCGCCAAGCGGCGATCATGATCTCGAAGTCTACCGTGACCAATTGTCCGAACTCGACCGCGACGCCGCACGCGGCTTGATCAAGCCCGCGGAAGCCACCGAGGCGCGCGCCGAGATCGCCCGCCGCATCCTGCGTCTCGACACGGCTGCCAGTTCATCGGGCCTGACGTTATCGACCCGGCCGGCATCGGCCATGGCACGACTTGTCGCCACGGCCGCCGTGCTGGCCGTGCCTTTGGTCAGCTGGGGGCTCTACAGTCAGATCGGCTCGCCCGACTTGCCGTCACAACCGCTCGCCGAGAGGTTGGCCAAGAACCCGGCCGACAGTTCTGTCGACGAGCTGGTCGCGCGCGCGGAAGCGCATCTTGCGGCCAACCCCTCCGACGGCCGGGGTTGGGACGTGCTGGCGCCGGTCTATCTGCGCATGCAGCGCTTTACCGACGCAGCCGCAGCCTATCGCAACGCCATCCGCCTGGACGGTGACAACGCCGCCCGCCAGGCCGGCCTCGGGGAAGCGATCGCCGGCGCGGCGGGCGGCATTGTCTCGGCCGATGCCCAGGATGCCTTCGAAGCTGCGCTCAAACTCGATCCAGCCAATGCCAAGGCGCGCTTCTATCTCGCCATGGCGCTGGCGCAGGAGGGCCGCACCAAGGAAGCGGCGGCGGCATGGCAGGCTATGCTCGCCACGCTGCCATCCGACTCTGCCTGGCGTGGCGCCGTCGAGCAGGCGTTGGCCAAGTCCAACGCTCCCGAAGTTGCATCAGCCGCGGACGCGAAAGGTCCTGACGCCGCCGATGTCGATGCCGCGTCGTCCCTGTCGCCGCAGGATCGCGAAGCCATGATCAACACCATGGTCGCCGGCCTCGATGATAAACTTCGTCAAAATCCGCGCGACCCGGAAGGATGGATGCGGCTCGTTCGTTCCTATGTCGTGCTGGGCAAGACCGACCAGGCGCGCGATGCGCTGGGGCGGGCCATTGCCGTTTTCGGGGCCGACAGTGAAGAGGCGAAGAAATTCACCGCCTTTGCCGCCTCGCTGGGCCTGACGGCGACGGAGTAGAGCTGGATATGACGCGCAAGCAGAAACGATTGTCGGTCATTTTGGGCGGATTGGTTTTCCTGGGCGCCGCCACCGGGCTGACCTTCTACGCGCTCGGCCAGAAGGCGTCGTATTTCTACATGCCTGGCGATCTCGCCACGGCCACGGTCCAGCCCGGCCAGCGGATCCGGCTGGGCGGTCTGGTCGAAAAGGGCACGATCCAGCGCGGGCAGGGCGCGACGGTCGCCTTTTCGGTCACTGACACCCACAAGTCGGTCAAGGTCACCTATACCGGCATCCTGCCCGACCTGTTCCGCGAAGAGCAGGGCGTCATCACCGAAGGCACTTTTGGCGCGGACGGCGTCTTTGTCGCCGATAGCGTGTTGGCCAAGCACGATGAGCGCTACATGCCCAAGGAAGTGGCCGACGGCCTGAAGGCCAAGGGTGTCTGGCAGGAGAGCAAGAGTGAATAGCTCCAAGCCGAGAAAAAGCGCGCCTTGCGGGGACAGCCATGGTTGAAACCGGACATTTCGCCCTGGTCCTGGCGTTCGCGCTTTCGCTGGTGCAGACGATCGTGCCGCTGGTTGGCGCGCGCCTCGACAATCAGCGTCTGATGGCTGTCGGCGGTCCCGTCGCGGTGACCGGCTTTGCCCTGACCGCGCTTTCCTTCGCAGCACTTGCGAGCGCCTATGCGACCTCCGATTTTTCCCTGGCCAATGTCTGGGAGAACTCGCATTCCCTGCAGCCGATGATCTACAAGATCACCGGAACCTGGGGCAATCACGAAGGTTCCATGCTGCTCTGGGTGCTGATCCTGACCTTTTTCGGCGCTCTTGTCGCAGCCTTCGGCTCCAATCTTCCGGCAAGCCTGCGGGCCAACGTGCTGGCCGTCCAGGGTGCCATCGGCGCCGCTTTCTTCCTGTTCATCCTGGCGACGTCCAATCCCTTCATCCGCCTCAATCCGGCGCCGATCGAGGGGCGCGATCTCAACCCGATCCTGCAGGACCTCGGGCTCGCCATCCACCCGCCGTTGCTCTATCTCGGCTATGTCGGTTTCTCCATCTGCTTCTCCTTCTCGGTCGCCGCCCTTATCGAGGGCCGCATCGATGCTTCCTGGGCGCGCTGGGTGCGGCCGTGGACCCTGGTCGCCTGGATGTTCCTGACCGGCGGCATCGCGATGGGTTCATACTGGGCCTATTACGAGCTCGGCTGGGGCGGATTCTGGTTCTGGGATCCGGTCGAGAACGCCTCGTTCATGCCCTGGCTCGCCGGCACCGCGCTGCTGCATTCGGCCATCGTCATGGAAAAGCGCTCGGCGCTGAAGATCTGGACGCTGCTGCTCGCCATCCTCACCTTCTCGCTGTCGCTGCTCGGCACCTTCCTGGTGCGTTCCGGCGTCCTGACTTCCGTGCACGCCTTCGCCACGGATCCGACGCGCGGCGTCTTCATCCTGTGCATCCTGACGCTGTTCATCGGCGGATCGCTGGCGCTGTTTGCGCTGCGCGCGTCCCGGCTGACGGCCGGCGGCCTCTTCCACCCGATTTCCCGGGAAGGCGCGCTGGTTCTCAACAATCTGTTCCTGACCACGGCTACCGCCACGGTCCTGGTTGGCACGCTCTATCCGCTGGTGGTCGAGGCCTTCTCGGCCGACAAGATTTCCGTCGGCGCGCCGTTCTTCAACCTGACCTTCGCTCCCTTGATGGTGCCGCTGCTGGTGATGGTTCCCTTCGGGCCGTTGCTGGCCTGGAAACGCGGCGACATCCTTGCCGTCGCGCAGCGCCTGATGGCGGCGTTTGCGGCGAGCTTGCTGGCCATGCTGGTCACGGCGCTGTTCATCAGCGGAGCCACCGTGCTCGCGGCCCTCGGCGTCGGCCTTGCCGTGTGGCTGGTACTCGGCGCGCTCACCGATCTTGCCGTCAAGGCGGGGTTCGGCAATGTCTCGGTGGGCATCATGGCCAGGCGCCTGGCTGGCCTGCCGCGTTCGGTCTTCGGCACCGCGCTCGCGCATATGGGCCTGGGCCTGACCGTGCTGGGCATTGTCGGCACGCTCTGCTTCGGCACCGAAAAGATACTGTCGATGCATCCGGGCGAGACTGTCGAACTGTCCGGCCACACGCTGCGCTTCGCCGGAATCTACCCCGCACAGGGGCCGAATTACAGCGAGGATCGCGGCCGTTTCGAGCTGATTGGCCCTGCCGGCAATCCGGTCGGTGAAATCAGCTCCGCCAAGCGGTTCTATCCGGTGCGGCAGATGACGACGACCGAATCCGGCATCAAGACCCTTGGCCTTTCGCAACTCTATATTTCGCTGGGCGACGAGGGGAAGGACGGCTCGGTCGTGGTGCGGCTGTGGTGGAAGCCGCTGGTGACGCTGATCTGGGGCGGCGGCCTGATGATGATGGCCGGCGCGGCGATGTCGCTCATGGACCGTCGCCTGCGGGTTGGCGCTCCCTCGCGGCGCCGCAAGCGGATAGAAGTCCCTGCCTCCGCGGGCATGCCATGACCGCGAGGCTTTCCATCGGCTCGCTCGTCCTGCTGCTGTCGCTGGTCTTCGCCGGCGCCGCGCTTGCAGTGAAGCCCGATGAAATGCTGGCCGACCCCGCGCTGGAGGCGAGGGCGCGGGCGCTGTCGGAGGGCCTTCGCTGCATGGTCTGCCAGAACCAGTCGATCGACGAGTCCGACGCCGATCTCGCGCGCGACCTGCGTATCCTGGTGCGCCAGCGCCTCGTCGCCGGTGACAGCGACCGGCAGGTCATGGATTATGTGGTTTCGCGTTACGGCGAATTCGTTCTGTTGAAGCCGCGCTTCGACCTGCGCAACGCGCTGCTGTGGGGCACGCCGGTGATCCTGCTTCTGGCGGGCGGGCTTTTCATCGCGCTCAACGCCCGCTCGCGCCGCACGCTGGCGACGAAATCCCTTTCCGCCGACGAGCAGGCGGCCCTGGATGCAATCTTGCGCCGCGACTGAGGTCCGGGCTGTCGGCAACATTACCAAAGTTTCATGCATCGGAAATGGCGCTGTAATGTGCGCCTCTCTAATTCTTCTTTCCCAAGGATGCCGATCGAGGCGCGTCCCCTTCGAAATGAGGATAGAGACCCCATGAATATTGCCCCCAATTCATATTCCCGCACCCATAAGCGTCTTCTGGCCGCCGTTGCGTCCGTTGCCGTTGCCGGCGCTCTCGGCGTCGGCGCGCTGACCACCGGAACCAGCCCTGTCCTGGCCGACGCGGTGCGCGTCGAGGCTCCGCAGATGCCGAGCTTCGCCGACGTCGTGGAACGCGTTTCCCCGGCCGTGGTCAGCGTCAAGGTCAAGGCCAAGATCCAGCCGACGGCCGATGACGGCTCCGACGACCAGGACGGTTTGGACAATCTCCCCAACAATCCGCAGCTTCGCCGCTTCTTCAAGGAATTCCGCGGCTTTGGCGATCAGGGCGGTCAGAACGACGATGGCCATCGCCGCTTCGGCCACCGCGACCGCAACAACGATCAGCCGCGGCCCGTGGCCCAGGGGTCCGGCTTCTTCATCTCCGAGGACGGCTATCTCGTCACCAACAACCACGTCGTCGAGGAAGGCACCGCCTTCACCGTCGTGACCAATGACGGCAAGGAACTCGACGCCAAGCTGGTCGGCACCGATCCGCGCACCGATCTGGCCGTGCTCAAGGTCGAGGGCGGCGGCAAGTTCACCTATGTCGATTTCGCCGACGACTCCAAGGTTCGCGTCGGTGATTGGGTGGTGGCCGTCGGCAATCCGTTCGGTCTCGGCGGCACCGTCACCGCGGGCATCGTCTCGGCGCGCGGCCGCGACATCGGCGCCGGCCCGTATGACGACTTCCTGCAGATCGACGCCTCGGTCAATCGCGGCAATTCGGGCGGCCCGACCTTCAACCTCAACGGCCAGGTGGTCGGCATCAACACCGCCATCTTCTCGCCTTCGGGCGGCAGCGTCGGCATCGCCTTCGACATCCCGGCCTCGACCGCCAAGCAGGTCGTCGGCGACTTGATGAAGAACGGCGCCGTGCAGCGCGGCTGGCTCGGTGTCGAGATCCAGCCGGTCACGTCAGACATCGCCGAATCGCTCGGCCTGAAGTCCAACAACGGCGCGCTGGTGTCCAGCGCCCAGGACGATGGCCCCGGCAAGAAGGCCGGCATCACGGCCGGCGATGTCATCACTCAGGTCGACGGCAAGGATGTCGCATCGCCGAAGGAACTCGCCCGCCTGATCGGCGCCTATTCGCCGGGCAAGTCGGTCGACGTCACCGTCTGGCGCGACGGCAAGAGCCAGACGATCAAGGTCGATCTCGGCAAGTTGCCGGCCAGCGACAAGCAGGCCTCGAATGACCAGGATCAGCAACCGGCCACTCCGGCAAAGCCCGACTCGCTCGCCGATCTCGGCTTGACGGTCACCAAGGCCGAAAAAGGCAAGGGCCTGGTGGTCACCGATGTCGATCCCGACAGCGATGCGGCCGATCGCGGCATCCAGCCCGGAGACGTCATCACGGCGGTCAACTCGACCGAGGTCAACGGCGCCGAGGATGTCACAAAGGCGATGGCCGATGCCGTCAAGTCGGGCCGCAAGGCCGTGCTGATGCAGATCACCCGCGACGACAACAACCGTTTCGTCGCACTGCCGGTCGCCAAGGGCTGAAACGACTTTTCCAATGCGGCGGTTTCAAACACCCCCGAGTCGCCGCATGGGAAAGCATGGAGCCGGGTACGTTAGTCAGTCATCGTGCTCTCTCCAGCGGCAGCGGGCTTCCCATCGCCCGCTGCCGCACATCCCGGATGGCTGCTGCTGTCGTGACCGAAGCCGGTCCGCCTGGTGATTTCAGGGTAACGGCATACGCCGGACCTGGCGTGCCTGGCGTAATGACGCGATTGAACAAAGATATTATCGCGCACACTCGGGATCATCTTGGTCGCGATGCGCTTTGGCAAAGGCTAAAATGCAGATGCCGGCTACTCAAACTTCCAGTGAAATCGCGTATAACGGCTCTATGAAGATTCTCGTCATAGAAGATGACCGCGAGGCGGCGGATTATCTGCAGAAAGCCTTCACCGAAGCCGGCCACACCGCGCATGTGGCCGGTGATGGCGAGACCGGCTTCGCGCTCGCCGATGCCGGCGACTATGATGTGATGGTCATCGACCGGATGATGCCGCGCCGCGATGGCCTGTCCGTCATTGCCGGGCTGCGCTCGCGAGGCAACACCACGCCGGTGCTGATCCTGTCGGCGCTGGGCGAGGTCGATGACCGGGTCACCGGTCTGCGCGCCGGCGGCGACGATTATCTGACCAAGCCCTATGCCTTTTCCGAGCTTCTGGCTCGTGTCGAGGTGCTGAACCGCCGCGCCAGCGCCAAGGAGGCCGAAACCGTCTACCGGGTCGGCGACCTCGAACTCGACAGGCTGTCGCATTCGGTCCGGCGGGCCTCGCGCGAGATCACGCTGCAGCCGCGCGAATTCCGCCTGCTGGAATATCTGATGCGCCACGCCGGCCAGGTGGTGACGCGCACCATGCTGCTCGAAAATGTCTGGGACTATCATTTCGACCCGCAGACCAATGTCATCGACGTCCACGTCTCGCGCCTGCGTGGCAAGATCGAAAAAGGCTTCGACAAGCCCATCCTGCATACGGTTCGCGGCGCGGGCTACATGCTGAAGGGCGGGTAGGGGCATGATGCCGGAAGGTCCCAACCGGTTTTCCCGGGCAAACAGTTTCGTCTGTCGAGAAGTCATGCTCCAGCAAAGAGATGGATCAGGATGACGTTTCGACCAGACGTCGTCCTGATCTAGGCCGCATCATGGCGCTTTCCGTGCCCGCCATCATGAAGACGACGGCCGCGCGGCTGTCGGCGCTCTATCTGCTGCTCTTCGCGCTCTGCGCCGTGCTGCTGGTCTTCTACATGACCTCGCTGTCCGCGCGCATGCTGACCGCGCAGACCCAGGATACCATCAACGACGAGGTGCTCGGCCTCGCGCGCGCCTACAAGAAGGGCGGCCTGCCCTTGCTGGTGCGCGTGGTCGAAAACCGCTCCCGTCAGCCCGGCGCCAACCTCTATCTCATCGCCGATGCCAATGGCCAGATCCTGACCGGCAATGTGCAGGCCCTGGAACCGGGTGTGATCGATACCGAGGGCTGGACGACCGAGCCGTTCTCCTACAAGCGCTTCGGCGAAGGTGAGCTTGATCGCTTGCGCAGCGGAGCGTCCGACACGACGCCATCCCCTTCGGACGACGCGGCTCAGACAGAGGGCGAGAAAGGTCACAACGCCATTGCGCTGGTGCTGCGGCTGCCCAACCAGATGATCCTGCTGGTCGGACGCGATCTCGGCGAACCGGAGCGCTTCCGCGCCGTCATCAAACGTTCGCTGATGCTGGCTCTGGGCATGATGGGGCTGGGCGGCCTTCTGATCTGGTTCTTCGTCGGGCACGCAGCGTTGAAACGCATCGACAGCGTTTCGGATGCCAGCCGCCGCATCATGGGCGGCGATCTTTCCGGCCGGCTGCCGGTGACCGGCGCCGGCGACGAGTTCGACCGGCTTTCGGAGAACCTCAATTCCATGCTGGCCAGGATCGCCACGCTCAATGAAGGTCTGAAGCAGGTCTCCGACAATATCGCCCACGATCTGAAGACGCCGCTGACCCGGCTGCGCAACCGCGCCGAAGCCACTTTGTCGGGAAAGCACAAGACGTCGGACTATCGCCAGGCGCTGGAAGGCACCATCACCGAATCCGACCAGCTGATCAAAACCTTCAATGCCATCCTGATGATCTCGCGGCTGGAGGCCGGCTATTCTACCGAGCATACCAACAAGGTCGATCTCGCGGCCGCCGTGCATGATGTCGTCGAACTCTACGAACCCGTGGCGGAAGAAGCCGGCGTTCTGCTGGAGGCGGAGGTGAATGGCGCTTTCCTCGTCGACGGCAACCGCGAGCTGATCGGCCAGGCGCTCTCCAACATCGTCGACAATGCGATCAAATATTCGGCCGGCTCCGCCGCCGAGCCGGCGGTTCGCGTGACGCTCGGCAGGGTGTCCGGCGAGATCAGGCTTACCGTTGCCGACAATGGCCAGGGCATCCCCGACGACGCCGATCGCGCCAGGGCGACCGAACGTTTCGTGCGGCTGGAAAAGAGCCGCTCACAGCCGGGCTCGGGCCTGGGCCTCAGTCTCGCCAAGGCCGTCATGACATTCCATTATGGACGGCTTGATCTCTTGCCTGGCAATCCCGGACTATCCGTGGTCATGAGTTTCCCGACACGGGAGGATCACTGATGGCCGCGGCGGCGAAACGCAAAGTCTCGGACTGGCTGCTCAAGCCGGTGGTTGCGCTGGCTCCGCTCGACGAAGTCCAGGCGCGGCGGGAGCTGGCCGAAATCGCCGGCGTCGCGCGCGAGGAAGGGCTGACGCGGCTGGCCGGTTTTCTGGCTGGGAAGGGAGATGCTCAGCATTTCCTGGCCGCCGTCTTCGATCTCTCGCCCTTCCTGCGCGATGTAGCGCGCCGGCGGCCGCAAATCCTGGACGGATTGTTCGACCAGCCGGTCGAAGCGCGCCTGAAAGCGATCAGCACGGCGATCGAACAGGCGCCCCTGGCGGAGGCGGTTTCAGAATCCAGCCTGATGATGGAACTGCGCCAGTGCAAGACCGAGGCGCACTTCCTGATCGCGCTCGCCGATCTCGCCGGCGAGGCGCAGACGTCGCAGACGGTAAGGCGGCTGAGCGACCTTGCCGACGCCTGCACGCGCGCGGCCGTCGATTTCCTGCTGCGAGACGCGCATGGACAGGGCAAGCTCAGACTTTCCGATCTCGACGATCCGTCGCTGCGGTCCGGTTGGATCGTGCTCGGCATGGGCAAGCTCGGCGCGCATGAGCTCAACTTCTCGTCCGACATCGACCTCGTCGTGTTCTTCGATCCCGAGGCATCCGCCGTGATCGACCCTCTCGACGCCACAGAGCTGTTTTCGCGGTTGACGCGCCGCCTGGTGCGCATCCTGCAGGACCGCACCGAGCATGGCTATGTCTTCCGCACCGATTTGAGGTTGCGCCCCGATCCCGGTTCGACGCCGTTGGCGATCCCGGTCGAGGCGGCGCTGCGCTACTACGAAGCGCGTGGCCAGAACTGGGAGCGGGCCGCGATGATCAAGGCGCGCCCGGTTGCCGGTGATATCGCCGCCGGCGACGGCTTCCTGAAGGAATTGCAGCCCTACATCTGGCGCAAATACATGGACTACGCCGCGATCGCCGACGTCCATTCGATCAAGCGTCAGATCCACGCCCACAAGGGGCATGGCGAGATCGCGGTGAAAGGCCACAACGTCAAGCTTGGCCGTGGCGGCATCCGCGAGATCGAGTTCTTCGTCCAGACCCAGCAGCTCATCGCCGGCGGCCGGTTTCCCGAGTTGCGCGGCCGCGAAACCGTGCCGATGCTCGGTCAGCTCGCGGCCCGAGGCTGGATCACGTCGGACGCGCGTGACGCGCTGGCCCGCCAGTACTGGTTCCTGCGCCGGGTCGAACACGCGATCCAGATGGTGGCGGACGAGCAGACGCACACGCTGCCCGAAGACGATGAGGGGCTGGAACGCATCGCCCGCATGCTGGGTTTTGCCGATGCGGCAGCCTTCTCCCTGGCCTTCCGTGCCTCGCTTCAGCAGGTCGAGCGCCATTACGCCGCGCTGTTCGAAACCGCGCCCGAGCTCTCGGCCGGCATCGGTAATCTGGTCTTCACCGGCGACGTCGACGATCCCGACACGTTGCAGACCCTGCACGGGCTGGCCTTCCAGCGGCCGAGCGACATCTGCCGCGTCATCCGTGGCTGGCATTTCGGCCGCTATCGGGTCACTCAGTCGGCGGAAGCGCGCGAGCGGTTGACGGAGCTGACACCGGCCCTGCTCAAGGCATTCGGCCAGACCCGGCGGGCGGATGAGGCGCTCGTCCGCTTCGATGAGTTTCTTGCCGGCCTGCCGGCCGGCATCCAGCTGTTCTCCTTGCTGCAGTCGAATCCCGCCCTGCTCAAGCTGATGGCGACGATCATGGGTGCAGCACCCCGGCTTGCGGCCATCATCACGCGCCGGCCGCATGTCTTCGACGGCCTGCTCGATCCCGCGCTTCTCACCGAACTGCCGGACCGTGCCTATCTCTCGGCGCGGCTTTCCGCCTTCCTCGAAGGCGACAGGGCTTATGAGGATGTCCTCGACCGGTTGCGCATCTTTGCCTCGGAGCAGAAATTCCTGATTGGTGTGCGGCTGCTCGCCGGCTCGATCGATCCCGCGCGCGCCGGCCGTGCGTTCTCGGATTTGGCCGACCTGACCATCGAGGCGGCCCTGCAGGCGGTGATGAGCGAATTCGCCTCGCGCCACGGCACGGTCGCGAGCGGTGTGGTTTCGCTGCTCGGCATGGGCAAGCTCGGCAGCCGCGAATTGACGGCCGGGTCGGACGTCGACCTCATCCTTCTCTACGACCATGATCCCGACGCCGAGGATTCCGACGGTGAAAAGCCGCTGGCGCCTTCGCACTACTACACCCGCATGACGCAGCGGCTGATCTCGGCTGTATCGGCGCCGACGGCGGAAGGTGTGCTCTACGAACTGGACCTGCGGCTGCGGCCGTCCGGCAACAAGGGCCCGGTGGCGACCCACATCGATGCCTTCAAGAAATATCAGCGCCAGGAAGCCTGGACCTGGGAGCACATGGCGCTGTCGCGTGCGCGCCCCATAGCCGGCGACGCCGGCCTGTGCGGCGAGGTCGAGGCGGAGGTTATGGCGGTGCTTGGCCAGCGGCGCGATGCCGCGAAGGTAAAGGCGGAAGCCCGCGACATGCGCGCAATGATCGAACAGGAGAAGCCGCCGCGTGACCTATGGGATATCAAGCTGATCCCCGGAGGCTTGATCGATCTGGAATTCATCGCCCAGGTCGCGGTCATTACCGGTCAGGTCGATGCGGCGCCACGCGCCACCGGCACGGCCGACATCCTGTCGCGTCTGGCTCCCCGTTTCGCCGATGCCGGGGTCAGGCAGGACCTTGGCGATGCCTATGCGCTCTATCTGGCGCTGACGCAGATGACGCGGCTTTGCCTCACTGGCGCCTTTGAACGCGATGACGTTCCGCCAGGGCTTTCGGATCTGCTTCTGGCGGTCACCGACCTGCCGGATTTCGGTGTGCTGGAAGCACATCTCAAGGAGACGTCGCAGAAGGTCAGGAAGGACTTCGATCTTCTGCTTCGTGCCGGACCGCCGCGAGGCTGACGTCCGGCCGCATCGGGGGTGACGATGCAACAGGAGAAGACCATGAGAAAGACAACCAAACTCGCCTTTGCCTTCATCGCCCTTGCCGGGGCCGTCGGCAGCGCGGCCTATGCCGAAAACGTCGACAGCGCGAAAATGCGCGAGCGCACCATGATGCGTCTCGACAAGGCGATGAACGACAATGGCGGCACCATCACCTTCGACCAGTTTTCCAATGCCATGGACGCGCGACTGAAAAAGCTTGTCGCCGACAATGGTGGCAAGCTGACCGTCGCCCAGCTCGCCGACGCGCTCGAGAAGGCGCGGTTCGAACGGATGGCCAGGCGCATCATCGACCGTTACGACTCCAAGGGCGACGGAACCCTTACGGCCGATGACATCACCGGCCGCGAGAAGAAGATCTTCGCCATGCTCGACAAGAACAATGACGGCAAGATCGAAAAGAGCGAACTGCCGAAGGACGGCCGCTTCGGCCATCGCCAGTGGAATGACGAGGGCGACGACGGCAGCATGCAGTGAGGACGTCGGATTTTCGGCTCCGGCAACATCGGCCGGAGCCGGTGATCAGGCCGCGGCCTTGATCGACGGAGCGCCTTTCTTCACCGGAATGCGCACCGACACGATGGTGCCGACACCCTCGGTCGAACGGATCTTCAGCGCGCCGCCCTGAAGCTCGGCCAGCGAGCGCGAGATGGCAAGGCCGAGCCCGGACCCGGCATGGTTCTTGGAGAACTGGTTCTGCACCTGCTCGAAGGGCCGTCCGAGCTTGCCGAGCGCTGCCCTTGGGATGCCGCAGCCATTGTCCTCGATGGTCAGCACCAGCGCTCCGGACGTGTTGCGCGCCCTGACCGATATGTGGCCGCCCTGGCCGGTGAATTTTACCGCGTTGGACAGAAGGTTGATGACGATCTGCTTGATCGCGCGACGGTCGGCGAACAATGTCAGGGCATCGGCGATGCGCGTTTCCACGGTGATCGCCTTCTGCGCCGCCTGCAGCGAGACGACCCGCACCGTCTCGCTGATCAGCGGGCCGAGGTCGATCTGCTCCTGGTCCAGCGAGAACTGGCCGGCCTCGATCTTGGACATGTCGAGAATGTCGTTGATGACGCCCAGAAGATATTTGCCTGAGCTGTTGATATCGGTCGCATATTCCTCGTAGCGCTCCGATCCCAGCGGGCCGAACAATCCCTGTTCCATCAGTTCGGAGAAGCCGATGATGGCGTTGAGCGGCGTGCGCAGTTCGTGCGACATGTTGGCGAGGAACTCGGATTTCGCCCGGTTCGCCGCCTCGGCGCGCTCGGTTTCCTTCATGTATTTGTGGTTGAGTTCGACCAGTTCGCGCGAGCGTTCCTCTTCGGCGCGGCGGGCGAGGCTGAGGTCATGGATCGTCGCCATCAGCCGGCGCTCGCTGTCGACCAGCTTTTCCTGATGCAGCTTGATCTGGGTGATGTCGGAGCCGACCGAGACGATGCCGCCATCCCTGGTCCTGAGTTCGTTGACCTGCAGCCAACGGCCATCGGCGAGCTGGCGCTCGAAGGTGGAGCCGCCCTGCGGCCCATTGGTGTTGGCAAGCCGCCGTTCCGATGCAAAGGCCAGCATGCGCTCTTCCAGGGCCGCGCGGGCCACGCCCGGCATAACGTCGCGATCCGACAGTCCGTTGTCCTGCTGGTACTTCGAGTTGCACATGATCAGCCGCTGGGAAGCGTCCCACAGCACGAAGGATTCGGTGATGTTCTCGATCGCGGTCCTCAGGCGAAGGTCGGCCGCTTCGGAGCGCAGCGCAAGATGACGCTGCTCGGTGACATCCACCGCAATGCCGATCAGTTGGATCTCCGGCGCCTCCGGATCCATGACCTGCGCCCGGGCGCGCATCCACACCCACTGGCCATCGGCGTGCCGCATCCGGAAGACCTGGTCGATATGGTCGATTTCGCGCGCGACGATCCGGTTGGCGAGCTGGAACAAGTCCCCGTCATCGGGATGGATGATCTCGTCGACCTCGCCGAAGGACAGCATCGTTTCACAAGGCTCGTAGCCGAGCATGTCGTACATCGAGCGCGACCAGTACATCTTGCCGCGCACCATGTCCCAATCCCACAGGCCGCAGCGGCCGCGAACCAGCGCCATGTCGATGCGCTGATGCGCTTCGAGGTAGATGCGGTCGGCCGCCTGCGCGCGCGCCGCCTGGCCGAAATAGGCGTAGAGGATGATGATCAGAACACCGGCGGTCAGAACGAACAGGGTCACGTTCAGCGAGACCGTCTTGCGCCATGTGTCGAAGACGGCTTCCTGCGGCACGAGCGCCGCCGCGGCCCCCTTCCTGTCCTTGGCGACGCTGACCGCGGCGTACCAGTCCGGGCCGCCGATGTTGACCTCCATGACACCGGCACGGTCGCCGAACATGAACAGCGGCTGGCCACCCTGGACCAGCCCGTCGAGCGAATGGCCCTGCCAGGGCATGGAACGTGGCGTCACCGCGGTGATCTTGAAGGCGCTGTCGGTTATGACGAGCACGTGGCTGCGGCCCATGGCGCCTTGGCGGCTGGTGGTTTCCAGCAGGTCCTGAATGGCGCCTGGCGGCGTGTCGGAGATGGTCGCGAGCGAACTGGCGAGCTGGCCCGCCGCCAGCGTCAGGACAGCCTTGGCGTCTCGCTCGACATCGTCGCGCTCATTCATCAGCGACAGCACGCGCAGAGCCGCGATGACGATCAGGAAGATGACGATCAGGGCCGGTATCGACCGGCGCAGCAACGGTTCAGCGGCGAGAAGCCGCTTGTAGGCCGGTTCGGCTATGAGCCGCGTGTTCCCGGCCAGGCCGTCGCTTGGCGTCTCGCGCCGCGCAAAAGCCATCCCTCCGGGCGCGCCCCACGCGTCCGCCTTCGCCATAAATGGCACTCCCCGAATTTGCCTATGCTGCTTGTTGATCCGGCAAACGCCGCACATCCGAATCGTCAGTAAAGAATCAAAGGTGATTCGCCTTGTCCAGTGGTCCGGCGAAAAAAGATTAAAAATTGATTGAAATATTAGGTTTCGGGAGGTGGGACGCCCCGCACCTCCACGGCAGGGCGGGCGGCTATGCCAGCGTCCTCTCCACAATATCGCGCAGATCCGCCGACAGGTTTTCGGCGTTGGCGATCGAAAGCAGCGCTTCCCGGGCCTTGGCCTGCCGGCCTGGTTCGAGCGACCGCCACGATCTGAGCGCCGTGGCCAGCCTTGCCGCCACTTGCGGATTGCGCTTTTCGACCTCCAGGACCGTCTGCACGAAGAACCGGTAGGCTTCTCCGTCGGGCCGGTGGAAGCCGGTCTGGTTGGCGCTTGAGAATGTGCCGATCAATGAGCGCACGCGATTCGGATTGCCCATCGAGAAGGCGCGATGGGCGGTCAGGGCGCGAACCGTGTCCACTGCCTGAGGGCCGGGCACGCTTGCCTGGATCAGGAACCATTTGTCCATCACCAGCGGGTCGTTCGCATAGGTCTGTTCGAAAGCCGCCAGCGCCTCGATCGCCTCGGATGAACCGTGATGACGATGCGCCAGCACGCTCAATGCGGCCGCGCGGTCGGTCATGTTGGTCGCCGACCGGAAGTGTTCAGCGGCGAGCGCGGCGCCACCCGGCAGCAGGGAGAGATACTCGAGCAGGCCATTGCGCAGCGCGCGCCGTCCCGCGCTCGCCGCGTCCGGACTGAACCCGCCTGTGTCCACGAGCTGGCCATAGAGGCGGGCGAAGGCATCGCGGCAGGCCCTGGCGATGGCGAGCGCCAGGGCCTGCCTGGCAGCGTGGATTGCATCCGGATCGATGTTCCTGCCGATGTCGCGGGCTATATCGGCTTCACCCGGCAGCGACAGCGCCAGCGCGCGGTAGGCCGGCTCCAGCGTCTCGTCGCTGGCGATGGTGCCGGCGAGTTCGATCAGCCGTTCCGGAAAAGCAGGCTGCTTGCCGCCGAGGATATCGCGGAAGGCAGCGATTAGCGCATCGGTGAGCAGCGTGTTGAAGGCCTGCCAGCGCGAGAAGGCGTCGCCGTCGTGGCGGGCAAGGAAGAACTGATCGTCTGCCTTCTGCTCCACCGACAGCGTCACTGGGGCAGAGAAGCCTCGGTTGAGCGACACTGCGGGACGTTCCGCTATGCCGCTGAAGCGCACGACATGGCGGCGCTTGCGGACATGGATGACGCCGTCCTCGACGCTGGCGCCATCGACGTCACCATACTCGACAGGCTTGCCGCCGGCGCCGATCAGGCCGAAGGCGAGCGGGATATGCATGAGCCGCTTGCGGCTCTCGGATGGTGTCGGCGGCACCGATTGCTCGATCTCGAGCGTGAATTCCCGGGCGGCCGGATTGTGCGACGAACTGATGGACAGGTTGGGCGTGCCCGCCTGATGGTACCAGAGCGCGAATTGCGACAGGTCGCGGCCCGACGCGTCCTCGAACACCTTGATGAAATCCTCGATCGTCGCCGCTTCGCCGTCATGCCGTTCGAAATAGAGATCCATGCCGGCGCGAAAGGCTTCGGTCCCGACAATGGTGCGGATCATGCGCACCACTTCGGAGCCCTTTTCGTAGACGGTCGCCGTGTAGAAATTGTTGATCTCGCGGTAGCGGCGGGGGCGCACCGGATGTGCCAGTGGCCCTTGGTCCTCGGGAAACTGATGGGCGCGCAGCGTCCGCACCTCGGCGATGCGCTTGACCCCACGCGAGCGCTGGTCGGCGGAGAATTCATGATCGCGGAAGACCGTCAGCCCTTCCTTCAGGCATAGCTGGAACCAGTCGCGGCAAGTGATTCTGTTGCCTGTCCAATTGTGGAAATATTCATGCGCGATGATCGCCTCGATATTGGCGAAATCGGCGTCCGTCGCGGTTTCCCGGTCGGCCAGCACATATTTGTCGTTGAAGATGTTGAGGCCCTTGTTCTCCATCGCGCCCATGTTGAAGTCGGACACGGCGACGATGTTGAAGACGTCGAGATCGTACTCGCGGCCAAAGGCTTCCTCATCCCATCGCATCGACCGCTTCAGCGCATCCATCGCGTAGCCGGCGAGCGTCTCCTTACCTGGCTCGACATAGATGCCGAGTTCGACCTTGCGGCCCGACATCGTGACGAAACTGTCGGCGACCCGGCCGAGATTGCCGGCTACAAGCGCGAACAGGTAGGACGGCTTGGGAAAGGGGTCGTGCCAGACCGAATAGTGCCAGCCATCGCCAAGATCGCCCTTGTCGACCGGATTGCCGTTGGACAGCAGCAGCGGCGCCTCGTGGCGCGGCGCCTCGATCCGCACCGTGTAGACAGAGAGAATGTCGGGGCGGTCGAGGAAATAGGTGATGCGGCGAAAGCCTTCGGCTTCGCATTGCGTGCAATAGACATTGTTGGAGCGGTAGAGGCCCATCAGCGCCTCGTTGCCGTCCGGCGCCAGTTCGGTTTCGACAAGCAGATGGAAGCGGTGCGCGGACGGCGGCTTCAGAAGGGTCAGCTGGTCGGGGCTGGCCGTCAGGTCCGACGGTTTGACTTTCTTGCCGTCGATCTCGACGCGCTTGAGCGACAGCCCGTCGCCGTCCAGGACCAGCGGAGCCGATACGGCCACGCCGTGACGGCGCTCGACCGTCAATGTCGCGATGACGATCGTGGCCTGAGGCGAAAGACGGAATTCAAGATTGGTTTCCGGAATGAGGTAGTCGCTGGGGCGATAGTCTTCGAGTTTGAAGACCTGGCCTGTGTCAGTGCGCATTCCCGGGCTTTTCCTGTCTTTTCCTGGGACCGGACATGGTCTGACTGGTCCAAATAATTCGAAGTCCGCGCTCTTTACACGAAACAGGCCCTCGACAAAACTGCGACAGGGACTATTCAGGCCTCCTTTGCGGCATCGCGGCAAAAGTCGTATCGACACGCCGAATGCCGCCGGCAATCCGGGCAACGATCGGGGACGCATCGCCAGCGTGATATCAACAGCGTGACATCGACAGCGGGGGCGCAACCAGAAACCAGCGGCGGCCACGATACGCTGCGGGGCATTGCCCTCAAGATCGTCTCCGTGGCGGTTTTTGTCGGCATGCAAACCTGCATCAAGGCGGCCGGTGACGTGCCCGCGGGGCAGATCGTCTTTTTCCGCTCGTTCTTCGCGATCTTTCCGATCATGGCTTTCCTTGCCTTCCAGAGAAAGCTCGCCACCGCCTTCACCACACGCAGGCCGTTCAATCACATCGCGCGCGGCGTTGTCGGTGTCGGGGCCATGGGGCTTGGCTTCTTCGCGCTGACGCGCCTGCCATTGCCCGAGGCGATCACGCTGAACTATGCCCAGCCGCTGCTGGTGGTGGTGTTTTCCTCGATCTTCCTCGGCGAGGCGATCCGCGTCTATCGCTGGAGTGCGGTTGCCGTCGGCCTGGTCGGCGTGCTCATCATCTCCTGGCCGGAACTGACACTGCTGAATTCAGGCGAAGGGCTCGATGACCAGGAGGTTCTGGGCGTCATTGCCGCGCTGGTTGCCGCGGCGATCTCGGCGGTCGCCATGCTGCTCGTGCGCAACCTGGTGCAGACGGAAAAGACGGCGACCATCGTTCTGTGGTTCTCGTCGACGGCGAGCGTGCTGTCGTTGCTGACGCTGCCCTTCGGCTGGCAATCGCTGACGGCCGCACAGGCCGCGCTTCTCGTCATCGCCGGCTTCTGTGGCGGGCTCGGCCAGATCCTGATGACGGCGGCTTATCGCCATGCCGAGGCCTCGGTCGTGGCGCCGTTCGAATACACCTCGATGATCCTCGGCGTCGTGGTCGGCTATTTCGTGTTCGGCGACGTGACGTCGCTCAGCACACTGATTGGCGGCGTGATCGTGGTGGCCGCCGGCATCTTCATCATCTGGCGTGAGCGCCAGCTCGGCCTGGAGCGCACGCGCACGCGCAAGGCGGCCCTGCCGCAGGGATGATCAGGATCGTTCGGCCCGCTCCTTACCCAGCCGCACCAGAACCGTTCGCGTCTGCTCGTCCGCCGGGAAGAAGGACTCGATCGCCAGCTCGGAGAGCGTGACGTCGAGCGGCGTACCGAACACGGTTATGGTGCTGATGAAGGAAAGCACCGTATCGCCATGAGCGAGCCGCAGGGGGTGGACGATGCCATCAGGCTCGATACGCGTCGGCCTGTTGGTCTTCAAACCTGACGGGTAGCCGCGCAATTCGCGCTCCAGATCGATCAGCACGGGGTCGCCGCTGGCGTCGTTCTGATGCTTGAGCCGTTCGAGCAGATGCGTGCGCCATTCCTGCAGGTTGACGATGCGCGGCGCGATGCCGCCGGGGTGAAGGCTGAGGCGGAGCACGTTGACCGGCGATGTCAGCAGCGAAGCCTCGCCGACATCGGCGAGGAAGGGCGCGATGGCGGCATTGGCCGACACGAGGTTCCAGTGCCTGTCGACGGCGAGTGCCGGGAAGGGCTCATGTCCCTTGAGCACGATCTCCACCGCCGCTATCGCCGGCGCCAGCGTCTGGTCGGTAAGCGGCCTTTCGCTGAAATTGGGCGCGAAGCCAGCGGCCAGCAGCAACTGATTGCGTTGCCGGAGCGGGATGGCCAGTTGCTCGGCCAGACGCAGCACCATGTCGCGCGAGGGCGCGGCCCGCCCGCTTTCGACGAAGGAGAGATGGCGCTGTGAAATCTCGGCTTCCATGGCGAGATCGAGCTGGCTCATGCGGCGGCGTGTGCGCCATTCGCGAATGAGGCTGCCGGCGGAGGTTTGTGCTGTTGTCATGGGAAATGACTAGGCCGGCACCGCATGCATTTCAATTACCTGCGAGGTTATGGTCAGCCGATCGCCCGCAGCTTTGCCTTCACCTCGAGGAAATCCCGCCACGCCAGCTTCTTGTGCGCCGGTGTCCGCAGGAGATACGCCGGATGCAGCGTCGGCATGGCCGGTATGGCAATGCCGGACGCTGTGGTGTGGGCGCGCCAGTTGCCGCGCAGCCGCAATATGCCTTCCGACGTGTTGAGCAGGGTCTTGGCTGACGGACCGCCGAGATTGACCAGCACCTTGGGGTTGACCAGTTCGATCTGCCGCTCGATGAACGGCCGGCAGATCTCGGTTTCGTGCGGCGTCGGCGTGCGGTTGCCAGGCGGGCGCCACGGGATGACATTGGCGATGTAGACCGAAGTGCGGTCGAGCCCGATCGCCGCCAGCATGCGGTCGAGCAGCCGGCCGGAGCGGCCGACGAAGGGCAGGCCCTCTATATCCTCGTCGCGGCCGGGGGCTTCGCCGACCAGCATGAGTGCCGACTCCGGATTGCCGTCCGCGAACACCAGGTGCTTGGCGGTGGCCTTGAGGTTGCAGCCGTCGAAGGCCTCCATGTGCCGGCGCAGTTCCTCGAGCGTGGAAGCGCTCGCCGCCATCTGCCGGGCGAGGGCTGCCTGCGCCTCGTCAGGCACGGTGGCGGACATGGCGCGCGCCGGCGCATCGGGTATGTTGCTTGCGTCCAGGCGGGGCGATGGCGCTTGCCGCTCGGGCGCACCGTCCTGATCGGAGCGCGGGGACGGGATTTCCTGGGGTCGGCTTTCGCGGACAGGCGTGGCCGCCGCGGGGGCGCGCTCGGTTTGTTTCGGCCGGGAAGCCTCCGCGAAGCGGTTGACGGGGGCGTCTTCCAGCGCATCGTCGACGCCAGTGCTGGCATAGAAGGCGAGCAGTTCGGCGATTTCGGCTGGGGTGCTGGGGGCGGCAATCATGCCGCCACCATCATCCGCGCGATCAGGATTTGCAAGTTTTTGAATGTCGAAGGCGACGATCCAACGCGCCGTCAGAGCATTTCCCGAGCCTGCCGCGAGCGATGCATCCTATCCCGTCGGAATGCGGGGATCCTGCACCACATAAAACGTCCATCGAGGCGTGTAGTCCGTCATCAGGAATTCGAAGCTGGCGGTCTTCAGTGGGTCGACCTTGCCGTTCCTGAACAGCAGCCGGTCATAGGGTTCGAAATCCCGGTCGAAGTCGGCGAAGTTGCTCGACCAGATGTTCTCGGGCGTCTTGTTGCGCTGGTCGAACGAAAGTCCGTCCCCGAAGACGCTGGGCTGGTTCAGTATTTCCTGAAGCTCGAACTGGAATTCGATCCAGGCCTGGCCGCTGTTGTTGAGCACGTTGAGGCGCATGTACATGATGCCGTTGGCGAACTCGCCGGCCTTGCCGAACGTCTGGATCGGCTTCGTCGTTCGGATGGTCAGCGTCACCGGTGTCGCCGAATTCAGCTCTTCGGTGATGACCAGCGGGTCGTCCCTGGTTCCGATGCCGGAGGCTCCGGTGATGCGGAAGCCGCCGAGTTCGTCGGAGAAGGAATACGCGCCTGTCGCCCAGACTTTTACCTCGTCCGCGGCGGCATAACCCGGTGCTAACGCCAGCAAGGCCAAAACAATCGCCCGGCAGGCCCGGCCGGGCGGGAAAAGAAAGCGCGTCGAAGGAAAGCCGGCTGGCCCAGGAATGCGCATGGCGACAAGTATGGCCGATAAGCAAGCCGCCGAACAATTAAAAATCGCGAGCGCGGCGGGTGCCGGCGTGCGCGAACACCTGTCGTGCCACCGGATGCGCGACTTTTTGGCCAAATCCGCATTGTCACGTATGCGCCGGTTTCCTGTCGCCAATTGATGCGCTATGCAGCGCAGGAGCCAGCAAGATACGCAACAGCGGCAAGCCAGTGCGGAGGGGTTGATGAGCGATATCGAACGCGAAAGCATGGAATTCGACGTGGTCATCGTCGGCGCCGGTCCGGCCGGCCTCGCCGCCGCCATCCGCCTCAAGCAGGTCAATCCCGAGCTTTCCGTCGTCGTGCTGGAAAAGGGTGGTGAGGTCGGCGCTCATATTCTTTCGGGCGCCGTCGTCGATCCGGTCGGCATCGACCGGCTGTTGCCGGGCTGGCGCGAAGAAGATGGTCATCCCTTCAAGACGCCGGTCACCGCGGACCATTTCCTGGTGCTTGGCCCCGCCGGCTCGGTGCGCTTGCCCAATTTCATGATGCCGCCGCTGATGAACAATCACGGCAACTACATCGTCTCGCTCGGCAATGTCTGCCGCTGGCTGGCGACCAAGGCCGAGGCGCTCGGCGTCGAGATTTATCCGGGCTTTGCCGCGGTAAGCCTCGTCTACAATGATGCCGGCGCCGTTACCGGCGTGATTACCGGCGACATGGGCGTCGAGAAGGACGGCACGCATGGCCCGGCCTATGCTCCCGGCATGGCGCTGATGGGCAAATATGTGCTGATCGGCGAGGGCGCGCGCGGGTCGCTCGCCAAGCAGTTGATCGCCAGGTACAAGCTTTCCGATGGCCGCGAGCCCGGCAAATACGGCATCGGCCTCAAGGAACTCTGGCAGGTCAAACCGGAAAACCACAAGCCGGGCCTCGTCCAGCACAGCTTCGGCTGGCCGCTCGACCTCAAGACCGGTGGCGGCTCCTTCCTCTATCATCTGGAGGACAACCAGGTCGCGGTCGGCTTCGTCCTCCACCTGAACTACAAGAACCCGTATCTGTCGCCCTTCGAGGAATTCCAGCGCTTCAAGACCCATCCGGCGATATCGGGCACGTTCGAAGGCGCCAAGCGCATCGGCTATGGTGCCCGTGCCATCACCGAGGGCGGCTGGCAGTCGGTGCCGAAACTGTCGTTCCCGGGCGGCGTGCTGATGGGCTGCTCGGCAGGCTTCGTCAACGTGCCGCGCATCAAGGGCTCCCACAATGCCGTCCTGTCTGGAATGCTGGCGGCCGAACATGTCAGTGAAGCGATCGCCGCCGGCCGCGCCAATGACGAACTCGCCTCCTACGAGGAAGCCTGGCGCTCGACCGACATCGGCAAGGACTTGAAGAAGGTTCGCAACGTCAAGCCGCTGTGGTCGCGCTTCGGCACGGTTGTCGGCATCGGGCTCGGCGGGCTCGACATGTGGCTGAACACGCTGTTCGGCTTCTCCCCCTTCGGCACGCTCAAGCACGGCAAGGCTGACTACGCCGCGCTCGAGCCAGCCGCCCAGCACAAGAAGATAACCTATCCGAAGCCGGATGGCGTGCTGACTTTCGACCGGCTGTCCTCGGTGTTCCTGTCCAACACCAACCATGAGGAAAACGAGCCGGTGCACCTCGTCGTCGGCGACCTGGCGCTGCAGCAGCGTTCCGAACACGATGTCTTCGCCGGGCCCTCGACGCGTTACTGCCCGGCAGGCGTCTATGAGTGGGTCGACAAGGACGGCAACGCCGCCGCCGATCCGGCGGCGAAGGATGTGCGCTTCGTCATCAACGCGCAGAACTGCGTCCACTGCAAGACTTGCGACATCAAGGATCCGAACCAGAACATCAATTGGGTGCCGCCGCAGGGCGGCGAGGGGCCGGTCTACCAGAACATGTGAGGTCAGGGCCGGCGGCACGCGGCCGTTGGTCCTTCGACGCCGGGAAGGGAATGGATATGCGTTTGACGGCGCTTTCAGTTCTGACGGCTATCGGCGCATTGTCAGGTTTCGTCTCTGCCGCGCAGGCTGACGTCAAGGTTCTGGTCAAGACGCAGACATATGATGTTGCCGGCGCCACCGGCGAGGCGCTTATCCGATCCATGGATCGCAATGGCCCCAGGCACAGTTTCATGGCCCGGGCCATCGCCCAGACCAGCTATACCAAGGATTGGGATTTCGACTTCGCCAAGTCCAAGGGTGCTTGCCGTATCGCGAAGGCGAATGGCACGCTCAATCTGAGTTTCACCTACCCGCGTGTCACCTCCGTCCTGCCTGCGCCCCTCGATCGCCGCTGGGCGCGGTTTTTTGAAGGCGTGCGCAAGCACGAGGAAACACATGGCGAGATCGCCAGGCAGATGATGACGGCGACCGAGAAGGCGCTCACCGGGTTGACGGTTCCCAATGACCCGCAATGTTCCCAGACGCGTCGCGAGGCACGCAGGCGCATAGACGCTGTCTTTGATGAGTACGAGGCGAAGCAGAACGCTTTCGACGCCCGTGAGCACAGGGAAGGCGGCCATGTCGAATACCTGGTCGACGCGCTGGCGAAGTCCTAGCTGGCGCCTCTCAGGGGCATGATCAGCTTCGCGGCATGAGCGGCAGCGACACCGTCGCGGTTTCATGCTCGTCGACCGGCTTGTCCGCCTCCGGGTGCAGCGAAAACTCAACCAGCACCGGCAGGTGGTCGGAACCGGTATCCTCCAGCCGGGTCGACGACAGGATGGTCAATCCGCCCTTGCTGAACACCTGGTCGATCGGCAGGCCCGCATAGCGGCGCAGCATGTCGGGCAGTGTCCGGTGGATCCAGGTCGAACCGGCCGAAGGCATGATCGTCAGGCCGCCGAGAGCGGCGACACGCCGCACCGCCGCGCTCCACGGCACGGCATTGCAGTCGCCGGCCATGATCGCCGTCTTGCCCAGCGCGGCCAGCGGTTCGGCCAGTTCGCCGATCTGCCAGTATTGCTCCTTCGGCCACGGCCAACTCAAATGGATGGCGGCGACATCGACGTCGATGCCGCCGAAATCGATGGTGGCGGTCGCCATGGCGCCGCGCGGTTCGCAACGTGGTGACGTGCCGGCGGCAAACGGCCGCCGCGACAGCAGAGCGACCCCGAACATGCCGTTGGGGTAGTCGCAGAGGATGCGGTAGGGATAGGCGCTCTTGATGTAGTCGAGTTCGGTCGCCCACATCTGCGACACTTCATCGAGCGTGATCACGTCGGGATTGGTGCGGCCGATCAGCGAGAGCACTTTCTTCGGCGTCGGATTGTTGAAGCGCAGATTCATCTGCAGCAGGCTGTAGACGGCCTGGCCGGCGGGCCTGGCGACAGCCGGCTCCGGCCACAGCCTGGGCAATGCGTTCGCGGTGGTGGCAAGGCAGGCGATGGCAAACAGCAGCGCCGCTGCTGCCTGAAGCCGATAGGAACTGGCCAGCAGCGGCAGTGCCAGCAGTGCCATCAGCAGGCTGAAATGAATGCGGAAATGCGAGAAGGAATCGAAAGCCGGATGCAGCGTACCGAAGAAGCCGGCCAGCAGCGCGGCCGACAATCCCGTCATCGCCAGGAATGCCAACCCAGCCATCATGTTCAAGCGCGTGCCCGTTGCCATCGAGGTCGTGTCTGCCCAATGCCGCCTGCCGATCCGTTCGGCCTGCTTAGCGGGCAAATTGCGGCCTGAACAAGACGACCAATTGCCTCGCTCCAGCGCCGAGGCGGCTTATTGGAACGCCGTCTCCGAAAAGCTTCTGAGCTTGCGCGAATGCAGCCGCTCCATCGGCATTTCGGCCAGCTTCTCCATCGCCCTGATGCCTATGGTCAGGTGCTGCGCCACCTGGCGCTTGTAGAACTCGGTCGCCATGCCGGGCAGTTTCAATTCGCCATGCAGCGGCTTGTCGGAAACGCAAAGCAGCGTGCCGTAAGGGACACGGAAGCGGAAGCCGTTGGCCGCGATCGTCGCCGATTCCATGTCGAGCGCGATGGCGCGCGACTGCGAAAGGCGTTGCACCGGCCCGCGCTGGTCGCGCAGTTCCCAGTTGCGGTTGTCGATGGTGGCGACCGTGCCGGTGCGCATGATGCGCTTGAGATCATAGCCGGACAGGCCGGTGACCTCGGCGACAGCCTCCTGCAGCGCGACCTGGATTTCGGCGAGCGGCGGGATCGGTACCCAGACCGGCAGGTCGTCGTCCAGCACATGGTCCTCGCGCACATAGGCGTGTGCCAGCACATAGTCGCCCAGCGCCTGGGTGTTGCGCAGCCCGGCGCAATGGCCAAGCATGACCCACGCATGCGGCCTCAGCACCGCGATATGGTCGGTGATCGTCTTGGCGTTGGACGGGCCGACGCCGATATTGACCATGGTGATGCCGCCATGGTTCGGCTTCTTCAGATGGTAGGCGGGCATTTGCGGCAGGCGCGCCGGCGGCGTGCCCTCGCTTGGCGCTCCGGCGCCGGCACGTGTCACGACATTGCCTGGCTCGACGAATTCAACATATCCGCCGCCGCCGCTCTCCATCAGGTCGCGCGCGCGGGCGACGAATTCGTCGATGTAGAACTGGTAGTTGGTGAACAGCACGAAGTTCTGGAAATGCTGCGGGCTGGTCGCGGTGTAATGCGTCATGCGATGCAGCGAATAGTCGATGCGCTGCGCGGTGAACGGCGCCAGCGGCCGTGGCTCGCCGAACGCGACCTCGAATGTGCCGTTGGCGATCTGGTCGTCGGTGCCATCGAGGTCCGGCACGTCGAACAGGTCGCGGATCGGCCGCTTGATGCGCTCGGCGGCCGCGCTGTCGACATAGGCGCCTTCGAGGAAGGCGAAATGCAGCGGGATGGGGGTGGTCGATTCCGAGACCGTCACCGGCACGCCGTGATTGCGCATGATCAGCCGAAGCTGCTCGACAAGGTAGCTCTCGAACAGCCGCGGCTGCGTGACCGTGGTGGCGAAATGGCCCGGTGTCGGCATATGGCCGTAGGCTTGGCGCGAGTCGACCTGGGTGAACGAGCTCGTGGTGACGCCGATCTCGGGGTAGAAGGCCCGGTAGCGCTTGCTGCTGTCCCCACCGGCGGCAAGGGCATTGAAGGAATCGCGCAGGAACTTGGTGTTGCGGTCGTAGAGCACCTGAAGTGCCGCGACTGCTTTTTCGGCGTTGTCGAAGCTTTGCCGGCCAAAAGGCTCGGGCATGACGACAGATTCGATGGCTTGGGGATAGATTCGCTTTTCCATGGCTCAATATAGAGACTTGGATGAGCTGTTGGGAGGGGGCTCGCCAACGAAGATGCCAGAAGCGCCGTTTTTCTATCCGCGCTGCAGGCTGACCAGCAGGACGAAACCGACGCCGGACTTCTTCAGGGCCGGAGCCTCGATCGTCGAACCGGCATCGGCGCGCATCGTCGGCACCGCCAGGACCGGGGCGGCCAGAAGCATCAGGATGAGCGCCGCCCGCGGCAGAAGCCGGAGGGTCTCAAGGGCGTTGGCGGTGATGCGGTTCATGATTTTTCTGCTTTTCTTTGCGAGGTCCGGGTCGTTGTTTCAGTGACGAAGGTTGGTCGGGCAGCCGAAGCCGCAGATTCTGGTGGCTTCGTCCCAGGAGCGAGCCGGGCGGCCCGCTTCGGCGACGAGGATGGCGAAGAACATTCCAAACAGGCTCATCAGCAGGCAGACGATGGTGAAGCGGCGGGCGAGCATTGGGGTCGTGTCTCCTTCAATGCGTGGAGAATGCCCTGTTGCCTCTGAACCGGCTCTGATGGCGGCGTTCATCTGCCGTTCAAATTGATTGACGGGAATTCGAGGGTGGCCGCCGCTCCGAAGAATGCCGGGTCAATTCGGCCGCTGAAACGAAAACGGGGCCCGTCGGGCCCCGTCAATCCTGGTTTTGAGCATGCGCTCGATCAGAGCTTGTGCCAGGTCTGGCTCTTGCAGATCAGTCCGCCCAGCACGCAGCCGCTCATCTTGAGCGAGGTGCCCGACAGGGTTGCCTTGCCCGAGTAGGTCTTGTCATTCGCCGGGTCGGTGATGTTGCCGGTGTACTTGTTGTCGCCGGCCGCCTTCAGCGAGCCGATGGTCTTGCCGGCGTACTTACCGGTCTTGAGCGTGATCGAAAACGAACCGGAGCCACCGATGGCGGCGGTGTCGCCGGCCTGCGTCTTCCAGTTGCCCTCAATCGGATCGGCCCAGGCCGCGCCCGACATGATCAATGTGGCTGCGAGAGCCAGGCTCACTTTACGAAACATGTCTTCCTCCCTTTGGATAGCCGGCCGGATGCTCCGCCTCGCCGGTCTGCCGCTTACGCAAACGTAAGCTAATCCAGCTTCCGCCAAAACAAAAGCGGTGCCGCTGGGGAAGGGTTTGGCATTTTGAAGGCCCCTGAAACGGCCCTGCCTGCGGGAAATGAAAACGATCGGCGGATTGTGTTCGTTTCCTAGGGTTAGCGGAGTCTTGAAACCGCTCTCGAAAATTTTCGTCAAATTTAGCGAAAACCGGCCGAATTGCTGGCTTTGTATCCTTAACGAATTTTCGTGTTTACCTCTTGTTTTAGCTTTGTTTTCCTCAAATTAAGCACGCCATTTAACGACGGATTCAAGCCTCGGCGGCATTCTCGGAAGCATCGAAAGAGCGGCCCGGACGAGACAAACGGAGGCAGCTCTCGGGAGCCAGACAGGGGACTAAAATGGCACGTTTTGAAATGCTTGAAGCAGGTTTCGGCGCCATGGGGGCAACTGCCCAGGCCGACATTCTTTTCGAACTGGGCATGATGTATGCGACCGGCCGCGATTGCGAGACCGACGTCGTTGCCGCCCACAAATGGTTCAACATCGCCGCCATCAAGGGGTCAGCCCGCGCCGCGGAATTGCGCTCTGAACTGTCGGCGGCCATGTCGAAGGTCGAGATCGCCAAGGCGCTTCGCGAAGCCCGCGAATGGATGACCATGCACTGAGTTTCGCCGGACGGGGACTTCGGGTTCAGGCCGCTCAAAGACGGTCGGGCTCAAACAGGGACAAGGCTGCGCAGACAGCCAGGCCAAAAGGCCATCAACGACAAGAACGCGGCGGGCAGAAATGCCGAAGCCACGCAATGGCCCATGATACCGGATGCCGAACTCCATTTTCGGGGGATCATGGTCAGCAGGAAGACAGGGAAGGCAAGGTTGGGATTCGTGGCGCGGGGGCGCTGGGGAAAACAGCCGACAGGCAAAAAAGCCACGACCGGCCGGAACAAGGCTGGCGTGGCTTTTTTGCGTGGATGAAGCCTCGCAGGCCCAATCGAGCGATGCCGATGCGCCTAGACAGGCCCGGCGAAGGATGAAATTGTCCCGCCTCTCTGGAAGAAGCGCGGCCGGGGCGGCCGCGCGTGAGTGGAGGAGTTCTATTGCCATGAAAAAAATGAGTATTTTGAGCGCGGCCATTTTCGGCCTGATGATGAGTGCGCCGGTCGCATTCGCCGACGACATCACCATTTCGGTGGTCGGCCCGATGACCGGCCAGCTCGCCACCATCGGCGATCAGTTCAAGCAGGGTGCCCAGGCCGCCGCCGACGCCATCAACGCCGCCGGTGGCGTCAATGGCTCGATGATCAAGCTCGATATCGAGGACGACCAGTGCGACCCCAAGCAGGCCGTTTCGGTCGCCAACCGCATCGTGGCCAATGGCGTCAAGTTCATCGACGGCCATGCCTGCTCCGGTTCGAGCATTCCGGCCTCGGCCGTCTATGCCGAGGCGGGCGCGCTGATGATGAGCCCGGCGTCCTCGAACCCGGTGCTGACCGATGCAGCTGCCAAGGCCGGCTGGCCGACGATCATGCGTCTCTATACGCGTGACGATGCCCAGGGCGCCTTCATCGGCCCGTGGATCGCCAAGAAGTATGCCGGCAAGAATGTCGTCATCCTGCACGACAAGAGCGCTTACGGCCAGGGCGTGGCGGATGCGGTGCGCGCGACCATGAACACCGGCGGGCTGAAGGAAGTCTACTATGACGCCATCAACCCCGGCGAAAAGGACTATTCGGCGCTCGTCACCAAGCTCAAGGACCTCAAGGCCGATGTCGTCTATTTCGGCGGCTACCACCCTGAAGCCGGCCTGATCCTGCGTCAGTCCGCCGAACAGAACCTGAAGTTCCAGCTGATCATGCCGGACTCGATCGCCTCGCCGGAATTCTGGCAGGTTGCCGGGCCGGCCGGCGAGGGCACGATGTTCGTGTTCCCGTCCGATCCGCAGGCAAAGCCGGAAGCCAAGGCGGCCGTGGAAAAGATCAAGGCCGGCGGCTTCGTGCCGGAAGGCTTCACGCTGTTCTCCTACGCCGTGGTCCAGGCTATCGCCGAAGGCGTCAAGCGCGCCGGCAGCGACGATCCGGCCAAGGTGGCTGAAGCGCTGAAGAACGGCACGCCGTTCAGCACCGTTGTCGGCGACGTGACCTTCGACGAGAAGGGCGACCTCAAGAATGCCAGCTACGACATCAACCAGTGGCATGACGGCAAGTACGCGCCGATCGCGCAGTAATCACGGACACCGCTTCGGCGGTCAGGAAACTTGAAAAAGTGGCCGGGTTCGTCCCGGCCATTTTTTGTTGGAAACAGCGCCCGGCATTTCGCGCCCGGAAGAAATGGACGCATCACTCTGTAATTGCGCTATTAGGGAAGGCTTTTTTAGGCCAGAAAGATGAGCGCAGGGGTCGATTCCCCCTGCGCTTCGCGGTTTTAACGCAGGCGGATCCGTTCGCCAAAGCGTGAGGGCGGCGAAGTATCGACGTGCCCCATTCGCAAAACCAGATCCGGACCTGGCGCCCTATGAATTCAACCATGAACCAGGCCGGTGGGATTGCCTTGACCCGCCGCACCTCCATCATGATCGGCTGCCTCGTCGTGCTGACCGCCTTGGCGGCCTTGTGGCCGATTTATCGGGCGTTCCTCAATATCGAGATCGATACCAATGAGGGATGGAATGCCTACTATGCCGATGCGGCGATGGGGCGGATGCCGCTCTATCCCGCTGCCCATCAGCTGATTGCCAACAATTATCCGCCGCTTTCCTTTTATATAGTCGGTGGTCTGGGGCGATTGGTCGGTGACGTCGTCCTGGCCGGACGGTTGCTGTCGCTCGCAGCCATTCTGGTAATCGCCTGGGGCGTTTTTCGGTCGGTTCGCCTGCTGGGCGGGGATGCGACATCCGCGTGGATCGGCGCACTGTTTTTCGGCGCCACCATGTGCCGCTTTTTTACCGGCTATGCTGGGATGGACGACCCCCATTTGCTGGCCCAGGCAGTCATGGTGGTTGGCTTTGTCGCCTTCCTCAAGGCCCGGTCGCAGGATCGCGGCTATTCCCTGCCCATTCTTCTGATGGTGGCCGCCGGGTTCATCAAACACAACATCGTGGTGATGCCGCTGACGGCGATGATCTGGCTGGGCATCAACAAGCCCCGGCAAATGGTCAAATCCGCGATCCTGGCGGCCTTCGCCATCGCTCTGGGTTTTACCATTTGTTACCTCGCCTACGGCCCCGATTTCTTCAGCAATCTGAGGTCGCCGCGCGCCTATTCGTTGAAACCCGCCTTGGGCGCCATCGGACATCTGCAGTGGATTGTTGTTGGCCTGGTCGCCTGGGGTTACGTCGGCATCACGCGCAGAACCGATCCCAATATCCGGTTGTGCAATCTCTTGAACATCCTTGGCCTGGTGATGTTCTTTGTCCAGAAAACCGGCGATGGCGTGGCCTACAACGCGCAATTCGAACTGGTCTTCGGAGTATCCATTGCCACCGGTCTCGCTTTCGCGAACGCGCCGCTTTTGCCGCTCGCGCGGCGCTGGTCACCGGAGGCGCTGCGGTTCGTCCTTCTGCTCGCCATTTGTCTCCGCCTGGTGGCGTCTTCGCGCATTGAACCGGTGAGATTGTTGATCGATCCCAGCTTTCACGAGGAGATAGCCGCGCGCGAAGCCGCCATGTCCGCGACGGCCGCGCGCCTCAAAAGCGTCGCCGGGGATGCGACCTGTTTCTGTACGCTCGCCAGCTACCGTTCCGGCAAACCGTTCATCGTAGATCCCTTCTACGTCCGCCAGCAGGTTCTCGCCGGTCGTCTTCCCCCTGATGCCGTGGACAAACTCGTCGCCGCCGGAAAGTTGACCGTCGTGCAGGCGGATCCCCTTCTGCATTGGTGATTTTTATTTCATGGTGTCGCCGACCTACGCGTCTCGCCAATAGCCAGGGGTTGATTTTGAACTTCGATGTCAGAGACAGTCAAAATGCGACCTCGCATTTTGCCCCATTGGTTTCAGTGATCATTCCGACATTCAATGAATTCGCGAATGTGTCCAAGGTCGCCGCGGCTGTCGGGGTGGCGCTCAAGGGCAAAGACCACGAGATCGTCTTTGTTGACGACGACTCCTCTGACGGAACCAGAACCGAAGTGGCAAAGCTGGCTGCCGCTCTCCCGGGAATTCGGCTCATCCATCGGATCGGCCGGCGCGGGCTGTCTACTGCCGTCACCGAAGGAATGCTGAGCACGACGACACCGTTCATGGTTGTGATGGATGCCGATCTTCAGCATGACGAGGCCATCATACCGGCAATGCTTTCCTTCCTCGAAGCCGACACCGCTGATCTTGTGGTTGGCTCAAGGTACGTCGAAGGGGGTGGGGTGGGCTCCTGGGACAAACGCCGGGCACAGATTAGCGCTTTTGCAACGCGGCTGGCCAAGATGGTGACGAAAAGCGATCTCACGGACCCGATGAGCGGCTTCTTCGCCATTACGAGATCGGCTTTCGATAATTCGGTCAGGGATTTGTCAGGTCAAGGCTACAAGATCCTGCTGGATATCTGCGCGTCCTCGAAATCTCCGTTGAGAATCCAGGAGGTCGCTTACCAGTTTCGCACGAGGCAGGCCGGCGAGAGCAAGCTGGATGCATTGGTTACGTGGGAGTACCTGATGTTGCTGGCCGACAAACTGGTCGGTCACATCATTCCCGCGCGCTTCATATCCTTTTCCCTGATAGGCGGCCTTGGCGTCTTCGTTCACATGGTTGTCCTGTCGGTGCTTCTTGCCACGGGTCTTGCGGACTTCATGGCCGCTCAAGGTCTCGCGACAGTCACCGCGATGGTGTTCAATTTCTTTGTCAACAACACGCTGACCTATCGGGATAGACGCCTCCGGGGCGCCAGGGAGGTGATCTTTGGCCTGTTCACTTTCATGCTCGTATGCTCCGTGGGTGCTTTCGCGAATGTAGGCATTGCGAACTATCTGTTCGCCAACAGTCACTACAGATGGTGGTCGGCCGGTCTGGCCGGCATCCTCCTCGGCGCGGTCTGGAACTATGCGGCCACGTCGATCTTCACCTGGAGGGTGAGAAAACGACCGAGCGGTGCCTAAAACGCCTCGACGCGCCAGCCGTCAGACCCCCGCCCCGCTCGAAGCGTTCGGTTCTTCGACGAAACGCACCAGCACCGTCCCATCGCTTACCTGCGAACCCTCGGCCGCGATCTCGGCGATCGTCCCATCGTGAGGTGCCGTGATCGTGTGCTCCATCTTCATCGCCTCGAGGATCAGCAGCGGCTGTCCCCTGGCTACGACGTCGCCCTTTGCGGCCCGCACGAGCTTGACCAGGCCAGGCATCGGCGCGCGCAGGCTGCCGGAAGCCGCCGCCGCGTCATCGCTTCTGGCCAAAGGATCCGGTGCGGTGAAGGTGTAGCCGACCGCGCCGTCGAAAACGGTGACGTGGCCTGGCCAGCGGGCAAGACGGGGAATGGCGCGCAGGTCGTGCGAATTGGTGTTGTCATAGGGCGCATCGAGCGCCACCTGAAAGCGACCATCCGGCCGCACCGAGATCCTTGCCCCGATATCGTCCTCGCCGAATTTCAACCGCGTGCGCCGCGCCATGCCGTGGAAATGCGCGTAGCCCGCAAGCGAGGACCAGGGATCGTTCGACGATGGCAATGATCCCGCGTCCGAGGCGGCAAGCGCGGCCGCCGCGACGATCTCGCCCGTCGGCGGCGCGACATCGGTCAGGGGCTGCTGATGCCTGGCGATCAGGCCGGTGTCGACATCGCCGGCACGAAAATCCGGGTCGGCGGCAAGAGCGGCAAGGAAAGCGGTGTTGACCGTCGAGCCGGCAACCTCGGTTTGCGACAGGGTCGTTCCCAAGGCTTCCAGCGCCGCCGGCCGATCTTTTGCATGGACGACCAGCTTGGCGATCATCGGGTCGTAATAGGGGGAGATCGCATCGCCGGCCCGCACGCCGGTCTCGATGCGCATCGAGGCACCTTCCGGTACAGCCTGGGGAAACTTCAGATGATGCAGCGTGCCGGTTGCCGGCAGAAACCCTTTCGCCGCGTCCTCGGCATAGATGCGCGCCTCGAAGGCGTGGCCATTGAGCGCGATCTCGCCTTGCTCCTTCGGGAGTTTTTCGCCGCTTGCGACCCGTAGCTGCCATTCGACCAGATCGGTGCCGGTGACCATTTCGGTAACCGGGTGCTCGACCTGCAGGCGCGTGTTCATTTCCATGAACCAGAAACGGTCGGCCTTGAGACCTTGCGAGGCGTCGACGATGAACTCGATCGTTCCCGCGCCGGAATAGTTGATCGCCTTGGCCGCTTTCACCGCGGCTTCCGTCATCGCCTTGCGCAGCGCCGGTGTCATGCCTGGCGCCGGCGCTTCCTCGATCACCTTCTGGTGGCGGCGTTGTGCCGAGCAGTCGCGTTCGTAGAGATGTACGGCATTGCCGAAATTGTCGCCGAACACCTGCACTTCGATGTGGCGCGGCTTGTCGACATATTTTTCCACCAGCACGCGGTCGTCGCCGAAGGCAGCCTTTGCCTCGCGCCGGGCGCTCGACAGCGCCTCGGAGAAATCGTCGGGATGCTCGACCCGGCGCATGCCCTTGCCGCCGCCGCCGGCGCGTGCCTTGATCAGCACGGGATAGCCGATCTCACGCGCCTTGGATGCCAGCAGCACGATTTCCTGTGCCTCGCCATGGTAGCCCGGAACGACCGGCACGCCGGCCTTTTCCATCAGGCGCTTGGCGGCGTCCTTCAGGCCCATGGCGCGGATCGAGGCCGCCGACGGGCCGATGAAGGTCAGGCCCGTCGCCACCACCTGGTCGACGAAGTCGGGATTCTCAGACAGGAAGCCGTAACCGGGATGGATGGCCTGTGCCCCCGAGGAAAGCGCCGCCGCGATGATCCTGTCGCCGCGCAGATAGCTTTCACCGACGGGCGAGGGGCCGATATGAACCGCCTCGTCGGCCATCTCGACATGCAGGGATTGCGCGTCGGCATCCGAATAGACGGCCACGGTGTGCACGCCCAGTCTGCGGGCCGTGCGGATGACGCGACAGGCGATTTCGCCGCGATTGGCGATCAGGATTTTGCTGAACATGGAGCCTCCGCGAGCAAGAACCAGACCCGGGACGGCGATCGAAGCCGACCCCTCCCTGATGATTGTGGAGGGGACATTTGCCGGTTGGTATCTGTGTCGCGAGGATAAAGCGCGCGGGCGGCGACTATTTCGACGCAGAGATCGCGCAGCCGCCGCTGGCGGTCTTGACCTTCCACCGCTTCAGCCCAGCCTCGCAACTGCGCAACGCGAACTCTTCCGCCGCCTTCTGTGACGGCGCGTTGAGCTTGGTGCCGCAGATGATGTAGAGGTCCACCACGCGCGAATAGAACGTCGTGGCGTAAGCCGAGTGGCCGCTTGAGGCGACATAGGCCTTGTAAGCGACGTTGCATTGGCTTTTCGGATCTGTGCCCAGGGTTGGAGGAAAGCGCATGTTTCCCTTGCTGCCCGCCAGAGATTCCGCCGAGGCGGCGTTGGCGCTCATGAATATAAGAAAGCCCGCAAGTAACGAGGCCGTCATACTGCGGAAATTGACCAGTTTCATGCCCACCCAACCCTATTTGCCCATTATAGGGTGAGCAGTACCGAATATTCGGATACTCTGCCAGATTGCCGAAGCCAAAATGGCATTGCCTGTATCGAAGAATCGATTGGTCCATCCAGGTCAGCTCTCTTGCAGGTCAGAAAGCGCGCGGCGGTATAGTTCGGCCATGGGCTCGTCAAAGCAGCAGAAAACGACGATTTCCGGGAGCGCACTGCTTTCCAAGAAGTGACCGGTAGTCTTGATCGCGATATGGACCGCCTGATCTTTCGGATATCGGTAGACGCCCGTCGAGATGGCGGGAAATGAGACCGAGCGGCAGTCGTTGGCGACTGCAAGTTCCAGCGAACGTCGGTAGCAGGACGCCAGCAACTCGGCTTCGCCTTTGCCGCCGCCCTGCCATACTGGACCGACCGTATGGATGATATGTCGTGCCTGGAGGTTGTAACCCTTGGTGATCTTGGCATCGCCGACCTTGCAGCCATTCAGCATCCGGCATTCGAATTCAAGCTCGCGGCCCGCCGCGCGATGGATCGCGCCATCGACGCCGCCGCCGCCAAGAAGCGACGTGTTGGCGGCATTGACGATTGCGTCGACATCAAGCTTCGTGATGTCCCCTGTGTGAATGCGGATCCTGTCGTGCGTCGTGCTCATCGTCACATCCTGAACACGCCGAAGCGCGTGTCCTCGATTTCGGCGTTGAGCGCGGCGGAAAGGCTGAGCGCCAGTACTTCGCGCGTCTTGGCCGGGTCGATAATGCCATCGTCCCACAGGCGCGCTGACGAATAGAGCGGGTGCCCCTCATGCTCGTACTTCATCAGGATCGGCTTCTTGAATTTCGCCTCTTCCTCGGCGCTCCACTCGCCGCCCTTGCGCTCGATACCGTCGCGCTTGACCATGGCGAGCACGGTCGCTGCCTGCTCGCCGCCCATCACCGAGATGCGGGCGTTCGGCCACATCCACAGGAAGCGGGGGGAATAGGCGCGGCCGCACATGCCGTAATTGCCGGCGCCGAACGAGCCGCCGATGATGACGGTCACCTTCGGCACCCGGGCGGTGGCCACGGCCATCACCAGCTTGGCGCCGTCCTTGGCGATGCCGCCTGCCTCGTATTTGCGGCCGACCATGAAGCCGGTGATGTTTTGCAGGAAAACCAGCGGAATCCTGCGTTGGCAGCACAGTTCGATGAAATGCGCGCCCTTCACGGCGCTTTCGGAAAACAGCACGCCATTGTTGGCGATGATGCCGACCGGCATGCCGTGGAGGTGGGCAAACCCGGTGATCAGCGTGGTGCCGTAGTTCTGCTTGAACTCATCGAATTCGGAGCCGTCGACGAGGCGCGCGATCACCTCGCGCACGTCATAGGGCTGGCGCAGATCGGTCGGCACGATGCCGTAAAGTTCGTCCGCCGGATGAAGCGGCGGAGTCGATTTGTGTAAGTTCAGGCTTACAGTCTTGTTCCGATTCAGGTTCTTGACGATGCGCCGGCAAATGGCCAGCGCATGCTCGTCATCAAGCGCGTAGTGGTCGGCGACGCCGGAAAGCCGCGTATGCACGTCCGCTCCGCCCAGATCCTCGGCGCTGACATCCTCGCCGGTCGCCGCCTTCACCAGCGGCGGGCCGCCGAGGAAGATCGTCGCCTGATTGCGCACCATGATGGTCTCGTCCGACATCGCCGGCACATAGGCGCCGCCGGCGGTGCAGGACCCCATGACGCAGGCGATCTGCGGAATGCCGGCCGCCGACATATTGGCCTGGTTGTAGAAGATGCGGCCGAAATGCTCGCGGTCTGGAAACACCTCGTCCTGGTTGGGCAGATTGGCGCCGCCGCTGTCGACCAGGTAGATGCAGGGAAGATTGTTCTGCAGCGCGATCTCCTGCGCACGCAGATGCTTCTTCACCGTCAGCGGATAATAGGTGCCGCCCTTCACCGTGGCGTCGTTGACCACGATCATCACCTCGGTGCCCTCGACGCGGCCGATGCCGGCGATCATGCCCGCCGAGGAAATCTCCTCGCCATACATCGACCATGCCGCGAACTGGCCGATCTCGAGGAAGGGCGAGCCGATGTCGAGCAGTTGCGCCAGCCGCTCGCGTGGCAAAAGCTTGCCGCGCGAGATGTGCCGCTCGCGCGCCTCCTCCGAGCCGCCGCGTTCGACCGCCGAGGCCTTTTCGGAGATGTCGGCGACCAGCGCGCGCATCCGTTCGGCGTTGGCGCGGAAGGTTTCGGACGAGGGCGAGATCTGGGTTTGCAGCGTGGCCATCTTGTTAGCGCTTCCTCAAATCCCTTGATGCTTCAGCTCGATCAGTGTATCAGCCCGCGCCCGGCTGTCGTGTGTGCCGTTTTCTGCACGGCGGTCTCCCGTAACCGACACTCCTCGGAGGCAACGATGAAAAGCATGCTTTTGCATTTCACCAGATGTCTCCCTTCGGCGATGGCCTGACGCCGCCGAAGGGCGGCCTTCCACGTCCCGAACTTGAGCAAGAGGAACACCGCGCTTTGAGGCGCGGTGGGTGTCAAAATGTATTTGCGGTTCGTAACGCCGCTGATCCACCCGAAGAGCCGGGTGGAGACGGGCTTCTTCCATGCGGCCGGGTATCTGCATCATACCGGCTGCGCGGATTGGATTCACAGCGAATTGGGAGACCAGTTCGACTGGTTCAATCGGTACTTGCCGCTCCCCGGTAGGATCGGCCGCCATTTCAAGCGGCGAAATTCGATCTGGGGCATCTGCTGGTTCCATCCGGACGCCAGGGAAGCGATCAGCCGCGCCCGCTATTGCGCCTGGCTGATCGAGGAGGGCGGCTTGCCTGTGCGCTCGATCACAATGGCGCGCCAGCGCGAGGTTCTGTGGCGCGATGCCTATCAGATTGTCGCCAAGCCAACCGATAACCTGCCCAAGGCGTTCGGTTGAATTGATGGAGGGAGAGGACATCACACCCCCTCCGCCATGATCTCGCGGCCGATCAGCCAGCGCCGGATCTCGCTGGTGCCCGCGCCGATCTCGTAGAGCTTGGCGTCGCGCAGCAGCCGGCCGGTCGGATAATCGTTGATATAGCCGTTGCCGCCCAGCAGCTGGATGGCGTCGAGCGCCATCTGGGTCGCCTTTTCCGCGGCGAACAGCACGCAGCCGGCGGCATCCTTGCGCGTGGTCTGGCCGCGGTCGCAGGCGGCGGCGACGGCATAGACATAGGCGCGCGCGGCATTCATCACCGTGTACATGTCGGCCAACTTGCCTTGCACCAGCTGGAACTCGCCGATCGGCTGACCGAACTGCTTGCGCTCGTGCACATAGGGGATGGCGACGTCGAGGCAGGCCGCCATCAGGCCGATCGGCCCGCCGGCGAGCACCGTGCGCTCATAGTCGAGGCCCGACATCAGCACCTCGACGCCGCGCCCTTCCTCATGCAGCACATTGTCAAAGGGTACTTCGACATTCTCAAACACCAGTTCGCCGGTGTTGGAGCCGCGCATACCGAGCTTGTCGAGTTTCTGCGCCACCGAGAACCCGGCAAAAGCCTTCTCGACGATGAAAGCGGTGATGCCGCGCGATTTGCGCTCCGGATCGGTCTTTGCGTAGACGACCAGCGTTTCGGCATCCGGGCCGTTGGTGATCCACATCTTGGTGCCGTTTAGCACATAGCGGTCGTTGCGCTTTTCAGCGCGCAGCTTGAGCGAGACGACATCGGAGCCGGCGCCTGGCTCCGACATGGCAAGCGCCCCGACATGCTCCCCCGAACACAGCGGCGGCAGGTATTTCTCCTTCTGCGCCGGCGTTGCCCAGCGGTTGATCTGGTTGACGCAGAGATTGGAGTGGGCGCCGTAGGAAAGGCCGACCGACGCCGATGCCCGGGAAATTTCCTCGACCGCGATGACATGGGCGAGGTAGCCCATGCCGCTGCCGCCGAAATCGGGATCGGCGGTTATGCCGAGCAGGCCGAGCGCGCCGAGCTCGCGCCACAGATGCGCCGGAAATTCATTTTCCCGGTCGATGTCGGCGGCGACAGGCGCGATCCTGTCCTGCGCGAAGCGCCGCACCATGTCGCGCAGCGCCTCGATCTCCTCGTCATGACCGAAGCTGAGCGTGTTCGTGTACATCTCGTTCCTCCCCGGTATGGGTCGTCGCGCCCACCAGGCGCATTGTCATCGAAAGATATGTCGCCGTCACTTCAGCCACCGACAGCCGCTCGCCAGGCCGGAACCAGACGATGACGCCAGTCATCATCTGTATGAGTGCCATTGCCGTCAGGCCTGTGTCCTCGATGCTGAACACGCCCGCCTCGGCGCCATCGCGCAGGATAGCGCGCAGCTCCTTTTCGTAAGCCGTGCGCATGCGCAGGATCTGCGTCAGCCTGTCCGGCGACAGGCTGCGCAATTCCATGTTCGACACATGCGTGGCATGCCGGCGTTTTATGTGAAAGGCGATGTGGTTGCGCACATAGGCCGAGAGCCGCTCGCGCGGGTCCGGACCGGCTGGCCGTGCCTTCTGCCATGCCTCGCCCAGCCCCTCCATGTGTTCCCGCATAATCGTGAACAGCAGCTCTTCCTTGGTCGGGAAGTAGCGATAAAGCGCGGCGGCCTGCACGCCGACCTCGGCGGCCAGCTGTCGCATCGACATCGCCTCGTAGCCCTGGCGCGCGATCAAGCTGACGGCGGCCTCGCGGACCGCTGCCTCCGTTCGCCCGCCGTCGGATCCTGTCGTTCGCGCCATGGTCGCCCCATCCAGAAGCCATAATAAAACAAACGTTCAATTAATTCAAGAGAAGCGGCGTCGCATGTATCTAGGCGACGATCCGGAAGTCCCCAGGCGTGGTCCATGTGTCGAGCTCTTCAAGGTCGATGCGTGAGACGGCCGTTCCGGGCGGGCCTTGCCAAAGCCGTTCGGTCATTGTCGAGACCGCCGCATCGGCCCCGGCGAACCACACGGTCACCGAACCATCCCTTTCATTGCGCACCCAGCCCATCAGGCCGAGCCTCGCGGCCTCGGCGCGCGTCCAGTTTCTGTAGCCTACGCCTTGCACTTTGCCCAACACGCGGGCTCGCACGGCTCGTTGCCGGTCTCCCATGGCTTTCTCCCTTGCAAGGAATCTGGCGCGGGGTCGAATGAAGGCAATCGCCAGCGAGGGATTCCTGTGGCGGCGAGCCAGGCCTCGCCAGCCTATATGCGGCTCAATCCAATGAATGGTTGACTGAGTCAATATTCTGGTGATGATCGGATGTCATGAAAATCCCTGTGGGGCGCGCCGGACATGCCGGATAACAGGAATGCCTTGGTCGGCGACATCCGCCTTTTCAACCGCTTCTATACAACTCGCATCGGGCTTCTCGACGAAACCTTGACGCAAAGCGCCTACACGCTGACTGAGGCGCGCGTGCTGTTCGAGCTGGGCCAGCGGCCGGGCCATATCACTTCCGGCTCTAGCGGGATGGCAGGCTTTCTGACGTGGGCACTGCATCTCGATTTTGAACCAGCAGCATCCGAAATTGCCCGGGAGCTCGAGTTGGATCCCGGCTACGTACTGAGGATCCTTCGAAAACTCTCCGCGTCGGGCCTGGTCGGAATACGCAGGAGTTCCGCCCCCTTGTCTCGGCGCATGCTTTCGCTCACCGCGCGCGGCCAGGCCGCGCTTGCCTCGCTCCAGGCGGCTGCCGATCGCGATCTTGCCCGCCTGACGGGCGGCTTGGGTGACGAAGAGGCGGCGGAACTGTCGGAATTGTTGGCGCGTGTCCGGCACTTGCTCGACGGAGCGACGGCTTGCGGGCGCTTGCCCTAATTCCCTCGTGCCGCGGCCAGTGCGCCGGGCAGTTCCTCGGCGAAAATATCCAGTTCATGGTCGAGGCCGACGCTGACGCGGATGCAGCGGTCGAGCCCTGGCGCCATCGGCTTGCGGATGAATACGTCGCGCGACAACAGCCCCTGCAGAACCTTCAGCGCGAAGGCGCCATCATGGCCGCAGTCGATGGTGACGAAATTGGTCGCCGATGCCAGTGGCTTCAGCGCGTTCTGCTCGGCAATGGCCGCGATGCGCCGGCGTCCGGCGGCTACTCGCGCCACTACGGTCTCAAGATAGGCCTGGTCGGCAAGCGCCTCGACGCCGGCGACCTGCGCCATGCGGCTGACGCCGTAGTGGTTGCGGATCTTCTCGAAGTCGCGGATGACCTCCGCTTCTGCCACCGCATAGCCGCAGCGTATGCCGGCAAGCCCGTAAGCTTTTGAAAACGTGCGCATGCGGATGACGTTCGGCTTGGAGATGTCGATCGGCGGCAAGGCCGAGGCCGGACCCAGCTCGCCATAGGCCTCGTCAAGCACCAGCATGGTGGTTTCCGGCAGGGCCTCGATAAAGCGGATGATCTCGTCCGCTTCCCACCAGCTGCCCATCGGGTTGTCCGGGTTGGACAGATAAACCAGCGGCGCCTTCTCCCTGGCGACCGCGGCGAGCAGACCTTCCAGGCTTTCGTGGTCGTTTGCGTAGGGAACGGTCACCAGGCGTCCGCCGACACCGGCAACGTGGAAGTTGAAGGTCGGGTAGGCGCCGAGCGAGGTGACAACCGCGTCGCCGGGCGCCACATACATGCGCGCCACCAGGCTGAGCAGTCCGTCAATGCCCTCGCCGACAACGATGTTCTCGATCGCGACGCCATGATGCGCGGCCGCGGCAACCTTCAGGTCGAAATTGTCGGGGTCGCAATACATCCACATGTCCTGGGCGATGTCCGACATACGGGCGATGACGCGCGGCGAGGGGCCGAAGCTGCTTTCGTTGGCGCCAATTCGGGCGCGAAAGGGCCGGCCGCGCTCCCGCTCCTGCGCTTCAGGCCCGACAAACGGCACGGTCGACGGAAGCGCCACGATAACGGGCGTAAGGGCAGGGCGCAGGCGCATGGCGGAAGCTCGCGTGAAAAGGGCCTTCTTGCTAGCGTGACGGCTGGATGTGTGCAAGTTCGGCCGCGGATTGAATTGGGGCGTTCTGGGGAACGTCATTTCAACTTCGCGGCGATCGGCATCGGTTTCATCCTATACCTCGACATTTCTCGTGTACTGGATTCCGCAGACCGATTTTGCTAGCGAGGCAAGATGAGCACACGATTGCCGCCCGCCTGGTCCAAGCATCTCAAGGTTCAGCCCGCACGGCACGTTGAACCACCGAAGGCTCGCCCGGTGTCCGCGCCGACGGACGACATGCTGTTGCGGCAAGCGCTGGAGCTGCAGCAGGCCAAGAGATTCCCCGAGGCTGAGGAGCTTTGCCATCGTGTCCTGGCGCGCTCGCCCAACCACGCGCTGGCGCTCTACATTCTGGGTACACTGGGGCTTGGCTTCGACGACGAACTGGCGATCAGCTTTCTAGCGCGCGCGGCTGCCAGCGAGCCGGAGAACCCCTATTACCAGCTCAGCCTCGGAGAGGCCTGCCTTAAGGTCGGGGACTACCCGATGGCGATAACGCATTTGCAGCGTGCTTGCGAACTGAAGCCGGGCCTCATTGAATCCCTTTGTAGCTTGGCCCAAGCCTATGCCAAGTGTGACAAGGCCGATATGGCATTGGCCGTTTACGAGAGGGCATTGGAGATCAACCGAGACCATTCGCAAGCCCGAATCGGCATGGCGAGTACACTCACCGACCTGGGGCGGATGGATGATGCCGCGGGTGTTTTGAGGATGGCCGTTGCCCAGCGCGTCGGTGTCGCAGGGGCCTACCGCGCTCTTGTGAACATTCGAAAATTTTCCAGCGAACCACCCGAACTGCAGTCCATCATGGGAGAACTCGGGAAGCCCACGAATTCCGCCGATGAGACAAAGAATCTTCACCAGGCGGCGGGCAAGGTTCTGAACGACCTTGGCCGCTACCACGAAGCATTGGACCATTTTCTGAAGGCCAAGGCACTTGCGGACGGCAAATTTGACATCGATGTCTATCGCGCCCGCATTGATTCTCTTATCGAACTTTTCAATGCGGACTTCCTGGCATCCAAAGCAGCATTTGGCAGTCCTTCCGAAGTGCCGGTGTTCGTCCTGGGAATGCCACGTTCGGGCACGACCTTGACTGAGCAGATCTGCTCCAGCCATCCGCAGGTTCATGGAGCCGGAGAGCTTACCAAGCTGGGGCGAATGGCGGCCTCGATCGGGTTGAAGTTGGGCGCGGAACAAAATTTTAAGCGAACAGCAGGTTCCATGACGATCCAGCAGTCGTTTGCGCTGGCCGAGGAATATCTGTCTAATCTCAATCTTTATTCGCCCAAGGCGACGCGAATTGTCGACAAGATGCCTCACAATTTCGAGCTAGTCGGCCTTATCGCCGTTCTGTTTCCAAATGCCCGCATAATTCACTGCAGGCGCGATGCCATCGACAATTGTCTTTCGTGCTTCTTTTCGAATCTTAGCCCAGGACACAGTTACAGCTACGATCTTGCGACCCTTGGTTTGGCGTATCGCGAATATGACCGGCTCATGCGTCATTGGCAGGCGGTGCTCCCAGGGCGAATTTTTGAGAATCGCTATGAAGACATGGTCGCCGACCAGGAAGGGCAATCGCGTCGCCTGATCGACCACCTCGGCTTGATCTGGGACGACGCTTGTCTTCGCTTTTATGAAAAAGCAGGATCAGTCAGAACGATCAGCCGCTGGCAGGTGCGCCAACCGATCTATCGGTCTTCGGTCAAGCGCTGGAAAAATTATGAAGGCGGGATTCAGCCATTGATCGATGCGTTGGGCGATCTGGCTGAAACGTAGGTCAGCGCCCTGTGTGTCTGGAGCGGCTCAACGCATCCAAACCTTTGTAACGGAAGCTGAAATTGTGGATTCGGCTGGGTTTTTTTGCTACCCAGACAGGATGAACAACAGACTGCCGCCCGCCTGGGCCAAACACCTCAAATCCGGCGCTGTGCCGAACCCCAGATTGCCACAGGCAGCTTCAGGACAGGGAAATCTGCCGAAAACAAATTCGTTTGCGCGCGCACAGGCTGACGAATTGTTGCTGAAGAAAGCCTACGAATATCAACAGGCCAACCGGCTCGATGCGGCTCGCGATCTGTGCCTGCAGGTTTTAGCGCGCACGCCAAACCATCCGCTGGCGCACTACATCATGGGCACCGTCTATGTGGGCCACGACGACGAGGCGGCTCTGCGTTTCTTCGCACGCGCGGCCGGCGAGGAGCCTGGAAACCCCTATTATCATCTCAGCCTCGGTGAGGCTTATGGCAGGCTGAGCGAATTCTCGACGGCGATCAAGCACATCCAGCGTGCCTTGGAAGTACGGCCCGATCTTGTAGAGGCCCTGTGCGCCCTGGGTCGCGTCTATACCCAGTTCGACAAACCCGACCTGGCCCTGCCGCTTTATGAGAAGGCGCTGAAAATCAACCGAGATCACTCCAAGGCGCGGATCGGAATGGCCGCAGCCCTCACCGGCCTGGGGCGCATGGAGGAGGCCGGCGTCTATCTCAAAGAGGCGATCGAACACCGCGTTGACGTGGAGACGGCTTATTACGACCTCGTGCAGACCCGAAAGTTTACCGAAGAGCCTGCGGAACTCCAGTCGATCCTTCGCGAGATCGACGGTCCACGCCTTAAATCGGAGGCCGTGCAGAGCCTGCATTACGCGGCCGGCAAGGTGCTGAACGACCTCAAGCGCTACGCCGAGGCGTTCGACCAGTTCAACAAGGCGAAGCAGGCGGCCGGCTACAAGTTCGACATCGATCAGTACCGTCGTTTCGTTGACTCGATGATTGAGATCTTCACGCCGGGCCTGTTTGCCGCTGCATCCGGCTTTGGCAATCCTTCCGATCTCCCGGTGTTCGTCGTCGGCATGCCCCGTTCAGGAACGACGCTCACGGAACAGATCCTGGCCAGTCATCCCGGGGTCCACGGCGCGGGAGAGCTTGAAAAACTGAGGCGGATGGCAAACGCAATCGGCCTCAAATCGTCGGCTGAGGATTTGAGCAAGTCCGTCAATTCCCTCACACCGGAATTGACCAAGGCGCTGGCCGAAGAGCATCTATCCTACCTCAGGGAGCGCGCGCCCGCAGCGCTCCGCGTCGTCGACAAGCAGCCGCACAATTTTGAGCTGATCGGTCTTGTCGCCCTTCTGTTCCCCAATGCGCGCATCGTTCACTGCCGCCGCGACGCCATCGACAATTGCGTGTCATGCTATGTTCTGCCCTTCAGCGAGGCGCACGGCTACAACACGGACCTGAGGACACTTGGCCTGTACTATCGGGAATATGACCGTTTGATGCGTCACTGGAACGAGGTTTTCCCAGGCCGTATATTTGAAAATCGCTATGAGACGCTTGTCGAAGACCAAGAGGCGCAGTCGCGCCGGCTCATCGATTATCTCGGCCTGCCTTGGGATGACGCATGCCTGCGATTCTTCGAGAGGGAAGGGGCGGTCACCACGCCCAGCCGATGGCAGGTTCGTCAGCCGATCTACAAAACGTCCATGAAGCGCTGGAAGAACTACGAAACCGAGATCCAGCCCTTGATTGAAGCGCTAGGCGATCTCGCCGACGCTTGACTGGTGGTTTCTAGGCCAGGACACGTCTAAGCGCAGAAGCGAATCTGAAAGATCGCGGCGCCTTTAGGGTGGTTGGGTGCCTGGTGGAATCACCAATGCGATGCCAGTGAGCCGTCGTCATCCTCGGCTCGGTCGGTCTGACCCGACGGATACTTGCCCCTGAGAGGCGCCGCGGCAGGGCAGAACTTCTCCACCGAGCTCCTCGGCAAAACTCCCGCGTGAATCTTGGGCCTTCGCGTCGCGCCATTATGGCTAAAGTGCGCGACGCTTTGGGACGGCGATATACATCCAAACAAAAAAGAACCCGGCGGTTGCCCGCCGGGTTCTCCTGTCTCCCCAGAAATATCTGGTCTTAGAAATCGCGCTGGAAGCGGATGAGGGCGCCGACGGAGTCCTTCTTCTCGGCACCAGCCCAGACGTTTCCGGCGTTGATCGCGCCCGAACCGACGTGCTGGTAGTCGATTTCCGGCGTGACCGTGAGGCCGGGAACGACGGTGTAGGCGATGTTGGCCGCGACCGCGTAATCCTTCCACTGATCACCCGACACCTGGACGTTGAACGAGGCCTTGTCGGTGAACTTGTAGGTACCGCCAGCCCAGAAGCCCCAGTGACCGCCCCACGGCTTGTAGAAGCCGCGACCGTTCGCGAAGTCGAGCGCCGCGTCGTTGAGCTTGCCTTCGCTGGCGTAGCCGAACATGCCGAACAGGGACAGCTGGCTGTTGATGTTCACATCCAGGCGAACCTTGCCGGACACGTATTCGTAGTTGCTGTCGTAAGCAACGACGCCGACGATATCGCCCCAGCCCTGCGTGTACTTCACGCCGCCGACGACATGCGGAACATAGCTGTCGACCGTGCCGACACCATAGCCATAGGTAGAACCTGGTGTCTGTGCCTTGCCGCCCGAACCTTCTTCGAGAGAGGCCACGGCCGAGAAGCCGTTGCCCGCGTCGAAGTAGTACTGAACGACACCGGTCTTGAAGCCGCCGTAGGGTACGATGGTGTCGTTGAGGACGTTACCAGCGTAGCCGACGAAGGTGTCGAAAGCCGATTCGTCAACACCGACACGCAGGCCGCCGAGCTGGATCCAGGCGAAGTGCATGTCGAAATTGTTGGAAGCGTTGTTCGCATTGCCGTTGTCGAGCGGCGAATTCTGGAAGTTCATGCGCGTTTCAGTATAGGTCTTCAACGTGCCGAGTTCGGTTTCCTGGCCGGTCCAGGTCTTCAGCGTGAAGCGGGCGTCCTTGTACCAGGTGCCCTGGTTCTTGCCGCTCACGACGTCGTCGGCGCGTGCGCCGGTGAACGTGCCGACATCGCCAGCGCCGATGTCGTAACGAACATAGCCGCCGATGCGCAGGCAGGTTTCGGTGCCGGGGATGTAGAAGTAGCCAGCGCCGTAGACGTCGCAGATCTTGACGTATTCAGCGGGCTCCGGCTCGGCGACGACGACGGCGTCGGCGGCGCGCGCACCGGAAACTGCGATCAGGGCCGCAGCGGAGCCGAGAAGAAGGCTCTTGATGTTCATTTTCTGACCTCCAGTCAGAATCGGGACTGGAGGCCGACAAAAAAGCGATCGGAGAAGACTTTTTTGTTTTATTTCAGATAGATAACCATAAAACGCCGTTCGGCTGCTCTATCCGCTAAAAAACGCTTGCGTGCAAAAGTCTTGCCCGGGCCGGACCTGAAATGTCGTTCGGACTGCCGCGCGCTGGCTGCGTTTCAACCCCGGGACGGGCTTTCAAGGCTGTAGGAGGATTAGCTTTGGCCGACGTTCTGCGCCGGTCGATGCGATTCGGAAATCGCCGACTCGGATCGCTTGTCGATCCGGCGTGAACAATCGCAGTTGTGGGGTGCTCAGTTTGCGGCCGCCAAGGCTCGCAGGGCATAGGGTGGCGGAGAGGATGGGATTCGAACCCACGAGAAGCTTTTGACCTCTACTCCCTTAGCAGGGGAGCGCCTTCGACCACTCGGCCACCTCTCCGTTGCGCCGCTGGATAAAGAAAAGCGCCGGCACAATCAACAAGCCCGCGTCATTAATATGGAAAAATAAGAGCGTACTAGCAGGCGCTGCTCGGCGCGGGGCGGCGGTTCTGCGGCAATTCCCAGGCCACTGACTCGCGGCCTTGCCATGATTCCGTCCGCTGGTTGCCGGATTCGGCCGGAAACAAGCCCAGGCGGCGGGCCTGATGGTTAACGAGAGCTTTCTGAGTGAGGCCAAATCGTGTCATTTGTGCAACAACGCTGGGGGATAGCAGCCGAACAGCCCTTTCGCCGGTACGATCGTTGTTGAACGCCGCCGGCTCATGGGTAATGTCGATTTCGAAGGAGCGGCGCGGTGCGCATCTTTTTCGGTAGTGGGGATGGGGCAGGGAACGCTGTCCTTCAGCAAAGAATACCCAGACCCGTTTTTTAACTTTTGACTGGAGGTCAGAAAATGAACATCAAGAGCCTTCTTCTCGGCTCCGCTGCGGCCCTGATCGCAGTTTCCGGTGCGCGCGCCGCCGACGCCGTCGTCGTCGCCGAGCCGGAGCCCGCTGAATACGTCAAGATCTGCGACGTCTACGGCGCTGGCTACTTCTACATCCCCGGCACCGAAACCTGCCTGCGCATCGGCGGCTATATCCGCTACGACATCGGCGTGGGTGACCGCGAAGGCGCGCAGAACGTTCCGGACCATCTGGACGCCGGCAAGACGAACGACACCTACTACAAGCAGGCTCGCTTCACGCTGAAGACCTGGACCGGTCAGGAAACCGAACTCGGCACCTTGAAGACCTACACCGAGACCCGCTTCAACTTCGGCAACAACGCCGGCAATTATGCCGTTGCGACTTCCGAAACCGAAGACAACTGGCAGGCTCGCAACAGTGGCATTTCGCTGAACTTCGCCTGGATCCAGCTCGGCGGTCTCCGCATCGGTAAGGACGAATCGGCCTTCAACACCTTCACGGGTTATGCCGGCAACGTCATCGACGATACGCTCGTTCCCTACGGCCGTTTCGACACCAACGTGATCCAGTACTACTTCGACGCTGGCAACGGCTTCTCGGCCGTGGTCTCGCTCGAAGAGGGTGACAAGCAGTGGACGATCGACAGCTACGTGCCGCATGTCGTCGGCGGTGTGAAGTGGACCCAGGGTTGGGGTGGCATTTCCGGTGTCGTTGCTTACGACAGCAACTACGAAGCTGTCTCGGGCAAGGTTCGCTTGGACGTCAACGCCACCAACGAGCTCTCGCTCTGGGTGATGGGCGGTCTTGGCAATAAGGCTGCTTACTTCGACAACCCCGTGAAAGGTCACAACTACTACAAGAACTGGGATGGCAGCTGGGCCATCTGGGGCGGCGGCACCTACAAGTTCAACGAGAAGACCTCGTTCAACGTGCAGGCCTCGTATGACAAGGGCAAGACCTTCGGTCTCGCCGCCAACGTGTCCTACGACATCGTCCCCGGCTTCAATGTCACGGCCGAAGTCGATTACCAGAACTTCGGCGCCAGCGACTGGCACGGCAAGTCGGACGGCATCGGCGGCATCCTCCGCTTCCAGCGCTCCTTCTAAGGGCTGGTTCTCTACAGGTGAAATCCAGCCCGGGCGCACACACGCCCGGGCTGTTTTTGTTTCGTGACTGGGTCAACGCAGACATGAGGAAAAGGGGGAATCGGTAGCTGAACAAATCCCGTGGTGCGATTTCGTGGGATCCGCAGATGGGCGGATGAGATCACAACCGCGTGATTTAATCTCTTGAAAGGACGCTTCCAAGCGGTTAGGGCTGACCTATCCACTCGGGGGTGTGGCGAATGATGACAAACGAAGCGATTCAAGAGGGATACCCCTCCGATCAGTTTTCGATATTTTCTTCTCAGAACTCAAAGATAAAATACACCTACAATAAGATCAGAGAAGTAAAGTCGCATAGGGTTGGAGAGCTTTTTTCAGCTTATCGGGACATATTGTGGGATGATGGGCGACATAAATACAATGTCAGCTCTTTCATCGGTGAGATAGACGAGATTCTCCTCGGAGAGCGCTTCAGCGCCTTCGACCAGAGTACCCTGGATAACCTTATCGGCACCTTGCGCCAGCGCGGCAACAGCAACGCAACCATCAACCGTAAGATGGCTGCCCTCAGCAAACTGCTGCGCAAGGCTTACAAGATGGGGGATATCCACAGCTTGCCCGAGTTCCGCCGCCAGAAGGAGCGGGCGGGACGGATTCGTTTCCTCGAAAGGGACGAGGAAGCCAGGCTGTTTGCCGCCATCAGAAGCCGCAGTGAGGATGCTTACCGGCTTTCCGTTTTCCTGGTCGACAGCGGATGCCGCCTTGGTGAGGCGCTTGGGCTGATCTGGAACGACATACAGGAGCATCGCGTCTCCTTCTGGATCACCAAATCCGGTCGCAGCCGCACCATTCCGATGACCGAGCGGGTCAAGGAGGTGATCAAATTGCCTCCATCCGAAGGACGCCGGCCAAAAGGCCCGTTCACCACATTCAGCCAGGCTCAATATCGCGCCATCTGGAATGAAGCGAAAGCTGAAGTCGGGCTTGCGGCCGACGACCAGGTCGTGCCGCACATTCTGCGCCATACCTGTGCTTCGCGTCTCGTCCAGGGCGGCATCGACATCAGGCGCGTGCAGATGTGGCTTGGTCACCAGACCCTGTCGATGACCATGCGTTATGCGCATCTGGCCACCAATGATCTCGACGGCTGCGTGGTTGTTCTGGAGACACCGCGCTGCGACCAATCCGCCAGCGACGCCCAGAACTCCGTGTTCGCATCGCCCGTGACCGCGCCTTCGCCTCTCAAGGCTGGCCGCAAACAGGCCGGTGACGCAAAGATGCCGGCGAAGGTCGCTCGGAAAAACTCAAAAGCCAAATAGGCCGGAAACGCCGGCCTATACTATGATTGTGGTCCTGGAACTCTGTCTGGCCTTGGAGTTTACTTAGTTTTGCCCTGAAATTCCTCTCGGGCCTGCGAATCCGCCCGGTCGAGAAAACGCGTGATGCCGGCGGGCAGCTCGCCGGTTTCGAGGAAGGGGGCGTGGCCCTGGCCAGAAACCGTGATTGTCTCGAGGCCGGGATGACGCTCTTGCATCTGCGCCAGCGTTTCAGCCGATAGCAGTCTCGAATTGGCGCCGCGTATAACCAGCAGGGGAATGGCCGCCAGCGTGTCGAACTGCGTCCACAGGGCCGGCAATGGCTGCGACAGGTCGAGACCGGCAACCGTGTCGACAAGCTTCGGATCGAAATCGGGCAGCAGTCCTTCGTCGGTCTGGCTGTAGATGGCGCGCACCATGCGCTCCCAGTCGTGATCGCTCAGTGCCGGAAAATCCCTTCCATGAGCGCCGCGCTGCGCGTCCAGCGCTTCGCCGGGCGATTTCGGTTTCGGCGCGGGGTCGAGATAGGACTGGATGTGAGCAAGGCCGGCCGGTTCGATCACCGGCCCGATATCGTTCAGCACGATGGCTTTCAGCGCCGCCGGCCGCAACGCGCCGAGCACATGGATGATCAGCCCGCCACGCGAGGTGCCGATGAAGGCAGCGCCATCGATGCCGAGTACTGCCAGGCCAGCCAGGATGTCTCCGGCCTCGACGCCGACATTATAATGGCTCACATCGGGATCGTAGGCCGACTGCCCGCGGCCGCGGTAGTCAAAGGCGATGACCTTGCGTGGCTTGTCCGCTCTCCCCGAGAGATGGAGCGCGAGCTCATGGAAATCCCGGGCATTGCGGGTAAGGCCGGGCAGGCAAATCACCGGCCAGCCGGTGCCCGCCTCGCCATAGATCCGGGCATGGAGTTGCAGTCCATCGGGCGCGGCATAGAAGAAGTCGGAGAAACCCTCGCTGTCCGCCATCTCGGTGTCGCTCCTCGCTAGAGCATCGTTCTAGTCTCTGCGCGACAGCTACAGGTGAGGGCCGGGATCGTCAAATGGGTAAAGCTTGAGCGTCAGCTGCGCCCGTTCACCAGGTCGCCGACAATGTCGTACTTGCCGGAGATGCGCATCTTGTAGACCTCGTAATTCTCCATCACACGCTGTACGTAACTTCTTGTTTCTGTGTAGGGAATTCGCTCTATCCAGTCCACCACCGCATCAATGTCCTTGCCGCGCGGATCACCGTACTTCGCCACCCACTGCGACGCGCGGTTGGGACCGGCATTGTACCCGGCGAAGGTCAGCACATAGGAGCCGTTGAAACGATCGAGCTGCTGGCCCAGAAAGGCCGCGCCGAGCGTGGCGTTGTAGCCGGCATCGGTGGTCAGCCGCGCCTGAGAAAACTGCAAGCCAGCCTTCCTTGCCAGTTGCCTGGCGGTTTCCGGCATCAACTGCAGCAGCCCGCGCGCGCCCGCGCTGGAAACGGCGCCGACGTTGAATTCGCTCTCCTGGCGGGCGATCGCGTAGGCCAGCGCCTTGCCCGAACCGGAAATATCAGCCGAATCGGGGATGACCCCGAGCGGATGCGACAGCGCGCCGACATCGATGCCGCGCGCCCCGGCGATCTTGCCGATCTTCAACGCCATGAAATGGTTGTTCTGCTTCTCGGCAAGGACTGCGAGCAGCGCCAGTTCGCCGGGACTGGTCAACTGCCCGGCAAGGTCGCGGTAGAGCGTGTCGGCGTACCGGTCATAGCCTGCTTCCTGCAGTCGCTTGATGGCGGCGACAGCTTCGCGGCCGGCAAAATTCTCCCGGTCGGCGGTGCTTGGCGTGGGATAGACGATGTTCAGCGCCTGCCGGCCGACCCGTTCGGCGGCGAGTTGACCGTAAAACGTCGTGCCATAAGTGGCGGCGCGCGAAAAATAGTCCTTGGCGTTGCCGGGACCGCCGACTTCCGCGGCGCGCCCGAGCCAGTAATAGGCGCGCGAAAGGCTCATCGGCCCCTGGGCGAGCGCCGCTATGCCTGCAAAATGCGTTGCGGCGAGCTTCGGGTCGTTCAGGCCGCGCAAAGCGTACCAGCCGGCATGGAATTCGGCCTCCGCCGCGCTTGTGGCGCTTTCGGCGGCATGCGCGGCAACGATCCTGTAAGCCGTCTTCATGTCGCCTTGATCGACCAGTTCGCGCGACAGCACACGGCGCTCGACCCACCAGGCGTCCGGGTCCACCAGGGCTTCGCGGTCTGTCGGTGCCTTCATCAAAACAGCCGCGGCGCCGGCGAAATCCTCCTGCTTGCGCAGATACTCGGCCTGGGCGAAGAGATAGCCGGCCGAACGCTGTGCCATCGGCACGGCCTTCAGCAGTTTTGCAGCATTCCTGTCGCCTTTGTCGGCTGCCGCCCAGGCGTCGGCCAGTTGCTGGGCGCCGGCGAGCCCCGTGACGCGCAGCGCTGAATTGACGCGGTCGGCATAGAACATGCGCTCCATGCGAAACCGATGATCGGCGGCCGGGATCAGGCCGCTGAACTCCTTGATCAGCGCCGTCTCGTCCTTGGCTTCCAGGATCGCGGTGCGCCAGAAGGGCACCAGCACCGAGCTTGCCGCCTTGGCATTGCCGGACGACACATAGGCGCGCGCGAGAACCATCACGCCTTCGAAAGTCTGCGGCTGGCTGCCGTCGAATGCCTTGACGATGACGTCGGCGGCCGGGTTTTCGCGATAAAGCGCCCGCTCGCTGTTACGGCGCAAGGCGGCCATGCCCGGCCAGTTGGGCAGCATCTTGGCCGCCGCGGCGATCTCGCCGCTCGGAACCTTGTCGCCGCCGTAAAGCGCGATCGCCCAGGCCAGAATGTGCTGGTCGAGCGATTGTGCGGGCAGGGCATCGCGCACGCCGCGAGCGCCGGGAATATCGCCGGCGGCCAGCGCATCGAGCCCGGTCTTGAGGAGCGTCACGCTGGGCGAGGAGGGGGTCGGCTGCGCCTTGTCCTGAAGGCCTGGCATCGGGATCGCCGAAGTGACGCGCACGTCGACGCTGCCGCTGATCGCCACGCTGGGGATCAGCCCGGCGATGGCGCCTAGCAGCGCGAAGAAATGTGGCCGATTGGCCGGCATGATCCCGTGTCTTTCCCTAATCCAGCATTTTTACCAGCAGGCGAAGAAGCCTCGAAGCCTAGACTTAGGTCGTGAAGGGCTCGTAAACAAAGGGTTATCGAGGCCGTTCGAATTGCGCTTGCTGGCACCATGGCAATGCTTGCCGCGCAACCATGTCGAGACTATGGTGCGCGGCTTCGCTTTCGGCTAGAAGGCGCGCACGACAGAACACCGCTGCATGTCGCCCCAAAAGTGGATACCGGTTTTGGGACAACGACATGCACAAACTGAAAACGCATGTCGCTCTAAAAAACGGTTCCCGTTTTGGGTCGAAGACATGCAGAAACTGAAAGTCCCAAGGAGTTGGACGACATGCTGAGAGGCTCGCTTACTGCGCTCGTGACACCGTTCGAAAAGAGCGGGCGTTTCGACGAGAAAGCCTTTCGTGCGTTTGTCGCCTGGCAGCTTGCGGAAGGCACGACCGGCCTGGTTCCTGTGGGCACGACCGGCGAGTCGCCGACACTGTCGCATGACGAGCACCGCCATGTCGTGAAGGTCTGCATCGAGGTCGCCAAGGGCCGCGCTCCGGTCGTTGCCGGCGCAGGCTCCAACAACACCGAGGAAGCCGTCGGGCTGGTGCAATATGCCGAGCAGGCTGGTGCCGATGCCGCCCTGGTGGTCACCCCCTATTACAACAGGCCGACGCAGCGTGGCCTCTACGAACATTTCGCGGCCGTCGCCAGGGCGACCAAGCTGCCGATCATCATCTACAACATCCCGCCGCGTTCGGTGATCGACATGATGCCCGAGACGATGGGCAGGCTGGCGCACGACTTCAAGAACATCGTCGGCGTCAAGGACGCCACGGGCAAGGTCGAGCGCGTATCGGAGCAGCGCATGACCTGCGGCAAGGACTTCATCCAGCTTTCCGGCGAGGATGCCTCCGCGCTCGGCTTCAACGCGCATGGCGGCGTCGGCTGCATCTCGGTGACGTCAAACGTCGCGCCGAGGCTTTGCGCCGAATTCCAGGAAGCGATGCTTTCCGGCGACAGCGCCAAGGCGCTGGAACTGCAGGACCGTCTCCTGCCGCTGCACAAGGCGATCTTTCTGGAGCCGGGCGTTTCCGGTGCGAAATACGCATTGTCGAAGCTCGGCAAGGTCGAGAACGTGCTGCGGTCGCCGCTCGTCACGGTCGAGCAGTCGACCGCCGAAAAGATCGATGCGGCGATGAAGCACGCCGGCTTGATTAACTAGGGATGAGGCGCCACCTCTCCGCATTATGAATCAAGTCAAAAAAGCCGATCCCAACAACAAGACCGTTGCGGAAAACCGCAAGGCGCGGTTTTCCTATGAGGTGCTCGACACGATCGAGGCCGGCCTTGTGCTGACCGGAACCGAGGTCAAGTCGCTGCGCCAGGGCCAGGCCAATATTCAGGAGAGTTACGCCTCGGTCGAGGGCGGCGAAATCTGGCTGATCAATTCCTATCTTCCGGAATATCTCCAGGCCAACCGCTTCAACCATGAACCGCGCCGGCGACGCAAACTCCTGCTCAACAAGCGGGAGATGGCAAAGCTGTCGCAGAGCGTCGATCGCGAAGGCATGACGCTGGTGCCTCTGAAAATCTATTTCAACGACCAGGGCCGCGCCAAGCTTTTGCTCGCCGTAGGCCGCGGCAAGAAACTGCATGACAAGCGCGAGACCGAGAAGCAACGCGACTGGTCGCGTGAAAAAGGCCGGTTGCTGAAAGAGCGTGGCTGAACCGGCGATAGCCTGAAAAAAGCGAGCAGCAGGGCTTTCAAGTTCGAACAACCGGCAAGTCCAACAGGGGATGGTCTTGAAGAAACGGATTGTTCTCTGGAGCCTGGTCGGCCTTGCTCTGGTTTGTGTCGTCGTGGTGGGCGCGCTGACCTATTTCCACACCTACTCGCCCGATCGAGGCAGATACCCGGTAAGGGGCATCGATGTCTCCCATCATCAGGGCCGGATCGACTGGCGGCGTGTTGCCGCCGACGATGTCGCCTTTGCCATCATCAAGGCGACCGAGGGCGGCGACCATGTCGATCGCGCCTTTGCACTCAATCTGCGCGAGGCCCGCGCGGCCGGGCTTGCCGTCGGCGCGTATCACTTCTTCACCTTCTGCCGTCCTGGCGCCGACCAGGCGAAGAATTTCATCTCCGTGGTGCCGAACGATCAGCCCTTGCTGCCGCCGGTGGTCGATATCGAATTCGGCGGAAATTGTCCGCAGCGTCCATCGCCCGAGCAATTGAATGCCGAGCTTCAGGCATTCCTCGGACCTGTCGAGGCGGCATTCGGCAAGACGGCAATCGTCTATCTGACCGATGAGGCCGAGGCGACCTATGCCGGGCAGATCGCCGCCCGGCCACTCTGGCTTCGCTCCTTGCTCATGGAGCCGGATCGCCACGACTGGGTCTATTGGCAGTATCACAACAAGGGGCGCGTCGACGGTATCGTCGGCGATGTCGACTTGAACGTTTTGCAGGGGGGACCCGAGAAATTGGCGGCGCTGCTTGCATCAACGCCTTGAGATTTTTCGGGCGAATCGATCGATCTGCATATCTGAACAGATTTCCGTTCAACTCGGTCCATGCTGTTGAATTCACTGACGGTCCCGCTGCCGCGGGCATGATCACGCTTGCTTGGCAGCACGTCTTGTCATCGCTGAGAAGCCCATCCCCGCAGCCATGATCGCGATGGCCGCGAATTGGATCGCGGTCGGGGTCTCGCCGAGCACGATCATGCCGACCACCACCGTGGCTATCGGCACGCCCGGCATGAACAACGATGCCGCCTGCGAACCGAGTTGGCCGACGATATAGGTGTAGAGGAACATGGCAGCCGCGCCGGCAAGCAAACCCTGGATGAGCACTTGGCTGATGATCTCGGCGCCTGCCGCGGCATGGAAGCCGCTTGGCGCGAGGAAGGTGAGAAATGGCAACGGCAGGCATGACAGAAGCACGACGGCCGAGGTGGCCGTGAGCGGGTCGACACGCCATTGCCGCACCAGCGTTGCGTAGGCGGAAAACATCAGCCCCGATGCAACGAACAGCAGATCGCCAAAAAGGATCTCGTGCGCGCCGCCGCGCGCCGGTGTGACGAACAGCAACAGCCCGACTATTATAGCGACGACGCCAATGGTGCGTGGGTATGAAGCGCGCTCCTGGAAGAGCGATAGCAGGAACGAAAAGAACACGATCGAGGCAGGGCAAAGCGCCGCGCCATGGACGGCGGGGGCATAGATGAGGCCCCAATTGATGATCAGCGGGTAGGGCAATCCGGCCAGCACCGCCAATGCCAGTGCCCGCCGCCAGCCGAGTGCCTTTACCCGTTGGAAGCCGCTTCGCCAGACGACCGGCAGGAACACCATACCCGCACCCGCAAAGCGTAAGGTCGCCATGTCGGTCGCCGTCAGATGGTCCCTGAGGCTGAAGCGGGCGGCGACGAACTGGACGGCATAGATGCCGATCATGGTCAGCCCGGCGATGACCGCCAGCCTTGCGTTTCCTGTGCTCTGCGCCACGTCCTGCTACCTTAACGACATCGCCGCCGGACAATCCCGAACGTTGCGAGGTCACAGGTTATTGTGAGGAAAGCTGCGGTAAAATATACTGATTTCAGGAGCATTGAGTGCAACTCACGCAAATAGGGCAATGCGAGCGTGAATTCGGAATCGGATAGTCTCGACGCCATCGACCGCAGTCTGCTGCGCTTGCTGCAGGAAGATGGACGCCGCACCACGCTTGACCTGGCGGCGCGCGTCGGCCTGTCGCCGACCGGGGCGAGCCAGCGCGTGAAACGTCTGTTCCGCGACGGGTTCATCACCGCCGTCAGGGCCGTGCTCAATCCGGCAAAGATTGGCCGCGGTACGCTCGTCTTCATAGAGGTGCGGCTGGATCACACGGCCCCGCATATCTTTGACCGTTTCGCCGAGGCGGTGGCAAAGGCGCCCGAGGTTCTGGAATGTCACATGGTCGTCGGCGGCTTCGACTATCTGGTGAAGGCGCGCATCGCGGAGATGGCCGACTATCAGGACTTTCTCAAACGCGTCATCCTGCCACTGCCGGGGGTGAAGGAGACACACACCTATGCCTCCATCGGCGACGTGAAACCGGATGGCCTGCTGCCGGTATGAACTCTGTCAGTTCCCACAGTCGCCGCTTCACGCCACAGCCCGGGATTCCGGCGCCAGCGTCACATTCGCATCACCCCAGACTTTCAGCGCGGTGATCACCGGCTCCAGGCTTCTGCCGCGAGGCGTCAGGCTGTACTCCACCTTCGGCGGGACTTCCGGATAGATCTTGCGGGCAATCAGCCCATCGGCCTCCAGTTCGCGGAGCTGGTTGGTCAGCATGCGCTGGGTGCAGTTGGGAATGCGCCGGCGTATCTCGTTGAAGCGCAGCGTGCCTGCCAACAGATGGTAGAGCACGACGCCCTTCCACTTGCCGTCGATATAGCGGAGCGTGCCTTCCACGGTGCAGCCGGGGCTGCAGTCGAATCGCTCATGGCGGATGCGCGGCATGACAGTATCCTTTTCGACACTATGTGCTTTATATGTGCATTCTTGCGCCATCAGCACATAATCCGCATCTCTGCCCTGCACAATCTCAACAGCAATCGCGGAGAAATCAGAATGCGCGCCGTCGGCTATCAAATTCCAGCCCCCATCACCGATGAGGCGTCCCTCGTCGATATCGAGCTGCCCAAGCCGGAGCCGAAGGGGCGTCAATTGCTGGTCGAGGTGAAGGCGATCTCGGTCAATCCGGTCGACACCAAGATCCGGAAAGGCGTCCGGCCCGAAGCCGGAAGCTGGCGCGTGCTCGGCTGGGACGCAGCCGGCCGGGTCGTCGCCACGGGTTCGGACGCCAGCCTGTTCAAGGCCGGAGACGACGTCTTTTATGCGGGTGCGCTGGCGCCGCAAGGCACCAACGCCGAATTCCACCTCGTCGACGAGCGCCTTGTCGGCCGCAAGCCGAGCGCGCTCCGCTACTCCGAGGCGGCGGCGCTGCCGCTGACGGCGATCACCGCCTTCGAGGCGCTGTTCGACCGCCTTGACATAAAGAAGCCTGTCACGGGCGCCACAAATGCCATCCTGATCATCGGCGGCGCCGGCGGCGTCGGCTCGATCGGGGTCCAGCTTGCGCGCCAACTGACCGATCTGACCGTGATCGCCACCGCATCGCGGTCCGAAACGCGCGACTGGGTGCTCGGGCTCGGCGCCCATCATGTCATCGATCACTCCAGGCCGCTCGCCGCCCAGATTGCGGGCCTCGGCATCAGCGCGCCGGCCTTTGTGTTCTCGACGACCAATACCGACAAGCATCTGGCCGAGATCGCCGAATTGATCGCCCCGCAAGGGCGTTTCGGCTTGATCGACGACCCTCAGACGCTCGACATCAACCCATTCAAGCGCAAGAGCGTTTCAGTCCATTGGGAGCTGATGTTCACCCGCTCGTTGTATGAGACGCAGGACATGGCCGCGCAGGGCGAGCATCTGAACAAACTGGCGCGGCTCGTCGACGACGGCACCGTTCGCACCACGCTCGGCGAAACGTACGGCCCCATCAATGCCGCCAATCTGAAACGCGCCCATGCGCTGATCGAAACTGGCAAGGCCAAGGGCAAGATCGTGCTGGAAGGGTTCTAATCAATAAAAACAAACACGGAGCTATGTTCGCAGGAATGCTGCGATCTCGGCGAACACCTTGACGAACATGGCTTCCGTCAAGACACCGGTATTGGTGTTGTAGCGCGAGCAATGATAGCTGGAAAACAGCGTGATGCCGCCGGCCGGCAATTGCCCGCCATGCTTGAACGGGTAGGCAGCGACACGCCCGCCCAGCGCGCGCACCGTCGACTGGTGCGCGATCGACCCCAGCGCCAGGACGGCGCGCAGCTTGGGAAAGCTGGCGATCGTCGGCACCAGGAACGTCCGGCAGGTCGATATCTCGGCGCCGACCGGCTTGTTCTCCGGGGGCACGCAACGCACTGCGTTGGTGATCGCGGTGCCGACAAGTTCCAGTCCGTCATCGGGGCGCGCCTTGAATTCCCCACGAGCGAAGCCGTGCGAGATCAGCGTGGAATAGAGCAGGTCGCCGGCATAGTCGCCGGTGAAGGGGCGCCCGGTGCGGTTGGCGCCGCGCAGGCCGGGCGCAAGCCCGACGATCAGGAGCTGGACCGCGTCGTCGCCTTCCGGCGGCAGAAAAGTTGGCACCGGCGCATTGAACCAGGACGGCTCGCGCCGCCGCCACTCGGCGATGAAGTCATGCAGCCTCGGGCAGAGCGGGCAGTCGCGATCGGGTTCGGAAACGGAAGGGGCGGTCAAGGCGACCGGCCTCAGTAGTCGTCCTCGTCCACTTCGGCCGGTTCGGGTCGCCGCACCGGCCGCTCGGAAGGATCGCGTCCCACCTCGTTCTTCAGCGTCGTCAGATCGATGAAATGGTCGGCCTGGCGACGAAGGTCATCCGAAATCATCGGTGGCTGCGAGGCCATGGTCGAGACGATGGACACCTTGCGGCCTCGCCGTTGCAGCGCCTCCACCAGCGTGCGGAAATCGCCATCGCCCGAGAAGATGACGTAGTGGTCGACGACATCGGCAAGTTCCAGCGCATCGACCGTGAGCTCGATGTCCATGTTGCCCTTGATCTTGCGGCGGCCGGTCGAGTCGGTGAACTCCTTGGCCGGCTTGGTCACCACCTTGAAGCCGTTGTAGTCGAGCCAGTCGATCAGCGGCCGGATCGAAGAATATTCCTGATCCTCGACCAGTGCCGTGTAATAATAGGCGCGCAGGAGATAGCCGCGTTTCTGGAAGCTCGACAGAAGCTTTCTATAGTCGATATCGAAGCCGAGGGCCCGCGACGTCGCGTAGAGATTGGCGCCGTCGATGAAAAGGGCGATTTTTTCTCGGGGATCGAACATGGAAAATTGTCCTTTTCGAAAATTCAGCCGTCAAAACGAAATGCGGTAGCCACTATCGGTCAGGCTCTTAATAAACCGGCTGACCTTGGCCAACCGAGATAACGCCAGTTTGGCGGCAATCCAAGGGCGCCCAGGGCTGTGCAAGCAATTGTGATCGCGGCGCGAACCTTGGGTGCGGCCCGGTTCCCGCCAGATCGCAGGCAGGGTCGAGGGTTTGAGTTTCCGTTGAGGCCACCCTTGCCAAGAAGCTTGTATTTTGGCGGCGTTCGGGTTATGGACCGCGCCTGTTTTCCATTAAATCCAGGCATGAAAGGGGCAATCCATGGCCCGCGTAACCGTTGAAGATTGCATCGACAAGGTCGACAACCGCTTCGAACTGGTGCTCCTGGCAGGCCATCGCGCTCGCCAGATCAGCCAGGGCGCGCAGATCACCGTTCCGCGCGACAACGACAAGAATCCGGTCATCGCCCTGCGCGAGATCGCGGATGAGACGCTGTCGCCCGATGATCTCAAGGAAGATCTGATCCATTCGCTGCAGAAGCATGTCGAAGTCGATGAGCCCGAGGCTGACGGCGAGGCGATTGCGGATCAGACCGGCACTGCTGTCGCCACCGCCGAGACCGACGACGCGGAAGACAACATCGCCTTCGATCGGATGACCGAGGAAGACCTGCTGGCCGGCATCGAAGGTCTCGTACCCCCGGAAAAGAGCGACGACTACTAAGACAGTTCCCGGCAGGCGCCTGGAACAATCTTCCGGCACTTCCGTCTCGTCAGTTTCGTGGCTATCTATGACATGCGTCGCACATCAGTGCGGCGCATGATTCATTTCATCGCCGAGAGATTGTGCCCATGATGCGTCAGTATGAGCTTGTCGAGCGCGTCCAGCGCTACAAGCCTGACGTCAACGAGGCGTTGCTTAACAAGGCCTATGTCTACGCCATGCAGAAGCATGGCCATCAGAAGCGTGCGTCCGGAGACCCCTATTTCTCGCACCCGCTCGAAGTCGCCGCCATCCTCACCGAGATGCACATGGACGAGGCGACGATCGCGGTCGCCCTGCTGCATGACACGATCGAGGACACCACAGCGACGCGGGCCGAGATCGATGAACTGTTCGGGCCCGAAATGGGCAAGCTGGTCGAGGGCCTGACCAAGCTGAAGAAACTCGACCTCGTCTCCAAGAAGGCCGAGCAGGCCGAAAACCTGCGCAAGTTGCTGCTGGCTATCTCGGAAGATGTCCGCGTGCTCCTGGTCAAGCTCGCGGACCGCCTGCACAACATGCGCACGCTCGACCACATGCCGGAGGCCAAGCGCCTGCGCATCGCCGAGGAGACGATGGACATCTATGCGCCGCTGGCCGGCCGCATGGGCATGCAAGGCATGCGCGAGGAGCTGGAGGAGATCGCCTTCCGCTATATCAATCCGGAAGCCTATCGCGCCGTCACCGCCCGGCTGGCCGAGATATTCGAGCGCAACAAGGACGTGCTGTCCGAGATCGAGAAGGCGCTTTCGGGCCTGTTCGAGAAGCACGCCATCAAGGCCGGCGTCAAAAGCCGCCAGAAGAAGCCGTGGTCGGTGTTCCGCAAGATGGAGGCCAAGGCGCTGTCCTTCGAGCAGTTGTCCGACATTTTCGGCTTCCGAGTCGTCGTCGACACGGTCGAGGATTGCTATCGCGCGCTTGGCGCCATCCACACGACCTGGTCGATGGTGCCGGGCCGTTTCAAGGACTACATCTCGACGCCGAAGCAGAACGACTACCGCTCGATCCACACCACCATCGTCGGCCCCTCGCGCCAGCGCGTCGAACTTCAGATCCGCACGCGCGAGATGAACAAGATCGCCGAATACGGCGTCGCCGCCCATTCCATCTACAAGGACACCGGCGGCAAGACGAATGGCGCCGCCCATGCGATCTCGAAGGAAACCAACGCCTATGCCTGGCTGCGGCGCACCATCGAGCAGCTCGCCGAAGGTGATAATCCCGAGGATTTCCTCGAAAACACCAAGCTGGAGCTGTTCCAGGACCAGGTGTTCTGCTTCACGCCCAAGGGCATGCTGATTGCCCTGCCGCGCGGCGCCACGCCCATCGATTTCGCCTATGCGGTGCACACCGACGTCGGCGACACCTGCGTCGGCGCCAAGGTCAATGGCCGCATCATGCCGCTGATGACGGAACTGAAGAACGGCGACGAGGTCGAGATCATCCGCTCCAAGGCGCAGGTGCCGCCCGCCGCCTGGGAATCGGTCGTCGTCACCGGCAAGGCGCGCGCCGCCATCCGCCGCGCCACCAAGAATGCGATCCGCAAACAGTATTCGGGGCTTGGCGCGCGCATTCTGGAGCGCGCCTTCGAGCGGGCCGGCAAGACTTTCACCAAGGAGAGCCTGAAGCCCGTGCTGCACCGGCTGGCGCGCAAGGACATCGAGGACGTGCTGGCCTCCGTCGGCCGTGGCGAACTGGCCTCCACCGATGTCATGAAAGCGGTGTTTCCCGACTACAAGGACGAGCGCGTAACGCCCGCCGCGCCCAAGCAGCGCGAGGAGGGCTGGTCGAAGATCCGCAATGCCGCCGGCATGCTGTTCCAGATTCCGGGACGGGCGGCGCGCAAGGACAAGGACCAGCCGCGCGACGGCGCGGTGCCGATCCGCGGCGTGCGCGGCGACCTGCCGGTGCGTTTCGCGCCGGAAGGCGCCGTTCCCGGCGACCGCATAGTCGGCATCGTCCAGCCCGGCACCGGCATCACCATCTATCCGATCCAGTCGCCGGCGCTGCAGGCCTTCGACGATCAGCCGGAGCGCTGGATCGACGTGCGCTGGGATATCGATGAGCGTACCAAGGAGCGTTTTCCAGCCCGCGTTTCCGTCACCGCCATCAATGCGCCTGGATCGCTCGCCGATATCGCTCAGGTCGTTGCTTCCAACGACGCCAACATCCATACGCTGTCGATGGTGCGTACCGCGCCCGACTTCACCGAAATGCTGATCGATCTCGAAGTGTGGGATCTGAAGCATCTCAACCGGCTGCTGTCGCAGTTGAAGGACAATTCCAGCGTCAGCGATGCGCGGCGCGTGAATGGCTGACGCAGCTCATCCATGAGGGGTAGGGGACGATGAATACCGATGAAGTGCTGGGCATTTTCCGCGAGGCGGGCGCTGTTCTGGAAGGACATTTCATCCTGACGTCGGGCTTGCGCAGCCCGGTCTTCCTGCAGAAGGCACGGGTGTTCATGCATGCCGACAAGACCGAGCGCCTTTGCACGGCGCTGGCTGCAAAAATCCGCGCCGCGGTGCCGGGCAGGATCGATTATGTCGTTGGCCCGGCGATCGGCGGCCTGATCCCGGCCTACGAGACCTCGCGCCATCTCGGCGTGCCGGCGATCTGGGTCGAGCGGGAAGGCGGCGAGTTCCGCCTGCGCCGCTTCGAGATCGACAAGGGGGCGCGTGTCGTCATCGTCGAGGACATCGTCACCACCGGACTGTCGATCCGCGAAACCATCGATTGCCTGCGTGAACTGGGCGCCGAAGTGGTCGCGGCCGCCTGCATCATCGACCGCTCCGCCGGCAAGACCCATGTCGGCGTGCCGCTGATCGCCCTGGCCGAATACGAGGTTCCGGCCTATCCGCCGGACCGCCTGCCGCCGGAGCTTGCCGCGCTGCCGGCCATCAAGCCCGGCAGCCGCAACATCTGACGGGGAGGCAGAAATGATCGTCGGCATCGATCATTTCGTGTTGACGGTGGCTTCGCTCGAGGCGACCTGCGATTTTTATCAGCGCGTCCTGGGTTTCAAGCGCATCGATACGCCTGGCCGTCCGACCGCCCTGGTCTTTGGCAATCAGAAGATCAATGTCCATGAGATCGGCCGCACCTTCGAGCCGAAGGCGAAGTCGCCTACGGCGGGTTCAGCTGATTTCTGCCTGATCACGGATGGGCCGATCGACCAGTTCCTCGCCAGCCTGGACGCCAGTCGTGTGGCCGTCGAACTTGGCCCGGTAGAACGCACCGGAGCGCTGGGGGCGATGATGTCGGTCTATTTCCGCGACCCGGATGACAATCTTGTCGAGGTCAGCCGGTACCTGTCCTAGGAGCAATTTCAGGAAAAGTGTGAGCGCTTTTCCCGGGAGAAGCGCGTAACGCTTGCTCTTGGGAATTACGCAAAACAAGACCTCCAGGCGCCTCGGACATCCGGCTGCGGCAAAAAGCCGAAGATACTTCTCAAATCCGCCGTGATTATCCGGTGTTGGAGGGAAGAACCTTACCAAAAATTATGGCGGTGCGGTCCCTGTACGAAAGGCCGTCGGTTGTTGTCTGGGTCGCGTATGGCTATATCAGGGAGGCAATTGCCTGATTGCGACCGCAGGGCGCAAGATGTGGCATTTGGAACCCGGCTGGAAGCGGCCGGACTGCAAATCGTAAAGTGTCGGGAATAGGAAAAGAGTGCTTTTTCGTCGCCGCGAACCGGATGGTTTTCTTGAGCGGGTGCGCACCTATCTGTGGCCGCGCCGTTCGTTCTCGCGTTCGCTCCAGTATTTCTCCAAGCGTATCCTGCGGCTGAAGGCCACGCCTCACGCGGTGGCGGCGGGTGTCGCTGCCGGCGTCTTCGCGTCGTTCTTTCCGGTCGGGTTCCATTTCATCATTGCCGCTGTCTTGTGCTGGGTGATCGCAGGCAACCTGGTGGCGGCCGCACTCGGCGCTGTATTCTTCGGCAACCCGCTCACCTTCCCGCTGCTCTGGGGCGCATCCTGGGAGACCGGCAAGCTCATCCTGCATGACCGACTGCCCGCGCATGGCCCACCGGCGCATCTGGGCGAGATGATGCACAAGCTTTCCTTCGCCAAGCTCTGGCATCCCGTGCTGGAGCCGATGCTGATCGGCGCGGTGCCGCTCGGGCTGATTTTCGGCCTCGCCTTCTATGGCATCACCCGCTGGGGCATGAATGTTTTCCGCGAGCAAAGACGCAAGCGGCTGGCGGAGCGCGCGAGCCGGCGGGAGCAGTCGGTCCATCCCGGCGCAAGCGTCGGTTCCGCCGCGCAATGATCATCGGCATCGGCAGTGACCTGATCGACATCAGGCGTATCGAGAAATCGCTGGAACGTCACGGTCACCGCTTCGTCCAGAGGATCTACACAGAGGTCGAACAGGCGCGCTCGGAAAACCGCCGCGCCCGCGCCGCCTCCTACGCCAAGCGCTTCGCCGCCAAGGAGGCTTGCGCCAAGGCGCTGGGCACGGGCCTGGCGCAAGGTGTGTTCTGGCGCGACATGGGCGTGGTCAACCTGCCCAGCGGCGCGCCGACAATGGCGCTCACCGGCGGGGCCTTGGCGCGGCTGGAGAAGATATTGCCTCGCAACCACAGGGCGTTGATCCACCTCACCATCACGGATGATTTCCCGCTCGCTCAAGCCTTTGTGATCATCGAGGCGCTACCCGTCGAACAAGCGCCACATTGATTGCATCTGACGACGGGCAATGACGTTGCCCAGCGCGCGCCGAGACTCTATACATCCAACGCACAATCGAGGACGACATGAGCGTGGCTGAAAAATCCCAGAAGAAATCCGGCGGGCTTGGCGAAACCGTCAGCGTCATCGTCCAGGCGCTTTTGCTCGCGCTTGTCATCCGCACGCTGCTGTTCCAGCCCTTCTCGATCCCGTCGGGTTCGATGCGGCCGACGCTTCTGGAAGGCGACTATCTGTTCGTCACCAAATGGTCCTACGGCTATTCGCGCTATTCGCTGCCTTTCGGGCCTGACCTCTTCTCGGGCCGGATCTGGGGTTCCGAGCCAAAGCGCGGCGACGTCGTCGTGTTCAAATTCCCGCCGGATCCTTCCGTCGACTACATCAAGCGCGTGGTCGGCCTGCCCGGCGACAAGATCCAGATGAAGGACGGCCAGTTGTTCATCAACGGCGTCGGCGTGCCGCGCGTGAAGACCGGACAGATCGACAATCCCGACATCACGGAAAAGGATTATCCCATCGACGTCTACCGCGAGACGTTGCCCAATGGCGTCAGCTACGACACGCTGGACCTGTCGCCGAACTCGATCGGCGACAACACTCGTGAGTTCGATGTGCCGCCGGGCCACTATTTCATGATGGGCGACAACAGGGACAATTCCGCCGACAGCCGCTTCACCGTCGGCTATGTTCCGGCGGAGAACCTTGTTGGCCGCGCCAACCTTGTCTTCTTCTCTATCGCGGGCAAGGCGAGCCCGCTCGAAATCTGGAAATGGCCGTCGCTGATGCGCGCGTCGCGCCTGTTCCATTTCGTCAACTGATGGCGTTGAAGCGCCCGACAGGCGAGACTCTGGCCGGTTTGGTGGTGACCAGGACCGGCCATGCCTTCAAGGATATCCGCTTGCTTGAGACAGCATTGACGCATTCCAGTGCGGTCAAGGCGGCAAGCAACAATCAGCGGCTCGAATTCCTTGGCGATCGCGTGCTCGGCCTTGTCGTCGCCGACATGCTTTTCGAGAAGTTTCCCGATGCGCCGGAAGGTGAAATCGCGCCTCGCTTCAATGCGCTGGTCGATGCCAAGACATGCTCGGAAATCGGCATCGAGATGCAGTTGGAGGACCTGGTTCGGGCCGACGCCGCCTTGAAAACGCGGTCGCGCGGCTCGGGCGGAAACTATCTGGCCGATGCGGTCGAAGCCTTGATCGCGGCGGTTTACATCGACGGTGGCATCGACGCCGCGCGGCGGTTCGTCCTGCGGTACTGGGAACCACGTTCGAGCGCGGTTGTGACGAAGCCGCTCAATCCGAAATCCGATCTGCAGGAATGGATCGCCAAGGCGAGTGATGCGCGCCCCGAATATGTAATCGAGAAACGCGAAGGGCCGGATCACCAGCCGGTCTTTACTGTTTCCCTGCAGGTCGGCGGTTTTGCGCCTTCCATTGGTACCGGCGGTTCCCGCAGGGCCGCGGAAGAAGCGGCGGCTTCGGCATTTCTTGTGCGCGAAGGCGTCTGGCTCAATGAAGGAAGCAAGGCATGACCGCCGAAGACGTCGCTGCCGCTCCCGCCACCCGTTCCGGCTTCGTCGCGCTGATCGGCGCGCCCAATGCGGGCAAGTCCACCCTGGTCAATCAACTGGTCGGCGCCAAGGTGTCGATCGTCACCCACAAGGTGCAGACGACACGCGCCATCGTGCGCGGCATCGCCACGCATGACAATGCGCAGATCGTCTTCGTCGACACCCCTGGCATATTCAAGCCGAGGCGGCGGCTCGATACGGCGATGGTGACCACCGCCTGGGGCGGCGCCAAGGATGCCGATATCGTGCTGTTGCTGATCGACGCCGAGCGCGGCATCCGGGGCGACGCCGAAGCCATCCTGGAGCGGCTGAAGGATGTCCGCCAGCCCATGGCGCTGATCCTCAACAAGGTCGACCGGGTCAGGCCGGAGGCGCTGCTGGCCCTGTCGGCGGCGGCGAACGAAAAGGTGCCGTTCCAGCGCACCTTCATGGTCTCGGCGTTGACCGGTTCGGGCTGCAAGGATTTGCTCGACTATCTGGCGCAGGCGCTTCCGGCCGGCCCCTGGTACTATCCGGAAGACCAGATCTCCGATCTGCCGATGCGCCAGCTGGCGGCCGAAATCACCCGTGAAAAGCTCTATCTCAGGCTGCATCAGGAATTGCCCTATTCCTCGCATATCGAGACCGAGAAATGGGAAGAGAAGAAGGACGGTTCGGTACGCATCGAACAGGTCATCTATGTCGAGCGCGACAGCCAGAAGAAGATCGTGCTCGGCCACAAGGGCGAGACCATCCGCGCCATCGGCCAGGCGGCGCGCACGGAGATAGCGGGCATCCTGGAGCAGAAAGTGCACCTCTTCCTGTTCGTGAAGGTGCGCGAGAACTGGGGCGACGATCCCGAGCGTTACCGCGAGATGGGCCTGGAGTTCCCCGGCTGATTGCCGATCTCGGTATCGGCCGGCTTGATCCCCACGCCTTTGAAGACAAAGTTGACGAGATCTGGGTTGGACATAGCGTAGGTGTCTTGTGTCACCGGATTGCGGCAGTCGCTCGTTATGCGACGAAACGCGACCACTAGGCGGTCAAACATTTCTCGCTTCAGCGGCGAACTGGTTTCGCAATAGGCAAGCAGCCGTGTCTCTGATCGACTTTGCTCAGATAGTTGAAACGCACGTTGCCGGGCAGCCCACCGCGATCGTGGCAAAAGGGGAGCAGGATCGGCCCACAAGACCAGATGCTCGGGCGGTAGCGAGCCAAACGCGGAGATGAGCCGGCCGCAACGCTTGAAGCCGGTAGCCGCAGTAAACTGGGCAAAGTTGGTGCCGCGCGTTTTGCATTTGTCCGACTCTTCGACGACGACTCTCCCGGTGAATTTTGTCGGGTCAAACTCGTTGGAGATCGTGACGTCGAACAGTCCCGATTCCGCAAGCGCAAGAAGAGCCGACTCATCCGAAGGGGCATCGAATACTGTGAGATGATAGGGCGGGGCCGACGTCGGCGTGCTGGTCTTCAAGGATGCGATTTGATACCGACGCATGCCTCGCAATGCGTCATCCCACTCAGGTCTGAAAACGATGATCAGCATAATTGCAAGTGCTATGAGGCCGACCCATCGATTCCTCTTAACGCCGTAGATCAAAAAGCCGAACAGAAACAGCCACATTGCGCCGAACGGAATAACGACGAAAATCAAAACGAGCGGATGCAAATTGGTTCAGCGCCCTTCAGTTACAGTGCATCTTAAAATGGCGCTGGAGTATTGCGGCTCGAAGCTGACGGTTCGGTTAAAATCTTGGCTAAGTAATGTGCTTCGAGTCCGTCTAGTCCGGGATTCGGAAGGCAAATTCGTTTCTTGTTCAAGACGGATAGAGAACTAGAGCAATTTCAGGAAAAGTGTGAACGGTTTTCCGTCTGAAATTGCGCCAAAACAAAGACTTAGAGCGTTTCAACGTTTCCGTGAAAACGCTGAAACGCTCTAAGTGTCGACGCCGGCCTTGTACGGCGCCTTGTCGCCGCTCAGTTTTCCGGTTGGAAACATCTTCCAGTTAGGCCGGTTTTATCCTCCGGCTAGGACAACAGGATCTTTCGTCTTGGCGACGCGACGTCCGTGCGCCTGCTGAGCGCCGCCTATTCCTGCAGGTGGAGAAAGAGCACAGCTGGTTCCGGCGGGCTACGGCCTAGCGTGCGCGCGACCAGTTCACATTCTTGCAGACCAGCCCGCCGATCACGCAGCCGCGCGTGACGAGGCTGGCTTTCATGACCTTGACCTGGATCGAATAGGTCAGGTTGCGTTTGGGGTCGAAGGCCTTGCCGGCCAGCGTGTCGGCGGATTTCGGGCTGACCGTCATGACCAGCCTGTCGCCGACATTCTCGCCGTGGCTGGTGTCCTTGATCCATAGATTGGTCGCGCAAATGTCCGCGCCACAGGGCGCGATGCGGACCTTCGCATTGCCGTCACCGCGCATCCAGGTGCCCGAAGGGTCGGGTTGCGACGCTGCGATCGCGGCCCCCGAAAGCCAGAGCACGCTCAGCCCCAGTGCGATTTTCTTTGCTTTCATGCCGGCCCCGCCGCGAACAACGAGGCAGATACGCCGACATCTCCCTTGAAGTTTCGGTGCGGAATCGATTTTTGATGGCTTTCTCGATTGCCGATCAGCCGTCGGGCGTAGAAAGCCGCGAAACTGTATCGCCCTATCGGCCGTTCCTGCTCGGGACCGAAAAGCCTGCATTGGAGACGGATTTTGTTGAAGACATATGCAATTGCCTATCTGGCGACCGCGCTGGTTTTTCTCGGCATCGATTCGATATGGCTGACGCTGACCGCCAGCCGGCTCTACAAGCCGCTGCTCGGTGACATGCTGGCGGACGGCTTCAACGTTGCGCCGGCAGTGCTTTTCTACGTTATCTTTATCGCCGGCATCGTCTACTTCGCCATCCAGCCCGCCTTTGCCAGCGGTAGCGCGGCAACCGCTGCCCTGAATGGCGCCATCCTCGGCTTTGTCGCCTACGCCACCTACGACCTGACCAACCAGGCGACATTGAGGAACTGGCCGGTGCAGATCACCATAGCCGATCTCTGTTGGGGAACAGCGCTGTCGGCGACGGCGGCGACGCTTGGCTTCATCATCGCCCGTCATTTCGCGCGCGGCGTATAGGGCATGACGCCGAGAAGTATGAAGCGGTTTAGAGCCGGGTGACTATAGGGTCGATTCGGCCTTCATCCGGCTCTAGCTGCCTTTTCGCCCTTCCGTTTCACCGATAAGCCCCATCACCAGCAGGCCGACGAAAGCGGTCAGCGTGCCGACGCTCGTCGCGTTGAGCTTGATGAAGCTTGCATATTGCTCAGGCGTATAGACATGCACCGGAGCGCCGTAACGCCCATGCAGCAGGGTGAAGGTGAAGAAGGCTAGGGCAGCGATGACAAGGCCGATCAGCCGCTCGCTGGGCCTGAAGAGCACGAAGCCGATCAGGACGCACGGGATGAGGAACATCTCGACCCCGGAGGCCACGCCGAAAACCTTGGCGCTGAGCACCGTATTGGCGATGCCGGCGAGCGGCAGCAGCGCGCGACCCGCGGTTTTGTTCAGGCGGGTAATCGCCGGCACGGCCGCGAAAAACGGCGTCGACAGGAACAGCCAGCAGGACGGCGCGATGTCGGGTCCGACCAGCCAGTAGAGGTAAAGCGGATAGAATGGCTGGTTGGAGACAACCACCAGGGCAATCAGATTGGCGGACGCGACCAGCGGATCGTCATGCGCGGCATAATCCTTGATCCATCGCCAGGGGGACGAAAAGTTCAACTCTGCTGGCCCGCGACTGGACGCAGCCGATAATGACTGACGCCCCACTCCTCGCCGTCGGCATGACCGAACAGGCCCGCTGTCGCCAGGAAGAACAGACGCCAGCGCCGCCGCCACAGCGCGGCATCAGCACCATAGACATCGAGCAGAATGCGGTCGATCGGCCCCCGGTTGGCATCGAAATTGGCCAGCCAGTCCTCCGCGGTGCGGCGATAGTGCCCGCCATTCCAGCGCCATTCCTGCTCGACCTCGAAAATATCGGGAAAGCGACGAATCAGGCCGTGGCTCGGCATCACGCCGCCGGTGAAGAAGTGGTTGGCGATCCAGTCGCTCTTGTCGGCATGGTCGAAACGATAGCAGCCATTCTTGTGGGTAAAGACATGCAGGAAGAGCTTACCGTCCGGCGCAACCCAGCTTCTGACGCGCTCCAGCAGCGCCTTCCAGTTCGACATATGCTCGAACATCTCCACCGAGACGATCCGGTCGAACACATCATGGGGATCGAAGTCGTTCATGTCGGCGGTAATAACGCTGACATTGTCGAGTTTGCGTGCCCTGGCCTGTTCTTCGATGTAATGGCGCTGCGGCGCCGAGTTGGAGACCGCGACGATTCTGGCCTTGGGAAAACGCTTGGCCATGAACAGGGTCAGTGAACCCCAGCCGCAACCGAGTTCGAGAATATGCTGGCCGTCGCTCAGGTCCGCGTGAGCGACAGTTTCTTCCAGCGCACGCGTCTCAGCCAGCGCCAGCGTCTCGGCGCCGTCACCGTATAGGCAGCTTGAATATTTGCGGCGCGGCCCGAGCACGAGACCGAAGAAGGCCGGCGGCAGTTCGTAGTGCTGCTCGTTGGCGGCCTCGACATGGGTCGCGATCGGGTGCTGTGCCATGTCGCGAGCGAAATCGCTTTCGCCGGTCATGGAACTGGCGGACAGCCGGCGGCGGGTGCGCCCTACAAGAAACTGGATACCGTAGCGGGTCAGCGGATCGGGCAACGCGGTCCGTTCGACAATGCTGGTGGCCGAGGCGATCAGGTTCATGATTTCGGGTTCCCGGGGTTATGGATCGATGAGGGTTGGGCGGGCGGACCCGGCCAGAAGGCGTTGACGCGTTGCTGATATGTACGAAAGGCATCGCTGCGCGACCGCAGCATATGAGCCTCGAGCGGCGGAATGCCGGAGACGTGCACGAGCAACCAGTACATGAAGAGTGGGCCGCAAAGGGCGATCCATCCCCAGGGGTAGGCACCCGTCGGGTCGATGGCGATTGCCGCATAGGCGAGCCAGGCCAGCCATTCGAAGAAATAGTTGGGATGGCGCGAATACCGCCACAGGCCGGCATCGCAGACGCGGCCCTTGTTCTGGGGATCGGCGCGAAAGCGCGCCAGTTGTCTGTCAGCCAACGTTTCGCCGGCGATCGCGACCAGCATGATGATGATCCCCAGCCAGTCGCCCAGCCGGAGTTCCGATGCCGGATTGTGGGCCGCCGTCGCGATGGCGAGCACCAGCAACAGCGCGCAAGCCGCCTGGATCTGCAGGAACCAGAACAGGCGCCGGCGAAAATTTTCGCCCCAATCCTGACGCAACTGCGCATAGCGCGGATCGTCACCCCCCTTCATCGTGCGTGAGACGATATGCAGGCCAAGCCGAAGCGACCAGAATGCGGCAAGCAAGGCCACGACATGGTGTCGTGTCGCCAGCTGTGATCCGCCATCCGACGGGAGCAACGCCAGGGCCACTCCGGCGCCGCCCACGGCGAGCGACCAGATGGCATCGATCCATCCGGACTGCCCGGTCCGAATCGCAACCAGCCATGCTCCCGTCATGACGAGCGACAGGGTGATTGCTGCGACGGCAAGGGCGGAGAGGGGCGGCACGGCGTGGCTGTCTCGACCGGAGAGGATGTTCCTGCGGCCAGTAACGCAACGCCGGTGCCCCGAGTTTCGCCTAGCGACCATCGGTCATCATGTTCGTCGAGGTGGGATCAGGTCCCATGGATCGCTCGCCATGCTCTCGTCACGGCTTTGAGGCGGATATATTTCGACAGATCGCCAGATGGTCCTTAGCTGTCAAATATTATTTGCATGAATAGTATAGACAAAAGTGCTGAAGTTTGAGTTTAGTCAGGAAAATGTCTTCAAATATTACATATTTGTGACAATGTTCCATTTGTGCCGTCTGCGGCGTCATCTAGTGTTATTTGTGCAACACCGATTTAATCTGTGTTAGAAATCGGGCGTATTTGTGGAATTGTCATTGAAGGGCGGAGGTCGATGAGTATGTTCGCCGCGAAAAGGGGACGCGGTGCGAGCCTTTTTCGTTGTGGGGGTGAGGCGGGAAAACATATCCGCCAACCACAAATCAGAAGCCATTTTATTAACTTGACTGGAGAGGTCAGAAAATGAACATCAAGAGCCTCCTTCTCGGCTCAGCCGCGGCATTGATCGCGGTGTCCGGCGCTCGCGCCGCGGACGCTGTCGTCGTCGCCGAGCCGGAACCGGCCGAATACGTCAAGATTTGCGACGTCTATGGCGCCGGCTACTTCTACATCCCGGGCACCGAGACCTGCCTGCGCATCGGCGGCTACCTCCGCTACGACATCGGCGTCGGCGATTCCGGCACGCTGGACGGCGTCAACAACGTTCCCGATCACCTGGGCAACGGAACGCACGACACCTACTACAAGAACATGCGTTTCGCGCTCCGGACCTATACCGGCCAGGAAACCGAACTCGGCACGTTGAAGACCTTCACCGAGACCCGCTTCCAGTTCGGCAACAAGTCGAACGACTACAGCAATCAAAGCGCTTCCAGTGCCAACGACTGGCAGGCCGTCAATAAGGCCGCCAGCCTCAACTTCGCCTGGATCCAGCTCGGTGGCCTGCGTCTTGGTAAGGACGAGACGACTTACGACTCGTTCATCGGTTACGCCGGCAATGTTCTCCAGGACACCATCATCCCGTATGGTATCAAGGACACCAACCTCATCAGCTACTACTTCGACGCCGGCAGCGGCTTCTCGGGCGTGGTTTCGCTTGAAGAAGGCACCGATGCGTCGGGCATCAGCGACACCATCGACAGCTACGTTCCGCATGTCGTCGGCGGCCTGAAGTACAAGGGCGACTGGGGTGCGATCACCGGCGTCGTCGCCTATGACAGCAACTACGAGCAGGTGGCGGGCAAGGTTCGCCTCGACGTCAACGTCAGCAAGCAGCTGTCGCTGTTCATCATGGGCGGTTACGGCACCGACGACAAGTTCCCCAAGGGTCGTGGCCAGTACAAGCCGTGGGGCGGCAACTGGGCAGTCTGGGGTGGCGGCACCTACAAGTTCAACGACAAGACCGCGTTCAACGCCCAGGTTTCGGCTGACGACGCCAAGAACGTCGCGCTGGCCGCAAACATCGCCTACACCATCGTCCCGGGTTTCACGATCACGACCGAAGTGAACTACCTCCACGATGGCAAATTTGGCGCAGCCGACGACTTCAGGTGGTCGAAGCCCAACAAGGAAAACAGCGTCGGCGGCATCCTCCGCTTCCAGCGCAACTTCTAATCGATCGACTGACTTTACCGGGCCGCCCGCAGCGTATCGCTGCGGGCGGTTTTTTGCGTGCATCCCATGCAGGCCCGGCAGGCACAGGCCCTATCTTGATTTCGCCACTCAACGGGTGAAAAGCTCAGGCATGGAATGGCGCGATGAGGGAATCATTCTCGGCACCCGCAAGCATGGCGAAACCAGCGCCATCCTCGAGGTGATGACGCGCGCGCATGGCCGCCATCTCGGTCTCGTCCGCGGCGGCCGCTCGCGCAAGCAACAGCCGGTTCTCCAGCCTGGCAACCGCGTAGACCTGTCGTGGCGCGCGCGCCTGGACGAACATCTCGGCACTTTCCAGGCCGAGGCGATCGAGATGAATGCCGCCCGTCTCATGGACAGCGCCATCGCCGTCTACGGACTGCAGACCATGGCGGCGCATCTGCGCTTGCTGCCCGAGCGCGACTCGCATGGCGGCCTTTATGAGGCGCTTTCGGTGATGATCGCCCATCTCGATGATGCGGATGCCGCTGGCGAACTCGTGGCGCGCTTCGAACTTCTGATCCTTGATGAGCTCGGCTTCGGCCTCGATCTCAGCCAGTGCGCGGCCACCGGCGCAAGACAGGATCTTGCCTATGTCTCGCCGAAGTCGGGGCGCGCGGTTTCGCGCGAAGCCGGCGCGCCCTGGCACGACAAGATGCTGGCGCTGCCCGCCTTCCTGCAGCGCGGCTCCGGCCTGCGCGCGGACGCGGCGGCGGTCGAGGACGCCTTCCGCCTGACAGGGTTTTTCTTCACGCGCCACGTCTATGAGCCGCGCGGCATCGAGCAGCCGGACGCTCGTGCCGGCTTCCTCGCCGCCCTGCGCAAGCACCGCCCGGCGCGCAAGGCGATCGCGGGGGAGAACGCCGCATGAGCAAAGTCGAATTCTATCCGGGCTGTATCTCGCCACTCGGCCTGTTGGTAAATTTGTACGGTCGTTTGCCGGCCACATTTGATTGTCAGTGAAAACTGGCCTGGTTTGGGGGAACCGCCATGTTTGAAAGCCTGATCGGCCTCGTCGCCATCATCGCCTTGTTCGTCATCATTTCACGTCAGCAGAGCCGCATTGGTCTGATCGAGCGCGAACTCGGTGCGCTGCGCAGCCTCGTGCTTTCAGGCGCCGTGCAGCCGGCGGCCAAGGCCACTGAGCAGGCGGCGCTCGCCGACAAGGCGGCGCAAACGTCGTCATTGGCTGTTGCCGTCGCCGATACCGCCGCGCCGGCGACTGCCGAGGCGGTTGTCGCAAAAGCGCCCGCGGCCACGGAAGCGGAGACCCCGGACGAAGGGGCCGCTCCAGGTCCTTGGGCCGTCGCCGCGGCCGCGCCCAAGGAGACGGAGACCGAAGTGCCGGCCGCCAAGACGGCCGGCAAGCCCGATATCGAGACAGCGCTCGGTACGCGCTGGGCGGTTTGGGTCGGCGGCATCGCGCTGGCCCTGGGTGGCCTGTTCCTCATTCGCTACACGATCGAAGCCGGCATCTTCGGACCGGAAGTGCGGCTGGCCATGGCCGGGCTGCTTGGCCTGGTGCTGGTCGCTGCCGGCGAATTCATCCGCCGCACGGGCTTCAAGGTGCCCGTGCAAGGTGTGGCCGGCGCCTATATACCGGCGATCCTGACGGCCGCCGGCGCTTTCATACTCTTCGGCACCGTCTATGCCGCGCACGGCATTTACGGTTTCATCGGGCCGACGCTTGCCTTCACGTTGCTCGGCGCCATCGGCATCGCGACGATCGCCGCCGCTCTTATCCACGGCCAGGCGCTGGCCGGCATCGGCCTCGTCGGCGCCATGGTAACGCCGGCGCTGGTCGCCTCGACCGCGCCGAATGTCTGGGCGCTGTTCGGCTACCTCGCCATCGTGTTGGCGGCCACCGGCGTCATCGCCCGCATGCGCGACTGGAAAGCGCTGATGGCGGCGGCGTTCTTCGGCACCGGCGCCTGGACCATCCTCTACATGTCTGACGCGCTAGCCGCGAAGCTGGCCGTCGTCCTGTTCATCGATGCCGTGACGCTGGTCGTGCTGGCGTTTGTCTGGCTGGCCAGCCGCGGCGAAACCGGGCCTGCGAAGAACGGCTTCGACTGGCCGTCGATCGTACCGGCGGTTTTCGTCGCGTTTTCAGCGCTTGGCCTGTCCGTCGATTCGACCTTTGTCGCGGCCGGCGATGCCTTGCCGGGCGCACTCGTGATTGCCGCGCTTGTCGCCACCGCGCTCTATCGGCCGCGCGCGCTGCCGCTGTTGCACGCCGCTGGACTGGTCACCGTGATGATCCATCTCGGTATTATTCCACCCACAACCATTGGCTCCGATTTTACCCAGGGCAATCTGGGGTTCGATGGCTTGCCGGTGGCGGCGGGCAATGCCTTGACGTTGCGGATCGGCATCGGCCTGGGGCTGATCTTCGTCGGCGCCGGCCTATGGGCTGCCCACCGTTTCGCCGCCTCGGCACGGATCCGTGCGGCGTGCTGGGCCGCATGGGGCGTCATCGCCCCTCTGGTCATCCTGCTGGCGCTGTGGCTCACCTATGGCGATCTCGACCGCGATTTGGCCTATGCCTCGGCCGCGGCGCTCATGGTGGTGGTTTTTGCAGCCGGCGGCGAGTGGATAGCGCGGGGCGAGGAGCCGCCGCTCAAGGGCGGCCTGGCGATGTCCGTTGCCCTGGCCGGCGCCGCCATCGCCGCTCTCCTCATGCTGCACATGGCTTTCGGCTCGGGCTGGACCACCATTACGCTCGGTGCCGCGGCGATCGTGCCGGCACTGGCGACGCGCTGGCGCTCCTATCCCGTGCTTGGCTGGATTTCGGTCGGCGCCGTCATCGCCGTCCTTGGCCGCGTCGCCTTCGATCCGACGATCGTCGGCGCCGAGTTCCTGTCCACGACGCCGGTGTTCAATTGGCTGCTGCCCGGCTACGGCATACCGGCGCTCGCCTTCGGTCTGGCCGCATGGCAGCTGGCGCGCACCACCAATGGCCGGCCGCGCCTTGCCATGGAAGCGGCGGCGGCGCTGTTTGCGCTGCTCACCATTGCCATGCTGGTGCGTCACGCCATGCATGGCGGCGTCATCAACAGCGATGCTCCGACGCTTGCCGAACAGGCGATCTACACGCTGATCGCCATTGGCGCCGGCGCGATCCTGGTGGCCATCGACAGGCGCGCGCCAAGCTCGGTGCTGCGCTACGGCTCGATGGCCGCCGGCGTAGTTTCGGTCGCTTTCGTCGCCGTCCAGCATTTCCTGGTGCTGAACCCGCTGTTCACCGATGAATCGACCGGCCGTATTCCGGTCTTCAACCTCTTGTTCCTGGCCTATCTCCTGCCGGCAATCGCCGCAGGAGGGCTTGCGCTCTATGCCCGGGGCAAGCGGCCGAAATGGTATACGGCGATGCTGGCCCTGGTGGCGGCAGTGCTTGCCTTCGCCTACGCCACGCTGTCGGTGAGGCGGCTTTTCAAGGGCGAGTTCATCGGCTTGTGGAGCGGCCTCGGCCAACTGGAGACCTATAGCTATTCGGCGCTCTGGCTGGTCATCGGCGTGGCGCTGCTCACGGCCGGCGTCTGGCTGAAGTCGCAGGTGCTGCGCATCGCCTCCGCCGCGCTCATCGCGGTTGCCGTGCTGAAGGTCTTCCTCTTCGACATGTCGGAACTGGAAGGTGTGCTCAGGGCGCTGTCCTTCATCGGTCTGGGCGCGGTGCTCATCGGCATCGGCCTGTTCTACCAGCGGCTTTTGACGAGGGCGGCAAGGGAAAATGGGTAATCGCCTGCGAAACATCGGTTTTTTCGCCACGCGGGAATAAATCGGCAGCCGCGGGCGTTATCTCATTGCTTGGGTGACCGGGGCGGCGGACCGCTTCGCGCTGGCCGCTTGCGCCGCGCCGGGAAGGCGCGTTCAATCGGATCAACAAGGGCGACCTCGAAAACCAGCGGTCATGGACGAGAAGAAGGCAGCAATCCTTGGCGAAATACCGCGTCTGCGCCGCTACGCGCGCTCGCTTTTGCGCGACCGTGATTCCGCCGACGATCTCGTTCAGGACTGCCTCGAGCGCGCGCTGCTGCGGCTCGACAACTGGCAGACGGGAGAAAGCCCCAGGAGGTGGCTGTTTACGATCATGCATCATTTGTTCATCGACCAGATGCGCAAGGTGAACCGCCGCGGCGAAGCGGCGATGCTGCCGCTGGAGGCGGGCGAGACGGTGGCCCAGCCGGCCGAACAGCTGGACGGCATCGCTTCGCGCGAGATCATCGACGCCTTGCAGGCGATCAGCCCCGATCGCCGCGCCGCGCTGGTCATGGTCGCCATCGAAGGCTTTTCCTACGCCGAGGCTGCCAACATTCTGGGCGTACCCGCCGGCACGCTGATGTCGCGCATCGCGCGCGGACGTGAGGAGCTGCGCGGGCTGCTGGACGATACGGCGCGTCGCCGCGCGATAAGGATCGTCGAGAAATGATCCGCCGCGATTTTTCCGAACGTGATATCCACATGGCGCTCGACGGTGAACTGCCGGCCGAGGAGCGGGCGGCTTACGATGCCTGGCTCGAAACCAATCCCGACATGAAGGCGAGGAGCGTGCGCTTCACCGCCGACCGGGAGGCGCTGCGTGCGGCCTTTGCCGGCGTGCTGGACGAGGCGGTTCCAGGGCGTTTGCGCAAGGTCGTGCTCGGCGAAGCACCGGTGAAGGTCGCGGCGCCGCGCTCACGCTGGTGGCTTGCCGCCGCCGCTGCCGTCCTCCTGGCAACAGGCGGATTTGGCGGCTATTTTGCCGGCATCGACGGCATCGGCCAGGAGGATCCGGCGGAAGACCGGCTGGCCGAGCAGGCGATCGCCGCCCATGTCATCTACGCCGCCGAGAAGCGGCACGCGGTGGAAGTGCCGGCCAGCGACAAGGATCATCTGCAGACCTGGCTCTCCAACCGGGTCGGCCTGAAGCTGGTGGCGCCGGACCTGAGCGCGAACGGTTTCCAGCTGATCGGCGGCCGGCTGCTGCCGGCTGGGGACAGCAAGGCCGCGATGCTGCTCTACGAGGACGACAAGGGCGAGCGCATATCGCTGTTCGTCACGGCGGAATCGAGCGAGAACGCCAAGGGCACCTACGCTTCGGCGCAGGATGGACCGCAGGCCGTCTACTGGCTGGACAAGGGCTATGGCTGCGCCGTCGTCGGCTCTCTGCCGCGCGAGCAATTGGCGGTTGTCGCCAAGAGTGCTTATGGCCAGCTTCTGGCTGGGCTCGAGAGCTGAGCCGATCCTGGCATTTCGTTCTTGCGGGGCTTCGAACGGCGTTTCTGTTCAAAGCATGCCGGCTTTCCTGCCGCCGCGGAAACTGTCACAATTCGGCCCTAATCAAGGAGCGATAGCGCTTGATGAATGCTGGCGCTTCGGCCGGTGTTTGCGACGCTTTTGACCGGGCCGTTTCCGCAACCCAATCGAGGTTTTCTCAAGTCGCATGCCTGCCGAGATCCGCACGGCCCGCGCGTCTGACGTCGATGATCTCGCCGCCATCGAGAAAGCCGTTTTTTCGAGCGACCGCATTTCGCGCCGCTCCTTCCGCCAGTTCATCGAGCGCGAGACCGCCGAGGCGCTGGTCGCCGAAATCGATGGCCGGGTCGCCGGCTACGCGATCGTGCTGTTTCGCAAGGGCAGCGGGGTAGCCCGGCTTTATTCCATTGCCGTCGGCCCATTTTTCGGCGCGCTCGGCATCGGTCGCCAGCTCTTGTCGGCGGCGGAGGAGACGGCGTTCGAACACGACCGCATGATGCTGCGCCTGGAAGTGCGCGAGGACAATGGCCGCGCCATCCGAATCTACGAGCAGGCCGGCTACCGCAAGATCGGCCGTGAGCCGGGCTACTATTCCGATGGCGAGACGGCGCTGCGCTATGAAAAGACCTTGCGGGGCGATCTGCCGGTCGCCACCCGGGTTCCGTTCTATCAGCAGACTTGCGAGTTCACCTGCGGCCCGTGCTGCCTGATGATGGCCATGGCCAATTTCGACCATGGCTTCGTGCCGGATCCGGTGATGGAAATCCGCCTCTGGCGCGAAGCGACGACCGTCTTCATGATGTCCGGGCCCGGCGGCTGCGAGCCGTTCGGCCTGGCGGTCGCCGGCTATGAAAGCGGGCTCGCGGCGGAAATCTTCGTGTCTTTCTACGGCGCGCTTTTCCTGCAGTCCGTGCGCAGCGAGGACAAGCGCCGCGTCATGGAGCTGGCGCAGGTCGACTTTCGCCGCCGCGCGGAGGCCTACGGCATACCGGTAAACTACCGCCCCTTCACCATCGATGACATCCGCGCCGCGATATCGGAGGGAAAACTGGTGCTGGTTCTGATCAGCGGGTTCCTGATGTTCGGCAAGAAGGTGCCGCACTGGGTGCTGGCCATCGGCGATGACGGCGACCATATTCTCATTCACGACCCCTGGGTTGAGGATGAAAAGCAGGAAACCATTCTTGATGCCGCCAACATTCCCGTGCCTTACGGCATCTTCATGAACATGGCGCAGTTCGGCCGCGACGGACTGCGCGCCGCCATCACTTTGGGAAAGAGATAATGACCTGGGTCATTCTTACCGGCCGGCAAAGCGATCTCGACCAGGTGGCGACACCGCACAAGATCATCACCAATCGCGACTATCTCGCGCATCCGTCTTTGTTTCGCGGCCAGCGGCCGAAGGTCATCAACCTGTCGAACAATTACGGCTACCAGAGCCGCGGCTACTACGCCTCGCTGCTGGCGAGTTCGCGTGGCCACAAGGTCATCCCGACTGTCGAGACGATGATCGACCTGTCCGAGCGCAAGCTCTACGAGCACGCGCTGCCGGAACTGGAGCTGGCGCTCAACAAGTGCCGCAAGGACCTTGGCGGAATTTTCCCGGCCAAGGTGTGCATCTTCTTCGGCATCGGGCCTTCGAAAGTCTGGGACCGTTTCGCCAAGCTTTTGTTCGACTGGTTCAGGGCCCCGGCGCTCGAGGTCCATATCAAGGACAGCGCCGAATGGGCCTCCATACGCAAGATCGGCTTCCACCCCCTGGCAAGGATGACCGAGGAGGAAGAGAAAAGCTTCATCCAGTGCCTGGAGACCTACACCAACCGTGAGTGGCGCGACACCAAGGGCCGCACGCCGGCCCGCTACACTTTCGCCACGCTGGTCGATCCGCACGAGGAACTGCCGCCCTCGCAAATCTCGTCGCTGCGCCACTGGGCAAAGATCGCCGAAAAGATGGGGGTCGAAATCGAGCCCATCACCAAGAAGGATCTCGCCAAGCTCGCCAATTACGACGCGCTTTTCATCCGCGAGACCACTTCGATCTCCAACCATACCTATCGTTTCGCACGCCGCGCCCAGCAGGAGGGCATGCCCGTCATCGACGATCCGCTGTCGATGATCCGCTGCACCAACAAGGTCTATCTGAACGAGCTGATGGCCTACAACAAGGTGCCGGTGCCGCCGACGGTGATGATTGCCGGCACGTCGGACCTTGAGCTCGCGGCACAGACATTGGGTTTCCCGCTGGTATTGAAGATCCCGGATTCGTCGTTTTCGCGCGGCGTCAAGAAATGCGAGACCTTCGAGGAACTGAAGCGGCTCGCCACCGAATGGCTGGAGGATTCCGACCTCCTGATCGCGCAGAAATTCATCCCGACCGAATATGACTGGCGCGTCGGCGTGCTCGGTGGCCAGCCGCTGTTTGCCGTCCACTACCTGATGGCCAAGAAGCACTGGCAGATCGTCAACCACAAAGCCAATGGCAAGCCGGACCAGGGCGGTATCAAGACCTTCACGCTGAAGGAGACGCCGCCCCATGTCGTCGAGACGGCGGTCAAGGCGGCGCGCTGCATCGGCGACGGCCTCTACGGCGTCGATCTCAAGGAAACCAAGGACGGCGTCTTCGTCATCGAGGTCAACGACAACCCCAATCTCGACCATGGCTGGGAGGATTCCGGCGAGAAGGACGAGGTCTGGGTGCGGCTGACGCAATGGTTCCTCGAGAGGCTCGACCGGCCAGGGCGGTAATTCAGGGGGAATAAATGCTGTTCGTCGTGATCGAGGATTTCACCGGCTGCGACCGCAAGGATATCTACCGGCGCTTCCGCGACCGCGGCCGGCTGAAGCCGGAGGAGCTTGTCGTGCATCATAGCTGGATCGCCGCCGACATGAGCCGCTGCTTCCTGCTGGTCGAGGCAGATGACGTCACGCTGCTGCAGCGCTGGGTCATCGAATGGGCCGATCTGGTCGAGTTCGAGATCGTCCCCGTGGCGACCAACAAGGACATGGTCGCCGCCCTCGGCGGACACTTGTAAACCATCCATGCCTGTCGGATCAGCGCAACGCCGGCGAGCCCACAGCGCGCCGGCATTCCTTGATCAACCAGTCCCGGAACGCCACCACGACATCGCGTCTCGCGCTCCGCTCCGGAATAGTCAGGCAGTAGGTCTGGCGCAGCGCGATCGAGCTCGCGGCGGGCCGCACCAGCCTGCCGTCCTCCACCGCCTCGGCACAATAGACCCCCTGCGCCAGCGCGACCCCCAGCCCTGAAATGGCCAGGTCGAGAGCCGCGCGCGAGGAGTTGGCCGAGAGGCCGCGCCGCGCCCGGCCAGGTTGGACATCCGCCGCCTCGAACCAGTTGCGCCAGGATGGAAACGACGCGCCGGTCGGCCCCCAGTCGGTGTGGATCAGCGGCAGTCCGGCGAGCGGCCCGCCAACCGCCGTGGCCATCTTTGCAAGCTCCGGCGCGCAGACGGGGAAGACGGCATCCCGGGCGATCTCCTCGGTCGGGTGTTCGCGATAGTGCGGACCGTAGGAGAGCCTGATGTCGATCAGTTCATGGTCGAAAGGCACGGGATCGTCGTCGCCCCGCAAGGATATGTCGACGGCGCCATGGCTCTCGACGAAGCCGGCAAGGCGTTGCGACAGCCAGCCCATCGCCATCGACGGCGGGACGGAGACCACCAGCCTTGGCCGCAACGCATCGCCGGACATTTCGCGCGAGACGGCGCCGATTTCCTGGAACGCCATGCTCAGTCGAGGCAGCATTTCAACGCCGGCCTCCGTCAGCACGGCGCGCCGGTTGACCCGATGGAAGAGCTTGCGGCCGATCTGATCCTCGATCGTGCGGATGAGCTGGCTGACGGCCGCCGCCGAAACCGAGAGCTCGTCGGCCGCTGCCGCGAAGCTGCCGGTGCGCGCGGCCGCCTCGAAGGCCTGAAGGCCGCGTAACGATGGAAGTGCCATGGCGGTGACCGGAAAGAAAAGCTTAGCTTATCTATCTCGCAGAAATCCTCGTTTTTAGAAAGGTTTATTGCTGGGTTATCCTGATTGGCATGAACACAATCGACCGGAACAAGCCCGTGGATCACCGCGAAATCATCGCCTCCCTGACCAATGAAGAGCGCGGCCGGCTGACCGGCAAGGCGGATGCGCCGGCGCTTGTCCAGTTCGGTCTCCATTTCGGCGCGATCGTGCTTCTTGGTGTGTTGATAGCGATCAAGGTGCCGTTCTGGCCGCTGCTGATGTTGCCGCAAGGCATATTGATCGTTTTTCTCTTCACGCTCCTGCACGAGACGGTTCATCGCACGGCTTTCGAAACGCAATGGCTGAACGATGCCGTGGCGCGGCAGTGCAGCCTGGCGATCGCGCTGCCGGCCGACTGGTTCCGCTATTTTCACTTCGCCCATCACCGATACACGCAGGACCCGGAGAACGACCCGGAACTGGCCTTCCCAAAACCGGAAACCTTGCGCCAGTACATTGTCCATGTATCGGGCCTGCCGGTATGGTGGGGGCATTTCAAGACGCTCTACAGCAACGCTACAGGTGGCTGCCACGACAGCTATGTGCCGCCGAAGGGCCTGCCCAAGGTCCGCACCGAGGCGCGCGCGATGATCGCCTTTTATGTCGTGGTGCTGGCGCTCGCGGTCTGGTTCAAGGCCACAACGCTGCTCTACGTCTGGATCGTACCCGCGCTGCTTGGACAGCCCTTCCTCCGGCTCTACCTGCTGGCCGAGCATGGCCGCTGCCCCTTCGTCGCCAACATGCTGGAAAACACCCGCACCACGCTGACCAACTGGATGGTTCGCAGGCTGGCCTGGAATATGCCCTTTCATGCCGAGCATCACGCCTATCCGGGAGTGCCGTTTCACCAGCTGCCGCAATTCCACGCGCTGATCGAACGCCATCTGAAGGTCGTCGAACCCGGCTATGTCAGCTTCCACGGCAAGTATATCGAGACGCTGCGTTGAAGGGCGAGCCTCAGCCGGTCTGGCTGTGCAGTGCACGTGACGTCAAAAGGCGCTGGATGTCCGCCGCCTTTGACGGCGCGCCGATCAGGTAGCCCTGCGCTTCGATACAGCCGTGGTGCCGCAGCATGTCGAGCTGCGCTTCGGTCTCGACGCCCTCGGCGGTAACGACAATGCCAAGCTCCATGCCGAGTTCTATGATGGTGCGGACAATCGCGGCGGTGTCGCGGTTGCGCATGTCGCGAGTGAACGAACGGTCGATCTTGATCTTGTCGACCGGAAAACGCCTGAGGTAGCCGAGCGAGGAATAGCCGGTGCCGAAATCGTCCAGCGCAATGCGGATGCCGAGTTCGCGCAGCTGGCGCAGCGTCTTCAGCACTGTCTTGCTCTCATCCATCAGCACGGTCTCGGTAATTTCCAGTTCCAGCTGACTGGCCGGAATGCCGGAGAAGGCCAGCGCCGAGATGACGCCGCGGGCAAACCCTTCGCTTCCCAGTTGCACCGCCGAGGCGTTGACCGCGACGCGCAGGCCGGGAGGCCAGGTGGCCGCCGCCGCGCATGCGTTTCTCAGCGCCCAATCGCCGAGCGAAACGATCATCCCGGTCTCCTCGGCGACGGGAATGAAGTCTTCCGGCGCGACGATACCCCGCGCCGGGGAATGCCAGCGCAACAGGGCTTCAGCGCCAATGATGTCGCCGGAGGCGATGTTCATGATGGGCTGGAATGCGAGTTCGAATTCCTGGCGCGGCAGCGCTGTCTCGAGGTCGACCTCAAGCGCCCGGCGCGCCTGCAAGATGGCGTCCATTCCGGGCTCGAAGAAGCGGTAGAGATTTCGCCCTTCGCTCTTGGCCCGATATAGTGCCGTGTCGGCATTCTTCAGCAGTGTATCGGCGTCCGAGCCGTCATTGGGGAATGTTACGATGCCCAGGCTGACGCCGACATGCATCTCGCGGTTCTTGTCGCGAAACGGCCTTGCGACCGCCTCGACGATGCGCTTTGCCAGTTTCTCGGCATCGGCAATGCCCCGGAAGTTGAACTGCATGACCACGAACTCGTCGCCGCCGAAGCGGGCGACGAGGTCCGTTTCATTGCGCAGGCAGCGCCGTAGCCTTTCGGCCACGCTTCTCAGCAGCCAGTCGCCGGCGGGATGTCCCCACGTATCATTGACCGCCTTGAAGCGATCGAGATCGAGCGAGAAGATTGCAAACGGCATCACCGTCTCGCGTTCCAGCGCCATGTCGAGCCGTTCGCGAAACATCGAGCGGTTGGGCAGCCCGGTCAGCGCATCGTGATGTGCAAGGTGGGTCATGCGCTCTTCGGTGCGGCGCCGTTCGGTGACATCCTCGAAAGTCGCGACCCAGCCGCCGCCTGAGAGCGGGCGGCGCGAGACGAAGAGCGTGCGGCCGTCGACGAGCTCACGATAGCTCGAACGTGGCTGGCCGGCTTGCAGACAGGCCTTCGTCCTTGCCACTTCGGCGTCGATCTCGATGGGCACGAAAATGCGGAGGCGAACGAGTTTATCGAGCATCTGGCGATGCGTCATGCCAAGCTTGAAATCCGCGGCCCTGGCATTGCACAGATCCAGGAAGCGCTTGTTGCGCACGATGAGCCGGCCTTCGGCGCTGTACATCAAAAGGCCTTGCGACATGTTGGCGAGGGCCGCATCGAAGAGACGGTGCTGCTCTTTCAGCTCCTCTTCGGCGCGGCGATGCTCGGTCACATCCTCGTAGATCGATACCCAGCCGCCAACGGCCAGTGGCCGATGCGAGATGACGATGATGCGGCCGTCCGACAGGATCTCCTCATAGGTCGAGGCTTTCGCACCGTCGATGTATGGTTTGCGGATGGCATAGAGCTCGTCGGCACTCTGCGAGGCGATGCCGATGTCGACGCTGTGGAGCAGGATGTCGAAGAAGCGGATGCCCGGCTTCATCATCCTGGCATCCAGGCGGAAGATGTCGATGTAATTCCGGTTGCAGATGATCATGCGCTCTTCGGCGTCGAACATGCAAAGTCCATGCGACATGTTCTCGACAGCGGCAGAGAAGCGCTCGTTCTGCGCACGCAGTTCGTCTTCCATGTGGCGCGCCGGGCCAATGCCGGCTGCCGCCCTCTGCTTGCTTGGGGCCGAACCAGCCTTGAGATGAGCGACGGGCATGAGCGCGCCTAGGATCGTGACCGGACGTTACACTCTCATGGCCGCCGGTTAATTTAGCGTTCTCTTGAGATACTGGATTCGCGGCAAGAGGGGCGGCGTTCGGTTCTGGCGGCTCGAAAGCACGTCGGCTACCGTGACAGACCGGGTCGGCTTCTAATGCAGGAGGCGATCGGAATCCGGCTTCGGCGGGTCGGAATTCAGGTCCCGCCACCGATTCGGGGTCGTACCCTCCCATTCGCGGAAAGCCCGGTAGAAAGAGCTGGCATCCTGATATCCCAGCAAGCAGGCAACCTCGTCTATGTCTGCCGATGGATCGGATAGGAGGCGCCTGCCAAGTTCCTTTCGTGCGTCGACCAGAAGCTCGCGGAAGCTTTTGCCTTCCTCGGTGATGCGCCGCTGGAGCGTGCGCTCGCTCATGCCCAGGTCTCGCGCGACGTCGGATAGTTCCGGCCTTCCGCTAGCCAGGCTTCTCTTCAGCACGACCTTCACCTGTTCGCAAATCGAGCTTTGTGCGTTGAGCTCGCCAAGGGCGGCTGCGAGGGCGGGCGTGAGAATCTCGAGGAGCTCGGGATTGTGTCCTGGAAACGGACGATCCAGATCGATGGACCGCAGGACAAGCAAGTCGCGCGGCGCGGCGTAGCGAACAGGGCAACCGAAGTAATCCCGATGCGCGGCGCTCTTCGGGTCGGGGCGGGCGAATTCGACACGATGGGGGATGATATGTTGCCCCGTTCCTCGCCGGCCGAGCTCGACAAGGAAGGAGAAGGCGACGTCTGTTGCGACCGCCGGTGTCGGCTCCGCGGCGTAGATCCACTCGGAGCGTATGGTGCATTCGCCACTGTCGTCGGTGACATGCAACTGCTCAGGCGTGCAGAGGCGCTTGAAGCGGGCAACGCGCTCGATACCGTCACGGTAGTTGCGCGCGTGAAAGGCAGCCAGCGTCGAGGGCGGGTGGATCGCCGTATCGGCCGTTTCGACCAGCTTGACGCCCAGATCCGGTTCGGGACGCAGTTCCTCGAGTGCCTTCCACAGGGCGAAATATTGAGATGTGGTCACCAGGGCCTGGTCATTGAGGTGGAGAGTGGCGGGAAGCCTTGCCTGCCTTAACACGGCAGAAGGCGGCAGGCCCAAATGCTCCACCGCGCGCCAGAACGCTCGCGGCACCTTGCATTTGTCGCCGGGGACTCCGCTCATCGTCGTTTCCTCGCTGAAAAGTCAGCCGGTCTTCATCTCATCTGGCTCAGAATGATACGGTCGAACATCCTGTCGCCAAACCATTTCCTGATCGCGATCATTGTTTTCGCGTATTTGCCGGCGGCATAGCGGGTCCGCGGCCTTGCCGATCCTACGGCCGTGGCGACAACATCCGCGATCACACGTGGGTCGCTGCCGCGCCCGTGGCCGTAGGCCGCCCTGGTCGCCGTTGCGACCGTTTGGCTCACCTCGGCATAGGCGCCTGTCCCGGAGCGTTTCAGAAGGGTCTCAGCGACAACATCACCAAACCCGGTTTCGATGAGGCCTGGCTCGATCACCACGACCTTGATGCCAAACGGCGCAAGTTCGAGCCGGAGGCTGTCCGACCAACCCTCGAGTGCGTGCTTCGTAGCGTGATACCAGGCACCCAGCAGAGTGTAGATCTTGCCACCCATCGAGGTGATGTTGACAATGGTGCCGGCTTTCTTCTCGCGCATTGCCGGCAACAGGAGTTGCGTCAGGCGAGCCGGCCCGAAGACGTTTACTTCGAACTGATATCGCGCCTCGTCGATGCCAACATCTTCCACCGGCCCATAGAGCCCGAAACCTGCATTGTTGACGAGGACGTCGACGCCGCCAACTTCGGCCAGGATGGCGGCAACCGCCGCTTCGATCTCCTCATTCCTTGAAATGTCCATGCGCAGGGGGCGTGCCCCGAGCCTCGCCAGGTCTTCCATCCTGTCGATTCGGCGCGCAGCCACATAGACTTGGTATCCGTCCTGGATCAGGCGCTTCGCTATATCCTTGCCCATGCCGGACGATGCGCCGGTCACGAGGGCTGTCTTTCTGTGTCGGTCAAACATGATTTGCCTCTCATCTTGCTTGCCCACACATAGGAGCGGTCCCATGCGCGCTCACTGACAGAAGCCGTCACAGCGGTAGCGGATTACGCCAAAGAGTACTTGTATCGTAGGATGAAGGAATGCCGGACATGCAATCCGGATGCCCGCCGGGCCACGTTTGGCGGCCGCTGTCGATTAAGCCCGGGTCTCTTCTTCGAAGGTCGATTGGGCAGCGGGAAAGGACTGGCGTTTGGCTTCGATGGCCGAAAACCGTTTCAGGAATGCGTTCTGTGCCCAGGTTACCGAGCGTGGCGTGAAGTCGAAGCGCTCGGCGGAAAAACCGCGCGGACGGCCAAAGAATTCCGTCGCCTCGGCGGTCGAAAAGCCGGCGAGCAGCGTTGCCTCGAAATAGGCGGCGATCTGGTCGGCGCGCTTGATCTCCTTGCGCAGGGCGGCGGACGGTTCCGGAGGCAGTGAGAAGCGCAGATGGATCGCCCGCTGCAAACGCAGTTCGCAGTCCTTGTAGCTGCCGCCCATCACCGACTTGAACGGCGAGATCATGTCGCCGATGACATATTCAGGCGCGTCGTGCAGCAGCGCCGCCAACTGGTCGTCGGCCGAAGCGGCGGGCGCCAGTTCGTTGAACAACGCTTCGACCAGCAGCGAGTGCTGGGCGACCGAAAAGGCATGCTCGCCGCTGGTCTGCCCGTTCCAGCGGGCGACACGGGCAAGCCCGTGCGCGATATCCGAAATCTCGATATCGAGCGGCGAGGGGTCAAGCAGGTCCAGCCGCCGGCCCGACAGCATGCGCTGCCAGGCACGCGGTGGCGCGCCGGTGCGGTCCGCCGCCATCAGGCGTCCTCCGCGCTGGCGGCTTCCTGGGGAAAGCTGAATTTGGCCCAGGCCGGGATGGCGAGCGTCACCGGCAAATCGCCGGCCAGGATCGGCTGACCCGCGTCAAGTGCCGCCTTGACCCTGTCGATGCGGGCAATGGCAAGCCCGGTCGTGTCGATGCTCGATCCGAGCGTGCCGACCGGCCGCCCCCCTGAAGTAAGCTCGGTGCCGGGGGTGGGCAGGGGAAGCGCCGCCTGGACAATCAAAACGCGTCGCCTTGCCGTGCCGCGGTGCTGCATGCGCGAGACGACCTCCTGGCCGACATAGCAACCCTTCTTGAAGCCGACGCCGCCCATTTCGTCGAGCAGCACGTCGTGCGGAAAGGCATCGCTCAGCGCATAGTCCGTCTTGCTCTCGGCAACGCCGCGCGCAATCCGCAAGGCCTGCCATGCCGCCTCGTCATCCGGGCCTTTGGAGCCGGTATAGGAGCGCATGACGCCTTCGCCGCCGAAGCGCCGGTCGGCCACCGCGGTTGAATCATTTTCTGAAGCGGTTGACTCGCTCCCCCACCCGACGGTGACAAGTGCATGTTCGGACCTGGCAATCTCCACCTTGGCGCGCAGTCTGTAGAGCATGAGCCGGCGAACGAAATCATCCGCGATGTCGGCACGGCACTCGAGCCGGAAGGTGTTCTCGCCGGCACGTGAAATCAGGAAGTCGAACAGGATCTTGCCCTGCGGGGTGAGCAGCGCGCCGGGCTTTGCTTCGCCGACACCCAGCGTGTCGAGGTCGGTGGTCAGGATGTTTTGCAGGAAATGCTCCGCATCCGGGCCGGAAACGGAAATCAGCGCGCGGTCTTTCAGCAGGGCAAAGGGCATGGGTCGGATAAAGCCTGATCTTGCAAAACGGTCGGCCTTTACGTAAGCCGCTGATACTCCCCCCGCAAGAGATCGATCGCCATGGCCAACACCTACGACCTCATCCTGACAGGCGGCACGGTGGTCAACCATGATGGCGAGGGGCAGCGTCATATCGGCGTGAAGAATGGCCGCATCGCCGTCATCGGCGATCTCCGCCAGGCCTCGGCCGGCGAGACGATCGACTGTCGCGGCCTGCACATCCTGCCGGGTGTCGTCGACAGCCAGGTGCATTTCCGCGAACCTGGACTGGAGCACAAGGAAGATCTCGAGACAGGATCGCGCGCGGCTGTGCTCGGCGGCGTGACCGCCGTGTTCGAGATGCCCAACACCAACCCGCTGACCACCAGCGAGGCGATGCTTGCCGACAAGGTCCGGCGCGGCAGCGGCCGCATGCATTGCGATTTTGCCTTCTGGGTTGGCGGAACCCGCGACAATGCCGGGGATGTCGGCGAGCTTGAGAGATTGCCCGGCGCGGCGGGCATAAAGGTGTTCATGGGCTCTTCCACCGGCGATCTTCTGGTCGAGGATGACGAGGGCGTCGCCTCGATCCTGCGAAACACGCGCCGCCGTGCCGCCTTTCACTCCGAGGACGAGTTCCGGCTGCGCGAGCGTATGGGCGAGCGCGTCGAGGGCGACCCGTCATCGCACCCGGTCTGGCGCGACGAGATCGCCGCCTTGCGCTGCACGGAGCGGCTGGTGCGCATTGCGCGTGAGGCTCGCGCCCGCATTCACGTCCTGCACATCTCGACCGCCGAGGAGATCCTGTTCCTCGAACAGCACAAGGATGTCGCCACCTGCGAGGCGACCCCGCATCACCTGACGCTCTCGGCCGACGACTATGCCCGGCTCGGCACGCTGATCCAGATGAACCCGCCGGTGCGGGCCGCGCGTCACCGTGAAGGCGTGTGGCACGGCATTTCACAAGGCATCGTCGATGTGCTCGGTTCCGATCACGCGCCGCACACGCTGGCCGAGAAAGCAAAGCCTTATCCGGCGTCGCCGTCGGGCATGACCGGCGTGCAGACACTGGTGCCGATCATGCTCGACCATGTGAACGCCGGCCGCTTGACACTGCAGCGCTTCGTCGACCTGTCCAGCCACGGTCCGCAACGCATCTTCGGCATGGCCAGGAAAGGCCGCATCGCGGCGGGCTACGATGGCGACTTCACCATCGTCGACATGAAGCGCCGCGAGACCATCACCAACGCGCAGGCCGGCTCGAAAGCCGGCTGGACGCCCTATGATGGCAGGCAGGTGACCGGCTGGCCGGTCGGCACCATCGTGCGCGGCACGCGCGTCATGTGGGAAGGCGAAATCGTTACCCCGGGACAGGGCAAGGCGGTGGAGTTTTCGGAAGCGCTGCCGGGATAGGCCAGTCTACACAAAGCGCTTTTCAGTCGCCGGCCACGAAGAAGGTCCATTGCCCGGCGGGCGTGATGCCGACGCGGTAGAAGATATAGGCGCCGAACTGCTTCATGTCGTCGAAATCGCCCGCGGTGACGATCTTGAACAGCTCAACCCTTTGCCTTGCGTCGAGCTTGTCCAGCGGCAGCGCGAAGAAATACGGCCAGACATAGAGTTCCTGCGGTGTCCCGGCATCGACATGGACATAGCCGGCACTGAGCACTTCCTCCAGTATGGCCAGGATTTCCTGGCCGTCCGGATCGCCGGACAGACCTTTCAGGAAGGCGATCGGGTCGCCATCTATGTCGGCCAGCGATATCTGTGTCATGCTGTCGCCCTTGCCGATCAAAGGCCGGAGCTTCTCGATGTCGCCGCCCCTGCAGGCTTCGATGATCAGGTCATGCATGCGCCGCACCGGCTCGGGCAGCTTGCCGAGGTCGTAGACGACATCTGGCAGAGGGGCTTCCGGGTCGATGCGCGGCCTGTTGCTGGCACCGTCCGATGGGCTGTCGGGCTCGGCTGCGTCCGGAACGGCCGGTTGGCTCGTCGAAGGCGCCGTTCCCATGGGATCAGGCATGGGGATTGTGCTGCCGGGCGATGAAACATTCTCCTCGGCTGACGGCGTGGCGGGGGAGGGAAGCTCCTCGCGCTGGATCTCGCTCAAGGCATAGGCCGGGCTGCTGGCCAGACAAGCTCCGAAGGCAATCGCGGCACAGCAAGCAGCGAGACGGATGTAGAGGACAAAGCCCTTCGGCTTGCCTGACATCGAAAAATTCACTGCCCGTATCTCCCTGCTCCCGGGCATGATGCCCGGACGGCACTCTATCGTCAAAAAACCGGATGCCGGTTCAGTGCCGTAGCCGCTCGGGTTCGAAGGCGCCAGCGATGACCTTCTCGCGCATGCGGTCGAGCAGGGCAAGGGCCGATGTCTCGCCATTGGCGCGCAACATTTCGCCGAATGCGGTCTCCAGAGCCGCCTCGGCGATGATTTCGGGCTCGATTCCCGCCGACAGACCCTCGGCCCAGGCTTCGCTGTGGCTCTCCACCGCCGTCAGGCGCTTTTCTTCCCTGACCAGCGCGTCGATGTCGTTGGCAGCATGTTCCATAAGCGATGTCCACCCTTTCAAGCGGCAACCCATCAATGTGGATTCAGGCTTGATCTGTTCCGTTCACACGCGGCTCCTAGTAAGTATCTGTAAATACGACATTTTTTTGATCGTTCTTTACAGGGGCCAACTGTATCTGGCGAAGCTGCGTTTCAACCCGGATCAAACTTAGCCGATTAGGCGGGCCTGCGGGGTGAAAACCTTCAGTTTGAGTTAATTCCACATCTGCGCGGTAACGTTTGATTAACGCTGTTGCATAAGTGCAACATTACCATTGCATGAGGATTTGGACAGCCACAAGCTGGATCTTCCCGTCGCGGGAGGCAAAGGCACGAATATCTGTTGATGATTGGCGATGCGTTTGCCCGGCCGTCAATTGCCGTAGCGCGAGGCGATATCCCGTGAAAGCGTCTCGCCTTCCTTCATGTAGCGACTTATGGCTTCGGTGGCGGAGGCGGTGCATTGCGTATAGGTGCCGCCGAAGGAACGGTAGCCGCGGTTGAAGCTGGCGATGAAGCGCGCGCGCCGCTCCGGATCGGGATTTTCGGAATCCAGCAGCTTCTCCATTTCCCCGCGCCACTGGTCGCCCTTCTCGCCGCACAGATTGCGCAGGAAATGCAGCGATCCCAGAACCTCGGCCAGGCGCATCAGTCCGGGCTCGAAAGGCGCCTCGGCGCTGAAAGCGGGCCGCATCGCCGCCATGCTGACGGCAAGGCACAAGGCAACGAAAAAGGGCGAGCGGCTCATGAGCCTATGTGGCCAAACAATTTGTCGCCTGCAAGGCGATTCGGCGCGCCGATCGGAGATTTCGAGACTTCAGGATTGACTGCCGGTCCGGCCGATCAGGCCTTCGGCGACCGCGAACACCGAACCGGCGAGCGGCAGCCGCTCCATCTCATCGAGCGTATAGAAGGCGGCCGTCTCGGCGTCGTCGCTGGCCACGGCCTCGCCGCCGGCATAGGCGGCGCCGAAGACCGTCAGGAGATAGTCGACCGGATGGTTGTCGTCCCTGCCGTCGATATGGATTTCACGCAACGGGTGAAAACCGGTCGCCCGCAAGCCGGTCTCTTCCAGCAGTTCGCGCGCCGCGGCCTCCTCCAGCGCTTCTCCCGCTTCGACCTTGCCGCCCGGAAAGGCATAAAGCCCTTGTGAAGGTTGCCGGGCCCGCTTGACCAGCAGCACCGTGCCGTTGCGCACGACAGCGACCGAGACCGCTGGAAGTGTCTCGCGCGCCGCGTTCATGGTGACGATCGATTCATTGCCGAAGACTGCTCCTTTGTGGACCACCCAGCATGCGCAAGCTTTAGCTGTTGCGCAACGCCGATCCGATCGCCACTTTCAGGTCCAACCAATCGAGAGACGCCATCCATCATGTGCGGACGCTTTGCCTTGACCGCCACGCCGGACCAGACCGCCGCTTTTCTGGGGGTGACCGAACTGGAGCAGTTTCCCGGACGCTATAACATTGCGCCGACGCAACCGGTCCTGGCGGCGACCGCCGGCCCGCCAAGGGGGCCGGGGTCAAACCTTCCGGACCGTCAGGCGATGCTGGTGCGTTGGGGCCTGATTCCAGCCTGGGTCAAGGATACCAGGGAATTTCCGCTGCTTATCAACGCCCGCTCCGAAAGTGTCCTGGAAAAGGCGTCGTTCAAGACAGCCATGCGCCATCGCCGCGCTCTGGTGCCGGCCTCCGGTTTCTACGAATGGCAGCAAACGGGCGGCAAGAAGGGGCAACCTTACTGGATCCGCCCGCGGCGTGGCGGCATGGTTGCGTTCGCCGGCCTCATCGAGACTTACTGCGAGCCGGGCGGTTCCGAAATGGACACGGGCGCGATCATCACGACCCAGGCCAACAGCGGCATCGCCCATATTCATGACCGCATGCCGGTGGTGATCGACCAGCGCGACTTCACCCGCTGGCTGGACTGTCGCACACAGGAACCGCGCGACGTTCTCGACCTGTTGACGCCGGTCGAGCCCGATTTCTTCGAAGCGATTCCGGTTTCCGACCTCGTCAACAAGGTCGCCAACACCGGGCCGGAAATTCAGGAACTCGGCATCGTCGCGCCGCAGCCGGAAAAGGCCGGGCGACAGAAGCCCAGCGCAAACGAAGACCAGATGAGCTTGTTTTAGCGAAGGCTGCCTGCCTCGAGGGCTTGCATTCGAGGCCTTCAGGTGCGGGGCGCCTGTGGCGCCCTCATTGCCGGCGTCCCATGATGGGGACAGTGCCGGCCGTATCTTCTCAGGCAGCGCGAGGCGAGACGATCTTGGGAGCAGGCTTCTTCTTCTTGGCGGTGTGAAGAAGGGCGGCGACGATGGCGGCCGGGCCGATCGCGCGATAGTGGTTGGCCAGCGCCGGTTGCTTGGCGCGATTGGCTTCTTGCTTGCTTCGAGGCATCTGTCTCTTCCCAGGTAACGTTTTCGTGTTCGGTTTTTGACGGTCGAATTCGACCAAATCGTGACGGGTTTTGGTCTAGCCGGCGAATGTTTCATGACTGTGCCGACATGTTTAATAAAATGTTTCGTTGCCTGATTCCGTTTGGCCGGGCGACGCGTTTGCCAGTCTTTCCGACGTTTTTCCTGACATCAGCGGCTTGACGGCAACACTGCCCAAGGCGATAAAGCCGCCCATGAAAACGTCTCTCGCCATTTGTGGCATTTGCATTATTGGCTAGCCTCGCGCTGGTCCGGACGTTTTCGCCTCATCTTTTCCCAGATTGGACAAACGCCCCGGCCAGCAGGCTGGAGCCTGATTTGCGCCTCGGCGCGGAGCTGGCTTCATCCAAACAAGCTCTGAACCGGGAAGGCATGGAATGTCTGACGCATCGAAAGGCTTGCGCCTCTACAACACGCTGACGCGGACGAAGGCGGAGTTCGTCCCGATCGATCCGTTCAACGTCCGCATGTATGTCTGCGGCCCGACCGTCTACGACTTCGCCCATATCGGCAATGCCAGGCCGGTCATCGTCTTCGACGTGCTGTTCCGGCTGCTGCGCCATCTCTATGGCCAGTCGCATGTGACCTATGTACGCAACATCACCGACGTCGACGACAAGATCAACGCGCGCGCGTTGCGTGATTTCGGTGGCGAGATAGCGGCCGGGACGCTGTCGCTCAACGAGGCGATCCGGCGGGTGACCGAAAAGACCGCCGACCAGTTCCACAAGGATGTGGCCACGCTCGGCTGCCTGGAGCCCACGGTCGAGCCGCGCGCCACCGAATTCGTCGAGCCTCGCGCCGATGGCAAGGCCGACATGATCACCTTGATTCAAAACCTGATCGGGCGCGGCCATGCCTATGTTGCCGCAGGCGAAGTCCTGTTCGATACGGCGTCGATGCCGGACTACGGGCAATTGTCGAAACGCAATCTCGACGAGCAGCAGGCGGGTGCTCGCATCGCCGTCGACGCCCACAAGAAAAACCCCGGCGATTTCGTCTTGTGGAAGCTGTCCTCACCGGAAGAGCCGGGCTGGAATTCGCCATGGGGCAGGGGCCGGCCGGGCTGGCACATCGAATGCTCGGCCATGTCGGCGGCATATCTGGGGGAAGTCTTCGACATCCATGGCGGCGGCCTCGACCTGATCTTCCCGCATCATGAGAACGAGATCGCCCAGTCGCGCTGCGCTCACGGCACGTCGGTCATGGCCAATGTCTGGATGCACAATGGCTTCCTCCAGGTCGAAGGCCAGAAGATGTCGAAGAGCCTCGGCAATTTCTACTCGATCCATGAATTGCTGGAGACCGAAACGTTCGGCACCCGCAAATGGCCGGGCGAAGTGCTGCGGCTGGCGATGCTGATGACGCATTACCGCGAGCCGATCGACTTTTCCGTGCGCAAGCTGGAAGAGGCGGAAAACACGTTGCGCAAATGGAAGCGCGCGGCCGACCTTGCTCCGGCGGCGGGAGAGTTGCCGGCCAAGGTAATCGAGGCGCTCTGCGACGACCTTGCCACCTATGCGGCTTTCCAGGTGCTGACACAGCTTGCCGGTGAGGTAACCGAGGCCGTTGGAGAGGGCGCGGCGGCGTCGCTGAAGGCCGCGCTTGCTTTTCTTGGCTTCAATGTCGGCGCAGCCGATGTGGACGAGGCTGGGGTCGCCAAGGCCATCGCCGATCGCCTCGCGTTGATTGCAGCGAAGAATTGGGCCGAAGCCGATCGCGTGCGCGACCAGCTTCTGGCGCAGGGCGTGCAATTGAAGGACGGCAAGGATCCCGTAACCGGCGAACGCGTGACGACGTGGGAGGTCAAGCGGTGAGGCCAGCGCCAAGCACCCCTGTAAGTTTGGTGGAGGCGTTGGTGACAGCCGATCTCCCCCCTTGCGGGGGAGATGTCCGGCAGGACAGAGGGGGGTGTGAAGGGACGCCGCCGTTTCCGATTGTCCAATCTCGTTCTAACCTTCTCTTGAGAAGGCAGCGGTCGCAAGCTGATAGATCGGCGGGACAGCACCCCTCTCTGTCCTGCCGGACATCTCCCCCGCAAGGGGGGAGATCAGCCCTTGGGGCCGATTTCGCTAGTGACAGACGAAGAGTTGTCTGATGGGGCACGACCTCGTTCCATCCCGTCAGCGCAGAAACGCCAAATCGATGCGGCGCGCGATGACAGATGCCGAGCTGAAGCTTTGGAACGAGTTGCGTGCTCACCGGCTCATAGAGATGCGCTTTAGCCGGCAAGTGCCGATCGGCCCCTACATCGTGGACTTCGCATGTTCGACTCATCGCCTCATTGTTGAGGTCGATGGCAGCCAGCATGCTGATCCGGACCATTTGCAGTACGACGAAGCACGAAGCACATATTTGAAGGCAAGCGGCTGGACCATCCTGCGCTTCTGGAACGACGACGTCATTCGCTATATCGACAACGTCTGCCAGCACATCGTGATTGAGGCCGGTCTGGCCGATGCCGAAGCGCCGGCACGTGAACCAGCAAGGGAGGCATTTCCATGATCGACCATCTCGGCATAACCGTAGCCGATTTCGAGGCTTCGAAGGCTTTCTATGACAAGGCGATGGCCCCGCTTGGCGCGGCGCTGCTCTACATGGTGCCGCCGGAATACACGGGTGGCGCCAAGGTCGGCGGCTATGGCCGCGACCGGCCGGTGTTCTGGCTGAGCACCGGCAAGGACAGACCGAGGGACCGTCAGCATGTTGCGTTTACCGCGCGTAGCCGCGCAGAGGTCGACGCCTTCCATGCCGCTGCGCTTGCCGCCGGCGGCACGGACAATGGCGGGCCTGGCCTTCGCCCGCACTATCACCCGAACTATTACGGCGCCTTTGTCCTTGACCCCGACGGCAACAATGTCGAGGCGGTCTGTCATGATCCGGCGTGAGCCCATGAAGCGGAGGGAATCATGAGCCTCGACAACCGGCCAGTCTACACAGGCGGCTGCCAGTGCGGCGCCGTTCGCTTTCGTGTCGAAGGCGCGCTGGGCGACGCCTCAGTCTGCCATTGCCGCATGTGCCAGAAGGCCAGCGGCAATTTCTACCTGCCGCTGGTTTCCGTGCGCGGCGCCAAGGTCGACTGGACGCGCGGCGAGCCCAAGCGTTTTCGCTCGTCCAGCGCCGCCTGGCGCGGCTTCTGCGAGGCATGCGGCACCCCGCTCACCTTCGAGGCGCCCGATGGCATGGCGCTGGCCATAGCCGCCTTCGACGATCCATCCGGCATCGCACCAACTGTTCAATGGGGCACCGAGGCGAAATTGCCTTACGTGGATTCCATTGCTGGATTGCCGGGCGAGGACACGATGGCCGACATTGGCGCGGCTCCCTATCTTGCCGAGCTCGTCTCCTACCAGCACCCCGATCACGACACCGACCAATGGCCGACGGAGGAAAGATCATGACCGAGACTGTCCGCACCGGTGGCTGCCAATGCGGCGCCGTACGCTTCCGCATCAAGGGAGCGCTCGGCCGGCCCTCCATCTGCCATTGCCGCATGTGCCAGAAGCAGTTCGGCTCCTTTTTCGGCGCGCTGGTGACGGTACCCCGGGACGGCATCGAATGGACCCATGAGGAACCGAGCTATTTCCAGTCGTCGGTCAACATCGATCGCGGCTTTTGCGCCCGCTGCGGCACGCCGCTGACCTATCGCCAGCCGGGCGGACTGGAGATCGCCATCGGCGCCTTCGACGACCGCTCGGATCTGGCCCCGCAAATCCAGGTCAACTACGCGGCCCGGCTGCCATGGGTGGAGACGATCTTCGAGGCGCCGGTCCATGACGATCCCGACTATTACGCCAGGCAGGAGCAGATCATCTCCTTCCAGCATCCCGATCACGAAACGGCCAACTGGCCGCAACAGGGCCTGAAACTATGAGCTTACGCACCCTTTATCCGGAAATCGAACCGTTCGATTCAGGCATGCTCGATGTCGGCGACGGCCACAGGGTCTATTGGGAGCGTTCCGGCACCAAGGGCGCCAAGCCGGCCGTGTTCCTGCATGGGGGGCCTGGCGGCACCATCTCGCCGAAGCACCGGCGCCTGTTCGACCCGAAGCTCTACGACGTCATCCTGTTCGACCAGCGCGGCTGCGGCAAGTCCACGCCCAACGCCTCGCTGGAGGCCAACACCACCTGGCACCTGGTTGCCGATATCGAGCGCCTGCGCGAGATGGCCGGCTTCGACAAATGGCTGGTGTTCGGCGGCTCCTGGGGCTCGACACTGGCGCTCGCCTATGCCGAAACCCACCCCGATCGCGTCAGCGAACTGGTGGTGCGCGGCATCTATACGCTCACCCGGGCCGAACTCGAATGGTACTATCAGTTCGGCGTCTCCGAGATGTTTCCAGACAAATGGGAACGTTTCCTGGCGCCGATCCCCGAGGCCGAGCGCGGGGACATGATGGCGGCGTATCGCAAGCGTCTGGTCGGCACCGATCGCAAGGCACAGGTCGAGGCCGCTCTCGCCTGGAGCCTGTGGGAAGGCGAGACGATCACGCTGCTGCCGGAACCGGAGACCAGCACCCCTTTCGGGCAGGACGACTACGCCGTCGCCTTCGCCCGCATCGAGAACCACTACTTCGTCCATGCCGGCTGGCTGGAGGAAGGGCAGCTGCTGCGCGACGCGCACAAGCTCAAGGACATACAAGGTACGATCGTCCATGGCCGTTACGACATGCCGTGTCCGGCGAAATATGCCTGGGCGCTGCACAAGGCCTGGCCGAAGGCGGATTTCCATCTGATCGAAGGCGCCGGCCATGCCTATTCCGAGCCGGGCATCCTGGACCGGTTGATCCGGGCGACGGACAGATTTGCTGGGAAAAAATAGCGATGTACGGCGTCCCGTCACACCCCTCTCTGGCCTGCCGGCCATCTCCCCCGCAAGGGGGGAGATTGGATGTCGCTTTCGCTCACGCCAATCGCCGACGCTGCAAGAAGAGCACCGTCGGCAAAGCTGCTGATCTCCCCCCTTGCGGGGGAGATGTCCGGCAGGACAGAGAGGGGTGCTCAAGCGCCTTGCCATCATGAAAAAGCAAAGACTGTTCCTCTTCGACACGACCCTCCGCGATGGCCAGCAGACGCCGGGCATCGACTTTTCCGTAGAAGACAAGATCGCGATTGCAAAACTGCTCGACGAGTTCGGCATGGACTATGTCGAGGGTGGCTACCCCGGCGCCAATCCGACCGACACGGCATTCTTTCAGAAGAAGCGCACCGCACGCGCCGCATTCGTCGCCTTCGGCATGACCAAGCGGGCAGGGGTCTCGGCGTCCAACGATCCGGGGCTGGCGGCACTCGTGCAATCGAAGTCCGATGCCATCTGCTTCGTCGCCAAGAGCTGGGATTACCACGTCCGTGTGGCGCTCGGCTGTACCAATGAAGAAAACCTGGACTCGATCAAGGCTTCGGTCGAGGCGGCGGTGGCCGCCGGCAAGGAAGCGATGGTCGATTGCGAGCATTTCTTCGACGGCTTCAAGGCGAACCCCGATTATGCGCTTGCCTGTGCCAAGGTTGCCTATGATTCCGGCGCGCGGTGGGTGGTGCTGTGCGACACCAATGGCGGCACACAGCCGTCCGAGGTGCGTAAAATCGTCGAGAAAGTCATCGCCGCGGGCATACCGGGAGACCATCTCGGCATCCACGCCCATGACGACACCGGGCAAGCAGTGGCCAATTCACTGGCGGCGGTCGAGGCCGGCGCGCGCCAGATCCAGGGCACGCTGAACGGCATCGGCGAGCGCTGCGGCAACGCCAACCTGATCACCATCATCCCCACGCTGGCGCTGAAGCCGGCCTTCGCCGATCGCTTCGAAACCGGCATCTCGGCGGAAGCGCTGACAGGCATATCGAGATTGTCGCGCGCCTTCGACGAATTGCTGAACCGCGCGCCTGAAGCGCAGGCACCCTATGTCGGCGCTTCGGCCTTCGCCACCAAGGCCGGCATTCATGCTTCGGCACTTGCCAAGGAGCCCGCAACCTACGAGCACGTAGAGCCGCAAGCCGTCGGCAACCGCCGCCGCGTCATGGTCTCCGATCAGGGCGGCAAGGCCAATTTCCTGGCCGAGTTGAAGCGGCGTGGCATTGAAGTGCCAAGGGATGATCACCGGCTCGACGCGTTGATCGCGGTGGTCAAGGAGCGTGAGGCTTCCGGCTATGCCTATGAGGGGGCGGATGCGTCTTTCGAACTGCTTGCCCGCAAGATGCTGCATGGCCTGCCGGAGTTCTTCAACGTCACCTCCTTCCGCTGCATGGTCGAGCGCCGCTTCGACGCCAACGGCCAGTTGAAGACTGTGTCCGAGGCGATTGTGAAGGTCGAGGTCGACGGTGAAGAGAAGATGTCGGTGGCCGAAGGCCATGGCCCGGTCAACGCGCTCGACATCGCGCTGCGCAAGGATCTCGGCAAATACCAGGGCGAGATCGTCGACCTCGAACTCGCCGACTTCAAGGTGCGTATCCTCAATGGCGGCACCGAGGCGATCACCCGCGTGCTCGTTGAATCGCACGATTCCACCGGTGCCCGCTGGTGGACGGTAGGCGTGTCGGAAAACATCATCGACGCTTCCTTCCAGGCGCTGATGGATTCGATCGTCTACAAGCTGATGAAGAACCGCGAAATGGCTGGACTGGTCGCGGCCGAGTAGTGTCTCTGCATCTTCCGCCAATTGTTTGAGGCGGAGATCTGGCGAAAGCCGCTTGAACCATCAGCGGAAGTCCATTGATCCATCAGAAATATGTGATGGTCTTGCGCGTGCCGCTGGGCCATAGCGTCAGGCCATGGTCACCGAAGCCGCTCAACTCGATCAGGACGACAGGGCCCGTCGCGGTTTTCTTCTCGCGCTTGGCGCCTACTTTCTGTGGGGCCTGTTGCCTTTCTACATGAAGGCGGTGGCACATCTGCCCTTGGCCGAGGTGATTTCGCATCGCATTCTCTGGTCGGTGCCGATCGCGGCGGCCGTGCTGGTCTGGACCGGCCGCACCGCCGACTTCAAGGCCGCGATCCGCTCGCCCAGAAGCGTTGCCATGGCGGCGCTGACGGCGGTGCTGATCTCGGTCAACTGGGGCATCTATGTCTGGGCAATCTCGGTCGACCGAACCGTCGAGACCGCACTTGGCTATTACATCAACCCGCTGGTGGTGGTCGTCGTTGGCGCGGTGATGCTTGGCGAGAGGCTCGATCGTCTGCAGATCGCCGCGGTGGCGCTGGCCGCGGTCGCCGTGACGGTGCTCACCATCGAGGGCGGCAAACTGCCTTGGGTATCGCTGGCGCTCGCTCTTTCCTTCGCCGCCTACGGTTTCTTCCGCAAGACACTGCCGATCGGCCCGAGCCAGGGTTTCCTGCTCGAGGTGCTGCTGCTGTGCGTGCCGGCGCTCTGCTACATCGTCTACCTGATCGCCACGGGTCAGGACCATTTCATCTCCAGCACAGCGGGCGATACGGCGCTGCTTCTGGGTTGCGGCCCGGTGACGGCGGTGCCGCTGCTTCTGTTCGCCTTTGGCGCCAAGCTGCTGCGCCTCTCCACCATCGGCATCATGCAGTATATCGCGCCGACCATGGTGTTCCTGATCGCAGTGCTGGTCTTCGACGAGCCGTTCGGCACGGCGCAGGCGGTCGCCTTCGCGCTGATCTGGGCGGCACTCGCGGTTTACTCTTGGTCGATGCTGAATTCGGCACGCAAGGCCTCCGGGCGGTAGAGGATTTTCGATGTACCTCCTGCATATCGCCAACAAGAATTATTCCTCGTGGTCGCTGCGGCCATGGATCCTGATGCGGGAGCTCGGCATTCCTTTCGAGGAACGGCTGACGCCGTTTCCAACCGGGTCGAGCTGGGCGCTTTACCGCCCGTTCTCGCCAAGTGGCCGGGTGCCTTGCCTCATAGATGACGGCTGGGCGGTGTGGGACTCGCTTGCGATTGCCGAATATCTCGCCGAGCGGCATCACGGCGTCTGGCCCGTCGAGGCCAAGGCGCGGGCGTGGGCTCGCTCGGCCGCGGCCGAAATGCATTCGAGTTTTACCGCGTTGCGCGGCTCATGTCCCATGAACTGCGGTTTGCGCATCGAGCCGTTTCCGATGTCCGATGCGCTGAAACAGGATATCTTCCGCCTCGGCGATCTCTGGAACGATGGCCTGACCCGTTTCGGCGGGCCGTTTCTGGCCGGTGCGCATTTTACCGCTGTCGACGCTTTCTTCGCCCCGGTGGCGTTTCGGGCCCAGTCCTATGGGCTTGCCTTCGAAGGGGCGGCCGCAGCTTATCCGGCGCAACTGCTTGCCTTGGCGGGAATGCGCGAATGGTATCAGGCAGGTCTCGCGGAGAGCTGGCGCGAGCCCGACCATGAGGCGGAAGTCCAGGCCGCCGGCACGATCATCGAGGACCTTCGCGCTCCGGCATAGTCTAGCGCCGATCGGCCTCCGCTATAAGCCGCGGCCAAGCCGCCGGACGAACATGTAGGTCGCCGCCGCGATGATCACCGATATCCCCGTCACGACCCAGAAGCCAATCGGTGTGTCGAGCAGGGGCAGTCCGCCGACATTCATGCCGAACAGGCCGGAGATGATGGTCATCGGCAGCAGCACCGCTGTCATGACCGAGAGGATGTAGAGCAACTGGTTCGACTGCATCGTCAGTTTGGCCATCAGTTCGTCCTGCAGCAGCCTGGTGCGCGCCTGCAACTGTTCGCCATCATTGTAGAGCGTGAGCGCCCGGTGCGAGAGCCTCGCCGCCATGTCGTTGATCGGGTCGGGCAGCTCATCCCGATGTGAATGATCGAGATGGCGAAACAGATTGGTCAGCGTCGCCATCTGCCGGTGGATGACCACCAGCTGCCGGCGGGCATCGACCAGCGGCTGCCGCTCATTGTGCCATGCGTCACGCACCACGCGGTCCTCGATACCGTCGAGCGTGTCGCCGAGTTTGCCGAGTTCGAGCGCCATGCCGTCGAGCGATTGGCTCATGACCGCCTCGATGAGTTCGGCCGGCGAACGGAATTTGCGCGAGCCGCTCTCGACCGCCTTGCGGACGGCATCGACCGATTCCAATGGCTGCTTGCGGGCGCCGATCAGCATCGTGTCGTTGAAGGCGAAGCGAAAATGGACGAGCCCGCGCGCCTCGGAAAAATCGTGCCTCAGGTCCGGCAGATCGCCAAACAGCCAGTTGTCCTCGTAATCGATATGGCAGCCATGGCTGGGCGCGAGGAAGGCGTCGCGCGCGGACGCCGGCAGAGCCTTCTCGGCGCCGATCTCCTGGCGGGCGTGCAGGTCGGTGATCTGATAGCTCCGCCAGCTCCAATGGGCTTGCGCGGGGTCCTTGGTACGCATGCCGTCGGCGGTGAAATGATAGAGGAAGAACAGGCCGTGCTCGTCCGGCAGATAGGGCGAGAGATCGGTGCCTTCAGGGGCGAGGGCGACATCCATGAGCGCGGTGCCAGATGCAGGTTTCGTAAGTGGCGCCGCATCGCGGCCGCCTGGCCGCGATTCCTAGCATGCGTGAACCATGATCCGTGTGACGGTTTCTTGACGCCCGATCACAGTGTATCGAGCACCACCCCCGGATGCTTGAAGGGCATGCGACTTCCGATCCCGGTCGCCCGGCGCCGGGATCGGAGATTCGAAGGGCGGCGTACCTTCAGTCGACCTTGAACTTGTCGAGTGCGCTCTTCACTTCGTCGATGGCGACATTGGCGCCATCATAGCCGTTGAGCTCGACCACTTTCCTGCCGGCGGGCAGTCGCTTGTAGACCGAGAAGAACTGTTCGATCCGCTCGCGTTCTATGGAGGGCAGGTCTTCGACGGACTTGATGTTGTCGTATGTGGGATCCACGTCGGACACCGGAACCGCGATGATCTTGTTGTCGGATTCCCCGCCGTCGATCATCTTGAGCACGCCGATCGGCCGTACCCGGATGAAGGCTCCCGGATAGATGGGCTCGCGGCTGAAGACGAGCGCGTCGAGTGGATCGCCGTCGCCGCCCTTGGTGCTGGCGATAGAACCGTAATTGGCGGGGTACACGACCGACATCGACTGGAAGCGATCCACGACCACATGGCCGGTTTTCGCGTCGATCTCGTACTTGGTCGAACTGCCGGCCGGAATCTCGATCACCACCTGAATGTCGGTCGGGTCGCCCGACTGGGGGTACGCGACAGGGTTTACGTATTCCGCCAGAGCTGTTCCGGGGGCAAGGCAAAGAAGCGCGCCAGCTACACCGAAAGCAATGTTCTTCAATATCATTTTTCCTCGCAACTGCGTTTGGTTGAATTGCGCGGCGAAACTGGCGGCGCCAGGTAACAGGAAAATGACGAGCTGTGGATTAAAGCGAAGGCACTCTGCCTCGTTTTTCAAAGTCATTGGACGTCAATGCCGGACGGCGCAGGAAATTCTGCCGAAAGACCCCTAGGCGGTGCGGTTAGGTTTGTTTAGATTTAGATGGGTTGCCGAAGGCAACCGGCGGCGGCAGCGTTCATGCCGCCGTTTTTTCTTCAGCGGCGCGATCGCGCCATGGAATCAGAAAGGGAGATCATGCCTGCGGGCGATGGCAGTAGTAGCTTGGCCGATATTCTGGGAATTCTTTCGGTCCTTTTCCTTGTCGCCGCGAACGGCTTTTTCGTAGCGGCGGAATTTTCACTGGTGGCGGTTCGAAAGAGCCGCGTGGCGGAACTGGTTACCGCTGGCCGCATCAATGCGGCAGCCCTGCAAAGGGCCCTCGACAATCTCGACGCAAATCTCGCCGCGACCCAGCTTGGCATCACCATTTCCTCGCTTGCCCTGGGTTGGGTCGGCGAGCCGGCGCTGGCGCATCTGGTCGAGCCGCTTCTGGCCGGCTTGCCGCAATCGATGGCTGTATTCGGTTCGCATGCGGTCGCGGTCGTCATTGCCTTCATTATCATCACCACGCTGCATATCGTGCTCGGCGAACTCGCGCCGAAGAGCCTTGCCCTGCAGCGCAGCGAGGGCACGGCCCTGTGGATCGTGCGTCCGCTGGGACTGTTTCTGTTTCTTCTTCGCCCGGCCATCGTCACCTTGAACGGTCTCGGCAATCTCGTGCTGCGCGCTTGCGGGCTTCGCCCGGGCACGGGCGAGGGCGCCCTGCATTCCCCCGAGGAGTTGAAGCTGCTGGTCCAGGCCAGCCAGGAGGCGGGCATCCTCCAGTATGCGCAACGTGACGTGTTCGTGCGTGTTCTCAACATCGGCGAGCGCGGCATCGGAGACATCATGACGCCGCGTCACGATGTAGACTGGATCGATGTCGGCGATACGCTCGAAGACATGATCCGTACGATCCGCGAATGCCGCCACGAGCAATTGCTCGTCGGCCGCGGCAGCGTAGACGAACCGCTTGGCATGGTGCTCAAGAAGGATTTGCTCGACCAGCTGCTCGACGGGCGACAGCTCGATCCCATGGCGGCCATGCGCGAGCCCTTGGTCGTCTATGAAGCGACACCCATCGTCAAGGTGCTGGAACGGTTCAGGCAGTCGCCTGTCCGTCTGATCACGGTCATGGACGAATATGGCGGGCTGGAGGGAATTGTCACCCAGACCGACCTGCTCGAAGCCATGGCGGGCGACCTGCCGGGTACAGAGGGCGAAGAACCCGATGTCGTCGAGCGCGAGGACGGCTCTCTGCTGGTGGATGGGATGATGGCCGCGCACGATGCCTTCGATCGTCTTGGCATCAGGAGCCGCCCCGCCGAGGGAGATTATCGCACCATAGCGGGATTTGCTCTGTTCCAGTTCGGACATCTGCCGGAGGCCGGAGAGAGTTTCAGTCACGAAGGCTGGCGCTTCGAGATTCTCGATCTCGACGGCCGCCGCATCGACAAACTGCTGGTGAGCAGGCTGCCCGCGGCCGGTTAGTTTCGACGAGTCGGCGGCGGCCCGGCATCCGATCCGCCGGGCCGCCGACCGGGCGACGCGGCCGCTCAGTGCCTCGGTCCAAAACCTGGATAAGGGTTGAGCGGCACGATCGCCGCGATATCCATCATGCCGGCGCCGATCAGCGGCAGGGTGGCGAGGTGGGCGCGCACTTCGGCGTCGTCGGCGGCCTCGAACATCATGCCGCTGCCGGGGATATCGCCGCGGTTCCAGATCTGCCGCACCGCGCCTGCGGCATAAAGCGTGCGCCGCTGCTCGGCTTCGCCGGGCAGGAGCGGCGCGAAGTCGGCATCGCTGAACTTTGCGGTGTTGCGGGCGAGAAGGGCGAGAAATTGCATCGAAGTCTCCTGTTTCGAACGTTGCGATGCAGCAATTGTCGCCGGCGCTAGCCAGTCAGTCCAAGACTGGTTAAGCTAAAGTTCAGACCTTGAAGGACTGATCTGCGATGTTCGATCTGCGCCAGCTCCGCTATTTCGTCGCCGTCGCCGAACAGGGCAATGTCGGCCGCGCCGCCGAATTGCTGCACCTGTCCCAATCGCCGCTCAGCCGGCAGATCATGCAGCTGGAAGAACAATTGGGCTTCGCCCTGTTCGAGCGGTCGAAGCAACGCGTGCATCTCAATGCCGAGGGCAGGGCCTTTCTCGCCGAGGCGCGGGCGTTGCTCGCCAGCGCGCGACGCCTCGAGGCGTTCGGGCGCGGCCTCGCCAGTGGAGCGGCGGGGCAGCCTTGCCATCGGCTATGTCGAGGGCGCGGTGCATGCCGGGCTGCTGGCGCGAATGCTGAGGCAATTCCGCCGCGAGCGTCCGGATTTTCATCTGCGGCTGACGAACCAGCGCTCCGCGGCGCAGTTGGAGGGGCTGCGCCGGCACACGCTCGACCTCGGCCTTGTCTATTCGCCACCGGACGCGGAGGATCCCGACATCGCCTCGATGCTCATCCTGCGTGAGCCGCTGGTGCTGGCGATGCCGGAAGCCGACGTACTCGCCGACGTGGCGGAGATTGGGCCGGCCAACCTGGATGGCCGCGCCTGGATCACCGTGGCGCGGCAGCCCGACGATACCATTCGCGCCCAGTTCCTGGCCGCGTGTGCCAGATCAGGCTTCGTGCCAGACGTCGCCTATGAGACGGCCGATCCGCTGACGTCGCTGGGGCTGGTCAGCGCTGGCCTAGGCCTGGCAACGGTTCAGGCAAGCCTGCGCAACACCGCTCCATCAGGCATCTTGTTTCGCGATCTGCCCTGGTTCGACCGAACGGTTTCGGTCCATCTGGCGTGGCGCCGGCGGGACAGGCGTGCGGTAATCGCTGGTTTGCGGGAGGCGGTAGGGGAGTAGGGCGGGAGTTTCCGGGGGCATCTTTCCCCCTGCTGCCGTCCCTTACTCCCTGTTCCCTACATCTTGTCGATCACCGACTGCACGCCGTCGGTCGGCGCGTCGACGGAGGATCCGGCCACCATGATGGCGGCGACGATGGCCTCGGGGTCGTTGACGACCAGCGGTTTGACCCGCTGCGCGGTGTGGATGAAGCCTTCCGCCGTCATATGCTCGAGCAAGGCCAGCATCGGATCCCAGAACCCGCCGACATTGCCGAAGACGATCGGCTTGCGGTGATGGCCGAGCTGCGCCCAGGTCATGATCTCGACGATCTCCTCGACCGTGCCTATGCCGCCCGGCAGCGCCACAAAGGCGTCGGATTTTTCGAACATCCTGTGCTTGCGCTCGTGCATATTGTCGGTGATGAGAAGTTCATCGAGCCGGTCAAGCGCGGTTTCGGTCGCTTCCTTGTTGATGAGGAAGCGGGGAATGATGCCGGTGACCTTGCCGCCAGCCCTGAGCGCGCCTTCCGCGACGGCTCCCATGATGCCCTTGGTGCCGCCGCCGTAGACGAGCCTGAGGCCGGAGCGCGCTATCGAGCGTCCGAGCAGGTGGCCGGCCTTGGCATAAATTTCATCGCGGCCCGGAGACGAGCCGCAATAGACGCAGACGGATCGAATCGTGTTCATGTCGATGATTGGTGATTGGGTCTGGACGCGCGGTCAAGCCCCGAGGCTTAACAAGCCGGGGCTTTTTCTTGTCGGTCATGGCAAAACAGGCTAGACCGGCGTTAGGTGGCTAAGGGGGTTGGGAAATATGGCAATTAATCCACTGAAGGCGTTCCTGTTCGCGGCGGGTGGGACCGTCGCGGCGGCGGGAACCGCCTACGTATCGGGCGCGCTGGACCCGTATCTCCATCGCACGCCGCCGGCCGAGGTGGCGGCGTTGACGCCGCCAGCGGCGCCGAAGCCGGCGGATTCGGGCACGGAGGGACGTCTGCCGGCGCCTGCGGTTCCGGCTGCTCCGGCGGCGGTTCCTCAGGCGACCGCGCCGGCCGCTCCCGCAGCCGAGGCTCCGGCCGCGCCGGCGAATGCGGCGGCTCCTGCGGCACCCGCAGCGGCCGGTCCGGTCGCGCCGACTTTCGATGTCGTGCGTGTCGAGGGTAACGGCTCGATCGTCGTCGCCGGCAATGCAGCGCCTAACTCCAAGGTCGAGATCCTCAACGGCGCCACGGTGCTCGGATCGACGGTCGCTGGCCCCGACGGTGCCTTTGTCATCGTGCTCGACGATCCGCTGAAGCCCGGCGATTACACGATCACCCTGCGTTCGACGGCCGGCACGGTCGTGACCGCCTCGGCGCAGACCGCCGTGGTCTCGGTTCCCGCCAACGCCGCAGGCCAAGTGCTGGCCATGGTCGAGGAGCCGGGCAAGCCGGCCGAATTGCTGACGGTTCCCGCGCCCGAGAAAAAGCCGGACGCACCGGCAACCGGTAATCAGGCCGCTGCGCCGGCAGCCCCGGCCACTGAAGCGCCAGCACCTGCTGCTTCGGCGCCGGCCGCACCGGCTGCGACCACACCCGCGCCAGCCGTTGTCCAGGCCGCGCCGGCTCCGGCAACACCGGCAACGCCTCCCGCCGCGCCGGTGGCTGAGCCCAAGATCGTCGTCGAGGCAGTGGAGATCGACGGCGACAAGATTTTCGTCGCCGGCCTTGCCGATCCTGGCCGCAAGGTGCGTGCCTATGCCAACGACATCCTGCTAGGCGACGCGCAGACGTCGCCGGACGGCCACTTCCTGGTCGAGGCGACGCGCGACATCCCGGTTGGCAGCTACACCATCCATGTCGATGGGCTCGATGCCGATGGTGTGAAGGTCGTGGCGCGGGCCGCCGTTCCGTTCGAGCGCGAGCCGGGCGAAGCGGTTGCCGCCGTGGCGCCGGCCGAGGTCAAGCCAGCCGACGCCAAGCCTGCAGAGACAAAGCCGGCTGAAACCAAGCCGGCCGCGCCTGCTGCCGCGGAAGCCCCCGCCGCTCCGGCTGCGCCGGCCGTGGCCGCGGCCGCACCGGCCGAACCTGCACCGGCCCCTGCGGCACCCGCCGCCGAGGCACCGGCTGTTGCCGCTGCCCCCGCCGAGACGAAGCCGGCCGCGCCCGCGGCCGAGGCACCGGCCGTTGTCGCGGCAGCCACGCCGCCAAGCGAGGTGCCCGAGGTCGTGTCGCCCAAGCTCGAACATGCCGACGGTGCCGTGATCATCCGTCGCCACGATACGCTCTGGCGCATTTCGCGGCGGGTGTACGGTCATGGCGTGCGCTACTCGACCATCTATCTCGCCAACCAGGACCAGATTCGTGACCCCGACCGCATCTGGCCGGGCCAGGTATTCAAGGTCCCGGAAAAATCGAAGGAAGGCGAAGCCGCCGACCTCAAGGCAATGGGCGAGCAGGCGACGACGGCGCCGACCAAGACCAACTGATCGCAATCCCCGGCTCTCCCGGTCTATTCCGAGGAGAGCCGGTTTTGCACTTCTTCCTGCAGGGCTCTGCCCAAAAGGGTAGCTTGCCGCAGGCCGGGTCATCGTTTATCGGCGATGGACGATGACCGAATCCCTTCGAGACCCCGGCAGTTCCTGCCATTTGCCGCGGGCGGCCGACAGCCGTGCGGTTGCCGCCCGGCTGGCGGCGCTTTCGCATCCGGCGCGGATCGAGATCATAAAACATCTTTCGGCCAGCGACTCCTGTTGCTGCCGTGAGGTCGTCGACCGGTTCGACCTGGCGCAGTCGACCGTTTCCCAGCATTTGAAGATATTGGTTGAGGCGGGCCTCGTCCGGTTCGAGCCCGATCGCCAGCGCTCGCGCTACGCGGTCGACCGCGAGGCACTCGCCGAAACATCCGCATCGCTGAACGCGCTCGTCAGTTCCTGCTGCCCCGGCCGCTGACCCATCTCACCCGAAAGGCAAGAAAAGTGGTCGAAAAAACCGTCTCCGCCGATACCTCCACTCTCACGACGCTGCGCAATCTGTGGCCCTATATGTGGCCGGCCGATCGCGCCGATCTCAGGGCAAGGGTGACCTGGGCGACGCTCCTGCTGGTCGTCGCCAAGGTGACGCTGGTTGCGGGGCCGTATTTCTTCAAATGGGCGACCGACGCGCTGGCCGGCGGTTCAAAGACGCCGCCGCCGCTGCCGTCCTTCCTGCTCGCTCCCGTCATGCTGGTCATTGCCTACAATGTGCTAAGGCTCGTTCAGCTTGGCTTCAACCAGTTGCGCGACGCCTTGTTTGCCCGAGTAGGCCAGCATGCGGTGCGCCAGCTTGCCTTCCGCACCTTCGTTCACATGCACCAGCTGTCGCTGCGCTTTCACCTGGAACGCCGCACTGGCGGCCTGTCGCGCATCATCGAGCGCGGCACCAAGGGCATCGAGACCATCGTGCGCTTCATCATGCTCAACACGGCGCCGACCATCCTCGAATTCGCGCTGACCGCCGGCATTTTCGGCTTCACCTACGGCTGGAAATACGTGGCGGTGGTCGCGATCACCGTCTGGCTCTACGTCTGGTTCACGGTCAAGGCCAGCGACTGGCGCATCTCGATCCGCCGCGACATGAACGACAGCGACACCGACGCCAACACCAAGGCGATCGACTCGCTGCTCAATTTCGAAACTGTGAAATATTTCACCAACGAACGCATGGAGGCCGATCGCTTCGACCGCTCGATGGCGCGCTATGAGATTGCCGCCACCAAGACCTGGACTTCGCTTGGCTGGCTGAATTTCGGCCAGGGCGTGATCTTCGGCCTCGGCACCGTCGTTGTCATGTGCATGTCGGCGCTGGAGGTGCAGGCCCATACGCAGACGGTGGGCGATTTCGTCTTCATCAATGCCATGCTGGTGCAGCTTTCCGTGCCGCTCAACTTCATCGGCTTCATCTATCGCGAAATCCGACAGGGGCTGACCGACATCGAGCACATGTTCGACCTGCTCGACGTACCCCAGGAGATCGTCGACAAGCCGGACGCCAAACCCCTGGCCGTCAGCGCGGGCAAGGTCGAGTTCCGTGACGTGCATTTCTCCTATGATCCCAACCGCAAGATCCTGAAGGGCGTCTCCTTCGAAGTGCCGGCCGGCAAGACGGTGGCAATCGTCGGTCCGTCGGGCGCGGGCAAGTCGACCATCTCGCGCCTTCTGTTCCGGTTCTACGACGTGCAGGGCGGACAGGTGCTGATCGACGGCCAGGACATCAGGGACGTCACGCAGGAAAGCCTGCGGGCGGTGCTTGGCATGGTGCCGCAGGACACGGTGCTGTTCAACGACACCATTGCCTACAACATCCGCTACGGCCGCGTCGGCGCCAGCGAGGAGGAGGTGCGCAAGGCCGCCGAACTCGCTCAGATCGGGCCGTTCATCGAAAAGCTGCCCGAAGGCTACAAGTCTATGGTCGGCGAACGCGGCCTGAAGCTCTCGGGTGGCGAGAAGCAGCGCGTGGCGATTGCCCGCACCATACTGAAGGCGCCGCCGATCCTGATGCTCGACGAGGCGACCTCCGCTCTGGACAGCCACACCGAGCAGGAAATCCAGGCAGCACTCGACCTGGTCAGCAAGGGCCGCACCACCATCGTCATCGCTCACCGTCTGTCGACGGTGATTTCGGCCGATGAGATCATCGTGCTCAAGGACGGCCAGATCGCCGAGCGCGGCACCCATCTCGACCTGATGCGCAAACATGGCCTTTACGCTTCCATGTGGGACCGCCAGCGCGAGGCGACCGAGGCCGAGGAGCGTCTGCGCATCGCCCGCGAGAGCGACGAACTGGGTGTCGTGGTTCGCAGGCGCACGTCGGAGGTGTCGTAGTTCGAAAGCTCTTGACCTCAACTTAAGTTGAGATTGTAGACCGTGCCCCGAGAGCCGAAAACAGCATCCTCGAGGACGGACATCAATGGATATGAGCTTTACGAATCAGAGCGTTAATGGCGGCAGCGTGTTCAGGGTCGACAAGTTCGTCGTGCCCGCCAGCGCTCGCGATGAAATTCTCGCCAAGGTAAAGATGACGCATGAGCTGCTGCGGCTTCAGGAGGGTTTCGTGCAGGATTTCCTGCTCGAACAATTCTCAGGCCCGGGCGAGTTCAATTTCGTCACCATCGTAGAATGGGAAAGCCAGGCCGCCGTCGACAATGTGGTGCCCATCGTCAAGGCCGCGCATGAACGCGTGGCTTTCGATCCGAAGGAGACGATCGCCCGGCTCGGCGTGCGGGCCGACATCGCCAACTATCAGCGGGTTCCAAGCCTCTAGCCAGGCCAGCCGACGCCAGGTGCGGGGGCTTCAATGCCGAGCACCTGGCCGGTTCTGATATCGCTGACCATATGCTCGAAGCCTCGCCATTCGGCGGCGGTGATGAACAGTGTTTGCCTGTCCGCGCCGCCCAGCATGCAGGCAAAGCAGCCGCGATCGACGGTAACGGTCCGCAGCACCTCACCGCCTTCTCGTACTCTTACGCAATGCTTGTTGGGAACATCCGCGTACCAGGCCGCCCCTTCGGCATCGAGACAGATGCCGTCGGGATATCCATCGAGTTCCGCCCAGGCGCGGCGGTTCGACAGAGCGCCGTCAGTAGCGATGTCGAAGGCGGTTAGCCGGTTGGCGTGGGATTCGGCGACGATCAGTGTCTTGTTGTCCGGGGTGATTGCCATGCCGTTGGCGAAGGCGATGCTCTCGGCCACTTGCCGGGCCGCGCCATCCGGGGTGATCAGCACGATGGTTCCCGGACCGAAATGCTGGCCGGGAGCCGGCGCTGGACCGCCGCCATTGACATAGATGTTGCCGCGCCCGTCGACGACGATCTCATTCCACGGGCTTTTCGACAGGCCGAGCAGGTCGGCATGGGTGACGAGCCTGCCGTTGGCCTCCTGCCGCAGCAACAGGCCTTCGCGGCCCGAGATCACCAGCAGCCGCCCATCCGGCAGCCAGTCGATGGAGTATGGCAGGACGGCCGGGATGGTGAGCATGACCTCGCTCTTGCCGTCTTTGTTCACGGCTACGATCTCGCCCGTACCCCAATTGCAGAGCCACAGGCGGCCATCATGCCAACGAGGCGACTCGCCGAAGGCAAGGCCCTCGATGACGAGCCGCGCTTTGTCGTAGGGGGATGTCTGCATGACCGGGAGCCTCCGTTGCGCGCATCGCCAGCCTTCGCGAATCGCGGTGTTCTCTCACCAAGGACGGGCGATGAGGCGGTTCGCCGACAGCGGCTTACTGTTTTTCGTTCAGAAAGAACGCTCCATCGACATGGCCATTGGCGCCGCATGATGGCGGCTCCGAAGCGCCGTCCTTGCCAGCGCCGCTCTGCTCGACGACAAGCGCATCGCCGTCACGTCGGAAGGCGAAGACAAATCCGGTCGCCTTGTCCTGGTCGTCGGTGTCGACCAGCCGCAGTTCCTTGCCGGCCTTGACGGTGCCGCCGATGTCGCATGCGCCGCTGCCCGAGACCGGATTGGCGATGTCTTCCGACACGTCGAGCTTGCCGCCGCCCGCCGACTTGATCTCGACCGTGCCGCGGATGCTGCTCCATGTGCCGATAAAACCCTTGTCCGCGGGCTTGCGTATGCCGGCCAGGTACGTGGCGCGATCGCGCATGAATTCGCCGAGATCGGTTGTCTGCTGGTCTTTCGGGATTCCCTGATTGAATTCGGCGATGTGGTCACGATAGCTGACGAAATCACTCTGGTCGTCGCGCAGGGCCTTGCCGGCGCGCGCATCGAGCGTCTTGAGCGCCGCTGCGTATTTCGCGGCGATGTCGGCGTCGGTCTGCGCCAGGGCAGGATCGGCGCAGATGGCCTTTTCGGCCATGCTGGCGGCTTTGCCGCAGTCGAAGGAGGGCTTGCGCTGCGCCAGCGCATGGCCGTACAGCGCCGGCGCGAGGGCCGACGCCAGCGCGAGACCGTTGATTCTGGATTGCCAGCTTTTCATGAAGTTTTCCCCGCCCAGGCCGAAAGTCTGACGGCAACGGGACCGGCACGCAAGCCGGCCACGGCTTCACGAAATGCGGAGCGTGCGGCTCTTCGAAGATCGGCTAGCCTATATCCGTCCATCCGCACCGCTGATTGTCGCGTTGCGGGCAGGGGGGCTTTCCGCTATTGAGGCCGGACCTGCAACAGGGATCGCCCCCAGCCCATGAGCCTTGTCGACACGGTCAAGAACGCGTTCGTACCGATCCATCGCGAAGGCTATCCCTTCATAGCCGCCTTTGGCGCGGCGACGCTCTTCCTTGGCTATTTCTCTTCGATCCTGTTCTGGATCGGCCTGATCCTGACGGCCTGGTGCGTCTATTTCTTCCGCGATCCGGAGCGCGTCACCCCGGTCGACGATCGGTTGGTGGTCAGTCCCGCAGATGGCATCATCTCGGCGGTCGGACCGGCGCTGCCGCCGCGCGAGCTTGGCCTCGGCAATGTCGAGATGACCCGCATCTCGGTGTTCATGAACGTCTTTTCCTGCCATGTGAACCGGGCTCCCGTGCGCGGCCGCATCGCCAGGATCGAGCACCGGCCCGGAAAGTTCCTCAACGCCGAACTGGATAAGGCGAGCACCGAGAACGAGCGCAACGGCCTGGTCATCGAGAGCCCCAACGGCACGGTCGCCGCCGTCCAGATCGCCGGCCTGGTGGCGCGCCGCATCGTCTGCTGGGCCGAGGCCGGCGGTTCGATCGGCACCGGGGAACGTTTCGGCCTGATCCGCTTCGGCTCGCGCGTGGATGTTTTCCTGCCCTTGACCGCCACGCCGCGTGTCGCCGTCGGCCAGACCGCGGTCGGCGGCGAGACCGTGCTGGCCGAGTTCGGTGGGCTCGCCGGCACCCCGCTGGTCAGGATTTCCTGAGCCGTGGGCGCGCCGTTCAAGAAATTCGAAGCTCATGCCAGCGGCGGTCCGCGCATCCGTGAGATTCCGATGCGCATGGTGCTGCCCAATCTGGTGACCGTGCTTGCCATCTGCGCCGGCCTTTCAGGCATCCGCTTCGCCTTCGAGAACCGCTTCGAGACAGCGGTGGTGATGGTGTTGCTCGCCGCCTTCCTCGACGGGATCGACGGCCGGCTCGCGCGCATGCTGAAGGCGACCTCCAAATTCGGCGCGCAGATGGATTCGCTGGCCGACATCGTCAATTTCGGCGTCGCGCCCGCGCTGGTGCTCTATGCCTTCCTGCTCGACCGTGCAGGTTCGCCGGGTTGGATAGCGGCACTTCTCTTCGCCATCGCCTGCGGGCTGCGGCTCGCCCGCTTCAACGTGCTCGACGACGAGAAGGCCGAGCGTCCGCTGTGGCAATCTGAGTATTTCGTCGGCGTGCCGGCGCCCGCGGGCGCCGTGCTGGTCATGCTGCCGCTCTATCTCTTTTTCCTGCGGCTAGGACTGGAGCCCAGCCGCCCGGCCGCCTTCGTCGCCACCGGCTTCACCATACTGGTCGCCTTCCTACTGGTCAGCCGCTTGCCGGTCTATTCCGGCAAGAGCGTCAAAATCCCTGGCGACAAGGTGCTCCCGGTCATCCTGGCCGTTGTGCTTTATGTCCTCTTGCTGATGACCTACCCCTGGTACACGCTGACGGCGTCGGTCGCGGGTTATCTGATTTTCCTGCCGTTTTCCGTGCGCGCCTACTCCAAGCGCGCCAAGCTGGAAGGCGAGAAGGTGCCGCCTTCGGATATAGGGTAGGGTTGTCGCTGCCTTGCGTCGTGGCGCGGATCACGCCGCCACGCCCAATCCCAGCCTGTCGATCGCCAGCTTTCTCGTCGACACATAGTCGGTCTTGCCCGATCCGAGCACGGGGATCTCCTCCACCTTGACGATGTCGTTCGGCACCATCAGCTCGGCCGCGCCGGCCTTCTTGCCGAACTGGCGCAACTCTTCGGGATTGGCATCGTCGGCGGTCGTCACAAGCACGATGCGCTCGCCGCGCCTCTTGTCCGGCACCGCCACCGCCGCGTGGCGTTTCTCCGGCCACAGCGACTGCACCAGCATTTCGACCGCGCCCAGCGACACCATCTCGCCGGCGATCTTGGCGAAGCGCTTGGCGCGGCCGCGAATGGTGATGAAGCCTTCGCGGTCGACGGCGACGATATCGCCCGTATCGTGCCAGCCGGTCAGCGGCTGCAGTTCACCAGGGCGGTCCGCGGTCATGTAGCCCATCATCAGGTTTGGTCCGTCGAGCCAAAGCTGTCCGGCGTCCGATATGCCTTCGACCGGTTCCAGCTTCATGCGCATGGCCGGCAAAAGCCGCCCGACAGTTCCGTCGCGGCCGTGGATGGCGGTGTTGACGGCAACCACCGGCGCAGCCTCGGTAAGTCCGAAACCTTCGATGATCTCGGCTTGGAAGCGTTCGCGATAGATGCGGCGCGTTTCCGGTTTGACCGCCTCGGCGCCGGCGACGACGAAGCGCAGGCTGGAGAAGTCGCCGTCCTTGGCGGTGCGCGCATAGTTGGCGAGGAAGGTGTCGGTGCCGAACATGATAGTCGGCTTCACCTTGCGCGCGATCTCGGGGATGATCTTGTAGTGGAGCGGCGAGGGATAGAGGAACAGTTTCACGCCGGTGACCAGGGGCAGGATGGTGCCGCCGGTCAGGCCGAAGGAATGAAAAACCGGCAGCACGTTGAGCAGGATGTCGGCCGGCGAGATGGTGATGCGCGCCTCCGCCTGCATGGCATTGGCAAGCAGGTTCTTCTGCGAAAGAACCACCGCCTTCGGCGTGCCCTCGGAGCCCGAGGTGAACAGGATAACCCCAGGCCTGACCGCGTCCTGCCGTTGCAAGGGCAGGCGCCACAGCAGGGCGGCGGCGAGCTTGTCCAGTGTGGTTACGCTTTCCCGCAGGTCTTCAAGCCACAGGAGCCTGGCGCCGCCGCTTTCGACGGCCGAAACGATATCGGCAAGGTCGGCCTTCTCGACGAAGGCCCGTGAAGAGATGACGGTGCGGATCACCGCCGTGCGCACCGCCGCCGTCACGCTCGCCGGGCCCGCCGTATAGTTGATCATCGCCGCCACGCGCCCTGCCGACAGCAGTCCGACGAGGGAAAGCACGACGCCATTGGCATTGGGCAACATCAGCCCGACGGCTTCGCCCGGCGCCGTGGCGGCCTCGAAACGATGGCCCAGCACGCGCGCGCCGATAAAGGTCTTGCGGTAGCTCAGGGCGCCCGAGATGACATCCTCGATGATGGGGTGCGAAGCGCCGACGCGGTTCGCGGCATCACGCATGGCCAGGAAAAGCCCGCGGTCGAGATTGGTGCCGAAAAGCCTGGCCTCGGCGACACGGTCGAACAGCGCATTGGTGTTCGAGGCCTGGTCGGGGTTGCGTGCCACCAGTTCGGCGATCGTCATCGGTTTCAGCACGCTGATGGACAGCTGTGGAAACCAGTGCCTCGGCGCTCTGTCCGCCGGCGTCAATGACACCGGCAGGCTCCGAGCGCCGGCGACGAAGATCGGCACGATGCGGGCGTCGGCCTGCATGGCGATGCGGGTGACGGCGCGAAACAGGCGAAACGTCTTGACGTCGGGCTCGACCGCGTCCGGCATGTAGACGGCAAGCCGGCCCTTGCCCTTCAGCACGCGCACCAGCCGCCGGCTGACGAAGACATGTTCGGCATTGAAGGCGATGGTGCGGCCAAGCTCGCGCCAGGGTTCCATCCACGGCGACCGGGCCGAAACCTCGTCGAGTATATGCAGCGTGTCGTCGGGCAGCAGCGAGAGCATCAGCGCCGGCTCGAAACGCGACTGATGCGAGATGACGTAGATGACCGGAACCTGCGCCTTGCGCGCGATCCTGATGCGGCTGTCGTTGATCCGGTATGCGAGCTTGAACGGCACATAAAGCAGCGCCTGGGTGAAGCGCAGGCCGAGGCGGAACGTTTCTACCGCCCCGATCAGCAGCCAGGCCGCAACAAGACCCGCAAGCAGCGCCAGTGTCAGGATCATGCCGCATCTCTCCCAACGATCTTATCATAGCGGCTCTTTCGCGGCCGCTTCGGCCAGAACCTAGACGATGTGGGAGCAAGGTCAATGCGCGAAGGCGCCGTCATGCCGCCTTCAAGCGTCCGCTAATGAAGCGGAACTCCTGCGTCTTGCCGCCATAGCCATAGGCCGCGGCCGGCACTTCATGCACGAAGGCATAGCTTTCCTCATGCACGCCGCCCAGCAGTCTGCCGAAAGCCTCGAAGATGGCCTTCAGATAGGCTTCCAGCTCCAGCTTGGTGTTGGTGCCGTCGACCACCTTGATATCGAGCCAGAATGTGCTGGTGCCATGATCGGCCAGCGACTTGCCGCCGGCGAACCAGTGCCGCGGATCGATGTAGGATATGGCGACGGCCGTGATCGTCGGATCCTTGTGCAATTGCATTGCTGTGATCTCGGTCACCTCGGTGGCGATGCGGGCGGACAGGGCGGCATCGGGCTTGCCGGCGATGCTGATGTTGATGATTGGCATTTGGCTTCTCCTGGATTTCAGCGGCGCTTGATCGCCGTTGGAGAGACAATGCCCTGTCTGTGGAATCAAAAAAATCGAATTGTTTACAACTGAAAATTCGATAAAATCGAACTATGGAAACCCTTGATCCCGATCTGCTCAGAACATTCCTCGCCTTCGTCGATAGTGGTTCGCTGGCGCAGGCGGCTTCGAGCGTCGGCCGGTCGCCTTCCGCGGTGACCGCCCAGATGCAGCGGTTGCAGGAGATCGTCGGCGAGCCGCTGTTGGCGCCGGTTGGCAGAGGCCGTGGCCTGACGCCGGCCGGTGAGGACCTCGTCGGCCATGCAAGGCGCATTCTCACCGTGCATCGCGAGGCATGGCTGGCGCTGAAGGGAGCGCGGGCCGCTGGACATGTCGCCGTCGGCACCACACAGGATTTCGCCGACAGCGGCCTGCCGGAGCTGTTGCGCGCCTTCGCGGTCAGTCATGCGCGTGTCAGGATCGAACTGCGCGTCGGCCGCTCCGCCGAGTTGGCGCAGGCGCTGCAGGGCGGTGGCCTCGATCTGGCGATCGTGATGCGCCAGGCTGCCGCGCCCGACGAGGTCAGCGTGTGGCGCGAGCCGATGGTATGGCTTTGTTCGCAAAAGGGACTGGCGTCGCGCGACGATGAACTGCCGCTTGCGCTGCTGGATCCCTATTGCGGCTTTCGCGCGGCGGCACTCGCGGCACTGGATGTTGCCGGCCGCCGCTATCGCATAGCCGCCGGCAGTGCGAGCCTCGCCGGTTTGCGCACGGCGGTGAATGCCGGCATCGCGCTGACGCTGCGAACGCCGCGCTTCGCCCATTCCGGCATTGTCGAAGCTCCCCGCGAGCTTGGCCTGCCGCCGGTTCCAACGGCGGAGTTCGCAATCCGATTGCGTCCGGGAGCCGGGGCTCCCGCGAGCGACCTTGCAGCGCTGATTGGCAGCAATCTGGCTTTGTCTGGTCCACGCGGGTGATTGGACGGACCTTGCGAGTCGTACCTTTGCAAAAGAAAAAGCCGACCTTGCGGTCGGCTTGGGAGTAGGACTGTCTCTTCTTCACATCCGACGCGGCCGACGCCGGAGAGAG
>NZ_SCNN01000008.1 GCF_005503535.1 Mesorhizobium comanense | reverse complement strand
CTCCCCCGTCGATCGGGGGAGAGGTGTCGAGCGAAGCTCGACGGAGTGGGGGTCGACCAGCGCAAAGGGGGAAGGAAGATGCGGCGCTACACCGGCCGGTAGACACGTTCCGCCGTGTTCCAGAAGATATCGGCCTCCTCCGCCGCGCCATGCTTTGCCACTGCCGCGCGGTGCGCTCTGATCAGTTCGGCGTGGCTGGTCCACAGCTTTTCTATCGGGAAGTTCGAGCCGAACATCAGGTGGTCGCTACCGAGGATTTCGATCGCATTGTCGACGATGTAGGCAATCAGCGCCGGGTCGTTGCGGTGGACGAATGTGCCGAGGCCAGAGAGCTTGGCGTAAAAGTTCGGCGCTGCCGACAGCGTGCGCAGGCCGGCTTTCCAGGCTTCGGTGGTTTCCGGCTCCATGCCGGTCAGCATGCCGGCATGGGTGAGGATGAAACTGGTCTGAGGGTTTTCGCCGACCAGCGCCAGGCCGTCCTTCATCTGGGCGGGAAAGAGTTGCAGGTCGAAGGACAGGCCGTAGTCCTTCAGCCGCGCCACGTTCTTCCGCACCTTGGGGTCGATGACCTGGTCGGCCGAGGCGGCGAAGCGAAAGGCCGGCGTCTCGTGCCAATGGAGTTGCATGCGCACGCCGCGCAGCAGTTTGTATTTCATCAGCCTGTCGATCTGGGGCCTGACATCGTCAACGGTCATGTCGGCATAGCCGACAATGGCGTGCGGCCAGCCGGTTTCGTCCGATGTCTTCTGCAGGAAGGCGACTTCCTTCTCGAAATCCTCCCTGGCCCAGTTGGTCTGGACATAGACGGCCTTCTCGACGCCGGAGCCTTTCTGGTCCTCGAGGAATTCCGTGATCGGATAGTCGCGGCGGATCGGCTCGTAGGGGCCGAAGATGCGCGGCACCATCGGCCCGACCAGCCAGGGCTGGTCCTTCTGGCGCCAGATGTGGAAATGCGCGTCGATGGCTTTCTGCATCACGATACCCTTTTCCAGATGGTGGCGGCCGCGGGCGCGGGGCGGGCCAGCGACAGGATGAACTCGGTGAGGCTTTCCATGGACGAACCGTCGACGAGGTCGTCGAGCGAAGGCAGGATGGCTTTGAGCGCTGCCGTCGCCGGGCGGAAACGCGGGTCGCCGGCAAGCGGCGTCGCCAGCGAGAGGCGGAAAGCGCGGGCGCTGAACCGGCGCATGGCGATCTCCAGCTCCTCATGGCCGCCGCGCTCGAGAGCGTCCGACAGGATGACGACCGCCGCGCCGCGCGCGAAGGCGGAAAAGCGCGGCACCGAGAGAAAGGCAAGCAGTGTCGGCCCCATGCGGGTGCCGCCGTCCCAGTCGTCCACCTGCGCGGCCGCCCGGGCCAGCGCCTGGCTGCGGTCCCGGATGCGCAATGCCGTCGTGATCCGCGTCAGCCGCGTGCCGAAGGTGAAGATTTCCGTGCGGCCGGCGCCTTGCACGCATGCATGCGCGAGCTTCAGATAGTCCGCCGTATGCAGCTTCATCGAGCCGGAGACATCGATGAGCACAAGCAGCTTGCGCGGCACGGTCTGGCGGCGGCGCAGCAAAGGCGAGGGGACATCGCCGTCGGCGCTGACGATTTCGCGCAGCGAGCGGCGCAGGTCGAGCCTGCCGCGCGAAGGGGTGCGCACGGTGCGGAAGGAACGGCGCGCGGGCAGGGCGCAGGAGAGCTTGCGGCGGAGGGCGGCCAGCCCGTCATCGTCGCGCTGGAAATCGCGCGTGCTCAGCTGTTCGACCGCAGACGACAGTTCCCCACCTTTTTCCTGGCGCGTGGTTTGGTTCTCCTCCTGACGGGCGCTGTGATCGTCCTTGATCCGGGTCTCCTCGTCCTCTTCGCCTTCAATCACGACCGAAGCGTTGCCGTAGAAATGGCTCTGGAAATGCGCTTCGAATTCGCCCCGGCGATCGGGTGGTGGGGCAAGTGTGGCAAGGGCGGCCTCACGGATATCGGCCATGGAGCGGGGCCCGAGGAGTGTTACTGCCTGCATGAAGCCGGTGACTTGTTCGGGAGCGATGGCGAAGCCGTGGCGGCGCAGCAGGCGAGCGAAGCCGAGAAATGGAGCGGCGGCGGGAGGCAGGTTTTCGGAAGGCCTCATTCCTTCGCACCTCCCTCTGTCCTGCCGGACATCTCCCCCGCAAGCGGTGAGATTAGGAGTTCGGATGGCGGCAGCATCCTTTCGACGCTGGTAATTGGCGAAAGCCGGGATGACAGCTGATCTCCCCCCTTGCGGGGGAGATGGCCGGCAGGCCAGAGAGGGGTGCTGTCCCGCCAGCGTTTCCGGCTCACCCCAGCGCCTCCTCGACAATCCGGCCGAGTTCCGGTGCGATGTAGGACAGGTCCTCCTCGTCCTTGATCAGAACGCCGATGGCGCGGCGGAAGGCTTCCGGCCAGGGGCTGCCGCCTTTTTCGAGAATGGTCGCGGCATTGGCCCATTCGACCGCCTCGGCAATGCCGGGCGGCTTGGCGAGCGGGCGGGCGCGGATCGTCTGAACCGCCGAAGCCACGGCGCGCGCGGTGGCCTCGGCCACGTCGCCGGCGCGAAGCATGATGATCTCGGCCTCGCGCCCGGCGTCGGGATAGCCGATCCAGTGGTAGACGCAGCGGCGGCGCAGCGCCTCGGCAAGCTCGCGCGTGCGGTTCGAGGTGAGGATGACGATCGGCTGCGCGGCGGCGCGAATGGTGCCTCGCTCGGGAATGCTGATCTGGAAATCGGAGAGGAATTCCAGAAGCAGCGCCTCGAACTCATGGTCGGAGCGATCGATTTCGTCGACCAGCAGCACGCGCTGCTCCGGCGCTTTCAGAACCTGCAGCAAAGGGCGGGCGATCAGGAAGCGGTCGTCGTAGATGTCGACCTCCTGTTCGCCGGCGTGGCGAATGGCGAGCAGTTGCCGCTGGTAGTTCCATTCGTAGAGCGCGTGCGCGGCGTCGATGCCTTCATAGCATTGCAGGCGCACCAGATCGCGGCCGAGCAATTCGGCGATTGCCTTGGCGGCTTCGGTCTTGCCGACGCCCGGCGCGCCTTCGAGCAGCAGCGGCTTGCCCAGCCGGATCGCCAGGAAGATGGCGGTGGCCAGGCTGTCGTCGGCCAGATAGCGCGCGGCGGCGAGATGCGACGCCACCGCTACCGGCGAGGTCGCGACAGTCTCTGCTTTCACCTCGGGCATGTCAGTTTGCCGCTTGCGCCTTGAGCGCGCGCAAAATGCGCTCCGGCGTGATCGGCAACGTGTCGATGCGCACGCCGACGGCGTCGAAGACGGCATTGGCGACCGCCGGTATCTGCGGATTGGCGCACATTTCGCCCGGCCCCTTGGCGCCGTAGGGCCCATCCGCCGACGGCCTCTCCAGCACAATGATCTCGGTCTCGGCGAGGTCGCCGGGACCGGGCATCAGATACTGGTTGAAGTCCGTGCCGCCATGGTCGCGGTTGGGGTAGTAGGGCTCGGTCGTCTCATAGAGCGCGTGGCTGATGCCCATCCAGGAGCCGCCGACCAGTTGCTGCTCGACCATTTTCGGGTTCAGCGCCCGGCCGATCTCGAAGACGTTCTTGACCGTCAAGACCGTGACTTCGCCGGTCTCGTCGTCGACCTCGACCTCGGCCACCGTGCAGGCATGGGCGTAGCAGGTGGACGGCTTCATCGCGCCGGTTTCCTTCTCGGGATAGGAGCGCGGGATCAGGAACATGCCGCGCCCGGAGATCGAGCGGCCGCGCTTGAAATGCGCCGACAAGGCGACATCGAAGATCGAGATCGATTTCTGCGGCGCGCCCTTGACCAGGATGTTGCCCTGGCCATCAGTTTCGAGGTCGGAAGCATTCACTTCCAGCTCTTCCGCGGCCACCTCCAGCATCACCTGACGAGCTTCCTTGGCGGCCTGGATCACGGCATTGCCGGCGCGGTGCGTGCCGCGCGAGGCAAACGTGCCCATGCAATGCGGGCCGGTGTCGGTGTCGGCGGTGTCGACGACGACGTGGTCGGTCGGCACGCCGATCGTCTCGGCGCAGATCTGCGCCATGATCTGCTTCATGCCTTGGCCGAGATCGACGGACGAGAGCGTGACCATGAAGTTGCCGGTCGGCGTCGAATGCACCAGCGCCTGGGTCGGGTCGCCGCCAAGGTTCATGCCGGTGGGATAGTTGATCGCGGCGACGCCGCGTCCGCGCCGGATCGCCATCTCAAGCTCCCTTCTTGTAGGAGGACATCGCCATGAACTTTTCCGCCACCGGCCAGTTGGCGGCGCGCGAGGCTTCCTGCATGCACTCGATGAGTGCTGCCCCTTCCGTCGGCTGGCGATGCGCCTTCATGTCGCCGTCGCGGTAGGCGTTGATGAAGCGGAATTCGAGCGGGTCCATGCCGATCAGCCGCGCCAGCTTGTCCATCTGCACCTCCAGCGCGAAGTCGCCGATGGTGACGCCGAAGCCGCGCATGGCGGAGGAGGGGGTGCGGTTGGTGTAGACGCAGTAGGTGTCGATCCAGACGTTGGGGATGGTGTAGGGGCCGGGATAGTGCCCGGCGCCCTTCTGCGCGCCATAGGGCGAGTGGCGGGAATAGGCGCCGGCATCGGTGTAGCCGGTGACCTTGCGGGCGACGATGCGGCCGTCCTTCATGACGCCGTCCTTGATGACAACCTTTTCGGCGGCGCGCGGCGAGGAGATTTGCATCTCCTCCTCGCGGCTGTAGATGAAGGAGACCGGGCGGCCGGTGAGCTTGGCGCCGAGGATGGCGATCGGCTCGACGATGACATCGACCTTGCCGCCGAAACCGCCGCCGACCGTGCCGCCGACGAAATGCAGCTTCGAGCCCGGCATCTGCAGGATGATCGAGGTGTTGTCGAGGGTGAAGAACATCGCCTGCGTGTTGGTGTAGCAGGTGAAGCGGTCGTTGCCCTCGGGCATCACCACGCAGCCGGTCGTTTCGGTCGGCGCGTGTTCGATCGGCGAGGACTGGTAGCTCTGCTCCAGCACATGGTCGGCTTCGGCGAAGCCTGCCTCGACATCGCCGAAGCGCACCTTGCGGCATTCGCCGCTGTCATAGAGATAGTAGTTCTGCCCGTGATATTCGTTGACGATCGGCGCGCCGGGTTTCAGCGCTTCCTCCATGTCGAAGACGGCCGGCAGCACTTCGTAGTCGACCTTGACCTTGGCGGCCGCCTCCTGTGCGGCCCGCTCCGTCTCGGCCAGCACCGCCACCACCGCCTCGCCCTTCCAGCGGACCTTGCCGTCGGCCAGCACCGTCTCGTCCTCCGGGCCGATCTGGATCAGGATGAGGATGGTGTAGACATTGTGCGGCACGTCCCTGGCGGTCAGCACGCGGACCACGCCCGGATGCTTCTCGGCTTCGGAGGTGTCGATCGAGCGGATGCGGGCGTGATGGTGCGGGCTGCGCACCATCTTCAGATGCAGCATGCCGGGGAAGTTGTGGTCGGCAAAGTACGCAGTCTTGCCGGTGACGTGGCCGGGCGAATCCGAACGCGGCCTCGGCTGGCCGATCTCGTGCAGATCGTCCTTGCGGACATCGGCGAAGTAGCTCTTGCGCAGTTCCATTCTGTCGTTCCTCAGGCCGCGTTCTGCGAATTGGCGCGGGCGGCGGTGAGCACCGCCTGGATGATCGGCTCGTAACCGGTGCAGCGGCAGATATTGCCCGACAGCGCCTCGACGACGTCCTCCCGGCTCGGATTGGGCGTATGGTCGAGCAGCACCTTGGCGGCCATGATCATGCCCGGCGTGCAGAAGCCGCATTGCGTGGCGAAAGTATCGAGGAAGGCGCGCTGCAGTGGATGCAGCACGCCGCCTTCGGCAAGCCCCGATGTGGTGGTGATGGCCACGCCATTGCAGGTTTCGGCCAGCGTCAGGCAGGAGAGCCTGAGTTCGCCGTCGACGATGACGGAGCAGGCGCCGCACGTGCCTTGCTGGCAGCCGCCTTTCGGCGAGGTGTCGCCGATCTTGTCGCGCAGGGTGTTGAGCAGCGTGGTGCCGCTCTCGACGAACTCGGCCTTTTCAGAGCCGTTGAGTGTGAACTGGACCGGGACCTTCGCCATGTTTCCTCCCTTGCGCGCCTGCCCGAAGGATCGGACAGACGCGCGCCCCCCGACGGATGTTTCAGCCCAGCAGCAGCCGGCCGAGATGGACCGGCAGCACTTCGGCGCGATACCAGGCGCTGGCGATCGGATCGGTGATGGGCGCGATGCCTTCGCCGACCGCGGCCAATGCCGACGCGATGCCATCCGGATCGAGCGTCTTGCCAAACAGTGCGTTTTCCGCGGCCCTGGCGCGCACCGGTCGGTCGGCCATGCAGCCGAGCGCTATCCGCGCCGAGGAGACGGTGCCATTGCCTGCGTGCTCCAGAACGACGGCGATGCTCAGCACGGAGACGCCCTTGGGCTTGATCCGGGACACTTTCAGGAAACGGAAGCTGTCACCTTTCGGAAGCGCGAAGCGCACGTATGTGACGATGGCGCGGCTGTTGTCCCTGTCCGCCAGGAAGGTCTCGATCGGCAATTCGGCGTCACCGGTGCCGACTGCTGCATCGAGCGCCAGCAAGGCAACGGCGAAATCGCCATAAGGCGCCGGCGCGAACAGATTGCCGCCGACGGTCGCCATGTTGCGGATGGCCGGGCCGCCAACGGCACGCGCGGCCCTGGCGAGGGCGCCGAGGTCGGGATGGCCGGCGATCGCCGCCATGGTCACGGAGGCGCCGATGCTGACCTTGCCGTCATTGATCTCGATGGCCGACAGCGCCGGATCGGTCGACCTGACAAGGCCGGAGACCGAGACATCGCCTTCATTGGCCGCGCGGACCACGAGTGTCCCGCCGCCGAGATAGCGGGTGCCGGCCGCCTTCAGCGCCGCGTTGGCGTCCTTCACGGTCGCGAAAGTCTGCAGGGCCAGCGCCATCGCCCGCTCCCTCAGCCCTGGCTGGCGAAATGGTCCTTCAGGGCGTTGAAGCCACCCTGGAAGACGTTGGCGCCCATGCCGGCGGCGATCTTGTCGGCTTCCTCAGGCGCCGCGTCGAAGCTGGCGCTCCATTCGGCATAGGTGCGGTCTCCGTCAGTAACGCGCCTGAGCTGCAGCGTCGCCTTGTGGTTGGTGAGCGGCTGCGGCGTTTCCAGGATGGAATAACTGACGAGGAAATTGGCGTCGGAGAAATCGACCAGCTTTTCGCGCAGGCGCGCGCCGCTGGCGAGCTGGAAGTTGCGCACGCAGCCGATGGTGGCGGCATCCTTGCCGTCCTCGATATGGCTCTCCACCATGCGCGGGTGCCAGCCCGGCAGGCCGTTGAAGTCGCGTATGCGCGCCCACACCTTTTCGACCGGCGCGTCGATGACGCTGGAGATGGTGACGTTGGCCATAGGATGTTCCCTCGCGAATGGTCGTTGAGGCAAGGGTAGGGCGAGGGCCGCGACGGCGCTTATCAATGCGTCTTGGACGTGTATCAAGGAGTCTGAAAAACAGGCAGGGTCAGGCAGTGGCCCGCGCGGCTTCGCGGTAGAGCGTCGGCGGCACGCCGACATGGTCGCGGAAGAAGCGCGAGAAATTGCCCTGCGTGGTGAAGCCGAGATTGCAGGCGACCGAGATCAGCGGCTCCTGCGACCATTGCAGCTGCCGCACCGCTTCCTCCATGCGCAGCGTGTTCCAGTAGACGTTGGGCGTCAGATTGGTCTGTTCCTTGAACAGGGCGAAGAAATGCGGACGCGACAGGCCGACGCTGCGCGCCACATCGTCGAAGGAAATACGCTCGCAGACATTGGCCTTCATCAGCTGGATCGCCTTGCGGACGCGGAAATCCTGCATGGTGTTGATGCGCATGCGGCCTTCCTGCGGCGCCGAGGCATCGGCGGCGTCGAGCACGCTATCGATGAAGCGCTCGATCTCGTAATTGGCGACATCGTCGACGCTTTCGTTGTCGCTCAGATGGTCGAGCAGGCTGGCGGCTGCTTCGTGCAGCCATGGCTCGAGCGTGATCGCGGCCTGCGAAAACAGCGGCGCGGAGGAGGGCAGGTCGCGGCGGCGCCGCGCCCAGTCGGGATCGATGTAGAAGGCCAGGAACAGGCCCGGCCTGCCGTCCTGCGACAGGACGTGGCTGTGCGGCTGGAGCGAGTTGATTCCGGCGGCGGTGCATGGCCCCAGCCGGACCGTCTCGCGGCCGATGGTCATCTCGCCGGCGGTGCCTTCCAGCCAGATGATCAGATGGGCTTCGACATGGGCATGGGTGACGAAGTCGCTCGCGACATTCAGGACAGAAACATGTCCGAACCGGCCCCAGTAGAGCCTGATCGCTTCCGTCATGGGCATATCCTCCCGCGGACGACTGGCCTCCCTTCGCCCGCACCGCCGATTTTGCGGCCCAGTCCGGGGCGCGTCAAGGCGCGGGGCCGGGGGAGGCGTCAGGCGTGCGGCGTGGCGGCGGATTTTCAGACTGAGCGATAGGAACCAAAGTGAATAGCGCTTTGGCCTTTTCCTTCTCCCCTTGTGGGAGAAGGTGGATCGGCGCGCAGCGCCGAGACGGTTGAGGGGTGTTCCAGCGGGAGTGAGGCGTTGGTGTTTTCTGGAGCACCCCTCATCCGACCTCGCTTCGCGAGGCCACCTTCTCCCACAAGGGGAGAAGGAGAGGCGCTTCGATATCAGTCGCTGCGCCTGAAGTTGCGGATGCGGTCGAACAGCACGGCCATCAGGATGGCGCCGCCGATGAAGGTGCCTTGCCAGAAGGCGTTGATACCGAGCAGGCCGAGGCTGTTGCGGATCACTTCGATGAGCGCGGCGCCGACGATCGCGCCAAAGGCGGTGCCGACGCCGCCGGCCAGGTTGGCGCCGCCGATGACGGTGGCGGCGATCACCTGCAGTTCCATGCCGGTGCCGAGATTGGTGGTGACGGCGCCCAGCCACCCGGTCTGGATGATGCCGGCAATGCCGGCCGACAGCGCCGAGATCATGTAGACGGCGACCTTGATCTGCTTCACGGGCACGCCGGTCAGCGTCGCCGCGTGCTCGTTGCCGCCAATGGCGAAGATATGGCGGCCGAACTTGGTCCAGCGCAGGATGAAGCCGGTGATCAGCGCCAGGATAATCATGTAGAGCACCGGATTGGCGATGCCGAATACCCAGGCGCCGCCGCCGAGCGCGAGCAGCTTCTGGTGATCCGGTCCGAACTGGAACACGACCGTGTTGTTGGACGCGACCATGGCCAGGCTGCGGGCGATCGACAGCATGCCGAGCGTCACCACAAAAGGCGGAAAGCCGAGATAAGCGATCAGCACGCCGTTGAAGGCGCCGATGGCGAGCGCGGTGAGGATCGAGGCCAGGATGCCGATCTCGATCGAATAGCCGGCATGCATGGTGACGGCCAGCACCATGGACGACAGGCACAGCACCGACCCCACCGACAGGTCGATGCCGCCAGTGATGATGACGAAGGTCATGCCGAGCGCCACGATGGCGACGAAGGTGACGTTGCGGGTGATGTTGTAGAGGTTCTTCGACGTGGCGAAGGCATCGGTGGCGAACGACAGGAAGATGCAGGCCAGGATGACGGCGATCACCACCCAGAAGGTCTGGCTGGAGAACATCCGCGACAGAAAAGTGTGCTGCTTCTGCGCGATCGTCTGGTCAAGTGTGACTGCCATTATCGACCTTTCCTGCCGGCGCGATGTGCCGGGGTGGTGAAATCCGGATATCCCGCCGTCATGCCGCCTGCTCGATGGCGCCGGTGATCAGCCCGGTGACTTCCTCGGGCGAACTCGCCGCGATCTTCTTGTCGGCGACCTTCCTGCCGCGCCGCATGACGATGACGCGATCGGCCACGTCGAAGACGTCTGGCATGCGGTGGCTGATCAGCACGACCGCGATGCCCTGGTCGCGCAAATGGCGGATGAGGTTCAGGACTTCGGCGACCTGCCGGACCGAAATCGCCGCCGTCGGTTCGTCCATCAGCACGATCTTGGCCTGCGACAGCATGGTGCGCGCGATCGCCACCGCCTGGCGCTGGCCGCCCGACATCTGCTTGACCAGGTCGCGCGGGCGGGTCTCGGATTTCAGTTCGGCGAAGAGCTGGCCGGCGCGCTTGTACATGGCGGCATAGTCGAGGATGCGGAACGGGCCGACACCGCGCCGCAATTCGCGGCCGAGATAGACATTGGCGGCGGCGGTCAGATTGTTGCACAGCGCCAGGTCCTGGTGGACGATCTCGATGCCGTGCTGGCGCGCTTCGGCAGGCTTGTGCAGGATCAATTCGCGATCGTCCAGGCGCATCGTGCCATGGCTCGGCCGGAAATTGCCGGCGATCATCTTCACAAGCGTCGACTTGCCGGCGCCGTTGTCGCCCATCAGGCCGACGACCTGTCCGGGGTCGATCGACAGCGAGACATCGTTGACCGCCTGGATGGCGCCGAAATGCTTCGAGATGTTGGTGAGTTCGAGAACCGCCACCAGACTGTTGCCTCCCCATGCCTCGCCATCCGCCCGCGGAGCGGCGACGGTCTGCTTTCGCTCTCCCCAGCTCCTCCCGGAAACAGCGACCCCGTCATTTACGCAAATGGCCGCGCGGGCGTCAATTGTCGAACAGGCAATTGTCAGACGAATAGTGAAGTGTTGTTTTGAAAAATCCGTTTTGTAGGACAAATTGCAATTGACGTTGACGGCTGGCCGTTATTAGCTGAGTGCCGGAGGAAGTCATGCCGGTCGATGAAGCCGTGGCTAGCGGCGTGGCCGGCTGGAGGTCATCGGTCGTGCCGGCGCTGCCGGTCGGTCGCATCTGCAAATGCTTGTCGGCCCAGCCTGGCGGTACGAACGTTCGTCCTGCCATTTTCGCATCCGGGTCGATTTGTGTGGCGGGCACGCCGTGTCCGTCTGTTTCCAAGGGAGGACTGATATGAGGAAAACAGTTTTGCTCGCCGCCGTCGCCGCCATGGCGCTGGGCGCCGGGCCGGCTCTGGCCAAGAAGCAGCTCGTCATCGTGGTGAAAGGTCTCGACAATCCGTTCTTTGAGGCCATCCACCAGGGCTGCGAGAAGTGGAACAAGGAAAACGCCAGCTCGGAATATGAATGCTTCTACACCGGCCCGGCGTCGACATCGGACGAGGCCGGCGAGGCGCAGATCCTTCAGGATATTCTGAGCAAGCCGGACACGGCGGCGGTGGCGATTTCGCCGTCGAACGCGCCGCTGATCGCGCAGACGCTGAAGAGCGCCAATCCGACGATCCCGATCATGACGGTGGACGCCGACCTCGCCAAGGAGGACGCGGCGCTGCGCAAGACCTATCTCGGTACCGACAACTACCTGATGGGCAAGAAGATCGGCGAATACATCAAGAAGGCCAAGCCGAACGGCGGCACGATCTGCACCATCGAAGGCAACCCGGCTGCCGACAACATCCTGCGCCGCGCGCAGGGCATGCGTGACGCCCTGACGGGCAAGGAAGGCCTCGCCGCGCTTGCCGGCGAAGGCGGCTGGACCGAAGTCGCCGGCTGCCCGGTGTTCACCAATGACGACGGCGCCAAGGGCGTGCAGGCGATGACCGACATCCTCGCCGCCAATCCCAAGCTCGATGCGTTCGGCATCATGGGCGGCTGGCCGCTGTTCGGCGCGCCGCAGCCCTATCGCGACCTGGTCGGACCGCTGAAGGACCGGCTGGCCAAGAACGACTTCGTCATCGGCGCCGCCGACACGATCGGCGACGAGGTGGCGATTGCCAGGGACGGCCTCGTCACCGCATTGGTCGGCCAGCGGCCCTTCGAGATGGGCTACAAGGCGCCCTCGGTGATGATCGACCTGATCACGGGCAAGAAGGTCGACGATCCGGTCTTCACCGGTCTCGACGAGTGCACCAAGGATACGGTCGACACCTGTATCCAGAAATAGCCTTTCGACGCGGGGCGCCCGGCTGACGGGCGCCCCGTCAACTCCTGAGCGGGACGCCATGGCAAGGGGCAACAGGCTCCGGCCTTGTCGCGTCCATGGTTTGGGTCTTCGGCGACGGGATGGGCGCGCCACGCTGGTTCGGGGCTCCCGGGCCAAAGGCAGCCGGCCTATTGGAACGTGGATGCCGCAAGAGAAGGCAGAGAGAAAAGCCGGCCGGGCCAAGGCGAAAGCCAGCCGCGATCCGGCTGTCATGCGCAGGACGGACGCGGCGCACTTTTCCGGTTCCAGCGTGCACGCGTCGCTGGCCAGCGAGATCGGGCTGCGGATCGTTCGCGGCGACTATCCGCCCGGCAGCATTCTTCCCAACGAGGCCAAATGGGCCGAGATTTTCAATGTCAGCCGCTCGGCGGTGCGCGAGGCGACCAAGATGCTGATGGCGAAGAGCCTGCTGGCCTCGCGCCCCAAGATCGGCAGCTGGGTCGAGCCGAAGGAGCGCTGGAACCTGCTCGACCGCGACGTGCTTTCCTGGTACGCGACCGCTCCCGACCGCGAGGCCTTCCTGCGCACCGTGCAGGAGTTTCGCCACATCATCGAACCGGAAGCCTCGGCCTTCGCTGCCATACGGCGCAGCGACGAGCAGATGGCCGAGATCAGCCTGGCCTGCCGCGAGATGGGCGAGGCGGCGAACCTGCCCGACCGCATCCGCGCCGACACGCGCTTCCATCTCGCCATCCTGCGCGCCTCGGGCAACGACCTTCTGGTGCCGCTCGGCGTGCTGATCGAGTCGGCGCTCGACCATCTCTTCGTCTTCACGACACAGCAGGTCGGCGACCAAGGGCGGGCGCAGAAGCTGCACGAGGCGATCGAGAGGAACATTCGCCTGCAGCGCCCGGCGGCGGCGCGCAGTGCGGTGCACAGGCTGCTCGCCGACACCGATGAGGGAATTGGGAGCCGGCGGCGCTAGTTTCATCCGTGAGGCTGCGCCCTTCTTGCAACGACGATGATTGGCGAAAGCATCGGCGAGAGCGTCTTTCTCCCCGTCACTATACGGGGAGAAATGTCCGGCAGGACAATGAGGGGCGGCGCTGACGTGCGCTCATGATGCGAGACCATGCACTGCCCTGTGTTTTCTATCCGGTTCGCCGGCGGGGCGTCAGACGGATTGCACTGGCCATGCCCGCTCGATCACTCGTAGCGTTGGCGCTGCCCCTCATCGCCCTGCCGGGCCCTTCTCCCCGTATAGTGACGGGGAGAAGGGGCTGGCCGCGATGCTGGCGTCCATCTTGCCACGCTGCCAACCGGTGAAACCATCGGTGGGAGCGTCTCAAATCGTCTGCTTCTTGCCGTCCTTCGTCGGCATCAGGTCGACGCCATTGACCTTGGCGATATGCGTGGCCAGCATCGGCACGAACTGTTCGGCCGGGCCGGTGGCGTGGGCGCCGGCAAAGGAATTCTTGGTGGCGTTGCCGAGCGGGTTGGCGATGCCGGCGGCACCGGCCATGGATTCCAGATAGGTCAGGTCCTTGAAGGCGTTGGCGATGGTGAATTTGTGGGCGTCGCGGTCGCCTTCCAGCGTCCAGCGCATGAAGGTCTGGTAGAAGGGGCAATCCATGCGGCCGTTGCGGATGACGCTGTCGAAACGCGGCGGCGAGATGCCGACCTTTTCAGCCAGCGCCAGCGCTTCGGAGTAGAGCGCGGCATAGCCCAGCGAGATGAAATTGTTGAGCAGCTTCATGCGGTGGCCGTCGCCGGTGTCACCAATGTGGACGATGCGGCCGGCCCAGGTGTCGATCACCGGCTTCACCCGGGCAAAGATGGCATCGGGGGCGCCGACCATGGCGTCGAGCGTACCCTCCCAGGCCTCCTTGGGCGTCCGGCTCAGCGGCGCGTCGACATAGTCGATGCCAAGCGCCTTGAGTTCGGCCGCCAGCGCCACGGTCGAGACCGGATCGGAGGTCGAGCAGTCGACGACGACGGAGCCCTTCTTCAAACCTTCCTTGAGTCCGCCGGGGCCCCGAATGATGGCCTCCACTTCGCGAGAGCCGGTAACGCAGATGAAGACGATATCGGAAGCCGCCGCGACGGCGGCCGAGGTCGACGCCTCCGTGGCGCCCCGGCTGGCCAGGTCCTCCGCCGGTTTGCGGTTCTTGCGGCCGAGGAAGGTCAGGGCATAGCCCTTGTCGACGATGTTCTTTGCGATGCCGTGCCCCATCAGGCCGAGGCCGATGAAGCCGATCTTCTCGCTTGCGGCGGTGGTTGTCATGCTTTGCGTCCTGTTTTCAAATTATCGATAATCCCACCGCTGTTTAAGCGTATGCGGTTGCGGAAAGCAATATTGTCTGACAATACACATAAAACCCGTTGGGAATTTTGTGGAGACCGGAATGACGAAGCGGATCATGTTCACCGGCGGCAGCGGCAAGGCCGGACGCCATGTCGTGCAATATCTCGTGGAGCAGGGCTGCCAGGTCCTCAACATCGACACCAAGCCGCTCGACAATCCCAAGGTGCGCACGCTGATCACCGACATCACCGACAGCGGGCAGGTGTTCAACGCGCTGTCGAGCTATATGGGCCTGCACGAGTTCGACCCGTCGCTGCGCCCGCAGCCGGTCGACGCAGTGGTGCATTTCGCCGCCATCCCGCGCATCATGATCACGCCTGACAACGAGGTGTTCCGCATCAATGCGATGGGCACCTACAACGTCATCGAAGCCGCGGTGAAACTCGGCATCCGCAAGGTGATCGTCGCCTCCAGCGAAACGACCTATGGCCTGGTCTTCGCCAACGAGCCGCGCGACCCCCGATACTTCCCGCTCGACGAGGACTATGACGTCGATCCGATGGACAGCTATGCCTTGTCCAAGGTCGTCAACGAGAAGACGGCGCGCGCCTTCGCGCAGCGCAACGGCACGGATATCTACGCGCTTCGCATCGGCAATGTCATCGAGCCGCACGAATATTCGCTGTTCCCGAAATGGTTCGCCGACCCCGGTTTCCGCAAGCGCATCGCCTGGAGCTACATCGATGCCCGCGACTTGGGACAAATCACGATGCGCGGCATCGAGAAGGACGGGCTGGGCTACCAGGTGTTCAACGCCGCCAATGACGACACGTCGTCCGACCTGCCGACGGCGGAACTCCTGAAGCGGTTTTATCCCGGCGTGCCGGTCAAGGCGGAACTCGGCGAATACGAGACGCTGCTGTCCAACCGCAAAGCGCGCGACATGCTCGGCTTCCGTCCGCAACATAGCTGGCGCAAATACGTCAAGACAGCCTGAGCGGGCATGCGAGCCGGGTTGGGCTGTGTATAGCGGCAGGCTTTGCTGCCCAACCGCGGGGTGGCGCTTGACAGCTTCCGCAAACCGGCCTTTGTGAAGCGTATGCGGGACGCGAAGCCGAACAAGGAAAAATCGCCGAAAAAGCCGGCAGCCGCCGATCGCCCGGTTGGTGTACGCCGGCCCGATGCGGCGCGCATTCCCGGCGCGAGCGTCCATACTTCGCTGGCGAGCGAGATCGGGCTGCGGATCGTTCGCGGCGACTATCCGCCCGGCACCATCCTGCCCAACGAGGCCAAATGGTCGGAAACCTTCAGCGTCAGCCGTTCGGCGGTGCGCGAGGCGATCAAGATGCTGATGGCCAAGAGCCTACTGGCCTCACGCCCCAAAATCGGCAGCTGGGTGGAGCCGAAGGAACGCTGGAACCTGCTCGACCGCGACGTGCTTGCCTGGTACGCGACGTCGCCGGACCGCGAAGTGTTCCTGAAGACGGTGCAGGAATTCCGCCACATCATCGAGCCGGAGGCGACGGCCTTCGCCGCGATGCGCCGCACCGACGAGCAGATGGCCGAGATCAGCCAGGCCTGCCGCGAAATGGGCGAGGCGGCCAGCCTGCAGGAGCGCACCCGCGCCGATACGCGCTTTCACCTCGCCATCCTGCGCGCTTCGGGCAACGACCTTCTGGTGCCGCTTGGCGTGCTGATCGAATCCGCCTTCGATCATCTTTTCACCTACACGACGCGGGCGGTCGACGATCTCAATCATGCGCAGAAGCTGCATGAGGCGATCGAGAAGAACATCCGCCTGCAGAGGCCCGACGCGGCGCGCGCGGCCGTGCGCAAGCTGCTCGCCAACACGGACGGCGTCATCCGCTCACGGTAGCAATTTCAGGAAAGCTTTAGCGCCCCCTTGGGGATTGAGGATCTGTCCGGCCCCAATGTGGTCCGGTGCCGGCTCAGCCTTTGCCCATGGCGATCGATTTCGTGAAAGCCGCCGCCAGTCCCTTCGCCACCGCTTCGTCGAAACCGGCGTCGCGCATGGTCTCGATGGCGGCGGCGGTGGTGCCGCGATAGTCGAGGAAGGCTTCCACGGTGTCGGCGGGCGAAGCATCCCGCAATTCCAGCAACCGGCCGGTGCCCGTCAGGACCGCGTTGACGGCACGCCGCGCGACATCGGGCGGCAGGCCGAAGCGAACCGCGTCGCGCAGCATCGCGTCCGCCAGCAGGGCAGGGAAGGCCGGCCCCGAGCCGGTAAGGCCGGTGAGATAGTCGATGTCGCGCTCGCTTGCGACCTCGTCCTGGACGCCGCAAGCATCGAAGATCGCGCGCACTATGGCGCGGTCCGCCCCTGATGTCCCGCTGCTCGCGATCCACGGCGTGTAGGACTTTGCCACATCCGCCGCCGCGTTCGGCAGCGAGCGCACCACGCGGTCGGTGGCATGCCTTTCTGCGATTTCGGCAAGGCGGATGCCGGCCATGACCGAAATCACCAGCTTGCCGCCGGCATCGATGGCGAGAGAGGGCCAATCCTCAGGCCGGACCGACAGCAGGATGACATCGCAGCGCTCAGTGAGCGCCTGGTTGTCGTCGGTCCAGAAGGCGCCGGGAAAGCGCTGCGGTTTCGTGCGCCGATACGAAAGCGTGATATCCCGCGCCTGCACGACGCCCGCCGCAAGGGCCGCGCCGGCAATGGCGCCGCCCAGCCAGCCAGCGCCGCCGACAATGCCGAAGCGGATCGAAGCGTTCATATGTGTGCCTCCGTTTTCGCAGTCAGGGTGCGCAAGATGACGGCCCTTGTCCAGCGCGCCAGGAAACCGGCGCGGGCCAAGTCAGTTCAATTCGCTGTCTTCTCAAAAAATCCGTGAGGCCGTGTCGGATCGGCCGGGCACCGCCCGTCCTTGGGACATCGATCACAAAGCACGAAGGAATGTGAAAAATGCCAAGCACCATACACCTGCATCGCGTCCTGACGACCAGCCCGCAGAAGGTCTACCGGGCGTTTCTCGAGGCCGATGCGCTGGCCAAATGGCTGCCGCCCAACGGCTTCACCTGCACGGTTCATCACTTGGAAGGCAAGGTCGGCGGGAGCTTCAAGATGTCGTTCCGCAACTTCACCACCGGCGACAGCCATGCGTTTGGCGGCGAATATGTCGAACTCGTTCCGGGTGAACTCCTGCGCTACACCGACAGGTTCGACGATCCCAATCTGCCAGGCCAGATCGAGGTGACCGTAACGTTGAAGAAAGTGTCCGTCGGCACCGAAGTGAACATCACCCAGGCCGGCATTCCGGACGCCATTCCTGCGGAGGCCTGCTATCTCGGCTGGCAGGAATCGCTGCGCAATCTGGCCAAGCTCGCAGAACCCGAGATCAACCAGTAAGACGCCGGCCGGTTCGAAGAGGGCGGTCAGCCGATCGCCTTCGCCCGAACGTGGCGCTGCGTTCGTCCTTCGCATCCCTGAGCACCTTTTTGCAAGGCGCCGGCAGTTTCTGCCGGCGCCTCTGCCGGTTTGCCTGCGGCTCGCTCTGGAGCCACGGATTTGCCTGCCGTGGCGCTGCTATGAACCGGCAATGAGCCGATAGTGGCCAAAACGGCGGCCGATTATCGAGACCACCGGCAGGAAACGCCTTTGACCCGAACCGATATCGGCCGGCAAAACCCCGGCATCGACAGCTCCTACGCCTGGATGCGGCTGGCCATCTCGATGCTGCTGGCAACGATCGGCGCGGTCGGCATGTGGGCCGTCGTCGTGGTGCTGCCGGCCGTGCAGGCCGAGTTCGGCGTCGACCGCGCCGCCGCCTCCATGCCCTATACCGCGACCATGGTGGGCTTCGCCGCCGGCAACGTGCTGGTCGGCCGCGCCATCGACCGCATGGGTTACTGGATCCCGGCGCTGGTCTCTTCGATCGCGCTCTCCGCCGGGCTTCTGCTGGCGGCGCTGTCGACATCGATCCTGCAGTTCACGCTTGCCCAGGGGGTGCTGATCGGCCTCGGCACGTCGGTGATCTTCGGACCGCTGATCGCCGACATCTCGCATTGGTTCAACCGCCGGCGCGGCGTCGCGGTCACGGGAGCGGCTGCCGGCAACTATCTCGCCGGCGCGTTCTGGCCGACCATCATGCCGAAGCTGATCGAGGCGGAAGGCTGGCGCTTCACCTATGCCGCCATAGGCATTTTCTGCCTGGTCACCATGGTGCCACTGGTGCTGCTGTTGCGGCGGCGTGCGCCGGACGCGGCGGCGGCCGGCTCGCCGGGAAGCCGTCCGGTACAGCCGATCGCGATGTCGCCGGCAGCGCTGCAGACGCTGCTGGTCGTCGCTGGCCTCGGCTGCTGCGTGGCGATGTCGATGCCGCAGGTGCATATCGTGGCCTACTGCATGGATCTCGGCTACGGCATGGCGCACGGCGCCGACATGCTGTCCATCATGATGGCGGCGGGTGTCGTCAGCCGGATTGCCTCGGGTTTTGTCGCCGACCGCATCGGCGGTGTGAAAACCTTGATCATCGGCTCGGTGCTGCAATGCCTGTCGTTGCTGTTCTACATCCCGTTCGACGGGCTCGCCTCGCTCTACGTCGTGTCGCTGGTGTTCGGCCTGTCGCAAGGCGGCATCGTGCCCTGCTATGCGATCATCGTGCGCGAATACCTGCCCGCCAAGGAGGCCGGCCAGCGCATCGGCATCGTCATGATGGCGACGATCTTCGGCATGGCGATCGGCGGCTGGATGTCCGGCTGGATCTATGACCTGACCGGCTCCTATGCCGCCGCCTTCCTCAACGGCATCGCCTGGAACCTCCTGAACATACTGGCGATCGGCCTGTTCATGTGGAAGGCGAGGCACCGGGCCGTCGCGGCCGCCTGAGTCAGGGACGGCCTTCAGCCGCTCGGCTTGACAACGGGCAGGCGCTGCGCGACCCCAGAGGCTTGGGGGTGCGGCAACAGGCGGGCGGGATGGCAACAGCTGGGATCATCGTATTGCGGGCGCGCTTCGGTCACGAGGCGTGGGGGGCAACGTCTTGACCAAGCCGCGCTCGCGCCGGGGCGGCGGCCGGCCGACCATTGCCGATGTCGCGCGCAAGGCCGGCGTCGGCGCCATCACCGTGTCGCGTGCCCTGCGCGAGCCCGGGCGGGTCTCGGAGGATTTGCGGCGGCAGATCCAGGCGGCGGTGGACGAACTCGGTTACGTGCCCGATCCCAATGCCCGCGCGCTCGCCTCGGCGCGGGCCGAGGTCTTCGGAGTGCTGGTGCCCTCGCTGACCAACAATGTCTTCGCGGAGGTGGTGCGCGGCATCTACGACAATCTTTCCGACAGTCCGTTCCGCATCCAGCTTGGCCACACGCATTATTCCGGCATGGAAGAAGAGCGGCTGCTGCAACTGTTCGGATCGCAGCGGCCTGCCGCGCTGATCGTGGCGGGAATAGACCAGACGGCCACCTCGCGACGCCTGTTGGAAAACGCCGGCTGCCCGGTGGTGCAGATCATGGAGACCTGTCCCGACCCGGTAGACATGCTGGTCGGCTTCTCGCATTTCGACAGCGGCAGGGCGGCCACCCGGCATCTCCTGGAGGTCGGATACCGCAAGATCGGATTTATCGGCGCCCGGATGGATCCGCGATCGCAGCGTCGGCTTGCGGGCTATCGCGCGGCGATGGAGGCCGCTGGTTTGTTCGACCCGCGCCTGATCACGACCACGCCAATGCTGTCCAGTGTTTCGCTGGGCCGCGAGTTGCTGCGAGACGCACTGGCCAAGATGCCGACACTCGACGGCGTCTTCTGCAACAATGACGATATCGCGCTCGGCGTCTTGTTCGAGTGCCACCGCGCTTCGATCGACGTGCCCAGGCAGATCGGCATCGTCGGCTTCAACGATCTCGACATGATGCAGGTGTCGTTCCCCTCGATCACCAGCATCCGCACCCACCGCTACGAGATCGGCCGCCGCGCGGTGGCCATGGCGCTGGCCGCGATTGGCGGCAACAGGCCGGTCGAGCGGATCGTCGATCTCGGCTTCGAGCTCATGCGGCGCGAAAGCACCGCACGTTGAAACACGCAGAGGCGACTGTGCGAATGCCGGTTTACAGCCGGCTGTGGTAGCGCTACCAACATTGCGCAAGGCACAAATCCGGCAGGGATACGCGGCTGTTTATTATACATAAGCAACAGCTCATGCTTGTTTATTATGGATAATATGATAACTTTTCGCTGCGCTGCGGGGACGGCAAGGGGAGGGATCGCGGAGGTCTTCGGCACCTGGCAGGCGTTATCGGACAAGGCGGAGGGGGCCGGCCCGAGACGCGGAAATTGCATAAAACTGAACCGACAAATCAGCACTGCAATCGGGAGGATTATCGATGATCAAGTCACTTGTCGGCGGCATTGTTGCCGCCAGCGCATTCGCCATGCTCAGTTCGGCCGCCATGGCCGCCGGTCCGGAAATCGTATCCGGTCCCGCCGCCCAGGCGGACTGTTTCGCCCCTTGGGGCGCCGACACGAAGTTCTTCAAATATCCCAAGAAGGAAGGTCCGTTCCGCATCGCCTTCGCCAATGGTTATATCGCCAACACCTGGCGCATCCAGATGGTGCAGACGGCCAAGGCGTATGCCGCGCAGCCCGACGTCAAGGCCAAGATCAAGGAATTCAAGGTCGTGTCGACCGGCGAGGACGTGCCGGCGCAGATCTCGGCGATCAACAACTTCATCGATTCCGGCTATGACGCCATCGTCACCGACGCGCAGAACCCGACCGCTTTCGGCCCGGTCATCAAGCGCGCCAAGGAAGCCGGCATCGTGCTGGTCGCCTTCGACAACATCCTCGACACCAAGGATGCCATCAACGTCAATGTCGACCAGAAGGGCCTTGGCGAATTGTGGGCCAAGTGGCTGGTCGAGAAGGTGCCGAATGGCGGCAAGATCCTCGAAGTGCGCGGCGTTGCCGGCACCTCCGTCGACACGGACCGCCACAACGGCATCCACGAAGTGCTCGACGCTTCCGGCAAGAAGTGGGACGTGACCGAGGTCGCCGGCAAATGGGATGACGGTGTGGCGCAGAAGGTGACGGCCGACGCGATCGCCACCAACGGTCCCTTCGACGGCATCACCGGACAGGGCGGCGACACCGGCATCGTCCAGGCGATGATCGACGCCAAGCATCCCTTCGTGCCGTTCGGCGGTGAGACCGAGAACGGCTTCCGCAAGTTCTGCGCGGCGCATTCGGCCGATGGCCTGAAATGCACCTCCGCCGGTTCCGGCCCGGCCCAGGTCGCCGTCGCCATCAAGACCGCGATCGCGGCGCTTGAAGGCGAGGTGGTGCCGCAGGAGGTGAAGCTGCCGCTGGCGGTCGCCACGGATCCCAACATGAAGGAAGGCACGGACTACTTCCCCAAGGAATCCGACAATTTCTTCGTCGGCAATTCTTTCCCGACCTGCGGCATCAATTTCAGCGCCCAGGAAATCATGGGGCAGACCAAGGAGAACCAGTAATCGCTGGCCATCGCCTGGCGCCGCGGCGGGCCGCGGCGCCAGCGTTCAGTCCTGTAACTGCCCTGGAGGGTCGATGAACTCTGCGGTTCCGCTCTTGCGCATGGAAGGCATATCCAAACGCTATGGCGGCGTGCGGGCGCTGGAGAAGGCGGAGTTGTCTGTCGAGGCCGGCAGCATCCACGCCATCCTAGGCGAAAACGGCGCCGGCAAGTCGACGCTCATCAAGATCATGTCGGGCGTGGTGGCGCCCGACGAAGGCCGCATGACGCTCGACGGCCGCGAGGTGAGCTTCGCTTCTCCCGGGGCGGCGAACAAGGCCGGCATCGTCTGCATCTTCCAGGAGCTGTCGCTGATCCCGGAACTCAGCGTCGCCGACAACATCGTCATTTCCGATCCGCCCAAGCGCTTCGGCATGATCGACCGCCGGGCGCAGCGGCGCATCGCCGAAGACGCCCTGGCGCGCGCCGGGGCCGACGACATCCACCCGCTGGCGCTGGTCAAGGATCTTCCGCTTTCAAGGAGGCAGATGGTCGAGATCGCCAAGGCGCTCGCCCGCAAGCCGCGCATCCTCATCCTGGACGAAGCGACGTCGGCGCTGACCGCGACGGATGTCTCCAAGATATTCGGCGTGCTGAAGCGGTTGCGCTCGGAAGGATTGGCGCTGCTCTACATCTCGCATCGCATGAACGAGATCGCCGAGCTCGCCGACCAGTGCACGGTGTTCCGCAACGGCCGCAACGTCGCCAGCTACGAGGCCGGCTCGAAGAGCGACAATGAGGTGGTCGAGTTGATGATCGGCCGCGAATACAGCCATATCTTTCCGCCCAAGCCTGCGGCGGCGCCATCCGGCGCCGCTCCCAGGCTCGAAGCGCGCAAGCTGTCCTGGGCCGACCGGCTCGACAACATCTCGCTGACGGTCAGGGCAGGCGAGGTGGTCGGTCTCGGCGGTCTCGACGGCCAGGGCCAGCGTGAATTGCTGCTTGCCTTCTTCGGCGTGCTGCGCGGTCTTTCGGGCGAGGTGCTGATCGACGGCAAGCCGGTGGCGATCAGCAGCCCAGCGGCGGCCCGCAAGGACGGCATCGGCATGGCGCTCATCCCCGAAGACCGCAAGACCGAAGGGCTGATGCTGCCGATGACGGTGCGCGAGAACCTGTCCTTCGCCGCGCTCGACCGGCTGGCGAAGGGCGGGATCATCGACCGCGCCGCCGAACAGCGTCTCATCGACGACATGGTCAGCCTTCTGGCGATCAAGACGGCCGGCCTCGACATTCCGGTCGGCGCGCTGTCGGGCGGCAACCAGCAGAAGGTGGTCATCGCCAAATGGCTGATGCGCCAGCCGCGTATCATCCTGCTCAACGATCCGACGCGCGGCATCGATGTCGGCACCAAGCAGGAGATCTACCAACTGATGCGCAAGCTGGCGGATGCGGGGGCGGCGATCCTGTTTTATTCGACCGACTATGACGAACTGATCGGCTGCTGCGACCGGGTGCTGGTGCTCTATGACGGGGCGGTCAAGCGCGAGCTGGTCGGCGCCGAGATCACCGAGCGGGCGCTGATATCGAGCGCGCTCAATATCCATGGCGAGGAGAGCCCGGTGGGCCTGGGAGCAAGCGCGTGAAAGATTGGCGCTACTGGCTGGCCGAGCAGCGCGGAACGCTGCTGGCGCTCGGCATCTTCATCGTCATGTTCGTCATCTACACCTCCAACCATCCGGCGGGCTTCACCGCCAATGTGGTGCAGACGGCGGCGAACAAGGGCGTGCTGCTCGCCTTCGTCGCCATGGCGCAGACCCTGGTGGTGATCACCGCCGGCATCGACCTGTCGGTCGGCATGATTTTTCTCCTCACCAATTGCCTGGCTTCCTGGCTGGTGGTGGGCACGCCGACGCAAACGGCGCTCGGCGTCGTTGCGGTGCTGGCCATCGGCCTGCTCTGCGGCGCCATCAACGGGGCCATCGTCATCTACGGACGGCTGCAGCCGATCGTCGCCACCATCGCCACCGGGGCGGTCTACTACGGTATCGGCCTGTTGCTGCGTCCGTTTCCCGGCGGTTCGGTCAATGAGGACCTGGCCGACGCGCTGACGGGCCGCGTGTTCAGCGTGGTGCCGGCGAGCCTCGTGGTGCTGCTCGCCATCGTCCTGGTCATCTGGGTGCCGTTCAGCCGCTCGGTGCTCGGCCGCGCGGCGTATGCGGCGGGCTCTTCGGAAACGGCAGCCTACATGTCGGGTGTGCCGATACGGCGCGGCAAATTCGCGGCCTATACGCTGGCCGGGCTGCTGGCCTCGATCGGCGGCCTGTTCCTGACGTTCTTCACCTACACGGGCGAAGCGGCCTATGCGAGCGGCAACTCCTACACGCTGTTTTCGATCGCCGCGGTGGTGCTGGGCGGCGTCTCGCTGTTTGGCGGCAAGGGCAGCGCCATCGGCGCCATTTTCGGCGCGCTCGCCTTCCGCACCATCGGCGACCTGTTGTTCGTGTTCGACTTCGACCCGCTCTGGCAGCCCTTGTTCCAGGGCGTTATCCTGCTGGTCGCCGTCAGCCTCGGCGCCTTTGCCTTGTTTCGGGTCCGCAACCGGCTGGAGTGGTTCCTGTGAGCGAAACGACATTGGGCGGTATTACCGGCCGTTTGCCCAAATTCATCCGCCGCGCCGATCCGGCGGTGCTGACGGCTTTCGCCTGCATCGTGCTGCTGCTGTTCCTCGGCAGTCTCTATTCCAGAAGCTTCCTGTCGCCTGAGTATCTGCTGCAGCAGCTCAAGGTGGCCTCGTTCCTCGGCGTCATCGCCACCGGCATGATGCTGGTCATCCTGCTCGGCCAGATCGACCTGTCGGTGCCATGGTCGGTGGCGGCGGGCGCCATGATGGCGTGCGCGGCGGCCGCCTACGGTCCAGTTGGCGTGGCACTCGCCATTCCGTTCGGCATCTTCTGCGGCGTGCTGATCGGCATCGTCAACGGCATCGGCGTCGCCTATCTGCGCATTCCCTCGATGATCATCACGCTCGCCACCAACGCCGTCGCGCAAGGGCTGATGGTGGTCTACACCGGCGGCTTCTCGCCACAGGATTCAGCGACCGGCGCCATGCGCTACCTGGCCACCGGCTTTGCCATTCCGGGGGTGCCCAATTCGGTCATCATCTGGGCGCTGATCGGCGCGGCGATGGTGTTCGTGCTGACCCGCACCGGCTTCGGCCGTGCCGTCTACGGCATCGGCAACCGCGAACGGGCGGCCTATCTCTCCGGCATCGACACAAGGCGCGTGGTGATGATCGCCTTTGCCGTTTCGGGCGGGCTCTCCGCCTTCGGCGGCGTGCTCCTGGCCGGCTACGCGTCCAAGGCGGCGCAGTCGATGGGCGACGCCTACCTCCTGCCGTCGATCGCGGCCGTGGTGCTTGGCGGCACGTCCATCCTCGGCGGGCGCGGTTCCTATCTCGGCACCGTCGCCGGCGTGATCCTGATCACGCTGCTGCAGTCCATCCTGTCGGTCATGCAGATGCCGGAGGCGGGGCGGCAGATCATCTACGGCGTCGTCATCGTCGCCATGCTGCTGCTCTACGGCCGCGCCCCGGCAAGTCGCTGACGATGGACGAGGACGCGGCGCTTGCGCCGGCTGCCGCTTCGAGTTCGAAGCCACCGGCGATTGTGGTGATGGGGGTCGCCGGCTGCGGCAAGTCGGCGGTCGGCGCCAGGCTCGCGGCCGCGCTGGGCGCCGTCTTCATCGAAGGGGATCGTCTCCATCCGCCAGAGAACGTCGCCCGCATGGCGCGCGGCGAACCGCTCACCGATCAATTGCGGGAAGGATGGCTCGATGCGATCGGTGCGCGTATCGCGGCATTGGCCGGGGAAGGGCAGGGCGTGGTCGCCGCCTGCTCGGCACTGAAGCGCGGCTATCGCGATCGGTTGCGCGGCTTCCGCGATGACATCGTCTTCCTCTATCTGGAGATCGAGCCGGCGGCGGCCAGGCAGCGGGTCGCCAGCCGGAAAGGCCATTTCATGCCGGCAAGCCTGGTCGACAGCCAGTTCGCCATCCTGGAGCCTCCAGCAGCGGACGAGCGGGCGTTGACGCTCGATGCCACGCGTCCCGTCGCCGATATCGTGGCGGAGGCGGTGCGGGCGCTGGCGGCTTCATGAGCCGGTTTCGTCGCCCGCCATGGCAGTATCTCCCTTGCCCTCCGTCAGCCTTTGGCTGCCGGACCAGCTAAGCATCTGTTCGGGAAACAGCTTGAGCGCTTCGAGCAACCGGTCGCGCTTGAGCAGGATGTAGCGTGCCTGGAGCGTCATGTTCTTGGCTCCGTCCCTTGCCCCATCCCTGGCCATGTCCGCCTCGGCCGGCAGCAGTTCCGGGCCGAGGACGGCCCGGTATTCGCGGCACGGACTGGTCTCGAAGGTCGACATCGCAAACAGCGCCGCCTTGCTCCTGGCGGCGAAATTCGCCGGCGCCGACGCAAGGTGCGCCCAGCCGCGTTCGCCGAGCGCAACCTCGGTGAAGGTCGAACCCGCGTGGATCGTGTTGGTCATCAACACGACGCCATTGGCCTTCAGTATCTTCTGGATGCGGATGGTGACCCGGTAAGCATCTTCGCGGTCGAAGACGATCCGGCTTTTCAGGAACCTGTTCTCGACATTGACCATGGGCGGGTTCAGAAAACGCACCCCGAATGCGGATTCCGAAACGCCGTGGGTGTCGACGCTGACCTGATGCGCCTCGATGCCGGCCTCGTGCAGCGCGCGTTTGCCGATAATGGTTTGGGCCGTGAACTGATCGCACCAGATGATGGCGCCGTTGCCGCGCCGCAGGGCTGCCTGCAACCCGTCAAGTCCTTCCAGGGAGATGGCAGGCGACCAGCGGGCGGCGACCAGATGCGCCGCGATCTGCAGCCGGCGTCTGTGGCGCGCGGCAAGCAGCGCCTCGAAAAGCCCACGCGCATCGATGCTATCGCCAAGGACCGACCGCATGGCATCGGCGTAGAGCGCAAACTCCTTGCGCATATGACGCTTGAGATCGATCCTGGACATGTGCAGGCAGACCGATGGCCACCAGCGCACCGGCAACAAGGCCGCCACGGCGAGATAGAAGACAGCCAGCAGGGTTTCGCGCGGATCCTGGTTCGAGAACCGGCGCTTCCTGCCGGGGCGGACCACCTTGCGGCTGAAGAAACGCACATCCTCGGACCTTTCCGGCACGGGGATGTCGGCGATGATTTCAGTCTGGAAACTGGCGGCCGCGGACGGCCTGCGCACGGTTCTGGAGGGTCTCGCGAACTTCAGCAGCCTCATCCAGCGGGCATCCAGATGTTCCTGTTGCCAACCGCTTTAATGTGCCTGAACGCTTCACGCAATCCGGCGATGGTGGGCGATGAAGGCCGTACCGGTGGTGGCCGACCTATATCTGGGAGGTCAGTTCGACCGGAAAATCGTCGTTGTCGGCATCACGCATGGCGGCGAGGCTGCGGTTGTCGAGCACCTCGGCGATGGCCTGGCGGACTTCCAGCATCATGTGCCGGACCTGGCACGTCGCTTCGTCGCAATCCTCGCAGCGCTGATATTGCGTGCGGCTGGCACAGGGGATCGGCGCCAGCGGCCCGTCGAGCACGCGCACGACGTGGCCGATCTTGATCTCGGAGGCAGGGCGGGCGAGGCGATAGCCGCCCTCCTTGCCCTTGCGGCTCTGGACGAAGCCGGCATTGCGCAATTCGCCAAGAATGGCGTCGAGGAACTTCTTGGGAATGTTGTTGGCGACGGCGATGTCGTTGACGAAGGCCAGTTGGCCAGCCGGAAGACCGGAAAGGTGCACCAAGGCCTTGAGGCCGTATTTGCCTTTTTTTGTCAGCATACCCGAGTCAGCCCGTTGAAGCCCCAATCAACCCGCATCTGGGGGCTGTTTGTGTGCAAATGATGACGATTGCACTGCCTGACGATGTTTCGCGAAAACAAGGCCGCCCATGGCACGTTAGGCACAAACGCGTTGATTCTTCGTAACGTTTTACCCGGCAAGCCCCGCTTCCCGTGCCCGGCGGCAAAAACAAAGAAGCCGGCTCTTTGCCGGCTTCCTTGATCTGTCCGATGTCGGGCGGAGCTTTACCGGCTGCCGTAAGCCTGGTCGAGCAGGCCGCCGGCGGCGAAATGCTCTTTCTGGATCTTGTCCCAGCCGCCGAAGACGTCTTCGACCGTCAGCAGCCGCACCTCGGGGAACTCCGCCTTGTACTTGGCGGCTACCGCCGCGTCACGCACCCGGTTGCCGTTCTGGGCGAGGATGTCCTGGCCCTCGGGCGTGTAAAGGAAGTCGAGATAGGTCTTGGCGAGATCGCGCGTGCCGTGTTCGTCGGCGACCTTGTCGACGATCGCCACCGGGAATTCGGCGAGCAGGCTGACCGAGGGTGTGACCTGCTCGAACTTGTCGTCGCCATATTCCCTGCGGATGCCGCGCGTCTCGGATTCGAAGGTGATCAGCACGTCGCCGATCTCGCGCTGCACGAAGGTGGTGGTCGCGGCGCGCCCGCCGGTGTCGAAGATCGGCACGTTGTTGAACAGCTTGGTGATGAACTCCTTCACCTTGGCGTCGTCGCCCTTGAAGGCTTCCTTGGCGTAGGCGGTGGCCGCCAGATAGGTATAGCGCGCATTGCCCGAGGTTTTCGGGTTGGGGAAGATCACCTGAACATCATCGCGCACCAGATCGCCCCAGTCCTTGATGTGCTTGGGATTGCCGGCGCGCACCAGGAAGGACGGCAGCGAATAGAAGGGCGAGGCGTTGTCGGGGAAATCCTTCTGCCAGTCGGCGGAGACGAGGCCCTTCTTGACCAGGAAATCGACGTCAGTGACCTGGTTGAAGGTGACGACGTCCGCGCCAAGCCCTTCGGCGATGGCGCGGGCCTGAGCCGAGGTGCCGGCATGCGACTGGTCGATGGTCACGCCCGGATGCTTCTCGATGAAAGCCTTGTTGACCTCAACGAACAACTCGCGGCCAACATCATAGGAGGCATTCAGCAGCTTGTCGGCCGACCAAGCTTGGGAGGATGCGAGGAACAGGCCGGCGACGGCTGCGACGCCGAGGAAAAATCGCTTCATGAAAAGGCTCCGGATGCAATGCGGTTATGGTTGCGACCATAGCCGTGGCGCATGGGGCAGGGCGAGGCATGGGTTCAAGGGCGTCGCGCTCGTTGCTGGAAAAATCGTTGCCAGAACAGGCGGATCGTAGGATTTTCTTTCAAGTGCTGTCACTTTGTCTGGCCGTTGCCGTCGGTCCCTTCCGATAAATAGATACACATTGTGTATGCAAGGTGCTATCATGCCGAAAAGGAGTCCTGCATGACAAAGGCCGCACCTGAGACCCATGCCAAGCCTGTCAATCTGCGCATCCGAGAGGACATGCGCGTACTGATTGACCGCGCCGCGAAAATACGCGGGAAAACCCGCTCCGACTTCATGATAGACGCGGCCTACCGCGCGGCTGAAGACACGCTACTCGACCAAACCCTGATCAAGGTGGATGCCGAGAGCTATCGGCACTATCTCGACATCCTTGACGAAGCGCCGAGCGGGGAAGCTTTTGCGCGCCTGATGAACGCGCCCAAGCCATGGCAGGACTGAATGCTGTCAAAGCCCATGCCCCTGGCCGAGAACCACGATCTCGAGCTTTTCCAGAGCGGGAATGAAAGCCTCGACCAATGGCTTCGCCGCCGGGCACGGGCCAACCAGGTAAGTGGCGCATCCCGGACTTATGTAGCCGCGGAAGGCGAGCGCGTTGTCGGTTACTGCTGCCTGTCTTCGGGTGGGCTTGATCTTGCCGCGGCGCCTGGCCCCATCCGTCGGAATATGCCGGATCCCATCCCGATGGTCGTACTTGGGCGTCTTGCTGTGGATGCAGGCTGGCAAGGAAAGGGGCTGGGCGTTGCGCTGCTGCAAGATGCCGTATGGCGCGCCGGCCACGCCGCGACGATCCTGGGAATTCGTGGCATTTTTGTTCACGCCATATCGGATGAGGCGAAAGCCTTTTATGAGCACTACGGCTTCGCGGCCTCTCCGAAGAACCCGATGATCCTGGTCCTATCTTTGAAGGGCTTGGTGAAGGGGTAGGCGATGTCAGTCTCGAAAGCGATCGTCTGATGATCGAACCAGGTCCGCAACCTTGGCCTCGGTGCGTTGCTCGCCCGGTGGCCAAAGGCCGGCACCTCTTGCCATTGAAGAACACTTTCCGAGATCAACGATCCGGCTGCCAGCCATTGAGCCGAGGATCAGGCCGCCGGAAACAGTTTCCAGCGCCCAGGGCGGAAAGCGACGCGGCTTTTCTGCGCCGCAGGATGGTCGACGGGCAGCTCGATCTCGACCCGCTGGCGTTCGCCGCCGATCTCCAGTTCGACGCGGCGCGTGCCCGCGACGCGGCGGCTGGCGGCGACCGTGCCGGCGATGCAGCCGCTGCAGCCCTCCAGCAATTCGACATCGTGGGGGCGGAAATACAATGTCGCGTCGCCCGACGGTGCGTGCGGTGCCTGCAATCCGATCGGACGGTCTGCGAGCCAGATCTCGCCATTCTCGATCTTTACCGGAAGCGAGCTGGATTCGCCGATGAAACCGTAGACGAAGGGTGAGTTCGGCGTGTCGTAGATATCGTCGGCGGTGCCGACCTGCTCGATGCGGCCCTGGCTCATCACCACGACGCGGTCGGCAAGCTCCAGCGCCTCTTCCTGGTCATGGGTGACGAAGACGGTGGTGTGGCCGGTGGCGTCATGGATTTCCCGCAGCCAGCGGCGCAATTCCCGGCGCACTTGCGCGTCGAGCGCGCCGAACGGCTCGTCGAGCAACAGCACCTTGGGTTCGATCGCCATGGCGCGCGCCAGCGCCACGCGTTGGCGCTGGCCGCCGGAGAGCTGCGCGGGATAGCGCTTTTCGAGACCGGAAAGCTGGACGAGGTCGAGAAGCTCCGAAGCGCGGCGGCGGATTTCTGCCGCCGGCGGCCGCGAAGCTCCGTGCCGAACCTTAAGGCCGAAGCCGATATTGTCGGCCACCGTCATGTGCCGGAACAGGGCGTAGTGCTGGAAGACGAAGCCGACATTGCGCTCCTGGATCGACTTCTGCGAGGCGTCCTCGTCGCCGAAGAAGATTTTCCCGCGCGTCGGCCGTTCCAGCCCGGCGATCAGCCGCAGCAGCGTCGTCTTGCCGGAACCGGATGGCCCCAGCAGCGCGATCAGCTCGCCGGATTTGATGTCGAGCGAGACATCGTGGAGCGCCGGAAAGCGCTCGAACTCCTTGCGGACATTGGCAACGCGAACTTCCATCTAAAGAACCTTTTTTAGTGCATGCATGTCGTTGTCCCCAAAAACCGGTCTCCACTTTTGGGCGACATGCATTAGTGTCCGCGCGTCGCGGCGAGTTCGGCGCCGTAGCGCATCTCGAGCAGTGTTTTCAAGACCAGCGTGACAAGCGCCAGTCCGGCAAGCAAGGAGGCAACGGTGAAAGCGCCGACGGCGTTGTATTCGTTGTAGAGGATTTCGACGTGCAGCGGCATGGTGTTGGTCAGGCCCCTGATATGGCCTGACACCACGGAGACCGCGCCGAACTCGCCCATGGCGCGCGCGTTGCAGAGCAGGACGCCATAGAGCAGGCCCCATTTAACGTTGGGCAGCGTCACATACCAGAAGGTCTGCCAGCCATTGGCGCCGAGCGAAAGCGCGGCTTCCTCGTCGCCATTGCCCTGTTCCTGCATCAGCGGGATCAGTTCGCGAGCAACGAAGGGGAAGGTGACGAAGACTGTGGCGAGCACAATGCCGGGCACGGCGAACAGGATCTGGATGCCATGCGCCTTCAGCCACTCGCCGAGCAGGCCCTGGGCGCCGAACAGAAGAACATAGACCAAACCCGAAATGACGGGTGAGACCGAGAAGGGCAGGTCGATCAGCGTGGTGAGGAAGGCCTTGCCCTTGAATTCGAACTTGGCGATCGCCCAGGCGGCGGAAATGCCGAAGACGATGTTGAGCGGCACGGAGATCGCCGCGACAAGCAGGGTCAGCCGGATCGCGGAACGGGTGTCGGCGTCACCAAGCGATTGCAGATAGGTGCCGATGCCCTTGGCGAAGGCTTCCTTGAAGACGATGATCAGCGGCAGCAACAGGAAAACGGCGAGGAAGACGAAGACGATCGCCATCAGCACGGCCTGCGCCGGCCGGCTTTCGGTCACCGCCGCCGATTTGCTGTCGTGATGCGGTTCCCAGGACTTGATCTCGGGGTCAGCCATAGCGCTTGCGGCTCCATGTCTGCACCAGATTGACGATCAACAGCATGAGGAACGACAGCGCCAGCATGATTGCCGCGATCGCGGTTGCCGCGGGGTAATTGTATTCCTCGAGCCGGATGACGATGAGCAATGGCGCGATCTCGGATTTGTAAGGCAGATTGCCGGCGATGAAGATGACCGAGCCGTATTCGCCGACACCGCGCGCGAAGGCGAGCGAAAAGCCGGTGATGATGGCCGGCGCCAGTCCCGGAAACAGGATGCGGGTGATGATCTGGAAGCGGCTCGCGCCGAGCGTGGCGGCTGCTTCCTCCACTTCCTTGTCGATCTCTTCCATGATCGGCTGCACGGTGCGCACGACGAAGGGCAGGCCGATGAAAATCAGCGCGATGACGATGCCGAGCGGTGTGTAGGCGACCTTCAGCCCAAGCGGCATCAGCAGTTTGCCGATCCAGCCATTCGGCGCGTAGAGCGTGGTGAGCGCTATGCCGGCCACAGCCGTCGGCAGCGCGAAAGGCAGGTCGACCATGGCATCGACGATGCGCCGGCCGGGAAAACGGTAGCGCACCAGCACCCAGGCGACGAGCGTGCCGAAGACGACATTGACGGCAGCCGCGATGAAAGCGGTGCCGAAGCTGATCTGGAGCGCGTTGATCGTGCGGCGATCCGAGGCAATGGCCCAGAAATCGACCCAGCCAAGCGAGGCCGAACGCCAGATCAGCCCGGACAGCGGGATGAGGATGATGAGGGTGAGGTAGGCAAGCGAGAAGCCGAGCGTCAATCCGAAACCCGGAATGACGCTCGGCTGTCTGAATCGCCACCCCGCCTGCGCGGGTGCTGTGGTCATGTCGTCCTGATCTAGGTTTAGCTTACTGGGCCGGCTTGTAGATCTGGTCGAATATACCACCGTCGCCGAAATGATAAGGCTGTGCCTTCTTCCAGCCGCCGAAAAGCGGATCGTCGATGGTGATCAGCTTGATCGGCGGCAGCTTGGCGAGATCCTCGGCCGGCACCAGTTCGGGCTTGGACGGCCGGTAGTGGTTCTTGGCGATGATGGTCTGGCCTTCCTTGGAATAAAGGTAGTTCAGATAGGCCTCGGCCACCTTGCGCGTGCCCCTGGCGTCGACGTTGGCATCGACCACGGCGACCGGCGGCTCGGCCAGGATGGAGGTCGGCGGATAGATGATGTCGAAATTGTCGGCGCCGAATTCGTCGAGCGCCAGATAGGCGTCGTTCTCCCAGGCGATCAGCACGTCGCCGAGGCCTTTTTGCGCGAAGGTGACGGTCGAGCCGCGCGCGCCGGTGTCGAGCACCGGGGCATTGGCGTAGAGCTTGCCGACGAACTCCTTGGTCTTGGCCTCGTCGCCGCCGTCATTGGCATTGGCGTAGGCCCAGGCGGCCAGATAGTTCCAGCGCGCGCCACCTGACGTCTTGGGGTTGGGCGTGATCACCTGGACGCCGTCCTTGACGAGATCGCCCCAGTCATGGATGCCCTTGGGGTTGCCCTTGCGCACGAGAAAGATGATCGTGGAGGTGTAAGGCGCTGAATTGTTTTCGAATTTCGTGCGCCAGTCGGGGTTGATCTTCTTCGACTTGGAGACGATGGCGTTGATGTCGCCCTCGAGCGCCAGCGTCACCACATCGGCGTCGAGGCCGTCGATCACGGCACGCGCCTGCGCGCCCGATCCGCCATGCGACTGCTGGATCGTCACCGTCTCGCCGGTCTCGGCCTTCCAGTGCGCGGCGAAGGCCTCGTCATAGGCCTTGTAGAGCTCGCGCGTCGGATCGTAGGACACGTTGAGGATGGTGGTGTCGGCGAACGCGAAACCGAGCGTGCCGAACTGGACAGATGTGGCGACCAGCGCGCCGAGCAGTTTCCGGAAATGAGGTTTGGTCATTTCTGCCTCCGTTGAACCCGCGCCAAATCTAGCGAATTGATAGAAATAAGATGCATTGAATGTTGCCTTTTTTGCCCCTTCGAAGAAAATCTTCGACGGCATTTGGCTCCGATGAGAAATTTCTTCCTCCCTTGCGCCCGGGGCAAATTTGCCCGCGGTTCACTCAGGCCGAGGGCCCGCCGGGGGCAGGCGTTGTGGTGGGAGGCGGCTGCTGGCCGCTCAGGCTTCGCTGTCTATGGTGATCAGCGAGGCCATGTTGGGGCTGTTGAGCGGCACCGAGGAGGGGCAGCGGCAGGCGGGAATGACTGAAATGTCGAACAGCTCGGTGATATGTCCCTTGAGCTCGATCCATTCGGCGATGCCGCCGGTGTGCAGGTCGATGATGTAGAGCGCGCAACGCGGCTCGGCGTCGCGCGCCTCGAGATTGGCCTGGAGCGGCAGGTCCTTGAACAGGCCGTCGCGCGGCAGCGACGTGGTGACCATGGCAAAGCGGCCGTGGAAGCTCAGGCCGCGCAGGAAGCCGGGGCAGAAGGCTATGTTCTGCTTCTCGCCGGTCTTCGGATCGATGCGCACCAGGAAGCCGCGGCCGGAATCCAGCACCCACAGCGCGCCGTCATGGACGCGCGGCGAGTGCGGCATCGACAGGTCGTCGACCACGACCTTATCCTCGGTGATATCGATGATCATGCCGCCTTCCCAGCGGCGGTCGCGCCAGCCGCTGACCGAGTCCGAGCGGCTGATGGCGCTGACATAGCGGGCGCGCCCGTTCTGCATGGCGAGGCCATTGAGGTGGCAGCGGTCCTCCGGCACAAGCTTGCTGATGAAGGAAGGCTTCCATAGCGGCCGGAAGGAATGCGTCGGGCTGAGCGTCGCCAGGCACGAGAACTTGGTGTTGATGAAGACGATCTGGCCGTCCTCGCGCACCGCCAGCTCGTGAATGTCGAGGTCTCCCGTGTAGGAGGCCGCGCGGGGCACATACATGCGGTCGTAGACATTGTTGGCGACCTGGCCGGGCCCAAGAATGTTCTCCAGCCGCCACACCGCGATGTCGGAAGCCAGGATGATGCGCTGGCCGGCAATGGTGACGCCCATGGCCCTGGTGAAGCTGGTCTGGTGGATCGAGGCCTTCTTGTCGGCGGTCAGGCCGACGAGGAACAATTGTCCGGTCTGGTAGGAGGTGAAGGCCAGGGAACAGTTCGCCGTCTCCAGCCAGGCGATGAAGCCGCGCGACAGCGAGACATTGGTCTGCTGCTCGGCCGGCTCCGCCTGCGCCGGGTTTGCGGTGGCTTCGTCGGCGGCCTTGGGTGTGTTCACGCTCGCTCCATGGATGGACTTCAGAGCTTTGTCTGACATAGCCCTGAACGGCAACTGCTCAACGTTTTCCCGAAATTGTCCTGGTCATGACTACGCCGGCCACGAGGGCCGGCGCAAGCATTTCAGCCAGGACCTGACCGGCTACCAGCCGTAGCGGACGGACGCGCCGATGGAACCGGCGCTGTAGTGGTCGCCGAAGCGGACACTGCCGCGCACCACGCCGGACCAGTTGTTGGCGCTCGCTACATTCACGCCGACGCCGACTTCACCAAACGTGCCGTTGCCGGCGCTGTCGGTCGCCGAGAAGGCATTGCCGGGGAAGTCGATGTTGACGGAGTTGGTGCTGCCGAAGTGGTTCCACACGCTCAGCGTCAGGTCGGGTGTCACGGTCAAGCCGTTCATCTGCAAGTCGGTGCCGACGCGCACGCCGATCTTGGCGCGGCCGCTGCTGCCGTTCTGGAAGTCGACGGCGCCGCCGAAGATCGAGACCGAGTCCATATTGGTGTGGACCCATTGCAGGCTGGCCTGCGGCTCTATGAAGCCCCAGCCCATGCCGACGCGGTAGCCGGTGTCGAGGCGCACGCCGATATTGGTGGCGTTGGTGCTCGCCTTGTCGCCGATGGCGCCCTGGCCGTCGTTGATGTCGACGTTGAGGAAGTCCGCCTTGACGAGGCCATCGAGGTAGAAGCCGCCATTGATGTAGGTGGCATAAGCGCCGACCGTGCCGCCCTTGTAGGTCCAGCTGTCGCCGGTCGCCGTGAAGTCGAGCGTGGAGGTGACATAGCCGGCCATGACGCCGAACAGCATGTCGCCGCCGGCCACGCCCTGCAGGCCCATGTCGATGCCGCCGAGGAAGGCGCCGGTGCGCTGCCTGCGGTCGAGATTGAGCGTTTCCGTCTGCTGCGAGATCGGATCGGTATAGCTGGTATCGGCGTCGCGGCTCGACCAGTCGCCCATCGCGCGGGCCCACACACCGCCCATGCGGGCGGCGAGATGTTCTTCCGGCATGTCGGCATTGTGGGTGCCGGTGGCGTCGCTGCGCAGGTCGGCCATGCGGTCCTGCCAGAAGCCGGTGGTGTCCTCCCACACATCCTGCGCGCCGGTGATGCCGGCGGGCAGTTCGAAGGCGGCGTTGCCGAGGCCGACATAGCGCAGGCCATGCTGGTTGCCCTGCAGGAACAGGTCGTAGGCGAAGAGACCGGCGTTGACCGGGGCGGGGACGTCGAAATTGCTGTCCGACGTCGTGCCGGTGACGGTGACGACCGGGATGAAGGTCGCGGTCGGCACGCCGGGCGCGATCGCGGTGACGTTCACCACCAGATTGGTGTGGCCGTAGGAGTTGCCGCCGATCGTCAGCGTGTCCGAAGTGTTGTTCGCAAAGTTTGTGTCGACACCGAGCTTGGAATTGCCCCGGCCGGTGAAGTTGCCGGAGGTGGTGAGCTTGTCGCCGACCACGCCGTCGATCATCGTTGTCATGCCTCGGCCGGAACCAAGGCTGCCGTTGACGAAATTCTCAAGGCCGGTGATGCTGACCGTGTTTGGTGCAGACCCGAAATAGCTGCCTGACGCGTTGACGATGCCGGAATTGTAGAGCGTGTCATTGCCGGCGCCGAATTTGCTGTCGGTGAAGGCCCGGAAGACGCCCTTGTCGTTGATGTTCATGACATTGCCGGCGTCGCTCAATTCGACGCGGCCGGCAATGATGCCGTTGTCGTTGATCTGAGCCGTCCCGGCCATGGACTTGATGGCGAGATAGTTGTCGGCGCCGACATAGCCCGACGTGCCGACATTGATGGTGGACCCGCCGATGGAATCGGCCCTGATGCCGGCAGTCTTGCCGTAAACATCACTGTCATTGGTGATGATGATCGTGGCGTCGGCGCCGTTTGTCTTGGCGTAGATGCCTTCCTCATTTGCCGAATAGACATCGCCTTTGTTGTTGACGGTAATGGTGCCGTTGGAACCGTAGGTATAAGCGGCAATGCCCTTGCCGCCTGCATTGACCCGGGCGGCATTGGTGATGTCGATGGTGCCGTTGTCGTTGCTGTTGGGGCCGGTGCCGACCGCGTTCAAACTGCCGGCTATGGCCGAGATGCCGGATGCATCGCTGCCGGTTGTCGTGATCACGCCGCCAGCCTTGTTGTTGATGACGATGCTGCCGTTGTTGCCATTGTAGTAATTGGCGATTGCGGAAATGCCGGCGGCGGTGAGGCCGGTCGTCACGATCGCGCCGTTGTTGGTGACGTTGACCTGGCCATTCTCGCCGTCGACATCGGCAAAGATGCCGCTCGATCCGCCAGAAGTCGACGTGCTGGCCCCGGTCTCGATACGGCCGCTGTTGTCGATTGTGACGACGGCATCGAGACCGCCCGCGTTGCCAAAAATGCCGACGGAATTCTGAGCGGTCCGGATGTCGCCCGAGTTGGTGATTGAGATATTCACATTGGAGTTGGTGGACGCACTGCCGCCAAGGGCCTGAATGCCGACCGATTTCAGCCCGCCCGCGGTGGTGTCGATGTCGCCGCTGTTGGTGACCGTGATGGTCGTGTCATTGCCGTGGATAAACGCCTTGATGCCGTCGGAGCCACCGGCGCCACCGGTGCCGGAGGTGATGTCGCCCTTGTTGTCGATGGTGATGTTGCCGCCATTGCCATAGGTGAAGCCGGCGACACCCATATAGCCGGCCCTGACGGTCGCCGCGTTGGTGATCTTGACCGTGCCGCCATTGTCAGGGTTGGGCGGTGAATTGGTCGGGTTGACACTGCCCGCCTGCGCGAAGATGCCGTAGGCTTCGTTGCCCGTGGTCGTGATGGTGCCACCGGCCTTGTTGTTGACGACGACGCTGCCATTGTTGCCGTGATAGTAGTTTGCGATCGCCGAGATGCCGGCCGCACTGGTGCCGATCGTGCTTATGGCGCCGTTGTTGGTGACGCTGACCTTGGTGTTGTCGCCGTCGGCATCGGCGAAGATACCGGTCGAACCACCGATGGTCGAAACGCTGGCGCCGGTCTGGATGGCGCCGCTGTTGTCGACGGTCACGGAACCATTGTTACCGGTCGAGGCGGCCTTGATGCCGGCGGACTCAGCGCCAGTCGTGATGTTGCCGGAGTTGGTGACGGAGATGGCAAGGTTCGAACCGGTGAAGCCGGGACCGTTGACGGCCTCGATGCCGACCGACTTGTCGCCGCCGCTGGTGGTGTCGATGTTGCCACTGTTGGTGACGGTGATGGTGGAGTTGCCGCTGTTGGCGGACGCCTTGATGCCGTCGGACCCGTTGGCGCCGCCGGTGCCGGAGGTTATGTTGCCCTTGTTGTCGATGGTGATGTTGCCGCCGCTGCCATAGGTGAAGCCGGCAACGCCCATATAACCGGCGCTGATGGTGGCCGCATTGGTGATCTTGACGGTGCCGCCATTGTCGGGATTGGGCGGCGAGTTGGTCGGGTTGATACTGCCGGCCTGGGCAAAGATGCCGTAAGCTTCGTTGCCCGTTGTCGTGATGGTGCCGCCAGCCTTGTTGTTGACGACGACGCTGCCATTGTTGCCATGATAGTAGTTGGCAATGGCGGAAATGCCGGCCGCACTGGTGCCGATCGTGCTGATGGCGCCGTTGTTGGTGACGCTGACCTTGGTGTTGTCGCCGTCGGCATCGGCGAAGATGCCGGTCGAACCGCCGATGGTCGAAACGCTGGCGCCGGTCTGGATGGCGCCGCTGTTGTCGACGGTCACGGAACCATTGTCGCCGGTCGAGGCGGCCTTGATGCCGGCGGACTCAGCGCCAGTCGTGATGTTGCCGGAGTTGGTGACGGAGATGGCAAGGTTCGAACCGGTGAAGCCGGGACCATTGACGGCCTCGATGCCGACCGACTTGTCGCCGCCGCTGGTGGTGTCGATGTTGCCGCTGTTGGTGACGGTGATGGTGGAGTTGCCGCTGTTGGCGGACGCCTTGATGCCGTCGGATCCGTCGGCGCCGCCGGTGCCGGAGGTGATGTTGCCCTTGTTGTCGATGGTGATGTTGCCGCCGCTGCCATAGGTGAAGCCGGCGACGCCGGTGTAGCCCGCGCTGATGGTGGCCGCGTTGGTGATCTTGATGGTGCCGCCATTGTCGGGATTGGGCGGTGAGTTGTTCGGATTGATGCTGCCGGCCTGGGCGAAGATGCCGTAGGCGCTGGCGCCCGTGGTGGTGATCGTGCCGGCCGCCTTGTTGTTGATGACGATGCTGCTGTTGTCGCCATGATAGTAACTGGCGATCGCCGAGATGCCGGCGGCACTTGCGCCCGACGTGCTGATCGCGGCGCTGTTGGTCACGTTGATCTTGCCATTGTCACCATCGACATCGGCGAAGATGCCTGACGAAGTGCCGCTCAACGAGGCACTGGCGCCGGTCTGGATGGCGCCGCTGTTGTTGATGGTCACCGCATTGTTGGAGCCGTAGCTGGCGTTGGCGAAGATGCCCTCGGCGTTGGGGCCGGCGTTCAGGGCGCCCGAATTGGTGATGCTTATATGCGTGTCGCTGCTGGAAACCGGGCCGCTCGTGGCGGCGCTGACCGCCTTTATGCTGTCGCTGTAGGAGTTGATCGCGCCGGTGTTGTTTATAGTGATGTCGGCGCCGATGCCGTTGGTTCCGGCATAGATGCCGCGTGCGCCTTTCGACTGCGCGAAGCTGGGGCCGGGGATGAGGGCGGTTGAATTCGTCGTCAGCAGCCCGCTGTTGGTGATGTCGACGGTGTTGCCGTTTCCGGTCGTGACGATGCCGATCGCATTGTCGCCGGCCACGGTTGCCGTGCGCGGAACGGTGTTGGTGCAGGCTATCGGTGTCGCCGCGCCCGTGACCGTGATCGGCGACGGCGAGGCCGGCTGCGTGCAATTCGCGGCCAAGGAGGGCGAGGCGGAGAATGCTATCAGCGTCGAGCCGAGCGCCGTGCCGAGGAGCAGCAAATGGCGGCGCCTTGGACATGATTGGACATTGCCGCGCGAAAATGCAGCGTCAGAACCAGCGGACAAACCCATTTAAAGCCCTCCCAACCCTGGACAGGGGTACGCCTGCACAAAAAAAATGCAATTTGAGTCTTACATTCGCAGTGGGAATTTTAGTGATCAATAAATTATGTTGTATTAATGCAACAACCCGCTAATTTACTGTTGTACAGGTACAATTTAGCCAGCTTGTCTCTTGCAAACACAGGCGATCACCACTCACGCCCAACTCTAATCGCGGCTGACAGGAAAGTCGAAACGCTGTTCGTCGAATGGTTCGCCAACAAGTGTGAAGTGCCACCATTCGCGGCCATAGTTCTTGAAGCCGCCTGCTTGCATGGCCTCGACCAGCAATTTTCGGTTTGACACGGCTTGCTTGCCAAGAGGGCGGTGCGCCGTCTCGCTTGCGGGGTCGAAACAATCGAAGCCGGTGCCGAAGTCGAGCGTATCGGCATCGATGGCGCCGCAGGCAGGCTTCTCGATGGAGCGATCGTTGATCCGTGCGATGGAGAGATCGACGGTCGAGCCGCGCGAATGCGCCGACAGGCGGGCGAGAAAGCCCTTGGCGATGAGATCGCCACGACCGACCTTCGGGTACCATTGCGGGTCGGACGGTCCGCCCTGGGCGGCCCAGTTGCCCATGTCGGCGACGGCGCGGGCAGGGCGGTAACAATCGAAGACGACCAATGTCAGGCCTTCGGAGGCAATCGCCTTCTGGACGCCGGCAAGAGCCAACGCCGCTTGCCGGGTGAGGATGCAGTCGGGGGCGTCATAGCCATTGACCTTGCGGTGGAGGAAGTTGTCCGTGCCGGCGTAGCGTATGTCCTGGCGGATCGAAGCGTCGACTTCGGCGAGGCGGACGAAGCCCTGACGCAGGGCGTCGGCCAGAGCGGCGAGAGGAATTGCCGTGACAAGGATTGTTGCCGCCAGTGCTGAGGCTGCCGATGAGAAAAGGTTGCGCGAAGCACCCCTCTCTGGCCTGCCGGCCATCTCCCCCGCAAGGGGGGAGATTGAGCGCACAGCCGCTTTCGCCAGTCTACATCGTTGCAGGAATGAGCGGAGCGCCGAAGCTGCAGATCTCCACCCTTGCGGGGGAGATGGCCGGCAGGCCAGAGGGAGGTGCCTTGGAACAGGCATGGGCGAGTATCCCATTAGCGCGGACCTCGAAACCCAGTTCGATGAATCACTTGGACCGGTCTATTGAACGAAGACCTTCACACTCGCGGCCCGTCCCGCCGCATCGATTACAGTCAGCGTCGAGTAACCGGCTCCGTCGGGTAGCCAGGTCGCGGTGCGGCGGCGATCGAGGCCGACCAGCGGCTTGCCATTGGCCAGCCAGCGAAATGGCGCGCGGCCGCCTTGCAGTTTGAGCACCAATGGCGAGGCGTCGGCCGAGTTGGTGGCGAGATCGACGCGGGCGCCGTCCGGCGGGAAGATGATGGTCGGCGCGGGTTCGGTCGCCACCGCCTGCACCAGGCCGTCCGCGCCGGCGCCAAAGCGGGCGAGCGTAACCGGCAATTCGTTGCGCCGCGGCGTGAAGGCGCCCGACGGCTTGCCTGGCAGCGGCACCGTCGCCAGCCCCGAACGGACAAAACCCTCGAACAGGATGGGGGCGGCGGAGACATAGCCGGAAAGGCCCGGCACCGCGCCGGCATCGGGCCGGCCGACCCAGACGCCCAGCACGTAGCGGCCGTCGAAACCCACCGACCAGGCATCGCGGTAGCCGTAGGAGGTCCCGGTCTTGTAGGCGATGCCGCGCTGCGAGGCGCCTTCGGGCGGCTTCACGCCCGACAGGATGTCGATGATCTGCCAGTTCGCCTGCTCGTTGAGGATGGTGGCGGTTGTGGTCTCGGCGTTGGCCGGTTCGGTGCCGTCGTGCAGCGTGTGCGTCTTGCCGCCATTGGCGAGCCCCGTATAGAGCTGGACGAGGTCGCGCAGCGTCACGCCGACGCCGCCGAGGCCGATGGCAAGCCCCGGGGCCTCGTTGACGGGCAGGATCGGGTTGACGCCTGCCTGGCGGAAGCGCGCCGTCAGCCGCGCCGGGCCGACGGCGTCGAGCACCCGGATCGCCGGCACGTTGAGCGACAGTTGCAGCGCCTGGCGGATCGAGACATCGCCCTGGTAGCCCATGTCGAAATTCCTCGGCCGGTAGCCGCCGAAATCGACCGGACTGTCCTCAATCAGCGTTTCCTGCGCCACCAGTCCCTGCTCGAAGGCGAGGCCGTAGATGAAGGGTTTCAGCGTCGAGCCCGGCGAGCGCACGACCTTGGTCATGTCGATCCAGCCGGAGCGGCTGGAGTCGAAGAAATTGGCTGAACCGACTTCGCCCAGAATATCGCCGGTGCGGGAGTCGGCCAGCACCATGGCGACGGAGAGCCGCGGCCCGAGCCTGGTGGCTGCGTCCCTGGCCACCTGTTCGAGACCCTGCTGGACACTCTTGCGGATCGTCAGCTTGAGCGGTTGGCCCGGAACGGCCTTGGGCAGCATCGCATAGGATGCATGCGGGGCGAGCGCCGGCAGCGTGCGCCGCAGGCCCGAAACATCTTCAAGTGCCGCGCGCGCCGCCTCGCGCTCGCCGATCAGGCCCGACGAGACCATGCGGGTCAGCACTCGGTCGCGGGCCGCGTGCGCGATCTCCAGGTTGCGGTCGGGCCGTCGTCTCTCCGGCAGTTGCGGCAAGGCCACGAGCAGGGCTGATTCCGATACTGTCAGCCGCTTTGGCTCCTTGCCGAAATAGGCGAGGGAGGCGGCGCGCACGCCTTCGAGATTGCCGCCATAAGGCGCCAGCGTGAGATAGCGCTCCAGGATCTCGCGCTTGGACAGCCGCCGCTCGATCTGGATGGCACGCAGCATCTGCTTGATCTTGGAGCCGATGCTGCGGCTTTCGCGCGGTTCGATCAGGCGGGCAAGCTGCATCGACAGCGTCGAGCCGCCGGAGACGATATGGCCGCTGGTGATGAGCTGGCCCGCCGCGCGGCCGAGCGCCAGCACGTCGACGCCTTCATGATCCCAGAAGCGCTTGTCCTCATAGGCGACAAGCATGTCGACGAACTGCTTGTCGACCTGGTCCAGGCGGGTTTCCAGCCGCCAGTAACCGTCCGGCGTGGCGAAGGCACGAAGCAGCTGGCCGTCGCGATCCCAGACTTCGGTCGAGACGGTCAGCTTTTCAGGAAGTGGAGGCGGGAAGGCACGGTCGAGCTCCCAGAGGGAGGCGACCGAAAGGGCCAGAATGCCGGCGCAGGACACCAGTGTTATGGTTGCGCGGCGGAGGAATTTTCTTGAGAGCATGGCGCCGCCCCTCATTGCCCTGCCGGGCATTTCTCCCCGCATGGAGACGGGGAGAAAGGAGCCTTCGCAGAGGCTTTCGCCAACGTCGAAAGTTGCAGACCTGGCGCCGACGATCGTGACAGCTCCCTTCTCCCCGTCACTATACGGGGAGAAGGTGCCGGCAGGCGGATGAGGGGCAGCGCAAACCTCACGTTCATATCCACCAAGGGCACCTTACGGCGCCTTGATCTCCATCATGCCGGTGGCGGTGCGGGCCGAAAACTGCGGCCGGTACATGTCCTCCACCGTCGCCGCCGGATGCGCGTAGGTGCCGGGCGTCACGGCACGCACGACATAGGCGAGCGTCAGATTGTGGTCGTGGTCGCCGTCGGCGGGGTTGAATGCCGCGACGAAGCGGTCGTCGCGGAATTCCAGATGCGCGGCGTCGGTCTGCGCCAGCCACGAGAAGTTGGACAGCTGCGCGCTGGAGACCAGTCCGGGATTGTCGATCTCGAAGCCGGCCGGCAGAAGGTCGGTGACCAGCAGGCGCGACGGCCAGCTGTTCTGCTCGGTCACCTTGAGCACGACGACATAACGTTCGTTCTGGGTCGCCTCCGTCACATTGGCCTCGGTGCCATCGAGCTTGTAATAGGTACGGTCGATGGTGAAGCCGTCGCCGCCGGCCGGCAGCGGCTGGATCGGCGACGCCACGGTGGTGACGACGGCCTGCAGCGGGGTCTTGCCGGTGTTGGCGATTTCGAGCGGGCTGTCCACCAGGTCGGAGCCGCTGACCTGGTTGGAATAGCCGCCCGAATGCGGCGCGCCATTGACGGTCAGCGCGATCGAGTCGTTGCCTTCCTTCAACGCGCGGGCGGCCAGCAGCATCCAGGAATCATCCTGGGTGGTGGTCCAGCGCACTTCGGCGCGTTCCCGGGTCACCAGCTTGATCAGCTCCGGCACGATCGTCGAGACCGGCTTGGACTCCGCCGCCAGCGACAGCATCGCGGCGCCGTCACGCAGCGCCGAGCCATAGTCGGAGCGGTACCAGTCATAGTCGGTCTGCGACTTGGCCAGCTGCAGCGCGGTCTTGAACGTCGCCTCCGAGCGCTGCGTGTCGCCGTAGAGCGCCAGGCTCGCCGCCAGCTGGGCGACGGCCATCGGGCTGGAGAAGGCTTCGAGCTGGGTGTCGGCGTAGTAACGCAGATCGCCGATCGAGGCCTTCTTGTTGCGGGCCAGCACGTAGAGCGCGTAGGCGATCTCGCTGCCGCGGTCCTGTACGCTCTGATCGTAGCCGAGCGAGTTCTGCAGGTTGTTGAGCGCCTGGTTCATGGCGAGCGCCGGGACATCGTATTTCTGCTCCCGCGCCCTGGTCAGGAACTCGCTGACATAGGCGTCGAGCCACAGATCGCCGGAGCCGGGGCCCCACAGGCCGAAGCTGCCGCTGGAGGACTGGTAGCTCAGCACCTTGTAGATGGCGTCCTGGATGCGGTCATGCAGGTCCGGGTCGCTTTCCATGCCGATGCCCGACGCCATCTCGTTGACGTAGAGAAGCGGCATGGCGCGGCTGGTGGTCTGCTCGGCGCAACCATAGGGGTAGCGGTCGAGTGTCATCAGCAGCGATGGCACGTCGAAGGCAGCCGCCTGCGAAACGCCGACGCTGACCGACGCGCCGTCGAGCAGGCTGGCGGCCAGCAGTTCCTTGTCGACGCGCAGCGCGCCGCCATTGCCCTTGAGGTCGACCACGAGGCGCGTGGTGACCGGCAATTGCGCCGGTCGCACCGGCACGTAGAGCGTCTGCTCGACCTTGGTGCCGTCGGCATGCGCCAGCTTGATGGTCAGCGAGGCATTGCCCGGCGTTTTCGCGATCAGCGGCACGGTCAGCGTCTGGCGCTTGCCCTGGGCGAGCGTCAGCTTCTGGGGCAGGGGCTTGTCCCCCGTCGAGAGGTCTCCCGTCGTGTCGATCGACAGCGCGTAGTCGCCGGCGGGGCCGTCGGTGTCGGCGACGTCCAGCCGCATGACGGCGTTGTCGCCAGGGGCGAGGAACCGCGGCAGGCCGGCGGTGATCACTATGGGATCACGCACGATCACGTCCGACTGGGCATGGCCGACCGCTTCCTTGGTCCAGGCGACGGCCATGACGCGCACCGTGCCGTTGAATTGCGGAATGTCGAAGTCGATGCGTGCCTTGCCGTCGGCATCGAGCTGCACCGGGCCGGAGAAGAAGGCGACCAGCTTTTCGGTTGGCGGGCTGCCCTGCGTCTGCATGTTGGCGCCGTCGCCGCCGGTCCGAAGCTTGCCGGTGGTGCCGAGCGAGCCATCGATCAGGCGGCCATAGATGTCACGGATCTCCATGCCCAGCATACGCTGGCCGAAGAACCAGTTTTCCGGATCCGGAGCCTTGTAGTTGGTCAGGTTCAGGATGCCGACATCGACAGCGGCGACCATGACATAGGCGTTGGTGCCCGGCTGCACGCCGGCAACGGAAACCGGGATCGACAGCTGCTGGCGCGGCATGGTCTTGTCAGGCGGGGTCAAGGTGACCGCGAGCTTCTTGGCGCCGGGATCGACCTTAAGCCATTTCACGCCGATGGCGCGGGCCGGCATGCGCGTTTCCTGCGCATCGCCCGGCCGGAACAGGGTCGCCGTCACATAGGCGCCGGCGCCCCAGTCGTCGCCGACCGGGATATCGACGGTGCTGCCGCCGGCCGGCACTGACGCCGTGATGGTCTTCAGCAGCTTGTCGGAACCGATGTTGATCAGCAGTTCGCCGGCGAAATGCGGCGAGACCTTGAGCTTGGCGACTTCGCCGGCGGCATAATTGTCCTTGTCCAGGGCAATCTCCAGGCCGTCGGGAGTTTCGGTGGTCGTCGAGGCGACATACCAGCCCGCGTCGAACTCGTAGCTGGTCGCCGGGCCTTCCGGATCCGCGGTTTCGACCTCGAGCCGGTACTGGCCCCAGTCGACCGGAACGGAGACGGTGGCGTCGCGGTCGGCGCCAAGGTCGATCTGGCCGTTGGCGATCGACTTGGTGAAGGTGACCGGCTCGTAGCTCCACGAATTGTTGGAGCGGTACCACTGGTAATTGCGCTCGACCTTGACCAGCGTCCACTGCGCGCCTTTCAGCGCCTCGCGCTTGCCATCCGGATCGACCGCGATCAGGCTGAACTTGGCGGTGCCGCCCTGCGGCACCTCGCCATCGGCGAAATCCGGACGAATGCCGATCATATGGCCTTGCGGGCGGATGCCGATGTTGAGCGAGCGCTCGATGGCGCGCCCACCGGTCTCGCGCATGCGCACCGTCACCTTGCCGTCGACGAGCTTCGTGGTCGAAGGCAACTGGTCGACGGAGACCGGGAAGGTCGCCTTGCCGTCATCGCCAACCACCGGCAGATCGGTGAGCGGCGTGACCGTCGGTTCCGCCGACTGTTCGTCGGCGAGGCCGAAGGAGAAGTTGGGGAAACGGTCCCAGTCGCGCGAGGTCGACAGCGTCAACTCGCCTTCCAGGGCAAGACCCGCCGCCGGCGCGCCATAGAGGAAGCGGCCGTCGATGTTGATGTTGGCCGTTTCGCCGCGCGCGATCTCCTGCTTGTCGGCCTTCATGTCGAATTCGATGCGATCCGGCACGAAGTCCTCGACCAGGAACATCTGGCTGGCCACCGCCGGTTGCTTGGGATCGGTGTAGACCGAAACCGACCAGGTGCCGCGCATCGCATTGGGTTCGAGCGGCAGGTCGACGGCGTGGCCGCCGGCCGATGCCCCGTCGCTGACGATGCGACGGTCCTCGACGCCGTCGGGACGCGAGAAGATGAAGGTCAGCGGCAGGTTCTCCACCGCCTTGGCGGCGCCATCGCGGGCAAGGGCGGCGACATGGACATCCTCGCCGGCGCGGTAGATGCCGCGCTCGGTCCAGGCATAGACGTCGAGCGCGCCGGGTGCTGCGCGCCCGGTGACGCCACGATCGGAGAGGTCAAAGCCGGCCTTGGCCATGTCGAGGAAGACGAAGTCATTGTCACCCTGCTTGGCCATCAGCACGGCGGGCACCATGCCGCCGTCACCGCGCGTCAGGCCCGGGTTGAACACGGCGTGGCCCTCGGCATCCGACGTCGCGGTGCCGAGAACCTCGTTGTTCCTGGCAACCAGGGTCAGTTCGGCCCCCGCGATCGGCTTGGCGGAGCCCAGCGAACGGGCAAATACGTTCAACCCATCCTGGCCGGTATAGGTCGACAGGCCGATGTCGGAGACGACGAACCACTGCGTGGCCAGCGAATTGTAGCTGTCGCTCTTGTCGTTGACGGGTTGAGCGGTCAGCACATAGACGCCGGGCTTGCGCTGCGGCAGCGCCTCGTCGACCGGGAAGGACGTGGTGACCTCCTTGTTGAGGTCGTTGACGATGTCGAGCTGGCCTTGCCAGACCGGCGCGCCCATCTGCTCGGAAATGTTGGAGATGTCGTAGCCGTCGAGCTGGTGCAGGAACTGGTAGCCCGACAGAAGCTGCGCCAGCGAGCGGTCGCCGATGCGATAGAGCTTCATCTGGGCCGCGTTCATGTTGACGGTGACGACCGGAATGCCGCGGCGCGCGCCGGCCGGCAGCACGAAGCTGTCGCCGGTGAAGCGGGCGGACGGGGCGCGGTCCTGCACATAGATCGACAGCACGGTGGGCGCGGCGGTGACTTCGCCGATCGCGGCCGGCAGGCCGGCACGGAAGGTGACGTCGTAATGCTGGCCGTGTTGGAGCCCTTCGACGCAGATCTGCTTGTCCTTGGCCTCGACGCCCTTGGGCGGCGCGTTGTCGACGGTGACGAACTGAGCATAGTCGACGCCGGTCTTGACCAGCTCCTCGGAGAATTGGGCGCAGATGCGCGGCGCGCTGGTGTCGGCGTCGACGCTGTGGTCGATGACGCGGAAACCCTTGCGGGCTTTCAGATCGGCATAGTCGGCCTGGACGGCAGGCGAAGGCACCAGCGCAAGGCTCGCCTCATAGGCCTGCAAAGCGGGCCGGTAGAGATCGCGCTTGTCGAGGCCGGCGCCGAGCAGCGCCAACACATCCGCGCGGGTCTTGCCCGTGCGCAGCAGCTTGTAGGCATTGAAGGCGGCGGAGGTGCCGTTTGCCGGCAAAGTGGATGCTTCGGAGGTGTTGGCGGCGGGCTGCACGGCCAGCGTCTCGCGCGCCAGGTTGAGCCAGAGCTTGCCGTCGTCCGGCATCACCGAGACCGCGGCCTCGTATTTCTGCATGGCGGAGCGATGGTCGCCGGTCTGGACCGCCTGTTCGGCGGCGCCGATCAGGGCCGCCATGCCCTCGGTCGGCTTGTCGAAGGCCGGACCGAGCAGCTTGTTGCGGTACTGCTGGGCCTGATCGGCCATCCAGTTGGGGAAGAAGGCGAGTTCCGGCGGGGCGCCGATATCGGGATCGCCGTCGATGTTGACGATCTTGCCGGCCACCGCGCCGTTGAACGGCTTCAGCTGGTTATAGTCGGATTTGAGAAAGCACCATTTGGCCTTGGTGTTGTAGGTGAAGGCGCGACAGGCCGGATCGCCAAGGCATGTCGTCTTGCACTGGTCGAGGGTGACATTCTGGTCGGATCTGAGGTCAAAGCCGAAATAGTCGGAATTGTCCGTTGTCGCGATTCGCCGGGCTTCGGCCGCTTGCGCGACGCCGTTCCAGGCCAGGACATTGGCCCAGGCGACGAAAAAAAGGATAAGAATCGACAGACCACGAGCCGCGCGCATTGCCATAACACCCTCCGGACAATTTGCAGACGTCCGGACATGTTCAAGCTTCAGTCTGGCTTGTCAACGCGCGGACGCGGCAGGTTCCGCCTGCCAACGGTTTATTTTCCGGCCAAGGACCGGTATGCGGACAGTAACCTCCATAGGACGGGGATCACGCTTTCTTGCGGAAGCGCAGAAGGTGTGAATTCCAAGCCCGTCCTATTTCAGACAATTGGATTGTGGCCCCTTTACGAGCGCTTCAGAACTTCATTCCAATTTTAGTTTTGTAACCTAGGTTGTCTTAATGCCGGCGCATGAAAAGCAGATGTCAGGAAGGATCGCGCCAGGGCGCGCTCTTCCGCGCGCCCTGCTTTTGGCCATGATGTGCTCGACCGTTCTGGTTGCCGAATCAAGGTCCGTGGCCGCGTTCGAGATTTTCGGCATCAAGCTGTGGGGATCCTCCAGCGACGAGGATGCCGACATTGTCGACCCGCTCCGTTATTCCGTGACGATCTCGGCCCCGGACGCCGACAAGGACCTGGTCAAGAAGCTCGAAAACGCCTCGGCGCTGAAGAGCGACGAGAAACGCCCGGTGTCCGGTTCGCTCGGCCTGATGGCCAAGGCGCGCGGCGATCGCGAACAGCTTGTCGCCGCCCTTTATGCCGACGCCCGCTACGAAGGCGTCGTCACCGTCACCATCGACGGCAAGCCTCTCGACGACCTGCCGCCGGACGCCGAATTCAAAGGGCCGCAACCTATCCCCGTTTCCATCGACGTCGCGGCCGGCCCCAAATTCACCCTCGGCACCATCCGGCTGGAGGGCGACGCGGCGGGGCTGATGGGGGCCGATTACGGCCTGATCTCGGGCGGCGATGCCGGATCCGGCGCGGTGCTCAAGGCCGAGGCGCTGATCGTGCGGACGCTGAAGGAAGAGGGCAGGCCGCTGGCCAAGGTGACTGACCGCAAGATCGTCGCCGATCATGCCACCTCGACGCTCGACGTGACATTGATCGTCGCCGCGGGACCCGTCGCCGGCTATGGCGCGACCACGGTGGAAGGCACCGAGAAGGTCGACCGCGACTTCACCGAATACATGACCGGGCTGAAGCGCGGCAGGCAATATTCGCCACAGGAAATCAGCGACGCCCGCGACAGGCTGCTGGCGCTGGAAGTCTTCAACAGCGTGACATTGAAGGAAGCCGACAAGCTCGACGCCGACGGCAACATTCCGATCGGCGTCCAGGTCAGCGAGCGCAAGCCGCGCTATTTCGGCCTGGGCGGCACCTTCTCGAACACGGAAGGGCTCGGCCTGGAAGGCTATTGGGGGCACCGGAACCTGTTCGGCCAGGCCGAGAAGCTGCGCATCGACGGCGCTATCAGCGGCATCGGCAGCAACGATCTCTCCAGCCTCAACTACAATGCAGGCATCATGTTCGAGAAACCCGGCGTGATCGGGCCGGCCTCGAAATTCTTCGCCAACGTCAAGACGGTCTTCGAGCATCCCGACGCTTACGACCACTTCTCGGTCAAGGGCAGTGCCGGCCTGTCCTACGAACTGGACAAGAAGCAGACCGTGTCGGCGGAGGTCGCGCTCGACTATTCCCGGATCCGCGACGCCTTCGGCAAGCACACCTATCTGATCGCCAGCGTTCCGCTGCAATATGTCTATGACAACAGGGACAGCCGCCTCAACCCGACCCGGGGCTTCAGGGTGCTGGCCTATGCCGAGCCGAGCTATGACATCCTGAGCGGAGCCGCCTTCCTCAAGCTGAAGGGCGAGGGTTCGGCGTATCAATCGCTGGATACGGCCTCGAAGTTCGTGCTTGCCGAACGCGTCGCGGGCGGCTCGATCGTCGGCACCGGGCTCGAAAGCGTGCCGGCCGACCGGCGCTTCTACTCCGGCGGCGGTGGCTCGGTGCGCGGCTATGCCTATCAGGGCATCGGTCCGAAGGACTTCACCGGCCAGCCGACCGGCGGCCTGTCGTTCTTTGAAACTTCCGTCGAAATGCGCATCGCCGTCACCGACACGATCGGCATCGTGCCGTTCGTCGATGCCGGCACGGTGTCGACCAAATCGGTTCCCAATTTCTCCGACGTCAAGGTGGGCGCCGGCGTCGGCCTGCGCTATGTCACGCCGTTCGGACCGCTGCGCATCGACGCCGCCCTGCCGCTCAACCGTGGTCCCGGCGATCCGCGCTTCGGCATCTATGCCGGCATCGGACAGGCATTCTGAATGAAGACGGTGTGGCGCATCCTTCGCATTGTTCTCTACACGCTGCTTATCGTGGTCGCGGGCGCGGTCGGCGCGCTTGTCGTGCTGACCAAGACCGAGCGCGGACGCGACAATCTCGCCGCCATCATTTCGCGGCTGGCCTCGAGCGACGACCGCAAGGTCACCGTCAACGGTATAGATGGCATCTGGTCCGGAGCGCTCAGCGTCGACAATGTCGTGCTTGAGGATCGCAACGGCGCCTGGCTGGTGGCGCGCAAGGTGGCGGTCGACTGGTCGCCGATGGCGCTGTTGTCGAAGAATTTCAGCGCCGAGCGCATTGCCGCCGAGCGCATCGAACTCGCCCGCCTGCCGGTGGCCGGCAAGCAGCCGCCGGCACAAAGCGGCACGACGACCCTGCCGGTTTCCATAGACATCAAGCAGATCGACCTGCCGGAAATCGCGCTTGGCGAGCAACTGGCCGGCAGCGGTATCGCCGAACTCGCGGCGAAGGGCACCGTGAAGGTCGATGCCACGCCGCTGGCGGTGGAAAGCGTGCTCAACGTCACCCGCCATGACGGCAAGCAGGGCAATGTCGATGCCAACATCCATTTCTCGCCGGCCGACAACAAGCTCGACCTCGACCTCAAGGCGTCGGAGCCGGCAGGCGGCATCATCGCCAATCTGCTCAAGCTGCCCGGCGCCCCGCCCGTCGACATAGCGGTCTCGGGGCAGGGGCCGCTCGGCAATTGGAGCGGCACCGGCACTTTCGCCGTCGACGGCCAGGTGGTCACGCAACTGTCCGGCACCCACAAGCTGACCGACAAGGGCAATCACGTCACGGCCAAGGGTGACGGCGACTTCGCCCGCTTCCTGCCGGACAATCTGAAGCCGTTGTTTGCCGGCAAGACCAGTTTCGATGTCGCGGGCACCGCCACGGTGGCAGGCGGCGTCAGCATCGACCGGGCCAGCATCGAAAGCGATGCCGTGCACGGCACCGCGACCGGCATCGCCGATCCGGCGGGCGCCAGCGACCTTTCGGTCGAGATCGCCGCCAAGGGCGCGCCCGTGCAGATCACGGTGGGCAGCGCCGCGCAGCCGATCACGCTTGCGATCAGGAACGCCACCGCGCGCGCGTTCGGCGACGGCAAGGCGCCGATCGTCGACATCGGTGCTTCGCTGGCTTCGGTGGTGGCGGGCGGTACCCAGCTCAACGATCTGGCCGGGCAGATCCATTCCGACGGCTTCGACATTCAGAACCGCAGCGGGCCCCTGGCGGTCAAGCTGCAGGCCGGCGGCCTGAAGACGGACCTGGCGACGCTGGCGCCGCTGATCACCGGCAAGGTCGCTGTCGACCTCGCGGGATCGCTGAGCAAGGACGCCATCATCATCGACAAGGGCACGCTGCATTCCGATGCGCTCGACGCCGGCCTGACCATGACCGTGGCGCTGGCCGATCTGTCGGTGCAGCTCAAGATGAATGCCGATGCGGTGTCGACCGCCCTGCCGCCACAGATCAGCTCGGTGCTGGGCGAGCGGGTGAAATTCTCGGCCGCGGCGACCCGCGATCCGCAAGGCGGTTTCGCCGCCAATTCGATCTCGCTGACGTCGGGCTCGCTCAGCGCCAGCGGCACCGCCAGCGCGCAAGGCAGCGATATCCAGGCCGACATCAAGGGTACGCTGGGCGACGTCTCGGTGCTGTCGCCAATGGTCGGCGTGCCGGTCGCCGGCGGCCTGGATTTCGAGCTCTCGGCGACCGGCCCGCGTTCCGCGCCCGATTTCACCGTCTCCGCCGGCAGCGACAGCCTGACCGCCTCTGGCCGCACGGTAAAGGCGATCAAGCTGTCGGCGAGCGGCAAGGCCGACATCGTCAACCCGTCCGCCAACGTGTCGCTGACCGGCGCCGTCAACGATCAGCCGCTCAACGTCAAGGCGGCGCTGGTAACCAACGAAGGCAGGCGTTCGGTCAACGGCTTGCTGATCGCGCTCGGCGACAACAAGGTGTCGGGAGATCTCGCGCTCGACGACAAATTCCTGCCTTCGGGCACCCTGACGCTCGCCGCGCCCGCGATCGACCAGCTGGCGGCGCTCGCCGGCCAGGCGGTGACGGGCGATATCGATGGCACCATCAATTTCGCCAAGGAGGGCGACGCCCCGTCTGTCGCCATTGATGCGAAAAGCAACTCGGTCGCGCGCGGCGACGTGACGGCCAAGGCGATCGCCATCAACGCGCTGATAGCCAATTATCTCAAGGCGCCGGCCATTTCCGGCACCATCAAGGCCGACGCGGTCATCTCGGGAACAACCGAAATCGGCGGCATCGGCGTCGACCTGAAGCGCGACGGCGACTGGACCAATTTTACCGGTGGCGCCACGATCGCCGGCATTCCGGCGACCGCCGCCGGCCGGGTGAAAATCGCCGGCGGCACCACCAATGTCGAGATTGCCTCGGGCGAGGCCACGGTTCGCGGCATCAAGGTCGCAATCGCGGCTCCATCCTCGCTCTCCATCGCCAACGGCACGGCCAGCATCGACAGCCTGGCGCTCGACGTCGGCGGCGGTTCGGTGACGCTGTCGGGCACATCAGGCCAGACGCTCGATCTCGCTGCCACGTTCTCGGACCTGCCGGCGGCCCTTGCCAATGAATTCGCGCCGGGCCTCGATGCGGCCGGAACGCTGGGCGGCTCCGCCCAGGTAACGGGAACGCCGGCTGCGCCGGAAGTCCGGTTCGACGCAAAGCTCGCCAACCTCGAAACCAGCCAGACCCGCCAGGCGGGACTGGGCTCGCTGGCTCTCGATGCCGCGGGCATCTACACGATGGCCGGCGGAGTTGCCCTCGACCATGCCAATCTTTCCGGCGACAAGATTTCCGGCAAGGCCACCGGCACCATCAATCCCAACGGCGCCAGCGATTTTGCGCTCGACCTGACGTCTGCGGGACCAAGCCTGCCACTGACGGTCGGCAGTGCCGAAAGCCCGGTTCGGCTGAAGGTCCAGTCGCTGTCGGCGAAAGTGTCGGGCGAAAGCACGCAGGCCCGCCTCGACCTCTCCGCCATCCTTCCGTCGATCTCCACCAGCCCGGCCAAGGTGGACGGTCTGGTCCTCGCCCTGCATTCGGATGCGTTCGACCTGAAGAACCGCGCCGGCCCGGTCTCGGGCACGGTGTCGGTGGACAAGGTCGGGCTCGACAATCCCGCCATCGCGCCGCTGATCGCCGGCAAGGTGACGGCGGCGCTCAGCGCCAGGCTGAGCCCGGACGGCGTCGCCATCGACAGCGGCTCGCTGAAGAGCGATGCGCTGAGCAGCCAGGTTGCCGGCAATGTCTCGCTGAGCGACGGCACCATCGACCTCAAGCTGAACGCGGACGCGCCCTCGTCAGCCTTGCCGGGCGCGGTGCGCGGCATGCTGGGCGAACGCGCCCAGATCAGTGCCACGCTGAAACGCGACCCCAAGGGCGGCATCACGGTCGACGACCTCAAACTCGCTTCCGGAGCGCTGAACGCGGCTGGTCAGGCGAGCCTCGCCGACAACAAGGTGGCGGCTGATGTTACTGGCGCGCTCGGCGACATCTCGGTGCTGTCGAAGGACGCCAAGGGCGCCATCGCCTTTGCGCTGAACGCCCAGGGGCCAGCCATGGCGCCGGACCTGTCGCTGACGGTCAACAGCGATCGGCTGCTGGTGGCGGAACGCGAGATCACCGGCCTGAAGCTTACCGCTACCGGCAAGGCGGACGTAGCCAACCCGGCCGCGAATGTGCAACTGACCGGCAATGTCGCGGGGCAGCCCCTCCAGGGCAATGCGGTGCTTGCGACGGCGAACGGCAAGAGCGCCATCAACGGGCTGCTTCTGTCGCTTGGCAAGAACAAGATCTCGGGCGACCTGGCGCTGGACGAAAAATTCGTGCCCGAGGGCACTATAGCGCTCGATCTGCCCGACATCGGGCCGCTCGCCGCGCTGGCGCTGGAGAAGGCCGAAGGTGATGTGCGCGGCACGATTGCCTTCATCAGGAATGGTGAGGCCCCGCAGGTTGCGGTCAAGGCGACCACCGCTTCGATCACGCGTGGCGACCTCCAGGCGAAAGCCGTTTCGGTCGATGCGTTGATCGCCAACTATCTCGTCGCGCCCGTGATCTCCGGCAAGGTGCGCGCGGACACCGTCACATCGGGCGGCACGGATATTCGCGGCATCGACGTCGACCTCAAGCGCGACGGCGACTGGACGGGCTTTTCCGGCGGCGCAACAGTCAAGGGCATTCCGGCCAGGGCGGCTGGCCGCGTCAAGGTGGCCAACGGTACGACGACCATCGAGCTCGCCTCCGGGGATGCGACCGTGCAGGGCATCAAGGCGGCGATCGCCCAGGCCTCGACGATCAGCATTGCCAACGGCACGACCACCCTCGACCGGCTGGTGTTGAACCTTGGCGGTGGTACGGCGACGGTGACCGGCAAGGTCGGGCAGGCGCTCGACATCAATGCGACGCTGGCGCGCGTGCCGATGTCGCTCGCCAATGGTTTCTCCCCAGGGCTCGACGCCGCCGGTTCCATTTCCGGCACGGCCAAAGTGACCGGCGCGCCGGCCAATCCGTCGGTGGCCTTCAACATAGATGCGTCCGGTGTCCAGACGTCGCAAACCAGGGGAGCGGGCGTCGGGGCGGTCAACGTATCGTCTTCAGGCACTTTCGCCGCCAACAAACTGACCTTCAACGCCAATGTGAGCGATGGGGCGGGACTTGGCCTCAAGGGCGGCGGCACCGTGACGATGGCGGGTACGCCTGCGCTGGTGCTCGATTTCAATGGCGCGGTGCCTTTCGGTCTTCTCGCCGACAAGCTCGCCGCGCAAGGCCTGTCACTGACGGGAACCGCCAATGTCAATGTCCAGGTGCGCGGGCCGGCAACGTCGCCCGTCATCGGCGGCAGCGTCAAAACCTCGGGCGCGCGGCTGGTCGACGCGAATTCCGGGCTTGCCGTCAACGATATCGCCGCCGACGTCTCGATCGGCGGCGGGGTCGCGCGGCTCAACCGGCTGACCGGGACGCTGTCGACGCGCGGCAGCCTTTCGGCCAGCGGCACGGTCGGGATCAACCCGGCGCAGGGCTTTCCGGCGGACCTGTCCATCAAGCTCACCGACGGCCGCTATACGGATGGGCGCGTGGTGACGGCCAATCTGGGCGGCGACCTGACCATCAAGGGGCCGCTTGCGTCGGCGCCGGCAATTTCCGGCACCGTCAACCTCGCCAAGACCGTCGTCACCGTTCCGGACAAGTTGCCCGGCTCGCTTTCGGCGCTCGACGTCAAGCACAAGAACGCGCCGGCGTCCGTGCGCGCGCAGGACAAGGCTCTGCGCCCGGCGACGACCAGCGGCAAGGGCGGCGGCAGTGGCCTGGCGCTGGACGTGACCGTCAACGCGCCGAACCAGATCTTCATCCAGGGCAGGGGCGTCGACGCCGAGCTCGGCGGCTCGCTCCGGCTGACCGGCCCAGCCTCGTCGCCGCAGGCGGTCGGCACCTTCACCCTGCAGCGCGGGCGGCTGTCGATCCTGGGCAAGCGGCTGACCTTCACCGAAGGCACGGTCGGCTTCTCCGGCTCGCTGGTGCCCTATCTCAACCTGACGGCGACGACGACCACCACCAGCGCGACGGTCACCATCGTGGTGTCGGGCGAGGCGACCAATCCGAAATTCACCTTCAGCTCGGTGCCGGCGCTGCCCGAGGACGAGGTGCTGGCGCAGCTGATCTTCGGGCGCTCGATGTCGAATCTGTCGCCGCTGCAGATCGCGCAGCTGGCCGAAGCGGCCGGGCAACTGGCCGGCGTCGGCGGCTCGACGTCGCTGCTGGAGAACCTGCGCAGTGCCATCGGCGTCGACGACCTCGATGTCACCACCGACGACCAGGGCGGCACGGCGGTCTCTGCCGGAAAATATCTCAACGACCGCACCTATGTGACGATCCAGAAAGGCGACAAGCCGGGATCGGGCAAGGCGACGATCGACCTCAATGTCGGCAAGGGCGTGAAGCTGCGCGGCGAGGCGAACGACGCTGGCGAGGCCAAGGGCGGCATCTTCTACGAGAAGGAATATTGACCGGCTGGCCCTCACCATGGCCCGGGCTGGCGCTGTCGTAACCTCCGTAAATGTATCAATTTAATCGCTTGGCGAGATTCTGGCGGAATCTGGGCGCACTAGCAATTTTGCGCCAAGACTGTCGCTATCACGCGAACCGCCCCCCTTCCAAAGTTGCACATTCGCTAACATGTTCCCAATCCATGTCGTCTTTGACATCATGGCCTGGATGCGGAATGTTAATCGGCGGAAAGCCAACAATGGGAGTTAGTCATGACAATCTACAAGAGTAATGGCGACAGCGTTCCGAATCACATCCTGGCCATGGCCGAAGAAGCCAAGTCGGGTAAGGTCGATCGCCGCGAATTCCTGGCGCTCGCCAGCATCTTCGGCGCGTCGACGGCCATGGCTTACGGCCTGCTCGGCCTTGCCGCCCCGACCCCGGCCAAGGCCGAGGATGTCCAGGGCAAGAAAGGCGGCGTGCTGAAAGTGGCGATGTCCGTCAAGGACCCCAAGGATCCGCGCACAGCCGACTGGTCTGAGATCGCCAATGCTGAACGCCAGGCGCTTGAGCCGCTGGTGAAGTACACCCACCAGTATACGTTCGCGCCCTATCTCCTGGAGAGCTGGGACATCAACGACGACGCCACCGAATACACGCTGCATGTGCGGCCGGGCGTCGAATGGAACAATGGCGACAAGTTCACCGCCGACGACGTCATCTACAATTTCACCCGCTGGGCCGACAAGAACGCGGCGGGCAATTCGATGCCCGGCCGCCTCGGCAGCCTGGTCGACGAGAAGACCAAGAAACTGAGCGAGGGCTCGATCGTCAAGGTCGACGACATGACGGTCAAGCTGAAGCTCGCCAAGCCCGACATCGCGCTCATCGCCAACCTGACCGACTATCCGGCGCTGGTCGTGCACAAGACCTTCGACGAGAAGGGCGCCAACTTCAAGAACTGCCCGATCGGCACCGGACCGTTCGAACTCGTCTCCTACGATGTCGGCCAGAAGGTGGTCTACAAGCGCCGTACCACCGGCAAGTGGTGGCAGGGCGAAGCCTTCCTCGACGGCGTCGAGTTCATCGACTACGGCACCGATCCGGCCGCGACGGTGTCGGCCTTCGAATCGGGCGAAGTGCAGACCAACCACGAGACGACCGCCGACTACGTCAAGATCATCGAAGGCGTCGGCGCGCCGGTTTCCGAGGTGGTGACGGCCGCCACCGTGGTTTCGCGCTTCAACGTCAATGCCAAGCCCTATGGCGATCAGAAGGTGCGTCAGGCGATGTGCCTGGCCGTCGACAATTCGGTGGTGCTGCAGCTCGGCTACGGCAATGCCGGCACAGCGGCCGAAAACCACCATGTCGCGCCGATCCATCCGGAATATGTCAAGCTGCCGGAGGTCAAGCGCGATATCGCCAAGGCCAAGCAGATGCTGACGGAAGCCGGCGTGATCGACTTCGAACACGAGCTGATCAGCAATGACGAGGACTACCACAAGAACACCACGGACGCGATCGCGGCCCAGCTGCGCGAGGCCGGCATCAAGGTGAAGCGCACCGTGCTGCCGAGCTCGACCTTCTGGAACGACTGGACGAAGTATCCGTTCTCGGAAACCAACTGGAACATGCGTCCACTGGGCATCCAGGTCATCGCCATCGCCTACCGCTCCGGCGAAGCCTGGAACGAGACGGCCTACGCCAATCCGGACTTCGACAAGAAGGTCAACGAGGCGCTTGGCATCGCCGATGCGGAAAAGCGCAAGGTGGTGATGAAGGATATCGAGACGATGCTGCAGGAATCCGGCATCATCATCCAGCCGTACTGGCGCAAGCTCTACATCAACATCAAGCCCGAGGTGAAGAACCACTCGATGCACCCCACCTACGAGCATGATTTCGGCAAGGTCTGGCTCGACCAGGCGTGACCCACGGCTTGACGGATACGAAGGGTGCAAACCCTTCGTATCCGCAAGGATCGTCGCCGTTGCAACAGATGCAGCGGCGGCGTGACGTCACAAGCTTTTCGAAACAGGGTTGACCATATCTGACCCCAACCCGGCCGGCAGGGGGGCACAATGTTCACATTCATCATCAGACGCATCGGCACGATACTGCTTACGATGCTGTGCCTGACGCTGGTCGTCTTCTTCCTCGTCAATCTCGAACCCAATCTGAAGAAGCTGGCGATCAGCCAGACCGAAATGCACACATCGGCCGAACAGCTCGAAAGCTGGCTGGTCGACCATGGCTATCGCCAGAACTTCTTCGCCCGCTACGGCCAGTGGCTTGGCGTCCTGCCCAAGCAGCCGGTGACGGATCCGGCGACCGGCAAGCCGGCGCAGCGGTTCTCCTTCTGCAACGACCCGACGACGCCGACATTCTCGGGCGTGCTCGAGGGCGATTTCGGCTGTTCGACCAAATTCAAGACTACCGTGGCCGCCAAGCTGTTCCCGGCGCTCGGCGCCACCGGCATCCTCATGCTCTGCGTGCTGGGGGTGATGGTGCCGGTCTCGCTGCTGATCGGGATTCTGGCCGGCATGCGCGAGGGTTCGCGCACCGACCGCGTGCTGTCGGTCGCCTCGATCGCTTCGACAGCGACGCCTGAATACGTGTCGGGCGTTATCTTCACCGTCATCTTCGCTTCGTGGCTCGGGTGGCTTAACGGGTCGGCCGCGTCGGCCAGCCAAGGCATCACCTTCTACAATTTCACGCTGCCGGTGATCACGCTCGCCATCTACGGCATCGGCTATATCGCGCGCATGACGCGCGCCTCCATGGTCGAGGTGATGACGCAGCAATATATCCGCACCGCGCGGCTGAAGGGACTTTCGTTCGGCAACGTCGTGGTCAAGCACGCGCTTCGCAATGCGCTGATCGCGCCGTTCACCGTCATCATGCTGCAGTTCCCCTGGCTGCTCACCGGCGTCGTCATCGTCGAAGTCATGTTCCGCTACCAGGGTTTCGGCTACACGCTGGTCGAGGCGGCCGGCAACAACGACATCGATCTTCTGCTGGGCTGTTCGCTGGTCTCGGTGTTCATCGTGCTCATCACGCAGCTCATTTCCGACGTCGGCTACGCGTTCCTCAATCCGCGCATTAGGGTCCAGTAGGGGGAGACGGGGTATGCAAGCTCAATATATCGGCGCCTCCGCCATCATCCTCGAAGTGCTCTGGCGCTTCTGGCCGGTCTGGGTCGCGCTCGCCATCGTCATGGGATCGAGCTTCATCTACAAGAAGAAGCTCGCGCTCTATGGGCAGCTGTTCGACAGCGGCGTCGGCATTGCAGGCGTCTTCATCTGCCTGTTCTGGCTGTTCACCGCGATCTTTGCCTCCACCATCTCGCCCTTCGATCCGCTCGGCCAGATCCCGATCATGAAGGACACGCTGCCCGGCGCCATCGAGCCGCAATCGGGTCTCGCTTATCTCTTCGGCGGCGACAAGCTGGCGCGCGATGTCTTTTCGCGCATGGTCTATGGCAGCCAGATCGTGCTGATCATCGCGCCGGCCGCGACCGGCTTTGCGCTGATGGTCGGCATCACGCTCGGCCTGCCGGCCGGCTATTATGGCGGCAAGATCGATTCCATCCTGTCGTTCCTGGCCAACCTGGTGCTGGCTTTCCCGGTCATCCTGCTGTTCTACCTGCTGGTCACGCCGGGGATCATGGACACGCCCATCCCCTACGCGCTGGCCGGCGTCTTCTTCCTCTTCCCGATCATCTTCTTCTGCGTGCTGTTCTGGACGCGCTACAAGAACCGGCCGGACCGCATCTACATCCTGCTCGGGCTGACGCTGCTGATCGGTGGCTGGATCTATCTCGGCCTGGTGTTCGACAAGGACCCGCTGAAGATCGTCCATATCGATCCCAACCAGCTCAACATCTTCGTGGCGGTGGTTTTCGCCTCCAGTCCCGGCGTGTTCCGCATCGTGCGCGGCCTGACGATGGACATCAAGACGCGCGACTATGTGGCGGCGGCGCAGACGCGCGGGGAATCGCCCTGGTACATCATGCTGTGGGAGATCCTGCCCAATGCGCGCGGTCCGCTCATCGTCGATGCCTGCCTGCGCATCGGCTACACCACCATCCTGCTCGGCACGCTGGGCTATTTCGGCCTCGGCCTGGCGCCAGAGAGCCCGGACTGGGGCACGGCGATCAAGGACGCCAGCCGTCTGCTGCGCTCCTTCATCCATCCGGCGCTGCCGCCGACGATCGCGCTGATGAGCTTCGTGCTGGGACTGAACCTGCTCGCCGACTCGCTGCGTGAGCAATCGATGAAGGACTGATCCGCGGGTTTCGACCCGGCGGCCGAAAGAACAAGGATTGGAGCGACCCATGAACGAGGCAGTTCGAAATCCGGCAAACCCGGCCAATGCGCCGATCATCGAGATCGAGAACCTGTCGATCTCCTTCTTCACCCGCAAGGGCGAGATACCGGCGGTGATGGATTTTTCCTGCACGGTCATGCCGGGCGAGGCGATGGGCATCGTCGGTGAGTCCGGCTGCGGCAAGTCGACCGTGTCGCTCGGCATCATGCGCGACCTCTCCAACATCGGGAAGATCGTCGGCGGCAAGATCAAGTTCCAGGGCAAGGACATGGGCGAACTGTCCGAGGACGAGCTTCGCTCCATCCGCGGCAACAAGATCGCCATGATCTACCAGGAGCCGATGGCGAGCCTGAACCCGGCGATGAAGATCGGCCAGCAGCTGATGGAAGTGCCGCTGATCCACGACAAGGTGTCGAAGGAAGAGGCCTACAAACGCGCGCTCGAAATGGTGCGCTCGGTCAAGCTGCCCGATCCCGAGCGCATGATGCGTTCCTATCCGCACCAGCTCTCAGGCGGCCAGCAGCAGCGCATCGTCATCGCCATGGCGCTGCTGTCGAAGCCGGCATTGCTTCTGCTCGACGAGCCGACCACGGCGCTCGACGTGACGGTGGAGGCGGGCATCGTCGAACTGGTCAAGGGGCTTGGCGAGAAGTTCGGCACCTCGATGATCTTCGTGTCGCACAATCTCGGCCTCATCCTGGAGACCTGCGACCGCATCACCGTGATGTATTCGGGCGAGGCGGTGGAGACGGGCAAGATCAAGGATGTCTTCGACCGGATGCGCCATCCCTACACGCAAGGGCTGTTCCGCTCGATCCCGCTGCCGGGCGCGGACAAGAATTCGCGGCCGCTGATCTCGATCCCGGGGCAGCTGCCGCTGCCGCACGAGCGGCCCAAGGGCTGCAATTTCGGTCCGCGCTGCCACCATTTCGTCGAGGGCGTCTGCAACGCCGCCGAGATCCCGATGGTCGAAGTCGCCGGCCATGAAGGTCACTTCTCGCGCTGCGTGCGCTTCAACGAGATCGACTGGGAGGCGCTGCCGCCCGGTGCCAAGAAGGTCAACGAGAAGGTGCTTCCCGGCGCGCCGGTGCTCAAGATCGAGGATCTGCGGAAATACTACAGGGTCGGCGGCAGCGAGGTGTTCGGATCGAGCGAGGGCCGCGTCGTCAAAGCCAACGAGACGATCTCGTTCACGGCGCGCGAATCCGAAACGGTCGCCATCGTCGGCGAATCCGGCTGCGGAAAGTCGACACTGGCCAAGGTGCTGCTCGGGCTCGAGACCGCGAGTTCCGGCAGCGTGACGCTCGCCAACAAGGAGATCCAGTCGACCGGCATCGAAAGCCGCAGCGTCGACACCGTGTCGTCAATCCAGATGGTGTTCCAGAACCCGTTCGATACGCTGAACCCCAGCCATTCGGTCGGCTCGCAGATCATCCGCACGCTGGAGAAGTTCAATGTCGGCAAGACGGTCGCCGACCGGCGCAAGCGCATGCTGGAACTGCTCGATCTGGTGAAGCTGCCCAGGGCGTTCGAGACGCGCAAGCCACGCCAGCTGTCGGGCGGCCAGAAGCAGCGCATCGGCGTGGCGCGCGCCTTCGCCGGCGATGCCAAGGTTGTGGTGGCGGACGAGCCGGTCTCGGCGCTCGATGTGTCGGTGCAGGCGGCTGTCACCGAACTCCTGATGGACATCCAGCGCAAGAACAAGACAACGATGCTGTTCATCAGCCACGATCTGTCTGTCGTCCGCTACATCGCCGACCGCGTCGTCGTCATGTATCTCGGCTATATCGTCGAACAGGGCACGACTGACCAGATTTTCGCGCCGCCTTATCATCCCTATACCGAGGCACTCCTGTCGGCGATCCCGATCGCCGACACCAGCGTGGTCAAGAAGCATATCGTGCTCGAAGGTGACATCCCGTCGGCGATGAACCCGCCCTCCGGCTGCCCGTTCCAGACACGCTGCGGCTACAAGAAGCTGGTGCCGGACAATCTGTGCGAGACCAAGGTGCCGCCGGTGAAGAACCTCGGCGACGGCCATATGAGCCTGTGCTGGCTGGCCGACGACGTGCTGGCCAAGATGGAGCCGGTGATCAAGTTCGACAAGGACCATGCCGCGCATGAGGGCGTGCCTGGTGATGCGCACGGCACCACGCCGGGTTTGGCCGGGACGCAGCCCAACCGGCCGCATGGCAAAACGAGCAGCGCGGAAGCCGACCAGATCGGAGACGCCGTGGAGCAGGGCGAAGCTGGCATGCGAGCTCGTCGCCACGAAGTCCGCGACGAGGTCTCAGAAACCGGTGTGTCAAAGCCAAAGGATACGACAAGGCGGCACTGACGCAGGCCGTGCGTCAGTTGCCGCACTGCCTTAGCTGCGCATCATAGTCTCGCGCCATCTTGTCCGTCGCCCGGGCATAGCTCTGGACGCCGGCGTCGCCGCGGTTGCCGCGGCCATAGGCGGTCCAGCCGAGATAATAGGCGAGGTAGAGATTGTAGGTGTCGTTGCGCGCGACGCCGTATGTGTCGGCTGTCTTGGAATGATACCAGCCGACGAAGTCGATGGCGTCCGCGAATTTCGTGCGGCGCGCCGTCCAGTTGCCGGTTTCCCGTTGATATTGCGACCACGTCCCGTCCAGCGCCTGCGAGAAGCCGGTGGCCGAGGAAACGTGCTTCCACGGGATAAAGCCGAGCAGTTTGGTGCGCGGCGGCCGGGCATTGCTCTTGAATCCGGATTCCTTGCGCACCGTCGCCATCAGCACGGAAACCGGCACGCCGTATTTCTGCTCGGTGTGCTGGGCGGCCGACTGCCAGTTGTCGAACCAGCCGTCGTTCTGGTCGAAGACGGCGCAGACATTGTTGATATGACTGGGCGCCGTCGCGCAGGCCGAAAGCGCCAGCAGCAGACCAACCGCTACAATTTTACTAAAACTCGACCTACGCATTGGATGAGCAATAGGCCGAAATCATAAAAGGAATCTTGCCGAGCCCGTTAACGCTTCGGCGTGGCGAATGCACGCGCAGTATCCGACGCTGATAATCCGACACAATCTGTCGTTTTTTATAAAATCACATGATAGAAATGCCGCCTTGGCTAAAATCACGCCCGCAGATGGCGTATTTCTGACAGCTAGACCTCATCGCCGGGGCTTTGATGCCGGGATGACCGAGCCAAGACGCAAGCGCGGCGCCGAGCGCACCAGAAACCGGGGACCAGCGCCCATACCGCAGCTGCCGCCCCGGCGCGTCAGAAATCCCTATCCGCCCATGGCGCTGCTGTCCGCCGATCAGATCGAGGCGATCCATCAGGCGTCGATGCATATACTGGAGAATTTCGGCATCGAGGTGATGAGCGGGCGGGCGCTGTCACTGTTCGAGAAGGCAGGCGCGAAAGTCGATCATGCCTCGGGCAATGTCCGCGTCGATCGCGGCATGGTCGAGGAGGCGCTGAAGACGACGCGCTCGGCCTATACGCTGACACCGCGCAACCCGGCCAATACAGTGCATCTCGGCGGCGACACCATCAACTTCACGCTCGTTGCCGGGCCGCCCAATGTGCATGACATGGAGCGTGGCCGCCGCGCCGGCAATCTCGGCGACTATGCGGACCTGACCCGGCTGGCGCAGCATTTCAACTGCGTCCACATGCTCGGCAACCAGGTCTGCGCGCCGATCGAGCTGCCGGCGAATTCCCGCCACCTCGACACCTATTTCACCAATCTGACGCTGACCGACAAGAGTTTCCATGTCTCGGCGATCGGCCGGGGCAGGGCGCTGGACGGCATCGAGATGATGGCGATCGCGCGCGGGCTGACCCTGGAGCAGATGCGCGACGACCCCGGCATCGCCACCATCATCTCGGTCAACTCGCCGCGCCGTTTCGACGAGATGATGGCCGAAGGGCTGATGACCATGGCCGAGTTCGGCCAGTCGGTGGCGGTGACGCCGTTCACGCTGATGGGGGCGATGAGCCCGGTGACGCTGGCAGGCGCCCTGGCGCAGCAGAACGCGGAGGCGCTGTTCGGCGTGGTGCTGACGCAGCTGGTGCGGCCGGGCGCGCCGGTCATGTACGGCGCCTTCACCTCCAATGTCGACATGAAATCGGGCGCGCCGGCCTTCGGCACGCCGGAGAACACCAAGGCCAACGTCGCTTCGGGGCAACTGGCGCGGCGATACGGGCTGCCTTACCGCACGACACCCGGCTCGGCCTCGAACGCCGCCGATGCCCAGGGCGCCTATGAGACGCTGATGGCGCTGTGGGGCGCGGTGCTCGGCCACGGCAATCTTGTCTACCATGCCGCCGGCTGGCAGGAGGGCGGGCTGACGGCGTCGTTCGAGAAATTCATCATCGATGTCGAAATGATCCAGCACATGATGGAGTTTCTGCGCCCGATCGTGGTCGACGAGGCCGAATTGGCCGTCGAGGCGCTGGGGGCTGTGCCGACAGGTGGCCATTTCTTCGGCGAGCCGCATACGCTGGAGCGCTACGCCACCGCCTTTTACCAGCCGATGCTCTCCAACTGGCAGAATTTCGAAGCCTGGCAGGAGGCCGGCGGGCTGGACACGACCGCGCGCGCGACGCGGCTGTGGAAGAAGGCGCTGGAAGACTATGTCGAGCCGGTCCTGGACCCGGCGATACGCGAGGCGCTCGAAGCCTACGTCGCCCGGCGCAAGGAAGCGATCGGGCAGGGCGAGCCGTGATTTTGACGTCGGCGCGAGGCACCTCCCTCTGCCCTGCCGGGCATCTCCCCCTCAAGGGGGGAGATTGGCCCTCATATCTGCCTTCGCCAATCATCAACGTTGAAAAGAAGACGGCGCCATTCCCGATGCTGATCTCCCCCCTTGAGGGGGAGATGGCCGGCAGGCCAGAGGGGGGTGCCTGGCGCTGCCCTTCTGATTCACTTTATCTCCCCAACTCACTGATATCAGAGAAAAACTCATGAAATCGCATGCAAAGGTCGTGGTCATTGGCGGCGGTGTCGTCGGGTGCTCGGTGCTGTTCCATCTCGCCCGTCATGGCTGGACCGATGTGGTGCTGCTGGAGCGTGATGAGCTGACCTCCGGTTCGACATGGCATGCGGCCGGGGGCATGCACACGATCAATGGCGACCCCAATGTCGCCAAGCTGCAGAAATACACGATCAACCTCTACAAGGAGATCGAGGAGCTTTCCGGCCAGGCGACCGGCGTGCATCTTACCGGCGGCGTCCTGCTGGCGGCGACCGAGGCGCGGCTCGACTGGCTGCGCGGCGTCGTCGCCAAGGGCCGCTATCTCGGCATCGACCTCGAAGTGATCTCGCCGAAGGAAGCGGCAGAGCTGATGCCGCTGCTCGACCCCAAGCAGTTCGTCGGCGCTGTCAGAAACACCGAGGACGGCCATCTCGACCCTTCCGGCGTCACCCACGCCTATGCCAAGGCGGCGCGAAAACTCGGCGCCGAGGTCGAGCGCTTCACCAAGGTCGAGGACATCGTGCGGCGGCCCGACGGCATGTGGCGCGTCATCACCAACAAGGGCGAGGTGGTGGCCGAGCATGTCGTCAATGCCGGCGGCCTGTGGGCGCGCGAGGTCGGCCGCATGGTCGGGCTGGAACTGCCGGTGCTGGCCATGGAGCACATGTACCTGATCACCGAGGACATGCCGGAGGTCGCCGCCTGGAACGCCAAGACCGGCACCGAGATCATGCACGCCGTGGATTTCGACGGCGAGCTCTATCTGCGCCAGGAGCGCGGCGGCATGCTGATGGGCACCTATGAGAAGGCCAACAAGCCGTGGTCGGAATTCTCCACGCCCTGGAATTTCGGCCATGAATTGCTGGCGCCCGACATCGACCGCATCGCGCCGTCGCTGGAGGTTGGCTTCCGGCATTTCCCGGCCTTCCAGAACACCGGCATCAAGCAGATCATCAATGGGCCCTTCACCTTCGCGCCGGACGGCAACCCGCTGGTCGGGCCGGTGCGCGGCCTGCCGGGCTTCTGGGTCGCCTGCGGCGTCATGGCCGGCTTTTCGCAAGGCGGCGGCGTCGGCCTGGCCCTGTCCAACTGGATGATCGAGGGCGATCCGGGCGCTGACATCTGGGCCATGGATGTGGCGCGCTACGGCGACTGGGCTGGCATGGCCTACACCAACGCCAAGGTGCGTGAAAATTATTCCAGGCGTTTTTCGATCCGCTTCCCCAATGAGGAACTGCCCGCCGGGCGGCCGCTGAAGACGACGCCGGTCTACGACCTGCTGTCGGCGAAAGGGGCGCAGTGGGGTGTCGCCTATGGGCTGGAAGTGCCGCTCTGGTACGCGCCGGACGGCGTCAGGGATGAGTTTTCGTGGCGCCGCTCCAGCGATTTTTCCCATGTCGCCAAGGAGGTGGCGGCTGTCCGCGACGGCGTCGGCCTGTCGGAGATTTCGAGCTTCGCCAAATACAAGGTGACGGGCGAGGGCGCGGCTGAATGGCTCGACCGCATGCTTGCCTGCAAACTGCCGAAACCGGGCCGCATGACGTTGGCGCCGATGCTGAAGGAAGACGGCAAGCTGATCGGTGACTTCACGCTTGCCAATCTCGGCGACGAGGGCTGGTTCCTCGCCGGTTCGGGAATTGCCGAGCAATATCATATGCGCTGGTTCGAAAAGCATCTGCCACACGATGGCTCGGTTCGCATCGAGGCGCTTGGCTCCAGCCTTACCGGCCTTTCGATCGCCGGACCGAAGGCACGCGATGTGCTGGAGAAGGTCAGCCGGGCCGATGTGTCGAACGCCGCCTTTCCGTTCATGGCTATCGGCCGGATGGATATCGGCATGGCGCCATGCCTGGTCGGCCGCGTGAGCTACACCGGCGATCTCGGCTATGAGATCTGGGTGGCGCCGGAATACCAGCGTGCTGCCTGGCAGGCGCTGATGGCGGCCGGCGCGGAGTTCGGCATCGGCCTGTTCGGTTCGCGCGCGCTCAACGCGCTGCGGCTCGAAAAGAACTATGGCTCATGGGGCCGCGAATACCGGCCGATCTACGGGCCGCTGGAAGCAGGACTCGATCGTTTCGTGGCCTATGGCAAGGAAGCCGATTTCATTGGCAAGGCGGCTGCGCTGGCCGAGCGCAAGCAGGGAGGCAAGCTCCGGCTGCGCGCCTTCATCGTCGATGCTGTCGACGCCGATGTCATCGGCGACGAGCCGATCTGGTTCGGTGGCGCCGTGCGCGGCTGGGTGACATCAGGCGGCTACGCGCACCATTCGAAGAAATCGGTCGCTGTCGGCTATGTGCCGAAGGAGATCGCCGAGGAGAGCGACGGCTTCGAGATCGAACTGCTGGGCAAACGCCACGCGGCGCGTATCCAGGCAGCGCCGCTGTTCGATGCGAATTTCGAACGGATGCGGGGGTGATCCGGCTAGGTCTTGTCTGACGCCGCGACTGGTCGCGTCCAGGCGGCCCGGATCCGTCGGGACCAAGGGCGCCTGGGCGTCGCAGACCAGACCGATGTCAGTCCCAATCGCCGCGCTTCTTGCCGGCGCGGTACTGTTTGTTGCGCTGAATCCACATCTTGCGGTTTTGCGCCTGCAGAGCCGGGTCGTCCTTGCGGTCGAAATAGGCCAGTTCCCGCTGCAGCTTCTTCCAACTGTCCCAACGGTCCTCGCTCAATCTGCCTTCCGCTATGGCCGCCTGCACGGCGCACCCCGGTTCCGTCTCGTGCCGGCAATCGGTAAACCGGCATTCGGTGGCCAGCGTTTCCATATCGGCGAAGGCGGTGGCCAGGCCGCTTTCGGCCTGCCACAGACCGAGTTCGCGCATGCCTGGCGTGTCGAGCACCAACCGGCCGTTCGGCAGTAGCAGCAATTCGCGATGCGTGGTGGTATGCCGGCCACGGGCATCGTCCTCGCGGATCTCGCCCGTCGCCATCAATTCGGCGCCGGCCAGCGCGTTGACCAGGCTGGACTTGCCAACGCCCGAGCTGCCGAGCAGAACCGCTGTCTGTCCCGGCGCGAAGCTGTTGCGCAGGCCTTCAATACCCTCGCCGGTGACGGCGGAGACGACATGGATCGGAACGCCGCGGGCAACGGCTTCGACCTCCATCAGCGGCCCCTCCCGATCGGCGCACAGATCGGCCTTGGTCAAGACCACGGCCGGTGAGGCGCCGCTCTCCCATGCCGTTGCCAGGTAGCGCTCGATCCGCCTGGCATTGAAATCGGCATTCAGCGAAGAGACCAGGAAGGCCAGGTCGGCATTGGCGGCCACCACTTGCCCGACCGGCCGGCCGGGCCCGGCCGCCTTGCGGGTGAAGGCGCTGCGTCGTGGCAGCACCCAGTGGATCGTGGCGCTGCCTTCCCCGGGCCGCAGTGCGGCGGCGACCCAGTCGCCCGTCACCGGATAGCCGCCATCCACGGCGGTGTGGCCGAACCGGCCGGAGAGGTGTGCCGTCATCTCTCCCAGCGGGGTGACGATCTGGTATGCGCCACGCTGCTGTACCGTCACGCGTGCGGGGCTCAGATCCCGATCGGCTTGGACATGGGCATCACTATAGGTTTGGAATTGCTGCCGGAGCGCCTGGCTCCAGCCATAGTCGTCGATCATTGTTGAATCCTCGGTCGGAATGCCTGTCAGGCGCCGGCCGATGGACTCTTCCTCGAATGTCCTAGCGGGAAGACCAGACGGCGGCGCGGCAAAGGGGGGCGCGAAGCGCGCAAACAGCGACAATCATTGCTCAACCCTCCTTCCGGAACCGTTTTGGATGGCTTCACTGATAAGGGGACCGCCAACAGTCGTCAAGCGGGACGGCTTTCCCGATGACCAGCGCCAAGGCGATCTTCAGCCTGGCGGGTGGAGCGGCCTGCACCCCTCAGCCGCTCCATTGTCTGTGTGTGCTGCCGGCTTGACGCAGCGCTGTTCAGGCGCGGCCGCGGTTGTCGAGCGCAAACGCGCCGGCGCCGGCGAACACCAGATAGAGGAAGATGAAGCAGAAGGAGATCGCCGCGTCGCCGCTGTTGTTGACGGGGAAGAAGTCGCGCGGATAGTGCGCCATGAAATAGGCGATCGCCATCTCGCCCGCCAGCAGGAAGGCGACAGGCCGCGTGAACAGGCCGAGCGCCAGAAGGATGCCGCCGGCGAATTCCAGGATGCCGGCGGTCGTCGTCAGACCATTGAGGGCATGGGGTTGCGCGCTGACGGGGAAGTTGAACAGCTTCTGGCTGCCGTGCTCGATGAATTGCAGGGCGGTCATGATGCGCAGGACGCCGAGCGCCTGCGGCTGAAATCTGGTAAGGCCGTCGAAAAGCTTCATCTGAAACTCCATTTTGCCCTCCCGGGCCGGCGATAGAGGATCGCCCGCCGCCGGACCACTCACTTCCAACGACGTGGCATCAACAATCGGTGATTGGAAATTTTGCCCGCTATCGCCTTTCATATTATGCCCGCAAGGGTTGTATTTATATCGTTATGGTTGTATTGATCTGAGCATTCAGAACATGTGGATTCCCTTGCCATGAGAAAAGTCGTCCTTAGCCTGTCCGCACTCCTTGCAGCCACCACCTTGGCCATGGCCGAGGACGCCGGCTGCGAAGCCTTCAAGTGGCCCGTGACGCGCGAGCAGGCCCTGTTTCCTGCTGCGCCGGCCACGCCATCGGGTGCTCCCCTGGCAGTGGGCGCGGCCGCGGACCTGGCGCTGGTGCCGGTCGAGAAGGCCGGTTTCACGCAACCGCCGGAACGCGCGCCGGCGGCGGGTACGTTCGGCGCCGTCGCCAGTGTCGCCATACCATCTGGCGGCGCCATCCAGATCAGCCTGTCGGAGGAGGCGTGGATCGATGTCATCCAGGACGGCAAGGCCGTGAAATCGTCGGCCTATAGCGGCGTCAAAACCTGCCCGGGCATCCGCAAGAGCGTGCGCTTCAAGTTGGCGGCCGGCCCGGCGACGGTCCAGTTCAGCGGCGCGAAGAAGGCCGGGCTCAAGGTGGCGGTGCTGACGCCGGAATAGGCCGGCGCCAGCTCAGACATCCCGGGCAGGGGGTGGTCGCCTACCGTGCCGGCGCCAGCAGCGCAAAATATGCGCCCTGCGGGTCCTGACATTGCACGATCCATTGGCCCGTCGGCACCGCCATCGGACCCATGACGATCTTGCCGCCATTGTCGGTGACGCGCCTTGCGGCCGCGTTGATGGCGGCGACGTTGAAGTAGAACAGCCATGCGGGAACAGCCATTTGCGGCGGCTTGTTCATGATGCCGCCGCCCGATTCCGGGCCCGCCGCGAAGGTCTGGTAGATTCCCATCTCGCCCATGTCGAAATCTCCCGCATGGGTCCAGCCGAATTGCGAGGCATAGAAATCGAATGCCGCCTGACGATCCGAGGCAAAGAGTTCGTGCCAGCCGACATGACCTGGGGTCGTGGCCGGAAGGACGGGCTGGTCGGCGAGATTGGGCTGCAGGAACATGAAACTCGCGCCTTGCGGGTCGGCCACGACCGAGAACCGGCCGACGCCGGGGATATCGTCAGGCTCGCGGTGCACGGCGCCGCCTGCCGCCCTCAATGCCTTGGTCGACGCATCCGTGTCCCTGGTGTGGATATAGCCGACCCAGGCCGGCGGCATGCCCATCTTGGCGGCGTCCGGCGGCATCGTCATCAGCCCGCCGACGCCGCGTTCGGCGGAGTTCACCACGACGTAGCGCGGCATGCCGGGCGCCTTGCCGAACGGTTCGGCCCTCCAGCCGACAACCTCGGTATAGAATGCCTCGGCGGCGTCGAGGTCTGATGTCATCAACTCGTACCAGAAGAAGGGCATCGGGGTTCTGGGCATTGTCGGTCTCCTCATCGTTCAGGCATCGATCGTCGTCCGATCCAGCCTAGGACGATCCTCGGGAAGGAAATCCGACAGACTCGGAATTTTTTTCGGGAAGCGAGACGTTGTTCGCCGGGGATAAGATGAGTAAAAAAATCATGTTTTTATTCATACCTTTCAATCACTTGTGTCGAAAATTGACCAATTGATAAAAAAATAAAACGTGCTAGCCTTCCCCAAAACGAAAACATGGGGAACTGACGATGCCAGAAGGCCAGTTCAAGGAAGGTATTGCCGGGGGGAGGCTCTCGCCCGACCAGTACGCGGACAATTTCTCCGATCTGCATCCCCCGCTCGACCATCATGAGGCGCTGGTCGAATCCGATCGCTGCTACTTCTGCTACGATGCGCCATGCATGAACGCATGTCCGACCTCGATCGACATTCCGCTGTTCATCCGTCAGATTTCGACCGGCAATCCGGTCGGGTCGGCCAAGACCATCTTCGACCAGAACATCCTGGGCGGCATGTGCGCCCGCGTCTGCCCGACCGAGACGCTGTGCGAGGAGGTCTGCGTACGTGAGGTCGCGGAAGGCAAGCCGGTGCAGATCGGTCGCCTCCAGCGCTACGCCACGGATGTGGCGATGGCCGAGAACAAGCAGTTTTATCCGCGCGCCGAGCCGACCGGGAAAACGGTCGCCGTGGTCGGCGCCGGCCCCGCCGGTCTTGCCGCCGCGCATCGTCTGGCGCGTCATGGCCATGACGTCACGATCCTGGAAGCCCGCCCGAAAGCCGGCGGCCTCAATGAATACGGCATCGCCGCCTACAAGAGCGTCGACAATTTCGCCCAGGCCGAGGTCGACTATGTCACCGCGATCGGCGGCATCGACATCCAGAACGGCAAGGCGCTCGGCCGCGACTACCAGCTCTCCGACCTGATCCGTAATTACGACGCGGTCTTCCTCGGCATGGGGCTGGGCGGCGTCAACGCGCTGCGCGCCGATGGCGAGGATGCCGCCGGCGTGACCAATGCGGTGGAATTCATTTCCGAACTGCGTCAGGCCAGCGATCTCTCCGGCCTGCCGGTCGGCCGCCGTGTCGTCGTCATCGGCGGCGGCATGACGGCGATCGACGCCGCCGTGCAGTCGAAACTGCTCGGCGCCGAGGAAGTGACGATCTGCTACCGGCGCGGCCAGGAGCACATGAACGCTTCCGAATTCGAGCAGGATCTGGCGGCCGCCAATGGCGTCACCATCCGCCACTGGCTGCAGCCGAAGCGGGTCATTGCCGCGGGCGGCAAGGTCAGCGGCATCGAACTGGAATACACCGCGCTCAAGGGCGACAAGCTCGCCGGCACGGGCGAAACGCTGACGCTCGTCGCCGACCAGGTGTTCAAGGCGATCGGCCAGAGTTTTGTGCCGGCAGCGCTGAACGGCAGCGGAGCCTCGATCGATCTCGAAGCCGGCCGCATCAAGGTCGATGCGGAAGGGCGGACATCGCTGACAAAAGTCTGGGCCGGCGGCGACTGCATCTTTGGTGGCGACGACCTTACCGTCTCGGCCGTGGCGCAGGGGCGTGACGCGGCGGAAAGCATCCACAGGAGTCTGACGCAGGGATAGGACCATGTCCACGGTGGAACCGGGCATCGCCCGTCACTACGACGTATCGGGTCTCGAGCAGCATATTCTCGCCGTGCTCGCCGATACCGGCGTGGATGTTGCCAATTTGCGCGCCAGCGATCTCGAAACGGTCGACGAATTCCACATCGGCGGCATCGCCGCCACCAGGGAAGTCATCGGCCAGATGGGTTTGAAGCCCGGAACGAGACTGCTCGATATTGGTTCCGGCGTTGGCGGTCCCGCGCGGTTTGCCGCGAACAGCGCTGGCGTCGATGTCACCGGCATCGACTTGACACAGAGCTATGTCGATATCGCGTCCAGCCTGTCGAAGCGGGTGGGACTGGCCGACAAGACTTTGTTCGTGCAGGGCAGCGCGCTGGAGATGCCATTCGGCAACGCCAGCTTCGATGCCGCCATGATCCTGCATGTCGGCATGAACCTGCCCGACAAGAGAAAGCTGATGAGCGAGGCCGCCCGCGTGCTGAAGCCCGGCGGCGTCTTTGCCGTCTACGACCTGATGCGCCTGAAGGACGGCGCGCTGACGTTTCCGCTGCCATGGGCATCGGACGGGACCATGTCCTTCGTCGCAACGCCCGATGACTATCGTTCCTCCGCCACGGCGGCGGGATTTTCGGTTGTCGCCGAACGCCCGCGCGGCGCCTTCGCGGTCGAGTTCTTCGCCACGATGCGCGCTCGCATGGCCGCGGCCCAAGCCGAAGGCAAGAAGCCGCCGCCCGGCGTCAACCTCATCATGGGCGAGAACGCCCGCACCAAGATCGCCAATCTCACCGCCGCGCTTGAAGGCGGCATTCTGGCGCCCGTCGAATTGATCCTTCGTCTCGGTTGAAAGGGACCTGTCATGGCTGACATCAGAAATAATTTCGTCGGCATCAAATCGCCAAATCCGTTCTGGCTGGCTTCGGCGCCGCCGACCGACAAGGCCTACAACGTCATCCGTGCCTTCAAGGCCGGCTGGGGTGGCGTGGTGTGGAAGACGCTGGGCGAGGAAGGCCCGCCTGTCGTCAACGTCAACGGCCCGCGCTATGGCGCGATCTGGGGCGCCGATCGCCGCCTGCTCGGCCTCAACAACATCGAGCTGATCACCGACCGCGACTTGCAGACCAACCTGCGCGAGATGAAGCAGGTCAAGATGGATTGGCCGGACCGGGCTCTGATCGCCTCGATCATGGTTCCCTGCGTGGAGGAAAGCTGGAAGGCGATCCTGCCGCTGGTCGAGGAAACCGGTGCCGACGGCATCGAGCTCAATTTCGGCTGCCCGCACGGCATGTCGGAACGCGGCATGGGCGCCGCCGTCGGCCAGGTGCCGGAATATATCGAAATGGTGGTGCGCTGGTGCAAGCAGTACACCCGCATGCCCGTCATCACCAAACTGACGCCCAACATCACCGACATCCGCAAGCCCGCGCGGGCCGCGCACGCAGGCGGAACGGACGCGGTGTCGCTGATCAACACGATCAATTCCATCACCGGCGTCGACCTCGACAGTTTCGCGCCGATGCCGACCATCGACGGCAAGGGTTCGCATGGCGGCTATTGCGGTCCGGCGGTGAAGCCGATCGCCATGAACATGGTGGCCGAGATCGCGCGCGACCCCGAAACCCGCGGCCTGCCGATCTCGGGCATTGGCGGCATCACCACCTGGCGCGACGCCGCCGAATTCCTGGCGCTCGGCGCGGGCAATGTGCAGGTCTGCACGGCGGCGATGACCTACGGCTTCAAGATCGTGCAGGAGATGATCGCGGGCCTCGAAAACTGGATGGACGAGAAGGGCCACCGCTCGCTCGACGACGTCATCGGCCGCGCCACGCCCAACGTCACCGACTGGCAGTACCTGAACCTCAATTACGTCGCCAAGGCGCATATCGACCAGGACGCCTGCATCAAGTGCGGTCGCTGCCACATCGCCTGCGAGGACACCTCGCACCAGGCGATCACCAGCATGGTTGACGGGAAGAGGCATTTCGAAGTGATCGAGGCCGAATGCGTCGGCTGCAATCTGTGCGTCAATGTCTGCCCGGTCGACAATTGCATCACCATGGAACCGCTGGCGGCCGGCGCGCTGGACGAACGCACCGGCAAGCCGGTGTCGCCGGTCTACGCCAACTGGACCACGCACCCGAACAACCCGATGGCCAAGGTGGCTGCGGAGTAGGGGTTTGCTCCAGCACCAGTAGGGGCTACCTGGCAGAACTTGGGTTCCTCGCCCCACGAAAGTGGGGAGAGGTGGCCCGGCGAAGCCGGGACGGAGAGGGGTTTTCGGGACGACTGGGAACTTGCCCAGCCTCCTGTTCGCCAGTCTATCTTGCTGGTGCCTCATTCCTCATCGGTTTTGACCTCACGGAGGTCGTCCCCCTCTCCGTCCCGGCTTCGCCGGGCCACCTCTCCCCCGCTTCGCGGGGTGCGAGGAACCCAAGTCCTGTGAAGCCATCTCGACCTGTGAATTTTCGCCTTTTCCTATTGCAGATAAAATATATCCACGATAAGAACTATCCATGAATAGGAGAACGTCAGCATGAAGTTGGGCGAGGGGGTTGAGGCGGCCATCCATTGTGTGGCGACGCTCGCCAGCGTCGAGGGCAACAGCACCATGCCGGGCGCCGCCCTTGCGGAGTCCTTTGGCTTGTCGCCGAGCTATCTCCTGAAGCATCTCAATATGCTGACCGCCGCGCGCATCCTGGAATCTCTGCCCGGACCTGCCGGCGGCTACCGGCTGACGCGAGCGGCGGAACGCATCACGCTGCTCGATATCGTGCTGGCCATCGAGGGGCGCGAACCGGCGTTCCGCTGCGGCGAGATCCGCCGCAACGGCCCGGTCAAGCTCGATGCGTCGGCCTATGTCAAACCCTGCGGCATCAATGCCGCGATGCTCAGGGCGGAGCGCGCCTATCGGGCGGCGCTCGCCGAAGTGAAGGTTTCCGACATCGTGGCCGAATACGCGGCGGAGGGCGATCCGAGATCCATTGCCGCGAGCTGTGCCTTCGTCGCGCGCCATCAGCGGCCGCAGAAATCCGGCTCCCAGAATCCAAAGCAGACGTGAAAGGACATCAAGATGAAACAGAGACTGCAATTCTTCGCCAAGGCGCCCGAGATCATGAAGGCGGTGTCGGCACTCAACAAGGCGGTGGACGAATGCGGGCTGGAGGTGAGCCTGCTGCATCTGATCAAGCTCAGGGCTTCCCAGATCAATGGCTGTTCCTTCTGCGTCGACATGCACAGCCGCGAGGCGAGGCACGATGGCGAAACCGAGCAGCGGCTCTATCTCGTCGCGGCCTGGAAGGAATCGCCGCTGTTTTCCGAGCGTGAGCGCGCGGCTTTCGCCTGGACCGAGGCGTTGACCCTGATCGCCAACAATGGCGTCTCGGACGAACTCTACGCCAGGACTCTGGAGCATTTCACGGAAGAGGAACTGGTCAAGCTGTCGGTGGCGCTCGGCATGATCAACACCTGGAACCGGCTCTGCGTGCCGTTCCAGGCCATTCATCCGATGCCCGCCGCCAGGGCGGCCTGAGCGACCGACGGTTTTTTCCGGGAGCGCGACCCATGCGACGGCGCTCCCGTCATTTCCAGGGGAGAGTTTGATGCCTGCCGATTTGCCTTCGACCTTGTTGTTTCTTGGCCGCCTGTTGCTCGGTGGCGCCTTCGTCTTCGCCGGCCTGCGCAACATCCAGAACGCCGCCTTCCTCACCGGCCTGATGGCCGCGCGCGGCGTGCCGCAGGCAAGGCTGGCCTTGTGGGCTGGCATCGTGCTGCAGGTCATCGCCGGCGCCCTGGTCATGGCTGGCCTGTGGGTGGCCATCGCCTGCGCGGTGCTGGTGCTGTTCCTGGTCGTCGCGACGCCAATGTTCCACAATTTCTGGGATCATCAGGGGCCGGACCGGGCAGCGCGCATCAACGGTTTCGTCGGCAATGTCGCGCTGGCCGGAGGGTTCCTGACGTTGATCGCGCAGTCGCTTTAGGGTATCCAACGCGAGACAGAGGTCTCGATAACCCTACGCCGCACCTTTCTTCGACGCGGCGACCGACGCGGCCCAACTTGTGGCGATAATGTCTTTCTCGGTAGATCGAAAGGGTTTCAACGTCTCCACCATTTGTAGCAAGTTGGCCCTTCTGTTGGATCGATTTCTGGGCGTGGGTAAGGATGCCGCGTACGCCTCCACTTCTTCAAATGTACAGATATCAAGATTTTTGTAGACTAGTTCGCCTTGCTCATTCTGTACTCGGATCTGGGGCGAAACATTGAAATTGCTCCACAATGTGAGCTGGGTCGCTCCTATGCTGGTCGGCCCTCTCTCGCGCGCACGTGAGAGTTCTCTTCCGAGAGCCATTCTCACTAGATCATCTCTTGCCTCGAGCACCGCGTCAGCATGCTCTCTGAGTACCGCTGCAATTACCGTGTCTGATGAAGCCCCAGGATTTCCCAGTTCATTAGCTTTCGCGATGAGTAAGTTCCGTACCTTTGCCAGCGCTTGCCGACGAGCCATCTACCGACCTCTTTGTTCACGAATCAGATAACGCCATAGGCTGAGCGCGACAAATAGCCGCGTCAATCGCTAAAACATTTCATGAACAGCATACGGACAGATGCGGACGGATGGTGACATTTCCTACCTTTCCGGGCGACCGCTGTACGAGCGGGGCTGTCGTGAGCCGTCGGATGCGAGGACCTTTGTTCCCATCAACAGGCCGATTGTTGCAGCTTGGTGCCGATCGGGTCTGACGCCATTCTTCCTTAAAAAAGAGGAGTACAGGTTGGGTCCGTGCCAAACATCCAATGCTGCCGCTTCGGCCGACAGGCATTCGTTGGAAGTTTTGGCCGGCATTTTATTCCGAGAAAACCCAATCACATTGTCACGAAAGTGCATACCGGCTCCGTGCGGCGTATCGAGATAAGATATTGAATAAACTTATATAAATAGGTTAATGCTCCGCTAACCTTACCTGCCGGCTCGGATGGTGCCTAGCATTTCTCACGCCGCGAACCGCAGGCCGCCGTCGCAGGTCAGCACCTGACCTGTCATGAAGCCGTTGGAAACGAGGAAGGCTATCGCCGAGGCGACATCCTCGGCGCGGCCGATCCTGCCCACGGGAGTCTTCCCCGCATATTCGGCAAAGACTGCCTGCCGCTGATCGTCGGGCAAAAAGTCCCACCACGGCGTGTCGATGACGCCGGGCGCCACGACATTGACGCGCAGTGGCTTCAGCTCGACCGCCAGGATCGGCGCCACGGTCAGCAGCATGCCGTTGATGGCGCCGATGCCGGCGACACCGGGCATCGCAACCTGCGCCGACACCGCCGAGATGAAGGTCACCGAGCCGGACTTGCTTAGTGTCGGCAGAGCCGCCTGCAGGCAGGAGAGCTGCGGTCGCACCTTTTCTTCGACGCCGCTGCCGATGTCGGCAAGGTCGAGGGTCTCGAACGGGCCAAGGCCCTTGCCGCCGCTCGCGGCCAGAACGAGATGATCGAACGGACCGAGGCGCTCGAAGAACTGGCGCACCTCTTCGGGCTTGGACGCATCGAATGCCGCCTTGTCGGCGGCGCCGCCGAGGGTTTTCCAGGCGCTGACTAGTTTTTCCTGGTTGCGCCCGGTGATCGTCACCTTCATGCCCGGACCGAGCAGTTTGCGCGCCGTCGCCAGGCCGATGCCGGACGAGCCGCCGATGATGACTGTGTGTTCGATCCTGTCGGTCATGAATTGTGCTCCTTCGATTCTTGCTTCTTCGATTCTTGCTTCTTCGATTCTGGGGAGGCCGGCCCGCCGAGGTCGAGGCTCAGCTCCCGCAATTTCTGTCTTGCCCCGGCGTCATAGGCCTGGGCGTCGGCGCGGGATTCGCGCAGGCCGTCAAGATAGAGGCCGCTGCGCCCTTCGAGGGTGGGCGAGGCGGCAAGGTTGAGGATGGCATCGGCGCCGGTCTCGACCGAACTCCAAGGTGTCACACCGGCCTGTCGCACCATGGTGGTGTCCATGTAGCTCGCCGGATGCAGCGCGTTGACGGTGACGCCGCTGCCTTTCAGCTGTTCGGCTAGGTCGATGGTGAACAGGATCTGCGCCAGCTTGCTCTGGCAGTAGGCGCGCACGCCGCTATAGCCTTTCGTCAGCATGACGTCATCGAAGTCGATCGCCTGCTGGCCGGCGGAGGCGACATTAAGGATCCGCGCCGGCGCGCTCGCCTTCAGCAGGGAAAGAAGTTCCGAGGTCAGCAGGAAGCCGGCGAGATAGTTGACCGCGAAGCGCAGTTCATAGCCATCGACGCTGACTTGCCTCCGGGCATTCTGGCCTGACGTGCCGATGCCGGCATTGTTGATGAGGATGTCGAGCCGGTCGGTGCGGGCGCGCACGGCGCCGGCGAGGCGGCGCACTTCCGCCAGCGAGGCGAGATCGGCGGCGAGGAATTCGGCCTTGCCGCCGGCCGCCTCGATCTCGGCGACTGTCGCCTTGCCGCGCGCCGCGTCTCGGCCGTGCAGCAGCACGCGGGCGCCAGCGGCGCCAAGTCGTCGCGCGACGACGCGGCCGACACCGTCGGTCGAGCCGGTGATGAGGATTGTCTTGTTCTTCAGGTCCATGTCCGGAGCCTCCATTTCCTTGCTCCTGCCAGAAGATGGAGCGGCTGCCGGACCTCAAACAGTTCAAACTTTATCCTGGTATCAATACTGCTATAATAGATGTCATGGACGCTTCCCTGGATACTGCCGAGGACAGCCGCCGGCGCGAGCTTGGCGCCTTCCTGCGCTCGCGCCGCGAAAGGCTGTCGCCACAGGCCGCAGGCATTGCCTGCGGTGCGCGGCGGCGCACGCCCGGCCTGCGCCGCGAGGAGGTGGCGATGGTCGCCGGTGTCGGCACCACCTGGTACACCTGGCTGGAGCAGGGCAGGGATGTGCGGCCTTCCGCGGAAGTATTGACGGCGCTTTGCGAGGCGCTGCGCCTCGACGCCGCCGAGAAGCGGCATCTGTTCACGCTTGCCGGCCGCCAGCAGCCCGAACGCCGGCGCATCGGGCCGGCAAAGGTCGAAGGTCCCTTGCTGCATATGCTGCAAAGCCTCGTGCTGCAGCCCGCCTATGTCGTTGGCCCGCGCTGGGACGTGCTGGCCTGGAACGAAGCGGCGGTCGCCATTTTCGGTGATTACGGCCTGCTGGAGGGTGACGCCCGCAACATCATCCACGGCGTCTTCACAGATCCGCACCGGCGCCATCTGCTGGTGGACTGGGAACAGCTGGCGCGCGCAACCCTTGCCGCATTCCGCGCCGAAAGCGCCAGATATGTTGGCGATCCCGATTTCGAGCGGCTCATCACGCTGATGATGCGCTCAAGCCCCGAGTTCCGCGAATGGTGGCCGCAACGCGACGTGGTGCACCGCCTGTCCGGCCTGAAGCATTTGCGGCATCCGATCGCCGGCCCGATGACCTTCGAGCATATGAGCCTTTCCATCGACGACGGCTCGGACATGAAGCTGATCGTCTACACGCCGCTGCCCGAGCAGAACTCGGTTGCCAAGATGCGCAAGCTGCTGGACGACCTGCCGGGAGAACGGTGCAGCGCCTGACGACGGTGGCCGCAGCCCCTCCGCTTCGCCCTAGAATGACGAAACCAATGTGTGCTTTCCCCCAATCTCCACGATCAGAGAGCCCGACGACCGGCTAGTTGGCCCAAGACGTGACCCGCCTCTAACCCTTCGGTTTCAACCCATCCAGGAACAACTGCTCCAGGAACCGGGCCGCGTCCTCGAAGCGGCCGTCGCCGCCGCGGTTCGGGCCGAGCACCGCGCGCACCTGGACGTCGAAATCGGCATAGTGCTGGGTGGTTGCCCAGATCGAGAAGATCAGGTGCCAGGGATCGGTCCGGGCGATCTTGCCGGCCCGCATCCAGCCCTTGATGACCGCCGCTTTCTCATCGACCAGCGTCTTCAACTCGCCGGCCAGCAGCGGCATGATGCGCGGCGCGCCCTGCAGGATCTCATTGGCGAACAGCCGGCTCTCGCGCGGGAAATCACGCGCCATTTCGAGCTTGCGCCTGATGTAGCTGCGTAACTCGGTCAGGGGATCGCCGATGTCGTCGAGTTCCCTGAGCGGCGCCAGCCAGGTGTCGAGCAGGCGCTGCATCAACGTCTCGTGAATGTCTTCCTTGCGGCGGAAATAATAGAGCAGGTTCGGCTTGGACATGCCGGCCGCTTCGGCGATCTGGTCGATGGTGGAACCACGGAAGCCGTTGGTGGAGAACACTTCGAGCGCCGCCTCCAGGATCAGCTCGCGCTTTTCCTGCTGGATGCGGGTGCGGCGAGGGGCCTCCGTGCCGGTGTTCACCTTTGCCAGCCCTCGCATTGACCATTCTCTGGACCAATTCTCTGGACCAGTTTTTCCCCAGCCTGTGGAACGCGCTTCCGGTGCCGCATTTCCGCTAGTAATCCCTTGACCGCCGACAGGGCGGTGCTAACGTTTGTCCAATCGGTCAAAAATTTGCGTAGCATGAAAGCGCGGCAAAGACCAAGCGTTGGACGCACCGAAACAGGTTACAAGGGGAAGTCTTGGTCATGTCCAACCGGCTGAAAGTCACGCCGAACGATCTCAGCGCATTCTGGATGCCGTTCACGGCAAACCGGCAGTTCAAGCAGGCGCCGCGCATGTTCGTGTCCGCCAAGGACATGCATTACACAACGAGCGACGGCCGCAAGGTGCTGGACGGCACCGCGGGCCTCTGGTGCGTCAATGCCGGCCATTGCCGTCCCAAGATCACCGAGGCGATCCAGCATCAGGCCGCCGAACTCGACTACGCGCCTGCTTTCCAGATGGGCCATCCGATCGTGTTCGAACTGGCCAACCGGCTGGTCGACATCGCGCCCAAGGGCATGGACCATGTCTTCTTCACCAATTCCGGCTCGGAGTCGGTCGAGACGGCGCTGAAGATGGCGATCGCCTATCATCGCGTGAAGGGCGAGGGCTCGCGCACCCGCCTCATCGGCCGCGAGCGCGGCTATCACGGCGTCAATTTCGGCGGCATCTCGGTCGGCGGCATCGTCTCCAACCGCAAGATGTTCGGCACGCTGCTCGGCGGCGTCGACCATCTGCCGCACACGCATTTGCCGGAGAAGAACGCCTTCTCCAAGGGCGTGCCGGAACATGGCGCCGAACTGGCGAACGAGCTCGAACGTCTCGTCACCTTGCACGACGCATCGACCATCGCGGCTGTCATCGTCGAGCCGGTCGCCGGTTCCACCGGCGTCATCCTGCCGCCGAAGGGCTATTTGCAGAAACTACGCGAAATCTGCACCAAGCACGGCATCCTGTTGATTTTCGACGAGGTCATCACCGGTTTCGGCCGTCTCGGCGCGCCGTTCGCGGCCGACTATTTCGGCGTCACCCCCGACATCATGACCACCGCCAAGGGCGTCTCCAACGGCGTCATCCCGATGGGCGCGGTGTTCGTGAAGAAGGAAATCCACGACGCCTTCATGACCGGCCCGGAACACATGATCGAGTTCTTCCACGGCTATACCTATTCGGGCAACCCAATCGCCTGCGCGGCCGCTCTCGGCACGCTCGACACCTACAAGGAAGAAGGCCTGCTTACCCGGGGCGAGGAACTGGCGCCCTATTGGGAAGACGCGCTGCATTCGCTGAAGGGCGAGCCGCATGTCATCGACGTCAGGAATATCGGCCTGATCGGCGCGATCGAGCTGGCGCCCATCGCCGGCAGCCCGACCAAGCGGGCTTTCTCGGCTTTCGTCAAGGCGTTCGAGCGCGGCGCGCTGATCCGCACCACCGGCGATATCATCGCGCTGTCGCCGCCGCTGATCATCACCAAGGGCCAGATCAACGAACTGATCGACCATGTGCGGGATGTGCTGAGGTCGATAGACTAGATTTGCTTTTGTCTGGGCGGCTGGCGATGGGAACCGCCAGCCGCCCAGATCATGAAATGGAAGGGTTTTGAATGGCCGCACCCGGCGAGAATCTGCGAATCAATTCCGACCGTTTGTGGGATTCGCTGATGGAGATGGCGAAGATCGGCCCCGGCATTGCCGGCGGCAACAATCGCCAGACCGTGACCGACGAGGACGGCGAGGGAAGGCACCTGTTCAAGCGCTGGTGCGATGCGGCCGGGCTCGAAATGGGCGTCGACGAGATGGGCACCATGTTTGCCCGCCGCGAAGGCACCGATCCCAGCCTGCCGCCGGTCTATGTCGGCAGCCATCTCGATACGCAGCCGACGGGCGGAAAGTATGACGGCGTGCTGGGCGTACTCGGCGGCCTGGAGATCGTGCGCTCGCTCAACGATCTTGGCATCAAGACCAAACATCCGATCGTCGTCACCAACTGGACCAACGAGGAAGGCGCGCGCTTCGCGCCGGCGATGATGGCGTCCGGCGTGTTCGCCGGCGTGCTCGACCAGGCCGACGTCTACGGGCACACGGACAAGAACGGCAAGAAGTTCGGCGAGGAACTGGAGCGCATAGGCTGGAAGGGCACCGAAAAGGTCGGCGACCGCAAGATCCACGCCTTTTTCGAACTGCATATCGAGCAGGGGCCGATCCTCGAGGATGAAGACATCGACATCGGCGTCGTCACCCATGGCCAAGGCCTGAAATGGCTGCAGGTGACCTTGACCGGCAAGGAAGCCCATACCGGGTCGACGCCGATGCCCAAGCGCCGCAATGCCGGCCTCGGCATGGCGCGCGTCATCGAACTGGTGCACGAGATCGCCATGGACTACCAGCCGGACGCCGTCGGTGCTGTCGGCCACATGGAAGTCTATCCGAACTCGCGCAACATCATCGCCGGGCGCACCGTCTTCACCATCGACATCCGCTCGCCGGAAAAAGAAGTACTGGACGCGATGGACGGCCGCATCCGCGAGGGCATCGACACGATCTGCGACGCGCTCGACATCAAATACAAAATCGAGCAGGTCGGCCATTTCGATCCGGTGACCTTCGATAAGGGATGTGTGAAGGCAATCCGCGACGCCGCCGAACGGCTTGGCTATTCCCACCGCAACATCGTCTCGGGCGCCGGCCACGACGCCTGCTGGATCAATCGCGTGGCGCCGACCGCCATGGTCATGTGTCCCTGCGTCGACGGGTTGAGCCACAACGAGGCCGAGGAAATCACCAAGGAATGGGCGGGCGCCGGCGCCGACGTGCTGTTCCACGCAGTGGTGGAGACGGCTGTCATCGTGGAGTGACCCCAGACATCTACCTTTCAAACGCCGCTCATAAAGAAGCGCGAAGACAACAAGGGAACAAGAAAATGACCAAAGTCATCAAGAACGGCACCGTCGTCACCACCGACCGCAGCTGGAAAGCCGATGTGCTGTTCAGCCACGGCAAGATCGTCGCCATCGGCTCGGACCTGCATGGTGACCATGAGTATGACGCCACCGGCTGCTATGTGATGCCGGGCGGCATCGATCCGCACACCCATCTCGAAATGCCGTTCATGGGCACCTATTCGGCGGATGATTTCGAATCCGGCACCCGCGCCGCCCTTGCCGGCGGCACCACGATGGTGGTCGATTTCTGCTTGCCGGCGCCGCAGCAGTCGCTGCTCGAAGCGCTTCAGATGTGGGACAACAAGACCTCCAAGGCCTCCTGCGACTACTCCTTCCACATGGCGATCACCTGGTGGGGCAAGCAGGTGTTCGACGAGATGGCCACGGTGGTCGACAAGGGCATAACCTCGTTCAAGCACTTCATGGCCTACAAGGGCGCGCTGATGGTCGACGACGACGAGATGTACGCGTCGTTCCAGCGCTGCGCCGACCTTGGCGCGCTGCCGCTGGTGCATGCCGAAAACGGCGATGTGGTCGCGGCACTCTCGCAGAAGCTGCTTGCCGCCGGCAACAACGGTCCCGAGGGCCACGCCTATTCGCGTCCGCCGGAAGTGGAAGGCGAGGCGACCAACCGCGCCATCATGATCGCCGACATGGCCGGCGTGCCGCTCTATGTCGTGCATGTCTCGTGCGAGCAGAGCCACGAAGCCATCCGCCGCGCCCGCCAGAAGGGCATGCGGGTTTTCGGCGAACCGCTGATCCAGCACCTGACGCTCGACGAGACCGAATATTTCAACAAGGATTGGGACCATGCCGCGCGCCGCGTCATGAGCCCGCCCTTCCGCAACAAGCTGCACCAGGACTCGCTGTGGGCCGGCCTGCAGGCCGGATCGCTGCAGGTGGTGGCGACCGACCATTGCGCCTTCACGACCGAGCAGAAGCGCTTCGGCGTCGGCAATTTCACCAAGATCCCCAACGGCACGGGCGGTCTTGAGGATCGCATGCCGGTGCTGTGGACGCGCGGCGTCAACACCGGGCGCCTGACGATGAACGAGTTCGTCGCGGTGACCTCAACCAATATCGCGAAGATCCTCAACATGTATCCGAGGAAAGGCGCGATCGTGGAAGGCGCCGATGCCGACATCATCGTGTGGGATCCCAAGCGCAAGAAGACGATCGCGGCCAAGAAACAGCAGTCTGTCATCGACTACAATGTGTTCGAGGGCGTCGAGGTGACCGGCCTGCCGCGCTTCGTCTTCTCGCGCGGCGAACTGTCGATCGAGGAAGCGGATGTGAAGGCCAAGCCCGGCCATGGCCAGTTCGTCGGCCGCGAGCCGAACGCGGCGGTCAACCGGGCGTTGTCGGCCTGGAAGGAGATCACCGCGCCGCGCAAGGTGGAGCGGACGGGCATCCCGGCGACGGGGGTCTGAGATGCGTCTCGGGGGTTTCGTTTTCACCGCGGTCCTGGCTCTTGCCGCCGGCCACGCGTCGGCCACGGCCATCGACCTTTCCAAGGCCATCGACCTGTCCAAGCCCTATGGCGACAAATATGGCTGCATCAACAAGAACGGCCAGGAAGTCGCCGCCGACCAGATGCTGCTTCTGACCGACAAGGAGCTGATCACGGCGGCCAGCGCCTGCACCTTCACCGACAAGAAGGCGCAGGCCGACGGTTCGCTGACCATCAAGGCGGAGTGCGAAGCCGAAGGCGAGGATGGCAAGTCGCCAGCCACCTTCACCATCAAGCGCAGCGCCAAGAACCCCAAGAAACTGTCTGTCGTCGACGAGGACGGCAATGTGATGGGCGAAGTCTCCCGGTGCAAATGACGGCGGGAGCCCACCCACTCACATCAGGCGACCAGCGCATCCAGTTCCGGCAGCAGGACGACGCTTTCCTGTTCGTTGGGATCGGTGCGGGCAATGACCGCCGAGGAGGGGGCGTCGCTGAGATTGGCCGGCAGATGCGGCACGCCCGCCGGAATGTAGAAGAGGTCGCCCGCCTTGACGACGATGTGGTGCTCGAGGCGGTCGCCATACCAGGTATGGACTTCGCCGGAGAGCACATAGATCGCGGTTTCGTGGCTCTCGTGCAGATGCGCCTTGGCGCGGACGCCGGGCGGCATGGTGAGCACATGCATGCAGATGCCGGAAGAGCCGACGGACTCGGTGGCGATGCCGGCGAAATAGGTCAAACCCTGCTTGCCTTCATAAGTGCTTTCAGGGCGGATAAGATGACATGTCGGTTTGGGCGACATCGGGGAAACTCCGGGCGGCGGGCTGACAGGACAGGACCAATGGGACGGGGCGAGTGGAAAACAACATCGCGATAAAAGCAATCGGAATCCGGCCGGCGCGGCGGCGGCGGGAACAGGCAGGCCTCGGCCGATGACGGGAACCTCGCCAGCCGTCGTCGCGGCAAGCAAACTGGGCCTTACCTTCCAGACCAATGACGGCCCCGTACAGGCGCTGTCCAATGTCGACCTCACCATCGGCAAGGGTGAGTTCGTCTCCTTTATCGGGCCATCGGGCTGCGGCAAGACAACCCTGCTGCGCGTCATCGCCGATCTGGAGAAACCGACCTCGGGAACGATTTCGGTCAACGGCATGACGCCGGAGCAGGCGCGCGAGAAACGCGCCTATGGCTACGTCTTCCAGGCGGCCGCGCTGTTTCCTTGGCGCACCATAGAGCGCAATGTCGCGCTGCCGCTCGAGATCATGGGCCTGTCCAGGGCCGAGCAGGCGGAACGCATCAAGCGCACGATGGATCTGGTCAACCTGTCCGGCTTCGAGAAGAAATATCCCTGGCAGCTTTCCGGCGGCATGCAGCAGCGCGCCTCGATCGCGCGCGCGCTGGCCTTCGACGCCGACCTCCTGTTGATGGACGAGCCGTTCGGGGCTTTGGACGAGATCGTTCGCGATCACCTCAACGAGCAATTGCTGCAGCTATGGGCGCGCACCAACAGGACTATCTGCTTCGTCACCCACTCCATTCCGGAAGCCGTCTATCTGTCGACACGGATTGTGGTGATGTCACCACGCCCCGGCCGTGTCAGCGACATCATCGAATCGACGCTGCCGAAGGAGCGGCCGCTCGACATCCGCGAAACGCCGGAGTTTTTGGCGATCGCGGCGCGTGTTCGCGACGGCCTGCGGGCAGGGCACAGCTATGATGATTGAGCGGGCGGGGGAAGAGCTTCCTCCTCTCCCCCAGGGGGAGAGGGTGGCCGGAGCGAAGCGGAGGTCGGGTGAGGGGGCGGCGCCGACGCATCCAACCAAGAGGAAGGCCGGGGTCACGGAGCGCGCCCGAGAGCTGCGGCTTGACGAAACCAAAGCCGAATACCGGCTTTGGGGCGAGTTACGGGGGCGTCACCTCAACGGCTACAAGTTCGTAAGGCAAGTGCCGCTAGGCCCGTTCTTCGCCGACTTTCTCTGCCGCGAGAAGAACTTGATCATTGAAATCGATGGCAGCCAACATGCCGAGTCCCTGACTGATGAAAGCAGAACCGCTTGGTTGAACAGCCATGGTTATTCTGTTCTTCGTTTCTGGAACCACGAGGTTCTGGCGGAGCGGCGGGCGGTTTTGGATACAATATTAGCGGTGCTTGAGGGTGAGATACACTCCCCCTCACCCGGCCTTCGCTTCGCTCCGGCCACCCTCTCCCCGGCGGGGAGAGGAGAAGGGCACCTCTAGATGGATAGCTTCCGCGACAAACTCATCCCCGTCACCACCATCCTCGCCGGCGTCGTGGTGCTCTGGTATGTCTTCGCCGTCATCCTCAACGCGCCGTTCCAGCGCGATATGGACAGCCGCGCCAACGCGACGCCCGGAACCATGGAATTCGTCGGCAAGACGCTGTCGCAGCCCAAGCCGACCATGCCGGCGCCGCACCAGGTGGCGGTGAACTTCTTCGAAAACACCTTTCTGCGGCCCATCAATTCGAACCGCAGCCTCGTCTACAATGCCTGGGTGACGCTGTCCTCGACGCTGCTTGGCTTTGCCTTCGGCACCGCGCTCGGCATCGTCATTGCGGTCGGCATCGTGCATGTGGCGACGCTCGACCGCAGCCTGATGCCGTGGATCATCGCCTCGCAGACCATTCCGATCCTTGCGGTGGCGCCGATGATCATCGTGGTGCTGGCGGCGGTCGGCATTACCGGGCTGGTCCCGAAGGCAATGATCTCGACCTACCTGTCCTTCTTCCCGGTGACGGTCGGCATGGTGAAGGGGTTGCGCTCGCCCGAGATCATGCATCTCGACCTGATGCACACCTACAATGCCAGCCGCGCGCAGACCTTCTGGAAGCTGCGCGTGCCGGCCTCTGTGCCGTTCCTGTTCACCTCGATGAAGGTGGCCGTGGCCGCGAGCCTCGTCGGCGCCATCGTCGGCGAGCTGCCCACAGGCGCGGTCGCCGGCATCGGCGCAAAGCTGCTCGCCGGCGCCTATTACAGCCAATCCATCGACATCTGGTCGGCGCTCGTCGCCGGTTCGATCGTGGCGGCGCTGCTGGTGATGGTTGTCGGCGTCGCCGGTCGTCTCGTCGACCGCGCCATGGGCGGGAGGCCGGCATGAACTGGCTGAAACCGTCCTGGCAAGGCGTGCTGGCGATTGCGCTGTGCGTGGTTGCCGTCGTGCTGGGCGCGATGTCCAAACCGGAAGCGGCCGCGCTGGCGGACACGGCGGCAAGTGCGGCCTATCCCTATCACGCAACGAAGTTGCTTATGATGGGCCTGGTCGTGGTGGCGGCGCTGGTCTCGATGATCCGGATCGCGCCCCTGATAGAAGCCGGGGTGCTTTTCGTGGGCGCTCATCTCACCGCATGGCTGCTGATATCAGGCATAGGAGGTTTCGAAGGTACAGCGCTCGCGCCTTATTACCTTCTCCTTGCCGCTGCCTGGCTTCTGGGCTGGCGATGCGTGGCGGTGCTGTCGGATATCCGGCCGGCGCACAAGGGCAGCCGTACGGCGCTGCGCCTCGTCATCCCCGCGATCTTCGGCGCCTGGATCCTGATCATCTGGGAAGCGGTGACGCGTGGCGCCGGCATTCCCTTCATCCTCCTGCCGCCGCCGAGCGCGATCGGCGCACGCTTTGCCAACTCCCTGCCGATCCTCGGCGCGGATGTGCGGCAGACAATCCTCAAGGCGGTCCTGTTCGGCTACATCGTCGGCAGCGGCGCCGGCTTTATCACCGCGATCCTGGCCGACCGCGTGCCGTTCCTGCGGCGCGGGCTGCTGCCGATCGGGAACATGGTCTCGGCGCTGCCCATCATCGGCGTGGCGCCGATCATGGTGATGTGGTTCGGCTTCGACTGGCAGTCCAAGGCGGCGGTGGTCATCATCATGACCTTCTTCCCGATGCTGGTGAACACGGTCGCCGGCCTTGCCGCCTCCGGCCACATGGAGCGCGACCTGATGCGCACCTATGCGTCGGGCTACTGGCCGACGCTGGTCAAGCTCCGGTTGCCGGCCGCCGCGCCCTTCATCTTCAACGCACTGAAGATCAATTCGACGCTGGCGCTGATCGGCGCCATCGTCGCCGAGTTCTTCGGCACGCCCGTCGTGGGCATGGGATTCCGTATTTCGACCGAAGTCGGGCGGATGAACATCGACATGGTCTGGGCCGAAATCGCAGTTGCAGCCCTTGCGGGTTCGGTCTTTTATGGCGTGGTCGCTCTTGTCGAAAGAGCCGTCACGTTTTGGCATCCCTCTGTCCGTGGTGGATAGGGGCGGTGGGTTTAAGGGCACTAACTTCAGAGGGTAAAAGAATGAAAAAACTGATTATTCCTGTCCTGGCCGGCGCGATGTCGCTGGCCGCGTTCCAGGCGATGGCCGCCGACAAGGTGACCTTGCAGCTGAAATGGGTCACGCAGGCCCAGTTTGCCGGCTACTATGTCGCCAAGGCCAAGGGCTTCTATGACGCGGAAGGCCTCGACGTCGACATCAAGCCGGGCGGCCCGGATATCGCGCCCGAGCAGGTCATTGCCGGCGGCGGCGCCGACGTCATTGTCGACTGGATGGGCGGTGCGCTCGCGGCCCGCGACAAGGGCGTGAACCTCGTCAACATCGCCCAGCCTTTCAAGAAGGCCGGCATGGAGCTGGTGTGCCCCAAGAACGGGCCGATCAAGACCGAGGCCGATTTCAAGGGCCACACGCTCGGCGTCTGGTTCTTCGGCAACGAATATCCATTCTACGCCTGGATGAACAAGATCGGTCTCAAGACCGATGGCGGACCGGACGGCGTCACCGTGCTGAAGCAGAGCTTCGACGTGCAGCCGCTGATCCAGAAGCAGGCGGACTGCATCTCGGTCATGACCTACAACGAATACGGCCAGGTCCTCGATGCCGGCTACAAGCCGGAAGACCTGATCGTCTTCAACTACTCGGCGATGGGCAACGACCTGTTGGAAGACGGGCTCTACACACTTGAGGACAAGCTCAAGGATCCGGCTTTCTCCGACAAGATGGTGCGTTTCGTGCGCGCCTCGATGAAGGGCTGGAAATACGCCACCGAGAACACCGACGAGGCCGCAGGCATTGTCGTGGACGGCGGCGGCCAGGACGAGAACCACCAGAAGTTCATGATGAAGGAAGTGGCCAAGCTGATCGACAATGCCGACGGCAAGTTGATCCCGGCCGCCTATGAGCGCACCGCCAAGGCGTTGCTCGACCAGAAGATCATCACCAAGGAGCCGACCGGCGCCTATACGACCGCGATCACCGACAAGGCGATTCAGTAGTATCAGCGGTCTTGCGCAAGCATTGAGAAGGGGCGGGCGACCGCCCCTTTTTCATGCCGCCCGGTCACAAAAACGTGTGTCGGGATACATCGTGCCGCCCGATCGTTCAGGTTGCGGCATGCGCGCGTCGGGGAGCCGCGACGCATGCGAAAGCCACTCGGAGGTTCTTCATGCGCACACAATTCCTGTCGCCGGCCCTGCTGCCGGTGTTTTCGGCACTGGCCGTCTCGTCCGCTTTGCTTTTCGTCTCGCCGGCATTGGCCGAAGTGGTGAAATACAAGGCCACTCTCGACGGCAGCCAGCAGAGCCCGCCGGTCACCACAAAGGGCAAGGGCACAGCCACGTTCACCTTCGACACCGCCAAGAAGAAGCTCAGCTGGGACGTCAAATATTCCGGCCTCAGCGGGCCTGCGACGGCCGCGCACATCCACGGTCCGGCGGCGATGGGAGCGAATGCGAGCCCGGTCATCCCGTTCAAGGGTAAACTCAAGAGCCCGATCAAAGGATCAGCAACGTTGACCGACGCGCAGGCCGCCGACCTGGAGGCCGGCAAGTACTACGTCAATGTCCATACGGCCGCCAACAAGGACGGCGAGATCCGCGGGCAGATCGACAAGGCGATGTAGGAGAGCAGGGCGATGTCGGAGAGCAGGGCTGTAGGGCGACAGATCGCCCAGCTCCGCGCCGCTATGGTGCCAATTGTCCTCAATTGTCCTTATTTGTCCGCTGCGGCGACAGGCCTGAACGCCTAGTTTGCCGGGGCATCATGGATCGCGGCGGCTGACCGTCGCCTTCGGAGACATGCCGGGCAATGATGGCGGCCGGGCAAAGCAGACCCTGCTGGTTCACGGGCCCTTCCTGCCAATGGCAGGTCGTGGCCAGCAGTTGGAGCCGGCCTCGCTTCGCGCGGGGCCGGCCTCCAGAACTCCAGTACCCCAACGGGGCAGGGGCAGCCCCGTTTTTTTCTTTTTGACTGTTTCAGGCCTTGTCGCGGATCTGCGTCATCGTGCGGGTCGGCGTGATCGCTTCCGGATCGAGCCGGATTTCGATGATCGCGGGCTTGCCGCTGGCGCGCGCGCGCTCGAAAGCGGGCGCAAAATCCGCCGTCTTTTCCACCGTCTCGCCATGGCCGCCATAAGCGCGGGCGAGCGCGGCAAAATCCGGGTTCTTCAGATCGGTGCCCACGACGCGGCCGGGATATTCGCGCTCCTGATGCATGCGGATGGTGCCGTAGATACCGTTGTTGACGACGATCACCACGATCGGCAGGTCGTATTGCACGGCGGTGGCGAATTCCTGCCCGTTCATCAGGAAGCAGCCATCGCCGGCAAAGGCGACCACGGTCCGGTCGGGATAAAGCGCCTTGGCGGCGACCGCGGCCGGTGTGCCGTAGCCCATCGAGCCGGAGGTCGGCGCTCCCTGCGTGGCAAAGCGGCGGAAGCGGTGGAAGCGGTGGACCCAGGTGGCATAGTTGCCGGCGCCATTGGTCAGGATGGCGTCTTCGGGCAGCACCTTTTCCAGATAGGTCATGATCGGTCCCATCTGGACCGCGCCGGGGCCGGTTTGCGGCGGGGTCGACCAGTCGAGATAGGCGGCATGCAATCTGGCCGCTTCCTGCGCCCACGCGGGCGTGGCGGCCGGCCTGCGTTTCGCGAACGCTTCGACGAAGGCGGCAGGCGAAGCGTTGATGGCGATCGTTGGCCGGTAGACCCGGCCAAGTTCGCCGGAATCGGCGTGGACATGCACCAGCGCCTGGTCCGGGTAGGGGCTCTTCAGCAAGGTGTAGTCGGACGACGGCATCTCACCCATGCGGCCGCCAATCAGCAGCACGACGTCGGCTTGCTTGATCGCGGCCGCCAGCTTCGGGTTGATGCCGATGCCGACGTCGCCGGCGTAGTTCTGGTGCAGATGGTCAAACAGCATCTGGCGGCGGAACGAGCAGCCGACGGGCAGCGACCAGGCTTCCGATATGGCCTGCATCCCCGTCACGGCTTCCTCGTCCCAGCGCGTGCCGCCGAGAATGACAAAGGGGCGTTTGGCGTTGGCGAGCAGCATTTCCAGCGCATCGAGCTCGGCCTCGCCGGGGCGGGTCTCCACCGGCGTGTGCGGAAGCGCCTGCGGTGCCTCGACCTCGCTGGTCAGCATGTCCTCCGGCAGCGAGATGACGACCGGGCCGGGGCGGCCCGAGGTTGCCACGGCGAAGGCACGGGTGACGAATTCCGGAATGCGCGAGGCGTCGTCGATCTCGACCACCCATTTGGCGATGTCGCCGAAGAACCTGACGTAGTCGACTTCCTGGAAGGCTTCGCGTTCCTTGGCGTGGCTGGCGACTTGGCCGATGAACAGGATCATCGGCACCGAATCCTGCATGGCGATGTGGACGCCGGCGGATGCGTTGGTGGCGCCGGGGCCACGGGTGACGAAGCAGATGCCGGGCTTGCCGGTCAGCCGACCCTGGCAGTCCGCCATCATGGCGGCACCGCCTTCCTGGCGGCAGACGATGGTGCGGATCGAGGAGTCATGCAGCGCGTCGAGCACGGCGAGATAGGACTCGCCCGGCACGCAGAAAATGCGATCGGTGCCGTTGGCTTCGAGCGCGTCGACAATCAATTGTCCGCCGGTCTTCATTTTCCAGCTTTCTCCAGTTCGGCAAGGATTTCCTGCGTGTGCTCGCCAAGGCGCGGCGAGGGGCGCTCATAGACGAGCGGCGTGCCTGACATGACCATCGGCGCGCGCACCGAGGGCAGGCGGTTGCCATGGCCGTCATCGAGGTCGAGCCGCATGCCGCGCGCGACCGTCTGCGGGTCGGCGAACATCTGGCCGATATTGTTGATCGGGCTGGCCGGCACGCCGGCGGCCTCGAGCTTGGCCAGCAGCGGGTCGCGATCCCTGGTCTTCAGCGCTTCGATGATGCGGGCGCGAAGGTCCGCCCGGTTGGCGACGCGGGCGGGATTGGTGGCGAAATCGGGATTGGCGGGCAGCTCGTCCAGCCCGACGGCGCCGCAGAATTTGGTGAACTGGCCGTCATTGCCGACCGCCAGGATGATGTGGCCATCTTGGACCGGCAGCACCTCGTAGGGCGCGATGTTCATGTGGGCGTTGCCCATCTGCACGGGCGGCTTGCCGGAGACGAGGTAGTTGAGGTTCTGGTTGCCGAGCGCCGATATCTGGGTATCGAACAGCGCCATGTCGATGTGCTGGCCTTCGCCGGTCTGGCCAGCATGGCGAAGTGCCGCCTGGATGGCGATGACCGAATAGAGGCCGGTGAAAATGTCTGATATGGCGACGCCGGCCTTCTGCGGCTCGCGGCCGGGCTCGCCGGTGATCGACATCATGCCGGCCATCGCCTGGATGATGAAATCATAGCCCGCGCGCGGCGCATACGGCCCGTCCTGGCCGAAGCCGGTGATCGAGCAATAGACGAGGCGCGGATTGATCTCGCGCAGGCTGGCGTAATCGAGCCCGTATTTCTTCAGGCCGCCAAGCTTGAAGTTCTCGATCAGCACATCCGCCGTCGCGACCAGCCGGCGCACGGTTTCGGCGCCCTCCTGCGTGGAGAAATCGATGGCGATGGAGCGTTTGCCGCGATTGCAGGAATGGTAGTAGGCGGCCGACAGGTTTTCGCCGTCATGGCTCGTGACGAAAGGCGGACCCCATTTGCGGGTATCGTCGCCGCCATCGGGGCTCTCGACCTTGATGACATCGGCGCCGAGATCGGCGAGCAACTGCCCGGCCCACGGCCCGGCAAGGATGCGGGCGAGTTCGATGACGCGGACGCCTTTCAGCGGGGGTTCAGCCATGGATCACCGTGGTTGATTGAAAGGTGAGGCTCTATCAAGCCCGGCCGCGACTGTCACGGCCCTTGCAATGGGCCACGCGCCGGATGCGCAGACTCAGGATTTCAGCACAGTGTCCGCCCAGGCGGCGAAATCAGCCATGATGACGTCCCGGTTCACTTCGTTCAGGCTTTCGTGGCGGGTGTCGGCGTAAACCTTTGAAACGAGATTCGAAAAGCCCATCGCGCGCATCCTCCGGGCGAGATGGTCGATGCCCTTGCCATAGTCCGAGGCGGGGTCCTTCTCACCGCCGACGATGGCCACCGGGAGGTCGCGGCGGACATTGGCGAAGGCGGCATCCCGGCCGCCGTTCAGCGCCATCGAGACCACATCGCGCCACATCGAGATGGAGGCGTCCCAGCCGCACAGCGGGTCGGCGATGTATTTCGCCACCTCCGCCTCGTCGCGCGACAGCCAGTCGAACAAAGTGCGGTGGTTGGGCACAGCCTTGCCCCAGGCCTGGAAGGTCAGCTTCGGCAGCAGGCGCGAGGGGACATCCGACCCCAGCCGCATGCGTTCCCAACCAAGGATGCCCAAGGCCACCTGGCCAAGCAGGCCTTGCGAAAAATTGCCGTTCCAGATGGCGGCGGCATGGATACGGGGCGCGTGGCGCAAAAGGTAGTTGAGCGCCACGGATGCGCCCATGGAATGGCCGAACAGGATGACAGGCAGGCCCGGATGTTCGCCGGCGATCAGGTCGTGGACGGCATCGACGTCGGCGATGACCCTGGCGGGGCCGTCCTTGTCGGCGAACCTGCCAAGCGGAGCGTCGGGCGCCCTGGTGCCGCCATGACCCCGATGGTCGTGGACATAGACATGAAAACCGCGCGCGGCCAGGAAGTCGGCGAAGCGATCATAGCGCGCGGCGTGTTCCGCCAGGCCGTGGTTGATCTGGATGACCGCCCGTTGACCGGCCTCGGCCGTTCTGACGAACAGGTTGAGGTCGGCGCCGGTCGGCGAGCGGATCAGGCGCTGCTGGCTGAATGACATGCCGCTCGTCTCCCATCTTCTGATTTTCTTGTTGTAGGCTTTGTTTGCGCTGCCGCCCGTTTTGCGTCAATCCATTGCGCTTCGTTTGCCTCGACGATGTTTCTTGCCTTTGTTCAACAAAATATCGCAATTCTGACATGGAGACAGCGGCAGTCTGTCGCCCACTTTATTCAGCGGGGATTTTTAATGCGCATTGCTTCTGTTTTTGGATTGGCAGGTCTGGCGGCATCGCTGGCAGGGGTCGCACATGCCGAGGTCAAGATGAGCGGCAGTTTCGTCGCCGATGCATCCTGTCCGGCGACGCAGGCGATCAAGAACGGAAAGAACCCCGGCAACGTCTCGACCGACGCCGGGCAGAGCTACCAGCTTCTGGCGGGCAACAAGGACGTGCCGACGCACTATCTTATCCTGGTGCCGGGCGCCGATCCGGAACGCCGCTGGGTCAAGGTCAGTTGCGGGCATCTGTCAGGCGCCAGCGCCGCCGCGGCACCGGCCGCGCCCGATGGGCAAGGCAAGCCGGCACCTTCGGGAAAACCCGAATATGTGTTCGCGTTGAGCTGGCAGCCGGCGTTCTGCGAGACCAAGTCGAACAAGCCGGAATGCAGGGCGCAGAATCCGAACGAATTCGACGCCACCAATTTCACCTTGCACGGCCTGTGGCCGCAGCCGAACGGCAATTTCTATTGCCAGGTTTCGGCCGGCGACAAGGCCAACGACAACCCGGCCCACTGGCAGGATTTGCCGCCGGTCAACCTCGACGCCGGCACCCGCGCCGAACTCGACAAGGTGATGCCCGGCACGGCCTCGAAGCTCGAGCGGCATGAGTGGATCAAGCACGGCACCTGCTACGGCAAGGGTCAGCAGGAGTACTTCTCCGAAGCGCTCAACCTGATGCGCCAGGTGAACGGCTCGCCGGTGCGCGATCTCTTCGCAAAGAACATCGGCGCCAAGCTGACGGCCGACCAGATTCGCGGCGCCTTCGACCAGGCCTTCGGCGCCGGCGCGGGAGACCGGGTGCGCGTCTCCTGCCTCATCGATCCGTCGAGCGGGCGCCGCATGATCGGCGAACTGACCCTCGGCCTCGCCGGTCCGATCGGCCCGAACAGCGCGCTGAAGGATCTGATGCTGGCCTCGGTCCCGACCAACAAGGCCGGTTGCCCGGTGGGCGTGGTCGATCCGATCGGGTTCCAATAGGCACGATAGCCGTAGCGAGGCGCGGCGCGACTGTCCCACTTGCCTGAAACGGGCTATGCTGACCTGACTTCATTGGACGGGGGTTGCAATGAGTGGCGTCACGGGCGGTGCGCTGGCGCGGCTGGCATTCTGGGCCAAGGGCATGGTTTCGATCAACGATGCCCGCATGGAATGGCCGGGCTTCTCCTATAGCGAGGCCGAGTGGGCGCGGATGCGCACGCTCTCCGAGCCGATCGGCGCCGGCACCTACCAGTTGTTCACCATGGTCAATGCCGTGATCTTCATCGCCATTGCCGCCCTGGGCATTGCCGGCGTGTTCCTGCCGCTGGCGACATTGCTGTTTCCCATACCGGCGCAAACCAGCGCGTTGAAGTTCTCGCTTTTGCTGGCCGCCTGCGCCTTTCTCATCATCGGCCTCGGCCTGCCGGTTTCGATGCGCCTCGCGGCGATGCTGGTCGGAGGCAAGACATTGCGTGCCGCGTTGGTTCCGGCCGAAGGCGACGAAGCCCTGGCCGCGAAAGTGTCGTGGCAGATCAACCGCATCATGCTGATCATGTGCGGCCTGCTGGTGCCTGGCATCCTGCTGTTCATCGCCTACGACATCCAGGCCGGTCCGATCATCACGGCGCTGAAATGGCTGGCGATCGCGCTGATGGCGGTATCCACGGCCACCGGTATAGTCAGGCAGCGGCAGGGCTAGACTATTTCCGGCCTGAGTTGCGCTAGATTTGCGCCGGTTTTGTCCAGGAGATGGCGGCTTCGTGCTCGCTGCCGCCCGGTTCGCCGACAACGCGGTCGCGCCCGCTCGACTTGGCCTTGTAGAGACGTTGGTCGGCAAGTGCGAACAGGTCGGCCAGGCAATGCGTCGTCTCGCTGACGGTGGAAACGCCGGCACTGACGGTAACGCCGAAGCGGCTGGTGGCTGCCGAGGCCTTGACCGCATGGCGGATGCTTTCGCCAAACAGCCTGGCGACCGAATGCGGGCGTGAACTCAGGATGGCGAACTCCTCGCCGCCGATCCTGAACACCTGGTCCTGCGCGCTCGCCGCTTCGCCAAGCACGGACGCGACCGCCTTCAGGACCTTGTCGCCCTCGGCATGGCCGAAACGGTCGTTTATCGACTTGAAATGGTCGACGTCGACGATCAGCAGGCTGAGCGGCCTGGCCGTGCGCAGGCTGGCCTGGACCGCGGCCTCGCCGTCGCTGTCGAAGCGGCCGCGATGCAGCAGGCCGGTCAGGCCGTCACGCCCGACATGCTCGACCAGCGCTTCATAGCGTTCCCGATAAGTCAGCGTCTCGAAAATGTCGGTCAGGCCACGGGGCACCTGGATGTCGCGGGCCTCGAACCATTTGAGATAGGCGACCAGCATGGCACTGAAGGCGAGTGCCGCAGCCATCTTGGCGAACCAGCCGCCGAAGAACACGGCGATCGGCGCGCCGGCGACGAAGTGCAGCGCGGTGAAGAAGCCGGCCTGATCGAAGGTGAGCACGCAGGCGACGCAAATCAGGACGCGCGCGAATTGCGCCTGACGAAGATACCGGCCGAGTTTTTCGTAGAGCAGGATGATCAGGATGGCGTCGACGAACAGCAGTGTCGTGCCCCACACCATGAGCCAGCCCATCTCGTCGATGAAGCCGATGTCGGGCGACCTGCCGTCGGGGAGCGGTGCGATGGCATGCATGCGCAGCAGGAGCACCAGGCCGATCATCAGCGCATTGCCGAGCAGCAGGCCATAGATCGGCTGGCGCACGGTCGCGGCGTCCTCCTTGATGTAGAGCAGGAGCAGCATCACCAGCTTGCCTGAAAACATCACCGCCGAGCCTGGCGAGACCATGCCGAACGGCAAGGCGACGTAGAAGACGCTGGCGAGATAGGTCTCGAGGAAATGCATGACGCCGAGCGCGCAGACGAAGACGCCGAGGCCGATGCGCTTGCGGAAACGGAAAAGCGTGACCATGACGCTGAAGTAGACGACCGCTTCGGCAAGGAGCAGGACACTGTTCAACACTGCCGTCGATCCATTCTCTCGCGCCAGAAATCGCGGCAAGCCGGCGATTCCACCCCGATCCTGTTTTGACGCGCAAGGGTTAACCAGAGATTTCAGCCGGCCGGAAGGCGGTGGAAAACTTCAGCGGCTCCCGCACACATGTCCGTGTGGCCATCCGGATCCGGCAAAAGCGATTGCCGTTCGCCGCCGCATCGCCTACATAGCGGCCAACCTCATTCAAATCGGCAAATCCAGTCAGTTTTTCAGGGAAAGCGCGCGTGGCACGCCAGTTCATCTATCATATGTCAGGCCTCTCGAAGGCCTATGGCACCAAGAAGGTGCTCGATAACGTTCATCTGTCCTTCTATCCCGATGCCAAGATCGGCATTCTGGGCCCCAACGGTTCGGGTAAGTCGACCATCCTGCGCATCATGGCCGGGCTCGACAAGGAGTTCCAGGGCGAGGCGTGGCTCGCCGAGGGCGCCACCGTCGGCTACCTACCGCAGGAGCCGCATCTCGACCCCGAGAAGACCGTGATGGAAAACGTCATGGAAGGCGTCGCCCGGAAGACGGCCATCATCGAGCGCTACAACGAGCTGATGATGAACTATTCCGACGAGACGGCCGATGAATCCGGCAAGCTCCAGGACGAGATGGACAGGCTGAACCTGTGGGATCTCGAGCAGCAGGTCGAGATGGCCATGGATGCGCTGCAGTGTCCGCCGGGCGATTCGGAAGTGACCAACCTGTCGGGCGGTGAGCGTCGCCGTGTGGCGCTTTGCCAGCTTCTGCTGCGTCAGCCGGACCTGCTGCTGCTCGACGAACCGACCAACCATCTCGACGCCGAGACCACGGCGTGGCTGGAAAAGCACCTGCGCGACTATCCGGGCTCGGTGCTGATCATCACCCACGACCGCTACTTCCTCGACAATGTCACCGGCTGGATTCTCGAACTCGACCGCGGCCGCGGCATTCCCTACGAGGGCAACTACACCAGATATCTCGATGCCAAGGCCAAGCGCCTGATCCAGGAAGGCCGCGAGGACGACGCCCGCCAGAAATCGATCTGGCGCGAGCGCGAGTGGATCCAGTCCTCGCCCAAGGCGCGCCAGACCAAATCCAAGGCTCGCATCAAGGCCTATGAGGAACTGGTCGAGCAGTCGCAGAACCGCAAGCCGACCGACACGCAGATCGTCATTCCGTCGAGCGAGCGGCTCGGCAATGTCGTCATCGAGGTCGAGGGCCTCAACAAGGGCTTTGGCGACGAGTTGCTGATCGAGAACCTTTCATTCCGCCTGCCGCCGGGCGGCATCGTCGGCGTCATCGGCCCGAACGGCGCCGGCAAGACGACGCTGTTCAAGACCTTCACCGGCCAGGAGAAGCCCGATGCGGGCTCGGTGCGCATCGGCGAGACGGTCAAGCTCGGCTATGTCGACCAGAGCCGCGACGCGCTGGATGGGAACAAGACCGTGTGGGAAGAAATCTCGGGCGGCGCCGAAATCATCAAGCTCGGCAAGCATGAAATCAACAGCCGCGCCTATTGCTCGTCCTTCAACTTCCGGGGCGGCGACCAGCAGCAGAAGGTCGGCAACCTTTCGGGTGGCCAGCGCAACCGCGTGCATCTGGCCAAGATGCTGAAGAATGGCGGCAACGTGCTGCTGCTCGACGAACCGACCAACGACCTCGACACCGAAACGCTGGGCGCGCTCGAAGACGCTCTGGAAGCCTATGCCGGTTGCGCCGTCATCATCAGCCACGACCGCATGTTCCTCGACCGCATGGCCACTCACATGCTGGCCTTCGAAGGCGACGCGCATGTCGAATGGTTCGAGGGCAATTTCGAGGAATACGAGAAGGACAAGCTGCGGCGCCTGGGCGCCGAAGCGGCCGCCCCGCACCGCATGACGCACAAGCGGCTGACGCGGTAAGGATTTCAAGGGGCGGCGAATTTCCCGGGGATACGAGGAGAGCTCCAATGGCTGACTGGTCCGCCGCCCAATATCTGAAGTTCGAGGACGAGCGCACGCGGCCCGCGCGCGATCTCGTCGCGCAAGTGCCGGTCGATTTCCCGCGCCGTGTGGTCGATATCGGCTGCGGGCCGGGCAATTCGACCGAATTGCTGGTCGAACGCTGGCCCGATGCCGAGGTCAGCGGTTTCGATACTTCGCCCGACATGATCGAGAAGGCGAGGGCGCGCCTGCCCAATGTGACCTTCGGCCTTGCGGACGCCGCCACGTGGCAGCCGGAAAAGCCGGTCGACGTGATCTTCGCCAATGCGGTCTTCCAGTGGCTGCCCACGCACCCGGCCGTCTTCCAGCGCCTGATGGGATTCCTCTCGCCCGGTGGTGCGCTCGCCGTCCAGATGCCCGACAATATGAGTGAGGATTCGCATCGCCTGATGCGGGAAACCGCGGCAGAAGTGCCGTTCGCGGCGAAGCTGAAAGACGCGGCGCGGGCACCCTTGCCGGTGGTGTCGTTCTACTACGATCTTCTTTCACCGCTGTCGGCCCGGCTCGACGTCTGGCATACCGTCTACAATCATCCGCTCGCGGACGCCGGGGCGATCGTGGAGTGGGTGAAGTCGACCGGGTTGAAGCCGTTTCTCGATCCGCTGGAGGCCGACGAGCGCAAGCTGTTCCTCGACAGCTACGGCGCAAAGATCGCCAAGGCCTATCCGAATATGGCCGACGGCAAGGTGCTGCTGCGTTTCCCCCGCATCTTCATCGTCGCCAAGCGAGCCGGTTAGACAAGAAAATTACCGCCTCGCCGGGGCTTTGCCGCCGCCGCTTGACCCGGTTTCGCCGCCATGCGCAATTCGTGATGTGGGGTCATGATGGCCCGCGTGGCAGGGGGAAATGGTGATGTTGAGAAAGTTGCTTTATGGCGGCGGTGTCTGCGCGGCGGCGCTGCTGGCACTCTCGGTTTCGGCCGAGGCCAAGCGGGCGCGCTGCTTCACGACGGATGACGGGTATTTCGCCTGCACATACAGGGCGATCGACGACGCGGGCAGCTTCCGCATCTCGGCGCCTGGCTATCCGACCTATGTGCTGGAGATCGACGCGCCGGGCTTTGCCTATGGCTATGTCAATCTCGGCAGCCGCAATGTGCCGCTGCCAGGCCAATATGTGCGCAGCCGCGACGACGGCGCATGCTGGAGCAATCCGCAGACCAACACAAAACTGTGCGCCTGGTGACCCGGGTTCAAGCCGGCTCAAACCTTTGGTTTAAGCCGGCGTAAACTCGCCTGATAGAAAAGTGTTGCGCCGAAGCGTTTCGGCGCCCACATGAAGCCGCAACGCCTGCGGATGGGACGGACTGAAACATGCATCGCGTCATCATCAGCGGCATCGGCGCTGAAATTCCTGAGCCTGTCATCACGAATGAAGAGCTGGTCGAGAGCTTCAACAGCTGGGTCGACGTCGAGAACGCGCGGCGCCAGGGCACCGGCGAGGCGCTGCTGCAGAAATCCGACGCCGACTTCATCGTCCACGCTTCGGGCGTGCGCAGCCGCCATGTGATCGAGCGCGAAGGCATCCTCGATCCGGCCCGCATGACGCCGCGCATTCCGGCGCGGCCCGACGATGCACTGTCGCTGGAGGCCGAGTTCGGCATCGCGTCGGCCAGGAAGGCGCTCGACCATGCCGGGCTCGAGCCTTCGCAGATCGACCTGATCATCTGCTCGGCCTCGCATCACCAGCGGCCCTATCCCGCGATCGCCATCGAGATGCAGGAAGCGCTGGGCACCACAGGCGCGGGCTTCGACATGGGGCTCGGCTGCTCGTCGGCCGCGGCGGCGCTGCACATGGCGGTCAATCTGGTGCGCTCCGGTGCGCACAAGCGCATTCTGGTGACCACGCCCGAGATCATCACCGGCCATCTCAATTTCCGCGACCGGCAAACGCACTTCATCTTCGGCGATGCCTCCGTGTCGATGGTGGTGGAGGGGCTTGCCCAGGGAGAGAAGAGGCCGGGGCGCTTCGAGGTGCTCGAAACGCGTCTCTGGACGCAGATGTCGAACAACATCCGCACCAATCTGGGTTATCACACCCGCACCGCCCAGGACGACCCCTACAGGATCGACCTTGAAGGCAATCTCATCAAGCAGGTCGGCAACAAGGTGTTCAAGGAAGTCACCGTCGCCGGCCACAAATTCATCGTCGAATTCCTGGCCGAGCATGGGCTGACGCCGGAGGGCGTGCGCCGTTTCTGGCTGCACCAGGCCAATGCGCGCATGAACGCCATGATCCTGAAACTGGCGTTCGGTCATGATGTCGGCCACGACCGCGCGCCGATGGTGCTGGAAAAGCTGGGCAACACCGCGGGCGCCGGCGCCATCGTGGCGCTGTCGGAGAACCATGCCGACATGGCGCCCGGCGATTTCGGCCTGATCTGCGCGTTCGGCGCGGGATATTCGATCGGCGGGGCGCTGCTGAGGATGCTCTGAGCCGGCCCGTCAGGCTGGCGCGAAGGGAACGAGCATGGGCACCCGCGTGGCGTAATCGTCATAGGCCGGCCCAAGTTCGCCGCGCAGGAAGCGCTCCTCCAGCTTTGCCTTGATGACGACGCCAATGATGAGCAGGGCCGTGCCCGCGACGCCCCAGACCGTACCCTTTGCCGCCATAGTCGCCAGCACGGCCAAAAGCAAGCCGGTATAGATCGGATGCCGGACCAGCCCGTAGGGCCCGCTGTCGACCACGTGATGATCGGCCTTGGCGGTCACCGAAGCCGACCACAGCCTGCCCAGATGGATGCGCGCCCACCACGCAAAGATGATGCCCGCGGCGACCAGCACGACGCAGACCCAGGCCTCGGCGAGGCTCGGAATCCACAATCTCAATCTGCCCTGATAGCCATGGGCTGGAACGAGTAGCAGGGCGGTGCCGGCCGCCCAGAATATGCGGTAGCGGACCTCCTCCCCGACGGTGGCCCGTTTTTGAGCCGGATCGGCCCACAGGGCGGCCGCGATCCATGTGACCACCCAGATCAGCCAAAGCGCTGCGATTGCCGCTCCGGGACGCATCACGAACCTCCATCGACCGCCTGGACGCCACCATGAAGCCGGTGCAGCGCGGCGGCAATGCGGCGCCGCACCGGTCTTCGGTCAGAAGATTGTGATCGGCGGGGAGCCGCAGCTTCAATGCGCGGCGGCGGTCGCGGCGGCGACAAGCGCATCGCCTGTGTACTGCCGGTCACCGATGCCCCAGCCGCCGTCGGGCGCGTTGAGGATGTTGATCCAGGTGTTTTCGGGCTTGTGCCCGGGGACGCTGAGTTCGGCGACGATTTTGGCTGCGGCGGCAATGAAGTCGTTGCGGGCCTCGATCGAGCCGAGGCCGATATTGGGCAGTTTCAACTCGACCATGACGACGGGACGGTTGGCGCCGCCTGCATAGATGTGGCCGGGCGGTAGGATGTGGACGGTGCCGCCGACGATCGACGTGAAGAATGAATTGCCTTTGGCGCCCGACGCTTCGATGAGGGCAGCGCTGAGCCGCGGCAGGATTTCGCGCTCTCCGGTCGCGGTCAATACGCCTTCCGGGGCGGTTACGGTGATTGGCATCTGGTCTCTCCATGTCCTCGGGATTGCACGGCCTAGCCGGTCGATCGTCTTCCGGCTTGCCATGTTTCGTATCAATTGATACGTTATGCGAATTGGGCAAGTCAACAGGTTTCGTATCGATCGCTATGAAAAATTCGGAAAAGGCTAAAGGCGGTCGCCCCCGCGCGTTCGACCTTGATCGGGCGCTGGATGCGGCGATGCATCTGTTTTGGGAGCATGGCTATGAGGCGACATCTCTGGCCATGCTGCGCGAGGCGATGGGGCTGACACCGCCGCAGATCTACAATGCCTTCACCGACAAGGAGACGTTGTTCCGCAAAGCGTTGACGCGCTACCACCAGACGGAGATCGGTTTCGCGCTGGACGCGCTGAGCGCACCGGTGTCGACGCGGGAGGCGATCCGGCGGTTGCTCATGGGGGCGGCGGAGGCCTATTCCAGGCCTGGCAAGCCGGGCGGATGCCTGTTCGTCAGCGGCGCCCTGGCAGCCTCGCCGCAGGCGCAAGCCATTGCCGATGAGCTCAAGGCCTATCGCAAAGGGAGTGAAGCGGCGATCGCGGAGCGGCTCGCCAAGGGGCAGGCGATGGGCGACCTGCCCGAAGGCCTCTCCGTGGACGGCTTCGCCAAGTATCTGGCCGGCGTCATGAACGGCATGTCGATCCAGGCGCGGGACGGCGCCTCGGTCGAAGAATTGCGCATTTTGGCTCAAACCGCTCTTGCGGCGTTGCCGGGCCAAGGGCAGAACCAAGGCGCATCATCCAAGGAATGACGCCATGCTGGATCTCTTCCCCGAGGCCGAGAAACCGATCGACATCATCCCGGCGAAAAAGCTTTCGGCACGCGCGGCAGCGCTCTACGTCGCGCCGTCGGATCATTTCCAGACGCGCCCGGTGGCGGAATTGCAGCTTGGCTTCGACGGCATATCGGGCGATTTCCATGTTGGGCCGACGCGGCGCTCCGGTGGGCGCGAACCCTGGTATCCGCGCGGCACCGAGATGCGCAACGAGCGGCAGCTTTCCATAGTCGCGGCGGACGAACTCGCCATCGTCGCCGAACGGATGGCACTGTCCGAAATCAGGCCGGAGTGGATCGGCGCCAATCTGGTGATCGAAGGCGTGCGGCACCTGTCCATGCTGCCGGCGGGCACGCTGCTGTTCTTCAAGGGAGGCGTGACCATCAAGGTCGATGCACAGAACGCACCGTGCCGCATCGCCGGCCGTTCGATCGCCGAACACGCCGGGATGGCCGACATCGAAGCCGGGGCGCTGCAGTTTCCGAAAACCGCGAAGCGGCTGCGCGGTCTCGTCGCCTGGGTCGAAAAGCCGGGAACGATCAAGGCCGGCGAAGAGATTTCGGTAAGGGTGCCGGAGCAGTGGATTTACAGAACGTAGCTCCTGCTCTGTTGCCGGGGGCTGATCGAGGACGAGCGCAAGCTTATTCGTAGGTTTGCCATTTTCACAGGCTGCACATGATTGCCGGAACCACCCGCAGAGATATCCTCAAACTCATGGGAGCAGCCCTCGTGGTCAGCAACACATCGGACATCGCGAATGCCGCGGACTGGCAGGTTGTCGCGCCAGGGGCGGCAGGATTCAAATCCGACCCTGCGGCGAGTTTCGACGAATTGGCAAAGACGGGCAAACTGGCAGGTGTCCATGGTGTCGTCGCCCTTCGGGGCGGCCGTATCGCGTTCGAGCGTTACATGGATGGTAACGACATGAGGTGGGGGCAGCCGCTCGAGAATGTGGCATTCGGGCCCGAAACACTGCACGACGTCAGGTCTGTCACCAAAAGCATCGTTGGCCTGCTCTATGGCATAGCGCTCGCCCGCGGGCAGGTGCCGGGACTTGATGAACCTGTGGTCGCGCAGTTTCCCCAATATCCCGACCTCGCTGGCGATCCGCAACGCAAGCGCCTGAGCATTCGGCATGCGCTGACCATGACGCTTGGCATGGAGTGGAATGAAAACGCGCCATACACCGATCCGGCCAACAGCGAAATCGCCATGGAGCAGGCGCCGGATCGATATCGCTTCATCCTGAATCGCCCGATCCTTGCTGAACCGGGAAAGAGGTGGATCTACAGCGGTGGAGCCGTTGCGCTGCTTGGGAAGATCATCGAGAGAGGCACCGGGCAGAGCTTGCCTGAATTCGCCCGTGGAGCGCTTTTCGATCCGCTTGGGATCAAATCCATGGACTGGATTCGCGGACAGGATGGCGAAGCATCAGCCGCATCGGGGCTGCGGCTGTCGCCGCGTTCGCTGGCCCGTATCGGGCAGATGATCCTGCAGGGCGGTCAATGGGAAGGCCGCCCGGTCGTCCCAAAATCCTGGCTTGAGCAGAGTTTCCAGCCTACCGCATTGGTCGACATCGGCTGGCCGGGAATGCACTATGGTTGTCTCTGGTATCTGGGCGAAGAGGCCATAACGGACAAAGCAGGGACGTATGGGGAGCGGTTTGTCGCGGCCTTCGGCAATGGCGGACAGCGTCTGTTTGTTTTCCCCGGCCTCGATTTCGTTCTCGCCATCACGACCGGAAATTACAATTCCCCCGATCAATGGCGAGCGCCTGCCGCTATCTTGTACAACGTTTTTCTTCCCAGCCTTACCGGCAGCTGAACGATCCAATTCCGCAACCGGCATGGGTCGTCCAACCGCGCCGCCCCGAGGCGACGCGGCCGGGCGGCTGCATCAGCCCTTGCGGTTCTTGTTGGCGCCTTGCGCCATCACGGACACATGGTCCCATTTTTCCCAGGTGGCGATGCGGTTGGCATATTCCTGCTTGGTCATCGGCAGGCCGCCATCACCGAAGAACACCCGAAGCGGCGGCTCGGCCGCGTCGACGATGGCCAGCATCGCCGGGCCGGTGGCTTGCGGATCGCCGGCGACCGAACTGGCGCGGCGCTCTGCCATCTTGGCGCGGGCGGGCGCATAGGCCTCGATTGGCTTGGAGATCTTGGCGGAGGCTCCGGACCAGTCGGTGGAGAAACCGCCGGGCTCGACCAGAGTGACATGGATGCCGAATTCCGCCACCTCGATGCTGAGCGACTGGCTGAAGGCTTCCAGCGCCCATTTCGAAGCGTGGTAGAGGCCGAGCGAGGCAAAGGCGTTCACGCCGCCGATCGACGAGATCTGGATGATGTGGCCCGAACGCTGCGCCCGCATGATCGGCAACGCCGCCTGGGTGACCCACAGCGCGCCGAACACATTGGTCTCGATCTGGTCGCGCGCTTCCTGTTCGCTGACCTCCTCGATGGCGCCGAAATGGCCGTAGCCGGCATTGTTGATGACGACGTCAAGCCGGCCAAAACGCTTGTGCGCCTCGGCGATTGCCGCGTCGACGGCTTTCTTGTCGGTGACGTCGAGCTTGATGGCGGCGACGTTGTCACCGTATTTGTCGACGAGATCGGCGAGCGTGCCGGCATCGCGGGCGGTGGCGGCAACGCGGTCGCCGCGCGCCAATGCGGCCTCGGCCCAGACGCGGCCAAAGCCCTTCGACGATCCGGTGATGAACCAAACCTTAGCTGTCATTATGTGGAATCCTTGCCCCTGCGGGCGCAATTTCTGGTGAAGCGGAGGCTTCTCCGCTTTCGGCATATACGGTCGATCCTCCGATTTTCCAGAGGCGAGGGGAAATCTTTTTGGCCGGCCGCCTCGATCGGTCAGGGATAGGTGACCTCAGACGTCCACGCCGGATCGTCATGCTTTTTCCAATAGAGCGCCATCAGCCGGCTCGTGACCGGCCCGACCTTGCCATCGGCGACTGCAGTGCCATCGATTTCCGTCACCGGCATAATGCCGCCGGCGGTCGAGGTGATGAAGACCTCGTCGGCTCCGCGCAGCGCGGCGACACTGACATCCATGGCTGTCGCTGCGAGGCCGGCCTCGGCGCAGAGATCGAAGACGGTGCGCCTTGTGATGCCGGGCAGCACGCCGATGGCCGGTGTAGACAGTCTGCCGTCCTTGACGCAGAAGACGTTGAAGCCCGGGCCTTCGGCGACATTGCCGTTGAAGTCGAGGATGAGCGCGGTCTCGGCGCCACGATCGTAGGCGTCGTAGAGACCACGCACCAGGTCGAGCCAGTGATAGTTCTTGATCGCCGGGTCGATCGAGGCCGGCGGAATGCGCACCTTGTCGCTGATGGCGACGCGCAGGCCGCGCTGCAATTGTTCTGGATTGGCGACAGAGCCGAACGGCACGGCGAAGGCCATGAAGCGATTGACCGCCTGGCGCGGGTCACGGCTGAAGGTCGGCGAGGCGCCGCGCGTGCACAGCATTTCGACATAGGCGGCGCGATGGCCGGACAACGCCACGCAATTGTGCAGGATTTCGCTGACATCGGCGCGATCGAACGGGATCGTCATGCGCAGCTTTTCAAGGCCGCCGAAGAAACGATCGAGATGCAGGTCGAGCCGGAAGAAGCTGCCGTTCCAGACATGCACGGTGTCATAGGTGGCGTCGGAATGCAGGAACCCCCAATCCAGCACCGACACCTTGGCCTGCGACATCGGCAGGTATTGGCCGTCGAGGAAGGCGATGCCATCGGGATAGGCGTGGGGATCGACGTGACGGTCGCTGACCACCGGCAGGGGTCTTGCCTGCTGCATTGTCTGGCTCATGGGGGGCTGGTTCATAGGGGCCTCCTGTCGCACAAGGCGGGATCGGCAGGCTAGCGGCGCCGGGCAGCAAGCATAGGGCCAGCCGCCAGGCGCCGTTCGTCCTCCACGACGATCTGGCCGATACATTGGATTAGAGTTGCCTTATGATCCAATGGCTCGAAACGGGAGGGGGAAATGGGCAGATTTGGGATCGTCGTTGCGGCCTTGTCGATTTTCGCCGCCGCGGGCGAGGCGAGCGCTCAATGCGCGAAAGAGGGCGAGGAACTCTGCCAGAACGGGCAGACCTATCGTTGCGAGAAGACCGGCAGCGAACTGACGCCGATCTTCCAGAACCTGCCTTGCACGGTGAACGCGCCGGCGGCGTCCCTGAACGGCACCTGGGTCGGCAGCGGCCATCAGAGCCCGGCGGGCGATGCCGGCGCCGACTGGTCGATCGCCATGACGATCAGGGATGACGGCGCGTCGATCGACTACCCGTCACTCGGCTGCGGCGGTTCGCTGTCGCAGACATCGAGGGACGACGCGTCCGCCGAATTCCATGAGAACATCACCTACGGCCAGGATAAATGCATCGACGGCGGCAATATCACCGTGCGCTTTTTCAAGGGAAACCTGTCCTGGACCTGGGTCGGCCAGGCCAACGGCCAGCCCTACAATGCGATCGCGGTGCTGACACGGCAGTAGTCGCTCATTCCTCCTCGTCATCGGCATCGAGCAGGCGTGTGGCGCGCCAGCGGGTGAGCACGATGTTGGTTTGCTCGATGACGAAGAAACGCGCCGAGTCGCGGTCATAGCCTTCGGCCAGCAGCTTTTCGTAGTCGGTATGGGCGTGGCGGATATGGGCGATCGTCGCCAGCCACACCGCGATGGTGGGCGGCAGGGTCTTCATGTGCACCGAGCCGGCGTCGGCGCGGATCTTCTCCATGTCGGCATAAGGCGCCAGCGGCAGAAGCGCTGTCAGCGCCTTGGCGATGGCCCGGCGACGGCCGGTCGGCGCTGTCATGGCCCTGTCCTGCCGGGTTCGTCGCGTCCCTCGATGGTCGCTTCGGGCCAGGCGTCGGTCGATGCGTAGTAAGGCTTGATGTCGATGACCGGGGTGCCGTCGAGCACGTCGATGGCATCGAGCTCGATGCGCCCGGTGCCGATATCGAGACCGACAAGCTTTGCCACATGCAGGCCGACCGGGTTGGGCCGGGCAGGGGAGCGCAGGCCGAATACGCCTTTTGCTTCAGCCGCATGGCGCGGTTTCTGCACGATCAGATTGCGGGGCGCATGATGCAGCCAGGACAGGATGACGATATGGCTGGCGCGCTCCAGTCCGCGCAGGCCGTCACGATAAGGCGGGTCGATGGTCAGCAGCGCCGGCTGCCCTGTCTCGCGGGCGGCGCGCATGTTCTTCGGGCAGCTTTCACGCGTCGTCCAGGGCGAGGCGATGCTGCCGATGAATATCACACCACCATCCGGCGGCATCGTAGCCGGGTCGTCGTCCAGCCTTTGCTCGCCTTCGCGCGCCTCGAACATTTCGCGCAGCCCGCTCATCTTGCCTGTCTCTGTGCTGGTGCCTGTCATTGTCCCAAGACCGCACCACATTTTCGGCCGGTACGCACCGGAAAATCACGCATGCGGCATTTTCTTGTCCGGAAGCGACATAGCGCTTGCAAGGTTTTAAAAATCGACATAAACATATGTTTATATCTTTTTCAAAATGAATTCGCTGAAATGAGAATGCGCTCATGCACGTTTCGCTCGACACCATGGTGGATACGTTAAAGGCGGCGGCCGAATCCAGCCGTTTGCGCATATTGGCACTGTTGTCGCGCGGCGACCTCACCGTTTCCGATCTTACCGAAATTCTCGGCCAGTCGCAGCCGCGCGTTTCGCGGCACCTCAAGCTCTTGCTGGAGGCCGGGTTGATCGGCCGCTATCAGGAAGGGTCGTGGGCTTTCTTCCGCCTGTCGGATGCCGATTCGGCCAGGGATTTCGTGCTGCGGCTGGTTTCAGGCATCCGTGGCGCAGATCCGCAGGTCGAGCGCGATCTCGAGCGGCTGGCTTCGGTCAAGCGCAAGCGGCAGGACCGGGCGGCCGAGTATTTTTCCGTCAACGCCGCGAGCTGGGATCATATCCGCTCGCTGCATGTGCCGGACCGCGCGGTCGAGGCCGCGATGCTGAAGCTGGTCGGCAAGCGGCCGTTCCAGTCGATGCTCGATCTCGGCACCGGCACCGGGCGCCTGCTCGAAATCTTCTCGCCGCTCTACCGGCGCGGCGTCGGCATCGACATGTCGCGCGAAATGCTGACCGTGGCGCGCGCCAATCTCGACAAGGCCGGCGTCTCGAATGCGCAGGTGCGGCAGGGCGACATCTTCTCGCCGCCGGTCGAGCGTGATGCCTTCGATCTCGTCACCATCCACCAGGTGCTGCACTATCTCGACGATCCGGCGCGCGCCATCCACGAGGCGGCGCGGCTTTTGCGCCCGGCCGGCCGCCTGGTCATTGTCGACTTCGCGCCGCACACGCTGGAGTTCCTGCGTGACGAGCACGCGCATGCCAGGCTCGGCTTTTCCGATCGGCAGATCGGCGAATGGTTCGCCGAGGCCGGGCTCGATCTCGAGGACAGCCAGGAGTTCGAACCGCGCGGCGGCAACGAGGCGCGGCTGACGGTCAAGCTGTGGCTTGGCCGCGACCGTCGCCTGCTGATCGCCGACCCTTCCAATGATAGCCGGCAGATAAGGGAAATCGCCTGATGAACCAGTTTCGCTTTTCCCGCCGCCCCGACATTGGCGACAAGGTCAGGGTTTCCTTCGAGTTCTTTCCTCCCAAGACCGACGAGATGGAGGCCAGGCTGTGGGACACCGTCACCAGGCTGGAGCCGCTGAAGCCGAAATTCGTCTCGGTGACCTACGGCGCCGGCGGCTCGACGCGTGAGCGTACGGCGCGCACCATCGACCGTATCCTGAAGGAGACCAGCCTGACGCCGGCCGCGCACATGACCTGCGTGGATGCCGCCCGCCATCAGGTCGACGCGGTAATCCAGGAATTCGCCGACATGGGCGTCAAGCGCTTCGTTGCCCTGCGCGGCGATCCGGCGGCCGGCGTCGGCACCGCCTACCGGCCGCATCCGGATGGCTACGCCAATGGCGCCGAGCTGGTTGGAGCGCTGAAGGGCGCCGGGGATTTCGACATATCGGTCTCGGCCTATCCCGAGAAGCATCCGGAAAGCCCCGACTTCGCCACCGACATCGACATGCTGAAGCGCAAGGTCGACAATGGCGCCACGCGGGCAATCACCCAGTTCTTCTTCGACAACGATCTCTACGAGCGCTATGTCGAGCGGGCACGCCGCGCCGGCATCTACATCCCGATCGTTCCCGGCATCCTGCCGGTGCACAATTTCACGCAGGTCGCCAATTTTTCGGCGCGCTGCGGCGCGCTGGTGCCGGCGTGGCTTGCCGAGCGCTTCGACGGTCTGCAGAACGATCCGCAGACCCATGCCCTGGTGGCCTCTGCCGTCGCGGCCGAACAGGTGCTGGACCTCGTCGAGCGTGGGGTGGGCGATTTCCACTTCTACACGATGAACCGCGCCGACCTGGTCTTTGCCATCTGTCACATGATCGGCATCCGTTCGCACGAGGCGGAAACAGCAGGCTCCGCCGCCGCATGAGCAAAATCTAAATAAGCAAAAGGCCGGGTAAAACCCGGCCTTTCGAATTGTTTGGACTATTCGGTGCTGGTCTTCCCCGTCTTTGGCGGGTTCAGGGAAGGACGCCCATAATGAGGGCGCCGATGAAAGCAAACGCAGCACAAATCATCAATGCGTTGATTGGCCTTGTAAGTCCCATGACATAGCCTCCTCTTAAAGAGCTATGGCTAGGAGTCTAGGTTCATTTGTGCCACAGGCAAGCGGAAAATGTGCTGCATTGCGACGTGATTGTGGTTTTTGCGACCTCGATTTCGCCGTTAGGCGTTGAAACTCCTCGGCAAAAACGCGCTTCGGACCTGTGAATAAATTATGGCGGGACGGTGTCGCTACCGTGTCATGGCAGCGCTACCTCCGAGAAAGTCGTCTTCGACTTTCGCGTCAGCGCGGTTCCCTTCAACGCCTTCCGAACAGGCGCCCGTCGATGGTCACGAGTCCCAGGCCGATGAGGATCACGCCGCCGATCTCGAACAGTTCGAGCCGCTCGCCCAGGAACAGGAAGCCAAGCAGCAGCGCGCTGGCGGGTACGACGAGCGTGACCAGCGAGGCGTTGGTGGCGCCGGCGGACGCGACCAGGTTGAAGTAGAGGATGTAGGCGAAGGCGGTGGACAAGAGCGCCAGCGCCAGCACCGCCGCCCAGACCGGTGGCGAGGCCGAGAACAGGCCGGCGGGGCCATGTGTGAGGAGCACGATCGGGATCATGATGATGGTCGAAGCGGTCAATTGTCCGGTGGCGACCACCGGCGAAGGCAAGCCCTTGAAACGGCGGGCAACCATGAGGGCGACGGCATAGGACAGGGACGCGCCGATCAGCGCGAATTTGGCCCAGGCCGGGCCGCCGAGGCCGGCTGCGAGGCCGGGGCCGATCATCATGGCCGTGCCGGCAATGCCGAGCGCGATTCCGGCCAGCTTGTTCCAGGACAGTTTTTCATCCGATGTCAGCGCGTTGGCCAGGACGAGCGTCCAGAACGGGGTCGTGGCGTTGAGCACCGAGGCGACGCCGGCGCCGAGCTCGGTCTGGCCGGCGAAGATAAGCGAGAACGGGACAACGTTGTTGGTGAAGGCAAGCAGGAAGAACATGCCGATGTGAGGAAAAGCGAGGCGGAAAGAGAGGCCGCGCACGCCGAGATAGATCTGCAGGGCGAGCGCCGCGATGGCGACGCGAAACAGCACCAGCACCAATGGGTGCATCTCGGCGACCGCGATGCGGGCAAAGAAGAACGAACCACCCCAGATCGCGCCGAGCAGCAGCAACTGTCCCCAATCGGCGAGCGTCATGGGTCCGCGTGGTGTCGATGTCGCCGCTATTGCCATGTCTATCGTCCTCCCCAGATGCTGGCCCGAATGACAGCCGGTCAGAGACAATGCATATCGCGCCCGGCGCCAAGGGCCACCCGAAACCTGATTGCTGGCAAACATTGCTGCCAAACGCCTGGCGCCGCGGCGTCAAGCACACGAGACACAGAATTGTTTTCATTCGCGGCTAGCTTGGATTAATTGTGCACAGGCTAGGTCAGGGATTCGTCCATGCAGCGATTCGAGAATGCCCGCGAGGCGGCTCTGGCGCTTCGCCCGGACGATCCGGTCTATTGCTTCCGCCCGCAGGTGCTGAAGGCCGATGCCAGGCAGTTCATGGGTATGTTCCCCGGCAAGACCGCTTATGCGGTCAAGACCAATGGCGAGCAGATCGTATTGAAGACGCTGGTCGAGGCAGGCGTCACCGCTTTCGACGTGGCTTCGCCCGGCGAGTTCGCGGCCGTGCGCGCCGTCTCATCAGATGCCGAGATGCTCTACATGCATCCGGTCAAGGCGCAGTCGGATATCAAGCTGGCGCTGGAGAAATACGGCATCCGGGTGATTTCGCTCGACCATGAGGACGAGATCACTAAGCTGACCCGGGTGGTGCGGGCGCTCGACATCGACCCCGGCGCGGTCAGCGTGTTCGTGCGGGTGCAGACCAAGGGCCATGCGGCCTACGAACTGTCGAAGAAGTTCGGCGCCGGACCGGCCTATGCCGTGGAACTGGCCGAGCGGCTGAACCGCACCGGCTACAAGGTCGGGCTGTGTTTCCACGTCGGCAGCCAGATCGAGGATCCCGACACCTATGAGCGGGCATTGGCCTCGGCCGACTGGGTGCGCAACCGCCTGAGCTTCGACATTGCCGGGCTCGATGTAGGGGGTGGCTTTCCGGCCGAATACGGCAACGATCCCAACCGCAAGCAGATCGAGATGCCGTCGCTCGGCCAGATCATGTCGCGGCTGTCGGGCGACCTCAAGGAATACCAGTTCGACCAGATACCGCTCGTCGCCGAGCCGGGCAGGGTGATCGTGGCGCGCTGCCTGTCGCTGATCGTGCGCGTGCTGCTGCGCAAGGGCAAGCGGCTCTACATCAATGACGGCATCTGGGCATCGCTGTCGGATTCATGGACCGGCAAGATCACGCTGCCCGCGCGCTTCATTCCGGACCCGGCGATCCGGACCCGCAACGGTCACGAGACCAACATCGTGCCGTTCAAGGTCTGCGGCGCCACCTGCGATTCCGTTGACATCCTGTCCAGGCCGTTCTGGCTGCCGGAAACCGTCGACACCGGCGACTGGATCGAGATCGGCCATATCGGCGCCTATTCGCTGTCGCTCCGGACCCGCTTCAACGGCTTCTATCCCGACACCTTCGTCGAGGTGACGACGCCGTTCGACGAAGGCGATGCGCCGCAGGGATTTGCCAGTTTGGAGACGATGGCAGATTGAGCCTCTTCCTTCTCCCACAAGGGGAGAAGGAAGAGGAGCTACAACTTCCCCAACAGGTCCGGTGTCGGCCATCCGTCCACGGGCAGGCCAAGCCGCATCTGCTCCTTGCGGATCGCTTCGCGGGTGTTGGTGCCCAGAATGCCGTCGACGGTGCCGACGTCATAGCCCCTGGCCTCGAGCTTGGTCTGCAATTCCTTCATCTGATCGTTGTTGAGGCCGGGCTCGGGATTGCGCGGATCGAGCGGCGGGGCGCCGGCCAGACGCGCGGCGAGATTGGCCGCCGTCAGCGCGTAGGTGAAGGACTGGTTCCATTCGAGGTAGACGTCGAAATTGTCATAGGTCAGGAAGGCCGGGCCCTTGCGGCCCATGGGCAGCGCCAGGCCGGCCTTGAGGCCCTTGTCGACCAGCGGCGAGCCATCGCGGTTGGTGACGCCCCATTGGGCCCACTGGGTCAGCGGCAGCTTGTTGGTGCGCCCGGTCTGATCCCAGGGCATGTCGTCGGGCACGCGCACTTCCTGGATCCAGGGCTCGTCGCGTTTCCAGCCGCGCGACAGCACCTTGTTGGCCGTCGTCATGATCACGTCGGGCACGCTGTTCCTGAGATCGATCTTGCCGTCGCCATCGCCGTCGACGCCGCGAGCGAGGTAGTCCGAAGGCAGGATCTGCGTCTGGCCGATTTCGCCGGCCCAGGCGCCCTTGACGTCTGCCGGCAGCACGCCGCGATCGATCAGTTCCAACAGCGGCACCAGTTGCTGGCGGAACAGCTGCGGACGGCGGCAATCGTGCGAAAGGGTCAGCAAGGCGCTCAGCGTGTGGAAATCGCCCTGCACGGCGCCGAAATCGGTTTCAAGCGCCCAGAAGGCGGTGATGACCGGGGCCTGGACGCCGAATTGCTGGTCGGCACGGGCAAAGACATCGGCGTATTTCTTCATGTTCGCCGCGCCCTGTTTCAGCCGGTAGGCCGAGATCATGCGGTTGGAGAACTCGATGAAGGTCTGGGTGAAGACGCCCTGGGCGCGGTCGCGCGCCAGCGCCCTGGGGTCGAAGGTGGCGTCTTCGAGCGCGTCAAGGCCGACGGCGCCGACACCGGCAGCCTTGGCTTCCGCCGCCACGCCCTGTTTCCAGGTTTCGAAGTCGCCGCCGCATTCCTGCGCCATCGCCGGCAAGGCCGTGGCGCACAAGAACAGCGCCGCGAGGGCTTGGGAACGCAGTCGCATCAGCTTCCTTTCGAAACGAAGAGGGCAATTCGTCGTGCTTTATCCGGAAAGCCCAACGCCCTGGATTACCGGCGGTTGCACTCTTGGCCGCCGGCTGTGTCGAAAAGCAGGCGGCAGGCCCGGTGTCAACGGTTCTTCTGTCACAGTCCGTTGTGGAAGGTGGCTGCGCGGCCGTCGAACCGGTGTTTCGTCCGCCGGCCTAGCGGGTATTCTGGCGCAGCCACTTGTTCCAGGCGGCTTCGGAGCCGTTGAAGACGTTGATGTCGGACTTGCCGGTCATGCCTGGAACGATGCCGGTTCCGGTGTACTGCCAGAAGGTGAAGGGGTGGCTGCCGTATTTCTCGCGCGGATGGCCGGCGACCGAGCGCAACCAGTAGGGATAGCCACGGAAAGTCGACAGCTGGTTGTCGTCGAAGAAATCGACCGACGTGTAGATGATCGGCTTCTTGCCGTAATGACGCTCGACGATCTCCAGGAAGGTGGTCATTTCGGCCCGCACCGTGGCCGGATCGGGGCGCAGACGGCAGGTCGGCGATTTCGGGTTCCATTCCATGTCGAGCACCGGCGGCATCGAGGAGCGGTCGACGGGCACGTTCTGGATGAACCAGCGCGCTTGCTGGGCGGCCGGCGTGCAGAAATAGAAGAAGTGATAGGCCGCGCGCGGGACGCCGGCGGCCTTGGTGCGCGCCCAGTGCTCGTTGAAATACTCGTCGAAGCGATCGCCGCCCTCGGTCGCCTTGATGAAGGCGAAGGAAATGCCGCTTGCCCTGGCCGCCGGCCAGTCGACAGAGGTCTGGTATTTGGACACGTCGGTGCCGTGGACGGCATAATTCCAGGGCGCACCGCTGGCCCATTCATGCGGCTTGGAATCGGCAAAGCGCGGCGCGCGCACCGCCACCGTCGGGCTGCTGGACGCCGATGGCGATAGCGGCGACAGATCGTCCACGGTCGAGCAGGCGCCTAGCAGCGTCAGCATGAAAAGGGCCGCAAGACGGCGCATCGCAATCCCCAAGCCGGAATCAGCCGGTCGCTGATGGGTCTGTGCATCGATGGCCGGTGTTGCCCTGGCCCCCTCCGGACGATCGCCCCACAGCATCGCCCCGATCTCTCCGCCACGCCGCTATGGCGTGTCGCTTCCTGCATGTCGTCGTTCCAAAATCGCTGAGCACTTTTGGGCGACATCCACCATCTGATCGCCGATCATGGTTGATAATCCGTTGATGGCGCTCGACAGGAGCCGCGATTTTGCGGAAGCAATGGCGGCAAATCGATGACATAAGGGGCGGGCCAGCGCCCGGGAGAAGATAATGCGGATCATCGTCAAGTTCGTCAAATGGGTGCTTGGCCTGATCGTTCTGGCGGTCGCTGCGCTGTTTGCGTGGCTCTACATCGCGCCGCCCGAACTGATCCGCGTCGGCTCCGGCTATTCGGCCAAGATCGTCTGCTCCAACGTGTTTGTCGCCGGGCGTGACGCCAATGAGGTGCTGGCGGTCGATGTCCAGGCGCCCGGTCATCCCCTGCTCAGGCTGATGCGGGTCTCGGTCGACAGGAACCGGGGCACGGTATCGGCAGGCCTGCTCGGCTTCCTCGGCAAGAGCATCGCGGTGTCCCGCGACGGGCTGGGATGCGCCTCGGTGCCCGATGGCGATGTCGGCAAGGCGCGGCGCACCGCCCTTTATGCCGAGCCGGCGGCGACCAAGCAGGACACTCTGTGGCCCGAGGGCGAGCGGGTCGATGCCTCCCAGAATCCCGAGGTCACCAGGATCGTCGCGGATCAGGCCATGGCGGGTGCCGGCATGCGCGCGATCGTGGTGGTGAAGAACGGCCGCATCGTCGCGGAGCGCTATGGCGACGGCTTCTCCGCCAGGACGCCGCTGCTCGGCTGGTCGATGACCAAGACGGTCAACGCCGCCATCATCGGCACGCTGGTCAAGGACGGCAAGATGGCCGTCGACAACAAGGGCCTGTTCGCGCCGTGGAAGGCGGATGGCCGCGCCGCGATCAGCCTTGCCGACATGATGGCGATGTCGAGCGGGCTCGAGTTCAACGAGGACTATGGCGACGTGGCCGACGTCACGCGCATGCTCTACCTCGAACCCGACATGGCGGGCTTCGCCGAAGCGAAGCCCCTGGCGGCGGAGGTCGGCAAGGTGTTTTCCTATTCCAGCGGCACGGCGGTAATGCTGTCGGGGCTGTGGCAGGATGCGATCGGCGACAAGGCCAAGGCGCTGACATGGCCGCGCACGGCCCTGTTCCAGCCACTCGGCATGAACAGCGCCGTGCTCGAGACCGACGAGCAGGGCACGTTCGTCGGCTCGTCCTATCTCTACGCCACCGGCCACGACTGGGCCCGCTTCGGCCAGTTCCTGCTGCAGGGCGGTGTGTGGAACGGCAACCAGATCCTGCCCGCCGGCTTCGTCGACTGGATGCGCGAGCCCGCGCCGGCCTCGAAAGTCTACGGCAAGGGCCAGTTGTGGATCGAGGCGCCGGGCGACGAGGAAAATCCCGGTGCGGGCGTGGCGGCCGGTCTGCCGAAAGACACCTACTGGATGGAAGGCCATGACGGGCAGACCGTCGCCATCATCCCATCGGAGCAACTGGTGATCGTGCGGCTCGGGCTCACGCCGGCCAAGTTCGGCTATCGGCCGCAAGCGATGGTCGGGGCGCTGGTGAAGGCGCTACATTAAGTCCCTTTACCCTTCCCACGATGGGGAGGGTCGGCGCGCAGCGCCGGGATGGGGTGTCTAGAGCGGTTCAGAGTTTCACGGAATCGCCGAACCGCTCTAAGCCTTTGTTTTTACGCAATTCCGAACGGAAAACCGCTACGCACTTTTCCTGGAATTGCTCTAGCGCTTAACCCCTACCCGCGCCTACGGCGCGACTTTCCCTGTCGAGGGGGAGGTGGGGTTGCGCGGCCCGATCACCGCCAGCCAGGCATAACCGCGATAAAGCGTGCGGAAACGATGGGTTGCACCGGTTCTCAGGGATTCCGATTCAAGCACTTCGCGCAGGTTCGCGCGCGGCGTGACGTGGAATTTTCTGAGCCAGCCGCGCAGCAGGCTGCGGAACCAGCCGGGCAGGCCTTCCTGCTGGCCGAAATCGACGACATGCAGCGAGCCGTTGGGGCCGAGTGCTGCAAGCGCCGCCGACACCGTCGTCTCCCAGCCCGGGATCATCGACAGCGAATAGGAGACGAAGACGCGGTCGAAGTGCCCGATGCCGTAGAGAGCTGCGGCGTCGAAATCGGTGGCATCGCCGCGTGCGAGCGTGACACGGTTGGTCAGGCCTTCGCGGTCGATCGCCTTGCCAGCCGTCTCCAGCATTTCAGCCGAGATGTCGAGGCCGAAGAAGCGGGCGTCGGGGTAGCGACGGGCCGCAAGAATGATGTTGCGGCCGGTGCCGCAGCCGAGTTCCAGCACGGTGCCGCCGGGCGGTACGTCCAATCCCGATATCAGCCGGTCGCGGCCGAGCAGGTAGTATTTGCGGGTCAGGTCGTAGATGTGGCGCTGCCAGCGGTAGACGCCGTCCATCAGTTCGGCATGGCTGGCCTTGAATTCGGGGCTGGCCGGCAGTTCCGTCGTGCTCATGCGGCGCGCTTCACATAGAGGTGGAAGCCGCCATAGATGGCGGAGCGATCGCGGGCCGAGAATTCGCGTGACGCCTCGTTCTGATAATCCCACTGGTCGAGCAGCGAGGTCGATACGCGGCCCGGCAGCAGGCTGGGCTCGGCGGCGGTGCGGAAGATGACGCGGGCGCCATTCGAAGCCGTGCGGGTGATTTCCGACCACAGCGCGTTGAGCTGCTCGTCGGTCATCCAGTCCTGCGCATCGAGCAGGATGAAACGGTCGACCGTGCCTGCATCCTTGCCCGCCAGGAACTCGATCAGGTTGGCATGGTGGATCGCCACGCGGTCGACATTGCCGCGGATGGTCTCGTAGTTCTGCTTTTCCAGATAGGCGGGCAGGGCTGCCTCGCCTGGCTCGGGATAGCGGCGGGCGAAGGCCTGCCAGGCGAAGTAGTTGTTTTCCAGGGGAAAGTCGCAGGCTAGCTTTTCCAGCCGCGCCTTCAGCACGCTGGCCATGGTGCCGTCGCCCGACGTGATCAGGGAATCGTACTGCGCCGGCGGAATGCCGAGGCCGAACAGCGAGGCCTTGCGCGATGTCGCCCATCTCAAGAGCTTCTTGTCGAAGACCGGAGCCAGTTCTTCGTTGAAGAAGCGGCGCTGCTCGCCGACATTTTTGGCTTCCATCATGCGGGCCGGGTTGACGCCGAAGAATTTCGCCGTGCGGTGGCCCATGGCGATAAACAGGCCGAGCAGGCCGGTCTGGTAGAAGTTGCGGTCGAAAACACCGATGCGCCTGCGGCCGCGCCAGTTGCGGCGCTCCCAGTAATGGCGGCTGACCGGATCGAGATGCGGCGCGATGAAGCGGTCGTAGGCTTCCGAATTGTGGCTGGTGTCGGCGGCGCCGAAGAAGCGGAACAGGTCGCCCTGGGAAGGCAGGCGGCGCACAGCTTCCAGCTTCATGCGGTTCAGCGCGATGTGGGCGGCGTTGAGGTCGACCGCGTCGATCTGTGCCGGCGAGCGGGTCAGGTAGGCCAGGATGTTGCAGCCGCCCGAGGCGATGGTGACGATGCGGTGGCCCTGGCCAAGCTGCATGGCCTCCATGTCGACTTCAGGGTCTTCCCAGATCTGCGGATAGACGAGGCCAGAAAACAGGAAGGCAAAGAGCCGTTCGGAGATGCCGGCTTTCGATAGCGGGCGGTTCTGGTAGACGGCTTTTCCAACTTCCTTGCCGCGCCGAAAAACCAGATCCGAGGAGACGTCCGTCATGGCAAAGTGATTCCCCATTTGCTTTGGCGCAAGCGGGTATCGCAGCGTCATGACAGGCCGGTGACAGCCTGTTGACGTAGGTTCAGGCCTTACCAAATCCCCCCGGGGTCGGCGTGGTCACGATGACGGCCTCGCCAGCCTGCAGCACTGTCTGGTCGCAGGCTTTCAACGTATCAACCGTGCCGTCGTTGCGGCGCACCCTGGTCGAGCCGACCTCGCCGTCGCCGCCACCGTCCAATCCCAGCGGCGGCCGGTTGCGGTGCGAGGACAGGATGGCGCATTCCATCTTCTCGAGGAAACGGATGGTGCGGCTGGTGCCGTCTCCGGCGCTCCATTTGCCGTTGCCGCCGGATCCCTCGCGAATGTGGAAATCCTCCAGCACGACGGGAAAGCGCAGCTCCAGCACTTCCGGGTCGGTGAGGCGCGAATTCGTCATGTGGGTGTGGACGCCGGAGGTGCCGGCAAAGCCCCGGCCGGAATTCATCCGCCCCGCGGGCGAACCCGAGCAGATGGTTTCGTAATACTGGTACTTCCTGTTGCCGAAGGTCAGGTTGTTCATCGTGCCCTGCGCATTGGCCATGGCGCCCATCGCGCCGAACAGCGCATTGGTGACATGCTGCGAGGTCTCGACATTGCCGGCGACGACGGCGGCGGGGTAGGCGGGCTTCAGCATCGAGCCATCGGGGATGACGATGTTGATCGGCCTGAGGCACCCGGCATTCATCGGGATCATGTCCTCGACCATGACGCGGAAGGCGTAGAGCACGGCGGCGCGGGCCACGGGCTCCGGTGCATTGAAATTGTTCTTCATGACAGGCGAGGTGCCGGTGAAGTCGACGGTCGCCTCGCGCTTTTGCCGGTCGACCGTGATCTTCACCTTGATGACCTGGCCGGTGTCGGTCGGATATTCATACTCTGACGTATCGGGCAGCCGTTCCAGCACGCGGCGCACGCTTTCGGCCGCATTGTCCTGGACATGGCCCATATAGGCCTCGACGACATCGAGGCCGAAATGCGTCACCATCTTGCGCAGTTCGGCGACGCCTTTCTCGTTGGCGGCGATCTGCGCCTTGAGGTCGGCGATGTTCTGGTGGGGATTGCGTGCGGGGTATTTGTGGTCGGTGAGCAGCGCCTGCAATTCCTGCTCGCGAAACCTGCCCCGGTCGACGACACGGAAATTGTCGAACAGCACGCCTTCCTCGTCGACCGTGGTGGCAAGCGGCGTCATCGAGCCGGGGGCGGTGCCGCCTATGTCGGCGTGGTGGCCGCGCGAGGCGACGTAGAAGAGGATTTTTGGCGATTGGCTGATCTCCCCCCTTGTCGGGGAGATGCCCGGCAGGGCAGAGGGGGGCGAGACAGAACGCGAGGTTGGCGGGACAACGCCCCCCTCTGTCGGCTTCGCCGACATCTCCCCCACAAGGGGGGAGATCGGGCGCTCTTCCTCGAACACCGGCGTCACCACGGTGATGTCAGGCAGATGCGTGCCGCCATTATAGGGGGCGTTCAAGGCAAAGACGTCACCCGGGTGGATGTCGCCGGAGTTCAGCCGGATGATGGTTTCGACGGAGCGGTCCATCGAGCCCAGATGCACCGGCATGTGCGGCGCGTTGGCGACCAGCGCCCCGGTGCGGTCGAAAACCGCGCAGGAGAAATCCAGCCTTTCCTTGATGTTGACGGAGTAGGCGGTGTTTTGCAGCGTCACGCCCATCTGCTCGGCGATCGACATGAAAAGATTGTTGAAGACCTCCAGCATGACGGGATCGGCTTCGGTGCCGAGAGCCGCGGTGCGCGCCTTCTTTTCCGTGCGGCGGATCACGACGTGGTTGAGGTTGGTGATCTCGGCGCGCCAGCCCGGTTCGACGACGATGGTCTGGTTCGGCTCGATGATCAGGGCAGGGCCTGCGACGAGGTTGGATGGGCGCAGGTTTTCGCGGCGATGGATGCCGGCTTCATGCCACCGGCCTTCGGTGTAGATGCGCCGCATTCCAGAAGCGCCGGCTTCAATCCTGGCCGGTCCGGCGGGCGCATAGGCCTCGGCGCTGTCCTGGCCGATTTCGGCGCCTTCGACACCGACCGCCTCGACGATCATCGGCTTGTCGTCATAGACGAAGCCGAACTGCGCCTTGTGGGCCATTTCGAAGTCGCGCTTGGCCTGGAAGATCGAGCCGGCCTCGAAATTGACCGGCAGTGTCGTGTCGGTGCCGTCATAGCGGATGTGCAGCACCGGCCTGGTGGCGGCCGCGTCGCCGGCGATGCCTTGCGCGGCAAGCTCGGCGAAGACGGCTGTCCCCAGTGTGGCGATAAGTCCGTCGATCTCGGCTCTGGATTCTTCCGCAAGGGGCTTGAGCAGCGCCTGCTGGCGCGAGGCGAAAACCGAAGCCAGGCCGATGCCATAGGCTGAAAGCAGGCCGGAGAAAGGGTGGATCAGCACCGCTTCCATGCCGAGCGCGTCCGCAACCAGGCAGGCATGCTGGCCGCCGGCGCCGCCGAAGCAGTTCAGCAGATACCCGGTGACGTCGTAGCCGCGCTGAACGGAGATCTTCTTGATGGCGTTGGCCATGTTCTCGACGGCGATGGTGATGAAGCCTTCCGCGACCGCTTCCGCAGAACGGCCATCGCCGATTTCGGCGGCGAGCGCCGTGAATTTCGAACGCACCGTCGCGGCATCGAGCCGCTCGTTCTGATCCGGACCGAAGATCGCCGGGAAGAAATCGGGCTGGAGCTTGCCGAGCATGACGTTGGCGTCGGTGACCGCCAGCGGCCCGCCGCGCCGGTAGGCGGCGGGACCTGGATTGGCGCCGGCGGAATCCGGGCCGGCGCGAAACCGGCCGGCTTCGTAGTGCAGGACGGAGCCGCCGCCGGCGGCGACGGTGTGAATGCGCATCATCGGTGCGCGGACGCGCACGCCGGCAACTTCAGTGTCGAAGGCCCGCTCGTACTCGCCATCAAAGTGCGCGACGTCGGTGGAAGTGCCGCCCATGTCGAAGCCGATGACCTTGCCGAAGCCGGCGGCCTTCGCCGTCTCGACCATGCCGACGACCCCTCCGGCCGGTCCTGAGAGCAGTGCGTCCTTGCCCTGGAACATGTCTGCGGCGGTCAGTCCGCCGGAAGACATCATGAACATCAGATGGGGCGATTCCCTCCCCCTCGAGGGGAGGGTGGCGGCAAAGCCGCGGGGTGGGGTCGGATCGACCGGGCTCGACGTCTTGGCGGTGCCTTCTGAGAGGACCCCCTCTGACCGCTTCTGCGACTGCCCTTCGCTATGGCTCCGGGCGTTCGTCGCTGAAAAAGCCAAATCGTTGGCTTTTTCTCGGCCCTCGGCCGATCGCTTCTCACCCCGCTCCAGGGGAGCGAGGACGCCGAGCTCCAGGCCAACCCGCTGCACATAACGCGACAGGATCGGCGACAGGTAGGCGTCGACCACGGCGGTGTCGCCACGGCCGACCAGCTTGATCAGCGGCGAGACCTCGTGGCTGACCGAGACCTGGCCGAAGCCGAGCTTGCGGCAGACCTTTGCCACCGCCTTCTCATGTTCAGGGTATTTCCAGGCATGCATGAAGACGATGGCGACGGCATCGATGCCATCGGCCCTGGCCTGCTCGATCGCCGGCCGGCAGGCGGCGATATCCAGCAGCCGCTCCACGCAGCCATCGGCAAGCACGCGCTCGTCGATCTCGATGACGCGCTCGTAGAGTTGCTCGGGGAGGAGGATCTCCTTGGCGAAGATGTCCGGGCGTGCCTGGTAGGCGATCCTCAGCGCATCGCGAAACCCCTTGGTGATCAAGAGCAGCACGCGGTCGCCCTTGCGCTCCAGCAGCGCATTGGTGGCAACCGTGGTGCCCATCTTGACGTCGCCGATCAAGCCCGAGGGGATCGTGGCGCCCGGTTCCAGCCCGAGCAGGTCGCGGATACCCTGGATGGCGGCGTCGGCATAGGCCTCGGGATTTTCCGAGAGCAGCTTGCGGGGATGCAGGGCGCCTTGCGGATCACGGCCGATGACATCGGTGAAGGTGCCGCCGCGATCGATCCAGAAATCCCATTTCGCGGCCATTGCGGCTGTCTCCGGCATTCTCATTCGGGTTTCGTTGTTAATGCGCTGGGACGACGACGGCAACGTCGGCTTGCATGCCATTGATGTTACATACGGAAACGCAACGTTACGAAACTCCTTGCCGCGTGGTGCATTTTCCCTTCGACCGCTCACCGCAACGTGAGCGTGTGTTGAAGGAGAGATGTTATGAAAAAGTTCATTTTGGCCTCCGTGTCCGCGATCGCGCTGCTCGGCGTCGCGGCCTGCAGCGACAGCGGCAAGGGCACTGACAACACCACCACGCAGAGCACCAATCCCCCGGCCGCCGAACAGCCGATGAAGCCGGCGGCCCCGGCCGACAATTCGATGAAGCCTGCTGAACCGGCTCCGGCAACGCCTGCTCCTGCGCCCGCGCAGTAGTGAGTGAGTAAATAGTACGTGCATCTTGGGAGGATAGGCCGGCGTCAAGCCGGCCTTTTCTCGCGAGGGCGATGCTCGCTCGGGCATCGCGACCGTCGTTCACGAACCTGACAGCGGTGGATATTGGCTTGATAGCGAGGACCGGTTCGCTTTAAGAAGCGGCCATGTCGATTTGGGACCGCCTCGGCGACTTCATAACGCGGGTATCGTCTTCAGCCTCGTCGGGCGTCGCCGATGTCGTCGAAGCCGTGCGCACGGTTTTCTCCGGCGACGCCGACCTTCGGCGCCGCGTCGCCTTCTCTGTGGCGATGATCGCGCTCTCTGCCAAGATGGCCAAGGCAGACGGCGTCGTCACCCAGGACGAGGTACGGGCCTTCCAGGAAATATTCGAGGTTCCTCCGGCCGAGCGGCGCAACGTGGCGCGGCTCTACGACCTGGCAAAGCAGGATGTCGCCGGCTTCGAAGTCTACGCCCAGCGCATGGCGCAGCTTTGCGGCTCGGGTCACGCCAATTGCATGATGCTGGAGGACATACTCGACGGCCTGTTCCATATTGCCAAGGCCGACGGGCTTATCCATGAGCACGAAGGTCAGTTCCTGCACCGGATCGCCGAGATATTCCGCATCGATGAAGTGCATTACGAAGCGATCCTGGCCCGGCATGTGAATCTTGGCGCGGCCGACCCCTATGTCGTGCTCGGCATCGAACGCGGCAAACCGTTCGAAGAAGTCAAAAAGCGATATCGCAAGCTGGTTTCCGACAATCATCCGGATCGCCTGATCGCGCGCGGGCTGCCACAGGAATTCATCAAGATCGCGACGACCAGGGTCGCCGCCATCAACGCCGCCTACGAAATGATCGAGCGGGGCCTGCGGCACGCATGAGCGGCTTCCTGCCCGACGAGCCGAGCGCGGAGGTCAGGGTATCGCCGAATTTCGGGCCGAGGCGCGACACGCCGAAGCCGGACATGATCGTGCTGCATTATACCGGCATGGCGACGGGAGCCGGAGCCGAGGCCTGGCTTTGCAATCCGGCGAGCGAAGTCTCGGCGCATTATCTCGTCCATGAGAACGGCCATATCGTGCAGATGGTCAGGGAAAGCGACCGTGCCTGGCACGCGGGCAAGAGTTCCTGGTTCGGGCGCACGGACATCAACTCCTGCTCGGTCGGCATCGAGATCGTCAATCCCGGACACTCGCTCGGCTACCCCCGTTTCCCCAGGCGGCAGATCGAGGCGGTGGTCGGCCTGTGCAGCGGGATTGCCGCGCGGCACACAATTCCCGCCAGGCGGGTGCTGGCGCATTCGGATGTGGCACCAGGCCGCAAGATCGACCCGGGCGAAAAGTTTCCATGGGCCATGCTGTTCGATGCCGGCGTCGGCCACCTCGTGCCGGCCGCGCCGATCAGACGCGGTGCCGCGCTCAGGGACGGCGATGCCGGAGCAGCGGTCGAAGCCTTGCAGTCGATGCTCGCGCTTTATGGCTATGGCGTTGAGATATCGGGTATTTTCGACCCACAGACACGGATTGTCGTCGAGGCTTTCCAAAGGCATTTTCGCCCGCGCCGGGTCGACGGTATTGCCGACGGTTCGACGATTCGCACGCTGCAGAAATTGCTGTCCTCCGTAGCGGGTTGACGCCGGGTCAACTCGTCAGCCAAGTAATCCTTCTCATCGCTTAAGTTACAAACTGTCACTCAAAGTGACTTGCCTCGCCCTCATTGGCGCCAATTCGGGCTTCAAAGGGCGATCCGTACAGTTTGTCGGACGTTCAGCCCCCCGGATGATCCGATATTAATCAAGCGATGCCGCGCGAAGATCTTCGCGCGGTCCAAACAGAACAGGATCACATGCAGAAATTGACCGTTGTAACGGCAGCTCTTGCTGCCGGCGTAATGACTTTTGCCTTCAGCTCGGCCAATGCCGCGTCGATCAGCCCGCGGGCCGATCAGGGTTTCATCGCGGTGGCCGCCAAGGGCAAGACCAACACGGCCAAAAGCAGCGCGAAGGCAACGAAGCGGACTTCGGCGAAGGTGGAAAAAGCAAGCTTGTCGAAAACGAAGAAGGCGAGCGTCAGGAGACAGGCGAAGCGTGGCCATAAGGCCATCGACATGACGACGACGGCGTCTATCGGCCCTGGGAGTGGCGCAACATCGGCGGCGGCAGTGGCGAGCAGCGGCCAGTACTCCGCGATCGTCGCCCGCTACGCGGCGAGCTACGGTGTTCCGGCTTCGCTGGCCCACGCCGTCATCAAGATCGAGAGCAACTACCGGCCGAACATGGTCGGCGGCGCCGGCGAGATCGGCCTGATGCAGATCAAGCCGGCGACGGCGCGGATGATGGGCTATACCGGCTCGACGAAAGGCCTGTTCGACCCCGACACCAACATCAAATACGGCATGAAGTACCTCGCCATGGCGCGGGACCTCGGCGGCGGCACCACTTGCGGGACGATCCTGAAATACAATGCCGGTCACGGCGCCACCCGGATGAATCCGGTTTCGGCCGCCTATTGCAGCAAGGTCAAGGTGCAGTTGGCGGCTGTCGGCGCGCCGGCGTGAGGAGAACCGGCAGCAACCGGCTTTTTCGGTTGCGTTTTGTGGTGTGAACCCCTTTATACGCCCTGCCAGCTGGCCGGGCGGCCGCACCCGCAAACGCCGAAAGGCCGCGGGTGAGGAAAGTCCGGGCTCCATGGAAACACGGTGCCGGTTAATGGCCGGCGGGGGCGACCCCAGGGAAAGTGCCACAGAAAGCAAACCGCCACGACTTGTCGTGGTAAGGGTGAAAGGGTGGGGTAAGAGCCCACCGCGCGCCTGGCAACAGGAGCGGCACGGTAAACCCCACCGGGAGCAAGACCGAATAGGGGCGGTGCGGGGGGAAACCCTCGAGGGCTGTTTCCGGCTCACCGTCCGGGTAGGTTGCGTGAGGCGCATGGCAACATGCGCCCAAGATGAATGGCCGCCACGTTCTCGCTCCGCAAGGGGCGAGGGCCATACAGAACCCGGCTTACAGGCCGGCTGGCAGTTTCGTCCGAAAGAGAAGCCCTTTGAGATCAGCAGGTTGCGCCCTCGGGCGCGCCTGCCGATTCAGGTTTTCTGGCTGTTGCCGTCACGAACGGGATCGACCGTCTCTTGAAGTTGGCGCTGCCTCTCATCGCCCTGCCGGGCACTTCTCCTCGTATAGTGACGGGGAGAAGGAGAGTGCCGCAACCCCGGCGCTCTTTTTGCAACGCTGGTGATTGGCGAAGTCATCGATGACAGCGTCTTTCTCCCCGTCACTAAACGGGGAGAAATGTCCGGCAGGACAATGAGGGGCGGCGCCGAGGCTGGTCAATACCGAGGACATCACATCCGGCGCTTCAAGCGCTAACCTTCTCCAGCGATGCCTCGATTGCCTTCCACAGTTCTTCCACGGGCTCGCAGCCGACAGAGAGGCGGATAAATCCCGGCGGCACCGCGTCGCCGCGCTTCGACCGCCGCTCGGCAGCGGTGTGGACGCCGCCGAAGGAGGTCGCGGCCTGCATCAGGCTGCAATTGTTGATGAAATCCTCGGCTTTCTGCTCGGAGGCCAGCTCGAAGGAGATCAGGAAGCCGAAGCGCTCCATCTGGACGCGGGCGAGATTGTGCGAGGGGTCGCCCTTCAGGCCGGGATAGCGCAATCCCGTCACGGCGCGATGCTCGCTCAGCCGTTGCGCGATCGTTTCGGCCGACGAGCACATGCGGTCGAAGCGCACTTCCAGGGTTTCCAGTCCGCGATGCACCAGCCAGGCCTCGAACGGTCCGGGAATGCCGCCGACCATGCCGCGCCAGTCCGTCACCTTGGAGATGATGTCGGCGTTTCGGCTGGCGACATGGCCGAACAGCACGTCCGAATGGCCGTTCACCGCCTTGGTGTCGGCCGAGACGACGATATCGGCGCCGAAGTCAAGCGGGCGCTGACCCAATGAGGTCATCGTCGTATTGTCGACGACAAGGATCCCGCCCTGGCCGTGGACGGCCTCGGCGATGGCCGAGAGATCGCAAATGTCGAGCCGCGGATTGGACGGCGTCTCGACAAAGACCAGCCGGTAGCCGTTGAAGCCGCCATCGAGGAAAGTCGGCGTCGGCCGGGTGTCGCAAACCACGCCAAACGGCTTCAGGAAGCGTTCCGCCATGGCGCGCGTGGCATGGTAGCCGTCCGCCGGCAGCAGCACGCGATCGCCTGATTTCAGCAGTGCGAAGAACACCGCCGAGATGGCGCCCATCCCGGAGGGAAAGGTCACGCATCGGGCATCTTCCAGATGGCCGAGCGCATGCTCGACCGCGCGCCAGGTCGGGTTGTCGTATCGGCCGTATTGATCGACACCGGTCTCGACGCCGGGCGTGTGAAAGATCGACGCCATGGTCAGCGGCAGGGGAATGGGATCGCCCGCCACCAGCCCGTCACGACGCAGGTGGGATAGCGCCGCGGCGCGTGACTTTGCCGTCTCGGACATGAGCTCGATCCTTGTAATTTGGGCGGAGGACGTCGCTCGACGCTATGCGTGCGGGCGATCCGCGGCAAGCCCAAGTCTTTTGGGCCAGAGGGCTCTAAACGCTTCGTTAGGCTTAATGATCGATAAAGACGACACGCGCCGTAACGGCTGCTCGTATTGGTCGCGATGCGCGTGTTTGTGAAGCCTATTCCCGTTGACGCCCATAGTGCCCCATGATATCCCATTCGAACACTCAAGCTTTCGTTCCGCGTCAGGGTAAAGCGTACGCCAATCGGGCAGCCGCGGCGGCTGCGCGTTTGCCGTTTTTTGCCTGCGTGGGCGAGGTTGGTGCGGGGCAGGGAACGCGCTGCGGCGGCGCGTGCAACAGGATGACGAGGGGTGCAGCGGCGCGAGCGGCTGTAAGGTTCAATGGACCGGTTTCTGTCGAACACGGTGAGCAGGATCGATGCGAAGGGACGGGTATCCGTTCCGGCGCATTTCCGTGCCGTCGTGCAGAAGCGCGGCTATTCGGATCTTTATGCGCTGCGTTGCCTCGACCTGCCGGCGATGGATGTCGGCGGGTTGGATCTGCTCGACCGCTACGAACAGCGGATCGCCCAGGAGGATCCCTTCCTGCAGACGGCGGACGACATGTCGTTCTTCTGCCATGGCGACGGAACGTTCCTGAAGCTGGATCAGGATGGCCGCATCACCATGACCGATTTCATTCGCGAGCACACCGGCATCTCCGCGGAGGTGGCCTTTGTCGGGCGCGGCAATTTCTTTCAGATCTGGGAGCCGGGACGGCTTGCGGCCTACGGGGCGCAGGCGCGGGCCAGGCTTTTGCAGCTTCGGCAGGGGACGAAGCCTGGGGAGCGACCGGAATGACGGCGGGCCACGGCGATGAAATCAACGCCGTTGGCGGATCGGTCCGCCACATTCCGGTCCTCCTTGACGAAGTGCTCGAGGCACTGGCGCCGGGGGCAGGCGATATCGTCATAGACGGCACGTTCGGCGCCGGTGGCTACACCGGGGCCATCCTGGCAACCGGGGCATCCGTCGTCGCCATCGATCGCGATCCTGATGCCATCGCGGCCGGGCGCGGCCTTGAGGCGAAGTCGGGCGGCAGGCTGAAGCTGGTGCAGGCGCCGTTCTCGACGCTGGACGAGCATGCGACGGGCGTCGACGGCGTCGTGCTCGACATCGGTGTTTCCTCGATGCAGCTCGACCAGGCCGGGCGCGGATTTTCTTTCCGCTTCGATGGCCCGCTCGACATGCGCATGGCGCAGGCGGGTTTGAGCGCCGCCGATGTCGTCAACAGCTTCAAGCCGGGCGATCTTGCCCGCATCTTCGGTTTCCTCGGCGAAGAACGCCATGCCGGCCGCATCGCACGCATGATCGAGGCTCGTCGTGAGAAGCGCCCCTTCGAACGTACGCTGGAACTGGCCGACGCCATCGAGACGCATATCGGCCGAGCGCCGAAGGACAAGATCCATCCCGCCACACGCGTCTTCCAGGCGCTGCGTATCTTCGTCAATGACGAGCTTGGCGAACTGGCCAAGGCGCTGTTCGCGGCCGAACGTGCCTTGAAGCCGGGCGGGCGCCTGGTCGTGGTGACGTTCCATTCGCTGGAAGACCGCATCGTCAAACGCTTCATCGCCGATCGTGCCGAGGCCGCCAGCGGCTCGCGCCACATGCCCGAGGCGCAGGCGCGCAGCGCGACCTTCCGCAAGTCAGGCGGCGGCGTGACCGCCGGTGACGCCGAGGTGGCGGCCAATCCGCGCGCGCGCTCGGCCAGGCTGCGCGCGGCGATCCGCACAGAGGCGCCAGGGCGCGCCGGCGACTTTTCGATTTTCGGCCTTCCAAAGCTTCCCGGCATCAACCTGCCGGGGGAGAGGTAAGCACGTGTTCCGTACCAGCGACATTGTCCTGATCGCCGTCATGGTTTCGGCGGCGGCCCTGACCTACAAGACCAAGCGGGAGGCTGAGGACCAGCTGGCGGCCGTGCAGAAAATCCATACCCAGATCCGCTACGAGGAGGAGACGATCGACCTGCTCAAGGCCGACTGGAGCCTTCTCACCCAGCCGTCGCGGCTGCAGAAGCTCGCGGAACTCTACAAGGCCCAACTGGCGCTCGAGCCGGTCGGCGCGCGCCAGATCGTCGGCTTTGGCGACCTGCCCGCCAAGGCCCTGGACATTCAGGACATACTGAATGGGCGCCAGGGCGCCATGGCCGACAATTCCGGCAAGGCGCCTTCGGGCGGCAAGGACCCCGTCGTGACCGGAGGCATCGCCCAATGATCGGCAAACTGCTGAAGCGCCTCGGCATGGCACGTCGCGCCAGGACTGCGGAAGACGGGTCGATCGTCGTCGAGGGCGCGCGCAAGGCAACCGGCGGCAAGGGCAAGGCGCGCATCGTGATGACGATGGCCGTGTTCTTCGGCATCTTCACGACCATATCGGGACGGCTGGTCTATCTCGGCTTCCAGACGCCCGACCTGTCCGGCGGCCCCCAGAGCCGGGTGACCGCGTCGCGGCCCGACATTGTCGACCGCAACGGCGAAGTGCTGGCGACCGACATCAAGACGGCATCGCTGTTTGCGGAACCGCGCCGCATCGTGGACGCTGACGAGGCGATCGAGAAACTGTCGACCGTGCTGCCCGAGATCGACTACGAGCAGACCTACCACAAACTCAAGAGCGGCGCCGGATTCGTCTGGCTGCAGCGGCAGCTGACGCCCAAGCAGCAGGCCGACATCATGCAGCTCGGCATTCCCGGTTTCGGCTTCCGCACGGAGAAGCGCCGCTTCTACCCGAGCGGCGAGACCTCATCCTACATCGTCGGCCTGACCAATATCGACAATCAGGGCATCTCCGGCATGGAGAAATATATCGACGAGCAGGGCCTGAGCGACCTGCAGGCGTCGGGTCTGGCCGTCGCCAGGGATCTGAAGCCGGTGAGGCTGTCGATCGATCTGCGCGTCCAGCACGTGGTGCGTGACGAGATCGCGGCCGGCCTGGAGCGCTATCGCGCCATGGGCGCCGGCGCCGTTGTCATCAACGTCAAGACCGGCGAGGTCGTGGCGATGGCATCGGTGCCGGACTTCGACCCGAACAATCCCTACAACGCGCAGGACAAGGAACGGCTGAACCGCATGTCGGCGGGCCTCTATGAGATGGGCTCGACCTTCAAGAGCTTCACCTCGGCCATGGCGCTCGATTCCGGCAAGGCGACGATGACGAGCCGCTTCGACGCCTCGCATCCGATCCGGGTCGGCCATCAGGCGATTCACGATTTCCACGGCAAGAACCGTGTGCTGTCGCTGCCGGAAGTGTTCCTCTATTCTTCCAACATCGGGTCGGCCAGGGAGGCCGAGCTGGTCGGCATCGAGGGACATCGCGAGTTCCTGCATCGCCTTGGCATCCTGGAGAAGATGCAGACCGAGCTGCCGGAAGTCGCCCGTCCGACCGAGCCGAAGGTCTGGAAGCAGGTCAACTCGTTCACCATCGCCTTCGGCCACGGCGTGTCGACGACGCCGCTGCAAGCGGCGGTCGGCTGCGCGGCGCTGGTCAATGGCGGCTACCTGATGAACCCGACCTTCCTCGTCCGCAGCCAGCAGGAAGCAATGGCCGTTGCCAAGAAAGTGGTCAACGACAAGACGGTCGAGGGTATGCGCTACCTCTATACGCTCAACGCCGAGAAGGGCTCGGCCAGGAACGCCAGGGTTCCGGGCTATCGCGTCGGCGGCAAGACCGGAACCGCCGAGAAGGTCATCAACGGCCGCTACTCCAAGGACTTGAATTTCAATACGTTTGTCGCCGCCTTCCCGATGGATGATCCGCAGTATCTGGTGTTCACGATTGCCGATGCACCCCATCCGGAAAAGCCTGGGATGACGGACGTCGCGGCCAACAATGCGGGTGTGATGGCCGGCAATATCATCCGGCGTACGGCGGCCATGCTTGGCGTGAAACCAGATTTCAGCCATGAAAATGGTGCAACGCTGGTTTCCTATGAGTGATTCTTGGGGCGCGCCAGCGACTGCGCGCCATTTTATTGCGGTGAACGGAACTCGATGAAGCTCAAAGATCTAGCCGGTGTCCTGCCAGTCGAAGGAACAGCTTCCGCCGATCTGGAGGTAACCGGCGTCTCGTCGGATTCCCGCCAGGTAAGACCCGGCGTCGTCTTCTTCGCGCTGGCCGGAACCAAGGCCGATGGCGTCGCCTATGCCGCGGATGCGGCCCGGCGCGGCGCGGCGGCGATCGTGACAGGCAAGGGCAGCGCCGTTGCCGGGCTGCCGGTGCCGGTGCTGGCGGTCGATGACCCCCGTCTGGCTCTGGCGCTCGCGGCGGCCCGTTATTTCGGCAAGCAGCCGGGGACCATGGTCGCCGTTACCGGCACCAGCGGCAAGACCTCGGTCGCCGCCTTCACCAGGCAGATCTGGGAGCAGGCGGGCTATGCCGCCGCGTCGATCGGCACCACCGGCGTGGTGGCGCCCGGTCGCAACGAGTATGGTTCGCTGACGACGCCCGATCCGGTCGCCTTGCACCAGTTGCTGCGGGAACTGGCCGATGCCGGCGTTACCCATGCCTCGATGGAGGCCTCCAGCCATGGTCTCGACCAGCGCCGCCTCGATGGTGTGAGGCTTTCCGCCGGTGGTTTCACCAATCTCGGCCGCGACCACATGGATTATCACCCAACCGTCGAGGACTATCATCGCGCGAAGCTGCGCCTGTTCGACACGCTGCTGCCCAAGGGCGCGCCGGCCGTGATCTTCGCGGACGATCCCTGGTCGGAGCCGACGATCACGGCGGCGAAGGCCGCCGGGCTCGATGTGCTGACGGTCGGCCGGCATGGCGGCTTCCTCACCCTGAAGCGGGTAGAGCATGAGCGTCATCGGCAGCGCGCCGAGGTCGAGGCCGATGGCGCGCTTTACGAGATCGACCTGCCGCTGGCCGGCGATTTCCAGATTTCGAATGCGCTCGTTTCCGCCGGGCTCGCCATTTCCACCGGAACCCCCGTCGCCAAAGCCTTGATGGCGCTCGAAAAGCTGAAGGGCGCGCCTGGCCGCCTCGACCTGGTGGGCACCACCGCAGCCGGCGCGCCGGTCTATGTCGACTACGCCCACAAGCCCGATGCGTTGGAAAACGTGCTGGCCTCGGTCCGCCCCTTCACCACCGGCCGCGTCATGGTCGTCTTCGGCTGCGGCGGCGACCGCGACCGCGGCAAAAGGCCCATCATGGGCGAGATCGCGACCCGTCTTGCCGATGTCGTCATCGTCACCGACGACAATCCCCGCTCCGAAGTACCCGAGACCATCCGCGCAGCCATCATGGCCGCCGCACCCGGCGCCATCGAGATCGGCGACCGGCGCAAGGCGATCCACGAGGCCGTCGGCATGCTTCATGCCGGCGACACGCTGATCGTCGCCGGCAAGGGCCATGAAGAAGGCCAGACGATCGGCGGCGAGACGCTGCATTTTTCCGATCACGAGGAAGTCCGAGCCGCGCTCGGCCAGCGTGCCGCATGAGCTTGCTGTGGACCTCGCAAGAACTGGTTGCCGCCATGGACGGCCGGCCCCTTGGGCCGATGCCCGAGGGCATTTCGGGCATTTCGATCGACAGCCGCAGCTTGCAGCCGGGTGACGCCTTTTTCGCCATCAAGGGCGAGGCGATGGATGGCCACGACTTCGTCACGGCGGCCATCAAGGCAGGCGCGGGCGTGCTGGTGGTGGCGGAAGGCAAGCTGCCGTCGCTCGGCCGGCTGACGGCGCCGATCGTGGTCGTCGAGGATGTGCTTGCCGCATTGGAAAAACTTGGTGTCGCGGCGCGTGCCCGCTCGTCGGCCAGGATCATCGCGGTGACCGGTTCGGCCGGCAAGACCACGACCAAGGAAGCCCTGCGCCACGTTCTGTCGGCGGTCGGCAAGGTGCACGCCTCGGCGCAATCCTTCAACAATCATTGGGGCGTGCCGCTGACGCTGGCACGCATGCCCGCCGATTGCGACTATGCGGTGTTCGAGATCGGCATGAACCACCCCGACGAGATCAGGCCGCTGGTGAAGATGGTGCGGCCGCATGTCGCCATCGTCACCATGATCGCGGCGGCGCATCTCGGCTTCTTCCGCAACCTCGACGAGATCGCCAAGGCCAAGGCCGAGATTTTCGAAGGTCTGGAGCCCGGGGGCGCGGCCGTCCTCAACCGCGACGATGCGCGTTTCAAGCTTCTCGAAAAGATGGCGCGCGCCTCCGGCGTCGAGCATGTCTACGGCTTCGGCGAGAACGCGCGCTCGACCTTCAAGCTCACCAAGTGCGAATTGCATGCCGACCATTCCGACATCGCCGCCAGGATCGATGGCCACGACATGATCGCCCGCATCGGCGCGCCGGGGCGGCATATGGTGCAGAACGTGCTGGCGGTGCTGGGCGCGGCGCATCTTGTTGGCGCCGACCTCGGCAAGGTGGCGCTGGCGCTGGTCGACCTGTCGGCGGAGCGGGGCCGCGGAAAGCGCCATGTGCTGCGTCATCCCGGTGGCTCGAGCCAGCCCGCAGGTCCGATCACGCTGATCGACGAGAGCTACAATGCCAATCCGGCCTCGATGGCCGCCGCGATGGCGTTGCTCAATGCCACGCCGGTGGCGGGCGAGGGGCGGCGGATCGCCGTGCTCGGCGACATGCTGGAACTTGGCGACCACTCGGCCAAGCTGCATGCGGCACTTGCCGAACTGATTGTCGGCACCGGCACCGGGACGGTCTTTCTCGGCGGCCCGGAAATGCGGTCGCTGGCGCAGGCGCTGCCGCAAGACATCAAGACGGAATACCGCGCCGGCGCCGAGGAACTGAAGCCGGTGCTGCTTGCGGCGCTGAAGCCCGGCGACGTGGTGATGATCAAATCGTCGAAGGGCATCGGCTTTGCAAAGCTGGTCGATGCGCTGCTGGGCAAGTTCCCGGCTGAAGCGACAACCAGCAACCAGACCTAGTCGGGGGACGAAAATAGCATGTTCACACTGCTGGTCGATTTCGCGGACAAGATCTCGGTCTTCAATGTCTTCCGCTACATCACGTTCCGTACCGGCGGGGCGCTGATCACCTCGGCGCTGATCGTTTTCATCTTCGGCCCGACCATCATCAACTCGCTGCGGCTGAGGCAAGGCAAGGGCCAGCCGATCCGCGCCGACGGGCCGCAGACGCATTTCAAGAAGGCCGGCACGCCGACCATGGGCGGGCTGATGATCCTGTCCGGCATCATCGGCTCGTCGCTTCTATGGGCCAACCTGTCCAGCATCTATGTCTGGGTGGTGCTGCTGGTGACGCTGGGCTTCGGCTCGATCGGCTTCTACGACGACTATCTGAAGGTCACGAAGCAGTCGCATCTGGGCTTTTCCGGCAAGGCGCGGCTGGGACTTGAATTCATCATCGCCGGCATCGCCGCCTGGACGATCATGCACAATGGCCAGGCGCCGTTCTCGTCGTCGCTGACATTCCCCTTCGCCAAGGAATTCCTCATCAATCTCGGCTGGTTCTTCATTCCGTTCTCCTGTTTCGTCATCGTCGGCGCGGGCAATGCGGTGAACCTGACAGACGGTCTCGACGGATTGGCGATCGTGCCGATCATGATCGCGGCGGCTTCCTTCGGCGTCATCGCCTATCTCTCCGGCAACGCGGTGTTCGCCGAATATCTGCAGATCCATTTCGTGCCCGGCACCGGTGAACTGGCGGTCGTGCTGGGCGCCGTCATCGGCGCCGGCCTCGGCTTCCTCTGGTTCAACGCGCCGCCGGCCGCGATCTTCATGGGCGACACCGGGTCGCTCGCCATGGGCGGCCTGATCGGCACCGTCGCGGTGGCGACCAAGCACGAGATCGTGCTGGTCATCGTCGGCGGCCTGTTCGTGGTCGAGATCCTGTCGGTCATCATCCAGGTCGGCTATTTCAAGATGACCGGCAAGCGCGTGTTCCTGATGGCGCCCATCCACCATCACTTCGAAAAGCTCGGCTGGACCGAAAGCCAGGTGGTGATCCGCTTCTGGATCATCGCGGTCATCCTGGCGCTGGTCGGCCTTTCAACCCTCAAGCTGAGATAGGCAACGCCGTGATCCCCGCCGCATCCTTCGCAGGCAAGCGCGTTTCGCTCTTCGGGCTCGGCGGCTCGGGCATTGCGACGGCGCGCGCGCTGATCGAGGGTGGGGCTGAGGTGCTGGCCTGGGACGACAATCCCGACAGTGTCGCCAAGGCAACCGCCACCGGGATCGCCACGGGCGATCTGCGCGGCGCCGACTGGGCCGGTTTCTCCGCCTTCGTTCTCTCGCCCGGCGTGCCGCTCACGCATCCCAAGCCGCACTGGACGGTGGAACTGGCGCGTGGCGCCGGTGTCGAGATCATCGGCGACATCGAACTGTTCTGCCGCGAGCGGACGCAGAGCGCCCTGGAGGCGCCGTTCATCGCCATCACCGGCACCAACGGCAAGTCGACGACGACCGCGCTGACCGCGCATATTCTTCAGGCTTCCGGCCGCGACACCCAGATGGGCGGCAATATCGGCCGCGCGGTGATGACGCTCGATCCGCCGAAACCGGACCGGCACTACGTGGTCGAATGCTCGTCCTACCAGATCGACCTAGCGCCCTCGATCAACCCGACGGCCGGCATCCTGCTCAACCTGACGCCGGACCATCTCGATCGTCACGGCACCATGCAGCACTATGCCTCGATCAAGGAACGGCTGGTGGCCGGCAGCGAGACGGCGATCATCGGCATCGACGATTCCTGGTGCGCGCAGATCGCCGAGCGGCTGGAGCGGGCGGGGCGCCAGGTCGTGCGCATCTCCAAACGCCTGCCGCTGACCGACGGCTATTTCGCCGATGGCACCAACCTGATGGAAGCCGTGCACGGCCGCTACAGCCGCGTGGCCTTCCTGGAAGGCATCGGCTCGCTGCGTGGCCAGCATAATGCGCAGAACGCGCTGGCGGCGGTCGCCGCCTGCCTCAAGGTCGGACTTGAACTCGGTGAAATCCAGTCGGGACTGGAGAGCTTCCCCGGGCTCGCGCATCGCATGGAGCAGGTTGGCCGCAAGGACCATGTGCTGTTCATCAACGATTCCAAGGCCACCAATGCCGATGCGGCGGCGCCCGCCCTGTCCAGCTTCAACCGCATCTACTGGATTGCCGGCGGCCTGCCCAAGGAGGGCGGCATCGAGCCACTGCGCGGCTTCTTCCCGCGCATCGCCAAGGCCTATCTGATCGGCGAGGCCGCGCCCGCCTTCTCGGCGACGCTAGGTGAGGCGGTGCCTTATGAAATATCGGGCACGCTGGCCGCGGCGGTCGAGCATGCGGCGCATGACGCGGCCCAGGACGACAGCGGCGAGGTGGCTGTGCTGTTGTCCCCCGCCTGCGCCAGTTTCGACCAGTTCAAGAACTTCGAAGTCCGTGGCGAAGCCTTCAGGCAAGCTGCGAACGCTATAGATGGCGTCAAACCCATCGGAGGGGCACGATAATGCAGAGCCGTCTCGATAAAAGTCCGGTCGCCACCTGGTGGTGGACGATCGATCGCTGGTTCCTGGCGGCGTTCCTGTCGCTGATGGGGCTGGGCATCATCCTGTCCTTCGCCGCCAGCCCGGCGGTGGCCGAACGCATCGGCCTCGACAGTTTCCACTTCGCCACGAGGCAGATCGTCTTCACGGTGCCGGCGCTGGGCGTGATGCTCTTGGTCTCTTTCCTCGATTCCAGGCAGATCCGGCGCATGTCGCTGATCATGCTGTGCCTCATGCTGGTGCTGATGGTTGCCGTTCTCTATGTCGGCGTAGAGGTGAAGGGCGCGAGACGCTGGGTTTCGCTCGCAGGCCTGTCGATCCAGCCGTCCGAATTCCTGAAGCCTGCCTTCGTCATCATGTGCGCCTGGCTGTTCGCCGAGCACAAGCGCCAGCCCGACATTCCGGGCAACCTCTTCGCCATGCTGCTCCTGGCGCTCGTCGTTTCGCTGCTGGTGGCGCAGCCAGACCTTGGGCAGACGATGCTGACGACCGGCACCTGGGGCATCATGTTTTTCATGGCGGGGCTGCCGTGGCTCTGGATCGTCGTGCTGGGTGCGGCAGGCGTCGGCGGCGTCTTTGCCGCCTATACGGTGTTTCCGCACGTTGCGCTGCGCATCGACAAGTTCCTCACGGGTGAGGGCGACACGTTCCAGGTCGACATGGGACGCGACGCGCTGATCAATGGCGGCTGGTTCGGCGTCGGGCCGGGCGAGGGCACCGTCAAGCGGGTCATCCCGGACAGCCATGCCGACTTCGTCTTCTCGGTCGCCGGCGAGGAGTTCGGCCTGATCATGTGCTTCTTCATCATGTCGATCTTCGCCTTCATCGTGCTGCGTGGCCTCAACACGGCGCTGAAGGAGCACGACGACTTCACCCGCTACGCGGTCGGCGGCCTTGTCACGGTGTTCGGCCTGCAGGCCGTCATCAACATGTGCGTCAACCTGCAACTGGTGCCGGCCAAGGGCATGACGCTGCCTTTCATCTCCTATGGCGGCTCCTCGCAGATCGCGATCGCCATCTCCATGGGCATGGTGCTGGCGCTGACGCGCAAGCGGCCGGAGAAGCGCAAGCAGATGGGGTTTGCGCTGCCGCAGCGCGCTCTGCCGGCGGAGTGACATGGCAAGAGGCGTCATCCTTCTGTGCGCTGGCGGAACCGGCGGGCATCTGTTTCCGGCCGAAGCGCTGGCCCATGAGCTGATCGGGCGCGGCTGGGCGGTGCATCTGGCGACCGACGACCGTGCCGAGCGCTTTGCCGGCAACTTTCCGGCGGCCGCCATCCATCCCATCCAGTCGGCGACGATGGGGTCGAAAAATCCCTTAGCCGTGCTTGGCGCCTTCTGGAAGATCTGGCGTGGTGTTCGCCAGGCTTCCGCGATCATCGCCAGGATCAAGCCGGAGGCGGTGGTCGGTTTTGGCGGCTATCCGACCTTGCCGCCGCTTTATGCGGCGACGCGGCGCAGAGTGCCGACGCTGATCCACGAGCAGAACGCGGTGATGGGGCGCGCCAACAGGGCGCTCGCCGGCCGCGTCAATGCCATTGCCGGCGGTTTTCTGCCACAGGATGGGAGTGCCGCCGGCGCCAAGACGGTAACGACGGGCAATCCGGTCAGGCCCGCGGTGCTGGAAGCGGCTAAAACGCCTTATACGCCATCGGCCGCGGGCCAGCCGTTCCGCCTGCTGGTCTTCGGTGGCAGCCAGGGCGCCCAGTTCTTTTCCGATGCCATGCCGCAGGCGATCGCCTTGCTTTCCGATGCTCAGCGCAGACGCCTCGTTATCACGCAGCAGGCTCGCGCCGATGACGTGGCGCGGGTGAAGGAAGCCTATGCGGCGCTCGGCGTTGGCGTCGAGGTTTCGCCCTTCTTCAACGACATGGCGGCGCGCATGGCGGCGGCGCAACTGGTCATCTCGCGTTCCGGCGCCTCGACGGTGTCGGAGATCGCGGTCATCGGACGGCCGGCGCTGCTGGTGCCTTATCCCTATGCGCTCGACCATGACCAGGCGGCGAACGCGGCCGCCCTTGCCGCTGCCGGCGGCGGCGAAGTGCACCCGCAGTCGACGCTTTCGCCGGAGCGCATCGCGGCTTTGATCGGCGCGCTGATGGACCAGCCAGACCGGCTCGCCACGATGGCGGCCGGGGCAAGGTCGGTCGGCAGGCCCGACGCGGCACGGTTGCTCGCCGACCTCACAGAGGCTATTGCGTCCCGCAAAACACTGTCGGATTTCAGGAAGGGGACGCACGCATGAAGATGCCGCAGACCATCGGGCTCGTGCATTTCATCGGCATTGGCGGCATCGGCATGAGCGGCATCGCCGAGGTGCTGCACAATCTCGGCTACAAGGTGCAGGGGTCGGACCAGGCCGACAGCGCCAATGTGCAGCGGCTGCGCGACAAGGGCATCGAATGCTTCGTCGGCCACAAGGCCGAAAATCTCGGCGAAGCCGAGGTCATCGTCGTGTCGACGGCGATCAAGAAGTCCAATCCTGAATTGAAAGCCGCGCGGGAGAAATTGCTGCCCATCGTTCGCCGCGCCGAGATGCTGGCTGAACTGATGCGCTTCCGCCAGGCTGTCGCCATCGGCGGCACGCATGGCAAGACGACGACGACCTCGATGGTGGCCACCCTGCTCGAAGCCGGCGGGCTCGATCCGACGGTGATCAATGGCGGCATCATCAACGCCTATGGCACCAATGCCCGCATGGGCGACGGCGAATGGATGGTGGTCGAGGCCGACGAAAGCGACGGCACATTCCTGAAACTGCCCGCCGACATCGCCGTCGTCACCAATATCGATCCCGAACACCTCGATCACTATGGCAGTTTCGACAAGGTGCGCGAGGCATTCCGCCAGTTCGTCGAGAACGTGCCGTTCTACGGTTTCGGCGTGATGTGCACCGACCATCCGGAGGTGCAGGCGCTGGTCGGGCGCATCGAGGACCGCCGCGTCATCACCTATGGCGAGAACGCGCAGGCCGATGTTCGCTTCATGAACCATCGTATGGCCGGCGCCACGTCGGAGTTCGACGTCGTGATCCGCGACCGCAAGACCGGCGGCCAGAAGACGATAGCGGGTCTGCGCCTGCCGATGCCGGGCCGCCACAACGTCTCCAACGCCACAGCCGCGATCGCCGTCGCGCATGAACTTGGCCTCTCGGCGGAGGCGATCAAGAAGGGCCTGTCGTCCTTCGCAGGCGTCAAGCGCCGCTTCACCCACACGGGCTCATGGAACGGCGTCGAGGTGTTCGACGACTACGGCCATCATCCGGTCGAGATATCGGCGGTGCTGAAGGCGGCGCGCAGCGCCACCAGCGGGCGCGTCATCGCCATTGCCCAGCCGCACCGTTTCACCCGGCTGCATGACCTGTTCAACGAATTCTCCGCCTGCTTCAACGACGCCGACACGGTGATGGTCGCTCCGGTCTATGCAGCCGGCGAAGAGCCGATCGAGGGCGTGACCTCGGACGCGCTGGTGTCGCGTATCCGAGCCGGCGGTCACCGCGACGCGCGCTATATCGAAGGCCCTGCGGGCATCGCGCCAGTCATCCGCGACATTGCCAAGCCCGGCGATTTCGTCGTCTTCCTTGGCGCCGGCAACATCACCCAATGGGCCTATGCCTTGCCCAAGGAGCTTGCCGCCTCATGATGCACGGCCAGGCCCTGATCGACAGACTTGGCGATCGGCTCGCGGGCCTGCGCGGGCGCATCACGCCGAATGCGGAGATGGACAAGATCACCTGGTTTCGCGCCGGCGGGCTCGCCGAGGCGCTGTTCCAGCCTGCGGACGAGGAGGATCTCGCCGCGTTCCTGCGGGCGGTTCCCGAAGAAGTCCCGCTGACGATTGTCGGCGTCGGCTCGAACCTTTTGGTCCGGGACGGCGGCATTCCAGGCTTTGTCGTCAGGCTTTCGGCCAAGGGTTTCGGCGAGGCCGAGGCGATCTCACCGGTCAGGATCAGGGCCGGTGCCGCGACCCCCGACAAGCGCGTGGCGGCCCTGGCGCTTGAGGCCGGCATTGGCGGCTTCCATTTCTATCATGGGATTCCCGGCGCCATCGGCGGAGCGCTCAGGATGAATGCCGGCGCCAATGGCGTTGAGACGCGCGAACGCGTCGTCGAGGTGCGTGCGCTCGACCGCAAGGGCAACCTCCAGACCTTGAGCAATGCCGAGATGGGTTATGCCTATCGCCATTCGGCGGCCCCGGCCGGACTGATCTTCACCTCCGCCGTTTTCGAGGGCTTTGCGGAGGACAAGGCCACGATCAAGGCGGCGATGGATGCGGTGCAGAACCACCGCGAGACGGTGCAGCCGATCCGCGAGAAGACCGGCGGCTCGACCTTCAAGAATCCCGAGGGTACCTCGGCTTGGAAGGAGATCGACAAAGCAGGATGCCGCGGCCTGATGATCGGCGGTGCGCAGATGTCGCCGATGCACTGCAACTTCATGATCAACACCGGTACCGCGACGGGCTACGACCTCGAATATCTCGGCGAGACGGTGCGGGCGCGGGTGCTCGAACATTCCGGCATCCGGCTGCACTGGGAGATCAAGCGCATCGGCAATTTCCGGGCAGGGCACGCCGTGCAGGAGTTTCTCGGGCAGCTCCTCTAGTTCACGTAATGGGTGAACTTCAACGCGTTGCCAAAACGCTCAAAACCGTTGCTCTAGAGACTCAGGGGCGCGGTTTTCGCATCCATTTTCTCACAAAGTGAATCTCTCGGAATCATAAGCACTTGCCAGTGAATCAACTCTCTGATTCTCTGCACTTAAAGCGTTTCCTGATTTGAGTCGTTCGACGCGTTACCCGCGTTTTCCGTCTGGGGGGGCAACCTGCCGGGAGACTCGGACTCAATGTTGCGGAAAACTGGTTCTTGGTCCGCCATGAGAGGGGATGACGGGGAATGAAAAGCAAGCATGTGGCCGTCCTGCTGGGAGGTTTCTCGTCCGAGCGGCCCGTGTCCCTGTCTTCCGGAAAGGCCTGCGCCGATGCGCTGGAGAAGGAGGGTTACCAGGTCACCCGTGTCGATGTCGGTCGCGACGTCGGCTCTGTGCTCGCCGGGCTCAAGCCCGATGTCGCCTTCAACGCGCTGCATGGCCCCTTCGGTGAGGACGGCACCATCCAGGGCATCCTCGAATATCTCGGTATTGCATACACGCATTCCGGCGTGCTCGCCTCGGCGCTGGCCATGAACAAGGAGCAGGCGAAGAAGGTCGTCAAATCGGTCGGCGTTCCCGTTGCCGAATCGAAAGTCGCCAATCGCTTCGCCATCCAGAACAAGCATCCGATGAAGCCGCCCTATGTGATCAAGCCGGTCAATGAGGGGTCGAGCTTCGGCGTCGTCATCGTGTCGGAGGGGCAGTCGCATCCGCCGCAGGTGGTCGGGTCGTCCGAGTGGAAATATGGCGATACCGTCATGGTCGAGCGCTACATCCATGGGCGCGAGCTGACCTGCGCCGTGATGGGCGATGTGGCGCTCGGCGTCTGCGAGATCATCCCGACGGGCCATTCCTTCTACGATTACGATTCAAAATATGTTGCGGGCGGATCAAAACACGAATGCCCCGCAAAAGTTTCACCGAATATTTACCAAAAAATACAGACACTGGCGCTCAAGGCTCACCAAGCTGTCGGCTGTCGGGGCGTTTCCCGGTCGGACTTCCGTTATGACGATCGTCACTCCGAAAATGGCGAGGTTGTATGGCTCGAGGTCAACACCCAGCCGGGCATGACGCCGACGTCTCTGGTGCCTGAAATCGCTGCCCAGGCCGGGCATTCGTTTGGTGAACTGTTGAGTTGGATGGTGGAGGACGCTTCGTGTCTGCGTTGAAATGGGGACAGGGCAAGGAGGGCGCGGCAGGGCCGTCGCTGTTCGGCCTGCCGCTGTCATCGAGCCATTTCGTGCTGCCGCGCGTGCTTCGCCGCCCGGTGCGCATCCTGGCGCGCCTGGGCGACGGCGAGTTTCAGGCGCCACGATTCTCCGCGGCGATCATGTCGGCGGTGCTGCTTGCCTCGAGCGGCGCCTATGGCGCTTATGTCGGGGGCCACGCCGACGGCATCATCCAGAGCATCACCGCCCGCACCGGCTTTGCCGTCGATCAGGTCAAGGTGGTTGGCAACCATCAGACCTCCGAGATCGATATCCTTGACAGGCTCGAACTCGACGGCTGGACCTCGCTGATCGGTTTCAATGCGGAAGCGGCGCGCGAGCGGATCGCAGGTCTGCCATGGGTCGAAGTCGCCGCGGTGCGCAAGGTCTATCCGCATACGCTGGAAGTGCGCGTCGAGGAACGTGAGGCCTTCGCGCTCTGGCAACAGGGCTCCGACCTTTCCGTCATCGAAAAAGACGGAGCGGTCATCGCGCCGTTCTCGGGCGGCAAGCAAGTGCTGCTGCCGCTGCTGATCGGCGCCGGCGCGCCGGCCAAGGCGCCGGATTTCCTGGCCAAGATCGAGAAGTATCCGGAACTCGCCAGCCGCATCAAAGGCTATATCCGTATCGGCGAACGGCGCTGGGACCTGAAGCTGGACAATGGCGTTACCGTCAAGCTTCCCGAAGACGGCGAGGACCAGGCGCTCGCCGAACTGGTCAAGGTGGACCACGACAAAGGGCTCCTGTCGCGCGACATCGCGGCCGTCGACATGCGTCTCACCGACCGGCTGGTCGTGCAGCTGACGCCCGAAGCGGCGACACAGCGCGAGGCCGCCCTCAACGAGAAGCCCAAAACCCTCAAGCGCAAGCCGGAGACGAAGATATGAGCTGGCTTGGCGGTTCAGGCGATGCCTCGTCGCGCCGGTCCGGCACCCTGACGGTGCTGGATGTCGGTTCGAACAAGGTCTGCTGCATGGTGGCCAAGCTGAAGCCGAACGAAGACGGCAAGCTGCTGCGCGGCCGTTCGCACCGCATCCAGGTGATCGGCATCGGCCATCAGAAATCGCAAGGCGTGAAGTCGGGCGTTGTCGTCGATCTCGACCGCGCCGAGCATGCCATCCGCCTGTCCGTCGACGCCGCCGAGCGCATGGCCGGGCTGACGGTCGATTCGCTGATCGTCAACATGACCGCGGGCCGGCTGAAGAGCGAAGCCTTCTCGGCGACCATCAATCTTGGCGGCCACGAGGCGGACGAAGCCGACATCAGGCGCGTGCTGGGCGCCGGCGCCAAGCAGGCGCTCAAGGCCGAGCGCGAGGTGATCCATTCGCTGCCCGTGGGCTTCTCGCTCGATGCCGAACGCGGCGTGCGTGACCCTCGCGGCATGGTGGGCGACGCGCTTGGCGTCGACATGCATGTGCTGACCGGCGACGCCGCGCCCATGCGCAATCTCGAACTCTCCATCAACCGGTCGCATCTGTCGGTCGAGCGCATGGTGGCGACGCCCTATGCGAGCGGGCTTGCCGCACTTGTCGATGACGAACTGGAACTGGGCGCCGCCTGCATCGACATGGGTGGCGGCACGACGACGATCTCGGTGTTTTCGGAAGGCAAGTTCGTCCATGGCGACGCCATCGCCATCGGCGGCAACCATGTCACGCTCGACATGGCCAAGGGGCTTTCGACCTCGCTCGACGCCGCCGAGCGGCTGAAGGTCATGCATGGCTCGGCGCTGCCGGGCAGTGCCGATGACCGCGACCTGGTCTCGATCCAGCCGATCGGCGACGACGGCGACGTACCGCTGCAGATTCCGCGCTCGGTGATGACGCGCATCGTGCGCGCCCGCATCGACGAGACGCTCGAACTGTTGCGCGACCGGCTGAACAAGTCCGGCTACGGCAATGCGGTCGGCAAGCGGGTCGTGCTCACCGGCGGCGCCAGCCAGCTGGCGGGCCTGCCGGAGGCGGCGCGCCGCATCCTGGGGCGCAATGTGCGCATCGGCCGTCCGCTCGGCGTCGCGGGCCTGCCCGAAGCGGCGAAGGGTCCGGCCTTCTCGGCCGCCGTCGGGCTTCTGATCTATCCGCAGATGGCGAGCTTCGAGAGCCATCCGGCGAAAGGCATTTCCGGTCTCAGGATGACCGGAACGGGTGGAAAACTGCATCGCATGAGTCAGTGGTTGAGAGACAGTTTCTAATTGACGGGGACAGCCCCATAGGCGGCCGCGGCGGCGAAGCGGCGTGAAAGGCAAAAGGACGGAGACAATGACCATCAATCTGCAGAAGCCGGACATCACCGAGCTTAAGCCGCGCATCACCGTGTTCGGTGTCGGCGGCGGCGGCGGCAATGCCGTCAACAACATGATCACCGCCGGCCTGCGCGGTGTCGAGTTCGTGGTGGCCAACACCGACGCGCAGGCGTTGACCATGTCGAAGGCCGACCGGCTGATCCAGCTCGGCGCCCACGTCACAGAAGGCCTCGGCGCCGGCTCGCAGCCGGAAGTCGGCCGCGCCGCCGCGGAAGAGTGCATCGACGAGATCATCGACCACCTGTCCAACACCCATATGTGCTTCGTCACCGCCGGAATGGGCGGCGGCACCGGCACGGGTGCTGCCCCGGTCGTTGCCCGCGCGGCGCGCGAAAAGGGCATCCTGACCGTCGGCGTCGTCACCAAGCCGTTCCATTTCGAAGGCCAGCGCCGCATGAAGACGGCCGATATGGGCATCGAGGAACTGCAGAAGTGCGTCGACACGCTGATCGTCATCCCCAACCAGAACCTGTTCCGGCTGGCCAATGACAAGACCACCTTCGCCGATGCCTTCGCCATGGCCGACCAGGTGCTCTATTCCGGCGTCGCCTGCATAACCGACCTGATGGTCAAGGAAGGCCTGATCAATCTCGACTTCGCCGACGTCCGTTCGGTGATGCGCGAGATGGGCAAGGCCATGATGGGCACCGGCGAGGCTTCGGGCGAAGGCCGCGCGATGGCGGCGGCCGAGGCCGCGATCGCCAACCCGCTGCTCGACGAAACCTCGATGAAGGGCGCCAAGGGCCTGCTGATCTCGATCACCGGCGGCCGCGACCTGACCCTGTTCGAAGTCGACGAAGCCGCGACCCGCATCCGCGAGGAAGTCGACCAGGACGCCAACATCATCCTCGGCGCGACCTTTGACGAGGAGCTCGAAGGCGTCATCCGGGTTTCGGTGGTCGCCACCGGCATCGACAAGTCGGCGGCTGAAATCGCCGCCGCGCCGATCTCGATCCGTGCCGTGCCGCCGCAGCAGAAGCCGGTCGCTCGCCCGGCCGTCGCCGCCGTGGAAACGCGCCCGGCGCCTGTCCAGCAGGCCGCTTACGAACCGCGCGCCGTGGATCCGGTCGCCGAGGCGATCCAGCTTGCCGAGGCAAACGCCGCGGCAATGGCCCAGGCGCGTCCGGCTCCGGTTGCCCATGCGGACGATTTCCGCCCGCAGAGCAAGATCTTCCAGGCGCCTCCGGCTCAGCCGCAGCCGATGCCCCAGCCTGTCGTCCAGCAGATGATGCAGCCGGCACCGCAGCCGCGCGAAATGCTGCGCGAGGTCCAGCAGCCGGTGGCGATGGCGCCGCAGCGCATGCCGCGCGTCGAGGACTTCCCGCCGGTCGTCAAGGCCGAGGTGGACGCCAAGAGCCGCCCGGCCGACCATGAGAACAGCGGACCGATGGGCCTGCTGAAGCGCCTGACCAATGGCCTGACCCGCCGCGAGGAAGAGCCCGCCCGGCTGCAGCCCGCGCAGCCGCGCGAGCCCAAGCTGCGTCAGGCCGCACCGGAAGTGCGCCGCCTCGCCAGCCAGGACGCCCAGCTCTACGCGCCGCGCCGTGGCCAGTTGGACGATCAGGGCCGCCTGACCCCGCAGGTCAGGTCGACTCAGGACGATGATCAGCTGGAAATTCCGGCGTTCCTGCGCCGCCAGGCCAACTGAGCCTTTAACGGACTGTAATAATTGTTAACAGGCAGGCAAGGGATTGCCTGCCTGTTGACGTTTAAAGTGGTTTATAATCAATTGGTTAGGAGGCCGTACGCGTCCCAGTTAGCGGTTACACAGAGAAAGAAACCGTGATTTGGAGTCTCCGCGCCGGGACATTATCTTCGCTGCCTACCATCGTCGGTCTGCCGGGATTTCGGGGAAGTGGCCCTGCCTGCCGATTTCAAAAGAGCCGCGCCCTCGGGCTGGAGAAGCGGTCCTAGGCATATCGGGCTTATGGGGTTTGTCTTGCACGACTACCAGACGACAGTGAAGACGCGCGCGTCGCTTACCGGCACCGGCGTTCACAGCGGCAAAGAAGTTTCCATCAATTTCCTGCCTGCCGACGCCGATACCGGCATCGTCTTCCAGTTGGTCAATCGCGAAGGGCCTGATGGCGAAGGGCAGGGCCGTGAGTTCCGCGCCCTGTTCTCAGAAATCGGCGCCACCGATCTGTGCACCATGCTCGGCGACCCTTCAGGCGAGCACATCGCCACGGTCGAACACATCATGGCCGCCCTGTTCGGCCTTGGCATCGACAATGTCGTCATCGAGATCGACGGACATGAGGTTCCGATCCTCGACGGCAGCGCCATGGCCTTCGTGGAAGCCATCGACCATGCCGGCATCGAGACGTTGCAGGTCAAGCGCCGCTACATCAGGGTCGTCAAGCCAGTCCGCATCGAGAACGGCGCTTCCTGGGCTGAGTTTCGGCCCTATGACGGCACCCGCTTCGAGGTCGAGATCGATTTCGAAAGCCCGGCGATCGGGCGCCAGTTCTTCGCGTCCGACATCAATGCCGACATTTTCCGCCGCGACATCGCGCGTGCCCGCACCTTTGGCTTCATGAAGGATGTCGAGCGTTTGTGGGCCGCCGGCTATGCGCTCGGCTCCTCGCTCGAAAATTCGCTTGTCATCGGCGACGACAACCGCGTCATCAACATGGGCGGCCTGCGCTACCCCAACGAGTTCGTGCGCCACAAGACGCTCGACGCCATGGGCGACCTGGCGCTGGCCGGAGCCCGCTTCATCGGCTGTTTCCGCTCCTATCGCGGTGGCCACCGGCTGAATGCCGCGGCGCTGCGGCGCCTGCTGTCGGACCGGACAGCCTTCGAGATCGTCGAGACGACACGCCGCGAGCGTGGCCGCGCGGCCGAGATGAGCGCCGTCAGCGCGCCGCTCTACGCGCCGTGGATGATCTGATTCTCTTCATCTTTTTTCGATAGTGTGACGGTGCGGGTGTTGCATGAATGCACCATCGGCCCGCGAAATCGTGTGGACGCCAGGCCTGTCGCCCACCGCCATAAAAATGCGCGATTGGCCGGAGATAGCGTTGCCCGGCAAGGCGGTTATGGTTTATGGCTGCTGCCGTCGATTAGTGCATGTCGCTCAAAAGTGGGGACCAGTTTTGGGACAACAGCATGCAAGAGGCATTAAAATAACGCCGAAAGGGCGCAATCCAATCATGTTCTTCAAGCGAGTCGGTCAATCGAAAGCGCCGCAGCGGTCAGCCCTCCTGGCGCTTTCGCTGGTTGTTCCATCGCTCTTCCTGTCGGCTTGCATGTCCTCGCCGGAGAAAGACATCAACCTGTCGACCTATGTCGACCAGACCGAGCCGGCCGACGTCCTCTACAATCAGGGCCTGGCCAACATGAATGCGGGACGCCTGGACGAGGCGAGCAAGAAATTCGACGCCGTCGACCGTCAGCACCCCTATTCGGAATGGGCCCGCAAATCGATGGTGATGGGCGCGTTCGCCGATTACCGGAAGGGCAGCTACGACGACGCGATCCAGTCGGCAAAGCGCTATCTCGCGCTTTATCCGTCCACCGATGATGCTCCCTATGCGCAGTACATCATCGGTCTCAGCTACTATCGCCAGATCAAGGATGTGACGCAGGACCAGAAGGAAGCGCGCCAGACCCTCCAGACGATGCAGGATCTGGTCACCCGCTGGCCGAATTCGGAATATGTCGACGACGCCAAGGAGAAGATGCGCTTTGCCAACGACCAGCTCGCCGGCAAGGAGATGCAGGTCGGCCGCTACTATCTGGAGCGGCGCGAATACATTGCCGCCGTCAAGCGCTTCCGCACCGTGGTGGAGAACTACTCCAACACGCGCCATGTCGAGGAGGCGCTTGCCCGGCTCACCGAAAGCTACTACGCGATGGGGCTGACCTCGGAGGCCCAGACGGCCGCCGCGGTGCTTGGCACAAACTATCCCGACAGCCCGTGGTACAAGGATTCCTACAAGCTCCTGCAGAGCAATGGCCTCGCGCCGCGTGAAAATGCCGGATCGTGGATTTCCAAGGCAGGCAAGCTGATTACCGGCGCCTGACCGCCCGGAATGTCGGATCGAAGCGTGCGTAACGCTTTTTCGGATTGATCCGATGCAGAAACAAAAAGATAGTGCGGCGCTGCGACTCCGATCGGTCGCATGCCGCTCCACGATGGGGCAGTGGCTGATAGGGTCGCTGAACCGTCCTCGCTTTTTGTTCTATGCAGTTCCATATGGAAAAACGCCGCGCACCCTTTCCTGGAATTGCCTGAGGTCCGGGTTCTGATGCTTTCCAGACTGTCGATCCGCGATATCGTCCTGATCGAGAAGCTGGACATCGACTTCCAGCCTGGCCTTTCCGTGCTGACCGGCGAAACCGGCGCTGGCAAGTCGATCCTGCTCGATGCCCTGTCTCTGGCGCTTGGTTCGCGCGGCGACGCCTCGCTGGTGCGGCATGGGGCGACGCAAGGCCAGGTGATCGCGGTGTTCGACGTGCCGCGCAACCATCCGGTGCGCGCGCTGCTTGCCGAAAACGCCATCGAGGACGATGGCGACGTCATCCTGCGTCGCGTGCAGACGGCGGATGGCCGCACCCGCGTGTTCGTCAACGACCAGCCGTCCAGCGTGACGCTGATGCGCGATGTCGGGCATGCGCTGGTCGAGATCCATGGCCAGCACGACGAGCGCGCGCTGGTCGATCCCGGTGCGCACCGCGACGTGCTCGATGCTTTCGGCGGCCATCTTGGCGCCGTTCGCTCGACGGGCGAGGCGTGGCGCCACTGGCGCGCCTGCGAGCAGGAGCTGACGCGCCACCGCGCCAAGGTCGCGGCTGCCGCGCGCGAGGCCGACTATCTGCGCGCCGCCGTCGCCGAACTGACCAAGCTCGACCCGCAGCCCGGCGAGGAAACCGAACTTGCCGAACTGCGCGCCAATATGATGCGCGCCGAGAAGATCGCTTCCGAAATCCATGACGCGCAGGATGTGCTGTCGGGTCCGTCATCGCCTCTGCCGCAGTTGGCCAGCCTGTTGAGGCGCTTGCAGCGCAAGGCCGGCGAAGCGCCCGGCCTTCTGGACGATGTCGTCAAGTCGCTGGACGAGGCGATGCTGTCGCTCGATGCGGCGCAGTCCGGGGTCGAGGCGGCATTGCGCGCCACCGAATATGACCCGCAGCGGCTGGAGAAGGCCGAGGAGCGGCTGTTTTCGCTGCGCGCCGCCTCGCGCAAGCACAGCGTCGCCGTCGACGATCTGGCGCAATTGCGCGACACCATGTCGGCCGACCTTGCCGATCTCGATGCCGGCGAGGGGCGCTTGCATGGATTGGAGAAGCAGGCGGCCGCCGCGCGCGAGGCCTATGACATTGCCGCAGCGCAGCTGTCCTCGCTGCGCCACGCCGCCGCCGCCGGCCTCACCAAGGCGGTCATGGCCGAGCTGCCGGCGCTCAAGCTCGAGCGCGCGGCCTTCATCGTGGAGATGAAGAGCGACGCTGAAAACCGCATGGAAGAGGGCATCGATCAGATCGAGTTCTGGGTACGCACCAACCCCGGCACGCGGCCCGGGCCGATGATGAAGGTGGCTTCTGGCGGCGAGCTGTCGCGCTTCCTTCTGGCGCTGAAGGTGGCGCTGGCCGACCGTGGCTCGGCGCCGACGCTGGTCTTCGACGAGATCGACACCGGGGTGGGTGGCGCCGTTGCCGACGCCATCGGTCAGAGGCTGGCGCGGCTGTCGAAGCGCGTGCAGGTGCTTTCGGTCACCCACGCCCCGCAGGTCGCGGCGCGCGCGGCGACGCATTTCCTGATCTCGAAGTCTGGCAGTGCCGACCGTGTGGCGACCGGAATTGCCGAGATGGACAGGCCGGCGCGACAGGAAGAGATCGCGCGCATGCTGGCCGGCGCCACCATCACCGACGAGGCGCGCGCCGCCGCCGAGCGGCTGCTGCGCGAGAACACGAACGCCGCCTAGCCAGCGTCAGGGAGCGAGTCAGGATATGGCTCCATCCTGCTGTTCAGGAATGATTTTCCCAAAATCCTGATCTATTGTGACCCACCATTGTCCGGGGAAGAGAAGCATGGCCGAGAAACCTGTCGATTCGCTCAGCGAGAGCGAGGCCGCGGATGAGCTGAAGCAACTGGCGGCCGAGATCGCGGAACACGACCGCCGCTATCACACCGAAGACGCGCCAACGATCACGGACGCGGAATACGATGCGCTGCGACGGCGCAATCTCGCCATCGAAGAGCGCTTTCCCGGCCTGGTGCGTGAGGATTCGCCGTCGCTGCGCGTCGGGGCCGCGCCGGCGGAAGGTTTTGCCAAGGTGCGCCATGCCGTGCCGATGCTTAGCCTCGCCAAGGCTTATACCGATGAGGACGTTACCGATTTCATCGAACGCGGCCGGCGTTTCTTCGACCGCGACAAGGATCTCGACATTGCTTTCACCGCCGAACCGAAGATCGACGGCCTGTCGGCTTCGCTGCGCTATGAGAAGGGCGTGTTCGTACAAGGGGCGACACGCGGCGACGGTGCTGTCGGCGAGGACATTACGGCCAACCTCAGGACCATCGCCGATATTCCCGCCAAGCTGAAAGGTTCGGGCTGGCCGGAGACGATCGAAATCCGTGGCGAGGTCTATATGACCTATGCCGAGTTCGAGGCACTGAAGGCGCGTTCCGCGGCGGTCGGTGGCCAGGATTATGTCAATCCGCGCAACACGGCCGCCGGCTCGCTGCGCCAGAAGGATCCGTCCGTCACCGCCAGCCGCAACCTCAGATTTTTCGCCTATGCCTGGGGTTACACGACGGCGGACCCCGCGCCGACGCAGTATGAAGCGGTGCAGAAGTTCGGCGAGTGGGGGTTCGAGATCAGCCCGCTGATGGTGCGGGCGAAATCGGTCGAGGACCTGATCGCACAGTATCATCATATCGAGGAACTGCGCTCGTCGCTGGGCTACGATATCGATGGCGTTGTCTACAAGGTCGATCAGCTGGAGTTGCAGCGCCGCTGGGGTTTCGTCACCGGGGAGCCGCGCTGGGCGGTCGCCCACAAATTCCCGGCCGAACAGGCGATGACGACGGTGGAGAAGATCGACATCCAGGTCGGACGGACCGGCACGCTGGCGCCCGTCGCGCGGCTGGCGCCGGTCACCGTCGGCGGTGTCGTGGTCGAGAATGTCACGCTCCACAATGAGGACTACATCAAGGGCTTCGACAGCAACGGCCTGCCGATCCGCGACGGCATCGATGTGCGCATCGGCGATACGGTGGTGATCCAGCGGGCGGGCGATGTCATTCCGCAGATCGTCAGCGTCGTCATCGACAAGCGGCCGGGCAATGCGGTGCCGTACGACTTTCCGCATACCTGTCCGGTCTGCGGCTCGCCGGCGACGCGCGAGGTCAACGAGAAGACCGGCAAGGAGGATTCGCGGCGCCGCTGCACCGGCGAGCTGATCTGCGCCGCGCAGGCCGTGGAAAGGCTGCGTCACTTCGTGTCGCGCGGCGCCCTGGACATTGAGGGGCTGGGTGCCGAAAACATCGACCTGTTCTTCAATTCGGGACTGGTCAAGACCGCCGCCGACATCTTCACGCTCAGGGATCGCCGCCCCGCCGTCACCAAGGCGCTGGCGGAGCGGCGCGAGGAGCAGGCCAGGCAGCGCGAGGCGACGTCCGGCAAGACGCGCAAGAATGTGCGCGGCGTCGAGGATCGCAACTATGAAGGCCTCGACAAGCTGTTTGCCGCGATCGATGCGCGCCGCGAGCCGGAGCTCGACCGCTTCATCTTCGCGCTTGGCATCCGCCACATCGGCGAAACCACGGCAGCGGTGCTGGCACGCACATTCTCGACCATCGAGGAGGTGATCCGGGTCGGCAAGGAGACGGCCGCCGCCGAAGACCCGCACACGGTCTTTCCCTCGATCAACGGCATCGGCGACACGGTGATCGATGCACTGCGCGACTTCTTCGGCAATGAGCGCAACGACGACGTGCTCGGCAGGCTGCTCGAGGAGGTCAGGCCGAAACCGTACATCGTCACCGTCTCGGCGGACAGCGAGGTGGCCGGCAAGACGATCGTCTTCACCGGTACGCTGGAGAAGATGACCCGCTCGGAGGCCAAGGCGATGGCCGAGCGTCTGGGCGCCAAGGTGGCCGGCTCGGTTTCGGCCAAGACCGATCTGCTGGTGGCCGGACCCGGCGCAGGCTCCAAGCTCAAGCTTGCCGGCGAACTCGGCGTCGAGGTGATCGACGAGGACACCTGGCTGCAACGGGTCGGCAAAGCGTGAGCGACGGCACGTTCAAAGGCTTCGGCCCGAAAGCCCTCCCGTTCCTGAAGGCGCTCGACTTCCATCAGAGCCGCGAATGGTTCCTGGAGAACCGCGATCTTTACGAGACCGAGTTGCGCGATCCGCTCGGCGATCTCGTCGACGCGCTCACGCAGCGGTTTGGCGAGGCTGGGCTCGGTCTGCGGGGTGATCGCAAGAAGTCGCTGTTCCGCATCAACCGCGACGTGCGCTTCGCCAGGGATAAGCGCCCCTACAACAGGCATGTCTCGGCGATCCTGTCGCCTGATGGCAGCAAGGCCGTGCAGGGCGTGTTCTACGTCCATATCGGGCTGGAGGGCTGCTTTGCCGGCGTCGCCTGGTGGCAGCCGGAGGCAGCGCTGCTGTTGTCGATGCGTCGCGCCATCGAGACGTGGCCGGACAGGTTTCGTGCGATGGTGAAGGCGTTGAAGAAGAATGGCCTCGAGCTCGATGCCGAAGGCGCCATGAAGCGCACGCCGCGCGGCTTCGAACAGGTGACGGACAAGGATCTTGTCGCCGCCATCCGCAACCGGCATTTCGTTGTTCGGCATGCGATCGATCCAGCCGGAATCCACGGTCCGGAACTGGTCGACGAACTCGTTGGTTTTACCGCGCGTGCCAGGCCGCTGCTCGACTGGGGCAGGGCGATCGAGGGCAAAACGGTGGCCGCCTAGTGTGTTGCAAATCGTTGTTAGTTAACGCTGAAACTACGAGGCCACTATGATTTTGGGTCGGTACATAGTTTTGGTGGCAACACTATTTGGCCTCGCCGGCTGCTATGCTGGCGAAACATTTGACAGCGTTGAGTTGCGCCGGGACGCAGATGGCATGGTGGCTACGTGCTCAAGCGGCACGTACAGCGTTAGCATGTTGGGACAAAGCAAAAGGCCGCCACTTAAAGTCACTCGATGTGTGGCGGCTTGCCAGAAAGCCGGTTTTGTCGTTGTCAGAAGTGTTCCACGAAGCGATCTCATCATCGAAACCAAAGGGCTCGGCGACGTCCCGGAAAATGAATGTGGGATATCGCGTAAATTCTAGCGACGATCATTTCCGCTGATCGTTTGGCTCAAGCGAATTCGTGTGACAAGGCAAGGTGTGCCACCTAAATACCGCCACTCCCTTTGTGGTCGTGCATGTCGTTGTCCCAAAACCGCAGGGCTTTTGGGCGACATGCATCAGGAGCGGTCGATGGCGACGGACGTGATTTCCGAGAGCGGCGCGAAAAGCGATTTCTGGCAGGGCGTGCGGTTGTCCATGCCGGTCGTGGTGGCGTCGGCGCCGTTCGCGGTGTTGTTCGGGGCGCTTGCCGTCGACCAGGGTTTCTCGGTCCTCGAGGCTTTTTTGATGAGCGCGCTGATCTATGGCGGCGCCAGCCAGATGGTCGGCATCCAGCTGTTCGGCCAGCATGTCGCGCCATGGCTGATCGTGCTGTCGATCTTCGCCGTCAACTTCCGCCATGTTCTCTATTCCGCCGGCATCGGCCGGCGCATCGCGCACTGGCCTGTCATCCAGCAGGCGCTCGGCTATTTCATCCTCACAGATCCGCAATACGCAGTGGCCGAGGCGCGGGCGCAATCCGGCCAGACCGTCGGCTTCGCCTGGTATCTGGGGCTTGGCCTGCCGGTCTACCTGTTCTGGATCGTGGAAAGCGCGCTCGGCGCGGTGTTCGGCAAGCTGATCCCCGACACGCACGCGCTGGGCATCGATTTCCTGCTGCCGATCTACTTCCTTGGCCTTGTCATGGGCTTCCGCAAGCGGCCGCTGTGGCTACCGGTGGTCATCGCCAGTGGTTGTGCCTCGATCGTCGCCTACAAGACCGTGGGCTCGCCCTGGCACGTCTCGATCGGCGCCATTGCCGGCGTGCTGCTCGCCGTCATTCTGCCTCCGCACCACAGCGGCGTGGGAGAACGGCCATGAGCACGACGTTCTGGATCATCATCGCCGGCGCGATCGCCACCTATCTGACGCGTATCGGCGGACATCTCGTCATCTCGCGTTTCGAAAACATCCATCCGCGCGTCGAGGCCGGCCTCAACGCCGTGCCGGCGGCGGTGCTGACGACCCTGGTGGCGCCGGAGCTGTTGAATGCCGGACCGGCCGAATGGGCGGCACTGGTGGTTACCGCCGTGGTTTCGCTGCGCGGCGGGCTGATGGCGATGTTTCTGGCGGGGGCGGCGGTGTTGATCCTGGCGCGGCAGTTTGTGGGATAATTCTGCCCGCGCGATCGTTTCGAATGTTGGCGCCGCCCCTCGTTGCCCTGCCGGGCATTTCTCCCCGTATAGTGACGGGGAGAAAGACGCCGTCATCGACACTTTCGCCAATTTTCGCATTTGCCGAAAAGCGCCTAGGGTCGCGACAGCTCCCTTCTCCCCGTCACTATACGGGGAGAAGGTGCCGGCAGGCGGATGAGGGGCAGCGGCAGCCTTCCAAGCTGAATATCTGCCGCCTCAAATCTTGGCGTCGTGCGGCAGCGGCGCCGTCGCCTTTTCGAGCCAGGCCAGCGTCTCGCCGTCTAGCATGGGCCCGATCTCGGCCAGCACGCGGGCGTGGTAGGCATCCAGCCAGTGCAGTTCGTCACGGTTCAGCAGATCCGTGCGCACCAGCCTGGTATCGATCGGCGCCAGCGTCAGCGTCTCGAAGCCGTGCATGGCGATGTCGCCGCCCTCGATCTGTTCGGCCGGCTGAACCAGGATGAGGTTTTCGATGCGGATGCCGTAGGCGCCTTCCTTGTAGTAGCCGGGCTCGTTGGACAGCATCATGCCCTCCAGCAGCTTCTCCGTCCCGGTGCGGGCGATGCGCTGCGGGCCTTCATGCACGGCCAGATACGAGCCGACGCCGTGGCCGGTGCCATGGGCGAAGTCGCAGCCATGCTTCCACAGCGCCATGCGGGCGACGGCGTCGATCTCCGAGCCGCGCGTGCCGGCGGGGAAACGCAGCATCGAAATGCCGATCATGCCTTTCAGCACCAGCGTGAAGCGCTCGCGCATCTCCTGCGTCGGCTCGCCGATCGGCACGGTGCGTGTGATGTCGGTGGTGCCGTCCTGATACTGCGCTCCGGAATCGAGCAGGAACAGCTCGCCCGCCTTGAGCTTGCGGCTGGTGGCGCGCGACACGCGGTAATGCATGATGGCGCCGTTCGGGCCGGCGCCGGAAATGGTGTCGAACGAGACATCGCGCAGCGGCATCTGCGTTTCCTCGCCGGTCTGCCGTCGGACCTCTTCGAGCCTGGTGACGACCGCGATCTCGTCGAGCGAGCCGGGTTTCTGCCGCTCCAGCCAGCACAGGAGTTTGGCCACCGCCGCGCCGTCGCGGCGATGCGCGGCGCGGCTGCCGGCGATCTCGGCCTGGTTCTTGGTGGCGCGCGGGATGCGGGCTGGGTCCGGGGCCGCGACCACCGTGCCGCCATTGTCCTCGACCAGCATGCGCAGCCTGTCCGCCGCCAGCACCGGGTCGAGCGCGATCCTCGCACCGCCCTTGGCGAGTGCTGCGACCGCCGTCTCGAATTCGCCGGGCTCATGCAGATCGGCAAGCTGGGTGAGATAGGCGGCGACCTGACGCGAGAATTTGCGCTTGTCCATGAACAGCTGATGCGAGCCATCGGCCGCCAGGATCGCGAAACCGAGCGCCAGCGGCGTGTGCGGAACGTCGCCGCCACGGATGTTGAAGGCCCAGGCGATGGAGGAGGGGTCGGTCAGCACCGCATGGGTGGCGCCGTCCTTGGCGATCGCGGTCGCCAGCCGGGCCAGCTTGTCCTTGGCGAGTTCGCCGGCGAAGCCGATCGGATGCAATTCGACCGGCGTCACGGGCGCGGCCGGTTGGTCCTTCCAGATGATGTCGATCGGGTTCTTGTCGAGGGGTAGGAGCACCGCTCCGGTCTTGTCGGCCGAAGCCTGCAGCGCCTTGACCTCGCTGATCGTGTGCAGCCATGGATCGAAGCCCAGCCGCGCGCCCTTGCCGAGATTGTCCTTGAGCCAGACGGCGGGTGGGTTGTCGACCAGGCTTTCGACCGTGAAAATGTCGAGATCGACCTCGTTTCGCACCTGCAGCGTGTAGCGTCCGTCGACGAAGATGAAGGCCCGGTCGCCCAGCACGATGGCCACGCCGGCGGAGCCGCTGAAGCCGGTCAGCCATTTCAGCCGCGCCGAGCGGTCGGCGACATATTCGCCCTGATGCTCGTCGGCGCGGGGAACGATGAAGCCGTCGAGACCATTGGCGGCCAGCCATTGGCGCAACAGCGCCACGCGCGGCTTGCCCACCGCCGGGTCGCCCGCGGAGTCGAAGGTCTGGAACATGATGGGCCTCCTGATATCGGCGTGACCGTAGCCTATGGGTCCTGAAAGCGGAATCGATTTTCAGCGGGCGCAACCCTGCTACAGCACCGTCTGGCTGACAACCATTTGGGAATGGTCCAGTCCTGACCTGAACGAACGTCTCGGCTTACTTGGAGCTGCATGTGTTGCAGGCGCGCAATTGTGATCAGAAAAAGTCAAATCCCACTGTCTTTTGAGCGTGCGCTAATTTGGGCGGCAAGCTATTCGTGTGGCGTCTTTGGGTTTGACCGGACGGGTGGGGGCCTTCCGATCGAAGTCGTTGTCGGAGGGCGCAGATGAATATTGGAAACCCTTGGCCATTTTGGCCAGTCGACGTCAGGCCGCGCCTGACGCACCCCCGATAAGTGATCCGGACGGTCGAGCGTGGGCTTCGCTCGCGTACCGTCACGGCAGTATTCGATCAACATCGTAGCAATGCCAGTATGCCCGTTGGGCGGGCGCGGAATTTGGGGCGAGATATGAACCGTTCGACAATGTCAGGTGGCACCTGCATGAGCCACAGCGCGAGGCGGCGGAGCCTGTTGGTGGGCACGGCACTGGCCGGGCTGGCATTGCTTGCCACGCCGGCCGCGGCACAGCAATGGACAGGCGCGACGAGCTCGGACTATACGGTGGGGACCAACTGGACCGGTGGCACCGCGCCGAATTCGATTATCGCCCCGGTGATCTTCGGATCCGGGGCCAGCACGACGACGGTCAACCTCGATACACCCTACCCGGCCGGCTATTTCCAGGCCGGTTCGGTAACGTTCAACGACCCGGGCAGCGCCTATACGGTGAACGTCTCCAACACGGCCTATCTGAATATCTATGGCGGCGTGATTAACACGTCCGGCGTGACCCAGAACTTCACCGTCACCGGCGACTCCAGTAGCTCGGCGGGATCATTCATAAACTTCCGGGACGATGACGCCGGCAGCAACGTCGTCTATACCATCAATGCCTACGGCGGCGTCGCTTTCTATTCGGCTAATACCGCCTCGGGCGCGAACGCGAAATTCGTCCTAAATGGTGGTTCTATCGGCTTTTCGGGGTTCGGCACGCTATCCCTGGGTTCCGTCGAGGGATCGGGTGCCTTGACCTACTCTGGAACGGGTGCCTCATCCGGAACCTTCGAGATCGGTGCGCTCGGCACCAGCACAACGCTCAACGGCCAGATCCAGGAACAAGACGGCCCCCTGTCGATCAACAAGGTGGGAGCGGGCACGCTGACGCTCACCGGGGCGAGTTCCTATACCGGAGGCACCAATCTCTATGGCGGCACACTCAGCCTCGGCAACAACAGCGCGCTGGGAACGGGACCGCTCAATGCCTATAACCAGACGACCATCGACATCCAGGACGGCATCACGATCGACAACGCCCTCAATGTCGACATTGGCGAGACCATCCATGTTGGCACCGGGACGGCTACCTATTCCGGCGTGATCACCAATGTGAGCGATCCCGCGCCGATCTTCAAAGCCGGGGCGGGCACACTCGTCCTGACGAACCACAATGACATCGGCGGTGCGGTGATCAACGGGGGAACGATCCAGGTCACCGTCGGCGATGCGCTGGGTTCAGGCCCGATCACGCTGAACGGCGGCACCCTGCAGGCGGGCGCGAGCCTCAGCCTAGCCAATGTCTCCTTCCTGTTCGGCCCCACGGGCGGGACGATCGACACCCAGGGGTTCGACGTCGCCACCAGCGCCAGCATGGGCGACAACGACACGCCGACCGGGACGTTCACCAAGACGGGCACCGGAACGCTGACGGTAAGCGGCTTTGCCAACAACAACACCTATTCCACGGCCACCGATGTCGCGCAGGGCACGCTCAAGGCGGGCAGCGCCAACATCTTCAGCAAGAACAGCGCCTATACGGTCGAAACCGGCGCGACGCTCGCGCTGAACAATTTCAGCCAGGAGATCGGTTCACTCGCCGGCGCGGGCTCGGTCACCACCGGGTCGGCGACATTGACGACCGGCGGCAATGACAAGTCGACCGTGTTCTCGGGCGGCCTGTCTGGCTCTGGCGGCCTCATCAAGACCGGAAGCGGAACCTTCGAACTCTCCGGTGACAGCAGCACGTTCTCCGGCGCGACCGAGGTCAAGACGGGCACGCTGCTGGTGACGGGCGATGTCGGCGCTTCCGTCGTCACTGTCGACAGCGGCGCCGAGCTCGGCGGCAACGGCACGATCGGCGGCCTCGTGGCCAATGGCACGGTCGCGCCCGGCAAGAATGCGATCGGCACGCTTACCGTGACCGGCAATGCCAGCTTTGCCGCTGGCTCGACCTATGCGGTGGAACTGGCGTCCACCAGCACTTCCGACCTGATCGACGCGTCGGGCACCGCCACCATCACCTCCGGCGCCGGGCTGACCGTCACCAAGCTCGATGCCACCGCCTATACGGTGGGTTCGCATTATACCGTGCTGTCGGCGACAGGCGGTGTCACCGGTCAATTCACGCTCGACTCCGACCCGGGGATTTCCAACTTCCTCAGTCTCTCTCTCGATAAGGACGCGAACAACGTCTATGTCGACGTCATCAAGAGCAAGAGCTTCGGTTCGGCAGGCCAGACGCCGAACCAGATCGCGACGGGCGAGGGACTGGACAGCGCCGCCAGCAGCGCCTTGATCACCGCGATCCTCGCCTTGCCCGACGATGCGGCGGCGCAGGCCGCATTCGACCAGCTCTCGGGTGAAATCCACGCCTCGGCCAAGGGCATGCTCCTTCAGGACAGCCACTTCCTGCAGGACGCGGTGACGGCGCGCCTGCGCGCCGCCTTCGGCGACAGCGGCAAGACCGCTTCACTGCCGGTCATGGCCTATGGCGAGGACGGCGTTCAGCCGGTCGCGGCCGACACGGACCGCTTCGCCTTCTGGACGCAAGGCTTCGGTTCCTGGGGCGGCACGGACAGCGACGGCAATGCGGCAGCCTTCGACCGCAACACGGGCGGCCTGCTGGCAGGAGCGGACGGTATGGTCGGCGACTGGCGGATCGGCATGATCGGCGGCTACAGCCGCACCAGCTTCAACGCCGACGACCGGAACTCATCGGGCGACAGCGACAATTACCACCTCGGCCTCTATGGCGGGACCAATTGGGGGGCGATCGCCTTCCGCACCGGTGCCGCTTACAGCTGGAACCGCATCTCGACCTCGCGTTCGGTCGCTTTCCAGGGCTTCAGCGACCACCTGTCGGCCGATTACGATGGCGGGACGGCGCAGGCTTTCGGCGAACTGGCCTACAAGACCGATGCCGGGCCGTTCGCCTTCGAGCCCTTCGCCAACCTTGCTTACGTGAACCTGCATACGGACGGCTTCACCGAGACAGGCGGCGCCGCGGCGCTGACCAGCGGCAGTTCAAGCACCGACGCGACCTTCACCACCTTTGGCGTGCGCGCCTCCACCGACATCACCATCGGCGGCGTGGCGGCGACCGCGCGCGGCATGTTCGGCTGGCGTCATGCCTATGGCGACGTGACGCCGCTGTCGACCTTCGCCTTCGCCGGCGGCGACAATTTCACCATCGCCGGCGTGCCGATCGCCAGGGATGCGATGTTGGTCGAGGCCGGCTTCGACGTGCAGCTGGCGCGCAACGCCACGCTCGGCCTGTCCTATGCGGGACAGTTCGGGCCGGATGCCTTCGACAATGGCTTCAAGGTCAATCTGGGCATCAAGTTCTAGGTTTTGGGGAACAGCGAGCGGCGTGGCGGACAAGGGTCCGCTGCGTCGCGCAAACTTGGCGCTGGAGATTGTCTCCTGCGCGCCAGATGCGCTTCGTGCGGTCGTAATCTGCAACAGCTTCAGGTCCGCCAAGCCCAGTCCGGCCGTGCCGATTGACAATTTTTGCAGGGAGCAGACAATCTTGCCGCTTGAGGGGGAAATGGGGATTCTGATGAAGAAGACTTATCTGCCGCCGAAACTTGTCAAGCGAGAGAAGCTGTCGAAGGTGGTTGCGTGTCCAACTCCTTCTCTCTGCAAGCCAATCTAAGCCGGCAAGGATCAAGGTGATTTGTCGAAGCCGGCTTTGATCCGGCTTTGGAGATTATTGCGGCTATGCCGCGGCAGACACCTGATCAGGCTTTAATGCTTGAGATGGATCGTCACCCAGCCTTCACGGTGCAGCGTGCGCACGTGGCGGAAATTCTGGCCGACATAGGCCGAGACGACGGCGTCGCGCTGTCGGTCGAGGATGCCTGACAGCACGATCGAGCCGCCGAGCGCGACATGAGCCGCCATTTGCGGCGCCAGGCGCATCAGCGGCCGCGCCAATATGTTGGCGACGATGAGGTCGAAGGGCGCGCGCCTGGCAAAGATCGGATGGTGGAAGCCCGGCGCTGTCACCGTCTCGATCAAGGCCTTCACATGATTGAGCCGCGCATTGGCGGCCGCGACACGCACTGCCACGGGATCGATGTCGGTGGCAAGCACCGGAATATGGGCGAGCTTGGCGACCGCGATCGCCAGCACGGCGCTGCCGGTACCGAGGTCGAGCGCGTTGCGCGGACGTTCGCGCCGCACGACTTTCTCCAGCATTTCCAGGCAACCCGCCGTGGTGCCGTGATGGCCGGTGCCGAAGGCAAGGCCTGCCTCGATCTCGATGGCGAGTTCGCCGCTGTGGCGCTTCCTGCGGTCATGCGCGCCATGGACGAAAAAACGGCCGGCGCGCACCGGTTTCAAACCCTCCAGCGAGCGCGCCACCCAATCGATGTCGGGCAGCGCCTCACGCTCGACCGGCCTCGACAGGGAAAGGCCGGCGAGGATGTCCATCACCCGCGCTTCCACCGCATCGACGTCGCCATCGGCATAGAGGGAGACTTCGTGGATATCCAGGTCCTCGTCGACCTCCAGCACGGCGATCGGCAGGCCGTCATCTTCAAAGGCGGTTTCAAGCGCCGCGAAGATGCGTTCGGCCTCGATCTTTCCGGTGGTGAAGTGGAGCCGCGTCTGGGTCATGTGGATTCTTTATCAGCCTTTGGCGGCAAGGCGCTTCAGCTTCTCCACGGCGGTGCTGGCGCTTTCGCCGTAGGCGATGGTGCCGGCAAAGTCGCCCTTGCCGTTGAGCAGCAGCACCGAGGCGGTGTGGTCCATCGTGTAGTCGCCGTCGCCGGTATCGACCTTCTTCCAATAGATGCCGAAGGACTTGGCCATGGCATACACCTTGTCCGGGTCGCCCGATATGCCGGTGATGCGGTCGGAGAAATTGCTGACATAGGCCTTCATGACCTCAGGCGTGTCGCGTGCGGGATCGATGGAGACGAAATAGGCATGCAGGTTCTTGCCGTCGTCGCCCAGCGTCTTCAGCCAGCCCGAGAGTTCGAAAAGTGTGGTCGGGCACACTTCCGGGCAGTGGGTGAAACCGAAGAAGACGACGCTGGGCTGAGCCCTGAAGGCGGCCTCGGTGATCGGTGCGCCGTTCTGGTCGACCAGCGTGAAGGGCGCGCCGAAGGGTTCGCCGCTGTAACGCTCCTGATAAAAGTTGAAGGTCAGCCAGCCGATGCCGGCCGCCATCAGGACGAGAATGCCGACAAGAATAGAACGCATCATCAATTGAAGTCCGCCATGAAGTCCGTGGGTGCCGGTTCGGCCGCAAACTGGCCGGTTCAGCGAACAGTCTTAGCGGTTCGACCGGGTGCGCGCAAAGATGCCGTCTTGCCGCAACCAGCCATGATGTCGTCATCAAAATCCGCTCTGTAAGCCCAAACCGCGTTTTCTCGCCCACGGCAGCGATATGGTGGAGCAACGTCATGCCTGACACAGGCGCAACGACCTACTCGAAAACCCAGGTCGTGCTGCACTGGAGCATCGCGCTGCTGATTCTCGTGCAGTTCCTGGCGCATGACGGAATGGAGCATGTGTGGCGCGCTTTCCGCCGGGGGCAGGAGGCTGCCGGGAGCGATGTCCCCATGGCCTATATGCATGTCGTGCTTGGCCTTGCGGTCCTTGTCCTCGCCTGCTGGCGGCTGCGGCTGCGCGTGACGATCGGTGTTCCGCCGGTGTCCGGCATGGAACACCCCGCCCTGCAATTGCTGGCCAAGGCGACGCATCTCGTCATCTACGCCCTGATCTTCATCGTACCGCTCTCGGGTATGGCCGCGTGGTTCCTGAACGTGCCGGGAGCAGGGCGGGTGCATGTGCTGGGCAAGGATATCCTGCTCTATGTCGTGCTGCTGCACACGGCCGGAGCGCTGTTCCAGCATTTCGTCCTCAAAAGCGACGTGCTGCGGCGAATGCTCTTATTGCGGCAGGCCTGACTTGCAATGGGCCTCGCCGCGTCCCACCTGAAACCGGCAAACTCGAACCGCAGGAGCCTGCCTTGCAAAATCCGATTGGGCAAAAACCGGTTGGGAAAAAACCGATTGGGCGAAAGCTGATCGGCGGCTTTCTGGCCGCGTGCGTCGTGCTTGGCGCTGGTGCCGCCGCCGCGGAGGAAGTCGGCAAGGTCGGCGTCGACTGGGTCGGCAACGACATCATGGTCGACGCGATCAAGGATCCCAAGGTCGACGGGGTGACCTGCCATGTCGCCTATTTCGATCGAAGCGTCATCGACCGCCTGCACAAGGGCAACTGGTTCGAGGATCCCAGCGATTCCTCGATCTCGTGCCGTCAGACCGGCCCGATCACCATTGGCGACATCGACATGAGCGAGGGCGGCGAGGAGGTCTTCAAGCAAGGCCTCAGCCTGATCTGGAAGAAGCAGGTGGTGAACCGCATCTACGATAAGAAGAACGAGACGCTGATCTACCTGTCGCACTCGCGCCAGGTCCAGAACGGCTCGGCGAAAATGTCGGTGACGACAGTGCCGCTTTACGGCCAGAACGTCGTGTGGACCAAAGGCAAACCGAACTAGAAGGGCTGCCCTTTTTAACGGATTGGCCCCACGGACAATTGCTCCTGCCTTGCAGGAGCAATTGCTCGGGCGTAAAGCCGCCGGCATGGACCGTTCCGAAGATCTCGTTGCCAAGGATTCCGAGCCGCGCATTCACTCGACGGCGGAGTTGAAGGGCTGCAAGCTCGGCCGCTATGCCGCGATCGGCGAGCGCGTCGTGCTGCGCGAGGTCGTCGTCGGCGATTTCTCGTATTTCGAACGGCATGCCGAGGCGATCTATGCAAGCATCGGCAAGTTCTGCTCGATCGCCGCCAACAGCCGCATCAACGCGCTGGAGCATCCGATCGAGAGGCTGACCCAGCACAAGGTCAGCTATCGGCCGAACGAGTATTTCCGCTGGCTGGGCGTCGATGCCCCATTCCGCGACCGCCGGCGCTCGAAAGCGGTGACCATCGGCCATGATGTCTGGGTGGGCCACGGCGCGGTGATCATGCCCGGCATCACCATTGGCAACGGTGCCGTGATCGGCGCCAATGCCGTCGTGACGCATGACGTGGCGCCCTACACGATCGTCGCCGGCGTGCCGGCACAGCCGCTCAGGCCGCGCTTCGCGCCAGCCGTCGCGGCACGGATCGAAGCGCTCGCCTGGTGGGACTGGCCGGTCCAGAAACTCGCCCGGGCTGTTCCCGACATGCAGGCAATGCCGATCGAGGCCTTCCTCGATCGCTGGGAAAACGACGCCGTTTAGGACGGCTTCCGCGCGCTTTCATTGCCGGCCATCGCCATTTGAAATCGCCAAATTCCGCAGAGTCAGAAGCTCTGACGGTAACCAATTTTCTTAACGTAAAATATTAGCGTTAAAAATTGGAAAACGAATTGTATCCGTCAAATTAAGCACTCCATGGTTGCAAGACTTTTCGTGAAATGCACTAATCAATGCAGGGGTAAGTCGTAAGAAGTCGAAGGAAAAACTGCTAGCAACAACGGAGAGAAGTCATGAAGAAGTTCGCACTTGTACTCACTGCTGCAATGGTTTCCTTTTCAACGGTCGGCGCCTATGCCGGTGGCTGGGGAGGTGGCTCGGGCAGCCTGATCAATGTGTCGCCGTCCATCGGCCTCGGCCAGGTGAACGCGCTGAACGGTGTTCTCAGTGGCAACAACATCCTGAGCGGCAACGTCGTTTCGGGCATCCTGAACGGCAACAAGACCAACGTCCTTACCGGCGTTCTCTCCGGTATCGGCGTCAATGTGCTCGGTGGCAACAGCTACAAGCTGGGCGGTCGCCACTAAGCAGCAAGGTAGGGGCAATAGTCCCTGTCGGGGGCAGGAGGGTCTCGCACACCCTCCTGCCTCGCTGGTTGTATCCGTGGTTTCAGGAAATTCCTGGAACTGCTCTCACTGGAAACAAGCCAGAACCGCGCAAGACGAGGTCAGATCTTGGCCCGCAGCGCGATGAATGCATCGACGGTGTGTTCGCGGTCGTCGATGACGGTCTTGATGGTCCGGTTGACATCGACCCGCACGACGATAGCCATCGACTTTGTCGCGTCATAGGTCGCCTCGGCGTAGACGCCGTCGCGCCGCTCCTGGTTCTCGTAGAGCAGATTGTCCTTGATCTCGTAGAATATTCCGGAGGCGAGGCCAAGATTCTCGCGCAGCTTCACGCCGATTTCCAGTTCCGCGCGCTGCAGCCACGAGGCCAGGGGATCGTCGGTGTTGGAGGTCTCGTAGCGGCCGAAATAGGTGCCGCGCAGTTCGAAGCCGCGCGGCAGCGGCTTGCCGAAGGTGACCTGCCAGGTCGGGCGCCAGCGCTCGTAGATATCGTTGGCGCCGCGCAGGAGTTCCGCGCCCAGAGCCACGCCGAGCGTCGAGCCGTCCGATGCCTTGTAGGCGGCTTCCGCGCGGATCGTGTAGGCGTTGAACGACAGGAAGAGCGGGGGATAGCCGATCTGCTCGACGCTGGCGAAAAGCGCCGACGCCGAGGCGCCGAAGGCGAACTGGCCGACGGTTCGCGTGATGCGTGCCGCCAGCTGGAAGAGGTTGCGGTCGGCGTGCAGCTTCGCCGGCAGGATCAGATCGTCCTGGAAATGTGTGGCGCCGAGTTTTTCGAAACTGTCGGCGGCTTCCAGGATCAGCGAGGTGGCGTTGCCCAGGTCGATGCCGAGCTGTGTCTGGGCGCCGAAGACCTGCTTGAATTCACGGGTTCCCAGCGTCAGCGGGCCGATGTCGAGATTGTCGCCGGTGCTCGACACGCGGTAGGTCAGTGTGCCCCGCAGTTCGAGACCAGGCGCAAGGCGGCGGAAGGCCTCGGCCGACACACCCATCGCGCGGTCGTCCTCGATCGTGGTGCGGTCGTAGTGCGAGACCTGGAAATCGGCGTTGAGTTTGGCGTAGGCGTCGTTGTCGCCCCATTGCTGCTGCAGCGTGCCGCGCAGCAGCGAGTACCAGTCGCTGACGTTGCGGTCGCTGTCCAGAGCGTTGTTGGTCCAATGCCGCTCGAGGCTGCCTGTTATGACGGGATCGGTGGGCGACGCCGCGGGATCGGTTGCCGGTGCGGTCGGCTCGGCGGCCGGTACGGTGGTGGACTCGGCCCTGGCCGTGACAGCAGCGCAGGCCATCACGAGGCCGAGGCAGGCGCTGCGGAGCAATTTGCGGGAAAGTGTTGCGACCGTATGGTCATGTGCCGGTCGGCGCTTTCGGGAAACCATGCTCCGCGCTCTCCGGACTGAAACCCCTTCCGTCATGCGGGGGTGGCGCGACGGAAGGGGCTGGAGGTAAACCGCTGTGAAGCGGAAGGAACAGGCTCTTTGCCTGCACGGTTACCATGCCATTAAACCGATAAGGTGTGTTTTCTATCGAATGCTCGCTTTGCGTGCATTCAATTGTGGCGGTTGTATTTGTCTTGGCGCGGGAACCCGAACCGGCCGCGGCCTGTTTCTGTTGGCGCAAGCCACCGAGGAACCTCGACACATGGAAAAACTCTTCACCAGGATCGCCAACTGGGTGGCCCACATAACCGGCTTGCCGCTGACGTTTGCCGTCTGCTGCCTGATTGTCGTCGTCTGGGCGGTCAGCGGCCCCTTTTTCAACTTCTCGGACACCTGGCAATTGGTGATCAATACCGGGACGACCATCATAACCTTCCTGATGGTGTTCCTGATCCAGAACACGCAGAACCGCGATGGCGCGGCGATCCAGGCCAAGCTCGATGAGTTGATCCGGGTCAGCGAAGGCCACAACCACTTCATCGGCATCGAACATCTGACGGAATCGGAAGTGGAAGAGATCCGCGACAAATGCGAGAGAGCGGCAAGCCGGCATGACGAGCAGATCGCGACCATGGCGGCGAAGAAGGCCGTGGCGCAAAAGCGCGGATCGAGAAAGAAGGCCGCCTGAGGTCTGGAGGCCGGGTTTGAGGATCGAGCTTTACTGCTTCAGGAAAGCCGCGAAACCATCCTTGTGGTCCGGGTGCCACCGCGACAGAGCGGGGCGATTTTCGATGATGTCGCCCATTGCCCAGGCCATGCGTTTCTCGTCCAGCGGCCGGGCGACCTCATTGTCCGGGCACAGGATGTAGAAGTCGCGTCCGGCCAGGGATTCCAGCATGAAATCAACGACCTGTTCGCCCGTCCAGGCACCGGCCGGCTTCTCGGTAGCGCCTTCGGTGAGGCCGGTATAGGTGAAGCCGGGGATCAGCAGGTGCGCTGAGAGGCGGCCGCCAGGCTCGTTGCGCAACGCATGCGCCAGCCCTTCGGTGAAGGTCTTCACGCCGGCCTTCGAGACGTTGTAGGCAAGGTTGCCGGGCGGTGTGGTGATGCCTTGCTTGGAACCGGTATTGACGATCAGGCCAGGCCGGCCCGACGCCAGCATGCGCGGCGCGAAGGCCTCGACGCCATGCACGACGCCCCAGAAATTGATGTCGATCAGCCGCTTCCAGGCATCGCGGTTTTCCCACGGTTTTCCAGGGTTGTCGCCGATGCCGGCATTGTTCATCAAGAGCGAGACCCCGCCGAAGGCGCCGAACGCGCGATCGGCGAGCCGATCGACCTCGTCGGGTTTCGAAACGTCCGATGCGACGGCAAGCACGGCGTCGTCACCGGCAATGGCGGAGATCGCCCGCGAAGCATCGTCCAGGCGCGCCCCGCCAATGTCGGCCAGCACGATCTTCATGCCCATCAACGCCAGCCGCTTCGCAGCCGCCAGGCCAATACCGCTGGCGGCGCCGGTGATGACGGCTGTGTTGCCTTGGCCAAGGGCGGGCAGGGCGGTCTGAATCTCGGCGTCGGACATCATCGACAATGGCTCCTTCTTTCGGAGGCCGAACTTAGAGCAATTCGAGGAAAAGCGTGAGCGGTTTCACCAGAAAAAGCGCGTAGAGCCTGTCCCCCGAGAATTACGCAAAAACAAAGAGTTAGAGCGCTTCGCCGACGTGTCTAACGGTAAAGTCCCCTTGCTCTGGGACGGGTTAAGCAAGCCCTTCCGGGTTGACCGGTCCGGCCAGGGCTGCGAATGCTGCCTCTTCGCAAAGGGAGATCTCCGGATTGACGGATTGGGTCGCGATTCTGAAAGAGCAGACCGCCACCGGCGACCAGATGGGCCGCGAGGTGCCGCAGATGCTCGCCAATCCCGACATCAGCGAAGCCCAGGTCAAGACGCTGTTCTCGGCGCTCGAAAAGCAGGCCGACTTCGTCGAGAAGCTGCGCATGGCGCTGGAGAAGTTCGGCCATGATTTCTCGATCATCAAGTCGGCGGAACGGCTCGAGGAGCGCTATGCCGACCTGGCCGCTTCGGTGGCGGAAAAGCTGAAGGCCATGCGCCGCTAGACCAGCCGGCCGGTTCTCCTTCACTCAGGTCAGACTATTTCTCGAGCACGCGCGAAAAACGTGTGTCCGGCACCAGCCAGACCAGCGCGATTGTGACATAGAGCCCGACGCCGATCCATCGATTGAGGAAGGCGAGCGCAATGGCGGCGACGTAGACGACAAGCGAGAGCCTGCCCTTGCGGTCATTGCCGATGGCCTTGGCGAAGGCCGTGTCCTGCCCATGCAGCTGATGCAGCGCGGCGACGAGGATGCCGTAAGCGGTGGCGCACATTGCAAGGTCGAAACCGTAGACCGCGACCGGAACGGTGGCGAAGTGGTTCTCGCCCATGAAGGCGGTCGTCACCGGCATCAGGGACAGCCAGAACAGCAGATGGAGGTTCGCCCACAGCACGCGCCCGTCGACGCGCTGCACGGTGTGGAACATGTTGTGCAGGTTGTTCCAGTAGATGCCGACATTGATGAAGGAAAGCACGTAACACAGGAAGATTGGCCATTGCGGCAGCAGCGCGGAGAAATCCTCGCCCTCCGGCACTTTGAGGTCGAGCACCATGATGGTGATGATGATGGCCACCACGCCGTCGGTGAATGCCTCGACCCTGCCTTTGCCCATGCTCAAACCCCTGCCGCAACCAATTGTCGAAAGACAGTAAACTGTTAGCGGATGTTGCCTTGCCGATAAACGGTGCGCGCAAAATTCCTAAACTATGTCTGCGGAAACTGTCCGGTCGGGCCGTGAACCATCATGAGAGGCGGCTACAACTTGTTGACTTTTCTTGGCTTCTGCCTCTCCCCTTGTGTCGCAGCCTCGCGCCGAAGCAATCAGCGGCCGGGGGTCGAATGGAGGGACTTATGAGATTTCGATTTCTGCTGTTGATCGCCACCATGGTGGCTGCCGTCTTCGGCTCGTCGGCCGCGGCCTTCGCCTACAGCGCCCATACCACGACCAATCTCAACGTGCGCACCGGGCCAGGCGCCAGCTACGCCAAGGTCGGAACGCTGCCGGCCGGCTTCAGGGTTGATGTCGCCGGCTGCCAGCCGGGCTGGTGCAGGGTCCATGGCGGCGGCGTCAGCGGTTGGGTCAGTTCGGGTTATCTCGCGCGCGCCCATGTGGTGCGCCCGCCCATCATCATCGTGCGTCCGCCGCATCATCGCCCGCCGCATTGGCACAAGCCGCCGCACCACCGTCCTCCGCACCACCGCCCGCCGCACAAGCCGCGTCCGGGCAAGTGCAAGATCGCGCCCGGCTTCTCCTGCAAGTAGGGCGGATCGGGAAATCGCATGACCAAAGAGGGCCGCCATCATCCGCGGCCCTTTTTCTTGGTTTGGTGGATGATCAGCCGTTCGGCGTTTCCGGCGCCATGTTGGCGCGCCCACGCGGGACGCCAAGTCCGGTGTCGGGCGGCTCGCCGGCGGCCGGCCTGTTCTCGATCATGTGCAAGGTGCGCCAGCCGCCGAAACGATAGTAGGCCGCCGCCAGGACCAGCGAGGTGATCGAACCCGCCGGAAAGCTCCACCACAGCGCTTCCTCGCCGATCACGCCGCGCATGAAATAGGCAAAGCCGGTGCGCACGATCAGCACCGAGATCACCAGGATGATCAGGGGAGGCATCACGGCGCCCGTGGCACGCACGGTGGCAAACAGCACGATGGTGATGCCGAACAGGATGAACGACCACGACGCGGTCGTGTTGATGTGAGCGGCGATGTCGATGGCCGCGCTGTCGCTGCTCAGGAACAGGCTGAGGATCGACCGGTCGAAGAGCCATAGCAGCGCGACCAGCGCGCCGGTCAGCACGAGGTTGAAGCCGACGCCGGAGGCGGCGATGCGGCCGATCCGGTCCCAGCGTCCGGCGCCGACATTCTGCGCGGCCATGGACGAGACCGCGGCGCCGATGGCGAGCGCCGGCATCTGGATGTAGGTCCACAACTGGGCGGCGATGCCATAGGCGGCGGCGACCTGCGAACCATATGAGTTGACGATGCCCATCACCGTCAGCGCGGCCGCCGAGATGACGATCATCTGCAGGCCCATCGGCACGCCCTTGAAGACGACGATGCGCAAAAGGGCAGGGTCGGGCCGCAGCAGGGCGAGATTGGCTCCGGCCAGGCGCAGCGGATGCTTGCGCGCATAGAGCACGACCAGGATGGCAATCACGCTCACCGTCTGGCCGATCAGCGTCGAGGTGGCCGATCCGGCGATGCCGAGCTCCGGGAATGGGCCGATGCCGCGGATGAGCAAGGGGTTGAGCACGATGTCGAGCACGACCGCCAGCGCCATGAAGATGAACGGCGTGCGCGAATCGCCGGCGCCGCGCAGCACGGTCATGACGAAGGACAGCAGGTTCATCATCGGCACGGCGACGAAGATGATGCGCAGATAGGAGCGGGCGAGCGGCAAGGCGTCCGGCGGGGTGCCCAGCGCGCGCAGGATGGCGTCGACCCAGATCCAGCCGCAGATGGCGAAGACCACCGAAACCAGGAAGAAGAAGGTGGCGCTGGTGCCGACGATGCGCCGCGCCTCGGGCAGGTCGCGGGCGCCGACCGATTGCGCCACCAGGATGGTGGCGGCCATGCCGATGCCGAACACGGTTCCCAGGATCAGGAACAGGACGAGATTGGCATTGGACGTGGCGGTGAGCGCCGATTCACCGAGGAACCGGCCGACCCAGACGGCATTGATCGATCCGTTGAGCGACTGCAGCACGTTGGAGCCGAGAACCGGAAGGGCAAACAGCAGCAAGGTGCGCGGGATCGGGCCACTGGTCAGGTCGCCGGTGCGCCGGCGCGTCGGCATTTTTTCGGTCATGGCAGGCAACTCGGCAAGGCTGATTTGGATCCGGTCCGCATCATTGCCGATTCAACGGGGCAGGTCGATGTGGCGCCACAAAAGATTGGCCCGGTCTTCCAGCGTTCCCTAATGCAATCATGTTCTCAAAGCTTCCGGAATGGGATATTGATCTGGGTACTTGGGGTGGAATTTGCTGGTCTCATGGGCAAGCCGGGGGGGTCATGTCCGATATTTCGCTTTTTTCAGAGCGCCTGAGCCGGCGCGCGTTCCTCGGTGCGTCCGCTCTGAGCGCGGCTTCGCTGGCGCTTTCGGCGTGCACCACGACCGATGTGGCGACGCCGCCTCCCGTGGCCGCGGCCCCGCCCGAGCCGGCTCTTGGCGATGTCGCGACAATGTATGCGGCGCGCACCGATGAAGGCTTTCAGCTGCCGGCGATCCCGGTGGCGAAGCTCGATCCGAAGTTCGTGCGCCAGATCGTGGACGATCCGACCGGGGAAAAGCCGGGCACGATCGTCGTCGATGCCTCCCAGCATTTCCTCTATCTGGTGCGCGACGGCGGCAAGGCGATCCGCTATGGCGTCAGCCTGGGCAAGGCCGGCTTCGGATGGACCGGCAGCGCAGTGGTCCAGGCGCGCAAGAAGTGGCCGGTCTGGACGCCGCCGCCCGAAATGATCCAGCGCCGGCCGGAGCTGGCGAAATTCAAGGACGGCATGCCGCCCGGACCGCAGAGCCCGTTGGGAGCCAGGGCGCTCTATCTGTTCCGCGACGGCAAGGACACGATGTACCGGCTGCACGGCACGCCGGAGTGGGATTCGATCGGCAAGAATGCTTCGTCCGGCTGCGTGCGCTTCATCAACCAGGACATCATCGATCTCTACAGCCGCGTCAACGGCGTGGCGCCTGTCTTCGTGCGCGCGAACCTCTCGGCGGCCGCCAAGAACAGCGCCGTGTCGAACCGGACAGCCGAGCCGATCGATGCGGGCGTGCCGAAAGACGCCGAGATGCTGAAGTAGACTATCTTGCGAGCAGACAGGCGGACGCGCCGTGCGCGTCCGCCTGTCTGATTGTCGTTACTTCTTCGCCAGGCCCGGCAGGGTCACCTGATAGACCAGGAACATGGTGTCGACATCGGCGCCGTCGTCGGCCTTGTAGGGCGCGCCGACCTGGTAACCGTCCTGTGTGAGGAAGTCGTTGTCGTTGGCCACGAACAGGAAGTAGTCGTCCGGCAGCTTGGGATCGAGCACGCTTGCCAGCGACATCGCCTCCCACTTCTCGGAAAGCTCGTTGTGGTCCTTCGCCCCGCCATTGTGCAGGCCGAAACGGCCGAGCTGGGCGGCGTCGTTGATGTCGATGAATGGCGTCGACTTTGCCGGCGTGACGGAGGGGTCGAGCACGCCCTTCGGCGCCACCGGCTTGTCGGCGCTGTCGAACGGACCGTTGGCGATGTCGGTCGCGCTGGAAAGATCGACAATATCGATCTTTCGGTAGAGCGAGGCTTCGCCCTTCAGGCCCTGGCCATTGCCGCTGTCGCGCGCCAGCATCAGGAATTTGGTGTCCGACAGCGCCACGATCTCGCTCTGCGCGGCGACCTTGGTCTTGCCCTTGGCATCCTTGAACACAGGCAGCGGCACGACATATTCGTGCGCGAGCTTGAGATGGGCGAGATCGGAGGCATCATAGACAAGGGCCCTGGTGTGCTGGCGCGTCGAGGCGGAATCGCCACCGTCCTGCCGTGTCGCCGACTGCAGCACGGCGATCAGGAACTTGCCGTCAGGCGTCATCGCCATGCCTTCGAGGCCCTGATTGTTCTGGCGGCCGGTCTCGGGATCCTTGGGGTCGGGTCCGGCGGCGCCGGGGCCGGGATTGTTGGAGGCGAAATTCGGCTTGCCGTGGCGCATCGGCACGAGCGCTGCCGGCGGTTGTGTCGCCGACATCAGGTGGCCCTGCGCCGAGAAACGGTAGATGTTGGGGCCGTATTCATCGGAGATGAACATGGAGCCGTCCGGCAGCCGCACGATGGCTTCGTTATCGAGCGAAAGCTTGCCGTTGTCGGCCTGCGGCAGGATCGGCATGTCGCCGCTTGCGGCGCGCACGCCATTCAGGGGATCGAGCCCGGTGGCATCGGCGCCCTTGTCGTCGGTCAGGAGGAAGGTGTCGGCGAGCGTCGCCTTGACGCCGGCCTGCTCCTGGCCGGCCGCGGGTGTTGCGCCGGGGGCAAGCGGGGTAAACTCGATGGCGATCGTGTTGAGGCGCGGCCGGTAGTCGGTGGTGCCGGCGACGTTGTAGCCACGATCGGGCAGCAGCCAGAGCGAACCCTTGTAGGTGCCGGCATCATGCGTCCAGCCCGCCGTGTCGATCGCCATGCCCGAACCCGAGCCGAACGTCTCGCCGAACTTGTCGCGCTGGGCGGCCGGAATGCGGCCGACACCGACCATACCCTTGTTGATGTAGGCAACGCCGTCGGCCAGGGCCGGGGTGAGGGCGGTGAAGAAAGCGAGTGCGGCACCGAGCGCGACGGTTCGGTTCGGATATTTCATGGATGTCCCCTTGTGACGATATCGGCCAAAGAGAGGGCGCCGGATCGGATGCAGACAGCCCTTTCCGGCCAGTTGTCTAGGGCGTCAACGTGATCGTTGCGTGACAGTTCGCCGGGCATGTCGCCGCCGTCGCGAAATACCGCTTGCGCGCATAGAGGCCGATTGCCGGCGAGACTGGACACCTATGTACGCAACTGTCTGGACACTTATGTACAGTGCGTATATGGTGCTGCTTCTGACAGACTTGGAGGGGAGCCTTGAAGCCGCATTACCGCGCAGTGGTTATCGGAGGTGGCGTGGTCGGCGCTTCGGTGCTCTATCACCTCACGCGCTTCGGCTGGTCCGAGGTGGCGCTGATCGAACGTGCCGAGCTGACGGCCGGCTCGACCTGGCATGCGGCCGCCGGATTTCATGCGCTCAACGCCGATCCCAATGTGGCGGCGCTCCAGGATTACACCATCAACCTCTACCGTGAGATCGAGGCTGAATCCGGCTGGGATATCGGTCTGCACATGACCGGGGGCGTCAACATCGCCAGTGATCCCCAGCGCTGGGAGTGGCTGAAGTCGGCCTGGGCGGTGTTCCAGTCGGTCGGCATCGAGACGGCGCGGCTGGTGGGCCCGGAGGAGATCAAGGCGATCTGCCCGATCGTCGATGTCACCGGCGTTTTGGGCGGCCTGCACGATTCCAACGAAGGCCATCTCGACCCCTACGGTACGACGCATGCCTATGCGGGCGCTGCGAGGAAGCGGGGCGCCGATGTGATCCTGCGCAACCGCGTGGTCGAGCTGAGGTCCCGGCCCGATGGTCAGTGGGACGTCGTCACCGAGCAGGGCACGATCGTCGCGGAACATGTCGTCAATGCCGGCGGATTGTGGGCCAAGCAGCTCGGCCGCATGGCCGGTGTCGACCTGCCGGTGACGCCGATGGAGCACCATTATTTCGTCACCGAGGACATTCCCGAGATCGCGGCCCTCGACCGGGAGATTGGCATCGCCGTCGACCTCGACGGCTTTTCCTATCTCAGGCAGGAACGGAAAGGGGTTCTGCTCGGCGTCTACGAGCAGAACCCGAAGCACTGGAACATGGACGGCGCGCCGTGGGATTACGGCATCGAGCTGATCCCGGAGGACATCGACCGCATCAGCCCGGAACTGGCCAAGGCGCATGAGCGCTTTCCCTGCCTGGCAAGCGCCGGCATCCGCAAATGGGTCAACGGCGCCTTCACCTTCACGCCCGACGGCAACCCGATCGTCGGCCCGGTGCGTGGCTTGAAGAACTACTGGGTCGCCTGTGGCGTCATGGCCGGTTTCAGCCAGGGCGGCGGCGTCGGCAAATCACTGGCGGAGTGGATGATCTACGGCGAGCCGCAGGCCGATATTTTCGGCATGGATATCGCCCGCTACGGCGCCTTCGCCGCCAACCGGGAATATCTCAGGCAGACGACGCGACAGTTCTATTCGCGCCGTTTCGTCATGACCTTCCCCAATGAGCGGCTGCCGGCTGGCCGGCCTCTGAAACGCCCTGGCGCCTATGACTGCATGAGCGCTGCCGGCTGCGAATGGACGGCCTCGTGGGGGCTGGAAATCCCGGCCTATTTCGCGCCGATGGGTTTTCGCGAGAACACCACGCTGAAGCGCTCCAATGCCTTCGACATCGTCGGCGACGAAGCGTTGCAGGCGCGCCGCGCCGCCGGCCTCGTCGATATCTCGGCCTATTCACGCTACGCGGTCTCCGGTTCTGGCGCGCAGGCATGGCTCGACCGGCTGCTGGCCTGCAGGCTGCCGAAAGCCGGACAGGCGCGGTTGGCGCCGATGCTGGGGCCGGATGGGCGGCTGAAGGGCGACCTCACGGTGCTCAACTGGGGTGGCGGCGACTATTGGCTGATGGGCTCCTACTATCTCCGGGAATTCCACATGCGCTGGTTCGAGAGCCAGGCGGGAGAGGGCGTCACGGTCTCCGATCTTTCCGACGCGATGGGCGGCTTCCTGCTGACCGGACCGAATGCGCGCAAGATCCTGGAACGCACCACGCATCAGGACGTATCTGGAACGGCGCTGCCGTTCATGGCCTGCGGCGCCTTCGACATCGGCATCGTGCGCGCGCGGGTGGCCCGCCTCTCCATCGCCGGCGAGCTCGGCTTCGAGATCAGTTGCCCGGTCGGCATGCACGCGGCGCTGCGCGAAACGCTGCTGGCCGCCGGCGAGGAGTTGGGCCTGGCCGAGATCGGCTATTACGCGCTCAATGCGCTGAGGCTGGAGAAAAGCTTCGGCATCTGGTCGCGCGAGTTCACGCAGGGCTACACGCCCGGCCAGACCGGGCTCGACCGATTCATCGCCTTCGATAAGGGCTCTTTCGTCGGCCGCGAGGCGGCGCTGAAGGCGCGTGAGGCGGGCGCCGAGCAGCGGATCGTGACGCTGGAGATCGATGCCGTCGATGCCGACGCCAGCGGCTTTGAACCCGTCTGGCATGACGGCCGCCGCGTCGGCTTCGTCACTTCGGGCGGATTTGGCTACGCGATCGGCAAGAGCGTCGCGCTGGCGTTGGTGGACGACGATTTCGCCGGGGAGGGGACGGCGCTTTCGGTGCACATTGTCGGCGTCGAGCGGCCGGCACGGATCATCGCGGCCTCGCCCTACGACCCCAGGGGCAAGGCGATGCGGCAATGAGGAGGATTTCTGATGGTCGATGACGCGGCACGGGATACGAGGCGCGAACGCCGGCGTGGACGCACAGGCGAGGCCGGCAGCGAAAGCAGCCGGCGGCCCAACTACCGCTCGCTGAAGAACCCGTTCCTGCCACAGCCGATCTTTTCGGAAGATCAGGTGGCGTCGATCCACGACACGGCGCTGCGTGTGCTGGAAGAGCTGGGCATCAAGGTGCTCCTGCCGCAGGCGCGGGAGATTTTCGCGCGCGCCGGCGCGATTGTGGAGCCGGACACCGACATGGTGCGCATCGGCCGCGACATCGTCGCCGCCGCACTTGCCTCGGCGCCCAAGTCGATCCAGGCGCGTGCCGGCTCGCGCGCCCGGGATTTGTCGCTCGAGCTCGGCTCGATGACCTTCCTGGCCGGATGCGGGGCGCCGAACGTCACCGACCTCGAACGCGGCCGCCGGCCGGGCACGCTGGCCGATTTCGAGGATCTGCTGCGGCTGGTGCAGCATTTCGACGTGCTGCACATGCTGGGCCCCTGCATCGAGCCGCAGGATGTCGACAACCGCTTTCGCCACTATGCGGTGAACCGGGCGCAACTGACGCTGTCCGACAAGTTTCCCTTCGTCTTCGCGCGCGGCACGCCCCAGGTCGAGGACGGCTTCGAGATGATCCGGCTGGCGCGCGGCCTGTCGCAGGACGAATTCCTCGCGGACGCGCACTGCTACACCGTCATCAACACCAACTCGCCGCGCCAGCTCGACATTCCGATGGCGCAAGGCATCATCGATTTCGCCAAGGCGGGCCAGGTCTCGGTCATCACGCCCTTCTGCCTGGCCGGCGCCATGGCGCCGATCACGGTGGCCGGGGCCCTGGCGCTGCAGCACGCCGAGGCATTGGCGGGCCTGACGCTGGCGCAGATCGTGCGTCCCGGCGCCCCGGTCGTCTATGGATCCTTCTCCTCCAATGTCGACATGAAGTCCGGAGCGCCGGCCTTCGGCACGCCGGAGCATGTCAAGGCAACGCTCGGCGCCGGGCAGCTGGCGCGTTTCACCGGACTTCCCTGGCGCTCGGGCGGCGGCAGCGCCGCCAACATCTCCGACGCGCAGGCCGCGCACGAGACGCAGTTCGCGCTGTGGGGCTCGGTGCTGGCCGGGGCGACCATGTGCATCCATGCCGCCGGCTGGCTGGAGGGCGGCCTGAGCGTCTCGTTCGAGAAGCTGGTCACCGATGTCGAGGCGCTGCAGACGGTCGCCGAACTGTGCGCCGACACACCTGGCGACGACGATGCCATCGGCTTCGACGCCATCGCGGAGGTTCAGCCCGGCGGCCATTTCTTCTCGGCCGGCCATACAATGGCGCGCTACCGCACCGCCTTCTACGAGCCGCTGGTGGCCGACTGGTCGAATTTCGGCAACTGGACGCAGAGCGGTTCGAAGACCGCGAGCGAACGCGCCATAGGCATCTGGCGTCGCGCGGTCGCGGATTTCCAGCCGCCGGCCTCGGCGGCGGCTACATCAGGCGTGCTGGACGAGTTCATCGCACGGCGCACGCAAGAGGGGGGCGCCGCGCCGGTGTCATGACGCATGCGCGGATGTTCGGGCGGCTCAGCGGCGGTCCCGCCGGGCCGTTCCTTGCCGGCCGATGCTCCAGCGCATCAGTTGCAGGCCCATGCGGTCGAGACGCGAGGAGATAAGAAACACCTTGCGCAGACCCGGCATGCCGAGCGCGCCGGCGCGGAACGCGCTTGTTCCCGTGAGCAGGACGCGATGGCCAAGGCGCAGTGTCATGCCGGAAAGCTTCAGGAACAGCCATTCGCGCGCGACCCGCGCCGCGCGTGCGGTGGAATGGCGGCACGACAAGAGAAGATCAAGGATGCGTGGTGGAAAGTGGCGCATGGCCGACCTCCGACTGCTGGAGCAATTCCAGGAAAAGCGTGAAACGGTTTTCCCGGGAGACGTGCGAAGCGCTTCCTCCTGGGAATTGCCTGTAAAGAGAGAGTCCAGGCTGGTTCGCTGACGTCGGGCGCGCCGGCGCGGACAGAACCGGCGATCGGGGTGCCGGTCCTGCCTTCAAGTCCGTTCGGGTGTCGCGCAGGGAACCTATGTCGGGTTGTCGAGCGTGAAGAGGTCGCTCTCCTCGTCGTAGGCGAAATACTCGGCGTAGCGCGCCCAGCTGATCACGGCCCGCACCGTCTGGTCGGCGTAGTCCTCGGACATATGGTCCTCCAGCTCGTCGCGGAAGCGGCGGGCCGGCGCCTTGTGGTTGGCGCGTTCGTCGAGCACGCGGCGGATGTGACCGGCCAACGGCACATAGGTCGCCAGCTGTTGCGCGAACAATTGCTTGCGGGCGTCGACCTCGCTTTCGGCGAAGCGTTTTCCTGCCGGCGTCAGCTGGATATCGCCCTCGGCGAGTTCGGCAAAGCGCAGCAATTGCAGCGTCTCGGCGATCGGGAACAGGTCGTCGATCTCGAGCTGCAGGCTGGCGGCGAGCGGCGGCAGGTCGGCGTGTCCGTTATAGGGCGGCGCGGCAACCGCCTCGATCAGGCCCGAGAGCAGGTTGGTCGAGACGCGGGGCAGGATCATGGCGATGCCGGAACCAGGGAAGATGCCGTCGCGGGCCGGGCTGCCTGGCTCCTTCCTGGCTGTCATGCGGGCATAGATGTCCTCGACCAGCGCGCGGAAGGCCGGGTCGAGCCGGTTGCGCGGCTGCGGCAGGTCGATCTTGAGCTCGGCGACCACCCGGCCGGGATTGGACGAGAAGATCAGCACGCGGTCGCACATCAGCACCGCTTCCTCGATATTGTGCGTGACCATCAGGATCGACTCGATCGGCATGCGGCCTTCCGACCAGAGGTCGAGGAGATCGGTGCGCAGCGTTTCGGCGGTCAGGACATCGAGCGCCGAGAACGGCTCGTCCATCAGGAGCACCTTGGGATGCACCACCAGTGCGCGGGCGAGGCCAACGCGCTGGCGCATGCCGCCGGACAGCTCCTTGGGATAGGCGTTCTCGAAGCCGTCGAGGCCGATCAGGTCGATGGCCGACAAGGCGCGCTTGCGGCGCTCGGCGGGAGAGACGCCCTGGGCCTCGAGCCCGAGCTCGACATTCTGCAGTACGGTCAGCCAGGGAAACAGCGCGAAGCTCTGGAAAACCATGGAGATGCCGTCCGGCGTGCCGGACACGGCCTTGCCTTCGAAGGTGATGGCGCCTTCGCTCGGCCGGATCAGTCCGGCGATCGAGCGCAGCAAGGTGGATTTGCCGGAGCCGGAGCGTCCGAGCAGGCCGACGATCTCGCCGGACGCAAGCGTCAGCCCGACCTGGTCGAGCACGATGAGCTTGCCGGCGCTTCCCTTGTCGTAGGTCTGGCAGACGCCGCGGACTTCGACGAGCGGGAGGCTCTTGGTGATGACAGCTTGGTTCATGGTCAGTCTCCTGGAGGAAAGAGGTTCAGTCGAGCCGCATGCGGCGTTCGGCGAAGACGTAGAGCGGGCGCCACAGCGTGCGGTTGAAGAGCGTGACGAACAGCGACATCACGGCGATGCCGAGAATGACGCGCGGAAAGTCGCCGGCCTCGGTGGCCTTGGCGATGTAGGAGCCGAGCCCGAAAGCCTCGAGCTTGGTGTTGCCCCAGCTCGCCAGCTCGGCGACGATGGAGGCGTTCCACGAACCGCCCGACGCGGTCAGCGCCCCGGTGACGTAATAGGGGAAAATCCCCGGCAGGATCACGCTGCGCCACCACGTCCAGGACTTGAGCCTGAATACGGAAGCGGCTTCCTTGAGGTCCGACGGGAAGGCGCTGGCGCCGGCAATGACGTTGAACAGGATGTACCATTGCGTGCCCAGCACCATCAGCGGCGACAGCCAGATGCTCGGGCTGGCGCCGGTGGCGACGATGGCGATCACGGCGAACGGAAACAGCACGTTGGCCGGGAAGGCGGCAAGGAACTGCGCGAGCGGCTGCACCCGCTCGGCAACGGCCGGGCGCAGGCCGATCCAGACGCCGATCGGCACCCAGATGACGCTCGCCACCGCGATCAGCACGACAACGCGCAGCAAGGTGAGCAGGCCGCCTTCGAAGGCTTCGACGACGTCGCCCCAGCCCAATGTCTGGCGCAGATAGACCACGGTTTCGTAGGCGCCCCAAAGCGCGACAACAAACACCAGGCCCAGCCAGGCGATGTCGATCGCCCGCGACAGCTGCCGCGATGCCGCCGATGTCGCGGGCAGGGCGCGCTTGCTCAGGCGCAGCAGCATGGCGCGCTGCCACAGCCAGGCCAGCGGCAGGCCGACAGTCTGCAGCAGCCGGGCGCGGCGCAGGATGTCATAGACCCAGGAGCGGGGCTTTTCCTGGCCTGCCGTCTGTTCGAAACGGAACTTGTCGGCCCAGGCGACCACAGGCCGAAACAGCAGCTGGTCGTAGAGCAGGATGAGGATCGCCATGGCCAGCACCGCCCAGGCGACCGCCTTGAAATCCTGCTTGTCGATGGCTATCGCCAGCCACGAACCGATGCCGGGAAGCTGCACGGTGGTGTTGCCGACCGTTATGGCTTCCGAGGCGACGACGAAGAACCAGCCGCCAGACATGGACATCATGGTGTTCCAGATCAGACCGGGGGCAGCGAAGGGTGCTTCCAGGCGCCAGAACCGTTGCCAGGCGGACAGGCCGAAGCCGCGGCTGACCTCGTCGAGGTCGCCCGGCACTGTGCGCAGCGATTGGTAGAAGGAGAACGCCATGTTCCAGGCCTGGCTGGTGAAGATGGCGAAGATCGCCGCGCATTCGGCGCCCAGCTGGCTGCCGGGAAACAGGCCCATGAAGAAGGTCACGGTGAAGGTCAGGAAACCGAGCACCGGGACCGACTGCAGGATATCGAGCGCGGGAATGATCACCATTTCGGCGCGTCGGCTCTTGGCCGCCAGCGTCGCCACGGTGAAGGTGAAGATCAGCGAGACGACGATGGCCGCGAACATGCGCAGCGTGGTGCGCAGCGCATATTCCGGCAGGTTGGCGAGATCGAGCGTCACCGGCGACGTGGTGAGCAGTTCGCTCGGCGCGCGCATGCCGGCGGCGCCATGCGCCAAAAGCACCAGCAACGCCACCAGCATGGCGAAGGCAATGGTGTCGTAGACGTTGGGGGCGATGCGGCCGCGCGCGAGAGCCGCGGCCTCGCCCAGGGAATTGCGGTTGTGTGGCAGGAAGATCATGGCGAGCCTCGGGATGATGCTTTGCTTGCGTGGGGGACGGCGCTCGCTGCCTGCTGGGCATGCGAGGCCGCGAGAAGGAAGCCGGGGTGGTTTCGGGCACGCGCGCGGCCACGCCCGCGCGGCGGCCGCGCCGGGCGTGGAGGCGTCATCATCGCGCCGAGGGATGTTGCCGTGCCGGACGAGGTCTCAGGCGGCGAGGAGGAGGAAAGCCGCGGCACGACTGACGCCCTCTTCGGAGACGGCGTTGCCGTCGCGGCGCCAGCGGCACACCAGCCCGCCTTCGGCATTGCGCCGCCAGGTGCAGACAAGGCGCGCAGGCGGATGGACCTTGCCTGCCGCATTGTCTGCGACACGGATCCGGACCGTGGGCCGGATGGCGGAAAGGTCGCGCAGAGCGAGGCGCGCGCGGAAGGGGATGACGTTGGTGTTCATGGCTCACCTCTTGCGGTCCGGCAGGGACGGCAAGGCGAGCCGAAGGCGGGTTATGCCCTGCCCAGGCCCGACCGGCGCCACATGCCGGAAACCAAATCTGTTGACGGGGCCAGTGTCCGGACCGTGCCTTGCGCTTGATCCGGACAGCGACTGGGATAGCTGTCCATAACCTGTTCGATCTCGAGTTGATGCTTCGGTCGTCCGAAGCCACGCCGCCTTACGCCCGCTTGTCACGCGGTGTCAACGCAGGCATCGGAATCTTAAGTATATGGCCTGATACCAACGCATATCACGGTCCGGGGCAGGCTAGCCGGCTGATCGATAATGCTTTCAAAACCAATGGGTTAATGGCCTTGCGCGGAAGGCTCCGTTGCGAGCCTGTCGATCATTTTCACCAGCTCGGCCAGCGAGCCGGCCTGCATCTTGCGCATGGCGCGCGCGCGGCGGACCTTGACCGTTATCTCGCTGATGGCGAGGTCGCCGGCGATCTGCTTGTTGAGGCGCCCCAGCACCACCTGCGCGACGACATCGCGCTCACCATCGCTCAGTGTCGCCAGGCGCGCGCGCAAGGCGTCCAGCTCCGCCACGTGGATCCGCCGCGACCGGTCCTTGTCCAACGCCGTGGTGATGGCATCGAGCAGATCCTGTTCCCGGAACGGCTTGGGCAGGAAGTCGATGGCGCCGGCCTTCATCGCCTGCACCGACATGGCGATATCGCCATGGCCGGTCATCATGATGACCGGCAGCGGGGTTTCGCTGTGGGTCAGTTCCTTCTGGAAATCCATGCCGCTTTTCCCAGGCAGGCGCACGTCCAGCACCAGGCATGAGGCGATGTCGGGCTTGGCGGCGTCGAGAAAGGCGGCGACCGAGGCGAAGCACCTGACGTCGTGGCCCACCGAACGCAGCAGACTGTCCAGCGCCTCGCGGATGGCGGGATCGTCGTCGATGACGAAAACGATCGGTTTCTGCTCGGTCATTGGCGCTCCCTGGCGGCCGGCAGCGAGAAGGTGAAGGTCGAGCCGCGAGGCACGCCCGCCTGTGCCCAGATGCGGCCGCCATGGCTCTCGACGATGGAGCGGCTGATGGCAAGCCCCATGCCCATGCCGTCCGGCTTGGTGGTGTAGAAGGGATCGAAGATCTGGTCGGGCTGCGCTGCGGCCAGGCCCCGGCCGGAATCGTGGATACTCACCAGCACCTCGCCGGGCTGGCCAAGGGCGGTCAGCACCGTCACCTCACGCTGCGGCTCGCCCTTCATGGCCTCCAGCGCGTTGACGATCAGGTTGAGGATCACCTGCTGGACCTGCACGGGATCGGCGTGGACCCGGGGCAGGGCGTCGGCAAGCTCGGTACGCAGGACGGCGCGATGGCGGCTGACTTCGTTCTGGATCAGCGGCAGTGTCTCGGTAACGGTCTGGTTGAGGTCGAGCCGGACCGCCTTGCCCGCCGCTTTCTTGGTCAGGCCGCGCAGCCGCTTGATCAGGTCGGTCGCCCTCACGGCATCGCGCACGATACGCTCGGCGGCCTTGTTGGCCTCATCAAGATTGGCGGGCTGGCCGGCCAGCCAGCGCAGCGCGGCATTGCCGTTGAGCACGATCGCCGCCAGCGGCTGGTTGAGTTCATGGGCGATCGAGGCCGTCAGTTCGCCCAGCATGGTGACGCGGGTGATGTGGGCAAGCTGCGCCTGCGCCTCGCGGGCGGCGGCTTCCGCCGCGGCGGCGCGCAGCGCCAGAGTGGTCGTCACCGCGATCGCCACCAGGCTGATGGCGCAGTTGACCAGTCCCGAGGCCACGGATCCGGTGCGCGTCAAGGCAAAGCTCAGCATGGTCAGCGCCATGCAGCCCGCCGCCACCATCACCACCTGGCGCCGGCCCAGGTGCTGAACCGCGATGAGGACGATGGCGACATAGAGAACCGCGACCGCGATCTCGAAATTGGTGATGGTGTCGAGGACGAAGATCACCGCCGTCAGCACGGCCAGCAGCACCATCAGCAGGCGTCCGCCGAGCAACGGCAGGAATGATGTTCGGGGCATGCCGACCCTCATTGGCGGTCTCGGTGAGAGGCGGGCGACAGTATCGCGCCGATCTTTGGTCGGGCAAGGCCGGGAACCGCCGATCCCCCGGCGCATTTCTGGTGATGCGTCCGACGTCGGCGCATCAACCATGAACCCAGCCATCGCCAGGGAAGGATTCCTCATATGGGTTTCGACCAGTATCACGAGCCGCCGCAGGAACTGTCGCAGAAGGTGCGGACCTTTGCCCGCATGATCACCTCGCTGATCGAGGAGGCGGAGGCGATAAGCTGGTACGAACAGCGCATGGCGGTGGAAAAGGACCCGCAGGCCAAGGCGATCATGAAGAACGCGCAGGCCGAGGAGTTCAAGCATTTCGGCATGGACCTGGAGTTCCTGCTTCGCCAGAAGAAGGACTGGCGGGCGGAACTGAAGGAAATCCTGTTCACGACGGGAGATATCGTAAAGGCCGGAGAGCGGGGCGAGAAGAAGGTGGATTGAGCGCCTTCGCCGGCTCCTCCGTCAATCGCTATCGCGTGCGATCAGTTCTAGCGGCCAGACCTCGCGGATGATTCGCGGACCTTCCGGGCCGGCAAAGGCGGGAAGCGAGGCCAGAAGCATTTCGGCCAGCCGCCTCCCCATCGGCTCCAATGCCGGGCGGAAGGCGGTCAGCGCCGGCGAGAAATAGCGGCAGAGCGGCGTGTCGACGATGACCGTCACCGCAATGTCCTGGCCGGGCCGGATGCCCATCTCGGCCAGTGCCTTGCAGCCGCCGAGCGCCATGGCATCGTTGTTGAAGATGATGGCGGTGGGCTTGTTCTTTGCAAGCATCACGCGCGGCGTCACCTGGTAGCCGCCGGCCTCGTTGATGAAGCCGTCGGCGATCAGCGCCGGATCGACCTCGATGCCGTGCCGCTTCAGCGCCTTGCGGTAGCCGTCGAGGAACAGATAGCCGAAGTTGAGGTTGAGGGAAGGGCGGATGGCGGCGATGCGGCGATGGCCGCGCGCCACCAGCCGGTCGACGGCGTCGGCGCCTGCCTTTTCGAAATCGAGATCGAGCGAGGGATAGGCTTTGCCGCCGGTGCGGCTGCGGCCGAGCGTGGCGAAGGGGAAGCCCACCTCTGTCAGATAATCGATGCGTTCGTCCTCGCGCCGCGTCCAGGCCAGCAGCACGGCATCGGCGCGGCGGGTCTCGACGACACGGCGCAGACGCTCCTGCTGATAGTCGCCCGGCGCGCCCATCACCACGGTCAGGTCGAGCCCGCTTTCGGCAAGCCGGCCCTGCAGTCCGATCAGGAAAGGAATGAAGAACGGCTCGCCATATTGCTGGTCGCCCGGATGCGGCTGCAGCATGAAGGCGATCGAATGGGTGGCGCCTTGCCTGAGGCTTCGGCCGGACTGGTTGGGCGAATAGTTCAGCTCTTTGGCGGCGTCGAGCACGCGCTGGCGGGTGTCGGCATTGACGTCGGCGCGGCCGTTCAACGCCCGCGACACGGTGCCGATCGAGATGTTCAGGTGACGCGCAAGGTCGTGGATGCTGGACGCCAAAGGATAGTCTCCCCCTGCCTTGGCCGGAGCAATTCCAGGAAAAGTGCGAAGCGGTTTTCCGTCCGGAATTGCGTCAAAACAAAGAGTTAGAGCAGTTCGCCGTTTCTTGAACGGTGACCTGCTCTAGCACCGGCTGTCGCTCAGGCCAAGGCTTCGGAAACGTTTTCTGCCGGCCGCCGATTGACATTCTACGCTATCGGGTGTGTTCTCGTAAACGTTTACGGAAAAACGTTTACGGTGAAGCCGTGAATGCCGTGACATCCGGTCGGGAGGGGCCGGACGGGAGGAATGCCGGATGATGAATGTCGTCCTCGTCGGCTGTGGAGCGATGAGCAGGCACTGGCTCGATGCCGTGAGGCAGATCGACGGGCTCGCCATCGTCGGCCTTGTCGATCTCGACGCCGAGCGGGCGCAGGCGAGGGCGCGCGAATACGACCTTTCCGGCGCCGTCATCGGCACCAGCCTCGACGCTGTGCTGGACCAGACGAGGCCCGAGGCGGTGTTCGATGTCGTCGTCCCCGCCGCCCGGCGCGGGGTCGCGCTCTCGGCCTTTGCCCATAATTGCCATCTCCTGACCGAAAAGCCGCTGGCCGACAGTCCTGAAAACGCCCGCGCCATTGTCGAGGCGGCGCGCCAGGCAGGGCGCGTCCATGCCGTGGTGCAGAATCGCCGCTACGTCACCAATGTCAGGCGCATCCGGCGCTTTCTCGACTCCGGCGCCATTGGTGCCGCGACCAGTATCCATGCCGACTTCTTCGTCGCGCCGCATTTCGGCGGCTTTCGCGAGGAGATGGCGCATGTGCTGCTGCTCGACATGGCGATCCACACCTTCGACGCAGCCCGCTACATGGCCGCCGGCGAGCCGGCGAGTGTCTATTGCCAGGAATGGGAGCCGGCCAATTCCTGGTACCGGCAGGGGTCTTCGGCCAGCGCCGTAATCGATTTCGGTGGCGGCAAGGTCTTCACCTATGCCGGCTCCTGGTGCGCCGACGGTTTCCGCACCAGCTGGGAAGGCAGCTGGCGCATCGTTGCCGAGCGCGGCAGCCTTATCTGGGACGGCCACGACCTCTTGAAGGCCGAAGTGGTGGTGCCGGGCCGCGACGGGATCTTCGACAAGACCCAGCCGATCGAGGTGCCGCCGCTCGACCCCGCCGACCGCGTCGGCGGCCATCTCGGCATCATCAGGGATTTCATGCACGCCATCGAGACCGGCACCGAGCCGGAAACGCGCGGCGCCGACAACATCAAGAGCCTGGCCATGGTTTTTAGCGCCATCGAAAGCGCCGAGATCGGCCGGCGCGTCGCCATATCTGCACAGGAAGAACGATAATGCCGAACCCGCTTCTCGACATCCGGATCGGCACCATGGTGCGGGCCAACCTCGACGACCCGGCGGCTTACATCAAACAGATCCTGCCGCTTGGCTTCGAGAGCATCCAGCCCTTCTTCTGGCAGACGCTGGGCGACAAGGATCTGCCGCGTCTCGCCGGCCAGATCCGCGAAGCGATCGGCGATGCCGATGTCGTCGTGTCTTCGCTTGGCGTGTTCGGCAATCCGCTGGAGAGCGGCGAGGTCGATCGCGGCGTGCTCGCGGCCTGGGAAACGGTGATCGACAATGCGCATCTGTTCGGCACCTCGATGGTCAGCGGCTTCACCGGGCGCCTACGCGGCAAGGCGTTGACCGACAGCCTGCCGCGTTTTCGCGCGGTGTGGGGGCCGCTGGCCAGGCGCGCCGCCGACAAGGGTGTGCGCATCGCCTTCGAGAATTGCGCCATGGACGGCAACTGGGCTTCCGGCGACTGGAACATCGCCCACAATCCGGATGCGTGGGAGCTGATGTTCAACGAATTGCCCGACGAGAATCTCGGGCTCGAATGGGAACCCTGCCATCAACTCGTCTATCTGATCGATCCGCTGCCGCAGATCCGCAAATGGGCGCCACGCATCTTCCATGTTCATGGCAAGGACGCGACGGTGCGCTGGGATGTCATTCGCGAGCACGGCGTGTTCGGCCGGCTGCCTTTCGTGCAGATGCGCACGCCCGGCTTCGGCGACAGCGACTGGACGCGGGTGATCAGCGAATTGCGGCTGGCCGGCTATCGCGGCGCCATCGACATCGAGGGCTGGCACGACCCGGTCTATCGCGACGACCTCGAGATCACGGGGCAGGCGCGGGCGCTGGACTATCTCAAGCAATGCCGGGGAGGCGCCAGCTACCTGCCGAATCCGAGGTGAGGCCAAATCCGAGGTGAAGCCGAATTTGATCTGAGAATTGTCCGGCGGGAGGAGCCGGCCCGAAAAATGCCAGTGCCAGCAAATCGTCAAAAGCCCTCGGCTGACGAGGGATAAAATGGGAGGACAAGTGCATGAGCATCGCGATCAGAACGACACTTCTGCGCACGACCGTCGTGGCCGCCACCACGGCGCTTTGCGCCGCCGTCTCAACCTTGCCGGCAAGGGCGCTCGACGCGCAATGGTGCAAAGATGTCCATATCCGCTTCTTCGTCGGCGGTGCCGAGGGCGACGCTTTCGGCACCATCGTCTATAACGGCGCCAAGCAGGCAGCGGCCGATCTCGGGCCCAAGGTCGACTACATCTTCTCGGGCTGGGATGTCGAAAAGATGGTGCAGCAATTGCGCGAGGCGGTCGCGGTCAAGCCTGGCGGCATCGCCATGATGGGCCATCCCGGCGACGACGCGATCATGCCGCTGGCCGAGCAGGCGCATAAGGACGGCATCAAGATGATGTACCAGAACGTGCCGGTGCCGAAGGTGACGGCGGCGTTCGGCGGCGGCTATGTCGGCGCCCAGCAGGAGCAGCAGGGCCGGGCGCTCGGCGCCGAGGCGTTCAAGCTTGCCGGGCTGAAATCCGGCGACAAGGCGATCATGATCGGCCCCTTCGACAATGAAAGCCGGGGCGCCCGCGAGCGCGGAACCGTCGCGGCCTTGAAAGAGGCGGGCGTCGATGTCGTTCAAATCAATTCTCCGCCCGAATGGGCAGCCGATCCGAACCTCGCCATCCCGGTGATCACTGCGGCCCTGCTCAACAATCCCGGCGTCAAGGCGGTCGGCTATCCCGGCGGGCAACTGCTCGGCAATGTGCCGACATACATGCAGGCGGCGGGACGGAAAGCCGGTGACATTTTCAATTTCGGCTTCGACACCAGCCCGCAGATCGTCGAGGGCTTCAAGGGCGGCTGGGTGCAACTGACGGCCGACCAGCAGCCGTTCCTGCAGGGCTATCTGCCGATCCTCAGCCTCTGCCAGCAGGTTGTGCTGGGGCTGGCGCCGATGAATGTCGACACTGGCGCCGGCTTCGTCACGCCGCAGAACTATGAGATCGTCTCGGAGCTCGCCAAGCAGGCGCTGCGCTGACCTCCCAAGACCGCCGGCCGGGCCAGGCCCCGGCCGGCGGGGCCGCCGGCTAAGAGGCGGGCATGCGACAATGAAAAGCGAGGATCCGATGACTGAACGCATCATCGAACTGCGCGACATCAAGAAGTCCTACGGCCAGGTCTACGCGCTGGGCGGCGTCAATCTCCGTGTCGACCGGGGCGAGGTCGTCGGCCTGATCGGCGACAACGGCGCCGGCAAGTCGACGCTGATCAAGATCCTGTCCGGCGTCGTCAGGCCGACCAGCGGCGAGATCCTCGTGCGCGACAGACCGGTGAGCGGCTGGAGCGCCGCGCGCTCGCGCGAGGCCGGCATCGAGACGGTGTTCCAGGACAGGGCGCTGGCGGTGCAGCAGACCATCGTGCGCAACATCTTCATGGGCCGCGAACTGACCGGCTTCATGGGCTGGCTGAAGGTCAACAAGGAGATCGAGGAGGCAAGCCGGCTGATGCGCGAAATCGGCTTCACCTCGAAAGTGTTCACGCCGCATTCGATCGTCGGCCAGCTGTCGGGCGGCGAACGCCAGGGCGTGGCGATCGCGCGCGCTATCTACAAGCAGGCCGAGCTGATCATCCTCGACGAGCCGACGACGGCGCTGTCGCTGACCGAGACGGCAAAAGTCTTCCATTTCGTGCGCCAGGTGCGGGCGAGCGGGCGGTCGATCCTGTTCATCGGCCACAACATTCACCACGTCTTCGACATTGCCGACCGCTTCGTGGTGCTCGACCGCGGCAAGGTGGCGCTGACCGCCGACCGCGGCGAGGTCAAGTCGGCGGAAGAGCTGATCAATTTCATGGAGGACGTCGCGCATCCCGGCGGATTGCCGGGACTGCACGAGACCGGCGAAACGGGGCAGCGCGTGCGATGAGCAAGACCATGGAACCCGATCTCGAAAGCCCTATCCCGGGGAAAGAATGGCGCCATCCATCCGACAACTGGCTGCGCGGCTTCGTCCTCGACAACCGCGCCTCGCTCGGCACGCTCGCCGTGTTCATCGTCATGATGGCGGTGTTCCTGGCAGCCAACCCGACCGTGTTCACCACCTGGTATCTCTACAGTTCCGTGCTGACGACGCTGCCGGTGGCGCTGTTCGTGGTCGTGCCGCTGGTCTTCGTCGTCACCTGCGGCGAGATCGACCTGTCGTTTCCGGCGACGATGGGGTTTGCCTCCTGGGTGTTTTCCCTGGTGGTGCAGGCCGGCTACGATCCCTTCCTCGGCATTGCCGCCGCTCTGGTCACCGGCACCCTGCTTGGCTTCCTCGTCGGATCACTGGTCGTCTATGGCGGGCTGTCGTCGCTGATCGCCACGCTCGGCATGAATTTCCTGTTGCGCGGGCTGATCCAGATCATCAACGAGGGCAAGTCGATGGCGCTGACCAGTCTCAGCGACAGCTGGGCCTACAAGATCTTCTCCAGCCAGGTCTATGGCGTGCCGGTGCAGATCTTCTGGGCCATCGCCTTCGTCGTGCTGTCGGCGATGCTCTACAACAGGCACCGCTTCGGCGCGCAGGTGAAGGTGGTCGGCGACAATCCCGACAGCGCCCAGCAGATGGGCATCGACGTCAAGCGGGTGCGGGTGAAAGTGTTCGTCTTCACCGGCATAGGGGCGGCCATCGCCGGCACGTTCTCGGTGATGATCAACTTCACCTGGTGGCCGACGGCGGGCGACGGCTATCTCCTGCCGGTGCTGGCCTCGGTGTTCGTCGGCGGCACCCCGACCTGGGGCGGCATCGGCACGGTTGCCGGCGGAGCGATCGGCGCGGTCACCGTGTCGTTCATCCAGACCGGCGTGGTGGCGGCAGGCCTGAGCGGCTTCTACGTGCAGTTCTTCAACGGGCTGATCATCATCCTGTCGCTGCTCGGGCACAAATGGAACCAGGCGAGGTATCGGTGAGGAGTTATTACAAAGTCATCTTCGTGCTCGCGGATATAAGCACGTTCTTCGAAACAAATTGGATCAACTCTATATAATAATACAGAAGATCTGCTTCCTTTGAAAATGGAAGTAGTATATTCCTTTCGTCTTCGTTGAATTCGTTTTTCGTATGTACAATCTTGCATCTGATGTCATATATCAGATCCGACACTTCATTTCTTAAGTCTGCATCTTTATTGGCCAATGTGAGCCTGTGCGATGTTAGGCTAGGCTGCTTCGATGAAAAGAAATCTCTTTTTTCTTCGGTTTCGCAAACGAAATCTCGTAGCGAATCAGGGTCGAGGCACTCCTGTAAAGTCGCTCGCAACTGCCCTCTTTCATCGCCAAATGATCCGCTTCTTGTCATCTTTATCGTAGAAAGTAACTTTCCAATGTCTGCATCTCTGTCGGCCCTAAATGTAGGATTCTTTAGAACGACAGATAATCTTCGTGCGGCCTCCCTTTGTGAATATGTTGGAAAATAGTACTCTAGAATCTGGTAAAATGCCAGGAATTGCAAAAGTGGCATGCCTCGTGCACTTCTGGCATACCAATATAAAGACATTGGAGCGCTATCATATTCATGATAGGGAAAGCTGAAGGGTTGCGGTTTCGTAGATGAATTCGGTCGTCGAGTAGGAAATGGTCGAGGCCTCTCTTTTTCAAGAGAGATTGGTATTGAGTAAGATAGGTCGATCTCAAAAAAGAAGGAATTTGCAACCCTCTCAAGTAAATCCAGAGCCTTGTCGTGCGTTTTGACGCCGGTGTTGATCAGCTTTAGACTTAGTCTGCGATCTCGGCCGGGCGCGCGGTTCATAACTCTGAAATTTTCAGATATTGGTCCAAAAGACAGCGTAATTCCATTGTCGCTATCCGCAAATATCTCCTTTACGCTGCCGGTCTGCGCCGCCTCGGAAAAGTAGTCAACGTCAAATAAACGCCTGTATAACCCTGCCACTCCAACGGGGTGCAGGTTTTTTACGAGAGCCTCGATTGTTCCTAGTTCGTAGGAGCAAATCGCAGCGTAATTTCCAACGTACGTATATTTCTCAAATTCTACACTAAGTATTCTTTTAATGGAATCTAAAGTAGAGAATGATTTCTTCCTCTTTTCGCGACCGTTTGGGAACGAAACCAGTACATATCTCTCTCCGTCTAAGGCTTCTTCTATGTATGTTTTTAATTCTGCGGTGATGTTTGCTTTCTGGCATCTTTGAATGAGGGCTTGTCTTGCGCTCTCTATCTCTTCAGAGCTATTTGATTCGACGATCAAATCCTCTTCCAGATACGTATCGTCAACGACCTCCAAATTGTTATCTACCGTACCACTTGGCAAAGGTTCTTCGTTCTCCTGTTCATTCTTCCCCGATGCGATCATACTTTTTCTTTCCTCACACCGCCGCGACAAACCCGTCCAGCACGCGTTTCTGGCCGGCCTTGTCGAAGTCGATGGTCAGCTTGTTGCCTTCGATGGCCGAAATGTTGCCGTTGCCGAATTTCTGGTGGAAGACGCGGTCGCCGACGCTGAAGGCGGACGGCTTGTCGGCGACGGATTTGGCGACCAGTTCGCCGTCGATGGTACGGCCTTTCACGCTCGTGCGGCCGGCGCCGTAGCCGCTGTCGGTTTCGCCATAGCCGATGCGCTCGACCTGATGGCCGGACCGCGTGCCCCAGTTGCGGTCGGTCGCCTCGGTGCGGTTGGCCTGTGCGCGCTGCCAGCCCGGCGTCGAATAGCTGTTGGAGAACGAACCGGATTTTTCGGCGCCGACATTGTCGAAGCGCGAGGCGCCGTAGGGGTTTTGTCTGCCCGCCCCCTGGCCGCCACGGCCGGACGCGAAGGAGCCGCCGCCATAGGGATTGCCGTAGCCGCCATAGGAGTTGCCGGCCTCGGCGATCTCGATATGGCTTTCCGGCAGCTCTTCCAGGAAACGCGACGGGATCGTCGATTGCCAGAGCCCGTGGATGAGGCGGTTGGAGACGAACCAGATATGCAGGTTCTTCTTGGCCCGCGTCAGGCCGACATAGGCAAGGCGGCGCTCTTCCTCCAGGCCTGAGCGGCCGCCTTCATCGAGTGCGCGCTGGTGGGGAAACAGGCCTTCCTCCCAGCCGGGCAGGAAGACGGTGTCGAATTCCAGGCCCTTGGCCGAATGCAGCGTCATGATCGAGACGGCATCGAGCCCGGCATTCTGCTCGGCGTCCATGACCAGTGCTACATGTTCGAGGAAGGAGCGCAGCGATTCGTACTCCTCCATGGAACGGACCAGTTCCTTGAGGTTTTCGAGCCGGCCGGGCGCTTCCGCCGAGCGGTCGTTCTTCCACATGTCGGTGTAGCCGCTCTCCTCCAGAATGGTCTCGGCGAGTTCGGTGTGCGGCGTGGTTTCCAACGCCTTGCGCCAGCGCTCGAAATTGGCCGCGACCTCGCGCAGCGCCGCGCGCGGTTTGGGCTTCAACTCGTCGCTTTCGGCGAGCGTCGCGGCCGCCTCCAGCATGGGGACACGCAAGCCACGCGCCGTGTCGTGGATCTGGCGGATGGTGGCTTCGCCGAGCCCGCGCTTGGGCACGTTGACGATGCGCTCGAAGGCGAGATCGTCGCCGCTGTTGGCGACGACGCGGAAGAAGGCCAGCGCGTCGCGGATTTCCATGCGCTCATAGAAGCGCGGGCCGCCGATGACGCGGTAGTTGAGGCCAAGCGTGATGAAGCGGTCCTCGAAGGCGCGCATCTGGAAGGACGCGCGGACGAGGATCGCCATGTCGTTGAGCTTGTGCCGGTTTCCCTGCCTGTCGGGGCGTTGGTAGGCCTCGATGGTCTCGCCGATGGCGCGGGCTTCCTCCTCGGAATCCCAGGCGGCGTGGACGTTGACCTTGCCGTCTTCGGGATCGTTGCGGTCGGTGAACAGCGTCTTGCCGAAACGGCCCTCATTGTGGGCGATGAGATGGGAAGCAGCACCAAGGATATGCGCGGTGGAACGGTAGTTGCGCTCCAGCCTGATGATGGTGGCGCCCGGGAAATCCTTGTCGAAGCGCAGGATGTTGTCGACCTCGGCGCCGCGCCAGCCATAGATGGACTGGTCGTCATCGCCGACGCAGCAGATGTTTACGGTGGCGCGGGTTTCGGTCGATCGCGCCTTACCCTCCCCTTGATGGGGAGGGTCGTCGCGAAGCGACGGGGGGGGGTGACTGGCGCCGGCGCTGCCACCCCCACCCGCGCCGCTTCGCGGCGCGACCTCCCCCATCGAGGGGGAGGTAGATCTTTGCGCCAAAAGCCGCAGCCACATGTATTGCGCGGTGTTGGTGTCCTGGTACTCGTCGACGAGGATGTATTTGAAGCGCCGGTGATAGTCCTTCAGCACATCCGGATTGGCGCGCAGGATGCGGATCGGGTGATAGAGCAGATCGCCGAAGTCGCAGGCGTTCAGCGTCTGCAGGCGCTCCTGATAGGCCTTGTAGAGTTCGCGGCCCTTGCCGTTGGCGAAGCTGCGCGCGTCGCCCTCGGCGATGTCGGCAGGACCCTGGCCCTTGTTCTTCCAGCCATCGATCATCTGTGCGAACTGCTTGGCCGGCCAGCGCTTGTCGTCCAGGCCCTCGGCCTGGATGAGCTGCTTGATCAGCCTGATGACATCGTCGGTGTCGAGGATGGTGAAATCCGACTTCAAACCGGCCAGCTCGGCGTGGCGCCGCAACAGCTTCACGCCGATCGAGTGGAAGGTGCCGAGCCAGGGCATGCCCTCGACATTCTCGTCGCCGATCAGGTGGCCGATGCGCTGCTTCATCTCGCGCGCGGCCTTGTTGGTGAAGGTGACGGCGAGAATTTCGCGGGGGTAGGCCCTGCCGGTGGCAAGGATATGGGCGATGCGGGTGGTGAGCACACGCGTCTTGCCGGTGCCGGCGCCGGCCAGCACGAGAACCGGGCCTTCGGTGGTTTCCACCGCCAGGCGCTGTTCGGGATTGAGCCCTTTCAGATAATCGGGCGCATGGTTCTGGCCGCCGCGGGCAGCCATGGCGCGCGCGGCAATGCCCGACGGGGCCGCGGGCCGCGCATTGGGTTCATCGAAAAAGGGCATGTCTTCCGAAAAGCCGGACATTTCCCCCGAATGTAGTGATTCGGCGGCGAAAGGCCAGACGTGTCTACGTTTTGTTCCGGTAAAGTGCTGGATACGGTCACTCTGGGCCCGTGCGGCCAGCCTTGCGAACAACCGCAGGCGGAACGAGGTTGTCGAAACAGGCCCATGGCCTATGCTTGACAGGCAAGGCGGGCAGGGGAAAGTTGTGTTTCGGGCAGGACGCAATGCCGGGTTGCCCATGGCCGCGCCGCCGAGCGCAACAGTCGAAGGAGTATCATCTTGGCTGTCACCATCACCTCCCTCGTTCTCTTTCTCCTCGGCCTGGCGCTCGGCGCGGGCGGCATCTGGTTGGCCTCGCTGGGCGGCAGTTGGTACTACATCATCGCCGGTCTCGCCTTCGTCATCACAGCGTGGCTGCTCTACCGGCGCCGCTCCACATCACTTTGGCTCTACGCCGCGATCGTGCTCGGCACGCTGGCCTGGGCGGTGTGGGAAACCGGCTTCGACTGGTGGGAACTCGGCCCGCGCGGCGGCATCATCGTGCTGGTGGCGCTGTGGCTGCTGACGCCCTGGGCGCGGCGCGGCCTGGCGGGCCCCGACGGGCGCGCGCCGCTGATCCTGGCGGTGCTGGCATCGCTGGCGGTGGCCGGCTATTCGATGACGACGGACCCGAAGGATATCGCCGGCGCGCTCGACACCGACAAGGTGATCCCGAACGCCAATCTCGGCGGCGATGTGCCGGCGGGCGAATGGCACTTCTATGGCCGCACCCAGTTCGGCCAGCGCTATTCGCCGCTCGACCAGATCACGCCGGATAATGTGGCCGGCCTCAAACCTGCCTGGACCTATCGCACCGGCGACGTGAAGGGGCCGGACGATATCGGCGAAACCACCTATCAGGTCACGCCGCTGAAGGTCGGCGACACGCTCTACATCTGCACGCCGCATAATTTCGCCATCGCCATCGATGCCGCGACCGGCAAGGAGAGGTGGCGCTACGATCCCAAGATCAAGCTGGACAAGGACCGTCAGCACCAGACCTGCCGCGGCGTGTCTTACTATGCCGATGCTTCCGGCGCCGCCGGCCAGCCCTGCGCGACCCGCGTCTACCTGCCGACGTCAGACGCGCGGCTGATCGCGCTCGACGCCGCCAACGGCCAGGTCTGTCCCGCCTTCGCCGAAGGCGGCACGCTCAATCTTCTGACCGGGATGCCTTACCCGAAATCGGGCTACTATTATTCGACCTCGGCGCCGCTGATCGCGGGCGGCAAGATCATCGTCGGCGGGGCGGTCAACGACAATTATTCGACGCAGGAACCGTCCGGCGTCATCCGCGCCTATGATGCCCCTACCGGCAAGCTGGTCTGGAACTGGGATTCCGGCAATCCGGACCAGACCACGCCGCTGCCTGCCGGCCAGACCTATACAGCCAACTCGCCCAACATGTGGTCGACGCCGAGCGCGGACGAGAAGCTCGGCCTGCTCTATGTGCCGCTCGGCAACCAGACGCCGGACCAGCTTGGGGCAGGGCGCAGCGCCAATGTCGAGAAATTCTCCTCCTCGATCACCGCGCTCGACCTCAACACCGGGCAGTTGAAATGGGTGCGCCAGACCGTGCACCACGACCTGTGGGACATGGACGTGCCGGCGCAGCCGAGCCTGATCGACATCACCAAGGCCGACGGCACAATCGTGCCGGCGCTGGTCGGGCCGACCAAGCAGGGCGACCTCTATGTGCTCGACCGCCGCACCGGCGAGCCGGTGATCGCGGTCAAGGAGGTGCCGGCGCCGGGCGGCGCCATCGAAGGCGATCATACTTCGCCGACGCAACCTTCGTCCGATCTCTCCTTCAACCCCAAGCCGCTGACCGATGCCGACATGTGGGGCATCACCATGTTCGACCAGCTGGCCTGCCGCATCGCCTTCCACAAACTGCGCTATGAGGGCCGCTACACGCCGCCTTCGGTGCAAGGATCGCTGATCTATCCCGGCAATTTCGGCGTCTTCAACTGGGGCGGCGTCGCGGTCGACCCGGTGCGGCAGGTGATGTTCGGCATGCCGACCTATCTCGCCTTCACATCGAGGCTCGTTCCTCGCGCGGACGTGCCGGCGCCAGGCGACAACACCAAGGGCAGCGAGCAGGGGCTGAACCGCAATGAAGGCGCGCCCTATGCGGTAGCGATGGGGCCGTTCCTGTCGCCGCTCGGCATTCCCTGCCAGGCGCCGCCCTGGGGCTATGTCGCGGGCGTCGATCTCAGGACCGGCACGATCGCCTACAAGCACCGCAACGGCACCATCTACGACATGACGCCGCTGCCCCTGCCGCTGAAGGTCGGCGTGCCCGGCATTGGCGGGCCGATGATCACCGCCGGCGGTGTGGCGTTCCTCGGTGCGGCTGTCGACAACTACCTGCGCGCCTATGACCTGACATCGGGCAAGCAGCTCTGGCAGGCGCGGCTGCCGGCCGGCGGCCAATCGACGCCGATGACCTATACGGTCGCCGACGGTCGCCAGTTCGTCGTCATCGTCGCCGGCGGCCACGGCTCGGTCGGCACCAAGCCGGGGGACTATGTGATGGCCTACGCGCTGCCGAAGTAGGGGGTGGGTCAGCCGATCCCCAGATGGCTCTTCAGGCCGGGCACCTGGCCCAGGACCTGATTGGTGAGATCCGGGCCGGCGGCGGCTTCGGCCTGCTGGACCAGCGTGGCGCCGGCCTTCTGGATCTGCGCCATGTCGAGGCCCGACGCCTTGAGCGCGGCGAGGCCGTTGACCAGCGCGCCGGCCTTCTCGCCGAGCACGCCGCCAAGCGCGCCCTGCAGCGACGACAGGAAGCCGCCACCGCCACCGGCGGGGGCAGCGGCCATCACGTCATATTGCTGTGCCAGAGCATCGGCGCCCGGAATCTTGGCGAAAAAGGACGAGGCGCTGGTGCCTTCGGCCTCATGTTCGAGCACCGAGAAAATGGTGCCGACGACCTTTTCGGTCGTCGCCTGATCGAGGCCGGCCTTCTGCGAAACGGTGTTGACGATATCCTGTACGTCCATGACTTCACCTCAACCCTGGGTTTTCGTGTTTGCCGGATGGCGCTGGCTGCGTACCTTGACCATTGCCCTTTTCCGGTTCGCGGCCACCGCGCGCATCGCCACAAGGGCTGCCGCTGCAAGCGTGAAGGCTGTGGCCAGGATAGGCGAGGACATGGTCATCGGCATTGTTCCTTTCAGATCGGACCTTTCAGGACCGTGGCCGCGCCATGGGGCGGCCGGATGGTCAGTTTCACCTACTATTGTGGCAGCGCCATCAAGATTTGTCAGCGATGACAAAAACGTGATGATCGGCGCATCGCCGGCAATCGGGCCGCCGCCGGTCACTGGACGACGGGGGGCGCGCGCCTATCTTTGGCAGCGACAAGGATAGTCGAGACACAGAGACCGAGGAGCGCGTCATGACCGATGTCACCAACAGGCCCGTGATCACCCAGGCGATGATCGATGCCTATGACGAATACACGCATCTGACGCTCGACCGGCGACGTTTCATGGAGCAACTGACGAGGCTTGCCGGATCGGGCGCGGCAGCGGCCGCGATCGCGCCGATGCTGGCCGCCAATTCCGCGCAGGCGGCAATCGTCGCCGAGAACGATCCCCGGGTGAAGGGCGGGGATGTGACCTATCCGGGGGCCAGCGGCGAGATGAAGGGCTACCTGGTCGAGCCGGCAGACCGGACGGGCAAGCTCGGCACGGTCATCATCATCCATGAGAACAGGGGGCTCAACGCCCATATACGCGATGTCGCGCGGCGCGTGGCGCTGGAGGGGTTCATTGCGCTCGCTCCTGATTTCCTGTCACCGCTCGGCGGCACGCCCGACGACGAGGACAAGGCGCGCGACATGTTCACCAAGCTGGATCCGGCGCAGACGGCCGCCAACGGCGTGGCCACCGTCGCCTATCTCAAGGCCGACAAGGACGGCAATGGCAAGGTTGGCGCCATCGGCTTCTGCTGGGGCGGCGGCACGGCCAACATGCTGGCTGTCAATGCGCCCGACCTCGCAGCCAGCGTTGCCTATTACGGCATGCAGCCGAAGGCCGCCGACGTCTCGAAGATCAAGGCGGCACTGCTGCTGCACTATGCAGGCCTCGACGATCGCACCAATGCCGGCATCGACGCTTTCAAGAAGGAACTCGACGCCGACCATGTCGAATACACGGTCTATGTCTATGAAGGCGCCAACCATGCCTTCAACAACGACACCTCTGCTGCGCGCTACGACAAGAAGGCGGCCGACCTCGCCTGGGGCAGGACGATCGCATTCCTGAAGCAGAAACTGGCCTGAAGCAGAAACTGGCCTGAAGCAGAAACTGGCCTGAAACAGAAACTCGCCTAAGCCGGAAACCGGCTTGAGCCAGTCAGCTCGTTGGAGCCCAGACCGTCTCGAAGGCGGGTGACAGGGTGAAGCCGGCCGGCCGGGCCGACTTCGGCGGCGGACGCCGCACGCCCTCCTGCAGATAGCGTAGCGCCGAGAGCAGTCCGTTCATCGTGTAGGGCTTGGCGATGACACCGATGGCGCCGGCGAAGTGATCGGGAATCCGCTTCGGATTGGCGGTCATGAACACAACCATGGATTTCCTTCTTTCGCCGATGTAACGGGCCACGTCGACGCCGGTCGGGCCGTCCGTCAGATGGATGTCGACAAAGGCTATGTCCGCATCTGTCGTATCCACCGCCTTCCTGGCTTCGGCCGAGGAGGTTGCCCAGCCGACAACGCTGTGTCCGGCCTCCTCGACAAGGCTTTCCAGCTCCATGGCCAGCAGCGCCTCGTCCTCGACGATCAATACCTTCAGCGGTTCGATCATGACGCGTTTTCCTTATGCTGCGGTTCGTTCGGGATCGAGATGACGACCTTGGTGCCCGGGGCCGCGTCATGCCATCCGATCTCGGCATGCAACTGCTTGGCCAGCGACTTGATCAGCCGCATGCCGAAGGACGTTTCCGAGACCGTGCCGGCCATGCCGACCCCATCATCGGACACCTCGATGTTCAGATGGCCGTCCGGCTGGCTCATCCTGATGCCGATATTGCCCGTCGCCGTTCCGTCCGGCTGTTCGCTGAACGCGTGTTTCAGCGCGTTGGTGACGAGCTCGTTGACGATCAGCGCCACGGGCGTGGCCTTCTCGGCGGATATGCTCACCGGCTCCAGATCGAGCTTAGAGTTGATATGCGTGCGTCCGGAGGCGGTCAGCAGGTCCGAGATCAGGTCGCGGGCGAAGTCCGACACGTCGAGCCGACCGACATCCTTCGACTGGTAGAGCCGGCGATGCATCGTGCTCAATGCCTCGATGCGCTCCAAGGTGGTGGTGAGCGATTGCCGGGCAGCTTCGTCTTTTATGGTTCGCCTTTGCATGAGGATGAGCGAGGCGATCATCTGCAGATTGTTCTTCACCCGATGATCGACTTCGTGCAGCAGCGTCGTGCGCGCCTCGAGGGCGGCTTCCAGCTCTTGGGTTCGCTCCTGGACAGCCTTTTCGAACCGCTCCTTGTCGGCGGTTATGCGGCGTTCCGACCGCTTGCGGTCCGAGACGTCGAGCTGCGAGGCAAAAAAGAACAGCAACTCGCCGCGATCGTTGGAGACCGGGCTGATGTAAAGCGCGTTCCAGAAGGTCGAGCCGTCCTTGCGGTAGTTCAGGATGTCGATGCTGGTGTCGACGACCCCGTCGACCGCCTTGCGCAATTTTTCGACCGCCGCCTTGTCGGTCTTCGGACCTTGCAGGAAGCGGCAGTTCCTGCCCAGGACCTCTTGCCGTTGATAGCCTGTCAAACGCAGAAACGCGTCGTTGGCAAATACGATCGGATTGTCGGCCTGTCGAGGATCGGTGATGATCATCGACATGCGCGTGGCACGTATAGCTGCTGCAAAAGGGTCGCCCTTGCCGTGTTCCACATGCAGGTCATCCGTCATGTGCCACGCGTCGGCAGACTCCCTGGTCCGCTTCCAGTCCATCGCGTCACTCCCGCTTCTTCGTGGGCCAAGCCTTTTTCGTGGGGGCACAACGGCTCAAAGCCGGATTTGGTTCAATCTTCAGCGCGCTGTCGCAGTTCGTCGCAGGCAGGGAACCAAAAGCGACTTTTGGCAACTGATTGAGAGGAAATAACTTCCTGGCGTCAGCTGGCTGGAGCTGGTTTGTGGAGGGCGACGCCGGCCACCACCAACGCGATGCCGGTACAATCGGCGATGCCCGGAATCTGGCGCAGCACGATGATGCCGATCAAGGTCGCGGTGACCGGCAGCAGCGACAGCATCAGCGCGAAACTCGCGCGCGGCAGCCGCGCCATGGCGAGTTGGTCGCAGACATAGGGGATGACCGACGAGCAGACGCCGACGCCGATGGCGGCGATGAGCAGGGACGGCGAGAAGAAGGCGGGCAGCGCATCGGCGAATCCGATCGGCAGCACCACGATGAATGCGACCACCATCGCGGCACCGAGGCCCGCTATGCCATCGCCGGCACCGGCGCGGGCGACGCGGTGGCCAAGCACGATGTAGCCGACGAAGAGCGCGCCATTGAGGAAAGCCCAGAACAGTCCGGCCGGGTCGCTGGACCATTTGACGTCGATCAGCAGCAACGTGCCGGCGACGGCGATGGCAAGGGCTGCCAGATTGCGGGCACTCCTGAGGCCGGCCAGCGCGACGGCTATGGTGCCGACGAATTCGATCGCCGCCACCAGCGAGATCGGCAGGCGGTCGAGCGCCAGGTAGAACGAACAGTTCATCACCGCCAGACAGGCGCCGAAGGCCAGCAGCAGGAGGCGTGTCGGGCCATCCGCGCGGGCAAAGGTCCGCCAGGGGCGCGTCAATGGCGCGAAGATGAGAGCGGCTGTGGCGATGCGCAGCCATGCCATGCCGAGTACGCCGACATGGGGGAAAAGCAGCACCGCGAAGGCCGGGCCGAGATAGTGGAAGACAGCGCTGACCGCGAACCAGAGATGTGGCGGCAGCCTTGCCGCCAGCGAGAGGACAGGGCCGGCAGGGATGGTTGCGGTGAGGTCGGTGGCCGGGGCTTGCGTCTGATCATCCATCGGATCAGTATCGTAGTCGGTAAGCTCAATTCAAATGAGCAATGATCGGGCCGATGGACAATTTCCTACCGGAAGCCAAGGGGTTTTGCATGAGACGCCTTCGAAACGAAAATGCGGACCTCGACGCGGCCGACATGAAGATCCTGCGCCTGCTGGAAAAGGACGCGCGCGCAAGCACGGCCGAACTTGCCCGCTCGGTCGGCCTGTCGGCGCCCAGTGTCGCCGAGCGTATCAAGCGGCTGCAGGAGAACGGCGTCATCGAAACTTATTCGGTCAGGATCAATCCGGCGGCGCTCGGGCTGAAACTGTCGGCCTGGCTGCGCATCCGGCCCGTGCCGGGGCAATTGTCCGTGGTGGCCGAAATCATCCGCGACCTGCCGGAGATCGCGCAGTGCGACCGGGTGACCGGCGAGGATTGTTTCATCGCGCTGGCCCATGTCGGGTCGGTGGCCGAACTGGAGCGGGTGATCGATCGCATCATCCCTTATGCGATGACCAACACGGCCATCATCCAGTCGTCGCCGGTTGCGGCACGCTCGCCGCTGGCGGCGGTGAAGCGATCTCCGTAAGCGGGGCAACAGGTTTGATCAGAGGGGTTGATGCCGCGGCCTGTTCTAGGCGTGGCCGCGCTTCAGGCGGGCGCGCTTCAAAATGCTGCGCCAGCGGATCATGTCGAACGGGATCGGTTCGTTGTTGTTGGCGATATGGAAGATCTCGTTGTCGACGTTCTTGAGCGAACGCCAGAAATCATAGTCGGTAATGCGCGGATCGGCGGCCAGCCTGTCCACCTCGACCTTGATGTCGGTTTTCATGCACGTTCCTCGAACCGGCTTCGCCCCGCCGCTCGTATCGCAACTCATGAAAGCGGTTTTCGACCGCTCCGCTGAGTCGTTCAACGGCTCAATTGGCTTGTTCCCGTTAAAACCTCGGTAAGGTTAACGCGGGTGCGATGCCCCTTCAAGGACCGGATCATGCCGATTTCCAAGGGGCCGGGATTTTGGTTCGCGGGTGTGTCTTTGAAGTCCGACGCCGGCTGTCGCTGCGTTCGTGCCCGAGCCGGCTCCGCCTATTTGCGCTTGATGCCGATCGAGCGGCCGGCGCGCTCCGGCATCGGCAGCGCCGCATGGGCGGCGCGCATGGCCTCGATCCTGGTCAGCACATCGACGGGGAAGGGCGCCACCTTCGGTCCCGACATGTCGACATGCAGCGACAGGGTCTCGGAGGTGGCGGCGAGCCAGCCGTCGACATGGCGGATTTCCTGATAGGCCCTGAGCCGCTTGGCGTCATGGTCGATGAGCTGGAAGGAGACCGTGACCTTGTGGTCGAGATGCAGTTCCTGCACGTAGCAGACATGGACTTCCGCGGTGTAGATGGTGAGCCGCCGCTCTCTGACATAGTCCAGCCCCATGCCCATGGCCTCGAAGGCCTCGTCCGAGCAGCGGTCGAACAGCACATTGTAATAGGCCATATTGAGATGTCCGTTGTAGTCGATCCAGTCCTTCTCGATGTCCATGGGCTTGGAAACGAAGGGGGCGGGGATGGGCATCGAAACTTCCTTGTTCTGGTGCTGGACAGAGCGTGGTGCTGGAGTGTCTTTCATTCTGACGCAATTTCGGAAGGAAAACCGCTTCGCACTTTTCCTGAAATTGCTTTAGGCATCCATAGCTGCATAACAAGCGTGGGCGCTGGTCCATTCGCGGAGGAATTCATGGCTCTGAGCGACCTCAATCCGGTCGAACGCAACGAGGAAGGCATCGCCGCCGTGCTCGGCATCCTCAAGCAGCGGCTGGGCGAGCGCTTCCAGACCGGCCAGGCGATCCGCTCGCAGCATGCGCACACCACCACCTACATCCCGACGCAGGCGCCCGACGGCGTCGCTTTCCCCGAAACGGCGGCCGAGGTGCAGGAGATCGTGCGCGCCTGCGCCGCGCACCGCGTGCCGGTGATCGCCTTCGGCGTCGGCTCGTCGCTGGAGGGCCACACCAATGCGCCCGGCGGCGGCATATCGGTCGACACCTCGCGGATGAACCGCATCCTTGCGGTCAATCCGCAGGACCTCGACTGCACGGTCGAGCCCGGCGTGACGCGCGAGGAACTGAACCGGCATCTGCGCGACACCGGCCTGTTCTTCCCGATCGATCCCGGCGCCAACGCTTCGCTCGGCGGCATGGCGGCAACACGGGCCTCCGGCACCAATGCCGTGCGCTACGGCACGATGCGCGAGAATGTGCTGTCGCTGAGCGCCGTCATGGCCGACGGCGAGACGGTGACGACAGGCAAGCGGGCGAAAAAGAGCGCGGCCGGCTATGATCTGACGCGGCTGCTGGTCGGCTCGGAAGGCACGCTCGGCATCATAACCTCGCTGACCCTGAGGCTGCAGGGCATTCCGCAGGCGATCTCGGGAGGGGTGTGTCCCTTCCCAAGCGTCGAGGCGGCCTGCAACGCCGTAATCGCCACGATCCAGATGGGCATTCCAGTCGCTCGCATCGAACTGGTCAACGCGCTGCAGATGCGGGCGATGAAGAATTACTCCAAACTCGACTATCCCGAGAGCCCGTGCCTGTTCGTCGAATTCCATGGCAGCGATGCGGGCGTCGCCGAGCAGGCGGAGACCTTCGGCATGATCGCCGAGGAAAATGGCGGCGGGCCGTTCCTGTGGACCAGCGTTGCCGAGGAACGGACGAAACTGTGGAAGGCAAGGCATGACGCCTATTGGTCGTCGCTGACGCTGCGACCAGGCGCCAAGGGCCTGTCGACCGACGTCTGCGTGCCGATCTCGCGCTTCGCCGAATGCGTCACCGAGACCGAGGCCGACATCGCCGAGATGGGACTGATCGCGCCCATCGTCGGCCATGCCGGCGACGGCAATTTCCACGTGCTGGTGCTGATGGACGTCAACGATCCCAACGAGATCGCGCTGTCGGAGAAATTCGTTTCGAGGCTTAACATGCGGGCGATTGCCATGGACGGCACCTGCACGGGAGAGCACGGCATCGGGCAAGGCAAGATCGGTTTCCTGCGCCACGAGCTCGGCCACGGCGTCGACATCATGCGCACCATCAAGCAGGCGCTCGATCCGCTCAACATCATGAATCCGGGGAAGATCCTGCCGGGTGCTGGTTAGCTGGCTGGTTGCCGCTTCCCCAGCGGAAGTGCTTCAGGCAGCGGTCCGACGCGCCGGCTCCGCACGATGAAGATAGCCCGTGAACGTGTCGGGCGACGTCGGCTTTGACAGCCGCGTGAGGATGCGTCCGACCTCGCCACGATGATAGCCGGCATGGGTGATGACATGCGCCAGCATCTCCTCGCGTGACATCTTTCCAGGCGAGCCGTCGGTGAAGGCAAAGCGGATCGTTTCGACCAACTCTTCGGGCGCGAGCTGTTCGACGTAGGCGAGATACCACCGGTCCGTTTCCCTGATGGCTTTGGACAGTTGCGGGAGCGTCGGCGTCTGCTCCGTGCCGGTATCGCGGTAATCGTGCTTCTGCTTGCGGGCGTTGGCCGCGAAAATCCTGTCGACGACATGCGCGTGATTGATGGTTTCGAGGATTTCTCCGAGATCCTGCTTGCTCAGTTGCTGTTCAATGCCGCCCAGCAGGGTGAGGAGTTCCTCGTCGGCCCAGGCCTTGTAGCTGAACAGGGAAAACAGGAGGGTCTTGCTGCTCATCGTGAACCTCTTGTTGTGCCGCGGGATAGAATGTGAGCTTCTATTCACATTTTGATGGGAAGCCCCCGATATGGCTACTCGCGTTCCCCCACAGCCCGAAAGTGTGCGCAAACTGCCCCGGCAACAGCGTTCCCGCGCCACGGTGGATACCATCGTCGAGGCGGCGGCTCGCGTTCTGGCCCGGCGCGGCTGGGCCCATTTCACCACCAATGAGACGGCGTCGACCGCCGGTGTCAGCATCGGTTCGATCTATCAGTATTTTCCCAACAAGCTGTCGCTGGCGGAAGAAATCCGCAACCGCCACCTCGACGCCGTGCTGGCGGCGATTGTCGTGCCTGATGAGAGCGACGCAAGCATCACGTTGGAGCAGAGGGCCGCGGCGCTGATCGACGGCGTCGTCGCCGCCCACAGCGTGGACCAGCGTTTGCATCGGGTGCTGCTCGATGAGGTGCCGCTTGCCGCCCGCTCGGCCCAGGACGTGTTCGAGGCCGAATATCTGCGCCGCTATCAGGCCGTGATTGCAGCGGCGGCCGGCAGGGCCGATCCCGAACGCGATGGCATTGCCGGGCGTGTGCTGTCGGGCGCGGTCGAGGGCGTCATTCATGCGGCGGCGCGCCATGGCGAGCTCCAGTCGCCGGTGCTGCGGGCCGAACTCATCGGCCTGGCTTGCGCGTATCTGCATAGCCTGTCGGGGCACTGAACGAGCGGCATTCGGCTGCTGCGTTGCAAGCCGGCGAAAAAAGCTTCGTCTTGACCGCGCCACCATTCGGACCGAGGCTCTGGCGTCCTGAACAGACAGGCACGCCAGCGCAGGAGGACTATCATGGCAATTTCCCGCAAGGAGGAAGCACGCGCGCTCAGCGCCGATGAGAAGGAACTGGTCGAGAAATCGCACCATCCGGCGGTACAGGAGCTTTCCGACGCCGACCTTTCCGGCCTGGTCAAGCTGTTGCGGGAGCGGCGCGACAAGGCGCAGGGCGAGGCGCACCGGCGCCGGCGTGAGATGCGCGGCAAGGGCGCGCCCAAGGGAGCGAGCGCCTCGAAGGCCGATGGCGGCTCGCAGGTGAAGCTGGCGGTGCTGGCCATGGCCATGCGGCGGTTGAATGGCGAGGCCGAACGGCGCCGGCAACTTGCCGCTCGCATTTCTCTGGTCGGGAACGCACACAAGGCGCTGGCCTTGAAGCAAAACGCGCCGGCGGATGGCCCCGCGCTCAATTCGCGCACGGCGCACAAGGGCATGCGGGCCATCGCCAACGAGCGGGCGCCGAAGCTGGTGCGGCCGGCCGAACTCGGCCGCCAGCGCAAGGCCGGCAAAGTGGCGCAGGCAAAGCGCGACGCGCGTTGAAATCCCGGATGGCGCGATGGCCGCGCGCCTTCAGAGGCTGCGGTCGTCTCGCCACGGTGACGTCCTACGGTGTGGTTGACTCTGGCGCGCCCTGGACAAGCGTTTGCAGCATCGGGCGGGTCGGCGCGAAGAATGTCGTGCCGGTCTGCGGAGTGGAGACATCGAGCAACCGGTCGTAGGCACCGGGCGGATCGCCGACATACATGCGCTGCAGCATCTTCTCGATGACCCAGAGATATCTGGAGTAGCCGATGAAATAGGTGCCGAATTCGTTCTGTCCCGGCCTGCCGAACGGCATGTTGTCGCGCAAAATGTCATGCTCGTTGCCGTCCGCGTCCTCGATGGTGGCCAGCGACTTGTGCGATTTGCGCGGCGCGTCGTCATCGTCGATCTCGATGTTGTCGATCTTTGTGCGGCCGATGATCGCCTCCTGCTCGTGCGTAGGGATTCGCGCCCAGGCCTGCATGTCGTGCAGGTATTTCTGGACGACGACATAGCTGCCGCCGGCAAAGTCGGCATCCTCGTCGCCGACCAGAGCCGAGGCGGGCAGGTCGAGCCCGGTCGGATTGGCGGTGCCGTCGACGAAGCCGAGCAGGTCCCGGGCATCGAAATAGCGAAACCCGGTCACTTCATCGACGACGGTCACGCCGGCGCCGAGCCTGTCGAGCAGGATGCGCTCGAACTCGAAGCACATGTCGGGCCGCTCCGCACGGATGTGGAACAGAAGGTCGCCCGGGGTCGAAGGCGCCGAATGTACCGCGCCCTTGATCGGCGCGAACGGTTTCAGTTCCGCCGGCCTTTTGCCGGCATCGAGGCGATCCCAGAGACCGCGCCCCATGCCTGCTATGCACGACAGGCGGCCGCCAAGATCGCGGAAGCCGACATTCTTGACGAGGTCGTCAAGCTCGCCGAGCACGGAACAGACCTTGGCCAGGGCCGACCTGTCGGCGGCGACGGTGACGACAAGAAAAATCGCTGATTGCGAAAGCGGGGCATCGACGCTCTGCGCATCGATCGGCACCCGGTCCCAGTTCTTGCCCGACATCCGAAAATCTCCGCTTTTTCCAGGATTTGTTTCAGATAGTCCGGGATGACGCAACAGCGGATGAATTGCCTCTTTATCGACACGCGGATGCGGGTAGAGTGCGGCAGAATTTCAATCAACCTGACCGGAGCTGATGCTCGCACGCCTGTTCGTGATCTTCGGTGGCCTGTTCGTGCTGGTGCTGTGTGCGGCGCTGGTGGTGCCGTACTTTATCGACTGGACGGGCTATCGCGCCGAGTTCGAGCGCGAGGCAAGCGCCATACTGGGCCGCAAGGTGACCGTGCAGGGCGATGCCACGGCAAGGCTGTTGCCGTTCCCCTCGGTGACCTTCTCCAACGTTGCCGTCGCCGGCGGGCCCAATGGCCAGCCGGCAATGACCGTCGAGACGTTCTCGATGGATGCGGAACTGGCGCCGTTCCTGCGCGGCGAGGTGCTGATCTTCGACATGCGACTGGTGCGGCCGAAAGCGACCATCGATATTGCGCCCGACGGAACCGTCGACTGGGCCATGCGGCCCTCTTCGCCTTTCGATCCCGGCCAGATCTCGATCGAGAAGCTGACGGTGACCGAAGGACAGATCGACCTGCGCCATGAGGCGGGCGGACGCAGCCATATCTTTTCCGAGATCAACACCACCATTTCGGCCAAATCGCTGGCCGGCCCCTGGCGCATGGACGGCACAATGCGGCTGGATGGGTTGCGCATGACGATCGCCGCTTCGACCGGCAAGGCGGAGCCCTCGGGCCAGATGCGGCTTCGCCTCAAGGCCGATCCCGACGCCTATCCGCTGGTCATCGAGACAGACGGCAATGCCGGCATCGTCAATGGCGCGGCCGGCTATTCCGGCCAGTTCAAGATTTCCGGCGCCGACAAGAACAGCGCCCAGTTGCGCGGCAGCGATGGCGAGACGGTGAAGGTCAGCACCGGCAAGCCCGATCCGGGCTTCCGGCTGAACGGCAAATTCTCGCTCGACCACCAGAAGCTCGGGATCGACGAATTCCGCTTCGAGACGGGGCCGCTGGACAATCCCTACACCGCCGACGGCAAGGCTTCGGTCGATCTCGGCCAGAAGCCGAGCTTCGCCATCGAGGCCAATGGCGCGCAGGTGCAGTTCGACGAGGCGGTAGGCGCTCAGGCCGGCGCCGGGCTGACACTGGATCAGCGCATAGCCGGGCTGGAGCAGGCGCTGCTCGACCTGCCGAAGCCGACCATTCCCGGCACCGTCGAGGTCAAGCTGCCGGCGGTGGTGGCCGGTGACACGACAGTGCGGGATGTCCATCTTTCCGCCGAGCCCGTTGAGAGCGGCTGGTCGATCAAGTCGCTTGCCGCGACCTTGCCCGGCCGCACTACGCTGGAAGCCGACGGCATGCTTGCGCTCAACGTGCAGAGCCATTTCGGCTTCACCGGCTCGTTGCTGCTGGCTGTGGCGCAGCCTTCGGGTTTTGCGGCGTGGCTGTCGAAGGATGTCGACGAGGCGATCCGCCGTCTGCCCGCCGCCGGCTTCAAGGCCAAGGTCGATCTTTCGGAAAACCATCAATCCTTCAGCGATCTCGAATTGATTCTCGGCAAGGCGAAGTTCTCCGGCCGCATCGATTCCAGCCAGCCTGACGACGCAAAGCCATCGGTGCTGATGCGGCTCGAGGGCCGGGAACTCGATGTCGACGGGCTGGCGGCCTTCGCCTCGATCTTCGTCAGCGACAAGGGCGCCAACCGTTTTGCCAACAGCGATCTCGATTTCCAGATCAAGGCCGGCCCGGTCAGCGCCGGTGGCCTGACCGCCGACACGGTCGATACCGCGCTCAGGTTGCGAGACGGGTTGCTCGAGATCGATCGGCTGTCCGTGGGTGGGCTGGCCGGCGCCTCGATCAGCGCCACCGGCCGGATCAAGGATTTTCCGGCGAGCCCGACCGGCAAGCTCGACGCCTCGGTTGTCTCTGTCGACCTGAAGCCGCTTATCGACGTCGCCGCGCAGCACTATCCTGACAATGCCGTGCTGAAGGGGTTGGCAAGCCGCGCTCAGGCCTATCCGGAGCTTTTCCAGGACGCGCGCGTCGATCTCGTGGCAAGTGCCGCCGACAATGGCGATGGCACGACGGGCCTTGCGGTCAGCGGCCAGGGCAAGGCCGGCGGTTCGGCCTTTTCCGCCTCGCTGTCGGGGAAGGGGGCGCCTGACAAACTGGCCGAAGCTCCGGTGACGCTGACCTTCAATGCCAGGAACCCCGACGCCACCGCGCTTTTGGCGCTTTACGGCCTGCCGGCATTGCCGCTCGGCATGCTGGGCGAGGCCACGACCGACATCCAGGCCAAGGGCACGTTGGGCGGCGGATTGGCGACGACATTCGACCTCACCGGCGGCGACTTCAAGGCTTCATTCGACGGAACCGTCGCGGACACGCCGCAAGGGCCCACCGCCAAGGGCAAGATCAATCTCGATGCCGCCGACATCGAGCCCTGGCTGATGACCACGGGCATCGGCCTGCCGGGCATGGGAGCGGGGATGTCGACGTCGCTTTCGGCTCAGGGCGACTATGGCAATGGCCTGCTGGTACTCGACAATGTCAGCGGCGCGATCAACGAGGCGGCGGTTTCCGGCGACGTCAATGTCGACGCGAAGGAGGGCGTGCCGCATCTGGCCGGCGCGCTTGTGCTCGACGAACTCGACCTCGATCCGATGGCCGTCGCGCTGTTCGGGGATTCCGCTTTTCTTTCCGACAAGAACATGGCCGACAAGAACATGGCCGACAAGAACACGGCCGACAAGAACGCGACCGGCAGAAGCGGGGTCTGGCCGGCTGCCCCGTTCAGCCAGAAATCCAGCCTGCCGTTCACCGCCGATCTCGACCTGACGACGGCGGCGCTGGCCGCCGGGCCCTTTGCCACGGCTTATGACGCCGCCTTTTCGCTCAAGCTCGACAAGGAAGGCATTCGTATCTCGGACCTCAAGGCAAAACTGCTGGGCGGTGCGCTGACAGGACTGTTCGAACTGAAGAACAATGACGGCACCGGCCTTTTCACGGGCCAGATGAAACTGGACGGGGCGGATCTGGCAACTGTGCTGCCCGATGCCGGCATCAGCGGCAGCGGCGATTTCTCGACAACGCTCTCGACCAGCGGCAAATCGGTCGACGCGATGATCGCGGCGCTGTCAGGCTCGGGTACGGCGGCGCTGAAAGGCTTGCAGGTCGCCGGCGTCAATCCCGACGCGTTCAGCGCCTTCCTCGCCAAGGCGGACGCGATCGGGCGTGACATCGATGCGGCCAAGACAGCGGACTTCGCGCCCGGGATCGCCGCCGACGGCCGTTTTGCCGCGAGGGATGCCGACGTTGCCTTCACGGTCGCGGGCGGCACGTTGAGGGCTCCGCCGATCAGCCTCGAGAATCCGGCGGCGACGCTGTCCGCCGATGTCACGGCCGATCTCAACACCGGCACTGTTTCGGCCAAGGGCGCCATCACCTACCGGCCCGGCGACGAGGCGCTGGTCGGCTCCGAGCCGGTCATGAATTTCACCGCCGAGGGTCCGTTCGGCGCCGTCAAGCGACAGTTCGACAGCGAACCCTTGGCGCAGTTCCTGACCCAGCGGGCGCTGGAGAAGGAGCAGCAGCGCGTCGAGGCGATGCAGGCCGCGCTGCTTGAGAAACAGCGGTTGCGGCGCGAGGTGCGCTATTATGCAGCGCTTCAGGATGCACGCGACAAGGCCGCCGAGGACCTGCGCCAGCAGCAGGAGGCGGCGCGGCTGAAGGCTGAAGCCGACGCCAAGGCGAAGGCCGAGGCCGACGCACAGGCGCAGGCCGAGGCGGATGCGAAGGCAAAAGCCGACGCCGAGGCGAAAGCGAAGGCCGACGCGGAAGCCAAGGCAAAAGCCGACGCGGATGCCAAAGCCGCGGCCGAACAGCAGGCAGCGGACGAGGCAGCCAAGGCGCAAGCCGAACAGGAGCGGCAGAAAGCCGAAGAGGCGATGCGGATCGCCACGCAGGAAAAGGCAAGACTCGAGGCCGAACGCAAGGCAGCGCAGCAGGCGCCGAAGATCGAACGGGCACCGCTCCCGGAAGCCAGCGACAATCCTGCGCCGGCCAAGCCGAAGTCCAACCCGTTCACGATCGACAATCTGTTGAAGTCGCTGCAATAGCGGCGGGCTTCGATTCTCCCACTATTTCGGAACGGTCAACGAGGTGGCGGTCCCATCGGGAAATGTGACCGAGACCTTGATCTTCTCTCCGTCCTTGTCAACCGTGACTTTCGTGCCGTGGGGGTAGGCGAGCGTGTCCGTCTCCTTGCCGTCGAAGCCCACGCTTTCACCCGTTGCCGGGTCGTCCGCGGACGAGTCGCAGAACTCGTGGTGGGATACGTGCTCCGTCTTGCCGATTTGGGTAGATCCGCCCGGATCGCATGTTTCGGTGACGGTCACCTTCGTCGTTACCTTGTAGGTCGAGCATGTTTTGACGACCTTGCCTTCCTGGTTGGTCTCGGTTCTGGAACTCTCCAACTCGTATTTGACATCAACCGCGACAGTCACGGTGCATTTGTCCGTCCGCTTCTTGACGATCTTGTCCGATCGCCCCGTCCATCCGAGCGATCCCTTGACGATGTCGGCGACGATCGGGAAGGCGGCTGGCGCGAAAAACGCGAGTCGTCCGACTTCCTCCTGCAATCCGGCGAGCGTGGCTTCCAGCCTTGCCAGTTCATCCCTGCCCGAACCGGGTATTCCTTCCGCAGCGCTGGCGACTTTCTTCAAATCTTCCTCCTCGCGTTTGCCGGCCTCCTCGGCTTCTTTCCGGGCGGCCTCGGCCTTCTCCTTTGCGGCGTCGCGCGATCGCTCGAAGGTCCTGTATTCTTCGGTGTTCTTCTTGCCTTCATCTTCGAGACGTTTCATTCGCGCTGCATGCGCGGTTTCCTGTTTCTCCCAGTGGAACCGGATATGAGTGAAACAGGCTCCGGCCTCCGCCTCCGCGGCGGCCGCGTGGGCCGGATCGGAGCCCAGCATGCAGGCGGCGCAGGATTTCAGCAGGGCTGCCGCCTTCTCGTAGTCCTGCTGGGCCTGGTCGTGGGCAATGGCCCGCCGGGACGTGTCGGGCTTTGCGCCCCAGGCCGCGGCTTCCATCTCACGGTCATCCCCGGCCAGCATGTAATCATGCCCAGCCTTGCAGCGCAGGCGGCACTGTGCGACGCCGGCCGCCTTCTTCGCGGCGTCCTCGGCGTCGCCTGCTTCCTGTTCCCATTTGTCGGCCGCCTTGCCGTACTGGACAGCGGCAAGAGCATGTTCGCCGGCGAGTTCCAGGCTGCCAGCCAGTTTTTCCGCGGCCTGCGCCTCTTGCGCTACGTCCGGATCGCTCATTCCCTCGTCCTATCCCGCTCGTCGGTTTCTGCGGTCTTTGCCCTCGCTTCCCCCTTGGCGGCCTTCTCCTTCCTTGCCCTTTCCAATTTATAGGCCTCCCAGAACTCATCCTTTTGTTCTTCGGTGCCCTCATCCGAGCGCTTGCGCATCTCCTGCGCGGCGGCCGCCGATCGGACACGCACGACAGTCCAGCAGGCGCGAGCGTGGGAGTAGGCCACCCATGCGCGCGCATGCTTGCCCGCGCCGGACTGGCACGCGCCGCAAGCCTCGAACAATGGGGCGGCCGCGTCGTAATCCGCGACGGCGTTGGCCTCCATGCCACTAGCGTCCTGCTGGTGACCGACGGCTAGAAATTCGGCCGCAGCTGCCATGTAGGCGCGCGCGGCCGCTTCAAACGCGTCGGCTGCGGCGCACCTGCAACGGCAGGCCTCGGCGGCATTGCCGGCCTGCTCAGCGCTCTTTGCATCGGTGGCGTACTGGTCAGCCACTCTGCGCCACAGTCGGGCGGCTTTGCCGTAAGCGTCGGCGGCCGCCGCATGACTGCCTTGCCCGGCGCTCTTGCCCGCGGAAGCGTCTTCGGCTTTCGCGGCCTGCTCGTCCTCGATCAAGCCCAAGTCTTGCCTCCCGACATCTGCCGGACGACCATCCGCCGGAACGGAAATCTGCACGAGTGCTAATATTGTGCGCGCGTATCGATACCTGCACAAGCGCTAATGCTTGCCGTTTTTAAGAACACCGCAGGAAAACCAGAGGATTCGGGTAGGGCTGGCGGGATCGGCCCGACGCGGCAGGCCTATTCCGGAGTCCGGTCGAGCAGGCGACGCAGCATGGGTTCTATGCGCGAAAGCTCGTCGAGATGGGCCGCTGACAGTTCGGCCAGGCAGTCGTCGGCCCGTTCGGTCAGCCGCAGCAGCACCCGGCGGTGATCGTCCTTGTCCTGATCCCTGACCACCAGTCCCGCCTCGCCGAGACGGTTGACCAGTTCGACGGCGCTGTGGTGGCGGATGCGCAGGCGCTCCGCGAGGTCGCCGACCGTCACCGGCCCGCCGCCGGGATATCCCTTGATCGCCAGCAATGCCTGGTGCTGGCGCGGCGTCAGGCCGGCATCTTCCGCCTGCACCTGGCTGAATTCGAGGAAGCGGCGGATCAGGTAGCGAAACTCGGACAGCCGCTCATAGTCGGCCTGTCTGATGGCGGGGCGGGGCTTTTTGGGCTGCGTCATTCCCGACATGTGTTCCATTCCGGCGAAAGGCTCAAACGGTTTTGATCGAAACCAGCTTGAATTTATATCGTGTTACGATAGATAGCGAGCCGACAGAGCCCGGCGACGTTTTCGCCCGTGCCACAGATCCGAGATCCGGCCGCCGCCAGAAAGCCAGCCATGAAGCCCCATCATTCCGAAAACGGTCATCTCAGGGATTTCACCACCGACGCGCGCGTGCTGACCATCGCCACCATAGCCGTGGTGGTTGCCACGGCGGGACTGTTCGCCGGCATAGCGCTTTTGAAGCTGATCCGGCTCGCCACCAACATCGCCTATTTCGGCCAGTTCTCGCTTGCCGAACTCAAGCTGCAGGACACGCCGCTCGGCTACGCCGCCGTGGTTGTGCCCGTCATTGGCGCCCTGATCATCGGCCTGATGGCGCGCTACGGCAGCGAGAAGATCCGCGGCCATGGCATTCCCGAGGCGATCGAGGCGATCCTGCTCGGCCGCTCCCGGCTGGGCGCCAAGGTGGCGATCCTGAAGCCGCTGTCGTCGGCGATCTCGATCGGTTCCGGCGGCCCGTTCGGTGCCGAGGGGCCGATCATCATGACCGGCGGCGCCATCGGCTCGCTGATCGCGCAGATGCTGCCGGTCAGCGACAACGAGCGCAAGACGCTGCTCGTGGCTGGTGCTGCGGCCGGCATGACCACGGTGTTCGGCACGCCGATCGCCGCGATCATGCTGGCAGTGGAATTGCTTCTGTTCGAATGGACGCCGCGCAGCTTCATCCCGGTGGCGGTGGCGGCCATCGTGGCGGAGGTCGAGCGCACCGTGCTGCATCTGCCGGGGCCGATTTTCCCGTTCCAGGGCGGCATGGAGGTTTCCTTCGTCGGGCTTGGCGGCTGGGTGCTGATCGGCATCGCCGCGGGCCTGCTGTCGGGGCTGCTCACCCAGATGGTTTATGCCTGCGAGGACGCTTTCCAGAAATTGCCGATCCACTGGATGTGGTGGCCGATGATCGGCGGCCTTGTGGTCGGTATCGGCGGCCTCATCGAACCGCGGGCGCTCGGCGTCGGCTACGACAACATCGCCGACATGCTGGACGGCCGCACGGTCGCGGCCGCCGCGCTGCTGCTGCTGGTGGTCAAGGCCGTGATCTGGTCGGTGGCGCTCGGCTCGGGAACATCCGGCGGCGTGCTGGCGCCGCTGCTGATCATGGGGGGCGCGATGGGCGCCGTTCTGGGCGGATTCCTGCCGGCGGCCGATCCGGGCTTCTGGGCGCTGCTGGCGATGTCGGCGACCATGGGCGGCACGATGCGCGCGCCGCTGACGGCGACGTTCTTCGCCGTGGAACTGACCGGCAATACGCATGTGCTTGTTCCCCTGATCGCGGCCTGCGCGACGGCGCATGCCGTGACCGTGCTCTTGATGAAGCGTTCGATCCTGACCGAAAAGGTCGCGCGGCGAGGGCACCATTTGGTGCGCGAATATCGCGTCGATCCGTTCGCGCTGACGAGGGTCCGCGAGGTGATGACGTCGCAGGTCGAAAGCGTGCCGGCGACGATGACGCTGCATGGCGCGGCGGCGTTCCTGACCGCTCCGGAAACCCGGCATCCGAGCTTCCCGGTCATCGATGACAACCGCCAGGTGCTCGGTCTCATCGATCCGCCGGCGATCCTGCGCTGGCGGCGCGCAGGCAGGCACCGCACGACGACGCTGGGCGAGTTGCTGGCCGGGAGCAAGGTCACGCTCGCTTATCCCGACGAATATCTCGAAGGCCTTTCCGACAAGCTGCTGATGGCCAATGTCTCGCACCTGCCAGTCGTCACCCGTGAAGGGCAACAACTGGTCGGCTATGTCGGCTGGAAGGATCTCATGCGCGTGCGCTCAAGGAAACAGGCCGAGGAGCGCGACCGCTCGACCTTGCTCGGCTTCGGTACCCGGCGCGTGAAAAAGATGGACGCGGCCGGGAACGTCTAGAGTAATTTCAGGAAAAGTGCGTAGCGGTTTTCCGTCCGGAATTACGTGAAAACAAAGGCTTAGAGCGGTTCGGCGATTCCGTGAAACACTGACCCGCTCTAAGGAGCCGTCCCACGCTTCGCCTGGTCCAGGACATAGAGCCTGAGCGCCGAGGACAGGTTGGTGTCGCGCGGCCGCGTCGCGTCGATTTCGGCGACAAGGGCGGCGAGTGTCAGATCTCTCGCCGCCGCGATCGCGACGAGATCGTCGTAGAAAGGCTTTTCCAGGGAATAGCTGGTGCGGTGGCCGCGAATGGTGACCGAGCGCTTTTCGACGGCGCTCATGGCGGAACGCTCACTGCGCGTCCTTGCCGGACGGATCGAGGCGATGGCCGTCGACAAATCTTTCCGCCTTGTCGGCCATGAGCTGGTCGCGCTGCTTGTCCGCCTTCGAACGACCGTGAAGGGTCCGGTTCTGCTCCGCCACGCGCGCCTTCTCGTCCCGCGCCCGCTGTTTGCGGACCTGGCGGAGATTGACGATGTCGGCCATGGCGCGGACCCGCGGGCCTATTTCTTGCGGAAGGCGTCGAGCGAAACCACCTCGGCGCCCTTGGCATCGGCCGCGGCGGGTTTCTTCTCCGGCTCGGCAGCGGCCTTCTTCTCGGCCTTCGGCTTCTTCTCCGAAACGATGGTCAGCGGCTCCGGCGCGGATTGGGCCGGCTCCTCCTCGGGCTGCGCTTCAGTCTTGACGTCGAACTCGAGCTCGAAATTGACCGAAGGATCATAGAAGCCGCGCACGGCCGAGAACGGAATCTCGAGCTTCTCCGGCACGTCGGAGAAGGACAGGCCGACCTCGAAGCCGGTGTCGGTCACCTTCAGGTCCCAATACTGGAACTGGATGACGATGGTCATCTGCTCGGGATAGCGTTCGCGCAGGCGCGAGGATACCCGCACGCCGGGCGCCCCGGTCAGGAAGGTGATGAAGAAATGATGGTTGCCTGGAAGGCCGGTGCGCGCGACCTCGGCCAGGACCTTGCGCATGACGCCGCGCAATGCCTCCTGGGCCAGAATGTCGTAGCGGATGTGGTCGTCGGCCATGTGGCGGTCGGTTTCCGTTGAATCGTCCGCATAGCTGTAATCAAGCTTGAGGGCGCCGTAAACCTGATATAGACCGCCGCCGCACCGAGACGAGGACTATTGCCAACGATTTGATCGGCGAAGCCGGCTTGCAACAGCGGCAAATGTCATGCGCTGGCGAGCGTGGCCTGCTTCTTGACGCCGGCTGGGGCAGGGCGCTTGCCGAAAGCGCGCAGGAAGGTGCGCACGCCGTTTGTCGCCGATTGCACCACCTCGTCCTCGCGCGGCGTACCGCCAAGCATGAAGGTGGTCTGCAGTTCGGCGTTGACGAGGCCAAGGAACTGACGCGCGGCCACGTCGGGATCCTCGATCGCTAGGTAACCGCCATAGGCGAGGCGGGCGAAGCGGGCGGCGAGAGCCGGCCATGTCCTGCCGGGACCTTGTTCGCGCCACTCGGCAAACAGTTCGGGATAGCGTTCGCCCTCGGTCTGGATCAGCTTGCGCAGGAATTTGCCGTCGCGGTTGCAGATGCAATTCTGGTTGAGGCGCACTGCAAAGCCGATCAGATCCTGTTCGAGATTCCCGGGCTGATCCGGGAAGGTGGCGATGGTGGCGAAGATGCCGGCATTGCAACGCTCGGTCAGATCGCGCACCACGGCGATGAACAGCTTTTCCTTGTCGCCATGATGGTTGTAGACGGTCTGGCGCGAGACGCCGGCCTCGGCGGCGATCAGGTCGATATTGGCGCCGGCGAAACCTTCGCGGCAGAAGACCCCGGCCGCCGCGTCGACAATGGACAGACGCTTGGCCTCGTGGCCGCGTGGCGGGAAAGTGTCAGGAGAAACGCCCAATCTCATGAAAATCTATATAGAGGTGATTGACGATTTGGACAAGGCTGTCTAAATTTGTGGACAGAGAAAATGAGGTTTCGGCCGGAGAGGCAGCGAGAATTCGCTTCCGGAGTGTCGGAATCCGACGGGATGGAACGTCCTGGGGTTAGACGCCGACCGGCGGCGGCAACCAGATTCGAAAGAAGCCAATATCATGAGTCCCAAATTCCTCCGCATCGCGGTCGTGCTCGGCCTGTTGTCCGCCATCGGCCCCTTCGCCATCGACATGTACCTGCCCGCGCTGCCGTCGATCGGCACCGATCTCCATGCCGGCACCGCCGCCGTGCAGATGAGCCTGCTGATCTTTTTCCTGTCGATGGGTTTTGGCCAGATCATCGTCGGGCCGATCTCCGACATGGTCGGCCGCAAGCTGCCGCTCTATGGCGGTCTTGCGCTGTTCATGGTCGGCGGCATCGGCTCGGCCATGAGCCCGACCATCGAGTGGCTGATCGCCTTCCGCTTCCTGCAGGGCCTCGGCGCCAGCGCCGGCATGGCCGTGCCGCGCGCCATCGTGCGCGACCTGCATACAGGCAACGAAGCGGCCAAGCTGATGTCCTTGCTGATGCTGGTGTTCTCGGTGTCGCCCATCCTGGCGCCGCTGACCGGCAGCCAGATCATCGAGAATTTCGGCTGGCGCGCCGTGTTCTGGACGGTGACGGGTGCGGCGGCCCTTGCCACCATCCTGCTCGCGACCTCGCTCAAGGAGACGCGGCCGGCCGAAGAGCGCGTCGGGTCCTCCTTCGGCACCGCGCTTGCCGGCTACCGCTTCCTGATGGGTGACCGCAACTTCCTCGGCCTGGTGGCGATCGCCGGCTTCGGCATTGCGAGCTTCTTCGTCTATCTGTCGAGCTCGTCCTTCATCCTGATCGACCATTACGGGCTGTCGCCTTCGGTCTACAGCGTGTTCTTCTCGATCAATGCGGTGGCCTTCATCGGCATGTCGCAGATGACGGGGTTGCTGGCGGAGCGGTTCGGCCTGCGGCGCGTGGTGCGTGTCGCGGTGACCGGTTATGCGACGACGATGGTGATCCTCTTGGCGATCATGGCTACGGGGGTCGACCGGCTCGACGTGATGGCGGCACTGCTGTTCGTCGGTTACGGCTTCCTCGGCCTGGTCATCCCGACCACCTCGGTGCTGGCCATGGAAGAGCATGGCGAGATCGCCGGCACCGCCTCGGCGCTGATGGGCACGCTGCACTTTGCCATCGGCGCACTGGCCATGGGGGTTGCCGGCGTGTTCTTCGACGGCACGCCGCTGCCGATGGTCGCGGGCATCACGCTTTGCGCCGTGATCTCGTTCACGCTGGCAAGGCTCACGCTCGGCCGTTCGCGCGACACCGTCGAAGCGCCGGCTGAATAAGCGGCCGCGCACATAGAAAAAGGCCGGGTTCGTCCCGGCCTTTGTCGTAACCGAACACGCTGTACTCGAACACTTTGCACTCGGACACTTTGCACCCGGACACCTGCGCCCGCGGCGGCGCGGCCAGTATCAGCCGAGCCCAAACTCTCTTTCCGGAAATTCCAGGCCGGCGACGCCGCTGTCTGCATGTTCCGCCAACCGTGCCGTTATTGAAGGCAGCTTTTCTTCAAAACGTGCGCGGCGCAGGCGCCTTTGATCTCTCCCGAGATGGGCGATTGCCGTGCGTGCCTTGCGTTCGATCCGTTTGATCGCCAGGGAGAGGGACACAGAGGTCGAAGACGATTGGAACAGCTGCGCCCATTCGGTGCCGGCCGCGAGCCGCCGGTAGATCGCCATCGCCTCGCTCTCCACGCCAACAGGGTTCCTCGACCAGGGCTTTTTGCTGCTGAAATGACGCGCATAGGTCTGCGTGAACGCTGGCATCCAATGCAGGTTCGTCATGGCATTCCATAGTGGGTGGAGGGTCTGCCAGCTGCCCTCAAAGGCAACGTTCATGGCGTCCTGATCGTGCTGGACGCAGAGCTCCATGTGGTCTGTCGCGAACTGGCGTGCCTTTTCCAGCAGTCCTGCGTTGCGGACCGCTGGCATGTCGAAGACAAGCACTCCGGCATTGAAATACGGCGCACCGGCTCGCAGCGACAAGCGACGGCGGTAGTCAAGATCATAGTAGGAAGGGAGGTCATGGGCGGCGAGCAACGGCGCGCTCATCGCGGACGAAAGCAGTTCGGCGGGATCGCGGTTCAAGAGAACGTCGCAATCGAAATAGGCGACACGCTCATAGGGCTCGAACTGCGGCACGAGATCAGCGAAAATGCGAAGGTAAGTGGCCTTGGTTATCCTGGCGCTGAAATTCAGCGAAAGGCCATCCAGAAACCTGGACGCGTCGACCATTTCGACATCGGGGGGCAACACGCGGGAGACGGCCTCAAACCTGTCATCCTCGGGTCCGGCATAAAGGATATATCCCCTGGTCGAGGTAGCGCTCAATTCGCCGGCGCGCTTGGCGGCAAGGGCAGCGAACGGAAGGTAATTTCCATCGCATGCCAGAAAGTAGCAGTGAGTTCGTTGCGTGGCCATGGTCGTCTCAAGCGCGAAGCGCGAGGGCTGACCGGTCAGGATTGATCACCAGGCATCTCACTGCAGTTCCCATCGCGCCGGCCATACCACACCCCCTCACGAAGGGACAGCATAGTCTCTGCCAATGCGCAGCGATGAAGGGCGTTCTCGATCCCGGCAGTGACGCTTCAGTGTTCGGACAATCCGGAGGATCCCGGCGCCGCGATCCGCTCTGCGCCGTGATCTCCTTCACGCTGGCCAAGCTCACGCTCGGCCGTTCGCGCGAAACCGCCGAAGCGCCGGCGGAATAAGCGTCCTTCAAGGGACCGGGAAGGCAGGGAACTGAAAGGCCGGGTTTGTCCCGGCCTTTTTCATGCCCGCAGGCCAGCCTTGTCGAGGATGAAGCGGACACGCTCCTCCACATGCGCAAGCGGCAGGGGGACCAACTCGTAGCCCAGTTCGGCATAGGCGCCGGCCACCGAATCATGCGTACGGATTGCCTCGTCGAGCGTCTGTTTGCGCTCGTCGTCCTGCGCGAAGATCTCCGGCCAGGGCGGGGCGATGAAGATGTGGCGCGCGTAACGGAACGCCCTGGCCGCGTTGACGGCATGATCCGGCACCGGCAGGCCGCAAAGCCTGAGATAGCCGATCGTGTCCGGCACGCCGCGATCGAAGAATACCGGGCCCGGCTTTGCCTGCGCGACCTGCCAGGAACGCAGTTCCCACGACAGCATCAGTTCGGCGAACAATGCCCGGTCCCGCCATGGCAGGGCGGGGCCGCCGATCGCCATCTGGTCGCGGATGATGCCGCGCCCGGCCTCGGGCACCGTCGCGAAGCCCGCTTTCCGCAGGGCTTCGATCAAAGTGGTCTTGCCGAAACCGGGACCGCCGGTCAGCACGAAGAATCGATCGCAATCGTTGTGCATGTCTCATCCATGGAGAGAGTGCGCGCAGCCAGGCAGTCGCGCGGCGGGCACGAAGGCTCGGCCGACGAGAATCGCCGTGACGCAGGACGCATGTTGGGGGGAGAAGTGGAGGTTTCTGTTGCCAGGTACCTCCGAACCCCGCCTAGAAGTGCGAACCCCTAGGGCTTGATTTGAAGCTATCGCACTGCATTAAGCAGCGAGACGTGCTTCCGCATAGTTGTCGTTGGCAACTATAAGTTTAGCCCGATGACGGTGGTACAATGCCGGGCAAAAGTACGATCTTTACACCTTCGTCGATCCTATTTCGCCCCCAGCAAAAACCGCTCTGCTCTCGAGAGCGGCTTTTGGTGGAGGCGCCGGGTACCGCCCCCGGGTCCGAACGGCTTATTTCATCGCCCATTTATCGCCATAGTCGGTCAAGCCGACGAAGCGAATATAGGGGCCGGTCGTGGAAATTGAAAGGCCGCAACAAGGCTTTATCCCTGTGTCAAATTGCGACGGCGAGGGTTGACTTGGCAACGGTCTCAAACCAAGCTCGGCGAGCGGTGAGGAGTTATCGATCTAGCGCACAAGTTGCGAAGCGCGCCACAGCCCTCATCGACCGGATTCGTGGCGCCGACGAGGGGAATTTCGATGGCCGACTATCTTGCAGACGTGAAGAAGTATGACGCCGGCGCGAGCGCCGATGTGGTCGAAAAGATCGTCAAACACCTGGGCATCGCGCTCAGGAACCGCGACTCCTCGCTGGTGTCCTGCACCGACCCGAAGGAGCTCGAGCGCGTCAAGGAAAGCTGGGTGGCCAAGAAGCTCGGCATCAGCGACGGCGCCAAGGCCGATGCCGCGATCGAAAAGACCTGCAAGGCTATGCATGCCGACCACAGCAAGCACCGCGTGACCTTCTACTATCTGGTGGCCAAGGATCTGGGCAAGCTCGGCTCGCTCTGAGGATCCGCGATTCCATCCTGGCGGCCGGCGGGCTCTATCCGACCCGGCTCGCCAGTGTGGTTATCGGCTTTTGCCATCCTGCGATGGGGACGAACGCATAGAGGCGTGGCATACGCGCTGCCATGGCGCTATGATCGGCGAGATCAAGAATCGAGCCGGAACCGATGCGCCAGTATCTCGACCTTCTGCAGCATGTGCTGGACCACGGCGCCGACCGCGGCGACCGCACCGGCACGGGCACACGTTCCGTCTTCGGCTACCAGATGCGCTTCGATCTGGCGCGCGGCTTTCCCGTCACCACCACCAAGAAGCTGCACCTGAAGTCGATCATCCATGAACTTCTGTGGTTCCTGGCCGGCGACACCAACATCAAATATCTCACCGACCACGGCGTCACGATCTGGGACGAATGGGCCGACGAGAATGGCGATCTCGGCCCGGTCTACGGCAAGCAGTGGCGGTCCTGGCCCGATGGCCATGGCGGTTCGATCGACCAGATCGCCAATCTTCTGAAGGAGATACGCCGCAATCCTCAGTCCCGGCGGCTGATCGTGTCTGCCTGGAATCCGGCCGAGGTGGAAGCCATGGCGCTGCCGCCGTGCCACTGCCTGTTCCAGTTCTACGTTTCGGAAGGCCGCCTCTCGTGCCAGCTATACCAGCGTTCGGCCGACATTTTCCTCGGCGTGCCGTTCAACATCGCCTCCTACGCGCTGCTGACGCTCATGGTGGCGCAGGTGACCGGGCTGAAGCCGGGCGATTTCGTCCACACGCTGGGCGACGCGCATCTCTACTCCAACCATTTCGAACAGGCGCGCGAACAGTTGCGGCGCACGCCAAGGGCACTGCCGACAATGTGGATCAATCCGGAGGTGAGGGACCTTTTCGCCTTCCGCTTCGAGGATTTCCGGCTGGATAACTACGTCGCCGATGCATCTATCAAGGCGCCGATCGCGGTCTAAGCCTTGGGCTGGCGGGCTCAGCCAATCTCGAAATCACCCGCCTGCGGCGGTGCGATCGGCTTGAAAAGCGTGCGGTCCGGCTTGAGGTCGAGCAGCGGCGTTCCGTCGATGCAATCCAGGCCTCGGACGAGCAGGGTATGGTCCTCGACCCCGACAAGCGTGACGATCGAGGTGCCGATCGGGTTGGGCCGCACCGGGGAGCGCAGCGAAAATGTGCCGCGCGAGGTGCCGTCGCTGGCCGGGCTCTGCTTGACGAGATCGCGCCGCGACAGGTGCAGCCAGTAGAGCACCTCCAGCCGCTCGAATTTTTCCACACCTTCCAGCGCCTGCCGCCACGGCTCGAAGATTTCGATTCGGCAGGCCGGGCCATCCTCGCGGCCTTGGCGTGGCGTGACCAGCCGCGAGGCCCAGGGCGTGCGGATGACGCCGATGAACACCAGGCCGGCGTCGGTCGGCGGCGGCGCCTCGACCGCGACCTCGCTTGGCCGGATCTCGTTTTCGCGGACCATGTCCGGTCGTTGCGGACGGCTCAGTCGACGCCGACCATCACGTCCGAGGCCTTCACCACGGCATAGGCCTGCTTGCCCTTTTCCAGCTTGAGGTCGGCGACGGCCTCGTTGGTGATCGAGGAGGTGACGATGGTGCCGCCGCCGATGTCGATCCTGACATGCGAGGTGGTGGCTCCCTTGACGATCTCGGTGATGGTCCCCTTGAGGACGTTGCGGGCGCTGATCTTCATTTCTTGTTCCTTCCGATGCTGGTCTGCGCCTGTCTTAGCAGAACAGCTGCGCCGTGCCACTCACAAGACCTAGATAGAGTGTTTCAATGGGTGCCGGGCCTTCCCTTGCTATGTTCGTGCGGATATATCGGTTCTCAGGCTTTGGGCCGTACGGATTTCAAACCAGGGAGAGATTTCATGACGGGCAAGGGTTTTGGATTGAAGGCGATGGCGATCGGCGGGCTGGCGGCGATTTTGATGGCCGCCGTGCCGGCGGCTCACGCCGACGACAAGCTGACCGTGTTTGCCGCCGCCAGCCTCAAGGACGCGCTCGACGCGGTCAACAAGGCCTGCGAGAAGAAGGTCGGCGAAGCCGCGACCATTTCCTATGCGGCGAGTTCGGCGCTTGCCAAGCAGATCGAGGGCGGGGCCCCGGCCGACGTCTTCGTTTCGGCCGATCTCGACTGGATGAAATATCTCTCGGACAAGAAGCTGACCAAGCCGGAGACCGAGGTGCAGCTGCTGGGCAACCAGATCGTGCTGGTCGCGCCGAAGGATTCGAAGGTCAAGACCAAGGTCGAGAAGGGTTTCGACCTCGCCAAGCTGCTTGGCGACGGCAAGCTCGCCATGGGCGATTTCAAGGCGGTGCCGGCGGGCAAGTACGGCAAGGCGGCGCTGGAATCGCTTGGCGTGTGGTCTTCGGTCGAGGGCAAGGTCGCTCAGGCCGAGAACGTGCGCGCCGCGCTGAAGCTGGTGTCGACCGGCGAAGCGCCGCTCGGCATCGTCTATGCCACCGACGCCAAGGCCGACAAGACGGTCAAGGTGGTCGGCACCTTCCCCGAGGATTCGCATCCGCCGATCATCTATCCGATTGCGCAGACCGCGGATTCGAAGGACAAGGATGCGCCTGCCTTCCTGAAGTGCGTGGAATCCTCGGCTGCCGCCAAGATATTCAAGGAGCAGGGCTTCACGGTCCTCAAGAAGAGCAAGTAGGACGTCCTGAAATAGCGACATGAACTGGCTGCTGGACCTCACTCCCGACGAATGGAATGCGGTCCGGCTGTCGATCAAGGTTGCCTTGGTGGCGATGGTGGCCAGCCTGCCGCCCGGCATCCTGATCGCGTTGCTGCTTGCCCGGGGACAATTCTGGGGCAAGACGCTGCTCAACGGTCTGGTCCACCTGCCGCTTATCCTGCCGCCCGTGGTGACCGGCTATCTCCTGTTGCTCACCTTCGGCAAGCGGGGGCCGGCCGGCGCGTTTCTGGCCGAGCATTTCGGTATCGTCTTTTCGTTTCGCTGGACGGGCGCGGCCCTTGCCTGCGGCGTCATGGGGTTCCCCCTGATGGTGCGGGCGATCCGCCTGTCGATCGAGGCGGTGGACCGCAAGATGGAAGCGGCGGCGGGAACGCTCGGCGCCAATCCCTTGTGGGTGTTCGCCACCATCACACTGCCGCTGATCCTGCCCGGGTTGATCGCCGGATCCATCCTGGCCTTCGCCAAGGCGATGGGAGAGTTCGGCGCGACCATCACTTTCGTCTCCAACATTCCCGGCGAGACGCAGACGCTGCCGTCGGCGATCTATACGTTCACGCAGGTGCCCGGCGGTGATGAGGGGGCGCTGCGGCTGACCCTTATCTCGATCATCATCTCGATGGCTGCCCTGGTCGCTTCGGAAGTTCTGGCCCGGCGCGTCGGCCGGCGGATGGATATCGAATGAGCATCCGCGTCGACATCAGCCACAGGCTTGGCGATTTCGCCATCGACATCCGCTTCGAAAGCGCCGGTCGGCTGACGGCGCTGTTCGGCCCGTCCGGCTCCGGCAAGACGACGCTGATCAACATGATCGCCGGCCTGATCCGCCCGGACAAGGGCCGCATCGAGGTCGACGGGCGTGTGCTTGTCGACACCGCAGCCGGCATCTTCGTGCCGAAGCACAAGCGGCGCATCGGCATGGTGTTCCAGGATGCGCGGCTGTTTCCGCATATGAGCGTGATGGGCAACCTGCGTTACGGCCGCTGGTTCACGCCAGCGGCGGAGCGCTATGCCGACATGGACGGCGTCGTCGACCTGCTCGGCATCGGCGCGCTGCTGGGGCGGCGGCCGGCAAAGCTGTCGGGCGGTGAAAAGCAGCGCGTGGCGATCGGCCGGGCGCTGCTGGCCAGCCCCAAGCTTCTGCTCATGGACGAGCCGCTGGCCTCGCTCGACGAGGCGCGCAAGTCAGAAATCCTGCCCTATATCGAGCGCCTGCGCGACGAGACCAGGATCCCGATCGTCTATGTCAGCCATTCTGTCGCCGAAGTGGCGCGGTTGGCCAGCGACGTGGTGATGCTGGCGCAGGGCAAGGTCCTGGCCAGCGGTCCGACCGAGGCGGTGATGCAAAGGCTCGACCTGTTGCCCGCCGAAGAGCGCGGCGAAGGGGGCGCGGTGCTGGATACGAAGGTGCTGCGCCACGACGAGGTGTTCGGCATGAGCGTGCTCGGCTCGGCCGCCGGCGAGATCCGCGTTCCGCGCCTGGCGATGAAGGCCGGCGCTCCGGTGCGTATCCGCATCCGGGCTCGCGATGTGATGATCGCCACCGACAAGCCCACGGGTCTGAGCGCGCTCAACATCCTGCCCGGGACTGTCGTGGCGATGAGCCCGGGCGAGGGGCCGACAGTCGAGGTTGCAATAGACTGCAACGGTGCGACGGTGCTTGCCCGCATCACCGAACAGTCGCGCCAAGCGCTGAAGCTGCAACTCGGCGGCAGGGTGTTCGCAGTGATCAAGACGGTGAGCTTCGATCGCGCCAACACCGGTGCCGGCCTGCCGGCCGAGGCGGATGGATGACAGTCGCTATGTCTTTTTGGAATAGCGGTATCGCTGAAGAGCCTCTAGTATGGGGATCGGGCATGATCGCGGAGGAGCAAAAATGCCGTCGCTGAGCCTGCGGATAAATCTCGATCCCGACGGACGAATCGGCCCGGGCAAGATCGAGTTGCTGGAGCATATCGCCACCTTCGGCTCGATCTCGGCTGCCGCCCGGGGCATGGAGATGTCCTACAAGCACGCCTGGGACCTGGTCGAGGACATGAACCGGGTGTTCGGCAAGCCGCTGGTCGCCGCGCAAACCGGAGGCCGCAAGGGTGGCGGCGCGCAGCTGACGACCGTCGGCCTGGCGGTGGTCAGCCGTTTCCGCGCCATAGAACGCGCGGCGACCGCGGCCGCGTCGACGCATATGGATGCGTTGCAGGCGGAGATCGATGCGGGGTAGGGAGTAGTCATTGGAGTAGTGAGTAGTGAGTAGTCAGTAGTCAGTAGTCAGTAGTCAGTAGGGAATGATATCGGCTTCACTACTCACTACTCACTACTCTCCTCCTGCCTGCGCAGCAGGTACGTGTCCATGATCCAGCCCTTCTTGCGCCGGGCTTCCTCGCGGACTTTTTCGATCTCGGCGCCGACATCGCCGAGGCGGCCGGAGACGACGATCTCGTCCGGCGTGCCGAGATAGGCGCCCCACTGGATGAAGAGGTCGGGGTCGGCGAGCGTGTTGAAGGCGCATTTGCCGTCGAGCATGACGATGGCGCTGCCCGCGTTTTGCGGCATGCCCTCCTCGGTCAAGCGCCTGCCGGTGGTAATCAGCACCGAATCGCCGATGCGGTTGAGCGCCGTCTTGTGGCTGGCGGCAAGCGCCTGGATGGCGGTGATGCCGGGAATGACCTCCAGCTCGAAGTCGACATTGCCGCGCAGCCGAACCCGTTCGAGGATGCGCAGCGCGCTGTCGTAGAGCGAAGGGTCGCCCCATATCAGGAAGGCGCCGCAGCCATGCTCGCCAAGCTCGCCCTGGATCAGGCTTTCATAGATGGCGGCGATGGCTTCGTGCCAGTCGTCGACCGTCGAGCGATAGGAAGGGGCTGGCTCGGCCCGCACCGGCACGTCGAACTCGACGCGGCGCGAGTTCGGATTGGTGACGAAGCGGTCGCAGATCTCGCGCCGCAGTTCGGCAAGGTCGTTCTTCCCGGCCCCCTTGTCGGGAATGAACAGCACGTCGGCGCGGTTCAGGCTTGATATGGCCTGCACGGTCATGTGGTCTGGATTGCCGGCGCCGATGCCGATGACGAGAAGCTTGCGCATGCGGCGCACTCCTGCCTGATCGGAACCTGTTAGTCCAGACCGCACCTTGCGTGTCCAGACCGCACAGGCGCGGCCATCGACGCGGAAGGGCTTTGAAACGCCGCATTGAAACCGCTAGGGTCATCCCGGCATTCCAGCCGAGGGGGCTTCGATGTTGCGATACGTTCTGACGGTGGCGCTGGCGGTTTCGGCCGCGCCGGCACTGGCCAACGATTCGGTGGCCGAACTCGGCACCGGCGGCCTGATCCTGTCGCGCAGCGACGCGGTCGCGATGCAGAGCGAGGACCTGTTCATCTCGCCCGAGAAGGTGACGGTCGACTACGTCTTCCACAACAACACCGACAAGGATGTCAGCGCGATCGTCGCGTTCCCGATGCCCGACATTTCGGGCGATCCGGAGGAGATGCCGGCCATCCCCGAGAACCAGAGCGACAATTTCCTCGGCTTCGAGGTGACGATCGACGGCGCAGCCGCCAAACCGCAGCTGGAGCAGAAGGTGTTCGCGCTCGGCATCGATATCAGCGCCGAGCTGAAGGCGCAGAACGTGCCGTTCAATCCGTTCGGCGACGCGGCCAGGGCGGCGCTGGCGAAACTGCCCAAGGCTGTGGCCGACGACTGGGTCAACCGCGGCATCATCATCGAGAATCCGGAAGCCGACAGCGATCCGAGCCTCAACGCGCCATACGCGCCGTTCTGGCAGTTGCGCTCCACCTATTGGTGGCGCTCGACCTTTCCCGCCAACAAGGACGTCCACGTCTCGCACCACTACAAGCCGAGCGTCGGCGGCACGTCTTCGGTCAGCTTCTTCTATGACGGCAAGTTTCAGGGGCAATACGCCGCCTACAAGACGCGCTATTGCATGGACGACACATTCGAGAACGCGGTTCGCAAGGCGGCCAAGGCCGACGGCTATCCGAAATTCTACGAAAGCCGCATCGCCTATATCCTGACCACCGGCGGCAACTGGGCGGCAGGCACGATCGGCAACTTCAAGCTGACGGTGGACAAGGGCAACCCGCAGGCGCTGGTCTCGTTCTGCGGCGACAATGTCAGGAAGGTCGGACCGACGAGCTTCGAGATGACGGCGAAGGATTTCTATCCGGAGCACGATATCGACATCCTGATCCTCAATCCGTCGGACAATGGCGGCGGGGATGCCAATTGATGGACGTCGCAATCTACGTCGCCATTGCCGAGAACGGCGTCATCGGGCGTGATGGCGGCTTGCCATGGCGGCTGTCGACCGATCTCAAGCGCTTCAAGGCCGATACGATGGGCAAGCCGATCATCATGGGCCGCAAGACCTATGAAGGTATCGGCCGGCCGCTACCGGGCAGATTGAACATTGTGGTCACGCGCGACAAGGCCTGGCGCGCCGAAGGCGTCGAGGTGGCGAATTCATTGGCGGATGCGATCCGGCTGGCCGATGTGCGCGGACGCTGCATGGCCGGCGTCGACGAGGTCTGCGTCATCGGCGGCGGCGAGATCTATGCCCAGGCACTGCCGCTGGCCGACCGGCTGCATGTCACCCATGTGCTGGCCGCTGTCGACGGCGACGCGCATTTCCCGCCGATCGACCCGGCGGCCTGGCGCGTCGTGAGCGCGCAGGATGTGCCGGCCGGCGAAAAGGACAGCCACGCGACCCGCTACACGGTTTACGAGCGCCGGCGCGAGAGGGTTTGAAGACAAAAGAGGCGTTGAAGGACGACAAAGGGTCGCGACAGACCCAAAACAGATAATGTTGGCGGCGCATTGCGTTGAAAGCGTGCTTTGGCGTCCCTATAGAAGAACGACACTGGATTTGCGCCGTAACTCCGGTGCCTGAGGGAATACAGAGCGAAAGGACATTCATGCCCTGGAACGACAAAAGTGGCGGAGGTGGCGGCCCATGGGGCGGCGGCGGCAATAATCAGGGACCCTGGGGGCAGGGACCGAAGGGACCGAGCGGCCCGCAGGGATCGCCTCCCGACCTCGAAGACATCATCCGCCGCGGCCAGGACAGGCTGAGGCGAGCGCTTCCCGGCGGCGGTGGCGCCAGTCCGGCTGTCCTGGGACTGATCGGCGCCGTGCTGGTCGTGCTCTGGGCGTTCCAGGCGGTCTATACGGTGCAGCCCGACGAGGTGGCAGTCGAACTGCGCTTCGGCAAGCCGAAGCCCGAACTCTCCCAGCCCGGCCTGCACTTCCACTGGTGGCCGCTCGAGACCGTCGAGACGGCCAAGATTTCCGAGCAGCTCGTCGACATTGGCGGCGGCAACACCAGCGGCAACGGCCTGATGTTGTCGGGCGACCAGAACATCGTCAACGTGCAGTTCTCGGTGGCCTATCAGGTCTCCGACCCCCGTGCCTATCTGTTCGACGTCTCCGACCCTGACGGCATGCTGCGGCAGGTCGCCGAGAGCGCGATGCGCGAAGCCGTCGGCCGTCGTCCGGCACAGGATATTTTCCGCGACGACCGCCAGGGCATAGCGGCCTCGGTGCGCGAGATCATCCAGACCACGCTCGACGGCTACAAGGCCGGCCTGCAGGTCAATGCCATCTCGATCGAGGACGCGGCGCCGCCGCGCGAAGTGGCAGACGCCTTCGACGAGGTGCAGCGCGCCGAGCAGGACGAGGACAAGTTCGTCGAGCAGGCGAACCAGTACTCCAACCAGAAGCTCGGCCAGGCGCGTGGTGAAGCCGCCCAGGTCCGCGAAGACGCGGCCGCCTACAAGAACCGGGTCGTGCAGGAGGCCGAAGGTGAGGCGCAGCGCTTCATCTCCGTCTATGACGAATACGCCAAGGCGCCCGATGTCACGCGCAAGCGCCTTTATCTCGAAACCATGGAGAAGGTTCTGAAGGATTCCGGCAAGGTCATCGTCGAACAGGGCAACGGGCAAGGGGTCGTCCCTTACCTGCCGCTGCCGGCACTGCAGCAGAAGGCTCCGGCCCCCGCCGCCCTTGGCGCGAATACGGGAGGTAACCAGTAATGGGTAACCGTCTCCCCGTCTTCGTCGTCATCGCGGCGGTCATCCTGTTCCTGATCTATTCCTCGGTCTTCGTGGTCAATGCGCGCCAGCAGGCGCTGGTGCTGCGCTTCGGCGAGATCGTCGACGTCAAGACGGAACCCGGCATCTACTTCAAGGCGCCGTTCTCGTTCTTCGACGCCGATACCGTGCAATTGATCGAGAACCGCGTGCTGCGCTTCGACCTCGACAACATCCGTGTCCAGGTCTCGGGCGGCAAGTTCTACGAGGTGGATGCCTTCATCGCCTACCGCATCTCGGATCCCCGCGTGTTCCGTGCCGCGGTGTCCGGCCAGATCGAACTGGCCGAGGCACGGCTCAGGACGCGTCTCGACGCTGCGCTGCGCCGCGTCTACGGTTTGCGCGATTTCGAGGCGGCACTTTCGGAAGAGCGCGCGGTGATGATGCGCGAAGTGCGCGACCAGCTTCGGCCCGACGCCACCTCGCTTGGCCTGCAGATCGAGGATGTCCGCATCCGCCGCACCGATCTGACGGCCGAGGTCTCGCAACAGACCTATGACCGCATGAAGGCCGAACGCCTGGCCGAAGCCGAAAGGCTGAGGGCACGCGGCAACGAGGCGGCGCAGCGCATCCGCGCCCGCGCCGACCGCGAGGTCGTCGAGATCATCGCAGAGGCACAAAAAGAGTCCGAGATCCTGCGCGGCGAGGGCGAAGCCCAGCGCAGCGCCACCTTCGCGGATGCCTATAAACGCGATCCGGCCTTCTTCGATTTCTACCGGTCGATGAATGCCTATGGCACGGCGCTGGACAACACCGGGACCACCATGGTGCTGTCGCCGAACTCGGAGTTCTTCCGCTACTTCCGTGATCCCGACGGCAAGGAAGGGCCGGCGAAACCTGCTCCGGCTACCCCTGCGGCGCCGGCGGCGGCGCCCGCCGCGCCAGCAACACAACCCAGCACCGGCCAGTAACGGCCGGTGCAGGACTTTCTTGCCGCCATCGGCCTCGTCCTCGTGATAGAGGGGTTGGTCTATGGCGGCTTTCCCGGCCTTGCCCGGAAGCTTGCCACCGAAGTGCTGTCGCTGCCCGAGAATGCATTGCGGATTGCCGGGCTGGCCGCGATCGCCATCGGGGTCGGCATCGTCTGGCTGGTGCGAGGCGGGTAAAGGCGGCCGGTTTGCGGAATAACACTCGATTCACATTCCACCGATAGTCATAGCCGCAAACGTGCCGTATTTTTTGCCAACATGGCGCAGCGCGGTGTTTTCGTCGCTGTGCTTTCTCTTTCAGAAATGCCGGGAGGTTCCTCGATGACATCCACACTCCTTTTGCGCGCGGCTCGGCGGACACTCATCGCTGGCACGGCGGCGCTCCTCGTCGGCACGGTCGCCGTCCCTTCCTTCACGACCCCGACATTCGCCGCCGACGGACCTGCATCGGTGGCCGATCTCGCGGAAGGCGTGCTCGGCGCGGTGGTCAACATCTCGACCTCGCAGACGGTCAAGGGCACCGAAGGCCCGGGCGCGGTGCCGATGCCGCAGCTGCCCGAAGGTTCACCCTTCCAGGATTTCTTCGACGACTTCTTCAAGAACCGGGGCGGTGAGAAGGATAGCGGCTCGCAGAAGGTGCAATCGCTGGGCTCCGGCTTCGTCATCGACGCCGAGCAGGGCATCGTCGTCACCAACAACCACGTGATCGCCGACGCCGACGATATCGAGGTCAATTTCTCGGACGGCATCACCTTGAAGGCGACGCTGGTCGGCACCGACACCAAGACCGATGTCGCCGTGCTGAAGGTCGACCCGAAGGGCCACAAGCTCACAGCGGTCAAATTCGGCGATTCCACCAAGATGCGGGTCGGCGACTGGGTGATGGCGGTCGGCAATCCGTTCGGCCTTGGCGGCACGGTGACGGTCGGCATCGTCTCGGCGCGCAACCGCGACATCAATTCCGGCCCCTATGACGATTTCATCCAGACGGATGCCGCCATCAACCGCGGCAATTCGGGCGGGCCGCTGTTCAACAGCGTGGGCGAGGTCATCGGCATCAACACCGCGATCATTTCGCCGTCCGGCGGTTCGATCGGCATCGGCTTCTCCATCCCTTCGCAGCTTGCGTCGGGCGTTGTCGACCAGCTTCGCCAGTATGGCGAGACGCGGCGCGGTTGGCTCGGCGTGCGCATCCAGCCGGTGACGGACGACATCGCCGAAAGCCTTGGCATGACGACCGCCAAGGGCGCGCTGGTGGCCGGCGTCATCAAGGGCGGACCTGTCGACAATGGCAGCATCCAGGCCGGCGACGTCATCATCAAATTCGACGGTAAGGACATCCACGAGATGCGCGACCTGCCGCGTGTCGTCGCAGAAAGCCCGGTCGGCAAGGCGGTGGACGTGCTGATCGTGCGCAAGGGCGTCGAGCAGACCGTCAAGGTGACGCTCGGCCGGCTCGAGGATGGCGAGAAGCTCGCCAGCGGTGAGAATGGCAACAACACGGACCAGGGCAAGGGCGACAAGGCGCCCGCGGTTTCGACCGCCTCGGTGCTGGGCATGACCGTCGGTGAACTGAACGACGATACGCGCAAGAAGTTCAGCATCGCCGCCGATGTGTCGGGCGTCGTCATCACCGACGTGGCCAAGGATTCGGCTGCGGCCGAACGCGGCATCCAGCCGGGTGAGGTGATTACCGAGATCGCGCAGGAATCCGTCGCCACGCCCAAGGATGTCATGGACCGGATCGGCGCGCTGAAAGAGCAGGGCCGCAAGAACGCGCTGCTGATGCTGGCGTCGAAGACCGGCGAGTTGCGCTTCGTGACGATCCGGATGGATTGAGTTTTTTCGATCCCGCGATTTCAGAAGGCGGCTATCCGGCCGCCTTTTTTCTTGCCTGCCAGTTCTCGCGCGTCAGCCTGTAGAAGACATGCCGCTTGAGCGCGGGATGGCTGTCGGGGATGTCGGGATGATCGAAATCGGCCGAGGGGTCGGCCGTCATGCCGAGGCGTTTCATGACGGCGGTCGAGCGGTGGTTTTCCGCTACGGCGAAGGACACGATTTCGTCGACGGCCAGGGTTTCGAAACCGTAGGCCAGCCATGCCTCGGCGGCCTCCGTGACATAGCCCTTGCCCCAGAATTCAGGGACAAGCCGCCAGCCGATCTCGATGGTCCCGGGCGGCAGGAAGGGCAGATGATCGGTGTCGAAGAGGCCGATGAACCCGATGCATTCGCCTGTCTCGATGATCTCGGCGGCGGCGAAGCCGTAGCCGTCCTCGGCGATCCAGCCGCGAAACTCGTCCATTTTGGCGTCCGCGGTGGCGCGGTCGCGGCGGAACGGGAAGAATTCCATGACCTGTTCGTCGGAATTGATGCGATGGAAAAGCGCGCGGTCGCGCTCCTCCCAGTTGCGCAGGATGAGGCGCTCGGTACGCATGGGTTTCATTGGACGAACTCCTCCTGCCTGAAGCCCTGCAGATAGAGCAGCGCCGTCAGGTCGCCGTGGTCGATGCGGACCTTGGCCTGCGCCGCCACGGCCGGCTTGGCGTGAAGCGCCACGCCCGTGCCGGCCAGGCGGATCATGTCGAGATCGTTGGCGCCGTCGCCGACGGCGATGGCGTCGGCCGGCGTCAGGCCAAGCCGGGTCGAGATTTCGGTCAGCGCCTCGGCCTTGGCGGCGCGGCCGAGGATCGGCTCACCCACCAGGCCGGTGAAGCGTCCGGCTTCTTCGAGCAGGCGGTTGGCGCGGTTTTCCTGGAAGCCGAGCATCGCCGCGATGGGCGTGGTGAAGACTTCGAAACCACCCGAGACAAGGGCCGTCCAGGCGCCGTTGGCGCGCATCGTCTGGACGAGCGCGCGGCCGCCGGACGCCAGTGTAAGCCGGTTGGCGACGATACGGTCGACGACCGCGGCGTCTAGGCCCTTGAGCAATGCAACACGCTCGCGCAAGGCCGGCTCGAAGGCGATCTCGCCATTCATCGACCGCGCGGTGATCGCCGCGACATGCTCCTTGACGCCGATCTCGTCGGCCAGTTCGTCGATGCATTCCTGGTCGATCATGGTCGAATCCATGTCGGCGATAAGGATCTTCTTTCGCCGCGTTTCACCCTGCTGGACGATCACGTCGACCGGTTCCGAGGCCAGGGCGGCGCGCAGGGCGGCGGTCTTCTCGGCGGCGTCGGGGTCCCGCGGCAGCACAAGATCACATGCAATCCCTTCGGCCAGCCAGACGACAGCGCTTGCGCCGACCGACCGTGAGGCCATATTCGCAAGCGAGGGCGACAAAGCGCGGTCAGCGGGACGGGAAACAAGCGTGGCAATGAGCGGCATGGAGAATTCCGGCGCGGATGCGGGCGAAGGCCGCGTTAAAAACGCGATCCTGATAGCCGGGCCGACCGCCAGCGGCAAGTCGGCTCTGGCGCTCGAACTGGCCGTGCGCACCGGCGGCGTTATCGTCAACACCGATTCCATGCAGGGCTATTCGGTGCTCGACGTGCTTACCGCCCGGCCCGAGGCGGCCGATCTGGCGCGCGCACCGCATTTTCTCTACGGCCATGTGCATCCCGGCACCGCCTATTCGACCGGCGCATGGCTGCGTGACGTGATGAGACTTATCGACGAGGGAACGTTGTCGCGGCGGCCGGTCTTCGTTGGCGGCACCGGTCTCTATTTCCGCGCGCTGGCCGAGGGCATTTCGGAAATGCCCGACATTCCGCAGCGGGTGCGCGACCGCTGGCGCTACGAGCTCAAGGAACAGGGCGCAGTCAAGCTTCACGGCATTCTGCTCCGCGAGGATTCGAGAGCCGCCATGCAATTGAAGCCGACCGACAGCCAACGCATCGTGCGGGCGCTCGAGGTGCTGGACGCATCCGGCCGCTCGATTCTGGAGTGGCAGGCCGAGCGCGGCCGGCCGCTCATCGACGGACGGACCGCGCGCTTCCTGGTCATCGAGCCGGATCGGGCGGCTCTCGTCGATCGTATCGAGAGGCGTTTCTACCAGATGCTGGACAAGGGGGCGCTGGAGGAGGTCAGCCAACTGCTGGCCCTTCGCCTCGATCCGGATCTGCCGGCGATGAAGGCGATCGGCGTCCGTGAACTGCAGGCGGCGATGGCTGGATCGTCGACTTATCCCGAAGCGATCGAGCGCGCCAAGATCGCGACCCGGCAATACGCCAAGCGGCAGACGACGTGGTTTCGCCATCAGCTGGGGCCGCAATGGCGGCGGTTGCAGGCTGGTGACGATCTCGAAACCACGATCCAAACGCTTGTTGCTAATGCAACTTAAAAAGTTGACCTCCGGGGAAGAGTTCCCGTCGAGGTTGTCGAAATTAACGCTCCGTAAGTCGGTCCGTGACATAAGATCGGTGGGCACTTTTCCATCGGGGAGCAGATGCGTTTCCACAAAGCGGAATCCGCTTTTTTCGTCTTTATCTTCGTGATCCTGGCCGCTGGCCTGGTGACGCTGCACGCCTATGGACTGCTGCAATCCTTCGCTACGGAACTCCATACACAGTCTGGCCTGGACAAGGTCATCTATCTCAACAAGCTGCTGTTCGCGACCGGCGTGCTGCTTGCGACGGCGCTGTTCTTCGGCATTTTCTTCATCTATCCGCTGATCCGCAAACAGGCGACGGAAGAGGGAAAACTGCGCGCCATGACGGTTTCGCTCAGCGCGCGCTCCGAGACGCTGGAGCATGCGGCGCTGACCGACGGGCTCACCGGCATGCAGAACCGGCGCTATTTCGACGATGCGCTGAAGGAATATCTGGAAGAGTTCAGGCGCATCGAAAAGCCGGTCGGGCTGATGATCCTCGATCTCGACCATTTCAAGCAGGTCAACGACACCCATGGCCATGATGTCGGCGACGAGGTGCTGAAGGCCGTCGCGAGCTGTCTCAAGGACATGACGCGTTATCATGACGTGGTGGCGCGGCTGGGCGGTGAGGAGTTCGCCGTGGTCACGCCCAACATGGACGCCGATCTCCTGGCCAAGTTCGCCGAACGCATCCGCAGGGCGATCGCCAACATGTCGATCCTGTCCGGCAACAATGTCCGGCTCAAGATCACCACCAGTGTCGGCCTTGCCGTCTGGGACCGCAAGGAAACGGCGGAGGAGTTCTATCGCCGCGCCGATCGCCAGCTCTACGAAGCCAAGCGGCAGGGCCGCAACCGCGTCTGTGCCTGAAATCCCGAAGAGGAATTCATGAGGCCGGTTGACTGACGCGGCTTTCTCGACTTCCCCAGTTCTATTGCGTTCGCAGCAGAACTGAGCTCACGGACTGAATGTCCGCTCCGGCTTCTCGAAAACCGCGCCATTCAATTCGGGCTGATGAATTCCCTATCGGGATTTACCGGGCTGGTTTCACGATGCGGAGCTTTTGGAAGTTTGGTGCAGCTCCCAGCCGGCCGTCGCGTGACGCCAAGGCTCAATCGTTCTGCGGGCGCAGGCCGAAGGTCGCGGGCTTCAAGCCGTAGCGCGTGTCGAAGTCCTCTTCCGACTGAACGCGCACCGCGGCTGCCGGCTTGCGGTAGTCGGGGTCGCCGGCCTGCCGGCCGGTGTCGACGACTTCGGCGAACGCCATGGCCTGGCTCTGCGGTTTCGGCACGTTGCGCAACCGTTCCACGATCGCCACGAGGTCGACCTCGCCGGGTTTCGACGGCATGTCCTCCTCGCGCTTGGCCGTGCCGGGCAGCAGATGGCTCGGCAATTTCTCGAACTTCAGCCGCATGGTCGTCGCCACGCCTTCGCCGAAGGCGATCGCTTCGCGCTGGCCCATGGACGACAGGAAAGCGAGCGTGGAGGCGGAGGAATCGGCAATCGCCGAGCGAATGATCGCCTGGTCCTGCTCGTTGGCGAGCCGCATGGCGAAGAAGGTCGAACACTGCGACAGGATGGTCGGGTCGAGTTCGCCCGGACGTTGGGTGATGACGCCGAGATAGCAGCCATATTTACGGCCTTCCTTGGCGATGCGCGACAGCGCGTGCCTGGTGGGCGCGAAGCCGAGGCGCGCGTCGGCGGGCATGTAGCGATGCGCTTCCTCGCACAGCAACAGCAGTTGCAGCTTGCCTTCGCTCCACAGAGCAAGGTCGAAGGCCAGCCGCGCCAGCACCGAACAGACCGAATTGACGACCTCCGAAGGCATGCCGGCCATCTCGAAGCAGGTCACCGGGCGGCCGTGATGCGGCACGCGGAAGATGTTGCCGATCGTTTCGTGAATGGTGTCCTCGATCAGGCGCGAATTGAACATGAAGCGATAGCGCGGATCGGCGGCGGCCGATTCGATGCGCGTCTTCAGTGACTTCAGTGTCGGGCGGTCGTTCTTGCTTTCGAGCATGCCCATGCGCTCGTCGATCTGCTTGAGCAGGTCGGCGATGCGGTAAGGCACTGGCGTATCGGCGGTCAGCGCATCGCTGCCGCGCCTGAGATAAGCGCCTGAGTTCGGGTTGCGGTAGAGGTTCTTGGCCAGCGGAATGAGATCGCGCAGGGCGTCGATCTCCTCGGGCACCGTTTCACGGCCGCGAAACAGCACTTCGGCGAATTCCTCGAGCTTGAACATCCAGAACGGCAGGTCGAGCGTCTTGGAATCGACCTTGACGCAATATTCCGGCAGCGAGGCGGCGAATTCGTTGTGCGGGTCGAGGATCAGGATGCGCAGGTCCGGCCGCGCCGCGATGGACTTGCGCAGCAGCAGCGAGACCGCGGTCGACTTGCCGACGCCGGTGGTGCCGACAATGGCGAAGTGGCGCGCCAGCGTGTCGTCGATGGCGATGTTGGCGGCGATCGCTTCATCCTGCGACAGCGAGCCGATGGTGATGGAATGGCGGCCGGCCAGATCATACACGGCCTGCAGGTCGCGGCTGCGGATGCGATGCGCGAGGGCGCCGATATGCGGATAGGTGGTGATGCCGCGGTCGAAGATCGGCTTGGCGCTGGGTTCGGCGCCGTCGCGCACTTCGCCGATCAGCTCGACGCTGACCTCGATGGCGTTCTGACCCTCATTGCTCCAGGCGCGGTCCGATTTGCCGATGGCATAGACGAGGCCGACGGTTCGCGTCGTGCCCAGATTGATGGAGATCATCTTGCCGACCGTCCAAAGGCCGGTCACGGCACCGTCGATGTCATCGGCATAGGCGCTGATCGTGGCGCGCGCGCCGTCGCATTGAACGACATTGCCCAGGATGCGCTTGTCGTTCTGGTCGGCATTGCGGCGCTCCTGCGATGTCGGTTCTCCGACGGAGGCCTCGCGTTCGACATACATGGACAGGCCAATCCCCATTTCCCCGGAACATCGACCCTACAGGGACGGGGTTAAGGTCGGATGAGGCTTGATGGTGTAGAGAGGATTAAGGATTTGGCGAAAATTGCCGCCATATGACCCCTTCACATCGCCTTTCAAATTTCGCTATAATGGATTTATGGATGATATAGCGAACGATATTTCCTCGACCATCGGCCGGCGGATACACGCAGAAAGGACCATGCGCGACTGGTCCCTGGCCGAGCTTGCCGAGCGGTCGGGTGTGTCCAAGGCCATGCTGAGCACGATCGAGCGCGGCATGACCAGCCCGACCGCGGCTCTTCTCGTGCGCATCGCGGCGGCTTACGGCATGACCCTGTCGACCCTGATCGCCCGGGCGGAACTGCAAGGCGGCGAACTGCTGCGCGCGGGCGACCAGCCTGTCTGGCGCGATCCCGACACGGGCTATGTCAGGCGTCATCTGTCGCCGGCCAGCGAAATGCCGCTCGAACTGATCAGGGTTCATCTGCCGGCAGGTGCGAAAGTCAGCCTGCCGGCCGCATCCTACGCCTTCATCAAGCAGCAGATCTGGCTGATCTCGGGGCGGCTCGACTTCACCGAGGGCGAGGTGGTGCACAGGCTCGAGTCCGGCGACTGCCTGGCGCTCGGCGCTCCGAGCGACTGCACCTTCCATGCGCTGGAGCCAGGTGCCGACTATCTCGTCGCCCTGGTCAGGGGCTGACATCATGGCAGGACGGCCAAAGCGCTCCCACAATGGGGGGCCGCCCCTCGATGAGTACAAGGGACCGCCCTGGGGCAAGGGCGATCCCTACATCTTCCTCGCCTGGAAGGCCGCGCACGCCAAGGCCTGGAAGGCGCCGAGCCGCGACATCATGCTGATGCGCATGGAAAAGGCCGGGCGGCTGGGGCTGACCTATGAGGAATACACGCTCGAGATCCTGGAACGTGGGCATCACCTGCGGGAGGAAGACACTGAGCGCATCGCCGCCATAAAGGCGGCGCGGAAGCGGCGCCGCGTGCGCCCCCTCGGCTGACGCCGGCGCTATCGGATCCATCAATCGGCTTACAGGGAACGGCATGAATTCCATCGAGATCAGAACGCTGAGCGCGAATGCTCAAACCCTTGCAATGCTGACCGATCTGCTGGTCGGGACCGTTGCCGCCGGCGGTTCGGTCAGTTTCATGCATCCGCTGGCGCCGGAGGCGGCAAGCCTATTCTGGGAGCGGTCGCTGGCGGCGGCGGCAAGGGGCGAAAGGGTGGTGCTCGGCGCCTGGGATGGCGAGGTCCTGGCAGGCACGGTCACTCTGCTGCTCGACTGTCCGCCCAACCAACCGCACCGGGCCGAGATCGCCAAGCTGATGACATCCGTCGGCCATCGGGGCAGGGGCATCGGCACCCGGCTGATGCGGGACGCGGAGCAGATCGCCGTCGAGCGGGGCCGCACGCTGCTGGTCCTGGACACGGCAACGGAAGACGGTGCTTCTAGCCTTTACGAAAAGCTCGGTTTCACGCTTGCCGGCGAGATACCGGACTATGCGCTGAAGCCGCATGGCGGCCTCACCGGCACACTGATCTACTGGAAGCGTATCGGTTTGGCGTAGCGGCGGGTTTTGTGGATCAAGCAGAGGCGGCACCGGAGAGGCGCTGCAGCAGCCAGCGGCGAAAATCCTGCTCGGCGCCGGTCAGGCGCGCGGTCGATGCCTTGGTCAGGAAATGCCCCGACGTGCTGGAGAGTTCGAAGTCGGAGAGCGCGACGAGGCTCCCGTTCCGCAGCGCTGCGTCGACCAATGGCCGCGAGCCCAGAAGCACGCCCGCGCCCGCGCTCGCCGCCTCCAGCGCAGCCACGAAACTGTCAAAGCGGTGCGAGCGCCGCGGGTGGCCGGCAAGACCGGCCGCCGCGAACCATTCCGCCCACATCTCGCGCGCACCGGCGACCAGAAGCAGCGGCAGGGAGGTCCAGTCCGCGGCGCCGGCCAAAACCGGGCTGGCGACGGGTAGAAGCCGCTCCGCCGTCAGCCTGTCGGCCTCGCGTCCGGGAAAGACGCCATTGCCGAAGCGGATGTCGAGAGTTGAGCCCGGCAGATCGTAATCGGCGGGGCGATGAATCGTCATCAGGTCGAGCTGGATATGAGGCAGCGCCGCGGAAAGATCCGGCAATGCCGGAACAAGTGCCAGCAAGGCGAACGAGATCGGCACCCGCAGGCTGACGGTCTGCACCGCGCGCGGTTCGAACAGTTCCGCCGTGCTGCTGCCAATGGTGGCGAAGGCTGACTGGATATGGGGCAGATAGGCCGCGCCTTCGGGCGACAGCGCCACGCCTCGCGCCAGGCGCGAGAACAGGCGGGTCTTCAGCCGGTCTTCCAGAGACCGGATGTGCTGGCTGACGGCGGCCTGGGTGAGGCCGAGTTCGGCTGCCGCCGCCGTGAAATTCGACAGCCGCGCCGCCGCCTCGAAACTGCGCAGCCAGTCGAGCGGAGGCAAAATCGGAACGGTTCGTCGAGCCATCACAAAATCATGGTCATAGGCCAAAAAATGATAATTTGAGTTATGCCTTCCGCGCGGCCAACATGCAATCGAAACCCTGCGGATCGGGCCGTGGGGCGTAGCGGACAGGAACGGATTTCCATGCTTACCCACGCGCTGGCTGGCGACGAAGGCAGAACGATCGAACTTGGCTGGCAGGGTGGGAAACGCGCCCGTTTTCACGCCATGTGGCTGCGCGACAACGCGCTGGACGACAAGACACGCAGTGCCGGCAATGGCCAGCGACTGATCACCATCCTCGACATTCCGCGCGACACCACGATCGGCGCGGCTTCGATAAAGGACAATGCGCTTGAGGTGACCTTCCTGCCGGAGGGAAAGACGGTCAGCTTCCCCGCCCAGTGGTTGAGCGCCAACGCCTATGATCGGGACGAGAACCGCCAGGCCGGCTGGACGGACGATACAATCCGGCGATGGACCAAGGCGACGATGCAGAACTCGGTGCCGCGCGCCGGCTACCGGGCGGCACTTGATAGCCGCGACGTGCTGCGCGAATGGCTTTCGGCGGTGCGGATCTACGGCTTTGCGGTGATGGACGGGCTGCCGACCGAATCGGGGGCGCTGTGCAAGGTCTCCGACCTGTTCGGCTATATCAGGGAGACCAATTACGGGCGCTGGTTCGAAGTGCGCGCCGAGGTCAATCCGAGCAATCTCGCCTACACCAATCTCGGTCTGCAGGCGCATACCGACAATCCGTATCGCGACCCTGTGCCGACGCTGCAGATACTCTCCTGCATCGAGAACACGGTCGAGGGCGGCGAATCCAGCGTGGTCGACGGGTTTGCCGTGGCGGCCGCCTTGCAGGCCGAGAACCCGGAAGGCTTCCGGCTGTTGAGCTCCTGTCCGGCGCGTTTCGAATATGCCGGCTCCTCGGGCGTGCGGCTGCAGGCCAAGCGGCCGATGATCGAGCTCGGGCCGGACGGCGAGCTGATCTGCATCCGTTTCAACAACCGCTCGCTGGCCCCGACCGTCGATGTGCCCTTTGCCGATATGGCCGCCTATTATGCCGCCTATCGCCGGTTCGCCGAGCTGATCGAGGATCCGTCCTTCGAGGTGACCTTCAAGCTCGAACCGGGCCAGGCCTTCATCGTCGACAACACGCGCGTCATGCACGCCCGCAAGGCATTCTCCGGCACCGGCAAGCGCTGGCTGCAGGGCTGCTACGCCGACAAGGATGGCCTCCTGTCGACGCTCGCCGCGATCGAACACAGCTTCAAGGAGGCAGCGGAATGAGCGGCCAGGATCTGAACGCCGACAACATCGTCGAATTCATTGCCGACATCTTCGAGCGCCGGGGTGCCGAGTCCTATCTCGGCGAACCCGTCACCATGTCGCAACACATGCTGCAGGGCGCCTGGTTCGCCGAACGGGATGGCGCGCCGGACGAACTGGTGGCGGCGGCCCTGCTGCACGACATCGGCCACTACACCAGCGAGTTCGGCACCTATTCGCCCGACGACGTCGAGGACAAGCATCACGACGAGGCCGGCGGCGAGGTGCTGGCGCCGTTCTTCCCGCCTGTCATCGTCGAATGCGTCAGGCTGCATGTCTCGGCCAAACGCTATCTCTGCGCCACCGACCCGACCTATTTCGGCCGGCTGTCGCCGGCCTCGGTGCACACGCTGTCGCTGCAGGGCGGACCGATGAGCGCCGAGGAGGTGGCCGAGTTCCGCAAGAACCCGTTCCACGCGGAAGCGGTGCGGGTCCGCATCTGGGACGAGGCCGGCAAGGTCGCCGATATGGAGACGCGGGCGTTCCGCGACTACGTGCCGTTGCTGCAGCGCGTCGTGCGCGACTTCGCCGCTCGCGGCTGACGGTACCGGCCAGGCAGGAGGCACCATGTGTTTCCGTTTCGATGGAGAAGACGCGGTCGCGGCATTCCGCCCGGAGAGCTGCCGCGAGGTGGAAAGCTTGCCGTCGATCGAGCTCGACTCATGGCGCAAGTCGGTGCTGGTGCGCGATTTCGGCAATCGTCAGGCAACGCGGGACGAATGCAATAGCCTCGGACGCCGGGCCAAGGCGAAGGGCGTGACGCATAATAACTGCAACCCCGCGCGGCGGAACTTGGCGCGCGGGGCAGAGCGGGACTCAACCGCCCGGGATCGTCTAAGCCTTGTGGTGAACCTCCTGCAGCCCGTAGACCGGCGTCGGCAAGCCTTCCTGCCTGGCCTTCAACTGCAGCGACAGATACTGCGAATAGTGTCGCGACTGATGAAGGTTGCCACCATGGAACCACAGCGCTTCCTGCTGGGTGGGTTTCCACATGTTGCGCTGTTCGCCTTCCCAGGGGCCTGGGTCCTTGGTGGTGTCGGAGCCGAGACCCCAGACCTTGCCGACCTTGTCGGCGACTTCCTGCGAAATCAGGTCTGCCGCCCAGCCGTTCATCGAGCCGTAGCCGGTGGCATAGATGACGAGGTCGGCCGGCAGTTCGCTGCCGTCGGCGAATTTGACGCCGGTCGGCGTCAATTCCTGGACCGCCGCGCCCGGTCCGCTCTTCAGCTTGATCGAGCCGTCGATGACGAGGTCGCACGCGCCGACATCGATGTAATAGCCTGAACCCCGGCGCAGATATTTCATGAACAGGCCCGAACCGTCATCGCCCCAGTCGAGCAGGAAGCCGGCCTTCTCCAGGTCCGCGTAGAATTTGGCGTCGCGCTCCTTCATCTGCTCGTAAAGCGGGATCTGGAACTCGTGCAGGATGCGGTAGGGCAGGGAGGCGAAGATCAGGTCGGCCTTGCGCGTCGTCATGCCGTTTTCCACCGCCTGCTCGGAATAGAGCGCGCCGAGCCCGATATCCATCAACGTATCGGACTTGACGATATGGGTGGAGGAACGCTGCACCATGGTGACGTCGGCGCCGCCTTCCCACAGCGCCGCGCAGATGTCGTGGGCGGAGTTGTTGGAGCCGATGACGACGACCTTCTTGCCGCGGTACTTGTCGGGGCCGGGATGGGTCGAGGAATGCTGCTGCTCGCCCTTGAAGATGTCCTGGCCTTTGTATTTCGGCCAGTTCGCCTTGCCCGACATGCCGGTGGCAAGCACGAGCTGCTTTGGCTTCAGGATGATCTCCTTGCCGTCGCGCTCGACCACGACGGTCCATTCCTTGGCCTTCTCGTCGTATTTTGCGGATTTCGCCGTGGTGGAGGACCAGTAGTTCAGCTCCATCACCTTCGTGTACATCTCAAGCCAGTCGCCGATCTTGTCCTTCGGCGCGAAGACAGGCCAGTTCTTGGGGAAATCGATATAGGGCAGGTGATCGTACCAGACGGGGTCGTGCAGGCAGAGCGACTTGTAGCGCTTGCGCCAGGAATCGCCCGGGCGGTCGTTCTTTTCGATGATGATGGCCGACACGCCGAGCTGGCGCAGGCGGGCACCCAGCGCGATGCCGCCCTGGCCGCCGCCGATGATCACCACGTAGGGTTGCCTGCTGTGACCGAGTTCGGCGACCTCGGCCTCGCGTTCCTCGCGCCAGGATTTCCTGTCCTTGCCATGGCCATGCTTGGCGCCAAGCGGGCGGGTGAAGCCGGCTTTCTCCTCATGGCCCTTCAACTCTGCCATGGTGGTGAGCAAGGTCCAGATCAGGTCGCCCTTGAACCGCACAAGGCCGAAGCCGCGCGCTACCTTGGTCTCGAAGGTGATCCAGGCGGTGGTGACGCCATCCGCCTCACTTGCTTCCTCGCCTTCGGCAATCTTCCAGTCGCTTGGTCCCGTGCCGGCCAGCGTTGCCTTCAGCATGTCGCGGATCTGGTCCTGGCCCTCCATGGTCCTCAGGTTCCAGGTGAAGGTGACGAGGTCGCGCCAGTAACAGTCCGCCTGGAAGCAATTGACCGCGGCATCGACGTCGCCGGCCTCGAGCGCCTTGCCGAATTTGTCGAGCAACGCCTGCGCCTTGGTGGTGGGGGTTCTCTCCAGCATGGTTCTCCTCCGCTTGCCGGTTTGCGTGGCTCCTCCTCCAGGCGCCACAGTATAGCTGGAAGACAGCAAGCGGCATGCCAATCTTGCCGCGGGCGAAAATCACAATGAAATCATAAGGCTTCAAGGTGCTGCGGTGTTGCACGCCGTTGCATTGATGTGGCACGCGCCGTGGCGCGCCACAGCGCTGCGCCACTAGTTGGGAGCGTCGACCCGCAGCCGCTTCATGCGGCGGTGGACGGTCGTGCGGTCGATGCCGAGCCGCCGGGCGGCTTCGGAAATGTTCCAGCCCGCATCCGCTAGCGCATCGAGCAGCGCGGCGCGCTCGATCTCGGGTGAGGAGGCCCGGGGCGCGGCCAGGCGCTCGCCGGGCAAGGCGGATGCCGGCTGCGACAAGGCAAAGTCTGGCAGGTCGGCGGGCTCGATCGTGTCGCCGTCGCACAGCGTCACCGCAAGATCGATCGCGTTGGCGAGCTCGCGGATGTTTCCCGGCCAGGCGTGGCGGATCAGCGCCAGGCGCGCGGCCGGCGACAGCCGGACTGTTCGCCCCGCAAGACGCATACGCTGATCGACCAGCCGGCCCAGCAGCCATTCGAAGTCGGTGCGTTCGCGCAGTGCCGGCAAGGTGAGCGAGGCGGCGTTCAACCGGTAGAACAGATCCTCGCGGAAGCGGCCCTCGGCGACCAGCTTGCGCAGGTCGTGATGCGAGGCCGAGATGATCTTGATGTCGACCCGCCGGGGGGCGATGCCGCCGACCGGGATCAGCTCGCGCTCGGCGATCACGCGCAGCAGCCGCGATTGCAGGGGGTAGGGCATGTCGCCGATTTCGTCGAGGAAGAGCGTGCCGCCATCGGCGCTCTCGATCAGCCCCTTGCGCCCCCGGGCCGCGGCGCCGGTGAAGGCTCCGGCAATGTGGCCGAAAAGTTCGCTCTCGATCAGATGCTCGGGGATGGCCGCGCAGTTGATGGCGACAAAGGGGCCGGGTCGCTGGGAAGAATCGTGGATGGCGCGTGCGAGGTATTCCTTACCGGAGCCGGTCTCGCCATGAATCAGGATCGGAATTGTCGTGCGCGCCAGCTTCGCGGCCCGCAGTTGCATCGCGGCCATGGCAGGATCACCGCCCGAAAGCTCGACGATCGGCTTCGGCACCATCTCGATGGCCGCGCGGCGGCCACTCGGTGGCTGGGGTTCGATGGCGTGGGCGAAGAGGGCGCTGCCGCTGCGGCCGAACACCAGCCGCTCCTCGGTCGGCCGTCCGCGCGTCAGGCTCGGCAGGTCGTCGACGCTGATCTCGAGATAGCGCGAGATCGGCTGCCCGATCGGCGAGCGTCTCCAGTCGATGCCTCCGGCTTGCGCCAGAAGCAGCGCCCCGCCGCGCGTCGTGCCCAGGATGCGGCCTGACGCGTCCAGCGCGATGGCCGCCTCGGGATCGACATCGAGAAATTCAGGCGAGCGGGAGAAGCGCAGCACCCATTCCGAATGCATCTGCGCCATCAGGTTGGCGAGCTCGATGCGCCGGGCCGACGCCGTCACCAGATGCAGCGCGAGGTTCTGGCTGACCTTGGGCTGCGGCGAGCGCAGCAGCGAGATGTCGAGCACGGCGGCCAGTTCGCCCCTGGTGTCGAAGATCGGCGCTGCCGTGCAGGACAAAGGCGTATGGGTGGTGTCGAAGTGATCGGTCTGATGGATCGTCATCGCCTCGCCGGTGACGATGCAGGAGCCGACGCCACAGGTGCCGGTCCGGCTTTCCGACCATTCCGAGCCGAGATAGAGGCCGGCCGTGCGTAACTGGTCCATGAACAGGGGATCGCCGAGGAAGTCGACGGTGACCCCTTTGGCATCGGCCAGCAGCAACACGTAGTTCTGACCCGCCACCTGCTTGAACAGCGTCTCCAGGCCGCTCCGGGCAATGGCAATCAGCCGTTCGGATTGCTCGCGATGCTCGCGCAGCTGGGTGTCCGGGACGATATAGGCTTCCGTCGGCCGGGCGGGGTCGAGCCGATGGGTGTCGACACAGCGCAGCCAGGACTTCACGACGACGTCGTCGCGGGCCGATCGCCGGCCCGACAGAACCTGTTCTATCTCGCGGATATGCTCCCGTTCGCCAGCCACGCGTCCTCCTCCCAGACAACCACGTAAGCCTGGCATTGTGGTGCGGGGACAAGGTGGGCTCAACTGTACTATGGTAGCGCGTAACGGGCTGGTCCCACGGCTGAGTGAATTCGTGCCATACCCCATTGACGACCCCGCGCGTTCGCCTTTATGGTCCGCCACCATGAAAACGGCACTCATTCTCGTAGGAAGGCGCGTGGGCAAGGCGGTGTAACCGCCGGGCGAAAACCTCCCATGCGCAACACACAGGCTCCCTCGGGGGCCTTTTTTATTGCCTGAAACACGACTAAACGACCAATAACACCCAAATGGCAAACGCCAGATGGCGCACAGTACGGGACCAGACCGATGAGCAATGGACAGAGTGAGCGGCGCGAAATGACAGGCGCCGAAATGGTGGTGCAGGCGCTGAAGGACAATGGCGTCAAGCACGTCTTCGGCTATCCAGGCGGCGCGGTGCTTCCCATTTACGACGAGATTTTCCAGCAGGATGAGGTCGAGCACATTCTGGTGCGCCATGAGCAGGGTGCCGGCCACGCCGCCGAGGGCTACGCGCGATCGACCGGCAGGGCAGGCGTCATGCTGGTGACCTCGGGTCCCGGCGCCACCAATGCGGTGACACCCTTGCAGGACGCATTGATGGATTCGATCCCGCTGGTCTGCCTGACAGGGCAGGTGCCGACCTCGCTCATCGGCTCGGATGCGTTCCAGGAATGCGACACGGTCGGCATCACGCGGCCCTGCACCAAGCACAACTGGCTGGTGAAGGACGTCAACGAACTCGCCGCGACCATTCACGAGGCCTTCCATGTCGCCACGACCGGCCGGCCCGGCCCGGTCGTTGTCGATATCCCCAAGGACGTGCAGTTCGCCAAGGGTTTCTATGTGCCGCCGCAGATCGCGCCGCGCACCAGCTACCAGCCGAAGGTCCAGGGCGACCTGGAGAAGGTGAAGGCGGCTGTCGAACTGATGGCCAGCGCCAAGAAGCCGATCATCTATTCCGGTGGCGGCGTCATCAATTCCGGCCCGGAAGCCAGCCATCTCCTGCGCGAACTGGTCGACCTCACCGGCTTCCCGATCACGTCGACGCTGATGGGGCTCGGCGCCTATCCGGCCTCGGGCAAGAACTGGCTGGGCATGCTCGGCATGCACGGCACCTATGAAGCCAACATGGCCATGCATGACTGCGACGTCATGGTCTGCATCGGCGCTCGTTTCGACGACCGCATCACCGGCCGGCTCAACGCTTTTGCGCCGAACTCGAAGAAGATCCACATCGATATCGATCCGTCCTCGATCAACAAGAACGTCCATACCGACGTGCCGATCATCGGCGATGTCGGACGCGTGCTGGAGGATCTGGTGCGGCTGTGGCGGGCAAGCGCCAAGGCCGACAAGAAGGCGCTCTATCCCTGGTGGGAGCAGATCGCCAAATGGCGCGCGCGCGATTCACTCGCCTACAAGATGAACAACGACGTGATCATGCCGCAATACGCCATCCAGCGGCTCTACGCGCTGACCAAGGACATGGACACCTACATCACGACCGAGGTCGGCCAGCACCAGATGTGGGCGGCGCAGCACTATCATTTCGACAAACCCAACCGCTGGATGACCTCGGGCGGGCTGGGCACGATGGGCTATGGCCTGCCCGCCGCTCTCGGCGTGCAGATCGCGCATCCCAACGCGCTGGTGGTCGATATCGCCGGCGACGCCTCGGTGCAGATGACGATGCAGGAGATGAGCGCGGCGGTGCAGTATGACGCGCCGATCAAGATCTTCATCCTCAACAACCAGTATATGGGCATGGTGCGCCAGTGGCAGCAGTTGCTGCACGGCAACCGGCTGTCGCATTCCTACACCGAGGCGATGCCTGATTTCGTCAAGCTGGCGGAAGCCTATGGCGGCCATGGCATACGCTGCGAGAAGCCCGACGAACTGGACGACGCGATCAAGGAGATGATCTCGGTCAGGAAGCCGGTGCTGTTCGATTGCCGCGTGGCGACGCTTGCCAACTGCTTCCCGATGATCCCCTCCGGCAAGGCGCATAACGAGATGCTTCTGCCCGACGAGGCGACCGACGAGGCCGTCGCCAACGCCATCGACGCCAAGGGCCGGGAACTGGTGTAGGCCGGGACAGGACCAGTTTTGCTTGCGGCCAAAACCATGGGACGCCCGGACCTTGCCACGATCCGTTCGCGGCGCCGGCGGATAGCGGGGCTTGCGCTCGCCGGGACAATCGTCCTGGCGTCAGGCACGGCCGGGCTCGCCGGCCAGGCGGTGCCCTCGGCCGGCAACCAGGCTTCGACAAGCCAGGACGCCACGCCGCGGCCGCCGGAAATCCAGGCGGTCGAGGACGCCATTCGCAAGTCGGACTTTGCCGGCGCCCGTAACAAGGCGCTGGCGCTGATCGACGGTGCCTTTGCCAGGCGTGACCCGAAGGCGGCCGCCTACGCGGCTTATCTTATGGCGCAGGCCGACATGTATGCCGGGGACTGGCAGGATCTCTACGGCAGGCTGATCGGGCGGGCGGACGGCATTATCCGCGATCTCGACCAGAGGCGCGGGGACGAGTTCACGCTGATGTTGGCCGACGCCGCCGGCCGCATCGGGCACCCGGACGAACAAGACAGGTTGCTCGACCTTCATGTCGAAGCCATCACCGGGCGGCTCGGACCGGATTCGGAAGACGCGCTCAATGCGCGGGTCGATGCGGCCTATTCGCAGCTGACCGCCAAACGCGCCGACGTCGCCGAGAAGCGGCTGCTCGCGGCCCTCAATGCGATGGAGATCGGCGGTCACGCCGACCTGTTCTTCAAGACTGTCGGGCAGGCCGGCGACAGTTTCAACCGCTTTGCCGGCGCCGAGGCGGCCCAGCGCATCTTCCAGCGCGGTCTCGACTCCAAGTTGATGCAGACCGACGCCGGGCCGGGCAAGGGCTTCCTTCTGTTCAACCTCGCAGCCTTCCTGCGCGACCAGAAGGACTATGAGGGCGCCAACCGGTTCGGCTACCAGGCCCTCAACCTCCTGGCCGATCATTTCGGCATGGGCAGCGCCGAAGGCCTATCGGCCTATGATGGCTTGGCGCAGACGATGCACGCCGCCGGCCAGCTGGCACCGGCCGAAGCCGCCTACCAGTTCATCTTCGAGACCGGCCTCAAGTCGCTTGGCGAGGACAGCCCCGATCTGTGGCGCATGATGAACAACCGCGCCGCCGTGCTGCGCTCGCTGAAACTGCCCGCCGCCGCGCTGGAATTCGACAAATACGCCTATGACAAGCGCTTCAAGGCGCTTGGCGGGGGCGCCGGCGATACCGTCATTTCGGCGATGAACATGGCGCACGACCTCCTGGAGGCCGAACGCTGGAAGGATGCCGAGACGGCGCTGGCAGCCATTTCGCGCATCGTTGCCCAGCCGGGCTTCAATGATGACTACCGCCGGCAGACCCGGCGCTGGCTGGCCTATGCGCAGTTCCGCCTGGGTGAACGAAAACTGAGCCGCAAGCAAATCCAGTCGCGCGACACGACCGAGTTCACCGACGGCGCCGATATCGAGCAGTCGCTGGCCTTCTTCGATCTCTTCGCCGACAAGGCCGAGTCGATGGGGCTGACCGAGGATGCACTGGCCTATCGCGAACACGCCGTGGCGATCGCGCGCGAGAGCCTGGGTGACGCGCAGCCGATGACCTTCGAGGCCGAGCTGGCGCAGGCGCGGCTGCAGGAGAAGACGGACGCCAAGGCCGCTGTCGAAAGTTACCGCAAGCTCGACGCCGTCATCTTCGACTGGGCGCGTTCCAGCGTGTCGGCCTCGGGAAGCCTGCGCGCCGGGCAGGCTTCGCGCGTGCTCGTCGACGACATGCTGGTCTCGCTCGCCGAGCTGGCGACCCGCAACGCCGATGCGGCGGAGCTGTTCGCCGCCATGCTCGACAATTGGAAGACGCTGACCCGGGGCACCGAACGGCGTTTGCGGGCCGAGGCCGAAACCACCCAGGACAAGGCGCTTCGTGACCTTATCCGGCAATATTTCAGCGATTTCGGGCGTTTCCGCGAGTTGGTGACGGCGACACTTTACACCGACGCGCTGGCACCCCAGCGGCAGGCGATGGAGGATTCCCGCAACGCCTTGAACGCCGCCTTGCAAAAGCGGGGCGAGCAGCCCGTCGCGCAGTGGATCTTCAGTTCGCCGGAGGAGGCAAAGCCGCTTGCCAGGCCTGCCGCCGGCGACGTCATCGTCGACCTGGCGATCACAGGCGATTGGCCCGTGGACCGGGGCGGCACTCCGGACAGGTATCGGGTTTTCGCCACGGTCTCGCGAGCCGAAGGCCCGGTCGAAGTGGTGGAGGTCGACGCGATCGACGCGAGGAACGGCAAGGGCGATACCGGACGCAAATTCAGGGCGAAGCTCGCCAAGGCCCTGGGCGATGCGGCCAAAGGCGCCAAGGCGCTTTACGTCATCCCCGCCGATTTTCTCTATCAGGTCGATTTCGCCGAATTGCAGCCCGATGGCGGCAAGCGGCTGGGCGAACTGGTTGACTTGCATACGGCCACCAGCCGGCAGGCCTATGAATTCCGGCAGAAAGAGGACCGGCCTTCCGCCAACGACACGATGCTGTTGGCGGGTGGCCTTTTCTACGGCAAGGAAAGCGGCAGCGCTTATCTGCCGGGGTCGCGTGCCGAGGTCGAAAAGATCGCCGCGCTCGCCCGCCAGAAGGGCATGGCGGTACAGCTAGCGGAAGGCAATGACGGCGGCGAGGCGGCCATGCGCGCGGCTGCCGGCGGCAAGGCGATCCTGCATTTTTCGACGCACGGCTTTTTCGAACCCGGCCAGGGGCGGTCCGAACAATTGATGAATGCCGGCTTCGTGCTTTCCGGCGCCAGGCCGGCGGACGAGCCCGGGGAAGGGGACGGCGACAACATCGTCTACGCCCGCGAGCTCCTGAGCTGGAACCTGCGGTCCTCGCAGCTTGTCGTGGTGTCGGCCTGCGATACGGCGCTTGGCGACATCGGCGTCACCTCCACCGTGCGCGGCCTACCGCTCGCGCTGTCGGTGGCCGGCGCCCGGCGCACGCTGCTGACCGTGGAGGAGGTCGGCGACGAAGCCACGATGCAGTTCATGGCGCGCTTCTACGAAAATCTCTTCGGCGGCATCAGCTATGCCGATGCCTTCATCAAGACCAAACGCGAAGCCTGGGCCGGCAAGATCGACGGTTTCCCGGCTGCATCGACCAGCGCATACATTCTCTTCGAACATTGAACAGCGCCGGCGAGAGGCCGGCCAGAGACAGGACAAGACCATGGCACAGCACCTTCAACCGACCGGTTCCGCCTACTTCATCGCCAAGGAAACCGAGAAGCCGGAGACGCACACGCTTTCCGTGCTGGTCGACAACGAGCCGGGCGTGCTTGCCCGGGTCATCGGGCTATTCTCCGGGCGCGGCTACAACATCGAGAGCCTTACCGTCTCGGAAACCGAGCATGAAAAGCACCTGTCACGCATCACCATCGTGACGCGCGGCACGCCGCATGTGATGGAGCAGATCAAGAACCAGCTGGAACGCATCGTGCCGGTGCATCGTGTGGTCGATCTTTCCGTCCGTTCGCACGAGCTTGGTCAGGAGCGGCCGCTCGAGCGGGAACTGGCGCTGGTCAAGGTCGCCGGCACCGGCGAGGCCCGGGTCGAAGCGCTGCGCCTGGCGGACGCTTTCCGCGCCAGCGTCATCGACGCCAACACCGAGCATTTCATCTTCGAGATCACTGGCAAGGGTTCCAAGCTCGACCAGTTCATCGCCATCATGAAGCCGCTCGGCCTGGTGGAGATCTGCCGCACCGGCGTGGCGGCCATGAACCGAGGCCCGCAGGGGATGTAGAGCCTCATACGGCGCCGGCGGATCACCCCTGCGGTTCTGCCGGCGGGACTTCGCCCTTGGCGCTGGCCAGGGCCTTGCTTTCCTTTTTCAGCGGCCGCGAAACGGGGCAGACATCCTGAACGAAGCCATTGAGGGTGTTCACCAGATTGTTCTCGACCAGCGAGTAGTGGATGAACTGGCCCTGCCGCTCCCTGGCGATGAGACCAGCCGTCTCCAGGATGTTCAGATGCTGCGAGATGGACGGCTTTGACATGTCGAAGCGCGCCGCGATCTCGCCCGCGGTCAGCGACGAGTGCGCGAGATAGGCGAGTATCTTGCGCCGGGGTTGCGACGACAGCGCTTCGAACACGCGCTGTATGGCGCCGCTGGCGCCGGCGGTCGTTTCGCCATCCGATGTTTTTTCTTCGATCACGTCCTGCCGCCTCATGGCTCGCGAAGGCATGCGCGCCTTCTGCCCGCTTTTTGATTTCGAATTTAGACTATTGCCTAAATACCTAATCTGCCATAGTAGATGATTAGCTTATTGCCTAAATACGGGTCGAAACCCCAAAAGGCAAGGCTGGGTTCGGAAAATGTTCATGCGAGGAGGGGTTCCCGATGAAGACCATTTCCACGGGCAGGATGATTTCCCGGCACGAGAGCGACGCACGCGATGGCCGCGTTGTCTGGATGCCGGCCAAGTCGATCTGGGTCGGCGCGATGACCGTTATCGCCATCGTGTTCGGGCCGCTTACTTTCAACTGGAGCGCCTTTGCGCTGTTCGTCGTGATGACGGCGGTCACGATCTGCGCCGGGCATTCTGTCGGCATGCATAGGCTGCTCATCCACCGGTCGTTCAAGGTTCATATCTGGATCGAACACGCATTGGTCTATCTCGGCGTGCTGGTCGGCATGGCCGGCCCGTTCGGCATGATTTATGCGCACGATATCCGCGACTGGGCGCAGCGCCAGACCGCCTGCCACGACCTGCATGCCCACCGCCGGCCCTTCTTCATCGACGCCTTCTGGCAGATGCATTGCGCCGTCGCGTTGCGCAATCCGCCCGATTTCGTCATCGAGCCGTCGATCCGGAATGACCGGTTCTACAAATTCCTCGAACGCACATGGATGCTGCAGCAACTGCCATGGGCGATTGCCTTCCTGCTGCTTGGCGGCTGGAGCTGGGTGGTCTGGGGGATCGCGGTGCGTGTTTCCGTCTCCTTGACCGGACATTGGCTGGTCGGGCATTTCGCGCATCGTGGCGGCGACCAGGGTTGGTGCGTCGATGGCGTGGCGGTGCAGGGCTACAATCTGCCGCGTTTCGGCCTGGTGACGTTCGGCGAGAGTTTTCACGGCAATCATCACGCCTTCCCCGAATCCGCGCGGCTTGGCCTGGAGCGCGGGCAGATCGATCTCGGATGGATCTTCATCCGGGTCCTTGCAGGCCTCGGTTTGGCGCACGGCGTGAAGCTTCCGGAGAACACCCCGAGACGGAAGGGGCTACGCCGCCTGCGCGGCAGGGAACAGACCGTGCCTGGCGCGAACAGTCATCTGCCGGCTCCGTCTCCCGGCAGATGACGGGTATCCGGCCGGCTGAAGTCGCAAGGCGGCTGCTGGCCCAAAGGATTGTGGTTGCGTCCGACACGTCGGCTATCTAAGTCAGCATTGCTGACCTTGTTGGACCCGATGTCACTCGACGCATTCCTCGCACTGCTTGTCTATGCCTTCGTGACCTCGATCACGCCGGGGCCGAACAATCTCATGCTTCTGGCCTCCGGCGTCAATTTCGGCATTACCCGGACGATACCGCATATGCTGGGCATCAGCATCGGCTTTCTCGTCCTGTTGCTCGCCGTCGGCTTCGGGCTTGGCGCCGTGCTGACAGCGTTTCCGGCGCTGCACACCGGGCTGAAGATCGCCGGCGCCGCCTATCTGCTCTATCTCGCCTGGAAGATCGCCATGTCGCGCTCGCTCAGCGGCAAAGGAGAGGCGAAGGCGCGGCCGATGCGCTTCATCGACGCCGCCGCGTTCCAGTGGGTCAATCCTAAGGCGTGGGTGATGGCGATCACGGCAATGGCCGTCTACGCCAATGCCGAGCACCCGTTCTTGTCGGTGGTGTTGATCTCGATCGCCTTCACCATCGTTAACCTGCCGAGCGTTTCGATATGGGCGGGGTTCGGCACGGCGCTGCGGGGGTTCCTCTCGGATCCGGTGCGGCTGAAATGGTTCAACATCGCGATGGGCGCGCTGCTGGCGGCGACGCTTTGGCCGATGCTGAAATAGGCTCAGGACGCATGGATCAGGGCCGGATGCAGATCGCCGGCTTGAATCTGATCTGCAGCCCCTTGGAAATTCCTTCGCTTGAAGACAAGATCGGCTCAGCCTCTTGGGGGAGTTCGATGGAAAGCCACGAGCCGTTTTTACGCGAGGCGATTGCGCTCTCGAAATCCGCGATGGAACGCGGCGACGAACCGTTTGGCTCGGTTCTGGTGAAGGACGGCGACGTCATCCTGCGCGCCGAAAACAGCGTCTTCACCGGCCACGACATGACGAACCACGCCGAGATGAACCTGGTTAAACTGGCGGCGCAACACTACGACACTGCTTTTCTCGCCGATTGCACGCTCTACACCAGCACGGAGCCGTGCGCGATGTGCTCCGGGGCGATTTACTGGTCGGGCATCGGGCGTATGGTGTTTGCGTGTTCCGAAGCGCGGCTTGGCGAGATCGCCGGGATCGGGTTGAACGTGCCGAGCCGCGCGGTGCTGCAAACCGGCGCGCGCATCGTCACCGTGGTTGGCCCGAACCTCGAAGAAGAAGCCGCCGAAGTCCATGAGGAATTCTGGCCGAAGCATCTGGGCAAGGTTTAGAGCCCGGCTTTTGGGGCCAATGACGGGCGTACGCCCGTGATCGTAGCCGGCTGCCTATCCATTGTGCAGTGCATATTAAATCTTCGTAATGCCGTGTTTTGGCCCTTTTCCGACAAACGCCTGTCCTATCTATTCGGCTAAATCGGGGCAATCAGCCGTGATTTGTGCTAGAAACGACCACCTTGCAACGGCGTGTCGGACGGAGAGGGCACTTTGACGATGCGTGGAAAAGTCATTCTTTCGCTGCTTGCAATCGCCTGTGCGGGGGCGGCCTGGCTCTATCTGTCCCCTGACACGCTGGGCAAGGTCCAGCAGATGATCGGCACCAAGCCGGTCGCGGCGGCAGACACGGCTGGCAAGCCGGCAGCCGACAAAAAGGCATCGGACAAGCAGGGCGGCGGCAGCGCTCGCTCGGCTTCGATCGTTTCGGCGACCGCGACGACAGCCGATTTCCCGGTCCGCCGCTATGCCATCGGTTTCGTTTCCTCTCCCGCCGTGGTCAGCATCAATGCGCGCGTCTCCAGCCAGATCGTGTCGATCGACGTCAAGGACGGTCAGATGGTCAAGGCCGGCGATCTCCTGTTCTCGCTCGACGATCGCGCCCTGAAGGCGCAGCTCGCCAAAGACCAGGCCACGCTGGCCAAGGACCAGGCCTTGCTTGCCAGCGCGACGGCGGATCTTGCCCGGGCCAAGGATCTCGTGGCCAAGCAGGCTGGCACGCAGCAGACTTATGACCAGGCACTTGCGGCTCAGAAGGCCGCGGCCGCCACCATCGACGCCGACCAGGCGACGATCGATGCCGACAAGGTCCAACTGAGCTACGCCACCATCACGGCGCCGATCGCCGGCCGGCTGGGTGCGGTCAGCGTCGCCGTCGGCGACCTCGTGACCACCTCAAACGGCAACAGCTCATCCTCGACTCCGCTCGTCACCATCACCCAGATGGACCCGCTGCAGGTCAACTTCAATCTCCCCGAAAGCAACCTCGCGCTGCTGCACAAGGCGCTGGCCAACCCGCAGCAAGGTGCGGTGACGCTGACCAAGGACGGCGACCCGACGCCGATCGGCAAGGGCACGCTCGACTTCGTCGATTCCAGCGTCGATACCGCTTCGGGCACGATCGCCACGCGGGCCAGTATTCCCAATGCCGATCTTTCGCTGTGGCCCGGCCAGTATGTGAACGTCATCCTGGATGCCGGCATCATGCCGCAGATGACGTCCGTTCCGACCGTGGCGGTTCAGCCCAGCCAGAAGGGGCCGTTCGTCTATGTGGTTAAGCCGGACAACACGGTCGAGATGCGCCCGGTTCAGGTTGCGCTGACCGAGGGCGACAACAGCGCCATCAGCCAGGGGCTGAAAAGCGGCGAGAAGGTCGTCACGGAGGGCCAGACAAGGCTGAAGGACGGCGCCGCCGTGCATGAAGGCAACGCCACCGCGAGCACCGGGGCGCCGAAGGTGGCCGAGGCGACCAATGCCGGCGAGGCAGCCCGATGATCTCCGAATTCTGCATACGCAGGCCGGTCGCCACCCTTCTGATGTCGTTCGCCCTCGTGCTGGGCGGACTGTTCGCTTACAAGTTCCTGCCGGTGGCGGCGCTGCCAAGCGCCGAATTCCCTGTCGTCAACGTCTCGGCTTCGTTGCCCGGCGCTTCGCCGGAAACCATGGCGACGTCGGTGGCGACGCCGCTGATCAAGCAGTTCGCGACCATCGCGGGCATCGATTCCATCTCGACCACCAACTCGCTCGGCCAGACCTCTATCGCCATCCAGTTCGTGCTCAACCGCGACATCGACGCGGCCGCGGCCGACGTGCAGGCGGCAATCGCGCGCACGCAGAAATCGCTGCCGCCGCAGATGACGTCGCCGCCGAGCTACCGCAAGGTCAATCCCGCCGACGCGCCGATCCTCTTGATGTCGCTGGTCAGCGACACGGTTCCGCTGACCGATCTCGACGCCTTCGCCGAAAACGTGATCTCGCCATCGCTGTCCACCATCGACGGCGTGGCGCAGGTCTCCATCTACGGCCAGCAGAAATACGCGGTGCGCATCCAGATCGATCCGACCGCGCTTGCCGCGCGCGGTATCTCGATCGACCAGCTGCAGGCGGCGGTCGCGTCCGCCAACAGCAACACGCCGCTGGGCGTGCTCCAGAACGACAAGCAGCAGCTGACCATCACCGCCAACACGCAGCTCACCGATGCCGCCGGCTTCTCGAACCTCATCATCGCGACCAAGAATGGTCACCCGGTGCGGCTGGGCGAAGTGACGCGCGTGGTCGATTCCGTGCAGACCACGACGACAGCAAGCTGGTATGACGGCACCCGCGCGATCATCATGGCCGTGCAGCGCCAGCCCGATGCCAATACGGTCGACGTGGTCGACAAGGTCAAGGCGATGCTGCCGTCCTTCCAGGACCAGATGCCGGCCGCCGCCTCGATCAAGCTTCTCAACGACCGCTCGACCTCGATCCGGCAGGCCGTGGACGACGTGCAGTTCACGCTGCTCTTGACCATCGTGCTGGTGGTGATGGTGATCTTCGTGTTCCTGCGCCGGGTGACGGCGACCATCATCCCGGCCGTGGCGGTGCCGATCTCGCTGATCGCCACGCTCGGCGCGATGTTCCTGTTCGGCTTTTCCATCGACAACATCTCGCTGATGGGTCTGACGCTTGCCGTCGGCCTGGTCGTCGACGATGCCATCGTGATGCTCGAAAACATCTTCCGCCACATGGAGGAGGATGGGCTGTCGGCCTTCGAAGCATCGTTGAAAGGCGCACGCGAAATCGGCTTCACCATCATCTCGATCTCGATTTCGCTCGTGGCGGTCTTCATTCCCGTTCTGCTGATGGGCGGGGTGATCGGCCGCATCTTCAACGAGTTCGCCGTCGTGGTGACGGTCGCCATCCTGGCCTCGATGTTCGTGTCACTGACGCTGACGCCGATGTTGTGTTCGCGGCTGCTGTCGGTGAGCAAGGCCGACCGCGAGGCGCATGGCGCCGGCCACAAGCGTGATTTCATCACGCGCGGCTATGACCGTATCCTGAGTTTCTGCCTGCGACACACTTTCCTGGTGTTCCTCGTTTTCGTCGGCACGGCGGCGGGGTCGGTCTGGCTGATCCAGGTTTCGCCGAAGGGCTTCTTCCCGCAGGAGGATATCGGCCAGATTTCGGTCACCACCATCGCGCGCCAGGACATCTCCTTCGACGCCATGGCCAAGCTGCAAGGGCAGGTGGCCAGCGTCTTCTCGAAGTCACCCTATGTCGACCATGTCGCGTGGTCGGCGGGCAGCGGCAACAACGCGCTCAACCAGGGGCAGCTCTTCGTCCAGCTCAAGGCCAAGGACCAGCGTCCCAATATCGAAAAGGTGCTTTCGGACCTGCGCAAGCAACTCTCCGGCGTGGCGGGCATCGAGACCTACATGCAGCCGGTGCAGAATCTGCGGCTCGGTTCGCGCTCGTCCGCCAGCGCCTACCAGCTCGTGGTGCAGGGGCTTGATACCGGCCAGACCGATATCTGGGCGCAGAAGCTGAACGATGCGATGGCGGCCGACCATCAGACCTTCACCGACGTCACCAGCGACCTGCAGAACAATGCTTTGCAGGCGTCGCTGGTGGTGGACCGCGACAAGGCCGCCCAGCTCGGCATCGATACCGATACGCTGCGAACCGCCCTCTACGGCGGATTCGGCACCGACCAGGTGTCGACGATCTTCGGTTCGGCCGACAGCTATGAAGTCATCACCGAGCTTGATCCCAAGATCGAGTGGTCGCCCGAGCGCATGCTCGCCATCCAGGTGCGAACGGCGAGCGGCAGTCTGGTTCCGCTCGGCGCCTTCTCCAGGGTCGATCGCACGGCTGGCGCCCTGACGGTCAACCAGCTCGGCCAGCTTCCAGCGGTGACGATCTCCTACAACCTGCCGCAAGGCATCGCGCTGGGTGACAGCGTCACCCGCATCCAGCAACTCAAAGACCAGATCGGCATGCCGAAGGCGATTTCGACCACCTTTGCCGGCACCGCCAAGACATTCCAGGATTCGCTTGCCAACCAGGGCCTGCTGATCGGCGGCGCGATCCTGACCATCTATATCGTGCTCGGCATCCTGTACGAGAGTTTCATCCACCCGCTGACCATTCTCACGGGCCTGCCGTCGGCTGTGCTCGGGGCGGTTGTCGCCTTGCGCTTCGCCGGCATGGATCTGTCCGTGATCGCCGTGATCGGCATCCTGATGCTGATCGGCATCGTCAAGAAGAACGGCATCATGATGGTCGACGTCGCGCTGGAGTTGCGACGGGAGGGCATGTCGGCCACGGAGTCCATCCACAAGGCCTGCCTGATGCGCTTCCGGCCGATCATGATGACGACGCTTGCCGCGCTGATGGGCACGTTCCCGATCGCGCTCGGCACCGGCGCCAGCGCCGAGCTGCGCCAGCCGCTCGGTGTCGCCGTCGTCGGCGGCCTGCTTGCCTCGCAGGCGCTGACCCTCTTCGTCACGCCAGTGATCTATGTCTATTTCGAGAGGTTCTCGGGCTGGCTGGTCGGGCTCATGCCGAAGCGGAAAGCCGAGGCCGAGGTCCTCGACAGCGGCGACCAGCCCTCGCTGTTCGGCAACAACGACGATATCCCGCGCGAGCCGCAAAAGACGGCGGCCGAATAATGCAGGTTGCCTGAGAGCAGGGCGGCGGAGGGTTCGCGAGAGTGACCAGCCCAGGTTTGATCGCCCTCGACAATGGTTGTCGCGGCGCGGCGGCTGGATTGCTCCTGATGATCGCCGCGGTCTTTCTGCGCCATCGTCCCGCCGAGTTCATCCGCGCTGCGCTGGCCGGAGCGGGCGCCGCTTCCGCGATCCTCGAGGCGCCAGGCTTCCCGTCGCAGTGGCATTGGGCGAGCCTGCCGCTCATTGCACTATCGTCGGGCACGCCGGTCGTCTTCTGGCTCTGGGCTCGGGTGGTTTTCGACGACGACTTCGTCTTCCGCCCCTGGCATGCCGGCGTCTGGGCCGCCGCGGTCGGTCTGGGGCTGACAGTGTCCTACGCCTCGATTGGGGGCTCCGCTGCCACGGCGATCAACAGGGCCTTGATGCTCGCCAATCTTGGCTTCGGGATGCTCGCCATCATGCAGACGATTGCCAGCTGGCGCATGGATCTGGTCGCCGGGCGGCGGCGGCTGCGCGTCGCCGTGCTGATGGGGACGCTGGCGTATATCGCCGCCAACTCGGCCGCGAATCTCTCTTCCGTCGCAGCCCTGACTTGGTCTTCGCCGGCCCGGAACCTGGCCAACGCGCTCGGTCTTTGCCTATTGGCCGCGCTCGCCGGCTGGACGCTGTTCCGCACGGCCCCGCCTGTTCGCACGCTCGCGCTGGAGCCAGCTATTGGTTCCGCCAACCGGCTTTCTTCCGCAGCGGTCCGCAACGACGGCCGTGCAGCGATCGAACCGGCACTGCTCGGCCGCCTGGAGCGTCTGATGACGGTCGAGCGCGCCTATCGCCGTGAGGGGCTGACCATCGGCTCTCTCGCCGCGCTGATGCGCCTGCCGGAATACCGGCTGCGCCAAGTCATCAACGAGGGCCTTGGCTTCCGCAATTTCAATGCGTTCCTCAACCACTACCGGATCGACGAGGCCAAGACGGCTCTCGCCGATGACAGCCAGAAGGATGTGCCGGTCCTAACCATCGCAATGGACGCCGGCTTCCAGTCGCTCGGCCCGTTCAACCGTGCCTTCAAGGCCGACACCGGCCTGACGCCAAGCGAGTTTCGCCGTTTCGCTTTCGCCAAGACGCCATCCGAACGGCTTAGCGACGCACCGATTCGTGGAGTCGGCGAGCTACGTTGAGAAATCGGCAAGCCGTTTTCAACATCCGGCGAGACCGCGCCTGCGCCTTTCGACATGGTCTCCGCGAGATTGGAGATGGTCATGGACATGCAAACCAAAAGACGTTTCGTTTTGAGTGCGATGAGCCTGTGCGCTCTGCTCACTTGCCTTAGCCCGGCGCGTGCCGAGGATCCGGATCTGTGGCCGACCAAGGGATGGCTGACGTCGACGCCTGAGGAGCAAGGCATGGATTCCGCCGCGCTCGCGAGGCTTGTCGGCTATGGCGCGAGCCACAGCTTTGACAGCCTGCTCGTCGTGCGGCACGGGCGGATCGTCACGGAAGCCTACTACGCACCTTACACGGCGGATGTTCCGCATGAGATCTACTCTTCGACAAAGGCGGTCACCGGCACTCTTCTCGGCATGGTCTACAAGGACGGCTTGCTCGACCGTCTCGATCATCCCGTGCTGGATTTTTTCACCGATCGCCGGATTGCCGATGTCGATGATCGAAAGAGGGCTATCACGGTTCAAAACCTGTTGGACATGACTTCAGGGCTCGATTGGGATCAGGGATTTGAGGGCGGCAAGCAGCAATCGTTGAATGATCTGTACCGAAGCTCCAACTGGACCCAGTTCATCCTCGATCGCCCCATGGCGCATCCGCCGGGGCAGGTTTTCAATTACAGCAACGGAAACCCTGAGCTGATTTCGGCTGTTATAACCAAGCTGACCGGCAAGCTTGCCGAGGATTATGCGAGGGAAAGGCTTTTCGATCCGCTCGGCATCCAAAGCTGGCATTGGGATCGCGATCCTCAAGGTCTCACAAAAGGCGCGGAGGCGCTGTATCTGCTGCCGCGCGACATGGCGAAGCTCGGTTATCTCTACTTGCACCACGGCGAATGGGAGGGAAGGCCACTTCTTCCACCTGGCTGGGCGGATGTCTTGAACCATACGCTCGTGAATGTGCACGCGTCGGGTGACCCGAACGAGAGCTATTCGAATTTCATTTGGGTTTTTCCCGACAGGCACGTTTACAGGATGGATGGCAAGAACGGCCAGTTGATCGTGGTGTTTCCTGACCTGGATGTCGTGGTGGTGACCACCGCCAGAAAGCAGGTCCGGTATAAAACCCTGATCGATGCTGTTTCCGGCGCGGTCAAGTCTGGGCCAGCGCTGCCGCTGAACCCGGACGCCATCAGGCAGCTTGCCGATGCCATCAAGGATGCCGCGATCGAAAAGCCGATGTCCATTAGTCCGACGCCTGTGATTGCTTCCGCGATCTCGGGCAAGACCTACAAATTCTTTGACGACGACGTTGGATTAAGGTCGTTCATGCTCGATCTCACCGACCCTCATCCGCATTTCGACGTCGAGTTCTCCTTGCACTATCCGGCCGGCTCGTCCGTGAAGTACAGCCAGCCGATCGGGCTCGACGGGTTCTATCGCAAGGGGGCGCCAAAGGCCTCCGACCCCGGCATCGGCCTCATCACCGAGGCCAGGGGAACATGGCTGAACGGGCAGACCTTCGTGATTGATGTGCCGGTTATAGGCTCCGGCGAGCAGCAGGAAGTTATCCTGACATTCAGTGGCAAGAAGCTCAATCTTCACCGCACGGTCGCCGTCGGCGAGGGCCAGGATGTATCGGTTGATGGCGAGCAGGTGATCAACTAGGCGAGGACCGCGGCAGGGCCAGCGCCACGATCCGCTGGCCCAAGGTCTTGCGCTTGCCGGAGGCGGATCGGGGCCGTAATTTGCGGCCATGTCCCATGATCATGATCACGACAACGAACTCGATCCGTTTGCCGCGCGCGTGCGGGCGCTGGAAACCATCCTGACCCGCAAGGGACTGATCGATCCGGCCGCCATCGACGTCATCGTCGACACTTATGAGACGAAAATCGGCCCGCGTAATGGGGCGAGGGTGGTGGCCAAGGCCTGGCACGATCCCGATTTCGCGGACTGGTTGAGGCGCGACGCCACGGCTGCGATCGAATCGCTGAGCTATACCGGCCGGCAAGGCGAACACATGCAGGCAGTGTTCAACACCGAAGATACGCACAACCTCGTCGTCTGCACGCTGTGTTCCTGCTATCCGTGGTCGGTGCTGGGCCTGCCACCGGTCTGGTACAAGGCGCCACCCTACCGTTCGCGCGCGGTGATCGACCCGCGTGGCGTGCTCGAGGAATTCGGGCTGACGCTGCCTGCCGAAACGAAGATACGCGTCTGGGATTCGACCGCGGAGCTGCGCTATCTCGTCGTGCCGCTGCGGCCCGAGGGCACCGATGGCTGGAGCGAGGAGCAACTGGCGGAACTGGTGAGCCGTGATGCCATGATCGGCACCGCTCGGGCGGGGCAACCGGCATGAACGGGCCGCAGGATCTCGGCGGACAGATGGGTTTCGGCCCGGTCGCGCCTGAAAAGGATGAGCCTTATTTCCATGCCGCCTGGGAGAGGCGGGCGCTTGGCGTGACGCTGTGTGCCGGCGCGATGGGCGCCTGGAACATCGATGAGAGCAGGCATGCGCGGGAATCGCTGCATCCGGCCGATTACTATGGTTCGAGCTATTATCAGATATGGATCAAGGCGCTGGAGACCTTGCTCAAGCGGCACGGCTTCGTCAGCGAACGTGATCTCGGCGCAGGCGAGGCGATCGATCCCGCGGCAAGCCCCAAAAGGGTGCTGAAGGCGGAGAATGTGCCCGCCGTGCTGGCGAAGGGCGGTCCCTGCGACCGGCCAGTGGCGACGGCGCCGCGCTTCAAGGCGGGAGAGCGCGTGCGAACCCGGAACTTCAACCCGACCGGCCACACCAGGCTGCCGCGCTATGCGCGCGGCAAGGAAGGCACCATTGAAGCGGTGCGCGACGGATTTGTCTTTCCCGACACCAACGCGCACGGGCAAGGCGAGAACCCGCAATGGGTCTATACGGTGGTTTTCGACGGGACGAAGATCTGGGGCGATGGCGCCGACCCGACACTGACCGTCTCGATCGATGCCTGGGAGAGCTATCTTGAGCCGGCCTGAACCGAAGCGGGCCGCTGCTGATCTGCCCGCCGGCCTCGACGCGCCCGTGTTCGCCGAGCCATGGCAGGCCGAGGCCTTTGCCATGGTGGTGGCCCTGCATGACAGGGGCCTGTTCTCCTGGGGCGAGTGGGCACAGGCGCTGTCGGCAGAAGTGAAGAAGCCCGGTGCGGCAGCCGACGGCCACGATTACTACGAGCACTGGCTGGCGGCACTGGAAGGCCTGCTTGCGTCGAAAGGGCTGGCCGCCAGGCAGGACGTCGATGCGATGGCGCACGCCTGGGAGCGTGCCGCGCACGCCACGCCGCATGGCAAGCCGATCCTGCTGGAGAACGATCCGGAGTTCGGACCCGCACGGTGAAGCGGACTTTTGGGGTCGTGCAAGCCCTCACGTCGTCAGGGCGAAGGCAACCAGCCGGCGAGAACGCCGTATCGATCAAGAGAGACTGAATGTACCTGTCGGAAATGCTTTCGATCGGCGCGGCCCTGTGCATCGCCACAAGCGGCATGCTGGCCGGTGAATTGATCGGGCGTATCGACGCCTTGACACTGACCCGGCTGCAAACGGTTGCGGTGACGATTGCCACGGCAATAGCGGCGACGGCGGTGGGCGGCTGGGCCGGGCTTGCTCCCTGGCAGGCGGGCTATCTCGCTGCGTCGGGCGTGTTCGGCATATTCATCGCGTCATCGGCCTATATCTCGTCGATATTCGCACTCGGGCCGCGCTTGGCGCTGCTGGTCTTCTCGCTGACCTCGCCCTTTGCTCTCGTCATGGGCTATTTTTTCCTGGGCGAGACGGTCGGCCCGGTGAAACTGGCAGGCGTGGCGCTGGTCATATCAGGCATCGTGCTCGCCATCCTGTTCGGGCGTGCCGCCAGGGTTCAGCCGGAAGGCATCTTCCCGACGCCGCCCATCCAGGCCCCTGTGCTGCCGCCGAGGCAGATGACCTTACCCGTGGGGCTCGCCCTGGGGCTGGTCGCGGCGCTCGGGCAGGCGGCCGGCGCGCTGGTGGCGCGTCCGGTCATGGCCTCCGGCGTCAATCCGTTCACCGCGATGGCGATCCGGACCGGTGTTTCGGGCGCGCTGTTCCTGTTGCTGCTGGTGGTTCCATTGCCTGCCGTCGCCAAGCGCCCCCGGCCATCGGCGCGGACGATCGGCATCGGCATCTGCGGCGCGCTGATCGGCACCGGCATGGGCATGTCGCTCATCATGGCGGCGCTGGCCGGCGGCAAGGTCGGGATCGTCTCGACATTGTCGTCCCTGTCGCCGGTTCTTGTCTTGCCGATGGTCTGGCTGCGCACCGGCCACAGGCCGCCGGGTCCGGCCTGGGCGGGGGCGGTGCTGGCGTTCGCCGGCACGTCGCTCATCGCGCTCGGCTGAGCGCGGGGATCAGACGATGGCGAAACGGATGACGAACAGGATCGCCACGATCCATGTCGCCGGGTGCACGTCGCGAAAACGGCCGGTGAGGGTCTTCAGCACGGCATAGCTGATGAAACCGAAGGCGAGACCGTTGGCGATGGAGTAGGTCAGCGGCATCATCATGGCCGTCAGTGCCGCCGGCGCCGCTTCGGTGATGTCTTCCCATTCCACCTCGACCAGTTCGCGCATCATGAGGCCCGCGACATAGAGCAGTGCCGGAGCGGTCGCATAGACGGGAACCGCCCCAGCCAGCGGCGAGAAGAACAGCGCCGCCAGAAACAGGATGGCGATGACCAGTGCCGTGAGCCCGGTACGGCCGCCGGCCTGAACGCCCGAGGCGCTCTCGACATAGGCCGTGGTGCTGGACGTGCCGAGCAGCGAGCCGGCCACGATCGCCGTGCTGTCGGCAAGCAAGGCGCGGCCCAGCCGGTTCGGCTTGCCTTCCTCGATCAGCTTGGCGCGCTTGGCGACGCCGATCAGCGTGCCGGTGGCGTCGAACACCTCGACCAGGACAAAGACGAGGATGACGTGCAGCAATCCGCTGTGCAGCGCGCCGAGAATGTCGAGCTGCAGGAAGGTCGGCGCTATGGAGGGCGGCATCGACACGACGCCGTTGAAGTGGCTGACGCCAAGGATCATCGACACTATGGTGACGACCAGGATGCCGATCAGGATGGCGCCGCGCACCTTCAGAGCGTCGAGCGCCGCGATGATGAAGAAGCCGAGAATGGCCAGCAGCGGTCCGGTGTCGGTAACCTTGCCGAGCTCCACCAGCGTGGCCTGGCTGGCAACGACGATCCCCGAGCTCTTGAGCGCGATGATGCCCAGGAACAGGCCGATGCCGGCGGCGACGGCGCTTCGCATGGACTGGGGAATGCCGGCGATCAGCCAGCTGCGGACGCCGGTGACGGTCAGGAGCAGGAAGATCAGGCCTGATATGAAGACCGCGCCCAGCGCCTGCTGCCAGGTGAAGCCCATTGCTCCGACGACGGTGAAAGCGAAGAAGGCGTTGAGGCCCATGCCCGGCGCCATGCCGATTGGCCAGCGCGCCACCAGCGCCATGATGAGGGAACCGAGCGCCGCCGCCACGCAGGTCGCGACGAAGATCGCGTTACGATCCATGCCGGTGGTGGACAGGATTTCCGGGTTGACGAAGATGATGTAGGACATCGTCAGGAAGGTCGTGACGCCGGCGATGATTTCCGTGCGTACCGAGGACCCTTCCTGCTTCGGATTGAAAAACGCTTCGAGCAATTGCTGCTCCTCCTTGCTGCTTCCTCTCTGCACCGGCTGCAACGTGTTCGTGAACAACGTCCGTCGAGACGGACCATGCTCCAAACTGGATCGCTGGTTCCTCGCGTCCTCAGACGCCAGCCTATCCGCTCCTCCGGCAGTTTCCGGGCGCGAAACACTTGTCCTCGCCAGGCGCGCGCAAGGTCTGCCTACTGCTTTGCCGGCGCAAGGGCCAAGCATCGCCGTCTGGCTGGAAGCTGTTTCACATTTTTATTGAATGTCAGATCTGGCTTTTTACTAAGCCAGGCGCACCCGTCGAAGACGGATTGCGCTTGTGCAGCGGCTTCACTGCGGGCTTGGGCCCGTGAGCGCGCTGCCTGCACGTCACCACCAGACGATAGTGATACGGCCTTGTCACTGCAAGCGGGCTGCTCGGCGATGTTCCCTTTACGTTCTTTTCGTCTCCTGCTAATGCTGCCCACAGGGTCGCTGCTCTCGGGATGCAGAAAAGACGATGACGGGACGGGTGCGCTTGTCTTTCCTCCACGAATCCGGTCTGTCGCACTGATGGAATTCTCCCCCCAACAGGACGAGGCGCTGCAGGCGGTCGCCCGCTGGCTCAAGGCTGGCAAGCCGCAATTGTTCCGGCTGTTCGGCTATGCCGGCACCGGCAAGACGACGCTGGCGCGCTATTTCGCCGAGCATGTCGACGGCCAGGTGCAGTTCGCGGCTTTCACCGGCAAGGCGGCCCAGGTGCTGCGCTCCAAGGGGGCGGTCAATGCCCGCACTATTCATTCGCTCATCTACCGGCCCAAGGGCGAGGAATCGATCGAGGACGAGGTGACCGGCAAGACCTCGATGTCGCCGACTTTCTCGCTCAACCGGCAAAGCCCGATCTCGCGTGCGGCGCTGGTCATCATCGATGAGTGCTCGATGGTCGACGAACAGCTCGGGCGCGACCTGATGAGCTTCGGCACGCCGATCCTGGTGCTGGGCGACCCCGGCCAGTTGCCGCCGATCTCCGGCGGCGGCTTCTTCACCGATCACGAGCCGGATTTCCTGCTCACGGAAATCCACCGGCAGGCGCGCGACAATCCGATCCTTCGGCTGGCGCTCGACGTGCGCGAGGGCCGCGAGTTCATGCGCGGCGACTACGGCACGGCGCAGGTTATCGGCAAGGAAGACGTCAACCAGGAACTGGTGCTGAGGGCCGATCAGGTGCTGGTCGGCACCAACCGCACGCGGCGGCGCTACAACCAGCGCCTGCGCGAGTTGAAAGGCTTCAATGCCGACTATCCGCAGGCCGGCGACAAGCTGGTGTGCCTGCGCAACGATCCGGCCAAGGGCCTGCTCAACGGTTCGCTGTGGAAGGTGATGACCTCGTCGCGCGAAACGGTGAAGCCAGGCATCAACCTTCTGGTCTCGCCGGAGGAGGACGATCCGGACCGCGGCGTGGCCAAGATCAAGCTGCTCAAGGCCGCGTTCGAGGATCCGGACGCCGACATACCCTGGCAGCAGAAGAAGCGCTTCGACGATTTCGACTATGGCTATGCCCTGACCGTCCACAAGGCGCAGGGCTCGCAGTGGAACGAGATCGTGCTGTTCGACGAAAGCTGGGCCTTCAAGGAAACACGCCAGCGCTGGCTTTATACGGCGATCACGCGGGCCGCCGAGCGATTGACGATTGTCAGATAGCGCTTGCCGACGGGTCTATCTGAATTTCTCCTCTGAATAACGTCCCTTTCAGATACCCGAATCCGACGCCGATGAACCGACGTGGGTCCTGGCGGCCCGGTTCAAAAAACCTTGGCGGCAAGATCCTGCTGGCTATGCATCGACCACTGACGCCTCCAGCCATTCCCAGGCAGAGGCTTCGTCCTCGGCCTTGAAATGCCGGAATTCGATTGGCGAGGATGCGGGCAGGGCATGCTGTGCGTCCACGGTCCAGTCCGGACTGCCGATCACCGCGCACCGGCCTATATGTTCCAGGGCGTGGACGGCTCCATGCTTGAGGGTCTCGTCGGAGATGTCGGTCCAATCGACGCCATCGTGGTCGATCATGCGCACCGCCACATCTATTCTTTGATGAAGCGCATAGGCCGCCTCCAGCAGGCCGAACAGGTTTTCGGCATCGGCGGCGGAGACATGTCCGACCACGTCGATGGCGAAGAGGTCGTCGCGGCTGGTTTCGATACGACGAATCGCGGGCACGGATTGCAGGAAGTTCAAGGCTGGGCCTCCTTTCGCCAGACAGTGTGGTCTTCTGGAACACCGGAAACCCCTATCTGTTCCCGTCAAAGGCGCTATAGATGCCCGGTCTCAGGCGCGCCGCGGCGGAACGGATCGATGTGGCGTGCCTTCTTCTGACTGATTTTCACGGATGCACCCCATGCCTGCAAAGCTTTCCGTCAACCTCAATGCCATAGCCATGCTGCGCAACCGACGCGACCTGCCATGGCCCGATATGATCGGCATCGGCCGCCTTGCGCTGGCAGCCGGAGCGCATGGGCTGACCGTCCATCCGCGTCCCGACGAACGTCATACGCGCTACTCCGACCTGCCTGCGATCAGGGCGCTGATCGATGACGAGTTTCCGCGGGCGGAATTCAATGTGGAAGGCTATCCAAGCGAGGATTTCCTGGCGCTTGTCGAAAAGAATCAACCCGAGCAGGTCACGCTGGTGCCCGATGACCCGGCGCAGGCCACATCGGATCATGGCTGGAACTTCGCCGCCGATGCCGCGTTCCTGACCCCGATCGTGCGGCGCCTGAAGAAGGGCGGTTTCAGGGTGTCGCTGTTTTCCGATGCCGATCCGGCAGGCATGGCGGCCGCGCGCGACACGGGCGCGGACAGGATTGAGCTCTACACCGGCCCCTACGGCAGTTTCCATTCCGACTCCGCAAAGGCCGCCAATGAATTGGAAAGGTTGGGAAAAACGGCTGATGCCGCTATTGCCGCGGGCCTTGATGTCAACGCCGGGCACGACCTGACGGTGAAGAATCTGCCGGACCTGGCGCGCCGCATCCCGGCATTGGCCGAAGTGTCGATCGGACATGGGTTGACAGCCGACGCGTTGGAGTATGGCATGGCCGGCACAGTGCGTCGGTTTCTCGGAGCCTGCGGCTGGTAGGGGATAGAGCTTCGCTTTGCAGGTATGGCGGCCATAGCGTGCAATTGATACCGCATCGCAGCATGCAGGAAGTACCGCGCGCTTGCCCGGGAGTGGTCGATGGACCTTGCCAGCCGCGGTAGCGAGGCAGAAACAGTCGAGCAATCGGGCCATCCCGGGGTCGAACAGCAAAGCACCAAGGTGCTGATGCTGGGCGCGCTCGGGGTTGTCTACGGCGATATCGGCACCAGCCCGATCTATGCCTTTCGCGAGGCGCTTCACGCTTCGCCCGGCATCGATACGCGCATTCACGTGCTTGGCGTGCTGTCGCTGATCGTCTGGGCGCTGACGATCATCGTGACCATCAAATATGTCGCCTTCGTGCTTCGTGCCGACAACAAGGGCGAAGGTGGCACGCTGTCGCTGATGTCCTTGGCGCGCAGCGCCTATCCCAAAGGCGCGCGACTCATCCTGGGTATCGGGCTTTGCGGTGCGGCGCTGTTTTTCGGCGATTCGATCATAACGCCGGCCATCTCCGTGCTGTCGGCGGTCGAAGGCCTCAAAGTGGTGACCCCGAGGCTGGACGCCTATGTCGTGCCGATCACACTGGTCATCCTGGCCATCCTGTTTTCGGTGCAACGCTTCGGCACGGGAAAGGTGGCGGCGGTGTTCGGGCCGGTGACGGCGCTTTGGTTCCTGGCCATCGGTGTTGCGGGGCTCTGGCACCTGATGGACGATCCATCGATCCTGCTGGCCATCAATCCCTATTACGCGGTCGCCTACCTCGCCAGCACACCGACAGCCGCCTTCGTCACGGTCGGCGCCGTGTTTCTGGCGGTGACCGGGGCCGAGGCGCTCTATGTGGATCTCGGCCATTTCGGCCGCAAGCCGATCGTGCTGGCATGGTTCTCCGTGGTGTTTCCCTGCTTGCTGCTCAACTATTTCGGGCAGGGCGCCTTCGTGCTGGCCAATGACGGCAGGCCGACCAATCCGTTCTTCCAGATGTTGCCCGAGTGGGCGCTGATGCCGATGGTGGGACTGGCGACCGCCGCGACCGTCATCGCCAGCCAGGCCGTCATTTCGGGCGCTTTTTCGCTGACGCGCCAGGCGGTGCAACTGAACCTTCTGCCACGCATCGAGGTGCAGCATACGTCTGAGATGCAGCTCGGCCAGATCTACATGCCGCGCGTCAACCTGCTCATAGCGCTGGGGGTGATGTTGCTGGTCGTGGGTTTCGGCAGCTCGAGTTCACTGGCATCCGCCTATGGCATCTCGGTGACCGGCGAAATGCTGATGACCACCATTCTGCTGTTCGTCGTCATGCGCAAACTGTGGAAATGGAAGCTGGCGCTCGCCTTGCCGCTGACCTTGTTGTTCGGCGTCATCGACAGCGGCTTCTTCCTGGCAAACATCGTGAAGATCTTCGAGGGCGGCTGGGTATCGATCACGGTCGCCAGCCTCATGGGGCTGATCATGTGGACGTGGATACGCGGCAGCCGCTATCTGTTCGACAAGACCCGCCGCAACGAGATCCCGCTCGATTTCCTGGCCGGCAACCTTCTGAAGAAGAAGCCGCAACTGGTATCCGGCACCGCCGTGTTCCTGACCAGCGATCCGCTCAGCGCGCCGACGGCGCTGATGCACAGCCTCAAGCACTACAAGGTGCTGCATGAGCAGAACGTCATCCTTTCGGTGGTGACGGCGCCGCAGCCAGTGGTGCCCGACAGCGACCGGGTCAAGATGGAGACGGTCAACGAGCTGTTCATGCGGGTGACGCTGACCTTCGGCTACATGGAGCAGCCGAACATTCCGCGCGCCCTGGCGATCTGCCGCAAGCAGGGCTGGAAGTTCGACATCATGACGACGTCGTTCTTCCTGTCGCGGCGCTCGCTCAAGGCCTCGCCCAATTCGGGAATGCCGGTGTGGCAGGACAGGCTGTTCATCGGGTTGGCCCGCACGGCGGCCGATGCGACCGAATATTTCCAGATCCCGACCGGGCGTGTGGTAGAAATCGGCACGCAAGTCGCTATCTAGGGGATAAACAGCGGCTCCATGTTGGGATCCAACGTGCGGGCACAGGCTATTTTTCAAGCAGTCCAGCGTTGCCGGCATGGGAGCCATCACGCAACGGCACTTGATATTGCATCGCAGCAAGCGTAGAGCACCGCGCGCTTATCGGAGTGTCGTCCATGGCCCTTGCCAATACTGGTAGTGAGGCAGAACCCGTCGTCGAACAATCGACCCATCCGGAAATCGACCAGCATAGCACCAAGGTGCTGATGCTGGGCGCGCTCGGTGTCGTCTACGGCGATATCGGTACCAGTCCGATCTACGCGTTTCGCGAGGCGCTGGTGGCGTCGTCGCACGGCAACGTTGCGCAGCGCGAGGATATCCTCGGTGTCTTGTCGCTGATCATCTGGTCGCTGACGATCATCGTCACCATCAAATACATCATGTTCGTGTTGCGTGCCGACAATCGCGGCGAGGGCGGCGTGCTGTCGCTGATGGCGCTGGCGCGCGGCAGTTTTCCGAAGCGCTCGGCGGTCATCCTGGGCATCGGCATCGTCGGCGCCTCGCTGTTTTTCGGCGACGCGGTCATCACGCCGGCGATCTCGGTGCTGTCTGCGGTCGAGGGCATGAATGTCGTCACCCCTGCCTTCCAGCCCTATGTCGTGCCGCTGACCCTGGTTATCCTCGCCATGGTTTTTGCGGTGCAACGCTTTGGCACGGGCGGGGTGGGACTGGTGTTCGGGCCGGTGACCGCGGTATGGTTCTTGGCCATCGGCCTTTCCGGCCTGAACCATATCATCAGCGATCCGGAAATCCTGTGGGCGATCAGCCCGCACTACATCGTGGCCTTCCTGATCCATTCGCCCGACGTCGCCTTCGTCACCATCGGCGCCATATTCCTTGCGGTCACCGGCGCCGAGGCGCTTTATGCCGATCTCGGTCATTTCGGGCGCAAACCGATCGTGCTGGCCTGGCTCTCGATCGTGTTTCCGTGCCTGCTTTTGAACTATGCCGGGCAGGGCGCGTTCGTGCTGGCCAAGAACGGCGTCGTCGGCCATCCGTTCTTCGAGATGAATGAGGGTTGGGCGCTGATCCCGATGGTGGTGTTGGCAACGGCGGCAACGGTCATTGCCAGCCAGGCGGTGATTTCGGGCGCCTTCTCGCTGACCAGGCAGGCCGTGCAGCTCAACATGCTGCCGAGGCTCGAAATCCTGCACACGTCCGAAAAACAGTCCGGTCAGATCTACATGCCGCGCGTCAACCTCTTGCTGGCGCTGGCGGTCATGATGCTGGTCGTCGGCTTCGGCGAGTCCAGCAAGCTGGCTTCCGCCTACGGTATCTCGGTGACCGGCAACATGCTGGTGACGACGGTACTGCTTTTCGTCGTCATGACCCGTATCTGGAAATGGAAACTGTCGGTGGCGATCCCGCTGACCGCGCTGTTCGCTTTCATCGATATCGGCTTCTTCGCCTCCAACATCGTCAAGGTGTTCGAAGGCGGCTGGGCGTCGCTGCTGGTGGCCTTCACCATCGTGCTGGGCATGTGGACCTGGGTGCGCGGCAGCCGTTATCTGTTCGACAAGACGCGCCGCAACGAGATTCCGCTCGATTTCCTGGCCGGCAACCTTCTGAAGAAGAAGCCGCAACTGGTGTCCGGCACCGCCGTGTTCCTGACCAGCGATCCGCTCAGCGCGCCGACGGCGCTGATGCACAGCCTCAAGCACTACAAGGTGCTGCATGAGCAGAACGTCATCCTTTCGGTGGT
>NZ_SCNN01000007.1 GCF_005503535.1 Mesorhizobium comanense | reverse complement strand
TGGCGTAGCCGCGCTGTTCATGGCGCAATTGGGCCAGATGGTGCTCGCCTTGGGCGCCGAGACCTCGGTGCAGCTTCTCGTGCAGGCGCTGGCGATCGTGGTCGCCGTTACGATCCGGCACGTGCCGATGCTCCTCGGGATGTTCCGGGTCTCGATGCGCGGGCAAGGTCGACCCCGGTAACCTCCAGGCGGTTGGCGGAGTGGTCAGCCATGATCCGACCGACTAAGTAACCGGCTCCAGGCAATCCGGCTCGGTGCCGGCAAATGTGCGGCGACAGGAATGCATGCGAGCCTGACCTTCTACATCGTGATGTCCGTCGCGGTAACAATTCTCGGTCTCTCGAAGGGCGGGTTCGCCGGAATCGGTATGGTCAGTACGCCGATGGTCGCCTTGGTGACCGATCCGGTGACTGCCGCGGGCCTGATGTTGCCGGTCATGTTGGTACAGGACCCGGTTGCCGTGTTCCTCTATCGACGCAGTTTCGACCGGCGGCTTCTCGTCACGATGATACCGGGCGGGGCAGTCGGCATCGTCGCGGCATATCTGCTCGCTTCAAGCATGCCCGAATGGGGCATACAGTGCGCGCTCGGCGTCGTTTCGCTGATTTTCTCGGTCTGGCAACTCGTCATTCATGCCAAGGGCGCTCCCGCACTCGCGGCAAACTACAGCTTCGACAAGCTGCTTGGCATCGGCGCCGGCGCCGCAGGCGGTTTCGCGAGTGCGGTTGCTCACGCCGGCTCGCCGCCTTTTCAGATTTACGTTTGGCCGAAACGGCTTGCCAAGGAGGTTTATGTCGGCACGAGCGTGATGTACTTCGCGGCGCTGAACGCGATGAAGCTGCCGAGCTACGCAGCGCTTGGTCTGTTCAGTCTCGATCACCTGCTGACGAGCGCGATCTTTGTGCCGGTCGCCGTATTGTCGAGCTGGCTAGGCGTCCGGTTGGTTCGCCGCGTCGATGTGAGAGGCTTCAACTTCGTCGTAACGATCATCCTGCTTCTGATCAGCTTCGTTCTGCTGGGGCAAGCCTGGCACGAAGCAGAAACGGCTCGATCCGACCCGAGCCGGCCGATCGCTCATCTGACAAACTGAGAATTGTCGCAGTTCGCGCACGCCCAGTGATCAACAAGGATCGATCGATAAAAGATAATTGATTTGCATTAGTCAAACGTGATTTTTGAGGCTACATTCGCCTCGTCGCTGGATCTTGCTGCATGGAGCTCACCATTTTGCTGCGCAGAAGATGTCGATCCGTCGCCGTTTCGGGGTGCCATCGCGCTTGCCGACGCTTTGTGAATGGCCCTTTCGGGAGTTCGCTCACACGCGCAAGGGGGCGCCTGTCACTGCTTTGATGATCAACAGGCGTAATGTGATAAAGACAAATTCATTTGTAATTGACTAATCAAAAGACGTGTGCTTCGTTGCTCCATGAAAGCGGGGCGCGGGCACCCGATGCATTGAGAGGAGCTAGAGTGTTCGAAAAGCTTTTGTCGTCGGCGAAGTTCGGGCCTTGGGAGCTCAACAGCCACGTCGTTATGCCGCCGTTGACCCGCAATCGGGCTCAGCCGGACTTCAGCCCCAACGAGCAAGCGCCGTTATATTATGGACAGCGCAGTGGCGCGGGTCTCGTGATCTGCGAGGCTACCCAGGTGAGCCCGGAGGCAACCGGCTACCCGCGGACCCCGGGCATATGGACGAAAAAGCAGACCGCCTTGTGGCGCGAGGTCGTCGACCAGATCCATGCCGGCGGTGCCAAGGCCGTTATCCAGCTTTGGCATTGCGGCCGCATTGCCCATCCGGACAACCAGCCGGAGGGCTGCTATCCGATCGCCCCGTCCGCGGTGAAGCCGAAGATGCCGATCTATACCGACGTCTCCGGCGGCCTTACCGAAAATCCCACTCCGCGCGAAATGATTGAGGAAGACATTCGCGGTGTCGTCGAGTCGTATCGCTCGGCATGCCAGAACGCCAAGTCCGCGGGCTTCGACGGGGTCGAACTGCATGGCGCCAATGGCTACATTGTCGACCAATTCGCCTCGTCCAACACCAATCTGCGTACCGATGACTGGGGTGGATCGCTCGAAAAGCGCATGCGCTTCATGGAAGAGGTGCTCAAGGCCATGACCAGCGTTTACGATCCGGCTTGCGTCGGGGTGCGCTTGTCGCCCTACGGCAAGTTCAACGAGATCGACGACGAGAATCCCGCTGCCAAATACGAAGCGATGCTGCGCACTGCGGAGGAGGCGGGTATTGGCTACGTCCACATCATTCGACCGGTTGTTAGCGGCAACATCCAGATGAAGGCGAGTGCGCTCGACGGTGAGGTGATCGACACTGCGCGCAGGATTTTCTCCCGGCGGGTGATCGGGGCTGCGGGCTACACCCCGCAATCCGCTGAGGCGGAGTTGCAAGCCGGCCGCGTTGATCTGGTTGCGTTCGGCCGCGCCTTTGTCGGCAACCCGGATCTGGTGGAACGCATTCGCCGCAACGTGCCCTTTGCCGAAAGCGACGAGGCAACCTTCTATACGCCTGGAAGCAAGGGCTATGCGGATTATCCTGCCGCGACTTGACGGCATAGGCCCGCGGCTGTGTCGTCGCTCTGGTTCGATTCTTTCATTCACACCTAGCCGCGAAGACGCGGCCGGGGGCCTTTTGTGATTACTTCGACGTCTCCGCCGAATTTGAACCCACACCCAACACCGTCGAAAACGCGCTGCTTTCATGCGCTCCGATCCATCATGTCCCGTTCTTTGGGCGGGTGAGCTACAGGTACATCCAAGTCCTTATCTCATTATACCAGTTGACATGATGATGATTGCTACTAGGGTTTGGAGGTGCAGGTAGGTTTAGCCAGGGAGGAGAACATGAAATCATCGAGGAAACTTCAAAGCGTAGCGCGTTTGGGTGCGATCGCGATGATGTTCACTGGCGCGGCATCGGCCCAGGAGGTCAAGGTCTGGACTTTGACCTTCGCCAACGATTCCGCCAACAAGGCCTGGGCTGACATCGTCAAGGACTTCGAGGCCGCCAATCCGGGGGTCACTATCAAGGTCGAGGGCCGCGGGGTCGATGAGCACAAGTCGGCGCTGCGCGTTGCGGCCGGCTCGGACCAGGGTCCGGATATCTTCTTCAGTTGGGGCGGCCTTGGCCTGGGCGGCGAATTCGTCAAGGCGGGGCTCAGTCTGCCGCTCGACAAATACTACGCTGAATACAAATGGGATGACGAGTTTCTTTCTTCCGCGCTGTCCTTTTCCAAGCAATATGAGGGCGGGCGCCACGGCCTACCCTACACGTTCCATGGCGAGGCGCTCTACTACAACAAGGCGCTGTTCGAGAAGGCCGGCATCACCACGGCGCCCGCGACCTATGATGAGCTCGTCGCCGACGCCGAGAAGCTCAAGGCTGCCGGCATTCCGGCGATCACCTTTGGCGGAACCGTCAACTGGCACGTCATGCGTCTCATGGACATGATCCTGGAAACCAAATGCGGCGTCGAGAAGCACGACCAACTGATGGGCATGCGGGTGAGCTGGGCTGACGAGGCATGCGTTACGGCCTCCTTTGAGGAACTCCACAAATGGACGTCGAATTACACGCTGAAGCCATTCATGGGCATCGATCAGGCGCAGTCGTTCAATCTCTTCCTCGGCAATCGGGCCGCCATGATGCTTGAAGGCGACTGGCTGGTGGGTCAGCTCAAGGGCGAGAACCGCACAGCCGATTTCGATGTGTTCCCGTTTCCGACGGGCACGGACCGCCTCTATGGTTTCGCCGAGTACAACTACATTTCGACCAAGAGCAAAAATCCCGATATCGCCGCCAAATTCCTGAACTATCTGGAATCCACCGAGGTGCAGCAGAAGCACCTCGGCGACTTCGGCTCGATCTCGGTCAACAAGAACGTGAAATACACGAGCACGGAGCCACTCGATCAGAAATGGATCGAGATCTTCGGCAAGTTCCCGTCGACATTCGTCAATGGCGACCAGGCCTTTCCGCTTGATGTCACCACCGAATATTTCCGGGTGATCAACGAAGTCGCGAGCGACAATCTCGACCCCAAGGCAGCGGCCGCCGAACTGCAGAAATTCATCGGCAACCGCAGCTGATCTTGAACTTGGCGATCGCCGGTCCCGACAAGCCGCAGTCCGGGGCCGGCCAGCCGATTCTTTCGCACCGCTCCTGAACGGGACATGGCCGTGAACATTTCCGCCGCCGATCACCATGCGCGAGCGCCAGCCCGGTCAGGCCAGCTTCGCCGGAAACTGCAGGATCCGACCCTGCAGGGATTGATGCTGCTGGCACCCGCGGTGCTGGTCTACGCGGTCTTTGCCTTCTACCCGATGATCGACGTGATCCAGTTCAGTTTCATGAAATGGAATGGACTGAACGCGGACAAGCAATGGGTTGGACTCGACAATTACCGCTACGTGCTCGCCGTCGATCCGGTGTTCTGGGTCGCGTTCCGGAACACGCTGATCTGGACAGCGCTCTCCGTGATCTTTCCACCGCTGATCGGCTTTGGGCTGGCGCTCGGTCTCAACCAGAACATTCCTGGCCGTTCGCCACTGCGGGCTTTGTTCTACATGCCCGTGATCATCGCGCCGATCGCGGTGGCAACCATGTGGCGCTGGATGTTCGACCCGTTCTTCGGGCTCTTCAACAGCCTGCTCACCACAGCGGGATGGACCAACTTGATCCAGGATTGGTTGGGCGACCGCAACGTCGCGCTCTATTCGGTCTTCATAGGCTATGTCTGGGAGGTCGCGGGCTTCTCCATGGTGTTGTTCCTGGCCGGGCTGCAAGGCGTCTCTCAAACGCTGATCGAAGCCGCCCGCATCGATGGCGCGGGACGCTTCCAGGTGTTCCGCTACGTGACGCTGCCGGCGCTGAGGCCCACCGTCACCATCGTCCTGATCCTGTCGCTGATCAACTCGCTGAAGGCCTTCGACATCGTCTACGGCATGACCGGCGGCGGACCGGCGCAATCGACGCAGATGCTGGCCATGTGGGCCTATACACAAGCCATGCAGCTCGGTGACTTCGGCCGCGGCAGCGCCATTTCGGTGGTGCTTCTGCTCATCACCGTTGTCATCGTTGTCCCCTACCTGCGCTGGACGTTAAAGCGGCATGAGGCCTATCAATGAGCGGCCTCGCCAGTCCTTTTCGCCAGGCCGGCGCGGAGCGCGTGGATCCGCTGCTCGTGGCTCTGTGGATCACGCTGATCATCGTTGCCGTGATCTGGATCGCGCCGTTCGTCTTCATCATTTTCACGTCGCTGAAATCGAACGCGACAGTAATGGGGAGCGGCGCATTCTCGCCACCGACCAGCGTCGCCTGGGAGAATTTCACCAATGCCTGGCGGCGCGGCAATTTCGGCACGACGGTCGTCAACAGCACCATCATCACCGTCATCAAGGTGCCGCTCGGGCTGATGATATCCGCGATGGCCGCTTATTCGTTGAGCCGCATTCAGTTCTGGGGGCACAAGGCGATCTTCCTTGCCATCGTGTTCGGTACGATGATCCCGTTCCAGGTGATGCTGGCGCCGATCTTCAAACAGGTGAACAGCTTTGGGCTGATCAATACCTATGTCGGCATCATCCTGCCCTATCTCGCCTTCGGGGTGCCCTACCAGGTCTTCATCCTGCACGGTTTCTTCAAGGACGTGCCGAAGGAACTGAGCGAGGCGGCGCTTATCGACGGTGCGTCGCACTTCACCGTTTTCCGACGCATCTTTCTGCCGGTGTCGCTGCCGGTGCTGGCGGCCCTGCTTATCCTCGACTTCGTCGCCACCTGGAACGAATTCGCCATGGCGCTGGTCATCCTTCAGGACCCTCAGCGCTGGACGCTGCCCCTTGGCCTGATGTCGTTCCAGAGCCAGTTCGCCCGCGACTACGGCCAGCTCAACGCTGCGATCGTGATGACGGTGCTGCCGGCGGCGATCGTCTATCTCATCTTCCAGCGCTACTTCGTCTCGGGGCTGACCTCCGGCGCGGTCAAGGAATAAGCAACGCAAGGAACCACGCATGGCCCACGACACGACAGTCGAGAAATGGAACATATTCGAAATCGCACTGAAGGGGCCAGCGGAGGGCAACCCCTTTGTCGAGATCGACCTGTCCGCCAGCTTTTCGCAAGCCAGCCGCAGCATTGTGGTTCCCGGCTTCTACGATGGCGACGGCACCTATCGCATCCGTTTCATGCCGGACAATGAAGGCAGCTGGAGCTACATCACGCACTCCAACACCTCGTCGCTTGCGGGCAAGGGCGGCGCCTTCGAGGCTGTGGCGCCTTCGTCCGGCAATCACGGCCCGGTGCATGTGCGCAACAAATTCCATTTCGCGTACGCCGATGGCACGCCCTACTTCCCGTTCGGCACCACTTGCTACGCCTGGACGCACCAACCCCTCGACATGCAGGCCGAGACACTGGCGACCCTGGAGAAGGCACGCTTCAACAAGCTGCGGATGGGTGTCTTCCCCAAGGACTATCCCTTCAACACCAATCCGGCGCTGCACGCGATCTTCGAGGCGGGAGCGGACGGCAAGGAAGATTTCGACCGGCCGAACCCCATTGCATTCCGTCATTTCGAGGAGCAGGTCGGCGCGTTGCGCGATCTCGGCATCGAAGCCGATATCATCATCTTCCATCCCTATGACCGTTGGGGCTATGCCGACATGAGCGCGGCTCAGGATTTTCGCTATGTCGCCTACCTCGCCGCGCGGCTTGCCTCCTACCGCAACGTCTGGTGGTCGCTGGCCAACGAATATGATTTCCTGCTCGACACCAAGCCAATGGCGCAGTGGGACCGCTATTTCCATATCCTGGAGGAAAACGACCCCTACCAACACCTGAAATCGATCCACAATGGCGACCAGTCGATGAATTTCGACCACCGCAAACCATGGGTCAGCCACGTCTGCATCCAGAACTGGGATGTGAAACGCACGCCCGAATGGCGCGACGCCTACGGCAAACCGGTCGTCAACGATGAGCCCGAATATGAAGGTAACATCATCTTCCCATGGGGCAGCATTACCGCCCGGGAACTGGTGCATCGCTTCTGGATCACCGTCATGCGCGGCGGCTATGCGGGCCACGGCGAAACCTACATGCACCCTCAGGATCTCATCTGGTGGGCCAAAGGCGGCAGCCTTCACGGCGAAGCGTGGAAACGGATCGGCTTCCTGCGCGGTCTCATCGAAGAGGACGTCGAGAACGGGCTCGAGCCGATGGGCCACAACAGCGCCTGGCCGTGGAGCCGTGTTTCTGGCGCCAGCGACGGTGCTCTGCGCTACATTTACCTCGGCGAGCATCAGCCGGTCATCTGGTCGACCGGCCTGCCGCTCGAAGATGGCGACTACGACGTCGACATAATCGACGCCTGGGAGATGACCGTGACGCCGGCCAAGACGGTGGCGGCGCCGATCCCGCATCCCACACGCCACGGCTCGGTCGTGCGCGGCGGCAAGGCTGATGCTGCCTTCGCGGTCGAATTGCCCGGCAAACCCTATCAAGCCATCCGCGTAAGGCCACGACGTTAGAGTGGTTCAGCCTTTCACGGAAAACACTGAACCGCTCTGTCTCTTTGTTTTGACGCAATCCCAAACGGAAAACCGCTTCACGCCTTTCCTGGAGTTGCTCTTGAAATGAGGTACCTCGATGTCATCTGTCCAGATCGTTGACGTGAAGAAGTCCTACGGCGCGGCGCCGGTAATCCATGGGGTCAGCGTCGATATCGAGGATGGCGAATTCGTGATCCTGGTCGGCCCTTCGGGCTGCGGAAAATCGACCCTGCTGCGCATGATCGCCGGGCTCGAAACCATCTCGGGCGGCGAGATTTCGATCGGCGAGCGGGTGGTCAACCATCTCCAGCCAAAGGAACGGGACATCGCCATGGTTTTCCAGAACTATGCGCTCTATCCACAGATGACCGTCGCGCAGAATATGGGCTTCGCCCTCGAACTCGCCGGCATCAAGAAGGCCGAGATCAAGGAAAAGGTAGACACGGCGGCGTCGATCCTGGGGCTGCAGCCTCTGCTCACGCGTTATCCGCGCCAGTTGTCCGGCGGCCAGCGCCAGCGCGTCGCCATGGGTCGCGCCATCGTGCGCGATCCCAAGGTATTCCTGTTCGACGAGCCGCTCTCCAACCTCGACGCCAAGCTGCGTGTGCAGATGCGCACCGAGATCAAGGCACTGCACCAGCGGCTCAAATCGACCATCGTCTATGTCACCCACGACCAGATCGAGGCGATGACGATGGCCGATAAGATCGTGGTGCTCAACGGGGGCAGGATCGAGCAGGTCGGAAGCCCGCTCGAGCTCTACGACCGGCCGGTCAACATGTTCGTCGCCGGCTTTCTTGGATCGCCGGCGATGAATTTCATCGAAGGAACGGCGCGCGACAATCCGCATCCCGGCCTCGAACTGGACAACGGATCGATCATCCCGCTGTCAGCCATTCCTGCCGCAGCCGTAGGGCGACGCCTCGTGCTAGGCGTGCGTCCGGAAGACATTCAGATCGACAGCACAACCGGCGCAGCGGCAAGGGTAATCGTCGTCGAGCCAACGGGCGCCGAGACGCATCTTTCTGTCGAAATGGCCGGCCACGAGATCGTCTGCGTGCTGCGCGAGCGCGTCAGTTTACGGCCGGACGAGACCGTCATGCTGTCGCTGCGAAAGTCGACCGCGCATTTCTTCGACCCGGCGTCAGGGGACCGCATCTGAGAGGGTGCGGCGTTGTCGAGTGCGAGGTCAGATTGTCCCGCCAACTTTTCAGCGGGCTCGTATCCGTTGTGGTCAGTGTGCGCGATAGCGTGCATTTAAGCCCAATCCAATGCACTGCCGCGCTGTGTAAGAAATTGAAAGCATAGCTACCTGGTAGTCGATGCTGATTGACGGCGCGATTTCCTGTGAGCGGCCTTCGACGGCAGGACATGAAGCAGGCCTCAGAGCTTCTGCCCTCGTGGCAGCATCATCTCTGGATGCCCATTTTTATCGGGCTTTCCGTCTGGGGCATTCTTGGGAAGTTCAAGAAGTGGGCGCAGGGAAAAGCACCTCCCATTACAAGTCGATAACTGTTGCAGCTCTTGGTCGAGCTACATGAGCGCGAAGCTGCAATTTTTGATTACAGGGCCGTCCGTTTGGCCCGGCTCAACAATACCGTTCGTTGCCCCACATCGCGTCCGGCACCACGACCAGCTTGCCGACAAACTCCTTGCCCATGAAGTCAGTCTGGGCGCGGTGGAAATCCGACAGTTTATAGACGCCGCCCACCAAAGGCTTGATTTTCTTCTGCTCGATGTAGTGCACGATGCGGCTGAAATCCGCGCGCGTGCCCTGGCTCGATCCGTTGAGCTGAAGCTGTTTCAGATACAGGGTTCGCAGGTCCAGTTGCACGACCGGGCCGGCGATGGCGCCCGCTGTGGTGTAGCGGCCCTCGGGTCGCAGGATCCGCAAAAGATCGTTGAAGATCGCCCCGCCGACCAGGTCGGCGACCACGTCGATGGGTTGGCCGGCGGTCGCCTTGTCGACAGCTGCCGGCAGGTCCGCCACGCCGCGCGTGATCACCTTCTCGGCGCCGATATCGAGCACCGCCTGTTCCTTGCCCCTGCCGACCAAGGCATAGGGAATTGCGCCGCGCGCCCTCGCCAGTTGCACGATGCCGGAGCCGACGCCGCCCGACGCGCCGGTGACGAGCACCCGCTCTCCGGCCTTCAGCGCCGCGCGCTCCAGCATCTGCTCGCCGGTGAGATAGGCGCAACAGAAGGTGGCGAGTTCGATATCGCTCAAATCGGTGTCGACGAGATGTGCGTTCGCCGCCGGCAGCGCCTGATACTCGGCATAACCGCCGTCGCGGCCATGGCCCATATAGTCTATGTCGGCAAGGGAATCGTCGTCGCGGTTGTAGATGGAGAAATCGACCATGACGCGCTCGCCGATCCGACCGTCAGGCACGCCATCGCCGACAGCAACGATGGTGCCCACCGTGTCGGTGCCTTGGATGCGCGGGAAGGTGAGCGTATTGCCTTGCCGGCGCCAGGTCGATACGGCGGCGGCATCTTCCTCCGTGCCATAGGCGCCCTGGCGCACCCAGACATCGGTGTTGTTCATGCCGCAGGCGCTGACCCTGACCAGCACTTCGCCGGCGGCAGGCACGGGCACCTTCACATCGGTGCGGTAGACGAGCTTCTCCAGGCCGCCATGGCCGGTAAGCTGCACGGCGGCCATCGTTGTCGGAACGGTCCTGGTCATGGGTGCGCGGACATCGATTTCTCCTTGGATGTCCAAAGCATCGGACGCCATGAGCGAAAAAGGAGGCTTTTTCGGCACCCATCGGTGGAGAGATTGTCTCAATTGGCCGGCGGCCGCAGCCGATCTCTCCAGGTCAGGATTGCTGCGGCAGCAATTCGGCCACAGGCAGCACGGTGTCCTCCTTCACCGTCTTGGTGACGATATAGGTGAAATAGCGATCGATACCGATCTCACGCCCGAGCAGGTCGTCCACCAGCCGCTGATAGGCATCGATGTCACGCGCCATGACCTTCAGCAAATAGTCGACGCCGCCGCCCACCGACCAGCAGGCGACGATCTCTGGAATGTCGCGGATGATGCGCTCGAAGCGGTCGAAATCGGCCTGGCGGTGGCTGGCCAGCGTCACTTCCATCAGAACGGTGGCGACCGGCGCCAACACGCGCATGGCGATCCGCGCATGATAGCCCGAAACGATGCCGGCCTTCTCCAGCTTGCGCAATCGCATCCAGCATGGCGTCGGCGACAGCCCGACCTGTTCGGCCAGCGCCAGCTTGGTGATGCGTCCGTCGCGCTGGATGGCGTCGAGAATCCTGAGGTCGATCGCGTCGAGTTTTGCGGCAGTCATTCTGGCTCACTTTTTCGTCCACGATACCATGATGGCGCATTATTTCGATTGTCAATTGCACTGATTTAGATCTCTAATAAGTCATGACATTGTGGCAACCCGATCCAGCGCTGATCCGGCGTCCGGCGTATCAATCGCTGGCCGACCAGTTCGCGCGCGCCATTCATGACGGGCGCCTTGCCAATGGCGCAAGGCTGCCGACCCATCGTCGCCTGGCCGATGACCTGAAACTGTCGGTGCAGACGGTCAGCCGTGCCTACGAGGAACTGATCCGGCGCGGCCTGATTTCGGGCGAGATCGGCCGCGGCAGCTTCGTCCAGACCCAGCGCCGTGAACCGGAGCCGCCCTATCTGCCGGAGCGCCTGGGCGAAGTCATCGATCTTTCGATCCTCAAGCCCGTCTGCGAGCCGATGCATCTGGAGCGCATGAAACAGGCGCTTGGCTGGCTGGCGGAGAACCTGCCGTCGAGTTCGGCATTGTCCTTCCGGCCGAACGTGGTGTTTCCGCGCCACCGCGCAGTGGCCGTCGAATGGCTGAAGCTGTGCGGGCTCGAGGTTTCGGCGCAGAACGTCAGTCTGACCAACGGCGCGACCGCCGGCATGACGGTGGCGCTGATGAGCGTCGCGCCGCCGGGCTCGACGGTTGCCACCGAGGCCATCGGCCATCACACGCTGGTGCCGCTGGCGCGCTATCTCGGCTTCAACCTCGAAGGCCTGCCGATCGATGGCAATGGCCTCATTCCGGAAGCGCTGGACGAGGCGTGCCGGCATTCCGACATCCGCGCGGTTTTCGTCCAGCCTTCGGTCATCAATCCCACCGCGACGCTCATGGATGCGGCGCGGCGCGCCGAGATCGCTGCCGTTGCGCGCAAGCACGACATCGCCATCATCGAGAATGATGTGCTGGGTCCGTTGGTCGAGGACCGGCCGCCGCCGGTGGCCGCCTTCGCGCCGGAGCGCACGCTCTACGTCACCTCCTTCACCAAGATTACCGTGCCCGGCCTGCGCATCGGCTATCTCGCGGCGCCCGACCGCTATGTCGCCGCCGTCGCCAACCGCCATCTGGTGTCCAACTGGATGGCGACGCCGATGGTGGCCGAGATCGCCACCAAATGGGTGGCCGACGGCACCGCGATGGACCTGGTGCGCTGGCAGCGCGCGGCGCTGCGGCGGCGGCAGGACATTGCCGCCGAAGTGCTCGCCGGCGTCGATTGCCGCTCCCGGCGCGATGCTTTGCATGTGTGGCTGGAACTGCCTGCCGACCGGGCCGAGGAAAGTTTCGTCGCCCAGGCCCGGTTGCAGGGTGTGGCGATCGCGCCGGGCACATCCTTCCGCATCTCCGACGCGCCCTGGCATCCGGCGGTGCGCATCTCGCTGGGCTCGACCACCGAAGGGGAACTGCGCGCCGGCCTCGGCGTTGTCACCAAGCTGCTGCTTGGCGATCCGGAGCATCTGCTGCTGGCGATTTAGGCCGACAGTGCCGCGGAATTGAGCGCAATCAGAATAATTGTCATGATATTATTTTATCAATTGACATGATTTGGCGCGTTCCGCATCGTTAAGGGCACAGGCTTCTCCAGAAGGGGAAATTCACTTGTCCACAGCCGCGCCCATCATCAAGGTCGACGCCATCTCGAAGAGCTTCGGCGCCTTCAAGGTGCTGGACGGCCTGTCGATGCAGGTCATGCCGCGCGAGAAGCTGGCGCTGATCGGCCCGTCCGGCTCGGGCAAGACGACGATCCTGCGCATCCTGATGACGCTCGAGCGTATCGACGGCGGTCATATTCAGATCGAGGGCGAGCACCTCTACCACATGGAGCGCAACGGACAGTTGCTGCCGGCCGACGAGCGGCATCTCGCCAGGATGCGGCAGAAGATCGGCATGGTCTTCCAGCTGTTCAACCTGTTTCCGCACAAGAGCGTCATCGACAATGTGACGCTGGCGCCGATGCTGACCAAGGGAGTGGCGCGCGCCGCTGCCGAGAAGCGGGCGATGGAACTGCTCGACATGGTGGGCATGGCCGACAAGGCCAAGGCGATGCCGGCACAGCTCTCGGGCGGCCAGAAGCAGCGCGTTGCCATCGCCCGCGCGCTCGCGCTGCAGCCCAAGATCATGCTGTTCGACGAAGTCACATCGGCGCTCGACCCGGAACTGGTCGAGGAAGTGCTCAACGTGCTGTGGCGGCTATGCGCCGAGACCGACATGACCATGCTGCTCGTCACCCACGAGATGGGTTTCGCCCACGATTTCGCCGATCGGGTGCTGTTTTTCGACCGCGGCCGCATCGTCGAGGAAGGCAAGCCCGACGAGATTTTCCGCCATCCCAAGCAGGAGCGCACGCAAGCCTTCCTGAAGAAGATCATCGCGGCCGGGCATCGCGTCTGACCGCCATGTCATGGGCGGCGAGGCCGTCCGAACGAACGAGCAAACCAAGACAAGAAACAAGGAGTTGGGAACAATGAAGAAACTTGGCATTCTGGCCGGCGTCGCCGGCCTTGCGCTTACGGCGGTCCTCGCCGCCTCGATCCCGGGCTCGGCCGACGACAGCAAGCTCGAGCAACTGAAGTCGCAGGGTTTTGCCCGCCTGGCCATCGCCAACGAGCCGCCGTACACGGCGGTCGCCGCCGACGGCAAGGTTTCAGGCGCGGCGCCCGACGTGGCGCGCGAGATCTTCAAACGGCTCGGCGTCGCCGATGTCGTCGCCTCGATCTCCGAATATGGCGCCATGATTCCTGGCCTGCAGGCCGGCCGCTTCGATGTCGTGACGGCCGGCCTGTTCATGAAGCCGGAGCGTTGCGCGGCGGTTGCCTACTCCGAACCGGTGCTGTGCGATGCCGAGGCGATGCTGGTGAAGAAGGGCAATCCCAAGAAATTCAAGAGCTATGAGGATATCGCCAAGGACACGTCGGCCACGATCGGCGCGCCGGGCGGCGGCACCGAGGAAAAGCTGGCGCTCAATGCCGGCGTGCCGCGTGAACGCGTCATCGTCGTGCCTGACGGCCAGAGCGGCCTGAAGATGGTGCAGGATGGCCGCATCGACGCCTACTCGCTGCCAGTGCTCTCCATCAATGATCTGATGAAGAAGGCCAGCGACCCGAACCTCGAAGTCATCGCGCCGGTGCAGGGCGCGCCGGTCTATTGCGACGGCGCGGCCTTCAAGAAGGGCGACGAGGCGTTGCGCGACGCTTTCGATGTCGAGCTCGCCAAGATGAAGAAGTCAGGCGACTTCGCCAAGATCATCGAGCCCTACGGTTTCTCTGCGGCGGCGGCGATGTCGACCACGCGCGACAAGCTCTGCGCGGCGAAGTAGCTCGCAATTTTTCCCTTCTCCCCGTTCACGGGGAGAAGGTGTCACGAAGTGACGGATGAGGGGCGGCGCCAAGTGTGGAGAAGTTAGCGCTGCCCCTCATCTGCCTGCCGGCATCTTCTCCCCGTTGAACGGGGAGAAGGAAGCTAACCGCAAACGTGGAACCCGAATGACCCAGTGGTCCGGCTATTTCGGCCTGATATTGCAGGGAGCGCTTGTCACCATCGAGCTGACGCTGATGGGGTCGGTGCTGGCGCTGATCATGGCCTTTCTTGCCGGCATGGGCCGCCTGTCGCGCTTCTTAATCGTGCGCGCCATCGCCACGGCCTATATCGAATTCTTCCGCGGCACCTCGATCTTCGTGCAGTTGTTCTTCGCCTATTTCGTGTTGCCGCTGGTGGGTTTGGAACTCACCCCGCTGCAGGCCGGCGTGCTTGCGCTGGGTCTAAATGTCGGTGCCTATGCCGCCGAGGTGGTGCGCGGCGCCGTGCAGTCGATCGGGCGGGAACAGCATGAGGCCTGCATCGCGCTCAATCTCGGCCGCTGGCAGGGCATGCGCCACGTCATCCTGCCGCAAGCCTTTCTGGTCATGCTGCCGACCTTCGGCAACAACGCCATCGAACTGCTGAAAGCGACATCGGTCGTCTCGCTGATCTCGCTTGCCGACCTGACCTTCCAGGCGCAGGTGGTGCGCGCCCAGACCGGCAACACCATGGTGCCGTTCACCACCATCCTCGTCATCTATTTCATCCTGGCGCTGCTCATTTCGTGGGGCGTGCGCTCGCTGGAGCGCCGCCTGGCACGCGGCCTCGATGGGGTGCGCGTCTGATGGATTGGGCCAGGTAATGGATTGGGCCAAATAATGGACTGGGATTGGGATTTCGTCCGGCAGATCATGCCGACCCTCGTCCAGGGGGTTAAGATCACCATCCTGGCGACGCTGCTCGGCTCGGTGCTGGCGGCGGTCGTCGGGCTCGGCATCGCGCTTGCGCGCCGCTCGCCCAACAAGGCCTTGTCGCGCACAGTCGGCTGGGCCGCCGAATTCATCCGCGGCACGCCGCTTCTGGTGCAGCTCTACTTCATCTTCTACGTGCTGCCCGATATCGGCATCCTGCTGCCGCCACTGGTGGCCGGCGTCATCGGGCTCGGGCTGCACTACGGCACCTACACGGCCGAGGTCTATCGCGCCGGCATCGACAATGTGCCGCGCGGCCAGTGGGAAGCCGCCAAGGCGTGCAATCTCAACGCCAGGCAGACCTGGTCGCACATCATCATTCCGCAGGCCATTCCGCCGATGATCCCGGCCCTGGCCAACTACTTCATCGCCATGTTCAAGGAGACGCCGTTGCTCTCGGCGATCACCGTCCTGGAACTGATGAACCAGGCCAAGAGCGTGGCCAACACCTACTATCGCTACCTGGAGCCGATCACGCTGGTCGGCGCCTTCTTCCTCGTCATCAGCCTCTGTTCGGTCGTGCTCCTGCGCTGGCTGGAACGCCGCTACGGCAAGATCGAGAGATGAAAGTCATGAAGCCCTTGCCCGAAATCCGGCTCGAAACCACGCCCCCCGTTCTCGACCAGCGCCCACTGCAAAAGCGTGTCGGCCTGATCGCGCTCGCCACCGACCACACCAGCGAGGTCGACTTCCGCCGCATGGTGGCCAGCGAGCGGATCGGCGTCTACGTCGCGCGCATTCCCTATGCCAATCCCACGACACCGGAGAACCTGCGCAAGATGCAGCCGTCGCTTTCGGCCGGCGCGGCACTCATCCTGCCCGACGAAGCGCTCGATGCCGTCTGCTACTCCTGCACGTCCGCTTCGGTGGTAATCGGCGATGCCGAGATCGAAGCCGCGATCCAGGCGGCCAAGCCTGGCGTTCCGGTCGTGACGCCGCCCATGGCCGGAGTGCGCGGTCTCAATGCCTTCGGCGTCGAGCGCATCAGCATCCTCACACCCTACACCGTCGAGACCAGCCGGCCGATGGCTGCCTATTTCGCCGGCCACGGTTTCGACATCAAGAGCTTCACTTGCCTGGGCTTCGAGGACGATCGCGAGATGGCGCGCATCACGCCTGCGTCGCTTGTCGAACTGGCGCGCAAGGCCATGCATCCGCAGGCCGACGCGCTGTTCGTCTCCTGCACCGCGTTGCGCGCGGCACTTGCGGTGCCCGGCATGGAGGAAGCGATTGGCCGCCCGGTTGTCACAAGCAACCAGGCCAGCGCCTGGAATTGCCTGCGGCTTTGCGGTGACGACACGCCACGGCCCGAGTTCGGCCGGCTGCTGACCAAGCCGCTGGCTGCGTGACCGGCATGGCTGTCACACTTCAGCATATTCGGGCCGCGCGCGGACGCATTTGCGGCAAGGTCGAGCGGACGCCGACGGTGTTGTCGCAAAGCCTTTCCAATCGTGCCGGACATCCCGTCTATCTCAAGCTGGAGCATCATCAGACAACCGGCGCCTTCAAGCTGCGTGGCGCCTCGAACGCCATCGCCGTACTGAGCCCTGAACAGCGATCGCGAGGCGTTGTCGCTGCCTCCACCGGCAATCATGGCCGGGCGCTGGCGCACGCGGCGAAGCTCGAAGGCATGCGCGCCGTGATCTGCATGTCGAAGCTGGTGCCGCAGAACAAGCTTGCTGCCATCCGGGACCTTGGCGCGGAGGTGCGCATCGTCGGCAACAGCCAGGACGACGCACAGCAGGAAGTAGACAGGCTGGTTAAGGAAGAGGGGCTGGTCATGCTGCCGCCCTTCGACCATCCCGAAATCATCGCCGGGCAAGGCACGCTCGGCCTGGAGATCATGGCGCAGGTCCCGGACGCCGCCGCTGTCTTGGTGCCGCTCTCTGGCGGCGGTCTCGCGGCTGGCGTCGCGGAGGCTGTCAAAGGGATCAGTCCAGGCACGAAGGTCATTGGCATCTCGATGGAGCGGGGTGCTGCGATGAAAGCGAGCCTCGATGCCGGCCATCCGGTTCAGGTCGAGGAACTGCCGACGCTGGCGGATTCGCTCGGCGGGGGCATCGGCCTCGATAACCGGCTGACCTTCACCATGTGCCGCAACCTTCTCGACGATGTCGTCCTGCTCACCGAGGACGAGATCGCCGCCGGCATCCGCCACGCTTATGCGCAGGAGCGCGAGATCGTCGAGGGCGCGGGCGCCATGGGCATCGCGGCGTTGCTGGCCGGCAAGGCGAAGGTTGGCGGTCCGACGGTTCTCATTCTTTCCGGCCGCAACATCGACATGGATCTGCACCGCCGGATTGTGTGTGGCGAACTGACCGCCAAGGAGAGCGCCGCATGAAAAATCTCCCACGTCGAGTTCCCGCCAACCCCTCTCTGTCCTGCCGGACATCTCCCCCGCAAGGGGGGAGATTGGCTGTATCGCCGCCGCCGCTTTTCTTGCGGTGCTGGAGATTGGCGAAAGCAGAGGTTCGGGCTGATCTCCCCCCTTGCGGGGGAGATGGCCGGCAGGCCAGAGGGGGGTGTGAGGGAACGCCGCCCTTTGCCATGCAGCAGACGGTGGAGCGCGCCGCATGAGCCGCATGACGATCCTCAGCGAGGCGGAGCTGCGCAAAATCGTGACGCTCGACCTGGAGACGGTCGCTTGCGTTGAAAACGCCTTTCGCGCCTTGGCCACCATGCCCGTGGTGATGCCGCCGATTCTGCGGCTCGACATTCACGAGCATCGTGGCGAGGTCGACGTGAAGTCCGCTTATGTGCCGGGGATAGACGGTTTCGCCGTCAAGATCAGCTCGGGCTTCTTCGACAATCCGGCGCTCGGCCTGCCGAGCGGCGGCGGCATGATGGTGCTGCTTTCGGCCAGGACCGGCGTGGTCGAAGCGCTGCTGCTCGACAATGGCTATCTCACGGATGTCCGTACCGCTGCCGCAGGCGCTGTTGCGGCCAAGCATTTGTCGCGCGAAGACTCTGGGGTGGCGGCGGTCTTCGGCGCCGGCTTGCAGGCTGGGCTGCAATTGGAGGCGCTCCGCCTTATCAGGCCGATCGAGGAAGCGCGTATCTGGGCACGCGACGCCGGCAAGGCCGAGGCGACCGCCGCCCGCCTGCGTGAAAGGCTCGGTATCGTTGTGCGCGCCGAACCGGACGCGGCGAAAGCGGCTGCCGGCGCCGACATCATCGTTACCACCACGCCGTCGACCGAACCGCTGATCAAGCCGGGCTTTGTCTCCGCCGGCCAGCACATCACCGCGATGGGCTCGGATGCGGAGCACAAGAACGAGATCGCGCCCGCGATCCTGCGCATGGCCGATCTCTATGTCGCCGACAGCACCAAACAGACGCGGCGTCTCGGCGAGCTCCACCATGCGATCGCGGCCGGCGTGATGACGGCCGACGCCGAGGTCACCGAACTCGGGCAGATCATCGCCGGGTTGAAGACGGGACGTCGCTCTGCCGGCGACATCACCATCGCCGATCTCACCGGCACCGGCGTGCAGGACACGGCGATCGCCACGCTGGCCCGTGACCGCGCGCGGGCCGCGAACACCGGCACGATTTTTGAAAGCTGATGCTGGCCGCGAGCGTGACAGGTCACGCTCAAACAGGAAACAGGCCCAACAAACGAGGATCAACAAAATGCAGCCAAACCTGAAATTTTCGCGCAGCGAATTCGCCGATCGCCTCGCCAAGACACGGCAATCCATGGAGGCGAAGGGCGTCGATCTTCTGATCGTCAGCGATCCCTCAAACATGGCCTGGCTGACGGGCTATGACGGCTGGTCCTTCTACGTGCATCAGGCGGTCATCGTGCCGCCTTCGGGCGAGCCCGTCTGGTATGGCCGCGGCCAGGACGCCAATGGCGCCAGGCGCACCGCTTATCTCGCGCATGACAACATCATCGGCTACGCCGACCATTATGTGCAGTCGACCGAGCGCCACCCGATGGACTATCTCGCCGGCGTGCTCGCCGAGCGCGGCTGGGACAAGCTCTCGATCGGCGTCGAGATGGACAATTATTGGTTCTCGGCCGCCGCCTTCGCCGCGCTGCAGAAGCACCTGCCCAACGCCCGTTTCGCCGACGCCACCGCACTGGTGAACTGGCAGCGCGCGATAAAGAGCCCGACCGAGATCGACTACATGCGCAAGGCCGCGCGCATCGTCGAGGCGATGCACCAGCGTATCGTCGACAAGGTCGAGGTCGGCATGCGCAAATGCGATCTCGTCGCCGAGATCTATGACGCCGGCACGCGCGGCGTCGACGGTATCGGCGGTGACTATCCGGCGATCGTGCCGCTGCTGCCATCCGGCGCCGACGCCTCGGCGCCGCACCTCACCTGGGACGACAAGCCGATGAAGGCGGGCGAGGGCACGTTCTTCGAGATCGCCGGCTGCTACAACCGCTATCACTTGCCACTGTCGCGCACCGTCTTCCTCGGCAAGCCGACCCAGGCCTTTCTCGACGCCGAGAAGGCGACGCTGGAAGGAATGGAAGCGGGGCTTGCGGCGGCGAAACCCGGCAATGCCTGCGAGGACATCGCCAACGCCTTCTTCGCCGTGCTGAAGAAGTACGGCATCGTCAAGGACAACCGCACCGGCTATTCGATCGGCCTATCCTATCCGCCGGACTGGGGCGAGCGCACCATGAGCCTGCGCCCCGGCGATCGCACCGAGCTCAAGCCCGGCATGACCTTCCATTTCATGACCGGCCTTTGGCTGGAGACGATGGGCCTGGAGATCACCGAGTCCATCCTCATCACCGGGACCGGCGTCGAATGCCTGGCCAATGTGCCGCGCAAGCTCTTCGTGAAGGACTGAGCCGATGCCCGCTTTGCGTCCGTCGCCGATCACGCCGACCGTCGACTTCGAGCGCGATGGCGTCCAGCATGGTTTCCTGCGCCTGCCTTACAGCCGCGACGATTCCGCCTGGGGTTCGGTGATGATGCCCGTCTGCGTCATCCGCAACGGCAACGGTTCGACCGCACTGCTCACCGGCGGCAACCACGGCGACGAGTATGAGGGGCCGCTGGCGCTTTACGAACTCGCTCGCACGCTCGATCCGAAAAACGTCGCCGGCACCGTCATCATCGTGCCGGCGATGAACTATCCGGCCTTCCGTGCCGGTACGCGCACCTCCCCGATCGACAAGGGCAACATGAACCGTTCTTTCCCCGGTCGTCCCGACGGCACGGTGACGGAGAAGATCGCCGACTATTTCCAGCGTGAGCTGCTGCCGCGCGCGGACATCGTGTTCGACTTCCACTCGGGCGGCAGGACGCTGGACTTCGTGCCGTTCTGCGCCGCGCACACGCTTCCGGACAAGGCACAGGAGAAGAAGGCCTTCGCGGCCGTCGAGGCTTTCTCGGCGCCGTTCTCGATGCGCATGACCGAGATCGATGCGGTCGGCATGTACGACACGGCCGCCGAGGAGATGGGCAAGGTCTTCGTCACCACGGAGCTTGGCGGCGGCGGCACCTCGCGCGCTGAAACTGTTCGCATCGCCCGGCGCGGCATTCTCAACGTGCTGCGCCATGCCGGTGTTGTTGCTGGTGCGGTCGAGAAGGGCAGAACTCAATGGTTGGATATGCCGTCCGGCGATTGCTTCGCCTTTGCCGAGGACGACGGCATGATAGAGACGATGGTCGACCTTGGCGAGCCTGTGCAGGATGGCCAGGTCATCGCGCGCATCCATCCGGTCGGGCGCACCGGCCAGGCGCCGGGGGAAATAAAGGCCAGGATGTCTGGGCTGCTCGCCGCGCGTCACTTTCCCGGCCTGGTCAAAGCGGGGGATTGCGCCGGTGTGATTGGCGTCTTGGTTCCATGACGAGCAGCGGGTCGAAAGCCGAAATTTGACACACCTACAATTCTGTCATAACAAATTTGTTATGACAGAATTGTAGGTGGCTATCATGGAAGCTGGCGAGCATATGAAATCGTCACTCCACGTCCTGATCGTCGGATGTGGCAATATGGGCTATGCGCTTTTGACGGGATGGCTCAAGGGAAGTGGGGGCATAAAAGTACACGCCATCGACCCTGTCGCTGCCCTGCGCGATCGGGCAATGGCGATGGGGGCAACGGCCTCGCAGGATGTCAGCGACATGCCGGTCGGGTTTTTCCCGGCAGTGGTCGTGCTCGCTGTCAAGCCGCAGCAACTTTGCGCCCTTCTGCCGGCCTACCGGAGTTTGGCTGAAAGCGGAGCGCTCTTTTTGTCGGTTGCCGCCGGCATTGATATCCAGGCGATGGCTTCAGCGCTTGGTGCGGCCGCCCCCATCATACGTTGCATGCCAAACACGCCGGTCGCTGTCGGAGCGGGAATGCTTGTCTGTTGCCCCGGCGAGTCCTGTGGCGAGAAAGAGCGACTGTTGGCCACAACGCTGCTGTCACCTGCTGGCAAGGTGGCCTTCATCGAGGATGAAGCGCTGATGGACGTCGTGACAGCGGTGTCGGGATCGGGGCCGGCCTATGTCTTCCATTTCATCGACTGCCTGGAAAGGGCGGCCATCGCGGAAGGCTTGCCTGCCGCACTGGCCCGGGACCTTGCCTTGCAGACCGTCCACGGTGCTGGTCTGCTTGCCCGGCTAAGCGATCGCGACCCGGCCATGCTGCGTCAAGAGGTCACCAGTCCGAATGGAACGACCGCAGCGGCGCTCGCCGTGCTGATGGGCGAGGCGGGGCTCGACCCGATCGTGGCGCGAGCGGTCGAAGCCGCGCGCGCCCGCTCGATCGAACTCGGGAAGGGTTGAAGGCTGCGCAACCGTGCGGCAATTGCCGCTGAGAGCAGCCCCTACTGCCCGGCGCGTTGCGCCTTCTCCAGATTGCGGAAATAGATGACCTCGATCTCGCGCAGGATCGCCTTCGGCTCATCCTCGTAGCTTTCCGAAAAAGTACCGGCGTCGCTCTCGACGGTGATCGCCCAGCGGCCCCGGTGCGGATTGAGGGCGCAAGCGGGGAAGTTCATATGGTGGTGCCAGGCGGCGCCCTTGCCGTCGATCTCGATCAGACGGGCGAGCAGCGCCGATTGCTGGACAAGCGCGCTGCTCTCGCCCCCGGCCTTGCCCTCGTCCAGAATGTCGTCGCCATGCAGCATCCTGACGAAGACCTTGTCGACCTCCGGGAACCTTTCGGAGGGCGCGATGTAGGCGCGGCCCTCGCTGTCGTCTTCCACGACGATCGCGTAGAGGCCGTCATAAGGGTTGAAGTCGCAGCCAGGCGACAGCACGTGAGAGTGCCACCGATGGCCCGCGCGCTGAAAACTCTCGACCAGGGCGAGGCAGTCGTCGAGCGGGATGACGCCGTACTCGATGCCGGCATGGGTGGTGGTCTTCATCGCGATGGTCTCCGGACGGTTGCTGATTGACCGGTTGGCCGTTCAGAGCGGGTGGCTGATGCGCGCCGCGTCGAGCATGGCGGCGTGCAGGTTGCGGCAGGCCCAGGCGTCGCCGACCTTATAGAGATCAAACGCGCCCTGGGGATTGTGAATGATCGCCTGCGGCCGGGCATCGGCCAGGGCGCGCAAATCCACCTCTCCGAGGTTGCGCGAGAGCGGCTTCAGGGCGAAATAGACGTCGTCGTTGGGCAACGTGCCGTTGTCGCCGATCACCTGGTCGAAGGCCAGCTCACGGATCTTGTCGCTGTAGGTGTTCTGCACGGAGGCCAGAAGCTTGTTGCCCTCGCGGCGCAAAGAGGCCAGCCGCGTATCGGTCTCGATGCGGACGTCATGCTTGTAGAGTTCGCTCATATGGGCGCCGAGATTGGTGCCGCCGATCTCGCGACCGAATTCCCGGTCGGGCGTTACAATATGTACGCGCGCGCCGCGCGCCGCCGCGAACTCCGCGCATGACGCGGCCGAAGCCGTGCCGTTCTCGTCGACGAGCAGCACGTCGCCCCCCGCCGCTGCCTGTCCGGACAGCACATCCCAGACCGACACGGCGAGTTCCGAACCGGCGAAGCCGCCGACATTGGGCATGCCGCCGGTGGCGACGATCACGGCATCGGGCTGCTCCGCCACGATATCGTCGGCCTCGGCAAAAGTGTTCAGCCGCACGTCGACCTTCAGGATCTCCATCTGGCGGGAGAGCCACGTGGTGATGCCGGCAAGGTCGCGGCGCCAGGTGGCGCGGGCGGCAAGCAGCAACTGGCCGCCCAGCTCGCCGGCCGCCTCCAAAAGGACGACCTCATGGCCGCGCCGCGCATTGATGCGCGCGGCCTCCATGCCGGCCGGGCCGCCGCCGACAACCACGACCTTCTTGCGTGTCTTCGCCGGCTGCACGATCTGCGGGATCGTCGCCTCGCGCGAGGTGGCGACATTGTGGGCGCAGAGCGCGTCGATGCCGCGGATAGCGCGGTCGACGCAATAGCCGACACCGACGCAGGGGCGGATGTTGTCCTCATCGCCCGCCTTCAGCTTGTTGATGTGATGGGGGTCGGCGATGAAGGCGCGGGTCATGCCGACCATGTCGACATAGCCGCCCTTCAGCGCATGCTCGGCAGTCGCGGCGTCGGTCATGCGTGTGGCATGGAAGATCTTCACATGGCCCTTGACCTCGTCGCGTATCGCCTTGGCGAGAGGCAGGTAGGCAGCGGACGGCACCCACATGGTCGGCCAGATCCGGGCCTCGGATTTATAGTCGGTCGCCTGTGCGCCGACGACGCTGATGAAGTCGATCAGGCCGGAGCCGGCATAGGTGCTGGCGATCTCGACGCAGTCGTCCCGGGTCAATCCGCCTTTCAGCATCTCGTCGCCCGGCATGCGGATGCCGATGACATAGTCGTCGCCCAGCCGCCGACGCACGGCCTCCAGGATTTCCAGCCCGAAGCGCATGCGGTTGGCCAGCGTGCCGCCATAGCCGTCGGTACGATGGTTCATCGCCGGCGACCAGAACTGCTCGATCAGCGTGCCGGCCTGGCAGGAGATCTCGACGCCGTCGACGTCGCCTTCGCGCACGCGTGCGGCCGCCGCGGCATAGTTCTCGATGGTCCGGCCGATGTCATGGTCTTCCATGGTCGCCGGAAAGGTGCCGTGGATGATCTCGCGCAGCGGCGAGGCCGAGAACGTCGGCAGCCAGTTGGTCATGTCCCAGCGCTCGCGCCGGCCGCCATGGGTCAGCTGCACGGTGCAGAGCGCGCCATGCTCGTGGATGGCGGCCGCCATCTTGCGGAACTGCGGGATGACCTTGTCCACCGAGCCGTTGATCTGGCCGTAGTAGAAGGAATTCTCGGCCGAGACGGCGGTGGCGCCGCCGAACTGGGTCAGTCCCACACCGCCCTTGGCCTTCTCCGCCTGATAGGCGATGTAGCGGTCGGTGATATCGCCGGCGAGCACATAGCCGGGTTCGTGGCTGGTGCTGAGGAAGCGGTTGCGGATTGTCAGATTGCGGATCCGCAAGGGCTGGAAAAGACTCTCGTAAGCCATGATCGTATTTCCAATGGGTGATGGCGGGTCAGGTCAGCCCCAACCCATCCTTTGCCTGGTAGACGGGAAACATCAGCCGCGCGATGCGGGTCTTCAGCGGCCAGAAAGAGACGTCGCGCCGCTCTTCGACCAGCTGGACGGGGACGTCGTCGAGCGCCCGCCTGCCGGCCGCGAACTCGCCGACCACGCGGCCGAGATTCTGCGCCAGGTTGACGCCGCGCGTCGAGAAGCCGACGACGGAAAAGATCTCGCGCCCAAGCCGCTGCACATGCGGCAGATAGTTGTCGGTGATGGCGCAGTAGCCTTCCCAGTAATCCTCGAATTCCGTGTCGGCTTCGCTAAGCTGCGGAAAGAGCTGCCGCAACCGCTTGCGCGCATGCGCAAGGCCATAGGCGCGCCGGCCGCCGATGGCAAAGACGGCGCCGCCCGAGATCAGCCGGCCGTCATCGTCGAGCCGGCCGAAACCGCCGGATTTGCGCAGATCGGTGAAGCACAGGCTGGTCTTCAATATTTCCCTGCGCAGCCTTTCGCCGAGAGGCTTGGTCGCGGCATGGTAGAGAAAGACGGGCACCGCGGAACGCTGCACCTGCGGCAGGAAATCGCCGGTATAGCCGTTGGTGGCGACGACCACCTTGCGCGCCCGGACAAGGCTTGTCCCGCTGCGCACGACGGCTCCGGCGGCAGTCTCCTCGATGGCGTCGACCGGGCTTCTCTCGAATATCCGGACCCCATGCTGGCTGGCGGCCCGGGCCAGACCGAGGGCCACGCCATACGGGTTCACCGTGCCGCCTGACGGGTTTGTCCAGCCGCCGAGATAGCCGGCGGCGCCGAGGCGGTCGGCAACATCCGCGGCCGAGAGCCAGGACACGTCGGCACCCCAGGCCTTCCATTCCTCGTAGACGGCGCGAATCTTCTTCAGCGACGCTTCCGAATGAGCCGGCTGCACCCAGCCATTCTGTATGGCCGAGCCATTGATCTGGTAGGCCTCGATCTGGCGGAACACGGCGTCCGCGCCGCCAAGCACCAGCTCGGCCAGCGCTTTGCCTTTCTTGCGGCCGATCGTTGCCTCGACCGCCGACGGCGTCACCGCGCCGGGGAAATGGGGCACGTTGTAGCCGCCATTGCGCCCCGAGGCCCCGTTGGCGACCACGCCGGCTTCGAGCAGGACGACGTTCAGGCCGGCCTTGGCCGCGTGCAGGGCGATGTTCAAGCCGCAAAAGCCGGCGCCGGCCACGACGAGGTCGGCCGTTTCCTCGCCGGCCAAGGCGGGATAGCGCTTGATGGGTTCCTTCAGCGTACGCGTCCAGACGACGCCGTTCAGGTCACTGTCGATCGGACTGGCCATGGACATGGAATGCACGCTCTCGGTTCAGGAATTGAGGGAAATGTCCATCAGCCCAGCGCCAGGCTCTGGCGAGCGCGATGCAACGCTTCGCCCGGCGGCGGTTTCAACTGGAGACGCGTGCTCTTGACGAAGCCCATATGCAGGGCGATGCCGGTCATCGTCTCGAGATATTTCAGCGCCACCGTGCTGGAATCGAGAACCGGAACACCTGTCCCCGGGATCTCGGTATAGCCGGCGGCGCGCAGCAGCGGACCGTAATAGGCGCAGCCCACCAGGATGACGTCGGCGCCGTCGCGGATGCATTCGTTCGCCACCTGCTCGAAGCGCGGGATGAGCGCGGCGAACGGGTCCGTCACCGCGCCGAGCAGCAGGTCGGCATCCGATTCCGGCATGATGCTGCGCACCGGCCGCGCGATGGCGCGGTCCCGCAAGCCATAGGCCATCAGATCGTTCTCGATCGCCACGGTCGTCTTCTGCGATACGGTCACGACGGCGAAGCGCTTGCCCATCGATAGCGCGGCCAGCATCGACTGCTCGCTGACCGAGGCGACGGGGATGCCCACGACTTCGCGCGCTTCCCACAGAGGATCGTTCCAGCAGCCGAGGAAGATGCCGTCGAACCCGTCCTGCTCGGCCTGCAGCACGGCCTCCACGATATGCACCGAATTGATGTGCTCGGCGTAAAGCGAGCGGACGAAATTGCCGCTGCGCGGCAGGAAGCGGAATTCCAGTTCGGTGTCTTCATGGAGGGTAGGACGCACGACCTCGTCGAGCTTTCTCCACAGCGCAGAGAGCGCGTCGTTCCTGGTGGTTGGATGAATCCAGCAGATCCTCAAGAGGGGGCTCCCATCTCGTGTCGGTTGATCCCTTTTGTAATATGTTATAAAACTTTTGCAACTCCGCGTTAGGCCCATGAACACAATTTCTGGACAATCGCTGGAAATACGTGATTTTGCTATCGTCGGAGACGGCACGAGTGTGATTCACGTCATAAACAAGATGGTGCCAAGGACATTCTCATGGTTGATGCGCTAGCTAGTTTTTCTCCTTTTCAAAGGACCGAGACGCTCGGCGTCCGCGTCCGCGAGCAATTGCGGCACGCAATCATGGCGGGGTTGTTCAAGCCCGGCGAGAAGCTGACGCTACGCGCGGTGGCGGCATCGCTCGGCGTCAGCCTGACGCCGGCCCGCGAAGCGCTGTTCAACCTCGCCGCCGAAGGGGTGTTGGAACTGGGCGACAACGGCTCGATCTACATCCCTCGGCTGGACGCGGACAGGATCGGCGAACTGACCAAGGTTCGCATCTCGCTGGAGAGCCTGGCAACCCGCGAGGCGATGCCCAATTTGACGCCGAAAGACATTATCCAGATCGGCGCCATCAATGACCAGCTCATTGAAGCAAATCAGCAAAAGAACTACAAATTGCTCATCGAGCTGAACTGGAGTTTCCACTTCGGCATCTATGAAGCGGCGCGCATGCCCTTCCTGGTCAAGATGATCGAAAGTTGCTGGCTCAGAACCGGCTCGTATTTAAACATCATCTATCCGGACTTCGCCAAGACCGATGCCGGCGTGCTCAACCATATCGCCATCATCCGCGCCATTCGTGAGGGCAATGCGGAAGCGGCAGCACAAGCCATCGCCCGCGATATCGAGTTCGCGTCCCAGGCTTTCCACGCAGCGGTGCGCGACGAGGGCTGATCCCTCCCTGCGAACGCTTCGTTCCCCGCCGCCGTCACATCTTTAGCGGAGCAGTCGTCACTGTCGGCTGGCGCACCGGTGCGCCTGCGCCCGAATCGCCGGCTGGATAGTTCGGTCGCCTGTGCGAACAGACGGTAACATTCGGGCTTGACGCCGATGATATAACAAATAACATAGAAAACTGAAAACCAATCCGAAAAGGACCAAGAGATGCTCGAAAAGGGAATGCGGGCGCTCGTCACGGGAGGAAGTGGCGGCATCGGCTCGGCGCTCGTCAGAATGCTGGCGGCCCACGGCGTGCACGCCATCGCCTTGTCGAACAATCAGGCGAAACTCGCCGCGCTGGCGGATATCGAGAATGTCGAGACGGTGCTGATGGATGTCACCGACGCGGGCGCCCTCAACAGCGCCTTCTCGGGTCAACGCATCGACATACTGGTCAACGCCGCGGGCGTACTCGGCGTCACCGGAACGCTCTATTCGGTGCCGAACGCCTCGGCGCAGCATATTCTCGATGTCAACGTCATCGGCGTGCACAATGCGCTCTCGGCCGTGGTGCCGGGCATGGTCGAGCGCAATCGCGGCCATATCGTCAATGTCGGCTCACTCGCCGGGCCGTACCCTTCGACGGGCCAGCCGGTCTACAGCGCCTCCAAGGCGGCGATCCACAATATGAGCGCCAATCTGAGGATGGAGCTTTTCGGCACGGATGTCAGGGTGACCGAGATTCGCCCCGGCAGGGTGCGCACCGGCATGCATGCCGAGATGTTCGGCGGCGATCACTCAAAGTCGGACGAACTGCTCTACGACCCGTACGAATGCCTGCAGCCGCAGGATATCGCCGACGCCATCCAGTACGTGCTGTCGACGCCGCCGCATGTCTGCGTGGCACAGATCGAGGTGGTGCCGACACATCAGGTGGTCGGCGGCACCAAGATGTTCCAGAGGCAGCCCGCGGCCTGACGACAGTTTGCCCGCTCGACCTGGGGATATGCCATGCCTGCACCGGGGAAAACCAAGATCGCCGTCATCGGCGCCGGGATCGTCGGAATATCGTCCGCGCTCTACCTGCAAAGAGCCGGCTTCGAGGTCACGCTGATCGACCGCAACGAGCCGGGCAGCGGCGCTTCCTTCGGCAATGCCGGGGCGCTTGCGCCGCACGCCTTCGTTCCTGTCAACAGCCCCTCGATCCCGCGCCGGCTGCTGAAGCTGATGTTTGCCGGCGGCAGCCCGCTCAGCATCAACTGGGCCTACGCGCCGCGCATGTTGCAGTGGCTGATGTCGTTCCTCAGGCACTGCACGCAAGACGAGGTGGTGCGGATATCGCATGCGCTGCATTCGCTTCTGTCGCGCAATCTCGAATTCGCATTGCCGCTGTTCAAGGACAGTGGCGCCGACCGCTTGATCCGTGGCGGCGGCTATCTGCATCTCTACGAGAGCGACGCGGATTATCGCGCGCTCGGCACCGAGATCGGCCTTTACAAGGAGCTTGCTGGCGACGTCGAGGAGATCGATGCCGTCGAAATCCGGCGCCTGGAGCCCAACCTCGCCCCGGTCTTCAGCAAGGCCCTGTATTTCACCTCGGCGCTGCATTATCTCAGCCCCGCCGAAGTCTGCGCGACGATGGCGCGCCATTTTTGCGCGCAGGGAGGCACTTTACTGCGCGATGAGGTGACCGGGATCGACAAGCGGCCGGACGGCAAGCTGTTGGTGTCGGGCACCGAAGCGCGCGTTTTCGACCAGGTCGTGCTCTCGGCCGGCGCCCATTCCAGGCGGTTGTTCGGCAAGGCGATCGCGCATGTGCCGCTAGAGACCGAGCGCGGCTATCACGTCGTCTTCGGCAAGCAGGGCGACATCATCAGCCGAACCTGCTCGAGCGCCACGGCGGGCTTTGCCATGACGCCGATGACCGAGGGGTTGCGCTGCGCCGGCATGGTCGAGCTCGCCGGCCTCGACAAGCCGCCCAATCCCGCCTGCCATGCCTATCTGGAACGCACGGCGCGACGTCTCCTGCCGGATCTGACGGCAAGCCCGTCATCGAAATGGATGGGCTTTCGGCCCTCCATGCCCGACGCCTTGCCGGTCATCGGCCGATCGTCGCGCACACCCGAGATCATCCTGGCTTTCGGGCACCAGCACGTCGGCATGTCCAGCGGCTGCGTCACCGGGCGCATCGTCGCGGCGGTCGCCGCGGGCGAGTCGTCGCCCATCGATATAAAGCCGTTTTCGCCTGACCGCTTCTAGGAGAGTCGCTTCATGCTGCCTTACTACGACAGGGAAAAGATTGCCGCCGTGCTCGACATCGATGCGCTGATCGATGCGATGGAGCAGGCGCTGATCGCCTTTTCCACGGGCAAGGTGATACAGCCCGTGCGCATGCGCGTGGTCGACCAGGAGGCCGGCGGCGACCTTTGCCTGATGCCTGCCGTGACCGATATTTTCGCGGTCAAGCTGGTCGGCAATTATCCGCGCAATCACGCCAAGGGCCTCGAAAGCCATAACGCCATCGTGGTCGTCTTCGACCGCTGGACCGGCCTCCCGCGCGCCGTGCTCGACGGCACCTATATCACGCAGATGCGCACCTCGGCGGTGTCGGCAATGGCTGCGCGGCGTCTCGCGGCACCGGATGCGAAGGTACTCGCCATCCTCGGCAGCGGCGCGCAGGCCCGTGGCCATTTCGAGACCATGCGCCGCGTCCGCGATTTCGAGGAAATCCGTGTCTGGAGCCGCAATCGCGATCACGCCCGCGCCTTTGCCGAGGAAACCGGCGCGCGGCTCTGCGCGTCCAGCGAGGAAGCGGTTCGCGGCGCCGACGTGATCGCCACCACCACCTCGGCCAAGGAGCCGATCGTCAAGGGCGAATGGTTGAAGCCCGGCGCCCATGTCAGCGCCGTCGGCTGGAACGGGTTGGATGGGCGTGAGCTCGACGACGCGGTGATGCGTTCCGTCATCTTCGTCGAGTCCCGGGACGCGGCGAGCCAGGAATCCGGCAACATCCTGATGTCCGGTGCGTCAATCCATGCCGAGCTCGGCGAAGTGCTGGCAGGCAAGGCGCCAGCGGACGCCAGCGACAACACCGTCTTCATCTCCGTCGGCATCGCGACCGAGGATGCCTATGCCGCCGATCTGGTGCTGTCTGCCCTCGAGAAAGCCTGATCGCAACGCCGAACCGGCTTGCGCGATCAGGCCAAGTTTGATAACAAATTTGTTATAACAAAATAGGCCGCAGCAACCTGCGGCTGAGAGGTGTTCGGATGAAGAATTCTCCCTCGACCACGGAGCGGATCGAGATGCATCGCAAGATGGTCCTCGTGCGCCGTCTGGAGGAGCGTCTCGGCGAGCTTCACAAGGCCGGCAAGACACGCGGCCCGATCCACCGCTGCGACGGCCAGGAAGCGGTCGGCGTCGGCGCGACCGCGATGCTTGCCACCTCCGACTATGTCACCAGCACCCATCGCGGCCATGCGCATTACGTCGGCAAGGGGCTCGGCGTGCACGGCATCGCGGCAGAAATCCTCGGCCGCGAGACCGGTTATTGCGGCGGCCGCGCCGGCCACATGCTGATCGGCGAGAAGGCGAGCGGCGTCATCGGCGGCAATGCCATCGTCGGTGCCAGCATCCCCGCGGCGACCGGCATGGCGCTGTCGATCCAGGTGCGCGGCGGCTCGGACGTCGCAATGTGCTTCTTCGGCGATGGTGCGGCGCAGACCGGCATCTGCCATGAATCCATGAACATCGCCGCGCTGTGGAAGCTGCCCGTCGTCTTCGTGCTCGAACACAATCAGTACGGGCTTACCGTGCATCACAGCGTGCAGTCGCCGGTGGCCGATCTCAGCATCCGCGGCGCCGGCTACGCGATCCCCAGTGAGATCGTCGACGGTAACGACGCGGTCGCCGTCTACCGCGCCGTCGCGACGGCGGTCGAGCGCGCGCGGCGCGGCGAGGGGCCTTCGCTGGTGGAGGCCAAGACCTATCGCATGCAGGGCTTTTCCACCTCCGACATGGGTGGCTATCAGGGCGAGGAAGACCTTGCCGCCTGGGCGGCGCGCGATCCGATAAAAGTAAGCTTTGCCTCGCTTGTCGATGCCGTCGGCCAGGAACGGCTGGAGCAAGTTGAGCAGGAAGCGGTTGCCGAAGTCGACGCCGCGATAGAAGCGGCGCTCGAAGCGCCGCTGCCGACCTTCGCGGTCTTTGAGAAGACCGCCCCTTATGCGGAGTCCTTCTGAGATGGCCAAGCTGCGATACGCCGAAGCGCTCAACCAGGCCCTGCGCGAGGAGATGCAGCGCGATCCTTCCGTCTTCCTGTTCGGCGAGGACATCGCGCGCTATGGCGGCGTCTTCAAGGTCACGCGCGGGCTGATGGATGAATTCGGCGAGGGACGCGTACGCGACACGCCGATCTCCGAACAGACGCTCGCCGCCATGGCGGTCACGGCGGCGATGACCGGGACGCGGCCGATCCTCGAAATCATGTATGCCGATTTCATGCCGTTGGTGCTGGACGCGCTGATCAACCAGGCGTCGATCTACGAATATCTGTGGAACGATGTCTCGATGCCCTTCGTGCTGCGGACCCAGGGCGGCGGCGGCGCCGGCGCCGGCGCGCAGCACTCCAAGAGCCTCGATTCGCTGGTGGCGCACATTCCAGGCCTCAAGGTCGTCGCACCGGTCACGCCCGCCGACGCCAAGGGGCTGCTCAAGACCGCCATTCGTGACAGCCAGCCGGTGATCTTCCTGGAGCACAAGCTGCTCTACAATCTGCGCGACGACGTGCCCGACGATCCCGACTTCACCGTCGAGATCGGCAAGGCGCGGACCGTATGCGAGGGCGCCGACATCTCGATCTTCGCCACCTCGCGCATGGTGCTGGAAAGCCACAAGGCGGCCGAACTGCTGGCCGCAGACGGCATCAGCGCCGAGGTCATAGATCTGCGCAGCCTGCGCCCGCTCGACCTTTCCGCCATCAAGACGTCCATCGCCAAAACGCATCACGCTGTGGTGGTCAATGAGGGGTGGCGCTTCTGCGGCTACGCGGCCGAACTCTCGGCGACGATCATGGATCACGCCTTCGACGATCTCGACGGGCCGGTGGCACGCGTGACGCTGCCGGACATGCCAGTGCCCTACAGCGAGCCGCTCGAAATGGCGGTTCTGCCCAACGCGGCCAAGATCGCCGACGCGGCGCGCGCCACGCTGCGCTAAGGAGGACCAGACGTGACCGACATCACTGTGGTTGGCGCCGGCGGCGAATACATGGAATCGGTCGTCGTCGTCGAATGGCACAAGAAGCCTGGCGACATGGTCGCGGCGGGCGAACTGGTGGTGACCGTCGAGACGGCCAAGGCCGCTACCGAGATCGAGGCGCCGGCCTCGGGCGTGCTCGCCGAGGTCAGGGCCGAGGTCGGCCAGGAGATCGAGGTCGGCGGCGTTCTGGGGGTGATCGCGGATCCCGCTGCCATGGCTGCACGACCGGCCGAAGACAAGCCGGCGGCCAAGCCGTCCGAGACGGCTGCGGTGGCCGAGACCAGTCCCGTCGCCACCCGGTCCGCCTCGAACGGCCGCGTGCTTGCTTCGCCGCTGGCCCGGCGCATCGCGGCGCAGAAGAGCATCGATCTTTCGGCGCTGACGGCATCCAGTGCCTCCGGCAGGATCAAGCTGCGCGATGTCGAGGCGTATGAGGCCCGCTCCGAGAAAGCACCGGCTGCTCAGCCGCCGCTTGCGGCCAGGCCGACCGATCGATCGTCGGGAGACTCGCTCCACCTGACGCGGCGGGGCGCGGCGAACGGCAATACGTTGGTGTTGCTCCACGGTTTCGGCGCCGACAGCCTCTCCTGGCAACCGCTGGTGGCAGCCCTCGGCGACAGCGCGTCGATCGTCCTGGTCGATCTGCCGGGGCACGGCCGTTCGGCCAAACCGAATGGCCGCCCGTCGATCCATGGCTTTGCCGGCAATGTTGCCGAGGCGCTTCACGGTCAGGGTCTGGACGATGTGCATCTCGTCGGCCACTCGCTTGGCGGCGGCGTGGCGCTGGCGCTTGCCGAGAGTGGCGCTATCGCCATCCGCTCGCTGACGCTTCTGGCGCCGGCGGGCCTTGGTCCGGAGATCGATGGTGCCTTTGTCCAGGGCTATGCCCGCGCGACCCGCGCCGACAGTCTGCGGCCCTGGCTGCTCAGGCTGTTCGCCGACGCTTCGATCGTCACGCCGGGCTTCGTGTCGACGACTTTGAAGGCGCGCTCCAGCGCCGCGCTACGCGACGCGCAGGACGAACTCGCCGACGCGATCTTCCCGGACGGGACACAGGCCACGGAATTCCGCGAGGTGCTGAAGCGCCTTGCCGTACCGCTGAAGATCATCTGGGGCGAACAGGACCGCATCATTCCCAAACGCCATGCCATGCACACCGGGGCTGCTGCGGCATTGCATTTCCTCCCCGGGGCCGGCCACATGCCGCATGTGGAGGATCCGGTGACCGTGGCGCGCCTCATCCTGCAAAACGTCAAAGCCGCATTGTGAAGGTAGAGGCGCCATGAAGGCGACGGCGATTGTGACGGGCGCGACCGGCGGCATCGGCAAGGCGATCGTCGACCGGTTGGCGCAAACGGGCTTTTCCGTCCTGGCGCTGGGCACGAAACCACAGCAGCTCTCGGTGCTGGAGGAGACCGGCTGCCGCACGCTGGCGCTCGATATCGGCGATGCCGGTGCAACGCAGGCCGCGCTTGCCGGGATCGAAGCCGACGTGCTGGTGCATGCCGCCGGCGTCCTCGGCCCGCAACTGCCGCTTTACGAAACTCCGGACGAGCTGGCGGCCAGGCTGGTCTCCGTCAACATCCTGGGAACGGTGAACGTCCTTCGCGAGGTCGTGCCGTCGATGCGCCGCCGCGACAGGGGAACGATCGTTTTGCTCGGCTCGATCTGCGGCACGGCGCCCGGCACCGGCCCGGCATTATACAGCGCCACAAAGGCTGCCCTGCATTCCATGGCCGCGAACCTCAGATACGACCTTCGCGGCTCCGGTCTGCGCGTCTGCGAGATACTGCTCGGCCGCGTACGCACCGGCATCCACGAGCAACTCGCCAGCGGGGAGGATTTGTATGACGGCTACGAATGCCTGCTGCCCGAAAACGTCGCGGACACGGTCCTGCATGCGGTCACCAGCCCGCCTTCCGTCGACCTTTCCACGATCGAGATGATGCCGACGCGGCAGACCGTCGGCGGCTCGCATTTTTCCAGACAGTGAGGTTCACATGGCTTGCGTTTTCTTCACCCTGGACGGGGTCTCGCACGAGATCGAACTCTATCCGGATCTGGCGCCGCGTACGATCGGCAAGCTCGTCGCCTCATTGCCGGCCAGGATCGACATCCATTGTGCCAAGATTGCTGGCCAGCACATCTTCTGGCATGCGCCGTTGCTGGCCGACATCGAGAAGGCGCAGGATATCCTCACCCTTCCGGCCGGCACCTTCCTCTACTGGCCAGAACGACAGTTCCTCGAGCTCATCTACGGCGAGCTGCAGGCCGAGAAGGCGCAGGTTTGCGTGCTTGGCCGGCTAACGGGCGACATCGGCTGGCTCAAGGCCTTTGGCCGCCGCGTCGTCGAAAGCCACGGCCAGGAGCTGTTGTTCGCGGAGCTGAAGGCCGGCGATGACGCTCTGGCGCTGGCGACCCCGGAGAAGCCGCTTGCCTCGCCGGGCCTTGTCGCATTGCGAGAGGCGCGCAAGGCACTGTGGACGGCGGCTCCCGACGAGATGTTCACGCTGCTCAAGCGCGACGGCATGATGCTGCCTTACGGCCCGCTGGCCATGGCTGAAGGCGAGTTTCGCAAGCTGCACGAATTGCTGTGGCGGCTGCGGGATCCGAAATACGGCATTGGCGGCGGCGACCGCGCCAAGGTCATGGCCTTCCTGATCGATGCCTTCAATGCGCGCATCGACGGCTTCTGCGGTCTGCATGCGGCGGGCAGCCTGCTCGAGAGCGCAAAGCCGCTGCTTGCCGATCCGGATGCGGTGGCCGATGTGCTTGACGAGCTGATCCTCTATACCGGCCGCGCAGCCGCCTGGCTCGACGCCTACATTCCCTGGAGCGCTCTCAATGCCGCGACGCTGGCATCGCTCGGCCGGCAAGGCGTCAGGTAGTCAAACACGCGCCGATGCGCTGACGACAAGCAACGCCGCGGCCCTTCCGGACCGCGGCGTTTTCATTGTGTCTTCGAGATCGCGTCGCCCGCAAAGATCCAGAGCCCGTCGCGTCAGAGCTTCAGGCGCTTGAGGAAGCTCTGCTCGTAATAGGTTACGATGCGGGTGACGCTGAAGGCGATGAAGAAGTAGATCAACGCGGTGGCGGTCAGGATCTCGATGGGCCGCGCGGTGGAGTCGGCGATCATCTGGCCCTGGTACATCAGGTCGGCCATGCCGACCGCCGAAACCAGCGCGCTTTCCTTGAACAGGGTCACGCAGTTGGACAGAAGCGTCGGCACCGCGCGCATGATGGTCTGCGGCAAGATGACATAAGGGACGCTGACGCGGGCAGGCAGGCCGAGCGCGATGCACGCGTCGCGCTGCTCGGCGCCGATCGACTTCAAGGCGGCGCGGCAGCTCTCGCTGGAAATGGCGCCCATGTAGAGGGCGAGCGTGGTGATGGTCGAGGTGACATTGCCGAGATCGACGCCAAGCAGAGCCGGCAGGCAGAAGAAGAACCAGAACAGTTGCACCAGCACCGGCGTGCCGCGGAATATCTCGACATAGGTCGTGGCGATCGCCTTCAGGATCGGATGGCCGCTCTGCCGGATGATGCTGACGATGAAGCCGAGCGGCAGGCCGATGGCCAGCCCGAGCGACGTGAAATAGAGCGTGTTGCCGAGCCCGGTGAACAGCGCCAGCCGGTAGTCGTAGAGGAAGGAGAGCGAGGTTGCCAGGTTCATGGTTTCGCTCCTCAGGCCAGCCGGGCGCGCAGCCGCTTCTCGCAGAAGCCGACGACCTGGGAGAGCGGCAGCGAGAGGATGAAATAGATGAAGGCGACGGTCGAATAGATCTCGATCGGCCGGTAGGTCTGCGTCGCCAGGCTCTTGCCCTGGTACATCAGGTCGCTGATCGCCACGATGGCGACGAGCGCTGTCTGCTGCAGCAGGCCGATCGTGTTGGTGAGCAGCACCGGAATGGCAAGCAGCACCGCCTGGGGCAGGATGACATAGATCGTCCTCTTCAGGGACGACAGTCCAAGCGCCGTGCAGGCGTCGTAATGGGAGGATGGGATGGCCTGGATCGCGGCCCTGTAGGCTTCCGCGTTGAAGGCGGTGATGTTCATGCCGAGCGCCAGCACCGCCATGGTGAAGGGATCCATGAAGATGCCGAAGAAGAAGGGCACGCAGTAGAAGATCCAGATGATCTGCACCAGCGCCGGCGTGCAGCGGAACAGCTCGATGAAGATGACCGCGATCCAGCGCAGCGGCAGGATGCGGCTCATCGCCATAAGACAGACCAGGAAACCGCCGACGAGGCCGATGACCGCGCAGATCCCCGTGAGCTGCAGCGTGACGGCCAGCCCGCTCATCAGCTGCGGCAGGCTCGAGAAGACGACGGATGAATCCCAGGTGTAACCGTTCATTGCTGCCCCTCAGGAGACCGTGTCGACGTGCAGGACCTTCTTCAGGAAATCCGCCGTCCGGGGCTCGGCCGGATCGGAGAAGATCTTCGCCGGCGGCGCGTCCTCGACGATATGGCCGTCGGCGCAGAAGATCACCCGCGTGGCGATGCGCTTGGCGAACCACATGTCATGGGTGACGATCATCATCGACATCTTCTGTTCGGCGAGTTCGAGCATCAGACCCTCGACCTCCGCCACCAGCTCCGGATCGAGCGCCGAGGTCACCTCGTCGAACAGCATGATCTTGGGGTCCAGAAGCAATGCGCGCGCGATCGCCACACGCTGCTTCTGGCCGCCCGACAACATGCCGGGATAGGCATTGGCGCGGTTATCGAGGCCGAGCCGCTTGAGCAGTTGCATGGCGCGCTCGGTGGCCGACGCCCGGCTTTCGCCGCGCGCCCGGATCGGCGAAAGCACCAGATTGCCGAGGACCGTCAGATGCGGAAACAGCGTGTAGTGCTGGAAGACCATGCCGATCTTGGCGCGCACGGCCGTGTCGACCAGATTGTCCTTGCGGCGGTTCGCCTGCGCCTCGATGTAGCGTGCGCCTTCGAATTCGATGCGGCCGTCGTCGATCTTCTCCAGGCCCATGATGCAGCGCAGAAGCGTGCTCTTGCCGCTGCCGCTTGGGCCGATGACGACGATGCGCTCCTTCGGCTCCATCTGGAAGTTCATGCCGTCCAGCACATGCACCAGTCCGCCATAGGACTTGCGCAGGTTCTGCACTTTCAGGAAACAAGACGACACGCGGCCACCCCTCCTTGTTCTGGAATGAAAACGGATGCCGCCTCAGCGGCATCCGTTGCAGGGCGGAATTTGGCTTACTTCGCGCCGGCGAGATAGATCTCGCTCCAGTGCTTCAGATCGCGGTCGACCTCGCCCAACGCCACTTTCTCCTCGAGGAAGATGTTGAGCACGTCGAGGTCGCGCTGCGAGATCGTCGGCGGCAGGCCGAAGCTGATGCCCTGCTTCATCAAGGCGGGCACGGCTTCGACGAGGCCGACTTTGTCGGGATTGGCCGTCTTGAGCAGCAGGTTGGTGGTCGAATCGGCGCCGGCGACGTCGACGCGGCCGGACAGCAGGGCGAGGTTCAGGCCGTTGGCGTCGGGAAGGCGCACGATCTCGGCCTGCTTGAAGCGGTCCGTGACCTTGTGGTCCTGAGCCGAGCCGGACATCACGCCGACGCGGATGCCAGGCTTGTCGAAGGTCGACAGGTCCGCCGCCGGGTCCTTCACCTTGTCGTTGGCGAGCATGTAGGCGAAGTTCATTTCATCATAGCCGGCGACCGTGCTGTAGTTGATGACGAGGGCGCGGGCTGGCGTGCGATTGAGGGCAGGGGACATGTCCCATTTGCCCGCCTGCAGGCCGGCCACGATGTTGTCCCAGGTCGTGTCGACGAACTGGACCTTCACCTTCAGCACATCGGCGAACTCCTTGCAAAGGTCGAGATAGGCGCCGCCATATTCGCCGGTCTTCAGGTCCTTCATCACATAGGGCGGAGAAATCGCCGCCGCGCAGCGCAGCGCGCCGCGATTCTGCACTTCCTTCCAGAAGCCGTCGGCCATTGCCGGGGCGATGTGCATCCCACCGGCGACGACCAGGAGGCCGATCAGGCCCGAACGTGCGCCGCGTGCGCAGCGCGCAACGGCCTGTTTCCATAAACTTGCGATTTCCATGTCTTATTCCCCTATCTGTGCCGGCGCATTGCGCACGGGCTCCTTGTGTCGGGTTTCCCCCGAACTCCTCATTTTGTTATATCAAATAAAATTTTTGCGGCGCTGTCAAACGGAGTTTTGCGATCAAGCCGGTATCGAGCAGCATGTAATACGGTAATGATCTGATATTAAAGGGTATTCTTTAGAGTGCGTATTGATTTGTGACGCCCCCAGAGGCGCCGATGGGACTGCGAGCTACCCACGGCTCCCGTCTTGCCAACAGGTCTAAAATGTAATTTGTTATATAAAACGACAGAGGAAAACTTATGAAACGCCATCAGGACAAACGCATTCTCGTGACCGGTGCGGCTGGCGGGATCGGCTTGGCGACGGCGCGTTTCTTCGCTCGGGAGGGCGCCAGGCTGTATCTGGTCGACCTGCCCGGCTCGCCGCTTGAAGCGAGCGTGCCCGACCTTGCCCAGGCCGGCGACGTGGTTCTGCGTCATCTCTCGGTTACCGACGAAGCAGCGGTGAAGGAGGCCGTGGATGACATGATCGGCTGCTATGGCGGCATCGACGCCGTCGTCAATTCAGCCGGCGTCGTCGTGGTCGAGCCGGCGCTCGAAGGGTCCATTGAAACCTTCCGGCGCGTGCTTGACATCAACCTCACCGGCACCTGGATCGTTTCCCAGGCAGCGGCGCGGCACATGGCGGTGAATGGCGGCGGCGCCATCGTCAACATCAGTTCCGTCTACGGGTTTCAGGGCGCCCCGAACCGGACGGCCTATTGTGCCTCCAAGGGCGCCGTCGTCGCGCTGACGGACTCGCTCGCGGTCGAATGGGGTCCGCTCAACATTCGCGTCAACAGCGTCGTGCCGACCGGAACGCGCACGCCCATGGTGCAGGGCCTCATCGACCGCGGCATCTACAATGTCGACGCCGTGTCGCGCCGCACGCCGCTCAGGCGCCTCGCGGAGCCGGAAGAGGTGGCTGCTGCCTGCGGCTTCCTTGTCGGCCAGGAAGCAGGAATGGTCACCGGCCATCATCTCAGGGTGGATGGTGGCTGGCTGGCGAACGGCTATCTCATGTGAACGAACCATCGATCGGAGAAAAAATGGTCAAGCGGCAGAATATTTCCTCGGGCTCCCAGTTCGAGAAGGCATACGGCTATTCGCGCGCCGTCAAGGCGGGCGATACGCTCTATATTTCGGGCACGATCGGCATGGACTACGCAGCGGGCAAGATGCCCGAGGATGCCGTCGGCCAGTTGCGTCAGATCATCAAGAATTTCGAACCGGCGCTGAAGGCGGCGGGCGGTTCGCTCAAGGACATCGTCCAGATCACCACCTATGTCAGCGCGCCGGAGGTTTTCAAGGAGGTCGGACCGGAACTCGGGGTGATCTTCAAGGACGTCCTGCCGACCAACGCTGCGCTCGTCGTTGCCTTCCCGGTTCCCGGCGTGCTGGTCGAGATCGCCGCGGTCGCCGTCATCGGCTGCGAGTGACACGGGAGCGACGGCGATGTGCAAGGCATGCGACGAGCATCGGTTCGCCTTCGAAACGCTGGATGAGCAATCGATGGCCGCCGCCGCGCGGGCCGCGCATGACGCGGGCGAGGCATGGCATTTCCATGTGCTCGCGCCCGGCTGCACGTTCAGCCCCGACAGGCAGGCCTACGCCTTCCTGCTCGAACTCACCGACCAGGACCGTGTGATCTGCAGTTTCTTCGACGAAAAGCCCGTGGCCGTGAACAAGGAGCTGCTGGCCCTGCTGCATGGGGCCGATGCTCTCCTGGACAAGGCAATGGCCGCCGGCGATATCGCGAACGCCGACCGCGCGCTGCTCGACGGGATCGCGGCCGCCATCTCCTCCGGCAAGCCCTGGCATCATCACATGATGTTTCCGGCCTGCCAGTTGAACCAATCGGGCGGCAGATGGCGGATCTTCGTCGAGGTCGAAGGCGAAGAGCCGATCTGGCGCGACTATGACGGTGAGCCGTCCCTGGTGCTCAACCGGATAGAGCGCCTGTATTTCGGACTGAGTTGAGGGTTCTGCGGGGGCGCCAGGGCATGCTGACGGCGTGCAAACGGGATGGTTTGAACTAGCGACGCATTTCGTCCATTGCCAAGGTCGACACAAGGTCGACACCAGACAGGCTGTCGGCGATCCACTGCGCCAACGCCTCCTGCAGGGCGGGCAGCATCTCTACATACTCTCCGGCCGGGTTGGACAGCAGGACGAGACCGCGCTCGGCGGCCTCCCGCATCAGGTTGCTGACATGCGTCCGCGATACGCCGGCGCGCTCGGCAGCGGCGGTATAGAAACCCGGCGGCGTTCTCGCCGGCGACCTTCCGCGCACCGTTGCCGCCAGCGCCATCAGAACCCGGATGCCGACATTGCGGCTGAGGAAGAAGCCAATGATTGGATTGTTGCGGCTGATCTGGTCGGCGACGCCCAACGTGGAAAGAGAAATGCGACGGTAGGCTGCCTGATAGGTTGGATCGCGTGCGGTCGCAGCCTCAAAGGCCGGCTCACCGGGATAAAGCAGCGCCAGCGGCGCATGAAACACGGCAAGCCATTCGCGATCCGTGGCCAGCATCTTCTCGGTTGGCTTGAGGATATGGATGCGACGATCGACGGGAGAAACCTCGCGTTTCAGAAAGCCGTCGAGCTCAAGCCCATTGACGATGTTGGCGACGCGGCGGGCATCGTCTATGCCCATCGCCTTCAGCGAAGTCCGCAGACGCGCGAGCGTCACCCAAGTCGAGGGGTTCTCCGCGTCGTGGAGTGCGTCCAGGCAAACAATGACCATGAAGGAGACGGCGCGCACAAACTCCATCAGGCCGCGTAGAAGAACGCGATTCTGACCGTAGAGCGAAAGCAGACCATCCACGAGGCAATCATGCGCTTCCTCAAAGGAAGGATTGCCTCGAATTTCCGCGGCCGACCGGTATTCCACATGAGCCCAACCCGAAAAGGTACCCTCGCTATCATTCGTCGTTGCCACCATTGCCGATAAATCCTTGTCAGATACGTCCTCAAAACGATGGAACGCGCGTGTCGTCGAAGTTCTGTTTAAGTGCCGGGAAAATCGTACCAATTTGTTGCGTTGCATTCTTCAACGCCGATACCGCATGAATAGATCCAAACGGCGTTGGCTACAGTCAGAGCCAGACAAGCGCAAGAATGGTGTGTTCGCGGGGGCGATATGCAGGCTGCTGGGATTCGAAATCCCTGCCCAGGGCTAGTGGGCTGCGTGGCGGCAAAGCCCAAGCATGCCGTTTCAGCCCGGAACTTCATTCATATCGGAATGCGCTCGGCCTGTTCGGCGCGCCACCATCATTTTGATTTCTGTCTGGCGTGCGGCAGCTAGCGGCCGCCTTGATTTTAACCCGAACATCGCAACCGCTGAAAATCGTGTGAAATTTTGATTTATCAATTCGACTATTGCCGAGGAATTCTGGCGGGAATTGCCGTCGTCTTGTCCTGCACAGGCTCCGGTCTGGCGCAGACAGCCTCCCAGGTGACCCCGCAGACATTCGAACCGCAAACGCAGAAGCGGGGCCAGGGCATCGTCATACCCGAAGGCGCGGGTCCCTCGGCACCGGCGGGGGCAGAGAAACTTCACGTTCAAATATCACATGTCACCGTCGAAGGCGGTCTTCCGGCGCTGTCCGCCGAGACGGCTGAAATCGTGGCCAGGCTGGCCGGCAAGACTGTCAGGGCCACCGACCTGTTCGCGGCCGCCAGCCAATTGCAGGAAGCTTATGCCGTCAAAGGCTATGGGTTGGTGCGTGTCATCCTGCCGGCGCAACGCCTGACCAATGGCGCAACATTGCGTCTCGTCGTGGTCGACGGTTTCATCGAGCAGATCGATACATCGCATCTGCCTGCCAATATCCGGGCCCATATAGACCGCATTCTTGCTCCGCTTGTCGGACAGCGGCAACTCACCAATGCGGCTATAGAGCGGCGCCTGCTGTTGGCCGCCGACACGCCTGGCACGGTCATGCGTTCGACTCTCTCCCAGGGGCTGCAGCCAGGCGGCAGCGTGCTGACGATCGAGGCCCGCTACAAGGCGGTGACCGGATCATTGACCCTCGACAACAGCCTGTCCCAGTCGCTTGGAACCTATAATGTCGGTCTCGGCGCCGACTTCAACTCCGTCCTCCGCTTCGGCGAGTTGATCTACCTGCGCGCGTCAGGCGCGCCTCGCTCCAATGGGGATGACAGCTTCTTCTCCAACGATCCGCGCAATCGGGCGCTCGCTGCCGGCGTCGTCATGCCGCTCGGCCTCGATGGCCTGACGCTGAACCTCGAAGGCACACTCTCGCGCACCGCGCCAGAAGCGGCACCGGCGGGCCTAGCCTTTCTGTCGGACCTTACGCGTGCTTCGGCCCGACTTGCCTATCCGGTTATCCGTTCGCGCGATTTCACGCTTAATGTCAAAGGCGTATTCGACGCCCAGGATGAATCGCTGACACTTCGCAATGGCGGCGGCATAATCATATCACAAGACCGGTTGCGTGTGCTGCGCGCCGGCACCGACTTCTCCTGGTACGCGCCGGGCGACGCGCTGGTCTTCGGCAGTCTCACGGGGTCCTTCGGCATCGACGGGCTTGGTGCGCGCAGCAAAGCAGACGCCGCCGCCAGCGGCACGCCGCTGTCGAGGCAAGGGGCGGATGCGGATTTCCAGAAGCTGGAACTCACTCTCGGCTATCGCCAGCCCGTCGCCGAGCATCTCACCCTGGACTTCAAGGCCAGAGCCCAGACGTCGTTTGGCCAACCACTTCTGAACTCCGAACAGATCGGTCTCGCGGCGCCTGGCGGCCTGTCCAGTTTTCCGCTGGGCTCCGTCCAGGGCGATTCCGGCTATGTGCTGCGCGGAGAGGCGCAGTTCCCCTTCACCACGGCGTTTACGCTGCCCTTCAGCCTGCCTCAATTCCCTGAACAACAAGGAACTGGCCTGCCGCAAGGCAGCGAGACCAGGGGTGCGCTCCTGGTCTCGCCCTATCTGTTCGGCGCCTATGGCGGCGTCAAACTCTATGATCCCACCGTGCTGGAGCAAGGATCCTCGCGCGGCGCAGCCTATGGCGTCGGCCTCAGATTTGGCGCGGCTCAACAATCCAGCTTCAACAGCGCGACTCTCAATCTCGAATACGGCCGCGTCGAACGCTTCGGCTATGGCGCAAACGACAACCGCTTCGCGCTCTCGACAGCGTTCCAGTTCTAAAGGCCTCCGTCATGCTCATTTTGCAAAATCTCGGATTGAATACACATCGGGCAAGACTGGTCGCGCTGCTCGCCTCGACGGCGGTGGTCGCCGTCAATTCGGCGTTCGCGCAATCATTGCCGACCAACGGTCAGGTCACGGCCGGGAGCGCGTCGATTGGCGCGCAGTCGAACGGCTCGATGACAATTACCCAGACCAGCAACAGCGCCGTCATCAACTGGCAGAGTTTCAATATCGGCCAGGGCAACAGCGTTACGTTCGTCCAGCCGGACGCATCGTCCGCCGTTCTCAACCGCGTCACCGGCACGACCACGACGACCATCGCGGGCCAGCTCAACGCCAACGGTCAGGTCTATCTCATAAACCCCAACGGTATTGCCATCACATCGACGGGCACTGTCGACACCGGCGCATTCGTGGCCTCGACGCTCGGGATCTCCGACGATGATTTCATGGCTGGCAAGCGCACTTTCACCGGCAAGGGGGCGTCGGCGGCGGTAACCAATGCGGGGGCAATCACCATCGACCGTGGCGGCTACATGGCACTCATCGGCGGCTCCGTCGACAATACTGGGACCATCACCGTTCCGATGGGCAAGGTGGCGCTGAGTTCGGGTGAGCAGGCAACGCTCGACCTTTCAGGCGACGGTTTCATGCAGATCGCGATACCGACCAAGGCTCCAGGCAAAAAGGCGCTTGTCAGCAACAGCGGCAGGATTTCGGCCGATGGCGGCATGGTTCAGCTGACGGCGGCGGCTGCCCGCGACATGGCACGCCAAGCGGTCAACATGTCTGGCACGATAGAGGCCAAGACCGTGGGCGGCAGGAGCGGCGACATCATCCTCGGTGGCTCGGACGGCGAGGTCGCGGTCTCCGGCAAGCTCGACGCCTCCAGCCGCAAGGGCGCGGGCGGCAGGATCACCGTCACGGGACGCAACATCAAACTGAAGGGCGCCAGGATAGATGCCTCCGGTGAGACCGGCGGCGGCAGTGTCAAGATCGGCGGCGGCCGGCAAGGCAAGGGTACCCTCCAGCGCGCCAAGACACTGAGCGTGGATGCGACCAGCGTGATCAAGGCCGACGCAAACTCGGTCGGCAATGGCGGCGATGTCGTGCTGTGGTCCGACGATCTCACCAGCTTCGCCGGCATGATCTCGGCAAAGGGCGGTTCCGTCTCCGGCAACGGTGGCGAGGCGGAGGTTTCGGGCAGCGCGTTGTTGTCGTATAGCGGCTTCACGGACCTGACGGCGGCACACGGCTCCTTCGGCAATCTGCTGCTCGATCCCTACAACGTCACGATCTCCACGGGCACGGCAAACAACGCGGCCGGTTTTACCGCTACCGGAAATGACAGCGTCATCAATGCCGCGACGCTGCAGTCCGCGCTCTCAGGCGCGAACGTTACCGTCTCCACCGGCGCACCCGGCAGCCAGGCCGGCAACATCACGGTTGCCGCGCCGCTTTCATGGAGCGCGCCGACCACCCTGTCGCTCAACGCCGCGGGCGCGATCGCCATCAATGCCCCGATCAGCCTTGGCGGGGTGGCTGGAGCGGGCCTGAACCTCAACGCCACCACCGGGCTCGCCATAAATGCGCCGATCACGGTGAAGGGCGCGGGCGCTGTCGCTCTGACCTACAATCCGTCTTCGTCCGCAAACCTTTCCTTCGGCCTCGCCGACAACGGCTTCGCCGGCAGCTTGACGTATCGCGACGCAAGCGGAAATGCCTTGTCGACGGCGCCAGGCAACCAGGGCCTGACGATCAACGGCAACGCCTACACGCTGGTCTATTCGATGGCGGATCTCGATGCCATCGACGGGGTCAGCGCGGTCACCGGCGCCAGCGTCACGGCCTATGGACCGGGCCTGGCCGGCAAGTACGCCCTAGCCGGCAACCTCAACGCCGCCGGCACAACCTACACGGCCGGCGTCATCGCGGGCGGAACCACGCAAGGGAACACGCAAGGAGATCCTTATCCGGCTGCTTTTTCGGGCGTCCTGGAGGGCTTGGGCCATACAGTGAGCAATCTGACCATCGCCGATGCGGGCAACAATTACGTCGGCCTCATCGGCTATACAACCGGCGCGGTGCAAAATATCGGCCTTGCCGGTGGCAGCGTGGCTGGCAGGCGCTTCGTCGGCGGGCTGGCGGGAAACAACGCCGGCACGATCACGCAATCCTACTCCAGCGTCTCGATCGCAAGTCTGGTCCTTAGCCAGGGCGCCGGCGGGCTCGTCGGATACAACGACACGACCGGCACGATCACCCGGTCGTATGCGACAGGCGCGGTCACCGGCAAGAACTCGTTCGGCGGCCTGGTCGGACAAAATAATGGTTCGATCAGCCAGTCCTACGCCACGGGCGCCCTCACTGGCGCGACCACTGGCCTGGGTGACAGCTACAATGGCGGCGGATTGGTCGGATACAATAACGGTTCGATCACCCAGTCCTACGCCACCGGCGCCGTCTCTTCGACCGCGTATGGCTACAATTACGGCGGTCTCGTGGGGTTCAATGCCACTTTCGCGGGCACGGGGACGATTACGCAGTCCTACGCCACCGGCAGGATATCGGCCACGGGCGGCAACTACTATGGCGGGCTGGTCGGATCCATGCAATCCGGCACGATCAGCAACAGCTACTGGGATACGCTGACCTCGGGCAGGTCGAACGGAGTCGGCCTCTATAGTTCTGGCACCATCGGCGCGACCGGCCTGACCACGGCCCAGATGCAGGATTTGTCGAGCTTTTCCTCCACCTATGCAGGCTGGGATTTCAACGGCGTCTGGGCGCCGCCCAACAGGGTTGGGCAGAACAACAATTCGGCAACCGCCTATTACCCGCAGCTCTATGCGCTGAGCCGCGTCGTCAGCGTCGCGCCGAGCCCGGCCACGACCGTCTACGGCGATGGCGCCCCAACCCTCCTGGCTCAATATTACGGATTGCGTGCCGGTGACTTCATAACGTCGCAGGCAACCCTTGGCGCCATCCTTACCACGACGCCGGTCGGCACCTATACGGTGTCTGCCAGCGGCGCGAGCGCGTCGAACGCGGCGTATCGCTTCGTATACCTCCCCGGCCAGGTCACCGTGACGCCGCGGCCGCTGTCGCTGTCCGGCAGCCGGATATACAACGGCTCGAACGGCCTGGATGCGTCGATCTTCACGCTCTCCAATCTCGCCAATGGCGAGACGCTGACACTGTCGGGCACGGGCACGATGGCCGACAAGAATGCCGGCTCCGGCAAATCGGTCTCGCTTGGGACATTGGCTCTCGGAAATGGCAACGGCGGCGCGGCGTCAAACTATACGCTGTCCGGTGGCACCTACACGGTCGATGTCGCCAAGGCCACCCTGACGCTCACGGGCGTCACGGCCAACAACAAGGTCTATGATGGCACCACGGCGGTAACCATCAGCAACGGCGGAAGCCTGTCGGGCGTATTCTTTAACGATGCGGTCTCGTTCAATTCTTCGGGTGCCAGCTTCGCCGACAGGAACGCCGGGACGGCAAAGACGGTCAATATCTGTGGGCTGACATTGTCAGGCGCGGATGCGGGGAACTACACCATCGCCTCGACCGCGACGACCACGGCCGACATCGCAAAGGCCAGTCTGACGCTCACAGGCATCACCGCCGACAACAAGGTCTATGACGGCACCACGGCGGTAACCATCAGCAACGGCGGAAGCCTGTCGGGCGTATTCTTTAACGATGCGGTCTCGTTCAGCTCTTCGGGCGCCAGCTTCGCCGACAAGAACGCGGGCGCGGCCAAGACAGTCAACGTCGTCGGCCTGACGCTGTCGGGCACCGATTCCGGTAACTACACGATTGCGTCTTCGGTCACGACGACGGCCGAGATCGCCAGAGCCCAGATCACCTCGATCACCGGCATCACCGCCAACAACAAGACCTATGACGGCACGTCGAGTGCGACGCTCAACCTCGGTCAGGCAGTCCTGGGCGGTGTGTTCGCCAACGACAACCTTTCAGTCGGCAGTGCAAGCGGCGCGTTCTCCGATAAGAACGCCGGCACCGGCAAGACGGTGACAATCTCTGGCATTACGTTAGGGGGCGCCGATGCCGGAAACTACACGGTCTCGTTAGAGGCAAGCACCGTGGCCGACATCGCCAGGGCGCAGATTATCTCCATCAGCGGCATCACCGCCAACAACAGAACCTATGATGGAACGAGGGCTGCGACGCTGGACACATCCGGCGCAAGCTTTACCGGCATGGTGGATAACGACATCCTGACCGTCGGCAATGCCACCGGCGCCTTCATCGACAAGAATGCGGGGGCGGGCAAGACGGTCAACATCGGCGGTCTTACCCTGTCGGGCGCGGATGCGGCCAACTATACGCTGGTCTCCACAACCGCCATCACGACGGCCGACATCGCCAAAGCTGTGATCTCGTCGGTAGATGGCGTGGCCGCCGCCAACAAGACATATGACGGCACGACGAATGCAACGCTGCTTACGGGTGGCGCGATCTTCAACGGAATGGTTTCGAATGACGTCCTGACAGTCGGTAGTGCCACTGGTGCCTTCACCGACAAGAACGCGGCTTCCGGCAAAACCGTCAACATTTCAGGCCTGGCCCTCGGCGGTACCGATGCCGGCAACTATACGCTGGCCAACGGCACGGCGGCCACCAGCGCAGACATTGCGAAGGCGCAGATTACGGCCATCACCGGCATAGTTGCAGGCAACAAGACTTATGATAGCACGACCGTCGCGACGCTCGATACATCCGGCGCAAGCTTTGCCGGCATGGTCGAGAACGACATCCTGACCGTCGGCAACGCCACCGGCGCCTTCACCGACAAGAATGCGGGGACGGGCAAGACGGTCAACATCGGCGGTCTTACACTGTCCGGCGCCGATGCAAGCAACTATACGCTGGTCGCCACCACAGCCACGGCCACGGCCGATATCGCCAAGGCGCAGATCATCGCCATCACCGGCATCACGGCCGGCAACAGGGTTTATGACGGCACGACGATGGCTGCGCTGAGCGTCGATGGCGCGGAGTTCGAGGGAATTGTCCTCGGCGACAACCTGACCGTCGGCAGTTCGAGCGGCGCCTTTGCCGACAAGAACGCGGGGGCAGGCAAGACCGTCAACATCTCAGGCCTGAGCCTCGGCGGCACCGATGCCGGGAACTATACGCTGGCCTCTACGACCGCGACGGCCACCGCCGACATCGCCAGGGCGCAGATCACCTCGATCGCGGGCATTACCGCCTATAGCCGGATCTATGACGGTACGTCGAATGCGACGCTCGATGCATCCAACGCGCACTTTGTCGGCAAGGTCGATAACGACGACCTGACTGTGGGCAACGCCACCGGCTCTTTCAGCGACAAGAATGCCGCCACGGGCAAAACCGTAAGCATCGCCGATCTGGCGCTGTCCGGCGCGGACGCTGCGAACTACACGCTGGCCTCCACAACCGCCACGACGTTTGCAGACATCGCGAAAGCACAGATCACGGCCGTCAGCGGCATCACCGCCAGTGGCAAGACCTATGACGGAACGAGAACTGCTACGCTCGACACGTCCGGCGCAAGCTTTGCCGGCATGGTCGAGAACGACGTCCTGACGGTGGGCGGTGCCACAGGCGCCTTCACCGACAAGAACGCGGGGACGGGCAAGACGGTCAATATCGGTGACCTCACGCTGTCCGGCGCGGATGCCAGCAACTATACGCTGGCCTCGACCACGGCCACGACGACGGCCGATATCGCCAAGGCGGTGATTTCCTCGATAGATGGCATCGCGGCCTCCAACAGGACATATGACGGCACCACGAATGCGACGCTCCATACGGGCGGTGCGATCTTCAACGGAATCGTCGCCAACGACATCCTGACGGTGGCCGACGCTGCCGGCGCCTTCAGCGACAAGAATGTGGGAACGGCCAAGATGGTCAATATCTCAGGCCTGAGCCTCGGCGGCACCGATGCCGGCAACTATACGCTGGCCACCAGCACGGCGACGAGCAGCGCGGACATCACGACGGCAACCTTGACCCTTGCGGGCTTCACGGCAAGCAACAAGACCTATGACGGCACGACCGGCGCGCAGATCAGCAATGCAGGAAACTTGTCGGGCGTCTTTCTGGACGACGCTGTCTCGTTTGGTTACTCGGGCGCGAGTTTCGCGGACAAGGACGCCGGTTCCGGCAAGATCGTGACGCTGTCGGGCATCACATTGGCGGGAGCCGATGCAGGCAACTACACCATCGCCGCAACAGCGGCGACCACCGCCGATATCGCCAGGCGTGCGCTAACGGTCGAAGCGGATTCGCTTGCCAAGACGTATGGCGATGCTGTCCCGGCGCTGAGCTATTCCGTCAGCGGTCTCGTCGACGACGATGTCCTGGCCGGAGCCCTCACGACGGTGGCAGGTCAATATTCCGGGGTCGGTGCTTACGCCATCACCCAGGGAACACTCGGCAACGCGAACTACGCCATCTCCTTCGCCGGTGCCGAACTCACGGTGAATCCGCGTGATATCACGGTTACCGCGAGCCCCGTCAGCCGTGGCTTTGGCGCCGTCAATCCTCCGCTCGGCTGGACGGTCGGCGGCGCGGGCCTTGTCAACGGAGATACGCTCTCGGGAAGCCTCGCCACGACGGCAACCAATCTCAGTGCTCCCGGGAATTATGCTATCACGCAAGGCTCGCTCACGGCATCAGCCAACTACACCATGAGCTACGTCCCGAGTGTCCTCACCGTGGAACAGGCATTGACGCCGCCGCCCGGTACGTCGGCCAGCGCCATCGCGCCGACCTTCAATGTCGGCCGGTTCGGGCCCGCCAATGCCATGATCTCCGGGGCAACCGAATTGGCGGACGGCAGCCGCACTGTGATTGCCGACCCTCGTTTCGACGGAACGATGGTTTGTGCTGTCAGCGGTGACGCCACGACCTGCGTCCAAGGTCCGCAGACGATGCAGTAGGACGCCTTCCGTCAGCGTCGCGATCTGCCGTTCCTCAGTTCGCGGACATGGGGCGGCGTTCACCCGCCATGCGCCCCACGATCATCTCCGCGATCGGGATCGCCGACGTGGCGGCGGGCGAGGGGGCGTTGCAGACGTGCAGCATGCGCTCCGTCTGCGCGAACAGGAAATCGTGGATGAGGGCGCCGTCTTTGCGCACGGCTTGCGCGCGGATGCCTGCTTCGTGGGGAAGCAGGTCGGCGAGGTCGAGGCTCGGGCAGTATTTCCGGCACTCCTCCAGATAGCCTGGCTTCCAGAGCGAGTTGCGCAGCTCCGTCACCGCCGATCCGCGGTTGGCGAATACGGTTTTCCAGAAGCCGGGAAACAACGCGTAGTCGGCTACATCGGAAACATTGAACGAAAGCCGTGGATAACCCTCGCGGGCAAAGCCGATCACCGCATTCGGCCCGACCGTGACGCTGCCGTCGATCATCCGTGTCAGGTGTACGCCCAGGAAGGGCAGGGCGGGATCCGGAACGGGATAGATCAGGTGGCGGACGATGTCGTTCTTGGACGCGGGAAGGCGATAGTATTCGCCGCGGAAGGGAACGATGCGATGCTCGATCGAAAGCCCGGCAAGCACGGCCAGCCGGTCCGATTGGAGACCGCCGCAGACCACGAGTTTCCTTGCCTGCCAGTTTTCGCCGGCGGCCGCGATATCGACGCAATCGACGGCTTCGCGAATGCCGGTGACACGCGTCGACAGGCGGATTTCGCCGCCGAGCGCCCTGATGCTGCGACCCATGGCCTGGCAGACGTCGGCATAGCTGACGATGCCGGTCGAGGGCACGAAAAGCGCGCCAAGACCGCTGATGTTCGGTTCCCGTTCCTTCAACTCGCCCTGGCTGACGCGGCGGACATCGATCGTGTTCTGCTTCGAGCGTTCGTGGAGCGCCTCCATGCGTTGCATTTCGAGTGCGGAGGTGGCGACGAGCAGTTTGCCGCAGACATCGAAGCGGATGCCGTTCTCCTGACAGAAGGCCTTGGTGGCCTCCGCGCCCTTGCGGCAGAGCTCGGCCTTCAGGCTGCCCGGCGGGTAGTAGATGCCGGCATGGATGACGCCGCTGTTGTGGCCGGTCTGGTGCTTGCCGAGAGCCCCTTCCTTCTCCAGCAGGATCAGGCTGGAGCCGGGATAGGTTTGAAGCAGCCGCATGGCCGTCGCCAGGCCGACGATGCCGCCGCCGATGACGCAATAGTCGAAAATCATATGTCCTGCCCTTGTCTGCCTGACTATGCGTGCGCCGTCTGACGGTCGCCATAGCCGAAATAGGCCTCTTCCAGCGCATGGCCGTCCGCAAGCTCGCTTGCCGAGCCCTCGAGCGCGACATGGCCGTTGCGCAGCACGTAGATGCGCGAGGCAAGGTCGAGAATGCGGGCGGTGGACTGTTCGACCACGAGCAGGGTCAGTCCGCCGGCGTTGAGCTGGCGGAGGCTTTCGTAGACCTGGTCGATCACCAGCGGCGCGAGGCCGAGCGACGGTTCATCGATCATCATCAGCGACGGGCGCTGCAGGATGGCGCGGGCAATGGCGAGTTGCTGCTGCTCGCCGCCGGAAAGATGGCCGGCGACGCCGCGGTAGCGGTTCCTGAGGACCGGAAAGGTTTCCAGAACGCGCTCCAGATCGGCGGCCGCTTCGGCCTTGTCCTTGCGGATCATGCCGCCGAGCAGAAGGTTCTCCTGCACCGTCAGCGTGCGGAAGATGCTGCGGCCTTCCGGCACCAGTGCCAGACCTTTCCGGCAAAGCTTCTCCGGCGCCTGTCCGAGAATCGACTGGCCATTGAAGGCAAGAGTGCCGCCCGTCGGCGTCATCAGCCCGGAAATCGACTTCAGAAGCGTGGATTTGCCGGCGCCGTTGGGGCCGACGACGAAAATGATCTCGCCCTTCCGGACCTCAAGATCGACCGATTTCAGGGCAGCAAGCCGGCCATAGCCGGCGGTGAGGCCGCGGATCTCAAGCATGTCGTTCCCCTTTGGCGGTCTGTGGGCGCCGATAGAACTCGGAACTGCCCGCCGCATTTTTGCCGTTGACAAAAAAAATCTAACCCGCATTCTGTCTTCTGTCCACAGAGGACTATGTGCAAATAATTGAGGCGGTGCACACACCGCCAAGGGGAACGACGATGAAATCTTTTGCTGTGGCCGCTTCGGCCGCAATCGCCCTCCTGTTGCCTTCGACCGGCGTGCGCGCCGAGGAACCGATCAAGATCGGCTTCGCCATCGCTGAATCAGGCTGGCTTTCGAACTACGACAGCGCGCCTTTCAAGGCGGCGGTCATGAAGATCGAGGAGATCAACAAGGCCGGCGGCCTGCTCGGCCGCCAGATCGAATATTCCGTCATGGACACCAAGACAGACCAGGCTCGCGCGGCGACCGTCGGCGCGCAGCTCGTCGATGGTGGCGTCGACATGCTGGTCGTCTCCTGCGATTACGATTTTGGCGCGCCGTCGGCGCTCGCGGCCAAGCAGGCCGGCAAGATCGCCTTCAGCTTGTGCGCCGCCGATCCGAAGATGGGCGTGCAGGGCGTTGGTTCGCTCACCTTCACCGCCAATAGCGCGGCGCAGTCGGAAGGCATCGCCATTGCCGAGTATGCCCAGAAGAAGATGAACCTGAAGTCGGTCTACGTGCTCGAGGACCTGACGATCGAATACAACAAGTCGGCTTGCGCCGGCTTCCGCGCGGCATGGGCCGCGGGTGGAGGTCAGGAAACGATCCTCGGCAACGACACCTTCAAGAACGACGACCCGTCGATCGCCTCGCAGATCACCCGCCTCAAGGGGCTTGCCAAGCAGCCGGAAGCGGTCTTCGTCTGCTCGTTCACGCCGGGTGGGGCTTCGGCCGTGCGCCAGCTGCGCGCCGCCGGCATCGACCTGCCGATCCTCGCCAACACCGCGATGGTCGACAATTACTGGCTCAACGCCGTACCAGGCCTGAAGGATTTCTACCTGCCCGCCTTTATGTCGCTTTACGGCGATGATCCGCGGCCGGAAATGGCCAAGTTCCTTGAAAGCCACAAGGCGCGTTACGGCGAGCCGCCGGTCTCGTCCTACGCGGTGCTGGGCTACAGCCTCATCGAACAGTGGGCTTATGCGGTCGAGCAGGCCAAGACGACTGAATCCGAAGCCGTGGTCGGCGTCATGAACAGCTTCAAAGACCAGCCGTTCACCGCCGGGCCGACCTCGTTTACCGACCAGCTGCATATTCAGGTCGACCGTCCCTGGCTGATCATGAAGGTCGAGAACGGCTCCTTCCATGCTGTCGAGGTCTACCGCAACTCGTTCAAGCCTGACATGAAGCTGCTGTTCCGCGTCGGCCAGTAACCGACCACGATCCGCCGGCCGCACGGTGGTGCGGCTGGCGGAACCAATCTCCTGGAAGATTCACAGCCGAGCTCAAGGACAGGTCTCGCCCGATATGTCACGCCCATCAAAAAGATCGGGATCGAAAGAACGGCTGGAAGCCCGCGGAGTTGCCGTCGCCTTTGGCGGTATCCGGGCGCTCAGCGGCGTCGACCTCGAAGTCAGGCGTGGCGAAATCCTCGGCCTCATCGGTCCGAATGGCGCCGGCAAGACCACCATGGTCAATGTGCTGAGCGGCTTCCAGCGGCCGACGAGCGGCAGTATCCGGCTTGACGGCATCGACGTCTCGCGGCTGACCGCCCGCAAGATCGCCCAGGCCGGCATCGGCCGCAGCTTCCAGGCCGCGCGGCTGTTTAGGACGATGACGGTGGAGCAGAACCTCTCGGTTGCCGCGATCGGCAGTGGGCAATCTCGTCGCGACGCCCGGGAGCGGGCGCTCGACATCCTCGACTGGATGGGCCTCGCGGCGAAGGCCGATCACCGTTGCGACAGCCTCTCCTATGGCGACGAAAGGCGTGTCGGCATTGCCCGGGCGCTCGCCTTGCAGCCGTCCTTCGCGCTGCTCGACGAGCCGGCCTCCGGCATGAACGACGCGGAGTGCGAGGCGCTTATGGAGGTCATCGCCGAGTTACCGGCCCGCTTCGGCTGCGGCGTGCTGCTGATCGAACACAATATGAAGGTGATCATGGGGGTGTGCCAGCGCATCCACGTGCTCGATGGCGGACAGAGCCTCGCCGAAGGCTCGCCGCAGGATATCCGGATGAACCCAGCCGTCCGCCGCGCCTATCTGGGCGAAAAGGCTGCCGACAGCACCCTCGCGATCTAGGACCGCCATGGCCAACATCGTTCAAGTTCTCGTCGATGCCATCGCGCTGGGCAGCCTCTATGCCCTTGTCGCGCTGGCGATCGGCCTCGTCTTCGGCGTCATGCGGCTCGTCAATTTCGCGCAGGCCGATTACATCACCATCGGCGCTTATGCGCTGGTCGTGCCGACGGCGAGCGTCACGCCGCCGCTGCTGCTCGGTGCTCTTCCCGCCGCCGTCATGATCGGCGGCGTGCTGCTGGTGGTTGTCGTGCTGGCGCTTCTGACGGAGCGCGTCGCCTTCCGGCCGCTGCGCAATTCCAACCCGTCCACGCTGCTCATCTCCTCCTTCGCCGTCAGCTATTTCCTGCAGAACCTGGTCATGCTCATCCATACGGGCCGACCCAAATCGGTCGGGATCGGGCAGAGCCTCGCAAATGCGGTGGAGATCGGCGGCGTGCGCGTTCCGGGCGTACAGCTCCTGACTATGGTCGTCACCGCCGGCCTGCTCGTCGCGCTGGTTCTCTTCCTCAAGAGGACCCCGCTGGGCGTCCAGATGCGGGCGGCCGCCGAGAACTTCCAGATGGCCCGCCTGCTCGGCATGCCGGCGAACCGTGTCATCGCACTCGCTTTCGCCATTTCGGGCCTGCTCAGCGGTGCCGTCTCCCTGCTGCTCACGATCCAGACGGGCACGCTCGACCTGCGCATGGGCCTGATGCCCGTCGTCTACGGTTTCTTCGCCACCGTCATCGGCGGCATGGGCTCGCTGCCGGGGGCGGCGCTCGGCGGGTTCCTCGTGGGTGTCGCCAGCGTCCTCCTGCAGACCTACCTGCCGGCCGATCTGCGCCCCTTCCGCGATGCCGGTGTGTTCACGCTCGTCATCCTGATCCTCCTCGTGCGCCCGCAAGGCCTGATCGTCACCAGCGCCGCGAAGGAGCGTGTGTAATGAAGAGCAATGCCATGCCGTCCCTTGCCTCGATCGGCCGCTTCTGGCTGCCGGTGCTGGCGCTTGTCGTGCCGCTTGTGCTCATCGTCGTGGTCACCGGCCAGTTCGGCGGTCTGTCCCTGCAGCGCACGGTCGTCGAAATGCTGATCAGCATCGTCATCGTCGTCGGGCTTTACGTCTTCGTCGGCAATTCCGGCATCATTTCCTTCGGGCATGCCACCTTCATGGCGATCGCCGCCTATGGCTCGGCCTGGCAGACGTGCTGCGAGATGCTGAAGCCGATCACCATGTCCGGCCTGCCGCATTTCCTGCGCGACCAGAGCATCCCGCTGCTGCCGTCCGCCATCGTCTCGGTGCTGCTCGCTGGCGCCGCTGCCTTCCTCACCGGCCTCGTCATCATGCGGCTCACGGGCCTTGCGGCATCGATCGCCACGCTAGCCGTGCTCTTCATCCTGAACGTGGTCTATTCCAACTGGGACAGCGTTACGATGGGCTCCGCCTCGATCGTCGGCCTGCCGACCTATGTGACGGCCTGGCTGGCGCTGGGCTGCGCCGTTCTGGCGATCGTCGTCGCCTATCTCTACCAGATTTCAGCCTTCGGCCTTGCCATCCGCGCGACGCGGGAAGACGAGGTCGCGGCCGCCGCGTCGGGCATCTCGCTCTACTGGTCGCGGCTCATTGCCTTCACGCTCTCGGGCTTCCTGGTCGGCCTCGGCGGCGTGCTGCAGGCCCATTACCTCGGCACCGTGTCGATCAACAACTTCTTCCTGGGCTTCACCTTCCTGGCGCTCGCCATGCTCATCGTCGGCGGCATGGGAAGCCTTGCCGGCGCGGTGGTCGGCGTCGTCGTCATCACGGCGATGGTCGACATCTTCCGCCGTCTCGAAGGCGGAATCTCGATCGGCGGCCAGCAATGGTCGCTGCCGGCGGGCACGCAGGAACTTATCATCGCGGCCTTTATGCTGTTGATACTGGTCTTCCGCAAAGACGGGATCATGGCAGGGCGAGAAATAGCCCTGCCGCAGCAGCCACAGCGCGAGAAGGGGCTCATCAATGGCTAACAATCTCTTCAACACGGACGAGCCGATCGGCATCATCGACCACCGGATGCTGTCCGATCAGGTTTCGACGTTCCTCGTGCGCGAACTGATCTTCGGCCGGCTCCAGCCCGGCCAGCGCATCAACGAAGCGGAACTGGCCCGCCAGCTCGGGATCAGCCGCAACCCCATCCGCGAGGCGATCCGCCGGCTGGAGGAGCGCGGCCTGCTCGTCGCGGTTCCCCGCAAGGGCACCTTCGTCCGCACCTTCCTGCACAGCGATATCGACGAGATCTTCTCCTTCCGCGTCGTCGTGGAACGTTTCGCGATGGAACAGGCGCTGCCGCAGATGAAGGATGCCGACATCGACCGGATTGCCGGGTTCGTCGACGCCATGGTCGCGGCTGCCAATGCCAATGACGAGATCGCGCTGGTCGAAAACGACCTCGCCTTCCACCTCGAAATCTGCCGGCTCTCGAAAAACCGCCAGACGCTGCACGCCTTCACCAACATCCAGGCCGAAGTGCAGATGCTGATCACCATGGCGGAACGCCAGTTCGAGAGCCAGATGGCGGCGGCCGTCGACCACTGGCCGGTGGTCGAGGCACTGCGCACCCGCAATCTCGAAAAGGCGATGGATGCCATCCGCGATCACATCCGCGACTCCTGGCGCCACCTGCTTGAAGCTTACGACCGGGAAAAACCCCGCTCGTCCTGATCCTATCCATGAGAAACGAGGACATAATGCCTGACAGGAAAATCATCGGCATCGACATCGGGGGAACGTTTACCGACTTCGTTTCCTACGATGCGGCGAGCGGCACCATCGAAAACTGGAAGAACCTGACGACACCTTCCGAACCGATCGAAGGCGTGCTGCAGGGGCTTGCGCAGGTGGACGATGTCGCAAGCGTCGACAAGATCCGTCTTGGCACCACGATCGCCACAAACGCGTTGCTGACGAGGCGTGGCGCGAAAGTCGCCTATGTCACCACCACCGGTTTTCGCGATGTTCCCTTTATCCAGCGCGGCGATCGCCGCAGCCACTACGACATAACCTGGATCAAGACCAAGCCGCTGATGAAACGTGCCGACACCTATGAGATCGGCGGGCGTTTCAGCGCCAAGGGCGAACTTGTCACGGCGCTGGATGAGGCGGCCGTGCGCGAGCTGGCCGCAACCATCAAGGCCGACGGCACGATCGAGGCGATCGCCGTCTGCACGCTGTTTTCCTACATCGATCCGAGCCACGAGCAGCGCATTCGTGACATCCTGGCGGAAGAACTGCCCGGCATGCCGATCTCGATCTCCTACGAGGTGCTGCCGAAGTGGAAGGAATACGACCGCGCCTCGACCACGATTGCCGACGCCTATCTGAAGCCCATCGTCTCCGACAATTTCCACCGCATGCAGAAGCGCCTCGATGGCATAGGCATCGGGGACAGGATCGGCGTGATCAAGTCGAATGGCGGTGAATCGACCCTGAAGGGGGCCGCCGAGGCGCCGGTGCAGATGACGCTCTCCGGCCCGACCGGTGCGGTCGTCGCCACCCGCGTCCTCTCGGAACTCACCGGCATCAAGAACCTCGTCACCTTCGATATGGGCGGAACCTCGACCGATTGCTCCACCGTCGTGGACGGCATGGAGCATGTGACGACGAGTTTCGAGATCGAATGGGGCCTGCCGATCCAGATCCCGATGATCGACATCCACACGATCGGCGCCGGCGGCGGCTCCATTGCCTGGATCGATAAGGGCGGCATGTTGCGCATGGGTCCGCAATCGGCCGGTGCGGCACCAGGGCCTGCCTGCTACGGCCGTGGCGGCGAGAATGCCACGGTGACGGACGCCAATGTCGTGCTCGGCCGCATCAACCCCGACTATTTCCTCGGGGGCAAGATGAAGCTCGACGCCGAGGCGGCGCATCGCGCGGTCAAGAGGATCGCCGACCAGCTCAACCTCGAGGTCGACGCGGCTGCCTTCGCCATGGTGCAGATCGCCAACAACAACATGCTTGGCGCGCTGCGGGCCGTTCTCCTCCAGCGCGGCCTCGACCCGCGCGACTTCTCGCTGGTCGCGTCGGGTGGCGCGGGGCCGGTGCATATCTGCGACCTGATGGATATTTCGGGTATTCCGCAGGGCATCGTGCCGAACTATCCCGGCCAGTTCTCCGCCTTCGGCTTCATCATGACCGATGCGCGCGTCGACCGGCATCGCACGGTGCAGCAGATCTCGAAATACTTCGACGGCGCCCGCGCCACCGCGGCGATGACGGAACTGGTGGATGGTGCCATCGCCGAACTGGTCTCGCAGGGCTACCAGCAGAAGGTGGAGGTCTACCGCTCCATCGAGGCCCGCTACTTCGGCCAGAACCACGAGCTGGAACTGAGCTTCCCGGCCAACCAGTTCACCGAGGAGAGCATAGCGAGCCTCTGGGAGCGCTTCCACGAGGAGCATCAGAACCGCTTCGGCTTCTCCATTCCGGGGGAGACCATCGAGACCGTCAATCTCAAGGTCGTCGCCGTCGCCATCTCGGAGAAGCCGACGATGCGGGAGCTCGAAAAGGGCGAGGGCACGCCGGCGTCCTCGGGCAGCCGCAAGGTGCGCTTCGAGGACGGCTGGCACGAGGTGAAGACCTACGACCGCGGCACGTTCAAGCAGGGGCAGACCGTCGCCGGCCCCGCCATCGTGGAGGAAAGCGCCTCCGTCACCATTTTGCAGCCGAAACAGACGCTTCGTGTCGACCGGCTCGGCAATCTGATCATTTCGGCCTGAGGAGTACCATCATGGACTTCGTTACGATGAACATCCTGGAATCCAGCATGGTCTCGCTCTGCAAGGAGATGGGGATCGTGTTGATGAAGACGTCCTATTCGACGATCTTCAACGAAGCGCTCGACTTCACCTGCGGGCTTGCCGACATGAACGGCGACATGATCGCGGTCGCAGACTATTGCCCGGCGCAGATCGGCGGCATGCCGCTGCTGGTCAAATCCTGCCTCAAGGAAATCCCGATCGACGAGATCGAGGAGGGCGACGTCATCCTGCACAACGACCCCTATCGCGGGGGTCTGCACACGCCGGAGCACACCTTCTTCAAGCCGATCTTCGTCGACGGCGAGATCATGGGCTTTGCCGTCGCCATCGGCCATATCGCCGAAGTCGGCGGCATGGCGCCCGGCGGCTTCTGCGGCGAGGCGACGGAAATCTTCCAGGAAGGCCTGCGCATTCCGCCGGTCAAGATCAAGAAGCGCGGCAAGGACAATATCGAGGTCTGGAAGCTGCTTCTCGCCAACGTGCGCACGCCGCGCGTCAACTATGGCGATCTGCGCGCGCTCATCGCCGCCGTCGATCTCGGCGAAAAGCAGATGACGCAGATCTACCAGAAATACGGCAAGCAGAAAATCAAGGAGACGGTGAACGACCTGCTGCTCTATTCGGAGCGCCGCATGCGTGCCGAACTGGAGGCGATCCCGGACGGCATCTACGCCTTCTCCGACAAGATCGAGAGCGACGGCATCGACGCCGACCGCACTTACACGGTCGCCGTCGAGGTGCATAAGCGCGGCGGCGAGATCATCGTCGATTACAACGGTTCCTCGCCGCAGGCCTCCGGCCCGATCAACGCGACGCTCGGCGTTGCCACATCGGCGGCCTACAACGCCGTGCTGCACATGACCGACCCGACGATCCCGCGCAATTCCGGCTGCTTCCGGCCGATCCGCGTCATGGCGCCGCCCGGCACCATCGTCAACGTGGATTTTCCAGCGCCGGAAGTCGGCGGCAACACCGAAACCCATCCGCGCATCGTCGGCACGATCCTCGGCGCCATGGCCCCGGCGATCCCGAACCGGGTGATGGCGGCCGAGGGCGCCACCCACTGCAACTTCGTCTTCGGCGGCGTCGATGCCGACACAGGCGAATATTTCGCCTGCTACGACCTCGAAGCGGTCGGCTGGGGCGGCCGCGCCTTTGCCGATGGCAATGACGGCGTCGACTCGATCAACGGCAATTGCCGCATCACCCCGGTCGAAGTCTACGAGACGCGTTTCCCCTGGCGCATCGAAAGCCTCGCCTTCAACGTCGATGCTGGCGGTGCCGGCGAGTATCGTGGCGGCGTCGGCTATTCCAAGCAGATGCTGTGCCTCAACGACGAGATCATCTGCTCGCAGATGACCGACCGCCATTTGCTCGCCCCCTGGGGCCTGAACGGCGGCACGGAAGGCGGCGTCGGCGCGACGCTGGTCATGAAGAACGGCCGCCAGGACTGGCAGACGATGCGCGAGGCGTATGGCAAGGCCTCGACCAGCCGCTATTCCAACGTCTCGATCCGCCGCGGCGACCGCGTGCGGCTCGTCACCCCCGGCGGTGGTGGCTACGGCGAACCGGCAAAGCGCGATCCGGCGGCGGTCGCGGAGGATGTCCGCGAGGGCTACGTCTCGAAGGCTGCTGCGCAGAGACATTACGGCTACCAGGAGGCCTGAGACCATGAAGTTTTCGCTGAACGGGCTTTACATCGAAAGCTACACGAAATGCGCCAATTGCGGCGTGCTGATCTACGAGGCCTCGGCCGAGGATTCGGCCCGCAAGAAGGTGCATGAGGGGAGCATCTACTGCTCCAAGGAATGCGTCGACTGGAAGCTCGACCGGGACGCCCGCCGCGCCAAGGCCGCCATCTAGAGATTGATGCGCCGGCCTCGTCCTTCGCAGATGGGGCCGGTCACTTGAAGCGCCGCGATAGCGCTGCGCCATAACAAACTGTCCAAGGAGACATCCATGTCCACGAACGCTGCCTTCACGGCGCGGCGCGCCGCCGCTATTCCGGCCGGCCTGTCGAAACATCTCGACGTCTATATCGAGAAGGCGGAGAACGCCGAACTGTGGGACGTCGAAGGCAAGCGCTACATCGATTTCGCCGCCGGCATCGCCGTCAACAACACCGGCCATCGCCATCCGAAGGTGGTCGAGCGGGTGCGCAGCCAGCTCGACAAGGTCACCCACACCTCGTTCCAGACCACGCCCTATATCGATTATGTCGCGGTCTGCGAGAAGCTGAACGAACTGGTGCCCGGTGACTTCCCGAAAAAGACTTTTCTCGTCTCCACCGGCGCCGAGGCCGTGGAAAATGCCGCCAAGATTGCGCGCGCCGCAACCGGCCGCTCGGCCTTCGTCGCCTTCTCCGGGGGATTCCACGGCCGTACCCTGATGGCCATGACGCTGACCGGCAAGACTACCCCTTACAAGGCCGGCTTCGGTCCGCTGGTGCCCGACGTCTTCCATCTGCCGTTCCCGATCCCCTATCACGGCATTTCCGAACAGGAATCGCTGACCGCGCTCGACCGTTTCTTCCGCTCCGAGGTCGACCCGACGCGCGTCGCCGGCATTTTCGTCGAACCGGTGCAGGGTGAGGGCGGCTTCTACCCGGCGCCCGTCACCTTCCTGCGCACGCTGCGCGAGATTTGCGACAGGCACGGCATCCTGCTGATCGCCGACGAGATCCAGACCGGCTTCGCCCGCACGGGAAAAATGTTCGCCATGGAACATGCCGGCGTCGCCGCCGATATCGTGACCATGGCCAAGGGGCTTGGGGGTGGCTTTCCCATCGCCGCCGTCACCGGCCGCGCCGATATCATGGACAAGATCCCGATGGGCGGCGTCGGCTCCACCTTTGCCGGCAATCCGCTGTCCTGCGCGGCGTCGATCGCGGTGCTGGAGATCATCGAGGAGGAGAAGCTGATCGACCGCGCCAACGAGGTCGGCCGCCGGCTGAAGGCGGTCTTCGAGGGCTGGCAGGAGGGCAACGAGTTTTCCTGCATCGGCGAGGTGCGCGGCCTTGGCGCCATGGTGGCGATCGAATTCGTGCGTGACCGCGAGACGCGCCAGCCCTGGCCGGAACTGGTCAAAGCCATCACGCACACCGCCGCCGAAAAAGGCCTGCTGCTGCTCTCCTGCGGCGTGCACGGCAATGTCGTGCGCGTGCTGACGCCGCTGACCATTCCCTTCGACCATCTCGACGAGGGCGTCGCCATCCTCAAGGACAGCCTGCGGGCGGCGCTGGAAAAGGTGGAGAACACATGATGACGCCAGCGCTGCTTCACGACCAGGCTTTCATCGACGGCGCCTGGGTCGGGGCGGACACCGGCGCGACCTTCGAGGTTCGCAATCCGGCGACAGGCGCGGTTCTCGCCCGCGTCGCCGATCTTGCAGCCGCCGATGTCGAGCGGGCGATCCTGGCGGCCGAGCGCGCGCAGGGGGACTGGCGCCAACGACCGGCCAAGGAACGCGCCAAGCTGCTGCGCGCCTGGTTCGACCTCATCACCGCCCATACGGAAGATCTCGCCCAACTGATCACGGCCGAGCAGGGCAAGCCACTTTATGAGGCACGTGGCGAGGTGGCCTTCGGCGCCTCCTTCGTCGACTGGTTCTCGGAGGAGGCGAAGCGCGTCTATGGCGACGTTATTCCCTCGGCCGGTCGCGACCGGCGTTTTGTCGTGTTGAAACAGCCGATCGGTGTCTGTGCCGCCATCACGCCCTGGAATTTTCCATTGGCGATGATCACCCGAAAAGCAGCGGCGGCACTTGCCGCCGGCTGCACCATGGTCGTCAAGCCTTCCGAGGAGACGCCGCTGACGGCGCTCGCCATGGCTGAGCTCGCCCGGCGGGCCGGCATTCCCGCCGGCGTTCTCAACATCGTGCCGTCGAAGGATGCCGCCGGCATCGGGCGCCTGCTTTGCGAGCATCCGGTGATCAGGAAACTCTCCTTCACCGGTTCGACAGCCGTCGGCAAGCTCCTGATGCGGCAATGCGCCGATACGCTCAAAAAGCTGTCGCTGGAACTCGGCGGCAATGCGCCGTTCATCGTCTTCGACGACGCCGATCTCGATCTCGCCGTCGCCGGCGCCATCGCCTCGAAATTCCGCAATTCCGGCCAGACCTGCGTCTGCACGAACCGCATCTATGTGCAGGACGGCATCCATGCCGCCTTCGTGGCAAAGCTGACCGAGCAGGTCGCTGGCCTGAAAGTCGGCGACGGCGGCGCGCCGGAGGTGGTGCAGGGCCCGCTCATCAACGCGAAGGCCGTGGCCAAGGTGGCGGAGCTCATCGCCGACGCCGTGGATCGCGGCGCGCGCGTCGAGACCGGCGGCAAGCCGCATGCGCTCGGCGGCACCTGGTTCGAACCGACCGTGCTGAGCGGAATGCAGGCACCGATGCGGCTGGCACGGGAAGAAGCCTTCGGTCCGATCGCGCCGGTCTTTCGCTTCAAGGACGAAGCGGAAGTCATCCGCCTCGCCAACGACACGCGCTACGGCCTGATGGCCTATTTCTACGCCCGTGACGTCAACCGCATCTGGCACGTCCTCGAAGAGTTGCAGTTCGGCATGGTCGGCATCAACGAAGGCCTGATCTCCACCGAGCTTGCGCCTTTCGGCGGCATCAAGGAAAGCGGTTTTGGCCGCGAAGGCTCCAAATACGGCATCGAGGAATATGTAGAGCTCAAATATGCCTGCTTCGGCGGATTGAAAGTGGGTCAAGCATGACCCCTGTTGGTCGCCAGGCCGGAGCAGGCCGCTGAAAGGGACTGGGATGCCGGATCGGAAAGTCGCCCTCGTCGTCGGCGCCTCGCGAGGCCTGGGTCTCGGGCTGGTTCAGGCCTTCGTGTCGCGGGGATGGGAGGCGATCGCGACCGTGCGCGACGCGCATGGCCGCGACGCCCTGGAGACCCTTGCCGGCAATGGGCTGGTTTCCATCGAGCACCTGGACATCAACAGACCGGAAGACATCACCGCCCTTCGCAAGCGGCTCTCTGCGCGCGTGCTCGATGTTCTGTTCGTCAATGCCGGCGTTTCCATCGACCCTTCCATCGCCGCGGAAGACGTCGCGACACAGGACTTCGTGGACGTCATGGTCACGAACGCGCTTTCCCCGCTGCGCGTCATGGGAGCGCTCCACGATCTGGTCGGTCCGGAAGGCGTCGTGGCGGCGATGTCTTCGGGCATGGGCAGCGTCAGCGACAATGCCGGCGGCGGATGGGAGATCTATCGCGCCAGCAAGGCTGCCCTCAATCAGATGATGAAAAGTTTCGCGATCCGCAAAGGAGACGGGCGAACCTATATCGCCATGTCGCCGGGATGGGTACGCACGGAGATGGGTGGCGAGGGGGCGCCGCTGGACGTAGAGACGAGCGCCAGCGGAATTGCCGAGACATTGATTGCCCGTTCGGGCGCCCGTGGCATTCATTTCGTCGATTTCGGCAACCGACCCCTAGCCTGGTAGGCCTCCAGCTCAATTCTTATGCGTCATTGCGCGGTGCCGATCCGGGCTGCTTTGTCCGTTCCATCAGGCGTGACACCACCGCCCGCGTATAGCGGCCACCGCCGTAATGGTCTTCTCTCGCCGGCCCCGACAAATCGCTTTCGAACTGTTCCACGAACTCTTCGGCCATGGTGCGGGTCAGTGCATCCTTGTTGGAGACATGATGCAGTCTGCCGCCCTTGCCGACCCCGGTCTGGTCGGCCACCTCATCGAAGGTGCGCGACTGCATCCTTTCTTGATGATGATGCCCTCCGTCGCCGCCAGTATGCGTTCGCATGCCGGGTCAGTCCTCACATCGACCTTGACATCTCCGGAAGCTCGGCTCTAGCTTGTGGCGTAATCGGTTACGTAACCGATTACGGATCAAACAAAGTGGAGGAGAAACATGAGCAAGGGTTCAAACGCGTCCGGTCTCGGTCTAGGCCGCTTCTCGCGTCGTCAGTTCCTCAAGACCAGCGCGTTGGCCGCGGGCGCGCTGGCGCTGCCGCTCGGTCCCGTCCTGGCCGCCGACAAGCCGAAGGTCGGGCTGGTCATGAAGTCGCTCGCAAACGAGTTCTTCAAGCAGATGCAGGCCGGCGCCGAAGACTATGCCGCCAAGAACAAGGACAAGTTCGATTTCGCCGCCGTCGGCATGAAGGATGAGCGCGACTTCGCGTCCCAGGTCGACGCGATCGAGAACTTCATCACCCAGAACTATAACATCATCGTCGTTGCCCCGGCCGATTCGAAGGCCATGGTGACGCCGATCGCCAAGGCGCTGAAGGCCGGCATCAAGATCATCAACATCGACGTCTCGCTCGACGACGAAGCCAAGAAGAAGGCCGGCATCGATCTCGCCTTCTTCGGTCCCGACAACCGCGCCGGCGCCAAGCTCTCCGGCGACGCACTCGGCAAGGCGCTGGGCAAGGGCGGCAAGGTCGTCATCCTGGAAGGCAATCCCGAGGCCGACAACGCCAAGGAGCGCAAGCTCGGCTTCGACGACGCGGTCAAGGAAAACGGCCTCGACCTGCTCGATTCCAAGACCGCGCATTGGGAGACCGAGGAAGCCAACACGCTGATGACCAACTTCCTCACCCAGCATCCCGATATCCAGGGTGTGATGGCGGCCAACGACTCCATGGCGCTCGGCGTCGTCAAGGCGATCGACGCGGCCGGCAAGTCCGGCCAGATCAAGGTCGTCGGCTTCGACAACATCCCCGCTGTCGGCAAGCTGCTGAAGGAAGGCAAGATGCTGGCCACCGTCGAGCAGTATGGCGCGCAGATGGCCGCCATGGGCATCGACTACGGGCTGCGCGAACTCGCCGGCGAGAAGTTCACCGGCTGGGTCAAGACCGACATCAAGCTGATCACCGCTTGAGGCAAGCGCGGGCGCCAGTACTCCCTCTGGCGCTATCCGTTCGCCTTTGTCGTCACCGCCGCCGGCAGTTCCGGCGGCGGTGACGATGCGCCGACGCCGCTATCGAGGGCTCTAACTATTTGTTTTTACGCGATTCCGGACGGAAAGCCGCTACGCGCTTTTCCTGGAATTGCTTGAGAGCGCGGTTTAGGATTCTTCTGCTCATGGATGCGATTCTCTCCCTTGAAGGGGTTGGAAAGATCTTTCCCGGCGCCGTCGCGCTCAGCGACGTCTCGCTCTCGATCGCGCGTGGCGAGACCCACATCATCCTGGGCGAAAACGGCGCCGGCAAGTCGACGCTGATCAAGCTGCTCGCCGGCATCTACCAGCCGGACTCCGGATCGATCGCCTTCAACGGTCAGCCCTACCAGCCGAAGACGCCGCATGACGCGCAGCTCTCCGGCATCCGCATCGTGCACCAGGAGCTGAACCTGCTGCCGTATCTGAGCATCGCCGAGAATCTGATGCTGGAAAACCTGCCGCGGCGTGCCTTCGGCATCGTCGACGGCAAGGCGCTCAACAGTCGCGCCGTGGCGCTGTTGAAGGAGGTCGGGCTCGACATCGATCCCAGGACCCGCGTCGAAGCGCTCGGCGTGGCACAGATGCAGCTGGTCGAAATCGCCAAGGCGCTGAGCTACGACTCGAAACTCCTGGTGCTGGACGAGCCGACGGCGACGCTGACGCCCCCCGAGATCGAACGGCTGTTTTCCATCATCAAGCGCCTCAAGGCCAGGGGCGTCACCATCATCTACATCTCGCACCGGCTGCATGAGGTGTTCGAGATCGGCGACAGGGTGACGGTGCTTCGCAACGGCAGGCTGGTCTCGACCCGCGATCTGCAGGGTCTCACCGTGCCTGATCTTGTGCGCATGATGATCGGCCGCGACATCGCGGACGAATACGGTTTCGATGCTTCCATCATGCAGGGTGAGGTCGCGCTCCGCGTCACCAATCTCAAACGGGATGCCGCCACACCAGCCATTTCCTTCAATGTGCGCCATGGCGAGATACTGGGCGTCGCCGGGCTTGTCGGCAGCGGCCGCACGGAAGCCATGCGCGCATTGTTCGGCGCCGATCCGAAGCTCGATGGCCTTGTCGAGATTGGCGGCAAGCCGGTGGCGATCGCCGCGCCCAAGGACGCGGTGCGGCATGGGCTGAGCCTGCTTACCGAGGACCGCAAGGGGCAGGGCCTGCTGCTCGACATGCCGGTGGACAAGAACATCACCATCACCGATCTCGGCAAGGTCTCGCGCAACGGGTTGATCCGTCGCCGGGCGGAGGCTGCCGCGGCCAACGACCTGGTCGGGCAGTTGCGCGTCAAGGCAGGCTCGATCGAGCAGGCGGTGCGCAATCTCTCCGGCGGCAACCAGCAGAAGGTGGTGTTGGCCAAATGGCTGTTCCGCGGCACCTCGACGCTGATCCTCGACGAGCCGACGCGCGGCGTCGACATCGGCGCGCGCCGCGAGATCTACCAGTTGCTGTGGATGCTGGCGGCAGCGCAGAAGGGCATCATCATGGTCTCGTCCGACCTGCCCGAACTGATGGGCATGTGCCATCGCATCATCGTCTTTTCCAGGAACAAGATCGTCGGCGAAGTGCCGCGCGCCGCGTTCGACCAGGAACACATCCTGTCGCTCGCCTATCAGGAGTATGTGCGACCATGAGCGAGACGTCCCAACCCGTCGCGGCGGCGCCCGTTTCACCGGCAAGGGCCAAATTGCTGCGCTTTCTGGTGCGCGATGCCGGAGTGCTGCTGGCGCTGGTGCTGATCACCTTGTTCTTCTCGCTCACCGCGCCTTATTTCGCCACCTCGGGTAATGCGCTGAAGATCTTCGTGCAGATCGCCATCAACACGGTGCTCGCCGCGGGCATGACCTTCGTCATCCTCACCGGCGGCATCGACCTTTCGGTCGGTTCGGTGCTGGCGCTCTGCACGGTCGTCGGTGCTACGGTCATGATCGACGAAAGCCTCTCACCCGCCGTCGCCATCACACTGGCGCTGCTGGCCTGCATGGCGACCGGTGCGGTCTGCGGCTTCCTCAATGGCTGGATCTCGACGCGCTGGAAGATCCCCTCCTTCATCGTCACGCTCGGCATGCTGAACATGGCCGCGGGCGCTGCCCGCGTCGTCAGCGACAATTCGACCATCACCGGCCTGCCACAGAGCTTCGTCGATTTCGGCAACCTCATCATCGGCGGCTTCCTGCCTTCGATCTTCCTGGTCGCGGTGTTGGTGATCGCGGCCGGCTGGTTCGTGCTGCGCTTCACCGTCTTCGGCCGCATGATCTTCGCCGTCGGCACCAATGACGAGGCGGTGCGCCTCTCCGGCCACAATCCGGATTTCTACAAGGTCGCCGCCTTCACCATCAGCGGGCTGACCGCCGGCATCGCGGCCATGGTGTATCTCCTGCGCCTGAACATCGGCAGCCCGATCGCCGGCGTCGGCTACGAGCTCAACGCGATCGCCGCCGTCATCATCGGCGGCACCTCCTTGAGCGGCGGCAAGGGCTCGATCATCGGCACGCTGGTCGGCGCCTGCATCCTTCAGGTGCTCTCGACCGGGCTGCAACTGCTTGGCGTGGGCGACAATTTTAAACCGATCGTGATCGGTCTTGTCATTGTGCTTGCCGTCATCCTAGACGCATACCGCGAGAGGCTGTTGCGCAGAATCCGCTAAGAACGATTCCAGGAAGTGGATAGCGGCTTTCCATCTGGAGTCTGGAAGATCTAGCCGCCGGGGACAAAGGGTCATGACGACGATTGCCGATGTCGCGCGCTATGCCGGTGTATCCGTCGCCACCGTTTCGCATGTGATGAACCGCACGCGCCACGTCGAGCCGGAGACCGCCGAGCGCGTGCGTTCGGCGATCGCCGCATTGCGCTACAACCCGAACTCCCTGGCGCGAAGCCTGCGGCGGGGAGAGACCAAGACCATCGGCCTGCTCGTGCCCGACAACGCCAATCCCTTTTTCGCCAGCGTGGCGCGCCAGATCGAGGATGCGGGGTTCGTCGCCGGCTACACGGTGATCCTGTGCAACTCCGACGGCAGCGCCGAAAAGGAGGAGCGCTACCTCCAGGTGCTGATGGCCAAGCAGATCGATGGGCTGATCTTTGCCGGCTCGTCCGACCATGCGCGCGTGTTCTCGAGCCTTTTGCCCAGCGTGCCGGCGGTGCTGCTCGACCGCGAGATCCATTCGGTCAATGTCGATTCGGTTCTGGTCGATCACGATCATGGCGGCTATCTCGCCGGGCGGTATCTGGTTGGCCTCGGTCACAAAAAATTCGGCGTCATCGGCGGGCCGCGGGATTCGAGCTCCAGCCCCGCCCGCCTGCAGGGTTTCGTTCGGGCGCTTCAGGAAGCGGGCCTCGATCTGCCTGCGTCGTCGGTGGTCGATTCCGACTATCATTTCGTCGGTGGCCGTGTCGCGATGGAACAGCTGATGGCGCAGGCGCCCGGCATCACCGCGCTCTTTGCCTGCAACGACCTGATGGCGATGGGCGCGCTCACGGTGCTGCGTGGCCGTGGGCTGCGCGTTCCAGATGAGATGTCGATCGTCGGTTTCGACGACATACCCTATGCCGTGACGACGTGGCCGCCTTTGACGACCATCGCGCAGCCGGTGGAGAAGATCGGCACACGCGCGGTCAGCCTGCTCATGCAGCGTCTCGGGGGGCCGGAAGCACCCTCGCGCCGCGAGATTCTGGCGCCTGCCCTTGTCGAACGGGAGAGCTGCGCGCCGGCGCGCAAATAGCGCCACGCAGGGGCTGAAATCCTTAACGCGATTTTTATCTCGCTGCCCTAACCACTATGCCATGGCACGGCATTTCGAGCGGCGGGTTGCAGGCTCCATTCTCGAGGGGCAGGGCGGAGCCGTGGAAGCCGGCATTCTGCGCGATCAGCTGGCCGATCTGAGGAAGGGCGTCTTCATCTCCATGCCCATCGGCACGGTGCTGTCGGCGTTGATCCTGGCTGTGCAGATGCTGTCGGGTGGCGGTGTCGCGGCGGTGCTGTGGTTTGCGGCGGTCAGCACGCTGAATGCCGCGCGCATTGCGCTGGCCCTCGCCAGACTGGGCGCGCCCGACAGCAGGCCGAAGGCGGTCGGTGCCCGGCTTTCCCTCTATGGAATGCTGGCCCTTGGCTCGGGCATCGCCTGGTCTTGCCTGGCCCTGCTGACCAACGGCTACACCACGCCCCAGGCAACGCTTTACCTGATCGTGCTTGCCGGAACGTGCGCCGGTTCGGTCACATACGGAACATCATATGCGCCGGCCTCGATAAATTTCATAACGATGCCGCTTCTGATCGCCGCCGGATGCGTCGCGACGAAAGGCGGCATCGAGAATTACGTCCTCGCCTTCACCATCCTGCTCTTTCTCGGCGGGATGGTAAGAAGCGCGATGCTCGGGCAATCCCGCTTCAGGGAGACGAGCCGCCTCAAATACGAGGCGAGGGCGTTCGCCGCCGAGATGGAGCAAAGCTCCAGACGCGATCCGCTGACGAACCTGCTCAACAGGCATGGGCTCGAACACGCAATATCCCGGCTAGGCTCTTCCGATGGCCCGTTCGTGGCCATGCTGATCGACCTCGACGGCTTTAAATCCGTCAATGATACCTATGGCCACAACATTGGCGACGCCCTGCTGGTCAAGGTCGCGCGCAGAATAGAGGAGCATGCGCCGAAGGGGGCGGTCATCGCGCGTATCGGCGGCGACGAGTTTGTTCTGCTTTTTCCAGTCGGCGCATCCTCGCGTTCACCCGATGAGCTTGCCCCGGCCATCATCGCGGCCATTTCGAACCCTGACCCGGACCTGGTTTCGGTGCGTGTCGGCGCATCGATCGGCATCTACCAGTCGGACAGGCCGAAACTGACCGACATGCTGTTGAGGGCGGACTTCGCGCTCTACGCGGCCAAGCGCGGCGGCAGGAACGAATACTGCCTCTTCGATGCCGAACTCGACGGAGCGCTCGAACGCAAGCATTGCATCGAGCGGGATCTGCGCGGCGCTATCGAGGCCGGCACGCTTTGCTCGTGGTTCCAGCCGCTGGTTCGCCTGGACAATTATGCCGTCGTCGGATTCGAGGCGCTGCTGCGCTGGCAACACGCAACCCATGGCGCCATCTCGCCGCCCGAGATTGTCACGGCGGCGCGAGAAACCGGCCTGCTGTCGCTGCTGACCGAGACTGTGTTCCGCAATTGCTGCTCCATGATCGAGGACCTCGCCAGGGCTGGACGCCACGATGTCCGGGTCGCCATGAACCTTTCTCCCCGCGAGCTCGAAGCCGGCAATGTCGACGACATGATCCTGGACATCGTCAAGGCCCGTAACGTTCCAACAGCGATGCTCGAGATCGAGATCACCGAGGAAGCCCCGGTCGACCGCGACAGGGTCGACGAGAAGGTCGGACATCTCGCGGACGCTGGCATATCGATTGTGCTCGATGATTTCGGCACCGGCTTCTCGACCCTGGTCTCCCTGAAGGACAGCCGCATCCGCAAGATCAAGATCGACAAGGACTTCGTGCGCGACCTCGCCAAGTCGGTGGAGGATCAGGCGCTGGTCAAGGCCGTGATAGATCTCGGGCGGACGCTGGGCATAGAGGTCATGGCGGAGGGCGTCGAGACGGATGCCGATCGCATGATCCTGCGATCGCTCGGCTGCGTGGTCGCTCAGGGCTTTCTCTTCTCCGCTGCGCTTCCCAGGCATGAAGCACTTGCCTTCGACGCACGGCTTTCCAGCACGTCGGTCGCGGCGGAAGCGCTGTTCGATCCCGCGCAGGTCGCACTGCGCAATCCACATAGCGGCAGCGCGGCCTGACCGTGACCGTGATGGCGGCTCAGTCGGCGGCTCGGTCGGCCACGGAGCGCCGTCCGTCGATCCAGAGCGCAACCAGCGTGCAGGCCGCGCCCGAGAGCAGGTATGCGCCGGCGGCGATCAGGCCGAAATTGCCTGCCAGCAGCAGGGCCGCCAGCGGCGCGAAGCCGGCGCCGAACATCCACGCAAGATCCGAGGTTATGGCCGAGCCGGTATAGCGATGGCGCCGGGAGAAGCTCGACGCGACGACACCGGATGATTGCCCGAAACTGAGGCCAAGCAGGATGAAGCCAAGCACCATGAACACGGCCTCCCCGACCGTACCGCCATCGAGAAGTTGCGGGGCAAAGCCGCTGAACGTGGCGATGGCGATGGCCGAGCCGCCGAGCAGGGCTCGGCGCCCGACGCGGTCGGCCAGCGGGCCGGACGCGACGATGGCCGCGATGCCGAACAGGGCGCTCACCGCCTCGATCAGCAGGAAGCGCGCCGGCCCCTCATTGGTGAACAGGAACACCCAGGAGAGCGGAAACACCGTCACCATGTGGAACAGGGCGAAACTTGCCAGCGGCGCGAAGGCTCCGATGACGACGTTGCGGCCCTCGGACTTGATGGTGTCCCGGATGCGCGTCGGCTGCAGGTCGCCGCTTTCGTACAATTTCGAGAATTCGGGCGTCACCACGATGCGCAGCCTGGCGAACAGGGCCACGACGTTGATGGCGAAAGCGACGAAGAAGGGGTAGCGCCAGCCCCACGAGAAGAAGTCTTCGGCTGAAAGGTTGGCGACGAAGAAGGCAAAGAGCAGGCTTGCCACGATGAGACCGATCGGCGCGCCGAGCTGCGGGATCATGGCATAGATGCCGCGCCGGTTGTGCGGGGCGTTCAGGGCCAGCAGCGAGGGCAGTCCGTCCCAGGTGCCTCCGAGCGCCAGCCCCTGTCCGATGCGGGCGAGCGCCAGCAGCCAGACCGCGACCGCGCCGATATCGCCGGAGGCCGGAAGAAACGCGATGGCGACCGTCGATGTGCCGAGCAGGAACAATGCGATCGTCAGTTTCGCCCCGCGGCCATAGGCGCGGTCGACCGCCATGAACAGAACCGAGCCGAACGGACGCGCGACGAAGGCCAGCGCGAAGATGGCGAAGGAATAGAGCGTGCCAACGAAAGGATCGTGCGCCGGAAAGACCAGCTTGGGGAACACGATGACGGAGGCGATCGCGTAGACGAAGAAGTCGAAGAACTCCGACGTCCTGCCCACGATCACGCCGACCGCGATGTCGCCCGCGCTGACCTGGCCATGATGCGAGCCGATCAGCTCGCTGTTTGTTTCGGCAGTCGAAGTCTGAGCCATCTTGTCCGTCGCCAACGCGTGGAATGAAATCCCGGGGACGCAATTCCAGCCATCCCATTGTGCGCTGCACACTGCGCCAAAGCCAGGCTGACTGGGCATTGGACAAATTGTCCAATGTCACCGCGCCGTCGCCGGCAGTAGCCCTTTGATCGATACCGCACTGCAACATTTACAATCCGGTTGCCGCGGTCGATCGAGGGCAGCGTCTGATGAAACGATTTGGAGCCTTGCTTCTGTTCCCGCTGGCCGGGCTGTTGAGTGGTTGCGATCTTGTCGTGCTCGCACCGGCGGGCGACGTCGCGGCCCAGCAGCGCGACCTGCTCGTGGTCTCGACCCTTTTGATGCTGATCATCATCGTGCCGGTCATGGCGCTGACCGTCTTCTTCGCCTGGCGCTACCGGCAGTCGAACGCCGCCGCGACCTATGCGCCGGACTGGGACCATTCGACGAAGCTGGAACTGGTGATCTGGGCCGCCCCGCTGCTCATCATCATCTGCCTCGGCGCGCTGACCTGGCTCGGCACGCATTTGCTCGATCCGTATCGCCGCATCGACCGCATCGAGCCCGGCCAGCCTGTCACCCAGAACCACAAGCCGCTCAGGGTCGAGGTCGTGGCGCTCGACTGGAAATGGCTCTTCATCTACCCCGACTACGGCATCGCCTCCGTCAACGAGCTCGCCGCTCCGGTCAACCAGCCGATCGACTTCCGCATCACCTCGTCGGCGGTGATGAATTCCTTCTACATTCCCGCCCTTGCCGGACAGATCTACGCCATGCCCGGCATGGAGACCAAGCTGCACGCGGTCATCAATCAGGCGGGCACCTATAGCGGCTTTTCCGCCAACTACAGCGGCGCCGGCTTTTCGGGGATGCGCTTCGCCTTCCACGGCATGTCCGACGATGCCTTCGGCCAGTGGGTGGCGCAGACCAGGACCGCCTCGGCGAAGCTTGATCGCGACAGCTATCTCGACTTGGAAAAGCCGAGCGAGAACGAACCGGTGCGCCATTATGCCTCCGTCGACCCCGATCTCTACGGCGCCATCCTCAATCTTTGCGTCGAGCGCGGCAAGATGTGCATGAGCGAGATGATGTCGATCGACGCCAAGGGCGGTCTTGGCCTGGCGGGAGTGCGCAACACGCTGCCGCTGCAATACGACAAGGTCGCCCGGCGCGGCGCCATATTCGGAAACGACCCCTCCTATGTCGCCAGCATCTGCACGGCGGAAGAGGCCGCTGCCGTTTCCCGCGCGTCCCGCGAGGACTGGCCGACCTACTGGCCCGCCAAGAATCTGTCGCCGCTTCGCGGAGCTGGTTTGCTGCGGCCGGGAACTGAGAGCCGCAGCGCCGAGGCGGACACGCCGTCCTTCGGCCTGTTGCGGCGCGAATTGTGAGAGATAGCCGATGCCCGATACGCTGACCAAGTTCATTTTCGGCCGCCTCAGCTGGGACTCGCTGCCGCTGCACGAGCCGATTGTGGTGGCGACCTTCATCGCGGTAGCGCTCGGCGGCATCGCGCTTCTTGGCGCGATCACCTATTTCAAGCTGTGGACCTATCTCTGGCGCGAATGGTTCACCAGCGTCGACCACAAGAAGATCGGCATCATGTACATGGTGCTCGGCCTGGTCATGCTGCTGCGCGGCTTCTCCGACGCCATCATGATGCGGCTGCAGCAGGCGATCGCCTTCAATGGCTCCGAGGGCTATCTCAACTCGCACCACTACGACCAGATCTTCACCGCGCACGGCGTGATCATGATCTTCTTCGTGGCGATGCCTTTCGTCACCGGGCTGATGAATTTCGTCGTGCCGCTACAGATCGGCGCGCGCGACGTCTCGTTCCCCTTCCTCAACAATTTCTCCTTCTGGATGACGGTCGGCGGCGCCGTGCTGGTGATGGCCTCGCTGTTCGTGGGCGAGTTCGCCCGCACCGGCTGGCTCGCCTATCCGCCGCTTTCCGGTATAGGCTACAGTCCCGACGTCGGCGTCGATTATTACATCTGGGCGCTGCAGGTGGCGGGTGTCGGCACGACATTGTCGGGCATCAACCTGATCTGCACCATCATCAAGATGCGCGCTCCCGGCATGACGATGATGCGCATGCCGGTCTTCACCTGGACCTCGCTCTGCACCAACGTGCTGATCGTGGCATCCTTCCCGGTGCTGACGGCGGTGCTCGCCATGCTGTCGCTCGACCGCTACGTCGGTACCAATTTCTTCACCAACGACTTCGGCGGCAACCCGATGATGTATGTGAACCTCATCTGGATATGGGGTCACCCCGAGGTCTATATCCTCATCCTGCCGCTGTTCGGCGTCTTCTCCGAGGTCACCTCGACCTTCTCCGGCAAGCGCCTGTTCGGCTATACCTCGATGGTCTACGCCACGGTTGTCATCACCATCCTGTCGTATCTGGTCTGGCTGCACCACTTCTTCACCATGGGCTCCGGCGCCAGCGTCAATTCCTTCTTCGGCATCACCACGATGATCATCTCGATCCCCACAGGGGCGAAGATATTCAACTGGCTGTTCACGATGTATCGCGGCCGCATCCGCTTCGAACTGCCGATGATGTGGACGGTGGCCTTCATGCTCACCTTCACCGTCGGCGGCATGACCGGCGTGCTGCTTGCCGTGCCGCCGGCGGATTTCGTCCTGCACAACAGCCTGTTCCTGATCGCGCACTTCCACAACGTCATCATCGGCGGCGTGCTGTTCGGTCTGTTCGCCGGCATCGCCTACTGGTGGCCCAAGGCCTTCGGCTTCAAGCTCGATCCGTTCTGGGGCAAGGTCTCGTTCTGGTGCTGGGTGGTCGGCTTCTGGTTCGCCTTCATGCCGCTCTACATTCTCGGCCTGATGGGTGTGACGCGCCGCATGCGCGTCTTCGACGACCCTTCGCTGCAGATCTGGTTTGTGATCGCCGCCTTCGGCGCGGTGCTGATCGCCGCCGGCATCGCCGCTTTCCTGGTCCAGATCTTCGTCTCCATCCGCAGGCGCGAGGCGCTGACCGATCCGACAGGCGATCCTTGGGACGGCCGCACGCTCGAATGGTCCACCTCCTCGCCGCCGCCGGCCTATAACTTCGCCTTCACGCCCGTCGTGCGCGACAACGACGCCTGGTGGGACATGAAGAAGGCCGGCTATGTCAGGCCGCTCTCAGGCTTCAAGCCGATCCACATGCCCAGCAACACCGGCACCGGCATCATCCTGGCGGGCTTCAGCGTCACGCTCGGCTTCGCCATGATCTGGTACATCTGGTGGCTGGCCGCGCTGAGCTTCGTCTGTCTCATCGCCACCGCGATCGGCCACACCTTCAATTATGTCAGAGACTTCCACATTCCGGCAGGCGAAGTCACGCGCACGGAAGAGGCGAGGACGTCGCTCCTCGCCGCACAGGGCTAGGGTACGAGCATGGCATCGACGGCGACAGCGGCCGGCACTGAACCGGTCTTTCACCTGGAAGAAGAGCATGCGCATGCAGAGGGCAGCAGCACCATGCTCGGCTTCTGGCTCTATCTGATGAGCGACTGCCTGATCTTCGCGATGCTGTTCGCCGCCTATGGCGTGCTGGGCGGCAACTACGCGGCCGGCCCGGCGCCGAAGGATCTGTTCGATCTCAATCTGGTTGCGGTCAACACCGCCATGCTGCTGTTCTCCTCGATCACCTATGGCTTTGCCATGCTGACCATGGACAAGGGCCGCGTGGCGGCAACGCAGGCCTGGCTCGCCGTGACCGGGCTGTTCGGCCTGGCGTTCCTGTCGATCGAACTCTACGAATTCGCGCACATGATCCACGAGGGCGCCACGCCGCAGCGCAGCGCCTTCCTGTCCTCCTTCTTCACCCTGGTCGGCACGCACGGCCTGCATGTCACCTTCGGCATCATCTGGCTGGTGACGCTGATGGTGCAGGTCGCGCGGTTCGGCCTGATCGAGGCCAACCGCCGCCGGCTGATGTGCCTCTCCATGTTCTGGCACTTCCTCGACGTCATCTGGATCGGCGTCTTCACCTTCGTCTATTTGATGGGAATGTTGCGATGAGCGCTCATGATCATGCAGCCGATCACGGTCACGCCCATGGCGGAGCCGCGCACGGATCGCTTAAAACCTACCTGATCGGCTTCGTCCTGTCGGTGATCCTCACCGCCGTTCCGTTCTGGCTGGTGATGACCGGCGCCATCGACAACAAGCAGGCCACTGCCATCGTGATCATGGCCTTCGCGGCGGTGCAGATCGTGGTCCACATGGTCTTCTTCCTGCATATGAACACCGCCTCGGAAGGCGGCTGGTCGATGCTGGCGCTGATCTTCACACTGATCCTGGTGGTCATCGTGCTGACCGGCTCGCTTTGGGTGATGTACCACCTCAACGCCAACATGATGCCGGGTCTTCACGACATGCGCGAAATGCCATGAGCCCGGCGCCGGGCGCGGGGAGGATTATTCCCGGAGAGATCGCGCCGGATGGCAGTGGTTTGCCTTCCGCGCGGCGGGAGGGCGCAGGCAGGTCTCCAGCGACGCGCCTTGGCCTCTTGTTGCTCGCCCTCCTCGGCGTGCTGGTGTTCGTCGGGCTCGGTGTCTGGCAGTTGGAAAGGCGCGTCTGGAAGCTCGACCTGATCGCCCGCGTCGACCAGCGCATTCATGCCCCGGCAGTCGCCGCGCCCGGTCCGGAAAGCTGGAGCGGCATGACCGCTGCCGGCTACGAATACAGCCATGTGCGATTGGCTGGACGGTTCATGGATGGCGCCAACACCTTGGTGCAGGCCGTGACCGAGCTTGGCGGCGGCTATTGGGTGCTGACCCCGATGCGGACGGATCGCGGCTTCGTGGTGCTGGTCAATCGTGGCTTCATTCCGCAGGAACGCAAGGCGGAATTCGAAAGCGAAGGCAGTGGCTCCAGCGCGCCGGCCACCATCGACGGTCTCCTGCGCGTCACCGAACCCGGCGGCGGCTTCCTGCGCAACAATGACGCCGCCGGCAATCGCTGGTATTCGCGCGACGTTGCGGCCATTGCTGCCGCGCGCGGCCTGACCGGTGATGTCGCCCCCTATTTCGTCGATGCGCAAGCATCCGGCATCGACAGCTGGCCGCGCGGCGGCCTGACTGTCGTGAGTTTCCGCAACAGCCACCTTGTCTATGCTTTGACCTGGTTCACGCTCGCTGCCATGCTCGCTTTTGCTCTGGCCAGGCTGGCGATCGGCGGCCGCGGGCGGCAAGGATAGGCAGGATGAGCCTCACGGCGCCAATGCTTCGCAACGAGAAATCCTTCGCCGGGACCCTTGCGGCCAAGGGCGGTGCGGCCGATCCGGACGCGGCGAACAGGAAGAACCTGCTCCTGCTCATCCAGTTGCGCTGGCTGGCGGTTGCCGGACAGGTGCTGACCATTCTGGCCACGGAGTACTGGTTCGAAATTCCGCTGCCGCTGGCGGAAATGGCGGGCGTCGTCATTTTCCTCATCGGGCTGAACATATTCAGCCTCCTGGCCCTGCGCGGCCGGCGTCCGATCAGCAATGCGCAGCTGTTCGTGGCGCTGATCTTCGACATGGCGGCGCTAACGACGCAACTTTATCTCAGCGGCGGCGCCTCCAATCCGTTCGTGTCGCTCTACCTCCTGCAGATCACCCTTGGCGCGGCGCTGCTGACGCCCTGGTCCACCTGGATCCTGGTGGTGGCCGCTTCGGCCTGCTTCGTCTTCCTTATCTTCCAGTTCCAGCCGATCGCCATCCCGCATCACGGCGGCAGCGACCTTCTGGCCCTGCATATCAGGGGCATGTTCATCTGCTTCGTGCTGGCGGCGGGCCTGATCGTGATCTTCATGACGCGCATCAACCGCAATCTGCGTGAGCGCGATGCCTATCTCGCCGATCTGCGCCAGCGCTCGGCGGAAGAAGATCACATCGTGCGCATGGGACTACTGGCATCCGGTGCGGCGCATGAACTGGGCACCCCGCTTTCGACCATCGCGGTCATCCTCTCCGACTGGCGTCAGATGCGAAGCGTGACCCGCAATCGCGAACTGGTCGGCGACCTCTTGGAAATGCAGGCGCAGATAGAGCGCTGCAAGAGCATCGTCTCGGGTATCCTGATGTCTTCGGGGCAGGCGAGGGGCGAAGGCACGATCCGCACCAGCATCCGACATTTCCTCGACGATCTCGTCCAGGAGTGGCGGGTGAGCCGCCAGCCGATCAGGTTGGAATACAGGAACGATGTCGAACCCGACGAGCAGATCGTGTCCGACACGGCGCTCAGGCAGGTCATCTTCAACGTCTTCGACAACGCGCTTGAAGCATCGCCGCATTGGGTCGGCGTCACGGCCGAAAGGCGGGGCGAGAAACTGGTGATTTCCGTGCGCGACCGCGGGCCGGGTTTCGACGCCGGCATTCTCGCCGCGCTCGGCCAGCCCTATATGTCGAGCAAGGGACGCCCCGGCGGCGGTCTCGGACTGTTCCTCGTCATCAACGTCGTCCGGAAACTGGGAGGAGATTTTTCGGCGCGCAACATGGAACAGGGCGCCTGTGTTACCCTTTCGCTGCCTTTGGCGGCACTGACCGATGGAGATGATCATGAGGCCTGATCGATCCCTGTTTATCGTCGAGGACGACGACACCTTCGCCAGGACGCTCAAACGCTCCTTCGAGAAGCGCGACTATGACGTGGCGGTCTGCCATGACAGGGAAGAGCTTCTGCGTGCCCTTAAAACGGCCGTTCCGGCCTATGCGGTCGTCGACCTAAAGCTTGGCGCCGGCGGGTCCGGGCTTGAATGCGTCAAGCTGCTCAGCGCCCGGGATGCCGCCATGAAAATCGTCGTGCTCACCGGCTTCGCCAGCATCGCCACGGCTGTCGAGGCGATCAAGCTAGGCGCAAGCCACTATCTGGCAAAGCCCGCCAACACCGACGACATCGAAGCTGCCTTCGGCCGCAGCGAAGGGGATGTTTCCGTACCGCTTTCCAGCCGTCCCACCTCGATCAAGAACCTCGAATGGGAGCGCATCCACGAAACGCTCGTCGAGACCGGTTTCAACATTTCCGAAACGGCGCGCCGGCTCGGGCTGCACCGGCGCACCTTGGCCCGCAAGCTCGAGAAGCGCGTGGTGCGATAGCGGCCCGGGCCGGGCCGCGAGCGGGCCGAGATCGCAATGGTTTCCCGTTCCATGCTTCCCTGCATGGCCTGCGATACCTATCTCTCCCTGCGGACAGCGGAACAGGAGCAGGCGTGGCGCAACGATCGGGCAGTGCGGATCTTCCCCTTCATGGGGGACGCGTGCCGAAATGGCTGGGCGAGCGCATGACGCGCCTTGGCGCCGTGATGTGCGAGGCGATCATCCATCACTATGGCCGGGACGAGTTGCTGCGGCGGCTGGCCCACCCATTCTAGTTCCAGTCCTTCGGCGCCGTCATGGGCATGGACTGGCATTCGTCCGGCATCACCACCAGCGTCGTCGGCGCCTTGAAGCGCGGGCTGACGCCGCTGTCCGGCGAACTCGGCATCCATGTCTGCGGCGGTCGTGGCGCCCATTCGCGCAAGACGCCGCACGAGCTGACTGCCATAGGCGAGCGCATCGGCTTCGACGGATCGCGCCTCGCTACCGTCAGCAGGCTTGTCGCGAAGGTTGATAGCGCCGCGGTGCAGGACGGGTTCGACCTCTATCTGCATGGCTTCATCGTCACGGATGACGGCCACTGGGTGGTTGTGCAGCAGGGCATGAACGGCGACAGCAAGGTGGCGCGCCGCTACCATTGGCTGTCCGAAGGGCTGAAGAGCTTCGTCGACCAGCCCCATGCCGCCATCGAGGGCGCCAACCAGGGGGAGATCGTCAACCTGACCGACCATCGCGCCGAAGCTTCGCGGCAGGGGCAACTGAACCTTCTGCAGGACCTCGGCCCGGACCGTATCCTGCGGGAATTCGCTGCCCTGGATCCCGTCGCGGAAGCGGCTCCCGAGCAGCCGCTGCTGCCGCATCTGGTAATGCCGGCTCACCACGATGTGCGCGAAAGCGATATCGTCATGCGCCGCCTGCATGGCAACATGGCGGCCGCCGCCGAACGCGGCCCAACCGATTTCTCGGAGCTTCTCCTGGTGCCCGGCGTCGGCGCACGCACGGTGCGCGCTTTGGCTCTCGTGGCCGAAGTCGTCCACGGCGCGCCTTGCCGTTTTTCCGATCCCGGCCGTTTCTCGATCGCCCATGGCGGCAAGGACAGGCATCCCTTTCCCGTTCCGCTCAAGGTCTACGACGAGACCATCGGCGTCATGAAATCGGCCGTGCGCAAGGCAAAGCTCGGCCGCGAGGAGGAAATCGGCGCCCTGAAGCGCCTCGACGATCAGTCGCGGCAAGTCGAGAAATATGTCACCGGCCCAAGTCTCAAGGAGATTGTCGCCGGCGAATTCGACCAGTCGCATCTGCTTGGCGGCCGCAGTGTCTTCGGCTGGGAACCGCCGCCGGATCAGTTGGCTCCGAAGCGTGACAGGCCGGCTTGATCGCGAGGCCTTGCCGCCGGCCCAAGCGCGCCTTCTATTTCACGCCGATACCGGCAGTCAGGCCGCCATCGATCCTGTAGTCCGAACCGGTACAGAAGCTTGCTTTCGACGAACAGAGGAAGGCGATAAGCTCGGCGACTTCTTCTGGCTCGCCGATGCGCCCCAGCGGATGCGCGGCGCCGAAGCGCCTGTAAGCCTCTTCGATATCGACCCCCTTGCCCCCGTCAGCGCGCGCCGCCCTCTCGAGGATTGGCGTGCGGATCGAGCCCGGACTGACCGAATTGACGCGGATGCCCGACGCCGCGTAGTCGAGCGCCAGGGAGCGTGTGAGCGTATGGATCGCGCCCTTCGTCGTCGCATAGGCCGCCACGTTCTGCTGGCAGGCGAAGCCCTGCACCGAGGCGACGTTGACGATGGCCCCGCCGCCACGCTTGATCATTTCCGGTATGCCGAAATGCGCGGTGAGATAGATCGACCCGACATTGACGGTCATTGCGCGGTTCCAGGTTTCCCAATCCGTCGTCGTCGCGGTTCCGTAGGGATGGACGGCTGCCGAATTGACGATCACGTCTATGCCGCCGAACCGCTCGACGCCGGCCGCCACCGCATCGCGAACCTCATCTGAAACCGAAACGTCGACCGCGCGCACCAAGGCGTCCGCTCCCGCCTTGGCCAGGCTTTCCTGCATCGCGGCATTCGCAGCCTTGTCGATGCCGCAGGCGATGATCGCGGCGCCTCCGGCCGCCAGGCGCCTCGCGGTCGCCAGGCCAATGCCCGTGGTTCCTGTCACCAGTGCAACCTTGCCTTCGAAATCCTTCATCGCGGCAACTCCTTCATTCGCCAGGCCGGGCCTGCTCTTTGTTTGACACTCGTCCTTCTCCGACAATAGGTTGCCGGTCTCACGCAAAAAGGAAAGTGGTAATGGAACAGTGTTGGCGCTGGTATGGTCCGGATGATCCGGTCACCCTTGATCATGTCAAGCAGGCTGGCGCCACCGGCGTGGTTTCGGCTCTCCATCATATCTATGACGGCAGGGCCTGGCCCGAGGCCGACGTGCTGGAGCGCAAGCGGGTCATAGAGGCCGCCGGGCTGACCTGGTCGGTCGTCGAAAGCATTCCGGTCCACAATTCCTTCAAGATCGGCGCACCAGAACGCGAGCGCTATGCCGGCTACTATCGCGACTCGATCCGCACGCTCGCCAGGGCCGGCATCAAGACGATCTGCTACAACTTCATGCCGGTGGTGGACTGGACGCGCACCGATCTCATGCATCGCCTGCCGACCACCGGCTATGCCCTGCGCTTCGATGCCATCGATTTTGCCGCTTATGATCTCTTTGTGCTGCAACGCAAGAACGGCGCCGCCAGCTACACGCCGGCGCGTATCGCTGCAGCGGAGGCGCGGTTGAAGGAACTGAGTGCCGAGCAGGTCGATCAGATCGAGCGCAACCTTATCGCCGGCCTGCCGGCAACCGAGCGAAAATATGACCGCGACAGTTTCCGCGAGGCCTTGGCGGAATATGACGGGATCGGACCGAAGGAATTGCGCGACAATCTCGGCTGGTTTCTGCGCGAGATCATCCCGGCGGCCGAAGAGGAAGGAGTGCGCATGTGCATTCATCCTGACGACCCGCCTTTCTCGCTCTATGGCCTGCCCCGAGTGGTTTCGACGGCTGAGGATGCGCGCTTTATCCTCAACGCTATCGATAGCCCTGCCAATGGGCTGACCTTCTGCACCGGCTCCTACGGCACGCGCGCCGACAACGACATCGTCGCCATGGTCAAGGAGTTCGCCAGCCGCATTCATTTCGTCCATCTGCGCAACATCACCATCGAGGACGATGGCTCTTTCTACGAAGCCGAGCACCTCGAAGGCGGGACCGACATGGCGCATGTCATACTGGCTCTGATGCAGGAGGAGGCGCGCCGTCGTGGGGAAAATCGCGCCGACTGGCGCATTCCGATGCGGCCGGACCATGGCCATCTGCTCGCCGACGACATCGGCAAGAAGAAGATCAATCCCGGCTACTCGTTGATCGGCCGCCTGAAAGGCCTAGCCGAACTGCGCGGCATCATGCGCGCCGTGGAGAAGTTCGGATTGGCGTGAAAGGACCGCCGCGGCGATCTGGACGATATGCATCCTGATCTTCCCGCTCTTCGGCTCAGCACCAGCATGGTCGCTGGCGCAGTGGTCAACCGTTTCACTGAGCTGGCCCGCAACTTTTCCAGGCCGGCCGTGCAATGCTTGCTGCGCTCTTCACGCTGGTCCGTCGTCTGATCGACGCGATGACTTTTGCGTCGCCGCAACCAGGCGTCAGCGCGAGGCTGTGCTTAAGAAAAAGGATTACCTTTGACGACCTTCCCTTTCACCGAGGCCAGTCCGGTTCAGTTCCAGGCGCCGCTGCCGAAAACGTCGGATGTGGTGATTATCGGCGGCGGCATCATCGGCGTGACCACGGCATTGTTCCTGGCACGCCGCAATATTTCGGTGACCTTGCTGGAGAAGGGGCGCGTCGCGGCGGAACAATCCTCGCGCAACTGGGGCTGGATACGCCAGCAGGGACGTGACGCGGACGAACTGCCGATCGTCATCGAAGCGCAGCGTCTGTGGCGGCAATTGGCGCAGGAGTGCGGTGAGGACATCGGCTTGGCGCAGACGGGCGTCACCTATCTTGCGCGCACCGACAAGGAAATGGCTGATTTCGCCAAGTTCCTCGAGATCGCCGAGGCTCATGGCGTCGACACGCGTCTGCTCGGCCGGAGCGAGACCGCCAAGCTGATCCCGGCCATGGCGCACGCTTTCACGGGCGCGATGACCACGCCTTCGGACATGCGCGCCGAGCCCTGGGTCGCCGTGCCCGCGCTTGCTCGTCTCGCCGTTCGCCAGGGCGTCACCATTATCGAGAGCTGCGCGGTGCGCATGCTTGATGTTTCGGCCGGGCGTGTCAGCGGAGTGTGGACCGAACAAGGCTTCGTCGCCACGTCGAACGTGCTTGTCGCCAGCGGCGCCTGGACCTCACTTTTCCTGCGCGCGCACGGTGTCTCGATCCCGCAGCTCAGCGTGCGGACAACCGTGGCTGCAACAGCGCCGCTGCCGGAAGTCTATGCTGGCGCAGCGGCCGACGAGGACATCGCTTTCCGGCGCCGAAAGGACGGCGGATACACTTTGGCGGCGGGAGGCAGTCATATGCTCTATGTCGGGCCGGATGCGTTTCGTCACGCGCTGAAATATCTGCCCGCGCTCAGGGCCAATCCTTTCGGCACGCGTTATCTGCCGGTGGCGCCCCATGCGTATCCGGACGGCTGGACGACGCCGCGCAAATGGGATGCGGACGAGCAAAGTCCGTTCGAGAGGATGCGCATCCTCAACCCCGCCCCGGAGGCCAAGGCGCTTCGCGCCATCGATACCGGCTTCCGCAAACTTTTCCCGCAGTTCAAGTCGGTGCCGCTCAAGGCCAGTTGGGGAGGCATGATCGATGCCATGCCCGATGTCGTGCCGGTGGTCGACCGGGTGGAGGCGATCCCGGGCGTCGTCGTCGCGACGGGAATGAGCGGCCATGGCTTTGGCATAGGCCCGGGCATGGGCCGCATCCTGTCCGACCTGATTCAGGGCAACGAGACCGGACACAAGCTGCAGAGGTTCCGCCAATCGCGCTTCAGCGACGGAAGCCCGATCAAACTGGGACCTTCTCTCTAGATCGACGGGCCGCGCCCTCACCACATCATGAACGAGGCGACATCCGCGTCGCTGACCTTGCCGGCATTCACGTCGGCGATGGCCTGGTCGATGATCGCGATGCCATCCGCCACTTCGCCCTCGGTCAAGGTCAGCGGAGGCATGAATTCCAGCACGTTGGCCTTCAGCCCGACATAAGAGAACGCAGCGCCCAGCTCATAGCCGCGATAGATGATCTTGGCGGTCGTCGTGGCCGCGACCGGCTCGCGCGTCGCACGGTCCTTGACGAGGTCGACGCCGATCGCCAGCCCGCGCCCGCGCACGTCGCCGATGATCTCGTGCTTTTCGCCAAGCGTCCGCAGCGCCTCGGAAAAGAGTTTGCCGGTCCGTGCCGAGCGTTCGACCAGGCCTTCGCTCTCGATGGTCTTCAGCACCGCATTGCCGGCCGACGTCGCCACCGGATTGCCCGCGGTCGTCTGCAGGGCGAAGGCTGGCGCATGGTCCATGATCTCCTTCGGTCCGACCACGGCCGACAGCGGCAGCCCGCCGCCGATGCCCTTGCCGAACACGACGAGGTCCGGCGTCAATCCTTCATGCTGGAAGCAGTGCATCATGCCGCTGCGGGCGAGCCCGACCTTGACCTCGTCGACGACGATCCTGATGCCGTGCTTGCGGCAGCGCTCCTGCAGCGCCTTGAGGAATCCCGGCGGCGGCACGATCAGCCCGCCATCCGACATAAGTGGCTCGATGAACACAGCCGCGACCTGATGCGGCGGACAGGTGGTCTCGAACTGATAGTCGAGCAGGGCAAGCACGTCCTCGCCGTTGAATTTCGGCCGGTACGGGTCGGGGTAAGGCAGCAGCACCACGCCCGCACGCGGCAGCGTGTGCGTCATGGCGGTGTGGCCGCTTATGCCCATCGAGCCCGAGAGATTGCCGTGATAGGAGCCGATGAAGGAGATGAAGCGCGAACGGCCCGTGGCCGCCCGCAGCACGCGCACGGCGCAATCATTGGCGTCCGAGCCGGAATGTCCGAACCAGACGCGCCGCTCGCCGTCTCCCGGCGTGATCGCCAGCAGCCGCTCGGCCAGCGAGACGGCGGGTTCGTTCGGGTAGAGCAGCAGGCTGGCGCCCGCCATGTCGCGGATCGAGCCTTCCACCGCCTCCACGATCGCCGGGTGCCCATAGCCCAGGATCGCCGGGCCGGCGGAGCCGGACAGGTCGAGCAGCGAGCGGCCGCCTTCCTCGATCAGCCGGTTGCCCTTGCCGCCGACGACGCTGAGCGGAGAAAAGCGGAGCTTGCCGATCTGTGCGATCGCTGCTGCGTCACGCTCGCGCAGGCTGAGATTGCTCACCTGATCGCCTCCGCCTCGTTTGCCGACAGCACGGCTGCCAGCCTGCCCGCCCATTCCTCGACGCCGGCGCGGTTCGCCAGCAGGTCTTGCCGGATCTCGATAAGCACCGCGGCGATGCCGCGATCATCGCCGTGGACCGGCACGGCGTAATCGGCATCGCGGCTGATCACGTAGGGCACGTTGGCCGCCACGTTGAGTGCCGGGTCGGCGCGCAGGCCCGAAAGGATCGACTCGGCAAGACCGGCGGCCTGGTCGTGCAGAATGCCCGCGTGCCAGGGCCTGGCGACACCCAGGAAGACCGGCGTGAAGGAGTGGATCGTGACGATGCGTGTCGGCCTGCCCTGAGCGATCCGATGGTCGAGATGCGCGGCCACCCGCTCATGGAACGGCGCGAACATGATCTCCGCGCGCCGTTTGCGCTCCGCCGTATCGATGCCGACATTTCCGGGGATGTCGGTGTCCTCGGACAGGATCGGAATGCTGCCAGCGCTGCCCAATGGTCGGTTGAGGTCGATCAGCAGCCGCGAATAACCGCTGAGGAAGGCCGCCGCATCGAGCCGTGCCGACAACAGCCGCGTTACTTCCGCAGCGCCGATGTCCCAGGCGATGTGGCGCTGCAGATGGCTTGTTTCGAGCCCGAGCCGGGCATACTCCGCCGGCATGTGGTTGGACGCGTGTTCGCACAAAAGCACGACATCCGAGCGGCCATGCTCGTTGAGGACCTCGACCGCCTCGGGCCAGTCTTTTTCGGGAAGGACGTTTCTCTCAGGCTGTGCGGTCATCAATAGAGCGTCCGGTAGAGATCGCAGATGGCGGCCGGGTCGAGACCGGCCAGACGCCCGGCCTCATGCTGTTTCAGGCCGACGAAGGTCTCTATGAATACCGGCGCGAACCATCCCGTGACGGTCTTGTCGGCGACAAGCGCGTCGAGCGCCGCCGGCAAGGTTTCGGGCAGCCGCACGAGGCCGAGCTTTGCCCGTTCGGCGTCACTCATGAGCGTGGGGTCGCCGGTGACCAGCGGCGGTGACGGCAGGTCGGCCTTCAGTCCCTCGAGCCCGGCGCGGATGATCGCCGCCAGCGACAGGTACGGATTGCCGGTGGCATCGGCGGCGCGGTACTCGACATTGTACTGCCGCGCCGGATCGCGACCGCCGATGGTCACGGTCGGGCAGATGCGCAGCGAGGCCTCGCGGTCGCGGTCGGCGAGCCAGGTATAGGACGAGCTCCAGCTGTGCGGCTTCAGCCGGTAGAAGGACGACACGCTCGACGCCGTCATGGCGGTGATGGCGGGGAGATGGCGAAGCACGCCGGCACAGAAGGCGCCGGCCTTCGCCGACAGACCACCGGGCTTTGCCGCGTCGTAGGTCACGGGCTTGCCGTCCTTGTCGACGAAGCTGAAATGAATGTGCACGCCATTGCCGACGGCGTCAGGCGCGATCTTGGGCGCGAAGCTGGCGCGCCAGCCAAGATTGCGCGCCACTTCGCGCGTGATTTCGCGGATGGCGACGGCGCGGTCGGCGGCCGTCAGCGCATCGGCGGGTTCGTGCGTCACCTCAAACTGCTCGTTGCCGAATTCCGCGATGACCACTTCGGGTCCGACGCCTGCCTCCTCGAGCGCCGCCATCAGGTTCGGGGCGAACGGGTCGGTGCGGCGCAGCGCGGCGAAGGACATCGAATGGGCGGCCGCGAAATCGCCGTCGGCGATATGGAATTCATGCTCGAAGGCCGCGACGACCGAAAGCCCGGTCGCGGCCTTCAGCTCCGCCAGCGCGTCCCTGAGCATGGTGCGCGTGCAGCCGAGCCAGGGACTGCCGTCGAGCTCGACGATGTCGCCGGCCACCATGTCGAACGGCGTCGCCGTTCCAGTGCGCGTTGTGCGGAAACGCGCCTTGAGATCGGGGATCAGCCTGAGGTCGCCGGACGAACCCCAGGGATTGGGATCGACGATCGAATTGAACGGCGTCATCGACAGGTTGGCCTGCAGCCAGCCGACACCGGTCGCGGCGGTTTTCTGCAGCCTGCTTTCGACAACGAAACGTCCGCGCGTAATGGCCGAAAGATCCGTGGTGACGACGGCGACGAGGGGCTCGACAGCAGATGTCATGCCGTTTTTCCCAGATCGTTGAAGCGGTCGACGACGGTGTCGGTATCGGCGACCCAGCAATAACCGCCGAAGGCCTTGAGCGCGATGTCGTGGCGTTCCTGGGTGATGGTGGCGCAGGCATCCGACACGCAGGTGACGAGATAACCGCGGTCGGCGCCATCGCGCACCGTCATGTCGACGCATTGGTCGGTCAGCACGCCGACCACGACGAGATAGCGGATGCCGAGGTTCTTCAGGAGATAGTCGACATTGGTCGAGTTGAAGAGGCCGGACGAGGTCTTCGGCAGCATGATCTCGTCGCCGACCGGGGCCAGCGACGGCACAGGAAGACCTTCCGGGAGGCTCGGCGCGACATGGATCGGCGTCAGTTTGTGGTCGAGCGAACGGTCGCGTCCGTCCTCGGTCAGGCTCTGGATGATGGTGTGCAGCACTTCCACCCCGTTGGCGCGTGCCGCAGCCAGCAACCGCTCCTGGTTCGGGATCGTCTGCGACGATGTCTGACGGTAGAAATAGTGGTCGGGGCCGCGCTCCGGATGCGAGGGATCGGCGCCCGGCTCCAGCCAGATGCGCTGCATGTCGACGAGCAGCAAGGCCGTCTCGCCGGCACGGAAGGCTTCGTCTCGCTTGGGTAGGGCCTGTTTGGATAAGGCTTGGGTCATGCTTTGTCGTCCTGCTTTGCTGATTTGGGTCCAGGTATCTTGCGGGGGCCGGATGCTGCGCGCGCGCCGTTCTCTTGCGGATCGCTGTCGAGCGTCACCGCATTGGCGTGCCGCACCTTCTCGATCCTCTCGATGCGGGCGCGGGCGTCGTCACCCAGCGTCGAGACGATATGGGCGGTCAGCGCTTCCATCTGCGCGATGGCTGGCGCCAACGTGTCATAGGGCGAGGCGACTTCCAGGGGGCTGACGATGGTGACTTCGGCGAGGTCCGATATCGGCGACAGCCACTGGTCGGTGAAGAGCAGGATGCGCACGTCGAGCGCGGCCGCCTGCCGCGCATAGGCCATCACGTCGAGCTGGTAGCGGCGATAGTCGAACACCACCAGCACGTCGCGGCGACCAAGGTCGGCCAGCGTGTCGAATGTCTGCGGCGAGAGCACGCCGAGATCGCGCACACCGGAACGGAACTGCACGAGGTATCCTGCCAGCATGCCGGCGATGTGGCGGCTGAACCGGCCGCCGAGCAGCACGATCTCGCCCTTGGCCTCCATGAGCAGGCGGGCGGCCCGCTCATAGGTCTGGACAGGGGTCGCGGCGGTGGCCTTCTGCAAGGCCGTGGTGACGGAATCGAGATAGGCGAGTACCGCGCTGTCGCTGGAGCCACTCTGACGCTTGGCTTCCATCATCAACAGCGGTGAATGCAGCCTGGCTTCGACTTCCGCCAGCAGCTTTGCCTGGAAATCGGGAAAGCCTTCATAGCCGAGCTTGACGACCAACCTGACCACGGTCGGATCGCTGACGCCGGCGCGCCGGGCGAGCGACGAGGCGGTGCCGAGGCCAGAGGTAGGATAGTCGGTCAACAGCAGTCGGACGATCTTCTCTTCCGACGGCGTCAGCGCCAGATCCCCGCGCATCAGAACATCGCGTATCGCCATTGGCCTCCCCGAAAACGCGTATTGGGCTCTCAGCCTCGTTGTGTCGAGTTTATTACAGGGATTTTAATTCGGGTCAACAATGAAGAGATGTTGACATAGTTGGAAGAGTAGCCTTAGCTTGTCGGAAAGCAGCCAAGAGACTGTGGGGAACAATCATGGGAAACGGAAACGACGTCATCGTCGTTGGTGCTGGAATCGTTGGATCGAGCACCGCCTACCATCTGGCCAAGGCCGGTGTGGACGTCACGCTGGTCGAGCAGACCCATCCTGCTGGCGGCCCTTCCGGGAAATCGTCGGCGCTGCTGCATGCCTTCTATCTGATGCCGGAGCTTTCGCAGCTTTCCATCCGCGGCCGTGAAATCCTGGTGTCGCTGCCCGAGATCGCGGGCGAAGGGTCGTTCGTCACCGAAATCGGCATGATGTGGGTCTGCGGCAAGGACAACGAGGCGAGCTGGAAGGCTGCCGCTCAACGCATCCGCGGCGAGGGGGCTCGCATCGAGACCTTGTCGCCGCAGGCCTTCGCCGAAGCCGCGCCGGATTTCGCGCTGGACGATGTGGCGCTGGCGTTGTGGGAGCCCGAATATGGCTATGCCGACGCCTTCGGCGCCACCAACGCCATCGCCAGGACCGCGCGCGCTCATGGCGCTAAGATCCTGCAGAACACGCTTGTGGAGGGTCTTCAGAGGAAAGGAGACCGCATTACGGGTGTGACCTTCGCCGACGGGACGGTGTTGGAAGCCGACACCGTCGTGCTGGCCGCCGGGCCGTGGACACGCCGCCTGCTGGCGACGGTCGGGCTCGACCTGCCGCTGCACGTCGAGCGCCATCCAATGGCCGTGCTCGATGCGGCCGGGCAGGCGCGAAAAGTCATGCCTTTTGCCTGGTGCGACGACATTTCCTGCAATTACGCCCGGCCCGATAATGACGGCGTCATTCTCGCCGGCACCTGGGCCGGCGGCGGCACCGGCCTGCGCCACGAACATGCCGGCCGCCCGCGCTTCGTCGAGAACCCCGACACCTACATGGAAGGCGTCGAGGAGGCTGAATCGGTCGATATCCTCGAAACCTTCGCCACCCGCGTACCGGCCATGGCTGAACTCGGTATCCGGCCGGGCTATGCCGGGCTCTATGACATGAGCCCGGACGATCTGCCGGTCATCGGCGCCATGCCCGGCGTGGGCGGCCTCGTGGTGTCGGCCGGTTCCTCAGGTCACGGCTTCAAGACCGGGCCGGCGGTCGGGGAGGCAATCGCGAAGCTCGTCACCGAGGGCGCGCAGCCGATCCTGGCGCCGTTTTCGCCCGACCGTTTCAGGGCAGCGTAATGGTGGCCGCGGCAAGGACCGAGAGCAAGCCGCGCGGCTTCATGCCGGCGGCGTTCCGCAACGCCACCGCCGACGCCCTGTGCATGGTGGCCGTGCTGCTGCTGGTGGCGCTTGCCGCCTTCTTCTTCGGCGGCGTCGCCATGCAGCGTGTGGTCACCTACGCCGCGATCATGCTGACGGCGGTGCTTGGCCTGCAGATATTCTCGGGCAACAGCGGCATCGTGTCGTTCGGCCAGGCCGCCTTTGTTGGCCTCGGCGCCTACGCCACCGGCATCCTAACCATGCCCGCCGCCTTGCAGCGGACGGCGCTGCGCGACCTGCCGCAGTTCCTTGCCGGGCACGAACTCTCCTTTTTCGCCGCGCTTGCGCTTGTGCTCGCGCTGGCCGTCTTCATCGGGTTGCTGACCGGCACGCCCCTGATGAGACTTACTGGGTCGAGCGCTTCCATCGCGACGCTCGCCATGCTGATCATCGTCTACACGCTGCTGGTCGCGGGCCGCGAGATCACGCGCGGCAGCCAGCCTTTCTACGGCGTGCCGCGCGAGGTCGGGCTGTGGACGGCGGCGGCGGTTGCCTCCGTCGCGCTGATAGCGGCGAGGCTGTTTCGCGAAACCTCTTTCGGGCTTGCCAGCCGCGCCGCGGCCAATGACGAGCGCGGTGCGGCCGCCGTTGGCGTCGACCAGCGCATCGCGCGGCTCGTCGCCTGGGTGGTGGGCGTCATCGCGGCCATGGCCGCCGGCGCCATGATGGCCCAGTTCCTCGGCGCCTTCTCACCGCGCGATTTCTATTTCGACCTCGGCTTCACGATGCTTGCCATGCTGATCGTCGGCGGCATGACGTCCTCGCTCGGCGCCTTTGCCGGCGTCATCGTCACCATCGTGGTGATCGAGGTCGTGCGGCGCTTCGAGGGCGGTGGCGAAATGCTCGGCCTGCACCTGCCTGTCCTGTTCGGCCTGACCCAGGGCGTTCTCGCCATCGCCATGATCCTCGTCATCTGGCGCCGGCCGACCGGCCTTTTCGGCGAGCGGGAGCTCAATCTTCTGCGCAGGTCCGGCCGGACGCCGGAGATGGCTTCGGCCCCGCCGCGACAGGTCGGTGCGGACCGCCTGGTGGCCGACCATCTGTCGCGCCGCTATGCCGGCGTGGTCGCGGTGGACGACGTCAGCCTGAGTTTCGAGACCGATAGCATTACCGGCATCATCGGTCCCAACGGGGCCGGCAAGACGACCTTGCTCAACATGCTGGCCGGCGATGTCCAGCCGAGTGCGGGGACGGTTTCGGTCGGCGGCGTACAGAGGCAGGCTTCCGCATTCCGCTTTGCCCGGTCCGGCATCGCCCGCACCTTCCAGAACATTCGCGTCTTCCCGAGCATGACCGTGCTGGAGAATGTCGTCGTCGCGGCAAGGCAGGTCGAGCCGGATCTCGCGCACGCCGAGGCGGCCGCGATGCGCGAACTGTTCCGCATGGGCCTGGACAAGTTTGCGGATCAGCCGGCGGCGCGGCTCGCCTACGGCCAGCGCCGGCGTCTGGAAGTGGCGCGTGCGCTTGCACTGAAGCCGCGCTTCCTGCTGCTCGATGAGCCGGCGGCCGGCATGAACGCCGTCGAAACCGCCGAACTGGTGTCTATCCTCTCGGCGGTGCGTGCGGAGCGCCGCATCGGCGTGGTGCTGATTGAGCACGACATGCGGTTGGTGATGAATCTGTGTGAGCGCATCGTCGTCATCGATCATGGCCGCGTCATCGCCGACGGCACGCCGGCCGATGTCCAGAACAACCCCGCCGTCATCGCCGCCTATCTCGGCAGCCGCACGGCGCGCGCCAAGGCCGCAAGCCCTGAAAACCAGCCCGCCTAGACCGCAACGAAAACGATAAAAATCCAGAAGGAGAACCGACATGCCAAGCCTCTATCGCCTCCATCGCGCCGCTCTTTACGCAGCGGCGTTCAGCATTGCCGCCGTTTCGATGGCCAGCGCCGAGGAAATCATCATCGGCGCGGCGACCGCGCAGACTGGCGTCCTCGCCCCCTACGACCAGCCGGCCCTCGCGGGCCTGCGCATGGCGCTCGACGAACTCAATGCCAAGGGCGGGCTCGCCGGCAAATACACCGTCAAGCTGATGATCAAGGACACGCGCTCCGATACCGCGCAGACCGCCACCGTCGCCCAGGAACTGATCGACGCCGGCGCCAAGATCATGATCACGCCTTGCGACGCCGATCCCTCGATTTCCGCCGGCCAGTTGACCCAGCCGCTCGGCATCCCGACCCTGACCCTGTGCGGCTCCGCGCCCGTGCTCACCGGCGCGGTCGGCGACGTCATGTTCGGCACCTATCCGGCCGACAATGTCCAGGCCACCGCGGTTGCCGACTTCGCCGTATCCGAGGGCAAGAAGAAGGTCTTCCTGCTGACCTCGCCGGACACCACCTACACCGCCAATCTGCCGGAATATTTCGGCAAGGTGTTCGAGAAGAAGGGCGGCGCGATTGTCGGGCGCGGCACCTTCACCATGGGCCAGCCGGACTTTTCCGCCGAGATCACCAACATCAAGGGCCTGGCCGACAAGCCCGACCTGATCATGACGGCGGCCTACGAGCCCGACTTCCCGGCCTTCATCCAGCAACTGCGCGGCGCCGGCGTCACCATTCCCGTCTATGGCGCCGATGCGATCGGCACGCCGACCATCAAGGCTTTGGGCAAGTTGGTCGACGGCGTTGTCTACACGGCCGCCGGCTATGCCGAACCGGGCAGCAAGCTCGAAGCCTTCAATGCCGCCTTCACGAAATATGCCGGCCATGCGCCGGAATCGACCTATGAGGTCAACGGCTACGAGATCGGCCTGATCCTCGACCAGGCGGTGAAGACCGCCGGCTCGGATGATCCGAAGGCTATCCGCGATGCCATTGCCAACCTCAAGGATTTCGAGGGCATCACCGGCAAGATCACCTATGCCGGCACCAACCGCATGCCGCTCAGGCCGGTGGCGTTGATGCGCTACGAGGGCGGCGAGGGCAAGCATGTCGAGACCCTGATCCCGGACGCATCAGACGTTCCGGCGCCGTGATGCCATGCTGAGCGTCGAAGCCCTCAAGATACGCTACGGCGAGGTCGAGGCGGTGCGCCGCGTCGATCTCACCGTGGACAGCGGCGAGATCATTGCGCTCGTCGGCGCCAATGGCGCCGGCAAGAGCTCGACGCTCGGCGCCATCGCCGGGCTGGTGCCGGCGGCTTCCGGGAAGGTGGTTTTCGATGGCGCCGCCATAACCGGCATGGCGCCCGAGGCCATCGCCCGCAAGGGCGTCGCGCTGGTCCCGGAAGGCCGGCGCATCTTTGCGAGCCTGACCGTGGCGGACAATCTGCGCCTTGGCGGCGCCGTGCATCAGTCCGCGGCCGAAGCGAAGCTGCGCGAGGAGGAGATGCTGGAACTGTTTCCGATCCTGCGCCGCTATCATCGCGTCAAGGGCGGCAACCTGTCGGGCGGCGAACAGCAGATGCTGGCGATCGCCCGCGCGCTGATGAGCAAGCCACGCATGATCCTGCTCGACGAGCCGTCGCTCGGCCTTGCTCCGCAACTGATCGATACCGTCTTCGACCTGATCGCCGAGCTGCGCCGCAAGGGCCTGACCATCCTGCTGGTCGAGCAGAATGTGGCGCTGGCGCTCGAAATCGCCGACCGCGCCGTCGTGCTCGCCAATGGCGAGGTGGTGCTGTCGGGCACCGCAAGGGAACTCGCCTCCTCGGACCTTGTCCGCCAGGCCTATCTGGGAGCTTGAGAAGCATGATCGCGCAGCAGATCATCAATGCGGTGAGCCTCGGCGGCGTCTATGCGCTGCTGGCGCTCGGGCTGGCGATCGTCTTTTCCATCGTCGGACTGATCAATTTCGCCCATGGCGAGCTGATGACCCTGTCGGGCTACGCGCTGCTGGCGGCATTGGTCTTCGGCCTGCCTTTCCCGCTGGCGGTGCTGGTCGCGGTTTCCTGCGGCGCGCTCGCCGCCGTGGCCATGGAGCGCATCGCTTTTCGCCCGATGCGCGGCGCCAGCGTCACCAGTTTGCTCCTGACCAGCTTTGCCGTGTCCAGTCTTTTGAAAGTCGTCTTCCAGAACGGCATCTCGGCGCGGCCGCAGGCTGTCGCCATGCCGGGCTGGATGACGGGCGCCTTCTCCTTCGGCGACTTCACCATCGGGGTCGGCCCCAGCATTTCCATCGTCGTCTCCGCGCTGGCGCTGATTGCGCTCGAAGTCTTCCTGCGCAGGTCGGTCACCGGCACGGCGATGCGGGCGGCGGCCGAGGATTTCAACGTCGTGCGCCTGATGGGGATTCCGGCCAGCCGGATCATCGCCACCGCCTTCCTGCTCTCGGGATTGCTCGCCGGCCTGGCGGCGATGCTGTGGGTGGCGCAGCGCGCCTCCGTCGATCCGCTGATGGGCTTCACACCGGTGTTGAAGGCCTTCATCGCCGCGGTTGTCGGCGGCCTCGGCAGCCTTCCGGGCGCTGTCGCCGGTGGCTTCCTGCTTGGCATCATAGAGGTTCTGCTGCAGGCGACCTTGCCGGCGGCGATCGCGCCTTACCGCGACGCGATCGTGCTGTCGGGCGTCATCGCGGTGCTGCTGCTGCGTCCGCAGGGTCTCATCCCGGCCGTTCGCGTCCAGCGAAGCTGATCGCCGGGATTCTCCATGTACAGCAAGCCGGAATTTGAACCGCTGTCGCGCGACGACGTGTTCGGCCTGATCGAGGCGGCGGCTTTCGCAACGGTGGTGACGGCGGGGCCTCAAGGGCTGGTCGTCTCACATCTGCCGTTCGTGCTCGATCGGGGCAAGGGAAGGAACGGAACGCTTGTATCGCATCTCGCCAGGGCCAATCCACACAGCGCGCTGATCGCGCAGGGGAGCGGGACGGTCGCTGTTTTCCAGGGGCCGCACGGCTACATCTCCTCCTCCTGGTATCCCCGCAATCCGGTGCGTGACAGCGCGCCGACCTGGAATTTCGCCGTCGTGCATTGTCACGGGCATCCCGTGCCGCTCGACGACCACGGCACGGCGCGACATCTGCTGCAATTGGTCGACGTCCTGGAAAAGGATCGCCCGGACCGCTGGCGCATGCGCGAACTCGGCCCCGGCGGCATGGAGCGGCGCATCCCCCACATCATCGGCTTCGATCTGCCGATCGAGCGCCTCGAGGCCAAGTTCAAGATGGGGCAGGACGAGCGCCTTTATGACACGTCCGGCGCGATCGATGCCTTGGAGGAGGGCGATCCGGCGCTCGCCGCGATGATGAAGGCGCACAACGCGCATCGCCAGGACTGAACGGAACGCCTGCAAGGACCGCAAATGATCTCCACGTGATGAAGCCGGCGCTGGCCGCTGGTCAACCCTATGGCCCGGCATGATGGTGCTTATCATCAGCCTTCCCGCGCGAATGGAAAAATTGTTCGTCGCGGCTGCGACGAAGGGCCGATCGTTCCTTTCCCGCCAAGCTGAAGTCGATGAGACTTGCGAGCATCCATGACGATCCCGTTCGTCGAAAGTGCCTGCATGGTCAATCGGCTGGGTTTCTTTCAAGCAACATCCGGAAAGACCCAGGAAAGGAGCTTGATATGCCCAGAATAGTGCCTGTGCTTGATCTCAGCCGTCTCGAGCAAGGCGCGTCGGAGCGCCGGACATTTCTGGCTGATCTGCGTTCCGCCTCGCGCGATATCGGTTTCTTCTATCTGGCCGGACACGGCATTTCCTGGGCGGAGATCAGCGAGGTGCTCACCGCCTCGCGCCGCTTCTTCGCCTTGCCGGAAGCCGACAAGCTCGCCATCGAGATGGTCAAGTCCTCGCAGTTCCGAGGTTATACGCGGGCCGGCGGTGAACTGACCAAGGGCAAGGAGGACTGGCGCGAGCAGCTCGATATCGGCGTCGAGCGTCAGCCCATAGCGCAAGGGCCAGGCATTCCGGCCTGGACAAGGCTTCAGGGGCCGAACCAGTGGCCGGCGGCTTTGCCCGATCTCAAATCGGTCCTCATCGCATGGCAGGAAAAGGTCACCGCCGTGGCGATCCGCCTGTTGAAGGCATTTGCCCAGTCACTCGACCAGCCGGAGGATGCGTTCGATCCGATCTATCGCAACGAGCCCAACCATCGCATGAAGATCGTGCGCTATCCCGGCCGGGACGCGACCGGCGGCGACCAAGGCGTCGGCGCGCATAAGGATGGCGGCTTCCTGACGCTGCTCCTCCAGGACGACAACAAGGGTCTGCAGGTCGATTATGACGGCAGTTGGGTCGATGTCGACCCCATTCCCGGCACGCTGGTCGTCAACATCGGCGAACTGCTCGAACTCGCCTCGAACGGCTATCTGCGCGCGACCGTGCATCGCGTGGTCACGCCGCCCGCCGGCGTGGAGCGCATTTCGGTGCCGTTCTTCTTCAGCGCCAGGCTCGATGCGACGATTCCGCTGCTTGGCCTGTCCGAGGAACTGGCCGCCCAGGCGCGCGGACCCGCCAGCGATCCTGATAATCCGCTGTTTCGCGAGGTCGGAGCCAACGTGCTCAAGAGCCGGCTGCGCTCGCATCCTGATGTCGCGCGGCGCCATTATGCGGATCTGCTGCGGGCGAACATCGGAGCGGGCTGAGCGTTTAGACAGGAAACGACAGGATTTTTGCACGTCTGCGGCGATCTTTGGAATGTCATTCGTCGTATCCGGACAGAAATCGGTCCAAAAGAGAAAAACCCGTTCGGTGTTTTCCTCCCATTTCGCCGGACGGTGTTCCCCTCTGAAGGTTATGACCTTCTTTTGGCCGGGCCGCTTTCGCGCCCGGCCATTTTTTCCGGGGTGCTTGCGCGTTGCCGCCACCGCGCCGATCCTGCAAGCTTCGGCTTGTGCGCCAGTCATTGGCGAGAACCAACGCAAAGAAGGAGGGTCTCATGACATCCAAGGTTGCCGTCATCGCCGGCGCGGGCTCGGGCTTGAGCGCGTCGCTGGCGCGTCTCCTCGCCGGCGAGGGCTTTCATGTGATCCTGGCCGCCCGCAACATTGAAAAGCTGAGCGACCTGCAGGCCCAGACCGGCGCACAGGCCCTGGCGACGGATGTCTCCGATCCCGCCTCGGTCGGGCGTCTGTTCGAGGTCGCCGACAAGGCTGGCCCGCTGTCGCTGGTGGTTTTCAACGCCAGCGGCCGCGCCCGGGGGCCGGTGGCCGAGCTCGATCCCGAGGCAGTACGGCAGGCTCTGCTGGTCGGCGCATATGGCGGTTTCCTGGTCGGCCAGCAAGCGGCCCGGCGGCTGTTGGCCACCGGCTCGGGGTCGATCTTCTTCACCGGTGCGACGGCAAGTGTGAAGGGGTTTGCGGGCTCGGCCGGCTTTGCCATGCCCAAATTCGGCCTGCGCGGATTGGCCCAGTCCATGGCGCGTGAGCTGGCGCCGAAGAACATTCACGTCGTGCATTTCATCATCGACGGGGCGATAGCCTCTGCCGTGGCCGGCGATCCGTCCGAGCCGTCGGATCGCCGCCTCTCCCCGGACGCGATCGCGCAGGCCTATCTCGGTATCCATCGCCAGCATCGCAGCGCCTGGACGTGGGAACTGGAGCTTTGGCCCTGGGTGGAAAATTTCTGATTTTGCGAACCTTCACACGGCCCTGTGGGCACCATGGCGAGGAGAGTCGACATTGCATGAGGATATCACTATATAGCGGCGGCCTCGATGATGGATGTCCGCGAAGGGCGACGTCACCAGGCAGCTGTCGTAACAGCCAGTGAGATGAAAACGGACTGAAAGCCGTAAGAAGCAAGGTGAAGCAGTCTCTCTTGGCGGGATAGGATTCCCGCAACGGTATCAGTCTCTTAGAATCAGAAAATGTTCTCCAATCCTCGATTTCCTTCGGCTCTGTGGACCTTGGACGGCGTCGGCTTGCGGGCCGGTGACGACTCGGCTGGAATGGGAACATGCATCCTTCGCGGGGTGCCGACGTTTATGATTACCAACCGGCTTTGCCGCCAGGGAACAAAAGTATGAGTGAACATGCGATCGAGTTCTTGCGCGGATGGATTGGCGAGAAGGTTCATTGCCAGTCACACGCACGGATCGAAAAGCAGGCCGAGACATTGGCCAGGGAATGCGCCGCCAAGGCAGCCGAAGTCGGCATCCCCCTGGAGGACATCCAGGAAGAGGTTGGCGACATCCAGGAATTGATTGCTTCGCGGCTCGAGGAAGCAGCCGAGGCCGATGAACAGCAAGCATCCGGTAACGCGGCGAAATAGCGCCAGGATCACCGCGGTCGGTTAAGAAAATGCGGGCTGTTCGGCCCGCTTTTTCGTTTCGTCCTTCGGACGACGTCGGCTTCAGCCGAATTTTTCTCCCAACCATGCTTTCGGCAGTGCTGGTACGAAATTGCCGTCGCGCCCGGTCATGTCTTCGTTGGCAATCAGGGCATTTAGGATCGATTCCTCGACGGTCTGGATCACCGCGTCGAAAAACGGATCGATGTCGGTGTCGGGAATGAAATCGGCATTGGCCATCCGGCCCGGCGCCGCCAGCGCGGCGGCTGGATTGGCGGTGGAGAAGGCGAGAAAAATATCACCCGAGCTGTGGTAGCCGAAGCCGCCGGTCATGGCGATGCCGAGCGGCACGCGACGGGCCAGCCGCTTCATCTGGTGCGGCAGGAACGGCGCGTCGGTGGCGATCACGGCGATGATCGAGCCCTTTTCGGCGCGCGGCGTCCCCTCGCGGATCGCCGGTTCGACGAGTTCCTGTCCGGCGCGCAGGCCGCGAAGGGTGAAATTGCGTCGCTTGCCGAAATTCGACTGCACGAAAGCACCGACCGTGTAGTTGTGCCCTTGCCATGCGACGATGCGCGAGGCCGTGCCGGAGCCGGCCTTGAAGCCGAAAGTGATCATGCCCGTGCCGCCGCCCACGCTGCCTTCCTCGATCGCGCCGCCGGCCGCGGCATCGAGAGCTTCCGCAACGTGCGCAGAGGTCAGATGATGGCCGTTGATGTCGTTGAGGAAGCCGTCATAGGTCTCGGCCGCCACCGGCAGGCCCCAGGCGCTGTCGACGGCGGATGGCAGCACCTTGCTCATCCAGCGCAGCGTGCCGTCACGCGAGACGCCGCAGGAATGCGTATTGGTGATCGTGATCGGGAAGTTGAAGGCGCCGGTTTCCTCGATGATATGGGTGCCGGTGAGCTCGCCATTGCCGTTCTGGCTGAAAACACCGGCAAAGACCGGTGTGGCCAGTTCGGCCAGTGGCCTGGGCAGGATCGCCGTGACTCCGGTGCGAACCGGCCCCTTGCCGACGACAAGCGGGCCGTCGCCTGATATCAGCGTCGCATAGCCGACCGCGACGCCGGCCACGTCCGTGATGGCGTTGAACGGTCCCGGCGTGCCGTCGAAGCCGATGCCGAAACGTCGTGCGCGGGGCTTGCCGGATGGCGTTGTCAGATGGTGCGGATTGTCGGTCATGATATCAGAACAGCGATCCCTGATTGCCGGGTTCCCTGGGTTTGGCGGCCGGCCTGGCCGCCGGCTTTTGCCGTGCCGCACCGCTGGTCGCAACGGCATCTGCCGTGCCGTCGGCGAACTCCAGCGAAAGCGCCATCCCCGACGCCACGTCGGCCGCCTGCTTGATGACGGCGCCATCGGCGTCCTTCACCAGGGCGAAGCCGCGCGCCAGCACGGCCTTGTGCGAAAGCGTGGTCAGTAGGCGTTCGGCCTGGCTCAACTGGCCGCGCAGGCGGTCTAGCCGAAGCGAGACGGCCCGGTCCTGTCGCCTTGCGAGCGCCGCCAGCGTGTCCGCCTGCACCTTCTGGCGGCGCACGATCGGTGCCGGCGAGAGCCGCGCGGCGGCACGCGAAAAGCGTGAGCGCCGTTCGCGCACGATGGCGAAGAACGCGGCCTGGGCACGGGCGAGGTCGCGGCCGGTCAGCGTGCGTGCCTCGTTGATGCGGCGCGACAGGGTCGCCGGCGTCAGCCTCTGGCCCCGAAGGCGCGCCCTTTTTCGGTCGACGCTCACCGACAGGCCACGGCCCAGCCGGCTGGTCGCCTCGTCGAGGCGCCGGCGCGGCAGCGCCAGCAACTGGTCGGGCGAGGGCAGCGCACGCGCGGCCGCGCGGGCCGCCTGCCGCTTGCGTTCGAAATTGCGCAGCACGGCGGCCTTGAGCCGCGCGCCGAGGCTGGCCAGCGTTGCCTCGAGGTCGGCCTTCACCGGCACGGCGAATTCGGCCGCTCCCGTCGGCGTCGGCGCTCGCACATCGGCGACGAGATCGATCAGCGTCCAGTCGGTTTCGTGGCCAACGGCCGAGATCACCGGGATGCCGGAGGCGGCGACGGCGCGCGCCAGCGCCTCGTCGTTGAAGCCCCAGAGATCCTCCAGGCTGCCGCCGCCGCGCGCCACGATCAGCAGATCAGGGCGCGCGATCGGGCCGTCCCAGGTCAGCGCGTTGAAGCCGCTGACGGCATTGGTCACCTCCGCGCCCGCCGTCTCGCCCTGCACTCGAACCGGCCAGACCAGCACGTGCAGCGGAAAGCGGTCCTTGATGCGATGGATGATGTCGCGGATGACCGACCCGGTCGGCGAGGTGACGACGCCGATGATGCGCGGCATGTAGGGCAGCCGGCGTTTGCGGCCCGCATCGAAAAGCCCTTCGGCCTGCAGCCGGCGCTTGCGCTCCTCCAGCAGCGCCATCAGCGCGCCGGCGCCCGCCGGCTCCAGATTGTCGATGACGATCTGATAATTGGACTTGCCGGGATAGGTGGTGAGCTTGCCGGTGGCGATCACCTCCATCCCTTCCTCGGGGCGGAATTTCAGCCGGCTCATCGTGCCTTTCCACACCACGGCGTCGAGCCGGGCGCGATCGTCCTTCAGCGCGAAATAGGCGTGGCCCGAGGAGTGCGGCCCGCGATAGCCTGAAATTTCGCCGCGCACCCGCACATTGCCGAAGACATCCTCGACCGTGCGCTTCAGCGCGCCTGATATCTCGCTCACCGTATATTCGGTGGCGTTGGTGCGTGATTCGGATGCTGCTTCGCTCATCTGCCGATTGGGGGCCGGTTGGCGCTTCGCGTCAAGGCGCTCTGTCGGCTCGGCCCCGGATCCGGCCTACCAGCCCGGCAGAATCTGGTTCGGCCTTGTCCGCTTCATCTTGGCGAAGGCGAGGGCCGCGAAGTCGAACGTTCCTGTCTCCTCGCCCAGCGGCACCGAGATGTTGTCTAGGCTTTCCGAAATGTGGCGGGCAAGCGCGTCGACGATCTCGGGTCGAGAGGTCTGGCCGCGCATGATGCCGATGCGGCAGTCGGGCAGCGCTCCAAAGCCGTCGGCTTCGCCGAGCACGCGCATGCCGGGTCTCAGCGCGCATTCCGGAAGCACGGAGATCGCCAGGCCCGAAAGCACCGCGGCGGTGATCACGGTTGCCGAGAAACTGGTGAACAGGATGCGATAGTCGCGGTTCTGCTGGTCCAGCACATCGACGGCGGCGCGCCGCCAGATGCAGTTCGGCCGGCCAAAGGCCATCGGCAGGATTTCCTGCTCATGCGTGGCATGGTTGGCGGAGGTGACCCACAGCAGCGGTTCGCGCCGCACGACCTCGGACTGGCCGCGCACGTCATTGTGCGTCACCAGCGCCAGGTCGAGATTGCCGCGTTTGATATGATCGACCAGCCCCGGCGTCGGTTCGCAGATGACGGTCAGTTCGACGCGCGGGTTGGAGCGCGTGAAACGCGCCATGATTTCGGGCAGGAAACGGTCTGCATAGTCATCCGGCGTGCCGATGCGGATCGTGCCTTCGAGCCGCTGGTCGTCGAAGGCCGCCAGCGTCTCGCGGTTGAGATAGAGCAGCCGTCTTGCGTAGGAGAGCAGCTTGTCGCCTTCCTCGGTCAGCCTGTTGGTGCGCCCTTCCTTTTCGAAAAGCGGCTTGCCGATCCGCTCCTCCAGCCGCCGCATCTGCATCGACACCGCCGACTGGGTGCGCAGCACTTCTTCCGCCGCCCGGGTGAAGCTGCCGGTGTCGGCGATCGAGACGAATGTCTGCAACTGATCGAGATCGAGCGGCGCTTTCATCGGTCCAACCTATCATTGATGTTGATGCTAAAGATTAGAAACATTCGTTGGATTAATCAATCGAGCAATGGCAAATTGGCATCGTCCACATGAAGGCATGTGAATCGAAGCCGGAACGGTCGCTGTCGCCAGCGCCGATCGCCTGGTTTTGTCCGTTCGACTCCGAAGGAGAAATTGCCATGACCACGATCGAATTCGCCTCCGAGACCCCGCGCATCACTTCGCGTCCGGCCGTTGCGAAGCGCGTGGCCAACACCGCCGTCAATTTCTACCGCGCCTGGAAAAATCGCCGCGCCTTCTACCGCCTGGGCGAGATGTCGGATGCCGAGCTCGCCGATATCGGCCTGACCCGCGCCGACCTCCACGTTGCCATCGATGTGCCGTTCGGCCGCGACCCGACGGCGATCCTGCGTGAGATCACGAGCGATCGCGTCGAAACGATCGAGGACTTCGCCCGCAAGGTCGCCTGATCGGCTGAGTGTCGGTCTCGCTGAACCTTTTCCCGGTTCAGCCCGACCAAGGTTCATGCAGGCTCCCCACTCCCTGCCGGTTCCCCGCCGGCCAGCCTGCACACTGCCCGGTCCCCCTCCAGGACCGGGCTTTTCTTTTGCTTCGCTTCGTCATCCTGGGGTCTGCGCCGCGTCGCTTCGCTCCTTGCTTCGCCCCAGGATGACGAAGCGAGGGTTTCCTACCGCCGGTCCATATCCCGCTTGAACTGATCGAAGATGCTTTCGACGCCCTTCTGGTAGTCGTCTCGCTGCTGGGCGCCAGTCTCGAACATCTTGCCGAACAGATCGTCGAACGGGTTGCGCGGCCTGCCGCTCGGATTGGTCTGCGGTTGTGGCGGCTGACGCTGCTGCGGTGTCTGGGGCTGCGGTGCCGGCTGTGCGCCAGGCAGGCCGAACCCGCCGCCACCCTGCCGCAGCATGTCCTCGAAAATCTTTCCCAGCGGATTGTCGCCGTAGGGGCTCTGTGTCTGCTGCGGCTGTGCACGGCCTTGCTGCTGCTGTTGCGCGCCACCGCCGAACATATCCTGCAGCACCTTGCCCAGCGGATTGTCGCCATAGGGATTGGGAGCCTGCTGCGGCTGGCTTTGCGGCTGCGGCGTCCCGCCGCCGAACATGTCCTGCAGGACCTTGCCCAGTGGATTGTCCATCGGGTTTTGCGGCGGCGGTGCCTGGCGCTGTTGCGGCGCCGGCGCCTGCATGCCTCCGCCTTGGCGCATCATCTGCTCGATGATCTCGCCCAGCGGATTGCTGCCGCCCCCGAGACCGCCGGCGGCCTGCATCTGGCCCCCGGTAAACTGGCTTGTTGTCTGCTTGAACAATCCGCCCATCACCATCGAGGCGATGGCGGGCAGCATCTGTTGCAGGACCTGCTGGCTCAAACCCGTCGCCTGCGCCGCCTGGCTGGCCACGGCCCGCGAAATATCCTTCGACCCGAACAGATGCCCCAGAATGCCGTTGCCCTCGTCGAGGCCCTGCGGCGAGAAGGCTCTGGTGGCGTCCTCGAAATACTTGGCGTGCTGGCCGCTCGCCATCGCCGTCATGAAGGCGCCGAGCCCGTAGGGATCGGCGGTGTTGCGCTGCAGCCCCTGCGAAAAGGCCGGCAGCAACGCGGCGACCGCTGCTTGCGTCTGCTGCATGGAAAGTCCGTATTGTTGGGCAAGCGCCTGCATGCCATTGCCGTTCTGGGCCTGGGTCAGCATGTCGAACAGTGTGGGCATCGGCTTCTCCTCCGGAAGTATCCTCTTCGGAGAAACCTAGTTCCTTTCAATCGCCGATTGAAGCGGCTTTCTCTTGCGAGCGGCCGCGACGATCCGGATCGCTCAATAGGCGTATTCCATGAACACCGGCTCGATCGAGCCGCCCCAGCGTGTGTGATAGGCCGAAAGCATCTCCTCGGCGCTGGTGGTGCCGCGCGCCACGACCTCGTCCAGCGTGTTGAGGAACGAGGTTTCATCATAGCCGTCGCGGTTCTTCCTGCCGCGGTTCTTCAGCCCCATGCGCGAAATGGCCATAACATCGCGCGCGATCTCGCGCAGCGTGGTGTTGCGGAAGGGCGCGGATATGCCGAGCTCAGGCACGGCATTGCGCATCGCCAGCACTTCCCCATAGGTCCAGCTCGAAGTCAGCGCCTCGGCCGCGTCGAGCGCGGCTTCGTCGTAGAGCAGGCCGACCCAGAACGCCGGCAGCGCGCAGATGCGCCGCCAGGGGCCGCCATCGGCGCCGCGCATTTCGAGGAAGCGCTTCAGGCGCACATCCGGGAACAGGGTCGACAGATGGTTCGCCCAGTCGCCCATCGTCGGCAAACCGTCCGGCACTTCGTTGCGCGCCGCACCGGCCATGAACTGGCGGAAGGTATGGTGCGTCATGTCGTGATAGTGGCCGTCGCGAATGACGAAATACATCGGCACGTCGAGCGCCCATTCGACATAGTCGGCAAAGCCGAAGTCGGGCGAGAAGCAGAATTCGAGCAGGCCGGAACGCTGGTTGTCGGTGTCGCGCCAGATGTCGCCGCGCCAGCTTTGCAAGCCATTCGGCCGCGCGTCGGTGAAGGGCGAGTTGGCGAATAGCGCCGTCGACAGCGGCTGCAGCTTCAGCGACACCTGCATCTTGCGGCGCATGTCGGCCTCGCTCTCGAAGTCGAGGTTCACCTGGATCGTGCAGGTGCGGTACATCATGTCGAGGCCCTTGGTGCCGACCTTGGGCATGTAGCGCGTCATGATTTCATAGCGCGACTTCGGCATTTTCGGCGTTTCCGCCAGCGACCATTTCGGGCTGCCGCCAAGGCCAAGGAAGCGGATGCCCATCGGTTCGGCGATCTCGCGCACCTGCGCCAGATGCGCATTGCCCTCGCGGCAGGTCTGGTGGATCGTCTCCAGCGGCGCGCCGGAAAGCTCGAACTGGCCACCGGGCTCCAGCGAGATCGCGCCCTGGCCGGTCGGCTCGACGAGGCCGATGATGCGGCCGTCATCGACGATCGGATCCCAGCCGAGTTTGTGCTGCATGCCTTCGAGGATGGCGCGGATGCCGCGTTCGCCGCCATAGGGCACCGGCTCGTTGCCGTCGACATAGAAGGGGAATTTTTCGTGCTCGGTGCCGATGCGCCACTTGTCGCGCGGCTTGTTGCCCTCGGCCAGATGGGAGACGAGTTCTTCGAAGTCCTCGATCGGCCGGAAATCGGTGGTATCGCGCGCCATGGCTGTGCCCTCAGAGACGGTCGAGCGACCGCCGGCGGTAAATGGACGAATTGTCAGCAGCCGATCAAGCGAAAAATCCTGAGCCACAGGTCAAGAGGAATTGAAGGCAAGCGGGAAGGAAGAGCGCTTACCAGTCTCCGATCGTTGCCTGCATCACGGCAAGCGCGGCCACCGCCGCCGTGTCGGCGCGCAGGATGCGTGGTCCGAGCGGGATCGCGGTGACGAAGGGAAGGGCGCGCAACATCCTGCGTTCCTCGTCAGAAAAGCCACCTTCCGGACCCACCAGCAATGCGAGTTTCCTGTCCTTCACCACCTGCAGGGCCGGCAGCGGATTGTTGGTGGAGGCATCCTCGTCGCAGAAGATCAACCGGCGCTCCTTGTCCCAACCCGTCAGCATGCGCTCGAACTTTTCAGCCTCGCGCACTTCCGGCACGGCCAGGATGCCGCATTGTTCCGCGGCCTCGACGACATTGGCGCGCAGCTTGTCGATCGAGGGTTTCGGCACTTGCGTGTGCTGGGTGATGACCGGTTGCAGGACGCCGGCGCCCATCTCGACCGCCTTCTGCACGAGATAATCGAGCCTGCCCTGCTTCAGCGGCGCGAAGCAATAGACGAGGTCGGGCAGCGGCGGCTGCGGCCGTTGCGGCGCCAGCACCTTGAGCCGCACCGCGCGCTTCGATTTCGCCGCGATGACCGCCGACCATTCGCCGTCGCGGCCGTTGAAGACAAGGATCTCCGCGCCTTCGTCAAGCCGCAGCACATGCAGGAGATAATGGCTCTGCTGCTGACCAGGCTCGAATTCGGCTTCAGGCCCGAGATCATCGGGCACGAACAGGCGTTGCATCTTGTAGTTTGCGCGCATGGCCGAGGAATGGGCGAGGCGGTCGCCGGCGTCAAGCCTCGGCGGAGGGATGCCACACCGGCCGAAAGCCGTGACGCAGGACGGCAAGCGTCGTCGCCGGCGTCAGCAATGCCAGTGGCTCATCACCGAATTGGGCAAGGGCGGCTGGCGGTCCATATCCGCCGAAAGACCAGCGCATCGCGCTGCCGTGACGCAAGGCATAGGCGGCGTTGCCGCCAGCCGAGACCATCGCGCCGTCGGGCAGGCGGGCAAGCTCGGCCACCGTCACGGCCGGCGGTTTGCCGCCCGCAGCCAGCCGCTCCTTGTGCAGCCGTTTGTCCACTTGCGGCGCGCGCGGTTCGGCAATCGCGAAGGCTTCGCCGAAGCGGCCGACGAATTCCTTGGCGCGTTCGCGCTGGCAGAAGAAACAGGGGCGATGCCCGGCGGCGAGCGCCGTCACCTCGTCGAGGAAGAACAGTTCGGTCCAGCCGGCCTTGCCTCCCGGCCGGTTGCGGCCCATCGGCTCGCGTCGCACGTTGCGGAATTGGCACACGCAGATGATCCAGGCGTGAAGCGCCCAGCGCTTCTTCAACAGCGTCTTCGTCGCGGGGTCGTGGATGATGCCGCGGTTGCCGGTGAACAGCCCGCGCTCCGGCACCGCATGGATGGCGCCGAACGGATCGACCCGGTTCTGCAGTGGCATAGTTCTCTCCTGGGATACGCATCTTGGCTGGAATGCCGGCGCCATGATATCGCTCCTGGCATCTTTTTCATGTCAGCAGGGTTTGCGATGCGGGTGCTGGTGGTCCAGAACTACGACAATACCGGCCTCGGTCAGGTCGGTGCGGCGCTCGCCGAAACGGGTGCCGATCTCGACGTGCGCTCGCCCTACAAGGGTGATCCGCTGCCGCAGGACGCAACCGGCCACGATGCCATGGTGGTGCTTGGTGGCGGCCAGAACGCGCTGGCCGACGCTGAGTACCCCTATTTCCCGGCACTGCTCGAACTTATCGGGGATTTTGCTGGCAAGGATCGTTCCGTGCTTGGCATCTGTCTCGGCAGCCAGCTCGTCGCCCGCGCCTTTGGTGGCGAGAACCGCATCGGCGGCGCCAATGAGTTCGGCTGGCGTGGCGTGTCGCTGACGCCGGACGCCAAAGCCGATCCGGTGCTGGCTGACCTGCCGGAAAAATTCCCGATCTTCCAATGGCACGACGATACGTTCGAACTGCCGGAGAATGCAGTTCGGCTGGCCGGCAACGAAGTTGCCGCAAACCAGGCGTTTCGCGTCGGCCGCGCCGTCTACGGCTTCCAGTTCCATTTCGAGGCCGACCGCCCGATGGTGAAGGACTGGAGTTCCTCCTTCGCGCCGACCATCGCCGCGCGCCATCCCGACTGGGCCGGCAAGCTCGATGGCGAGATGGCCCGCAACGGGCCGCAGGCCGATGCCGCGGGCCTCGCGATCGCCCGCGCCTGGGTGGCGACGATTTGAGCCGGCAACCGAGCCGCCGATCGACCGAAGCCGCGTATCGCTATTGCCATGACACCGTGCCATGGCATCGCGGAGATCCCCAGGATTACGGCCTGAACGGGGCCGCGGGGGCCCCAACATGAAAACGCAGCGCAACCGTCATATGACGACTGGCGCCGTTCGCGATGCTGCCTTCTACTGACTGCAGATTGAGCACATAGCGGTCGTGCGCGAGGGCAATGATACCCCGCTGGGTGGGTCCAGCGGGATCTCTGGCTGCGTCTCCAAGGCAGCAACTCTTGCGCATTGCCTCGTGTCGCTCTTGGCAGGGGGGCTTGTCATGAGGCTCGTTGGGTTTGTCGTAGGGTTCACGCTTGTCGCCGGTGGCACATGCGTCGCGGTCGCGCATGTCGCCGGCGACTTGCGGCGGTTGATGAAACCGGCAATCGGCGCCCCGGAGGTGCAATTGGCCTCGATGTGCACGCCTCGCGGCGGAGCCTGTGATTTCTGGGGAGGCAATGAGCCCAGGTCACGAAAGATCAGCGATGGATCGAGTGGCACGAGCGGCAGCAGCGGCCAGACTTCGGGCAATACCTCCGGTGGCACCAGCGGCGGCACGAGCGGCAGCAGCGGCCAGACCTCGGGCAATACCTCCGGTGGCACCAGCGGCGGCACGAGCGGCAGCAGCGGCCAGACCTCGGGCAACACCTCCGGTGGCACCAGCGGCGGCACGAGCGGCAGCAGCGGCCAGACTTCGGGCAACACCTCCGGTGGCACTAGCGGCGCTGGCTGACCTTGCTGGATGATCCGAAGAGGCTGCGTGCCGCCGATGCGCCGCCGCGATCGGCAACCGGGGCATGGAGTGGCATCGCCGGTCTTGCAGCCATGGTCGCGGCTGTGGTTGCGTTGCGTTCGTGGCAGCAGCCGGATTACGTCAAGACGCTCGCCGTTCTCGCCGTCGTCGCGCTCGCCATGGTCGTCGTCGACCTTCAGGTCTACCGGGTGCACCTCAATGCGTCATCCGGCCTGTCCGCGGCGCCGCTGCGGCCGTTCGATGCAAGGCGAACCCTGCGCAAGCTGGCCGGGCTGTGGCTCACCATCGGCGTCGTCGCGGCGCTCTACTGGCTGCTGCCGGTCTATGCCGATGGTTTTTACGATCCCTTCAAGCAGGCGGCGTTCTACTGCCTGCCGGCGCTGGTGTTGCTTTCACCCGTGTACATCGCCTTTGTCGACCGCCGGCAGCGCCAGCCCGAGGATGCCTATGCCGAGCTTGGCCGCCTCATCGCCGGCGGTCGACCCGACCGGTCGATGCTCGCGGCACATGGCCGAGGCTGGATCATCAAGGGTTTCTTCCTGCCCTTGATGTTCATCTACACCAGCAATGATCTCGCCGCGCTCTGGGCACGTTCGCCACCGATGCCGATGGACAATTTCGAGCATTTCTTCTCCTTCGGCATGGACTTTCTCTATCTGGTCGACGTTCTCTTCGGCACGGTCGCCTATGCGCTCACCTTGCGCCTGACCGACAGCCAGATACGCTCGGCCGAGCCGACTGTCGCAGGATGGGTGGTCTGCCTGTTCTGCTATCCGCCATTCTGGGGTTCGGTCGGGGTCCAATATCTGGCCTATGATCAGGACGGCGCCTATTGGGTTCATTTCCTCGGGCCGTACCCGTTGCTTTACGGACTCTGGGGCAGCATCATTCTGGCATTGGTTCTGGTCTATGTCTGGGCGACCGTCTCCTTTGGCCTGCGGTTCTCGAACCTCACCAATCGCGGCATCATAACCAACGGGCCATATCGCTGGGTCAAGCATCCCGCCTATCTCTGCAAGAGCATCAGCTGGTGGATGATCTCGATGCCGTTCCTGAGCACGATGGGCTGGACGACGGCCGTGCAGTCGTGCCTGCTGCTCGCCGGCGTGAATGCGGTCTACTGGCTGCGCGCGGTAACCGAGGAGCGCCATCTCGCGGCCGATCCGGCCTATCGCGAATACCAGGAGTTCATTGCCCGCCACGGTCTGTGGGCAAGGATGCAGCGCTGCCTGCCCAGGCGCGAAAAGGCGGCCTGACGCAAGGCGTGACATAATTGGCACGCGGCCCTGAATCCGTCTGGGGAAAACACCTTTCATCCTTGGCTTGTGTGCGCCCGACATCCTAGAAGGCGCGCGCTCCGCAATCGGCTGTGCAACCGGGATGAACCTTTTGTGTGACCCGTGCGACACACCACCGATACAGAACACGCCTAGAAGCGCGAAATCGTCGAAACTTTGAGACGTATTTTCCGTTTCAACGCATTGGTAACCGTCCCATGCACAGATGCAGAAAGCTCAACAAGAGATGACTTCCGTGAAAGCAGCGCTTCTGTCCTTTGCCATGCTGTCCGCCATCGTGCTTTGCGGTCTGGGTATCTACGCCGCGGATGCCGCCAACAATCACAACGCCGTCGACGGCTACGGCGTTACCGCTTCCCTTCGCTAAGCAGGAACAGCCTTCGCGCCCACGACGCGCGATCAGGCTTCCTTTATCGCCATTTCCAGTATGCGCTTGTCCGCTTCGTCCACGACGAGCGCGGTAAGCATGCCGGATTGCCAGGCGAGCGTGTCGACATTGACACGATTGGCCATCACTTCCGCTTCCGGCACCGGGGTGTGGCCATGCACCACGATCTTCGGGAAGAGACCGCTGTGATCGTGAAAAGCATCGCGGATCCAGATCAGGTCCTGCGGGTTCTGCTTCTCCAGCGCCACGCCCGGCCGGATGCCGGCATGGCAGAAGAAGAAGTCGCCGAAGCTCATTGAGAACGGCAGTGAGCGCAGGAAGTCGACATGGCCTTGCGGCATGGCCTCCAGCAGGGCCTGATGCCCCCTGCGCAAGGCGGAATCGGCCTTTCCGAACCATATGCCGCTGCCATTGTTCATCGCGACCCCATAGGACTGCGCGGTCTGGATGCCGCCGAAGCGGATGAACAGGCCTTCGGGGTCGGGGGTCTTGAGAAAGTCGAGAAAGCCGATGTCGTGGTTGCCGGCCAGCATCAGGTTTCGCGGATCGCGTTCCCGCGCCTCGATCAGGAAATCGATCACGCCCTTCGAATCGGGGCCGCGGTCGACATAGTCGCCAAGATGGATGATGCGCCAGTCCCGAACCCGATCTCTCGCGATCTCGGCCTCGATCTGGCCGTGCATTGCGGCGAGCAGGTCGAACCGGCCGTGTACGTCGCCGATCGCATAGAGACGCACACCGTCCGGCCCTTGTGCGTCGAGGAAATGGATGCCGGATTCCGCCAACGTCTTGTCATCTCCGTGGTCAGATGTCGCGGGCTAGCGCCGGAGCTGGTCCTTGCCCATGTCGGTGACCAGACGCTTTCCGCACAGCGCCAGCGTGATGTCCATCTCCTTGCGGATGATTTCCAGTGCTTTGGTAACCCCTTCCTTGCCGAGCGCGCCCAGGCCGTAAAGAAAGGGCCTGCCGATATAGGTGCCCTTGGCGCCGAGGCAAAGCGCCTTGAGTACATCCTGGCCGGAGCGGATGCCGCCGTCCATATGCACTTCTATCTGGTCGCCGACCGCGTCCGCAATCTCTTCCAGCGCCATGATCGAGGACGACGCGCCATCGAGCTGGCGCCCGCCATGGTTGGAAACCACGATCGCGTCGGCGCCGGTCTTGGCGGCCATCAGTGCATCCTCCTTGTCGAGAATGCCCTTGAGGATCAGCTTGCCGCCCCAACGCTCCTTGATCCAGGCAACGTCTTTCCAGGAAAGCTGCGGGTCGAACTGCTCCGTCGTCCAGGACGCCAGCGAAGAGACGTCGCCGACACCCTTGGCGTGGCCGACGATGTTGCGGAAGGTGCGCCGCTTGGTGCCGGCTATCCCCAGGCACCAGCGTGGCTTGGTGGCGAGGTCGATGATGTTGGCCAGCGTCATCTTGGGCGGCGCTGAAAGCCCGTTGCGGACATCCTTGTGGCGCTGGCCGAGAATCTGCAGGTCGAGCGTCAGCACCAGTGCGGAACACTTGGCCGCCTTCGCCCGGTCTATCAGATTGAGCACGAAATCCTTGTCGCGCAGCACATAGAGCTGGAACCAGAACGGTTTCTTCGTCGCCGAGGCGACATCCTCGATGGAACAGATGCTCATCGTCGACAGCGTGAACGGCACGCCGAATTCCTCGGCGGCCTGCGCGGCCAGCATCTCGCCGTCGGCATGCTGCATGCCCGTCAGGCCGGTCGGGGCCAGCGCCACCGGCATCGCCACCTTCTGGCCGATCATGGTCGATTCCAGCGAGCGGTTGCTCATGTCGACCAGGACGCGCTGGCGGAACTTGATCTTCTGGAAGTCCTCTTCGTTCGCCCGGTAGGTGCTCTCCGTCCAGGCGCCGGAATCGGCATAGTCGAAGAACATCTTCGGCACCCGCCGCCGCGCGAGGTCCTTGAGGTCTGCGATGGTTAGAATGTCGCTCATGAGGGTTCCCCGCTGGATCAGTTGATTAGGAGCGGCTGCGTGCCGGTTCGATCTCGCCGGCTTCCGAACGTTGCCGCAGCCGCAGCCGCGAGACGCGTTGCCAGTCGCCGCTGCGTTCGGCTTCCGCCATCGATCGCTCGACATAGGTGATGTGGTCCATGGCCGCCTGCCGCGCGCCGGCCGGATCGCCGGCTTTGACGGCGGCATGGATTGCCCGGTGCTGCGCCAGCAGCGCCTCGCGCGCGCCGGGCACGGTGAACACCAGCAGCCGGTTCTGGAACACGCCTTCCGACAAAAGCCGGTAGCAGGAGCGCAGCGTGTGCAGGAGCAGGATGTTGTGGGCGCATTCGCAGATCGCATGATGGAATTCGACATCGATTTCGGCCTCGTCGTCGAAATCGCCGGTGCGGTGCGCATCGTCCATGCGCGCCATGATGCGGTCGAGCAGTGCCAGATCCTCGGGAGTGGCGCGCCGCGCCGCGTATTCGGCGGCTATGCCTTCGACCTCGCGCCGGTATTCCAGATAATCGGTCACCGCCTTGCGATGCATCGAGATCAGGTCCGCCACCGGTTTGGTGAACAGCTGGCCGATGATGTCGGCGACATGGGTGCCGCCGCCGGCCTTGGTGCTCAGCAGGCCGCGCCCTTCGAGCGCTTTCAGCGCATCGCGCAGGATCGGCCGCGACACATCGAACTGGCGCGCCAGCTCGCGCTCGCCCGGCAGCCGGTCGCCGGTGCGCAGTACGCCTTCGAGGATGAGGCTCTCGATCTGCTGCACCACCTCGTCGGCGGTGCGCGAATGCTCGATCCTGGAAAAAATATCGCTCAACGGACATGCCTGGAAGGTGAACCGGTGTCGCGCAGAATAAAGCCTGCGTCGCCAACTGGTCAAATTATTTATCCAATTCGTCGAAGGCGGTCGCTTCCGGGGCTCTGGAAGCGGATCGTTCCCGGCTAAACTCGCTGTTTGCGTCATCTGGTGTTTCGCCCTAGAGGGACGCGACTGCACGCGAGGTCGAGAACAGGGGGACCAGCCGTGGCGGACGAGACGTCCAATCTTGAATTCCAGCCGCGCACCCAGGGCAGCGTCATGGGCTTCCCGGCGCATGAGGGACGCCCGGGCGCGCTTGGCGAGGTTCATGCCCGTCCGCATCCGCTGGTCGATAAGCCGCGTGTGCTGGTCCAGCTCTCCTTCATGACCGAAGGAGGGTCCGCGGTCGATCATGCCGTGCTCTCGGAACTCTCGCGCCGCCTCGGCATCGCCGCCCCTGAACGGCATGCCCGCCACCATGCCATGAAATGGGGCAAGGGGTCGCTGCGCTGGGAGCGGCATACGGAATTCTCGACCTATCTCTGGGAAGGGCCGCTTTCCGAAAATGGCCGCACCCAGGAGGACTCGCCGTTCGGCAACGGCTTTTCGCCGCCTGGCACCGTCATCTCGGGCATCCGGCTCGAAATCCGCAAATGGACGCAGGCCAGCGAGCGCCTTATCGCCGCCTTCGATCCGACGAGCCTGTGCTATTCGCTGGTCGAGCGGGGCGCGGCCGCCATCATCACCGATTTCCGGCAGGATGGTGACGGCATGACCCGCATGCTGGTGCTTGATCGCGGCCTGACGCCGGCCAGCACCGGCGCCCTGTGCCAGCGGCTGATCGACATCGAGACCTATCGGACGCTGGCCATGCTCGGTCTGCCGCTGGCGCTGACCTTGTCCGGCCGCGCCCGCCGCATCGAAGACCGGCTGGCGCAGACCACGCTGGAAATGAAGGTGGCGCAGACCCGCGACAGCCAGACCCTGCTTGCAGACCTGACCGAACTGGCCGCCGAGCTTGAGGCCGATGCCGCCTCCAGCCTCTACCGCTTCGGCGCCAGCCGCGCCTATGACGGCATCGTTACGGAACGGCTGGAGGCGCTGGAGGAGGAGGCTGTCCAGGGCTACGACACCTGGGCGGGGTTTCTGCTGCGGCGCATGGCGCCGGCCATGCGCACCTGCCGCTCGGTGGAGGAGCGTCAGGCCAACCTGTCGCGCAAGCTCACCCGCGCCACGACGCTGCTGCGCACCTGGGTCGATGTCGAGGTCGAGAAGCAGAACCGCGACCTGCTTGCCTCGATGAACAACCGCGCCCGCCTGCAACTGCGCCTGCAGCAGACGGTCGAAGGCCTCTCGGTCGCCGCCGTCTCCTATTACGTCGTCGGGCTGATCGGTTACGTTGCCAAGGGCGTTTCTGTTTTCGGCCACGCCTTCGCGCCGGAAGTCGTCACCGCCGCCTCCGTGCCTGTCGCCATCCTGCTGGTCTGGTGGGGCGTGCGCCGCGTGCGGCGGATGCATTCCGAACCGGCCAGGCACCCGGGCGAGTAGCGGCGTCTTTACCCTCCCACCTGTGGGGCGGGTCGGCTCATGATCGCAGCGAAGCGAAGATCGTGAGACGGGGTGGGGGTCCTCGTAGAGCGCCGCGCAGCCCCCACCCCGCTCACTTCGTTCGCGACACTCCCCACGATGGGGAGGGTAAGATAGCGGCAGATTGCCGCTGCGGAAGCTTGTCCTGGCCATCGAGTGATGGTCTCCACTATCGCAGCATTTGCAACGGACGCGCTTCACTGGTAAAAGATTTTGACCAGTGTAGCGGAAATGGGGCTGCTGATGTCCGGCCTTGCGATGCCGAAACCAGACGACGCCACGATGCGCCGGCGCGACGAGATTGTCGCCGACATGCGCATCATCGTGCCGGGCGAGGGCGTGGTCGACGCGGCAAACGCCATGCGCGCCTTCGAGAGCGACGGTCTGACCGCCTATCGTCAGCTGCCGCTGGTGGTGGTGCTGCCCGAGACGGTGGCCCAGGTCTCGCGGGTGCTGAAATATTGCAACGACCGCAACATCCGCGTCGTGCCGCGCGGATCCGGAACGTCGCTGTCGGGCGGCGCATTGCCGCTGGAAGACGCGGTTCTGCTGGTCATGAGCCGCTTCAACCGCATCCTCCAGGTCGACTATCCCAACCGCATCGTCGTCGCCCAGCCGGGTGTCACCAATCTCGGCATCACCGTCGCTGTCGAGCAGGAGGGCTTCTACTACGCCCCCGATCCATCCTCCCAGATCGCCTGCTCGATCGGCGGCAATGTCGCGGAGAATTCCGGCGGCGTGCACTGTCTGAAATACGGCCTCACCGCCAACAATGTGCTGGGCATCGAGATGGTGCTGATGAATGGCGAGGTGGTGCGGCTCGGCGGTAGTCATCTCGACGCCGAAGGCTATGACCTGCTTGGCGTCATGACCGGTTCGGAAGGCCTGCTCGGTGTCGTCACCGAGGTCACCGTCCGCATATTGAAGAAGCCGGAAACGGCCCGCGCGCTGCTGATCGGCTTCCCGACCAGCGAGCAGGGCGGCCAATGCGTCGCCGACATCATCGGCGCCGGCATCATTCCGGGCGGCATGGAAATGATGGACCGGCCGGCGATTCACGCGGCCGAGGATTTCGTCCATGCCGGTTATCCCCTGGATGTCGAGGCTTTGCTGATCGTCGAACTCGACGGTCCCGGTGTCGAGGTCGATCATCTCATCACCGCGGTCGAGGCGATCGCTATCCGCAACGGCTCGACCACCTGCCGCATCTCGCAGTCCGAGCAGGAGCGGCTGAGTTTCTGGGCCGGCCGCAAGGCGGCCTTCCCGGCGGTCGGCCGCATCTCACCGGACTACTACTGCATGGACGGCACGATCCCGCGCAAGGAACTCCCGCGCGTCCTGGCCGGCATGCGCGAACTGTCGGAAAAATACGGCCTCGGCGTCGCCAACGTCTTCCACGCCGGCGACGGCAATCTTCATCCGTTGATCCTCTACGACGCCAACGTGCCGGGCGAGCTCGACAAGGCCGAAAGCTTTGGCGCCGACATATTGCGGCTGTGCGTCAAGGTTGGCGGCGTGCTGACGGGTGAGCATGGCGTGGGCGTCGAAAAACGCGACCTGATGCCGGAGATGTTCAGCCAGGTCGACCTTGACCAGCAGATGCGCGTCAAATGCGCGTTCGACCCCAACCACCTGCTCAACCCGGGCAAGGTCTTCCCGCAACTGCGCCGCTGCGCCGAACTCGGGCGCATGCACGTGCACCGGGGGCAGGTGGCCTTTCCGGACATTCCGAGGTTTTGAGGATGGCTTATCAGAACGGGGGTTCCTCGCCCCCGCAAAGCGGGGGAGAGGTGGCTCGGGCGAAGCCCGAGACGGAGAGGGGGACACCCTATCAGCCAAGCCGCCGGTCGCCCGAAAAGATCGCCCGTGCTCGCGTGCTCCGTCACGGGGACAACCAGGCTGAGGCTACCCTCTGGAGTGAACTGAAGGCCAAAAGGCTGGGCGGCTACAAATTCGTTCGGCAGATGCCGCTTGGTTCGTACTTCGCAGACTTTGCCTGTCGCAGCGAAAAGCTGGTCGTCGAGTTGGATGGGGGGCAGCACGCCGAGAGCTCCTATGACAGACGACGCGATGAATTCATGCGCGGCGAGGGGTTTTCAGTGCTTCGCTTCTGGAACGTCGATGTTCTCAAGAGCCCCCGGAGTGTCTGCGAAACCATTCTTGCGGCACTCGAAGGACGACTAGCTGACGGCGTGATCGCCACGGATCTGAGGTTCGTTTTTACAGCTAAAAAATCCGCAGGTGGCGCTCTATGATGGCCCCATCTCCGTCTCGGGCTTCGCCCGAGCCACCTCTCCCCCACTTTGTGGGGGCGAGGAACCCAAGCCTTCCAAGGCAGCGATTTCGACCATCGATGTTTCCTCGCCTCTGTGAAAGCGAGTTCAGGTGGCCACAGAGTGGGGAGCACAGGCTTTGACCACCTTCACCCCGACCACCCCGGACGAAGTCCTCTCCTCCATTGCCTGGGCGGTGGCGGAAGAGTCGCCGCTCGAAATCCTCGGTCACGGCTCCAAGCGCGGCATCGGCCGTCCGCTGCAGACGGAGCACACGCTTGACCTGTCGAAACTCACCGGCGTCGCGCTTTACGAGCCCGCCGAGCTGGTGCTGCAGGCCAAGGCCGGCACGCCGCTGGCCGAGATCGAGATGTTGTTGGCGCAAAATGGCCAACAGCTTGCCTTCGAGCCGATGGATTATGGCCCGCTGCTTGGCGGCGAGCCAGGCAAAGGCACGATCGGCGGCGTCCTTGCCGCGAACCTGTCAGGGCCGCGCCGGCTGAAGGCTGGTGCGGCGCGCGATCATATCCTGGGTATCAACGTCGTGTCCGGGCGCGGCGAGGCCTTCAAGTCCGGTGGTCGCGTCGTCAAGAACGTCACCGGCTACGACCTGTCCAAGCTGATGGCCAACAGCTGGGGCACGCTGGCCGTGTTCACCGACGTCACCTTCAAGGTGCTGCCATCAGCCGAGACCGAGGTGACGCTCGCGGTGCGCGGCCTGCTCGACGATGCTGCGGCAAGCGCCATGGCGCTGGCGCTCGGCTCCAGCGCCGAAGTGTCGAGCGCCGCCCATCTGCCGGAGCGCATCGCCGCGCGGGTCGCCGGTGGCGCGCTCGGCAGCGAAGCCGCTACGCTGCTGCGCGTCGAAGGTTTTGGCCCGTCCGTCGCCTATCGTATTGCGGCGCTGAAGACGCTGTTCGGCAAGGCCGGGCCGCTGGAGGAGATTGCCGGCGAGGCTTCGCAGCTGATCTGGCGCGATGTGCGCGATTGCAAGCCTTTTGCCGACGGCAGCGACAAACCGGTCTGGCGTGTGTCGATGGCGCCTTCGCAGGCTCACCAGATGGTGCTGACGCTGCGCATGCAGGCCGCCGTCAGCGCCTTCTACGACTGGCAGGGCGGGCTGGTCTGGCTACGCATGGAGGAGGGCGACCCTGAGGCCGCCCTGCTGCGAGGCTTGTTGAGGAAACATGGCGGCGGTCATGCGACGCTGGCGCGCGCTGCGCCTGCCCATCGCGCCGCCCTGCCGGTGTTCGAGCCGCAGCCGCCGGCGCTGGCCGCGCTCGGCCAGCGGCTGAAGCAGGAATTCGATCCCAAGAACATCCTCAATCCCGGCCGCATGGCCTAGAGCAATTCCAGGAAAACTGTGAAACGGTTTTCGCTCGGGAATTGCGTCTAAACAGAGCGTCAGAGATGCAGACCAATTTTTCGCCCAACCAGCTTGCCGACCCCCACGTTGCTGAGTCGGAGAAAATCCTGCGCAAATGCGTGCATTGCGGCTTCTGTACCGCCACCTGCCCGACCTATGTGACGCTGGGCAACGAGCTGGATTCGCCGCGCGGCCGCATCTATCTCATCAAGGACATGCTGGAAAACGGCCGTCCGGCCGACAAGGAGATCGTCACCCATATCGACCGCTGCCTGTCCTGTTTGGCGTGCATGACCACCTGTCCGTCCGGCGTCAATTACATGCATCTGGTCGACCATGCCCGCGCCCATATCCAGGAGACCTACAAGCGACCGCTGATTGACCGGCTGACCCGCGCGATGCTGGCCTTCGTTCTGCCCTATCCCCGGCGGTTCCGCGCCGCGCTCAAACTGGCGAAACTGGGCAGGCCCTTCATCGGCCTGTTCGAGAGGATACAGGCGCTGAAGCCGCTGGCCGCGATGCTGAAGCTCGCACCGGCTTCAATCCCGGCGGCCTCGCCGATGGCCTCTCCGGGCAGTCATGCCGGGCAGGGAGCGAAACGAGGCCGTGTCGCGATCCTGACCGGCTGCGCCCAGTCGGTCCTTGATCCGGCCATCAACGAAACCACCATCTCGCTGCTGACGCGGCTTGGGATCGAGGTCGTGGTGCCGCCCGGCGAAGGCTGTTGCGGCGCGCTGGTCCATCATATGGGGCGCGAAGAGGCGGCCCTTGCCTCGGCGAGGCAAAATGTCGATGCCTGGACGCGCGCCATCGATCAGGGTGGGCTCGACGCCATCATCATCACCGCGTCCGGCTGCGGCACGACGATCAAGGATTACGGCTTCATGCTGCGCCTCGACCCGGCCTACGCCGCCAAGGCCGCGCGAGTCTCCGCCCTGGCCAAGGACATTACCGAATATCTGGCCGGCATCGAGCTGCCGGAGCCGGCGCGCAAGCCCGGCACGGTCGTGGCCTATCACTCGGCCTGTTCGATGCAGCACGGGCAGAAAATCACCCGCCAGCCGAAGGAGCTTCTGGCCAAGGCCGGGTTCATCGTGCGCGAGCCGCGCGAGGGACACCTGTGCTGCGGTTCGGCCGGCACCTACAACATCCTGCAGTCCGAGATTTCGGCCAGGCTACGCGACCGCAAGGTGAAGAATATCGAGGCGACCGGCGCCGCAATCGTCGCCACCGGGAACATCGGCTGTATCACGCAGATCGCTTCGGCCGCCAGCATGCCGGTCGTGCACACGGTAAAGCTGCTCGACTGGGCTTATGGCGGTCCAAGGCCCGAAGGTGTCCGGGAAGAAAGTCTCGTAGCCGCAGAATAGGACGCGGCCGCGCTATTCCGCCGCGAGCTGGTCCGCCACGCCGTAGGTCGCGCGATAGAGCGCGCGCTGGCGGTTGAGCGCCACCATGGTGTTGCGAAGCAGGATCGCCACAGTAAGCGGGCCGACGCCGCCCGGCACCGGCGTGATCCAGGACGCCACTTCCTTGACGCTGTCGGTGTCGACGTCGCCGACGATGCGGCTTTCGCCATCGGGGCCGATTTCCGAATTGATGCCGATGTCGATGACGCAGGCGCCGGGCTTCACCATATCGGCCTTGATCAGCCGCGGCTTGCCAACGGCGACGAACAGCGCATCGGCGCGCCTCGCGTGCGCGGCGAGCGAGCGGGTCATGTGATGGCAGACCGTCACTGTCGCGCCCTCGCTCATCAGCAGGAAGGCGATCGGCTTGCCGACGATCTCGGAATGGCCGACGACGACGACCTCGAGCCCTTTGAGCTCGAGCCCGGTTTCCTTCAGCAGTTCGACCGAGGCCGCCGCCGTGCAGGGCGCCAGATCGAGCTGGTTGTAGACGATGTTGCCGATCGAGGCCGGATGCATGCCTTCGACATCCTTCAGCGGATGCACTGCCGCCTGCAATGTCTTGATCGGAATATGCGCGGGAACCGGCCGCTGGATGATGATGCCGGTGACGCGTGGATCGGCATTGAGGCCGTGGATGGCGGCTTCGAGCTCACCCGCGGTGATGTCGGCGGCGAAGCGCCTCTCCTCGAAGCTGATGCCGGCAAGGGCGGCCTTGGCGCGCTGGTTGCGCACATAGACGTCGACGGCGTCGGTGTCGCCAACGGTGATAGAAACCAGTTTCGGCGGAAAGCCTTCCGCTGTGGCGATCGCCGCGTCTTCGCGCACCGAGGCGATGATGCGCTGGGCGACCGGGCCACCCCTGAGATAGCGGCTGTCGTCGATCCGGTTCATGATGGGCACCTCTGCCTTCTCAGGCAATTCCAGGGAAAATCCGAAGCCGGTCTCCCTGCGGAATTACGCAAAACTACTAATTGTGCGCTGCAATAGCAGAGGCAGGCCGGGAAATCAGCCCCGAAATGCGAACCGTCCTGCTTCCGGGACGACTTGCCGCTCCCTGCGGCACGAACCTTAAACGAAAAGGGCAGCGCGGTTTCCCGCGCTGCCCTTTCTGACCGGCCGCATCCCCATACGACCCGTCCCCCGTTATTCCTTCCGATCCAGCCGGAGCTGGATCAGTGATTCGTCACGGCGATCATATCACCTCGACGGTGGTTCCGACATTGACCCTCTCATAGAGGTCGACCACGTCCTCGTTGCGCATGCGGATGCAGCCCGACGACACCGCGCCGCCGATCGTCCAGGGCTGGTTCGTGCCGTGGATGCGGTACTCGGTCGTGCCGAGGTAGAGCGCGCGGGCGCCGAGCGGGTTCTCGATGCCGCCGGCGAGGTAGGTCGGCAGGTAGCGGCCCTTGGCGGCCTCGCGCTTGATCATCTCGGTCGGCGGGCGCCAATCCGGCCACTCGCGCTTGTTGGTGATCTTGTGCGTGCCCGACCATTCGAAGCCCGGCTTGCCGGTGCCGACGCCGTAGCGCCGCGCCTTGCCGTCCTTCTCGATCAGGAAGAGGAAGTTCTGGTGGGTGTCGATAACGATCGTGCCGGGCTTCTGCTTGCCGTCATAGGCAACTTCCTGCGGCAGGTACATCGGGTTGATCTGCGGGCGCATCACCATGCGTTTGGCCGGCGCCGGCACACCCGCCGTCTGCACCCGGTTGGGCTGCGCATAGCGCACGCGGGGCTGCTGCTGCACGGCCTGCCGGTTCTGCCGCACGATGCCCGGTGCGTGGCCGAGCTGCAGCACCCAGGGTGCGGAAAGATCGGGGCTCACCATCACCGGCGGCCTGTCGGCATAGCGGTCGTCTGCGTGCGAAGGCATGACGCTTGCGGCAAGGATCGCCGCACTGAACAAAGGAAGCAGGAATTTCATCGGAACGCACCTTGATCGTCGGACACCCGGGCAAGAAACGCTCCCGGTTTTCGCGATCATTGGCGGCGAGCAGCAACCGAAACATGAATCGGAATGCGTAAAATGCCGTTCTGCCGGTAAACCTTTTGGTGTGGTTACCGGCCGGTTCAGGAATCTGGTAAAGCCACGGTAAAAGCAGCGCGAAAGCGCGTTAACGGATGGATCTTGCGCAATGAGCGATGAAAATACCGGCCTGCTTGCCGGTCCTGACGGTGCGGTGCGCTGCTTCTGGCATGGAAATCTGCCGGACTACCTGCACTACCACGATCACGAATGGGGCCGGCCGGTGGCCGACGACCGCAGGCTGTTCGAGAAGATCTGCCTGGAGGGGTTCCAGTCGGGCCTGTCCTGGCTGACCATCCTGCGCAAGCGCGAGAATTTTCGCGAGGCCTTCGCCGGCTTCGATTTCGACAAGGTCGCCGCCTTCACCGACAAGGATGTCGAGCGCCTGCTCGGCAATGCCGGCATCATCCGCCATCGCGGCAAGATCGTCTCGACCATCAACAATGCCAAGCGTGCCCGCGAAATGGTCGACGAATTCGGCTCGCTCGCCGCGTGGTTCTGGAAGTTCGAGCCCGGCAAGGACGAACGGCCCGCGATTGTCGACCTCGCGCATCTGCGCGCAAACCCGACCACCGCGGTGTCGGTCCGGATCTCCAAGGAACTGAAGAAGCGCGGCTGGACGTTCGTCGGTCCGACCACGGTCTATGCCTTCATGCAGGCGATGGGCCTGGTCAACGACCATCTCGAGGGTTGTGTCTGCCGCAAGGAGGTCGAGAAGCAGCGCAAGGCTTTCAGGCGGCCGGGATAGTCTCAGGCGCCGCTGGCGCCGGCCAGGAAAAGGCCCACCACGATCGCCGTCACCGTGGCGACGGCCGGATAGATCACCAGCAGGCCGGTCACCAGCGCCTCGCGCATGGACGATCCTTTGCCGGTATCGGCGGGAACCTCGAACGGTCCGGCCGGCTGGCCGGCCACCCTGGCAGTGTGGACATGTGCCGGGCGCAGCCGCGCCGGCATTTCGCCTGCACTGCTTTCATTGTGGAATTTCACCGCGCTGGTCATGTCCCGTGCCCCTTCACTGTGGTCGGCTATATCGGCCGCGATTGTGTCGGCACGATGCTGCACTGATGGCGGGATTGTTTCATTTTCGGTGCGTTTTTGTTTCGGCGGACGCCCCCGCGTACCACTCCGCATAGGGATAACCGTGCCCGCCGCCGGTCTTGCCGGGTAGAGCCTCATAAGTTAGGACACGCGCGTTGCGAAAATCGCAGCGCTGTTGAGTTTTCAGCAACACGAAACACCGGACGAAATCCCATGGCCGACAAATCGGAAAAGACGAAAGCGCGGCTGCCGCGCGGTTTTGCCGACCGCAGTGCCGAGGATATTCGCGCCGTCGAGAAGATGATGGCGACGATCCGCTCGGTCTATGAGCTCTATGGCTTCGAGCCGGCCGACCAGCCGCTGATCGAATACACCGATGCGCTGGGCAAATTCCTGCCCGACCAGGACCGCCCGAACGAGGGCGTGTTCTCCTTCCAGGACGATGACGACCAGTGGCTGTCGCTGCGCTATGACCTGACCGCGCCGACGGCGCGTTTCGTCGCCGAGAATTTCGAACGGTTGCCGAAGCCTTACCGCAGCTATCGCTCCGGCTGGGTGTTCCGCAATGAAAAGCCCGGCCCCGGCCGCTTCCGCCAGTTCATGCAGTTCGATGCCGACACGATCGGCACCCCGGGCGTCGCTGCCGACGCCGAGATGGCGATGATGATGGCCGATGTCATGGAGGCGCTCGGCATCAGGCGCGGCGACTACGTCATTCGCGTCAACAACCGCAAGGTTCTGGACGGCGTTCTGGAGGCGATCGGCCTCGGCGGCGAGGGTAATGCCGGCCGCCGGCTGACGGTGCTGCGCGCCATCGACAAGCTGGACAAGCTGGGACCGGACGGTGTGCGGCTTCTGCTCGGCCCGGGGCGCTGGGACGGCGGTAAGGAAGGCGAGGGCGACTTCGCCAAGGGCGCGGGGCTGGATGATAAGCAGGCCGAGGCGGTTCTCCTGGCAACCGCGCGCAACGCGCAGGCCGGCCAGGATGGCAGCGTCAGCGCCAACCCGACCTACCAGGAAGGCGTTGGCGAGCTGGCAACGATCGAAGCCCTGGTCAGGGCGGCAGGGTACGCTGAGGACCGCGTCGCCATGGATCGTTCCGTCGTGCGCGGCCTGGAATATTATACCGGCCCGGTCTTCGAGGCCGAGCTTCTGGCCGAGATTCCCAACGAGGACGGCCAGATCGTGCGCTTCGGTTCGGTCGGCGGCGGCGGACGTTATGACGGCCTGGTCTCGCGCTTCCGCGGCGAGCCAGTCCCGGCGACCGGTTTCTCCATCGGCGTTTCCAGGCTGATGACGGCGCTGAAGAATCTCGGCAAGCTCGACAGCGCCGACGTGATCGCGCCCGTCGTGGTGCTGGTCATGGACAAGGACACCGAAAGCCTTGGCCGCTACCAGAAAATGGTGAGTGAGTTGCGTGCCGCCGGCATCCGTTCGGAAATGTATCTCGGCGGCGCCGGCATGAAGGCGCAACTGAAATACGCCGACCGGCGCGGCTGCCCGGTCGCCATCATCCAGGGCGGCGACGAGCGCGCCAAGGGCGAGATACAGATCAAGGACCTGATCGAAGGCGCGCGCATGTCCGCTGAAATCACCGACAACGCCGAATGGCGCGCGGCAAGGCCGGCGCAGGTGACGGTGGCGGAAGGTGAGCTGGTGGCAGAGGTGAGAAAGATTTTGGCGGCGCAGGCCGAGGAGAGGGCGCGTGGCAAGTAGAGGCCGCGTTCCGTCGCGCCCCCCTCTGTTCTGCCGGACATCTCCCCCACGAGGGGGGAGATCGGATGTCATGACTGCTTCCGCCAACCACCAACCGTTCAGAAAAAGCGCCGTCGGCGCAACTGCCAATCTCCCCCCTCGTGGGGGAGATGTCCGGCAGGACAGAGGGGGGCGCCGTAGAGCGCCAATCGTTGGTCGACCTTCTGTTCCCAAACCAGAGGGTCGGGCGATGCAAGGGCGCAGCACATGACCTCCCGCTACCCCTCCATCTCCACGGACATCACAAACCTCTTCGCCGCCCGTAACACCCACGCGGTCGAGGTCGCCGTGCTGCAGCCGGCCGATCCCTTCCTCGACATGGCCGGCGAGGATTTGCGGCGCCGCATCTTCCTGACCGAGAGCGAGACCGGCAAGACGCTGTGCCTGCGGCCGGAATTCACCATTCCGGTCTGCCTCGACCACATCGCCAGCCAGGCCGGCACGCCGCGCCGCTATTCCTATCTGGGCGAAGTGTTCCGCCAGCGGCGCGAAGGCGGCAACGAGTTCTTCCAGGCCGGCATCGAGGATCTGGGCGACCGCGACACGGCCGAGGCCGACGCCCGCTCTGTGGCAGACGCGCATGCGCTGCTTTCGCTGGTGCTGCCGGGCCAGCCGCTGGCGATCACGCTTGGCGACCAGGGCATCTTCGAGGCGGTGCTGGCGGCACTCGGCCTGCCGCGCGGCTGGCGCATGCGGCTTGCCCGCGCCTTCGGCTCGGCGCCGATGCTCGAGGCCGCCCTTGCCGACCTCGCCAACCCGCCGCGCAACGGCCAGCTGTCAGGCGATGTCGCCACCCTTGTCCTGGACGGCGACGTCGAAGGTCTTTCGGCCCATATCGCCGGCGGCATGGAAGAGGCCGGTCTGCCGGCATCCGCCGGGCGCGCGCCCGCCGACATTGCCCGCCGGCTGATAGAAAAGGCCGAATTGCGCAGCGTGCGGCTTTCCAGCGAGGCCTTCGCTGCCCTGAAGGATTTTCTGGCGATCGACGTGCCGCTCGACAGCGCGGCTCGCGCCCTGGAGGCTTTCGCCGCCGGCGCCGGGCTTTCGCTGGGCGTGGCCCTGCAGAAGTTTTCCGCCCGCGCCAAGGCGATCGAAGCGCATGGCCTGCCGGCCAGGGACATCCGCTATGACGCGGCCTTCGGCCGTCCGCTGGATTACTACACGGGTGTTGTCTTCGAAATCGCCGCCGCCAACGGCGAGCGTCCCTTGGCCGGTGGCGGCCGCTACGATCGGTTGCTGACGCTGCTGGGCGCCAGGACGGCGATCCCCGGCGTCGGCTTCTCGGTCTGGCTCGACCGCATCGAGGCGTTGCGGGAGACGGCATCATGATCACGCTCGCGATCCCGTCGAAGGGCCGTCTGAAAGAGCAGGCGCTGGACGTGCTTGCCAGGGCCGGGCTCGCGGTCAGCCTGCCCGGCGACGAGCGCAAGTATCACGCTCGCGTCGAGGGCCTGGACAATGTCGAGGTGGCCTTCCTGTCGGCTTCGGAGATAGCCGGCGAGATCGGCCAGGGCGCGGTCGATCTGGGCATTACCGGCGAGGATCTCGTGCGCGAAAATCTCGCCGACTGGGAAGCCCGCGCCGAGATCGTCGCCCGTCTCGGCTTCGGCCATGCCGATGTCGTGGTCGCCGTGCCCGAAATCTGGCTCGACGTCGACACGATGGCCGATCTCGACGACGTCGCCGCCGATTTCCGCCAGCGCCATGGCCGGCGGCTCAGGATCGCCACCAAATACTGGCGGCTGACCCAGCAGTTCTTCTCGCAGAAGCATGGCATCCAGGTCTACCGCATCGTCGAGAGCCTCGGCGCCACCGAGGGTGCGCCGGCGGCCGGCCTTGCCGATGTCATTGTCGACATCACCTCGTCAGGCTCGACGCTGCGCGCCAACCATCTCAAGGTCCTGGGCGACGGTATCGTCTTGAAGTCGCAGGCCTGTCTGGTGGCCTCGCGCAAACAGCGCGACGCTGCCGATGAGCTCCTGTTGCGCGACATCGCCGCCAAAATGGCGGTGGCGATCGGATAACGGCGATTTGCCTCCAACCATCGACGAGGTTCCCTCTGCCCCGGCGGGCTGATAGGTTCACTCATCCCGGGAGGAAACGGCGATGGCGATCAAACTCGACGAGCTCATGAACGCCACCAATCTGCGTGGACGAGGCGCGCGCGCCGGCGGCGTCTTCATCGCCCCCGTGGACGGCAGGGCGCATGTCTCGGGCGAGCGCAAGGTAGCGCTGCTCGACAAGACCATTCCTGCACTGTTTTCCGACACCGTCAGCAGATACGGCACGCTCGACGCCGCCGTCTTCGTCGGCCAGGACAAGCGCTTCACCTGGAGCGAACTGTCCGACGCCGTGGACGCGCTGGCCGCCGGTTTCCTGGCGCTTGGCCTGGAGAAGGGCGACCGCGTCGGCATCTGGTCGCCCAATCGCTGGGAGTGGCTGGTGACGCAATTCGCCACCGCTCGCATAGGCCTGATCCTGGTCAACATCAATCCGGCCTATCGACTGACCGAGCTGGACTATGCGCTGAACAAGGTAGGCTGCAAGGCGCTGGTCACCGCGGCCAGCTTCAAGACCTCGGACTATCTGGGAATGATCGAGACGCTGGCGCCGGAACTGGCCGCGGCGACGCCGGGAAAGCTGAAAGCGGCGAAGGTGCCTTCGCTCAGGATCGTCATCCGCATGGGCGAGGAGAACTCGCCGGGCATGTTCAATTTCGGCGACGTGCTGGCCATGGCCGGCCGCGACGAGCATGACAGCCTCGACCGAATTTCCGAGGGGCTGAAGCCGAGCGACGCGATCAACATCCAGTTCACCTCGGGAACGACCGGCGCGCCCAAGGGGGCCACACTTACCCATCTCAACATCGTCAACAACGGCAATTTCGTCACCTCGGCGATCAAACTCACGGCCGACGACCGGCTCTGCATTCCGGTGCCGCTTTACCACTGCTTCGGCATGTCGATGGGCACCATGGGTTGCGTCACCAAGGGTGCCACCATGGTTTTCCCCTGCGAGGGGTTCGATCCCGGCCTGACGCTGAAGGCGGTGGCGCAGGAGCGCTGCACCGGCCTCTACGGCGTGCCGACCATGTTCGTCGGCATGCTCGACCATCCAGATTTTTCGAGCTTCGATCTCTCCAGCCTGCGCACCGGCATCATGGCCGGCTCGCCATGTCCGATCGAGGTGATGAAGAAGGTGGTGTCGCTGATGCATATGGCCGAGGTGACCATCGCCTACGGCATGACCGAGACCAGCCCGGTCTCCTTCCAGAGCAGCACCGACGATCCGCTGGAAAAGCGGGTTTCCACCGTCGGGCGCATCCACCCGCATGTCGAGGTCAAGGCGGTCGATACCGATGGCGCCACCGTCGCCGTGGGTGCTTCGGGCGAGCTTTGCACGCGCGGCTATTCGGTAATGAAGGGCTATTGGGACGACGACGACAAGACCCGCGAGGCGATCGACAGCGACGGCTGGATGCACACCGGCGACCTCGCCACCATCGACGCCGAGGGCTATTGCAACATCGTCGGCCGGGTCAAGGACATGGTCATCCGCGGCGGCGAGAACGTCTACCCCCGAGAGGTCGAGGAATTCCTCTACCGCCACCCCAAGGTCCGGGAAGTGCAGGTGTTCGGCATTCCCGACCAGAAATATGGCGAGGAACTGTGCGCCTGGATCGTGCTGAAACCCGGCCAGATCGCAACCGAGCAGGAGATCAGGAACTTCTGCGCCGGCCAGATCGCCCACTACAAGATCCCGCGCCACATCCGCTTCCGCACCGAACTGCCGATGACGGTGACCGGCAAGCCGCAGAAGTTTTTGATGCGCGAAGCGATGGTCGAGGAACTGGGACTGGTGGCGCAGAAGACGGCGTGAGGGGCTAACGCCGCCCGCCGCGCCCCTCGCTCGGCCTCGGTGCCGTACCCGGTTCCTGCACGAGCGGTCCGAGCAGCACCTCTCCGAACAGCGGCTGGTAGCTCCTGCGCACCGCCGGATCCTCCTTGAAGGACAGGGCATACTGGCCGATCTGGTGGAAATAGGTGATGCGGGCCCTGACCAGGCTCTCGTCCGGCGGGTAACCCATGGCGCGGAAAGAGCGGATCAGGAGCTCGATGCGCAAATCGTCAATGTCCTTGACCTCCTGCTCGAGCTTTCGCGAGGTTCGCGACCAGTCGCGCACGGCGAGATCGAGCAGCGGGCTGAACGGCGCCTCGTCGACCCAGACATGCACGATGTCGGTGAAGAACTGCAGGCCATCGATCTCGCGCATCTCGCGCATGGCCCAGAAGGGCTGGCAATTGATGTCGCGCCATTTCTGCAGCAGGCCCTCGCGAAGGTCGGCCAGGCTGGTGAAGTGGAAGTAGAAGGAGCCGCGCGTCACCTTGAACTGGTGGGCGAGGCGGTCGATCTTGACCTCGCCGATGCCGCGCTTCTCAAGCACCTTGCGGGCCGCCGCGATCCAGGCCTCGCGGCTCAGCGTCTGCCGAGCCGTCTTGGGGCGCGAGGCGCCCTCGGGTTGCTTTCTGGCTCTTGCCGGCGCGCTGTCCGCTTTCATCTGATCAAGACCTTCATCGCCATGCGCAACGCTTGCAACCCGTTCGCCGGCTTCGGTGCGCTTCGCGACTCATCAAGCGTCTATCTATCGCGGAACGCGCATCTCAGGGCAATGCGCTGATCCGCTCCAGCATCAGCTCGAAGAACGGCGCCGGATCGATGCGCCGCAGCACGTTGCAGTTCTTGCGCCGGCCGGTCACGTGCCACCAGTCGACCACCGTCATGCCGATCGTCTCGGGCGAGACGATATCGACCGTCACCGCGCACTGGCGCTGCTCGTAGAGATGCGGCGCCAGCAGGTAGCCGGTGACGCAGGCGTCATGGATCGGGCGCGCCGCCGTCTCGAATTTGTGCGTGCCGTACTGGCGATAGAAGTCCGCCATGTTGGCGGCCTCGATCGCGGTGCGACTGCCGGTTGCACGCAGCCGGTCGAGCCATTCGGGCGTCATCAGCGCGGTGTAGGTGCAGTCTATGCCGGCCATGGTCACCGGCACGCCGCTGTCGAACACCTTGTGCGCGGCATGCGGGTCCACGAAGATGTTGAACTCGGCTGCCGGCGTGGCGTTGCCGCCCTGGAAGAAGCCGCCGCCCATCAGCACCACTTCGCGCAGGCGTGGCACGATCCGCGGCTCCATTGTCATCGCCATCGCCAGATTGGTCATTGGTCCGAGCGTGCAGACGGTCAGCTCGCCTTCCGGCGCGTCCATGATGGTGCGCACCAGATAGTTCACGCCATGCTCGCTTTGCAGCGGCGTTACCGGCTCGGGAAGATCTGCGCCGTCGAGACCGGTTTCGCCGTGCACATATTCGGCCGTGATCAGCTTGCGCACCATCGGCGCCGGGCATCCGGCATGGACCGGCACGTCGGGCCGCCCGGCAAGTTCGACCACCTTCAGCGCGTTCTTCGCCGTCAGCGCGAGCGGCACATTGCCGCCCACGGTGGTGATGCCGACCACGTCGAGGTCAGCGGGCGAGCCCAGCGCGAAAAGGATCGCGAACGCGTCGTCCTGGCCCGGATCGGTGTCGATGATGATCTTGCGTGGTGCCATGATGCCGCGTCCTTCCGTTTTGCGATCGAAAGCCTATTGATGAGGCCGTCGGGATGTGTAGAAATACAGTACTGTATCTTATGTTCAAGACAGGGTGTTCGAAAATGGATGCACAAGAGCGCGGTGATTTTTCCGAGATTCCGATCCTCGACGTTTCGGCGCTTTATGGCGACGACGAAGCGGCGATCCGGGAGACGGCAGCGACTCTGCGCCGCTATCTCGAGACGATCGGCTTCCTCTATGTCACCGGCCATCCTATCCCGCGCGCCGATGTCGAAGCCGTCCGCGAGGCCTCCAAGCGCTTCTTCGCCTTGCCCGACGAGGAGAAGGCGAAGCTCAAGATCGACAAGAATTTCCGCGGCTTCCTGCCCTTTGCCGGCTCCACTATCGTCACCTCGTCGGTGGCGACCGTCAGCAAGCCGAACCAGAGCGAATCGATCTTCTTCATGCACGAGGTCGCCGCGGACGACCCGCGCGCCCTTGCCGACAAACCGCTGCAAGGCCCGAACCAGTGGCCCGACGAGGCGGCTCTTGCCGGATTCCGGGAAACGATCGAGCGCTATGTCCAGGAGATGAGCACGCTCGCCCGCAAGATGGTGCGCGCCATCGCGCTGTCGCTGGGCCTGCCGTCGGACAGCCTCGACCACTATTTCGAGCAGCCGACGACCTTCCTGCGCTTGCTGCACTATCCCACGCAGCCCCAGGAAGAGGGGCTCTTCGGTTCGGCGCCACACACCGATTACGGCTTCATCACCTTGCTCGCGCAGGACAATGTCGGCGGGCTGGAAGTGAAGAACAAGGCGGGCGACTGGGTGCCCGCGCCGCCGGTCCCCGATTCCTTCGTCATGAATGTCGGCGACATACTGGCGCGCTGGTCGAACGACCAGTTCGTCTCGACGCCGCACCGCGTCATCAACCGCTCGGGGCGCGAGCGCTACTCGCAGCCCTTCTTCTTCGATCCCTCGATGGAAGAAACGATCGAAGCGCTTCCGGTCTGCGTGCCGGCGGGCAGCCAGCCGAAATACGAGCCGGTGCTCTATGGCGACTATCTGATGGAGCGCATCGACAAGAACTATCACTATCGCAAGAAGAAGGCGGCCGAGGCCGCCGCTTCGTAGGATCGCCGAGCCCGGGCTGGTGCGAGTGGCCGGCCCGGGTTTCGTTACAGACTGCAGACAACGACAAGAAAGGGGAACAGCAATGAACAGATATCTGCGAATGACCGGCCTCGCGCTGGCGATGTCCGCCACCGTCTGGGGCGGGGTTTCCAGGGCCGCCGACGTGCCGAAATCGACTGACGTCAAGCAGAGCGGAACGCTCGCCGTCGCCAACACGCTGGACTTCGCGCCGTTCGAATATCTCGACGCCGACGGCAAGCAGACCGGCATCATCATCGAGCTTGCCGGCGAGGTGGCCAAGCTCGTCGACGCCAAGCTGGACGTCCAGCGCACGCCGTTCCCGTCGATGATCCCCGGCCTCGCCGCCGGCCGCTTCAAGATCGCCTGGGAAACCTTCTCGGCCACGCCGGAGCGCTTGAAACAGGTCGATTTCATCATGTTCCTGAAGGCAGGCCTTGCCGTCTCGACGTCGCCCGACAAGAAGGCAAGCTTCAGCGGCGAGACACCGCTCTGCGGCAAGCGCATCGGCGTCTCGGCCGGCAGCGCTTCCGATTTCCTGGTCGACAAACTCACCAAGGAATGCACCGACAAGGGCCAGAAGCCCATCGAGAAGTCGGTCTTCAACTCCTCCACCGACATCGTCCAGGCGGTGCTGTCCGACCGCGTCGACGCGCGCATGGACGACGCCACCGCGTCCAGCTATTTCGAGGTGACGAGCAAGGGCCAGCTTGTGGTCCTGCCGACGCTTTATGAGGTCGCGCCGCTCGGCATGGCGATCGCCAAGGACGACAAGGAAACCGCCGACATGATGGTTGCCGCGCTTTCCGAGCTGTTCAAGAACGGCACGTACAAGGCTATCCTGGAGAAGTACGGCATGGGCGCCTATGCGATCAAGGAACCCTACTTCGTTGGTTCCATGGACGCGCTCCGCGCCGAATAGAGATGACCCGGCGCCTGGCCATCGGACAGGCGCCGGCAAGACTGGAGACTTGCGATGGGCGTGGCCCACCCGACCGAGATCGGCGTCGAGCCGGGCGCTGCCGCCGCCGTGTCGCGGCTGACCGTCGTGCCGCAGCGCCGTTATGGCATCTGGATCGGCACGGCGCTCGCCTTGCTTTTGGCGTTCCTCATCATCCGCGCCTTCGCCAGCAATCCGGCCTTTGCCTGGGGAACGGCCGCCGGCTACCTGTTCCATCCCTCGATCATGCGCGGCCTTGGCAACACGTTGATGCTCACCGTCATCATCATGGTGCTGGCGATCGTGGTCGGCACCGTCATCGCCATCATGCGGGTGTCGCCAAGCCCGGTGCTGCGCGGCTTCTCCGGCGTCTATGTCTGGTTCTTCCGTGGCGTGCCGGCGCTGATCCAGCTGATCTTCTGGTTCAACCTGTCGCTGCTGGTGCGCGAGATCTCGCTCAGCCTGCCGTTCCTCGGCACGCTGTTTTCCGTGCGCACCAATGACTTCATGACGCCGTTCTTCTCCGCGGTCGTCGCGCTTTCGCTGTGCGAGGCCGGCTACATGGCCGAGATCATCCGCGCCGGCATCAAATCGGTGCCGTCGGGTCAGTCGGAAGCGGCAAGCGCGCTCGGCATGCCCTACCGCATGATCCTGAAGCGCATCACGCTGCCGCAAGCCATGCGCTTCGTGCTGCCGCCGACCGGCAACGAGGCGATCAATCTCCTGAAGATGACCTCGCTGGTGACGTTCATCGCCGTCGACGACCTCTTCTATACCGCGCAGAGCATCTATGCGCGCACCTTCGAGACGATCCCGCTGCTGATCGTGGTCGCCTTCTGGTATCTCGCCGTGGTCAGCATCATGTCTGTCGGGCAGCATTTCCTGGAGCGTCATTTCGGCCGCAGCGATGTCAGGCGCGATCCCCTGACGATGCGCGCCCTGCGCAACGCCTTCAACTTGCGTGGCGTTGCCCGATGAGCGATGTGAAATCCGAAAATCGTGCCCGCTTCGGCGTGCCAGCAGACTCCATGGTGTTCGCGCGCGGCGTGCGCAAGACCTATGGCCAGCTCGAGGTTCTCAAAGGCGTCGATCTCGATGTGCCGGAGGGTTCGGTGGCCTGCATCATCGGCCCGTCGGGCTCCGGCAAGAGTACGTTCCTGCGCTGCATCAACCACCTGGAGAAACTCAGCGGCGGCATCCTGCTCGTCGACAGCCAGTTCGTCGGCTACGACCTGCGCGGCGACAGGCTCCATGAGGTGAAGGACGATCTGCTGTGCCAGCGCCGCGCGGAGATCGGCATGCTGTTCCAGTCGTTCAACCTGTTCTCGCACATGACTGTGATGGAGAACCTGATCGAGGCGCCGACGCAGGTGCGGCGCATCCCGATCGAGCAGGCCAAGACCGAGGCGGAAGTCCTGCTGCGGCGCGTCGGCCTCGCCGACAAGGTCGACCGCTATCCGCGCGAACTCTCCGGCGGCCAGCAGCAGCGCGTGGCGATCGCGCGCGCCATGGCCATGAAGCCCAAGGTGCTGCTCTTCGACGAACCGACCTCGGCGCTTGATCCGGAACTGGTCGGCGAGGTGCTGCAGGTCATGCGCGACCTCGCCGAAAGCGGCATGACGATGGTCGTCGTGACCCACGAGATCGGCTTCGCCCGCGAAATCGGCGATCAGCTCGTCTTCATGGACGGCGGCGTCATCGTCGAGCGCGGCGCGCCGCGCGAAATGATCGCCAGCCCGCAATCGCCGCGCACCCGCGAATTCCTGTCGCGGGTTCTGTAGTGTCCGGTCGGCTGGTTCTCACGCCGCCAGCACTGCCGCGCCAAGGCTGCGGATGATCTTGGCGAGTTCGACGCATTCGCCGTGCCGGGCATTGTTGCGCCGCCAGGCAAGGCAGATCATGCGTTGCGGCATCGGTTCCTGGAACGGCACGATCTTGAGGTCGGGGATGGCGCTGGCGGGTCCGGACGCCATTTCGGGGATGAGCGTCACGCCGAGCCCATGCGCCACCATCTGCAGCAATGTGGTGAGGCTGGTGGCGCCATAGCTTGCCATGGCCACCGGCCGCACATTGCCGCAGACGGCCAGCGCCTGTTCGCGCAGGCAATGGCCTTCCTCCAGCAGCATCAGCCGCTCCAGCGCCGGGCTTTCCGGCGGCACTGGCGGCGAGGCGAAGGCCGGGTCGCCCGAGGGCACGGCCAGGAAGAACCGGTCGGGAAACAGCGTCTCGGTGATCAGGCCAGGGTGATCCAGGGGCAGCGCGGCGACGAAGGCGTCAAGCTTTCGCGATGCGATGTCCTCGACCAGCGTGGCGGTCACGGCCTCGCGCAATTCGAGCTGCAAGGCGGGAAAGTGCTTTTTCAACTCGGGCAGGGCGCGCGGCAGGAGATAGGGCGCGACCGTGGGAATGATGCCCAGCCGGAAGCGCCCCTCCATGGCGGTTCGGCCACGCCTGGCCGTCGTTTCAACGTCACGTATGTCAGCCAGGATGCGCTCGATGCGGGGCAACAGGGCGATGGCTTCGTCGGTCATGCGGACGGATTTGCCGCCGCGTTCGAACAGCCGGCAATTCAGCCGCTGTTCCATTTCGGCGATCTGCGAGGACAGCGCCGGCTGGCTGACACCGGCAAGTTTAGCGGCGCGCCCGAAATGCAGCGTCTGGGCCAGCGCGTCGAAATAATGCATCTGGCGAACTGTCAATCCTATCATAAGAAAATCCTATCGAAATGAACAGGAAAGGCAATTTGTTTTTATCGGGCGAGTGGCCTAGTCTGGAATCGTTCCAGATTGGCGCGGCCACTGGCTGGCCCCTAGATCTCGGCAAAAAATCAAACCTCGGCAAAGTCAAACCCCGGCAGAATTGGAGTGAGAGATGGACGCGAAAACCGACGACAACAGCGCGGGCAAATGCCCGGTCGCGCATGGCTCCGCCGGCAGGACCAACCGTGACTGGTGGCCGAACCAACTCAACGTCCAGATCCTGCACCAGCAGTCCTCGCTGTCCGATCCGATGGGCGAGGCGTTCGACTATGCCGAGGAATTCAAGAGCCTCGACCTCGACGCGGTGATCAAGGACCTGCATGCGCTGATGACGGATTCGCAGGAATGGTGGCCCGCCGATTTCGGCCACTACGGCCCGCTCTTCATCCGCATGGCATGGCACAGCGCCGGCACCTACCGCATCGCGGACGGCCGTGGCGGCGCCGGCGCCGGCCAGCAGCGTTTCGCGCCGCTGAACAGCTGGCCGGACAATGTCAATCTCGACAAGGCCCGCCGCCTGCTCTGGCCGATCAAGCAGAAATATGGCCGCAAGATTTCCTGGGCCGATCTGCTGATCCTCACCGGCAACGTGGCCCTGGAATCGATGGGCTTCAAGACCTTCGGTTTCGCCGGCGGCCGCGCCGACGTCTGGGAGCCCGAGCAGGACGTCTACTGGGGTCCCGAAGGCAAGTGGCTGGCTGATGAGCGCTACAGCGGCGACCGCGACCTCCAGAACCCGCTCGGCGCCGTGCAGATGGGCCTGATCTACGTCAATCCGGAAGGACCGAACGGCAAGCCCGATCCGCTGGCTTCGGCGCGCGACATCAGGGACACCTTCGCCCGCATGGCCATGAACGACGAAGAAACCGTCGCGCTCATCGCCGGCGGTCATACCTTCGGCAAGACCCATGGCGCCGGCGATGCAACACTGGTTGGTGTGGAGCCGGAAGGCGCCGACATCGAGCAGCAGGGCCTCGGCTGGGCGAGCAAGTTCGGCACGGGCAAGGGCGGCGATGCCATCGGCAGCGGCCTGGAAGTTACCTGGACGACCACGCCGACCAAGTGGAGCAACGACTTTTTCGACAATCTGTTCAACTACGAATGGGAGCTGACGAAGAGCCCGGCGGGCGCCCATCAATGGACGCCGAAGGGTGGCGCCGGCGCCGGCACCGTGCCGGATGCGCACAATCCGGCCAAGCGCCACGCGCCCGCCATGCTGACCAGCGACCTGGCGCTGCGGTTCGACCCTTCCTATGAGACCATCTCGCGGCGCTTCCATGAGAATCCGGATCAGTTCGCCGACGCGTTCGCCCGCGCCTGGTACAAGCTGACCCATCGCGACATGGGTCCCGTCGCGCGCTATCTCGGCCCGCTCGTTCCCGAGGAAGAGCTGCCCTGGCAGGACATCATCCCGGCTGTCGATCACGTCCTGATCGACGAGCAGGATGCCGAAGCGCTGAAGGCCAGCATCCTGGCGTCCGGCCTGTCGGTGTCGCAGCTGGTTTCGGTCGCGTGGGCGTCGGCTTCGACCTTCCGCGGTTCCGACAAACGCGGCGGCGCCAACGGCGCGCGCGTCCGGCTCGCGCCGCAGAAAGACTGGGCCGTCAACCAGCCGGCGGATCTCGCTGAAGTGCTCGACAAGCTCGAGGCGATCCGCAAGGCGTTCAATGCCGAGCAGACCGGCGGCAAGAAGGTCTCGCTTGCCGACCTGATCGTTCTCGGCGGCAACGCTGCAATCGAGAAGGCCGCAGGCAACGGTGTGGCGGTTCCTTTCTGGCCCGGCCGCATGGACGCCTCGCAGGAGCAGACGGACATCCACTCCTTCGCCCCGCTGGAGCCGACCGTCGATGGCTTCCGCAACTATGTCAGCGGCAAGCAGCGGCTGACGGTGGAGGAGGCGCTTGTCGATCGGGCGCAGCTGCTGACGCTGACGGCTCCGGAAATGACGGTCCTTGTCGGCGGCCTGCGCGTTCTCGGCGCCAATGCCGGCAACTCCAAGCACGGCGTCTTCACCACGCGGCCCGGAACGCTGAGCAACGACTTCTTCGTCAACCTGCTCGACATGGGTACGGAGTGGAAGGCGGCATCCGATGCCAAGGACGTCTTCGAGGGCCGCGACCGCAAGACCGGCGCAGTCAAGTGGACCGGCACCCGCGCCGACCTCATCTTCGGTTCGCACTCGCAGCTGCGTGCGCTGGCCGAAGTCTATGCCACTTCAGATGCCAAGACGAAGTTCGCGAAAGACTTCGTCGTGGCCTGGACCAAGGTGATGAACGCCGACCGCTTCGACATCGCCGGCTGATCCAGCCGGAGCTCCCATCCAATAAAAAAGGCGCGGGCCATGGCCCGCGCCTTTTGCATTCCGGCTTCGAAATCAGTCCTTCTCGAAGATGCGTGCCTTGGCGACGACGCCGGCGATGGCGCCGCCGATCAGTGGCGCGACGATGAACAGCCAGAGCTGGCTGAGCGCCGCGCCGCCCGTGAACAGCGCCGGGCCGATCGAGCGGGCCGGATTGACCGAGGTGCCGGTGACCGGGATCATGGCGAAGTGGATGCCCGCCAGCGTCAGGCCGATGACCAGTCCGGCAAATGCCGTCGAGTGCTTCTCGGCGGTGACGCCGAGGATCACGGTGACGAAGGTGAAGGTGCCGATCAGCTCCCACAGGAACGCCGAGCTCATGCCCCATTTCGTCTCGTCCCAGCCATTGGCGCCGAAGCCGCCGGTGTGCCCGCCCGTCTGGCCCGAAACGATGATCCACAGCGCCAGCGAGGCGAGGATGGCGCCGATGATCTGCGCGATCCAGTAGGGGATGACGTCCTTGGCCGGCAGCCGGCCGGCGAGAAAGACGCCGAGCGTTACCGCGGGGTTGAGGTGCGCGCCCGAAATCGGGCCGATCGCGTAGGCCGCGGCGATGAGGCCGATGCCGAATGCCAGGCCAATGCCCTCTTGGCCGAGCGGCAGCGCGCCGCCGAAGCCACCGGTCACCACCGATGCCGTGCCGATGAACACCAACAGAAATGTCCCTAGAACTTCCGCCAGATAAGTCTTCATTGCCCTCTCCTCATGACGATCCGCCGGTCCACGTTTCCTGTGCCGCGAATCATGGCGTCAAGAGTATTCCCAACCGAAAAGCTTGGAAAGCAGAGCTGTAGCGCCATGCGCCGTGCTTGCGCTCATCAGTCATGAACATTAGAGACCTTTCATCTATTGATCGATCTGCTTTGGCCGGTGAGCGGAATTTGTTGGCTGGGCACGTGGCCGGCACGGATCGGGACCGTCTCGCGGCCGCGCGACGGCCGGGGTTCAATCCGGACGTGAAAGGCTCTAAGAGCAGGCCGTGATGATGTGTTGGATTTTGGTGGACTGACGAATGCGACTGGGCGGACGGCTGGCTGCGGCCATCGAAGTGCTGGAGGACATTGGCCGGCGCCATCGGCCGGTGGCCGATGCGCTGAAGGATTGGGGCTTGTCTCACCGCTTCGCCGGTGGCGGCGATCGTGCCGCGATCGGCAACATCGTCTACGACGCGCTGCGCCACAAGCGCTCCGCCGGCTGGTTGCTGGGTGAGGATACGCCGCGCGCCGTAGGCTTCGGGGCCTTGCTGCTCGAATGGCGCCAGACGGCACAGTCGCTCAACGGCGCGCTCGACGGCGACAAGTTCGCGCCGCCGCTGCTCAGCGACACCGAGCTTCAGGCAATCGCGGAGCGCCGGCTCGCGGACGCGCCGGGCGCCGTGCGGGCCGACATACCCGATTGGTGCGAGCCGCTCTTCGAGCGCGCCTTTGGCACGCCATGGGTCGAGGAAGGCGCCGCATTGGCGACACGGCCGCCGCTCGACATCAGGGTCAACACGCTGCAGGCCGATCGCGCCAAGGTCCTCAAGGAACTGGCCGATACCGGGGCGCAGGCCGCGCGGATCGCACCCAACGGCATCCGTATCCCGCCGATCGACGGCGATGGCAGGCATCCCAACGTCCAGGCCGAACCGGCCTTCCAGAAAGGCTGGTTCGAGGTCCAGGACGAGGGGTCGCAAATCGCGGCGATCCTTGCCGGCGCCGAGGCCGGCATGCAGGTGCTCGACTTCTGCGCCGGCGCCGGTGGCAAGACGCTGGCGCTGTCGGCGGCGATGGCCAATACCGGCCAGGTCTTCGCCCACGACGCTGAAAAGGCCCGTCTGGCGCCGATCTTCGACCGCATCCGCCGTTCGGAAAACCGCAATGTGCAGGTCGTCGCCAGGCCGGCCGAACTCGCGCCGCTCGTCAACCACATGGACATCGTGCTGGTCGACGCGCCCTGCACCGGCAGCGGCACCTGGCGGCGTCGTCCCGACGCCAAGTGGCGGCTGACGCAAAGACAGCTAGATGCCCGCAAGGGGGAGCAGTCGGCGATCCTCGATGCCGCCAAAGCCTACGTCAAACCGGGCGGCCTGCTGGTCTATATCACCTGTTCGGTGTTCGACGAGGAAAATGGCGACCAGATCGACGCGTTCCGCAAGCGCGACCCCGGCTTTGCGCCGGTCGATCACCGCGCTCTGTGGGAAAGCCGTTTTCCTGGACACGAGGCCGCTGTCCGGATCGCCAGTGATGGCGGTGTTTCGCTTTCGCCGGCGCAAAGCGGCACGGACGGCTTCTATTTCTGCGCCATGCGTCGGGCGAAGTGACGCCCGCCGTTGACAGGCAGCGGCGGCGCCCCAGTTGCACGGTGGCGGCATTGCGCTGCCATGGGATCAGGTCTTGCAAAGATATCTGTCGCTTCTGTTTTTCCTCGTCCTGGTGCTGGGTGGCGGCCTGCTGATCGGCTACGCGACGCTGCCGGGCGCCTGGTACGCTTCGCTGGCCAAGCCCCCCTTCAATCCGCCCAACTGGGTGTTCGCACCGGCCTGGACCACACTTTATGTGCTGATCGCCGTGGCCGGCCGGCGGACATGGCAACGAGAGCCCGCGGGAGCCGCAATGAAGATCTGGGGTGTCCAGCTGGTGCTGAACTTCCTGTGGTCGCCAACCTTCTTCGGTGCGAAAATGATGGGCCCGGCGCTGGTCATCATCATGCTTCTTCTGGCCAGCATCGTGCTGTTCATCGCCAATGTCTGGAACCGTGATCGGCCTGCCGGCTGGCTGTTTATCCCCTATGCGGCGTGGGTGGCCTTCGCGACATTGCTCAACGCCTCGCTCCTCTGGTTGAACTGAACGGGTTTTGTTGCAGTGCAGCAAAAGCATTTGCGTCCCGCTCATGCCTCTGCAATAAGCTTTTCCGGCAAAATTGAAGGCATTGGCGATGGCAGCAAAGATCGTACCGGCTCCCGACTATGAGGATCGCGTCAGGGCGTCCTTCGCGCGCCAGCAGGCAATGGCGACGATCGGAGCCGAACTGACACTGGTGACGCCCGGTATCATCGAAATAGAGATGCCCTATTCGGCGGCGCTGACCCAGCAGCACGGTTTTCTCCATGCCGGCGTCATCTCGACGGCGCTGGACTCGGCCTGCGGCTACGCCGCCTTCTCACTGATGCCAGAGAATTCTGGCGTGCTGACCATCGAATTCAAGGTCAACCTGCTGGCGCCCGGCCGGGGCGAGCGCTTCCTGTTCCGCGGTTCGGTGACCAAGCCCGGCCGCACCATCATCGTTGCCGACGGCCAGGCCTACGCCTTTGCCGCCGATGGTGAGGCCAAACTGATCGCCACCATGACCGGCACCATGATGACCGTGGTAGGCCGTGACGGGATAGCCGGGTGAGAGCCCGGCACGGCCGGCGGTAACAACGTAGTGCGGCAGGAGGAGATCGTCGTGGCTGGCAACGTCGTGCGAATTGGCGGCAAGGATGTTCTCTTCGTCATGGCGGCCGAGGCTGAATACGGCCCGCACCTGAAAAGACTGTTCACGCCCTTGATGACCGGCGTCGGGCCGGTGGAGGCCGGCGTCCGCCTTGGCGCCGAACTTTCCTGGCTGAAGTCGCAGAAGGCATTGCCCGATATCGTCGTCTCGCTTGGCTCCGCCGGCAGCCGCACGCTGGAACAGACCGAAATCTATCAGGCGGTCTCGGTCAGCTACCGCGACATCGATGCCTCGCCGCTTGGCTTCGAGAAGGGCGCGACGCCGTTCCTGGACCTGCCGGTGACTGTGCCATTGCCCTTGCGTGTTCCCGATATCAAGCCGGCGACGCTGTCGACCGGCGGCGCGATCATCACCGGCGCGGCCTATGATGCGATTTCCGCCGATATGGTGGACATGGAGACCTTCGCCTGCCTGCGCGCATGCCAATTGTTCGATCTGCCGTTGATCGGGCTGCGCGGCATCTCCGACGGCGCGGCCGATCTCAGGCATGTCGGCGACTGGACCGAATACCTGCATGTCATCGACGAAAGACTGGCTGACGCCGTCATGCGCCTCGAACGCGCGCTTGGATCGGGCACGCTGGTCAAGGAGACGTCTCCCGACAAGGCCAGACCAGTCTGAAACTCAGGCCACGCAACCCATTGCGCAGACTCATTTCTTTCTCTAAACGCTCGCCATGACAACAGCCAATCACCCCGACACCGTCCTGATTGTCGATTTCGGCAGCCAGTTTACGCAGTTGATCGCCCGCCGTATCCGCGAGGCCGGCGTGTTCTCCGAGATCGTGCCGTTCCAATCGGCCGAGGCGGCCTTCAAGCGCATTAACCCCAAGGCGGTGATCCTGTCGGGCGGTCCCGCGTCGACCGGCGATGTCGGCAGTCCGCGCGCACCGCAGATCGTCTTCGATGCCGGTGTGCCGGTGCTGGGCATCTGCTACGGCCAGATGGCCATGTGCGTGCAGATGGGCGGTGTCGCCGAAAGCTCCAACCACCGCGAATTCGGCCGCGCCTTCGTCGAGATCGAGAAGGACAGCCCGCTGTTTGACGGCCTTTGGGCGACCGGCCAGCGCCACCAGGTGTGGATGAGCCATGGCGACCGCGTCATCGCCCTGCCGCCGGGCTTTCAGGTGTTCGGCAAGTCGGAAAGCTCGCCCTTCGCGATCTTCGGCAATGTCGAGCGCAAGATGTACGGCATCATGTTCCACCCCGAAGTGGTGCATACGCCCGATGGCGCGCGGCTGCTCAGGAACTTCGTCCACAATATCGCCGGCATCGAGGGCGACTGGACGATGCGCGCCTATCGCGAACACGCGGTCGAAGCGATCCGCAAGCAGGTCGGCAAGGGCAAGGTGATCTGTGCGCTGTCGGGCGGCGTGGATTCTTCCGTGGCGGCGCTGCTGATCCATGAAGCGGTTGGCGACCAGCTCACCTGCATCCTCGTCGACCATGGCCTGATGCGCAAGGACGAGGCGGCAGGCGTGGTGGCGATGTTCCGCCAGCACTACAACCTGCCGCTGATCCTGGTCGATGCCTCCGAAAAATTCATCTCGGCGCTGGAAGGCGAGGCCGATCCCGAAAAGAAGCGCAAGACCATCGGCCGCCTGTTCATCGAGGTGTTCGAGGAAGAAGCGGCAAAACTCGGCGGCGCCGATTTCCTGGCCCAGGGCACGCTCTATCCCGATGTCATCGAGAGCGTCTCCTTCACCGGCGGTCCGTCGGTGACCATCAAGTCGCACCACAATGTCGGCGGCCTGCCCGAACGCATGAACATGCAACTGGTCGAGCCGCTGCGCGAACTGTTCAAGGACGAGGTGAGGGCGCTCGGCAAGGAACTCGGCCTGCCCGAGAGCTTCATCGGCCGCCATCCCTTCCCCGGACCGGGCCTTGCCATACGCTGCCCCGGCGGCATCACCCGCGACAAGCTCGACATCCTGCGCGAGGCCGATGCCATCTATCTCGACGAGATCCGCAAGGCTGGTCTCTACGACGCCATCTGGCAGGCCTTCGCGGTGCTGTTGCCGGTGCAGACAGTGGGCGTCATGGGCGACGGCCGCACCTACGAATTCGTCTGCGCGCTGCGTGCGGTCACCTCCGTCGACGGCATGACGGCCGATTTCTACCACTACGACATGAATTTCCTCGGTGCCGCCGCCACCCGCATCATCAACGAGGTGAAGGGCATCAACCGCGTCGTCTACGACGTGACCTCGAAGCCGCCGGGAACCATCGAGTGGGAATGATTTTTGCCCATCCCAGAGTATCCGGCGGTATCCAGAAATACGACATAAAACACTGAAATAACAAAGAGAATCGTTCAGTACCGTTCGGTGGCTATCGGGCGGTAGAGATCGGGCTTGACGTACTTTCTGACGGTATGCTTCCCCATTGCAAAAGCTGATTTCGTCCGATACCGTCAGGGTCTGAGCGCCCATGACGGTCTTTTTTTCTTTGTGACTTACTGAAAGAAAAAGAATTTCTGTCTAGTTGGTGCCCGAAAACGGCCTGACGGTCTTTTTTCGTGGAGGCGGCCAAAATGCTGACCGATGCAGCCCTTAAGCACCTGAAACCGAAAGACAAATTATACAAGGTCACCGACCGCGACGGCATGTATGTGCTCGTAAGGCCGTCGGGGATACTCACTTTCCAGCTCGATTATCGGATGAACGGGCGGCGCGAGACCGTCACGTTCGGCAAGTACGGCCCGGCCGGCCTGTCCCTTGCTCGGGCTCGAGAGCTGTGCATCGACGCCAAGCGGGCTATTGCCGAGGGGCGGTCGCCGGCGATTGAAAAGCAGCGGGACAAGCGCCGTCTCCTGGAAGCAAAGAGCTTTGGCGAGTTCGGCGAAAAGTGGCTGACCGCGGCGCCGATGGCGGACAGCACGCGGGCGATGCGCCGATCGATCTTTGAGCGCGAGTTGCTACCAGCGTGGCGGAACAGGCTTCTAACGGAGATCACGCCCGATGATCTACGCGCTCATTGCGGTGCCATCGTCGAGCGTGGCGCGCCGGCGACTGCTATCCACGTCCGGGACATTCTCAAGCAAATTTACGGTTTCGCCATCTTGCACGGTGAGAAGGTCGCCAACCCGGCTGATGACGTCGGGCCGGCCTCGATCGCGACCTTCGTGCCGAAGGATCGGTCACTCTCTCCCACCGAAATCAGGGTCATGCTCAAGCTGCTTGAGAAAGTGGCGACGCTGCCGACCATCAGGCTCGGCATGCGCCTCTATCTGCAGACCATGGTGCGAAAGAGCGAGCTGCAGGACGCTACCTGGGACGAGGTCGATTTCGAGAACGCCGTTTGGACGATCCCAAAGGAGCGGATGAAGCGCTCGAAGGCGCACAACGTCTACCTCTCGCGCCAGGTCCTCGACATCATGATCGCGCTGAAGACGTGCGCCGGGAATTCGAAGTACCTCCTGCCGTCGCGCTACGACGCGGATGCGCCCATGTCGCGTGCGACGTTCAATCGCGTCACCTACGCGGTTGTCGAACAGGCGAAGAAGGAGGGCTTACCGCTGGCGCCGTTCACAGTTCACGATCTGCGAAGGACGGGCTCCACGCTGCTGAACGAGTTGGGCTTCAACAGCGACTGGATCGAGAAGTGCTTGGCACACGAGGATGGCCGTTCCTCGCGCGGCGTTTACAACAAAGCGGAATACGAGGTGCAACGCCGCCACATGATGCAGGAATGGTCGGACATCATCGACGCCTGGGTCGGCGGCAAGAAGCGCATGCCGGTGCTCATCCCGCCTTCGATGCCGCTGTTTGAGCCAGATCCGGCTCTCGAACAGGGCGCGACCGCCGCTGCCTGACATCAGGAGATTGAGCGCGCGTGATGGGGATCGATCGGCGGGAGGCCAACCAGGCTTCGACCTCCGCCAAATCCCAGACGACGCAGCGCGGTGAGAGAGCGAAGCGCTGGGGAAAGTCTCCCCGCAGTTCCATTTCGTAGATGGTGCTGTCGGCAAGGGGCACCATTTCGCGGAGTTGCTGTCGACGGATGGTCCGCTTGATTGGAATGTCATTTCGGTGAGCCATCATCGTCTCCTCAGTTCGTCGTCTTGAGGAAATGAGCGCGATAGGCCCCGAAAGGGAAGGGAGCAAATTCAGGTGTCGGATAACAGGATACTGTGGCGTACAAATAGAAAGCTGTCTGGCCTGGCGATCGATGCACCCATCGCGCTGAAGGCACGGTCACTAGACCATCGATTCCATGAAACTTGTTCTATTGTTCCGGGATTCAACTGACGATGGAAGGGTTGTAGCCTGACCGAGGTTTGATTCGTGGAATGAAGGTATGGGTCATGGCAACATCGCGAAGTTCGATCAAGTTGACGATCAACAAAGTGGATTTGGCGCAGCTTGAGTCGATTGCACGGTCGCGGACGGAGCCTGCTGGCCGGGTCGAGCGATCGCGGATTCTGCTGGCTTACCGGCAAGACCCTTCGTTCTATGCGGTGGCCCGGACCATGGGATTGCATGCTCAAACTGTCCAGCGCTGCATTGAGCGAGCCAAGGCGGAGGGTGCGCTGGCGGCGCTGGATGAGCGCGCCCGTCCGGGCAAGGAGCCGACGATCACCGTCGAGGCCAAAACGTGGGTGGTAGCGCTGGCCTGCCGAAAGGCAAAGGAGTTGGGCTATCCGCATGAGGTGTGGACGACGCAGCTTCTGGCCGATCATGCCCGCGAGCACGGGCCTGCGGCGGGACATTCGTGCCTGAGCAGGCTGGCCCAAGGTACGGTCTGCAAAATCCTCGACGCGCAAGAGGTGAAGCCGCACAAGGTGCGCTACTATCTCGAACGCCGGGATCCGAAGTTCAAGGCCAAGATGGCGCAGGTGCTGTGCGTCTACCGCAAGGTGAGCGTCCTGAAGAAGGCCGCGGCCGCGGCGATAAAGAAACACAAGAAGCCGAGCGACGCGATGGCGGTCATCTCCTATGATGTAGAAGTTTGGACTTAATCTGACAGGCGGTGTCATAAGGCTCAAGGCATTGCCGGGGCCGGGCGCGGAGTGGTCGGGGTTACGCAGCGCCCGGCCCCGGCTATTCGAAGGACACCACCATGACCAAGGATCAGAAAGTCATTCGCGGCAAGGTCGGGCTGCTGGAACTCGCCAAGCAGTTGGGCAATGTCAGCCAGGCTTGCAAGATGATGGGCTATTCGCGCGACAGCTTCTACCGGTTCAAGGAGCTGTACGACACCGGCGGCGAGATGGCGCTGCAGGAACTGACGCGCAGGAAGCCTTTGCTGGCCAACCGGACACCGCCCCACGTGGAAGCCATCATTCTCGAGCTGACGATGGAGCAGCCGGCCTTCGGCCAGGTGCGGATCGCCAACGAAGTGCGCAAGCTGGGCCATTCGATCTCACCGGCCGGCGTGCGCGGCGTATGGCAGCGGCATGATCTGGAAACGATGAAAAAGCGGCTCAAGGCGCTGGAGGCCAAGGTCGCCCAGGAAGGCATCATCCTCACCGAGAGCCAGCTTGCCGCGCTGGAAAAGGCCAAGAGCGAGAAGGAAGCCCACGGCGAGTTCGAGAGCGAATGCCCCGGCTACTGCGGCGCCCAGGACACGTTCTACGTTGGCAACATGAAGGGCGTGGGGCGGATCTACCAGCAGACCTTCGTCGACACCTACTCGAAAGTCGCCTTCGCCAAGCTCTATGACCGCAAGACACCGATCACTGCGGCCGATCTGCTCAACGATCGGGTGATCCCCTTCTTCGATGCCCGCGAGGTGAGGCTGCTGCGGGTGCTGACCGACCGCGGAACCGAATATTGCGGCACCCCCGAACATCACGAATACGAGCTCTACCTGGCGGTGGAGGACGTGGATCACTCCCGCACCAAGACCAAGAGCCCGCAGACCAACGGGATCGTCGAGCGGCTGCACAAGACCATGCTGAACGAGTTCTACCGGATCGCCTTCCGCAAGAAGATATACCGCTCAATCGACGAGTTGCAGGCCGATCTCGATGAGTGGGTCACGAGCTACAACGAGCAAAGGCCGCATCAGGGCCGCTGGTGCTTCGGCAAAACCCCCATGCAGACCTTTGTTGACGCAATGCCGCTGGCGAAGGAGAAGATGATCGCGGCCTGATCCTACCGGACAGGCCCATGCTGACCACTCGAAGGCGCCAACTGTCCGATCAAGTGTCAGCTTCTACACCTATGACGAGAAGCCCGGCATTCAAGCCATCGCAACCACGGCCCCCGACTTGCCACCCGATCCCGGCGTGCACCCGACCGTCACGCGTGAGTTCGAATACAAGCGCCACGGCACGGTCAGCTTGCTGGCCGGCATCGATCTCGTCACCGGAAAAATCCACGCTCTGGTCATGGACCGCCACCGAAGCCGCGAGTTCATCGACTTTCTCAAGCTGGTCGATGCCGCCTATCCGGCGCACACGGCCATCCGTTTGATCCTCGACAATCATTCCGCCCACATATCCAAAGAGACGAATGCATGGCTCGCCGCCCGACCGGGCCGCTTCGAGTTCACCTTCACGCCCAAGCACGGCTCCTGGTTGAATCTGGTCGAGGGCTTCTTTTCCAAACTTGCCCGCTCTGTCCTGCGCCACATTCGTGTCGCATCCAAACAAGAACTCAAGGACCGCATCATGGCTGCCATGGATCACTTCAACCAGAACCCCGTCGTTCATACCTGGTCCTACAGGCTCGAAAAGGCCGCGCGATAGGATTCGAATTATGGAAACGCTCGACTAGTTCGAATCCTGTCGGGCGCGCCACCTACGCTAGACTGCGACCGCTAACCCGACGATACGATACCGTACGCAGGTGCATCCGATCGTGCTCCCACAAAGCGCCGCCCCAGCGTTGATGAAACTGATAACTACGTTTCCGCTGGAGCGCTATGATATTCCAGTCGTCGGCTTGCGAGTGCCGCCGGAAGCATCCGAGGCGCGCCAAAGCCACTACGACTGATTGATAAGCGTGGCCTGAATTCTCCCACAGGCTCCCCTTCTCGATGTAGGCCGTGCTCGCCCCGACACCCTCGATCGAGCCCTTCACCGCACTCCCTTCTACCGTGCGACGCCGGAATACATCCGCTCGGATCAGGACCCGGAAGTCTCGACCCTTAGTCGAACCCACACACGAACCCACACTAACCCACTGTCTAGACTATAGACTAATTTCCGGAGCTCCCTCACGTATTGCCATGAATATATTCTTGCATGGCCCGAGCCTCTTCGATCGCTTTGCGTTGTCGTGGCGGAACTGTTGTCGGTAGGCCCAATCAAAGATCGACTCGATTGATGTGTTGCGAGAGTCAGACATTGGCGTAGGTGTGTGTCTCCGCAGCGGCCCCGGGGTGGGTGACTGCGCCCATTGCCGCAGGCCCCACGGTTTGCGCATATTTCCATAGTGCCCCCGACTGGAAATCGTGACGGCGCGGGCGCCACTCCTTGCGGCGAGCCTCCAATTCCTCGGCCGAGAACTCGACATCGAGCGTGCCCAATTCGGCATCGATGGCGATGATGTCTCCGTCCTTCAGCAGAGCGATCGGGCCGCCAACTGCTGCTTCGGGGCCGACATGGCCAACGCAGAAGCCGCGCGTGGCGCCGGAGAAGCGTCCGTCCGTGATCAGCGCCACCTTGTCGCCCATGCCCTGGCCGTAAATCGCCGCCGTGGTCGCCAGCATCTCGCGCATGCCGGGACCGCCTTTCGGCCCTTCGTAGCGAATGACAATGACCTCGCCCGGCTTGTACTCACGCTTCTGCACGGCGTCGAAAGCCGCTTCCTCGGAGTCGAAGCACCGGGCCGGCCCGCGGAACTTGAGGTCCGTCATGCCGGCCACTTTGACGATCGCGCCCTCCGGGGCGAGTGTGCCGCGCAGACCGACTACGCCGCCGCTGGTGGTGATCGGGTCGGAGATCGGGCGAACAATGTCCTGGTTGGTCGGGAAGACCACGTCGGCCAGGTTTTCGGCGATCATCTTGCCTGTCACCGTGATGCAGTCGCCGTGCAAGTGGCCGCCGTCGAGCAGCGCCTTCAGGATCACCGACACGCCGCCGATCTCGAACAGATCCTTGGCGAGGTAGCGCCCTCCAGGCTTGAGGTCGGCGATATAGGGGGTGCGCTTGAAAATCTCGGCGACCGCATGCAGGTCGAAGTCGATACCCGCCTCGTGTGCGATCGCCGGCAGATGCAGCGCCACATTGGTCGACCCGCCGGAGGCCGCCACCACGGCGGCGGCGTTCTCCAGCGCCTTGCGGGTGACGATGTCGCGCGGCCTGAGGTCGAGAGCAAGCAGGTTCATCACCGCCTTGCCGGACGCTTCCGCGAAGGCGTCACGGCTCTCGTAGGGCGCCGGCGCACCGGTCGAACCGGGCAGTGCGAGGCCGAGCGCCTCGGAGACGCAAGCCATGGTGTTGGCGGTAAACTGGCCGCCGCACGAACCAGCGGAAGGGCAAGCGACACATTCGAGAGCGTGTAGCTCGTCCTCGGAGATTTGGCCGGCCTGGTAGCTTCCCACCGCTTCATAGACGTCCTGCACGGTGACGTCCTTGCCGCGGAAGCGCCCCGGCAGGATCGTACCGCCGTATATGAACACGCTCGGCACGTTGAGGCGGACCATGGCCATCATCATGCCGGGCAGTGACTTGTCGCACCCGGCAAGGCCTACCAGCGCGTCGTAGCAATGGCCGCGCATGGTGAGTTCGACCGAATCGGCGATCACCTCGCGGCTCACCAGCGACGACTTCATGCCCTGGTGGCCCATGGCGATGCCGTCGGTCACTGTGATGGTGGTGAACTCGCGCGGCGTGCCGCCACCCGCCTTGACGCCCAGTTTGACAGCCTGCGCCTGGCGGCTGAGGGTGATGTTGCACGGGGCCGCCTCGTTCCAGCAAGTGGCGACACCGACGAAGGGCTGTGCGATCTCTGCATCGGTCAATCCCATGGCGTAGAGGAACGACCGATGCGGCGCCCGCTCCGGGCCGACTGTCGTGTGACGGCTCGGCAGTCTGGATTTGTCGTAGTGATGTGTCATGGATCGGGTTCTCGCATTGAACTGGGATCAAGCTCTTTCAGTCCGCCGGTTCGAGCAGGCGCCAACGAGCTTTGCCCTCCGGGCAGAACACGCGCACTTGATCGGCCTCACCGACCGGCAGCAATTCTGGCGGTTGCCACGGCGATTGCACGAGCGTGACTGCCTCGGTGTTCGGCGGCAGGCCGTAAAACCGCGCGCCGTTGAGCGACGCGAAGGCCGCGAGCCGATCGAGAGCTCGTTCCTCCTCGAAAACCTGGGCGTAGAGCTCAAGCGCAAGGGGCGCGGTGAAGATGCCGGCGCAGCCGCATGCCGATTCCTTGTCCTGGATCAGGTGCGGCGCCGAATCTGTACCGAGGAAGAATCGGGGGTCGCCGGAGATCGCGGCCTTTCTCAATGCGAGGCGGTGACTCTCCCGCTTGGCCACGGGCAAACAGTACATATGCGGCCGGATGCCGCCTGCGAACATCGCATTACGGTTGATCATGAGGTGGTGCGCTGTGATGGTGGCGCCGATGGGACCCGCGGCGTCCTGCACATAGTCCACGGCTTCGGCGGTCGTGATGTGCTCCAGGACGATCCGCAGCGCCGGGAAATCGGCTCGCAGCCGGACAAGCACCCGGTCTATGAACGCCTTCTCCCTGTCGAAAACGTCCGTTTCCTGATCGGCCACCTCACCATGGATCAAAAGTGGCATGCCGACGGCCTGCATCCTCTCCAACACCCGGTAGACCCGGCGAAAGTCTGTCACGCCGGCGGCGGAATTCGTGGTGCTGCGCGCCGGATACATCTTGACCGCCGTTAACACCCTTTCAGCGAAGCCTCTTGCGATGTCTTCGGGACCGGTCTCATCGGTCAGGAAACACGTCATCAATGGCTCGAACCTGGAGCCGTCGGGCAACACGCGCCGGATCCGATCGCGATAGGCGGCCGCCTGGGCGGCCGTCGTCACCGGCGGATCGAGGTTCGGCATGACGATGGCGCGTCCGAACGTGCGTGCCGTCCAGGGCAGCGCCATCTGCAGCATGGCCTCGTCCCGAAGGTGTACATGCCAATCGTCTGGGCGGATGATGGTCAGTCGTGTCGTGGTCATGGGCTTGGCCGCGGATGGCGGGAGGCGAAACGGCGGGGGATGGTGCCCTCGCGATCGGCTCGCTCGCGGCTGGGACGGGCCTCCCACAAGGGGATGGGTTCCCGGAGTCCGCGTGGGAAAAAACGCCAGACAGGCGAACGGGTCATGTAAAGTCCTTCAGATGGAACGCATCCGCAAAGGCCGCCGCGAGCGCTGCCGAATCCAGCCGTTCCAGCAACGGCAGCCGGCCCAGGCAACGGGTTTTCCCAAGTTGGGGGATCACCGCCTCGGTATCCGGCACGCTATCGCCGACGAAGGCGACACCAAGGAGCGGGATCTGACGGGCGCGTAGCGCCTCGATCGAAAGCAGGCTGTGGTTGATCGTTCCCAGCGTGGTGCGTGCCACCAGCACCACGGGAATACCCCAGGCCCGGAACAAATCGGCGAACAGGATACCGCGGGTGACCGGGACGAGCAGCCCACCCGCACCTTCGGCGACGAGCGGCCCGGAAACCTCCGGCAACACAAGTCGCCGCGTATCAATCGCAACGCCATCGAGTTCTGCTGAGCGATGCGGCGACAGTGGCTGCGTGAGTCGATAGGCTTCGGGCAGGATCCGCTCCGCAGGGATCCCACCCAAGCGTGCGACCAGTTCGCTGTCGGTCTCATCTTCAAGACCAGACTGGATCGGCTTCCAGTAGCTCGCGCCGATCGCCCGGGTCAGCGCGGCGGCGAAGATAGTCTTCCCAACTCCCGTGTCTGTCCCCGTGACGACGATCTTCAAGGGAACACCACACTGTTCGCTGTGGCTAGCACACGCACGTCGTCCACGTCGATGTGGAGCGTCACTGAAATGCCCCGCCCCGGGGGCACCTGCCGCCCGGACCAGCGCCTGCAAGCGCGCGGAGCGCCCTGCTTGCCCTGCAGGATTTGCAGCGCGGAGAGGACGAGGCGGGGCATAAGCGGTGAGGGGGCTTTCGAGAAGCTAAAGCCGCGCGCGGATGACGAGTTAGTCGTGCAAGGTCTGGGGTGCACAGGCGAGCGTACTCCAGCAGCCCAGAGCCTTGCCGTAGGTGTGCAGGGTAACGACATGCTTGCGCCCCTTAGGCCTGCGGCGAGGCCCTGCCCATGCTCCTCGACGACGCTGGGCGAATGTGCCTCGTCGATCTGGAGGGAAGGCCTCGTGGCCGCCGGCACACTCGGGTTCGGTAATGACCGTCGCATTGCGCGGCGCGGTGAGGCGCTCGCCCGCGACCTGGCGGAGGTAGCCCCGGATGCAGTGATGTGCCTGACGGGAGCAGATGGAGCACCGTTGGTCATCAATCCTCTCCGGCAGGGCGAGTGGAGGACCGTTTTCCGATGGAATCCGGGAGTGGAGCTGTCAGGGCGTGGCTAGCGGCTTCGTCTGTCGCGGCCGCACGGGTTTTCCAGAGCGAGAAGATGACACCGCCCGCGATGATGGACAGGGTCACTCCGAGCGAGATCGCGGGGTCGACCTTGCCGACGATCTGATTCCAGAAGATTTTGGCCCCGATGAATACGAGCACGATTGCGAGCGCGTATTTCAGATACTCGAAGCGGTGCACCATAGCGGCGAGGGCGAAATAGAGTGCGCGGAGACCGAGGATCGCCATGATATTGGCCGTGAACACGATGTAGGTGTCGGTCGTGATGGCGAAAATCGCCGGCACCGAGTCGACCGCGAACACGAGATCGGCGATGTTGATCACGACGAGCGCCAGAAACAGGGGCGTCGCGAAGCGCGCAAGCTTGCCCGTCTCAGGGTCGAGCTTGCGGACGAAGAAGTGCGAACCGTGCAACTCGGCCGAGACCCGCATGCGCTTGGACAGGAAGCGCACGATCGGATTCTTCGACACGTCCTGCTCGCTCTCTCCCATGACGAGCATCTTGATCCCCGTGGCGATCAGGAAGGCGCCGAAGATGTAGAGCACCCACTCGTACTGCTGCACGAGCGCCGCGCCGAGCCCGATCATAATGCCGCGCAAGACCAGCACCGCGAGGATACCCCAGAGCAGCGCCCGGTACTGGTATTTGGCGGGAATGGCGAAGTAGCCGAAGATGAGCGAGATTACGAAGACGTTGTCGATCGAAAGCGCCTTCTCGAGGGCATAGCCCGTGAAATACTCCATGCCCGAGGTCGGGCCCATGGACCACCACACCCAGGTGCCGAACACCAGCGCGATCGCGATGTAGAACGCGGACAAGATCAAGCTCTCGCCGACACCGAGCTCTTTGTCCTGCTTGTGGAGTATTCCGAGGTCGAAGGCGAGCAGCGCGCCGACCACGCCGAGAAACGCGAACCAGAGCCAAGCAGACTTCCCAAGGAAATCGCTGGTCAGAAATTCGGCGAGCAGTTCCATCGGTAATCCTTACTTTTCGGGTGTTTGGGAGTACCCGTCGAATGCGTTACAGGCTCCCCATTGCGTCCATGGGCTCGTGGTGGTGTCGTCCTGGTTCTCGCCGTTGCGCAGCCGTGGACGCAGCATCTCAATGTGAGAGGAGGACTGGCAGCGGCGGGTTGGCGACGATGGTCTTTGTCGCGCCGCCCAGGATGAAGTCGTGCATCCGTGAGTGCCCGTAGGCTCCCATTACGAGCAGGTCGAGGTCGTGCGCGGTTGCATATTCCTCTAGAGCCTGTCCGATCGTGCGGCCCGCGGCGCCTTCCTCCTCCAGGACAACCTCGATGCCATGCCAGGCGAGATACTTCGCCAAATCCTCGCCTGAGTGCCTCGTATCGATCGTCTTCTCCTGTGTGATCGTCACCACCCGTATGGTCTTGGCGCGCTGTAGGATCGGTAGGGCATCGGCCACTGCCCGCGCCGCGGGCCGGCTGAAATCCCAAGCCACACCGACGATGTCGAGGGAAAAGGAATTGCTGCTTTTCGGCACTTCCGGGAAGACAATCGTCGGTCGTCCGGAGCCGAATATCACACACTCGGCGACATATCGCTGAAGAGCCTGCTCGCCGATCGGGATCATCACGACGTCGTGCATCCTGGCGTGTTCAGTCACGATGGTCGCGAGCTGCGAGCTCGGGCACGACCCGAGGATCTGGTCGTGTGCAACGCCACGCTGCGTCGCCATGCTTTCGAACACGCTGATCAGATTTTGGGTATTCGCCACACTCTTCTGACGCTCGGCCGCAATCATGCCGGGGATGTTAAGCAGTGCATTCGCAAGTGCGTTGCCAGCGTTCGGAATCTCTATTTTGCAAGTCAGCGCCGAGATGTGAGCACCCAGCGCTTCAGCGAAACCGATCGCTTGCTCGATCGCGGCAACCGGGGTCGGTTCGGGGTAGCTGCTCAACTGGAGCAGGACATCCTTGAAAGCCATTCTCTTATCTCCTCAATTGATCGGCTGCTTCACATTGACCGCGTCACGCGGCTCTGGGTTAGGAGCAAGCTCCGCGGTGATTGTGCATGAGCTGCGGAGATCGACCATGATGAGGGATGCGATATCGAGGTCGCCGCTTTAGGCGTTGCGGCGTCGATACAGGGCCGCGGAAGGAGAGACGCCGCCTGCTTGACGCAAGCGGCTGCTCCCTTCAGTCGAACAGCTCCGACAGGAACGACTTCTTCCGCTTGCCGTGGCGATAGCGGCTGTCATCGTTGTCATATCCACCGGATCTGTAGCCCCGGCCCGAGGGGCCGGCTTCGCGGCGGGCCGGCGCCGCATCTTCGATGCTGCGTTCGATGACCTTGTCCAGCTCTCCACGGTCCAGCCACACACCGCGACAAGTGGGGCAAAAGTCGATCTCGACGCCTTGGCGATCGGATAAAGTCAGCCCCGTCTTGCAGATCGGACAGGGCATCGCGGCGACTGTTTCTGCGGTTCGCATGGCTCATGCCGCCCCAGTTTGGCGGACGAACGCGAGCCGGTACATGCGATCCTTGATTGCGAGCCTGAGCTTCTTCAGCCGCAACAGCCGCAACGCGTCCGGGAAGCGCCGCTTGTGCTCCCGACGCACCTCGGCGTCCAGCTTGCTGTGGACCAGGAGCAGTCGGTAATTGAGTGCGTTCATAGCCTTTCCTCCAATCGATGATTTGATCGATCGGGCCAACCACAATGCAGCAACAGGGGGCGTGAACTGCATTGAGCTGGCCCGAAGCGGTCCGACATCGCGGTTGTCAGGGAGGACAGCCGCCAGAGGGGCCCGGTCCGCGAAAACCGATCTAGGCTTATGCGCGATTGACCGCCAATCGGATTTCGCCCGCGGAGCAATAGCAACAGGCTATCGCTACCGCCTGCGGTCGGTAAGCGTTTCACCCGATCTGGGTGCGGGCCTCTTCCTGAATCCGTTCAGCAATCGCCCGATAGGCATCCCCGTAAGCAGCACTGGATCGCCACGCCGCAGCGATGCTGCGCGTGAATTTCCATCCCAGAGGCTCCAGCACGTCGATGCCCGCTCGGCCTCCGACATCTGAGCCGATGTAAAGCTCCGGGAGGACCGCAAGCCCCACTCCTGAGCTGGCCATTTGATGAACGCTATCGAGGCTTGTGCCCTCATAGTCGCGTAGCAGTTCCATGCCGAGTTCGGCGCAGATATCGGCCACTTGGCGATGCAGATGGTGGGACCTGCCGAGGCTGAGAACCTGGGCGCCTTTCAAATCCTCGATGCAAAGTTCGGGGCGCATGGCGAGCGGATGGTCGGGAGGTGCGACGAGGAACAATCGCTCGCGAAACAAGGGCTGGACTTCAAGGTCACCGCCCTCGATCGGCAGCGGCCCGAGCAGCATGTCGAGCGCGCCTCGCGAAAGCGCGAGTGCCTGCTCTTCCGGAATGCCCTCCCTGATATGAAGCCTGAGATCGGGCTGCTCGCGGTGAAGCGCGGCGACGATGGGCGGCATCAAATAGGGACCCAGGGTGGGCGTCACTCCGAAGCGGAGTGTGCCCACGAGACGCTCGCCGGCCCGCCGCGCGAGGTCGCGAATGTCCTGCACCTCAATCACCAAACGTCGAGCCCGCGCGGTGATCTCGCGTCCGATCGGCGTCAACTCCGCGCCCGAGGTTCTTCGTTCGATCAGGGCGACTCCGAGCCGATCCTCCAGCGCGCGCAGCTGCTGGCTGAGCGTGGGTTGGGAGACGTGGCAGGCATCGGCCGCGCGTCCGAAATTCTGAAGGTCAGCCACGGCAATGAGATATTCCAGCTGGCGCAACGTTGGCATGGGAAGACTCCATAACGCGATAGCCAATACCTATCACGTTCGGGGTATCCTTTCGAATGGACTTAATCTCGAGCCCGATGCAACGTCCCCCTATCAGCACCTAGGCCCGTCACGCTGGTCGCGGGTGAAGGCAGATTGAAAGTAGTCCGAAGCCACCCGATATTCCTCGCTGACGGGCAGGTATTCTTCGGAAATTGGAGAATGAAAGTGGCAAACGGATTTGATCCACGGATAACAGCAGTGCCGGAACCGACCCGGATCGGCCGTGAAGACACGGCGATCGATGTGGGCCTACGGTCCTACATGCTGTCCGTGTACAACTACATGGCCTCCGGGGTGCTGCTGACGGGCATCGTGGCGCTGTTGTTCGCCAACAGCGGCTACGCGGCTGCCGTGCTCGGCGGGCCGGGGATCCTCAAGTACGGCATCATGTTCGCGCCCCTGGCGTTCGTCCTGGTGCTCAGCTTCGGCATCACTCGTCTTTCGACCGGGACGGCCCAATTGCTGTTCTGGGCGTTTGCGACGGTGATGGGTCTGTCGATGGCGTCGATCTTCCTGGTGTTCACGGGAACCTCGATCGCGACCACCTTCTTCGCGACCGCGGCGGCTTTTGCGGGGCTCAGCCTTTACGGCTATACGACCAAGCGTGACCTGTCGGCCTTCGGCATCTTCCTGATCATGGGCGTGGTCGGCTTGCTGGTGGCGATGATCATCAACCTGTTTCTCCAGTCGGGGACCATGAGCCTGGTGATCAGCTTCATCGGCGTGCTGCTGTTCGCCGGCCTCACCGCCTACGACACGCAGCGGATCAAGAGCCTGTACGCGCAGGTGGCGGGCACCGACATGATGGGCAAGACCGTGATCATGGGCGCGCTGTCGCTCTATCTCGACTTTGTCAACATGTTCACCTTCCTCCTCCAGTTCATGGGCCAGCGACGTTAAATCAGCACCGTGATGCACACGGTCCCAAGTGGGGACTCGTCCACGGACCGACGCCTGTTTGGAAGGTGCCGCGCGCATTGAAAACCAATGCGTCGAGGCGGTCGTCGCCCAATCGAGCCGACCCGTTTGTCCGGGATGGTTGGCCTAGCAGCTCGCGGAAGTTAGGCCATCAAACAAAAAAGCGGCCTCCATAGCTCGAGCTTGAGAAGGGAATGGCCGCGTGGACCTATCGACTTTCCCTCTTGAGGCGCTTCTGCCCTTCATCGCCATCGGCTTTGCGGCGCAACTCGTCGACGGTGCGCTTGGCATGGCATTCGGCGTCATCTCGAATACGCTGCTGGTGAGCCTTGGCGTTCCCCCGGCCGCAGCATCGGCGGGCGTCCACGCGGCCGAGAGCTTCACCACCGCAGCATCAGGCATCAGCCACATCGCCCATCGCAACGTGAATTGGCAGCTCTTCTGGCGGCTGGTGATACCCGGCGTGGCCGGTGGCATCTTGGGCGCCTATGTGCTGACTAGGATTAGTGCCGAAACGGCCCGACCATTCGTGCTCGCTTACTTGAGCGCCATCGGCCTATATCTGCTCTGGCGCGGCGTCAGATTTCCTCCTGTGGAAAAGAGGCCCAAGTTTGTCGCGCCGCTTGGGCTTGTCGGGGGCTTCCTGGATGCAGCAGGCGGCGGCGGCTGGGGTCCCGTGGTGACCAGCAATCTGTTGGTACAGGGCGGGAGTCCGCGAAAAGTCGTCGGCACAGTGAACACCGCCGAGTTCTTCTTGGCAGTGACCATCTCCGCCACTTTCATCGCCACCCTCGGCCTCGCAGCCTTCACCGCCGCCACGGCTGGGTTGCTCATCGGGGGCATTGCCGCAGCGCCGCTGGGCGCGTTGGTGGCGAAGCGGGTTCCGGCTAAGCCGCTTCTCATCCTGGTCGGCATTGTGCTCACGATCACCAGCATCTACGGAGTTATGCGGGCGCTGATTTGGCCCTGATCCCTTTGGCTTGAGTTTAGCATTTCTAACCCAGCCGGGGCGGCCTCATATTTTTTGCTCTTTGCCGTCCGCGTTCTTGTTATTCATCTGAAGTTCATTTCTGTGTTCCTCGACAAGCAATGTGACCAAGCCGCTTTTTACGCGAAAAGCAGCAAATTTTATGGGTGCCGCTAAGGCATGCCATTGCGACCACGCGTATCAGATCAGATCGGCAGCGTGCCGTTCGCGGCAAGCACCTCCCCAGCGAGATAGAGCGAGCCGGTAATGAGGATTCGGGGGGCCGGATCGAGGCCAAGCGCGGAGATTGTGGCAAGCGCGTCCCCGACACTGTCGCGGGTCTCGGCCGGGATGCCGACGCGGCGGGCGACTTGTGCGATCTCTTCGGACGGCAGAGCCGTGTCTTGCTGGATCGGCACCGCGATGACACGGCAGATGAGCACGGCGAAGTTCATGAGAAAGCCTTCGCAATCCTTGCTCGCGAGCATGCCGACGATGAGTATGAGCGGCCGCGGACCGCGCTTCTCAAGATCGGCGAGCGCGCCCACAACTGCGCGGCCGCAGTCCGGATTGTGGCCGCCGTCGAGCCACACTTCGCTGCCGTCCGGCGCCAGTTCCACCAGCCGGCCGTGGGCGAGGCGCTGCATGCGCGCTGGCCATTCGACCTTGGCGACGCCTTGCTTGAAGGCCGCGTGCGGAATCCGCAGCGCAGGGATGTTGCGCAAGGTGGCGATTGCGGTACCCGCGTTGTCGAACTGATGACGGCCAGACAGACGAGGCGCCGGCAGGTCGATGAGCCCGTTCTCGTCCTGATAGACCATGCGGCCGCGCTCTGGCGTCACGACCCAGTGCTTGCCAGCAATACGAACCGGCGCGCACATGCGCGCGGCCTGCCGCTCGATCACCGTGAGCGCCTCCCGCGACTGCGGCGCGGTTACCGCCAGCACATTGGGCTTGAGGATACCCGCCTTCTCCGCCGCGATCAGCTCGATGGTGTTGCCGAGGAACTCTTGATGGTCGAACGAGATCGGGGTGATCACGCTCGCAAGCAAGCGTTCGATCACGTTGGTCGCGTCGAGCCGGCCACCCAGGCCGACCTCGAGCAGCAGCACATCGGCGGGATGGCGCGCGAACAGCAGGAAAGCTGCGGCGGTGGTAATCTCGAAGAACGTGATTGGATCGCCGGCATTCAACCGCTCGCAGGTCGCAAGTGCATCCGCGAGTTCGTCGTCCGCCACCAGCGCGCCGCCGCCCGGTCGCGCAAGACGGATGCGCTCGTTGAAGTGCACGAGGTGGGGCGAGGTGTAGACGTGAACGCCGAACCCGGCCGCTTCCAGGATCGCACGCAGAAAGGCGACGGTCGAACCCTTGCCATTGGTGCCAGCGACGTGGATCACTGGCGGCAAACGACGCTCGGGATGGCCAAGGCGGTCGAGAATGCGCCCCATACGGTCGAGCGAGAGATCGATCCGCTTGGGATGGAGTGTGAGCAATCGCGTAAGAATTGCATCCATTCGGACCATTGCGCTTCTTCTAATTGTCTTTTTTAGGTGGGTGGCCATCGTTTACCAGCGTGAGCGCGGAACTATCCTAATTCCCAAATGAACGCGAAGCTCGGGCCAGATCCAATCGAAACACGCGACTGCGCCCATTGCCCAGCAACGAATTAATGCCGCCATGCACATGTAACGATGTTGCAGCGAAACAGACACACACGCCTTCTAGAGTCAGACTCGATCATGTTTGCACATAGCCTGCGTGGCGGATGTAGTTTGAGCATTCGGCCGGGCTGAAGCGGTCGAGGATGGCTTTGAGGGCTTCGCAGATGGCGTCGAAGGATCGGGGCGCGGCTCGTCGCAGCAGCGCCTTGGTCTTGGCGAAGACTTGCTCGATCGGGTTGAAGTCGGGGCTGTAGGCGGGGAGGTAGAGCAGTCCCATTCCGGCCTTCTCGAGGCATTGGCGGACCTGCGCGACCTTGTGGGCGGGCAGGTTGTCCATGACGACGATGCTGCCCGGCGCCATTTCGGGGATGAGGTGCTCGGCCAGCCACTGGTGGAAGAGGGCGCCCGTCATGGCGGTGTCGATCAGCATCGGCGCCAGGATGCCGTCATGTTTGAGGCCGGCGACGAAGGTTGAGGTCATCCAGTGGCCGTGCGGCGCCTTGCCGAGGACCGGCTTGCCCTTGGGTCCCCAGCCATGGGTCCGCGTCATGTTGGTGGTGGTGCCGGTCTCGTCGACGAAGACGAGTGAGTCGAAGTGGAGTCCCTGCTGCGCGGCGCGCCAGATCTCGCGGGCCAAAGCGACGTCCGGCCGGTCCTGCTCAGTGGCGAAGATCGTCCTTTTTTTTGTGCCGCAGCCCGAGCCGCCTGACCATGCGCCACACGCTCGTGTAACTGACCTCGACGCCGCGCCCGGCCAGCTCCTCGCGAACTTCGCTCAGCGTCAGCTCGCAAGCCTTCGCCAGGCGCTCGGCGATCCAGTCCGCCTCGCCGATCAGCTTCGAGCGACGGTCGCCGCCCATCGGACGGGCCGCATAGCTCTTCGTACGTCGGTAAAGGCGATACCAGTTACCCGCCGTGCTCGGCGCCACGTCGAACGCCTCGCCAACCTCGCGGCAGCTCCGCCCCGACACCATCGCCGCCACCACCCGATCACGCAAATCTTCAGAATAAGGCTTGCCCATCCATGCCGGCCTCCTTCCCAGCCAGCATGTTGAATCAGAAACCCGACCAAAACGGAATCCCGATTCAGCCTGGTCGTGTTCAACTCTAGAAATCCCCCTGCACACACCGCGTCTCGGCGGAATGGAAGACGTGCCGATCAACTTTCAGCGGGGGTCAGGCTCTCGAACCTGCCTACTACTGGGAGTGGCAACCGCTTGCAAGATTACCCTGATCGACTCGCTCGGTCGGCTCGATTACGACTGCTCCTGCCTCGCAGCTCGTGCCATAAGTTCGGCGAGCAGTGGGTTCGGGAACCGCCGCTTCTGCGTGATCGCGTAGAAGCTCTCGCTGAGCGTCGGGATTCGACAGACCTCGACGAGGGCGCCGGAGGCCAGTTCGTCGCGGACTACGATCGGGGGCACCAACGTGAGACCCTCGCTGTCGCGGGCGAGCAGGCGCAACATAGCCATGTCGTCGACCTCGGCCAGGATGACCGGGCGCACCCCGGCACGCTCAAGGATCCGGTCAAACGCCTGGCGAATCTCGCTGTCCAAACTTGGCAGGAGGATTGGTTCGGAGGCCAGGTCTTCCGGAAAGCGGAACGGTGACGCCGCCGCGCCGGGCCGGCGGACCAGGCCGACCGGCTGCTGAGCGAGCAGATGGCTCCGAAACGAGGACTGTGCGTCCTGCTGCGGCGCGCTGTTGGCGAGCACGACGTCGACCGTGTGCGCCTTAAGCTGGGCGAGTAGATCATACATCGTACCCGAGCGCACAATCAGCTCGACATCCGCGCGGCCGACCAGGGGACGGAGGAACTCCAGCTGGAAGTTGCGCGACAGGGTCGTCAACGCCCCGACCCGGAACGCCTGTCGCCGATCGAGCGGTCGTCCTTGCATAGTGCTGACGAGTTCATCGCCGGCCTGGAACACGGTGTCGGAGTAGTCGAGCGCGATGCGGCCCGCCTCTGTGAGCACGAGGCGCTTGCCTGTCCGCTCGAACAGCGGATGCCCGAGCTGCTGCTCGAGCTTTCCCAACTGCACCGAGAGCGCCGACTGAGACATGTTGAGGCGTTCGGCGGCGCGCGTAAGGCTGCCCTCGTGGGCGATCGCCCAGAAGTAACGCAGATGGTGGTAGTTGAGGCGGGTCATTGGCATAGTTTTATGGAAACGAACGAATTCCCACAATCTTTATATTATCAAGAAGGGTGGATGGGCGCTAGGTAAGGGGTCGCTTCTCGCCGGAGACGACCATGACCTCAGCGCTGCCCTGGTGCCTTGCTCTCGGGCCCCTCGCACTCGTAGTGTCCGGCCTGGTGGCTGGTGCCGCCAAGCTGCCTCGCCGACAGGCCGGGACGAGCGCAGCCCTCGTGGCGGCGTTTGCACTGGCCGTGGCTGTCGCCGCGGGCGTTGCCGTCGCACTGCACGGTCCGTTCGCAACGGTCACCGTCGGGATCGAGGGCGTGGGGCTCGGCTTCTATGTCGATGCGCTGAGCGCGATCATGTTCGCGCTCGTCGCCTTCGTTGGCCTGATCGTGGTCGTCTACAGCCGAAACTATCTCGACGGCGATCCCGGCCAGGACCGTTTCACCCAGTGGCTGTGCCTGACGCTCGCGGCAGTGCTGCTGCTGATCGTCTCAGGCAATTTGTTCCAGTTCGCGCTCGCCTGGATCGCGACGAGCGTTGGTCTCAACAAGCTCCTGCTCTTCTATCCCGAACGACAGGCGGCCGTGCTCGCGGCACGTAAGAAGTTCATCGCCAGCCGTGTCGGCGATGTCTGTCTGGTCGCCGCGATGGTGTTGCTCCACCAGACGTTCGACAGCCTCGATTATGCGGTCCTGTTCGCCGGCGCCGAGGCGATGCGCGTCGCCGGAGTCGTTCCGGGCACAATCCACGCCGTCGCGGTGTTGCTGGTCATCGCCGCGCTGCTCAAATCGGCGCAGTTTCCGCTGCATGGCTGGCTGACCGAGGTGATGGAGACGCCGACGCCGGTGTCGGCGTTGCTTCACGCCGGCGTAATCAATGCCGGCGGCTTCCTGGTGCTGCGCTTCGCCGGCGTGATCTCGCTGTCGTCGCCCTCGCTGGAGGTCCTCGTCATCGTCGGCGGCTTCACGGCCTTGTTCGGCTCGACGGTAATGCTCACACAGACCAGCGTCAAAGTCTCGTTGGCCTATTCGACGATCGCGCAGATGGGTTTCATGATGCTGCAATGCGGGCTCGGCGCCTTCTCCGCCGCGCTGCTGCACATCGTCGCCCACTCACTCTACAAGGCGCACGCCTTCCTATCGTCGGGCAGCGTCATTGATCTGGCGCGGGCGTCGTGGTCACCGAGCCCTAGCGGGCGGCCGCACAGGGCGCGGATGGCGATGGTCGTTGGCCTCGTGCTGGCGGTGACGCTCGCGATCGGCACGTTGTTCGGCGCTACGATAACGCAGCAACCCGGCGTCTTCGCGCTCGGCGCGGTGGTGATGCTCGGCCTCGCTCATCTGGTCACGCAAGCGCTCGATGAACGGCCGAGCGTCTATGTCATCGGCCGCACGGTGGCGCTCGCAGTTGTAGTTGGGCTCGCCTATTTCTGGCTCCAGTTCGCGACCGAGCATCTACTGGCCGGCTCGCTGCCGCCGGTTCAGGCGCTACGCGGCCCCTTCGACCTCGCCATCGTCGCTCTGGTTGTGCTTGCCTTCGGCACGGTGACCGTTTTCCAGAGCCTGCTGCCGGGCCGAGCCGCCGCGCCGCGCTGGCAGGCGTTCTACGTCCACCTCGCCAACGGTCTCTACGTCAACACGCTCGCGAACCGGCTTGTGCTGCACTTCTGGCCCAGCCCGCCACCTGGTTACGGCGCACGATCCCCCTCCACTACGTCCGCCGGCGGGGTCCGCCCATGAGTATCGCCATCGCCTCCGAGACCGGTCCGCGAAGCCCCATCGCTGTAACCTGCGAAAGACCAGGCGCGAAGACAGCCTCGATCGAGGCGGCCATCGCCCAAGCGTGCGACAAGATCGCGCCGCTCTGGCCGCTCAAGCATTTCGTCGCGGTGAACCCATTCCTCGGCTTCAGTGACCAGAGCTTCGCTGCGACCTGCGCTACGCTTCGCCGGGTTGCCGGAGTCGATATGCTGATGCCGCGCGCCTTCTACCGCCAGGCGCTGGCGGCGGGGACCATCGAGGAGCACGACCTGGAGGCAGCCATGGCTGCTGCTACGTCCGGCCATCCGGCCTTCGCGCACGACGCCGCCTCGCTCCGCTTAGCCGCAGCGCGCGATCCCGTCTGGACCAGTCGGCCGGGCCCGGTCGTCGCGACCGTCGCCGAGGTCCTGGACGGCTTGGCGGCCGGCGACCGTCAGGCCTCGCGCACCGCGTTCATGGTCGACGAGATCTCGAAATGGTGCGCCGCCTATTTCGACGAAGGACAAGCCGCCTGGAAGCTGCCGTCGCGCGCGCTCCCGGCCTATACCGCGTGGCGTGCCGCGATGCGGTTCGACCGCAACCCGGAGACGATGGGCATCCGGGGCTTCCGCAAGGCCGTCGCCGCCATGCCCAAGGACCCACGCGAGGCGATCGCGGCGGTCGTCCTGGCGCTGGGCATCCCTGATCGCGCCATCGAGGATTATCTGCACCGGGCGCTGATCGATATCGGCGGCTGGGCGGCCTATGCACGCTATCTCGTCTGGGACAATGCACTTTACGGGCGCGACGACGATACGCTGGTGGAGTTGCTCGCGATCCGCGTCGTCTGGGGCTACGCGCTGTTCCTCGAACGCCCCGACACCGCGTTCACGGCGGCCTGGGCAAAGGCGATGGCCGACGCAGCGACACTGCCCAAAGACGAGCGGCTCGGCGACGATCCAGAGCTCGCGCTCGATCTCATCCTGCACGAAGCCTATGAAGCGGCCTACCGGCGTCGGCTGCTCGCGCGGCTGTCGCAGCATTTCGAGGCGCCCGTGTCAAAGCCCGCCGCCACGCGTAAGGCGTTCCAGGCGGCATTCTGCATCGACGTTCGCTCCGAAGTCTATCGACGCGCGCTCGAGACCGTCTGCCCCGACGCCGAGACGATCGGGTTCGCTGGCTTCTTCGGCTTCCCGATCGAATATGTGCCGATCGGCCGCGAGACCGGTGGGGCGCAGTGCCCGGTGCTGTTGAAGCCCGCCTTCGTGGTGTGCGAGGCAGTCGCCAATGCGTCGGAAGCCGAGGAGGCGGAGATCATGAACCTCCGCCTGCTGCGCCGCCGCGCGGCGAAGGCGTGGAAGGCGTTCAAGCTCTCGGCGGTGTCGTCGTTCACCTATGTCGAGACGGTGGGGTTGTTGTTTGCCGCCAAGCTCGTCGGTGACAGCGCGCGCCTGACGCGGACGGTCAGCGACCCCAATACCGATGGCCTCGACAAGGGTGTGATCGGCCGCATCGGACCGCGGCTCGAACCGGGCGCGGTGGGCGGTCGGGTCACCGGCTTCGACGACGGGCAGCGCGTCGCCATGGCCGAGGCGGTGCTGCGGGCGATGTCGATGACCCAAGACTTCGCGCGGCTGGTCCTGCTGACGGGACACGGCAGCACGACCGTCAACAATCCCCATGCTTCGGGGCTGGATTGCGGAGCGTGTGGCGGGCACACGGGCGAGGCGAACGCGCGGATCGCCGCCGCCATCCTCAACGATCCCGGCGTCCGGGTGGGGCTGGCCGCCAAGGGCATCGACATCCCGAAGGACAGCTGGTTCATCGGCTGCCTGCACGACACCACGACCGACGAGGTGCGCATCTTCGATGCCGATCGGCTGCCGGCGTCGCATGCCGGCGATCTCGCGCGGCTGCGCGAAGCGCTCGCCAAGGCCTCCTCGCTCGCCCGCGATGAGCGGGCACAGCTGCTCGGCATCGGCAAGAGCGAGGATGTCGATCGCGCGGTAAGGGCGCGCAGCCGCGACTGGGCGCAGGTGCGTCCCGAATGGGGCCTGGCAGGAAATGCCGCCTTCATCGCCGCGCCGCGCGAGCGCACGCGCGGGCTCGACCTCGCCGGCCGCGCCTTCCTGCACGATTACGACTGGCAGAAGGACGCCGGGTTCAGCGTGCTCGAACTCATCATGACTGCCCCCATGGTCGTCGCGAGCTGGATTAACCTGCAATATTACGCCTCGACCGTGAACAACCGCGCCTTTGGCAGCGGCAACAAGCTGCTCCACAACGTCGTCGGCCAGCTCGGCGTCCTCGAAGGCAATACCGGCGATCTGAAGGTCGGGCTGCCTTGGCAGTCGGTGCATGACGGGACACGCTTCGTCCACGAGCCGCTGCGGCTCACCGTCTTCATCGAGGCGCCCGAGGACGCGCTGAACCGTGTCATCGATGCGCACGCCAGCGTCCGGCAACTTATCGACAACGGCTGGGTCCACCTGTTCCGTCTCGGGGACGAGGGGTGGACAATCCGCCGCTATGCCGGCGATTTGCGATGGGAGGCCGCGACGTGACCGCCCGGCTCTCCCATCTCGCGCGACTGGAATCCGAAGCGATCCATATCCTACGAGAAGCGGTCGCCGAAGGACGCAAGCCGGTGATGCTGTTCTCGGCGGGCAAGGACTCGACGGTGCTGGCGCATCTCGCGCTGCGCGCCTTCTTTCCGGGCCGCCCGCCGTTCCCGCTGCTCCATATCGACTCCACCTGGGAGTTCCGGTCGCTCCTCGACTTCCGCGACGCGTTTGCGCGCGAGCATGGGTTCGAGCTCATCGTCCATGCCAATGAGGAGGGGCGAGCGGCCGGCCTCAATCCCTTCGACCATGGCGACCGCTACACGCTGGCGATGCGGACCGAACCGCTCAAGGACGCGCTCGACCAAGGCGGCTATGACATCGTCTTCGGCGGCGCCCGCCGCGACGAGGAGAAGTCGCGGGCGAAGGAGCGGATCTTCTCGGTCCGCTCTGCTGGCCACGCTTGGGATCCGCGCCAACAGCGCCCCGAGCTCTGGAGCCTCTATAATGCCCGTCTTGGCAAAGACCAGTCGGCGCGGGTGTTCCCGCTGTCGAACTGGACCGAAACCGACGTCTGGACCTACGCGCTTGCCCACGACATCGCGCTCGCCCCGCTCTACTTCGCGGCTCCGAGGCCGGTGGTTGAGCGGGGCGGGGGTTTGATCGTCATCGACGAAGAATCCCGCATGCCCCTCCGGACAGGGGAGACCGTCGAAACAAGGGCCGTGCGCTTCCGAACGCTAGGCTGTTGGCCGGTCACCGCGGCGATCGCGTCCGAGGCGACCGACCTCCCCTCCGTCGTCCAGGAAACCTTGGCGGCCTCGGGCTCCGAACGTCAGGGCCGGATCAGCGACGGCGAGGATGGCGGCTCGCTCGAGCAGAAGAAGCGCGAGGGGTATTTCTAGCGATGACCAGCGCGCCACGACCCTACGAGCGCACGGAGGCCGTCCTCGCGACGATGCACGGCAAGGAGCGGGTAATCGCACCCCTCCTGGAGCGGGCACTGGGATTGCGGGTCGCCGCGACGACGAATGTCGACACCGACCGCTTTGGCACCTTCAGTCGTGACGTCGAACGAACCGGTTCGCAGCTCGATGCGGCGCGGGCTAAGATCGCCGCGGCATTCGCGGCCGCGCCCGATGTCAACGTCGCGCTGGCCAGCGAAGGCAGCTTTGGTCCGCATCCGTATATTCCCTTCGTCCCGCTCGGCCGCGAGATTGTCGTAATGAGGGACCGCGTCAGCGGTCTCGAATTGATCGGGCATTATGCGGGCCTGTCGACGAATTTTGGCCACACGGTCGTTACGGACCTGGCCGGCGCCAGTGCGTTCGCCGAACGCGCGCGATTTCCCGGACATGGGGTGATCGTCATGGGCTGCGTCGATCAGCAGCCGGCGCCCAGGCGCGCGCTGATCAAGGACATTGACGCTTGGGCTGGACTGCAAAGGGCGATTGAGGAGGTGATCACGATCTGCGGCGCCGCCTTCGTTGAGACCGATATGCGCGCCCATCGCAATCCCACCCGAATGCGCACCATCAAACGCGCGACGCTGGACCTTGTCCGCCGGTTTCGGAGCCTGTGCCCGATCTGCGCTCGACCCGGATTTGCCATCACCAAACGGCTATCCGGCCTGCCATGCTCATGGTGCGGAGGCCCAACGCTCGCGCTGAAAGCTGATGTCTATAGCTGTGAGGGGTGCGGTTACCGGGAAGAGCGCGCGGTGAAGGCGGCGACAGCGGACCCGGGGCAATGTGGGGAGTGCAACCCGTGACCAAGGGAACGAAGGGAGAGCAGAATGGCCGCTTCGCAATCGCCCGTTGAGCCTCTCCTCGAGGCCGAAAAGCAGATTGCGTGGGTGCTCGCCCATCCTGGCATGAGCGACTGGCTGAAGGACGCTCTTAGGACCGCAGTCGACCGCGATCCAGAGCACCTTCTGAATGACTTGGAGGTACTATGTTTGCTTTTGAGAGCGAAGTCCCAAGCCGCCATAGATGAGCGGCTACGTTAGTCTCCAAGTCCGGTAGGTTCGGGGCGAATATTGAACTGCGTGAGGAGCGTCACAGATGATGAAATGCGTAGACGACGTCTACCGAGCGCTTCCGATGTATGCGGAACGCGGTGCGTTCTTCGACAGCGCTGTTTCCGCGCGGCGAAACGAGCGCTCTCGTGTCGATCGAGATTAAACATCTGCGATACGCTGAGGCGGCGGAACGCTGTGGCAGTTTTCGCAAGGCGGCAGATCTGCTCGCCCTCAAGCAGTCTAATCTCAGCCGACGAATTCGACATCTGGAGGAGCAACTCGGCGTAGCGTTGTTCGAACGAACGAATGGCGGCGTCAGGCCGACGGCGGCAGGCCGGGACTTTGTGAACGGCGTTCGCCGGGTTCTCAATGATTTGCAGATTGTCGTCGACGGAGCCAAGGCCGTCGGACGCGGCGAGGCCGGGTACTTGACGATCGGCTTCTACACGTCCCTCTCAGCCGGCAATCTCAGGGCAAGTCTTGTCGAGTACGGCCGTCGCTTTCCCCAGGTTGAGATCAAAACTATCGAAGGATCGCGAACGCGATTGTTCGACGGAATACAGAATAGCATGATCGACATCGCCATCGTCACCGGGGAGCCGGCTTCAGATTGCAATCGCTCGATGGTGCTCTGGAGCGAGCGCATCATCGTCGCTCTGCCCGAGGATCATCCGCTCGCAGCGAACGAAGTCATCTATTGGACAGACTTAAAACATGAGCGCTTCTTGCTGAGCGAGCGCGATCCGGGACCGGAGATCCAAGACATCCTCGTGGCCAAGCTCAGTTCCCCTGGCGATCTGCCCAACGTCGTCCGGCACGATGTGAGCCCGGAGAACATCAAGAGCCTGGTTGGGGCCAACCGAGGCGTCAGCCTTATGTGTGAGGCCTGCATGGGAGCCAGCTATACCGGCGTCGTCTACCGCGAGGCGCGCGACGGCAACGGCTCGACCCGGATCGGGTATCGCGCCTATTGGCGAGACGGCAACGACAACCCGGCGCTCCGGAACTTCATTCGCCTCTTGGAGGAGCGCTACCCGCCGGTTGCGAACGGGAACGGGCCGCGTGGCGCATCTTCGCGAATCCCCGATCCGTCGCCATAAAACGCTCAATCATTGGTGCGATCAGCTTAGCGGGCTCGACGGCTTGCCCGCTTTCTCGGCCAAGGATTTCTGCATACGCGATGAGATCGCGGTGAAGGGCGGCGGGCAGTTCCACCGAGATCTTCACCGGCTTGTCGTCTTCGAGCGGCCCGAGCTTCAGCTTGGCCATCGGCTAGCCTCCGTAAGGTTCGAGCACCATGTCCCGGGTGACAATCACGCGCACGGGAAAGCCCGGCCGGATCGTCAGCGTCGGCGCGACGTTCAGCTGACGGCGCACGATCTGCTGGCCGGCATCGTTGATAGTGTCCTGCCCGCCGTTGCGGATGGCCTGAATCAAGCGGTCATCGTCGTTGGCGGCGAGTTCGGCGCCGACGCTCAGCAGCGTGGAAAGCCCCGCTGCCTTGGCCAGCTCCCACCAGTGATAATCGACGCCATCCTGAAGGCCGGCATAGCCCTCGGCATCGGCGCCGGGCTGACGCTCGAGAACGATCGAGCGTCCGTTCGGGAAGATCAGACGATTCCAGACCAAGAGGACGCGGCTTTGGCCGAACTGAACATTGTTGTCATACTGGCCAATGATCCGCGTGCCTTGCGGCACCAGGAGGATACGTCCCGTTGGGCTGTCATAGATATTTTCGGTCACCTGCGCGGTGATCTGGCCGGGTAGGTCGGAGCGGATGCCGGTGATGAGCGCCGCCGCGATCACGGCGCCTGCCTGAAGGATGTAAGGCGACGCCGGTGCGGCGACGCGATCGGGTGCGACGGTGCGCCGATCGGCCGCCGCATTGAGAAATGCGAGCTGCCGATCCTGGGCCGATGGGGTGGCGGGTGGCGGAGCGAGGCCGAGGCCGGTGAGGTCCGGAGTGGGCGGCGGCGCGATCGTCGCGGCGCCGGGGCCCGTCGAGGCCATGGACCTGTTTTCGGTGCCGCTGAAGAGCCTGCTGACGCGGGCGGTTTCGATCTCCTGCAGCCGTCGCTGCTCCTCCGCGCTGAGGCCGGGATTGGGCTGGTTCGGCAATGGCTGGCCACGATTTTGCGCGCCCAGGATGGGACGCCCGAGGTCGCCCGGGAGTGGTGGACCGAGCTGAGGAATGCCGCTGTAATCGCGCGGCAACCCGGCCAGACCGTCGGCGGTCGAGCGATTGTCGGTCGAATAGAGTTCGTCGGCGGGCTTACCCCCATCGCGAGTCTGGAGCGCATAGATCAACGCACCGCCGATGCCGACGCTCGCCACGAGTCCGATGCCGGCGAGCACCTTTCGCGAGAGCCGCGTGACACGCGGCGCCTCACCACGGAGCCGCATCGGGACGGCCGCGTCGCCGGCCGACCCGGTCAGCGGCGCCTCGTCTTCTTCTTTCCGGGGTTCTGGCTCGCTCACGACGCCGGCCTCCCATCGGTGCGGACGATCCGGACGCGCTTCTGGCGGTCGCCAGCGCCGAAGCGCAGCTCCGCGGCCGCGAACAGCCGGTCGACGATCATGTAGTTGGCACGGACGCGGTAGTTCACGAGCTCGGAGGTGTTGCCCTCCGGACCGACCACAAACAGCGGCGGCATCTCGCCCTGACCGATGCCACGCGGAAACTCGATGAAGACCTGGCGTCCATCATCGTAGGCGCGCAGTGGCCGCCACGGCGCACGATCGCCTTCGATGGCATAGCGGAAATTGATGTTGGCGAGGTCGACGCCGGTGGCGACGGGACTGCTGGCCTCGGCCTGCGCGTTCTGGCGGCGCAGCGCGATGAGCTGATCCTGCGGATACTGCCAGGACACCGAAGCCATATAGGTGCGTTCGGTCGAGCGCAGCTCCATGTGATAGGTGCGCAGATTGGTGTTGATGATGAGATTCGTCATCAAGTCGGCGCGGGTCGGCTTGACCAGGATGTGGACTTGTTGGGTGGCGCCCGAACCGCTCACCGTGTCGCCGATGATCCACCGCACGGTGTCGCCAGCGGCGACCGGGCCGGAGCCGACCAATTGTTCGCCCGGCTGGAGGGCGATGTCGGTGATCTGGCCGACGGCGGTGTAAACCTGATAGAGCGCGCCGCCCGTATAGGGATAAACCTGCATGGCGTTGATGAAGCCGTCGCGGACGGGCTGAACGCGCGCGGCGGCATTGGCCTGGTTGACGCGCGCTGTGGGCTCGGCCGGCTCCGGCGGTCGGCGCGTCGATTCAACGGGCTGCAGTTGCCCGGGCAGTGGGAGCGGCCTCGGGATTTCGACCACGCGCACGGGCGCCGGAGGATCAGCGCTTAGCGCCGCAGGGACGGCGTTGTCGTAGGAGATCTCCGGCGGCCTGTTCGCCGTGGCGCAGCCGGCGAGCGCCGACGTGCAGAGCAAAATCGCAAGTGTGGAAGTGCGGAAAGCCGGGTCGCCGGCTTTACGGAAAGACGGTTTCATTGCCCAAGCTCCCGTGACCAGTTGATGGCGTTGACGTAGATTCCGAGCGGGTTGGCGCGCAGCCGGTCGGCGTTGCGGGGCACCTGCACGACGATGGTGAGGATGGCGGTCCAGCGGGTCGTCTCGGCGAGCTGGCCATTCTCGTACCGGCGTTCGGCCCATGCGACGCGGAAGCTGTTGGGCGAAGCCCGGATGACGCTGGAGACGTCGACGGCGACCTGCTGCCGGCCGACCTTGGTGAAGGGGTCGTTCGATCGCGCGTAGTCGTTGAGCGCCATGGCGCCGCGATCCGTCGTGAAATCGTAGGCGCGCAGCCAGTTCTGCCGAACGATGATGGCGTCGGACGGAATCGAGCGCACCTGCTCGATGAAGCGTGCGAGATGAAAGGCGATCTGGGGATCGGTCGGACGATAGTCGGCGACCGCTGGCGCCACCGCCTGCGCCTGGCCGAGCCGGTCGACCTGCACAACCCATGGCACGATCGTGCCGCGGGCCGATTGCCAGACCAGCGCCGCCGCAAAGCTGGCGGACAGGACCAAAGAACCGAAGGCCATGAGCCGCCAATTCTTCGCCTGGACGCGCGCGGCGCCGATACGCTCGTCCCAGACCTGAGCGGCGCGCTGATATGGCGTCTCGGGTTCTGGTGCTTTGCCGTAGTGAGTAGAAGGTCTTTTGAACATCAGCGATCGCCTTGGGAGAGGTTGATGGAGGAGCCGCCGCCATGGCTGTCGCCGCTGCGAACGGCGTGGGCGGCGGCCGTCACACCGTGGCTCAGGGCTTGTGAGCGCTTCATGCGCTGGGCCCAGGCCGGCGGTCCGTCAGCCGCAACGGGTGACGCAGCCTCGGCCGCGCTTCCACCGATCGTGCCCATGGTCGACGTGCCGCCGGTGGCCGCGAACGCGGATTTGGCGCCCTCGGAGAAGCTCGACTTCATGCTGTCTGCTGCCTGGGAGGCCGCGCGACGCAGCGGCGAGCTGGCGGCCGCGCCAGCGGCGCGAGCAACGCCACCGAGTCCGGACCCGACGGCGGCCGCGCCCGACTGGCCGGCAGCGCCGAGGCTGTAGGCCGTCGAGGCGCCACCGGCCAAGGCCGCTCCCCCTCGAGCGGCAGCGGCAGTTCCGGAAAGAGCAGCGGCGCCGCCGCGCAGGGCCATTCCGCCAGCCGCGCCGGCCGCGACCAGAGCCCCGCCCGCCGCGAGTCCGGTTCCGACCGCCGCGCCGGCGCCGAGCTGCGGCCCGCCGGAGACAAGGCCGTTGGCGATGCCGGGGCCGAAGATTCCGAGGCCCAGCAGCGAGAGCGCGGCGAGCACGATCGCCATGGCCTGGTCGATCGTCGGCGTCTGGCCAGCGAAACCGGCGGTGAACTGGGAGAACAAGGTTGAGCCGATGCCGATGATGACGGCGAGGACCAGCACCTTGATGCCGCTCGAGATGACGTTGCCGAGGACGCGTTCGGCCATGAACGCGGATTTGCCGAACAGGCCGAAGGGGATCAGCACGAAGCCGGCAAGCGTCGTCAGTTTGAACTCGATCAGAGTGACGAAGAGCTGGATGGCGAGAATGAAGAAGGCAAGCAGCACCAGGGCCCAGGCGAACAGCAGGCAGGCGATCTGGATGAAGTTCTCGAAGAAGGCGATCCAGCCCATCAGGTTGGAGATCGAATCGAGCAGCGGTCGGCCGGCATCGAGGCCAGTCTGCGCAACGCGGCCGGGGCGCATGAGATCTTCGACGGTGAATCCGGTGCCTGACGCTTTCAGGCCCAGCCCCGCGAAGCTCTCGAACACGATGCGCGCGAGGCTATTCCAGTTGCCGATGATGTAGGCGAAGACGCCGACGAACAGCGTCTTCTTGACCAGGCGCGCCATGATGTCGTCGTCGGCGCCCCAACTCCAAAACAGTGCGGCCAAGGTCACGTCGATGACGATCAGCGTCGTGGCGATGAACGCCACCTCGCCGCCGAGCAGGCCAAAGCCGCTATCGATATAGCGGGTGAAGACCTCCAGGAATTGGTCGATGACGCCGGTGCCGCCCATGGATCACCGCCCGTCGTCATGCTGCGGCGATGTCCGCGCTGGTGCGGGCGTAATGCCGAGGAAGCGGTCGCGGGTTTCGGCCCAGGTGCGCAGGCATTCGGTATCGCGCGCGGCGGCCTCGCCAAGCAATTGGCACCGCCGCTGCGCTTCGCGCAGCGGATCGGCCGGCATGTCTTCGCTTGGCGGTGACGCTGGAACGGGCGGTTGTTCCTCTTTCCGGGTCATCTCGATCGCCGCCGCGGTGATGGCGACGGCGACGAAGACGACGGCGCCGAGGCGCGCCAGGAGCTTGCCGTCCATGACCTGATCCTCGCGAGGGGCCTTAGTTGCCATTCGGGAACATGCGGGCGTTGCCGGGCTGATAGCCGCTGCCGGGGGTCAGGAAGCGGCGGCGCTGCTCGCGACCCTGCTCGGCAGCCGCCGCGCGCTCGGCTTCGGTCAGCGCCTGGGCCCGTCCGTTCGCAGCGACGACGGCCGTGAGATCGGCGAGCTGCTGGGCCTGGAGCGCGAGGAGCTGATTGCCGGCCTGCGCCGCCTGCAAGGCGCCGGTCGCGCCCTGGCTTTGGCCGATGAGCGCCGACATCTCGGCGCGGTTGGTATCGATGTTGCCGACGACGCCGGCCTGCACCCGCATGGCGTCCTGCAAGCCGCCGACCGTGTTCTGCCAGCGCTCGCGCGCTTGCGCGACGAGCTGCTGGTCGGACGCCGACATCGACGCATTGCCGTAAGTCGATGTGAACGCCTGGTCGATTTGCTGGACGTCGTAGGCGATGCGCTGCGTCTGGCCGAGGAGCTGTTGCGTCCGCTGCACGGACTGCTGCAGGCGTTGAAGCGAGGAGTAAGGCAGGCTTGCGAGGTTGCGCGCCTGGTTGATCAGCATCGTCGCTTCGTTCTGAAGCGAGCTGATCTGGTTGTTGATCTGCTCCAGCGCGCGAGCCGCTGAGAGCACATTCTGCACGTAGTTCGTTGGATCGTAGACGATCCATTGCGCGGACGCCGGCTGGACCATCACGGGCGACATCGCCACGGGAATGGAAAGGATCGACGCGGCAAGAAGCGCCGCGCGTGAGCGACGGAAGATCATGGCTGTGTCTCCAGGTTGTTAAGGTTGGGGATGAGGTCGGCGGCCCAGGCGACGCCACGCAGCCGCAGCCAGGCCGGCAGAAAGCCCTCGCGTCCATGTTCGGCGATGACGCGTTCGATGGCGGCTTGATCGGTCTTCGAGGAAGCGGCGCACAGCGCCAGCGCCACCTCGGACAGACCGAGCTCGAAGAGCCGGTTGCCCCGCCGGGATTGGCAGTAGTAGTCGCGCTTCGGCATCGCGCGGGCGAGGATCTCGATCTGGCGGTCGTTGAGTCCGAAGCGACGGTAGATCGCGGTGATCTGCGGCTCGATCGCGCGCTCGTTCGGCAGCAGCAGCCGGGTCTGGCAGCTTTCGACAATGGCGGGCGCGATCGCCGAGCTGTCGATGTCGGAAAGCGATTGGGTGGCGAAGACGACGGAGGCGTTCTTCTTGCGCAGTGTCTTCAGCCACTCGCGGAGCTGACCAGCGAAATCCTCGTCGTCGAGCGCCAGCCAGCCTTCATCGACGATGAGCAGCGTGGGGCTGCCGTCAAGGCGGTCCTCGATGCGGTGGAAGAGATAGGCGAGCACGGCCGGTGCGGCGCCGGTGCCAATCAGGCCCTCGGTCTCGAACGCCTGCACAGAGGCTTCGCCAAGATGCTCGTTCTCGGCGTCGAGCAGCCGGCCACAGGCGCCGCCGACGCAATAGGGCCGGAGCGCCTGTTTGAGATCGTTCGATTGAAGGAGGACGGCCAGTCCGGTGAGCGTGCGTTCGCCGACGGGCGCGCTCGCCAGCGAGGTCAGCGCAGTCCAGATGTATTCCTTCACCTCCGGCTCGATCGTCACGCCCTCGCGCTGCAGGATGGCGACGATCCAATCCGCCGCCCACGCGCGTTCCGGCACGTGGTGGATGCCGGAGAGCGGTTGCAGCGACACGCTGTCGGCCACGCCCTCGGTCAAACCGCCGCCGAGATCGTGCCAGTCACCGCCCATCGCGAGCGCCGCGGCTCGGATGCTTCCCCCGAAGTCGAAGGCGAAAACCTGTGAGTTGGGATAGCGCCGGAACTGGAGCGCCATCAGCGCCAGGAGCACGGATTTGCCGGCGCCCGTCGGTCCGACGACGAGCGTGTGACCGACATCGCCGACATGAAGGGAAAACCGGAACGGGGTCGAGCCTTCGGTCCTGCCATAAAGCAAGGGGGGTTGCCCGAAATGCTCGTCCCGCTCCGGCCCCGCCCACACCGCCGACAGCGGAATCATGTGGGCGAGATTGAGCGTCGAGATCGGCGGTTGCCGGACGTTGGCGTAGACATGGCCGGGCAGCGAGCCAAGCCAGGCGTCGACGGCGTTGATCGTCTCAGCCATCGCGGTGAAGTCGCGGCCCTGAACGATCTTCTCCACCAGGCGCAGCTTCTCGGCGGCGATGCGTGGATCGGCGTCCCAGACGGCGACCGTCGCGGTGACATAGGCCTGACCGGCATAGTCCGCGCCGAGTTCCTGAAGCGCGAGATCGGCATCGGCCGCCTTGTTCGCCGCATCGGTGTCGACGAGGACCGACGCCTCGTTGGTCATCACCTCCTTCAGGATCGCCATGATGCTCTTGCGCTTGGCGAACCATTGCCGGCGGATCTTGGTGAGCAGCTTGGTGGCGTCGGTCTTGTCGAGAAGGACGGCGCGCGTCGACCAGCGATACGGGAAGGCGAGCCGGTTGAGGTCATCGAGCAGCCCGGGCGTGGTCGCGGTCGGAAAGCCGACGATGGTCAGGATGCGGAGATGCTTGTCGCCGAGGCGCGGCTCCAATCCGCCCGTGAGCGGCTGATCGGCCAGCAGCGCATCGAGATACATGGGCGTCTCGGGCACGCGCACACGATGGCGTTTGGTCGAGACGGTCGAATGAAGATAAGTCAGCGTCTCGCCGTCATCGAGCCATGCACATTCCGGCATGAAGTTCTCGACGAGCTGGAGCACGCGATCGGTGCGATCAGCGAAGCCGCGTAACGCCTCATGTGGGTCAAGACCGTTGTCGGCCTTGCCTTCATACAGCCAGCTTTCGGCGCGGGCGGCGTCCTCGGCCGGTGGCAGGTAGACGAAGGTCAGGAAGTAGCTGGACTCAAAGTGCGAGGCGTCTTCCTCGAAATCGGCTTTGCGTTCGGCGTCGACCAGGGCGGACGCGGCCTCGGGAAAGCGGCTCGCCGGATAGGCGCCGGCGCCATGCCGCTGCGCCTCGACGAAGATCGCCCATCCCGAGCCAAGCCGGCGGAAGGCGTTGTTGAGGCGGCCGGCGACGGCGACAAGTTCGGCCGGCACCGCGGAATCGAGGTCGGGACCGCGAAAGCGAGCGGTGCGTTGGAAGCTGCCGTCCTTGTTGAGGACGATGCCCTCGCCCGCGAGCGCGGCCCAGGGCAGGAAATCCGCGAGGCGGGTTGAGGTCCGGCGATATTCGGCGAGGTTCATCATCGGAGTGGCCTCACGCGCTCAGATGGCCGGGGATGCGCAGGTGGCGGCGCACCACGTCGACGAATTGCGGATCGCGTTTTGCCGCCCACACGGCGGCGAAATGGCCGATCGCCCAGAGTCCGAGACCGACCAGCCAGAGGCGGAGGCCAAGGCCGAGCGCCGCCGCCAGCGTGCCGTTGAGGATGGCGATCGAACGCGGCGCGCCGCCGAGCAGGATGTGCTCGGTGAGCGCGCGATGGACCGGGACGGCGTAGCCTGGCACTTCGCCGGCGCTATCGATCAAGCTCGCCATCAAACGAGCGCTCCGCCGCCGAAAGAGAAGAACGACAGGAAGAAGCTCGACGCGGCGAAGGCGATCGACAGGCCGAAGACGATCTGGATCAGCTTCCGCGCGCCGCCTGACGTATCGCCGAAGGCGAGCGTGAGGCCGGTGATGATGATGATGATCACCGCGATGATCTTGGCGACTGGCCCCTCGATGGATTCGAGGATCGATTGCAGCGGCGCTTCCCACGGCATCGATGAGCCGGAAGCATAAGCCGCCGGCGCCAGCATCATGCTGACGACGGTGACGGACACGGCTGTCGCGATATGACGGCGCGCGAGCAAGGCATGACGGATCATTCGGGGTCTCCTGAGACGGGCTGGGTTGCGGGGATGACGCGGTAGTCGCCGTCCGGCTGAAGGCCTTCGACGCGGGCGAGTGCGGCGAGGCGACGGGTCGAGCCGCGGCCGCTGAGCACGGCGACGAGATCGATGGTCTCGGCGATCAGCGCGCGCGGGACGGTGATGACGGCTTCCTGAATGAGCTGCTCGAGGCGGCGCAGCGCGCCGATCGCGGTGCCGGCGTGGATCGTGCCGATGCCGCCCGGGTGGCCCGTCCCCCATGCCTTGAGCAAATCCAACGCCTCGGCGCCGCGCACCTCTCCGATCGGAATGCGATCGGGGCGCAAGCGAAGCGAGGAGCGGACGAGATCGGAGAGCGATGCGACGCCATCCTTCGTCCGCATGGCGACCAGGTTGGGCGCGGCGCATTGCAGCTCGCGCGTGTCCTCGATCAGAACGACGCGGTCGAAGGTCTTCGACACTTCGGCGAGCAAGGCGTTGGTGAGTGTCGTCTTGCCGGTCGAGGTGCCGCCGGCAACCAAGATGTTGCGGCGGTCCGCGACGGCGCGGCGGAGGATCTCAGCCTGTTCGGCCGACATGATCTCGGCGGCGACGTAATCAGCGAGCGTGAAGACGGCGACGGCAGGCTTGCGGATTGCGAACGCCGGGGCCGTCACGACCGGAGGCAGGAGGCCTTCGAACCGCTCTCCCGTTTCGGGAAGCTCCGCCGAAACGCGCGGTGAACCGGAATGGACCTCGGCGCCGACATGATGCGCAACGAGGCGAACAATGCGTTCGCCGTCGGCGGGCGAGAGCCGTTCTCCGGTGTCGGAGAGCCCCTCGGACAGGCGGTCGATCCAGAGCCGCCCGTCGGGATTGAGCATCACCTCGACGATCGACGGGTCTTCCAGGAATCCGGCGATGGCGGGGCCGAGGGCTGTGCGCAACATGCGCGCGCCTCGCAGGATCGCCTCTGATTGCTGGTGAGAAACCGCCATGTCGTCCCCGTTCTGCGCGGGACCGCAAACACGCGGCCCTGGATCGGGGATCAGTAGAAGAGGCAGAAATCAGGTCATGACAACAAGCAGGATGGGGTCGTAGTGCTCTGGCGTACAAAGACAGGGCGACGGCGGAACGGACAAACTCTTGCGATGCCCGGGGCGACGATTATTACGCGCCCGGGACACCTGCGACGTCTTCGGAAATCTCCTCACGCACCTTCGGTCCCTTCGCGAGTCGCCGGCCGAGCGCGGCGACGAAGGCGTCGTACCGCTCGCCCGCCTGTGCGCGTGCGGCCGCCTGGGCTGGCTCCGGCAACGGCGGGTTGGTGGTGAGCCAGTGGCGGACGAACACCGCGAGCATTTCCACGGAAATGCCGAGGTCGCGTTCCATGCGTGTCATGCGCCGGTCGAGCTGGTCCAATCGCTTGGTGGTCGCGGCTTCCTGGCGCTCGGCGGTGTCGGGTGACAGGAAGGATGCGATCGCCGCTTCCGCGACCAAGGATCGCGATTGATCGCGACGCGCGGCATAAGCGGTGAGCGCCTTCATGATGTCCGGATCGAGATAGACCGAGAGGCGCTGCTTCTTCGGAATCTTCATGATCGCCACGCTCAGAGGTCCATCCCATCGTTGGGATCGAGCGAGACCTGCCGCGCGACGCCCTGCATCACCTGATTCAGCCGGCGTGCGCGCGCGGCGTCGTCATCGGCGTCGTCGGGACCATCGAGGTCGAACTCGTTGTTGATCGGCGCCTTCTTCTCGACGGTCCCGGCCTTGTTCAGCTCGGGCTGGTGGCGGCGTTCCGAGCCGGTCGGATCCTCGTCGTCGCCCTGGCCATCCTTTGCGGCGGCGCCCTCGATCTCCGGCCGCGGCGGCAGCGGCATCTTGCTCCAGTCGTCCGGCTTTGCCGCCGCTGTCTTTGCCAGCGCCGGCGGTGGCAGGATGCGTTCCTGAAACCGACGATCCTCGAAGTAGCGCGCCTTCTTCGCGCGGATCGGCGGCGTTCCGGAAACCATGACGATCTCGTCGGCGGGTGGGAGCTGCATCACCTCGCCCGGCGTCAGCAGCGGGCGCGCGGTCTCCGATCGCGACACCATCAGATGGCCGAGCCATGGGCTCAGCCTGTGCCCGGCATAGTTCCGCATTGCCCGCATCTCGGTCGCGGTGCCAAGCGCATCCGACACGCGCTTGGCCGTCCGCTCGTCATTGGTCGCGAAGCTGACGCGGACATGGCAGTTGTCGAGGATCGAGTTGTTCGGGCCATAGGCTTTCTCGATCTGGTTCAACGACTGCGCGATCAGGAAGCTCTTCAGGCCATAGCCGGCCATAAAGGCCAACGCGGACTCGAAGAAGTCGAGGCGCCCGAGCGCTGGAAACTCGTCGAGCATGAGGAGCAGACGGTGTCGGCCTCCCTTTGCCCGCAGGTCCTCGGTCAGGCGGCGTCCGATCTGGTTGAGGAGAAGCCGGATCAGCGGCTTGGTGCGCGCGATGTCGGACGGCGGCACCACGAGGTAGAGCGTCGATGGCCGCGTCCCGCCGACGATGTCGGTGATGCGCCAATCACAGCGGCGAGTCACTTCGGCCACTACCGGATCGCGGTAAAGCCCGAGGAACGACATGGCGGTGGACAGCACGCCGGACCGCTCATTGTCTGATTTGTTCAGCAGCTCACGCGCCGCCGACGCGATGACCGGGTGCGGTCCAGCTTCGCCGAGATGCGCCGTCTTCATCATGGCGGCGAGCGTCGACTCGATCGGCCGCTTGGGGTCGGACAGGAAGGCGGCGACGCCGGCGAGCGTCTTGTCGGTCTCGGCGTATAGAACGTGCAGAATGGCGCCGACCAGCAGCGCGTGGGACGTCTTCTCCCAATGATTGCGGCGTTCCAAACTCCCTTCGGGATCGACGAGAATGTCGGCGATGTTCTGGACGTCGCGAACCTCCCATTCGCCGTGGCGGACCTCGAGCAGCGGGTTGTAGGCGGACGACTTCGCGTTGGTCGGGTCGAACAGCAGCACCCGGCCGTGTCGGGCGCGGAAGCCGGCGGTGAGCTGCCAGTTCTCGCCCTTGATGTCGTGAACAATGGCGGAGCCTGGCCAGGTCAGCAGCGACGGCACAACAAGGCCGACGCCCTTGCCGGAGCGGGTCGGGGCGAAGCACAGCACATGCTCAGGTCCGTCATGACGAAGATAGGCGCCGTCGAACCTGCCGAGCACCACACCATCGGGTCCAAGCAGGCCGGCCGCCCGGACTTCATCGGCTCGCGCCCAGCGCGCCGAGCCGTAGGTCTCGACATTCTTGGCCTCGCGCGCGCGCCAGACCGACATACCGATGGCGACCGCGATGGCGATGAAGCCGCCGGATGCCGCGATATAGGCGCCCTCGACGAAAACGTGCGGTGCATAGGCATCGTAGAAGTACCACCACCAGAAGAAGGCCGGCGGATAGTAGATCGGCCAGCCGAAGAGTTCGAACCATGGCCGGCCGAGCTGCGGCTGGAAGCCGAGCTGCCATGCCGTCCACTGCGTCGCGGCCCAGGTGGTCGCGAGCACAATCAGGGAGACGACAAGGATCTGGCCCCAGAGGATTTTGGTGGCCGACATAGTGGAGTCCTTTCTTGATGAGGCGCGCTGTTCACAGGCTCAGCCTCCGCTTGCGGCCGAAGCTCCAGTCGATGCCGCCATCGCTGCGCGCGAGACCGGAGACATGCCGGCCGAGTTTCTTTTCGAGTGAGGGCGACCAGGGCACGAGCTGGAAGCCGAGGCCGTCATCGATCATCGCGAAGCGGCCGGAGGCGAGCGCGATGCGCCGCTGGTAGGCGCCAGCGACGTATTCCCCCGCCGCAGCCTTATTGAATGGGCGGCCGCTCTCTGCCGCGATCTTGGCGCCCACGGCGTCCAACTCGCGCCGGCGGAGCGTCTCGATCAGGTTGCGGCTGAAGCTGACGCCGCGGTTCTGACGTTCGGCCAGACCTCGCCCAATCAGGTGTTCGGCGCGCCGGTCCAGGGCGTCGCGCACCTCCGCGCCGAAGCCCCCGCCACCGAGCGCAACCGGCTCGCGGGCGATCGCCTGTCGATCAAGCCAAGTGGCGCCGGTCGCGGTGATCTGCTGCTCGATGGTGAGGTCTGATCGGACCGCCATCGCGACGCGACGCTGCCCCTTCGCGTCGTCGAACCTGCGCAGCTCGACGATTGAGCCGGGCGCGCTATCGCCGGCGGCGTCGAGATCGGGCAGCTTGATGTGATGGGTGCGGCCGTCCATGCCGTCGACCACGGCATAGGCTGTACCCTTCAGCTCATCGTCGAGACCGCGGGCGACCAGCCGGCCGACGACAGGATCGTCCAGGCTTTCCCCGGCGAGCACATAGTTGGACGCGCCGCGCTCGATGCCGTGTTCGGTCAGGCCGCGATGGATGCGCTTTATGATGTCGCCGCGTTCACCGAGCTGGCGTAGCGTCGTCTCGGCGTTCTCCGAAATCGCCCACTGGCCGGGACCGATCTGATCGGCGAGGCCGAGGGACTCAAGCTTTCGCAGGCGTCCGACCTTGAGCGCATGAAATTCGTCAGGCTGGCGGTCGGGCCGCGGCGCGAGGTCGACGACGCCGGTGCGGTAGCTGTCGCGGGCGAGCTGCCGATCAAGATTGGTCCAGCGCTCCGTGTCGACTTGGCGCTCGAGCGTGCGGCGGATTTCATGATCGGTGCGCGGTCCGAGTTCTTGGGTGATCAGGTCGCGCGCCCGGTCGCGCATGCCCTCCTTGATGTAGTCGCGGGAGATGACGAGGTTTTCGCCATCCTCGCGCACGCCACGCACAATCAGGTGGAGGTGCGGATGCTCGGTGTTCCAATGGTCGACGGCGACCCAATCGAGCTTGGCGCCGAGGTCTTTTTCCATCTGCCCGACGAGATCGCGCGCGAAGGTCTTGAGGTCCGCCATTTCGACGGCGTCGTCGGGCGATACGATGAACCGGAAATGATGCCGGTCATTCTCGCACCGCTCCGCGAACGCCTTCGGGTCAGCGTCATCGGCGCCAGGCCCGAACAGCCGGGCCTTCTCTCCATCCCGGGTGACGCCCTCGCGGCGCAGATAGTTCAGGTGGGTCGCGAGCGGTGCGTTGCGTCCGCCGTGGCGGACCACACGCGCCTTGACGACAGCGCCGCGCGAGCGGGAGGTGATGAGCCGATTGGCCTGCAACGATGCACGCTGGCCGCGGCCGAACCGAGAGCGGTGGCCGGGACCGATCGTCCCTTGCCGGGAGACCGATCCGCCCGCGCGCTGGGCGGCGGCCAACGCTTGGGCGATGAACGGTCTCGCGCGCTGCGCGCGCGTCGAGCGGATGCGGCCTGGCCGGACGCGGAAATCGTTGTCGTCGCTCATGGCGGCAAGACCGCACATCGCGCGATAGCGCTGATTTGCTTATGAAATCGCCGGAGCCGCAGGCTGCGCCGAACAGGCGCACCTCGCGAATTCGCAGCGTAAGCCATTGAAAAAGCACAACCGAACCGAGGCGCACATCGCGCCCCTTTATCCTGCCATCGTGCGGTTGTGTTGCCCTGCTTCCCCCTCCACGCACTCCATGATGCGCTGGAGCCCGCCAGACCACGATCCGGGCGAAGCGCCGTCATCGCGGGCCTCCACCATCCGATCGCGCGACGAACAGGCCCGCAGACTGCGGCGTGTTAGCGGAAGCCTCGCGCACCGGAGCTGCTGCCGAAGCGTCGTCCGGAGGGACTTCCGTCTGCGCTGGATCGACGCTGGTCACGCCGTCAGCGCGCGTGATGAACAACGGCGCGCGAGTCCAGGCGCGAGGATCAGCCGCGGCGACGGTGATTGCACCGGGCAGGTCACCGCCGCCGAAGGAAGGGACCAATGCGGCCACATACGCGCGGGTCTCGGCCGGCAACGGGCGGCCCGCGAGATACTCTTCGTAGCGCCCTGGTCCCGCATTGTAGGCCGCAAGAAAACCCGGCGAACCGTAGCGATCATACATCTCGCGCAAATACGCCGCGCCGGCCAGGATGTTGTCGCGCGGATCGTAAGGATTACGCCCGAGCCTATGGCGGACGCGCAGCTCCGCCCAGGTATCCGGCATGATCTGCATCAGGCCCATCGCGCCAGCAGAGGAGATCGCACGCACATCGCCAGCGCTTTCCGCGCGCATGACGGCGCGAATCCACGCGGCCGGGATGCGAAAACGCTGTGCGGCCTCTTCAATGTAGGTGGCGAACGGATGGGCCGGCGCCGTGCGCGTGGCCGGTGCGTTCTGAGCGTTCGCTGTGGCGTTGAACGGCGCGCCGAGGAGCAGGCCGGAAAGGAGAAGGATGGCTGTCAGTCGGACGGCATTTGGCCGCCCGACGACAGTTTGATGGCGCGGGCCGGACATCGTTCAGTCCCGCTCGCCGCGCTTGGGCGGACGATTCCAGTGCAGGTTCCAGGCCGATTTGTCCTCGGTCGATTGGAACAGGTTCGCGCGGATCGGCTGGACCAAGGTGGGATCGTCGATCTGCAGGGAGACGTAATCGCCGGCTTTTTCGCCGGTGCGTTTCCATCCGGCGCCGATCTCAGGTCCGTCATCGTTGCCGTGGTGAACACGATAGTCCGGCGCATTCTCGGCGTCGGTGTGCTCAGCGGGGACGAGCACGATCTCGACGTCCAGCGAGAGCGTGCGGATGTGGCCGGCGTAGCCGTTCTTCGTACGGGTGAATTCGCCGATCTGCGGCATGGGAAGACTCCTTTGCTGTGCGGTGAGGTCGGATAGGCGCGTCGTTCACCGCGTCGCGGCGCGCCACTGGAAGCGGCCGCTCCCGTCTTCATCGGTCCACACGGGCGTTGCGCGACCGATGATCGAGCGGGTGGAAATCGGACCGAAGTAGCGACCGTCGAGGCTGTCCTCGACGGACCAGTTCATGAGGAAGATTTCGCCGCCCGCGATGCGCCGGCAGCCCTGCCAAACGGGCAGATCGCGGCCGAGACGGTCGCGCGTCAGCGCTTCGCCCATCGCGACGCCGTCGACGGTGACGTGTGCGTCGGCGCGGCAGACCTGCTGGCCGGGAAGAGCCGCGACACGTTTCATGAGGGGGACGCCGCGCGGCACGTAGCCACGCTCGGCGAGGAACGATGCGAGCGGCTCCGGGGCGTCCACGGCGACGAGGTCCGTCACTTCGAGCTGCGGCGACCGATCGAGCGAATAGAGTCCGATTGGCGTGCTGGCGGACGCGTTCCAGATCAGCCGGGGCGTGATGTGGATGAAGGACAGGCCACCGATCAGCATCACGGTGAAGTACGTCGTCATGACGTAGCCGAAGCGGCTCATGGCTCGACCCTTCGGCGCAGAAGGATGGCGCGATGCTGCTCGGCCGTGTAGCTGCGCGGCTCTTGGCCGGCAGCGAGACGATTGTGAACGTGCCGCCAATGATGCGGCGAGACCTCCGCAGGATTGATGCCGATCGACTCGATGGCGTCGACGATCTGCAGAACGCGTTCAACCTTGGGCCAGCCGTCCATCCTCAGCAGGATGTCGCCGCCGGGACGCACGAACGGCAGAGTTTGGTAGTGTTCGCCTGGCGAGATCGCACGCACGATGTCGATGCGCGAGATGATCGTGCCAAAGTCGTTGGCCGCCCAACGGACGAAGGCGAAGACACTGTGGGGCGGGAAGCTGACCACGCGCCGGCGTCGGTCGAGAATCTGTTCCTGAACGTCCTGGCCGAACCGAATCCAGTATTCGACCTTCTTTTCAATCCAGGTCAGCTCGACGTGGGTCAGACCAACCACGGTCGGCGTCGCCACGCGACGCAAGTGGGGCGCACCGCTCATGGCGTCCCTCCTTCGATCGGGGCAAATTCGCGAGCGAGCAATTCGCGCAGCATCTCGGCGACCGTCACGCCGCGCTGGAACGCGGCGATCTTGATCTGGCCGCGAAGGTCGGGCGTCACGTCGATGGTGAGCCGCGCGGAGAAATTCGCCGCGTCGCCGCCGCGCGCGGGGCGCGGATCAGAGGCTTTGATCCAGCTCTCAGGATCGGCGGGACGTGCAGCGAAGGCACGTTTGTTGGATCGCTCTGTCATGGCGCGATCCTCCCGATCTCGGCGCAGAGCGCGGTGATCTCGCGCGCTGCCGGGCCGTGCTCGTTGATTTCCGAGACGAGGCGTCCGGACCGCGCGGTGTCAGCGAAAGCGACGCGCTGACCGATGGTGGACGCGAGCACCGGCGGATCATGGTCGGCGAGCGTTTCAGCAGTCTCGCGGGCGATGATGGTGCGCGCGGCGCATCGATTGAGGACGAAGCGGGCGGCGAGCTGGGGACGATAGATCCGCGCCTCGCCGAGCAGCGAGAGCATCTCCGCCGACGCCCAGCCATCGAAAGGCGATGGCTGCACGGGGATCAGCACCAGGTCGGCGGCAAGCAGCGCGGACCGCATCAGGCTGGCGACACGCGGTGGCCCGTCGATCACGACGTGATCGGCGCTTCGCGCCAGTTCCGGCGCTTCGCTATGAAGCGTATCTCGCGCCAGACCGACGACACCAAACAGGCGTGCCAGGCCTTCGCGCGCGCGCTGCTGCGACCAGTCGAGCGCCGAGCCTTGTGGATCGGCGTCGATGAGAACGACGCGCTTTCCTCGCCGAGCCCATTCACCGGCGATATGCAGCGCGAGCGTCGTCTTGCCGACGCCACCCTTCTGATTGAGGAGCGCGACGATCATGATGCGCCGCCGCGTCGCACGGGCATTCCCCCGGCGGGCGTCGCCTGTCGTTTTGCAGGGTGGACAACACCGTGGCCCGGATCTGATGTCGACTGCCGTGTGCCGCGATCCGCCCAAGCCTGTAGATCGTCGAGGGCATAGACAATGCGGCCACCCAGCTTGCGATAGACCGGTCCCGTGCCGTAGGTGCGGTGCTTCTCCAGCGTGCGACCGGATAGGCCGAGGAAGCGCGCCGCCTCGGGTGTGCGGAGATAGCGTGGCGGGGGGTCGGGTCGCGCAGCTGACATTGGGGCCTCCGGTGCATCGGCTGCCCCGCCGGCGTGTAGTGGCGAAGCGGCGACCACGATGGCGAACCACCGGCGTCCGGGTGGATGACGGAGTGAGGCCCCTGCGTGCGCGTACCCCCCTGGTGGTCACATCGGAGGGGAGCCGGAGCGCGATCAGCGGCCGGCGAGCAAGCGGAGATAGCCGCCGCGCATCATTGTCTGCGCGTCCTTGACCAACCGGATCGTCTGAGCGCGGATGGACGAGGTTTTCCATTCGGTGGCGGATTGCCGGGGTGTGTCGAAAAGCACGCCGGCGATTTCGCGATAAGTCGCGCCAGTGGATCGGCCATCGAGCGCGCGCACCATGCGCACCAGTCGCAAGCGGTGACGCGGCGTGAGCGTGAGCGCGCGCGGTAGCGGACCGGCGGCGCGTCCAAATAGGCGGCGTTGGAATCGCAAGGCTGCTTCGGCGCGGCTGTGGAAGCTATCGTCGAGTGGCAGGAGGACGGCGAGCGGTTGGGTCAGGTCGATGGCGCCGACGACCAAATGATGATCACCGTCGGGATCGGCCAGTACGATCGCGCCTTCACCGCCAGGCTGCGCGTGCAGGATGGCCTGGGTCAGGTCGAGTTGTTCGAGCCGCCGGGCCGTGCGAAAGACGGCCGGCGCGACTTCAAGCATCAGAACACTGGCGACCAGCTCGGGCCGCCAGAAGATCGCGGTCTCGTCAGCGGAGCGATCGGGCTCCAGCAGGAAATCGCAGCCCCCACTTCTGGGCTGCGCTCCTATGGGGCAATGAAGCGCTTGACCGGATGGCCGGCGTGCCGCGCAGACGGTCATAGTCGCTGCGATAGTCGGGATTCCGGCGCAGGAACTCCCACGCGAGCCCCTGCCGCTCCAGCCGGTTCAGCGCGCGTTCGGTTGTCTGCAATCGCCAATCGGGCGGCTCGGCCATACGCGTCTCCTCGCCCGCGCTTTGAGTGGCCCCCTACGCGCTGAGCCTCGCCGCTGACGAGGCGCGGCGGAAGCCCCCGAAACTGCGCGGCGTGATGCCTCTTACAACCGGGAGGAGTGTCCCGCTTTATGACACGCGGGGACGGAGGAGCTCGCGATAGCCGGTGGTGGTCATCCAGCGGGCGCGGGCGAGATGGCTGTCATGAACCATCCGGGCGCGGTCGGGATCGCGGTCGGGATCGAGCGCGAAAAGAATCTGCACAGCCTCGCGCCAGTCGGCGCCTTCGGCGGCGGCGTCGAGGAGCCGGATATAGAGAGCAAGATGGCTTTCATCGTAGCCTGTCAGGCGGTCGCCATCGGGCGGACGGTCCTGGAAGGTAATGACGGTCATCGGCGCGCTCATCTTCTTTGGTTAACCGATCGTATCCGCATTCCCAATGCAAACCAGACCGATAGCTGAAATTTCCCGATGCTTTTCACGCATCGCGGCAGCCCGCCGTAGGCATCACGCGCAGACGGCGTGGCCGTGTATTATAGCACGTAGCGATATAATGCACGATTGTCTCCTATCCTGCGGATGGACATTCGCAGAATCTTTGGAGCCAACGTCAGGAGGTATCGCATCGCGGCCGGTCTGAGCCAGGAGGCGGTCGCCGTGAAAATGGGTGTGGACCGCGCCTATGTGAGCGGGATGGAGCGGGGCCAGCAGAACGTCACGCTGTTGACCATGTGGCATTTGTCGGAAGCGTTGGGCGTGAGACCCGCCGATCTTCTGGATGAGAGGGTGGAGGAAGCTGAGACGTGAGTCTCGGCGAGGCCCAAGCACAGCCGGATCGGCGGAAACGGGCAAAGCCGTTAAAGCGCCGACACGTAAAGCCGACAATGCGAAAAACGGTATGACGAACTCTGAAGGACTTGCCCCGCCCGAGGTTCGGGCGGGGCGTCCAGAGCCAGGCGGTCAATCCGCGTTGCGGCGGCTGGGGCGGGACCAGATGAGGCTGTAGCCCTCGCCGTCCTCGTCGTCGAAGAGGTTGGCGAAGATCGGGGCGGTGAAGCTCGGATCGTCGAGTTTGAGGCCCAGATAGTCGCGGCCTTCGTTCGAGCGCTTGGACCAGGCGGCGCCGATCTCGGCCTTGCCGGCGAAGACGCGGTGCGAAGGGGCATTGTCGTTGGAGCGAGTCTCCTCAGGGACGATGCGGACGTTCTTGGCCTGGACGCTGAGGGTGACGATTTCGCCGGTGTAGTTGTTGCCGGTCTTCTTGAAGGTGCCGATGGTCGCCATGGTAGTTCTCCTTGAACTCTGTTCCGAGCCCGCACCATTGCGGCCTCGATGGCGATCGGCAGGCCGAAGGCGATTGACGCGGCATCGCTTGCGACCGGAGCGCAGCGGAGGATGGCAGCCAGGCGACTTTGTTGTTTCGCGAGGAATGACGGCGCAGCCGGCAGGGGAAGAAAGTCGATCGGCGCCATTGCCGCATAGGCGATCGAGGCGCAGCCGGCCTTCGGCCAGATCAGCCCATTGAAGAGGCCGTTTTGGAGCGGTCGGTTAGACAGAGATGGATCAAGGAGAACGTGGCGAGCACGGCACTGCCGTTACGGATATCGGCAACAACGGAGTCGGCGATTCCACAGAACCAGTCCAGGCTTGACCGCATCTCGACGCCGACACCGCTCCGGCAAGAAAGCCAGCGCACCGGTGTTTTGATCGCGTGACTGAACGGCGTCTCGCTGCTCCGGCGTAAGGCTGCGATGACGCGACACGGGTTGGCCGAGGCAAAGGTCCAAGCGGCGCCGACCGCCATCTCGGGGTTTCGATCACGAGGGCGGCGCGGTGAAGATCGGCCGATGGTCCCGCCTCTGCTGCTGATAGCGTCAGGCGCGCGCCAAGCCCCGCCCCGACGGTCCGGGCGCCGCCATAGCCGTCACCCGCACGAACGCGGTGACGCCAACCGCGATCGCGCCGATGACGGAAAAGACGATCTGCCACGTATCGGAGGGCATGGTGTGCTGCACGATGCCATGGGTGGCGTGATAGCCGGCGAGCGCAGCGGGCGCGACGAAGGCGATCGCGATCGCGAGGCGCAGCCAGAGCGGCCGCACGAAGGCGAGCAGGAACTGGCCGATGCCGAACGTCAGTGCGGCGGCGACGATGCCGACGACGATGCCGCCGATCCATCCTGCGCCGGTCTGATAAGCCCAAGCGCCAGCGGTGGCGCCGGCAAAGACCGGCAGCGCAAATACGGCGAGTGTGAACAGAAGCCAGCAAAGGGCGCCGATTGCCGCGATGCTAGCGAGAATGCCGATGAAGATCATGGCGATGGTCTCCCGTGAGAAAAGGTCTGACGGTCGCGCCTTCCACCACCACCATGGCGCGACCTGAGCGTAGCTGAAATTGAGTGAAAACGGGAGTGGAAATCCGGCTGGACTTCCGCTCCCGCGAGCAGGTTGAGCTGGGAGGCGCTCACGCGCCGCCGAACTTCCAAACCGGGATGCCGAGCTTGCGAGCCTTGTCCGCAAGATTGCCCTGGATGCCGGTTCCCGGAAATACCATGGCACCAATGGGCAGGACTTCGAGCATCTGATCGTTGCGCTTGAACGGTGCAGCCTTGGCGTGTTTCGTCCAGTCGGGCTTAAAGGCGACCTGCGGAACCTTGCGATGGTCGGCCCAGCGGGCAGCGAGGCGCTCGGCGCCCTTCGGCGATCCGCCATGCAGCAGCACCATGTCGGGATGCTTGGCGTGCACCTGATCGAGCTTGGCCCAGATGAGCCGGTGGTCGTTGAAGTCGAGACCGCCGGTGAAGGCGATCTTCGGACCGGCCGGCAGCATCACTTCGGTTTCGGCGCGGCGCTTGGCGGCGAGAAAATCACGGCTGTCGATCATGGCCGAAGTCATGGTGCGGTGGTTGACCATCGATCCGCCGCGCGGGCGCCAGGATGATCCGGTATGGCGCTCGAAGTGCTCGGCAGCCTGGTCGCGCATCAATTCGAAGGCGTCACGGCGTTCGATGAGCGTCTGTCCCTCGGCGGTGAGCCGCTCCAGCTCGACGGACTTCACCTCGGAGCCGTCCTGCTCCCGCTGGCTCCGCCGCTGCGCCTGCTCGTTGTCGTCGAGCTCGCGCTCGATCCGGCCGGTGGCGCGGTGGAAGAGATTGACCGTCGACCAGAGCAGATCGTCGAGGTCGGGCTCGAGGCGGGTTTCCTGCAAGGTGACAATGAGAGCGTCGAAGATGTCGGCGATGGCGCCGGCGACGGCGTTTCCCTCGGGCAGCGGCCTCGGGTCGAGTTCGTCCTGGAAGGGGCGAAAGCCGTAAAGCTGAAGTTCGGTGAGAACGTGGTCGGTAGGCGATGAAGCGTGATGGGGCTCGAAGTCGTCACGATCGCTCGTCATGGGATGCTCCTTCGTCGGTCTGACCGCGACCCTCGCGGCCTTCTGGCGACGAAAGCCGTCGGGCGGGCCGGGCCTGCACCCGAAGCGAAGCGCAGGGCCGAAGCGTCAGCGGAGGATGGCGAAGCCCGGTTGTTTTGCTTCGCGATGCAAAGGCCCGAAGGGCCGGCGGAAAAGAACCGGGCGCAGCCATTGCGGGGCTGGACCGTTTGACGGCCGATCGCCCTCTCGAAGGCCGGGTCGCGGTCTCTCCGGCGAGATGGGAAGCAGCCAGGGCGATCGCGCTGACAGCGCCGCCGCTCTTGTCGCACCCCTCCGGAACTACATCGCCTCGGCCGCAATGAAGCGCGCGACATCTTCCGGGGCGAGCTGGACGCGGACGTTGGCCCGGAGCGCGACGATGCCGATCAGTCTGAGATCCTCGTTGAAGTCTCCGAGCGTCGGCGACAGAACAATCGCCTCGATCCCGACAGCGTTCGCCCGTTCGATCAGGCTGTCGCGCGCGCCGTCGCCGGCCGGATCGTCGTCACGCACGATGTAGAGTCGGCGTAGAGTTGCCGGGAACAGGATGGCTGCGAGGTGCGCGGCCGATAGAGCGGCGACAATCGGCATGCGGGGCGCCGCCATTCGCAGCGACAGATTGGTTTCGATTCCTTCGCCGGCCGCCATCACGTCACGCGCCACGCCAAAACGGACCGCATGGCCGAGGAGGTCGCCCATCGCTCGCCGCGGCGTGTCAATCGGCGCCTTGCCGCTGCCGTCGGGTGCAAGCCAGGTACGATGCGCGCCGGTGATCCGGCCGCCAAGATCGGTGACGGATGCGATCATCGCCGGCCAGTTCTCGGTCGGACTGTGCTCGTCCGGCCTATAATAGCATCGGGGATGGAAGCGCAGCGATCCGGTTTCGTGCAAAGCCGTGATGCCGCGTTGGCGTAAGTACGTTTCCACGGCCGTGCCTGGTATCGGTTGCGACATGGCGAAGAGCCGGCGTGCCGCCTCCGGCGATCCCGTCGGAGCTGGCGTCTGCCGCGGATTTGATTGCCGCTCGGGCTCGGGATGGGGAAGGCTGAGGAAGGTTCGCGCCTCATCGGCGACGTCCTTGAAGTCGACCAGGCCGCGGCTCTCGCGGATGATGTCGAGTAGATCGCCGTGCTCGCCAGTGGCGGCGTCGGTCCATTTGCCGGCAGCGCCCTTGCCGGATTCGGCGCCCTTCAAGCGGACGAACATGGACCGCCCCGGCGTGTTGCGGGCATCGCCGACCAGCCAATAACGTCCTTCACGGCGGCCGTTGGAAAGATAATGACGGCAGGCCGCCTCAGCCTGCCTGGCCATACGGCGTGCCAGATCGGATGCATCTTCCGACATCGTGTCCTCCGAGACGAAAAAGGGCCCGCCATCGCTGGCGGGCCCCTGGCAGTGCGGTTAGCTCCTTCGTTATTCGGCCGCGGTCGCGTGGGCTTCGAGCGCGATCGAGTCATCCTCGGCCACTTCCTCATCTTCCACCACGGCCGTTTCGCCGCCGTCCGCCGTCGTTTCTTCGCCCGCCGCATCGGCGTCTGCTTCCACAGGGTCAATGGCGTCGGACTCAACGGCATTCGGCACATCGCGACCGGGCGTGCGGAGCGGCTCCGGCAGCCATCCGGACCCCGCGAGCAGCGTCTCGGCCTGCTCCGCCATCTCGGCCTTCTTGAGGTGCTCGATGCGGTCACCCGCCCGCTCACCTTTCGCCTGCCGCACGGCTGCGAGGATGCGAGCCTTGGTCACCCGGCCGAAATAATTGCCGATCGTCGGCGTCCAGCCGGCTGCGACCATGTCGAGATCGACGGCCTGGGCGATCCGGTCGGCGTGGGCCAGCGCGCGAGGCTTGCGATTGTAGGCCTCATAAATCGCGTTGACCGACAGCGAGACGCAATGAGCGAACAGCGCCTGGCGGCTGTCTGTGTCGAACGAAATGAGCCCATCCCAAAGATCGGCCGGTTCCTTCGGCAGCGCGTTGAGCCAAGCCTGATGCCGGGCGTCGAAAGCGACGGCGAGCGCGCTGTCGGCAAGACCCGGCGACTGAGCGCTGAATCCCGCGCTCTTCAGGTCGAGCTCCAGACAGGTGTCCTGCGAGTAGCGGTAGAACACCTTGAGGCACAGGGCGTGAAGCGCGGCGGCGAAGGCGATGTCGGGATTCTCGCCCAGGGCGTGGCGAAGTGCGAGGGTCCGATGGGACGTCAGCTCAGTCATCAGCCGGTCGGGGATCGGCTTGATACCATCGTCTTCCTCGGGCTCATCCGCAGGAGGCTCCGTGCCTGCGGCCACGCTCGTACCGTCATGCTCGGTTCGCGCCGCGATCGTCGGCTGGTCGGCCGGATCGGTCTCGGCGTCGTTCTCCGGGGCGATCGGAAGTTCGTCCTCGGGGCGGACATAGCCACGCTCGATGCGCAGCGCGCCCGAACCGTCGATGCTGACGAAGGCGCCAGCTCGCGCGATTTCTTCGGGATCGAAGGCCTGGGGGCGATCGTCGAGCTGGCCAAGCGCCGTCTCGATCTCGCCGAGCCGCTGATCGACCTCGTCGGGCAGTTCCTCGGCTTCGGCGTAGGTCCCCTCCAGACCGTCCATCTCGGCTTGCAGCGCGTCACGCGTCGCCTGCTCATCGTCGGTGAGCGGAACCTGCTCGCCGCGCAATTGCCGCAGGCCATAGGTGTGGCCGTAGGCAAAGTCGGGCGCGACATCGATCCACTTCCAGCCTTCAGCGCGGATCGCCTCGGACTGATCGCGCAGTTGTTCGGCCACCAGCATGTCGAGGAGACCGACATCCTGCAGCCACCCGCCATCATCACCTTGGAACAGGTCGCGCAGAATCACGCCGCCCGCCTCGGTGTAGGCGTCGAGGCCGATGAACTGCGCGCGCTTGTCCGATGCCCGCACGGCACCCTCGGTGAGCATCCGGCGGATGACATGCGGCTCCTTGGAGTAGGACTGGCTCAGGCGCTCGAACACCTGCTCCTGACGCTCGTGGTCGCCGTTGACCGTGAACGCCATGAGCTGGTCCAGCGTCATGCCGTCGTCGGCATAGACGTCGAGCAGCTTGGGCGAGACGGCCGCAAGGCGGAGGCGCTGCTTGACGACGGACACGGCGACGAAGAAGGCCGCCGCGATGTCCTCCTCGGACTGGCCTTTCTCGCGTAGCGCTAGGAAGGCACGGAACTGATCGAGCGGGTGAAGCGGCGCGCGCTGGACGTTCTCGGCGAGGCTGTCTTCCTCGGGAATGCCGTCCTCGCGCACGACGCAGGGCACGGGCGCGGTCTTGGCCAGGCGCTTCTGCTTGACCAGGAGTTCGAGCGCGCGGAAGCGGCGGCCGCCGGCCGGAACCTCGAACATGCCTGTCTCGACGCCTTCAGTGTCGCGAACCGGCCGCACGGTGATGCTCTGCAGGAGTGTGCGCCGGGCGATGTCCTCGGCCAGCTCGTCGATCGAGACGCCGGCCTTGATCCGGCGGACATTGGACTGGCTCAGCACCAGCTTGTTGAACGGGATGTCCCGCGATGAGGACAGGACGATTTTCTGAACTCGGGTCATGGTCATTCTCCATGACGGGCGGCCGTGAGACTCTCTCTCGGCCTCAACCCGTCACGAAGCGAGCGCAGCCCTCTTCCTCTAGGAGGCTGGGGCTGCGCGGAATCGTAAAGGCGCGGAGCCGTGGACCCGGCTCCGCGACTCCCGGTATTACCGGACGCTGGAAAGGAGCTTCGCGGCCTTTCCCTCCAGCCCCAGCCGCGCATCCTGGTGCGGCTTGGCGCGCGCGAGCGCCGTGATCCCCTGGACGAAGTCGAAGATCGACTCCGGCGGCCGCCCTTCCTCCTCGAGCACGGTGGCGATGATCTTCTCGGTCTCGGGACGCGAGAAGCCGCGCCTGCGCAAGAAGCTCTCGCGATCCTCATCCTTGCGGGCGACGATCTGTTCGCGAGCGGCCCTGATCCCCGCCAGAAACGGCGCGGGCGACGATGTGGCGAAGCGTTCCAGCGCCGGCGCCGCCTGATGCGCAAAGCGGTGGCTGGCGAACTTGCTGTGGCGGATCGAGATCTCCTCGAAGCCCTCGGCGCCCCAGATGTTGCGGTTCATGCAGACGGCGCGGAGATAGAAGGACGCCATGCCGAGCGTTTTGGAGCCCACCTCGCTGTTCCAGCAATAGAAGCCCCGGAAGTAGAGATCGGGGTCGCCGTTGGGCAGGCGGCCGGCTTCGATCGGATGGGCGTCGTCGACCAGGAAGAGGAAGACGTCGCGATCGGAGGCGTAGAGGGTGGTGGTGTCCTTGGTCACTTCGACGAACGGGTTGTGCGTCATGGTCGACCAGTCGAGCAGGCCCGGCACCTTCCAGCGCGTGTCGCCGGTGCCGTCGCCGGCGATCTTCATGACGGCGGCGACCAGTTCATGGTCCCAGATACGGCCATAGTCCGGGCCGGTGACGGCGCGCAGCTCGATCCTCCCGTCGTCCGCCTCCAGCGTCTTCACCAGCTCGGCGCGTTATCTGAACAGTCAAGCTGTCTCAGCAGGATCTTTCAGCGGCGTTTGCCTGAAAATCCACGGCTTCCGACCGATCTCGGCGCGTGAGACAGATTCGTGGATCGCTCAGCGAGATAGCAGTTGCTTAACCGGCGCAGCAGGACAGCTTGGCGACATCCTTGCCGAACGAGAGTGCCGCGAGCTTTAGGCCCTCGACGGTGGTGAGATACGGAAAAATCGTGTCCGCGAGGTCGTCAACGGTGAGGCCCTGCCGGATCGCGAGCGTCGCGGTCTGGATGCTGTCGGCGCCTTCCGGTGCGAGGATATGCGCGCCGAGCAGCCGGCCGCTGCCGGCGTCGGCCACAAGCTTGATGAGCCCCCGGGTATCGCGCGCGGCGAGCGCCCGCGGCACCTGGTCGAGACCGATTGTCGATACACGGATGGCATGCCCGGCCGCGCGCGCCGCGGCTTCGGTCAGGCCGACGCTCGCCACCTGCGGATCGGTGAACACGATGGCGGGCATGGCGCTGTTGTCGTAGCGCAGGCTGTCGCCGTTGAGGGCGTTCTTGGCGGCGAGCTTGGCGCCATAGGCGGCCATGTAGACAAACTGGTCGCGGCCGGTGACGTCGCCAGCAGCATAGATGCCGGCCCTGGTGGTCCGCATGCGGTCATCGACGACGATGCCGCCCTTCGGCGAGAGGGCGATGCCGTGCTCGGTGAGCCCAAGGCCTTCGATGTTGGGCGCGCGCCCTGTAGTGATCAGCACCTGATCGGCGTCGATGGTCGTGTTCTGGCCGTCGCGCGAAACATCGAACGCAATACCGTTCTCGATCTTGCGGATCGCACGGTAGGCGATACCGGAGACCACGGTGATCCCTTCGTCCTCGAAGTATCCCGTCAGCGCCGCACCGATCTCGGGCTCGGCCTCGGCAAGCAAATGGGACCGGCATACGAGCGTCACCTTAACGCCGGCGCGGGCGAACATCTGGGCGAGCTCCGCCCCGATATAGCCGCCGCCGACGATGATCAACGATCGCGGTAGCTCCTCAAGGTCGAGCGCGGTCGTGCTGGTGAGATACGGTACAGTCTCGACGCCAGGGATGGCGGGCACCGCGGGCCGCGCGCCGGTCGCGATGACGATCTTGCCGGCGGGAATGCGCGCGCCGTCCACCTCGACGCCGCCCTCTATGAGGCGCGCTGGTCCTTCGCGATAAGCGATGCCGTTGTAGGCGGGGAGCAGGTTCGTGTACTTGGCTTGGCGCAGTTCGGAAACGAGTGCGTCCTTCTGACGAACGGTTCTGCGCCAGTCGGTCAGTTCGGCCTCCGCCGTGATGCCGGCAAAACGTGCTGCCACGCGCGCGTTGTGAAGTGTCTCGGCGGCTCGGATCAGAGTCTTCGACGGCACGCAGCCGATATTGACGCAGGTGCCGCCGATGGTGCCGCAACCGATGAGCGCCACCTGTGCGCCCTGATCGGCGGCCGTGATCGAGGCCGAGAAGCCGGCCGAGCCGGCGCCGATGACGACGAGATCGTAGGCGCCATTGCGACCGTTCGTGCGAAAGCGACGGTCCGCCACTGCAGCGCTCTTCGATGTCGAACCGACCGACGATTGTGCCGCGGTATCGAGGCCGGCGAGGCTCGGCCCGAACAGAGCGCGACCAGCCTCCAGCCCTTCCTCGATCGACAGCCGGAACCCGGCCTCGTCCGCAGCTTGTTCGCGGCGCCAGGCGGAGAGATGGTCGTCCGAACAGAAAAAGGCGGTGGTCGCGCACAGCGAGTTCGCAGCACACGCGCCTTGGTAGCGAACGCTTTGCCACATGACAGCCGTCCGCGGCTCGGTCTGCGCCAGCGCCCGCCCTTGGTCCCGCGTGGCGATCCGGATTGGCGCGCCACAATGGCGGCAGCGCGATGCAATTGTGATGTCGCGATCAGTCATGGCGCCAATGCCGAGTGCGTCGACCGCGCACATGGCGTTGAGGACACGACCGTCGAGTGTGACCCGGTGGCCCGTGTCCTTATCGGTGAACGGATAGGCGCCGACGATCCGCTCGCCGTCGAGCACGGCCAGGTCGCGACGGTGGAGCTCTTCGAGCAGAGTCCGGACGGACGTCTCGTTCAACCCCACTCGCTCCGCAAGCGCGCCCGTGGTCGGGGCTCGTCCTTCTTCGGCGTAGAGCTTAAGCAGCGCAACACGAACGCGGTCCGTGGCGGGATCGTAGCCGCTCCAGCGATCGAACACATGGCCGGACCCGACCATTGCTTGCAGGGCATCCTTGACCGCTGGTGATTTGACCACAGACCAATCCGGAAACGTCACGCCCGGCCGCACGGTGTAGCTCGGGAGCGTCGTGGATGCGGAAGCTGGAAGCTTGTCCCGGGACGAGGAGGATGCGCAACAGTCGTTCATGGCTTCACGCCTTCGTTGTGAATCTTGGTCTCGCTGCGGTCGGCTTTTGCACGGCGACGATGGATAGCCCACGCGACGAGACCGAAGCACGCGACCATTAGGGGAAGCACAACCGGACCCGCACCTGCCAGCCACGCGCCGAGGCTGGCCATTGGCAGGGCTCCGGCGAGAAACGGCGTCGCGCAACAGATCGCAGCGAGGACGGCGCCAGCCGTGCCTGCACGGATCCGGGCGCGGTCATTCACCTCAACTGCCCTGCTTCACCGGATGGGCCGGATAGCCCGCGCTCACGCTGGCAGTCGCGATGGCGTCCGGGTTTGTCTTTGCGTCGTCGAAGGTCACGGTTGCGGTTTTGGCTCGGAACGAAACGGCGACCTTTGCGACGCCGACGACCCCCTCCATCGAACTCTTCACGATGTAGGGACACGAGGCACAGGTCATGTTGTCGACAGCGAAGGTGATTGTGCGCTCGCCAGCGAATGCAGTCGATGCCGTCATCACTGAGGCGATCAGGGCGAAAGCGCCCAAACTCTTCTTCATGGGTCGGGTCTCCTCTTGGTGTCAGGTGCGAAGCAGTAGCGGGGCGACGTAGTCGAAGGCAAAGGCGGCAATCACAAGCGCGGTCGCCATCCAGAGCGCGAGTTGAACAAAGCGGCTGGGAATCGGGCGTGCGCAGGCAGCGCCATCAGCACAGGCCCGTCTGGGCTTCCAATAAACGAGGTAGAAGCCATAGCCGAGCAGGCCTGCCGTCCCCGCGACGAAGAACGGCTTATAAGGTGCGAGCGCCGTCAGATTGCCGATCCAGGCGCCGCCGATGCCGAGGCTAAACAAGATCAGCGGCACGATGCAGCAGGACGAGGCAGCGAGCGCGCCGAAAATGCCGCCAACGGCGATCAGACGCTGCCGTCCGACCTCACCGCGCTCGGACGCGGAAAGATCCGCCGCAGGGGGCGCCGTGCCTGCCGTTCCGGATCGCGATGCGACCATGGCCGTTCTCTCTCTCCTTGTCGAAATCCTATGCGTGCCGTAGCATGCGGTCTGTAGTCGCTACAGGGTCAAGAGGGATTTTGCGATGCGCGATCACGCCGTGGTGAAGGGCCTGCAGCGAGCCGAGCTCGCCCAACGGACGGGGTGCAACCTGGAGACCGTGCGCTATTACGAGAAGGTCGGTCTTCTGCCCGAACCGCCGCGCACGGCTGGCGGCTATCGCAGCTACGACACGTCGCATGAGCGGCGCCTTCGCTTCGTGTTGCGGGCGCGTGAGCTCGGCTTCTCCCTTGATGAAATCCGTGAGCTGCTGCGTCTCGTCGACGAGCGCGACCAGCCCTGTGCCGAGGCGCGCGCCGTCGCCGCCGCACACCTTGAGGACGTGCAGGCGAAGATCGCCGATCTGAAGCGCATGGAGCGGGTGCTCAAGAAGGTTGTCGCACAATGTGCCGACGGGACGTTGCCGGAATGCCCGCTGATCGAGACGCTGTTCCAGGAGGGTGCGGTCAACTGATCGCACCCGGTGGAGCCCGTGAAACGGCCCGCTGAGGGGGCGCCTACGCGGCGCCCCTGACTTCGTGCCGATGAGCATTGGCTTGCCGGGCGTTCATCCAGTCGGCGATCTCTTGTGCCTTGCTCGCAGCCGTGAAGATGGCGCGCTTGTCGGAGCGCAGCACTTCGAGCCAGGAGGCGATGTAGCGGGCGTGGTCGGGTCGTGGCTCAACACTGAGGTTGAGGTCGGCGCAGATCATGGCGCTGAGAAGCTCGACCGTGCATTCTTCCATGGCGTAGGCGGCCGAGCCGAACCGTCCGGACAGATCGCGGTCGAGGCGATGCTTGGCGCCGGACGCGTGACCGCATTCGTGGAGCAGCACCGCGTAGTAGGCAACCGCATCCCGGAAGCAGGCGAACTCGGGCATCTGCACGTAGTCCTTCGATGGGATGTAGCAGGCCTGCGATCCGCCGTGGCGAATGTCGATGCCCAGCGCCGCGCAGAAGCGTTCGGCGTGCGCGATCCGCTCGACCTCGGGAAGCACCGGCATCTCGGGCGGAGTGTAGCCGTCGACCTGGGCGCAGTTGAAGACGGTGTAGCCGCGGGCGAATAGACGTCGGGCGGCCGCGTCCTGATCTGCGTCGCCGTCCTGACGCTCCGCCTCGCCGTTGCGATCGTTGATCTTCCAGAATACGACCAGATGGCCGCGCTCGCCCTTGCGGACTTGGGCGCCGAGCTCCTGCCACTGGCGATAAGTGCCCCAGATGCCGGCGGCATAACCGGACGCCTGCGCCGCAGCCCAGAGCGAGAGGATGTTGACGCCGCGATAGGCCTTGCGCGAGGCGACGTTGACGGGCGTGGTGATGGCCGATCCGTCGTGATGCCAGGGCATCCGGTACTCGCCGGCGCCGACCTCGATAGCGGCGATGATCTGGTTGGTGACGCGCTCGTAGATATCGTTGCCGGTCCGGGCCTGGCTGTTGGTATCGGTGGTCATGGGTGGCTCCTGTGCTCGCCCTCTCCGTCGAGGGCGAAGCGGCAGGGGCAGACGCGGCGAGCCGGGCCGTCACACCCTGTTCACGGTTGCTGGTGCGGAACAGGGTTGACGGGCCGGCAGCGTCTGCCACAACCGAGCCCCTACCTCGACGGGCGAGCACGAGAGACGTCGGCCATGACCGATGGCCGCAGGACCGGCCGGCCGTGAGGATATTGCGTGGCTCTCAGCCAGCGACGTCTCGCGGCGAGCGCCGCAGCGGAACGACCTTGGCCTCATTCAATCGCGCCAGTTCATCCTTCAAGCCGGCAATCACCTCGTCACGCTCGGCAACCAGCAACGTCAGCACCTGGATGTGCTGCGCGAGCGTGCGGGTCAACGCGCGCAGTTCGGCCATCTCCGCACCGCGCACGGCCCGGAGCTCGGCTTCAAGGGAGCGGACGCGATCCTTCAGTGCTTGAGGAGATGATCGGCGCTGGCGGGCTTCGGCAGCACGAAACTCGGCGAGAAGATCGACCGCGCGGTTCGCCGTTGCCCGGCTGACGCCGGCCTCGCGCGCCAGATTGGAGACGGTGAGCGCGCCGTCGGTGCGCTCGGGCCGACCGTCGAGCAGTCGTGCCATTGCCGCCCTCAATGCCGCCTCGCTCTTCGGACCCGTTCGTGTGGTCATGTACCACCATCGATAAGGGGTGCAATCAGCCGGCGCTTGCGCTCGTTGTCCTGCGTAATGGCTGCGCGTTGCAGCAGCGTCAGGCGACCGTCGCTGAGCAAAGCTTCGCCCTCCATGATCGAGGCCTGCCATGGCTTGAGATGGCGCGCGGTCAAACAGGCGTTCGGGCAGCGATCGGGGCTGCATCGGGACAAGGCCGGCGCCGCCCGCTCGGAATCCGGCGCTTCTGTAAGGCAGAGCGCGGTCGCGGCTTCGAACAGGCAATCGTTGAGAAAGCCGACGTGCAAGGTTCGACCGAGATGGGCGAGCATCGTGCGCAACCGCTTGCGGTCCACGATCCGGCCGGGCAGATCGCCAAGCTCGTCCTGCACACGCGCGAACTCGCGTCGCAATCGCGTGGCACCGGGTCCCGCCGGACCGTCATGATGAAGAAACGCTTCGTAATGAGCAACGATGTCGTCGAGCTGACCGAGCGCGCGTTCACGCTCGACCGCCAAGCGAAAATCGCCATGGGCCGAGCCCGCATAGCCTTCGAACATGGCGACGGAAGCATGCTTGTATTGAATCTTGCCTGCGATCGTGCCGAACGGCCGGTTGGCGATGTACCACGCGATCGTGCGGCGAAGCTGCCGGGTCGTGAACTTCCAGGGCTCATCCGCGATCCGAGGAATGACCGGTTCGTTGCCAGAACGCGCATCGAGACCTTCGCGGAGAAGATTAAGCGTCGGCGTCGCACCAATGCCGAGATGATCAGCACTCCAGGGCCAGTCCTTTAGCGCCACCCAGAGGGACGATAGTCCCTTCTCTCGACGATTACGAGCCGAGAGAACCTCCATCACCGCAACGGCGCGGGCGACAGGTTCGATCGTGATCCAGTCAGCCGTCACGCCGCGGGCACCCTGGCGCTTGTAGACGGTGCCGCGCACGCGGTAGCGTTCGATCAATCCGTCGGCGCTGCGCTCTGCCGACACGCAGCCCGGCTGCATGGCCTGCACCTCGCTGTCGCGCATCCCAGTGAGGTAAGCGCAGATGACGTAGCAGGCGCCCTGCAGCATGCGTTCCTCTCGCGCAAGACTCAGGCCGTCGAAGCGTTCGCGCCACGGCAGGCCAGTGTCCGGATCGATGGAGATCGGCGTATCGAGACCGCCGACCTCGGTCCCGAGCTCGGCCGCCGCCTGATCGATCAGCCGTGCGGTCTGTTTGGACTGGCTGATGCGGCCGCTCTCGCGAGCGCCTACGTGCAGGCGCATCAGGTGAAGATTGTACGGAGGGCTCTCATCGCCGGTTTGCGGGTCGATGCGGCGGGCGACATTGGGCGCGCGCTCCCAGATCGGTACGCCTCGGCCGGCCATCCGGCGCGCCTCGAGCCATTTGGCCATCCGCGCTCGATAAGTCTCGGCGACTGCCTGTCCGGCCTGCGCGTCCTGCGCCATCAGTTGCTCGCAACGGGCTTCGAGCGCATCAAGCTCTACTCGCGCGGCGAGGATATCCGGTGCAAAGACCTCGACGTATTTGAGCGACCAGCGCAGCATGGCGCCGATGATCGGTTCGGGAATACGCGGCGTAGCATTCTCGGCGGGTGCCGGCGGCCGCTTGGCGACATGGTGAGCCGCACGCCCACGCCACGGCAGAAAGCTGATGCCACCACCCGTGAGCCATGGCGACAGATGATGCAGGTCGATCGGCACCTCGACATACTTCACTGTCTCGTGCGGTGTTCGCCGGCCGCCGTCACCAGCATGCGCCAGATAAGAGTCGAGCAAAGGCTGGTCGATCCGGCGCAGATCGACGGCGCCAACGTGCGCGATGAGGAACGCCGCGAAATGCTGGATGTAGCGCAGCAGCCGGATCGCCCAAGCGACACCACATGGCGCCCGGTATCCCGGCACATGGATGCGCAGGCGCGTGAGCACATACTCCTTGGCGAGCCGCCGCGTCACAGGATCGATGATAGGAGCGAAATTGAGCCGGTAATTGCTGTAGCGGGCGTTCACCCGGAAGATGGCAGCCCCCAAATCCCAGTAGTCATCGCCAAAGCGCGGGAACTGCGCTCGGTCGGCATCCTCCCTGACCGGAATGCCGGCAAGCACGGGCTCGTCGTCACCATAGATGGCCGATGGAAGCGTTGCGCGCTCCATCAAGGCGTTGTTGACGGCGGACATCATGGTGCTCCAGCTTCGGGTGGCAGGTAAATGAGCGTCGGGTCCGATGCCGCGAGCTGGCCGGCCTGTTCGATCTCGGCCGCACTGAACCGCGGCAAAATCTGATCGGCGATCCGCCCATGAACGCGGCCGAACTTGGCGATCCAGTCGGCTTCACTGAGCGACTGTCGTTGCGCCCGGATGAAGCCGAGAAACGACAAAAGCGCTGGCAGCTTGCGTGCGGTGATCACTGCATTGCCGCATTCGAGGCACCCCCAGAATGGTGACGGACAAGCGTCCCCTTCGGCGCCAAACGGGCCCTTGTAGAAACCACCGCAACTAGCGAGCCAGACATCCTGCTCGCCGCTGAACAGCTCATTGATCGCGGCACGCCCGGAAACCGGCAGACCTATGGCCTCGTCCGGATCGGCTCGAATGGCCGCCTCATCTTCTGATGAGAGGACGCACGGATGCAGGGCGGCGTCGAGCGCGTCCCCCATGGCGTCGGCGATGGCGGCTTCGTGGATATGGCGAAGCGCGGGGATATCGGCGTAGTGATTGGCCGCAACGGCCACGCTGTGGCCGACCGCAAAGCGGTCGAGTTGACCGCCGGTTTGCCGATACCATGCTGCTTTATGCGTCTTGCGCAGGCGTGTCAGGTTGAGCCGGAGAGGCTTCCCCTCTTCATCGCGAATACGATGTCGCTCGGTCCATGAGGCGACGAGTTCCCTCGTGGCGAGGACGCGCGGGGTCAACCGCCCCCAGGCGAAGTGAACCCAGAGCGTGACGGCGGCAAGCCGGCCTCGCGCCGGAGCGGTCCATTGCAGCACCTTACGGATCAGGCCGCCCGGTGTCGATGAAGCTCCATCACGCACGCGCAACCGCTTCCACTCGGCACCGCGCGCCCGCCGCTTACAATACTCGATCTCGACATAGCCGCCTGCAGGGTTCTTCAGGCAATCCGCCCGCAACTCCTTGATCGCTTCGATCTCCAGCCCGGTATCGAGCGACAGCAGAACCATCAGCGGCACGAGATCGGCGGCGAGCAGATACCTGCGGCCATGCAGATCGTGGACCAAGCGATCGTTCGGCAAGCCACTCTCGCGGCGAAGCGTGTAGAGCTGCTTGAAGATAGGATGCCGGTGGCCAATGACGCCTTCGGCGTCGACTACAACCATCGCGCGTTCGTGCGCAACCTGCAAAGCGTTGGTCCGATCGGCATCCTTGAGCGTCGAAATGCGATCCGTCTCGGCAAAGCGACCCATAAGTGCGGTGAGATCGGCGCGAGCAGCATTCCGCAATGCTGTGGCGATGGGATCGCCATAAGCATCACGTGGCAGGGCACGGACGCCTGGTCGATCGCTCGTGTACATCAGCCGCCGCGAGGCATCGGGTGGCAGACAACCCGGCTCGGCGGCCTCGGCGAGCCGGAACAGATTGAGCACCTTGCTCATGCGGTGAAGCCGATGATTGGGATGCAGACCACTCTCGTCCATCCAAGCATCGAATCCGTCGATGCAAGCTGCGCTTACATCTGAGATGCGAATGACGCGGGGCTTTGTGGAATCGAGATAGCGCCAGAAGAACTTGAGTGCGTTGGCATAAGCTGCCGCGGTCGAAACCGAGCCGGCCGGGCCGCCGACCTGACAAGCGCGCCAGAGCGCGCCCGCAAGCGGTTGGGCCAACACCTTGCGGCCAGACAGCGCGGTCAGATCGATCGTAATACTGCGATCCGCGAGGGTGACGGTGAATCGGAGCGATGCGATGGCGATGGCGGCTTCGCCCTCGGGATCAGGCAACGCCTCAGGAAACAGTGCGCGGCGTCCCGGCCGGCACACCGGCCTAGCTGTCAGATCGGTCATTGCGCGTCACCGGCCGCATCTTCGGCCCAGCGATCAGCGGCCGCGTCGACCAGTTCCTGCGCCTCGGCAAGACTGTCGAGATAGACGTAGGTGCTGGTCACGCTGGCGTGGCCTAACAGGTGCTGGAGCTTCTGCAGCGGATCCCCGAGAATCCGGCGGTAGGCTGCGCCATGCCGATCCTGCGGATCGAACACCATCCCGATTTGCTCACGGATCAGCATGGAAAGCATGTTGACGGCGAAGGTGTGCCGCAGCGTGTGTGGCGTCACGTTAACGTCGATGCCGAAACGGCTGCAGCGCGCGCAGGCGCGGCCGAAGGCCGCCTCCCAGGTTGCTGACGGGACGGGCTCGCCGCCTTCCGTTAGCCAAAGGAGGGCATGCTGCGCCTTGCCGGGCGCGCCGGTCAACGCACGGTCGCGCTCGCCCGGCGTCAGCCGGTCGACGCGGACCCGCTTGCCCATCGCGTCGACGACCTTCTCGCCATCCGGCGTCAACCAAAGCGGATTGGACACGATCGGTTCTGACCTGGCTGCCGAGATCGCGCGTTCAAGATCGATGTAGTCGTTGATGAGCCTCAAAACCCGGCGGGGAATGCGAATGCGGCGCGGTCGTCCGCCCTTGGCGACCGCGCCGGGAAGGTCAAACGGGAGCGAGCGCATGCCGGAGTCCGCCTTGCGCGGAAGATCGGCGAGTAACAGGCTGCGGCCCTCGGACAACCGCAGACCGGTCGTGACCAGGAGTTCGGCGAACAGCGCGTTGCGCTCGCCATTGCGGCCGCGCCAGGTCGGGTCTTCGGCACCGTCAGGCAGCCTTCCCCGCAAGCCCACGTCGCGAAACAGCAGATAGCTGCCAAGATCGACGAAACGCATATCGTGCCGCCGCGCGGCACGTTCGCGCGAGCGGTTCGCCGTCACGGCCAACAACGCGCGAGTCCCCGCCGTCCTGCGAAGGGTCACGCTGTAGCTGAAGGGCGAGAACGCCATGATCCCTTCTTCGACGGCCCACCGATAGAGCTTATCGAACGCCGCAACGCTCCGATTCCAGCTCGCCGCCGAGATGCGATAGGGAGCCGCCGATAGCCGCCGGGCCCGATGGAACGCCAGAACGTCATGACGGTCGGCCTGCCAGACTGTCTTCCCGCCGCGCCGCTCACAAAGAAAGCGGGCCCAGACCAGAATGTCCCGCGCGTAGGAGCGCCAGGTGTTCGGCGAGCGCGCGCCCATACCTGGGCAGGCGCGGAAGAACCGATTGAGATGGAGATCGTAGCTCCCGTCATCCATTAGAATGAACGGCATGCCGTCAATCAGCCCGGCGCGCTCGCCAACGTCGAGCGCGCCGGGCGCGATCCTCACTGCAAGGCCATCAATGGAAAGCGGACGCGACAGCGCGTCAAGGTTCGTAAAATACAATTGCACGCACACACCCAAGCGGAGCGCCTTCGGCGCGACTCTTTTTGTTTAGATTGCGAGGGGTTCCCCTCGCGCTCTCCCGCTCGCCGCGTGGCAGGGGTGCAGGACTTTGCCTGCACCCCTTGACAAGTTTGTGGAGTCGCCGCCGCGTCAAGCGTTGTCCTCGCTTACGCTGCGGGAACGCTTGACCCGGACGTCTGAAGAGCTTCACCGCAGCACCGGTGACGCGGCTCCATGCCTGATTCTGAGACAGGATCACAGAGTCAAGATAAGGCCCGGTGCGAGAGCAGCCCGTGCTGCATGTTGATGCCGGCAAGCGGCGCGGGGAGCTGGCGCATATAGCCGGCAGGCGCGCCGACCAGGCTGCACATCTGGCCGAACGACCAGTGCGTGGGAGCGACGGGCTCCTCGCGATCGGGCACGATCAGCGCCAGGCGTTCGGCGTTGTCGCGACTGGCTTCGACACGAAGGGTCCGGGTCTCGACGGTGCGGGCAGTGGCGCGGTCCGCGCGTGCGCGAACGGCGGCGTAGAGCGCGCTGAGCGACAGATAGCGCTCGTCGTCGGGGCGCGAAAACCATTCGGACGACACGCGCCCGATCCGGCCGCCGCGCGAGATGTCAACTTTATAGCCGGCTGAAACCGGCGGGGCGCCGAAGGCGTCCCGATCGGCGATGGTGGGTAACTCGGTCATGGCAGAATCTCCATGACGGGCCGGCCGGGAGCCTCTCTCTCGACCCTCAACTCGTCACGGCGACAGCCGCAGCCCTCTCACTCTCGGGGCGTTGCGGGGTGTCCCCGCAGAAGGGGGCGGCAGAGACCAAAGGCTCGGCTGTGGGGGAAGGCTTTCCCCGTCAAACGGCGGTTCGGGTGAAGAGTGGTTTCAGAAAGTGCGGTGGATAAGGTAATATATAGCCCATACGGAGCGTGTTTTACGACTTAGACGAGGGCGGCGTGTCTTCGGATGTTGACAAATATGCATCAAAATGGCTATTTCTTGCCCACTTTAACGCAGAATCGTAGACCCGCTATGCAACCTCGCCAGCACAAAACGGCCAGCTTTCTGTCGGCTCATCCGGTGTTCACCCGCGCTGAGTTCGCGGCGGCCTTCGGCCACCCGGCGGGCGGGGCCAATGTTACGAGCCTGCTCCGGCATCACCTGCGGGCCGGCAATATCAAGCGTATCAGTCGTGAGGTGTTTGCCGCGGTGCCGGCCCACTTGGCGGTCGAGCGGATGGTGATCGACCGCTTCGCTGCAGCGAGCAAGCTGCGCCCCGATGGCGTCTTGGGGTTTCACTCAGCCCTTGAGTTGCACGGCATAGCCTATTCCGAGTTCAACGAGGTCCAGCTCATCAGTGCGGGGCGAACCGAACGCGTGGATCTGCCATTTGGCGCTTGCCGCTTCGTCGCGCCGCCGAAGGCATTGGCCGCGGCCGGCAAGGCAGACTACCTGACCACGACCATGGATCGGCAGGGCGTGGCGGTCCGTGTGACGGCGGTTGAACGCACGGTTGTCGATGCCTTGCACCGGCCGGAACTCGCTGGCGGCGTCGAGGAGGTTCTGCAGTCGCTGGATCTGGTGCGCTATCTCGATCCGACGAAAGTCGCCGACTATGTCGAACTGCTGGACAACCGGTCGCTCGCTTCCGTTTCCGGCTGGTGGCTCGAGAGGCGACGTTCGGCGCTCGGCGTCACGGACGACGTCCTGACGCGCCTGCGGCGTCGTCTTCCACGATCGAAGCATTACGCGTTGGGCGCCGAACCTGGTCATGCCGTGCTCGTCGAGGCGTGGCGTGTGCTTCTGCCGCGGCAGGCTGTCGACGCTGCTTTTGAGGGCGTGTGATGGTCGCGTCGCGAGAAACGCTTCAGGATATTGCGGCAGAGCGGCAGCTTCAACCCGCGACGCTCGAACGGGTGATCCGGCTGATCGATATTCTGGATGCGTTCGGCGCCGATACGCTGATCGGGCCGCGGATCGCCTTGAAGGGCGGCACGGCGCTCAACGTCTTCCACTCCGATCTGGACCGCCTTTCGGTCGATATCGACGTCAACTATGTCGGCGCGCTCGAGAAAGAGCAGATGGACGCCGACCGGCCAGGATTGGAAGACCGGATCGAGCGCTTGATGGAATCGAAAGGCTATGCCGCGCGGCGTGAGCCGTCCGAGCACGCCGGCGGCAAATGGATTTATCGCTATGCCTCCGCGCTGGGCGGCGCGGGGACCATCGAGATCGACATCAACTATCTCTATCGCGGCCCCCTATACGGCGTGGATCGCATGCCGTCGGTGGCAATCGGCTCTTATCAGGCCACGAATGTGCCGGTTCTCGATATCCATGAGATCATCGCCGGCAAGATGGTCGCGCTGGTCACGCGCCGCACCGCGCGCGACTTGTTCGACGCGTATCGGATCATCGCCATGCCCTCGCTCGACTGGTCGAAGATCAAGGCGGCTACCTTGATGATCGGCGCGAGCGCCAAGAGCGTCGATTGGCGTTCAGCCTCACCCGCGGCGATCGGCTGCGAGGTCGGCGATATCACCGGTAAGCTGACCATGTGCCTGCACGATCGGTATTTCGACGCCTTCGGTGGGCCCGCCGCCTGGATCGAGAGCGTCACGGCCGAGTGCCGGAACAAGCTCGCGCTGCTGTTTCAGTTCACGGCGGGGGAGAGGGCATTTCTGGATGCCATACTGGACCGGGGTGAGATCGACGCGTCCGCGCTGGAGGCGCCGGAGCAGGTGCGCGCCGCGATCGAAGCCAGTCCGGCCCTGCGGTGGAAAGCACAGAACGTCAAAGCTTGGAAATCTGGCGACAAATCGCTGGCGCCACGTGCGAGGCGGGCAGGGCGGCCACGCGGAGAGACCCGTTGAATACTGAAGCGGATACTTGTCGAAAATTCGTTGTTCCGCGCCTGCAAACGGCGGGTTGGGAAGGCGCGCCCCACGCTATCAATGAGCAGCGGACGTTCACCGATGGTCGAGTGATCTTCGTCGGTGGCAAGGCGAAGCGCGGCCGGCAAAAGCGCGCCGACTACATCCTGCGCTACCGCGCCGATTACCCGATCGCTATCGTCGAGGCGAAGGCCGCGTACAAATCCGCCGCCGACGGCATGCAGCAGGCCAAGGATTACGCTGAAATTCTCGGACTGAAATTCGCCTATGCCACCAATGGCGCGGAGATTCTCGAATTCGACTTTCTCACTGGCTTGGAAACCGAGCGGACCGATTTCCCCACGCCCGCTGAGCTGTGGGGTCGGCAACGGGCCGGTCTCGGCCTGACCGACGACGCAGCCGCCGAGCGCCTGCTCGCACCTGGCTTTCCCGATCCCGCAAGGCCGCTGCGCTACTATCAGGAGATCGCCGTCAATCGCGCGCTTCAGGTGGTTTTGACCGGCCAGCGTCGGGCGCTCCTCACCCTCTGCACCGGCGCCGGCAAAACCGCCGTGGCATTCCAGATCGCTTGGCGGCTGTGGACTGCCGGATGGAACAAGCGCGGGGACTTCCGCAAACCCAAGATCCTGTTCCTCGCCGACCGCAATATTCTCGTCGACGACCCGATGGCCAAAACCTTTGCGCCATTCGGCGATGCGCGGTTCAAGATCGAAAATGGCGAGATCAGCCATGGCCGCGACATCTATTTCGCGATTTACCAGGCGATCGCCAGCGACGAACGGCGGCCGGGTCTGTATCGAGAATATGCCCCGGACTTCTTCGACCTGATCATCATCGATGAATGCCACCGCGGGAGCGCGCGCGACGATAGCAGTTGGCGGGAAATCCTGGAGTATTTCGAGCCGGCTTATCAACTCGGCATGACGGCGACGCCGCTGCGGGAAGATAACCGGGACACTTACGCCTATTTCGGCGCGCCGCTCTATACTTACTCTCTGGCGCAAGGCATCGCGGACGGATTCTTGGCTCCCTATCGTGTGCATCGTGTCGTCACGGACTATGATGCGGCGGGGTGGAGACCAACCAAGGGCGAGCTCGACCGCTTCGGACGCGAGATCCCCGATGACGAATATCACACAAAGGATTTCGAGCGTGTCGTCGCGCTACGCGCGCGCACCGAGGCGATCGCGCGCCACCTCACGCATTTCCTCGCGCAGACCGATCGTTTCGCAAAGACGATCGTTTTTTGCGTGGACCAGGAACATGCAAGCGAAATGCGGCGCGCGCTCGCCAATCTCAACGCCGATCTCGTTGCTAGCGACCCGGACTATGCCTGCCGTGTGACGGCCGACGAAGGCGACGTCGGCAAGGGCAAACTCAGCCGATTCCAGGACGTCGAGACGAAGGTTCCGGTGATTCTGACGACATCTCAGCTTCTCACCACGGGTGTCGACGCGCCGACTTGCAAGAACGTCGTGCTGGCGCGGGTGGTCGGCTCGATGACGGAGTTCAAACAGATCATCGGCCGCGGGACCCGGCTGCGCGAAGACTACGGCAAGCTGTTCTTCAACATCCTCGACTACACCGGCACCGCGACTGAAAAATTCGCCGATCCGGACTTCGACGGTAAGCCGACCGCGGAGACAATCACGGAGATCGACGCCGAGGGTGAGATCGTCACCACCCAAGAAGAGGAAAATCCAGCGCCGGAGGGGCCGGACGAGATCGAGACGGAAACCGACGGTGGCCTTCCACCCGACGAGGAGCCCGGAGAGCCGCGCAAACTCTACGTCGATGGCGGGACGGTCGAAGTGGTCGCGCATCTGGTCTACGAACTCGATACGGATGGCAAACGGCTAACGTGCAAGAAGCTGACGGACTGGACCGGAGAGAAAGTCCGCACGCTCTATCCGACCGCGGCAAGCTTCCGCGCCGACTGGGTGCTCGCGGACAAGCGCCACGCGATCGTCGAGGCGCTCGCTGAACGGGGCATCGACCTCGAGAGCTTGTCAGAGGAAGCCGGGCGGCCGGAGGATGATCCGTTCGATCTCCTTTGCCATCTCGCCTGGAACGCGCCGCTCCGCACGCGGCGTGAACGCGCCGAACGTCTCAAGCGCGATCGCACCGATTTCTTCGATCGGTATGGCGACGCTGCACGGACCGTACTGGAGGCGTTGCTGGAGAAATACGCGGAGCACGGCGCCGCGCAGTTCGTCCTGCCGGGTATCTTGAAGGTGCCGCCGCTGGCCGGATTCGGCAATCCGAGCGAAATCGCACGCCGCTTCGGCGGCCCGGACAAGCTCCGCGACGCGGTCAACGAAATGTCCGGCCTCTTGTACGCCGCTTAAGGAAGACCCACGAATGCCCCGTGAGAAGAAGATCATTACGCTGAAAACCACGGCGCAGCGGCTCGACAGCCTCATCAAGTCCGCGCGCAACAAAATGCGCAAGGACCGCGAGCTGAAGACGGACCTCACGCGGCTGCCTACGCTTACCTGGCTGATGTTCCTGAAATTCATCGACGACATGGAGCGCGTCCACGAGGATGAGGCAGTGCTCGCCGGCGAACCGTACCGGCTCCTGATCGATGCACCTTACCGCTGGCGAGACTGGGCGGCCGATCCCGCGGGCATCACCGGGCCGGATCTGCTCTCGTTCATCAACGGCGAGCAATCCGTTCGCGCGGACGGTACTCAGGGCCTAGGTCTGTTCGCCTTCCTCCGCAGTTTGCGTGGCAATGGCGCTGGCCGCCAGCGGCGCGACGTGGTCTCCGCGGTGTTTCGCGACCTGCGGAATTACGCGACCAGCGGGTATGTGCTGCGGGATGTCATCAACCTGATCAACGGCATCCATTTTGATAGCACCGAGGACATTCAGACCCTCGGTCGGATGTATGAGACTTTGTTGCGGGAGATGCGCGACGCCGCGGGTCAGAACGGAGAGTTCTATACGCCGCGTCCCGTCGTGCGTTTCATGGTCGAGGCGATCGATCCCAAGCTCGGCGAAGTCGTGCTCGATCCCGCCTGCGGCACGGGCGGGTTTCTGGCTGCTGCTTTCGACCATATGAAGCCGCAGGCCGGCACGGTTGAGAAACGCGAAATCCTTCAGCGCAAGACTTTGCGTGGCGGCGAAGATTCCTCGCTCCCGTTCCTGCTCGCGCAGATGAACCTGCTGCTGCACGGGATCGAAGCGCCCGACATCGAATTCGGCAACGCACTGCGGTTCAAGCTGACCGAGATCGGCGAGCGGGACAGGGTCGAAGTCATCCTGACCAATCCGCCGTTCGGCGGTGAGGAAGAAGCCGGCATCCTCACGAATTTTCCGGATGATCGCCGCACTGCTGAGACCGCGTGCTGTTTCTGCAGCTCATCATGCGGCGGCTCAAGCGCGGCGGACTCGGGCGCGCCGGCGTTGTCGTGCCGCATGGGATCCTCTTCGGCGACGGCATTGCTGCGCGGATCAAGGCCGATCTTCTGGAACAGTTCAATGTTCACACGATCGTCCGGTTGCCCGACGGCACGTTTGCACCATACACAGACATCCCGACGAACATCATCTTCTTCGACACGTCAGGTCCGACGCGCGACATCTGGTACTGGGAGCAACCGCTTCCGGAAGGCCGGCGGAAATACTCCAAGACGCAGCCGTTGCAGTATGAGGAGTTCGCCGATTGCCGAGCCTGGTGGTCTGACCGCGAGGAAGGCGCGCAGGCATGGAAGGTGTCCGGTCCCGATTTGATCAAGCGCGATGAGCAGGGACGCGTCGTCGCGGTTGATCTGGATCTGAGAAATCCACATGCGAAGGCGGCGATTGATCACCGCTTGCCTGCGGAAATTGTCGATAGCGCGATCGACAAAGAGCGACAGGTGCTGGCCATCTTGAACGAGATCAAGGCGCTCGTGGCGGAGCGCGCGTAGGTCATGCCAAGCTTTCCGCTTATCCGATTGGGTGAACTCCTTACCTACGCACCGGACCCTCACGGGGTGGAGCCCGACGGCGAATATCCGATCGCGGGCATCTATGGATTCGGTCGCGGGATGATTCAGCGCGCAGCGGTCACTGGGCGGGAGATGGCCGCCACGCAGTTGTTTCGAATCCGGGCGGGCCAGTTCGTCTATAGCCGCCTGAAGTCTTTTGAGGGCGCTTATGCGATCGTTTCGCCAGAGGTCGACGGGTATTTCGTCTCGAACGAATTCCCGACCTTCGACCTGCATCATGGACTCGAGCCGGGATTCCTCGGCTGGTACTTCAAGCAGGACTGCGTCTGGCGCCAACTGGCCTCGGACGGGAAGGGAATCGGCGCCCGCCGAGAGAGGCTGCATCCCACGCGTCTTCTCGATCATGCCATCCCCCTTCCGCCGATCGAGCAGCAACGTCGGATCATTGCGAAGCTCGACGGCGCGGCGCTGCAACTGAAGACGATGCGTCGGACGGCCGATGCCGCGCGCGCGGAGCTCAACGCAACGATGAAGGCAGCGTTTCGGAAGGTGATCGCAGGCGCTCCGCGCGTCGCGATGATGGACATTGCGCCGCTCGTGCGGCGACCGATCGCAGTTGATCTAGACGGAAGTTACCCCGAACTTGGCGTGCGGTCGTTCGGCAAAGGGACATTCCGAAAACCATCACTCTCGGGAATTGAGGTCGGTAACAAGCGGCTTTTCGAAATTCACGAGGGCGATCTACTCTTCAATATCGTGTTTGCCTGGGAGGGAGCGGTCGCGCTGGCGAGCGCTGCGGATCATGGCCGGGTAGGATCGCATAGGTTCCTGACCTGCGTTCCCGATCCTCAGCGGGCAACGTCCAAATTCCTTCTGTATTACTTTCTCACTGCGGAGGGGACGGAGCGTCTCGGCGCTGCCTCACCAGGGGGCGCAGGCCGCAACCGCACGCTCGGGCTCAAGGGTTTGGAGTCGATCGTCGTGCCCGCGCCGTCTCTGGACGCGCAGCTCTGGTTCGACGAGCTTCAACAAAAGGCCGGCGCTGTTCAGGCGGGTCAGGTTGAGGTCGCGGCTGAACTTGATCACTTGATCCCGGCCCTGATGCATCAGGCCTTCGACTGAGCGCGCCGCTAATCTGCACCGATGAAGCTCAACGTGCATCGCGCAGCACTGCTGGCGGTCCACGGTGCCGAACTCGCCGGGATCGAGGCCAGCTGCCTCGGCTTGTGGTCTGCAGTGTCGGCCCGCGGGCCATCCGCTCGGCCACAGGGGTTGACTTCAGGATAAATTAGGAGAAAATAGGTCCCAGAACAATCTGGAGGCCATGATGGCGAATCCGCAGACCTCAGTAGCGTCGACCGTGCGTTCCAGTCCCATCCACCACCTTCATCCGGTCGACGACGTCTGTCCGGTTTGCGAGCAGGCCATCCCACACGACCGCGCCGACGAGGTCGCCGAGCGGTTGCAGGCGCGAGACCAGGCGCAGTCCGCCACTGTCACCGCGCGGCTGCAGGAGAAGTTCGACACCGAGAAGGCAGAGGCCCTCGAGCGTGCACGGTTAGAAGCCGACCAAAAAATCACCGAGGCCAGAGAACAGGCCCGCCTGGCTGCTGAGCTCCAGTCGAAGGCGCGGGTGGACGCGGCGGAAGCGGCGCGTGTTGCAGCCCAGGATGCGCTTCAAGCCAAGACCGTCGAGGCCGCGACCGAGAAGGCCGACGCTGACGCGGCGAAGGTTGCGCTTCAGGGCCAACTCGAACAGGTGCAGCGTGAATCCGCCGCCGCGATCGAGAAGGTGAAGGCGGACGCGGCGGCGCAGGAAGACGCGATCCGCTCAGAGGCGGCGCGCATCGCCACGGAAGCGGCTGCGAGTCGGCTGGCGGAAGTGGAGGCTCAGAAAGTGACCGCCGAAAATGCCGGCGAGGCACTGAAGGCCGAACTGGCGCAAGCCAGGCTGACCAGCGAACAGGCCTTGGCGGACGCCCAGGCAAAAGCGGCCGCCCGCGAAGTGGAAGTTCGTGCTGAAGTCAGCGCGACCGCTGAGGCCGCGGCCCAGCTGCAGATTGGCGCCGCCGAACAGGCCAAGGCTGACGCCGAAGCCAAGGCGGCCGCTGCGGAGGCGACGGCGAAAAGCCTCCAAGAATCCCACGAAGCCCAGCTCAATGAGCGGCTGCAAGAACAGCGTGAGGCCCTCGAGGCCGACAAGACAGCGGCTGTCAACGCCGAGAAGTCGGCCACGTTTGAAGACCGCCAGAAGTTGGCCAACAAGGTGGAAGAACTGCAACGCGCCCTTGAGAAGAAGACCGCCGAAGAGCTCGGCGAAGGCGCCGAAATCAATCTGTTTGAAGCGCTGAAGGCTGAGTTCGATGGTGATCGCATCGTGCGCGTGACCAAGGGCCAGCAAGGCGCAGACATCCTGCACACCGTCATTCACAACGGACAGGAGTGCGGCACGATCATCTACGATTCGAAGAACCACAACGCGTGGCGAAATGATTTCGTGACCAAACTGCGGTCGGACCAGTTGAGTGCGCAGGCCGACCACGCCGTCTTGTCGTCCAGCAAGTTCCCGGCCGGCGCCCGGCAGCTGCATATCCAGGATGGTGTCGTGATCGCATGCCCGGCGCGGGTCGTCGCCCTCATCCAGCTCGTTCGCGCCCATCTGGTTCAATCTCACACCCTGCGCATGAGCAACGCCGAACGCACCCAGAAAACCGCGGCCCTGTACAGTTTCATTACTTCCCAGCAGTGCGCCGATTCATTCGCGCGGCTGGACGAACTGGCGGAGTCGCTGCTGGATATTCAGACGAAGGAGGTCAAAGCCCACGAAAACGTCTGGAAGCAGCAGGGTCTTGCCATCCGCGCCGCCATGAAAGTGCAGGCTGAATTGCGCAATCAGATCGACTCCATCATCGGTACGGCGTCCGCGCCGGAGAGTCCTCAATGACGAGCCCGCAGGTCATCCCGCAGCGCGACAATATCATCAATCTTCAGGAGCGTCGGCTCGATCGTACCGTCCTGCGCACATACCGGACCAAGGCCGATATCGACGACATCGTGCCGAACGAAAAGCAGCCCCGCATGGGCCCGAAGATCGATGAAGAGCTGCAGCGGCAGATCGAAGCGAATGGCGGTCTCTTCGAACCCTTACTTGTCGAGCCACATCCTGACCTATCGGGAAAATTCCGGATCATCGACGGTGACCGCCGGTGGACCAACTCGCGGGTTCTGGTGGAACAAGGGAAGGAAGATTATCGGCAGATCCCAATCGAGGTTACCGACCGAACCTTGAGCGAGGAGGACCGGCTTCGGGTCTGGATTTATATCCATCGCCAGCGGAAGGAATGGGACGCCAAGGAAAAGGAAATGGTGGCCTATCGCCTGGTCGACATGATGGGCCGGTCGAGCGCCGCCAACATCCTCGGCATCACGGTGCGTGAGCTCGACAAGCTGGTCGATGTATTTGAGCTCTCAGAAAAATTCACCAGTCTCCGTGACCCGAGCGCTGCAATCACCTGGTCGCGTGAGTTGATGGGGGTGAGCAAGAAGCTACTGACGCCGACTGTCATCGAGGCGGTGGTCAAGAAGGTCAACCAGAAGCGCATTACCAATTCGAAAGACCTTCGGAAGCTCCGCACGATCTTGCCCGATCCAGTCGCGCGTTCGCAGTTTCTGAGCGATGCGGGAGATTTGGAGTCGGCGATGCTGCGTCTTGGGCCCGCGCCTAAGCCGGTCAAGGGCGGCCTATCCGGCGATCTTGAAGCTGCGGTAGACGCGATGAAAATGGTCCCTTTCTCGACCCTGCAGGAACTCAAAGGTGACGTAGATATCTTGAAGAAGATCGACGAAGCGGAGGCGTTGTTACAATCGCTCCGCGACGCGCTTTCATAGAATAGGGATTGTCGGCGCGATCTCAGTAAGCTGGGCGGCGAATTTATTCAGAACAGCTAGCATTGCGAGTCGTTCTTGGCGGAAAGTCCTGCGTTACGGCTATCGGGTGTGAAGAAATATTGGTCGTCGCGAGACTTCCAGAGCGTCGACTGCGGGGGAAACTGAAGGTGATACTGACCGACAACGAAACGAAGGTCGATCTTCTTATGGGAACGATCGGGCGAGGCTCGGGGAGGGTGCCGGCATGAAGCTGGAGGCTGACGCGCACCGTGCGGACGAGGCGGCGGTGACGCCGCTGCGAAAACGGCGCCTCACCGGAGAGCTCTATGCGCGCGACCCGAAGATAGAAGCGCTCATCGCCGAACTGGCGGTCCTGCCGCGTGACGCGTTGATCGCCAGGGCCGCGATCACGAAGCGCGCCGACCCAGGCCATATCCCCAGCGAATGTCTCGTCTATTTCCTCCGCGCGAGCCGCCATGACAATAATGAGGCGGGGTTCGAGCGCCTCTATCGGATACTGACCGAACGGGTGCTGCGTAGTCTGCCCAGAGCGGAAAGCTTCGACCGTGAGACGGAGTCGATGACGCGCGGGGTCATTCGCGACAAGGTGTTCGGCCGGTTCGTCGAGCTGCTTTCGGCGGATCGCGCCGGCTATGTCGACAAGGTCGACTATTTCGAGGTGCGCTTCGACGGCGCGCTGGCAAGTCTGCGGCGCGACGCGCAGGAGCAGGCTTGGCGCGACGAGAACCGTTCCCAGCCCCTCGAATTTGACGAGGAGAGCGGCGAGCTGTCGCCGGAGGTCGAGGCGGCCGCGGGGGTCTACGACCCGTTCGCGGCGTCGGATTTCGACGATCCGGCTTACCGGTTGCGCCTGGATGCGGCGATTGAGGCTCTACCGACAGAACAAAGCAGGATCATTCACATGCTGAGGCAAGGCTTTCCCATCGACTCCAAGGAGCCGGACGTCATGACCATCGCGAAAGCCCTGGGTCGCTCCGAAAAGACTGTTCGAACCTATCGCGACAAGGCCTTCGCCGCGCTACGGACAGCCATGGCCGACGGAGATGAGCGGTGAGTCCCGCTGGCGCACGTCCCTCCCGCGAAGCTGTGCTCGACGCGTTTGCGGTCGAGAGCGAGCCTGGTCGGCCGACCTTGCAGCGCTATCTGCTGCTCTACCCGGAATATGCCGGGGAGCTGATTGACCTCTCGCGCGAACTCAGTCGCGAAGCCCGTGACGATGCGGCACCACTTTCCGGTGTCGACCAGGCCTTGATCGACACGGCATGGTCGCAACACGCCGCGGCTTCGCCGGCGGCGGCCGCCGACCCTTTTGCGGCGCTGACGGTCGATGACTGGCGCGCGGTGGCCCGAGGTCTGGATGTGCCTCGACAGGTCGTGACCGCATTGCGCGAACGGCGGGTATCCCTCGTGAGCATCCCACGGCGGTTTCTCCAGCGATTCGCCGAGGCGGCGAGAAGCTCCGTGGCGCAGTTGGAAGCGTCTTGGGGGCCGGGTCAGCTGGCCGGGGCGCGCAGCTACAAGGCCGACAGTAAGCCGACGGCCGGCGAGCAGGTCAGCTTGGAGCAAGTGCTGATCGACGCCGGCGTCCCGGCCGAGAAGCGCGCTCAGCTGTTGGCGGAGACCGACTGAGATGGACGGCGTGGAGCTCGCCAGGCAAATCGCTGCCGAGCTTCATGCTCGCCTCGTCGCATCCGGCGCCGATCCTTGGTCGCCCTATGACTTTGCGGTCGCTGAGGCCAAGCGGCGCGGGATCGATGTCGAACCGACGGCCGTCGGCGCGGCCGTCCTCAACGGCGGCCGCGCGACCTTCGTCGCCGCCGACGATCTGATCCTTCACGAGAGCGCGGGGTCTCGCTTCGAGCAGGCCTTCCTCGTGGCGCACGAGATTGGCCATGTCGAGCTCGGCGACGATCCCGAAAGCGAACCCGCGCCGATGATCGATCCGGCTCGCGCGGCCGAACCCTCGCCGGTCGGGATGGATCGGGTTGTCGATTATGGACGCCGGCAGCGCCGCGAGGTCCAGATGGACCTGTTTGCGCGCGAGCTGCTGCTGCCGCGCACTGTCGCGCGCGTGCTCCATCTTGACCAAGGGCTCCCCGCCTCCGCAATCGCTGCGAAGCTCGGCGCGCCGTTCGAGGTCGTCGCGCAGCAGCTGTTCGACGCTTTGCTCCTGCCAGCGGTGCCGCCTGTCGCGGCCGCGATGCATATCGAGCGGCCACTCAATCCCCTGCAGGCCGATGCCGCAGCGCATCGCGGCGAAGCCTATCTGCTCGAGGCGGGCCCCGGCACCGGCAAGACGCAGACGCTGATCGCGCGTGTCGAAGGCCTTCTGGAGGAAGGTGTCGATCCGCGGCGCATCTTGCTGCTCACCTTCTCGAACAAGGCCGCGGGCGAGATGGCGGAGCGCATTGCGCGCAAGCGGCCCGAGGCTGCGGCCGCGATGTGGATCGGCACGTTCCACGCATTCGGTCTCGACATCATCCGTCGTTTCCATGCCGAGCTCGGGCTGCCGAAAGACCCGCGGATGATGGATCGGACCGAGGCGGTCGAGCTCCTCGAGGAGGAGTTTCCGCGGCTGAGGCTCGCGCATTACCGCAATCTCTATGATCCGACTCAGATCATCGCCGACATGCTGGCCGCCGTCTCGCGGGCGAAGGACGAGGTGGTCGACGCCGAAACCTACACTGGGCTCGCCGACGCCATGCTTGCCAAGGCGGCGGACGCCGTGACGCGCGAGGCCGCCGAACGCGCCGGCGAGGTGGCCCGCGTCTATGCCGCCTACGAACAGCTCAAGCGCAACGCGCATTGCGTCGACTTTGGCGATCTTGTCGCCCTGCCGGTCAAGCTGCTCGAGACCGAGGCGGCCATCCGCGCAACGCTGCAGGCGCAATATGACCACGTCCTGGTCGATGAGTATCAGGACGTGAACCGCAGCAGCGTGCGCTTGCTGAGCGCGCTGCGGCCAGACGGCCGCAATCTCTGGATGGTCGGCGACGCCAAGCAGTCGATCTATCGGTTTCGAGGCGCGTCATCCTTCAACATGACCCGGTTCGGGAAGGGGGACTTTCCCGGCGGCAAGCGCGGCCGCTTGAAGCGCAACTATCGCTCAGTGCCGGAGATCGTCGCCAGCTTTTCCGGCTTCGCGATCACGATGCGCGCGGGCGACGCGGACAGTGGTCTCGACGCGGAGCGCGACGGCAATGGCCAGAAGCCCGAGCTGCGCACGGTGCAGCGCGCCGAGCAGCAGCAAGTGGCGCTGGCCGACGCGATCGAGGCGCTTCGCGGCGAGGGATATGCCTATCGCGACCAGGCGGTCCTCTGCACCGGCAATGAGAAGCTGTCGATGATCGGGCAGGACCTTGAGCGGCTCGGGGTGCCCATCCTGTTTCTGGGCAGCCTGTTCGAGCGGGCCGAGGTCAAGGATTTCCTCGCCTTGCTCTCCATCCTTGTCGACCGTCGCGCCATGGGCCTAGTGCGCATCGCCTGCTGGCCCGACTTCACCATGTCCTTTGCGGACGTGGCGGCGGTCTTCGAGCATCTGCGGGCGGCCGACCACGCCCCGGGCAGCTGGCTCCAGCAGGTGGATGCGATCCCCGGCGTCAGCGGTGCCGGCCACCAGGCGCTCGATAAGCTAAGGGTCGCGCTCGCGGGCTTCGACCAAACGGCCTGGCCCTGGACAGTGCTCGCGACGTTGCTGCTCGATCGCACCCGCATCGCCGCGCGCCTTGGCGCGTCAGCGGATCTCGCCGATCGCACACGCGGCATCGCGATCTGGCAGTTCCTCAACTTCCTGCGGGTCCAGCCGGCAGGCCGCGGACTGCGGATCACGCGCGTGCTCGATCGGGTGCGCAGGCTGGTCCGTCTCGGCGACGATCGCGACCTGCGCCAGTTGCCGGCGGCCGCCCAGCATCTCGACGCCGTGCGGCTGATGACGATTCACGGCGCTAAGGGCCTGGAGTTCGGCGGCGTCCATATTCCAGGGCTCAACAGCGACACCATCCCGCGCACGCCCCCGGCGCCGCCCTGTCCGGCGCCCGACGGCATGATCGCGGGCGCCGAAGGCAGCGCGCTGGAGGCGTTCCGCGCGGACCAGGCCGAGGAACAAGAGTGCCTATTCTACGTGGCGCAGTCGCGCGCCCGCGACCGCCTGGTCCTTTATGCGCCGACCGAGAAGAGCAACGGCCACAATCGACCGCTATCGCCATTCCTCGACCGTCTCGGGACCAACTTGACGCGCCGTTCGGTCGTGCCGGCGCGGCCGCTTCCGATGGCGGCGGAAGCCCAGGGCATCGAGTTGATCGTCGATGGCCGGCTGCAGTTCGGGGCCGCGCAAATCGCCCTTTATGAGTCCTGCCCGCGCCGCTTCTTCTACACGCATGTCTTGCAGGTCGGCGGGCGTCGGACCGCGACCGCCTTCATGCACCTACACGAGGCAGTGCGCGTGGTGGTCGGGGGGGTGATCACCTCGGATAGCCCTATAACCGAGCGGGACCTGGAGGACAGCATCGACGCGGCGCTTGCAGGCCAGGGGCTCGCCGACCATGGCTATCGCGCAGAATTCCGCGACTTGGCGCTGGCGATGCTGCGCTTCCTCCTGGCCAATCGCGCCGACGCGGTCGCCGAGGTTCCGGTCGCACTCAGCCTCAATTTCGGCGGCGAAGAGATCATCGTTCGGCCGGACGAAGTGCTGGTGCGGCCCGACGGCGTTCGCGCCGTGCGCCGCATCCGCACGGGCCACAGGCGGTCGGCCGAGAGCAAGGATGTCGGCGCGGCGGCGCTGATGCTGGCGGTCCAGCAGGCCTTCCCTGGCGCCGTCGCCGAGCTTGTCCATCTCTCCGACGGCGAGACGCATGCGCTCGCCTTGTCGGATCGGGAGCTGAAGGGTCGCAAGGATAAGCTCGCCAAGTTTCTCGGCGACATCCGCGCTGGGCGGTTTCCGGCCGAAGTCTCGTCGCGCACCTGCCCGAATTGCCCGGCCTTCTTCATCTGCGGGCAGACCCCCGACGGCCCCCTGCAAAAAAAGTTCGCCTGACCTTACCGGTCGGCGGATCCCGCCCCGATTGGACCCTTAGAGCCGCGGCGTCGCCTCGGCAGAACCTAAGGACCCAATCTCATGAACACCGAAGAACTGCTTGATTACGACGACCTCGGCGACGCCCTGCGCGAAGGCCGGGCGCTGCGTCCGGCGCGGGGGTATCGCTTTCTCCTCGCGCAGGGCGATCTCAACTTCCAGTCCCGTCAGGTGAGCGATCCCGTGCCGCTCGGCCGTCAGTTGCTTGAGGCCGGCACCCTGGACCCGCGGGACGGCTACAGCCTGTTCGCGATTCTGCCCTCGGGCGACTTCGAGGACGTGCGGCTGAACGAGCCCTTCGACTTGCGCGAGCACGGCGCCGAGCGGTTCGTCGCCTTCCTGACGGATCGCGACTTCAAGTTCACGCTGAAGGACGACGAGCTGCGCTGGGGTAAGCCGATCATCAGCGGCGCGGTGCTCTACGGCCTCGCCAAGCCCGGCGAGGGAGAGGCCGTTTTCCTCGAGGTCCCCGGCGGCGAAGATCGCCTGATCGAGCATGGCGAGCTGATCGATCTGGCCGAGCCCGGCATCGAGCGGTTCATCACCGCGCGGCTGACGTTCGAGATCATCGTCAATTCGCGGCCGCGCACGGTGAACGCCCGCACGGTCACGTTCGAGCAGATCGTCCAGCTCGCTTTCCCGGGCCAGCACGAGCCGAACGTCGTCTTCTCGATGACCTACCGGCACGCGGCGTCGACGCCGCACGCGGGCGAACTTGGGGCTGGCGGCTCGGTGGACGTCAAGAAGAAAGGCACGGTGTTCAATGTCACGCGAACTGTTCAGTCGTAATCCCGACCTCAAGCGGCTGCGGGACGAAGGCTACTTCGTCCTGCGGCAGGGCGGGCATCTCGTCATGCGGGAGGTGCCCTATGTCGATGCGCGTCGCGAGGTGCGCATCGGCACCCTCATCTCGAGCCTCACGCTGGCCGGCGATGCTACGCGCAGGCCCGACACCCATGTTGTCCATTGGGACGGCGACTTTCCGTGCCGCGCCGATGGGACGCCTATCCAGGGAATCTCGCATCAGGCCGGGGCCTTCGACCTCGGCCACGGTCTGAAAGCCACGCACAGCTTCTCGAGCAAGCCGGATGGCGGCTACACGGACTACCACCACAAGATGACGAGCTACGCGAACATCATCGCGGGCCCGGCCGCGGTGCTGAAGCCCGGCATGACCCCCCGCACCTTCCGCGAGCCGGAAGAGGAGGAGGACAGCGTCTTCAACTATGTCGAGACCGCCTCCGACCGTGTCGGTATCGGCATCCTGACCGAGCGGCTCGTTAACGAGCGGGTCGCCATCATCGGCGGCGGCGGCACCGGTGGTTACATCCTGGACTTCGTCGCCAAGACGCCGGTCCGCGAGATTCGGCTCTTCGACAGCGACGAGTTCCTGACCCACAACGCCTTTCGGGCACCGGGCGCGCCGACCCTGGAGGAGCTGCGCGAGGCGCCGAAGAAGGTCGACTATCTGAAGCGCATCTACAGCCGGATGCACCGCAACATCGTGGCGCACGATGTCGAGCTCGGAGCCGACAACCTGCACCTTCTCGACGGCGTCACCTTCGCGTTCCTGTCGCTCGACGCCGGCGAAGCGAAGCGGTTGATCGTCGAGAAGCTCGAGGCGATCAGCGCCGCGTTCGTCGATGTCGGCATGGGCCTCGAGCTCGACGAGGGGTCGCTCGGCGGTATCCTGCGGGTGACCGCCAGCACGCCGGAGAAGCGGGATCATGCGCGCCAGCGCATCTCCTTCGTCGGCGGCGGCGCCAAGGACATCTACGCTTCCAACATCCAGGTCGCGGACCTCAACGCCCTGAATGCGGTCCTCGCGGTCGTCAAGTGGAAGAAGATCCGCGGCTTCTACCGTGATCTCGAGGGCGAGCATCACTGCACCTACACGACCGACGGCAACATGCTGATCAACGGAGACTTCGGGTGATACGGCACAAGCGACTCGAGCATCGTTTCGTCGAGCACATCCCCGAGCGCCTTGAGCCAGGCATTCTCTATGTCTCGATGGAATATGCGACATCGGCCCACAGCTGCTGCTGCGGTTGCGGCGAGGAGGTGGTGGCGCCCTTCACGCCGACGGACTGGAAGATGACCTTCGACGGCGAGACCATTTCGCTACGCCCATCGATCGGCAATTGGACGCTGAAGTGCCGATCGCATTATGTGATCGACCGCGGCAAGGTGGTCGAAGCCGGCCCTTGGAGCGCCGAGCAGGTCGAAGCCGAGCGTCGTCGGGACCGCACCGCCAAAGCCCGCTTCTACGGGGAGTCGCCGAAGGTCGAACCTTCGGAACAGCCTGCTCCGCCCAGGGAGGAACCGGGCTTCTGGCGCCGTGTCTGGGCCCGGATATCCGGCGGATCGTAGACGACAAGCCCGGCGGTCACGCGCCGCCGGGCTCGTCAGACTTCGGTGCTGCGGGGCTGGGGCTCGGGTAGAAGGTTGCGATCCAGCGCTGCTTGAGCTTGGCGAAGGCGAGCCGGCTCGGAAGGCCCTGCGGCCAGTCGGCCGGAAAGAAGAGGTTGAGCTGTTCGCCAACCTGGATCGCGAGGCGGCCCAATTCGGAGACGACGGCCTCCAGGGTCGTCGCCTCCATGAACGGGCCGATGACCGCGTCGCCGTCGCGCTGCGGGCGCATCATGAAGGCGGACTTCATCGTGGGATGCCCGGCGAGTTCGGAGAACATTTCGTACATCGCGAAGCGCTTCTTGTCGGTGAAGCCGTGGCGGGCGTCGAGGGCCTCGCGAACCTTCACCGGTCCGAAGTCCCTTAGGCGCGCCTTCTTGTCGGCGAAGCGCCAGCGCTCGATCAGGGTCCGGTCGCCGGCGAAATAGTCGATCAGAAAGACCGTCTCCACCACGTCACGCAGGATGAGCGCGCTGTTTTGGCCGTAGCCCGATAGAGCAAGCTTCACGCTCGCGCCGAAGGCGTTGAAGGTGCGCATGCCGAGGAGTTGGACGACCTTGAGGTCCTCGTCGGCGGTGTCGAACTGGCGTAGGACATCTGCGAGATCCATGGCCGCTTCGGTGATGGCCAGGTGTAGCCGCAGGCGCTCGTCGCCGGCGACGAGGCCGATCGCCTTGCTGCGCAGGAATTCTTCGCCGGCATGAAGGCTGGCGAGGTTTGGCGGGATGGCGTCGTTGGTGTCGGGCATGGACAGCTCCGGCCGTCGGGGGCGTGCGCCAGCGCTCTTATCCGTCAGCGAGCGCGCCGTGCCGTTCCAGCACCTTCATGAGCACATCGTTCGCGGTGCTGAAATTGCCGAGCTAGCCTTGCAGCTTGTACTGCCATTTCACGCCGTGAAAGAGGTTGTTGCGATAGCGGAAGACGATGATGAGGACGGCGGCCATGCGGCTGCATGGGTCGTTGTCGCTGCCGTCGATCACGGAGCGCACCAAGGCCTCGCGGTCGGGATTCCTGAAATGCAAATGGTCGAAGTGATAGGTGAAGGCGCCATCGGCATAATAGCGCTGCCGGAAGTAGCCGAGTTCGGCGTTGAAGGCGTCAGCATCGAGCCTCCCGGTCTCCTGCCACGCCTCGACCGCGCCGCAGATCGCCTTGACGTTGCCCTCGGTGTCGAGGACGCGGGACTCGAACAGGCTCCAGAGTAGCGCGAAGTCAGTAATCGCGATCTGCTCATCTTTGGCGAGATGATTGAATCCGGGCGCCTTCGCCTGCAGCCATTTCATGCTCTTGGTCATGGCTGGTCTTATCGCAATATTGCAGGATCGTGTAGAGAGCGGCGGCTTGATACAACAGGCATAGAGCGTCGCGGCATCGATGCCGATCCCGACGATTTGCTGCGGACCGGACTCGAAACCGGTTAGTGGATGGGCTTAGCGCACCGAGCCATTACGCCGCTGCCTTCTCGTCACCATCTCGGACCTTTTCTGGCCGTGTGTCCTTCCACACCGCCGCAGCAAGAGGCGCTTGTCTATTCGCTCCTCCGCCTTGCATCAAGCCAGCCGGCCCAGTGAGTAGAGCTGGAAGGGGAGGGAGACGGCGAGCGTAGCGAGCACGAACGTCCTGTACTATGAATGGTGACGGTCTTCTTTCGAATCGGCGCGTAGTGCCCCTGCATGGTTGATGGCGCCAAAAATTGACCGATCGTTGTCGATAGACGATGAAATCGCGCTAAATCCAAATCGTGCGAATTTCCCTTTGAAATCAAAAGCGAAAAATTTTGACGGCTCGACGGTCGGGTTTTGACCGTCAGAAGAAAGATTTTGCGCTTATAAATCAGCGCGTTACGATGGTTTGAGAGAATCGAGTGGGAGTGAGGGGCAGGCAATAGCATAGTTTCGGCGGCGATTGCGCTGCCGTTCCGTCTTTCCCTACTCACCCTGAGTGGCGTTCATTTCCTTCTAAGAATTAGCAAATCCAGCCTGCATCCAAGTCCCAGCCTGTGCAAAGCGGTCGCAGAGGGTGAGAGGGTTCTGGCGTAGAGTAGCGTGAAAATAGGCGGGTTTGCTTTGTGCCCGGCTCGACATCACGGTTCTCCGCAATCGCGGATATGCGACACCATGACCTTCGAAAACGTCCCGTCCTTGTTCGCCAGATGCGCGACGAAGGTCGCTTATGGCTGATTTGGGCTACAGCGCCAGAGGCGCGGTAGCTCTTTCACCTCGATGCGGGTTTCACCGGACGGGTTTTGCGCTGATGGACGTCCGACCCGGATGCGATCCTCGCGCGGCCTTCGAAATAGGCCCGGCGACGCTGCTCCAGCCAGGCTTCAACCTCGTACCCCATACCACGCAGCGCGGTGTGAGTTTGAAGTGGCGAGGGAAGTCGCCGCGCTTCTGGGAACGATGAGCCGAAGTTCATGCCGTCGGATCGCTTCGCGGCAGGCCGGTCAGGACGGCATCCGCGAGAGCAGCGCTGAATCCACCAATTTGCGTCAAAAGCAACTGGCTCTACCCCGTCGTAGGCTTGGCGCTGCCTTGGTCACGCTGACTTTGCGACTTCGCGTCCGCCAACGCGCGCTGCCAGGCAACGGCGCGAGGGGACAATCGCCCAGCCGAATGCGCATTTCCTCATGCGAACAACATGGTGACGCCTGGATAATCTATCACCATTATGTTTAAAAACACACAAAAATGCCTTCAAATTAAGATGAACATATACATATTGACGGAGGTGGTGTATTGAAGCACGGAGGCTGCGGGTTGGGAGGCGGCCTAGAACCCAGGAGGACAAAATGAAAATGAAGCTGTTTTCGCGTGCTTCCGCAGTCACCTTGCTTGCGGCAGGCTGCTGCATTGCCTCTAGCGCCTTTGCCGGTGACAAGCCCAAAGGGCTGATGCTTTTCTCCTATCTCGGCGACCAGGCCTATGTGCGCCAGTACAATGTCGCCAAAGGCCGGGCCGGCAAGATCGACGACGTCCAGATCGACGTCAAATCGGGAAGCTCGCGCGGCGACGTCAATTTCTTCATCCAGGAAATCGTCAACGCGCCCGCCGAAGGCTACAAGGTTATCGCCGTCAATACCGGCGCCACCTCCAAGGAACTGGTCAGCGCGCTCAACGACGCGACCAAGCAAGGCATCAAGGTGTTGTCCTTCGACGGCGCACCACCGCCCATCGATGACCTGACCGCCCAGGTGAACTACGATCCGGTCGGCGCGGAAAAGGCCGTCGTGCAGGAATTCACCAAACAGGTCCCGGCGGGAGGCGAGATCGGCGTCATCCGCTGTATCGCGGGCCTGGCGGACACCGACGCGTTCATCAATGCCTTCAAGGATGCGCTGAAGGGTACGAAGTTCAACATCGTTGCCGAGGGCGACGCCCGTTGCGATCCCGAGAAATCGCGCACGATCGCCGAGGGTATGCTGAACGCGCATCCAAATCTTGTCGGCATCTACGACATCTTTGATGTCTCGGCGCAGGGAACGCTGCAGGCGCTTGAGGCGGCAGGATCCAATGTCATCGTTGGCTCGGTGGGCGGCCAGGAATACGCGCTGAAGTCGATCGCCGCCGACAACAAGAACTGGAAGTTCACGGTGCCTTATCCCTTCGAAGTGATCGCCAGGACGGCCACGGACACCACTGCCGACCTGGTGCGGGGCAAGAGCGTCGAAAAGCTCGTGGTCGTGCCGGCGCAGCCCGTCCAGACCTCGCAGAATGCCGCCGGCATGCTGAAGATGGTCTCCGACGTGGTGGCCGGCAACGTCGATGAAGTCGTGAAATAACGCCTTCGATGGAAACGCAGGCCGGCATTGCTGGGAAGTCGTCCGACACGGTGACGGGCCGCCGCGACTCCCTCTCCGTCCTGCTGTGGCTTCTGCAGGCTGGACCGATCATCATTCTCGTGACCCTGGTCGTCGCCTTCGGCCTGCTTGCCCCGCATTTCATATCGGTGCGCAATCTTCAGAATCTCCTCGCCCAGAGCGCGATCGTCTGCGCGCTAGGCCTAGGGCAATTCCTCGTCATTCTGGTTCGCGGCGTCGATGTCTCGGTCGGCAGCGTCATCGCGCTCAGCGTCGTGACGGTGGCTGCGGTGACCGGTGTCGATCAGCCGACCTCGTTTGCGCTGGTCATCTACCCGCTTGTCGGCCTTGTGGTCGGGCTGATCAACGGGTTGCTCATCGTCAAGGGCGGCATTCCACAGCCCCTGGTGGTCACCGTTGCCATGCTCGGCATCGTCGCCGGCGTCGCCTTGCTGATCAGCGGCGGCAACACGCTGGTGGGCGTTTCGCCTGCCGTGCATTGGCTGGCGAACGGCAAGGTGCTGGGGATTCCGGCCGGTGCTTTGATGGTGCTGATCCTCGCGGGGCTGTTTTGGTTGATGTTGCGGCGTACGCAGTGGGGCCGCTGGCTCTACGCCGTGGGCGGCAATCCGGATGTCGCGCAATGGGTAGGCCTTCCCCGCGACACGCTGATCATGAGCGCCTATGCCATCTGTGGAACGACAGCAGGCATCGCTGGCATGCTCTATCACGGCCGGACCGGCTCGGCTTCGCCGCTTTCCGGAATCGGCTATGAACTCGACGCCATCACGGCGGTGGTTGTCGGCGGCGCGAGCCTGTTCGGCGGCCGCGGCAGCATCACCAATGTGCTGTTCGGTGCGCTCATCATCGCCACCATTCGCAGCGGCCTGCAGCAGCTCGACGTCTCACCCTTTTGGTCGTCGGTGGCGATCGGCATCGGCATCCTGGTGGCGCTTGAGCTCGATGTCTTGCGCAAGCATATCGAGAACCGCATTCGCACGTTGCGGGCGAGGCAGGTCAACCAATGAACACCGCCTCGTCTGAAAGTCTTCCAAATGGGGTCTCGGACAAACGCCTTGTTCTGTCGGTCCGCGATGCGCGCAAGGCGTACGGCTTCGTGACCGCGCTGGCCGGCGCGTCGCTCGACCTTCATGAGGGCGAGATCGTGGCCTTGCTCGGCGACAATGGCGCCGGCAAGTCGACCCTCATCAAGGCGATCACCGGCATCGTGACACTGGACTCCGGCGCCATCGAGCTTGATAGTCGTCCGCTGCGATTGCGTTCGCCAGCCGACGCGCGTGCGTCGGGCATCGAGACGGTGTTCCAGGACCTTGCCGTTTTCGACAATCTGACCGTTTCCGACAATTTCCTGATCGGACGCGAGCAGACGTGGCCCCGCTGGCTTGGTCCGTTGGGCTTCCTTTCCGCCGGACAGGAGCAGAAACAGTGGCGCGAGCATGCGAGCGCGCTGAGCGTCAGCCACGTCTCGCCCTCCCAGGAGATCGGCCTGATGTCGGGCGGTCAGCGCCAGGCGGTGGCGGTTGCGCGGGCGGTGGCGTTTGCCCGCCGTGTGGTCATCCTGGATGAGCCGACGGCGGCACTTGGTGTGCGCGAATCCGACGAGATCCTGACGATGGTGAGACGCCTGCCAGAGCGCGGCCTGTCGGTCATCATCGTCAGCCACAATATGGACCACGTCGTGCGCGTGGCGGACCGCGCCGTCGTCATGCGGCAAGGCAGAAGCGTGGGTGAGATGACAGTGCGTCAAGGTGTCCAGAAGGACCTTGTCGCCATGATCATGGGTGTGACCTGAGTGGGAAAGTCCGAACGAAATCGGGCAGCGGCGGCAAGCAGGTCAGCCCGCAATCGCACCGCTCTGTGAGGGGGGACGCGCTCGGTCGATCGTATGTCGATCGATCAACTGCTCTACTTTTCCAAGGCTGAAGATATCCTCCAGCGCCAGATAGGCGGCGCCAAAAAGTGCGCTGTCCTTTTGCGGGTTGGCAAGCACGATCTGCAGCTCGCGCGTGGCAAGCGGAAGGCATCGCTGATAGACGAGTTCGCGGATGCCCGAGAGCAGGAATTCGCCGCCCCTGGCCAGCGTGCCTCCGACCACGATCAGGCTCGGATTAAGTATGCTGACGACATCGGAGGCAACTTCGCCGATCACCCGGCCGGCGCTGCGCAGCAGCATCAGGGCTTCCGGCTTTTGCATTTCAACCAGCGAAATCACATCGCGCGCATTCTCCGCCGTGAAGCCTCGGCTCGACAAATCCCGGGCAATCGCCCAGCCGCCGGCGCGGGCTTCGACGCAGCCGAGCTTGCCGCAGCGACACAGCGGCGCGTTCTCGGAACTGAACTGGATGTGGCCGATGTCGCCGGCGGCGCCCTGGGCGCCACGAAAGATCTTGCCGCCAGCTACAATGCCGCTGCCGATACCCGTTCCCGCCTTGATAAAGAACATGTCGTCCACGTGCCGGAAATTCTGGCGATGCTCATGGGTCGCCATCAGGTTCACGTCGTTTTCGACGTAGATCGGCGCATCGAAACGACCGCGCAGCCAGCCAATGATGTCGAATTCGTCCCATCCGTGCAGGACCGAGGGGCCGACGACCCGGCCGCGCTTGAAATCGACGGGCGTGGGCATGCTGAGGCTGACGCCGAAAAGCGAGCCATGACTGGCTCTGGCTTTCGCTGCAAGGATGTCGAACCCATCGGAAATCTGCGCCAGCGACACCGCCGGTCCGTCCGACGCGTTGAACGGAATCGTGCTTTGCGAGACGATGGCGGGTTCAAGGTCCATGGCGGCAAGATGGATGTAGGTTTCGCCAATATTGGCGACGAGAAAGAACCCTGCCTGTTCGTTGATCCCAAGCACCCGCGTCGGTCTGCCGCCGCTTGGCATCGTGCGTGCCGTCTCCCGAACCAGGCCCGTCTCGATCAGCGCATTCAGCCGCTGGGTGACGGTCACGCGTGACAGTCCCGACGCTTCGAGTAGCGCTGACCGGGAAGTGGCGGTGCCGGTGGCGATAAGCGAGAGGATTTCACCACTGTTTACAAGAGCGGGGCGTTCCGCCGTACCATTTGTCTTGGGCATTCCGATTTTTCCGTTTGCCGGAGATGTACCGACAAACCCGGGGGAGATAAAGGCATGTCTGCAAGAATGTCGAGTGAGTTTTGTATAGAAGTATCCAATAAGCCGTTGACTTATAGATATATCATTGAATAAGGTCGTGTCATCAGGGAGAAAACGACGGATCTGAGCGTGGACCAGCCCGCGCCCGTTTCAGCGTTTTCTGCCGTCACTCGATCGACGGAATCTCACATGTTGCCAGCGCAAAAGGACTTCGCCCCTTCAAATCTCCTGGCGAACGCCATCCGCGCGCTGTCCATGGATGCGGTCGAGAACGCCAGGTCCGGCCATCCCGGCATGCCGATGGGCATGGCCGAGATCGCGGTCGCGCTCTGGCACCGGCATATCAGCCACAATCCATCCAATCCCGCCTGGCCCAACCGCGATCGCGTTGTGCTCAGCAACGGTCACGGCTCCATGCTGCTCTACAGCGTGCTCCATCTCACCGCATACGATGTCTCGATCGACGACATCAGGCAATTTCGGCAGCTGCACAGCAGGACGCCCGGCCATCCCGAATATGGCTATACGCCGGGCGTCGAAGTGACCACCGGACCGCTCGGGCAAGGGCTGGCCAATGCGGTCGGCATGGCAATCGCCGAAAAGACCTTGGCCGCCGCCTTCAACCGGCCTGGACACAACATTGTCGACCACCACACCTTTGTGTTGGCAGGTGATGGCTGCCTGATGGAAGGCATTTCGCATGAGGCGTGCTCGCTTGCCGGAACGCTCGGCCTGGGCAGGCTGATCGTGCTTTACGACGACAACGGCATATCCATCGATGGCCATGTCGAGAGCTGGTTTTCGGACGATACTCCCAAGCGCTTCGAGGCCTATGGCTGGCAGGTCATCGCCGATGTCGACGGGCATGATGTCGAGGCCATCGACCAGGCGATTTCCCGGGCAAAGGCACAGGCAACCCGCCCGACGCTGATCTGCTGCAAGACGACAATCGGCAAGGGCGCGCCGACCAAGGCCGGAAGTCATGATAGCCATGGATCGCCGTTGGGCGCGGACGAGGTCGCGGGAGCTCGGCTCGCACTCGACTGGCCGTATCCGCCGTTCGACATTCCTGGAGAGATCGGCGCTGCGTGGAACGCATCGGTCAGCGGGGCGGCATCGGAGGCTGACTGGCAGCGCCGCTTCGAAGCATACCGCGCGGCCTATCCCGATGAAGCAGCGGAGTTCGAACGCCGCGCCGCGCATCGTCTTCCCGCAGGCTTCGCCGACAAAGCGGATACCTTCGTTGCGCAAACCGTTGAAAAGGCCGAGACGTTGGCGACACGCAAGGCCAGTCAGAATGCCATCCAGGCCTTTGCCGGCTTCCTTCCCGAACTGATCGGCGGTTCCGCCGATCTCGCCAGTTCGAACCTCACGCTTTGGAAGGGCGCCGCACCGATCACCTCAGCCTCAGGCGGCAACTACATTTACTACGGCGTGCGTGAGTTCGGCATGGCCGCGATCATGAACGGCCTGATGGTCCATGGCGGGTTTCGTCCCTTCGGCGGTACGTTCCTGATGTTTTCGGAATACGCGCGCAATGCGCTGCGCATGGCGGCGCTGATGAAGCTCGGCGCCATCTATGTCTTCACTCACGATTCCATCGCGCTCGGCCAGGACGGCCCGACGCATCAGCCCATTGAGCAATTGGCGACACTTCGGTTGATGCCGAACATGGACGTCTGGCGACCGTGCGACACCGTTGAGACGGCGGTCGCCTGGCAGGTTGCGCTGGAGCAGGTGGCGACGCCGACAAGCCTGGCGCTCAGCCGTCAGAATCTTCCGTTCCAGCCGCGTGACCAGGCTCAGTTGCAAGCAGTCCGCAGGGGTGGATATGTGCTGCGCCGGGAGGCGGGCCGGTTGGACGCGGTCATCATCGCGACCGGCTCCGAAGTGCAGTTCGCGGTCGGCGCCCAGGAGCAGTTTGCCAAACGTGGGGTTCATGTTCGCGTTGTGTCGATGCCGTCCACCAACGCCTTTGACCGGCAGGATGATGGCTACAAGGCCGAGGTACTGCCGTGGGGCATTCCACGCATCTCCGTCGAAGCCGGCGTCACGGACTACTGGCGCAAATATGTCGGCCTCGAGGGCGAGTGCGTGGGCATCGATACGTTCGGTGAATCGGCCCCGGCCGAAATCCTCTACGAGCATTTCCACGTGAACGTCGAGACTGTCACGAAGGCTGTCGACAGGGCACTCGAGAAGCATCGCGCCGCATCGCCGGATTTGGGAAGGCAGCGGGCGAGATGATCGCGACTTACATCATCGGACTGGACTACGGCACTGGGTCCGCCCGTGGCGTGTTGCTCGACGCTGCGACCGGCGAGCAGATCGCCAGTCACACACAGGCCTATCGCCATGACGTCATGACGCAGAGCCTTGCTGACGGCACGCCTCTGCCGCGATCATGGGCGTTGCAGAACGCCGCCGACTATCTGGAGGCGGCGGAAGAAATCCTGGGCGCGTTGGGGCGAGGTCGGGTGATCGAGTCGATCGGGCTCGGCTTCTCGGCCAGCTCCCCGATGCCGACCACAAGCGATGGCACGGCCCTTTCGGAACTTTATCCCGGCGAGCCGCACGCCTATGTCAAGCTGTGGAAACATCGCGCCGCGCAGCCCTATGCGGACGCCATCAACCGCCGGGGAGGGGCGTTCCTGCGCAATTTCGGCGGCAAGCTTTCCGGGGAATGGTTGCTGCCGAAGGCGGCCGAGATCGCGGACGAGGCACCCCATATCTGGGCTGCTGCCGGCCGGTTCATCGAGTCCGGCGACTGGCTTGTCTGGCAGTTGACCGGCAGTGAGGTGCGCAGTCTGGGTTTCGCGGCCTACAAGGCCCAGTATTCGGAGGCTGAAGGCTATCCGCAGGGTGTCGTGCCCGGCCTGTCGGAAAGGCTGTCGGTGCCGCATCGTATCGGCACGTCGGGTGGCAGCCTGTCCGAGGCATGGCGGGCGCGCACCGGCATCAGCGGTCGCGCCGTCGTCGCGGTGGCGGTCATCGATTCCCATGTCGTGCTGCCTGCTGTAGGAGCGGTGTCATCCGGCTGCCTCGTCGGCGCGCTTGGAACATCGGCGGTCTATCTGTTCTTGAGCGAACAGTTCCGTCCCTTGCCGCCCGGCATCGAAGGCGTGGCCAAGGATGGATCGGTTCGCGATCTCTGGTGCTATGAGGCAGGCCAAGCCGGGTTTGGCGACATGCTCGCCTGGTTCGTGAGGGCCTTTCCGCGCGGCGCGGATGAGGCGGAAAGTTTCCGTATCTACAACCGTGAGGCAGCCGGACTTGAACCCGGCGCCAATCATCTGGTGGCGCTCGACTGGTGGAACGGCAACCGCGTGCCGCTTGCCGATTCAAACCTCAGCGGCCTGCTTCTCGGCCTCACCACTGAGACCACCGGCGTCGACATCTATCGCGCACTGATCGAGGCTCTGTGTTTTGGCGCGCGCACTGTGGTCGACCTCTTCGAAGTCGGCGATTTTACCATCGACCGCGTCATCCTGACGAGCGGACTGGCGCAGAACAACCCGTTGCTGGTGCAGATCATGGCCGATGTGCTGGGCCGTGTGGTGGAGGTTCCAAGCATTGCCCACGCGACGGCCGTCGGCGCGGCGGTTCATGGCGCGGTCGCGGCGGAACTGGTGAGCGGTTTCGCGGAAGGCACCGCCCGGTTCGGTGCGCGCACCTTCACGGCCTGTAATCCTCGCCGCGAAAGCACCGCCGCCTACCAATCTCTCTACAGGAACTATCGGCAACTGAGTGACAGCCGGACGGTGCGCAATGTCATGCACGATCTGGCAAGGGTGGAAACATCGCCACTCGCAAGCCAGTCGACGGAAGAGACAAAATCGGTGGCCTGAACGAGTTGCAGACGGACAGCCTTGTGCGGCGCCATAACAAGCAAGTTCCAGGTCCTGCGCGTACGCGTGTTGGAGCCTGCCCCGACTATTAGGATTTGACTATGTACGCAGCAAAACAACGCCTTGACGGGCGCATCGCGTTCATAACGGGTGCCGCCAGCGGCATCGGTTTCTGCACGGCGGAGGCCCTGGCTGAAGCCGGCGCCCGGGTCATCCTTTCCGACCTCAACGAAGCATCGCTCGATGCGGCTGCCGGCGCCTTGCGCGGCAAGGGTTATCCTGTCTCGAGCACTCTGCTCGACATCACCGACTCCGCCGCCTGCACAGAGATCGCGGCGCGGATGAACCGGGACGTGGGGTCGGTCGACATCCTCATCGCCAATGCCGGCATCGCCTGGGCGGATACGCGGGCGGAAGATCTGGATGATCAGGCATGGTCGAAGGTCATCGACGTCAATCTGAGCGGCGCGTTCTGGAGCTGCCGCGCGTTTGGCCGGCACATGCTCGAACGCCGCCGCGGCTCGATCGTGACCGTCGGATCTATGTCGGGTTTCATTTCGAACAAGCCGCAATCCCAGGTCCACTACAACGCCTCGAAAGCCGGGCTTCACCACCTGACGCGGTCGCTCGCGGGTGAGTGGGCGGATCGCGGGGTGCGCGTCAATGGCGTGGCGCCAACCTATGTCAACACGGTCATGTCGAATGTGACGGCCAGGGACCCGGCATATTTCAGCCCCTGGATGGAGGGCACGCCGATGAAGCGGATGGTCGAGCCTGAGGAAGTGGCGTCCGTCAATCTCTTCCTCGCCTCCGACGCGGCAAGTGCCATGACCGGCGCGATCATCCTGGTCGACGCCGGCTATACGATCTGGTGATACGGGCCGCACGGTTGTCGGATCCATGCCGCCGTTCGCCAGCTATCCTTCAAATAGGAAGGCCGGAATAGCGTCTGGGTCGTCCTCGGATGCCACGTGCGCTGGTGTCGAAGCAGAAGCATCGAAACCCAAAAGGATCGCGATTTTGGGGTTGCTCAAGGCCGATGAGTGCAAATTTAGAAATTATCCGACAAAAGAAACGTCACTTATGTTTTTTTATAGACATAACTTTTGCCGTTTGGTAGAGAAAATCCGCAGGTGCAGGGAGGCGCGGACTCAAGGGGTCGTGTTTGCACCTCAGGAAAGAAATTGCAGTGCCGAACACAACGCCAAGGCCACTCAGGCTGGCGTGCCAATCGCGGCATTGACGGCAACGACCCATCAACCAGGGAGGAAACAGATGAATATTCTGCGCAACGCGAAATGCAGCCGGCAGCTCTTTGCGAGATCCGCACTGATGGCAGCCAGTTTGGTGGGCGTGTCACTATACGGCGCATCCGTGACCCATGCCGCCGATCCGGTCCGCATCGGCATCGTCGAACTGCAGCTGTCAAATCCGTTCTTTGGAAAATTGCAGCAAGCCGCGGTGGATGCCGCCAAGAAGCACGGCTTCGAGACGATGACGGCCGAAGCGACTGTCGCCGGCGATTCCGCGACCCAGATCGCGGCCATCGAGAACATGATCAACCGCCAGGTCAAGGGCATCGTCGTCGACCCGGCCAATGCCTATGCGCTGATCCCCGTCGTCAAGAAGGCGCGCGATGCCGGTATCTTCGTCGTGACCACGAACACCTCGATGGATCCGGCGACATCGGCTGACGCCTCCTACGAAACCGACAATCTGGAGGCCGGCGTTCTGATCGGCAAATGGGCGAAAGCGCGGCTCGGCTCGACCGCGGCCCGCATTGCCATGCTGGACTACGACCTGTCCGATAAAACCGCCAAGGCCCGTCACGACGGCTTCCTGAAGGGTTTTGGCATCGATGACCAGTCGCCGGAAATCGCCGGAACCGCGCTGACGATGGGCAATGTTGAGACAGGCCAGACTGCGATGGAGAGCCTGTTGTCTGCCCATGCCGATATCAACGTCATCTACACCATCAACGAGCCTGCGGCGCAGGGCGCCTTCCTGGCGATCAGGCAGGCGAAAGCCAATGTGCTGATCACCTCGATCGACGGCAGCTGCTCGGGCGTGCGCAGTGTAGCCGACGGCACGATCGGCGCGACGGTGATGCAGTTCCCGACGAAGATGGGCGAAATGGCCGTCGATGCACTGGCCAAGGCGATCGGCGGTGGCGAGAAGCCGAGTGGTGTCAACAATTCGGGCACAATCCTGATCACCGATCACCCCGCGGATGGCGTTGAGTCGAAGGACTCGAAATGGGGCCTGCAAAACTGCTGGGGAGAATGACAATGCCGGAACCTGAACTGGCATCGACTGCAGCCGGCAGCGACGCCGGTGCCGCAGCGGCGGGCCCCGTGCCCGCCGTCGCTTCGGTCTGGAGCGGCAGCACGCTGCGTGAACTGTTCAGCTATCCGATAACGGGTCCGCTGTTTGCACTTGTGGTCATCGTGCTCGTCTTCTCGCTGACGACGTCGACCTTCCTCAATGCCGGAAATCTCTCGCTGATATTGCAGCAATCCGTGGTCGTGGGCACGCTGGCTCTTGGCCAGACGCTTGTCATTCTCGTCTCGGGCATCGACCTGGCAAACGGCGCCATCATGGTGCTGGCCACGGTCGTGATCGGAAGCTACGCCGCGCATGGCGATCCGGTCACCGCTCTGTTGCTTGGCCTGGTGGTGTGCGTGGCCGCGGCCTCGCTCAACGGCCTCGCCGTCACGCGCTTCCGGCTGCCGCCCTTCATCGCGACGCTCGGCATGTTCACGATATTGACCGCCGCGGCGCGCCTCTATTCGCAATCGCGCAGCTTCCCGATCAATTCCGATCTGATCACCGTGCTCGGAACCGGGCCGAGCATCGGCACCATCACGATAACCTATGGCAGCATGCTCTGGATCGTGCTGACGATCGTTCTCGGCTACGCGCTGACGCAAAGCGCCTGGGGCGTCCGGGTCTACGCAATCGGCAATTCGCCGATCGCGGCGCGGCTGAACGGCATCAACGTTAACGCCATGATCTTCGGCGTCTACGGACTTGCCGGCGTCTTCTACGCGTTCGGTGCCTGGCAAGCGCTCGGCCGTACGCCGATCGCCGATCCAAGCGGCTACCAGATCGCGAATCTGGACAGCATCACCGCCGTGGTGATCGGCGGCACGAGCCTGTTCGGCGGGCGCGGCGGTGTGGCGGGAACCTTCGTTGGCGCCCTGATCGTCGTTGTCCTGAAGAACGGCCTCACCCAGGCGGGTATCGACTCGCTCTACCAACAGATCGCGACGGGCTTCCTGGTCATGCTCGCGGTTGGTGTCGACCAGTTTCTCGGGCGGGGGAGGCGGGCATGACCCAGGATCAAAGCGCGCGAATTCCTGTCATGCAAGCCGTCGGCCTGAAAAAACACTACGGCCATGTTGTTGCGCTGGACGACGCGGATTTCGAGCTCGCCCAGGGCGAAATACTCGCCGTGGTCGGAGACAATGGTGCCGGCAAGTCGACGCTCATCAAGGCCTTGACCGGCGCCGTCATTCCCGATGAGGGCGATGTCTATCTCGACGGCCGGAAGGTGCATTTCAAGTCGCCGCTGAACGCTCGTCTGGCCGGGATCGAGACGGTCTACCAGGAACTGGCAGTCGCGACCCAGCTCAACATCGCGCAAAACCTCTATCTTGGGCGCGAGGTGCGAAAATCAGGAATAGCCGGGACGGTGTTCCGTCAGCTCGACAAGAAGCTGATGCGCAACCAGGCCGCCGAGCACATGCGCAATCTCGGCATTCGCATCCAGTCGATCAACCAGAAGGTCGAGACGCTGTCCGGCGGGCAGCGCCAGGCGGTTGCGGTCGCGCGCGCCGCCGCCTGGGGACGCAAGGTTGTGGTGCTGGACGAGCCGACCGCTGCTCTCGGCGTGCGGGAGACCGGGCAAGTCCTCGACCTGATCAGGCGGGTTAAAGACCAAGGCCTCTCGGTCATTCTCATCAGCCACAGCATGCCGGATGTGTTTGCCATTGCCGATCGCATCCACATCCACCGGCTCGGCCACCGCGCCGCCGTCGTAAGCCCGAAATCGACATCGAGAAGCGATGTCGTCGCGGTGATGACCGGCGCGCTTGAACCGGAAGCTGTGCAGTCCGCGCTTATCGCCCCGCCTCGGGCGGCATAGACTGCCGTTCACCATCACCACTGGGACAACATACCGATGTCAATATTCGACAAGTTCTCGCTGCATGGCAAAATCGCCGTCGTCACAGGCGGAAATCGCAGCATCGGCAAGGCAATAGCCGTCGGGTTTGCCGAAGCGGGTGCCGCGGTCGCCATCGTGGCGCGCGACGAGACAAGAAACGACGAGACTGTCGCCGAACTTCGGAAGCTTGGTGTGAAGGCGACTGCCGTGCGTGCTGACGTCAGCGAGCGTGCCGATATTGCGAACATGGTCGAAACCGTCACGCGCGAGCTCGGCCCCATCGACGTCCTGGTCAACAATGCCGGCATTGGCTTCCACGCCGACGCGTTGACCATGACGGACGAGGAATGGCAGCGTGTGTTCGCAATCAACCTCGATGCGGTCTGGAAGGTCAGCCAGATCGTCGGCCAGCAGATGGCGGCGCGCGGCACCGGCTCGATCATCAACATCGGCTCGATCTCGGGCCTGATCGTCAACAGGCCACAATGGCACTCGCCTTACGGAATCTCGAAGGCGGCGGTGCACCATTTGACCAAATCGCTGGCCGCCGAATGGGCGAGCAAGGGGATCCGCGTCAACGCCATCGCTCCAGGCTACGTCAAGACCGAAATCGCCAACACCGAATACGAGGACTACCGGCACTATTGGCGTGACGAGGTGCCGATGCAGCGATACGCCACCCCGGACGAAATCGCTCCCATTGCACTAATGCTCGCAAGCGATGCGTCGTCCTTCATCACCGGATCCATACTGGTCGCTGATGGCGGCTACACGCTTTGGTAGGCCGCACGGCGGCGGTGCCTGCAGTCGCAAGTAATTATGTATAAAAAAATACATAATTGCGGATATAATGTTTGACCATATGCAAAAGATATGCGTAACTCGCTGAGCCTTTGAGGAGAAAGGTTCAACAACCAGGGAGGAGTTTCATGTCCAGTTTGCGTATCTCAACCGACGTCAGGTCCGGAACCGTCGCGAGATCGACGGCCGCGGGCCTTGTGATCTTCGGAACCGCCTTTGCGGTCACCGGCCATGCCTCGGCTGATGAGGTCATTGTCGGTCTCGTCACCAAGACGGAGGTCAATCCGTTCTTCGTGAAAATGCGTCAGGCTGCCGAAGAAGAGGCCAAGGCCAAGGGCGTCAAGCTGATCGCCCGCGCCGGCAAGTTCGACGGCGACAATGAAGGCCAGGTCACCGCGATCGAGGATCTGATCAGCGCCGGCGCCAAAGGTATCCTCGTGACGCCGAACAACTCGACCGGCATGCTGGGTGTCATCAAGAAAGCACGCGAGGCAGGGGTGCTGGTGATCGCACTCGATACGGCGACCGATCCCGCCGATGCGGTCGACGCCACCTTCGCCACCGACAATTTCCAGGCCGGCGTGCAGCAGGGCGCCTATGCCCGCAAGGCGCTCGGCGACAAGAAGCCGGTGCTGGCCATGCTCGACGGAACGCCGGGCGGCACCGTCGATACATTCCGCCACAATGGCTACCTGAAAGGCTTCGGGCTGGCTGAAGGCGATCCGGCCATTGCCGGCTCGGCCATCACCAATGGCGCGCAGGACAAGGGCCAGGTCGGCATGGAAAACCTGCTCTCCAAGAACGGCGACATCAACGCGGTCTACACCATCAACGAGCCCGCCGCCGCCGGCGCCTATGCGGCGCTAAAATCCTTTGGCAAGGAAGCCGACGTCATGCTGACCTCGATCGACGGCGGCTGTGCCGGCGTTCGCAACGTCAAGGCCGGCCAGATCGCTGCCACCGTCATGCAGTTCCCCTACAAGATGGCGGCCAATGGCGTCGACGCTGTCGTGGAATATGCGGCCAGCGGCAAGAAGCCGAGTGGCTTCGTCAACACAGGTTCGTTCCTGATTACAGACAAGCCGATCGCAGGGATCGACTCCAAGGATACCGAATGGGGCCTCAAGAACTGCTGGGGTGACTGACAACCCTTCGTTTTGACGCAATTCCGGACGGAAAACCGTTTCACACTTTTCCTGGAATTGCTTTTGAATCCTCCCGGCGGGGCCATGTCGGACAGACCGTCGACAAGGCGCTATCTGTATTGGCATGGTCCCGTTCGTTTCCGGCCCGATCCTGAGGCCGGGAATGCGGCGATCGTTCCAGAGGGGCACTTATGAATTCGCCATCGGCACTCTCTTCCGGCAGGAGCATTGCCAAGAAGGTCATCGGTACGCCGTCGGTGGGTCCACTGCTAGTGCTGCTTGCTTTCGGCGTGATCTTCTCGCTGACCAATCCACGTTTTCTCGCCACGCAAAACCTGTCGATCATTCTGCAGCAGACGGTGATCATCGGCACCCTGGCCATCGGCCAGACCTTGATCATCCTGACAGCCGGCATCGACCTTGCGGTCGGCGCGATATGCGTGCTGGGCACCATCCTTGCGGGCAAGCTGGCGAACAGCGGCTATGACCCTGTCTTGGCCATGGCGCTCGCCGTTCTTGCCTGCACGGCGGCGGGCGTGGCGGCCGGTGGCCTGATCGCCGGCCTGCGCCTGCCGCCTTTCATCGTGACCCTCGGCATATTGGGCATCATCACTGCTGCGCTCAGGCTGATTTCGGCCGGCGGCGCATTTTCGGTCACCGACGCATTTCTCGGCTGGACGGGAAACACCATCCGCCTGAACGGGTTCATCCTGACCTACGGCGTCATCATCATGCTCCTCCTCTACGGGCTGATCTGGTTCCTGCTCAACCAGACCCAGTGGGGACGGCACGTCTACGCGGTCGGCAACAATCCGGAGGCCGCCCGTCTTGTCGGCATACCGGTCGGCCGGCTTCTGCTCTCGGTCTATGTGCTTGCGGCCTTCATCTATGGCATCGCGGCCTGGCTGGCGCTCGGCCGCATCCCCAATGCCGATCCCAATGCCTTGCAGACCGCCAATCTCGATTCCATCACCGCCGTCGTCATCGGCGGCACCAGCCTCTTTGGGGGTAGGGGCGGGTTGCTCGGAACCCTGATTGGTGCGCTGATCGTCGGCGTGCTGCGCAACGGGCTGACGCTCGCCGGCATCGATCCGCTCTGGCAGGATCTGATCACCGGCATTCTCGTGATCGTGGCGGTCGCGCTCGATCAGTTGACCAGGGGGAAGCGGTGATGGCTGCTGCTGCATCCGGAGCGCCGGTGGTAACTGCCCCGGCTGGCGTCATCCTCGAGGCGCGCAACCTGGTCAAACGCTATGGCCACGTGACCGCCCTCGATGGTGTCGATTTCGAACTGCGCTCCGGCGAAATCCTGGCGGTGGTTGGAGACAATGGCGCTGGAAAGAGTTCGCTGATCAAGGCACTGACCGGCGCGCTCATCCCCGACAGCGGCGAAATCCTGCTCGATGGCCAGCCGGTCCATTTCAAAGGGCCGCTGGATGCACGCAAGCTGGGTATCGAGACCGTCTATCAGGATCTCGCGGTTGCGGCCGCGCTCGATATTTCAAGCAATCTGTTCCTTGGCCGGGAACGCCGCCGCCCCGGCTTCCTCGGCAATGTGCTGCGCATGCTCGACAAAAAGGGCATGCGGGCGGAGGCGGAGCGCAGCATGGCTGACCTGAAATTCCACCTGCCGTCGATAGGCAGCGCGGTCGAATCGCTGTCGGGCGGACAGCGTCAGGGCGTCGCGGTCGCCAGGGCAGCCCTGTTTGCCAAGAAGCTTGCGATCATGGACGAGCCGACGGCAGCACTCGGTGTGCGGGAAACGGGCCAGGTTCTCGACCTGATCCGGGCAATCCGCCAGCGCGGACTGCCTGTCGTCCTGATCAGCCACAACATGCCGAACGTCTTCGAAATCGCCGACCGCATCCACATCATGCGCCTCGGGCGACGCGCGGCCGTGGTGAGCCCGAAAACCCACACCATGGCCGACGTCGTCGCCATCATGACCGGCGCGGCGAAGGTCGAAGAACCGGCATCATCGGGACTCCGAGCCAGCATCACAACTTAACGTCCAAAGCCACATCTTGGTCACCATGGGCAAGATATGGCAGCGTCGCTGGTCCGAGTGGCGCCTTGATGACAGGTCGCGCATTGCACCGCCGCGGTACCGGTGTCGTGAAGGCCGTGGCTGTCGTCTCCTTGCCCGGGAAAATCCGTCGAGGTGTGGCAATTCATGCAGCGTGGATGCTGGATGACGGTTGCGATACGATTGAACAGATCTATCGAAGCCATTTGCCCAGATGTAGGTTGCATGGCGGCCTGGCCGAACGAGGCCTGGTTGACGAAGGTCGCCGCAATCATGCCAAGGGTTACGATGAGAAGTGCGCATACGGTAAAATTCCAGTCTGCGGTTCTCATTGGTTTCGCGATGGGTTGGGGTTTAGCAGCGGGCTGGTCGGCTGGCTCGCGCATTTGACCGTTCCTCATGCCGATTGGGACGCGGCAAGGATGCAAGCTGTCTGTCGCAGAAGTTTGCCAAGCTTCGACCGTTGTGTATCGAAGTGTCGTGCTCGCGGAGCCAGCGCCTACAGACGCGGCAGCGTCACGGCGGCGCGAAGGCCGGGGTTGTTCGGCGAAAGCACGATGTCGCCGCCGTGATGGCGAATGATCGCCCGAGCAATCGAGAGCCCGAGACCCACGCCGCCGGTCTCGCGGCTGCGTGACTGCTCCAGCCGGTAGAAGGGCGTAAAGACCTGCTCGATTTCCGCCGGAGGAATGCCGGGTCCCTCGTCGTCGACCAATATGTCTACCGTGGAGGGGCTGGACACCAGCCGCACCGAAGCATGGCCACCATAGCGCAATGCGTTCTCGATCAGGTTGCGGACCGCGCGTTTTATACCGTCCGGTCTGCAGCGATAGGCGAGGGGATCGCCTTCGACAAAGTCCACGTCGTGACCGATCTCGGACAGGTCTTCGCAGAGGCTCTCGACCAATGCATTGAGGTCCACGGTTCGGGTTTCCTCGACCGCTGCTTCGTCCTTGGCGAAGGAAAGCGTTGCTTCCGTCATGTTCTGCATTTCGGCGATCGTGGCCAGGATCTTCTGCTGCAATTCCTCATCGGCGATGAATTCGGCGCGCAGCCGCAACGTAGTCAGCGGCGTCCTCAGATCATGTCCGATTGCCGCCAGCATCTTGGTCCGGTCATCGACGAAACGCCGCAGCCGCGACTGCATGCGGTTGAACGCTTCGCACAACCGGCGGATGTCGTCCGGCCCGGCTTCGGGAATGTTGGCGATCGCCTCGCCACGACCGATGGCCTCGGCCGAGCTTGTAAGCTCGCGCAGCGGACGGGCAATCCGGTTGGCGAAAAAAACGCCGATCGCGCACAGTACCAGGCCGGTAATGCCAATCGAAAGCAGCGACTGCGCGCGCCAGAGATCGGAAGTCAGCGGTTTATAGAGGGCTGCATTAAGCCACAGATTGCCCTTCAGCGGCGTGACCAGGCCCATGCCGTCCGCGCCGCTGAAATTGAGAGAGCTCGCCGGTCTGGAAACCGTCCACAAGGGCGAGTTCAGATTGCTCCATGCCGTCACCGGCGAATCCTTTGGATCGGGCGGCACAGCCGGCCCCTGAGATGTCGTATCCTGGTCGAGGATTTCCGACAGCGGCTGACTGAGATAGCCGATCGCCCGCTGATACCAGTCGCTGGTGTTGCCGGCGCGCGGATCTGTGTCCGAAATCCAGTATCTGATGTAGCTCGTGGCACTTGCCAGTAGAACATTGCGCTTCAAATCGGAGGGCATTGAATCGAGCACCTCGGCAAGCGTGGCGGTGCGGCTGATCAATTCGCTTTGCGCGGCCTCGCGCAGCGTGCTCCGTCGCTCGTTCCAGGCATAGGTAAAGGACATGCATTGCCCGATGACCAAGGCAAGCAGCATGAAGCCGATGAACTGCCAGGCAAGGCTTCTCTTCCACCAGTTCATAGCGCTTCGACCTCGGCCACGAGGCTGTAGCCGCCGCCCCAATGGGTCTGGATGATGCCAGGGTTCTTGGGATCGGTTTCGATCTTCTTGCGCAACCGGCTCACCTGGTTGTCGATGCTGCGGTCGAACGGGTGAGAGGATCTGCCGACCGTGAGATCCAGCAGCTGGTCACGCGTCAGCACCAGCCTCGGGCGTTCGAGGAACACCTTGAGCAGCCGGAATTCCGCCGTGCTCAGCGGTATGCCGACGCCGTCGTTGCGCTGCAGTTCGCGCCTGCCAAGATTGAGTTGCCAGCGATCGAAACGGATGACCTCGCTGCGCAGCATCTCGCTTTGATGCGGCAAACTCGTCGCGCGTCGCAAGACCGCCCGTACCCGGGCAAGCAACTCCCTGGGATTGAACGGCTTTATCAGATAATCGTCGGCGCCGAGTTCGAGGCCGATGATGCGATCGGTATCCTCGGCCATCGCCGTCAGGAAAATGATCGGCAGTTGGTTGGTTGCCCTGATCTGCCGGCACACGGCCAGCCCGTCTTCGCCCGGCATCATGATATCCAGGATGATGAGGTCCGGCGCCGCCGCCTGCATCATCGTGCGCAGCGATGGCCCGCCGTCGGCAACGCTGACCCGGTAGCCGTGCTGCGACAGATATTTGCCGACGAGATCTCTGATATCACGATGATCATCGACGACGATGATGTGCGGTTGGGCGTTCACAAGCTTGTACTTGGTTGATTGAGACTGGGCCAAACTATACTGGATTTCGCATCGACAGCACGCACAAAAATGTATCAAGCTGTCGCAGAGCCGGATCTAAGCTGCTGATATCTAAGGGTTCGCCTGAGCGGACTGATACAATTTCACCGGTCTGCGGCACAGCTGTGCGACAAGGCAAAACTAGCTTCCGGCCTCCCCATCATGTCTGAGGACCAGGTCGACCGTGAAAAGCCTTCCCCTCCACGTCATTGCCGGCATTTCGGCGACATTCCTGCTGTCGGGATGCGAGCAGCAGGCAGCGGCACAACGCACGCCGCCGCCGGCGGCGAAGCTCGAGGTCAGCGCGCAGACGCTGCGCCCCCAACCGGCGCCGATCACCGCCGAACTGCCCGGCCGGACCAGTGCCTATCTGGTTGCCGAAGTGCGCCCACGGGTCAGCGGCATCATCCAAAAGCGCAATTTCGTCGAGGGCAGTGAAATCAAGGCGGGCGACGTTCTCTACGAGATCGACCCTGCGCCCTTGCAGGCAGCCTACGACACCGCGGCTGCGGCACTCGAGCATGCGCAGGGCGCGGTGCCCAATGCCGAGGCGAAGCTGGAGCGCGCCAAATCGCTGCAAACACAGAAGATCGTCAGCGCCGAGGCACTCGGCGACGCCGAGGTCGCCGCGCTGCAGGCGCGCGCCGATGTCGCGTCGGCGAAAGCGGCAATGGAGACAGCGCGCATCAATCTCGATTACGCGACCATCCGCGCGCCGATCAGCGGACGCATCGACGCCTCGGCCGTCACGGTCGGCGCCCTGGTCACCGCCGATCAGACGACCGCGCTGACGACGATCCGGGAACTCGACCGGATCAAGGTCGATCTCACCCAGTCGAGCATGAACCTTTTGCGGCTGAGGAAAGCGATCGCGCAAGGCCGCATCAAGGCAAGCGGCAATGACATCCCCGTTCAGCTCGAGCTCGAGGATGGCTCGGTCTACAGCCAGCCGGGCGAATTGCAGTTCTCCAACACGGCCGTCGCCGAGACCGTCGGCACGGTGACGTTGAGGGCCGTCTTTCCAAACCCCGACCGCATCCTTTTGCCCGGCATGTATGTTCGCGCCAGCGTCCAGGAGGGCACGGCGATCGATGGCTTCCTGGTGCCGCAGCGCGCCGTCTCGCGCAATGCCAGGGGCGAGCCGGTCGCCAAATTCGTCAACGCCGCCAACAAGATCGAGAGCCGCACGCTGGCTATCGATCGTATCGTCGGCAACAGCTGGTTGGTCAGCCAGGGCATAGCGGATGGCGATCGCATCGTCGTCGAAGGCGGCCAGCGCACCCAGGACGGTCAGGACGTGGCCGTCAGCGCGGTCGTTGTCGACGACGCGACCGGAGAGCTGAGGGCGGACGCCGGCTCCAGGCCGTCGCCTTCCGGCCAGGCAGTGCTCTCGCCAGCCGGCCTGACGACCTCCTCCCTGAATTGAGCTGCACCCATGTCGCGTTTTTTCATCGACCGCCCTGTCTTCGCATGGGTTGTCGCGATCACCATCATGCTGGCGGGCGCGCTGTCGATCACGACGCTGTCGGTGGCGCAATATCCGCAGATCGCGCCGACCACGGTGCGCATCACGGCGACCTATCCGGGCGCCGACGCCCAGACGGTGGAGAACTCGGTGACGAAGGTCATCGAGCAAGGCATGACCGGCATCGACAATCTCGACTATATCGCCTCGACCTCGACCGCGACCGGGCAGACGTCGATCTCTCTGACCTTCACGAACAAGGCCGATCCCGATGTCGCGCAGATGCAGGTGCAGAACAAGCTGCAACTGGTGACGGCACAATTGCCGCAAGTGGTGCAAAACACCGGCATTACCGTGGCCAAGTCGACATCGAATTTCTTCATGGTCGTCGGCTTCGTTTCCACCGACAGCAAGCTGACGCCGAGCGACCTGGCGGACTACATCGACACCAATCTCAACGACACGCTGAAGCGCGTCCCCGGTGTTGGCGACACCCAGCTGTTCGGCGCACGCTACGCCATGCGCATCTGGGTCAATCCCGACGAACTGGCAAAATACCAGCTGATGGTGTCGGATGTCGCCACCGCCATCCAGGCCCAGAACACCCAGGTTTCCGTTGGCCAACTCGGCGCCTTGCCGCAACGCGACGGCCAGCAGCTCAATGCCACCATCACCGCCGGCAGCCGCCTTCAGTCACCGCGGCAGTTTGAAGCGATCATTCTGAAAAGCCAGCCCGACGGCAGCCTGGTGAAGCTGTCCGACGTCGCCAGGGTCGAACTTGGCGCCGAAAGCTACACGACCTCAGGCGTGTTCAACGGCATGCCGGCGGCGGGCCTCGGCATCAGCCTGGCGGGCGACGCCAACGCCATGGACACGGCCGCCGCCGTCCAGTCGACGATCGACAGCTTGCGCTCCACGCTGCCGCCCAACGTGCAGGTCACCTATCCCTACGATACGACGCCCTTCGTCAGACTCTCCATCGAGCAGGTCGTCATGACGCTGTTCGAGGCGATCGTGCTGGTCTTTGTCGTCATGTTCGTCTTCCTGCAGAACATCCGCGCCACGCTCATTCCAACGCTCGCGGTTCCAGTCGTGCTGCTCGGCACGTTCGGCGTGCTTGCCGTCTGCGGCTATTCGATCAACACGCTGACCATGTTCGGCATGGTGCTGGCCATCGGGCTTCTGGTCGATGACGCAATCGTGGTGGTCGAAAATGTCGAGCGCGTCATGGAGGAGGAAAACCTCTCACCACGTCAGGCGACGATCAAGTCGATGCAGGAAATCACCGGCGCGCTCATCGGCATTGCTACCGTGCTGTCGGCGGTGTTCGTGCCGATGGCGTTCTTCTCGGGCTCGGTCGGCGTCATCTATCGCCAGTTCGCGGTGACCATCGTGTCGGCGATGATCCTGTCGGTGATCGTTGCTCTGATCCTGACGCCGGCGCTCTGCGCCACCATCCTGAAAAAGCCGACGCGCGGATCGCGCCAGCGTGGTGTCTTCGGGATCTTCAACCGGGGTTTCGAGCGCGGCACGCAGCTCTACCAGCGCGGCATTCACGGCATGATCCGGCGCTCGTTCGTCTTTCTCGCCATGTTCGTGCTGATCGCGGTGGCCGTCGGCTATCTGTTCAACCGCCTGCCGAGCTCTTTCATTCCGGAGGAGGACCAAGGGCGGCTGATCACGACGATCCAACTGCCTCCAGGTGCTACCGCCGACCGCACGAGACGGGTGCTCGATCAGGTCATGACCTACTTCAACACAAAGGAAAAAGACTACGTCGATGGCGTCTTCGGCAGCGTCGGCTTCAACTTCAGCGGCCAGGGCCAGAACGTCGCCATCGCCTTTGTCGACCTGAAGGATTTTGACTTGCGCACCACGCCGCAATCGAGCGCGCGGGCGATTGCCGGAAGGGCGATGGCCGCCTTCTCCGGGATAAAGGATGGGCGTGTGATCGCGCTGGCGCCGCCCGCGGTTCCCGGCTTCGGCAGCTCCGCCGGTTTCGACCTCTTCATCAAGGACACTGGCGGGGCTGGACATGATGCGCTGATGGCGGCGCGCAACCAGATGCTGGGCATGGCGGCGCAAAGCCCGGTGCTCAGCGGTACAAGGCCGAATGGCCTGGACGATACGCCGCAATACGCCATCACCATCGATCAGGAGAAGGCGAGCGCGCTGAACCTCAGCCTGGCCGATATCAACGACACCATGTCGACCGCATGGGGCGGCACCTATGTGAACGACTTTGTCGACCGCGGCCGCGTCAAGCGCGTCTATGTCCAGGCGGACCGCAATTTCCGCATGCAGCCCGACGATTTCGATCGCTGGTATGTGCGCAATTCCGACGGCGCCATGGTGCCGTTCTCCGCCTTTGCCACCGGCAAATGGACCTACGGCTCGCCACGCCTTGAGCGGTACAATGGCGCCTCGGCCGTCGCGATCCAAGGATCGGCGGCGGCTGGCGCCAGCTCCGGCGACGCCATGAACGAGGTCGACGCGCTGATGGCGCGGCTGCCGCAAGGTTTCAGCCACGAATGGACGAGCCTGTCGGCGCAGGAGAAGCTTTCCGGCAGCCAGGCCATGCAGCTCTATGCGATATCCATACTGGTCGTCTTCCTGGCGCTCGCCGCGCTCTATGAAAGCTGGTCGATCCCCTTCGCGGTCATGCTGGCGGTGCCGATCGGCGTGTTCGGCGCGCTGGCCGCCGCAATGCTTTTCGGCCAGTCCAACGACGTCTATTTCAAGGTCGGCCTGCTGACGACGATCGGGCTCGCCGCCAAGAACGCCATCCTGATCGTCGAATTCGCCATCGACCAGCAGAAGGCCGGCAAGGAACTGGTGGCCGCCACACTCGAAGCCGCCCGTCAGCGGCTGCGGCCGATCCTGATGACGTCGCTCGCCTTCATTCTCGGTGTGCTGCCGCTGGCGATCGCACACGGTCCCGGATCAGGCAGCCAGAATTCGATCGGCATCGGCGTCATGGGCGGGATGATTTCGGCGACCGTGCTTGGTGTGTTCTTCATCCCGTTGCTCTTCGTCACCACCCGCAAGCTGTTCAAGCCTGTGGCGAGAATCGGCCATATCGACGAGCAGCCGGGGCCTGTCGTGGCCGAGCGCTGACCTGGCAATCTCTTCTCGACACAAGCCTGTGCCCTGGTGCGTCCGCTGGACCGCATCAGGGCATTTGCGTTCAATGCCCCGGCCACCGCACCTCCGCCGTCAGCGCGGTTGTCCTCAGCTATGCTGACGCGATGAAGGCGGTGATGCCCTCTGGTACATTTTCATACAATTTCAGCGATTCCGGGCAAACACCTGCGACAGGTCGAGTTTAAATTTCAGAGGTAAGCAGGAAGTCAATCACGGTGATGTGACTGGAAGCCATGAAAAGTTGATCAAAACGGATCAAATATTCCGTTTGAGGCACTGATCGGTGGATCTGCTCGATCAAGGAAAGGAAATACCATGAATAAGCTTGTAACCGCCCTGATGCTCCTCGTCGCAACGACCAGCATCTCTTTCGCCGCGAACCAGAATCCGGATCGTGATCCGACCCGCGGCTTCGCTACCGGCGTCGACAGCCAGACCACTTCTTCCATCAGCCACGCGGCATCCCTGCCGCGCTATGAGATTGCCAAGCAGAACGCGCAGCAGCAGCCCGACAGCGGCCCGGCTGACCGCGCCCCCTGGGCTGGCAATTGATGACGGGATTTTGACCCTCGGAGCAATTCCAGCAAAGCACGAAACGCTTACCTCCCAGGAATTGCACCAGGGGCAAAGGAGCTGGAGCAGTTCACCGCTTCCATCGGCGGTGCACTGCTCCAACCGTTGTTCAGAGCAGGCAAGTCTCGACAAAGCCAATTGCCCGCCCGCCAGAAGGCCGTCTTGCTGTGTTCGCGCCTCTCGCGCTGCAGCTCAACAAAATGGCCGGGAATGGCGCCAGAATCATCAATGTGTCGCCTGTCCGCAGCGATCTGGATGCAGTCTAGAACGCCAGCTGGATGCAAATGCGGCCGGGAACCGACACAGCATTGATGCTCGCCCTGGCACGTTAACTGCACAGCAACGACTGGCACGACGCAGCCTATCTTCAGCGCTACCCGAGCGGCTGGCCGGCGTTCAGAAACTATCTGACGGGCGAGTCGGACGGCCAGCCCAAGAATCCTGACTGGGCGGCCAGCACCTGCGGCACAGGACATACGTGATCTCGCCGCCCTCATGGCGCGGGAACTGGTCATGATCACGGTCTCGTTCGGCGTGCAGAGAGGCGACCATGGCGAGCAGCCGATCTGGGCCGGGATTGCGCTGGCCGCCATGCTGGGCCAGATCGGGCAACCCGGCATCGGATTTGGCTTGCCCTTTTCTCGTCGCATGCGCACGAGGGCCTTCGTCGAGTGGCTTCCACATTGCACTCACCATCAAAGGAACCATTGGTACTCCTTCTCGGAGTACTCGTTCATGAACGCCGCAAGCTCGCGTCGCTTCAGATCGGCGTAAAAGTGAAGATAGTGTCTGCCAAAGTAGCGAGCGAGATCGGTATCGTTTTCGGTAGCCAATAGTGCCTCGGCAAAATTGGCGGGGAACATCGGATCGTCTCCGATGTTGTTGTTTCCAGTCGCCGGTGGTGTCGGCTTCAGTCGGTTTTCGATGCCGTGGATCGCGCCGGCAAGGATGCAGGCCGTGACCAGCAAGGGGTTGGCGTCAGCACCGGCGACACGGTGCTCTATGCGGCTGCTGGCGGGCTCGCCTCTTGGCACACGCAACGCCACCGACCGATTATCGTATCCCCAACTCCTGTTGACCGGTGCGAAGCTTCCAGGTCTGAACCGCCGGAAAGCATTCACGTTAGGCGCGAGAAATGAGAGACTTCCCGGCATGAGCGCTTGCAGGCCCGCGATCGCGTGCTCAAGCTGTGGTGCTGCATGACCCGGGTCAAAAGCGTTGGCGCCTTGGCCATCGAGAAGGCTCATGTGAACATGCATTCCGCTGCCGGGCTGATCGCCAAACGGCTTGGCCATGAACGTGGCTACAACTCCGTGCGCGTCCGCGGCCTTCTTGACGGCCTGTCTCAACAATATTGCATGGTCGGCCGCAAGGATGGGATCGGCGACATGCGAGAGATTGATCTCGAACTGCCCGACGCCCGATTCCGCCGAGACAGCGCGACCCGGAACCCCCATCGCCGCCGCGTAGTCGGCAATTGTGTTGAGCACCCGCGCGTGGTCATCCAACACGTCCACGCCATAATTCTGCGAGCACGTACCACCCGCAAGGTTTCGGAGCGCGACGGGCCGCGGGCTAAATGAGCTGCTTTTTTCCTTTTCGAGCAGGTAGAATTCGAGCTCGAGCGCGACGACCGGCGTATAGCCGAGCGCTCGCATCCGGCGGGCCACATCGTTGAGCAACCGTCTCGGGTCGATATCGAGTGCCATTCCTTCGGAATCGCACATCCCCAGCAACACCTGGGCACTCGGTTGAAGGGCCCATGGTGTTGGCGCGAATGTGGAGCGGATCGGGTAGCAGTAGCCGTCAGGATCGCCGTCACTGATCCCACGTCCACCTCCGTCCAGCGCTTCACCTCTTACCGACAGCGCAAACACTGCCTGCGGCAGGTTCAGCCGGCCTTTTTCGAGCTTCTCGAAATCGGCGCGAGGCAGTCTCTTGCCACGCAAACCTCCATTCGTATCCACGCACAGGGCGTCGATATATTGTAGACCCGCGATCTCATCGCCCATGGCGCGCACCGCAGTGCCAACGATGTGGTTCACTTGGATGCCTCATTGTCTGGTGTGTTCGGAGAAACTTCGGATGTGGAAAGCCAATCGAGGAAGCTGGCGAACAGCTCCGATTGTGCGTTGATGTTGAGCTTGGCGTACAGGTGACGGCGGTGCATTCGGACAGTTTCGACCGAGACGCGCAAAATGTCGGATGCAGATTTTGCCGAATGCCCGCGCAAGATCAGTTTGGCGACATGACGTTCCCTCGGTGACAATGTCTGGCTTCCAAACGTATCGAAGGCTTGCTTGATGTGGTCGGCAACAAGGTGGCGCTGTTGGGCGCGCTCATCCGATACCGGGCCGTGCCGTTCGCCGATCCGCTTTGTGCGGGCGTGCAACAGCAGCATTTGCCTGACCAGAGGTTCGACCGCGCGCAGGAAGTCCAGTTCCTTCGTCGTGAACCGGCTTCCGCTGCGCCCCTGAAAAAAACACAAGGTCAGTTTGGTGGCCGGATCGAGATCGACGACAAAGTAGCAGTCCTCGGAGACGCCATTGGCCGCGTAGAAGCGTTTGTAGTATTCGCTCTTCGTGAAGTTGTCCGGCGCAACCTCCGTCATGGAGTAGAAGCCTTGCGCAATGCCGCCTTGAACCGCGAGGCAGAGCGGATCCAGGAAGTAGCCGAAGTCGAAATACCGGCCGATCAGCCCGGCATGGGTGTTTTCGGGGATACCTTCCTCATAGAGCAAAACGGGTTGTTCGCCTTCGCGCTCAAGAGCGAACTGCACACATTCCAAGGAAAGCACGAGGGAGAGTGCGGCCTTCAACTCGGAAACGAAGCCTTCGGTTCCTGCTGCCGAAAGCGCACTGCCGATACGACTGTACCATTGATGGTCAAAAACCGATGATTGGAGCCTGAGTGCAGCCATTGTGAAATCTCTTTCTCGCTACTTTTAGAGAAAGGCGTCTGGTCGAGTATTCCCTGAAAGGGTGGGTGATTGCATCAAGCTCGATGAGTCATGGTCCGGGCCGATGCGACCTGATGATCCGGTGAGCGGCATTGTAGCCGGGAGCTCCTGAAACGCCGCCCCCGGGGTGGCTGCCGGCTCCCCCGATATAGAGGTTCGCGATAGGCGTCCTGTATTGTGCCGCCTCAGGGTGTGGGCGCATGCTGAACATCTGATCGATACTCAAGGCACCATGATAAACGTCGCCGCGCGTAAGCCCGAAATCACGCTCCAGATCGAGCGGTGAAAGAATCCTACGACCGACAACAATTGAACGCAGACCTGGAATGTACTGTTCGAGGTGGATCAGGATGCTGTCAGCGATATCCTCCTTCAGATCGTCCCAGGATCCCTCCGCAAGATCAAAGGGATAATGCTGGCAAAGCAGGGAGAGAATGTGCCCGCCGGGAGGCGCGAGGCTGGCATCCAGTGCGGAGGGAATTATCGCGTCGATGATAGGTATTTCCGGCACAAAACCATCCCGCGCGCGGAGATAGTTCCGCTCCATTGCGGCAAGGTCGGGCATGAAGCGAATGAATGCCTTGTGATGCCTGGCGACCTGGTTGCCCGGCAACGAGGAGAAGCTAGGGAGTTCGCTGAGCGCGATGTTTATGCGCAGTGTCCCCGATCCCATGCGGTATGATCTGATGTCGGAAGCGAATTCCTCCGGCAGGTGCTCCTCTCCGACCAGTGTGAGAAAGGTTCTCTTGGGATCGGTATTCGCAAGCACGATCCGCGATGCAATACGCGAACCATCTGATAACAGGACACCGCCCGCGCGCCCGTTGGATATCTCGATTTTCTGGACTTCAGCGCTGGTTCTGATCTCCGTGCCACGTTTCTGAGCTGCAAGCGCCAGGGCTTGGGAAATCGTCCCCATTCCGCCCCTGCAAACCGCCCACTCGCCCCGGACACCTTCGAGTTCCCCAATCTTCAGATGAAGAAGGTTGAGCGCACTGCCGGGAGTATGGAGGCTGTTGAAGCTGCCGGCGGTAGCCGATGAAGCATAATATCTCTTGAGGGCGTCACTCTCGAACCAGCGATCGAGGATAGTTGCCGCGCTCGAAGTCATGATCTGGACGAAGAGCTGACGCTCTTCGGCAGATAGTTTTGACAGTCGTCTGGCTGTCCCAAAGGCCCGGAACAGTGTGCCGATCGAGGCCCCGTGGAGTTTAGGCGGTTCGACAAGCATTTCCCGGCGAAGGACGTCGGCAATTTTTTCCAATCGCGCTTCGAACAGCTTTTTCGCGTCGTAATCTTTCTTGGAGAATTTTTCGATTTCGCCTTTGTCCGCAGGGGAACCATCGGTGAGCAGATAGCGGCCATCCAGTTCCGGCCCGAAGCTCGCCTCGATCGGAATCGGGTCATAGCCGTAACGTTTAAGGTCCAGGTCATCGACAACCTCTTGCCGCAGGAGACTGACCACATAGGAGGCCGTTGAGGTGCGGTATCCCGGAGCAATCTCTTCCGTGACGGCCGCCCCCCCAACGAAAGCTCTCCGTTCCAGGACAAGCGTCTTGAAACCAGAGGCACTGAGATAGGCTGCGGCTGTCAGTCCATTGTGACCGCCTCCGACAACGATGACGTCATGCATATTTCACTACCAATCCAAAGCGTTAGGAAAGCTTTTGATCAGCCTTTGGGCGTCCAACGCCGCGGCTCACAAAGACCTTCGGACCATACGGTGGGACGCATGCTCCTCACATTCCCCTTAAGGGGAAGGCGTAACTGCTTGGAGTGTCCTGCAAACATCGAAGGCAAAGAGCAGAACATGCCATCCCCGGAAGAGATCGATAGGCGCGCGGTTGCTCTGCAACAACATCGCCGCAGCCCCGTGGGTTCGATCAAGAAGCAGCGAGCCGCTTGGAGATAGAAACGATCCAGGTCCGCAACTGCGGTCCGAATGGCTTGTCCAGCGCAGCGCGGTCCCAGGCAAGAAAATAGGCCGCAGGCAATTGCACACGCTCGTTGAACGGCACGATTAGCCGGCCGGATGCGATGTCTTCGGCGGCCATGGACAATTGAGCAAGAACGAAGCCTCTACCATTGATCGCGGCGTCTATCGCGGCGCTGGACAGGGAAAAGGCCACTTCGCCGGAAGTCCTTCGATGTGATGCGCCGATCGTCCTGGCCCATTCGGCCCAGCCCGGCGGCGATTGATGGTCGCTTGCCCATTCTATGCCAAGCAGTGGGAAATCGAGGATGTCCGAAGGTCTCTTCACAGGGCGGCTGGCCAGCAGTCCAGGCGCGCAGGCAGGCACCACCCAATCCGTGAACAACTCGGCATAATGATCGAACTCGTGAATCTTGGTGCCGTATGAGATCCGAAAATCCACCTGATCGCTGCCAAAGTGCGGCTCCTGCTCGGCGCCGATCAGGCGCACCGTCGCGCCGGCATGCGCTGTCTGCCAATCCAGAAGCTGTGGCGCCAGCCATTTGCTGGCAAGCGAGGGAAGGCACGAGATCGTCAGCGCGCTTTCCGAGCGCGCCCGCTCGACAATGTGCTGCGCGTCGCGGAGCTTCTCGAATCCGGAAGAAATCGCGGCGTGGTAGGTCCGCCCCCAGGACGTCAGCGCGACGCTTCTGCCGCGGCGTTCGAGCAAGCTGAGCCCGAGCGCATCTTCCGCCTTGCGGATCTGCTGGCTGACTGCACCGACCGAAACACCAAGCTCGACAGCCGCCGCCGTAACGCTGCCGCAACGGCCGAAAGCCTCGAAGGCCTCGATCGCACGGAGGGGGAGCGCGTTCTTCACCTGGGACGATCCTGGGGTCGGTTTTGTTTTAGCATTTCTAAAATAGAACGCAGATGCAAGCCCTTTGTCGTCGCCTGCCCGAAAGCTATCAGTTTGCTGGTCGCAAGCTCGGGAGGACGGCCATGTTTCTTCGCAATTGTTGGTACGTAGCGGCGTGGGACGCGGAGGTCAGCGGTGGGCTCAAGCCTGTGCGCATACTGGGCGAAGACATCGTTCTCTACCGCAAGACCGATGGCGTCGTGGCCGCACTCGAAGATGCCTGTCCGCATCGCAAGCTGCCGTTGTCGATGGGCCGCATCAAGGGCGATACGGTCGAGTGCGGCTATCATGGCTTGACGTTCGACAGCACCGGAACCTGCACCCGCGTGCCCGGGGCCGAAAAGATACCGCATGTGGCCTGTGTGCGTTCCTATCCGATCGCCGAACGTTATGGCTTGCTCTGGGTCTGGATGGGCGAGATGCAGAAGGCCGATCCCGCGCGGATCTTCGAAGTCGAGCACTGGGGGGATCCGGCATGGGGCGTCAATCGCGGCGAGTCCATGACGCTTGATTGCAACTACCTCTACATGACCGACAATCTGCTGGACCCCTCGCATGTCTCCTGGGTCCATCAGTCATCGTTTGGCGGTGTTCAGGCGATGGAGGATGCGCCGCTCGAAACAACCGTGGGTGAGAACGGGGTGACCGTCTGGCGTTGGATGGTCGATGTCGAGCCAGCACCGTTCTACGCGCCGTTCCTGAAATTCTCGGGCCATTGCGACCGCAAGCAGCACTATGAGGTGCGCTACCCCAGCAACGCCATCATCAAGGCGATTTTCGTGCCCGCCCGTACCGGCGGCGAAGGCAAGCCATATCACGACGACGTCTTCCTGATGGACAGCTACAATTTCATGACGCCGGTCGATGAGAACCAGACGAAATACTACTGGTTCCAGATGCGCAACTTCGCGCCCGACGACCAGGAGGTCTCGCGCCAGTTCGCCTCTTCGGTGCGCGGGGCATTCGACGAGGATCGCGCTGTCTTGAATGCCGTGCACAAGGGCATGGCCAACAAACGGACACCCAATCTCGATCTCAAGATCGATGTCGGCCCGATGCGCTTCCGTCGCAATCTTTCAAAACTGATTGCCGCCGAGAACCAGCAATTGGCCGCGGCCGAATGAGCTCACTGTCAGCCCGCGCAAGTGTCGGACGAAGCGGGTTTCGCGACCTGAAGGTCGTCGCGAAGGTGAAGGAAAACGCGATCATCACATCATTTCTCCTCGAGCCGGTGCAGGCGCAGGGCTGGCGTCCCTACCAGCCCGGGCAGTTCCTGGTGTTCCGCATTCCCGTGTCTGAGGAAACGGCGGGTGCGAAGGAATACGTCCTGCGAAACTACAGCGTTTCCGGTTCGTCGAGCGTTGTCGGCACGTATCGTATCAGCGTCAAACGAGAGGCGGCGCCCGCTCCGGGGCTTCCCGTGGGGGTCAGCTCCTGCTTCCTGCACGACAAGGTCGAGGTGGGCGATGTCCTGTCGGCCGAGGGTCCGCGCGGCGACTTCGTTCTCGACATGGGCAGTGACCGGCCCGTCGTCCTGGTCAGCGGCGGCGTCGGCCTGACGCCGATGGTGTCGATGCTGCATGCGCTTGCTTCGACACCGGATCGCCGCGTGGTCTTTATCCACGCATGCGAGAACGGCGACGTTCATGCCTTGCGGGAAGAGGTGTTGGCCCTGGCGGCTACGCGGCCCGGAATCACGGTTCACTTCTGCTACCGCTACCCGACGGAGCGCGACGGATCGGACCGGAAATTTCACAGCGAGGGCGTGGTCTCGCGCGAAATGCTCCAGCGTCTTTTGCCGCTCGACGACTACGACTTCTATCTGTGCGGCCCGCCGCCCTTCATGCAGGCTGTCTATGCCACCGTGCGGGTACTTGGCGTGCCGAAGACGCGCATCGCCTACGAGTTTTTCGGACCGGCCACTGTGCTCGATATCGCGCCGCCCACTGTCACCGCCCCGCCAAAGGTGGAGATTGCGGCCGACGACAAAGCGGTTGTGGTCGAGTTCCGGAAATCGGGGGTCAAGGCGGCATGGGACGGTGTCTCATCCCTGCTCGAATTCGCCGAGGAACAAGGCCTCGAACCGGAGTTCAGCTGCCGCGCCGGCGTCTGTTCCACGTGCAAATCTCGGCTGATCGACGGTGAGGTCAGCTATTTCGAAGAACCGCTCGATGAGCTTGAGCCGGGTGAAGTGCTGCTGTGCTGCTCCAGGCCGCGCGGGTCGGTCGTCCTGGATATCTGATGGATGGCATTCCGCCAAAAGGACGTATCGGGAAGGAGGTCGAGGTTGGAAAGTTCGAGCGGACCAAGGTCAAAGCTTCTCTTCAATCCGTACATTGCGGCCTTGCCTCCCTACAATGCGGGCATGAACATCGCGGTGGCGCGCACGCTCAGCGGACGCGACGACATCGCCCGGCTGGCCAGCAACGAAAACCCCGACGGCTGTTCTCCCAATGTGATGAAGGCGCTGGCATCGCCGTCGTTCGAGCCATGGCGCTATGCCGATCCGGCCTGCACGGCATTGCGAGCGGCCCTTGGCGAGAAGGTCGCGGTTGACCCCGGTCTGATCGTTGCCGGCAACGGATCGGAGGAAATGATCGCCGCGATCTCCCGCGCCGTGCTGTCGCCGGGCGCCCGTGTGGTCACGACGGTGCCGAGCTTCGGCCTGCACGAGATAGAGCCCCTGGCGGTCGGCGCCGAGGTGATCAAGATCCCCATGACCGCCGAGATGGGATTTGATCTTGGCGCACTCGAAACCGCGATTGCGGCAGTACCGCGGATCGTCTTCCTCTCCTCGCCCTGGAACCCCGTGGGGCCAGGGCTCGACCATGCCGCCTTGCAACTCCTGATCGCGGCCGTTCGCCCCGGCACGCTTTTCGTTCTCGACGAGGCCTATTTCGAATTCTCCGATCCAGGCGCGCCTGATGGCATTGAAATCTTGCGGGACAGCGGCATCGACTATGTCGTCCTGCGCACATTCTCGAAAGCCTATGGTCTGGCCGGGCTGCGCGTAGGCTATGCCCTGTGTTCCAGCCCCGAGCTTGCAGGCGTCATCGGCGCCGCGAAGACGCCTTTCAATGTCAACGGCGCTGCGCAGATCGCCGCCATCGCCGCGCTGGCCGACGACGACTGGATGAAAGCGTCGGCCAATCGTGTGCGAACGGAGCGGGAGCGTGTCGCGGCCGCACTCGCCGCACTTGGCTTTCAGGTTGCGCCGTCGCAGACCAATTTCCTTTTCTTCGGCTGCAACGGCGACAGTGCGCGTCTGGCGGCCTCCCTGCTCGGCCAGGGGATCATCGTCAAGGCGTGGCGCGAGAGCGGCTATGAACATTATCTGCGCGTCACCATCGGCTCGCCTGCCGACAATGACCGTCTGATCGCAGCGCTTCAGGAGCTTGCAGGCCAATGAAAGCCGCCGCTGTCGCAGGCCGGGACGAACCATCTGGAGTGGTCTCATCAATGAATAGCCCCACGGTGAAACTTCATGGAACGGACCCACTCGCCGAAACCGTAAGCCGTGTCGAAGAGCCCACGACGCGGCACGATCATGCGGTGCAGCCATACGCCGCCACCTTCTCGACGATGCGTGACAGGTTTCGCAAGTCGGCGCAGCGCGCGGGCGCGGAATTGTATGAGTATTTGCATCCGCTGCATGGGCCGGACGGTGAGGTCTTGGCGACCGACGTCGCGCTGCTAGGGCGTCGCGACGCGCAGAAATTGATCGTGCTTGTTTCCGGTACCCATGGCGTGGAGGGCGCGTTCGGCTCAGCCTGCCAGACCGCCTGGCTCAGCCAGAAAGGTTCTTGGAAGCTGGACGCGGAAACGGCCGTGCTGGCGATCCATCTTATCAACCCCTGGGGGACGGCGTGGTCGCGACGCGTCAACGAGGACAATGTCGACCTCAACCGCAATTTTGTCGACTGGTCCGCGACCCCGCCTGAGAATAACAGCTATGCCGGACTGCACGGCATATTGACGTGCAGGGAATGGGAAGGACCGGAGCGCGTCGCCGCTGACGAGAAACTGCTCGCCACCAGAAAAAAACTCGGTCAGACCGGGTTGGCGGCGATTGTCGAGGCCGGTCAATACGAATTTGCCGACGGACTTTTCTATGGCGGCGCCGGTCCCGTCTGGTCGAACCGGACGTTGATCGACATCCTGTCGACCTTTGCCGCCGGCGCGCGCCATGCCGTCGTCTTCGACCTGCACACGGGTGCCGGACCCTACGCCTATCCAGCACTGCTTTCGGTTGCCAGTTCCGAGCATCCCGGCATGGCTTGGGGCAAGTCCGTTTTCGGACCGGCGCTCGCCACGGTGCTCACCGGATCCAATGCGACGACCGGCACCGGCATCGCCGCAACCGCGACCGGCTATGTCTCTGAAGCCGTCGTCAGGGCTTTGCCTAATGCGCGGGTGCTGCCGCTCGTCGTGGAATGTGGCACGCTGGACGGAGCTTCCGTCATGGATGCCGTCCAGGCTGACAACTGGCTGCATCTTTTCGGCAGGATCGATTCCGCCATCGGCAAGCGGATCAAGGCAGCGTTGCGCGTTGCTTTCATCCCTGAAGATCCGGATTGGCAGCGGACCTGCCTGTCCACCAGCCTGCGATACTTCGATCGGGCGCTAACCGAACTGCGGACAATCGAAGTGCCGACAACCAAGCTGAGCCAGAGCGGGCAGACGCCGCCGGCCCGCTGCGCGGCAGCGAATCATACCCCAGCGGCCACGACACCAGCGGTGCAGATCGAGGACTTGCACAAGAGCTTCGGCTCCCTGTTGGTGTTGAAAGGCGTCAACCTCGCCGCTCATGCCGGCGAGGTGATTTCGATGATCGGCTCGTCCGGCTCGGGCAAGAGCACGTTCCTGCGCTGCATCAACCTGTTGGAACAGCCGGATGGCGGCAAGGTCGCCATCGATGGCGAACTCATCAAGATGAAGCAGTTGTCGAACGGCCGTGCCGGACCGGCCGACATGGCCCAGGTCGAGCGCATTCGCGCCCGCGTCGGCATGGTGTTTCAGAGCTTCAATCTGTGGCCGCACATGACGGTGCTGGAGAACATCATCGAGGCGCCACGGCATGTCCTGAAGGAGCCGCGCGAGAAGGCTGTCGACCACGCTCACGCCTTGTTGAAGAAGGTCGGGCTTTCCGACAAGCACGCGCATTATCCCGGCCAGTTGTCCGGAGGCCAGCAGCAGCGCGCCGCGATCGCCCGCACGCTGGCGATGCGGCCCAAGGTCATCCTGTTCGACGAACCGACATCGGCGCTCGACCCCGAACTGGTCGGCGAGGTGCTGCGGGTGATCCGTCAGCTGGCCGAGGAAGGCAACACCATGATCCTCGTGACGCACGAGATGCAGTTCGCGCGCGAGGTCTCACACAAGATTCTGTTTCTCCACCAGGGAAAGGTGGAGGAGGAGGGCGCGCCGGCGGAGTTGTTTGGCAGTCCGCGTTCAGAGCGTCTGCGCCAGTTCCTGGCCCGGACGCTGTGACACCCTCGAAGCCTCCCTTTGGCGCCGGGAGGTCATAGCAATGAAACTCAAAAAAGGGGAACTGACCATGAAACTGAAAGTCCTGTCGTTGCTCGCATGTCTAATCGCGAGCACAGGAAGCGTGCTCGCCGCGGACGGTGAGCTGTCCATCGGCACGGAGGGTGCCTATCCGCCATGGAGCATGTCCGATGCCAATGGCAACGTCACCGGCTTCGACGCCGATGTCGGCGCGTTGCTCTGCGCCAAGCTCGAGCTGAAATGCCATTTCGTCGTGCAGGCTTTCGATGGCCTGATCCCGGCGCTGAAGGCCAAGCGTTTCGATGTCATCATCTCGGGGATGTCGATCACCGCCGACCGCAAGAAGGAGATCAATTTCAGCGTCGGTTACGCCGAACTCGCCAACATGTTCGTCGCCCCGAAAGGCTCGGATCTTGCGGGCATCACCGATGTCGACACGCTGCTCAAATCCCTGGCCGGCAAGAAGGTCGGCGTGCAGGCCGGCACGACCCACGCGCATTTCCTCGAGAAGCGTGCGCCGGATGCTGACCTGAAGACCTACGACACGCTTGACCAGATGCAGATCGACCTTGCCAGCGGCCGCATCGACACGGCCTTCGCCGATCAATCCGCATTGCAGGACTTCCTGGACAAGCCCGATGGCAAGAATTTTCAGCTCGTCAACGTGCAGATCAAAAGCAGCTCCGATGCCACGCTCGGCGAGGGGATCGGCGTCGGCATCGCGCAGGAGAACACCGAACTCAAGGGCAAGATCGACAAGGCGCTGTGCGAACTGATCGCTGATGGCTCGGTCGGCAAGGCCAGCCAGAAATGGTTCAAGACTGACATCTCCAGGCCTTGCAACTGACGTTGTTCAACGTGGCATCGCATGCGCCGGGCCGGCGCATGCGGCCGTCTCCTTCACCCTTGGGAACAGAGCAACACAGATGGAATTCGGTCTCTGGCAGATTTGGGACGCTGGTTGGGTAGGCGCTATCCTGCGCGGTGCCGCGGTGACGATCGCGGTCGGCTTGCTCAGCATGGTCGCCGGCCTGCTGATCGGCATTGCCTGCGGCCTCATCAAATGGGCAAGGATATTTCCATTGTCGCTGCTTGTGGATGGGTACACGTCCGTGGTGCGAGGCGTTCCCGAACTGCTCGTCATCTACCTGCTGTTTTTCAGCTCGGTTGAGTTCGTGACCAAGGTCATCACTGCTTTCGGTTACGCCGGGCTGGCGGAAAGTGGCTACGCGTTCGTCATCGCGGTGATCGCCATCGGCGCGATCTCGGGCGCCTACTCGACCGAGGTCATCCGGGGTGCGTTGGCGTCGATACCCAGCGGACACATCGAGGCCGCGCGCGCGCTCGGTCTGCCCGGCAGCCGTATCTTCCGCCGCATCATCGCCCCGCAGATGCTGCGCATTGCGGTTCCCGGCATCAACAATGTCTGGCAGACCACGGTCAAGGACACGGCGCTGGTGTCCGTGGTCGGGCTTCAGGAGCTTATGCGCACCTCCTACATCGGCGCGAACTCAACCCGTCATCCCTTCATCTTTTATCTGATCGCGGCAGTCGTCTATCTGGTGATCACGCTTGTCAGCCAGGCCGGCTTCGATGGCATGGAGCGCCTGCTTCGGTTGCGGGCGCGGAGATAGGTCATGGAACTCATCCAACTTGCGGTTCCGGTTCTTCTCAAGGGCCTGTGGGTCACCGCCGCGCTGACACTGGTCTCGGTGCTGATAGGCTTCAATCTGGGCCTGGGATTGGCGCTGATGCGGCTGTCGTCCAATCGTTTCGCGATCGGCTTTGCCAAGTACTACAGCAATGTCTTTCGTGGCACGCCGCTGCTGGTTCAGATATTCATCTTCTACTACGGGCTTGGCGAGGTCAGCCTGATCAGGAACAACGCCGTCCTGTGGTGGGTGATCAGCGATGGTTCGCGCTGTGCCGTGCTGGCGCTGGCGCTCAACACCGCGGCCTACACATCCGAAATCTTGCGCGGCGGGCTGATGTCGGTCCCGGCGGGCCTGGTCGAGGCAGCCCAGGCTTGCGGCATGTCGCGGCTCCTGCGCTTTCGCCGCATCGAGTTCCCGCTGGCCATCCGCCAAGCGCTCCCGGCCTATGGCAACGAGCTCATTCTCGTGGTCAAGGGCACAAGCCTGGCTTCTACCATCACCGTGTTGGAAATCACCGGCTATGCCAAGCGACTGATGAGTCAGACCTACGCGATCTTCGAAATCTTCGCGATCGCCGGAATGTTGTATCTGGTCGTCAATCTGTTGCTGGTCGCGGCTGTCCGCTCGATCGAGCGATATCTCATGAGACACGAAGCACGGGCCCGGCAAGGCGTATCCACACCGCTTCTGGACGGAACAGTGACGGTTTAGCGGACCAACCTCAACGCGGCGGCCACTATGGCGATTGATTGTGAAGCGGAATCACATTTAAATTCGATTGTGACCGTACTTTTCGAGGCGGCTTGCGCGCTATATTTCACGCGACGATCCAAGAAGCTGATCTTCGCCATCTGTCATGCGACGATGAAGGGCCTGGGCAGATGTCGAGCGCCGCCCAGGCCCTCCGGTTCAATTGAGATTTTGCCCCATCAGGGCAAAGCGAGCCGGATCGGCTTTCTCCAACCGCAAGGCCAGCACATATCCAACCACGGCGGCGGCAGGGATCAGCGCCGGCAGGATGATGCCGAGCGCGCCGCCGGTGGTGCCGGTGAGGTCGCCGAAATGCAGGAAGATGTAGACGAAAAGCGCCGCCATGATCAGGCCCGACACGGCAGGCAGGATAACAGTCGACACGGCTGAAGCCTCTCCCTGTTTCCTGCGGAAGAATGCGATCACCGCGAGCGAGGTGACCGTCATCATGCCGAGCACGCCGAGCGTGCCGACCTGGCTGACCCAGGTGAACATGTTGAGCACCGGATCGAGATGCAGGCCGGCGAAGATGGCGAGCACGACCAGCGCGCCGACCGTCTGGGCGACCGAGCCGATATGCGGGCTCTGGTGCGCGTCATGGGTGCGGCCGAAGGCGGCCGGCAGCAGGCCCTCGCGCCCTGCCACGTAGCTGTATCTTGCAATGTAGTTGTGGAAGGCCGAAAGCGCGGCGAAGAGGCTCGACACCAGAAGAATGCCGGCGATCGTCGGCACCGGGCCGCCGACATAACGTCCCGCCAGATCGAAGAACAGCGCCGAAGGGTCGCCATAGCCCTGGATGGTCGGCACCAGCTTGTCGGCGCCTATGCCGACGATCATCAGCCAGGTGGTGAAAACGAAGAAGATGCCGATCATCAGCACCGAGAGATAGGTGGCGCGCGGAATGGTCTTTTCGGGTTCGCGCGCCTCCTCGGCATAGATCGTCGTCGCTTCGAAGCCGATGAAGGAGCCCAGGCAAAACAGGGTGGCGGCGGTCAGCGAGCCCGAGAAGATGGCGGTGGGGTCGAACACGTTCAGCGCCAGGCCGTGGTCGCCGCCCTTGCTGAGGATGGCGAAATCGACGATCAGCACGATCAGGTATTCAAGCGCCACGGCCACCACCAGAACCTTCGCCGACAGGTCCACCTGCCGGTAGCCCAGTATGCCGACCAGGATGATGGCGAGCAGGCTCCAACCCCACCAGGGCAAGGTCAGCCCGAGCTCGCCGAAGACGCCGGCAGCGATGCCGCCGAGCAGGCCGATCAATCCGAATTGCATGGCGTTGTAGGCGACCAGCGCCACGACGGCGACGGCGCCGGCGGTGCGCCCGCCAAGCCCGCGCGCGGCATAGGCGTAGAAGGCGCCGGCATTGGTGACATGCCGCGACATCGCGACATAGCCGGCCGAGAAGGCGAGCATGACAAGTGTCACGAAGATGAAGGTTGCCGGAATGCCGGCGCCGTTGCCCAGCATGAAGGCCAGCGGCATTGCGCCGGCCACGCCGGTAAGCGGGGCTGCGGCCGAGATCACCATGAAGGTGACGGCGATCAGGCCAAGCGAATTCCTGCGAAGTTGATTGCTGCCTGCGGTGCTCATTTGTGTCGTTCTCCCTCTGTGTTCCCCATGGCCGATCGACCGGTCCATTGTTGGTTGGTGTCTGTTGCGTGAGGCCGTTCCGTCCGGCACTTATTTCTCTGCATTGAGCGTATGCCCGAAGGATCCCCGGCACTTGGCCAGGAATTGCCCGACCCATTCGCTGCGGCCATTGCCGCGCGGCGTGATCGCCACGACCGCGCCTTCCGGGAAGTCCTCGTCCAGCGGTATGGCGAGGACTTCCTTGCCATCGGGCGCGGCCCTGGCCTGGGGCGGTTGCGGGACGATGGAATATCCAAGGCCCTCGGCGACCAGCCCGCGCACCATGGCGAAGGACGGCGACTGGAAACGGACAAGCGGCTGATGCCCGCCGCGCTTGAACAGGGCGTCCGTGGCCGCGCGCACCGAGGGATAGTCCAGCAGGATCATGGGCAGATCGGCCAGGTCGGAAAGCCGCAAGCTGGGTCTGCCCGCCAGCGCATGGCCGGCGCTCAGCAGCACATGCGGAGCCGATGGGCAGACCAGTTCGGCGTCGAGATCGGGCTCGTTTACCGTCCCGAAGGTGATGGCCGCCTCGATCCTGCCGGCGCGCATCTGCTCGATGAGATCGTCGTGGTCGGCCTCCAGCAGCCGGATGTCGACATCCGGCTGCTGGCTGGCGAAGCCGGCGACAAGGCCCGGCACGAATTGCGGCCCAAGCGTGATGAAGAAGCCGATGCTGAGATGGTTTTCAGGGTGCGGCGGCCGATGGTCGTCCGGCGCGATCGGGATGGCGCGCCGGTAACCGCGGTTGCCGTAGACCAGCGGCGAGCGCTGCGCGGAGAGATCGATGCTCTCGGCCTCGCCGATGAACAGGAAGTGCGTTCCCCACATCAACGCCGTCTTGAGTTCGCAGTCGAGCGAAACGACGGCGCCGTCGATCACCGGCGCGCCGGTCGCGCCGGGATGCCAGGCGATCGCGCCGAACCGGTCCTGGTTCAGATGCTTGAGGCGGCCCGAAAAGAGATCCGAGACGAAGCTCTGGTTGCCGCTCAGCACATTGGCGCAGAACCGCCTGTTCTTCTTGATCGCCTCGCATGCGGGGCTGAGATGATGGACACTGATCAAAAGCGAGGGCCGGCTGGTGTCGGCCGACACCGACGTCATCGATGAAACGGTCACGCCGAAGCGGCCCGCCTCGCCATCCGTGGTCACCACGGTGACGGCCGAGGCCACGCGGCTCATGCCTTCGATGAAGCGGGCACGCAGATCGGCGTCCATGGTCATCACCCCAGGTCGAAGAAGCGTTCCAGTTCAACGTCTGGAACCTTGCGGCGGAATTCGTCGTGCTGGCACTCGCGCGTGGCTGTGAACGCCTCGACGAAGCGCGGCCCCAGCCAATCCTTGGCGAAATCAGATCCGCGCAGCCGCTCGATCGCCTCGGGCATCGAGCGGGCGAAGTCGCGGGCGGGTTTCTGCGCGTAGCCCGAGCCGATGGTCTCGGGATCGGGCTCGATCTCGCCGATGATGCCGGCGACGCCGGCGGCGATGGTCGCGGCGGCCGAGAGGTATGGGTTGCAATCGGCGCCGGGCAGTCGGTTCTCCACCCGTAGCGTGCCTGCGTCATGACCGACCAGGCGAAAGCAGGTGGTGCGGTTTTCAAAACCCCAGGTCAGGCCCGGCGGCGCGAAGGTGCCGGGGGCGAAGCGGCGGTAGCTGTTGACCGTCGGCTGGAAGACCAGCGTCATGTCGCCGATATGGGCCTGCAGGCCGCCGAGGAAGTGGCGAAAGGCGCGGCTGACTCCGTTCTTTTCCGCCGGGTCCCAGAACAGCGGTTTGCCTGTCTTGTCCTTCAGGCTGATGTGGAGGTGGATCGACTGGCTGTCCGCCTTCTCGTTCCAGCGCGGCATGAAGGTGACCGACCGTCCCTGTCGCAGCGCGAGCGCCCGGATGAAGTTCTTCAGCAGGACCAGCTGGTCGGCCGGCTCCAGGCCCTCGCCAGCGCCGATGCAGGCTTCCATGAAGCCGGCGCCGATCTCCTCGTGCATCTTGGCGAGGTCGATCTTGAGCGGCTCGCAGATGGCGGCCAAGGCTTCATACCACTCGGTCTGGACGACCTGGTAGAGGATCAGGTCATGGCTGGCATGCGCCGTCGCGGTCTTGAGGTTGCGGTAGCCCTTCGCCTTCGCGCTCTCCGGCGTCTCGTCGAACAGCGTGTATTCCAGCTCCATGCCGTATTTGGGCACCAGCCCCGCTTCGTTTGCGCGGGCCAGGACGAATTTCAGGATCGCGCGGGGGCAGATCTGCGCCGAGGCGCCTGTGTAGTTCGACAGCACCAGCAGGTCATGGCCCGGCTTCGACCACGGCAGGCGGCGCGTCGAGCTCGGGTCGAGCAGCAAGGGGTCGTCGTGAAAATCACCCTTGTCGTCATTGACGCCCGGGATGATGAGCATCGCATCGGTGGGATCCAGCGCCAGTTGCGCCGGCGCCATGCCCATGCCGTTCCTGGCGATGCCCTTGAGGCTGTTGACCGAGACCATTTGCCCCCGCAACAGCCCGTTGGTGTCGGTCATCGCGACCGTGGCAAAACGGCTGGCCGGATCGGCCAGGTAATCGTCAATCGTCATGTTGCACCTGATTGAGGGAATGGTCGGCGATGAGGCGGACAAGTTCGGCGAGATCGGTCTCGGGCTGTGTCGAATAGGCCTTGAGGAAGACGCGCAGGCCGTTGTTCAGATAGCGCGCGATCTCGGCGCGCGTGGGCGTGCGGTCGGGCATATAGAGCGCCTGCGTGCGCGGCGCCGACAGGATCAGGCCCCACAGATCCTGCGCGGCGAGTTCGGCATCATCGAACGCCAGCCGGCCAGCGCGCCGCTGGCCTTCCAGATAGTCCATGATGCCACGCAACAGGCGGTCCGGCCCGACTTCCTGATAGGCGCGGCCAATCTCCGGAAAGCGCTGCACCTCGCCGATGATGAGCCGCGCCAGCGACAACAGGTCCGGCCGCAGCACGGTGTCCGCATAGTCCCAGGCGAACTCCATGAGGTCCGCCACCATGCCGCGCGCGGACGGGTGCTCGAAGACATCGAGCATCTGGTCGCGCTCGCCCAGCATCATGGCCGAGAACAGCGCTTCCTTGGACTGGAAGTACTGGTAGAGCGTCGGCTTCGACACCCCCGCTTCAATGGCGACGGCATCCATGTTGGCGCCGGAATAGCCTGTCTCCGCAAAGACCTTCAACGCGGCGTTCAATATGCGCCGCTCTCGATCGAGCTTGTTCTGCTGTCGTTTGGGAAGGGGGCTCATGCCGCCAGCCCGCTCAGGAATTCGAGCAGGATGCGATTGTAGGCATCGGGTTGCTCCAGATTGCAGACATGGCCCGCATCGGCGATCGTTTCGTAGCGGACGTTCGGCCGGGCCGCTTGCGCCAGGATGCGTTCGGCGACGCCACGGATCTCCGTTGGCGGCGCCAGCCGGTCATGTTCGCCTGTCATCATCAGCACCGGCATGGTAAGGCGCGAGAAATCGAAACGTCCGGAGGGATTGGTGAAGCAGACCAGCGCGTCGCGATAGGTGGCGGCCGGAATCTCCGCCATCGAGTTGAGAAGCTGCTTCTTTACCGCGTCGGAAGCGTTCGGCCCTGCCAGCACCTTCACCACCGCGGGTGCGAAATCGGCCGGCGTCTGGCCAGCGTCGAGCGGTACCTTGCGGCTGACACGGAAGGCCTCGCGCTCCTCGAGGCTAGCCTCCGACATGCCTGTGCAGCCGCCGGACAGCACCAGCCCCGCCAGCATCCCGGGGTGGCGCATGGCGAAGGAAGTGGCGATCCATGAGCCGTAGGACAGACCGACCAGCACAAGCCGATCGGCGCCAAGGTCTTCCTTCACGCGCAGGATGTCGTCGCAGTAATCCTCCACGGTCGACGGGTGTCGCCCGAGCGCGCTGCCGCCATAGCCGCGCAGGTCGAGCGCCGCCGCGCGCGTCACGCCACCGACGGCGCCGAGTTGCGGCAGCCAGTTGCCGCGCGAACCGCCGATGCCGTGCAGGAACAGGCAGAGCGGCCCGTCGCCGTCCGGCGTCGCCGTGAGCGCCAGGCGCGGATCGCCATCGATGACGATGTCGCGCGTGGCGGCGGGAGCGGGCAGGGGGCCTGGCTGCTCCGCCGCCCGGGTAGCGAGCGCTGTCTCCGACAGGGCGGCGATGCCCGCCTCAAAGATTGCTTTCGTGCCCTCGCAGATCACCTGCAGCCGCGGCGATGCGGCCTCGACCCGCGCGCTCCAGCGCACGCTGCTGCCCCCACCGTCGCCGGCGCTTATGGCGATGCGGCCGTCATAGGCTTCAGCACCGACGATGCCTTGGAGATGCGTATAGGCGAGCGTGCGATCGCTGTCGCTCAGCCAGGTGAGCTGCTCGCGATAGACGGTGTCCTCGCCATCCACGGTGAAGGCGCGGACCAGCGCGCCGCGCTCGTCGCGCTCGGCGTGGATGGTGGCGATGGCCGGGTGCCATGCACCGCAGAAATCCGAGGCGATGCACCAGACCGCCTCGGGCGAGGCAGCTGAAGCGCCGATGACTTCAACCGTTTCGCGCGCCATTTGCGTCTACCGCGCCGACCGCGCGGCGTCGTGATCGCCGCGCCACAGCGACATGCGGGCGCCGCCTTCGTCACCGGGCGCGTTGTCGATCTCGTCCATCTCGTACAGCGCCAGGACAGAGAGGTAGTCTTCCATGATCTCGGATGTGAAGGGCAGCATCAGCGCGCCGCAGCGGCTGTCGCGGTACATGCGTTCAAGGGGAAGGGACTTCAGCATCGACTGGCCGCCGCAGGTGCGGATCGCCATCGAGGTTATCTCGGCCGCGCCCTCCATGACGTTGTATTGCGCGGCATACATGCGCAGCACCTCGCCCTTGGTCGGGAAGCCCTTGGCCTCGCCGAAGGCCTGCCACCAGAGCGCGCGCATGTTGGCGAGCCGTGCATACATCTTGCCGACCGCGACGCGCTTGGTCGCGTACATGCGCCGGTCGATCGGCGGCTGGCCCGGGATCTTGCCCTTGAGATAATCGACCATGAAGTCGAAGGCGCCTTGGGCTACCCCCATATAAGTCGGCGACAGCGTCACCATCATGTGCGGCCAGTTGGGCAGCGTCTTGCCGAAGATGCCGCGCGGCATCAGCAGGTCCTGATCCGTGACGAAGACATCCTTCAAAATGAGGTCGCGGCTGTTGGTGCCGCGCATGCCAAGCGGGTCCCAGTCGCCCTTGACGCTGAGGCCGGGCGCATCCTTGTGGACGACGAACAGCATGGTGTCTTCGTGGCGCGGCTCCTGGCCTTCGAACACTTCCGTGCAGACGATGGTGTAGTAGTCGCAATAGCCAGCGAGCGAGGCGAACTTCTTGAAGCCGTTGATTGTCCAGCCACCGTCCACCTTGCGGCACTGCGTCTGGTTCGGCTTCGACGTCCAGTTCTGCCCGCCTTCGGAGATGGGCTGCGAATAGATCGCCCTTTCGGCGATGGCGCGGCGGAACTGGCGCTCGCGCAGCGGCGCGAATTCAGCCTTTTCCTGGGGCGTCAGGTTCGGCATGTCGAACATGAAGCGCGACCAGGCCATGGATGAATTGTGCATGTTGAAGGTCAGCGCCGTGGCGCCGCAATATTTGCCGATCTCGGCGCCGACCATGGCGTATTCGAACATCGAAAAGCCCCAGCCGCCGAATTCTTCGGGGATGCAGAGGCCGAGAAAGCCCTCGGCGGCCAGATCCCTGTAATTCTCGACCGGGAAGGAGGCGTCGTCGTCGATCCCCTTGGCGCGCACAGCGAATTTGTCGCGGCCGAGCTCGTTCACCAGCCGCAGCTTGGCCTGAACCTCGGGGCGTATGCGGGAAAGATCGTAATAGTCGGCAATGTCGCTCATGATGTCTCCGAGGGCGTCTTTTTCGTCTAGGGCGTCAGGACGCCAGTTCGCCTTGCAGGACGCCGTCCTTGACGACGATTTTCCCATCCAGCTTGATCGTGCAGTTGCGCATCGGCAGATCGAAATGGCCGAGCGTGTAGCGGCCGGCATATTGGTTGGCGCCTGTCGACCACAGGAACGACCCCGCCAGCGCGCGGAACTCCACCGCCTGCATGTCGCGTTTGTCGTACATGGCGGCCGAGACCCAGCGGGCGCGCGGGTGCATGCCCCAGCCGACATGGCTCATCCCGTAGGCGTTGCGGTCGTTCCAGGCTTCCATGTATTCGCGGAAGTGGATGGCATCGACGCCATCGCCCTTGATGGCGGTGACGAAGTCGTTCTCTACGGTGAAATCGATGCGGCTGGTGAGTGTCGTCTTGAACGTCAGGTTCATGTCGCCGACGTCCATGACGATGCGGCCGTTGACTGCGTTCTTTCCCGGGAAGGCGAGGCAGAGCCCGCCGGGCCAGTGCGCCACCGCGCCGGGTGTGGTGCCGAAGCCGGGCGTGCCGCCGCAAGGTGCGTTGCGCAGGTCGATGACGAGATCGGTTCCCGCCGGCGAGGTGACCCGCATCTCGTTGGCTTCGCGCAGCATCTGAACGCCGAGTGCTACTTTCGGGCCGAGATCGGCGGTAGGCTCGGTGCGCTCGAGAATTTCGGGGTGCTCGTTGGTGACGACCAGCAGCCGGGTGCGCCCAGCCGCTTCGATCTCGGGCCATTCCGGCGCGTGGATCAGGCCTTCGACAGTGCAGTCGACGATGACGTCGCAGAGCTTCAGCGCCTCGATGACAGCGCGGTTGCCCTGGATCGCCCACGACGTGCCCGTGGACTTCACCGGCACTGGCGCCGTCTGGCGCGGCGTCGGCATCTGAATCATGCAGAATTCGGCGCCGAGATCATGCAGGGCGAGTTCCGACAGGTGGATCAGCACCGGACGCGACTGCGTCTCGGAGAGCAGGGCAACTCTCGTGCCCTTGCCGATCGCATTCAGCGTGAAGACACGCCGAAAACAGTCGAGCCAACGTCCTTCGACGCGCTCTTGCATCATAGCGAAACTCCCATTGACGATCCGGCTTGTTTCGGATTTCTTTACTTGCCAGTTAAGTTTTCACAGTCACCTGGGCCTGTCAACGAAATTTTCGAAGATTTTATTATTTTCGAGAATTCAAAGATGCTGGGGGGCTAATATCGGCCTGAGAGCAGGGCGCCGGCGCCGGGTGATGTCGCCAGCAGTCCAAGCCGTGACATCAACTGATAGCCGGTACAGACAGAGGCGCTGACAACCGGAAGCCCCAGCGCTTTCTGGAGTTCGTCGATAACCGGCAAGGAAGGCATCTGCACGCAGGCCGAAGCGACGAACGCATCGATCCCCGTCGTGTCGACTTTTTTGTAGATTTCGAGCAGCTTGTTCGGATCGTGCCTCCCGACCTCGATGTTGTCGGGAATTTCGAGCGCGATGAAGTCCTTCACGGCCACTCCTTCATGCTCGATATAGTCGACAACCAGCTGGGTAAGCGGTTTCACATAAGGGCATATCACTGAAATCCTCTTCGCCCCCAGCACCTTGAGGCCGTCGACGAGGGCACCTGCACTGGTGACGACAGGAGCGGGCGCGCCGTTCTCAACGGTACGCTTATGCAGCCGTGCTTCCGAGGTGCGGTGATAACCCTTACCCATGCTCATGATCGCGACCAGGCAGGCATAGCCAAGGACATCGACGCGAGCGTCGGAAAGCTCGGCCGCGCAGCGGTCGCTGTCGCGATCCATGGCCTCGAGTTCTTCCTTGACCACTTTCTTCATCCGCATCCGGCTGGAGTGGAACGTGAAACGCTCAGGCAGGAACATCTCGCGGGAACGGAAGATCGCTGGGATTTCCGTCTCCATCGTGGTGTTGGAGGAAGGCACAATTTGTCCGATCCGATAGGTGTTCGGCATTGCGGATCCTTTCCGTCTGACCCGTCTGAACTGGCAAGGTGAGCACCGGTCTATGCGCGTTGACCGGCTGGTTCCGCTGCTTCGACCGCACTTGCGTCATCGGCGTCGAGGGTGTGCGCATTGTCGATCAGGGATATCGGTTCCAGCCTGCGCCGGTTCACCCTCAGGTCGAAAACGTCGAACCGGTTGTAGTGACCGACTATGTCATGCATCTGCTTCGGCTGGATACAGCGTCCGAGATCGATCTCGGCGTAGACGATGCCCTCTTCGTCGATCAGCGGCTTGCCGACCACGCGTCCGTCCGGACCGATCACGCCCGAAAAGGCGCTGGATTTGCGCTGCAGGCGCGCCCTTGCGTCTGGAACGACACTTTCCATCGCCGTTATGATCTCCTCCGAGACGGTCGAACAGGAGACGATCGTGAAGAGCTTGCCCTCGAAGGAGTGCGCAATCGCGCGCAGCTTTATGGCCTCCGCCATGTCGTAGTCGGGCGGCGCAACGGGAAGCGAAATGTAGCTTGCGACATGAACCAGCTCCCCTTGGGCAAGCAGCGCGAAGCGGGCGAGCGTGTTGGTGTTCTCGCCGCAGGCAAGCGCTCCGAGCGGACCGATCGCAGTGTCGTAGACTTTCAGCCCGGCCCCATCGCCGGGCGCCCAGGTCAGTTTCTCGGCCCAGGTCGGCATCAATTTGCGATGCTTGCCGAGCAAAGCTCCGTCGGGGCCGATGGTCAGGAGCGTGTTGTAGAGCGTTCCGATCGAACTCGTGCTGCGCTCGTTGATGCCGATCACGACATGGATGCCGGCGTCGCGTGCCGCACCGCGCAGGATTTCGACTTCGGGGCCTGGCTCGGTTATGGCGGCGCGCGCCAGCCTGTCGAACCAGGCTCCGCCCGTCACCGGATCGGTGATCCAGCTCCAGTACGGATAGCCCGGAATGAAAACCTCGGGAAAGGCGATGATATCCGCCCCGTTGGACCTGGCCTCGCGGATGAGCCCGACCGCCTTCTCGATCGTTGCCGGCGTATCGAGAAAGACAGGCGCCGCCTGCACGGCTGCGGCAATGAACTTCGGAAGCTTCAGCATGGCAATTCTCCTGCTCGCGATCGGCCCGACAAGGCGGGGTTGGCGGTCGCCGTCGGCCCCGGCCCTCCCAAGTGGTGCCGCCCTGTGTCTACTCTGGTGTCGCGTCCACGATTGAGTGCCGCAGCGTGCCGATGCCGGCGACGCCAGCCATCACCACGTCGCCCGGCCACATCCATTCCTGCGGGGTCCGCCCGGCGCCGACGCCTTCCGGCGTGCCGCTGGCGATGATGTCGCCCGGCTCCAGCGTGATGGCCGATGAAATGTCGGCGATCAGGTGATCGACCTTGAACAGCATGTGGCGGGTGTTGGAGCGCTGTTTTTCGACGCCGTTCAAGGTGAGCCAAAGATCGAGCACCTGCGGGTCAGGGATTTCGTCGGCCGTGACGATGCACGGCCCGAACGGAGCGTAGGTGTCCTGGCCCTTGGAGAAGATCCACTGACCGGCGCGCCGGTTGTCGCGCGCGGAGATGTCGATCATCACCGAATAGCCGAAGACGTGGCCGAGCGCCTCCGCCTCGCGCACACGACGGGCGGTCGTGCCGATGATGACGGCGAGTTCCACCTCCCAGTCGAGCTGCTGGGTGATCTTCCTGTTATGCTCGATGCCGTCGCCAGGCCCGATCACCGTGGTTGGCGGCTTGGAGAAGACGACAGGCTGCTTCGGCAGGTCCTTCGACGTGTCGAGCGACTTCGCACTCTCGGCGACATGCTCGACATAGTTCAGGCCGATGCCGAAGATGTTCTTGCGCGGCCGGGGAATGGGAGCCAGCAGCTTCACATTGCCGATCGCCGTTGCGACGCCGACCGGAAAGCGTCCGGCGGCCTTGTCGAGACAGTCGCGTAGGGTGTTCAGTGCGGCGCGCCCCGCATCGATCAGGCCGAGCATCGTGTCGGGCAGAGTCTTGTCCTGCGCCGCGGCGAGCGCGCTTGCATCCACGACAAGATCGTCGACCAGGACGCCGAGCCTTGCCGCCGCCTCTACCGAGGCGCGATAGGTAACGAGTTTCATGCGTGTTCCTTCAAAGAAGCGGCTGCAGGCCGCCATTGTCGCCGAACGCCTGCTCGCGGTAGAGCCCGAGCGCCCGCATCACCGGCAGGTCGGACAGGCAGAACAGGCAGGCGTCCTCGCGATCCGATCCGTTGACATGCTCGTGCCACGCCCAGGACGGGACACAGAAGATATCGTGTGCCTGCCAATCGAAGCGCCGGCCGTTGATGATCGAATGTCCGCTGCCCTTCGCCACGTGGTACAGGCCGCTGCCGGTATGCCGGTGCGCCTTCGTATGCTCGCCGGCACGCAGCATTTGCATCGATGCGCCCAGTGTCTGCATCACCGGGCCGTTGGTCACCGGGTTGACATACTCCATCAGCACGCCGTCGAAGGGCGAGCCGTCGGTGCAATCGGCGTATTTCAGCAATGACTCGTAGGTCGGCGCCCACTCGTATTTGAACATCGGGCTGTAGCCCTTGCCCCAGCTTTCGCCCGTCGGTTTGAGGCCGGCATTTCCCCAGGTCTTGGTCATGTCGTCGACCGCGTAGCCGACTGCCTGGCTCAGATCCGGATGCACCTCGTAGAAATTGGCCTCCATGGCGTTGACGAAGGGGATGTCCAGACCGTCCTGCCAGATACAAGGCGACCCCGTCGCCTCCACGCCATGCTCGTGCCACGTGCCGTTGGGCGTCAACACGAAGTCGTTCGCGCCGAGCGTCATCTTGTGCCCGTCAACCACCGTGTAGGCGCCCGAGCCCTCGATGATGAAGCGGATCGCCGAGGCCGAGTGGCGGTGCGCCGAGGCAACCTCGCCGGGGTTCATCACTTGCAACCCGCCGTAAATCCAGCCAACCGCGGCGGCGACGTCCGTGCGTCCGGGATTGTTCAGGTAGACAACGCGCCGTCCGGCTTTCTCCGGCGTCACCAGCTCTATCGAACGCAGCACATGCGCGCGCAGGTCGCGATAGCGCCAGACCACCGGGACCGACTGCGATTTCGGCTCCCACGGCTCGATCTTGTTGGCGACGGTCCACAGCGCGCCGGCCTTATGGCGCTCGAGCTCCTCGTAGTAGGCGAGCAATTCGGGAGTGTCCTCGACGTTTGCCCGCCCAACGACGTCTTCGCGATGGTTTTCGCGTTTCCCTGCCATGCGATCCTCCTGACTTGGGGCATCTTGAGATCGAATATGACTCGGCATATTTTCGAACGCAATGAAAATTATCGAAAATAATTGAAATTGCCGACGACCCTGTCTTTGAGGTAAGGCTGGATGGTGAGGAACCTGAATGACGCTCACCGAAAAAGCCTATGAAGCCCTGCGCCACGACATCATACGCGGCGAGCTCGCGGCTGGTCGGCCGCTGCGGCTTGCCGATCTCGGCGAGCGCTACGGCATGGGTTTCTCGCCGCTGCGCGAGGCGCTGAACCGCCTGCAGGCCGAGCGATTGGTGACAGTCGAATCGCTGCGCGGGTTCCGCGTGGCGCCGCTGTCGCTCGACGAGTTGCATGACGCTGTGTCGCTGCGCATCGTCATCGAAACGGAGGCGCTCAAAGCCTCGATCAGACATGGTGACGATGTCTGGGCATCGGGCATCGTCTCCTCGCTTTACGCCTTGAATGTGCAGGCGGCGCGAACTGGTCCCGAAGCCGATATCTGGACCCTCGAAGCGCGGCATCACGCGTTCCATCGCGCCTTGCTGGCTGCCTGTAATTCGCCCTGGACGCTGGAGTTCTTCGAACGGCTCTACGCCGCGACCGAGCGCTATCGCATTCCTGTCCTGCTCGCGGCTGCGCTGCCGGTGGGCCGCGATGTCCAGGCCGAGCATGGCGCGCTTGCGCAAGCGGCTCTCGACAGGAATGCCGAGGAGGCCTCGGGCTTGCTGAGCCAGCACTACCTTCGAACGGTGGAAGATCTGGCGGCGGCTATTCGGTCAAGTGAAGTGAGCCGACGCGCGTCAGCTAGCTGACGCGCGAGCCTCGTACTTCGCGGCTTTAACCGCGTCGGTTCCAAAACGCAGCGGCCTGCCATGGCTGCTGCGCCTTTTGCAGATCCGCCATGACACCCCGATCATGCACATTCTGCAGGGCAGTCGCGCTGGAATACATTTGTCAGGTTGATGAAGTTGTCTTAACAGGTTAGTCTATCTGCAAACAAACGGGGGAGTTCGCCGGGCGTGGCAAGAACAGGAAGTCAACGTCCGCGTTTGAGCGATGTGCTTTATGCGGACCTTTTGCGCGAGATCAATTCCGGCAAGTTCACAGCCGGAACACGCCTTCCTTCCGAAGCCGATTTCAGCACGCAATTTGGCGTCTCGCGGCCGATCGTTCGCGAGGCTCTGGGGCGCTTGCGGGAGGAGGGCGTCATCCATTCCCGCAAAGGGTCCGGCAGCTATGTCGCCGAGGCCGAGCGGGTGAATGGACTGCCGCCCGCATCCACGAATCGTACGGTCGCCAGCATCTCGGACGTTCAGAAGCTCTATCAGTTTCGCATCTTCCTGGAAGGCGAGGCGGCTTTCCTGGCGGCGCAGAACCGCACCGAGGATCACGTCAGGGCAATCGCGAAAGCGGCCGACGATCTGGCGATGACCATGAACGGTTCTTCCGATGGGACCTACGAAGACATCGTCTTCCACCGTGCAATTGCCGTGGCGGCAGGGAACAGGTTCTTCGTCGATGCCCTGGACCAGATCGCGCCGGATATGCAGTTCATCGTCCGGCTTGCCCGGACACTGCTTCTGGCGCGGCCCGTTAAGAACATCGAAGCCGTGCAGGACGAGCACAGTCTCGTCCTGGACGCGATCCGCGCCGGCGACGCGCCCATGGCGCGCGACCGCATGCAGTTCCACATCCGCACCGCGCAGGCCCGGCTGTTCTTTGGCGAATCCATCGAGGGCCATGACCTGTGGCAGCAAGTGCCGCCGCGCTGAGGGGCAAAGGTCTCTCAGGCGTGGCTCGGCTTGCGCCCAGGCGCCATTTTCCATCAGGCCGTGCGGGCGTGATCAAGCCTGGCCGTGACGCTGGACGGCATAGCGTCCACGGGTCCTGCCTGACTGGTCCCGCACATTACAGGCGAGAGACGATCCGGAAAATCAGATAGGCATGTTGACATGTTTTACAAATCTGTTATTTCTAAGGACAGGCGCCTAGGGATGAGCCGGCCGCATCGCGGCCTTTGACTGGCGCGATTGAGAAATGATCTGGAAGGACACGCCGCGTCATCCTCGCGGCGGTGGAGGAAATTCGTGCAAAATTTCGACGGCAAAAGTGTTTTCATCACCGGCTCGGGTTCGGGGATAGGGCGGGCGACCGCGGTGAGACTTGCGGCTTCCGGCGCTCGGGTCGCGGTTCATGACCTTTCGACCGAAGCCGCTCGCGAGACCTGCGACATGATCCGGGGCGCCGGCGGCGTGGCGCATGAATTTCTGAGCGACGTCTCCGACGTCGCCGCCACGCGAGCCGTGGTTGCGGCGGCTGAAGCAAAGTTCGGCGGCATCGATATTCTCGTCAACAATGCCGGCACCACCAGCGACTTCTGCACGCTCGATGAAGTCACGGAGGAGATGTTCGACCGCTCGATCAGGGTGCATGTGCGCGGAACGCTCTTCACCACGCAGGCCGTCGTGCCTGGAATGAAGCAGCGGGGCGGCGGCAAGATCGTCAATGTCTCGTCGATCTCCGGTACGGTCGGAAATCCCATGGCGACGACCTACAATGCCGCCAAGGGAGCCATCGCGGCATTGACCAAGGGGTGGGCGAAGGAACTGGCTCCTTTCGGCATCCTGGTCAACGCGATCGCGCCGGGGCCGACGATCACGCCGATGACGACGAACAGGCTCGCGCCGGAATACTTCACCGAACGCGCCAAGCAGATACCGCTCGGCAGGTGGGGAACCGCCGAAGACATGGCCGGGGCCATCGCGTTCCTTGCCTCTCCGGATGCCGACTACATCACCGGGCAGATCGTCAGCCCGAATGGCGGTCTCGTCATCACCTGATCCCGGGAGCGTCGACCATGCCTGTTTTCAGACAAGACAGCGCCAGCATTCCCGGCTGGTGCGAGCTGCGCCATTTCGAACTTGTCGAACTCGGCGCCCATGAGGCGATGGCGGTCGACCGGCGCGAGCCGCGGGAGATCGTGGTTTCGGTGCAAGGGACCGGCCAGTTCGCTCATGCGATGGGATCCTGCGCGCTGGCCGAGGGTCAATTCTCGGCGGTGCCGGAAAGCGCCGAAAGCTATACGATGCGTGCGGCGGACCGGCCGGCGGCGTTCATGCGGCTTTGCGGACGCTGGGGCGCCGAGATCGGCGGCTGCGGGGTGTTTCGGGTCAATCCCGGCGACGGTGCGAAGAATGTCGGCGATCCCGTCTCCTACCGCAAGCTGACGGGTGTGGATTCCCACTATCACGACTACGACGAATACTGGATCGTGCTCGAAGGGGCCGGCGTGGCGAGGGTCGGCGACAGGGAATTCGTCGTGCGTCGCGGCGACTGCGTGGCGACCGGCATGGGTCATCATCACGACATCCCCATCATCCATTCACCATTCAAGGCCGTGTACCTGGAAACGACCCTGGGTCGCCAGAAGCGCATTGGCCATCTCTGGAACCACACGCACGGCAATGCCGTGCCGGACCCGGCCCGCGCCTGAGCGGCCCCAGGCATCCGGCCAACACCTAGCTTTCAACGGGAGGAAAACAACATGCAGATCACCAGGAGGACATTCGTCGCCGGCGCTTCGACGGCCGCCGTCGCGGCGCTCGCGACGCCGGCCATCTCGCGCAAGGCAAACGCGGCGGCGCCGATCCAGCTCGTGAGCCATCGCTATCCGGCGCTCGAATACTATGCCAACCAGTTCGCGGCCGCGGCGCCCGAGGGCAATGTCAATCTGCAGCTGATGCCCTTCGACAAGGCGTTCGAACTGATGAACATCGCGCTGTCGTCGAAGTCGAACAGCATCGACGTGATGTATGTCAACGAGAGCATGACCGGCTTCATGCGCAGCGGCTGGCTGCGCCCGCTGAACGATGTCTGGGAAAAATTCGAGGACGAGTTCAACCTCAAGGACATTAATCCGGACGTGCTGAAGCACTTCACCTATGAGGGCAAGATCTACGGCATTCCGCTGACCTCGATCTCGCACCTGTTCTTCTACCGCAAGGATGTATTCGACGCAGCCGGCAAGACGCCTCCCAAGACCATAGACGAGTATATCGGACTTGCCCGCGACCTGAATTCGCCGGCGCGCGCCGGCACCATCAGCTGTCTTCGCGGTGACTCCGCCCTTGGCGAATCCCACTGGTATATCAATGCCCTTGCGGATGGCTGGTTCGACGACAAGTGGAACCCGATCTTCAACAATGAAAAGGGCATCCAGGCCATTGGCCGTCTGAAGGAGGCCACGCAGTACGCCCAGCAGGGCTTCATGAACGCGCACAATGACGAATGCACGATCGCCATGCAGCAGAATATCGCCGCGATGGGGCTGTCCTGGACGACGCGGGCGACCGCGATGGACGATCCGGCCAAGTCTGCGGTCGTCGGCAAGGTCGACTTCGTGCCGCCGCCGCAGGGTCATGGCCGGCTTGCGCTCGATGGCTACGCGATCTCGGCCTATTCCTCGCAGGATCCCGAAACACTGTTCCGGCTGATCTGCGCCGCGGCAAGCGACAAGAGCATGCGCGGGGCCACCGGCTTCACCATGGTGCCGCGCATGTCGATCCTCGCGGATCCCGCGGTGCAGGCCAAGTACCGTCACTACCCGGCGGGCCTCGAGGCCATCAGGACGGCGGTTCCGTTCCCGAAGATCCCGGAATTCTTCGCGGTGGGCGAGTTCATCCGCCGGCGCATCCTGCAGGCGATCGCCGGCGAGATGGACGTCGCCACCGCGCTCAACACCGCAGCGGGCGAAACCCGCGACTACCTGGCCAAGAGCGGCTACTACAAATAGCCCTCAAGCGTCCTATCATCCCGTCCGGGAGGAGCTTTGTCCTCCCGGGCCGTTGCCAATTCCTCCGCGTCGAGCGGGAATAATTGCGGCCCAAAGCGATGAACATGGTGAGCAAGATCGAGCATCCCCAGCACAAGGTGGCCGCGCCGGCGAAAGAGGTCCGGCCTCTGCCGCGACGTCCCGCGCGCCGCAGGGACGATCAGCGGGCGCTCTGGCTGTTCATGGTGCCGAGCCTTGCCGTTATCTGCTGCGTGCTCCTGGTGCCGCTGGGCTATGCCATCTATCTCAGCTTCACCGACTACAATCTCACCACGGGCGGCGCCACGGCATTCGTCGGCCTGTCCAACTACCAGGACCTGCTTGGCGAGGAGCGGTTCTGGTCCTCCCTGGTGCGGACCGTGTTCATCGTCACGTCGGCCGTAACGCTGGAGTTCGCACTGGGGCTGGCGATTGCCTACGGGCTCTACAAGCTGACCTTCGGCGCCAAGTCGCTGCTGATGCTGGTCTTCATTCCCTATGTCATCACGCCGACGGTCGCGGCGCTGTTCCTGCGCTGGCTGTTCATGGGCCGGTTCGGGCTGATCAGCGGCATGATCATCGGCATGGGCTACTATCCGCCCGATTTCCTGGGCAGCGCTGGCTGGGCGCAGTTCACCGTCATCATCGCCGATGCCTGGCAGTTCACGCCTTTCATGGTGCTCACCCTCTATGCCGGCCTGAACACGGTCGACACCAGCCTGATCGAGGCGGCCAAGATCGACGGGGCAGGCCCGCTGACCATCCTGTTCCGCATCATGCTGCCGTCGATCAAGTTTCTCATCGTCTTCGTGCTCTCGGTCCGCTTCATGGATGCGTTCCGCTTCTTCGACACGATCTATGTGCTGACAGCGGGCGGGCCAGGCACAGCGACCGAAACGCTCACCATGTACACCTATGCGCTCGCCTTCCGCTTCTTCGAGGTCGGCAAGGCCTCGGCGCTGGGCGTCATCACGCTGCTGTTTGTCGCCAGCGTCACCGCCGTCATGCTGTGGGTCGTCTTCCGCCGCAGGGGAGAAAGCCAATGAGATCCACACTCATGAAGCAGGTGCCGCTGTTCCTCATCCTGCTGTGCTTCTGCATCGTCAACCTGACGCCGGTGGCCTGGGGTTTCCTCACTTCCATCCGGCAACCTGTCGACGCCTTCGCCGTGCCGCCGAAGCTGATCTTCACGCCGACGCTCGAATTCCACTGGCAGATCTGGGTGGACAAGGGTTTCTGGCGCTTCCTCATCAATACGGCGATCGTCTCGGTCTGCGCGGTTACCATATCGGTGTCGATCGGATCGATGGCCGCCTACGCGCTGTCGCGGCTGCGCTCGCGTCTCGCCTCCGGCCTGCTGTTCAGCCTGCTGGCCATGCGCATGTTCCCTCACATCCTGCTTGCGATACCGTTCTTCGTGATCGCGCAGGCCGCCCACTTGATCGACACCTACATCGCCATGATCCTCGCCGTGGTCGCGTTGAACCAGCCTTTCACCATCTGGCTAATGCGCAGCTTCTTCGCGGAAGTGCCCGGTGAACTCTATGATTCCGCCGTGATGGACGGCTGCAATGCTTGGCAGACCTTCCGGCGCGTGGCGCTGCCGATCGTGAAGCCCGGCCTTTGGGTGACGACCCTGTTCTCGCTGCTGCTGGCCTACAATGAATTCCTGCTCGCTTTGGTGCTGACGCGCACCGGCACCAAGACGATGCCGGTCGCCATCGCCGAATACGGCGCCGAGGACATCAGCTACTGGTCGCTCTCTGCCGCGGCCGCCTTCGGCATCATGCTGCCGATCCTCGTCTTCATGCTGTTCATGCAGCGGCATCTGGTTCGCGGCATGGCCGCAGGCGCGGTCAAGGGCTAGCGCAAAGGCGGTCTCCGCCAGCTCGACAAGAAAGGCTTTCGCCAATGGCATCCGTCGCAATTCGAAACGTCGGCAAACGATATGGTCCGGTGACCGTGATGCGCGGCATCGGCGTCGACATCGCGGACGGTGAGTTCGTCGTCCTCGTCGGCCCTTCGGGCTGCGGAAAGTCGACGCTGCTGCGCATGATCGCCGGCCTCGAGGAGATCACCGAGGGAGAAGTCTCGATTGGCGAGACCGTGGTCAACGACATCGCGCCGAAAGACCGCAACATCGCCATGGTGTTCCAGAACTACGCGCTCTATCCGCACATGACGGTCGAGGAGAACATGGCCTTCGCGCTGACGCTGCAGCGCACCGAACGGGCAGAGATCGAAAAGAGAGTGCGCCGCGCCGCGGAAATCCTCGGCCTCGCGCCGCTGCTCAAACGTTATCCCAAGCAGCTCTCGGGCGGCCAGCGCCAGCGTGTCGCCATGGGACGCGCGATCGTGCGCGATCCGCAGGTCTTCCTCTTCGACGAGCCGCTCTCCAACCTCGACGCGAAGCTGCGGGTGCAGATGCGGATGGAGATCAAGGAACTGCATCAGCGGCTGAAGACGACCACGGTCTACGTCACGCACGACCAGATCGAGGCGATGACCATGGCCGACCGCATCGTGGTGATGCGCGACGGCGCGGTCGAGCAGATAGGCGCGCCGCTCGATCTCTACAATCATCCCGACAACCTGTTCGTCGCCGGCTTCATCGGATCGCCGGGGATGAACTTCATGGCGGGGCGCATCGAGAATGGCCGCTTCCTGACAAAGGGCGGCGAGACGCTTCCTCTGCCCGATGGCTACGGCGGCACGCGGACCGACGTGATCTACGGCATCCGGCCCGAACATCTTACGCTGGATGTCGGAGGCGCACCCGCCCTGGTGTCCGTCGTGGAGCCGACCGGGCCGGAAGTCCAGGTCTTCGCCAGGCTCGGCGTGGAGCAGATCGTCGCGGTGCTGCGCGATGCTCCGTCCGTCTCGCCGGGCGACAAGGTTGGCTTCAGCCCGCAGATCGATCGGGTCCATATTTTCGACGCGGCAAGCGGGCGCAGGTTGGTGGCGGCGGATCTCGACCGGGCGGCCTGACACAAGGCCATTCGCGGGTTCGACTCAGGTCTTTCAGAGGAACTCCCCCGGCGGATGCGTCGGAGCGGCATAGCCGTGAAAATTGACCAGAGGTGTAAAATATTCCCAAAAGGTGTAAATTTAAATTTACAGATTGACAGGATTTGTCAGGATTAATAAGCGAATAGAAGCGGCAAGGATGTCAGTGCTGAACAGGAGGCCCGGTTGAAATTCGTCGACACAACGACCGCATCGCGTACCGATGCAGCCGCAGGCGAACCCGCCTCCGCCGGAGCTTCCTGCAATCGGCTGGCGGCCGGGTTGACGCCGTCGGTCGTTGTCGCCGCGACCATGGACACCAAGGGCGAGCATGTCGATTTCCTGCGCAAGGAACTCGAGGAGCGCGGTCTTGCCGTCATCGTCGTCGATTGCGGCATCCGCCCGGCCGGCCCGCATCGCATCGACCTTGGCGCCGAGATGGTCGCCGAATATGCCGGGACGACGATCGAGGCTGTCCGCCGCTGGCCGGAAAGGGCGCCGGCGCTGGCGCAGATGCTGGTCGGCATCGAGGCCTGTATCGCTGACCTGCAGGCGCGGCGGCTCTTGACCGGCTTCATCGGTCTTGGCGGCGGGACGAACGCATCGCTTGCCGCGCGCGCGTTCAAGGTGCTGCCTTACGGCGTTCCGAAAATCCTCGTCTCGACGGCGGTCTCCGGCGACACCAAACCCTTCATCGAGGGCAGCGATGCCGTCCTCATCCATCCGGTCGTGGATTTCATCGGCTTGAACGCGCCGTTGCGCGCCAGCCTGTCGCGCGCGGCGGCGGCCATGGAGGCGATGTTGTCCATTCCGTTCTGGGCGGCCGAGGACGCGTCGTCGATCATCGGCGTGACGGCGGTCGGCGCCACCACGCTCGCGGCCGAAACCGCCGCGGCGCTGTTCCAGGACAAGGGATTCGGCACATACATGTTCCATGCTCGCGGACCGGGCGGGCTGGCATTCGAGGATCTGATCGCGCAGGGCCGCATCGCGGCCGCCCTTGATCTGGCGACGACCGAGGTGACCGACGAGGTCGTCGGCGGCCTGCGCAGCGCGGGCCCGCATCGCATGGAAGCGGCGGTCGCCGCCGGCATTCCGCAGGTCGTCATTCCCGGAGCCGTCGACCTGGTCAACTTCAGTGGGCCGGCGAGCGTCCCCGAGCGCTTCCGCGATCGCCAGTTGGTGTCGCACACGCCGTCCAGCACGCTAATGCGCACGCTTCCCGAGGAGAGCAGACAGATCGGCGCCTGGATCGGCGCCAAGCTTTTTCACGCGAAGGGGCCTGCTTCCGTTTTCGTGCCCATGGCGGGGTTCTCGTCCTATGACCGCAAGGGCTCCGCGTTCTTCGATCCACGCGCCACGGATGCCTTTGTGGAAGGCATATCGCAGGCACTTGCGGCGCGGCCCGACATCCGCATCGAGACGCCCGACCTCCACATCAACGATCCGGCCTTTGTCAGAGGCGCCTGCGAGCGTCTTCTCGACCATGTCCGGGCAACCAGCTGAGGAAAACAACTCCATGGCGAAGCGGTATTCCCGCGCGCAAGTCGTTGCGCGCATCAAGAGCGAGATCGACAGGAAGCGGTTCCTGCTGATGCAGGGCGCCGGCATCGGCCTGATCGCCCGGTTGGTCGAGAAAGCCGGCGTCGATCTGATCGCCGTCTACAACACCGGCCACTACCGCATGAATGGCTGGGCGAGCATCTACGGCACCTTGCCGATCGGCAATGCCAACGACGTCGTGCTCGACCTTGCGCGCCAGATCGTCCCGGTCGTGCAGGAGGTGCCGTTGATCGGCGGCATCTACGCGCATGACCCGACGCGGGACCACGAGCGCTCCCTGGCCGACGTGAAGGCGGCCGGCTTCTCGGGCGTCATCAACGTCCCGACGATCGGCCGCATCGACGGCACCTACCGCAACGATCTCGAATCCGTCGGCATCAGTTTCCAGCGCGAGGTCGACCTGATGTCGCGCGCCATGCAGCACGACCTCTATACCGTCGCCTATGTCTACCAGCCGATGGAGGCGGCGATGATGGCGAAGGCCGGCGTCGACATGATCGTGGGCCATGTCGGGCTGACTGCCGGCGGCGATGTGGGCGCGACGCAGGCGATCGGTCTCGATCGGGCCGTCGAGGATCTTCGCAACATGTTCGACGCCATTCGCGAAGTCAGCGACACCGCCGTGCTCCTGTCCCATGGCGGCCCGATCATCACGCCGCAGGACGCGGCCTATATCAGCGAGCGGACACCCGCCGTCGGTTTCGTCGGCGCGTCCAGCATCGAACGGATTCCCGTCGAGCCCGCAGTGCGGGACGTCACCACGCGGTTCAAGGAAATCAGCCTGCGATGACCCCTCCCAGGGGCGGCCATGCCGCCGCACGGCGTCTCGTGGCGAGGCCCGGCTCCGGCGGCGGTTTGGCCCTCTCTTCGGACGAAGCGCCAGCCATGGGCCGCGACTTGCCGCCGGGCATGAAAGCCGATGTCTGGCAAAGCCTGCGGGACAGGCTTGCCGAAGCGGGCTTTGCCGGTGACATCGCCCTGGATACGGCCTCGCGCTTCGCCGCCTCGACCGACAACAGCGTCTATCGCATCGTGCCCGACATCGTCGTCGCGCCGCGCGATGCTGCCGACACGCAACGCCTGCTGCGTGTCCTTGACGAGGAGCCTTTCCATGGTCTTGCCGTCACCGCGCGGGGAGGCGGGACCGGAACCAATGGCCAGGCTCTCAACCGCGGCGTGGTCGTGGATTTCCGCCGGCACATGAACCGCATCCTGCGCGTCGACGCACAGGCGGGATGGGTCGAGGTCGAGCCCGGCATCGTGCTCGACGATCTCAACGAACAGCTGGCCGGGACCGGTCTTTTCTTCGCCCCGTCGACGTCGACCGCGAACCGCTGCACGATCGGCGGGATGATTGCCACGGATGCGTCGGGCAAGGGATCGCGCCTCTACGGCAAGACCGGGGACAACGTGCTTGGGCTTGAACTGATGCTCGCCGGCGGCAGGGTTCTCGACAGCGCCGAGAAGCCGGCCGCGTGGGCTGAAAATATGCTGCGGGCCGTCGCGCGGGCGTGTGACAGCGGCAGGCCGGCTCTTCTCGAGCGGATTCCGCATCTGTCACGGCGCTTCACCGGCTATGATCTGGAGCGCGCGCGGCCGGCGTCCGATCGCCTCGACTGGTGGCGGTTGCCGATCGGCGCGGAGGGAACCCTCGGCCTCGTCACGAGGGCGCGCCTGAAGCTTGTCAGGATCCCTCGCCATAAGAGCCTCCTGGTTCTCGCCTTCGCGCGCTTTGCCGAGATGCTGGATGCCACGGCCGAACTCCTGAAGGCCGAACCGGTCGCGATCGAAGTCATTGACGAATGGGTGCAGAGCCTCGCCGGTGACGCCGGACTGCTGTCGGATCTGCCTCCCGCCATCCGAGGCGCGGGGAAAGACAATCCGGTGCTTGCCTTTGTCGAACTGGCTGGCGACGAGGTCGATGTCCTGGAGCGCCAGGCCGACCAATGCCTGGGGATCGCGGGCCGCATGGTGGGATTTCGCGGCGCCCATCGAGCCACGGCGCCGGCGGAGATAAGGCATCTGTGGACGGTCCGTTCCGCCTGCGTCGGTCTGCTCGGTGCCGCCAAGGACACGCGCAAGCCGATCTCCTTCGTCGAGGATTGCGTGGTGCCGCCGCAGAGCCTGTCGGCATTCGTAACGGATTTCGCGACCATCCTGTCGAGGCATGGGATTTCCTACGGCATTTACGGCCACGCCGATGTCGGTTGCCTGCACACCCGTCCGGCGCTCGACATCCATTCGGCACATGACAGGCGGCTCTACAAGCAGATCTCGGATGAAGTCTTCGCGGCGGTGACCGCCCATGGTGGTATCTTCTGGGGCGAGCACGGCAAGGGGATCAGGGGCGAGTATCTGGAAGCCTTCGTGGGACCGCAGGCCTATGCCGCGTTCCGGGCGATCAAGGCGGCCTTCGATCCTGGCGGCAGGTTCAATCCGGGCAAGCTGGTGGCGGGCGGCGGCGAGCTTTACGGCGTGGCGTCGGCGCCGATGCGCTCGGCGCCGGCCTCCGCCGGCGATGTCTTCGCGCAGGCCTTTGCCTGCAACGGCAACGCCTTGTGCCTGACCTATGCGGCCACCACCCCGATGTGCCCTTCGTTCAAGGTCAGCCGGGAGCTTCGCCATTCGCCCAAGGGCCGCGCGGAGGCGTTGCAAGCGTGGCGGAACGCCCGCGACGACGGCACCGCGACCGATGCGATGGAGGCCGAGGTCTTCGAGGCGCTTGATGGATGCCTGGGCTGCAAGTCCTGCGCCGGAAGCTGTCCGACCCATGTCGACATCCCCGAATTGAAGTCGCATTTCCTCCAGCATTATCATCGCCACCGGCGCCGCTCGCCCGGCGATGCCGCCGCTATCGCGCTGGAGCGCTTCGCGCCGCTGCTGTGTCGTGTGCGGCCGCTGCTGCGTGCATTCGCGGCAACCGGTATCTATCGCCACGCCGCGCAGGCGCTGGGCATCGTCGATCCGCCGGTGCCTTCGCGCTACGGGCTGAAACAGCTCGGCTTTCGGCAGGTGTCCCATCGCGATATCCATGGCATCAGGGCCGAGCGGGACCAGGTCCTCTTGCTGCAGGATCCGTTCTCGGCGCTGTTCGACACCGCTGCCGTCGCCGCGATCGCTCGTGGCCTCGCCACACTCGGCTACACGCCACTGGTGCTCGAACCGGTTTCGGGTGGAAAGGCCGCGCACGCCAAAGGCGACCGGGCCGGTTTCGTCAGGCAGGCGGTGCGGCTTGCCAGCCTCCTGCGGTCGCTCGAAGAGACGGGCATGCCGATCATCGGAACCGATCCCGCCTTCATCTACATGCTCAGAAGCGAGTATCCGAAAGCGGGCTTCGCGGGACTGCCGAAAGTGTGGTCGGTCGAGGAATACCTCGTCGAGGAAATGGACCGGGGCCGTGTCTTCCCCCGGGCCGAGCCGGCTGCCGCCGACACGATTTTCCTCCATTGCACGGAACAGGCCATGCGGCCTCGGGTTGGCGACGACTGGAGACGCCTCATGCGGGCGCTCGGCATCGAGGTTTTACCGCAGTCGACCGGCTGCTGCGGCATGTCGGGTTCGTTCGGGCATGAGGGCCGGCACGCCGACTGGTCGCGCAAGCTGTTCGACCTTTCATGGCGCAAGCCCGTCGAAGCCGCCGCGTCGGTCTATGCGACCGGATTTTCCTGCCGATGCCAGGTCGAGCGCTTTGCCGATGTCGCGGCCACTCACCCCATGGAGCTGATCGCCCTGCGCTTGGAAAAAGCAAAGGCTAAGCACGCTATCTATCCGAGCGCCGCCGAAGTCGCGTCCGAGGCGTCGAGCTAAAAACGGTCTTGCAGCCTGTGGCATGGATTGTTGGCCCGTCGCCGGGACTGTCGCGCTCCGTTTCGGCTGTACGCCACGGCCTCAATGGTCCGGCCACACAGACGGCGCAAGAACGAGCAGGCCGGTATCAGTCCAGCCCAGGATGTTTCAGAGTATTCGGGGCCAGGTCCAGCGTTGCGGTTTTCCAGGTGCCGTTGCTGGTCAGGATCCGGGCTTCCTCGGCGATCATTTCTATCAGCTTCTTCGTGGCCGTAGACATTGCGCGTTCTCGTGACACGGCGGTCACCCAGCCCCATCGGACATTGCGGATCGGCGCCGCCGAGACTTCCTTGCGCACCAGAAGCTCATGGACCCCGCTATAGGGAAGCACGCAATAGCCGGTGCCATACTTGGTCAGGCTGGTCATTAGCGAGTTCGTGTCGACCTCGAGTTTCGGTTCGGCGACGCGGCCCGCCCTGACCAGGATTTCATCGACGGCGCGGCGCAGCCCGTTCGGGAATGGCGTCAGGATGAGGTTATGGCCAGTGAGTGATTTGGCCGAAACCGGACGCGACAGTTCAAGTCCCACTTCTAGCGGCGCGATCAGCAGCAGGCTCTCTGTCACCAGCGGCATCTTGGTCAGCGTGGTGAAGGATTCCCGGTCCGACAACAAGGCCACGTCCGCCCCGTCATTGGCGATGGATTCCCGCACGATCATGGAGGTGTTCTCGGTCACGTGCACCGAAACCTGCGGATAGGTACGGCGGAACCGCGCGACCACCCGGGACGTGAGCAGGCCGCTCAGCGAGTTCGAGGCCGCCAGCCTCACCGTACCCACCGGCTCGTCGGTCGAAGACATGATTTCGCTCTTCATGCGGCCGACATTGGCAAGCAGCACCCTGGTCCGGTCGACCAGCCGCTGCCCCGTCTCGGTCAGCACCACGCCGCGCGCCTTGCGCTTGAAGAGTTTGGTGCCGAGCTCCTGCTCGAGGAGCCGGATCTGACGGCTCAGCGCCGGTTGCGACACATGCGCCCGCATCGCCGCGTGCGTGATGTTCAGCGTGTTCGCCACATGCATGAAATATTCGAGCTGCCTGACATCCATCCGTTTTCCTCCCGCCGCCGCACGCGAAACAAGCCATAACCAAATCTAATGGTTGCAATTTGGCTTTTGTCTTAGTGTTGATGTCTGGCACGCGCTACTACTGGCTTCAAGCAGATTGAACAACCCGCCACGGACAAGACGACTTCCGAAAAAACGGCGGGATGCCTGGGGAGGATTCATGGCAGCGCGTTTGGGTGGTCAGACCGCCGTGGTGACAGGTGGTTCGCAGGGTCTTGGGCTGGCCATCGCTGCCCAGCTTCTGGCCGAGGGCGCCAATGTGAGTCTGTGGGACCGCGAGCCGGACTCTTTGGCGCGGGCCGCCGACGAGCTGGCGGCGCCTGACCGCGTCCATACCGCCGTGGTCGATGTTACGTCCCAGAGCCTGGTCGAAGGTGCGCGAGACGCTACGCTCGAGCGCTTCGGCGGCATCTCCATCCTGGTCAACAACGCCGGCATCTCAGGCCCTCATGCCAGCGTCTGGGACCTGTCGCTCGACGAATGGCAGCGGGTCATCGACGTCAACATGACCGGCGTTTTCCTGTGCTGCCGTTCCGTCGCTCCGCATATGATCGCGGCGAATTACGGACGCATCATCAACATTGCATCGGTCGCGGGCAAGGAGGCGAGTCCGCTGATCAGCGCTTACGCCACCTCCAAGGCCGGCGTCATCGGCTTCACCAAGACACTCGGCCGTGAGCTCGCCAACACCAAGGTCACCGTCAACTGCATAACGCCGGCGGCGATCAGGACCGCGATATTCGACCGCTGGCCCGCCGATTATGTGGCATCGCTGTTGGCCAAGATTCCGATGGGCCGGTTCGGCCTGCCGCAGGAACTCGCCGCCATGGTGGCTTATGTCGCTTCGCCCGAGGCATCCTTCAGCACTGGCGCCGTCTTCGATATGTCCGGCGGGCGCACCGACTATTAGGCGCGAGCTGCGAGCGCGGGGAGGGATACAAAATGCACAACACCATCAGCGCGACCAACCACACCAGCTTCACCGTCGGAAGCCTCGACCGGGCGATAGCTCTGTTCCGCGACGGACTGGGTTTCGAACTGACCTCGCGCGCGGGCCGCGATCCCGCCTCGATCCAGACCATCACAGGCGTCGCGGGAGCCAAGGTCGAGATCGCCTATCTCCGGCGTCCGGACCATACGGTCGAGCTGATCGAATACACCGGTCCCGACGATCGAAGGGTGGTCGAGGCGAGGCCTTGCGACGTCGGCTTCGCCCACATCGCGTTCGATGTGACCGACCTGGACGGCGCCATAGCCCATCTGGCGCTCTATGGCGCGGTGGCGATCTCGCCGCCCTATGTCAACAAGCGCGGCGGCCCCAATGCGGGCGTGCGCGTCTCCTATCTGACGACTCCCGACAAGGTGACGGTCGAGCTTATCGAACGGGTGTAGAGGCCCCGCCGGCGGTCTTCGTTCGGCGTACAATGCCGGCCATGTCGTTGCGCGCCCGCGCATCCGTTTGCATCGCGGCCTTCCGCTCGCGCAGCCATTGAAATTCTGGTCCTTCCGTCCTGACCGACAGCTGTGATGCGCCCTTGAAAAGGGTCGCGTCGCGGCCCTCGGAGCACACGTGCATCGCCCTGTCCGCAGGGCGGTGCACGTTCGTCTGCGTGTTGCGGTGACCCATAACCAAAACGCATTTCTCCCATAGGTACTTTGTGTTTGTTTTGAGATCGGGATCATGGAAGTCTTCACTCAAGGCGTCCCAAGAGTGACGTCAATGGGAAGAACGACCAGCACACCGGCATCTTGGTATTCCGTCGCCAGCAACGCGGCGGAGGGACCGGCAATGGATGGGACACGATGAAAAATTCCGGCTTGGCCCGCGCGGCCCGTTCGACGCGCGGCGCGCCAAAAACCAGCGGCGACGCGGTCGCCGCCGCAATCATCGCCAATGGCGGGTCCCCTCATCGGCTGGCGACCCGCAATGCGCCCAAGCTCGATGCCGCGGAACTGAAACAACTGCTCAGGACGATGCTTGTGATCCGCGCCTTCGAGACGCGCACCACCGAATTGTTCCATAGCGGGCTGGTCAAGGGCACGGCCCATTCGTCTGTCGGCCAGGAAGCCGTGGCGGCGGGTGCGGGCTATCCCTTGCTGCGCAGCGACTTCATAGCCACCCATCATCGCGGCCACGGGCATTGTATCGCCAAGGGCGCCGATGTCTCGCGCATGATGGCGGAGCTGCTCGGCCGCAAGGACGGCATTTGTGGCGGTCTCGGCGGGTCCATGCACGTCGCCGATATCGGCCTCAACATCATCGGCGCCAACGGCATTGTCGGCGCTTCGATGGGCCTCGGCATCGGCGCGGCGCTGGCCGCCAAGCAGCGCATGTCGACGGACGCGGGCGTGGCGATCTTCGGCGACGGTGGCGCCAACGAAGGCATCTTCCACGAGGCGCTGAACATGGCGGCGATCTGGAAATTGCCGATCGTCTTCCTGTGCGAGAACAATCAGTACGGCCTGTCGACGTCCTTCCTGGAATCGACCGCGGGCGGATCGGTCTCGGCGCGCGCCGCGGGTTACGGCGTGCCTGGCGAAACCATTGACGGCAACGATGTCGTCGCCGTCTATGCGGCGGTCGACGAGGCCATCGCGCGGGCTCGCGCCGGTGAAGGCCCGACGCTGATCGAGGCCATCACCTATCGCCATGGCGATCACTCCATGCGCGCCAATCTGCCCGGCTACCGCGAGGATGAGGAGGTCGAGCGCTGGAAGGCCATGGATCCGATCAACCGCTGTGTTTCGATGATGATGGAGCGTGGCGCGCTCACCGACGACGAATACGAGGCGCTTGTCGCCGAGACGGATGCCGAGATCGAGCGCGCCGTCGAATTCGCCAGGAATTCGCCTGAGCCGGACCTCGAGAGCCTGGCGCCGGCCGTCTCCGCTCCCTTCAAGTCGACCGGCGTGGTCGAGCCCGCGCCCGGCACGCGGGAACTGACCTATCTGGAGGCGCTCAAGGAAGCGATGGCGCAGGAGATGGAGCGCGACGAGCGGGTTTTCGTCATCGGCGAGGATGTCGGGCCGATCGGCGGCACGTTTGGCGTGACGCGTGGCCTGTTTCAGCGTTTCGGCAAGGACCGCCTCATGAACACTCCGATCTCCGAGATGGGTATCGCCGGCGCCGCCGTCGGATCGGCCGTCTGCGGACGCCGCCCGATCGCCGAGATCCAGATCTTCGACTTCGTCACCTTCATGATGGACATGATAGTCAACCAGGCGGCGAAGCTGCGCTACATGCTTGGCGGTTCACCGACCGTGCCGGTGGTGTTCCGCGGGCCGCAAGGCGGCGGCATTCGGCTGGCGGCCCAGCACTCGCAGTCTCTCGAAGCATGGTTCGCGCATGTACCCGGCCTGGTGGTGGTGGCGCCTTCGACACCATACGATGCGAAAGGGCTGCTGATCGCGTCGATCCGCGACGACAACCCGGTCATGTTCCTGGAGCACAAGATGCTCTATCTCGGCCAGGCCGCGCCGGTGCCGGAAACGCCATACGAAATTCCTCTCGGCAAGGCCGACGTCAAGCGCGAGGGGACCGACGTCACCGTCATCGCCACCCAGGTCATGGTGGAGCGCGCGCTGCAGGCCGCCGACATGCTGGCGCGTGAAAACATTTCCGTCGAGGTCATCGACCCGCGCACGCTGCGGCCGCTGGACATGGATTGCTTCATCCGCAGCGTGAAGAAGACGCATCGCTGCGTTGTCGTTCACGAGGCGTGGCGCACCGGCGGCCTGGGTGGCGAGATCGCCGCGCAGATCAATGAACGCGCCTTCGACTGGCTCGACGCCCCCGTCGAACGGCTCGGCGCGATGGAGGTGCCCATGCCCTATAACGACAAGCTGGAACGGGCAGTGATCCCCAACCAGAATGCCATCGCCGATGCGGTTCGCCGCGTCTGCTACCGCTGAAATTGGACCGGCGCCCTGGAACCCGAACCGCGATGCCAATAGACATCCTCATGCCAGCGCTGTCACCCACCATGGAGAAGGGAAACCTGATCCAGTGGCTGAAGGCGGTCGGTGATCCGGTGCGCGCCGGCGACGTTCTGGCGGAGATCGAGACCGACAAGGCGACCATGGAAGTGGAGGCCGCGGTTGACGGCGTGCTGGTCAGCATCGCCATCCCCGCCGGTTCGGTCGACGTTCCCGTCAACCGCATGATCGGCGTGCTCGCCGCCGACGGCGAGACGGTGGCGCCCGCGACAGCGCCGGCGGTTCCCGACGAACCGTCGTTGCCGATCGTGCTGCCCGAGCCGGCGCCGGCTTCCAGCACGAGCGCTTCCGACGCCCGGGACGGCCGCGTTTTCGCTTCGCCGATCGCGCGCAGATTGATGGCCCAAGCCGGCATCGACGCGTCAGGCATCACAGGCAGCGGTCCGCATGGCCGGATCGTCGAGCGCGATGTCACGCGGGCCATCGATGCACTGGCGGCCGCCGCCAGGGCCGAAGCAACCGGCAAGCCATCGCCGGCCGGTGCTCCGGCCGCGCCTTCTCCGGCAATTCCGGCGCAGGCACCGACCGAAGCCGGCACCGGCATGAAGGCCCTGTTCGAGCCCGGCAGCTTCGAGGAGGTCGCGCATGATGCGATGCGTCTCACCATCGCGCGCCGGCTGTCCGAGTCCAAGCGTACGGTCCCGCACTTCTACCTGACGGCCGATTGCGAGATCGATGCGCTGATCGCCCTGCGGGGACAGTTCAACGACGCGGCACCGAAGCTGCGCGACGGCACGCGCGCCTACAAACTCTCCATCAATGACTTCGTGATCCGGGCGCTGGCGCTGGCGCTGCATCGGGTGCCCGATGCCAATGTCTCCTTCACGGAAAGTGCCTTGCTGCGCCATCGCCACGCCGATATCGGCGTCGCTGTCGCTATTCCCGGAGGACTGATGACGCCGATCGTGCGCAAGGCCGAGACGAAGACGCTCGCGGTGATATCGAACGAGATGAAGGAACTGGCGGCACGCGCCAGGACACGCTTTCTTCGGCCAGACGAATACCAGGGCGGCACAGCCAGCGTTTCAAATCTCGGGATGCACGGCGTTCGCGACTTCGCTGCTATCATCAATCCGCCCCAGGCATCTATCCTGGCGATAGGAGCGTCGGAGCAGCGGGTCGTCGCCAGGGACGGCAAGCCCGAGGTCCGGACACTGGTGACGGCAACGCTGTCCGTCGATCACCGGGCGATCGACGGAGCAGCAGGCGCCGAACTGCTGTCGGCGTTCAAGGCGCTGATGGAGCAGCCGATGACGATGCTGGTTTAAGGATCGAAAGACATTCAGCGCTTGACGGGGACCGGGCCGATGGCAGACGCAGTCGCGATAAAGGATGGGGGAAGCGCCGCCGTGAAGATGAGCGAGGGAAAATTCGGCCTCGGCACTCTGAGCCAGGAAACGCTGGTCTTGGCCACGACGGTCGTGATCTTCCTGGCGTGCGCGCTGTTCGTCAACGGCTTCGCGACCTTGCCGAACATTTCGACACTGGCCCGCAGTGTCTCGGTATTGGGCATTCTCGGCGTCGGCATGACTGTCGTCGTGATCGGGCGCGGCCTCGACCTGTCGCAGGTCGCGGTGCTTGCCATCTGCGCCGCCTGGTCGCTTAAGCTGATCGGGCTTGGCTATGGACTCGCCGCGGGCATCGCCATGGGCCTCGGAATGGCTGTCGCGATCGGCGCCTTCAACGGCTTCGCCATTTCCATCATCGGCATTCCGGCCCTGTTCACCACCCTGGCCTCCGGAACCCTGGTCTATGGCATCGGCAGGTGGCTGATGCTCGACGGCATCATCACCTATGCGCCCGACAACCAGCCGTTCCTGCTCGCTCTGGGACAGGGTGAAGTGCTGGGCATTCCGGTGCCGCTGGTTATCTTCGCGGCGGTCGCGCTGGTTGGTCATTTCATCCTGTCGCGAACTTCGGCCGGGCGCTTCGTCTACGCGTTCGGCGACAATGCCGAGGCTGCCAGGCTTACCGGCGTCTCGGTGCGCGTGCTCACCATTGGCCAATATGCCTTTTCGGCCGCTGTTGCCTTTCTGGCCGGGCTGGTCACGGCGGGCTCGGTCGCCTCGATCAACACCAATGTGTTCAGTTCAAGCCTGATCTTCGACGTGCTGCTGATCGTCGTGCTGGGGGGCGTGAGCCTCAGCGGCGGTCGCGGCTCCATTGCCAGCGTGCTTGCCGGAACGGCGCTCATCGGCACGCTGCTCAACGCCATGATCCTGCTGGATGTGCAGGGCGACGTCCAGAACATCGTCAAGAGTGTGGTGCTTCTCGGCGCCATTACGCTCGATCGCAAGCTGCATCCTCGCGACGAGGAGACGGCAAGGCAAGGAGATCTGTAGAGGCGACGCCTTCCTCGACACGATCCAACAATCAAGGCGCATCATCTCGGGAGGATAAGATGACGTTGATGAGTAGAGGCAGTCGGCTGTCGAAGCCAATTGCACTGATGTTCGCGGCAATGCTCGGCATCGCCGCACTGCCGGCAAACGCGGCCGATGGCGGCGTGCAGCTGAAGGAGCAATACACAAAGGCTATCGAAGGCAAGACCATCGCCTTCCTGCCGATGACCCTGGGCGCGCCGCTGATGGACACCTGGGAATATGTCATCCGCACCGAGGCCGAACGCAGCAACATGAAGTATTCGGTCAAGGACCCGGCGTGGAACAGCACGGCGCTGGCCCAGGCTTTCGAGGGCGCGATCGCCGACAAGCCGGACGTGATCATCGTCCAGAACCCGAACGTCCAGCTTCTCGTCAAGCAGATCAAGCAGGCGCAGGAAGCCGGCATCTACGTCATCCAGCTGTCGATGATGTCGAACACGTTGAGCGACGGCTATGTCGGCGGCGACTGGATCGAACAAGCCGAAGTCACCGGCAAAGATATCGTCAAGCAATGCGGCACCGGCAGCGGCAAGTCCGGCAAGGTGGTGATCCTGCAGGGTGAACTGACGTCGGCGCAGAACGTCTACATGACCAACGCGCTGATGAAGGAATTCGGCAAGGATCCGGCAATCCAGGTCGTGTCCAGCCAGGCGACGAACTGGGACGCCACCAAGGCCTACGACATCACCACCGCCGTGCTGCAGCAGCACCCGGACGTATGTGCGATCTTCGGTCCGTACGACATCATGACGATCGGCGGCGCGCAGGCGGTCAAGAAGGCCGGCCTCAGCGGCAAGGTGATCGTCTACTCGAACGGCGGCGGCTACAAGGAAGGCTGTGACGCGGTGCGCGCCGGACTGATCGATCGCTACATGGATTGGGATGCGTGGAACCAGGGTCGCGAGGTCATGGTCATGGCGAAGAACCTGCTGATGGCGGCCGAGCCGCCGGGATCGCACAGCGTCGCGTCGTTCTCGTCCTATTTCTGGGTAACGAAGGACAATGTCGACCAGGCGCGTTGCAGCGATATCCCCAAGAAGAGCTGACCGCTTACGACAAATGACACGGGTGGCCCGATCGGGCCGCCCGAGGGATCCAAGGGAGGAGGGATCGGGTGGCCGACACCAGCTTCAGGGAGACGCTGATCCGTCTCCGCTACAAATGGTCGTTCCAGCAGTTCATCGCCGAGCTGCTGCAGAAACGCTGGATGGAGCCGGTGGTGCCCTTCACCGCCGCCGTGCTCGTCGTGCTGGCGTTCGCCTTCCTCATTCCCGGTTATCTGACGGTGGGCAACATCGCCTCGACCGGCCGGCAATTCGGCGAGTTCGGCTTCGTGGCGATTGCCATCGCCGTCGTCATCATTTCCGGCGGCATCGATCTTTCGGTCGGTTCGATCTTCGCCATGGCGAACTTCATCGCCCTGATGCTGTTCAACATGTACGAGGTGTCGGCGCCTGTCGCCATCATGGCGACGCTGGGGGCCGGCGCGTTGATGGGCGCCGTCAACGGCTTCCTGATCGGCTATGTGGGCCTCGGCGCCTTCCTGACGACGCTCGTCACCATGCTGATCTTCCGCGCCATCCTCAATCTTCTGATCCTGCGCTACTCGGTCGAAATGGCGATCTCGATGGGCGACAGCCGCGTCTGGGACTGGCTGGGCGGCGGCAGCGTGTTCGGTATCCCCGCCAACATTCTGATCCTGGCGCTCGTCGCCATCGTCGGCCATATCTTCCTCAGCCGTGGGCGGCCCGGATGGTACATCGCCGCCATCGGCGCCAATCGCAAGGCGGCCCGCCACGCCGGCATACCGGTGGAGCGGCATCTGTTCCTGACCTATGTGATATCAGGCGTTCTCACTGCCCTTGGCGGCGTCTTCTACGCGGCGCGTCTCAACAGCCCGAGCTCCGATACGGGCGTCGGCATGGAAGTGCTGGCGCTGACGGCGGTGGTGCTGGGCGGGGTCAATCTTTCCGGCGGCAAGGGCTCCATCGGGCAGTCGCTCATCGGCGCCACCATCGTTCTCGTGCTGATCAACGGACTGGTGCGCTTCGGCCTGGTCGGCGGCGCCACCTCCGCTTTCCTCGGCTTCATGATGCTGCTGGCGGTCGGCATCGACGTGAAATGGTCGCGCAACCGCAACAAGGCGATCGAGAAGATCTATGTCGTGCCCACCTATTTCAAGCTCGGCAAGCGACATGACATATCACCTGAGAGCGTTTCGCCCTATGCGCTCAACAACCGGCTGCGCGATGCCGAGGCGATCGGCCTGGGCAAGCTCGACGGACCGGAAGACGTGATCTTCGACAGCGACGGCAACCTCTATTGCGGTACGCGCGAGGGCTTCATCTGGCGCTTCAGCGGCAAGGACCTGCAGACCCAGGAGATCTTCGCCCGCACCGGCGGCCGCCCGCTCGGCATGGCCTTCGACCGCGACGGCAACCTCATCATCTGCGTGGCCGGCATGGGCGTCTATGGCGTGCGTCCCGACCGCTCCGTCTACAAGCTGACCGATGAGACGACGCGCACCTTCGGCAAGGTGATCGACGACTCCCGCCTGGTGCTGGCCGACGATCTCGACATCGCTCCGGACGGCAAGATCTACTTCAGCGAGGCGACGCTGCGCTATACCGCGCACACCTGGGCCACCGACGCGCTGGAAGGGCGCGGCAACGGCCGCATCATCGTCTACGATCCGGCGACCCGGAAAACCAGGACGCTGCTGCAGAACCAGATCTTCCCGAATGGTGTCTGCGTCGCCCATGACGGCCAGTCGGTGCTGTTCGCGCTGACATGGGCCTGCCGCATCGAACGCTACTGGATCGCCGGCCCCAAGGCCGGCAAGCTGGAAACACTGATCGCCGACCTGCCCGGCATGCCAGACAACATCAACCGCGCATCCGACGGCTCTTACTGGCTGGCGCTGGTCGGGCTGCGCACGCCGGCCTACGACCTGGCCATGGAGGATCCGGGTTTCCGCACCCGCATGATCAAGCGCATTCCCAACGATGAATGGCTTTATCCCAACATCAACAATGGCTGCGTCGTGAAGTTCGACGGACGCGGCGCCATCCTCGAAACCCTGGGCGACATCGGCGGCAAGTCACATCCATCCGTCACCTCGATGCGCGAGGAGCGCGGCTACCTCTATATTGGCGGCCTCTCCAACGACCGCATCGGCCGCGTCAAGCTGAGCGGGGTCGACGAGAACTGGAACGGTCCGGCATCCTACTGGGGCAACCGGCCATGAGCACAATCGAGGCACGTGGAGTATCCCGATGAGCAACGTGGTCGTCGAGATTCTGAAGGAGCTTCTGTTCCGCAACCGGGACCGCCGCGCCAATCCGGTGCTGGACGGACCCATGCGGCCGAACTCGGCTCTGGAAGAATGCCCGGTGCTGAGCACGGCCATCGCCGAGCCGGACGACATCGCGGTCGCGGCGGACGGCAGCCTCTATGTGACCGCGGGGCGAAGCATCTACCGCTTCGATGACGCGGATTTCGCCAACCCGATAGTCGTCGCACAGTTCGACGGGCTGGCCACCGGCATAGCCGCCCATCCCGCCGGCGGCGTGGCAGTGGGCGTGGCGGGGCATGGTGTGGCTCTGATCGGCGGAGCGGACGAAGGCCGAATGCTGCGCATCGAGGGCCAGGGCGGATTGAAGTGCCCGACGGCGCTGACCGTTGGTCCCACCGGCGACATCTATGTCTGCGACGGTTCGCGCGGCAACGCGCCCGACCGCTGGGCTTACGATCTCATGCAGAAGAATCGTTCCGGCCGCGTGTTGCGCATCGATCCGACCAGCGGGCAGGTCGACGTGATCGCCGACGGACTCGGCTACCCGAACGGCATCTGCCTGGCGCTGGACGGCAAGTCGCTGATCGTGTCCGAAGCATGGACGCATGATCTTCTGAGGCTGCCTCTCGATGCCGCGGGCGCGCTCCGGCGTCCGCTGGCGGTACAGCAGAACCTGCCCGGCTATCCCGCGCGGATCGTGCCCTACGGGGCCGGTTATTGCCTCACCATGTTCGCCCTGCGCACGCAACTTGTCGACTTCGTGCTGACCGAGGACTCCTACCGGCGCAAGATGATCGAGCGGATCGAGCCGGCGTTCTGGATCGCGCCTGCGTTGCGCTCCGAGGGGCATTATCTGGAGCCGGTCCAGGGCGGCGGCCTGAAGAAACATGGCAGCCTCAAGGCATGGGCGCCGCCGCGATCCTACGGGCTGGTCATCTTCCTGGACGATGAGCTCGAGCCGGAATCGAGCCTGCACAGCCGCGTCGGCGGGACGTGCCACGGCATCACCGGCGTGGCCACCGACGGGCAACAGGTGTTCGTCACCTCCAAGGGGAACGGCAAGATCATGCAGGTGACGGCGAGGCCGGCGCAATGACCACGCAGAACCGGGAGGAGCCGATGTTGCGCGTCGTCAACGGAACCAAGGTCTATGGCGGCGCGCAGGCCATAAGCGGCGTCGATTTCGATATCGGACGCGGCGAGATACATGGCCTCGTCGGCGAGAACGGCGCTGGCAAGTCGACGCTGTGCAAGGCGCTGGCCGGAGCGATATCGCTGTCGTCAGGCGACATCCTGCTCGACGGCCAAAAACAGTCTTTCGCAACGCCGGCGGATGCGCTGCGCGCTGGCATCGTCATGGTCTACCAGGAGACCAGCCTGATCCCGACGATGACGGTGGCGCAAAACATCATCCTCGGCCGGGAGAAATACATGACCCGCCTGCGCGGCATGTACATCGCCGCCCAGCAGCTTCTGCAGTCGATGAATTTCCATGTCGACCCGACCGCCATGGTGTCGACGCTGGGCGCGGCGCAGAAGCAGATGGTCGAGATCGCGCGTGCCGTGCATCACCGGGCGCGCCTGATCATCTTCGACGAGCCGACCGCGACGCTGACGCCCGAGGAGAAGCTGCATTTCTTCGACCTGATCCGCAGGCTCAAGGCGGAAGGTGTCGCCATCATCTTCATCTCGCACGCGCTGGAAGAGGCGCTGGAACTGACCGACCGGGTCACCGTGCTGCGCGATGGCGAGCGCGTGCATTCCGGCCCGACGATGGAACTCAGCCGCGAGATCCTGGTCAAGCACATGGTCGGACGCGACCTGTCGCAGACCTACTACGCCGACGCCCGCAAGCCGCGGGCGCACGGCGCCCGCAAGAAGAAGGTGCTGTCGGTCCAGAACGTCATCATGGGAAAGATGGTCCGCAACATGTCGTTCTCGGTCTATGCCGGCGAGATCACCGGAATTTCCGGCCTGATCGGCTCGGGGCGCACCGAGATCGCCAAGGTCGTCAGTGGCGTGCTGAAGCGCAATTTCATCTATGGCGGCATGATCTACCTGAACGGCAAGCCGATCCGCTATCGCATACCGCGCCAGGCCATCGCCGACGGCATCGTCTACATCACCGAGGACCGCAAGCTGAACGGGTTCTTCGAGACCATGCGCATCGACGAGAATATCTATGTCGGGCGGATCTCCACGCCGGAGGGCCGCACCATGCTGCTCTCGCGCAAGGAGCAGTCGCGCGTCGGCAACGAATGGGTGCAGCGCATGAAAGTCCGCGCCATCAACAGCCGCGCCAGGATCATCGAGCTGTCGGGAGGCAACCAGCAGAAGGTGGTGGTCGCGAAATCGCTGGTGCAGAATCCGAAGGTGGTGTTCTTCGACGAGCCGACGCGCGGCGTCGACGTCGGCGCGATCCAAGAGATCCACGACTTCATACGCTCTCTGGCCGCGCAGGGCATCGCCGTGGTGGTCATCTCCTCCTACCTGCCCGAGATACTGAGCCTGTCCGACCGCATCCTGGTGGCGCGCCAGGGCCGGATCGTGGAGGAGTTTTCCTCCGCCGAGGCGACCGAGGAGAAGATCATGTACGCGGCGATCCATTGAGGCCGCAGATGACCACGATCCAGCAACTCTTCTCGCTCTCCGGCAAGGTAGCGCTGATCACCGGCGGCGGGCGCGGCATCGGCAAGGAGACCGGGCTGCTTCTGTCCAATGCCGGCGCCGGCATCGCCGTTCTGGACCGTGACGGCGAAGCCGCGGCCGATGCTGCGGCCTCGATCGCGGCTCAGGGGGGCGAGGCGCTGGCGCTTACGGCCGACATCTCGAAACCGGAGCAGGTCTCGCAGGCCTTTGCCGCCGCCGTCGCGCATTTCGGACGGCTGGATATCCTGGTCAACAATGCCGCGCTGGTGCGCCGCACGCCGGCGCTGGAAACCAGCATGGAGGTCTGGCGCGAGGTCATGGAGGTCAACCTCAACGCCGCCTTCAACTGCTCGTGCAGGGCCGCCGAGGAAATGACCAAGGCCGGTGGCGGCGCCATCGTCAACATCGCCTCGATCATGGGCGCCTCGGGTGGCGGCGTCTATCCGATCGCCTCCTACCACGCAAGCAAGGGCGGCCTGATCAACCTGACGCGCGGTCTCGCGGTCGAATGGGCGCCACGTGGCATCCGGGTGAACGCCATCGCTCCGACCTGGGTGCGGACCGAGTTCACCAAAGCCCTGCTCGACGACCCGTCGATGTCGAAGACGTTGCTCGACCTGATGCCGATGCGTGCCTTCGCCGATACGGCCGACGTGGCGGCCGCGGTCCTGTATCTGGCGTCGCCCGCCGCCAAGATCGTCACCGGCCATGTCCTGGCCGTCGATGGTGGCTATCTCGCGCGTTGAGCTCGGCGCGGGGCTTTCATGTCTGCTCTGTTGCAGGGGCGGAGATTGGGGCACCTCGCAGCCGCTGCGATCTCGTCAGATGGAACGGGCGCGTGAATAGACGATCAGCAGTGCGATCAGGATGATCCCGAAGATGATCTGGCGGTCGCCGTCGCTGAAGTTCATCATGGTGGTCGTGGCGGTAACCGACGTGATCGCCAGCGCGCCCAAAGCGGTTCCCAAATAGTTGCCTTTGCCGCCTGTGATCGACGTGCCGCCCAGCACGACCGCCGCGATGGAGAGCAGAAGGTAGGGCGATCCGATGCCGACATAGCTCTGCCCGGTGTAGCCGACCAGGATCGTGGCAGCGATCCCGACCAGCATGCCGTTCAGGCCATAGGTCAATGCCGTCGTGAGAAAGATGGGAATACCCGACAGCCGCGCGGCGGCGTGGTTTTCCCCGATGGCGGCGATGTAGGTTCCAAAAGTCGTCGCCCGCAGAATGGCGACAATCGCAACCGCGATGGGCAGCCAGATGATCGTGGCCGCGGGGATGAAGCCGACCCGCCCGGAACCGACCCAATCGACGAAGTTGTTGGTGGTGGACGCGGCCGATCCGCCGGTGGCGATGAGAACGGCGCCATAGAGAATGCTGCTCATGGCCAGCGTCGCGATCAGCGGATGGATTTTCAGGCAGGTGACGGTCACGCCGTTGAGCAGTCCGATCATCCCGCCGGCGCTTACCGCCAGCACCACCGGGATCAGGCTGTCGTCGGGAAAATTCGCGGCAAGAGCAGGGATCACGAATGCCACGACATTCATGATGCCGGCTATGGAAAGATCGATGCCCCCTGTCATGATCACCAGGGTCTGCCCGGCCGCCACGATCGCCAGAATGGCCGACAGTTCGAGGATCGACATGACATGACCCTGGCTTGCGTAGCCGGGGAAAATCGAAGCCGATCCAACCCAAAGCATGACAAGGATGACTGACAGGAAGAATGCCTTGCTGCGATGGAAGGATGTGGAAAGCGCGCGCAACTTACGACCTCCTCAACATCTGGATGGCGATGGCCGCGACAAGCACGCCTCCTTGGGCAATCGGCTGGAAAAAAGCCGATATGCCGAGCGCGAACAGAATGTTGGTCAAAAGCAGCAGGACGATCACGCCCGCGATGACACCGCGAAATGTCCCGACGCCACCCGTCAGGGCGACGCCGCCGATGACGGCGGCTGCGATGGAATTCAGTGTATAGGGTGTGCCGATGAGCGGGTCTCCCGCGCCAGTCAGCAGCGTCAGGCACAGCCCGCAAAGGCCGTACAGGGCGCCGGCAATCGCATAAACCAGGGTCACAAGTCCTGTTCTTGGCAGGCCCAGCCTTTCGGCCGCCTGCGGGTTGTCTCCCACCGCATGGATGCACAGGCCGAGCCGGGTCGACCGCAAGATCTGCCAGCCTATTCCTAGGCAGATGACCAGGACCATGGGGGTCAACGGCCAGTCGGTGTAGATGGCCGCGAGGCCTTTGTCGGATCCGCCGCCTGGCTGCCGCAGGACGAAAAGCGCGAGACCGGAGTAGACGAAGGACGTTGCCAGCGTGACCAGAATGGCCGGCAGGCCAAGCCGGCCGATCAGGACGCCGTTCAGGCAGCCCGCCAGCGTGCAGGCCCCCAGCGTGCAACCGACAGTCGCCAGCGAGCCGCCCCAGCCGCTCTCGAACAGGACCGCCGACAGGGCGCAACCGACGCTGACGATCGAGCCGGCCGACAGGTCGATGCCGCGGCTGATCATGACCAGAGCCTGCCCCAGCGCGACCGCGACCAGGGGCATGGCGAATTGCCCGAACTGGCTGCCGCCGCGGAGGCTGAAAAACTGGGGAGCAAGAAACGCGTAGCCGGCGGCGAATACGCAGGCCAGGACCACCACGGGCGCGGTTTCACGCAGGCGCTGATGCTGTCCCTCAAGCAACAGCCTGTCGGCCGTGAGTTGTTGATGGGTCATATCGTTCCTTTCGAGGCGTTCGCCACGCCGAGCGATGCGGCAACGATCGCCTGCTCGCTGGCCTGCGCGTGGTCGAGCTCCGTGGCGATCCGGCCATTGCGCATGATGAGGACGCGGTCGGCGAATTCCTGAAGTTCCAGAGTGTCCGAACTGGACAGGATGATCGCCGTGCCGCGCTCGGCTTCCGCTTGGAGCTCGCGATAGATCAGCAGCTTGGTCGGGATGTCGACGCCGCGCGTCGGATCGTTGAGGAGCAGCACTTTCGGCTGCCTGTCGAGCCATTTGCCCAATGCGATCTTCTGCTGGTTCCCGCCGCTCAGGGTTGCGATTGCATCGCTGGCGCGCCCCTTCACCGAAAACCGCGACAGCATGCGATGGACATGGCGATGTTCGTCATCGAACCGGCGCCAGCCGTGGCGCGCCAACCGCCCCAGCGATGGCAGGACCGCATTGGTCGAAACCGGCATCTGCAGGAGCAGGCTTTCTTGGCGTCTGTCAGCAGGAACATAGGCAATTCCGGCGCGCATGGCTGCCCCGACCGAACCGCGCGCGAAGGCCGATCCGTCCACGGTCAGGGTGCCGGTGGAGCGATCGGCGCCAAAGATCGCCCTCAGGACCGTTTCCTGGCCATGGCCGGCCAGCCCGCCAATGCCGAGAATCTCGCCCGCCCTCAGGTCGAACGTGACATCGGTGATGGGAACCGACGACGGCGCGCCAAGCCCCGCCACCTGCAAGGCGACGCGGTTCGTTGTCGCGTTGTGATAGGGCGGGAATTTCGTGCCGGCTTCGCGGCCGGTCATCCGTTCGACGAGATCCATGTCGGATACGGTTTCCGCGTTGTCGATATCGGCGGAAACCTTGCCGTCGCGCAGGACCGTCAGGGGGCGGCAGATACGACGGACCTCCTCCATGCGGTGGGAAATGAAAAGCGTGCCCATGCCCTGGCCGGTTCGCCTCTCCACGGCCCGGCAAATGGTTTGAAACTCCGCCGAAGACAGCGAGGAGGTCGGTTCGTCGAGGATCAGGTATCGCGGGTCGCTTGCCAGCGCCTTGGCAATCTCGAGGAGCTGCCGCGAACCGAGCGGCAGATTGCCGACGACGGAACTGCCGGAAAACGGCAGCTCCAATTCGCGGCGCAGCCGCTCGAAATTCTCCGCCACCTGTCGATAGGCGATGAAGCCCAGATACTGCCCGGCGGCGACGACAATGTTTTCGGCGACCGTCAGGTTTGGACAGAGGCTGAGTTCCTGATGGGCGACCGACACGCCGGCCGCAAGGAAGAGTTGCGGCCGGTTCGATCGCATCCGTTCGCCGTTCACAGTGACCTCGCCGTGATCCGCCCTGGTGATGCCGGCAAGGATGCGGATAAGCGTCGATTTGCCTGCTCCGTTTTCGCCGAGCAGGCCGCGCACGCGGCCCGGCTCGACGAAGATCGTCACACCCTTCAAAACCTGATTTTCGCCGTAGGACTTGGTGAGGTCGGTTGCCGTCAGCGTCATGCGCGAGGGCCGCCGCTCAGGAGCCGTTGGCCAGCAAACGGTCGAACAGCGCCTGGTCGACCGGAACCTGGACATAGCCATCGGTCGGCGCGTCCTTGAAGCGTGCGGCGTATCCCGGCAGGTCGCTGTTGGTGATCGAGGGGAGGGGAACCTTGATGTGCTCCGGCAGATTGCCGCCCTGCAGGGCTTTCAGCGCCGCCTGGATCGAAAGGGCGCCGAGCCAGTTCGGCTGGCCGGTCCCCCAGGCGTTCAATTTGTTCTCCTGCCAAAGCTCGAGGAACGGCCGGTAGTTGTCGCCGGTCACGGGAACCATGTCGCGGCCGGCCCGCTTGAGCGCCTTCATGGCGCCGACGGCCTGCGGTCCCATATCCGCCCAGACGGCATCGATTTGCGGGTTGGCGAAGGCAAGTTGCGTGAAAGCGGTCTGGGCTGGCGCGAGGTTGTACTCGGTCGCCACCGTGCCGACGACCTTGATGTCCGGGTAATCCTTGAGCGCCGACTGGGCTCCGGCAAAGCGCGCCTCGCTGACCGATACCCCCTCCGGTCCGCGGATCATCGCGATCTTGCCCTTGCCGCCAATGGCTTCGGCGAGCCATTTCATGCCGCTTTTGCCCCACGCCTCCTGATCCGTGTTGATCTTGGAGGTGACATTGTCGGTGGAGACCAGGCTGTCGAAATTGATGACGACCACATTGTCCTTGCACGCCTCGTCGATCACCTTGTTGAGGGCGGTTGCCGAACCGGCAATGACAATGATTGCGTCGAATTTGTTGTCCACCATGGCCTGGATCTGCTGGGCCTGCTTGGTGGCGTCGCCATCCGCGTTGGTGACCTGGTACTCCTTGACCAGGTTTTGGGCGGTTGCCTTGTCGACCTCGCCTTGCATCGACTCGCCGGTCTGCTTCATCCAGGTCGGCCCGAAATAGATGTTCGACCAACCGATCTTGAAGGGCGGTTTGCGGCTGCCATCATAGCATCTGGACGCGGCGTGGGCCTGCAGCGCGGACACGCCCATCAGACAGGCCGCCGCGATATGGATTTTCAAAACCCGGTTTGAGATTTTCACCATTGTTCCCCTTTTTATCGAGCCGATCTAGTCGGCCGCAGCGTTCAATCATGGCATATGATAGCTGTCAATATTGCCATAATTCATCAAATTGACATCATATCAATTTTGCCACGACAGCGAAATGACTGTCATGGCCAGGACGGTCGCGGTCAGGAAGGGGGATAGGCAGAATGAACCGCTGGCAGCCGGAGCCTTTGCCGCCATTGAGATCAAGGTTGCAAAAGCATCATCTCCAGCCTTATTGGAATTGAATGACACCCTATGAGCCGAATGTCTCCCGATTCGAGGGATCGAAAGCCGAGCGGCTGGAGCGGGCAATCGCCGCAGACATCGCCGATGGCGTGCTGGAGCACGGGCGTAAGCTTCCCACGCATCGCGATCTTGCGCATACGCTTGGCATGACGGCGGGTACGATCAGTCGCGCCTATATCAGGCTGGCGCGGCGGGGGCTGATATCATCCGAAGTCGGGCGCGGAACGTTTGTCCAGCGCAAACCCTTCACGGGTTTGCGCACTGAGCTCGGCACGCCTCAGGATGAAATGGAAAGCTCTATCGACCTCGCGGTCAACCGGCAGCCGAGCCCGGAAGTCCAGCGGCTGTTGGCGGATGCCTTTCAGAGCCTGAGCACCAACCCCCGGGTGCTGTCGCTGATGACCTACCAGCCCGATACCGGCACAGGTGGGCATCGCGAGGCCTTCGCCGATTGGCTCGCCGACGAGAAGCTTGTCGTGCACCCCGGCGATCTGGTCGTGACCGCCGGCGCCCTGCACGCGATCTATGTCGTCCTCAAGGCCTTTACCCGGCCGGGCGACATCGTCCTGACCGAGGAATTCACCTATGCGGGCTTCAAGGCCCTGGCGTCGGAACTGCAGCTGCGCATCGAACCCGTGGCGATGGACGAGCACGGCCTGATCCCGGAGTCTCTGGAAGAGCGGGCGGCGCAGTCGGGCGCCAAATGGCTTTATTTCATGCCTGGACTTCACAATCCGACGGCAGCGGTGATGCCCGAGGAGCGCCGCCAGGCGGTTCTGGCGATCGCCGAGCGGCACGGGCTGATGCTGATCGAGGACGGCGTCTATGCGTTCGTGCATGATCATGCACTGCCCCCGGTCGCGAGCCTTGCCCGGGAGCGGACGTTCTATGTGAGCAGCCTCTCCAAGAGCGTCGCGCCGGGCCTGCGGGCAGGCTGCGTTGCGGCGCCGCCGCAACATGCCAGCCGCGTGGCCGCCGTCATTCGACGCTCCATGTGGATGACGCCGCCGCTTGGCCTTGAAATAGCGGCTCAGTGGATAAGGGATGGGGACATCAAGAGGCTCATTTCCCTGCAACGTAACGAGTTCCGGGAGCGCCGCGCGATCGCCGAGACAATGCTCGAGGGCATGGCTTTCCGCGCACCGGCGGCGCCGGCCTTTATCTGGCTCGAACTTCCCGAACGCGTGCGCAGCCACGACATTGTCGCGATCGCCGAAGAACAGGGCGTCAGTCTGGCCCCCACGGATGCCTTTGCCACGAAGCGCTCCGATCCTGACCGCTATTTGCGCATCAGCCTGAATTCCTGCCGGTCGATCGCCGAGCTTTCGACCGGTTTGTCGGTCGTCGCCAACGCGGCCCGGGGAAGCCTCTCGCGGGCAGAATACTATTACTGAATATCTGCGGCCATTGGCGTCGGGGCGAGGGCGGATCACGGCGCCGTCGGCCGATCTCGTATTCCGGCATGCCGGTCGAAAATGGTCTTTTCGACGGGCAATCGCACGACGGTCAGGCCACGGATGCAAATCGCAACCGCGGCTCGCCCAGTGCCGCAACATCACCCAAGTCTTGCCCGGGTCGTACGCGGCGTTGCCAGGAGCAGACTGGTTTCGCTGCCGGTGATGCCGGCGATGAGCCGGATGCGCCTGAGCACGGCGTCAAAATCCGTCAGCGAGGCCGTGCCAAGCTCGACCACGAGGTCCCAGCGGCCATTGGTGGTGTGGATGGTCGAGACTTCTGGGAAACCGCCCAGCGCACGCACCACGCGGTCGGCCGCATGGCCCTCGATCTCGACCAGCATGATGCCGCGAATGCGCTGGTCGACGGCATCGGCGCGCAGCACCACCGTGTAGCCGATGATCTCGCCGGAACGCTCCAGCCGTTCCATGCGCGCCCTGACCGTTGCCCGCGAGACGCCGAGGTCGACCGCGAGGTCCGACACGCTGCGGCGGGCGTCATGCCGCAGCAGGGTCACGAGCCGTTCATCGAGTGCATCCATGGCTTACCACTTTGATCATTTATGCTGCCATTACGATAAATCATACTTTTCGGATTGCCAATTTTATCTGTTCATATCGCCGGCTCGCCATGGTTGTCTCGCCGTACCCGAACCAGGCAGCAGGAAAAGCGATGCGTTGCAGAATCGTCGGAGCGCCCGTGCAGGATGGCGCTGGCAGGATGGGATGTGAAATGGGGCCTAGTGCCCTCAGGACCGCCGGCCTGGCCCAGGTACTGTCCGGCCTCGGCCACGTTGTCGAGGATATGGGCGCCGTCCAGCCAATTGCGGCCAGGCGCATTGTGCACGGCAATCTGGCGCTGAAGGCGCTGCCCGAGATTTCGGCCTGGACATATTCCATCGCCGAAGCCGCCTACGCCGCGAGCGAGAATGCGATGCCGATCTTTCTGGGCGGCGATCATTCGATCTCTGCCGGGACCGTATCGGGTCTTGCCCGCCGCGCCACCGAGACGGGGCGGCCGCTGTTTGTGCTGTGGCTCGACGCGCATCCGGACTTCCACACGCTCGACACCACCGCCAGCGGCAATCTGCATGGCGTTCCGCTCGCCTACGCCAGCGGCCAGCCGGGGTTTAACGGCTACTTCCCCGATCTGCCGGCGGCGGTGGATCCTTCCCGCATCTGCACCATGGGCTTGCGCAGTGTCGATCCGGCCGAACGCAGCGCGCTGAACCAGGCGGGGGTGACCGTGCACGATATGCGCGCCATCGACGAGCATGGCATCGCGCCGCTGCTGCGTGCCTTCCTGGCGCGCGTGGCGGGGGAAGAGGGGCTGCTGCATGTGAGCCTCGATGTCGACTTCCTCGATCCTTCGATCGCGCCGGCGGTCGGCACCACGGTGCCCGGCGGCGCGACGTTCCGCGAAGCGCATCTCGTCATGGAGATGCTGTCGGACAGCGGCCTCGTGTCGAGCCTCGATCTGGTGGAGCTTAATCCCTTTCTGGACGAGCGCGGCCGGACCGCGACACTGATGGTCGACCTGACGGCAAGCCTGATGGGACGCCGCATCATGGACCGCCCCACACGCAGCCATTCCGGGAGCTTCTGATCATGACGGCGGCAAAGCTCAACATCGTCCCCTTCGTCAGCGTCGACCGCATGATGAAGCTGGTGCTCGCCATCGGCGTCGAGCGTTTCCTCACCGAACTCGCCGGCTACATCGAGGAGGACTTCCGCCGCTGGGAGCTTTTCGACAAGACGCCCCGCATCGCCTCGCACAGCCATGATGGCGTGATCGAGTTGATGCCGACAAGCGATGGGCGGCTTTACGGCTTCAAATATGTCAACGGCCATCCCAAGAACATGCGCCAGGGCCTGCAGACGGTCACCGCGTTCGGCGTGCTCGCCGATGTCGGCAGCGGCTACCCCATGCTGCTCACCGAAATGACCATCCTGACGGCGTTGCGCACCGCCGCCACATCAGCCGTCGCCGCCAAATATCTGGCACCGCGCGGCGCCCGCACCATGGCCATCATCGGCAACGGCGCCCAGTCGGAGTTCCAGGCGATAGCCTTCAAGGCGCTGACCGGCGTCGACCGCCTCAGGCTCTACGACATCGACCGGTCCGCCTCGCGCAAGTGCGCCAGGAATCTGGCCGGCATGGGCTTCGACATCACTGTCTGCGAAACCGCGCAGGAGGCGGTCGAGGGGGCCGGGATCATCACCACCGTCACCGCCGACAAGCAGTGCGCCACCATTCTCACCGACAACATGGTCGGCTCAGGCGTCCACATCAACGCAGTGGGCGGCGACTGCCCCGGAAAGACCGAACTGCACGGGGACATCCTGCTGCGCTCCGACATCTTCGTCGAGTTCCCGCCGCAGACGCGCATCGAGGGCGAGATACAGCAGCTGGATCCCGAGCATCCGGTAACGGAACTATGGCAGGTGATTGCCGGCAAGACGCAAGGCCGGCGGGACACCAAGCAGATAACGCTGTTCGATTCGGTCGGCTTCGCGATCGAGGATTTTTCGGCGCTGCGCTATGTGCGCGACCAGCTGCAGGCGACCGGACTTTATGAGGAACTCGATCTGCTCGCCGATCCCGACGAGCCGCGCGACCTGTTCGGCATGCTGCTGAGAGCGGCAATGCAGCCGGCGGCCTGACAGCCGCCGGTAGCGAACAAGGCGCTACGGGCGAACGTCCAGCTCGTCACCGCCGCTACCTTCATGCCCTCGACGATGTCGACCGGGGAGAATTCCTCGGGCGCGCCCGGCTGTCCGGCAGCTTGCATTTCATAACGGCCGTCTGTGATTTCCCGGCCTGCCCGTGCGGCGCCTGTGGCGCTTGAGCCGTACTGCCGGATACCTGCTCAACACCTTGGCCGGCAGGCGCTTTGCCCGGCCCAGAGCAAGGCCCTGGTATTCCCTTCCCCTCTGCCAAGTGTCTGCCCGCCGATGGGCTGCTTCGGATTCGGCGAAGCAAAGGACAGAAAAAGACTTCTTTTTGCGATCGGGCCCCAATGCTCTCTTTCCGGACCTAGAACACGCAAGGTCCGCCCGGGAGGCGACGCATAACAAGAGGGCGACTGCCGAGGCGCAACTTGGCGTACGCAACTCGAACAAGGCCGATGCCAACAACAATCATAGGGGAACCACGACAATGAAGACATTCCGCAATTGCCTGCTGGCCACGGTCAGCGCGGGCCTGCTGGGCTTGGGGCTTGCCGCCCCCGCCAATGCGGGCGCCATTCGTCTCGGCATGACGACCTGGGTCGGCTATGGTCCGCTGTTTCTCGCCCGCGACCTCGGCTACTTCAAGGAAGCCGGCGTCGATGTCGACCTGAAAGTCATCGAAGAATCCGCGCTCTACATGGCTGCTGTCGCTGGCGGCGATCTCGACGGCGCTGCGTCCACCGTGGACGAGCTGATGAAATACCGCTCCGACGAGCTCTGCTTCAAATATGTTCTGGCGCTCGACGACAGCCATGGCGGAGACGGCGTCGTCACGCAGGCCGACGTCTCTTCGCTGAAGGACCTGAAGGGCAAGCCCGTCGCCCTGAACGAGGGCTCCGTCTCCGAATTCTGGTTCAATGTGCTCCTGAAGAAGGAGGGCATGACCGAGGACGATGTCAGCGTCACCAACATGACGGCCGACGATGCCGCAACCGCCTTCATCGCCGGCCAGGTTCCGGCGGCCGTCACCTGGGAGCCGCACCTGACCGAAGTCCGCAAGGGCGGAAAGGGAAAGGTGCTGATCGATTCCACGACAACTCCCGGCCTGATCGTGGATGTGATCGCTCTCAAATGCGACCTGATTGAAAAGCATCCGGAGGACGTGAAGGCCCTCGTCAAGGGCTATTACAAGGCGGTCGAATACATCAAGGCCAACCCGGAGAAGGCCTATGAGATCATGGCCAAGGGCATCGGCGGCTACCTTGAAAAGCCCGAGGATTTCGCGGCCGGCGCCAAGGGCGTGCGCTACTACGACCGCGCCCGCAACCTGGAATTCTTCGGCACGCCGGAAAAGAGCGAGGCGTCCGACCTGGTGAACTTCGCGCAGGATATCTGGGGCAAGGCCGGCAAGCTCAAGATGACGATCGACGCGAAAACCATCCTCGATACCGACTTCATCAAGGAACAGTGAGCGTTCGAGGTGCAGGGAGGCGACCCGGGCGGGCCGCCTCCATTTTGTCGAGCATCAAGATCCCGGGCTAAAACAACGGAGGCCAGCTGATGGCACAGAGGCGGACGGCGTGGACACGCCTGACGACCCCATTCGCGAACATTCCCGCCAGCACGGCGACAACGCTCGCCCTCGCTATGTGGGTTGTCGTGATCGGTGGCTGGGCCTTGCTGTCCTACGGACGCGTCGTGCCCAACATGTTCCTGCCGACGCCCGGAACGGTGCTGCAGACGACCTATCGCATGTCCCTGGATGGCAGCCTGTTCTATCACACCTTGACCAGCGCCAAGG
>NZ_SCNN01000076.1 GCF_005503535.1 Mesorhizobium comanense | reverse complement strand
CATGTGAACATCGGCACGATCGGCCACGTCGATCACGGCAAGACGTCGCTGACGGCTGCGATCACCAAGTATTTCGGCGAATACAAGCGTTACGACCAGATCGACGCGGCTCCCGAAGAGAAGGCGCGCGGCATCACCATCTCGACGGCCCACGTCGAATACGAGACGGCCAACCGCCACTACGCCCATGTCGACTGCCCCGGCCACGCCGACTATGTGAAGAACATGATCACCGGCGCGGCGCAGATGGACGGCGCGATCCTGGTCGTGTCGGCCGCCGACGGCCCGATGCCGCAGACCCGCGAGCACATCCTGCTTGCCCGTCAGGTCGGCGTGCCCTCGATCGTGGTGTTCCTCAACAAGGTCGACCAGGTCGACGACGCCGAGCTGCTCGAACTGGTCGAGCTCGAGGTTCGCGAGCTGCTGTCGAAGAACGAATTCCCCGGCGACGACATTCCGATCGTCAAGGGTTCGGCGCTGGCAGCGCTTGAGGATTCCAACAAGACCATCGGCGAGGACGCGATCCGCGAACTGATGGCTCAGGTCGACGCCTACATCCCGACGCCGGTTCGTCCGCTGGACAAGCCGTTCCTGATGCCGATCGAAGACGTGTTCTCGATCTCGGGCCGCGGCACGGTTGTGACCGGCCGCGTCGAGCGCGGCGTGGTCAAGGTCGGCGAGGAACTGGAAATCATCGGCATCCGTCCGACGACCAAGACGACCTGCACGGGCGTGGAAATGTTCCGCAAGCTGCTCGATCAGGGCCAGGCTGGCGACAACATCGGCGCGCTGCTGCGCGGCGTTGACCGTGAAGGTGTCGAGCGCGGCCAGGTTCTGGCGAAGCCCGGTTCGGTGAAGCCGCACAAGAAGTTCGTTGCCGAAGCCTACATCCTGACCAAGGACGAAGGTGGCCGTCACACGCCGTTCTTCACCAACTACCGTCCGCAGTTCTACTTCCGCACGACCGACGTGACCGGCATTGTGTCGCTGCCGGCGGGCACCGAGATGGTGATGCCTGGCGACAACATCACGGTCGATGTCGAGCTGATCGTGCCGATCGCCATGGAAGAGAAGCTGCGCTTCGCCATCCGTGAAGGCGGCCGCACCGTCGGTGCCGGCATCGTCGTCACCATCAA
>NZ_SCNN01000075.1 GCF_005503535.1 Mesorhizobium comanense | reverse complement strand
CTTCGTCATCAACTCTGAGGAATGGTGGCGTCTCTGAGCCTAGCGTTTAGGGTGACGACGATCTTTCGCATGACGGCAGCGATGGCCACCATTGGCTTTTTGCCGTTTGTGACGAGGCGTTTGTAGAAGGGTGCGAATTCGCCCTTTCCCGCTGCGGCGCGCAGGGCTGGCATGAACAGCACGATTCTGACATCAGGACGCCCGCCACGGATTTTGCGGTAGCCTTGCTTTTGTCCGCTGTCGTTTGGGTGTGGTGCAAGGCCAGCAAGGGCTGCTGCTTTGCGGCGTGTCATGGAGCCGAGTTCGGGCAAGATGGCCAGCAGCTTGGCGGTCACGATCGGGCCGAGACCGCCCATGGCCGTGCAGATGGCGGCTCGATGCTTAAGGGCGCTGCTGTTGGCGATCACTTCGCGGATCTGGGCATCAATGATTTGGAGCTGGCGCTCGACGACTTTGATCACGGCCTCGAAAGAGGTGGCGAGCTTGCGGCCGCCAGGTGCCTTGGCGCGGTTCTTCTCTGCGACCTTGATGGTGATGAGTTCCTGGCGGCGGCGAACCAGGGCGCGCAGGCTGGTCTCATCGGTATCGGGCGCCTGCCAAAGGGACAGTTTTGCCCAGCGTTCACGGCCGTAGGCTCTCAACATCGCGGCATCGATGGCATCGCTCTTGCCGTGCGTGCCGAAGGAGCGGATGTAGCTCTTGACCTTGAGCGTGTCGGCGCGATGGCAGGCAATGCCGGCGCGCAGGCACTCTTCGAGCAGCAGGCTTTCATGGCCGCCTGTCGGCTCGCACACGACAAGGTCGATGTGTCTGTAGCTCTTCAGGAAATCACGGACGGCTCTGCGCTGATTGAGGATGGTGCCGGTGGTTGTCCCGTCGGCGACGGTGACGGTTTCCTTGGCGATGTCGAAGCCGAGGCACATTTGCGGTTGTTGGTGCAAGAAGGCCATGCTGGTGGTATCCTTGTAGGGCTTCGGATTGTTTGCGGGCGTGGCGCAAGCCAGCGGCCAATCAACTCTCCAAGCGATGGCGGACAAGACGGCAGGGACCATGATGACGTCGGGTGTTACCCGGTCCTAAGGGCGGTCGCCTGCCGCCGGGACTGCTGGCTGTGATGGGCCGCAGTCCCGGCCGCCAAACTACCCGATCCTGCTCAAACAATCCTAGGG
>NZ_SCNN01000074.1 GCF_005503535.1 Mesorhizobium comanense | reverse complement strand
GAGTATCCGTCTTGGTCAAGGAATTTCTGGAGCCCATATACGGTCGTCCCTGATGAGCGCGTTTGCAAGGACGAGAAGCTTTCGCATGATTGCGGTTATGGCGACTTTTGCAGGTTTTCCGCCTGCTCGGAGGCTTTCGTATTTTGCCTTAAGAGGCTGATTGAATCGGGTGGCGACGAGGGCGGGCATGTAGAGTGCCTGCCTGAGCGTATGCCGGCCGCCTTGGATGAAGCTCTTGCCCTTCCATTGGCCGGATTGTCGGTCGACGGGGGCAAGACCGGCCAAGCTTGCAGCTTGCTTGTTTTCGAGCGCACCCAGTTCGGGCATATCCGCGACGATGGCGACGGCGCTCGCCTCGCCAAGCCCCGGAATGCTGGTGAGAATGTCGAAGCGGCGTCTGAGGCCGAGTTCGCTGGCGATACGGGTTCGGCATTCGGTGTCGATCGCTGTGACCTGCGCAGCGATCTGTTTCAACCGTTGCTCGGCCTGGCGCTTCAACAGCGGGATGGTCAAAGACTTCTGTCGGTTCAATGTGGCGGTGCGGTCCTTGATCAGCGCTCGTCGGGCTGCGACCAGTTCGCAAAGCGTATCAAGGGCATCGCTGCGGATCGGCCGGATCTGCGGCGCCATCAGCGCGCCGAAGTGAGCGAGCATGGCGGCATCGATCCGATCGGTCTTGGACAAGCGGCCGGCGGCCTTTGCGAAGGCACGCGTGCGCTGTGGGTTCATCTTGACCAGCGGCAGGCCCTTGGCACCCAACGTGCGTTCGAGCAACCGATGATAAGCGCCCGTCGCCTCGTAGACGACGCGGGCAGGTGCAAGAGGCGCCAGCCAGCGGATCAGTTCGCGTAGACCGCTGGCGTTGTTGGTGTATTGCCGCTCCGTACCTTCCGGCAGCAGATGAACGTCGAGGCGATCTTTCGAGATATCGATTCCGAGTGTTCGTGCTATGATTACGGTCATCTTTTCCGTGTCCCGTGCTTGTCATCCGGGCCTTGAATCCCGGCTATCCGTTCAGGCCTCATGGAAAAGAGAGGGGCGATCATACTCTAGCTCGGTCCGTCACGACCGGCGGTTCATCGATCCCACCCCTCCCGCCGCCTGCGGGTGGTGAAGGCCCGCAGGCGGCAACCCACTTTGGCCTCGAAACGACGGAAAGTCATAAGACAAGCGGTTC
>NZ_SCNN01000073.1 GCF_005503535.1 Mesorhizobium comanense | reverse complement strand
GCGTTCGAAGGGGGGCGCGGAAACAGAGCCGCAGCGATGTTGCGAAGGTCGATGTCGCGCTGTGCTGAGTCCAGCGAGATGAAGTCCATCGGATTGTAGCATGCGGTATTGCCGTCCGGATCAGCTGGCGCGAAACGCACCACGCGGCTGATGGTTGAACGATAGCCGGCAGTCGCCGCATAGGTCTCGCCCCGCAGATCGAGAACCACGAGCGAATGCGACCAGGTCAAGGCGTTCGGGATGATGAGAGACGTGCCTTTACCGGAGCGCGGCGGCCCTATGACGAAGCCGCCGACATCATCGCCATCAACCCACAATTTCTTGCCGCCGATCAGCTTGCGCCGCGTCAAGCGGATTTTGCCGGAGCGCTCATCGCGGCCCGGCGACAGAATTTCGGCGAGCTTGCCGCCAGCTCGACCGACGAAGACGCCGCCCACTTTCGTCAGGCCGGTTTTCGATACGTCGCTCATGGTCATGAAGCGAGAGTCATTGCGCTTTCTCGGACGCATGAGAAACAAGCCTACCAGCGGCAAGAGAAACCCCAATGCTCCTGCTGCAACGGCGTATTGCACGCGGTCAAAATTTCTCGCGGTCACGTCAGCCCAGGCCAGACGAACAACCGGCAAGGGATTGGCGTTCAGCCGGTCGAATAGGACGTGGGAGCCAGTCCGGTACCAATCAGTCGCGGCATAGGCGACCGTGAATAGCAGGACACCCAGCGCCATCGCCATGAGCACCATGAAAATTGCTGTTGCGATTTTCTGCATGGATGGGCCTCGTTAGATCGTCTCCGCCTTGGTGAACTTGATCTCGCTGATGCCGCGCCGGCCGCCTTCGGCGCGGACCATCTGGACGACCACCGGAATGACCTCGCGCAGATAGTCGAGGATTTCACTCCGTGAGAGCCCCGTACTGCCCTGCATAACCATGAGCGCCAGCCGCTCGTAGGCGGACCGGGCGGAATTGGCATGAACGGTCGTGAGCGAGCCCGGATGGCCGGTGTTGATCGCCTGGAGAAACGCGAAGGTTTCAGCGCCGCGTAACTCGCCCAACAACAGACGGTCGGGTCGCATGCGAAGCGAGGCTTCTAGCAGCTGTTGCGCGGAGACTTTGGCAAGGCCCTGGTCACCCTTCGAGGCTATCAGGGTGACGTTGTTGGGAGCCGGCAGCCTCAGTTCGCGGGTGTCTTCGATCGTGATGATCCGTTCATGAGCCGGGATCTCCTTCAGGAGTGCATTCAAGAACGTCGTCTTGCCGGTCGACGTGCCGCCTGAAACGACGATCGAGACGCGGTTGCGCACCGCATA
>NZ_SCNN01000072.1 GCF_005503535.1 Mesorhizobium comanense | reverse complement strand
ATGAGTTGTGGTCACTGTGCCAGCACGATCGAAAAGGCCGTAAAAAGCGTCGATCCGGCAGCTCGGGTGGCAATCGACCTCGGATCATCGACGGTCGCCGTGGAGACCAAGGCGGACGAAGCCGCAATCCGCGATGTCATCAGGTCTGCCGGCTACGACAACGAAAATTTGGCTGCCTCAAGTTATCAAGCGCGGCCGGCGCGGATCATAAACGCGCTGGCCGCGTTCATTTACACTGAGGCTTGGTACGCTGGGCCGTCTGATAGAATACGGTGAGAAACCAAGGGCGGACCTCATGCTCATCCAGCCAATCGATTATTTTCTCGTTGCGTGGTTCGCGATTGCCGCCGCCTCAACACTCTATGTCGGCTTTGATCAGTACCGCAACAACCCCGAACCGGTGGTGATGAAATGGGGTTTCATTCTCGTCACTCTCTATATGGGTCCGCTTGGACTGCTGCTTTATGCGCTTGCCGACAAGGAACCCCGCCCGGGCGAGCACGAGGACTTCACCAAGCCTCTGTGGAAGCAGGGTGTCGGCTCGACGATCCACTGCGTTGCCGGAGACGCGACTGGCATCATTCTCGCCGCCGTCATCACCGCGACGCTAGGCCTGCCGATGTGGCTCGATCTCATCGTCGAATATCTCGCCGGCTTCGCCTTCGGACTGTTCATATTCCAGTCGCTGTTCATGAAATCGATGATGGGCGGCACCTATTGGGAAAACGTCCGCAAAAGCTTCCTGCCAGAGTTCATCTCCATGAATTTCATGATGGCCGGCATGGCCCCGGTCATGAGCTTTCTGATGATGGGCCGCGACATGCGCGCAATGGAGCCGACGGAGCTTTTGTTCTGGGGCGTGATGTCGATCGGAGTCATTGCCGGCTTTACCCTCGCCTACCCGGCCAATATCTGGCTGGTCGCACGCAAACTGAAGCATGGGCTGATGACGGTGCGCCCACAAACCGCCGAATCCGATCAGGACACGAAGCATGGGCATGCGGGGGCATCTGGCAAGGCGGAAGAAGGCCATGCCGGACATGCCGGGAAGACCGCGCCTGCGAAAGCACCGTCACAGGCGAAGGCATCGGCTTCCCATGCAGCACAGCCTCAGCCCGCCAAGGGGCAACATGCCGGGATGGAAATGCATCAGGCTGGCAATCACGCCCAGCACGGTCATGACATGGCTTCCCACGCGGGCAAAAAGAGCGGCGGCCATCAAATGGAGACGGACGCCACGACGCCGCAGATCACCGCCCTCGGCGTGGTGTCCCTGATCGCGCTCACGATCGGTATGATGGCGCCGGCGAACTGGTTGAACCTGACACTGTCGGCCCGCGATGTCGGCGGGGCGATCATGCCACCCGGCATGATCACGGACCGCGACACGCCGGCCACAGCAATGCGCGACATGGCGGCGGTCGATCCCAGGCTGGTGAGCTTCAAGGCTGATCCTGCGGCGCAAGGAGGCACCGTCCTCGAACCGCGAATCGAGAACGGCGTGAAGGTATTCGATCTCGAGGCTTCGGTTATCCGCTGGTCGATTCTGCCCGGAGTGACGGTCGAGGCCTTTGCCTACAACAAGCA
>NZ_SCNN01000071.1 GCF_005503535.1 Mesorhizobium comanense | reverse complement strand
ATGAGTTGTGGTCACTGTGCCAGCACGATCGAAAAGGCCGTAAAAAGCGTCGATCCGGCAGCTCGGGTGGCAATCGACCTCGGATCATCGACGGTCGCCGTGGAGACCAAGGCCGACGAATCCGCAATTTGCGATGTCATTAGGTCTGCCGGCTACGACAACGAGAAGCTGGCGGCCTGAGATATCATGCGCGGCCGGCGCGGATCATAAACGCGCCGGTCGCGTTCATTTACATTGAGGCTTGGTACGCTGAGCCGTCTGATAGAGTACGGTGAGAAACCAAGGGCGGACCCTCATGCTTATCCAGCCAATCGATTATTTTCTCGTTGCGTGGTTCGCGATTGCGGCCGCCTCGACGCTCTATGTCGGCTTCGATCAGTACCGCAACAACCCCGAACCGGTGGTGATGAAATGGGGTTTTATCCTGGTGACCCTCTATATGGGTCCGCTTGGACTGTTGCTTTATGTGCTTGCCGATAAGGAACCCCGCCCGGGCGAGCACGAGGACTTCACCAAGCCTCTGTGGAAGCAGGGCGTCGGCTCGACCATCCACTGCGTTGCCGGAGATGCGACGGGCATCATCCTCGCTGCCGTGATCACGGCAGCACTTGGTCTACCGATGTGGCTCGATCTCATCGTCGAATATCTGGCCGGCTTCGCCTTCGGCCTGTTCATATTCCAGTCGCTGTTCATGAAATCGATGATGGGCGGCACCTATTGGGAAAACGTGCGCAAAAGCTTTCTGCCAGAATTCATTTCGATGAATTTCATGATGGCCGGCATGGCCCCGGTGATGAGTTTTCTGATGATGGGCCGCGACATGCGCGCGATGGAACCCACAGAGCTCGTGTTCTGGGGCGTGATGTCGATCGGCGTCATTGCCGGCTTTGCACTCGCCTACCCTGCCAATGTCTGGCTGGTCGCACGCAAGCTGAAGCATGGGTTGATGACGGTGCGCCTGCAAGCCGCCGAATCCGGTCAGGAGACAAAGCACACGCATGGCGGGGCATCCGACATGGCGGAAGAAGGCCATGCCGGACATACCGGGAAGACCGCGCCTGCGAAAGCACCGACGAAAGCGAAAGCACCGTCACAGGCGAAGGCATCGGCTTCCCATGCAGCACAGGCTCAGCCCGCCAAGGGGCAACATGCGGGGATGGAAATGCATCAGGCTGGCAATCACGCCCAGCAAGGTCATGACATGGCTTCCCACGCGGGCAAAAAGAGCGGCGGCCATCAAATGGAGACGGACGCCACCACGCCTCAGATTGCTGCGCTAGGTGTGGTTTCCCTGATTGCGCTGGCGATCGGCATGATGGCGCCGGCGAACTGGCTGAACCTGACGCTGTCGGCCCGCGATGTCGGCGGAGCCATTATGCCGCCCGGCATGATCATGGATCGCGACACGCCGGCCGCTGCCATGCGCGATATGGCGGCGGTCGATCCTAGGCTGGTGAGTTTCAAGGCTGATCCCGCGGCACAGGGAGGCACGGTCCTCGAACCGCGAATCGAGAACGGCGTGAAGGTATTCGATCTCGAGGCTTCGGTTATCCGCTGGTCGATTCTGCCCGGAGTGACGGTCGAGGCCTTTGCCTACAACAAGCA
>NZ_SCNN01000070.1 GCF_005503535.1 Mesorhizobium comanense | reverse complement strand
TCGTCCTACCTCTACACCTACTCCAGCCTTGGCACGGGTGTCGCTCTTGTCGGCTCGCTCAATCGCACTGCCGGTGAGAATGTCGGCGGCTATGCCATCGGGCAGGGCACGCTGACCAACACCAACAATTCGAACTACGACATCACCTTCGACAGCTCGACCTTCAACATCGGCAAGCGGGCTGTCACCGTTACGGCAAGCGCCAACCAGGGCAAGACCTATGGCGACGCCGATCCGTCGTCCTACCTCTACACCTACTCCAGCCTTGGCACCGGCGTGGCGCTGGTCGGCTCACTCGATCGCGCTATCGGAGAGAATGTCGGCGGCTATGCCATCGGGCAGGGCACGCTGACCAACGCGACCAACTCGAATTACGACATCACCTTCGACAGCTCGACCTTCAACATCGGCAAGCGGGCTGTCACCGTCACGGCAAGCGCCAACCAGGGCAAGACCTATGGCGACGCCGATCCGTCGTCCTACCTCTACACCTACTCCGACCTCGGGACTGGCGTGGCTCTTGTCGGTGCGCTCGATCGCACGGCCGGAGAAAATGTCGGCGGCTACGCCATCGGCCAGGGCACGCTGACCAACGCGGCGAACTCGAATTACGACATCACTTTCCAAAGCAGCAATTTCAACATCGGCAAGCGGGCGGTGACGGTCACGGCGAGCGCCAATCAGGGCAAGACCTACGGCGATGCCGATCCGTCGAACTACGGCTATACCTATTCGGACCTCGGCAGTGGTGTCGCTCTTGTCGGCTCGCTCGATCGCACGGCCGGCGAAAATGTCGGCGGCTATGCCATCGGGCAGGGCACGCTGACCAACGCCAACAATTCCAACTACGACATCACTTTCGCCAGCGCTGATTTCCGCATTGGCAAGCGCTCGATCACTGTCGTGGCGGATGCGCAAAGCCGCGCGCAAGGCATGCCCAATCCGGCATTTACCTATACGATCGGCGGACTGGGGCTGGTCGGCACCGATACGCTCACCGGCACGCTCTCGACCGATGCGACGCCCGCCAGCATTCCCGGCAGTTACGCCATCGAACAAGGCAGTCTCGCGGCTTCGGCCAATTACGAGCTGACCTATGTCGGCGCCGAGCTGACCGTCACCGCGCCCAATACGGTTCCAACCACGAGCGCCGCGAGCACTGTGGCGTACAACGCCTTCGTATATGGCGCCGGTGCGCCGGTGCCGGTGTTCTTCACCGGCCAGCCGGCGGATGACGGTTCGCAGAGATTGATCGAGGATCCCCGGCTAAACGGCTTCGCCTTTTGCCAGGGCATGGCCGAGATCGCGTCCGTCTGTTCGGTCACAGCGGTGCAATAGGAGGTGGGGGCTGCTTTGGGCAACAGGGGCGGCTACCCGGACATACAAGCATGCAGAGAATGAACGTGTCTTCAAAACGCCGAAACCGGACCAGCGCCTCGCTGATGGCGCTGCTTCTGACCTCGACGGCGCTTGTCGGGTTCACCTCGGCCAAGGCGCAGGAATTGCCGACCGGCGGCAGCGTGGCTTCGGGCGGCGTCACCATCTCCAATCCGTCGGCCTCGCAGCTCAACATCAAGCAGTCGACCAATTCGGCCATCGTCAACTGGCAGAGTTTCTCGATCGG
>NZ_SCNN01000006.1 GCF_005503535.1 Mesorhizobium comanense | reverse complement strand
GAGAAATCCATCGCTTCTGCAGAAGCCTGGATATACGTCGCCCACATTCGCCTGCTCACACGCAGGCTCGCAAGAGCTTGATATCAAACCATTCTTTTTGATTCAGGCTCTTACTGTTGATGTCGTCGAACCCGGCAGCACCGGCGAGACGCTGGGCAAGATCGCCGCCGAAGGCAGCAATCCGCAATTCGACATCGTCTGGCTCGACGGCTCCGCCGTGATGGAGCGCATGGCGGCCGACCATGTGCTGCAGCCGATCCCGGCCGCCGCCTTCGACAAGGTGGCCTTCACCGATCTCGGCAAATCGCTGATCCCGCAAAGCCATGCCTTCCTGCCGACCGGAACCAGCACCACGGCAATCGAGGTCAACACCAAGAAAGTGCCGGCCGACAAGATGCCCAAGTCCTGGGCCGATCTCCAGTCCTTCGCCGGCGCCGTGGCGGCCAAGGATCCCAACCTGTCGGGGCCCGCCTATCAATGGCTGGCCGGCTTCTTCCAGACCAACGGCCTTGACGCCGGCAAGGCGCTGCTGACGAAGACGTTGACCAACAAGACGCTGTCGGGCCTGTCGAGCGGCGGCAAGGTGAACAAGGCGGTGCTGACCGGCGACGCTGCCGTCGGCATCAACCAGGACAGCGCCATCTTCTCGAAGATCGCCGCCGGCGAACCTGTCGTCGCCGTCTACCCGAGCGAAGGCTCGGTATCGCTGCCGCAAGGCCTCGGCATCAGCGCCAAGACCAAGCATATGGATGCGGCGGAGAAATTCATCGATTTCGTCACCAGCGCCGAAGGGCAGGCCGCCATGCAGAACGGCGACGACACCGACTTTTTCTTTATCCCGGTCATCAAGGGTGTCAACGCCAAGCCCGGCCGCGAGACCAGCATCGCCTACACGCATCTCGACGATGCCGTGGCCTCCGCCCACGAGGCCGAATGGAAGCAATGGTACAAGGACAATTTCGTCCAGTGACCCGGCTGTCGGAGCTCAGGCTGTTCAGGCCATGACGATCTTCCCGCATACCGGCGCCGCGGCTGTTGCCCGCTACGCCGGCGTCGCAAGAGGGCCGCTGCGAGGGGCGCTGCCGGCGCTCGTCCACGCCAGCGGCCCGATTGCCATCTACGCCGTTTTCGCCCTGCTGATCGGATTGCCGCTTGCGCTGGTGCTGGTCCAGGCGGTCGTCCCAGGCCTGTTCGCAGCGCAGGATGCCGACAGCACCTTGAGCCTCGAACCCCTGGCGCGTGTCTTCAATTCGCCACATGTCGCGGCCTCGGTCCTGCATTCGCTCCAACTCGGCATGCTCGTCGCCTGCACCACGACCGTGGTGGGCGGCGCCTTCGCGATCCTTGTCCAGCGTTGCGATATCCCGCTGCGATGGGCCATTTCGACCGTGCCGTGGCTGGTCTTCCTGACGCCATCCTATCTGAAGGCGCTGGCCTGGGTGCTGCTGATGTCGTCCGGCGGTTACCTGGCGCAGTTGGGGCTGCTTCCCGCATGGCTTGGCGCGTCATTCTTCGGACTGAGCGGACTGGTGTTCGTGCACACACTCAGCCTGTTTCCACTGGCAAGCTTCATCATCGGCAGCGCGCTGGCCGGACTTGGCAGCGAGCTGGAAGATGCCGCGCGGCTGTCTGGTGCGGCGCCGCTTAGAATATGGCTGCGCATCAACGGCCCGCTGCTGGCGCCGGCCATCGCCCTAAGCTTCATCGCCACTTTCGCCGAGGTGCTGTCCGATTTCGGCCTGGCCTCGACGATCGCCAGAATGTCGGACTTCGGCGTGTTGACCTACGGCATCTATGCCGCTGCCAGCGATTATCCCGTCGACTTTCCCGCCGCCGGCGCGCAGGCGCTGGTGCTGCTCAGCCTCGTCCTGCTCGTGGTCGTGGCGGACCGGCTGTTGCGGCGCCGTGCCGACCCGCGCCTGATCTCCGGCCGCGCCAGGCCGGCGCGGCTCTACAATCTTGGCCGGTGGCGCTGGTTGGCCATGGCGGCGGCGCTTGGCATCGCCTTCCTCGCGCTCGCGCTGCCGCTCGCCGCCATCGCCGCGCGCGCCCTGACGCGGACACTCGGCCAAGGGCTTGCCTGGAGCAACTTCACCTCGGCCAATATGGCGGCGGCGCTCGGCACGAACACGGCCGCCAATGACGGGCTGCTGCGCAGCCTGTCCTACGCGGCGTTGACGGCGCTGATCACCAGTGCGCTGGCCCTCGTCCTGTCGGCGCGGCTCGACCGCGCCAGCCCCGTGCTGCGAACGGCCGTCATCGGGCTGTCGCTGGGAGCGGTGGCGATACCGGGCATCGTCCTCGGCTTTGGATACATTCTGGTCTGGAACCGGCTGCCGGGCTTCCGCGACTGGCCATTCCCCCATTATGGCGACGGCTCCCTGCTGGTCATGGGCTATGTCGCCGCGGCCCTGCCCTATTGCCTTGTGGTGATCCTTTCGGCGATCGGTCAGCTCGCTCCCAGCCTGACCGACGCGGCGCGCCTGCATGGCGTCGGCACGATGCGGAGGTTGCTTGCCATCACCTTGCCGCTGGTTCTGCTCAGCGTGGCGACGGCCTTCCTGCTGACATTCATCCGCACCGTGTTCGAACTGCCCATGTCTCAGATGCTCATCCCGCAAAGCGGACCGCCGGCACCGACGCTGATCCTGAAGCTGTTCAGTCACGATCGCGACGGGCTGGCATCGGCCATCGCGCTGACCGCTATGGCGGCCGCCGGCATCGGTGCGGCCCTGGTCTGGTATCCGCTGCAACGGTTCATCAAACCGCATCGACGCGCCGGAGCCATCGATGCGCACGCCAACCGGACCGCCCGGACGGGAACCCAGTCATGACCGCTTCGCTGCATTGCGCCGGCATCCGCAAGTCGCTCGGCGGCCGCCCCGTCCTGAACGACCTCGATCTGAGGATCGAGGCCGGCGAGGTGGTGTCGCTTCTCGGCGCCAGCGGATCGGGCAAGACGACGCTGCTGCGCATCATTGCCGGGCTGGTCGAGCCCGAGAAAGGGTCGATCACACTGGACGGCCGCGTGGTGTGGAGCGAGACGACTGCCGTTCCTCCTGAAAGACGGCGCATCGGCATGGTCTTTCAGGACTATGCGCTGTGGCCGCACATGACGGTCGCCGGCAATCTGGCTTTCGGCCTGCGCTCACAGCGGCTTTCGGATCGCGACATCGCCCAGCGCCTCGGCCATGCGCTCGACGTCACCCGCCTGTCCCCCTATCGCGACCGCTACCCCACCGAATTGTCCGGCGGCCAGCAGCAGCGCGTGGCCATCGCGCGCTGCCTGGCGGCGCGCCCGGCGTTGATGCTGTTCGACGAGCCGCTGAGCAATCTGGACGCGGCATTGCGCGAGGACATGCGCATCGAGATGATGGAACTGGTGCGCCGCGAAGCCATCACCGTCGTCTATGTGACGCATGACCAGGCCGAGGCGATGGCGGTCTCCGACCGCATCGCCATCATGCGGGCGGGCGAGATCGTCCAGTTCGACACGCCACGCGCCGTCTATGAGGCGCCGGCCGATTCCTTCGTGGCAAGCTTCATCGGCGGCTTCTCGATCGTTCGCGGCCAGGTGCACGAGGAACGATTCCGGATCACCGAGGGCGACGCTGAAAGCGTGCGTACGCCGGGCGCGCCGTCCGGCGCCGGCATGCTGGTCATCCGGCCGGAGGATGCGCGCCCGGCCGAGGCCTATCCTGACAGCCGCCTGCGCGGCCGGGTGCTGTCGAGCGCCTTCCAGGGGCGATGCTGGCGGCTGGCGGTCGATCTCGGGCCGCAACGCGTCCGTCTCGACTGGCCGGAGGCGCCGCCGGTCGGCGCCTCGCTTGCCTTCTCGCTGCCGCCGGAACGCTGCGTGGTGCTCAGCGCTTGAGCCTAAGCCCTGACGGCGGGGTGGAAATGAGCGCCCAAAGAGATCATGCTCCAACAAGACGATACAGGAAGCCTTCATGCAGACACTGACACCCATCCTCTCGACGGTCACGGCGGCGTTTCTGGCCTCCTTCGTCGAGGTCGTCGAAGCCTTCACCATCGTGCTCGCCGTCGGTGTGACGCGCAGCTGGCGTCCGGCCCTGACGGGCGCGGCCCTGGCGCTCGCGGTGCTGGCGGCCCTGGTGCTGGCATTCGGGCCGCTGCTGGCGCTCATCCCCATCACGACGCTGCAGTTCGTCGTCGGGGTGCTGCTTATTCTGTTCGGCATGCGCTGGCTGCGGAAGGCCATCCTGCGCAGCGTCGGCGTCATTGCCCTGCATGACGAGGACGCCGCCTTTTCCAAGGAAACGGCCGCCCTGCACCAGCAGGCCAACGATCGCCGCGCGGACTACCTTGCGGGATTGGCCTCCTTCAAGGCAGTCCTGCTCGAGGGCGTCGAGGTGGTGTTCATCGTCATTGCGGTCGGCGCCGCGCATGAGCAGACATTTTACGCCAGCATGGGCGCGCTGGCGGCTTTCGTGCTGGTGATGCTTGTCGGCCTCGCCGTCCACCGGCCGCTGGCTCGCGTACCGGAGAACGCGCTCAAATTCGTGGTCGGGCTGATGCTGACCAGCTTCGGCATCTTCTGGACCGGCGAAGGCATCGGCGCGGAGTGGCCGGGTGCTGATCTTGCCCTGCTCGCCATCTTCGCCATCGTCGCGCTCGCTGCCTTTGCCATGGTGCGCTGGCTGCGCGGCACCTATCCCAGCGCTGCCGGAGGGCTCGCCCGATGACCGTCATTCGTCTCATCGCCAAGGAATTCTTCGGCATGTTCGTCGATGACGGCAATCTGGCGCTGCTGGCGCTGGTGCTGGTGGCGGCCATCACGGCGGCGGTGAAGCTGCTGGCGCTGCCGCCTCTGCTTGGCGGCGTGCTGCTGCTGGTCGGCTGTCTGGCCGTCCTGCTGCATAGCGTGCGCCGCGCAGCGAGCCAGAGCCGCCGGTAGCGGCGAAGAGCAAGCGGCTCGATGCCTTGCGGCCTCGGACGCGGCTTTCGATGATCCGGCAACAGGGCCCGAACGCTCTGCCTCCAGGCGCGGTGCAATCCGGCGTTGCCATGTCGCACGCCTGGGAATCGACCCGCCGCGCTTGACGCCGGGCGCGATATCCAAAATAATGGTACCGGTATCACAGCGGCTTGAGGATTCCTGCCGAAGCGCCGGTGGACAGGCATTAAACATTATAATAGCATACCATTATAACTCGCGGAGGATGCGCTCCATTCCCCGGTTTTCAAGGGATGCGGGCGAGCGAGAGCAGTTTTCAGATCGTCGGACGGCGAGCGCGCCCCGCACCGGCGACAAGGAAGCGAGGCGCCAGAAATGCATGGGAGGAAAACATGCGGACTTTCCTGAGAGGGGCCGGCGCCCTGCTGGCCGGCATCGTGCTGGCGCTTTCGATGTTGGCGCCGTCCATCGCCTCGGCGCAATCGGTCGAAGATATCATCGCACGCGGCAAATTGGTGATCGCCATCGACACCACGACGCCGCCCTACGGCTTTCTCGACGCCAATCTGAAGCCGACCGGCTTCGACATCGAGGTCGCCAACAAGATGGGCGAAGCACTGGGTGTGCCGGTCGAGTTCGTCACGGTCACCTCGCCCGGCCGCATTCCGGCGCTGCTGACCAAGCAGGTCGACGCGGTGATCTCGATCTTCTCGATCACGCCGGCGCGCGCCATCCAGATCGACTTCTCGATCCCCTATGCCGGCCAGTCAGCGGTGGTGATCGCGCCGAAAAGCACTGGTATCAAGGGCGTCGCCGATCTCGTCGGCAAGAAGGTCGGCCTGACGCGCGGCACCGGCGAGGATGGATTGCTGACCAAGGCCGCCGAGGCCAATCCGGGCATCGAGATCCTGCGCTTCGACGACTATTCCTCGCTGCTGCAGGCGATGGTGTCGGGCCAGATCGACGCCATGGGCGGCGGCGACTATGGCGAGATCTATCTGAAGAAGGCGCAGAACGGCGACGCCTTCGAACAGAAATACGTGCTGAAGACCTTCTACTTCGGCATTGGCGTGGCCAAGGGCAACGACAATCTGCGCCAGTGGATCAACACCTGGCTATTCACCATGAAGACCGACGGCACGCTCGACACACTGTCGATGAAATACCGCAACCAGCCACTGCCGGTGCTGCCGGTGTTCTAACTGGTTTCACAGCATGGCGCGACCTTGTCGGTTTCGCCATGCTTCAAGCCGCCAATTCCCTGCCAGGAGTCCCGGTCGGCTCGTCCATGTTCGGCTTGTAGACAAGCTATAAAGATTATAATATTATAATTATATTGGGAGGAACCCAGCAGGCGAGACAGAAGTCTTGCCGTGCATCGTCGGGCGGTCCGCGCCTCGCGCCAACGATGCCGAGGGGAAGGCGTGCCGAAAGATGCATGGGGAGGAAAACATGCGGAATTTCTTGAAGGAGGCCGGCGCATTGCTCGCCGGCCTGGTCCTGGTCCTGTCGTTGCTGCCCTTGAGCGCCTCGGCGCAATCGGTTGACGACATCATCTCGCGCGGCAAACTGGTCGTCGCCATCGATACCACCACGCCGCCCTATGCCTTTCTGGACGCCAATCTGAAGCCGGCCGGCTTCGACATCGAGGTCGCCAACAAGATGGGCGAAGCGCTCGGCGTGCCGGTGGAATTCGTCACCGTGACGTCGCCGGGCCGGATCCCGGCGCTGCTGACCAAGCAGGTCGACGCGGTGATCTCGATCTTCTCGATCACACCGGAACGCGCCATCCAGATCGACTTCTCGATCCCCTATGCCGGCCAGTCGGCGGTGGTGATCGCGCCAAAGAGCATGCAGATCAAGGGCAATGCCGACCTGGTCGGCAAGAAGGTGGGGCTGACGCGCGGCACTGCCCCCGACGCGTTGCTGACCGCCGCGGTTGCGGCCAATCCAGGCATCGAGATTCTGCGTTTCGACGACCAGCCAGCGCTGATGCAGGCCATGATCTCCGGCCAGATCGACGCCATGGGCGGCGGCGACTATGGCGAAATCTATCTGAAGAGGGCTCAGAACGGCGACGCTTTCGAACAGAAATACGTGCTGAAGACCTTCTATTTCGGCATCGGCGTGGCCAAGGGCAACGACAATCTGCGCCAGTGGATCAACACCTGGCTGTTCACCATGAAGACGGATGGCACGCTCGACGCCCTGTCGATGAAGTATCGCAACCAGCCGCTGCCGGCGTTGCCGGTGTTCTGATCTCCTCACCCCAAGGCGGGACCGGCATCGTGTCGGCCCCGTTTCCCTGACCTCGTGACGGGATATCAATGCAAACCGCCCTGCAATTCGGCCCGGTCCTGGTGCATCTCGACCTCTTGCTTCGCGGGCTGGAGAAGACCATCCAGCTGGCGGCGCTGTCGATCCTGTTCGGCACTTTGATCGGTATCCTCGGCGCTGTCGGGCGCAGCTTCGGGCCACGCTTCCTGTCGTGGCTCATCGCCTGCTATGTCGAGCTGATCCGCAACACGCCGCTCTTGATCCAGCTCTATTTCGTGTTCTTCTCCCTGCCGCTGTTCGGCTTCAAATTGTCGAGCAACACGGCTGCCATCGTTGCGCTGTCGATCCATCTCGGCGCCTATGCCACCGAGATCCTGCGGGCCGGCATAGAGGCCATTCCGGAAGGGCAGATCGAGGCCGCCAAGTCGCTCGGCCTCAGCCGCTATCGCATCATCCGCCATGTCGTGCTGGTGCCGGCGGCACGCGCAGTCTACCCGTCGCTGTCGGCGCAGTTCATCCTGCAGATCATGGGCACCTCGATCGTCGGCGCGATCGCGGCCGAAGAGCTGACGGCGGTCGCCAACAACCTCGTCATGCAGACCTTCCGCAGCTTCGAGGTCTATATCGTCATCGCCCTCATCTATTTCGTGCTCGTGCAGGCCGCCAGCCTGCTCTTCGCCGGCATCGGCAAGCTCATGTTCCGCTGGAAAGTCTAACCCATGAGTCTGCGCGATTTCGGCCCCAACGAACTGATGTTCCTGCTACTGGCCACACGATGGACGGTCCTTTTGGCGCTGGTCGGCTTCGCCGGCGGCGGCCTGATCGGCCTCATCGTGGCGGCGATTCGCGTGGCGCCGGCGCGGCCGCTGCGCTGGCTCGCCGCCGCCTACATCCAGTTCTTCATGGGCACGCCGATCCTGATCCAGTTGTTCATGGCCTATTACGGCTCGTCCCTGCTGGGCTACCGGCCAGACCCGTGGGTGGCCGCGGCCGTCACTTTCTCGCTCAATGGCGGCGCCTTCTTCGGCGAAATCTTTCGCGGCGCCATCGAGGCTATCCCGAAGGGACAATGGGAGGCGTCTACCGCACTCGGCTTTCGTTTTGTCCGGACGCTGCGCCTGGTGATCATCCCGCAGGCAGTGCGGCTGATGCTGCCGCCGACGGTCGGCTTCATGGTGCAGATCGTGAAGACGACATCCATCGCCTCGCTGATCGGACTGACCGAGCTGGCGCGCGCCGCCACACAAGTCAACACCGTGACCTTCCAGCCGGTCATGGTGTTCGGCACCGTGTCGCTGATCTACTTCGCGCTGTGCTGGCCGCTGTCGCTCTATGCCGGCTATCTTGAGCGTCGTTTCGCTTCCGGAACGACGCTCAAGATCGAAGCGCCGCTGGCAGTGTCAGCGGTCTGAACGACGCGCTATCCCTTGAAGGCGGGGAGCGTCAGGCCCTTGACGCCGACATCGAGCGCGAACAGGCCGCCCGGGTTCTTCTGGCCGACGAAGTGGCTGGCCGGGCGCTTGAGCACCGCCGAGGTGACGTAGAGGATGTCGAGGTCCTTGCCGCCGAATTCGCAGCAGGTCGGCAGGTCGGTCGGCAGCAGCACGGTCTGCATCAGCTTGCCCTGAGGGTCGTAGCGACAGACCTTGCTGGTCACCGGGATGGTTACCCAGTAGCAGCCTTCGGCGTCGACCGTAGCACCGTCGGCGACGCCGCCGGTCACCGTCATGTCGATGAAGGTGCGGCGGTTCTCGATATCTCCCGTGGCCGCATCGAAATCATAGGCCCACACCGCGCCGGCATGGCTGTCGGAGAAGTACATGGTTCTGGAATCCGGGCTCCAGGCGAGCCCGTTGGAACAACCGATGCCGTCGATCATCTTGTGCACCGAAAGATCGGGATCGAGGCGATAGAGCGCGCCGATGAACTCGATCGGCTGGCCCGGTACCTCGAACATCGAGCCGGACCAGAAGCGGCCCTGGCGGTCCGGCTTGCCGTCGTTGAAGCGGGTTTTCGGCATATGCGCTTCCGGGTCGACGATCGCGTCGAACCTCCCCGTTGCCGGATCGAAGAAATGAAAGCCGTCGGTCATGGTCAGCACCAGGCCGCCCTTTTCGCGCAGGCCGAGGCAACCGAGATAATGCGGTGTCTCGAAAACCTCGTCCTTGCCGGTCGCCGGATCGTAGCGGTGGATCAGCTTCTTCCAGATGTCGATCCACCAGAGCACGCCCGCCTTGGGGTCCCAGAGCGTGCCTTCGCCAAGTTCGGCGCCGGCATTGACGACACAGGTGATCTCGACCATTTCCCCTCCGTTCAATTCCTGCGCAGCCGGCCGCCAAGGCCGGCGAAGGCCTCGCTGCCGATCGAGACGGTGAGCAGTATGACAGCGCCATAGACGATGAGCAGCGCGCCGCTCGACAAATTGAGCGCCGGCAGCAGGCCGGTCAGGATGGTCAGCACCATGGCGCCGGCAACCGTGCCGAGATAGTGGCCGCTGCCACCGAGGATCGAGGCCCCGCCGATGGCGACCGCAGCGATCGAGGTGAACAGATAGGCATCGCCCATGCCGAGATAGGCCTGGCCGGAATAACCGGTCAGAAGCATGCCGGCGAAAGCGGCGGTGAGGCCCGAGGCGACATAGGTGAGGATGGTTGTGCGCGCGGTCGGCACGCCGGAAAACTCGGCGACGGTGGCGCTGGTGCCGAGCGCATAGAGATGGCGGCCGAACGCGGCCTTCGAGAGCAGCAGCGTCGCCACCAGCGTCAGCGCCAGCCAGATCAGCGCAATGACCGGGAAGCCCCCGATGCGGCCGACGGACAGGAACTGGATCAGCGCCGGCGCGGACGGCGTCGGCGAGCCGCCGGTCAGCACCAGGATTAGGCCCTGCAGGATGACGTTGGTGGCCAGGGTCATGATGATCGGCGGCACGCCGAAACGGGCGACGCCGACGCCATTGACCAACCCGATGACGGCGCCGCCGGCGAGCAGCAGCGGCATCACCCAGATCAGCGGCAGATCCTGGCCGCCGCACAGCAACGCCATGATGATCGCCGCCGAATTCAGCACCCATGGCACGGAGAGGTCGATGCCGCCGCCGATGATGACGAAGGTCTGGCCGAGCGCGACGATGCCGACAAAGGCGGCGAGCACCACGGTGGAGCGCATGTTGGAGACGGACAGGAAGCCCGGCGAAAACAGCGCGGTGACCAGGAGCAGCACGACCATGCCGGCATAGGCGAGCACGATGAGGCGATTGCGGGTGAGGAAAGCACTCATTGGACGCGGCTCCTCGCGGCTTTCTCGGCGATGGAACTCGCCAGCACCGAGAGCAGCAGGATGACGCCGGAAGCGACCGGCTGCCAGTAGCTCGATACGTGCAGCACGAAGACCAGATTGCCGATCAGCGTGAGCACGAAGGCGCCGATCAGCGTTCCGGCGAGATGACCGCGGCCGCCGAACAGGCTGACGCCGCCGATGACCGCGGCCGCTACCGAAGGCAGGATGTAGTCCTTGCCGATGGTCGGCGATCCGGCGCCGGTCTGCGTCACCAGAAACAGCGCCGCGCCGGCCGCGAACAGGCCGGACAGGCCGTAGGTGACGAGATTGACGCGGGTGATCGACACCCCGGACAGGAAGGCGGATTTCTCGTTCGAGCCCGACGCCTGGATGGTGATGCCGACCCTTGTCGCGTGGAACCACCACCAGAACAGCAGCAGCGCCAGCAGCATCCAGACCGGACTGGTCAGGCCGATGAATTGCGCGGAGGCAAAGCCGACCCACCAGGAGGGAATGCTGCCGCCGTCGGTCGGCAGGATAATCATGGCGACGCCGTTGAGGATCGACCAGGTGGCGAGCGTGACCAGGAAAGGCTGCAGCTTGAGCAGCGAGATCAGCAGGCCGTTGAGCGCGCCGATGCCGAAGCCCAGCGCCAGGATCGCCAGCGCCCACAATGCCGTCGTCGAAGGATCGTCAGTGAAGCGTGTCGCGGCGATCACCGTGCCGAGGCTGATCATGCCACCGATCGACAGGTCGATGCCACCCCGCACCAAGACGATGGTCTGGCCGGTCGCCGCCAGCATCAGCGTCATCGCCGCCGCCGTGTCGAGGTTGAGTTCGTCGAGCGTGAAGACGCCGGATTGCAGACTGCCGTAGATGGCGACGATCAGGGCCAGCATCAGGCATGCGACCAGGAAAGGCGCGCGGTCGAGCGCGCGGCCACGCCAGTCGATGCCGGGGTTGACGGACTTCACTTCGGCCGGCCTTTGCGCCATCTCGGCGGTTCGCTCAACGGTCATCACCATGCCTCAAGCCGCCCTGGTTTCAAGCATGGCGGCACGCAGGATTCCCTCCTCCGAGATATGCTCGCCCTCCAGCGTCGCGGCGATGCGGCCGTTGCGCATCACCATCACACGGTCGGCGACATGGACAAGCTCAGGCATGTCGCTGGAGTGGAACAGGATCGCATAGCCTTTCGCCGCGAGGTCGCGCATCAGCTGAAAGATCTCTCCCTTGGTGCCGACATCGACGCCGCGCGTCGGGTCGTAAAGCAACAGCACGCGCGCCTGGGTGAGCAGCATCTTGCCGAAGATGACCTTCTGCTGGTTACCGCCGGACAGCGTACCTGCCAGCTGTTCCGGGGTGCCTGCCTTGATGCGCAGGAAGTCGACCATTTCCTTGACCATGTCAGATTCCTTTTGCCGGCTTAGCAAACCGTTTTCGGTAAACCGGTTGATGACGGACAGGGTCAGGTTCTCACGCACACTCTTGGTCAGCAACAACCCCTGGCCGCGCCGATCCTCGGGCACCAGCGCGATGCCATCCCTGCCGATCAGCGCCTGGCGCGGATTGCCGATCGAGACAGGCTTGCCCCAGAGTTCGACCGTGCCGGCCGCCCGCGCGGCACCGAACAGCGCCTGGAACAATTCACGTTGGCCATGCCCCTGCAGGCCACCGACACCGAGCACCTCGCCCTCGCGAAGCGCGAAATCGACCGCCGACAGGCGGCTGCCGCTGGAGAAGTTATTTACTCGGAGCGCGATGCGATCGGTCGCGGTCGGCACGCGCTCGGGATAGAGACGGTCGAGATGCCGGCCGATCATCTGGGCGACGATCTCGTTGTCGGACACGGCATTGGCATCGTGCGCGGCGACGGTGGCGCCGTTGCGGAAAATGGTCAGCCGGTCGGCGATGGCGCGGACCTCGGCCATGCGGTGCGAGATGAAGATGACCAGCCTGCCTTCGGCGGCGAGTTGCCGGGTCAGTTTCAACAGCCAGTCGGCTTCACGAGCGGGCAGCGCAGAGGTCGCCTCGTCCAGGATGAGGATGCGCGGGTCCTTGGCCAGCCCCTTGGCGATCTCGACGATCTGCCGCTCGGCCAGCGTCAGCCGGCGCAGTTCGCGGTCGGGACGGAGCGCTGGAAAGTTGTATTTCTCCAGCAGCGCCAGCGTCTTGCGCCGCATCTCGCCGCGATTGACGGTGCCAAGCCATGTCCGCGGCTCGTGGCGGAACCAGATGTTCTGCTCGACGCTGAGATCAGGGATCAGGGAAAGCTCCTGGAACACGGCGGCGATGCCGCGTGCCTGGGCGGCGTCCGGATTGGCGGGGCGATAGTCCTGCCCGTCGACGAGGATCGACCCGCCATCGTGCCGCACCGCGCCCGACAGAATCTGGATGAACGTGCTTTTTCCCGCGCCATTCTCGCCAAGCAGCGCGTGCACCTCGCCGGCGCGGGCGCTGAATGTCGCGTCGCTCAGCGCAACGATGCCGCCATAGCGTTTGGACAAGCCCTTGACGGTGACGAGATCCATGGATGCACCTTCGAAAAGCTCTCCCGACATCTTGCGATGCCGGGAGACAGGGTCGTGGTATCGGATGTTACTTCGAGCCGGCGGCTTCCGCAGCGGTGATCTCGACCCAGTCGGGCGTGATCGGCAGCGTCAGGCCCGGCGCCTGATCGGGGAAGGCATTCTCGCCGATCGCGATCTTGATCATCTTGGTGCCGGGATAGAGCTTGGACTCGAAGGGATCGGTGGTGACGAAGTCGCCCTTGACCGAAACGGAGCGTTCGGCCGGCTTTTTGCCCGTGTCGAGAATGTCGACCGCCAGCTTGATCGCTTCGGAGGAGAGATAGGCCGGGTTCGAGCCGAGAATGCACTTGGCGCCTTGCGTCTGCGCGCAGGTGACGGCGGCGACATTGTAGGAGAAGCCGACCACCGGGACGATCGGCCGGCCGGCATCCTTCAGTGCCTGGATGGCGCCCGAGCCATAGCCTTGCGTCATGATGCCATCGATCTTCGGGTTGGCTGCAAGCAAGGCAGCGACACCGGACTGCTCCGGCCCGAGCGCATAGTTGCCGTTATAATAGCCGACGATCTTGATGTCGGGATACTTGGCCAGCACCTTCTCATAGCCGCCCTGCAGCTGCGCCGAGATCGGCGCACCTGCAAGGCCGCGGTCCAGGATGATGTTGCCCTTGCCGCCAAGCTGCGTCGCCATCCATTCGGCCATCACGGAGGGGATGCGATCCCAGTCGGAAGCGACGGCCAGCGCGCAGGGCTCGGTCACCACCTGGTCGAACGAGATGACGACGATGCCGGCGTCGCAGGCCTTCTTGATCGTCGGGTTGAGGGCGGAATCCGAGCCGGCGTCGACGAGGATGGCGTCCGGCTTCTGGCGGATGATGTTGTTCAGCGAGTTGATCTGCGCCTGGACGGTGTTCTCGACATTTTCGATCTTGAGGTCGACGCGGCCTTTCAATGGCCCTTTGTTGACCGAGACGGTGGCGACACGCTCCATCTGCTGGCGCCAGTCATTGCCGACGAAGTTGTTCGAGAGATAGATGGTGTAGGGCTTCTTGTCCTCGGCATGGCCGGCCTGCATGCCGACCGCCATCATGGTTGCGGCAAGTGCTGCAAGACCGATGTTACGGCTCAGTTTTTTCATGATTTTCTCCTCCCATTTTCGTTTCGAAACAGTGGCGCCAGGACCGCGCCGGCACTCAAAATCTCAGCTGCCCGACGCCTCCTTCGGCGTTATTTCCACCCAGCTCGGCGACACAGGCAAGGACAGTCCCGGCGCCAGATCCGGGAACACGGTCTTGCCGAGTTCGATCTTCACCGCCGACGAATTCGGCGCGTATTTGGCATCGACCATGTCCGTGGTCAGGCCGGGCGAGTTGAACAGCACGGTGGTGTCGGCGGGCTTCTTGCCGGTGTCGAGGATGTCGACCGCGAGCTTGATCGCCTCGGCCGACAGCGAGGGCGGATTGGCGCCGAGCCAGCATTTCGCCCCCTTGGTCTCGGCACAGGTGACGCCGGTGCCGTTGAAGGCGGCGGCGACGATCGGCACCATCGGCCGGTCGGCATTCTGCAATGCCTTGATGGCGCCGGTGCCGTAGCCCTGCGAGAAGATGCCGTCGACTTCGGGGTGCGCGGCAAGCAAGCTGGCCACCCCTTCCTGTTCGGGGCCGGCGGCATAGTTGCCGTTGAAATAGCCGACGATCTCGATGCCCGGATATTTCTTCAGGACAGCGCCGAAATTCTTTTCGAACTGTTCGGAGATTGGCGCGCCGGCAAGGCCGCGATCCATCAGCACCTTGCCTTTGCCGCCGAGGATGGAGGCCATCCATTCCGCCTGGTTGTTGGCCATGATGTCGAAATCCGAATGCATCTTGTAGGCGCATTCGGCCGAGACGGTCTGGTCGAAGCTGACGACGATGATGCCGGCGTCGCAGGCCTTCTTGATGGTCGGGTTCAGCGCTTCCGCCGACGACGCATCGATCAGGATGGCGGCCGGTTTCTGGCGGATGATGTTGTTCAGCGAGTTGATCTGCGCCTGGACGGTGTTCTCGGCGTTTTCAATCTTGAGATCGACGCGGCCTTTCAGCGGCCCCTTGTCGACGGCGACATTGGCGACGCGTTCCATCTGCTGGCGCCAGTCATTGCCGACGAAATTGTTGGAGAGATAGATGAGGTAAGGTTTTTGCGTCGCGGTGTGGCCAGGCATCGCACCCATCGAGATCGCGACCCCGGCAAGCGCCACGAAGCAGGCGCTCAAGCTCCTTAATTTCATGGTCTTCCTCCCAGTGTTTCCTTTCAGCCGGTGACGGACTGCGCCGCCTTGATCGGATGAAGACGGCAAATTGATACCGGTACCAATTGCGAATGTCAATTTGACCAGACATTCCCCCGAGGCTGCGTCCGCGAGCCTGACCCGCCGGATTTCCTCCCCGGCGGCTTCCTCATGGCCAGCATTTCAGCCTAGCTATCATGCTATTATAATTTTATGCGCCTGTCTATGCGACCCGCGTTAGAAAATGCCGCCTGCGGCAGGCCTCAGGACAGGTCGTTGGGCGCGTCGTAGGTGATGCTGAAGATGTCGGCCGGGTGGCGGGCGACGGAGAACTCGATGCTGCGCTGGTCGGCCGACTGGTAGAGCATCTCCACCGTCAGCACCGGGCTGCCGAGCGCGATGCCGAGGTCGGCGGCAACCGCCTCGTCGGCGATTTCGGCGCGCACGGTGACATGCGCCACATCGAGCCGCAGCCCGAGATGTTTCTGCACCGAACGGAAGATCAGCACGTCCGAGAAATCCTCGCGCTTCAGGCGAGCGCCGATGTCGGGCGGAAAATAGGTGGTGATCTGCGCCTTGCGCTGCTCGCCGATCGACAGCACGCTGCGCAGGCAATAGCCGGACTCGTCCTTGCCCATGCCGAAATGGCGCTGGAGCACGGGAGAGACCTCCTTGCGATAGGATTTCACCGTCAGTTGCGCATCCTTGGTAAAGGCCGCCATGTCGGCGAAGTTCTTGAACTTCCAGCTCAGATTGACCGAAGGACTGCGCGCCGCAACCACCGCCGGCTTGGCCGAGCGCTTCCGGATCAGGCCATCGGCCTCGAGATCGCGCAACGCCTGGCGCACGGTGATGAGACTGACGCCGAAATGCTCGGCGATCGTGGCTTCCTTCGGCAGTTCGCCGCCGACCGGAAACGTGCCGTTGCCGATCGGTTCGCGCAGGATATCGGCGAGCTGACGGTAGAGCGGGCCGTTGGCGCGACCGAGCGTGCGCCGGGGAAGACTGTCTATGGTGGGAACGGAGTGGTCCATGTGCCTCGTCGCGCCTCTTGTCGAAGCTTTTATAATAGCTTCCTGGGGCCGAGGCTAGGCAATGACTACAGCCATCAACCGTCTCAGACGAAGAGCCGTAGCGGGTGCTCGACCGCCGACTTCAGCCCCGAAAGCCACGCGCCTGCCGCCGCCTCGTCAATGCTTGCCGCATCCGCCGTGAGCAGGCACTCGGCGCAATCGCCAGCCAATGCCACGCATACGGCGAGGCGCATGGCGCGACCCGGCAGAAGCGGCATGGTCACCGGCCGGATGTCGCTTGCGGGAAGGAGCCGCAGCGACAGCCTTGCCGGGCTCGCGGCGTCGTCACGACCCTGCGCCAGGGCCGCAAGACGCTGCGCGCGAAGCGACGACATGGGCAGAGAGGCGACCCTCTCGAACATGATCTGCCCAGAGCCCAGTTCGAGGGCTACAGCGCCCTGGGAGCTGGCATCCAGTGTTTCAGCAGATGCCTGGCCGGCCGCGCGCAGCAGCACGTCCTCGACATCGAAGCGATGCCCTGAACTCTCAAGCACCGCCAGCAGATCCTTCAGCGGGCCGAGCGCAATCGACGCCGCGAAGGATACGATGCGGGTCGCGGCGACGGCCGGCGCCACGGGAGCGACGATCCCGGGCGCGCCGGCGGGAGCAGCGGCCACAACGAAGCCCAGCACGTCCGCGGCCAGGATGCGCCCGCCCGGGCCGCTGCCGCGAAGGGTTTCCAGCGGAAGCGCGCGGTCCCGCGCCAGCCGGCGGGCATAGGGAGAGGCCGCGAAGCGCCCCGCCCGTGCAACGGCGGCATTCATTTAAGGAACTCTGAATTGACGCAGTTGGTCAGCCGGCCCTCGGCAAGGTAGGCATGGACGACCTCGATCGATTTCAGCCTGAGGTCGCGCATCGATGCCGGGCTGTAGAAGGCGGCGTGCGGCGAGACGATCAGGCGATCGGCGATCCAGGGCTCGCGGCGGCGCCACGCCGCCAGCAGTGGATGGTCGAGATCGCCCGGTTCATTCGGTAGCACGTCCAGCCCGGCGCCCGTGACAATGCCCTTGCGCATGGCGGCCTCCAGCGCATCCAGATCGACGATCGGCCCGCGCGCGGTGTTGATGAGGACAAGGCCGGGCCTGGCGGCATCGAAGGCGGCCGTGCCGAGCAAATTTCGCGTCTCGTCGCTGAGCGGCGTGTGGACACTGACGACATCAGCCCGTCCCATCAAGTCGGCCAATGAATGCACCCGCTCATAGCCGGTCGACAGGTCGACGCCGGACAGAAGGTGCGGATCGTAGAACACCACCTTCATGTCGAAGGCGGCGGCGCGGCGGGCGGCGGCCAGACCGATGCGGCCAAGGCCGACAATACCGAAAGTGGCGCCCTTGTGCCGCCGCACCAGCGGCGCCTTGGAAAAATGCCAGCCTAGGGCGCCGTGGCCGGAAAGCGCCGCGCCATAGGCCGACGTGCCCCGCGTCAGTGCCAGCATCAGGCCGATCGCGTGGTCGGCGACTTCGGTCGTGCCATAGTCGGGCACGTTGCAGGCCGGAATTTTCCGCGCACCCCAGCCCGCCGTGTCGATGTTGTCGAAACCGACGCCGGAGCGAACGGCGATCCTTGCCCTGGGGAAGGCCGACGGGGCCTCGGCGACGTTGTGAGTCGGCGAATAATTGATCACGGCGTCGACCATCGCGCAGACGGCGGGATCGAGATCGGCCGCCTTGTCATTGGTCGAGCGGGCGAGGACGAACTCGACCTCAGGATAATGCTCGCGCTCGAGTTCGGCCTCATCGGCGGCTTGCCAGTTGGCGCACAGGATCTTCATGCCGGTCCTTCGAATTGAATGGAGAATGGATTATTTCTTGATGCCGCCGATGCGGCCGCCCATCGGCACCACCGCGCCGACCGGCTGATCGATCGCGACAAGCTTGCCGCTGATCGGCGCCTCGATCTCGACCACGGCCTTGTCGGTCTCGATCTCGGCGATCAACTCGCCCTCCTTGACCGCATCGCCAACGGCCTTCAACCATTTGACGACGGTGCCCTCGCTGACAGTGAGATCGCCGAACGGCATTGTTATCGGCTCGTCGTCACCGGCGGGAGCGACAGGCGCCGGCGCGGTGGGCTGCGGCTTGACCGGGGCAGGTACAGGCTTGGTCGGCGCAGCACTTTTCAGGCCGACCGTGTACCAGTGATCCGGCACTGGCGGCCGGCCCGCAATGACGTCGCGAACGCCCTGAGCGATGCGGGCGGTATCGACCAGCATGGCGCGCTCCAGCACCGGCGCGAAGGGATGCGAGGTCGGCGCCGTATGCAGCCTTCCCGGCGGCGCGTCGAGCTCGTCGAAGGCCAGTTCGTTGATCGCCTGCGCGATTTCGCCGCCCAGGCCGCACATGGCCCAGGCTTCGTCGACAATGAGCAGCCGATGCGTCTTGCGGACACTGGCGACGATCGTGTCGATGTCGAGCGGCATGATGGTGCGCGGGTCGATCACCTCGGCCTCGATGCCTTCGCCGGCCAGTGCTTCGGCCGCTTCCAGCGCGCGCTGCACCATCTGGCCGGCGGCGACGATGGTGATGTCGGTGCCGGCGCGGGCGATGCGTGCGACGCCGAAGGGGACAAAATGCTCGCCCAAGGGCACCTCGCCCTTCGAAGCGAACAGTGCCTTGGGTTCCAGCATGATGACGGGATCGCCGGCCCTGAGAGCGGTCTTCATCAGACCCTTGGCGTCGGCCGGAGTCGAGGGAACGCAGACGATCAGGCCCGGCATATGGGCGAAGACAGGATGATAAATGCCACTGTGGTGCGGGCCAGAGCTGCGCAATGCGCCGGCGCCGACACGCACCACCATCGGCGCGCTCATCACGCCGCTGGTCATGTAGCGCAGCTTGGCCGCCTGCAGGAAAATCTGGCCGGCGGTCTCGAAGGCGAAGTCGGCGAACATCAGGTCCGAAACGGTGCGCGCGCCGGTGGCGGAAGCGCCCACGGCGGCGGCGGTGAAGCCCTGTTCGGAGATCGGGGTGTCGACCATGCGCTCGGCGCCGAATTCCTGCCAGAGGTTCTTGGTGTGGGCGAAGCTGCCGCCACGCTCGCCCGTGCCCTCGCCGAAATAGAGGATCGCCGGATTGGCGCGCATCTCTTCGGCGATGCCGTCGCGAACCGCCTCCAGCCAGCCCTGGGTTCGGGTTTCGCCGACAGCGCGCGGCTGCAGCGCGGCGGGCGGATTGATCGGATCGGCGAAGACATGCAGGCGCACCGTCGAGGGATCGGGCTCGGGCGAATTGCGGGCGAAGGCCAGCGCCTGCTCGACCACCCTTTCGATCCGCGCCTCTATTGCCGCGAGCGCCTCGGCGTCGGCGATGCCATAGTCCTCGATCAGCTTCTTGCGGAACATGTCGATCGGATCGCGCTTGATCCAGGCGTCGAGCTCCTCCTGCGTGCGGTAGGTGCCGATGACGGGATCGCCCTCGTGATGACCGACGGTGCGGTAGGTCTTGGCCTCGATCAGCGTCGGCCCTTTGCCGGCGCGGGCGCGCTCGGTGGCTTCCTTCATGGCCAGCCAGACGGCGAAGACATCGTTGCCGTCGACGGCCACGCCGGGCATGCCGTAGGAGGCCGCCTTGGTAGCGATCTCCGGGTTGAGCGTGATCGACTTCAGCGGTGTCGCGGTGGCGTAGAGATTGTTCTCGCAGATGAAGACCGCGGGCGCCCGCTGCACGGCGGCGAAATTGAGCGCCTCGTGGAAACCGCCATGGTTGGCGGCGCCATCGCCGAAAAAGGCGACGCCGATGTTGTCGCGGCCCTGCTGGCGCGCGCTCATGCCGATACCGACGGCATGGCCGATGCCGGCGGCGACGATGCCGTTGGTGCCGAACAGGCCGACCGAGCGGTCATAGAGATGCATGGTGCCGCCGCGGCCGCCGCAGATGCCTTCGGCCTTGCCGAACAATTCGGCCATCACCCGGCCGGGATCGGCGCCCTTGGCCAGCGCGTGGCCGTGGCCGCGATGGGTCGAGGTGACCCAGTCGGTCGGCCTGAGATGCGCGCAGACGCCGACGCCCGTCGCCTCCTCACCGATATAGAGATGCAGGAAGCCGGGGGTTTCGCCCTTGCGGCAGGCGATCTGGGCGATGCTTTCGAAGCGGCGCAGCAGCACCATGCGTTCGAACAGATCGAGCAGAACCTGCTTGTCAGGCAGGTTCGAAGCGCCCTTGAAATCGTCGCGCGCCCGCGCCGCTGAAACTGCCACCGAGGCCTCCCTGGTTCGTATTCGCACCGGAGCAATCGGCACCGGCGGCGGGCTTGTTGGTCGCTCGCTTCGGTGGATAATAGATTATAATAGCATAATGTCTACTGGCTCTGCATCGAGTTGTCGCGCGCCTAGATTCTGGTCATCCGAACGGTCGCGTCAGGCCGTTGGAACAGCTCCGGCCGCAGGCTGAGACCCAGCCCCGGCCCTTCGAGCGGCGCGACATGGCCTTCCTTTACCGGCGGAATGTCGGCGACGATTTCGGTGTACCAGCCGGTGAAATAGGCGCGCACGGCCTCCTGGTAATTGACGTTGGGCAGGGTCGCCGAGAGCGCGCAACTGGCGGCATAGACGATCGGCCCGGTGCAGTCGTGCAAGGTCACCGGCAGCTCGCTGGCTTCGGCCATGTTGGCGATCTTGCGCGCCTCGGAGAGACCCCCGCACCAGGCGAGATCGATCATGATGACCGATGCCGCACGCTTGTCGATCAGCTGCTTGAACATCTGCCGCGAGGCCAGCCGCTCGCTGGCGGCGATTGGTATGGACGTGTGGCGGGCGAGCTCGGCCATGGCATCGAGTTCGTTGTAGCGGATCGGCTCCTCCAGCCAGGCGACGTCGTAGGATTTCAGGGCCTCGGCGATGCGCAGGACGGGCGGCAAGGTCCACAGACCATGCAGTTCGACCATGATTTCCATGTCGCGGCCGACCGCATCGCGGATCTTCTGGAACGGCTCGAGCGCCTTGTCGAGATCGGCCAGCGAAATGCGGGTGCCATTCGATGCTTCCGCCGCTATGTCGAACGGCCAGATTTTCATCGCCTTGATGCCTTCAGACTGAAGGCTTCTGGCAAGGTCGCCGGCGTTGTAGCGCCAGGCGAGAAGATCCTCGTAAGGGCCTTCGTTCGAATCGCCTGATTTCAGCGACCAGTCCTCGCCGCGCTCGAACAGGGCGTTTTTCTTCGTCGCGCGGACATGTTTGTAGCCGGCGCAAGTGTTGTAGATCGGCACGCTTGTGTGGGTGCGCCCGCCAAGCAGCCGCCAGACGGGCTCGCCAAGCGCCTGGCCATAAATGTCCCAGAGCGCGATGTTGACGGCGGAGTTGCCCCTGACCTCGGCGCCGGAATCGCGCGCGCCGACATAGACGCTGCCCAGCGTGCGGTCATGCAGTTCGATGTTCCGGGGATCCTTGCCGAGGAGATAGGCCGCGACATTGTCGTGGATGTAGGAGGCAATCGGTCCCGGCGCCCAGAAGCTCTCGCCGGTGCCGATGATGCCCGCATCGGTATGGATACGCAGCCAGAACAGGAATGGAAACTCCGCCAGCTGCAGCGTTTCGAGCGCGACGACTTTCATCTTCTTCTCCCCATTGCAGCGGACCCATGCGATCGGCGGGACAATAGCACATCGCCGTTGACAGCCATTTATGGTACCGGTATCAATCGCGTCAAGATGGCCACCGGGAGGGTGTTCGCTTGCCTGCCGAAAAACAAGACACAACGCCACGAAGAGCACTCGTCACCGGCGCCGCCGGCGGCCTCGGCCGCGAGGTGGCGGTGCAGCTGGCGCGGCGCGGCTGCGCTGTCGCGGTCACCGACATCAATGGCGAGGGATTGGCCGAGACCATCAGGCAGATCGGTGAGAGCGGCGCGGAAAGCGAGAGCATCGTCAGCGATTTCACCGGGGAAGGCGCGCCGGAAGCAGCGGTCGAAAAAGTGGTCGCGCGCTGGGGCGGCATCGACATCCTCGTCAACAATGCCGGCTACGGTGTGATCGAGCCGTTCCTCGACGCCACTTTCAAAGCCTGGACGCGCACGCTGGCGCTCAACGTCACCGCGCTTGCCATGGCCTGCAAGGCTGCGGGACGCGTGATGCGCGAGCAACGCTCGGGGCGTATCATCAACATCACCTCTCCGGGCTCGCGCATGGCGCTGCCCGACTACACCGCCTACACGGCAAGCAAGGCCGGCGTCGATTCCATCACCCGCGCCGCCGCGGTTGCGCTGGCGCCCTATGGCGTGCTGGTCAACAGCCTCGCGCCGGGCATGATGGACACAGAAATGCAGCGTTCGACCGAGGTCGATCTCGCCCGCGCCAATGGCCGCAACGATCTGCAGGCCTTCCTCGACGAGCGCACCCGCCGCATTCCGATTGGCCGCCGCGCCGAGATTTCCGAAGTCGCGGAGGCTGTCGTCTGGCTCTGCCTCGATGCGCCCAAATACATGACCGCCGAGCGGCTCAACATGTCGGGCGGGCTAGACAAGGACTGATCCGATGCTGCGAAATTCTCCCCCCGGCAGCGCCGATATCGGCGCTCTCGAACGCAAGGCGGGCCGGCTGCGCCGCCATATGCTGACTATGGCGCGCGGCCAGGGCCAGGGTTATATCGGCCAGGGCCTCGGCATCGCCGACACGCTTGCCGCGCTTTATTTCCACGAACTGCGCTACGATCCGGAAAATCTGGCGTGGCGCGACCGCGACCGCTTCCTGCTTTCGACCGGGCACTATTCCATCGCGCTGTGGGCGGCACTTGCCGAGGCCGGCATCATCCCGGTCGAGGAACTGACCACCTACGGCGCCGACAACAGCCGGCTGGAAATGTCGACGCTCGACACCACGCCCGGCGTCGAGGTCATCGGCGGCTCGCTCGGCCATGGGCTGGGGCAAGGCGTCGGCCAGGCGCTCGGCCTGCGCGTCGACCGCTCCGAGGCGCGCGTCTTCGTCGAGCTTTCCGACGGCGAGATGCAGGAAGGCTCGACCTGGGAAGCGGCAATGTCGGCCAGCCATTTCAGGCTCGACGGGCTGGTCGCGCTGGTCGATTGCAACGGCATCCAGGCCGACGGCCCCGTCGTGCTCGACATGGAACCGGTGGCCGACAAATGGCGCGCCTTCGGCTGGCAGACTTCCGAGATTGACGGCAACGACATGAAGGCGATCGTCGAGGCGCTGGCGCAAGCGCGTGCGCGCAACGGCAGGCCAAAGGCGATCGTGCTGCGCACGCTGCCAGGCAAGGGCGTGCCGCGCATCGAAATCTCCGAGAAGTCGCATTTCTTCCGCATCGACGTCGCGCAGTGGGATGGCATCATTGCCGACTTCGAGAAAACCATGGGAGACGCCCGATGAGCGGCGCGGCGATGGAGGCCGGCCGCACGCTGGCCATGGGCCAGGACGAGGCCGTGGGCGGCGGACGCGGCAGCGTGGAAGCGCCGTTCGGCAGGGCACTGGCGCGGCTCGGCCAGACCCGGCCCGAGATTGTCGGGCTGACCGCCGATCTCGGCAAGTACACCGACATCCACCCGTTTCGCGATGCGTTTCCCGAACGCTTCTTCAATGTCGGCATGGCGGAGCAGAACCTGGTCGCCGTGGCCGCCGGGCTGGCGCGCACCGGCAAGGTGCCGTTCGCCACCACCTATGGCGTGTTCGCGACACGGCGCGCCTTTGACTTCGTCGCCATCGCGCTCGCCCATTCCAACCTCGACGTCAAGATCGTCGCCGGCCTGCCGGGCCTGACGACCGGCTATGGCGGCACCCACCAGGCGATCGAGGACCTGGCCCTGATGCGCATGATTCCGGGCCTCACCATCATCGATCCCTGCGACGCGACCGAGATCGAAGCCGCGACGGAGGCGATCGCCGAGCACAAGGGGCCGGTCTACATGCGGTTGCTGCGCGGCGCCGTGCCGGTGGTGTTCGAACCGGGCTACCGCTTCCAGATCGGCAAGGCGCGCCGGCTGCGCGAGGGAAACGATGTCGGCATCATCGCGACCGGCCTGATGACCGAACGGGCACTGGATGCCGCCGACGCCTTGCGGAAGCAGGGCATCTCGGCCGGCGTGCTGCACGTGCCGACCATCAAGCCTTTCGACGCCGAGGCCGTGGCGGAATTCGCCGCCGCTGTCAGGCATGTCGTGACCGCCGAGAACCACGTCGTGGTGGGCGGCCTCGCCAGCCTTGTCGTCGAGACCTTGTTCGACGGCGGCATTGCGAAGACAGTGACCCGGATCGGCCTGCCGGACCGCTATATCGAATGCGGCGCGGTGCCGACCCTGCAGGCGAAATACGGCCTGACGACGCAGGCCATCGTCACGACAATCAAGGATCTGGGCTAGGACCGGCATGAAAATCACCGAGATCGAAACCTTCACCGTCGGCGCCGGCTGGAAGAACTGGCTGTTCGTGAAGGTGCATACGGACAAGGGCATCCACGGCATCGGCGAAGGCACGCTGAACGGTTTCATCAAGACCACCGAAGCCGGGGTGCATGAGTTGAGGCATCTCGCTGTCGGCCAGGATCCACGCCGCATCAACGCGCTGGCCAAGCGCATGCTGGACAGTGTCTCACTGGACGGCGGCCATATCCACCGCACCGTCATCGCGGCCATCGAGGTCGCGTGCTGGGACATTCTGGGCAAGAGCCTGGGTGCGCCGATCCATCAGCTACTCGGAGGCCAGGTGCGCGACAGCGTGCTCGGCTATGCCAATGGCTGGTACAGGACCGAGCGCACGCCCGAGGCCTTCCTCGAGGCCGCGAAGGCTGTGCTGGCAAAAGGGTTCAAGGCCTTCAAGCTCGATCCGTTCGGCACCGCCCAGGGTTTTATCTCGCGCGAGGAACTGGACCTGTCCTATGCGATCTGCCGGACGCTGCGCGATCATCTGCCCAAGGACACGCTGATCCTCATCGACGTGCATGCCCGCTTCACCGAGATCGCCGCACTGCAAGCGGCGCAGAGGTTCGCCGACCTCGACATCTACTGGTGGGAGGAGCCGACCTCGCGCGACCGCCAGGAGACGGTGCACGAGGTGGCACACCGATCGCCGATCCCGGTCGCCACGGGCGAGATGTACGACACGGTCGGCCAGTTCTACACGCTGGCCGCGGGCGGCGGCGTCAACATCTTCCAGCCCGAGCCGATGTCGCTCGGCGGCATCGCGCCGTCCATGCAGGTGGCCAACCTGGCCTTCGCGCATGGCAGCCATATCGCGCCGCACCAGAGCGGCGGGCCGGTGGCGACGGCGGTCTGCCTGCAACTTGCGGCGGCCGTGCCGAACTTCCTGATCCAGGAACATTTCGATGCTTTCAACGATCCGTGGACGCGCGATCTGGTGACCTGGCACCCGACGGTCAATCCGGACAACGGCCATCTGTCATTGCCGGATGCGCCGGGGCTCGGCATCGATCTCAACATCGATGCGATCAGACAGCATCCCTACGATCCCAACGCTTATCTCAACGTGCATGCGGAGGGATGGGAGAAGCGGCTTGGGCGGCGGGAAGATGCGGGGGAGCGTGGCCTTTAGGTTGGCAAAGCCCTCCGTCCATTCGTCATTCTATGGCGGAGCAAGGAGCGAACTGACGCGGCGCAGACCCTAGGATCCATGCCGGGAGTCCCGAGCACCACAACGATCCAGAATTCTGCACCGCTGGGCTCTTCGTCCAAGGTCACGGAATGGATCCCAGGGTCTCCGCGACGCCGCTGCGCGGCTGCTCCGCCCTAGGATGACGAAGCTGAGAGGCCTCGGTCAACAAGGACGAGATCAAGCACTCTCGCGATCGACGATCTCGAAGCCGAGGCTGGTGATGGTCGGCACCTTGGTGTCGCCGCCGAGCCTGGCCAGCAATTGCCGCACCGCGCGCCGGCCCATCTCGTAGCGGTTGACCTTGACCGTGGTCAGCGGCGGAAAGAGCTGGGCTGCCAGATCCATGTCGCCATAGCCGGCAATGGCGATCCTGCCCGGCACCGCCCAGCGGCGCCGGTGGCATTCCTGCACAGCCCCCACTGCCAGCGTATCGCTGGAAAAGAAGATGGCGTCGATGTCCTTGTGGCGGGAGGTCAGCGTGACGAGCGCGTCCGCACCGCCTTGCGCCGTGATCGGCACCTCCACCTCCATGTCGGCATGGTTCTTGAAGCCGAGTTCGGTGAGCGCGGCGTGGTAGCCGGTGCGGCGCTGGCGCAGTCGGTCATTGCCGTGGATCGGCGTCGAGACGAAGCCTATGCGCTTGTAGCCCTTGGCCGCCAGATGCATGGTCATCGCATAGGCGGTCTCGAAGTTGGAGACGCCGACCACCATGTCGATCGGCTTGCGGCCCTTTATCTCCGAAATCTCCACCACCGGCGCGCCGCTGCTCTTCAGCAACGCCCGTGCGGCTTCGCTTTGCACGAAGCTTTGCAGGATCATGCCGACGGGGCGCCAGCCGAGCAGATTGCGGATCGACTTCTCTTCCGCCTCCTGCGTGAATTCGCCCTGTACCAGCAGCATGGAATAGCCGCTTTCATGGCATTCATCCGACATGCCCTGCACCTGTTCGGCGATGCCCGAATTGATCAGCGGGGGCACAACGGTGCCGATCATGCGGCCGTTGCCGCGCATGCTGGAGGCCAGCCGGTTGGGCACGAAGCCGGCCTGCTCTATCGCCTCGAGCACCTTGGCGCGTGTCTCCGGCGACACCATGTCGGGATTGGACAGCGCGCGCGACACCGTCATCGGCGCGACGCCGACGCGCTTGGCGATCTCGCGGACACCGAGACGCTGCGGTTTCTTCCCGCCTGGGCCGTCCTCTGGCCTGTCGGTCATCTCGGTTGGCTCCAAACAGTGCGTGACGCGAGGATCAAAGCCCCCGCGACTCCTGCGTCGAATGCCAATTCATAGCGGTTGCGGCCGACGCTTTCCAGCGACGGGCGGGGCTGTCCCCGGGAAGCAGCAACTTCGTCGTTGACAAGTTATAATATTATAATCTTAATGGCGACGAGGAGCGTGCCGACACCGGCACGGGTGAATGGAGCCGGCCGCGAGAGCCGGCAACCGGCACCGCCAGGGAGGTCAGGATGAACAGCGCGGCTGAAGCAGGCTCGCCGATCGCGGATGCACGGTCATTGCGGCGGCGGCTCATCGGCTTGATAGCCGTCGGCGAGGTCGGCGTGCTGGCGGCCATGGCGTTGCTGATCGCCTTCTTCTGGCTGCTCGAACCGGCCTTCCTGTCGGAGCGCAACATCCGCGCCATTCTCAACGTCGTCTCCTTCGTAGGCATCATCGCCATCGGCCAGACCATTCTTCTGGTCGCCGGTGAATTCGACCTGTCGGTCGGCTCGGTGGCCGGGCTGTCGGCCGTGGTCGCCGCCAAGCTGATGACGGCCGCTGCCCTGCCGGTCAGCGTCGGCATTCTCGGCGGCATCGGCGTCGGCGCGCTGATCGGGCTGCTCAACGGGTTGATCGTCGTCAGGCTGGGCATTCCCGCCTTCATCCAGACGCTCGGCATGCTGTTCATCGGCCAGGGCCTGATCCAGGTGGTGACCGGCGGCTATCCGGTCTACCCGCTGCCGGAGGCGGTCAACACGATCGGCGGCACCGATCTCGCCTTCGGTCTCGGCTGGAGCTTCGCCTTCTTCATTGTCGCGGCGATCGCCGCCGACTTCGTGCTGCGGCGCACCGTGCTCGGCCGCAACATGTATGCCACCGGCGGCAACAAGGAAGTGGCGCATCTCGTCGGCATCAACACCAATGCCTACAAAATCGGCGCCTTCATCACCGTCGGCGCGCTGTCGGCGGTCGCCGGCATGTTCGTCATGGCCGATCTCGGCAGCGGCGGCACCTCGATCGGCAGCGGTTGGGAACTGACCGTCATCGCCGGCGTCGTGGTCGGCGGCGTCAGCCTGTTCGGCGGCGCCGGCACGGTGGCCGGCGGCGTGGTCGGCATCCTGATGCTGAAGGTCGTGCAGAGCGGCCTCGTCGTCATCGGCGTCAACTCGAACTGGCAGCAGATCGCGGTCGGCGTGATCATGGTGATGGCCGTCGGCCTCGACATCGTGCGCCGCCGCTACTTCATCGCCGGCGCGTAAACAAACCGCCGGGAATGTGGATATCGCGCCGGCAAAATGCTGGCGAACCAAGGGAGGTAAGGCATGAAGATCGGTTATAAAAAAGGACTGATCCGCGCTGCGTTGGCAGCGGCGGTGGTCGCAACGTCGCTGGGCTCGGTAAGCCTCGCTCAGGCTGCTGACATTCACCTGCTCTGGGTGCAGGCCATGAAGGATCATCCGGTGCACCGGCTGATGCAGGCCGGCTTCCTCAACAAGTGCAAGGAACTCGGCTACACCTGCGAGGTGGTGGGCGACCCGAGCGCCACCAACTGGGACATTCCCGCGACCCTGCCGCTGGCCGAAGCAGCCCTTGCCCGCACCAAATACGACGCCATCGGTGTCTACGGGGTGGATCCTGCGATCTATTCCTACATCACCAAGCTGGCCAAGGAAGGCTTCCCGATCGTCACCTGGCATGTCCTGCCGCCGGAAGGCACCGTCAACGGCCTGAAGGCGGCGACCGGCGAAGACATCGCCGAGGTCGGCGCCAACGCCGCGATCGCCATTGGCGACAAGCTGGGCGGCAAGGGCACGGTGGCGCTGACGCAAGGCGCCTCCAACGACACCGAAAACGCCATGTCGGACGCCTTCCGCAAGACCATCGCAGCGAAATATCCCGGCATCAAGGTGCTCGACACGCAGATGGAAGGGTTTGAGCCTTCCGCCGCCGAGGCCAAGGCAGTGGCCATCCTGCAAGGCAATCCCGACGTGACCGCCGCTTTCGGCACCACCGGCAACAGCATCCAGACCTGGTCCGGAGCCGCCCGCAAGGCCGGACGCGACGTCGTCATCATCGGCATGGACTATATCAGGCAGAATCTCGACCTGGTGAAATCGGGCGCCGCCTACGGCATCGTCGCGCAGCCGCTCTACGAGGAAAGCGCCAAGGTGGCCGAGCTTCTCGGCGATCTCGCCCAGGGCAAGACAGTGACCTACCTCAACCCGTTGCCGGCCAAGGTGATAACCGCAGCCGACCTCGAGCCCTACTACAAGATGCTGGACAGCGCCGGCCAGTAGAACATGCCGCCGGACCTGCATCGCGGGTCCGGCGTCTCCCGGGAGGAAATTCGTGTCCAACGCCTCGCCACAGAAGCTGCTTTCGGCAACCGCGATCGCCAAGAATTTCGGCGGCGTCCAGGCCCTGCGCGGTGTCGACTTCGATGTCGTGGCGGGCGAAATCCACGCGCTGCTGGGCCAGAACGGCGCCGGCAAGTCGACGCTGGTCAAGATTCTCAACGGCGTGCATCCGGCCGGGTCCTACACCGGCACCATCATGCTCGACGGCCAGCCGGTCAGCTTCGCTTCGCCGGCGGATGCGCGATCTCACGGTGTCGGCTACGTGCCGCAGGAAATCGAGGTTCTCGAACAGCTGTCGGTGGCGGAGAATGTCTTTGCCGGCCGCACCGGCCTCGGCGACGGCGTGCTGGTGCGCCAGCGCAGGCTAGAGCAGCGGGCCGGCGAGATTTTCGCCGACCTCGGTATCGACATCAACCCCAGGGCCTATGTCGCGTCTTTGACCTCGGCGCAGCGGCACCTGGTGATGATTGCACGCGCCATCGTCATGAAGCCGCGCGTGCTGATGCTGGATGAACCCACCGCCTCGCTTTCGGGCACGGAAGTGGATGCGCTGTTTGCCGTGCTGCGCCGGCTGAAGGCACAGGGCGTGGCGATGATCTACATCACCCATCGCCTGCCCGAGGTGCTCGCCATCTGCGATCGCGCCACCGTGCTGCGCGACGGTCAGGTGGCGGTGCGGATCGCAAGAGAGGATTTCGATGCCGAAACCTTCATTTTCTCCATGTCGGGCCAGAGGCTGCAGCGGCTGTTTCCCGAGCACGCGGCGCCGGTCGGCGCACCGACCGCGCTGGAGGTTCGCCATCTCACGGTAGCCGGCCACAGCGGCGCCGTTCATGGCGCCAGGGACATCAATCTTTCCGTCGCGGCCGGCGAGATCGTCGGGCTGGCCGGCTTGCTCGGCTCCGGACGCAGCGAAATCCTGCACGGCATCTATGGCCGGGTGCACGCCGAGGGCGAGATCCGCGTCGCCGAACGCCCGATCGCGGTCAGGTCGCCAAGTGACGCCCGTGCCGCCGGTATCGCGCTGCTGACAGAGGACCGCAAGCGTGATGGCCTGCTGTTCAACCTGCCGGTCGGCGCCAACATCACCATCGGCAATCTCGGCCCGCTGTCACGCAACGGCGTGGTTCGGAGTGGGGTGGAAAAGAGCTCCATCCTGGCGGCCATGCGCGCGCTCAACGTAAAGGCCTCGTCGCCGCAGGCTTCCGTCACGCATCTTTCCGGCGGCAACCAGCAGAAGCTGCTGTTTGCCCGCGTACTGATGCGGGCACCGACCGTGTTGCTGCTCGACGAGCCGACAAAGGGCGTCGACGCCGCGACCCGCCACGAAATCTACCGCCTGGTGGTCGAACTGGCGGAGAAGGGCGTCGGGCTGCTCATCGTCGCCTCGGAACTGGAGGAGCTGATCGGCCTTTGCGACCGCTGTCTTGTCGTCGCCGATGGCCGCATCGTCGATGAGTTCGGCCGGGGCGAAGGCGGCGAGGACCGCGTGTTGCGCTCGGTGACAGCGGCGCAGGCCGAGCGGCAAGCCATGGCTTCGCGGGTTTCATCATGACGTTTGCCGGCAAAAAGATCTTCGTCACCGGCGCGGCGACCGGGATCGGCCGGGCCACGGCCTGTTATCTCGCGGCCGAAGGCGGGCACGTGTTCGGCGCCGGGCTCGACGGTGACGAAGGCAGGGACCTGGCAGCCAGTGATACTACGGGCCGCCTTGCCTTTTACGAGAGCGACCTCACCCGCGAAGCGGACGTGCAGACAGCTGTGGCGGCGGCGCGGGAGCGGCTTGGCGGGCTCGACGCGGTCGTCAACTGCGCGGGCATCTATCCGACAGGCAAGCGGCTGGAAGAGCTTTCGGACGAGGATTGGGACCAAACCATCGCCGTCAACCTGACGGCGATCTTCCGCGTCTGCCGGGCGACGCTGCCGCTGCTGCGCGCGGCCGGCGGCGGCTCGATCGTCAACATCGCCTCGGTACATGCCGACGCCACGGTTCCAGGCGTGCCTGCCTATGCCGCCACCAAGGCGGCGGTCGTCGGCCTGTCGCGGCAGATGGCGCTCGACTATGCCGTCGACCGCATCCGCGTCAACGCCGTGCTGGTCGGTTCCGTGGCCACGCGCATGACGCTGGACGGGCTGGAGGCGGCAGGCGGCGCGGAGGCGCTCGGCCTGTCCTTCGAACCGAACCGGATCGCCCGCATCGCCAACCCCCGCGAGATCGCCACGGCCATCGGCTTCCTGATCTCGGATGCCGCTTCCTTCGTCACCGGCAGCGCGATGCAAGTGGATGGAGGCCTGCTGTCGCGGCTGCTTTAGGGCCGCGCGGGCTGCGGCCGAAGACTACGGCACCTGCGTGATGCTGCCGCTGCCTCTGATTTCGGAACGCCGCATGGTCGGGTGACCGTAGAGGTCGACGTCGCCGCTGCCGGAAATCGAGACATCGGCGTCGGCCTGCGCGGTAACTTCGGCGTCGCCGCTGCCGCGTATCTCGATCTGCGCGGACTGGGCGACGAGGTCCTTGAGCCGTCCCGAGCCCGAGCCGGAAATCTCCAGGCCGACCGTCTTGGCGGTTCCGGAGGCGGTGACGCTGCCGCTGCCACGGATGCTCAACCGCAGCTTGGGCTGATTGACCTCAGACAGCGCGAGATCGCCGCTGCCGAGCAATCTCCAGTCCGTGATCGCCGGACCCGTCACGCTGACATCGAGTTTGGAAGCGAACCAGCCGCCGTCGCAATCCAGGCTGAGCTTGCTCCCCTCCATCCGCACACGATCGGTCAGCGACGAATCGCCACTCACTGTAACCTCGGCCTTGTCCCCGGGCTGGTAACGGACAGTAGCCGGCAAAGCGATGGTGAAGCTGTCATCGGGAGTGAACTGCAGCTTGACTTCCTTCCTGGTCGATGTGGTCGGCCCGCAGGTGGATTGCCCGCCAATCCACGACCCTCCGGAATTGACCCAGTCCGGCCCAGCAAGACCGATGCCCACGGCCAGGAAGAGGCCGGCGCCTATCAGGCCGACCGTTGCGACGAATGCCAATTTTCCGGTCATTGTACGGCTCCTTCGACGTCATGACAGATTGTGTGTCCGCCAACGCTCACGCCGGGTTGCGGTCCGACTGAGTGATGCGGGAATGCAGCCGGGCGTAGCGCCCGACGACCCGTATGCCCGCGCCCGAGGCCAGCAACAGCAGGGCGCCGCCGCCAAGGAACATGCTGACCAGTCCGGCGCCGATGAAGACGCGGCCGAGCGTGGCCGACACCGTGCCGCCAGGATCGAACAGCAGCGTTGTCAGAATGATCTTGATGCCGAGCGCGCCGATGGCGACAAGGGTGATGCCAAGGCCGAGCGCCAGCACCACCGCGGTGATGAGCAGCGGCAGCAGAAAGACGATATCGACAAAGGCGAGGCCCGCCAGGGCGAAGGTCGCCGCCAGCATGTTGGAGACGCTCCAATGCGCCTCGAAACGGCGCAGGCCGGCTTCCGCGCGCAGTTCCCGGGCGATCCTGGCCGGATCCCCCAGCGCCGCCGCGACTTCGGCTTCGCTGCGGCCCGAGGCATCTGCGAAATGCGCGGCGTAGTCGCCAAGGATGTCATCGATCTCCTGAGACGCCATGCCGGCAAGTTCCTGTCTCAGCGTGCGCAAGAAAGCGTCCCTGGTCATGGCAAGTCCTCCAGAAGTTTGTCGACCGCGCCCGAGAAGGCGCGCCAATCGCGGCTGTGAGCTTCGAAGGCCTTCTGGCCGAGCGGCGTCAGCCGGTAATATTTGCGTGGCGGGCCACTGCTCGATTCGACGATGCGGGTCGCGACCAGCCCGTCATTCTGCATGCGACGCATGAGGGGATAGATCGTGCCTTCCCCCATGTTCACCGCCGCCACCAGCATGCTGGCGATCTCGTAGCCATAGCTTTCCCCTCGCGACAGCACGGCCAGCACGCACAGATCAAGCGCGCCTTTTCGCAGCTGGACTTGGATCGAGTCGGTCATCGAATGTCTCTATTTTCCTGGAGTGTATATAACACGCTACCTGTTTATGCAAGGTAGTGGTTTATCCTTCTTCATGCGACCAGTTGGGCAGCCGTCACATGAGCAGAACGCGACCGGGCAAGTGCTGCCTGGCTGGCTCAGCGCCCCTCAGGGCTGACGGTTTCCCGCCTCGAATTGCATGGAAACAAAGAGTTGGGAGAGAGGCCGGCCTTCCCGGACTCAGGCTCCGAGCGCGAAGGGCATGAACCTGACAGCGCCGGCAGCGCTTTGACCGGGGGCAAGCACGATCACGCCTTGCGCCGGGTCGTCCCATCGGCCGCGGTTGAATGCGCCCGAGGCATTGGTCTGCGGCTCGACGCAGAAATAGGGTTTTGCCGGATCGGCATAGAGCATCAGATGGCCGAAGACCGGATCGGCCTTGATGCGCAGCCCGGCGCCGCGCGCCGGAAAGCGCAGAGTCGCCTCGCCGTCCCAGCCGCCATAATCATTGTTGCGCCATCCGCCCGGCAACGACCTGCCCTGGGCAAAGTCGAGTTCGGACGGCAGGGTGATCGGGTCGCCCGAAATGCCGTCGGGTTCTTCCAGATAGAAGTGCCTGGCCCTGAACCGCAGCGTGACGTCCGGGTCGCGGTCGAACCACGGGTGCAGGCCGAAGCCGAACGGCAAGGTCTCCGATCCGGTATTGGTCAATGTCATGGTCACGCTCAACCCTTCGCCCGAAACGGCGAAGAGCTGCGTGGCACGATAGGAAAAGGGTTCGTCGCCGCCAGCGATCTCCAGCGACAGGCTTGCCCCGGCAGGCCCCGCCTCGGCGACGGTCCAGGCGTTTTGCCAGCCGCTGCCGTGGACGTTGAACTTTTCCGGCGCATTGTTGGGCAGCACCCGCCAGCGTCTTGCCGCGAAATCGAAACTGTTTCCGGCAATGCGGTTGGCGTAGGGCGTCATGGGGAACATGGCGACACCAAGCACGTTGCCGGCTTCGCGATCGCCATCCGACAGCCGGCGCATCAGATCGATGCCGCGCCAGCGCAGGAAACTCACGGAGCCGCCAATGGCGGGCACCAGCCCGACCTCCAGGGCTGCGGCCTTCAGCGTCAAGGGTTCAGAAATTGCGTCCATAACCTGCCGTCCATCCACCGTCGACGCCCAGCATCTGGCCTGTCGTGTAGGTGTTGAGTGGATCGCAGAAGAACAGCACCGCCGCAACAGCTTCCTCGATGCTGCCGGCGCGGCCGACCGGGATGTGGCTGAGCATCGCCTTGTCGCCGGACACCATGGTCTCATCCTCGACCGCACCAACGCCGACGGCATTGACCAGCACGGTCGGCCCGAACTCCATGGCCAGCGTTCGCATGCCGGCCAGAATCGCGGCATTCTCGATGGAAAAGCGCGGATGCCGCCGCATCGGCATGCCGGCGACCGCCGAGACCAGGAAGACGATGCGTCCGCCGCCGCGCTCGGCCATGGCCTTGGCCACCTTGCGGGCATCGGCATGCTGGCAGCGCGGATCCTGCGCCGTGGTTCCCGGGCGCAACGGATTGGACATCAAAAGGATGTCGGCGGCTTCAGCCGCTTCAACGATGGTGCCGCCATTGGCGCGTAGCGCGGCAAGCACGCCATCGACAACCGGATTGCTCTCACCGTCCAGCGCGATCGCCGCGCCCGCGAGATCGATTTCCATCATGCCGCTCACATCATGTATCCCGCTGTCCAGCCGCCGTCGACGGCCAGAACCTGACCGTTGATGTAGCTGGCGGCCGGCGAGGCCAGGAACAGCACCGCCTCGGCGATCTCCCGCGGCTCGGCCGGCCGGCCGAGCGGCACATGGTCAAGGAATTCCTGCGTGCGGCCGGCGAATTTGCCATCCTCGCCATAGAACAATTTGGCTGTCAGCGCCGTCATTACTGAACCCGGCGCGATGGCATTGGTGAGGATACCCTGACTTCCGAGTTCGATCGCCATCGAGCGCGTCAGATGGATGATGCCGGCCTTGGCGGCGACAAACGGGCTTTGCAGGCGCATGGCGGCAAGGCCGACGACCGACGCGATGTTGACAATGCGCCCGCCGCGACCGGCGGCGAGCATCGGCCCAAGTGCCGCACGGCTCATGACGTAGAGGCCGTCGAGATCGATACCGGTGATGCGGTCCCATTCGTCCGGCGGGAATTCGTCGAGGGTGACGCGGTGCGCCAGCGTGTTGACGCCGGCATTGTTGATGAGGATGTCGAGCCGGCCATGGCGTTCCATGACCGCGGCGATGGTGGCGTCCACCGATCCGCCATCACGGATATCCGTGATACAGGCCATCGCGCCGGCAAGGCTTGCGGCGACCTGATTCGCGCCCTCGCCGTTTATGTCGGCGACGGCCACAGCCGCGCCATTGTCGGCCAGGCGTCTGGCGATGGCACCGCCGATCGCGCCGGCGGCCCCGGTGACCAGTGCGACCTTGCCTCGCAAATCGCAGCGCATATTTCCGTCAGCCTCCGCCAGAACGGTTATGCTATTATAATAATTGAGGCATGGCAGCAAGCACCGGATCGTCGTCTGACGGTTATTCGGCGGCCGCGCCGACCGCGCCCTTGCGGGCCGCGTCGACCATCCTCCGGCGGGCCCTGAACACCCCCCATTGCTGGTCGACCAGCACGCCGATGAGGATGACGCCGCCCATCACCGCGAAGTTGAGGGAGGAGGGAATGCCGAGCAGGTTGACGAGATTCTGCAACTCCTGCAGCAGCACCGTGCCGAGGATCACGCCGATCAGCGAGCCCTCGCCGCCACGCAGCGAGAAGCCGCCGAGGACGGCGGCGGCGATGGCATAGAGTTCGTAGAACTGGCCATGGCTGGCGGGCGAGATCGAGCGCGTGTACATGGCGAAATAGATCGCCGACAGCGCGGTCAGCACGCCGCAGATGACATATGCGGCCATGACCACGCGCCCGGTGCGGATGCCCGAGTATTTCGCCGCCTCCTCGTTCTTGCCGATCGCATAGAGATAGCGGCCGAACACCGAACGGTGCAGCACTACCCACATGACGATGGCGATGACGATGAGAGCGATGAAGGAGTTCGGCACGCCCCAGGACCGGCCGGCGGTCAGGAATTCCAGAGTGGGAAAATTCTGGCCGAAGGCAAAACCCGCCGTACCGTCGGCGGTGTAGAAGCGCGCGACGCCGCGATAGATCAACAGGCCGCACAGCGTCACCACGAAGGGTTGCAGTTTCAGCCGCGTGATCAGCCAGCCATGCACCAGGCCGATGATTGCGCCCAGGACGATGATCAGCACGAAGGCCAGCGGCCAGTCCAGTTCGCGCACGGCTATGAAGTCGATGAACAGGGTTCCCAGCAGCGCCACCAGCGATCCGACCGAAAGCTCGATGCCGCCAGTGATGATGACGAAGGCCTGGCCGATGGAGAGGATGCCGAACAGGCCGATCAGGTTGGACGTGTTGGCAAGATTGATCGGCAGCAGGAAGCGCGGATTGATGACCGCCACGATAGCGCCGACCACCAGGATCAGGATCAGCAGGCCGAGATCTTTCTTGCTCATCGTCTTCTCCCCAATGCCTGCTTGCGCTGATGTCGCGAACCCGAGGCGAAACTATTTCGGCTGCTTGCCCACCGCCAGCAGCAGCACGTTTTCCTGGCTGAACCGGTCCTTGTCGAGAATGCCCGAGATCTGGCCCTCGTGCATGACGGCGATACGGTCGGACACGCCGATCACCTCCTCCATGTCGCTGGAGATCATGAGCACGGCGACGCCCGCGTCCGCCAGTCCGCGCATCAGCCCGTAAATCTCGGCCTTGGCGCCGATGTCGATGCCGCGCGTGGGCTCATCGAGGATCATCACCTTCGGGTTCATGGCCAGCCACTTGCCCAGCACCACCTTCTGCTGGTTGCCGCCAGACAGCGTGCCGGTGCGCGTCTCGACCGAAGGCGCCTTGATGCCGAGATCCTTCTTCTGCTTCTCGGCGGTCAGTGTTTCGGCTTTTGCGGACACCAGCGAGCGTCTGGCGTGTGCCGGCAGGTTGGGCAGCGAGATATTCTGCGCGATCGACAGGTCGAGGAGGATGCCGGTGAGCTTGCGGTCTTCCGGCACGAGAAAAATGCCATGCGCCACCGCGTCGGCGGCCGAACCCAGCACGAGCGGCTTGCCGTCGAGTTCGAGCGTGCCGCCAAGGCTGCCGTCTATGCCAAAGAACACCCGCGCCAGTTCGGTGCGGCCGGAGCCGACAAGGCCGGCGAGACCGAGGATTTCGCCGCGCCGGACTTCAAGGTCGACCGGGCGGCCGGGATAGGTGGGGGTACGGATCGCCTTGGCGGAAAGCGCCACGGCGCCGGGCGCGCGCGCCGCCTCCGAGGCCTTTTCGCGCTCCTTCAGCATGCGGCCGATCATCAGCTTGACCATCTGGTCGTGATTGATGTCGCGCTTGCCCAGCGTACCGGCCAGCATGCCGTCGCGCAGCACGACGACGCGGTCGGCGACGCGCTCCACCTCGTGCAGGCGATGTGAAATGAAGATGACGCTGATGCCGTCGCTCTTCAGACCCTTGATGACATCGAGCAGCTTGTCGGTTTCGGCGATCGGCAGGCTCGATGTCGGCTCGTCGAGAATGACCAGCCGTGCCTTGATCGACAGCGCCTTGGCGATCTCGACCATCTGCTGCTGGGCGAGCGACAGGTCCGCGACCTGCGTGTCGGCGGAAAAATTGGCGCCGACGCGCTTCAGGAGCGGCGCCACCATCTCGCGCAGCTTGGCGCGATCGACGAGCCTCAGCGGCCCGGCGCGCAGCGGTTCGCGGCCGAAGAAGATGTTGGCGGCGACATCGAGGTTCTCGAACAGGTTGAGTTCCTGGTGGACGAAGGCGATGCCCGAACCCAGGCTGCCCTCCACGCTCAACCCCTTGTGAAGAGTGCCATCGACCGAGATGGTCCCGGTGTCCGGCGTGGTGACGCCGCCGAGGATCTTCATCAGGGTCGATTTGCCGGCGCCGTTCTCGCCGACGAGGCCGATGACCTCGCCCGGCATGACATCCATGGAGAAACCATCCAGCGCGACGACGCCAGGATAGGTCTTGCGCACGTTCTCCAGGCTGAGAAACGGGGTGGTCGCGGCGATGGAGGTGTCGGAATAATTCATCATGCCTGACAGCGATTGGCGGGCCGACCTCCCCGTAGACTGACGGGCCTTGAGAGGCCCGTCAACAACAAGCGAGGCTTTCACGTCAGCGTCGCGCTGCCCCTCACCCCTACCCTCTCCCCATAAGGACGGGGAGAGGGGTTCGCCAGCGCTGGAACTTCTCCCCTCTCCCCGTTCCTAAACGGGGAGAAGGTGCCGGCAGGCGGATGAGGGGCAGCGTCAACGCCGACTATTTTCCGGCCATCGCCTTCAGGTTGGCGGCATAGGCGTCGACATCATCCTTGCCGATGATCTTGGTCGGGATGATGATGAGGTTGCCCGCCGGGATGCCCGACTTGTCGCCCTTGAGGTAGGCGGCCATGAGCTTCATGCCCTGATAGGCCCATTCGAAGGGCTGCTGCACGACGGTGGCGGCAATGGTGCCTTCCTTGACGCCGCCCAGCGTGATCGGATCGTCATCGAAGCCGACGACGGTGATCGAGCCGAGCTTGCCGGCATCGCGCAGCGCTTCATAGATGCGCGGCGTGTTGTAGGAGTAGAAGCCGACCATGCAGGTGATATCTGGGCTGGCGACCAGCGCATCCTCGACGTTCTTCTTGGCGCGCGCCTGGTCGATGTCGTCGCCGCGCACGTCGACCAACTCGATCTTGCTGCCGGCAAGGCCATCCTTCATGCCCTGGATGCGCTCCTTGGCGTTATCGGCGCCGAGCAGGCCGACAAAGCCCAGGCACTTGCCGCCATTGGGCATGGCCTTCTTGGCGATTTCGGCCGCCTGCTTCCCGGCGTCGACATTGGACGAGCCGATATAGGCGACGCGCTTGGTCTGCGGGGCGTCGGAATCCGTGGTGAACAACGCCGTTTCCGAGGCGATCTTGTTCAGCCCGTCGGTCGAGGTCTTGGGATCGACGGCTGAAACCATGATGCCCTTGACGCCGGCGGTGACCAGATCGTCCATCAGCCGCTGCTGGATGGCGACCGAGGACTGCTCGGGATATTTGAGCTCGAGATTATAGTCGGGCAGTTCGCCCTGCGCCTTCTTCACCCCGGCTTCGGCGGCCTTCCAGAAGTCGGAAGCGCCGTTCACGACGAAGGCCAGGGTCGGCTTGTCGTCGGCACGCGCGATGGCCGTCGCCGTCAGGCCGACAACCAGGGCCGCGGCGGCCACGGATGCATTTCGTATCAAGGATTTCATGTTCAACCTCCCGTTTTGGTCCAGCCGTGCGGCCGACCGGTCTTGCTCACTTACAATTTGCCTTGCTCACCCGAATTTGCCGTGCTGCGGGCTGGACGCCCCTTCCTCCTCAAGGGTTCCCGGCACAGAAAGAATGGCATCGCTCCAGCCACGGCCACGGACTTTAGAGACTCATCCCTCATTCGTAAATAGTCCGATTTGTCAGACATATCACATGTCCGAGACAACACCTCGCGGAGACGAGATCCGCCCGCCGTCGGGTCATTCAGGTATCACTCCCACCGCTTCCAGGCTCCGGCCGGGCAGGATGCGATGGATTGACGTTACAGTGCAATTTTGTATTAGTAAACAGTATTAGTTCGGAGCTTCCCCTGAAGCACCAACCTGCGGCCTCGTAACCAGTATGCCAGCGAGATCGCCCCCTCGCACGCGGGAACTCGAGCCTCGCGGCCCATGTGTGTTACGGCCTCCGGAGCTGGATGAGCAATGGACCTCGCGACTGATAATAGGTATAAATTGCGCAACCGCGTTCTATAAATGAACGCCGCCACGCCATCTTGTCGGCCCGGCAGGTCGCCGTTAGACAGGAGCCGGGAATTGGGGACACCAAGCCAATGAGCGAGACGACGGATCCGGCCATCGAGACGCCGAAGCGCCGAAAGGCGCCGGCCAAGCCCAAGGGCCGCGTCACCATGACCGACATCGCCCGAGCCGCCGGCTGCTCGCAGGCGACGGTTTCCTTCGTGCTCAACAATTCGCCCGGAATAAGACTGTCGCAGCAGACGCGCGAACGGGTGATCGAGGCCGCGCGCGCCCTTGGCTACAGCGCGCCCGCCTTCTCGGCGCTGAAGGCGCCGGCCGTCGCCTTCGAGGGGCCTGCCTTCGACCGGCTCGATGGCGTCATCGGCTTCGCCGTCGACCAGCTTGCCACCAGCCCGGAAGCGGTGGTCGCCATCGAGGGCGCGCGCCAGGCTTCGTGGAACGCCGGCAATGTGCTTCTGGTGGCGCAGACCATGGGCGACGCCATCATGGAGCCCCGCGCCATTTCTGCGCTGACCCGGCGAGGCATCTCGGCGCTCATCTACATGACCATCTTCACCCGCGAGATCACGGCGCCCGACTTCCTTTACGGGCTCGACATCCCGGTGATCCTGCTCAACTGCTATACGGCCGACTATGCCTTTCCCGCCGTCGTGCCTTCCGAGATCGCCGGCGGCCAGAGTTCGACCCGGCACCTCATCAGCCACGGCCACCGCCGCATCGCCACCATCACCGGCGAGCCGTGGATGCAGGCGGCGCAGGACCGGCTGAAAGGCTACCGCCGCGCGCTCGCCACCGCCGACATCCCCTTCGACCCCGAACTGGTGGTGGAGGGTGACTGGTCGGCCAGCGCCGGCTATGCCGCGACCGTTAAGCTGCTGGCGCTGAAGGACCGCCCGACCGCGATCTTCTGCCAGAACGACCGCACCGCGATAGGCTGCTACGAAGCGCTGAAGGAGGCCGGCCTGCACATCCCGCAGGACATCTCGGTCGTCGGCTATGACGACGAGGAAATCGCCCGCCACCTGTTCCCGCCGCTGACCACCTCGATCCTGCCGCATATGGCGATGGGCCAATGGGCGATCGAGCAGCTGGAAGCGCCGCCCGCGCCCGGGCGCGGGCGCTACCCCATCACCAAGCTGGAGTGTCCGCTGGTAGAGCGCGAGAGCGTGCGGGTCGTGGCGGGTGAATAATCCCGGCGGGGGGCCGGCCGCCTGATCGCAGTATGCGGCCGGGCAATTGTCGTCCATACTCGCGCCATGACGCGTCCAGGCTCGCTCTGCGTGCAGCTATGCGCGGCTCTGCTGGCCGTGGGTTGTCCGCGCGCCGTGGCCGACGGCGCCAGGATGTTCGAGGCCGGCGCCTATTCGTTCTCCGACGAACTCGGCGGCTTCCGCATCCTCTCGGCCACCGGCGCGGGGACACGCGCCGACCCGATCGTGGTCACCGAGGAACTGGAGACCGCCGACCCGGTGACGCTGACCATCCGCGCCGCCAGGCCCATCCAGCCCTTCGGATCGACGGGCGATTATGCGACCGGCTACATGCCCCTGAAGATCGTCGCCCTCAACAACAGCGGCGACGCCTGGATCGAATTCGAGTTCGAGCTGCAGTCGATCAAGAACGTGCCCAGCGACTATGGCGACGGGCTGTCCTTCGACCAGGCGCAGCGCGAGGACGGCATGATCAAGTCCGACAGCTTCGCCGAATTCAAGCGCGACTTCGAACCTTATGACAGGCTGTTGTTCAGGAAAGGAAAGGTCGACCCGCTGGAGACTGCCTCATTCTCTTTCCTGGTGACGGATTTTTCGCCGAAGGAGCGGTTTTACCTGGTGGAAGAGCCGCATATTCCTTCGTCTTGAAGAGGCGCGGTCTCGTAGGCGGGAGGCCGTTCCCTCGCTACGACGCCTGCCGCGCCGTCGCGGCGACTTCCACCCACCACCGGTTGACCACTTCAGGGCTCGTCAACTGGGTTTGCGCCGATGCATCCATCTGCACCTTGCGATATTCGCTGGCGGTCACGCCGAACCGCTGGCGGAAGGCGCGACTGAAATGAGCTTCGCTGTTGAAGCCGAGATCCGCCGCGATCCGCGACAATTTCCGGGTCTCCAGAGGATCGCTCAACGCTGCCCGGACAGCGACGAGCCGGCGCTCCTGCACGTAGCGCATGATGCCGCCGTGTGGCGCGAAGACCCGATAGAGTGAAGCGCGTGAGACCCTGAGCTTTTCAGCCAGGAAATCCGGGGAGAGCTTGCCGATGGCGAGATTGTCGCGAATCGCGGCTTCCGCCAGCGACATAAGATCATCGTCGGCGTCCCTTGCGTTTCGGGATGGGAAGTCGGGCTGTATCAAAAGCCGCTTGAGGAAATCCGCGGTTTCGGAAACCTTGCCCGCAACCTCTTCCTCCGATATCTGCGTGCTTCGCTCCTGGAGCGAGCGCATGTGCGCGGCAAGCAGGTCGTTGCGGAGCGGATCGAGACGCGGCTTCAAAGTGCCCGGCAATATGCCGCCCAGCATGGCGCGGGGGACAATGAGCGACAAGGTGTTGGAGGCGTAGGCGCGCGTCCGGACCTCATGGGCCAGATCGATCACCGCGACCCTTCCGGGACCGATCGAGGCCTGTTCTCCCGAAATCATTCCGTTGAAGCCGCCGCTGACATAGAGGTGGAGCAGGATATGGTCCGGCGTGCCGGCGATGCGCTCAGCGTCGCGCACGAACGCCTGCGGTCCGAAGGCCACTTTCGCGATGATCATGTCGCCCAGGATTGCTCCGTTCGCCGATCCGGCAGGCAGCTTCTTGCTGCGCGTCCAGGGCCGCGGCTCGAAAAGCGGCGACAATACCGCGCTCCAGGTCGCGAAAGCCGTTTCAGGGTCCAATCCAGTGGTTACGTAATAGAGCCTAGGTATAGCCATGCCTAAAGATTTTTTTCTCATTCATGTTTGCGCGCAGCGGCAGCAAGCAGTGAAACCCAATTCGAAATACAGGCGCCCCGAAATCAAGAGCGCTCCCGTCGAGTGAACGCATCTGGCTGCCCTCTGTTCCGGCGAGCGAAGCAGAGCAGATTTTCGATATTCCGCGAAAGGATTGATCGAGCGTCTCAAAGCGGCGCTTTCCCGCAAAGTGGGTAGGTCCGGATACTGACATTCTTGCCTAACTCATGTTTCAAGCGACCTCGGATGGGGATGCCGTTGCAATCGCGGCGTGTGCTTGGGGTGGGGTAAAGTGCATAATCTTTCGAACGTAATTGTTTCCGCGTCGCGACCCTTGAAGGTGTTTGGGAACTCTCCTTGCATGAGGGGTGGGGAACCCAAGGCGCCGAGTCACAACAGGGTGGTTGGAAACAACGCCTGGCGTCAAGGCTTGCTCGTCTGTACCGCGCTGGTCGGCGTGGTGCTGATCGCCAACGATGCCTTGGCGCAGTCCGCGGGCGGTCGCGGCGGCAACGGAAATGGTGCCAGCCAGGGCGGCGCCGGGCAGACCTTTGGGGTTGCGGGAACGCCAGGCCAAGCCGTCGATCAGTTTTACCCCGGCGCCGGCGGCGGTGGCGGCGCGGGCGCGGCCGGCGGCGTTGGCGGCACCGTTAGCTTCCCGGGTGGAAGTGGCGGGACGGCCGGTGCCAACGGCACTGTCGGCGCTCCCGCTGGCGGACAGGGCGGCGACGGCGGCAACACCAGCTATGGCGGTGGTGGTGGCGGCGGCGGCGGCGGTAACGGCGTTCTTCTCACATCAGGCAGCGCCCAGTTGATAACAGCCACGGGCGGCAATGGCGGCAATGGCGGCGTCGCGAGTTACGGCGCCGCCGGTGGCGGCGGCTCGGGCGGCTATGGTGTCGGTGCGACCGGGGGCGCGCTGATCCTGAACGTGTTGGGCCCGATAAAAGGCGGCAATGGTGGTGCCGGCGGGAACGGCACCGGCGAACCAAGCGCCGGTGGCTCCAGCGGCAGCGGCGGCGATGGTGGCGGCGGCATCTACTTCGGATCAGCCGGCTCAAGGCTCAATCTGGTCGCCGGCTCGGTCACCGGTGGCACCGGCGGCGCCGGTGGTGTGGGCGGTCGCGGCAACGGCGTCTCCGGACGTGGCGGTAACGGCGTCGATTTCATCGGCGTCGGCAACAATATCGCCGACGTCGCTGCAGGCACCACGATCCAGGGCGGCAATGGCGGAGCCGGCGCGGCCGGGGGCGCTGGTATCCTCGGCAACGGCATCGCCGTCACCAATCTCGGCACGATCGCCGGCGGTCTCTCCAATCTCGGCGCAGCCGGCGCCGTACGGGCCGACGCGCTTACATTCACCGGCGGCAACAACAGCCTGACGCTCGGCAATACCAGCGCGACCGGAACGATCACCGGCAATATCGGCATCACCGGAACACTGACCATCGATCCCGGCACGGCGGCCGGTGGCAGCGTGACGCTGGGCAACGTCATCCACGACGCCACCACAGCCGGCAGCATCGTCAAGTCCGGTGCGGGAACGTTGGTGCTGACGGGGACCAACACCTACACCGGCGGCACCACTTTCGCGGCAGGCATCCTCAACGCGGGCAGCGCCGGCGCGCTCGGCACGTCGGGGACGCTCAGCTTCACCGGCGGCGCGCTACAGTACAGTGCGGCGAACCAGACCGATTATTCGGGCCGGTTCTCGACCGCCGCCGGTCAGAAAGTAAGCGTCGACACCAATGGCCAGAACGTCACCTGGGCGTCGAACCTGGCGTCGTCCGGCGGCAGCCTCACCAAGTCGGGCACCGGCACGCTGACCCTTACCGGCAACAACAGCTTGGACGGCGGCGTCACGATCGCCGGCGGAACAGTCAACCTGGGCAGCGCCGGCGCACTTGGAACCTCCGGGGCCATCACCTTCGCCACCTCTGGCGGAGGCAGGCTGCAATACAGCGCCAACAATCAAGCCGACATTTCGAACCGGATTTCGACCGCCGCGAACCAGTTCATCGGCATCGACACCAATGGACAGAACGTCACCTTCGCCACGACGATAGCGGCTACAGGCAGCAGCACGCTGGGCAAATTCGGCTCGGGGACGCTCACCTTGACGGCCGCGAACGCGACCCGGCTACGGATCGACGGCGGCTCCGTCGTGTTGACGGGCAGCGGAAGCATTGCCGGAGACGTCTATTTCACGGGCGGCGGCCTGTCGTCGGTGTTCGACATTTCGCAGACCACCTCCGGGGCAACGATCGGCGGCCTGGCTCGCCTCGGCCCGGCCGAAACAGCTTCCGGAACCGTCAAGCTCGGCAGCAAGACCCTGACGATCGACGGCAATGGCCTTATTAGCACCTTTGTCGGTGTCATCGAAGGAACCGGCGGGGTCACGGTCGCGGGCGGATCTCTGAATCTCGGAAACACGAACACCTATACCGGTGCGACAACAGTCCAGAACGGCGACCTGCGGCTTTACGCCGACAATGCGATCGCCGCCTCGAGCGAACTCAATCTCTCTGGCGAGGCGAGTGTCGAGTTGAACACGGCGACAGCGACGATCCAGACGTTGCGCGGCGTTGCCGCCAGCACGGTGTACATACAGGACAAACTCAAGATCACGAACGGCTCGACCTCCTATGCGGGCGTGCTCGCAGACTCCTACGATCCTTCCAGCCTGATCATCGCCGGCGGCCACCAGACGCTCGACGGCGTCAACACCTATACCGGCACCACGACTGTCGAAGACGGCGCCACGCTGACAGTCAACGGCTCGATCGCATCGTCCTCGATGACGACAGTCCAGGCAGGCGGCACGCTGGGCGGCATCGGCACGGTCGGCAATGTCACGGTCGATGGCGGTACGCTCGCGCCGGGCAGTTCGACCGGAACGCTGACGGTGCAGGGCGACCTGTCGCTGACATCGCAGTCGACCTATCTGGTGGACGTGTCGCCAACCAGCGCGGCCCGTGTCGATGTCACAGGCACGGCTGGCCTCAACGGCGCGACGCTGCGGACATCCTACGCGCCCGGCAGCTACGTCGCGCGGCAATACACGATCCTGACGGCCGACGGCGGAGTCGATGGCACGTTCAGCGGACCGGTCAGCAGCAATCTGCCATCATCGATCAAGCAAACCGTCAGCTATGATCCCGAAGGCACCGGTGTCTATCTCGACACCGAGCTGAGCTTCGTCGTGCCGGGCGGCCTGAACGGCAACCAGCAGGCGGTCGCCAACGCGCTGATGACGTATTTCGACAGCACCGGCGGCATTCCGGTTGCCTTCGCCGCGCTCAGCTCCGAAGGGTTGTCGCAAGCTTCCGGCGAGACGGCGACAGGCCTGCAGCAGACGACCTTCAACGCCATGGACCAGTTCCTGGGTGTCCTGGGCGACAGGTCGCTTCAGGGCCGCGCGCCTGGCGGCGATATCACGGCGTCCGTCGGCGACATGCCGTCCTCACGGTGGAATGTCTGGGCAACTCCCTTCGGCTTCTCCAACACGACCGACGGCGATCCCGCTAAGGGCAGCAACACCCTGACCAGCCGGCTCTACGGATTGGCGGTCGGGGCCGATTACCGTCTTTCGCCCGATACGCTCACGGGTTTTGCCGTGGCCGGCGGCGCCAGCAGCTTCAATGTCGGCGGTTTCGGCTCGGGAAGGACCGACCTGTTCCAGGCCGGCGCCTTCATCCATCATGACATCGGCGCTGGCTACATCGACGCGTCGCTCGCCTATGGCTGGCAGGACGCAAAGACCGAGCGTTCGGTCGGCGCCGACCGCCTCGAGGCGCGCTTGCGCCCGCAATCCTTCGCCGGGCGTCTCGAAGGCGGCTATCGTTTCGACACGCCCTGGATCGACCTGACGCCCTATACCGCCGCGCAGTTCGCGACCTTGGCATTGCCGGCCTACAGCGAGACCGCCAAAGCCGGGGCGGACACCTTCGCGCTGAGCTACGACTCGAAAAACCTCACCGCGACGCGGGCGGAGCTCGGGTTGCGGACCAACAAGTCCTTCTTCCTCGACGACAAGATGGTCACACTGCGTGGCCGTGTCGCCTGGGCACACGACTTCGACACGGATCGCAATGTCACCGCGACGTTCCAGGCTCTGCCCGGTGCAACGTTCGTCACCAGCGGCGCGGAACGGGCGGCCGACGCCTTGCTGACTTCCGCATCCGCCGAGATGAAGTTCAACAATGGCTGGACGCTATCGGGAACAATCGACGGAGAATTCTCCAAGACCACGCACAGCTATGCAGGGCGGGGTGCCGTGCGGTACGCGTGGTAAGGAGAAGGGCACACTGGGCCGCTTACCTGAGCAGGCGGCCCAGTGTCCCGCGGCCGGCCGGCCCAAGCCGTGCCAGATGTTGTGAAGGCTGACGCGGATTACTTTCGGCAGTGCCCGCAATGCAGATGGCGACGCTTAGGATGGACGCCGACCCCGGGCGTGTCATGAATGCCGGGCCGAGGTTCTGAGACACGGCAAGACGTCGCCGCCGACCCCGGCTTCTAGCAGCTGAACTTGCAGGCGACGTGAGCGGAGAGGCGCGGCGGGTATGCGGCGTTGAGTGGCTGATCTTACTGATGCGCCGCGCCCAGTGATGATGAGGACTGCACCTACGCTATAGCCCTCCCGGATATTGGGTCAATCCAGCGACGCCCCCGTCATCTGCTCACTGAGCTGCCATAGGCGGCCGGCGGCGACGGGATCGATTGCCCTCGGACGAACACCATGCAGGTCCGGCATGTCATCGCGAGCAAGTGCCGGCGCGATATTGCAGTCCGCACAATAGACGCCGCCCATCCCGGCCAGGTCGGGGCTGGTCGCGCACCAGACCGTGGTGGCGGCGCCCTGTTCCGGTGTCTTCATATTGTTCTCGGGGTCGATCACCGGATTCCCATCTGCATCAAGGATTCCGCCGGCCTGAAGCTCGGCACGCGCCATGTGACGCACGAGCGGTGTTGCGATGGCGCCTGGATGCACCGCGAAGGCGCGGATGCCCGATCGTTGGCCGATCGAATCTAGAGCGACTGCGAACAGCGCGTTGGCGGTTTTCGACTGGCCGTAGGCTTCCCAGCGATCATAGGGACGCCGCTCGAAATTCGGATCGTGGAAATCCATGCCGGCCCGGCGATGGCCATAGGAACTCAGCGCCACGACGCGCGCGCCCTCGGTGCGTACCAATGCTGGCCAAAGCCGGCAGGTGAGTTGGAAGTGGCCGAGATGGTTGGCAGCAAACTGCATCTCATAGCCCCGGGCGTCCCGCCCGAGGGGCGGCGCCATCACGCCGGCATTGTTGATGAGGATGTCCAGCCGGTCGGTCAGCGACAGGACGTGTTCTGCAAATCGATCGATCGAGGCCGGATCGAGCAAGTCCATCTGCGCGACCGCGACATCGGGCATGGCGGCAAGAGCTTCTGTCGCCTTGGCCACATCGCGCGCGGGAACGAGGACTTTAGCGCCGACCCCGCGCAGCACACGCACAGTTTCAAGGCCCAGGCCGGAATAGCCTCCGGTCACGATAACTGCCTTACCTGTCAGATCGATGCCGTTGATGACCTCAGCGGCGGTCGATGCCGGGCCGAAGCCGGAGACAATGGGGGATTGGGGTGTCGGCATGGCCAGCTCCTGTGTTGCATGATCAGAAGCTAGACCCGTGAGACTGAACGATGAATGCTTGAACGTACATGTTTCGCGCGCAATAGTTCGGAAATCATGAGTGACCCTTTATCCGATGTGCTCGAACTGGTCAGCGCTCGCTGCAGTCTTTCCGGCCAGCTTGTTGCGGGCGGCGACTGGACGCGCCGCTTCGCCAATGTCGATGCAATCAAGATCCTGGCGGTGACGCACGGTGCCTGTTGGTATTCCGTTGACGGGATGCCCCAACCCAAGCCCTTCGAGGCCGGCGATGTCCTGGTTACGAACGGCAAGTGTGGGCTTGTCCTGGCCAACGATCCGACGCTGATCGCACACGCGCCATCGACGCCTCGCGTCAAGGACGAACATGGCGTCTATCGTCTTGGCCATGGCAACGACATCGCGCTGCTGGGCGGGATCGTCGAGGTCGATGATCGGCGTTCCACGCTACTGCTCGATGCCTTGCCGCCATTCATTCATATCGGCTCCGACGCCCCCGACGCGGCCGAAGTCGCCTGGCTGCTGCGTCGGATCGACGAAGAAATGCGGGCGGTGGGAAAAGCAGGCCAGGCGATCATACTGGGCCATCTCACCCAACTCCTCTTTGTCCATACATTGCGTGCTTATCTCGCCTGCGCCCCCGAAGCAGACGTAGGCTGGATCAAGGGACTTGGGGACCGGAGGCTGGCGCCTGCGCTTGCCAGAATGCATGCGGAGCCCGCACACCCCTGGAACCTGGAGGACCTCGCGCAAGTCGCCGGCATGTCACGGACAGCGTTCGCGGTTCGGTTTCGCAACGTGATGGGACTGCCACCCCTGTCCTATCTCACCACCTGGCGGATGTTTCTCGCAGAGCGCGAACTACGAGGCGGCGCTTCAATCGCGGAGGCAGCCGAAGCAATCGGCTATACGTCCGAAAGCGCCTTCAGCAATGCCTTCAAACGCACCTTGGGAGCGGCTCCGGGCCGACTTCGCAAAGCCTCCGCGAAAAAACGGATGGCGGCGACCCAGCACTCGCCGAATTCCGCCACCTCACCATTCTAAGCCGTCTCGGGCGTAGCGGTTTCGACCAGGGCTTTTTGCCATGGGCCTGGGCGATCTGGCTGACGAGCTTCGCCCAAAGCGTGTCGAGAGCATAAACAGCACCAGCTTCGGGTCGGCGTTATCCTTCAGAACCCGAGAGAACAACGCCCGCCTGACGTGTTCTGGACTGGTGGGAAAGCCAAGTACTAAGACGCGGGTTGCCGCTTCCAGCGGGAAATCGGCGGTTTTCGGCGTTCATAGTTCTGTACTGAAATGGCGCACCCGACAGGATTCGAACCTGTGACCTCTGCCTTCGGAGGGCAGCGCTCTATCCAGCTGAGCTACGGGTGCTTTCCGCGAGGCGGAAAACGAACCGGGTGAACCGGCAAGTCAGGGCTTCTTAGCGGAAGCCGGGGCGGGCTTCAACGGCGAAATGGAGCAGCGGTGCGCTGCGGGGCGAGAGGCCATGAATTCGCATCCTGCCGTGGGCTTGATCCGCTGAACGGCATTCGGTGCCGCGCTGCGAAAGACCCGGCTGCTACCAACAGGCCTTTTCTTGCGGTATGCGCGGTTTGGCACCAGGCGTTGCAAACCAGAAGAGCGTCATGTTCAGCATCGAGCGACCCGCGACATTCGGGCAGGAGATCAGGAAAAGCCGCTTCCTCGCGACTGCCGGACCCGTTTCGACCGAGGAGGCCGCGAAGCAGTTCATAGCCGCTCACGCGGTTGCCGACGCCAACCACAATTGCTGGGCATGGCGTATCGGCATGAACTACCGGTTCAACGATGACGGCGAACCGAGCGGGACGGCCGGAAAGCCAATTCTCCAGGCGCTCGACGGCCAGATGCTCGACAATGTCGCGGTCGTGGTGACGCGCTGGTTCGGCGGCATCCTGCTCGGCAGTGGCGGGCTCATGCGCGCCTATGGCGGCACGGCATCCGCCTGCCTTCGGACGGCCGTCAGAATCCCAATCGTCGTGACCGTCGAAGCGACCATCACATGCGGCTTCTCCGATCTGGCCCTGGTCCAGGCTCGGCTGGCGGCATCGCCCGGGGTTCGCATCCTGCATGAGAATTTCATCGCGACCGGCGCGGAACTGACCGTCGCCGTCCCGGAGGCGGAAGCGTCGTCGATGGCGCGGATGGTCATCGACCTCACCAGCGGCCGCGCAACGGTGCTGTTGCCGGATTGAGCCAGCCATGATGTCGGGCGCCGCGAGAGGGGGTCGGCAGGAGGATCCGATCCGGCCGTTCGGTGCGCCACGCGAGATGTCGTGCCGTGTCCCGCTTTGTCGGTGCGACCGCCGCAGACCGCCAACTGGTTGGGCGCTACTGCGCCACTTCGCCCTTCACCGCCCTTCGCCTCACCCCGCGCACGGTGCGCTTGGCCTTCTTCGCACCCGCCAGTTCGTTCATCGCATCGAGCTGCATCTGCTGCATTTCGGCCAGCCGCGTCCATTGGCGGGAGATGAGGTAGTCGAGCTTTTCGTGCAGGTGGCGCACTTCGAGCTCGGCCTTGAGGTTGACGCGGTATTCGTTGAAGGAGCGCAGGCGGTCCTTCACCTCCTGGCGCTTCTGGCTCATCATGATGACCGGCGCCTGGATGGCGGCGATGCAGGAGAGCAGGAGATTGAGCAGGATGAAGGGATAGGGGTCGAAGGCGCTGTTCAAACCCTCGAACAGATTGATGCCGATCCACACCAAAAGCACGGCGGCAAACGAGATCAGGAACCACCAGCTGCCGCCGAAAGCCGCCATGTTGTCGGAGACGCGGTCGGGAAACGTCCGGTGCTCCTCGAACTCCTCCTCCGAGTTTTCGGAAATCGTGTCCTGCCTGGCGATCGATTCCACCACCTGGCGGTCGAGCTCGGAGAACTCGCCATGCTCCTGCTGCAGGAGCTCCTCCATGTAGCGCATGCGGTAGCGGCCGAGTTCCTCGCGGCTGACGCGGGCGCCCTTGGGCAGGTCCGGGTGATCCGCGCGGATGCGGTCGGCGAGGCTCGGGCGCAGCGTGTCGATGCGCACCAGGTCGCGCTTGCGGAATTTCCGGCCCGAGATCGCCGACGGCTTGCGCTTCGGCTTGATGCGCGACGCGCCGGGCGCGACCGGCTCGGAATCCGGCACTTCGGGCGTGTCGAAATGCTCGTCCGAAACCTCATGCAGGTCGGCTTGCGTGGTCGTCGCCTCGAAATATTCGCCGCCGCTGTCGTTCTGGTTGTCGGCGGCCTTCTCGGATGCCTTGGGGACGGTGCTCATGATCGGCTCCCTGCTGTCGCGCCAGAGCAATTCTCGGGAATTGCTCCAAGAGTTGGAGGATACGCCAAGGCGACAGGGCATAGCCACCATGGGATTTCGCAGCCTATGCCATGTCTTCCGCACGATTGCGTGACAGCCGCAAGACAATAGCCGGCTGCTGGGTTCTTATAAGCCCTCAAATGCTCACTGAGGCGCCGGCTTTGTTATCTCCGGGCCGAAGCGGCTTCGCGGCAACCTGGTGTCGATCCCTGGACGTTGGCAGCGGGCACGGCGGAGCGGCGCCCGTCACTGCTGTTCGGCGAACATCAGCCTGGTCCTGGCGGGATCCATTGTCGGCGACAGGCTGCGCTGGATCAGCGCCTCGACATGGTCGTTGCGCTGGCGGGCGCTGTCGGCGCCCATCACCACCACGATCAGCTGGCGGCCGTCGGCATCGTAGGAGGTGACGATGTTGAAGCCGGACGCCCTGATATAGCCGGTCTTGATGCCGTTCACGCCGCGCACGCGGCCAAGCATGTCGTTGTGGCCGCGCACCAGCTTGCCGCGGAACATGAAGTCGCTTTCGGAGAAATAGTGGAAGTGCTGCGGAAAGCGCCGCTGCAGCGACATGCCGAGCACCGCCATGTCGCGCGCCGTGGTCATCTGGCCGTCGTCGGGCAGGCCGGACGCGTTGCGGAAGGTGGTGCTGGTCATGCCGAGCGCGCGCGCCTTGGAGGTCATCATGACGGCGAACTGGTCTTCCGAGCCGCCGAGATATTCGCCAACCGCCACCGCCACGTCATTGGCGGATTTGACGACGATGGCGCGAATGGCGGAATCGACGTCGATCGTCTCGCCGCGCCGGAAGCGCATCTTGGTCGGCGGCTGCGAGGCGGCGTGATCCGACACCGGGATCTGCGTCTGCTTGGTCACGCGGCCCGCTTCCATCGCCTCGAACAGGAGGTAGAGCGTCATCATCTTGGTGAGCGAGGCCGGATAGCGCTGCGCCGCCGAATTGACCTCGAACAGCTGCTTGCCGGTCTTGCCGTCGACGACGATGGCCGCGTATTTCTGCGGCGGCGCGGGCACGGCGAGCACCGTGTCCGGCGGGGTCGTGGTCGAGCAGCCGGCGACCAAAGCCGTCAGGGCCAGGGCAACCAGGATCTTCTGGAAAAGCGGGAAGAGGCGCGGGAAGGACAAGGGCGAGGCTGTTCTTGGATCGGCTGTTGCTTGAGATAAGGCGAAGCTAACGTAACGCGGCGGATGCGTCCATTTGGTTAATGGCCGACAGCCCCGGGATTGTCGAGACCCGCGCGGGGTCAAACCGATGCGAAATGCCGGCTCGGGTGCTTGCGCGAGGCGCGCCGAAAGGGTTCTGCTTGCGGCTTCAGATTCGGATGAGAGCACCATGGATACCGTAACGATCAAGGCCAAGGGCATTTCTGTTTCGCTGGACCTCACCGTCGGCCACATCGCCGACATGACCGTCGACAGCGGCGGCAGGCAATTGAAACCGCTGCATCGCGCGCCCTGGGTCGGTGCCGATGAGGCGCTGCCGCAGGATCTGCCGCGAGGCACGGTCCGGCTCTCCGGCGACTTCCTCTGCGCCCCGTTTTCGCGCAGCGATGTCGAGGAGGCGCCGCTGCATGGCTGGCCGGCCAACAGCGCCTGGGATGTCAGCGAAGACGGCGCCACGGACGACGGTTGGCGCGCGGTCTTCCGGCTGCGGCACAAGGTCATGGGCGCCAGCGTCGACAAGATCTTCACGCTGCGCGACGGCCACTCTTTCCTCTACCAGGAGCATGTGTTTTCAGGCGGCTCAGGCGCGATTTCGGTTGCCCATCATCCGATGACGGCAGTGACAGGCGGCGGCAGGCTGGCCTTTTCGCCCAAGCGCTTTGCCGCCACCCCAGCCGATCCGCTGGAGCCCGATCCCGCGCGCGGCCGCTTCATGCTGGCCTATCCGGCGCGATCCGCCGACCTCAGCCATTTTCCCGCCGCTGCCGGCGGGACGGTCGATCTCAGGCAATACCGCATGGATGACCGGCGCGAGGATTTTTTGACCCTGGTCGAAGCAGACCATGGCGGACCAGGCTGGACAGCGCTGGCGCGCCGGGCCGAGGACGACCTTGTGCTGGTGCTGAAGAATCCGGCCGAACTGCCGGTTACCATGCTGTGGCTCAGCAATGGCGGGCGCGACTATGCGCCCTGGAGCGGCCGTCATCTCGGCGTGCTCGGCATCGAGGACGGCCGCGCCGCCGTCGGCCACGCCGCTTCGCTTGGCGACAACTGGCTGAAGCGGGAGGGCGTGGCGACCGCGTTTGCGCTCTTGGAAGGACGCAGTTTCTCCTTCCGCCATGTCATCGGCGCGCTGCCTGCAGCCGGCGGCGAACCACCAGGGGAGATCACCACGGCCAACGGGCGGATGCGGCTCGGGGCCGGCGCGATCACGCGGGAGGTTGCCTTCGACAGCGATTTCCTGCGTATCGGCCAACCGGCGGCCGCTTGAAGCGGATTGCCGCGAATTCCCGGTTTGAATTTTTCGTGAACAGCCGACAAGATGCGGCAAAGATCGTGCCGCCGCCAGGCAAGTGAGGCCTCATGTCGGAAATCGCCCATCTCGCAGCAACCATCTTCAAGCGCGCCGGCAAGGCGAATCGCTTCATCGTCGCCATCGCCGGCCCGCCGGGAGCGGGCAAGTCGACCTTGTCGGCCGGCCTGCACGACCTGCTGCCGGAAGGAAAGGCGGAAGTCGTGCCGATGGACGGGTTCCACTATGACGACATCGTGCTCGACCGGCGGGGCCTGCGGGCACGAAAAGGCGCGCCGGAAACCTTCGACTTCGCCGGCTTCGAGACGCTTCTGAAACGTATCCGGGCTGGCGAACCCGACATCGCCATTCCGGTCTTCGACCGGAGCATGGAATTGTCGCGCGCGGCTGCGGCGATCATCGGCACGGACACCAAATTCATCCTCGTCGAAGGCAACTACCTCCTGCTCGACGAGGAGCCATGGTCGCGTCTCGCGCCACTGTTCGATTTCTCGATCTTCGTCGAGGTGTCGCGCAACGAGCTCGAACGCCGCCTGGTCGAGCGCTGGCACGGCCATGGCCGTTCCGACGAGGATGCGCGCGCCTGGATCGCCTCCAATGACATGCCCAACATCGAGCGCGTGCTGGCGCGGCGCCGGGCCGCCGATCTGGTCATTGGTTAACCCAGGTTAATCTGAGTTAACCTGCTTAATTTTCAGTATTTTTTGGCTGGAACCTTAAGACTTTCGCGCCGTTATGGCCGCGAACCCCATTGTTCGGCGTAAGGATTTCCGATGGCGCTCAAGGCAAGAAAACCCGTGGCCGCCAAGGCGAGGAGCATGAAGGCAGCACAGGCGAAAGCCGGTGCTGGCACCGAGCTCGCCAGGGATGCCAAACCCACTTTCGGCAAGGCAGCCCCGAGGAAGGTGGTGCCGGCGGCAACCAAGGCGGCCGCGCCCCGCAAAGCGGCCCCGGGCAAACACCCTCAAGACAAACAAGGTCAGGACAGGCAAGGTCAGGACAGGCAAGGGACCCTTCGAACGGTCGCCACCATCGCCGCCGGTGCCGTGGTCGCAACGGCTCGCGGCGCCGCTTCGCTCGCGGCCTCGGTGATCGGCAAAGGCGGCCCAAAAAACAAAGCAAAATAGCCGGTGATCTTCTCCGGCCGCCGCCAAGCTTTGAGATTCAGCCCCTTTCGGGAATGGTCAGGCCCTTCTGCACCGCTGGCCGCGCAAGGCCGCGGTCCAGCCATGCCGCCACATTGGCGAACTCATCGAAGCCAACCAGTTCGCGAGCCTCGTAAAAACCGATCAGGTTGCGCACCCAGCCGAGCAGCGAGATGTCGGCGATGGTGTAGTCGTTGCCCATGATCCACTTGCGGCCCTTCAGCCTGCCGTCCAGCACGCCGATCAGCCGCCGCGATTCATCACGGTAACGCTCCAGCGGACGCTTGTCGGCAATCTCGCGGCCGGCGAATTTGTGGAAGAAGCCGAGCTGGCCGAACATCGGCCCGACCGAGGCCATCTGGAAGAAGACCCACTGAATCGTCTCGTAGCGCCGCGCGGCGTCGATAGGCATCAAGAGGCCGGTCTTCTCGGCGAGGTAGAGCAGGATGGCGCCGGATTCGAACAGGCCGATCGGCTTGCCGTCGGGGCCGTCGGGGTCGATGATCGCGGGAATCTTGCCGTTGGGGTTGAGCGACAGGAATTCCGGCGTCCAGCTTTCGTTCTTGCCGATGTTGACGGCATGCGGCTCGTAAGGCAGGCCAACCTCTTCGAGGGCAATCGAAACCTTCACGCCGTTGGGCGTCGGAAACGAATAGAGCTGAATCCGGTCGGGATGCTTGGCCGGCCAGCGGGCGGCAATCGGGAAGGCGGACAGGTCGGCCATCGAAAACTCCTGAGCGGGGATTGGCGCCAAAGGCGCTGACTGGGGCGGGGACGCAAGGATTAAGCTCCCGACCCAGTCGGATCAATATGGCGGCAGCGGTTTCGCATGCACGCACTGTCAACGGGCACGCACTGTCGATGGGATCAAGAGGCGGCTCGCACAGGCCGTCGCGCCAGATCGAACGCCCCGGGGCTCAGATGGCCTTGAAGGCCAGCACGGCGTTGGTGCCACCGAAGGCGAAACTGTTGCTGATCGCGGCGCGCACCTTGCGCTCGCGCGCGACATTGGGGGTCACGTCGAGATCGCAGTCTGGATCGGGCTCGCGGTAGTTCGCGGTCGGCGGCACGATGCCTTCGCGGATCGCCATCACGCAGGCGATCATCTCCAGTCCGCCCGACGCGCCCAGGCAATGGGCGTGCATCGACTTGGTCGAGGAGACCGACAGCGAGCGCGCATGCTCGCCAAAGACGCGCTTGATCGCGTTGGTCTCGATCTGGTCGTTGGCCTTGGTGCCGGTGCCGTGGGCGTTGAGATAGTCCACATCCTCGGGATTGAGCCCGGCGTCCGCCAGGCAAAAGCGCATCGCCGCTTCCGGCCCCTCGACGGTCGGGGCAACGATGTCGGAGGCATCGGCCGAAAGACCAGCGCCGGCGACTTCGGCCAGGATGGTGGCGCCACGCGCCATGGCGTGGTCGTAGCTTTCGAGGACCGCCATGCCGGCACCCTCGCCGAGCGCAAGGCCCTGGCGGTCGGCGGAAAACGGCCGGCAGGTGTCAGGCGCCAGCACGCGCAGCGCCTCCCAGCCCTTGAGCACGCCCCAGACCAGAGGCGCTTCGGCGCCGCCGGCCACCATAACATCGGCGCGGCCGAGCCTGATCTGGTCGACAGCCGAGGCAATGGCGTGGTTGGCCGATGAACAGGCCGAGGTGACGCCGAACACGGGCCCACGCAGGCCAAGATGCATGCTGACCTGGCCGGCGGCCGCGCCCGGCATGACCTTCGGGACCGTGAAGATGCCGGCGCGATTCTTGCCTTCCATCAGGATGGCGCGATAGTTCTCCTCGATCGTCTCGAAGCCGCAGACGCCGATGCCGACGACGGTGCCCATGCGATAGCTGTTGTCCGCATGCGGCGCCAACCCTGATTGTTGCATGGCTTCACGGGCGGCAATGGCCGCCAGCAGGCTGAAGCGGTCCATCGAAACCAGCTGCTTGCGTTCGATGCCGTGCTCGGGCAGCGCCTTGACCTCGCAGCCGATCTTGACCTTGAGGTCGTGCAGGGACGAATTTTCGATCGGCCCTATCGCCGAACGTCCGGCGCGCATTTCATCCCAGATCGCCGGCGCATTGGTGCCGAGCCCACATATCCCGCCAAGGCCGGTGATGACGACGCGCTTCAGCATTCGGTCAGGCTTTTTTCGCGATCAGCGCGCGAACGGCCTCGATCATGTCGCCGACGTTCTTCAGATTGCTCCAGGCATCGACCGTGTTCATCTCGATCTCGATGCCATACTGCTCCTCGAGGTCGAAGATAATCTCGGTCAGCTCCAGCGAATGGATGCCGAGCGCCGTCAATTCGGTGCTGGTGGTGATTTCCTCACCGCCCGTCTCGGCATGGGCCTTGATCTTCTCGATGATTTCGGTTGCCAGTTGGTCAGCCATTCGGTTTCTTCCCCACTCTGTCGTTTCCCGACGCCAACTGAACAGCGCCTTCTTGTCCTCGATATCAGGCCGCGACCATCGCTCTTTACCCCCGCCAAGCATCGCCTGACCGCACCAAGTTGGCTCCCTCTATAGAAACGGAAACGCCATCAAGCAACAAGCTATATATCGACAAACCCGCCGCAGTGCTTAACCTGAAGGCGTGGATACGATCGAATATACCAAGTTTTCGGCGGCTCTGGCCCAGCGCGCGGCAGGTCTGGCTCAATTGGGTTGCGCCAGCGCCGATGGCCGCACCCGGCTGCGCAGGCTCTATCAGGAAGGCTCCGCCAAGATCAGGCGGCCGGCCGTTTCGAGCGGTCCGCTGGAGGCTGTTCTCATCAATACCGCCGGCGGTCTGACCGGCGGCGACCGCCTGGCATGGGAGGTGGATGTCGGGGCGCATGCCAGCGCCGCCATAACCACCCAGGCCTGCGAGAAGGTCTATCGCGCCGCGTCGGACCATGCCGACGTCCGGGTAAGACTGACGGTCGGCGAGAACGGCCGCATCGCCTGGCTGCCGCAGGAAACCATCGTCTTCGACCGCGCGGCCTTTGCCCGCACGCTGGAAATCGATCTTGCCCCGGGCGCCGAGGCGCTGGTGCTGGAAGCCACGGTCTTCGGCCGCCTGGCGATGGGCGAACGCGCCGCGCATGGCAGCTTCCACGACCGCTGGCGCGTGCGCCGCGACGGTCGCCTCATCCATGCCGAGGATTTCCGCATCGGGCCCGATATCGCGGCGGCGCTTGGGCGCCCGGCGGTTGCCGGCGGCGCGATCGCGGTGGCGACGCTGCTGCTGGTGTCGCCTGATGCCGAAGCGTTGCTCCATCCGGTCAGGGAGATCGTCGGCGCCCAGGGCGGCGCGAGCTTCTGGAGCGTGACGACATCTGGCAAGCTTCTTGCGAGGCTTCATGCCGGGGACGGCTACCAGTTGCGCCAGCGGCTGGTTCCGCTCGTCGGACTGCTCAACGGAAGGGCGGGACTGCCCAAATTATGGTCACTGTGATTCTGTCTGTGTTGGAAACCGCATGAACCTGACGCCACGGGAAAAGGACAAGCTGCTGGTCGCCATGGCCGCGATGGTGGCACGCAAGCGGCTGGAGCGCGGCGTCAAGCTCAACCATCCGGAAGCGATCGCGCTGATTACCGACTTCGTCGTCGAGGGCGCCCGTGACGGCCGCCCGGTGGCCGAGCTGATGGAGGCGGGAGCCCATGTCGTCAGCCGCGCGCAGGTGATGGAGGGCATCGCCGAGATGATCCACGACGTGCAGGTGGAAGCGACCTTCCCCGACGGCACCAAGCTGGTGACCGTGCACGAACCGATCCGCTGAGGAGGACAAAGATGCTGGACCTGCGCCCCAATTGCGAATGCTGCGACAAGGATTTGCCGCCCGAGGCGACAGACGCGCTGATCTGCACCTTCGAGTGCACCTTCTGCGCCGATTGCGTGGAACATGTGCTGGGCGGTGCCTGCCCGAACTGCGGCGGAAATTTTTCGGCCCGGCCGATTCGTCCCGCCGCGATGCTGAAAAAATATCCGGCCTCGACCAAACGCGTGCTCAAGGCCGAGGGTTGCGGCCCACGCAAGGCTGCTTGACGGCCAACCCTCCAACGAAAGGCGAAATCAGATGATCCCTGCCAAACGCTTTTGCCTGTCGACCGTCCTCTTGCTGGCGGCGGCGATGCCTGCCTATGCCCATGTCGGCATCGGCACGACCTCCTCCTTCACGGCCGGCTTCATGCACCCGCTCTCCGGTCTCGACCACATGACCGTCATGGTCGCGGTCGGCCTGTGGGCCGCGCTCAAGGGCGGCAAGGCGATCTGGGCATGGCCGGTGGCCTTTGTCGGCGTGATGCTGGCCGGCGCGGCGCTCGGCATGGCGCATGTGCCGGTGCCCTTCGTCGAACCCGGTATACTGGCATCCGTCGTCGCGCTTGGCCTGCTGGTGGCGCTCGCGGTCGACTTGCCGGTTCCAGCCGGAGTGGCCATCATCGGCCTGTTCGCGCTGTTCCACGGCCATGCCCATGGCACCGAAGTGCCCGAAAATACGGGCGGGCTGGAATACATGGCCGGCTTTGCCGTCGCCACCGCGCTCCTCCATGCCATCGGCATCGCCGCCGGCCTGGGCCTCGGCCTCAAATTCCGCGGCCTGACCCGCGTCGCGGGCGCGGCCTGCGCCGCGATCGGCGTCGGCCTCGCTTTCGGCGTGGTGTGACATCAGATGATCCCAGGCGAAATCATTACGGCCCAGGGCGACATCGAGCTCAACAAGGGCCTGCCAACCGTCACCCTGAAGGTGGCGAACAGCGGCGACCGGCCGATCCAGGTCGGCAGCCACTATCATTTCTTCGAAACCAATGAGGGGCTGAAGTTCGAGCGTCAAAAGGCCCGCGGCATGCGACTCGACATCGCCGCCGGCACCGCCATGCGTTTCGAGCCCGGCCAGGAGCGCGATGTTACGCTGGTGCCGCTCGGGGGGAAACGCGAGGTGTATGGTTTTCAGCAAAAGGTGATGGGCAAGCTGTGAGCCAAGCGGCGGCCAACGCCTTGCGTGAAACGAGGGCGACGGGCGTTGCCTGCTTGCAAGCAGATAGCGGCTCAGTTGGAAGACTTGGCGGCTGCGTAGATGACGATCTTGCCCGGATCGTCAAATTCGACGGCGAGAATGTCCTGCGCAAGCACACGACGCGAATCGATGGCATTGAAGAGCAAGGCGTTGGCCTCGATCTCCTTGCGCAGCTCGGCGACATCGTCCTGATGCTGCCTGACCTTGTCTTCGATGGCCCGGGGCGGGCCGCCTCCGCTGCGCGCGGCGTCGGTCAGCAACACGATATCGACCTTGTCGAGCTTCGAGGTCTTGCGCACCGTGCTGATGTTTTCGCGGGTGCGCTCGATCGCCGAATTGATCCTGCCGGCTTCGGTGGTGGTCCTAGCTTCTTCCTCGCTGACCTGCGAACCGACGATGCGGTCGACCGTCTCGGGACTTTCCAGGCCCTGCGCATTCAGCGCGGACTGGGGAATGCTCGCGGCGAGGAAGGTGGCGATGGCTATCGCATGCGGCCAGCGCGGACTGGCCAAGGTTTCAGCCTGAATTTCAGGGGACATCTTTCGCCTTCGCGGTTTGTCTCGACGCTCCGGAAACGAAACGACCGTGGCCCTGCCACGGTTCCCAAGGATTCAAGGACGGCGGACCGTGAGCCGGTCCGCCGTGGCCAAGGATCAGCTGGCCTTCTTTGTGATCAGGGTCAGCGCCCCGTTGGGCTCCATGCTGGCCGCGACCACCTGCGCGGAGGTCATTCCCTTGGCCTGGAGGGCGGACTTGACCTTGGGGGTGGCATCGATCGAGCTGCGCAGTTTCTGCAGGCCCTCTTCGCCACGCTGGGCAACAACCTGGTTGACCTGCGTCTGTGTGTCCTTCGGCAATTCCGTGATGTCGACAATGTTGACGCTCTGGATCGCCGGCGCCGCCTGCTGACCGCCGGGGGCCGGGGCCGTGCTGCCGGGGGCGGGCGCGGCCGGAGCTGGCTGTTGCTGCTGGGCGCCCGCGGCGCCCGCCATCATCAGGCTGGCGGCGGTGGCAAGAACTATCGTTTTGCGCATGGATTTTCCTTCCATCGATTTGGCAAACGGTCGTTGTGGGGTGACCGGCCAACCTCATCCGCCAAATGGGTCCGGAAGGTGTCGCCCAGCGGGTCATTGCGTGACCATTGGACGGCGACGATGTGCAGATCCCCTCAATCCCACCGCATTCCGGGAGCAACCACCGATGGCCAGAATAACCCGCGCCGCCTATGCCCAGATGTATGGCCCGACCGTGGGCGACAAGGTGCGGCTGGCCGACACCGAACTCTTCATCGAGGTGGAGAAGGACCTCACCATTCCCGGCGAGGAGGTGAAATTCGGCGGCGGCAAGGTCATCCGCGACGGCATGGGCCAGAGCCAGGTCTCGCGCGCTGAGGGCGCGGTCGATACGGTGATCACGAACGCCCTGGTGATCGATGCCGGCGCCGGCATCTTCAAGGCCGATATCGGCCTTCGCGACGGCCGCATCGCGGCGATCGGCAAGGCAGGCAATCCGGACACGCAGGACGGCGTCACCATCATTATCGGCCCAGGCACCGAGATCATCGCCGGCGAAGGTAAGATCCTGACGCCGGGCGGCTTCGACGCGCATATCCACTTCATCTGTCCGCAGCAGATCGAGGAGGCGCTGATGTCGGGCATAACCACGATGCTCGGCGGCGGCACCGGCCCGGCGCATGGCACGCTGGCCACAACCTGCACGCCCGGTCCCTGGCACATGGCGCGCATGATCCAGTCCTTCGACGCCTTCCCTATGAACATCGGCCTTTCGGGCAAGGGCAACGCCTCGCTGCCGGCCGCGCTCGAGGAGATGGTGCTGGGCGGCGCCTGCTCGCTGAAGCTGCATGAGGACTGGGGCACGACGCCGGCTGCCATCGACTGCTGCCTGTCGGTGGCCGACGATCACGACGTGCAGGTGATGATCCACACCGACACGCTGAACGAATCCGGTTTCGTGGAAAACACCGTCGCCGCCATCAGGGGCCGCACCATCCACGCCTTCCACACCGAAGGCGCCGGCGGCGGCCATGCGCCCGACATCATCAAGGTCTGCGGCCTGCCCAACGTCATCCCGTCCTCGACCAATCCGACGCGGCCCTACACAGTCAACACGCTGGCCGAACATCTCGACATGCTGATGGTCTGCCACCATCTCTCGCCGTCAATCCCCGAGGACATTGCCTTCGCCGAAAGCCGCATCCGCAAGGAGACGATCGCGGCCGAGGACATCTTGCACGACATCGGCGCCTTCTCGATCATCTCGTCGGACAGCCAGGCCATGGGTCGCGTCGGCGAAGTCGCGATCCGCACCTGGCAGACCGCCGACAAGATGAAGCGCCAGCGCGGGCGACTGCCACAGGAGACCGGCGACAGCGACAATTTCCGCGTCCGCCGCTACATCGCCAAATACACGATCAACCCGGCCATCGCGCATGGGCTGTCGAAGGAGATCGGCTCGATCGCCGTCGGCAAGCGCGCCGACCTCGTGCTGTGGAACCCGGCCTTCTTCGGCGTGAAGCCCGACATGGTGCTGATCGGCGGCATGATCGCCGCCGCCCCGATGGGCGACCCCAACGCGTCGATCCCGACGCCGCAGCCGATGCATTACCGCCCGATGTTCGGCGCCTATGGCAAGGCGCGGACCAATTCGTCGGTGACCTTCGTTTCGAAGGCGGCGCTGGAGTCCGGCCTGCATGGACGGCTCGGCGTCGAGAAGCAGTTCGTCGCGGTGGAAAACACACGCGGCGGCATCGGCAAGCATTCGATGGTGCTCAACGACGCCACGCCACATGTCGAGGTCGATCCCGAAACCTACGAGGTCCGCGCCGACGGTGAATTGCTGACCTGCGAGCCGGCGACCGTGCTGCCGATGGCGCAGCGGTATTTTCTGTTTTGAGGCCGGCCCTGGAGGCCGTAGCATGAAGCCGTTTAAACGCGGCCTGCTTTAGGGCATTATACGCACATGAACAGAGTTGACCGGCTCAGGGCGCCGACGCCCTACGAAACGGACTTCGCGCAGTGGAGTGCCGAGCAGGGCGCGCTGTTGCGCGAGGGACGTCTTGGCGAGCTTGATCGGGAGAATATTGCCGAGGAGATAGAAAGCTTGGGGAGGAGCGATCGAAGGGAAATCCGCAGCCGGATGCGGGTGCTGATAGCGCACCTCCTGAAGTGGGAATTCCAGCCGGGCCATCGATGTCACAGCTGGCAATCGTCAATTTCTAAACAGCGCATCTGGATCGAAGGCATCATCAAGGACAGTCCGAGCCTTCGTCGCTATCCCGGTCAGATTTTCACCCAAGCTTACAAGGACGCCTTACCTCTTGCGATGCGGGAAACGGGCTTACGGGAATCGCAATTTTCAAGTGAGCCGCCGTTCACCGCCAAGCAGGCGCTTGATGGGCAATTCTGGCCCGGCAGTCCACTTTCGATGGACGATTTCTTGCGAGACTAGCAATCCATGAATGTCGAGCGCGCGCTCCACCACCTAGCTTGTTGAGGCCTATGGCCACCGAACTCGCCTCTCCCCACGACATCTTCCCGCATATCCGCATCGTCATGGGCATGGTGATCGGACTCGGCGTCACCCGGCTTCTGTCGGGACTGGCGCGCACGGTCCAGCATCCCGGGCAATACCGGCTCTACCCCGTGCATCTGGCGTGGGTCGCTTCGGTGCTTCTGATGCTGGTGCATTTCTGGTGGTGGCAGTTCGGCCTCTACACCATCGAGACATGGACCTTCGGCAAGTACCTGTTCATCATCTTCTATGCGATCACGCTGTTCCTGCTCTGCGCCCTGCTGTTCCCGGACTCCATGCTCGATTACACCAGCTACGAGGACTATTTTTACTCGCGCCGCGCCTGGTTCTTCGGGCTTCTGGGCGCGACATACCTGCTCGACGTCATCGACACGCTGTTGAAAGGACCGGAGCATTTCGCCCATTTCGGCAACGAATATCTGTTCCGAACGCCGATTTTCGTGGGACTTTGCATCGCGGCCATGCTGGTGCGCGACCGCCGCTTCCACATCGCCTTCGTCGCGGCGGCGCTGATCTATCAGATATCGTTCATCCTGCGGCTCTTCGACACGATCGCATGACGGAAGCGAATGCTCTAGGCTTTCCGGGAAAGGCAGGCTCAACCATGTACAAGGCCGTCGGGTCGCGCGGATCCCGGGTCAGCCGCGTTCTCTGGATGCTCGAGGAACTCGGGCAACCCTATGAATTCGTCGAGGTGAAGCTGCGCTCGCCGGAAGCCTATGCGCTGAACCCGTCCGGCAAGGTGCCGATCCTGATCGACGGCGATCTAGAAATAACGGATTCGGCCGCGATCTGCGTCTATCTGGCCGACAAGCACGCCGACAGGGGAATGGGCGCCAATCCCGGCCTCGCCGGCCGCGCCGAAATGGATTCCTGGATGCATTTTGCCCAGTCGGAATTCGAGGCGCCGCTGTGGAACAAATTGCGCCACCGCTTCCTGCTGCCCAGGGAAGTGCGGGTCGATGTCGGACCGGCGGCCGCTTATGATTTCGCCGCCGAGCTCAAGGCGCTGGACCGGCGGCTGGGCGAAAAGCCCTTCGCGCTGGGCGAACGGTTCTCGGCTGTCGATGTCCTGCTCGGCGACATGGGCGGCTGGGCACGCGCCGGCCGCTTTGCGATCGAATCCGACCGCGTCAACGCCTATTTCGACCGCGTGCTTTCACGGCCTGCCCGTGCGCGGGCACAGGCTAACGGAGGCTCCATGAAATGAAGCTCAACCTCAACACCGACTTCACCAAATTCCCGCGCGCCGTCTCCGTGCTGCCCGCCGGTACAGCCGAGACCACGGCGCCATCAGGTCGTGCGGTCCTCGCCCATGACGAGCGGCACCTGCGCCGGCGCGCCATCGAACTTGCCGATGGCGGCAAGGTGCTGGTCGACCTGCCCGAGCCGGTTGCGCTCGACCATGGCGACCGGCTGGTGCTGGAGGATGGCGGCCATATCGAGATCGTCGCGGCGGCCGAAGAGGTCTACGAAATCCGTGCCCGCGACGCCGTGCATCTGACAGAGCTGGCGTGGCATATCGGCAACCGCCATCTCGCCGCCGGTATCGAGGCGGATCGCATCGTCATCCTGCGCGACCACGTCATCAAGGCGATGCTGGAAGGATTGGGCGCGACCGTACGGGACGTTTCGGAGCCGTTCAAACCGGTGCGCGGCGCCTATTCCGGCGGCCATGAACACGGGCACGCCCACAGCCACGCGGAGGCGCACAGCCATTCGCATGGCGAGGCGCATTCCCACGCCCACAGCCATTCCCATCACGGTCACGACGGGCACCACCACCACGATCATGACTGACCAGCCTTCAAACATCGCGCTGCTGCGGCTGATGGCGTGGCTGTCGCCGGCCTTTCCCGTCGGCGGCTTCGCCTACAGCCATGGTCTGGAGCATGCGGTGAATGACGGGCTGGTCGATGATGCCGGAAGCCTGGCCGGCTGGCTGGAAACGCTGGTCGAGATGGGCTCGGGCTGGAACGATGCCGTTCTGTTCGCCGAGAGCTGGCGCCGCGCCCGCGAAGGCGGTGATCTCGACGAAGTTGCGGAACTGGCCGAGGCGCTCGCCGGCTCGCGCGAACGCCACACCGAGACCATGCTGCAAGGGGCTGCCTTCCTCAAGGCGGCCGCGGCGTGGCCCAATCCGGTGCTGGAAGGCTTGCCGGCCGAATGCGCTTACTGCGTTGCTGTCGGCGCCGTTGCCGGTGCCAGCGGCATCGCACTGCAGGACGCCCTCTGCGCCTTCCTGCAGGCCTTCTTCTCCAATCTCGTCCAGGCTGGGATCCGGCTCAGCGTCGTTGGCCAGCGCGAGGCCACCACGTTGCTGGCCGGCTTCGAGCCCTTGGCGCTCTCGACCGCCGCCCGCGCGTCCCGGTCGACATTGGGCGATCTCGGTGGCTGCGCCTTCGTGTCCGACGTCATGGCGATGAAGCACGAAACCCAGTATTCGCGATTGTTCCGTTCATGATCCTGCTTGCTTTCCTGCTCTCCTTTGTCCTGCTGCTGATCACCGCCCTGCATGTCTATTGGGGCATCGGCGGCATCTGGCCAGGAACGGATGGCGCCTCCTGCGCACGCGCTGTCGTCGGGTTTCGCGGCGTCGAAGAGATGCCGACGCCTTTTGCCAGTTTCGCCGTGGCTGCCTGTCTCGTCCTGGCGACGCTCTGGCCGCTGGCGCTGATCGGCTTCTTTGCCTCGCCCTTTCCGAGGGAAGGCCTCGCCGCCAGCGCGCTGCTGATCGGGCTGGTGTTCCTTGGCCGCGGCATTGCCGGCTTCACGCCCTGGTGGCGGCGGCTGGCGCCCGAACAGCCTTTCGCGCGGCTCGACGTCCGTTACTATTCGCCGCTCTGCCTGCTGATCGGGCTTGGCTTTGCAACCCTTGCCATCATGGAGTTTCCAACATGACCCAAGCCAATGGCCCCCTCCGCATCGGCATCGGCGGCCCGGTCGGCTCCGGCAAGACGACGCTCACCGAAAAACTCTGCAAGGCGTTGCGCGACGAGTTCTCCATCGCCGTCGTCACCAACGACATCTACACCAGGGAAGACGCCATGATGCTGGCCCGGCTGCAGGCGCTGCCGGAGGAGCGCATCGTCGGTGTCGAGACCGGCGGCTGCCCGCACACCGCCATCCGCGAGGACGCCTCGATCAATCTGCGCGCGATCGCGGACCTGAACAGGAAATTCCCCGATCTCGACATCATCTTCATCGAATCCGGCGGCGACAACCTTGCCGCGACCTTCTCGCCGGATCTTGCCGACCTGACGCTCTATGTCATCTCGGTCTGCCAGGGTGAGGAAATACCGCGCAAGGGCGGCCCCGCCATTACCCGTTCCGACTTCCTGATCATCAACAAAAGCGACCTCGCCCCCTATGTGAACGTCAACCTCGACGTGATGGAGAGCGACGCCGGCCGCATGCGCGGCAAGCGGCCGTTCGGCTTCACCGATCTGTCGCGCGGCAAGGGGCTGCAGGAGGTGATCGACTTCATCGTCGAGCATGGCGGGCTGAGGACAGCAACCGCCGCCGGCGCTGCGGCCTGACCGGGGCAGCCTTGCCTGCACCAACCGAAACCCGTTGCGGGCAGCCATCGGTCGCGGCATTCTGCCTGAAACTGGAGGATTTTCGATGAGCATCGCCCGCCTGCACAAAGAGCCGCTGAGCAACCTGCCGTTTTACGAGGAGCGGGTCGATCTCGCCGCCGCCTTCCGCTGGACGGCGCGGCTCAACATGCATGAGGCCGTCGCCAATCATTTCTCGCTGTCCGTCAACGAGGATGGAACGCAGTTCCTGATGAACCCGAACCAGGTGCATTTCTCACGCATCAAGGCGAGCGATCTTCTGCTCATCGACGCCAACGATCCCGAAACACTGTCAGGGCCGAACGCGCCCGATCCGACGGCTTGGGGCCTGCACGGCGCCATCCACCGCAATGTGCCGCACGCGCGCTGCGCCATGCATGTTCACTCGATCCATGCGACCGTGCTTGCCTCGCTCGCCGACTCGACCCTGCCGCCGATCGACCAGAACTCGGCCATGTTCTTCAACCGCCACGTCGTCGATGCCCATTATGGCGGACTGGCCTTCGAGGAAGAGGGCGAGCGCTGCTCGCAGCTTCTGACCGACCCGAAGGTCAAGGTCATGATCATGGGCAATCACGGCGTGATGGTGATCGGCGATACCGTGGCCGACGCGTTCAACCGAATGTTCTATTTCGAGCGCGCCGCCGAGACCTACATCAAGGCGCTGTGGACCGGGCGGCCGCTGCGCACGCTGTCCGACGCGATCGCGGAAAAGACGGCCGCCGAGATGGACGACTATCCCGGGCAGGCAGAGCGTCATCTTGCCGAACTGAAGGCGATCCTCGACGAGCAGGAACCCGTCTATCGGAGCTGAGGATTACAGCCCCAATTCCCGGCGCAATTCCTCGGCGCTGTTGATGACGATAGCGCCGGGCGGGCCTTCCATCGGCGCTTCCGGCCAGAAGATCGTCTTCATGCCGGCGGCCAGCCCCGCCATCGCGCCCGGCCAGCTGTCGTCGACCGCCACCGCATCGCTGGGATCGACGTCGGCCAGATAGGCCGCACGCAGGAAGGGCTCGGCGTGCGGCTTGCCTTCGCGCACATCGTTGCGGCTGACCGTCTTCATGCCGGGATAGACGAGGCCCACCATGCGCAGATTGGCATCGACGATCATGCGGTCGGAATTCGAGACAACCGCCTGCTGCACACCGAGCGCGCGAAGTTGCGCGAAGACCTCGATAGCGCCGGGACGCGGCTTCAAGCCTTCGACCAGCGGCAGATAATGTTCGTATTTATGGACGATCCAGTCGTCGAAAGGCAGGGTCAGCCCGAACTCGTCGCGCATCATCTCATAAACCGGCCATGCGGCGACGCCGAGCACGCGCTCGTGCAGGTCATCGGGCGGCGTGAGGCCGACATTGCGCATCGCCGCCACCAGCGCCGCCTCGTGCAACGGCTCGCTGTCGACCAGCGTGCCGTCCATGTCCCAGAAAACCGCCTTCGGTGTCATGCAGCGCTCCTTTTTGCGTTCCCTTAAAGGGTTTGCGTCGGGAGATAAACCGCCAGGGGTGCAGAACATCGCCCCGACGCGAGACGAAGCCGCTCGGCTTTGCGCGCTGTCGATTCCACGACGACAGAATCGCGATGCCCATTCACAGGCATTTGCCCTTGAGATTGACAATTGCGCAGCGCGCCGTTCCCTGCGAAAATGGAAGCAGACCACCGATGACCGGCGGTTCGGGAGGCAGGACTTGAACACCCGGCAGGATGGCGGCAGCAACAGGCTGGACGACGCGGCGCGCGCCGGTTGGCTCTATTACGTCGCCGGCAATACCCAGGACCAGATCGCCGCCACGCTCGGCATCTCCAGGCAGACGGCGCAGCGGCTGGTGTCGCTGGCGGTGTCGGAGGGCCTCATCAAGGTGCGCGTCGATCATCCGATCGCCAATTGCCTCGAACTGGCGGCGCGGCTGAAATCGCGTTTCGCGCTCGACCTGGTCGAAGTGGTGCCGAGCGACCCGAATTCGTCCTCCACCACCATCGGCATCGCCGAGGCGGCAGCCGCCGAGATCGAGCGGCGGCTGCGGTCACCGACACCGATCGTCATGGGGATCGGCACGGGACGCACGCTGAAGGCGGCGATCGAACAGTTGCCGCCGATGGAATGCCCGCAGCACAAGGTGGTGTCCTTGACCGGCAACATCTCGCCTGACGGTTCGGCTGCCTTCTACAACGTCATCTTCACCATGGCCGACCGGGTCAAGGCGCGCTCCTTCCCGATGCCGCTGCCAGTCATCGCCTCGTCGCCGGCGGAACGCGAGATGCTGCTCAACCAGCCGATGATCCAGCCGACGCTGGCGCTGGCCGCCGAGGCCGACGTCACCTTCATCGGCATCGGCGACCTCGGCCCGAAAGCGCCGCTCTACGAAGACGGCTTCATTTCCGAAAGCGAGCTGAAAGCCCTGCAGAAGGCCGGAGGCGTGGCCGAAATCGTCGGCTGGGTGTTCGATCGGGACGGCCGCATGATAGAGGGCATCACCAATGACCGTGTGTCGTCGGCCTCGCTGCCGTCGCGCGAAAGATCCCTGGTGATTGCGCTGGCCATGGGCGAGCGCAAGCTGCCGGGCATCCTGGCCGCCGTGAACCGCAGGCTGGTCAACGGGCTCATCACCGACGAGCGGACAGCCGCAGCCCTTCTGGCCGGCATCTGAGCGCGGGCCGCCTGCCCGCGTCGAATGCGCCATAAAGCCAGCATGGCTATTTGTGCCGGCCGAAAGGATCGTTGCCATCGAGAAAACCGAGATCGCGCTGCAGATGCGGCGACAGGTCCCTGATGTCGAGATGCGTCTTTTTCCGGATCGAGAACCAGCTGAATCCGTCCGCAAGCCACGAAATCCAGCGATGATCCGGGGCGGGAGTGCATTTGTGTTGCGCCATGGTCATGATCGTCAACCTTCGCTATCTTGAATCCGAATGACGGCTCGATGCTCAATGTCGGTCTTGCCGACTCACTTCGCCAATCGAACGTCGATAAGGACCCATAAGGAGGCCTTATGCCCGACCTTAGCGCGCCACAGGTTTCGCAGCTGCCGCCGCTGCAGGCGATACGGGTGTTCGAGGCGGTGGCCCGGCATCTCTCCTTCACCAAGGCCGCCGTGGAACTCGCCATGACGCAGGCCGCGGTGTCCTATCAGATCAAGGTGCTGGAAGAGCGCGTCGGCGCCCCGCTGTTCCTGCGCCGGCCGCGGCAGATCGAACTGACCGAGGCCGGCCAACGGCTTGCGCCGGCGGTCAGCGAGGCCTTTGCCATCCTCGGGCAGGCCTATGCGGCGGCGCGTGGCGGCGCAGACGGGCTGCTGTGCGTCACCACCGTGCTGACCTTCGCCTCCAACTGGCTGGCGCATCATCTGGGTTCGTTCCAGATGGCGCATCCGGCGCTCGCCGTGCGGCTCGAAACGTCGAGCCGGCTCACGGATTTCGCGCGCGAGGACGTCGATCTCGCCATCCGCTCGGGCGGCGGCAAATGGCTAGGGCTGGAAGCCCACAAGCTGCTCGACGCCGACTTCACGCCGATGCTGAGCCCCAGGCTCGCGGCCAGCATCGGCGGCGTCAGGGAGCCGGCCGACCTGCTCAAGCTGCCGATCCTCGACCCCAGCGATATCTGGTGGACGCAGTGGTTTGAGGCCGCCGGGGTGCAAAGCCACGACCTGGCCAAGCGTCCCGGCAGCAGCATGGGCGCGCAGGCCTACGAGGCCAATGCGGCAATCGCCGGTCATGGCGTGGCGATCCTGACCCGGGCGCTGTTCAAGACCGAACTCGCCGAAGGACGCCTGATCCAGCCCTTCGACCTGGTCGGCGACGACGGCCATGCCTATTGGCTCGTCTATCCCGAGGCACGGCGCAACGTGCCGAAGATCCGTGCCTTCCGCGACTGGCTGCTGGCCGAGATCGCCTGCTGACCGGCGGTCGCGGGAAACCGACGACGGTCCATCCGAGAAGCTTTTACGTGCCCGGGATCCGGCCAGCCGCGATCCGTGCCCGTCCGATATTGCCGGTCATTTGTCGCCATACACGGGTCGCGTGCTGCGATGCAGCATCGAATCAGGCTTGACATAATTCAGACTTAGTGAGTAATTGCTCACAGCCAAGGCAAATGCTCATCTTGGTCCATGGGAGGAATTTGATGAAACTTCGTACGCTCATCCTGGGCTTGTGCTCGACCAGCGCGCTGGCGTTCGCGGCGCATGCCGAATCCATCACCATCGCCACCGTCAACAATGGCGATATGGTCCGCATGCAGAAGCTGACCGACGACTTCACCAAGGCGAACCCCGACATCCAGCTCAACTGGGTCACGCTCGAAGAAAACGTGCTGCGCGAGCGCGTCACCACCGACATCGCCACCAAGGGCGGCCAGTACGACGTGATGACCATCGGCACCTACGAGGTTCCGATCTGGGCCAAGCAGAGCTGGCTGCTGCCGCTCGACAAGCTGGGCGACGACTACGACGCCAAGGACATCATCCCGGCCATCGCCGGCGGCCTGTCGGTCGACGGCAAGCTCTATGCCGCGCCCTTCTACGGCGAAAGCTCCTTCGTGATGTACCGCAAGGACCTTATGGAGAAAGCCGGCCTCAAGATGCCGGACGCGCCGACCTGGGACTTCATCAAGCAGGCCGCCGACAAGATGACCGACCGCGCCAATGGCGTGAACGGCGTCTGCCTGCGCGGCAAGGCCGGCTGGGGTGAGAACATGGCCTTCCTCACCGCCATGTCGAACTCGTTCGGCGCGCGCTGGTTCGACGAGAACTGGAAGCCCCAGTTCGACCAGCCCGAGTGGAAGAAGACGCTGCAGTTCTATGTCGACCTGATGAAGGCCGACGGTCCGGAAGGCGCCTCCTCCAACGGCTTCAATGAAAACCTGGCGCTGTTCCAGCAGGGCAAGTGCGGCATGTGGATCGACGCCACTGTCGCGGCGTCCTTCGTCTCCGATCCGAAGAACTCGACCGTCGCCGACAAGGTCGGCTATGCACTGGCGCCCGACAATGGCTTGGGCAAGCGCGGCAACTGGCTGTGGGCCTGGTCGCTGGCCATTCCCGCCGGCACCAAGAAGGCAGACGCGGCCGAGAAGTTCGTGTCGTGGGCGACCAGCAAGCACTATGCCGAACTGGTCGCGTCGAAGGAAGGCTGGGCCAACGTTCCTCCGGGCACGCGCTCTTCGCTCTACGCCAACCCCGAGTATCAGAAGGCGGCTCCGTTCGCCAAGATGACGCTGGACTCCATCAACGCCGCCGATCCGACGCACCCCACCGTCAAGCCCGTGCCTTATGTCGGCGTTCAATTCGTAGCCATCCCTGAGTTCCAGGGCCTCGGCACCACCGTCGGCCAGCTGTTCTCGGCGGCCCTCGCCGGACAGTCGAGCGTCGACGATGCGCTGAAGCAGGCCCAGGATGCCGCCACAGCGGCGATGACCGAGGGCGGTTACATCAAGTAAGGCTCCTCCCGGTGCCGAATGCCGGCCGACGACCATGACCGGCAACGGCCGCCCGAAACCCAGTTCGGGCGGCCGCCTTCAACGCTTCTGAAAATTCAGGCACAATTCTGAAAACCCGGCTGACCTTGGGAGGGTGACCGTCATGGCTACTCAGCAAACCCGTTCGCTTGCCCGTTTCATGATGGCGCCATCCGTCGTGCTGCTGCTGGTCTGGATGGTCGTACCGCTGGCGCTCACGCTCTGGTTCTCGTTCCAGCAGTACAATCCGCTCAATCCTATCCGTGACGGGTTTGTCGGCTTCTCAAACTACGCGCTGTTCTATTCGAACCCGGCCTTCCTCTATTCGATCCTCAACACGCTCACCATCGTCGTCAGCGTGCTGGTCATCACCGTGGTCGGCGGCATCCTGCTGGCGATGCTCATCGATCAGCCGATGTGGGGCCAGGGGATCGTGCGCATCCTGGTCATCTCGCCGTTCTTCGTCATGCCGCCGGTCGCAGCACTGGTGTGGAAGAACATGATCATGCACCCGCAATACGGCGTCTTCGCCGATATTGCGCGCTTCTTCGGCCTGCAGCCGATCGACTGGTTCGGGCAATATCCGCTCACCGCCATCATCATCATCGTCGCCTGGCAATGGTTGCCCTTCGCGACGCTCATCCTGCTGACGTCCCTGCAGTCGCTCGACGGCGAACAGAAGGAGGCGGCGGAAATGGATGGCGCCGGCTTCCTCAGCCGCTTCTGGTATCTCACCCTGCCGCACATGTCGCGGGCGATCACCGTCGTCATCCTGATCCAGACGATCTTCCTGCTGTCGGTCTATGCCGAGATCCTCGTCACCACCAATGGCGGCCCCGGCTATGCCTCCACCAACCTGCCCTTCCTGGTCTACCAGAAGGCGCTGCTGGAGTTCAAAATCGGCCAGGCATCCGCCGGTGGCGTCATCGCCGTCATTCTCGCCAACATCGTCGCCTTCTTCGCCATGCGCGCCGTCGGCAAGAACCTGGACAAGTAGGAGGACAAGATGGCACGCGCAGTCACCAACCGGCACAAGACGATCGCCACCATCGCCGCCTGGATCGTCGCCCTGCTGATCTTCTTTCCGATCCTGTACACGATCATCACCTCGTTCAAATCGGAGCAGGAGGCGATCCAGGGCTTCAACCTGATCCCGTCGGGCACCTTCGAGAGCTATTCGGAGGTCCAGGCGCAGAGCGGCTACTTCAAGTTCTTCCTGAACTCGGTCATCCTGTCGGTCGGCTCGACCATCCTCGCGCTGCTGGTCGCGATACCGGCGGCATGGTCGATGGCCTTCTCGCCGACGAAGCGGACCAAGGACATCCTGATGTGGATGCTGTCCACCAAGATGATGCCGGCGGTCGCCGTTCTGTTCCCGATCTATCTGATATTCCGCAATCTCGGCCTGCTCGACAGCCGCATCGGCCTGATGGTGATGCTGATGCTGATCAACCTGCCGATCGTGGTGTGGATGCTCTACACCTACTTCCGCGAAATCCCGGGCGAGATCCTGGAAGCGGCGCGCATGGATGGCGCCTCGCTCTGGAACGAGATCGTCTATGTGCTGACGCCGATGGCGGTGCCGGGCATCGCCTCGACCATGCTGCTCAACATCATCCTGGCCTGGAACGAGGCGTTCTGGACGATCCGGCTAACCACGACCGACGCCGCGCCGCTGACCGCCTTCATCAGTTCGTTCTCAAGCCCGCAAGGCCTGTTCTGGGCCAAGCTTTCGGCGGCCTCGACGCTGGCCATCGCGCCGATCCTGATCATGGGCTGGTTCAGCCAGAAGCAGCTGGTGCGCGGCCTGACCTTTGGCGCCGTGAAATAACACCGCCGCAAGCAACGGACGACGGACAATAACCCCTCGGGGAGGAAACCATGGGAAACATCACGCTCAAGAACGTCTCCAAGTCCTTCGGATCGACGTCGATCATCCCAGGCCTCGACCTGGTGATCGAGAATGGCGAATTCGTCGTCTTCGTCGGCCCCTCGGGTTGCGGCAAGTCCACGCTGCTGCGGCTGATCGCCGGGCTGGAGGACACCAGCGGCGGCACCATCAACATCGACGGCCGCGACGTGACCGGCGAGGCGCCGGCCAAGCGCAAGCTGGCCATGGTGTTCCAGTCCTACGCGCTCTACCCGCATATGACGGTGGCCAAGAACATCGCCTTCCCGCTCAAGATGGCGGGCGAGGACCAGGCGACGATCGACAGGAAGGTGAAGGACGCGGCCCGCGTGCTCAACCTCACCAACTATCTCGAACGGCGGCCCGGCCAGCTGTCTGGCGGGCAGCGCCAGCGCGTCGCGATCGGCCGCGCCATCGTGCGCCAGCCCTCCGCCTTCCTGTTCGACGAACCGCTCTCCAACCTCGACGCCGCGCTGCGCGGCACCATGCGGCTGGAGATCAGCGAACTCCACCACCAACTCAAGACCACGATGATCTACGTGACCCACGACCAGGTCGAAGCCATGACCATGGCCGACAAGATCGTCGTTCTCAACGCTGGCAACATCGAGCAGGTCGGCTCGCCGATGGAACTGTACCGCTCGCCGCGCAACCTGTTTGTCGCCGGTTTCATAGGCTCGCCGAAGATGAACCTGATCGAGGGCGCGCCGGCCGACAAATACGGCGCCAAGACCATCGGTATCCGGCCGGAGCACATGCAGATCTCGACCACGGCGGGCGACTGGAAAGCCACTGTCGGCGTTGCCGAGCATCTGGGATCCGACACCTTCCTGCATGTCCAGGCCGACGGCGTCGGTCCGCTGACGGTGCGCGCCGACGGCGAACTCGGCGTGCGCCATGGCGACACCATCTACCTGACGCCCGACAAGGCCAAGCTGCACCGCTTCGGCGCCGACGGAAAAGCAATGGCCCAGTGAGGGATGGGACAGTGAGACTGAAAGGCAAATCGGCGCTGATCACCGGATCCGCGCGCGGCATCGGCAGGGCCTTCGCCGAAGCCTATGTGCGCGAGGGAGCCACGGTGGCGATCGCCGACATCAATCTCGGAGCCGCCAGGCAGACGGCCGGCGAGATCGGCGACAAGGCCTATGCCGTCAAACTCGACGTCACCGACCAGGCATCCATCGACGCCGCGGTGAAGGCGGTGGAGGACAGGACCGGCGGCCTCGACATTCTGATCAACAACGCGGCCCTGTTCGACCTGGCGCCGATCGTCGAGATATCGCGGGCAAGCTACGAAAAACTGTTCTCGGTCAATGTCGCCGGCACGCTGTTCATGCTGCAGGCGGCAAGCCGTTCGATGATCGCGCGCGGCAAAGGCGGCAGGATCATCAACATGGCCAGCCAGGCCGGGCGGCGCGGCGAACCGCTGGTCGCCGTCTATTGCGCGACCAAGGCAGCCGTCATCTCGCTCACCCAGTCGGCCGGGCTCTACCTGATCAAGCACGGCATCAACGTCAACGGCATCGCGCCCGGTGTCGTCGACAGCGACATGTGGGACCAGGTCGACGCGCTGTTCGCCAAATACGAGAACCGGCCGAAGGGCGAGAAGAAGAGGCTGGTCGGCGAGGGCGTTCCCTATGGCCGCATGGGCAAGCCCGAAGACCTCGCTGGCATGGCCGTGTTCCTGGCCAGCGACGAGGCCGAATACATTGTTGCCCAGACCTACAATGTCGATGGCGGGCAATGGATGAGTTGAGGGGGGACGGCCTCTGTTCCTCGTTCCTCCGCGAGGAGCAGAGGCCGACACATCAAGTGAGAAGCCGCATCGGCCCTGGCCGGCGCGGCGCCCCTGACCTTCTTCCGGCTACGCGCGGAAGAAGGAGGTAGCGAAGGCCGGAGCCCGGCCAAAGGGTAAAAAGATGACCGTGAAACTCTCTTCCTCAAACCTCTCCAGGCTGCCGGCCAACGTGGCCGGTCCGAAATACGAGCGTTCGCGGCTCAAGGCCGGCATCGTGCATTTCGGCGTCGGCAACTTCCACCGGTCGCATCAGGCGGTCTATCTGGACGACCTCTTCAGCGCCGGTGAAGGGCACGACTGGGCGCTGGTCGGCGCCGGGGTCTTCGACGGCGAGAAGATCGGACGCGGCAAGCTCGAGGAACAGGACTGGCTGACCACCGTGGTCGAGCAGGATGAGGGCCATATGAGCGCCCGGGTGACCGGCGCCATGATCGACTTCCTGATGCCGGGCGATGCCGCCGGCATCATCGAGAGGCTGGCCGACCCCGCCATCAAGATCGTCTCGCTGACCATCACGGAAGGCGGCTACTTCATCGATCCAGCCTCCGGCAAGTTCAATCCGGCTCATCCAGACATCGTTGCCGATGCGCAACCTGGCGCCGTGCCGAAGACCGTTTTCGGCATCATCCTCGCCGGCCTGGTGCGCCGCCGCGCGGACGGCATCGTGCCGTTCACAGTCATGTCCTGCGACAACATCCCCCACAACGGGCACGTCACGTCGGACGGCGTCATCGGGCTGGCCAGGCTTGTCGATGAAGACCTGGCAAAATGGGTCAGCGACAAGGTCGCCTTTCCCAACGCCATGGTCGACCGCATCACGCCGGCGACATCGGACCGCGAGCGAAAGATCCTGGCCGACGATTTCGGCCTGGAGGACAACTGGCCGGTGTTTTGCGAGCCGTTCAAGCAATGGGTGCTGGAGGATCATTTCACCGCCGGCCGCCCGGCGCTGGAGAAGGTTGGCGTCCAGTTCGTCAAGGACGTCTCGCCCTACGAGTTGATGAAGATCCGTATCCTCAATGGCGGCCATGCCACGATTGCCTATCCGGCAGGGCTGATGGACATCCATTTCGTGCATGAAGCGATGCAGGAGCCGCTGGTGCGCGGCTTTCTCGACAAGCTCGAACATGACGAGATCATCCCGACGGTGCCGCCGGTGCCGAACACCGTGCTGGAAGATTACTACCAGCTCATCGAGAAGCGCTTTTCCAATCCCAAGATCGGCGACACGATCCGAAGGCTTTGCCTCGACGGCTCCAACCGCCAGCCGAAATTCATCATCCCGACCATCGCCGACCGGCTCAAGGCGGGAAAAGGCGTCGCCGGGCTCGCGCTGGAATCGGCTTTGTGGTGCCGCTACTGCTTCGGCACGACGGACAGCGGCGCCGTCATCGAGCCGAACGATCCGAGCTGGGACCGGCTGCAAGCGACGGCAAGGGCGGCCAAGGACGCGCCGGCCGCGTGGCTTGCGATGGAGGACATCTACGGCGATGTGGGTCGCGCGGCATCCTTCGTGGAAGCCTTCGGGCATGCACTCAACGTGCTGTGGGCCAACGGCGCGCGCACCACGCTGACGCGCTATATAGCGGGCAAGCTCTGAGAGCCAAGTCGGCACCATGACGCCCGAACTGGTCATCTTCGACTGCGACGGCGTGCTGGTCGACAGCGAAGCGCTCTCCATCTCGGCGCTGCTCGGCATGGTCGAGCGCGCCGGTGGCCGCATCGGCGAGGATACGGCCTATGAGCATTTCCTCGGCAAGAGCATGAAAAGCGTCCGCGAAATCCTTCAGCGCGACTTCGGCCTGGAGATCGCCGATCAGCACCTGACCGCGATGCGCGTCGAGCTGATGCGAAAATTCCGCGAGGAGCTTAAGCCTGTTCCCGGCGTGCTGGAGATGCTGCCGAGGCTCGGCCTGCCCTTCTGCGTCGCTTCCTCCGGCACCCCCGAACGGATACGTTATGCGCTCGAGGTGACAGGACTGCTCTCACTGATGGAGCCGCATCTGTTCAGCGCCGCCATGGTGGCCAGGGGCAAGCCGGCGCCCGACCTTTTCCTGCATGCCGCCGCCACCATGCGGACGACCCCCGGCAAATGCCTGGTCATCGAGGACAGTCCGGCCGGCATCGTGGCGGCCCGCGCCGCGGGCATGCGCGTCTTCGCCTTCACCGGCGGCTCGCATGCCGGCAACCCGGCATTGAAAGCGCGGCTTGCGTCGAGTGAACCGGACTTTATATTCGCTGACATGCTGCAATTGCCCGATCTGATTGCAGGCCTGGGAGCGAGAGTTAGAGCATCTTGACGAAACAATTTGTTTGCGCGGTCGATGTCGGCACCGGGAGCGCTCGCGCGGGCATTCTCGACACCAGTGGCACCTTGCTTGGCCGCGCCGAACGGCCGATCGCCATGAACCAGCCCAAGCCCGATCACGCCGAACATGATTCGCGCGATATCTGGGCCGCCGTCTGCACCGCAGTGCGCGCCGCCCGCGAAAAGGCCGGCGTCAGCGCGCAGGATGTCGTCGGCATCTCTTTCGACGCCACCTGCTCGCTGGTCGTGCGTGACCGGCAAGGCGGCCAGCTCAGCGTTTCGGTAACCGGCGACAGGCGCTGGGACACGATCGTCTGGCTCGACCATCGCGCCATCGCCGAGGCCGACGAATGCACGGCGAGCGGCCATGAGGTGCTGAACTATATCGGTGGCGTGATGTCGCCCGAGATGGCGACGCCGAAACTGATGTGGCTGAAGCGCAGCCTGTCCAAGACCTGGAATGAAGCCGGCTATCTATTCGATCTGGCCGATTTCCTGACCTGGCAGGCAACCGGCTCGCTCGCCCGGTCGCAATGCACGCTGACGGCCAAATGGACCTACCTCGCCCATCAGGAAAACGCCTGGCAACGCGACTTCTTCAAACTCGTCGGGCTCGACGACCTCTTCGAGCATGGCAATCTGCCCGAAAGGGCGAGCCCGGTCGGCGCCGACATCGGGTCGTTGACGGCACAGGCCGCGGCCGAGCTTGGGCTCAGCGAAAACTGCCGGGTCGGCGCCGGGGTCATCGATGCCTATGCCGGCGCGCTTGGCGTACTCGGCGGCTTTGCCGGCGACGAACAGGATATCGGCCGGCATCTGGCCCTGATCGCGGGCACGTCGAGCTGCGTCATGGCGATGTCGCCCGACCCGCAGCCTTTCGCCGGCGTCTGGGGACCTTACTTCGGCGCGGCGCTGCCGAAGCTGTGGCTGTCGGAAGGCGGTCAGTCGGCTACCGGCGCCCTGCTTGACCACATCATCCGCTGGCACGGCGCCGGCGGCGAGCCGGATGCCGCCATGCACGCCAGGATCGCCCGGCGTGTCGCCGAACTGCGCGATACCGAAGGCGATACTCTTGCCGCAAGGCTGCATGTGCTGCCGGATTTCCATGGCAACCGTTCGCCGCTGGCCGATCCGCATGCCGTCGGCGTGGTCAGCGGGCTGACGCTCGATTCTTCTTTCGACAGCCTGTGCAAGCTTTACTGGCGCACCGCCGTCGGCATCGCGCTTGGGGTACGCCATGTGCTGGAGGCGCTGAACGAGAACGGCTATCTCATCGACACGCTGCATGTCACCGGCGGCCACACCAAGAACCCGCTCTTGATGGAGCTTTATGCCGACGCCACCGGCTGTACCGTGGTGGAGCCACTGGCCGACGAAGCGGTGTTGCTTGGCACCGGCATGGTGGCCGCCACCGCCGCCGGCCTGTTCCCGGACCTCAACGCAGCCTGCCTCGCCATGCAGCAGGGCGGCAGGACGCGCGCGCCGAACAAGGCCGCCGGCGCCCGCTTCGACCGCGACTACCGGGTTTTCCTGGAAATGCACCGCCAAAGGCAGGCGCTCGACGCGATCCGATGAACGGGCAAGAGCCTGCTCGCCGCTACCGCCTGCGAAGCGATACGCCCGACGCCGCGTCGAACAAATGGACGCTCTCGTCCTCGAATGTGTAGCGGACCGGGGCACGAAGCGCCGGGCATTCGCGTGCCGGCACGAGGGCGCTGATCTCCTTGCCGCCGGACCCGAACGTCACCAGCGCGTCGTTGCCGTGGAATTCGATGAGATCGGCGGTGCCCTGGAGAAGATTGCGGCCGGCTCCCGCGCCCGCCGTCTTCAGGTCCGGCGGCCGGATGCCGAGGATGGCGCGCTCGCCTTGCCGCAGATCGAAACCGGAGCCATCGATCGTCAGAACCGTTCCAGCGCCGGTCAGTGTCCAGCCGTCCTCGGCCCTGCCCGGCGTCACTTCGATGAAATTCATGTTCGGCGTGCCGATGAAGCCGGCCACGAACAGATTGCCGGGCCGGCCATAGATTTCGGCCGGCGAACCAACCTGCTCGATCACGCCGTCGCGCAGGAGCACGATGCGGTCGGCGAGCGTCATTGCTTCCAGCTGGTCGTGGGTGACGTAGACGGTGGTCGTCTTCAGCGACTGATGCAGCCGCGCGATCTCGACCCGCATATGGTTGCGCAGCTTGGCGTCGAGATTGGACAGCGGCTCGTCGAACAGGAACACCTTGGGTGTCTTGATCATGGCGCGCGCGATGGCGACACGCTGCTGCTGGCCGCCGGAAAGCTCGGTCGGCTTGCGGCCGAGATAGGGCTCCAGCCCAAGTGTCGCCGCGACCGCCCCGACCCGCTTGCCGATCTCCGCGGCGGGCACTTTCTGCCGCCGCAGCCCGAAGGCGATGTTGTCGAAGATCGTCATGTGCGGATACAGCGCATAGTTCTGGAACACCATGGCGATGCCGCGGTCGCCGGGCTCGAGGTCGTTGACCACCTTGCCGCCGATCGACACCTCGCCGCCGCTGATGTCCTCCAGCCCCGCCAGCATCCTGAGCAGGGTGGACTTGCCGCAGCCAGACGGGCCGAGGAAGACCACGAATTCGTGTTCCTCGATGGAGAGATTGAGATCACGGATGACCGATGTGGCGCCATAGGCCTTGTCGACATGGGAGCAGGTGATCGCGGACATGGGTCAGCCCTTCTCGCCGGGAAGCAGGATTTGCAGTTTGACGTCCTGCGGATTGCCCTGGGCCGCCCGCTCGAAGGCCTTGATGCTGTCGGCGAAAGCATAGGTGCCGGTGATCAGCGGCTTGAGGTCGACCTTGCCGGAAGCGATGAGCTGCAGGGCGCGGTCGAAGATGTTGGCATAACGGAACACCGTCTCGATGCGCACCTCTTTCGAGATCGCGGCCGGCACGTCGAGGGCCACCGGCTCTACGGGCAATCCGACCAGAACCACCGCGCCGCCGGGGCGAACGACATCGAACAGGCCGGCAAACGCCTTGGGGCTGCCACTGGCCTCGAAGACGATATCCGCGCCCCAATTCCCGGTCGCGGCGGCGACGGCATCCGCCAGTGAGCGCTCGCCGATGTTGACCGGCACGATGCCGGGATATTGCGCGGCGATCTCCAGCTTGGGCGCGGAGAAGTCCGAGATCAGCACTTTCGAACAGCCGCCGGCAAGGGCGGCAAGCGCGATCATGATGCCGATCGGGCCGCAGCCGACGACAACGGCGACATCGCCGGGAACGATGCGGGCGCGGCTCGCCGCCTGCATGCCGATGGCGAAGGGCTCGACCATCGCGCCCTCGGCGAAAGAGACATTGTCGGGCAATTTGTAGGTGAAGGCGGCGGGATGGACCGCATAGGGCGCGAGCACGCCGTGGACGGGCGGCGTCGCCCAGAAGCGGACATCCGGATCGACATTGTAGATGCCGAGCTTGGCCGCGCGCGAAGACAGGTTCGGCACGCCCGGCTCCATGCAGACGCGGTCGCCCGCCTTCAAGGTGGTGACGTTGGCGCCGACATCGACGACCGTGCCAGACGCCTCATGGCCGAGCACCATCGGCGCGCGCACGACATAGCTGCCGATCGCGCCGTGCGTATAATAGTGCACGTCGCTGCCGCAGACGCCGACCGTATGGATGGCGACCTTGACGTCGTCGGGTCCGACATCGAGCGGCAGCGCGATCTCGCGCAGCGACAGTTCGCCTTTTTTCTCAAGTACCAGAGCCTGCATCGGCCAATCCTCGCATCAAGTCTTTTTCTGCCGGAACACGGAATTCAGGAAGCCGCTGAGCACGCCAAGGAACAGCAATGGCGGAAGCGACAGCAGCACGACCGAGGCATTGAGGATGCCCCAGGGCACATTCATGCCTTGCTGGGAGAGCTCCGACGCGACGATCGGCAAGGTCTTGGCGTTGGAGCTCGACAGCATCAGCGCGATGAGAAACTCGTTCCAGACCAGCACGAAACTGAAGGCGACGGCGCCTGCCAGCGAGCGCGCCGCGACCGGCAACGCGATGCGCCAGAATACCGAATAGGCGCCGTAGCCATCGACGAAGGCCGCTTCCTCGATCTCCTTGGGAACGGCCTGGAAGGCAGGTATGGCCAGCCACATGATCACCGAGATGGTGAGCAGCGAGTAGGTGACGATCAACGCCGGCAAAGTGTCGTAGAGCCCGATCTGCAGCCAGATCACCATCAGCGGGATGGCCACCGCCACAGGCGGCAGGAAGCGCAGCGACAGCACGAAGAACTGGATGTCGCCCGCCCAGCGGTTGGGATAGCGCGCCACGGCGTAGGCCGCGGGCAAGCCGAGCACGACGCCGACCAGCACCGCGCAGCCGCAGGCGACGACCGAATTGTAGAGCCCGGTCAGCACGCTGTCGCGGCCGAGGATGTAGCTGATGTTGGCAAGCGTGGGCGTGAACACCACGCGCGGCACGCGGGTGATGATGTCGACATTGTTCTTCAGCGAATTGAGTGCTGTCCACAGCAGCGGAAACACCGCCAGGAAGCCCGCGATTGCCAGAACCGCCTGGCCAATCAGTCTGCCGATCCTCATGCCTGCACCCGCTTCCACAGCATGGTGAAGGTGATGACGGTGGCGATCATCATCAGCACCGCCATGGCCGAGGCATAGGAAACCTTGCCGGATTCGATGAAGCCTTGCGAGAAGGCATACATGTCGAGCGTCTCGGTCGCCACGCCCGGGCCGCCGCGCGTCATGACGTAGATCAGGTCGAAGGAACGCAGCGACTCGATCATCTTGACGAACATCAGGCTGATCAGCGGGGCCTTCAGCATCGGCAGGGTGACATAGGCATGGATCTGCCAGCGCCTTGCATGGTCGAGCCGCGCCGCCTCGATCGGCTGCGGTGGCAGGGTTTCGAGCAGCTTCAGCACGATGACGGCAAAGAACAGGCCCCATTGCCAGACGTCGACCGAGGCCACGGCGAACAGCGCCGTTGCGGGCTTCGACAGCGGATCGAAGATCAGGCCGCCGGTCAGCAGGCGATAGGGATAGGTGGCGATGCCGTAAAGCGGGTGATAGGCGAACTTCCAGACGAAGGCCGCCGAGACGCGCGGCAGCAGCACCGGAATGATGAACAAAAGGCAGTAGACATTGCGCAGGCGCGGGCTGGCGACCTCGAACATCAGCACGCCAAGCCCTATCGCCACCGTCATGGTCGCGACGACGGTGACGACTTCCCATTTGACCGATACCCAGACCGCATTGAGGAACCGGCGGTCGAGGAAGAGATCGATGAAATTCGAGAACCAGACCCAGGAATAGCTTGCCGAACTCAACTCGCGGTTCTGCAAGGCGATGACGATGGCGTAGAGCGTCGGCACCATCGACAGCACCAGCAGGATGGCGAGCGTGGGGACGACGAAAGTGACGGGCAGGGATGAGCGCCGGCGCATTGCCTATACTCGCTTCTGTCTCGGATGCCTGGCCGGGCCACCTCCTTGCGAAGGCGATGACCCCTGTGAAAATCCCGCGGCGCGCAGGTCCCGGCACTCGTTCGAGCGCCGTGGACCGCGCGCCGCGGGCGGGAGGATTACTTCTTTTTCACCAGATCATTGGCGTAGGCCTCGAGCTCGTTGAGGCCGCCCTTGATGTCGGTGCGCGTTCCCGTGACCAGTTCTTCGAGGATGATGCCCCAGCGGTCGCCGAGATCGGGCCAGCGCGGGTCCTGCCAGAAATTGACCGCCGTGACCTTGCCGGTTTCGGCCAGCGCCTGGCCGAGGTCGGCGCCGTAGATATCGGCGAATTCCTTGCTGGACAGGATGCTGGTGCGGTTCAGCTCGCCGAACTGGTGCGCATCGAGCCGGCGCTTCTCGTTTTCCTTGGACGTCGCCCAGGCGATGAACAGGCCCGCGCACTTCTTCGAGGCGTCGTCGGCATTGGCCTTGGCCGCGATGGCGAGGCCGTGGCCATAGCCGCCGCCCGGCAGCGGCGAGGGCGGCGGCAGGAAGCCGATCTTACCGACCACCTGCGAGGTCTTCGGATCGACCGCCATGCCCGACAGCGGCGTCGATTCGACCAGGATGGCGACCTGGCCTGACAGGAAGGCGCCGGTCGATTCATCCCAGCTGCCGGTCTGCGTGCCGGGCGCCGAGTCCTTGAACAGCTTCAGGTAGGTCTCGGTCGCCTTGACGGCCGCCTCGGAATTGAAAGCCGGCTTGTCGCCGTCGAACCACTTGCCGCCATAGGCCTTGAAGAAGGGCATCCAGCGCCAGACATTGGCGCCCGAACCGCGCGCGCCGCGCAGCGCGATGCCGTACATGCCCTTGTCGGCGTTGGTCAGCTTCGGCACGTCGGCGATCAGCTCATCCAGCGTCTTGGGCGGCTGGATACCGGCGGCTTCGAGCACATCCTTGCGGTAGACCATGAGGTCGCCGCCGCCGGTCAGCGGCGCGAACCACACCTTGCCGTCATAGGTGGCGACCTTCTGGCGGCCGGGGTCGAAGTCGGCATAGTCATAGTCAGCCGGGTAATAATCGGCGAGCGGCACGATCCATTTCGACGAGGCGAACAGCGCCACATTGGCTTCGTCGACATAGTACACGTTGTAATTGCCGACGGTGGACGCATCGGCGCGCGATTTTGCCCGGCGGTCGTTCTCGTTCAGATAGTCGATCTGGAAGCCGGCGCCGGAGAGTTTCTTGAACTCGTCCTTGGAGTCCTCCAGCAGCGTCAGGCCGTCGCGCGGCTGCGCCAGGACCTTGACCGGCGCCGAGCAGACAGGCGCCTGCGCCAGGGCCATCGTTGAAACGGAAGCGGTAAGCACGAAAGCCGCGCCCAAACTCGCAGCAAGCCTATTTGGTTTCATGATTTTTCTCCTCCAGAACACTTCGCGGGAAGTGGACGTCCCCAGGTTGCGCGATCCTCACCATCGCCCGAGCGACATGCCACCCGACGCCAAAATGCGACCTCGCGGTGGTCCCCGCTAGAAGCACCGTTGCAGCAGACCTGTACTTTTATGCATTGTGCGGCGCAAAAAGCCGGGCAGACCGACTCCGCCCGTCACATGAGTACCAGCGCCGCCCGCGGCAACCGTCGGCGGGCTGCTCAGGCGCGCAATGTCAGCCTTTGCCGCGACAGCCGGCGATAGGACGAAGGCGTCATCTTGTGCCTGCGCAGGAAGGCGCGGTTGAAATTGGAGATGTTCATGTAGCCGACCTGGAAACAGATATCGGTGATCGGGATGTCGGTGTCGGCGAGCAGCTTGCAGGCCTGCCAGAGCCTGAGCTTGGCGAGATGGTCGCTGAAGGCATTGCCGGTGTTTTTCTGGAAGAACCGCGAGAATGTGCTTTCGCTCATGCCCGCCTGTTGTGCCAGTTCGGGCAGCTTCAGGTCCTCGGCGAAATGCTGGAACAGATGGGTCAGCGTACGCTGGATGATGTCCAGCGAGGCGGCATCGAGAGCGGGCGAAAAGTCCGGCGACGACAGGAGCTCATATTCGTCCGTGCCTGCCAGAAGATCCAGAAGGCGCAGGAACAGCTGCAGCCTGGCCAGTCCGCGCACCGCGCCCATCCGCTCCAGCAGCTCGGCGCCATCGAGCGCGGTCCTGCCATGGAAGACCATGCCGCGCAACGACCGTTCGAGGAACGGCTCCAGCTCGCGCAATTCCGGCAGCAGCCCCGCCGATCCGCGCAGCCGCTCCGGATCGAACTGGAGGACAATGTCGCGGCCCTCGATCAGTTCGCCGGGCTGGACGGCCGTCACCCAGTCGTGCGGCAGGCCGCCGCCGACGATGGTCAGATAGCCCGGGCCGAATTCGCCGATATGGTCGCCGACCAGCACGACGCCGGAGGATTTGCGCAGCAGATGGATTTCGTATTCCGGATGGAAGTTCCAGACATTGCGCTCCCAGGGGTAGTCGTCCAGCCGCCACAGGAAACTGTCGCTGGCCTCGGTCACGATGTGCTCGAAGGCAGGCGCGGTGCGCGGAATGGCAGCCGTGTTCTTTCTGCGCCTGAACGGCAATCTTCCCCTCCTGACGCATCTTGCCGGATCTGCAAATCCGGCGAAAAGCGTAGCAAACCGAGGGCGCCAAGGGAACGCTGCCGCTGCTTGGCCCCGCTGGCTCAATGGCTGCCGGCGCCTCCTCCCTTGCCAATGTGTCGCATTTCGTTCAATAGACGGCGCAAACGGCGCCATTTTGTGCCGTTGCTGTACGGCTTCCGGGCTTTTCCCCGACGCGCCGTGTTCTGAAAGAGCGGAGCAATGTCTGCGATCGAAACCGGTGCTCGCGCGCCGGAAAATCTTTGGCGTCAGGAAATCCGGGCGACGCTGGCGCTCGCCTGGCCGATGGTGCTGACCAATCTCGGCCAGACGGCAATGACCGCCACCGACGTCATGATGATGGGGCGGCTCGGGGCCGACACGCTGGCCGCGGGAGCGCTTGGCGCCAACCTCTATTTCATGCCGCTGATCTTCGGCCTCGGCCTGATGCTGGCGACCTCGCCGATGATCGCCACCGAGCTCGGCCGCCGCCGCCATTCGGTGCGCGACCTGCGCCGCACCGTTCGGCAAGGCCTGTGGCTGGCCATCCTCATCAGCATTCCGATCTGGATCGTGCTTTGGCATGGCGAGGAAATCCTGCTGGCGATGGGGCAGGAACCGGCGCTTGCCCATACTGCCGGCATCTACCTGCGCTGGCTGGAATGGGCGGTGCTGCCCTTCTACGGCTATATCGTGCTGCGCTCGTTCATCTCGGCGCTCGAGCGGCCGGGCTGGGCGCTCATCATCGTCTTCGTTGCCGTCGCCTGCAACGTGCTCTTCAACTGGATGTTCATGTTCGGCAATCTCGGTTTCCCCGCCATGGGCATTGCCGGATCGGGCCTGGCCACGTCGCTGTCCAGCATGCTGATGTTCATCGGCATGGCGGTCGTGGTGATGTGGGAGAAGACGTTCCGGCGCTATCATCTGTTCGGCCGCTTCTGGCGGTCCGACTGGCCGCGCTTCAAGGGACTGCTGCGGCTCGGCCTGCCGATCGCCGGTATCCTCGCCTTCGAGGTGACGATCTTCAACGCCGCCGCCCTGCTGATGGGCCTGATCGATGCCGATTCGCTGGCCGCGCACGCCATCGCCATCCAGATCGCCTCGATCTCCTTCATGGTGCCGCTCGGCCTCAACCAGGCGGTGACGGTGCGTGTCGGGCTGGCGCATGGCGCCGGCAACCCGGAGGGCGTGTCGCGTGCCGGCTGGACGGCGTTCGTCATCGGCGTCTCGTTCATGGCGCTGATGGGGCTGGTGATGATCCTGTTTCCGCATCTGCTGATCAGCGCCTTCATCGATCTCGCCAACCCGGCCAATGCCAGGGTGATCGCGCTTGCCGTGTCGTTCCTGGTGTTTGCGGCACTGTTCCAGATCTTCGACGGGGCGCAGGCGGTCGCCGCCGGCATGCTTCGCGGCCTCCACGACACCAAGGTGCCGATGATCTATGCGGCGATCGGCTACTGGGGTGTCGGCCTGCCGCTCGGCGTGCTGCTCGCCTTCCATTTCGGCTTCCATGGCGTCGGCATCTGGATGGGCCTCTCGACAGGGCTGGCGGTGGTGGCCGCATTGCTCTTGGCGCGCTGGCTGCGGCGCGACCGCATCGCGCCTTCGCTGGCGTTCGGACACGGGCACTGAGGCCCGGTGGCGGCCGGCGGCCGTCTACTGCTTCAGCACGGCGAGGAAGTCGGGCACGTCCTTGAGCGCCGCCGCGTGGGCGGCGGGATTGAATCCTGTGTGCGCAACGCCGTCGCCATTGGCGGTGAAGGCCAGGCCGTGCAGTTCGTGAAGCGGCTGCGCCTCATTGTCGAAATCATGATAGGCGCCGGGATAGAGGATGAGCTTCACGCCGTCAGGATTGGCGGCGGCCAGCGTTTTGCACGGCTTGGCCGGTGTCCAGTCATCCGCTTCGCCCATCAGGATGAGCAGCGGCATGCGTGTCGCCCAATCGCCTTTGTCGGCGATGGAGGTGCACCCGGGATAGAAGGCGACCGCCGCGCGAAAGTCCGGTGTCTCCGGCTTCGGCGTATCCTTCGGACGCACCGTGTAGAGAACGGTCGAGCCACCGTTCGACCAGCCGAGCAGGGCGACGGCATCCGGCTTCACATAGGGCAAAGTCTGGAGGTAGCGGCGGGCGGCATTGGCATCCTCCACCCGCTCGCGATAGGGCTCGACCTGACGGTCGCCGTTCCTGCACTGCGGGCCGAGCCCCCGCGAGCCGTAGCTATCGGGAAAGATCACGACATAGCCGAGCGCCGCGAACCGCTCGCCCCAGTCGGCATGGCGCGGGCTCAGTCGCGTCTTGTCTTTCGCGCTCCACAGGCCGCTGCAGCCATGCATGGCAACGATCGCCGGAAACGGCCCCTGCCCCTGCGGCTTGAAGAGCATTGCGTCCAGCGTCGCCGGTTGGTTCCTGCCGTCCGCCGGGATGCTGATGCGATCCGGCGTCAGGTCGGTGGCGACAGCCGGCTGGGCCAGCCACAAGGTGACCAAGCCGGCGAGAGCGAGAAAATATTTCGTCCGCATCGCCACCGCCCTCTCCTCGAAACCGGAGTGCATAGAGTGCGGCGCAGGCCGGCCCGCGGCAAATCACGGTTGTGTGGCGCGGATACCGCGCCGGAGATTTCTTCGGGATCGCGTGGCTTCTAGCGCCCTGGCCCCCGCCGTTCGAGACGGCGCGCATATTGTGTCAGCGGAAAGCACATGAGGAAGAAGATCAGCGCCACAAGGCCGTAAACCTTGAACGGTTCGAAGGTGGCGTTGTTGATGGCGTTGGAGGTTCGCACCAGTTCCTCGAAGCCGATGATCGAGGTCAATGCGGTCGACTTGATGAGCTGCACAAGGAAACCCACCGTCGGCGCACGGGTGATCGAGAACGCCTGGGGCAGGATGATCAGCCTGAGTTCCTGCAGATAGTGCAGGCCGAGGCTGGCGCCGGCGTCCCATTGGCCGAGCGGCAGCGCATCGACGCCGGAGCGCCAGATTTCGGCAAGATAGGCGCTGGCGAAGAAGGTCAGGCCCAGCACCGCCGCGGTCCAGGGTTCGATGCGCAGGCCCAGCATCGGCAGGCCGAAGAACATCAGAAACAGCTGCATCAGGAGCGGCGTTCCCTGGAACAGAGCGATGTAGCCGGAGGCGAGGCGGCGGCTCCAGTTATTCTTGGAGATCCTGAAGAACAGCACCGCCATGCCGACCAGTGCGCCGCCGACGAAAGCGGCCAGCGACAACAGCACCGTCCAGCGCGTGGCCAAAAGGAGATTGCGAACGATGTCCCAGAGGGTGAACTCGATCATGACACGCCGGCTCCGAGCGCGCGGCGCCCCCCGGTGACCAGCAAGCGGCGCAGGGCCATGGACAGGCCGAGATAGACCAGTGTGACCACGAAATAGGTCTCGAAGGAGCGGAAGGTGCGGGCCTGCAGCATGTCGGCCTCATAGGTCAGCTCGCGCACCGCGATCTGCGACACCACGGCCGATTCCAGCATCATGATGACGATCTGGCTGGTCAGCGCAGGATAGATCACCTTGAGCGCCTGCGGCAGCACGATCTTGACGAAGACCTGGCGTGGCCTCAAGCCCAGCGCCAGCGCCGCCTCGGTCTGCCCGTGCGGCACCGCGTCGAGGCCGGCGCCGACGATCTCGATCGTGTAGGCGGCCATGTTGAGCGTCATCGCCAGCATGGCGGCCAGGATCGGGTCGAGCCGGATGCCGAGGCTGGGCAGGCCGAAGAAGATGAAGAACAGCTGCACCAGGAACGGTGTGTTGCGCATCACTTCGACATACCAGGCAATGGCGTGGCGCAGCGGCGCGGGGCCGTTTCTGCGCCCCGCCGCGCCCAGTATGCTGAGCAGCGTTCCCGCCAGCGTGGTCACGGCGATCAGGAGGATCGTCGTGGCCGCGCCGTGCGCGATGTCGCCCAAGGCCCCCGGAAGCCAGCCGAAAGCCATGGGAATTCAGTCCTTCAGATTGTCGGGGTTCAGCGGCGTCTTCAGCCAGGCCTTCGAGCTCTCGTCCAGCTTGCCCTCCGCCAGCATCTTGGCGACGGCATCGTTGACCGCCTTCTTCAGCGCATCCTCATTCTTGTTGAGGCCGATATGCGATGGCGAGGTCAGGAGCTGGAACTTCTGCTCCGGCTTCAGCGCATCCTGCTTGGCCAGCACCTGCGCGCCGACATCGTTGCCGACGACCATCAGCTGGGTCTGGCCCGAGATGAAGGCCTGGATGACGGCGTTATAGTTGTCGAAGCGCTTGATGTCGGCCGAGGCGGGCGCGGCCTCGGTCAGCGAGGTGTCTTCGAGCGTGCCGCGATTGACCGCGATCGACTTGTCGGCGAGGTCTTCCTTGCCCTTCACGCTCATCGCGGCGGGGCCGATCACGGCGATGTAGTAGGGCGCATAGGCGGCGGCGAAGTCGATGACCTGCTCGCGCTCCTTCGAGTAGCCGACGCTCATCAATATGTCGACGCGATGGTCGTTGAGATAAGGGATGCGGTTCTGGCCGGTGACGGCGACCGGATTGAGCTTCACCTTGAGCGTGTCGGCAATGTACTGCGCGACGTCCATGTCATAGCCCTTGAGGCTCATGTCGGCGCTGGCCGAGGAGAAGGGCGGAAAGTCGGCGAAGACGCCGACATTGATGGTGCCGGCCTTGGTGATGTCGGCCAGCGCGTCGGCGCTGGCGGCCTGCGTGGCAAAGCCGAAGCCGGCGGCGCCGAGTACGAGGACGGCGGCAATGGATGATTTCAGTGTCGAGTGGATCGTCATTCTTATTCCCCTTCTGGAAGCTTTTGATTGTCTGGGTCGGCCGCCGGCTCCAGCGCGGCGGCCGCCTCTGTCTTGATCGTCAGGCGCTCTTGCCGGTGAGTGCCGGGCTGAAGACCATCAGGCTCAATATCTCGAACAGCACCTGGGCGCCGGCATGCGCGGTGTTGGTGGTGGAGTCGTATTGCGGCGCCACCTCGACGACGTCACCGCCGACGATGTTGAGGCCCTTGAGACCGCGCAGCAATTCGAGCACTTCGCGCGTCGTCAGCCCGCCGACCTCCGGCGTGCCGGTGCCGGGAGCGAAGGCCGGATCGACGCTGTCTATATCGAAGGACACATAGGTCGGGCCGTCGCCGACGATCTTGCGCGCCTTCTCGATGATGGCGGGGATGCCGAGCCCGGTTACCTCTTCCGCATGGACCACGGTCATCCCGGACTCGTAGGTGAACTCCCACAGATATTCGGCCGAGCCGCGAATGCCGATCTGGATGGTGCGCGTCGGGTCGAGCACGCCGTCCAGCACCGCATTGCGGAACGGTCCGCCATGGTGGAACTTGGTCATGTCGAACAGGCCGCTGGTGTCGCAATGGGCGTCGATATGGATGAGCCCGACCGGAGCCTTCTTGCCGACCGCCTTCAGGATGGGATGGCTGATGGAATGGTCGCCGCCGACCGACAGCGGGATGACGCCGGCGTCGACGATCTGGTTGGTGCGGCGCTCGATGTCCTCATGGCTGGTCTCGAGCCGGTAGCGGCTGCGGAACGGCGTGTCGCCGATGTCGGCGACCCTCAGCTCATGCGTCGGCGCGCATTCCAGGACGTGATTGTACGGGCCGATGCGCTCGATGGCGCGCAATGCGCGCGGCCCGAAGCGCGAGCCCGGCCGGTTGGTGACGCCGAGATCCATCGGCACGCCGATCATGGCAACCTGCAGATCGCCGAAATCCGGGGTCTCGGCCGATACTTCGCGATAGGGCGCGGCAAGGAAGGTCGGGATGCCGGAATAGGGCGCAAGCCGCGTACCGCTTTTGGAGAAGATCTTGTCGGCGACCTTGCGGAACTTCGGGTCGAACATCTCGCCGCCATGGCTCTCGCCATATTTGCGCCGCAACGCTTCGAGCTTGCCGCTGTTGTAGCCCATGTCCATTCCTCCTTGATTTACGCCGTTGCGCCACCGGTGGATTCAAGCGAACCGACCGCCTTCCGGCCGGGTTCCTCTCCCGCTGGCTGCCTGCAGATTTCACGTCTTGATGCTGCTCTGGACCAAAGTGTCCGGTAGTCCCATTGAAAAAGCAATTGATATTGTTACGGTGTTTTCTGTGAGAAAAACTCACAAACTATCGAGACCCCAATGGCCAAGCGCCTGCCACCGCTCAATCCGCTGCGCGCCTTCGAGGCAACGGCGCGCCATGGTTCGCTGACCAAGGCGGCGAGTGAACTGAATGTCACGCATGGCGCCATCAGCCACCAGATCAAGGCGCTGGAGCAATCGCTCGGGGTCAAGCTGTTCGAGCGCGCCGGCCAGCGGGTCAAGCCGACGCCGCACGGGGCGGAGCTCCTGCCGGCGGTATCGGCGGCTTTCGACGGCATTGCCGCCGCCACGCAGCGGCTGACGCGACCGGCGAGCAGCGGCGCGCTGTCGGTGTCCTGCGTGCCGGCGCTACTGCTTCTGTGGATGACGCCGAGGCTCGGCAGCTTTACCGCGCAATATCCGGACATCCAGCTGACACTGATCCCATCCAACGACCCCAGGGATATCAGGGCGCCGCAAATCGATGTCTGCGTGCATTACGGCAATGGCAGCTGGGCCGATTGCTGGATGCGCAAATGGTCGGGGCTGGAGCTGTTTCCCGTGGTCAGCCCGACATTGATCAACAACCGCCCGATCCGCGGCGTGCGCGACCTCGCCAACCATGTCTTCCTGCACGGCGACGACGGCCGCGAATGGCACACCTGGCTGGCGGCCGCCGACGCGCTGGATCTCGAACGGGGGCGGCGCCATCATCTTGGCGACGCCCGCATGGCAGTGGAGGCTGCCGTGCACGGTCACGGCGTAGCGCTCGGCGACTCGGTGACGGCAAGCGCGTTGCTGGCCAGGGGCATGCTGGTAGCGCCGTTCAGCCTGTCGGTACCCGCGGTCGACGATTTCTATGTCGTCTGCCGCAGCGAGATGCGGACGACGCCTATCGTTCAGGTCTTCATAGACTGGCTCTTCGCCGAGAAGGAGCAGGACGACGGCCGGGCTCATGCGCCGGCCGGTGGTCGGTCGATCAGCCGTCACAAGCGTCCACGGCTGAGGGTTATCGGCGCCAGGGGCACACGCTGACGATCGGCGTCAGACCGTGAAGCGAATCCACCTTGCCGGGGTAAAGGCCGTTACCGTTGCATTGAAACGGTCATCAGGCGGACAAACTTCGCGATTTAACTGGACATGGGCGGCCTTGGCTTGCGACTATAAGCCGGGGCTAAAATAGCGGTGGGCGAGCGGCATGTTTGTGCGCTTGGGGCGGCTGTGTGTCTTTGCCGGTGTCTTTCTGTTTGGCTGTACACTGGTACATGCCGAAACCAGGGCGCTTGTGGTCGGCGTATCCGGCTATCCCAACCTCCCTGAAGCCATCCACCTTGTCGGACCGAAGAATGATGCGCGCGAAGTCGCCAACACGCTCGTTCGCCTTGGCGTCCCGGCGAAGAATGTCACCGTGCTCGCTGATGGCGTCAGGGACCTGGATGCCGGCATAGCCGCGCCTGGACCAGGCACGAGGGAGGCGGTCCTGACGGGGCTGGACCATCTCGCGGACACGGCGCGGGACGGCGACCTCATCATCTTCTATTTCTCGGGGCATGGCTCGCAGCAGCCCGACCTCAACGGCGACGAGGAAGGCGGTCTCGACCAGATTTTCCTCCCTTACGACATCGGCCGATGGAACGGCGAAAACGTCGACCGCGCCATCGTCGATGACGAGCTTGGGCAGCGCGTTCAGCGCATACTCGACAAGGGCGCCGACTTCTTCGGCGTCATCGACGCGTGCCACTCCGCCAGCGGCTTTCGCGATGTCTTCGGCGACGACGCCCGGGCCCGCGGCGTCGACCCGGTGGACCTTGGTGAACCCGCCGACAAGGTGTCATCGCAGCGATCCATCGCGCTGGAGCAGAAGCCGCCGCCCAAGGGGCGCGGACGCGCCGCCTTCTTCTATGCCGCGCAGACGACCGAGGTGGCGCTGGAGAAGACGCCAAAGGGAGCCGCGGACGGCGAAAGCTACGGCGTGTTCACCTACACGATGCTGAGCCGGCTCAACCAGACGCCGAACCTGACATACCGGACGCTGCACCAGGCCGTGGTCGCCGACATCAAGCGCAACACGCTGATGGCGACGCAGACACCGGACCTGGAGGGCACATTGATCGACGATCCGGTTCTGAGGCTGGGCAATGCGCCCGTCGTGCGGCAATGGCCGATCTATGCCGGAGACCTCCAGGCCGGCCAGCTTGCCGGCCTCAGCGACGGCACGATCGTGTCGCTCTACACGGACCCCGCCGCGCCCGATGCAGAAGCCGTCGCCCATGGCGTCATCGAAAGCGCCGGCGCGACCAGAAGCGTCGTGACCCAGATCGCATGGCCATGCCCGGTTGCCCTGAAGGACGGCTCCTGTCCCGCCGCGCCGGATGAGACAGCGTTCAGGAAAGGGCGCTTCGCGCGCGTCGTCGAACCCGGCGTCGATTTCTCCGTGACCTTGTCCAAGCCCGTCAGGCTCGACCCGGCGGACGGCAGGGACTACGCTCCGGCGATCGCCGCGCTGCGGGCGGCGTTGACGTCCGACGCGTTGTCCAGGCGCATATCGCTGCGGTCGAGTGGATACGACGTCGCGGTCGCGCTGGTCGACGGCAAGCTGGCCTTCTCCGCCACGGGCGGACAGATCGACCAGAACGGACCGGGCTCGTCGCCACGCCTGACATTGCCCGACAACCCGTCGGCCGCCGCCTCGACGGTGGCTGCGGCCATCAGCCGGATGGCACGCGCGCTGGCGCTGCAGCGCTTGGCTGGCAGCGCGGCGGGACAGGCGGTCGGATTGGAAACACGGATGCTGATCGCCAAGGCAAGGCCGCGGGCCGTTGCCGCCAAAACCTGTTCCGACGACCGCGCCGATTATGAGCCGCCGGCGGAGGCCGGACCGGCGCCGCGCCTTGGCGGCTGCGACATAATCTCAGTCAAAATGAGCAATGGCGGCCCCAAGCCCGTCGATGTCACGGTGCTTTTGATCGATCAGGATTTTTCGATCACCACGCTGTGGCCGGCCCAGGGCACGATCAACCGGATCGCCCCGGGCGACCAGAAGAATGCCGACATCGCCCAGATCGATCCCGGCTCGGCGGCCAGTGACCAACGCCTGGTCGTCATTGCCGTGCCTGGACTGGGCAAGGCCCATACGGTCTTCGACAACCTCGAACAGGAGGGTCTGCGCGATGCTGCCGTGGGCCAGGAGACGGCAGCGGAACTGTCCGACCTGCAGGATCTGGTTTCGACGGGGCTCAATGACATGACGCGAACGTCGGCAAGCAAATCGCCGCGCATCGACGAGGAAATGTCGATCGACATCCGGCCCTTCACGACCGTGGTGGGCAAATAGGCCGCCCGGGCGGCAGGAAGGAATAGGCGCCGGCATGGCCGGCGCCCGAGAGGTCCGCAACTGGTCTCGCTGCGAAGGGAGGCGGCATCGATTGGGGAAGCGCCGGCGGAACGATTGACCGCCGGTGGGGGTAATGAACCGACACAACAGAGGACTGACCAATGATGAAGAAACTGCTTCTTGCCGGCCTTCTGGCCGCCACCAGCCTGACCGCGGGCGCCTCGCTCGCGGAAGACAAGAAACCCGACATTTCGGCTGCCCAGCAGGCCGAAGGCCGCCAGATCCTGCAGACGGCGCGGGCTCTCGAAAGCTACGGCGAAGCCAAGGGCGACGCGCTCGCCCTGGTGACGGCGGCCAAGATGGTGGCCAGCGTTCCCGGCCGCGTGCTGGCCGACGGCCAGCAGGGCGACAAGGGCGCCAGCTTCGACATCGAGACGGTGCTGAAGAAGGCCGAAGGCCTTGCCCAGGGTGACGAGCTGATCACCAAGGTTGCCGGCGACGTGCGCACCATGGCGAAGGCCAATTCCAAGGCCGTCTGCTACTGGCAGTATTACTGCTACTGGAACGGCTACTGCGAATACGCCTACTACTGCTATTGATCGCAGCGTCATGAACGGGAACCCTGCGGCCGTTGCCGCAGGGTTTTCTTTTTGTCGGGCCAGCCGGAAAGCGGGCAGCGTTTTGGCCAATTCGATGCTATGAGGCCTGTCGCGATTGTGGAAGGCAGGCAGCGAAGGCGGTAACGAGACATGGCCAGGACCGATATTGCGCGGCGCGTCTACAACCACACCTGGAAGCTCGATCCGATCGTGCGCAGCCTGCTCGACACGGATTTCTACAAGCTCCTGATGCTGCAGATGATCTGGGGCATGTACCCCAAGGTCGATGCCACTTTCTCGCTGATCAACCGCACCACCTCGGTGCGGCTCGCAGATGACATCGACGAGGGCGAACTGCGCGAACAGCTCGACCATGCGCGTACGCTGCGCTTCTCCAAGAAGGAGATGATCTGGCTCGGCGGTAACAATTTCTACGGCCGCAAGCAGATCTTCGAGCCGGAGTTCCTCGCCTGGCTGGAAGGCTTCCGGCTACCCGACTACGAGCTGTCCAGGCGCGACGGGCAGTACGAGCTCTCCTTCGCCGGCCCCTGGATGTACACGACGCTATGGGAAATCCCGGCGCTCGCCATCATCAACGAACTGCGGTCCCGCGCCGCGATGCGGGCCTTCGGGCCGTTCGCGCTCGATGTGCTTTATGCCCGCGCCAAGGCCAAGATGTGGGCCAAGACCGAGCGGCTGAAAGCGCTGCCCGGCATCCGCATTTCCGATTTCGGCACGCGCAGGCGCCACTCCTTCCTGTGGCAGCGCTGGTGCGTCGAGGCGCTGAAGGAAGGCATCGGCGATGCCTTCACCGGTACGTCCAACGTGCTCCTGGCCATGGACAACGACCTCGAGGCGCTCGGCACCAACGCGCACGAGCTGCCGATGGTGTTCGCGGCGCTTGCCAATTCGGAAAAGGAATTGAAACAGGCGCCCTACAAGGTGCTGCAGGACTGGCAGCGCTATTACGGCGGCAACCTCCTGATCGTACTGCCCGATGCCTTCGGCACGGCGTCCTTCCTGCGCGACGCGCCGGACTGGGTGGCCGACTGGACCGGCTTCCGGCCCGACAGCGCGCCGCCGATCGAGGGCGGCGAGAAAATCCTGTCCTGGTGGCGCGAGAAGGGCAAGGACCCCAAGCAGAAGCTGCTGATCTTCTCCGACGGACTCGAGGTGGAAACGATCGAGGAGACCTACCGGCACTTCAAGGGCAAGGTGCGCATGTCCTTCGGCTGGGGCACCAACCTGACCAACGACTTCGAAGGCTGCGCGCCGATCGAAACCAACAGCCTCGACGCCATCTCGCTGGTCTGCAAGGTGACGGAGGCCAATGGCAGGCCGGCGGTGAAGCTTTCCGACAATCCGGCCAAGGCGACGGGAGACGACAAGGAGATCCAGCGTTATCTGCGCATCTTCGGCGAGAAGGACCGCGTGGAGCAACTGGTCAAGGTGTGAGGATAGTGTGGTCGCAAGGGACATGACCCCGAAGTCGCATTCTTTCACACCCCTCTCTGTCCTGCCGGACATCTCCCCCGCAAGGGGGGAGATCGGATGTCGCCGAGGCTTTCGCCAATTTTCAACGTCGAACAAAGAGGCGGGCTGGCAGACGCGGCCAATCTCCCCCCTTGCGGGGGAGATGTCCGGCAGGACAGAGGGGGGTGTGAAGGATCTCAGCGGCGAAGGCCGTCGCCTCTTAAAGACAAGCTTCACCTGCTTATTCGCATCCCTCCCCACTCCAGCCTTCGCCCACGCCTCCGACCGCGGCCATGTCCTGCTCCTTCCGACCGGCTACTATCTCGTCGGCGGCGCTTTTGCCGTCGCCGCCAGCTTCCTCGTACTGGCGCTGCTGCCGGCAGACCTGCTCGACCGTTTCTGGCGCCGGCGCCTGCCGCTCTTCACCTTCGGCGACAATGCCCGCACCACCATCAGCCTGATATCCTTTGCCGGCTTTGCAATTCTTGTGGTCGCCGGCTTTTTCGGCAGCCGCGACCCTCTGTCCAACCCACTGCCGCTGGTGGTGTGGACGCTGTTGTTGGCGGGCCTCACCCTGCTGCAGGGCGTCTTTGGCGACCTCTGGTCATGGCTGAACCCATGGTACGGACCGTGGCGCCTGATCTCGCGCCTGACCGGCAGGGGCGACGAGGCATGCCGGCGCCTTCCCCGATGGCTGGGCTGCTGGCCGGCCGTCGTCCTGTTCTTCGCCTTTGCCTGGTTCGAGCTCATCGATCCGGCGCCCGACGACCCGGCACGGCTGGCCCTTGCCGCCGGCTTCTACTTGCTGCTGACCTTCCTGGCCATGCTGCTGTTCGGCTATGACAGATGGAGCCGAAGCGGCGAATTCCTGAGCATCTTCTTTTCGATGGTCGCCCGTTTCGCGCCGGTCGAGCGCGACGAACATGGCCGGCTTGGCCTGTGCTGGCCAGGCGCCAAGCTGTTGGCGGCCGAGCCGCTGCCGCCCGGCGGCGTCGCCTTCCTGCTGCTTGCCCTGTCATCGGTCTCGTTCGACGGCCTGTCCAAAACCTTCTTCTGGCTCGGCCTGTTCGGGATAAACCCGCTCGAATTCCCCGGCCGCACGGCTGTGATCGGCAGCGGCACGCTCGGGCTCGTCGCAACCTTCGTGCTGCTTGCGGGCGTGTTCCTGCTTGCCGTCTGGCTCGGCCAGCGCCTTGCCGGAGGCAACCAGCCGCTCGCCCAAGCGGCGGGGCTGCTGGTATGGTCGATCGTGCCGATAGCGCTCGCCTACCATGTTGCCCATTACCTGACGGCGCTGCTGGTCGACGGCCAGTACGCGGCAGCCTCGCTCTCCGACCCGTTCGCGCTGGGCTGGAACCTGTTCGGCACCGCCGACATGCAGGTCGAGGCCGGAATCGTCGCCGGGGCCAGTTCCGCCTGGTGGCTGTGGAACATCCAGGCCGGCGCCATCATAGCGGGCCATGTGCTGGCCGTGCTCGTCGCGCACGGCTTTGCCTGGCGCTTGCATCCTCGGCCTGCCGGCGCCGCACTCAGCCAGCTTCCCCTTACCCTGCTGATGATCGCCTACACCGTCTTCGGCCTGTGGCTGCTGGCGACACCGACGGTCGGCTAGTCGGTTTGCACTGGAAAATAAACGTCACTTCCCCTAGGGAACCGGCATTGCCGTGTCCGGACTTTGGTGATTTAGTTTGTACACATGCAATTTTTCGACTTCCGGACATGAGCGGACTTCTGCGCTCCTAACGCTGAACAAGGGGAACGGCATATGGACAAGAGCAAGACCTTCAACCTCCAGAAAACCGGGCTCACCCGCCGCACGGCGCTGAAGGGCCTGGCCGCCGGCGCCGGCCTTGCCATGGCGCCTGGTTTCGTCCGCTACTCCCAGGCGCAAAGCTCGGCGCCGATCAGAATAGGCTTCCAGTCGCACCGCACCGGCATCGGCGCCGCCTATGGCCGCTGGTACGAGAAGACCACCGCGGCGGCGATCAAGGCGATCAACGATGCCGGCGGCATCAACGGCCGCCCGGTCGAAGTTATCATCGAGGACGACGGCACCGATCCCGGGCGCGGCGCCGAGGTGGTCGGCAAGTTCGCCACCCAGCACAAGACCGACATCGTCTTCGGCACGCTGTTCTCGCATGTCGTGATCGGCTCGGCCCCCGCCGCAGGCGAGGCCAAGATGCCTTATTTCGTGGTCAGCGAGGGCCACCACGTCGCCTCGACCAAGCTCAACCGTTACGTCTTCCAGCCGGGCATCACCGACGTGAAGAGCCAGATCCAGTCCATGGCGCCGTGGATCGCGGCCAATGCCGGCAAGAAGGTGACGCAGATCTTCCCCGATTTCGCCTTCGGCTACGATCACCGCGACTACCTGCCGCCGGCGCTGAAGGCACAGGGCGCCGATGTCATCGCGCAGATCGCCATCCCGCCGACGGAAAGCTCCTTCACCAAATACTTCCCGCAGATCCCGGCCGAGACGGAGGTGATCTATCACGTGATGGTCGGTCCGGCGGTGCTCACCTTCGTCAAGGAACTCGGCGAGTTCTACGGTTCGCAAAGGCCGCAGCTGTTCGGCTTCATCGATTCGCTGGAAGCCGTCGACATCAACAGCCCCGGGCTCGAATTTCTGGACGGCAGCCACTTCTGGGAAGGTTCGCCGCGCTATGCGCAGGCCGACGATTCCGCCGCGCAGAAGGCCTATCGCGCCGCCGTCGGCATCGACGACAATGGCGCTGCCGTCGGCGACCCCAAGGACGTCTCCACCGCTGCCCACATGTTCGGCTGCTGGGAAACGCTCTACGTCGTCAAGAAGGCGATGGAAGATGCCGGCTACAAAGGACCCGAAGACCGCGCCAAGCTGGTCGAGGCAACCGAGGCGCTGAAGGAATTCGCCGAAGGGCCGGAGCATCCGCAGGGGCCAAAAACCTTCAACGGCAAGATCCATCAATGCTTCGGCATCCAGAACATCTCCAAGGTCGAAGGCGGCAAGCTCAAGGTCGTCCACAAGACCAAGATCGAGGACGGGCTTTACGAGGCCGAAGGGGATTATACGACGCAGGCGCTTTAGACCCGGCTTTGCCTCTAAGCGTGGGAGCCAAGTCACCCCCCTTTGGCCTGCCGGCCATCTCCCCCGCAAGGGGGGAGATCGGCGGTTCGCGCGGCAGCGCCTATTTGCCGGGGCTGATGATTGGCGGACCCGGTGGCGACATCCAATCTCCCCCCTTGCGGGGGAGATGCCCGGCAGGGCAGAGGGGGGTGCCTCGCGCATCCCTCGGTGCATAGCCCATGCATTTCGGACCCCATCTCCTCCTTGCCACCCTCGAAGGTCTCGTCACCTCGGCCGTGCTGGCGCTGACGGCGCTTGGACTGTCGCTGGTGTTCGGCGTCATGCGGGTCGTCAATGTCGCGCATGGCGAGTTCTTCATGCTGGGCGCCGTGCTTGCCTGGGCGATCTCGACGGCGGTATCGGGCCATCCGGCGCTCGGCTTCCTGGCGGCGCTGGTGATTGCCCCGCTGATCGTCGGCGCCATAGCGCTGGTCGCCGAGCGGCTGGTGCTGCGCCGGCTCAACTACAATCCGGAAGCCACCATCGTCGCCACCATCGGCATGCTCTACATCATCCAGCAGCTGGCCCTGACCTTCTATGGTCCGGAGGCGCGGCCGGTCGAGCCGCCTTTCAGCTATCGCATCCTTTTGCCGTGGTTCGGCTATTCCGGCTACAAGCTGTCCATCATCGCCGCTTCCGCGCTGCTTTTGACGGCGACATGGCTGGTGCTCACCCGCACCAGGATCGGCCTGATCATGCGCGCGACGCAGTATGATGCCGAGACGGCCCAGGCTTTCGGGATACCCGTCGGCCGCGTCTATGGCGGCGTCTTCGCGCTCGGCGCGATGCTGGCCGCCATCGCAGCGGTGCTGATCGTGCCGATCAGCCAGGCGCACTACCTCATGGGGCAGGACCCGCTGCTGCTCTCCTTCATCGTCGTCATCATCGGTGGCCTCGGGTCGCTGCGCGGCACCGTGGTTGCCGCCGTGCTGATCGGCCTGTCCGACGGCATCATCTCGATGTTCTTCTCGCCGACACTGGCCAAGATCATCGCCACCCTGGTGGTCGCCATGGTGCTGGTCTTCCGCCCGCAAGGCCTGTTCGGAACGGCATCGCGATGAGCGAGGCTTCGCCGGCAAAGGCCTATGGCCTGCATCTCGGCGTTATTGCGCTGCTTTTTGGGCTGAGCTTCGTGCTGCCCGACTATTATCACGGCCTGCTCGCCCGCATCATGGTGCTGGCGGTCTTCGCCATGGGCTACAACATGCTGTTCGGCTATGTCGGCCTGCTCAGCCTCGGCCATGCCATGTTCTTCGGCGCCGGGCTCTACGGCGCCGGGCTTGCCATCATCCAGCTCGGCTGGAGCGTGCCGGCCGCCTTTGCCGCGGGGCTCGCCTGCGGCGTCGTTCTGTCCGCCATCATCGGGCTGCTGGCTCTGCGCACGACGGGTGTCGCCTTCATGATCGTCACCATGATGTTCGCCCAGGTCTTCTATCTGCTGATTCTCTATTTCGCGGCATGGACAGGGGGCGACCAGGGTCAGGTCGTGCCGCAGCCGGCGCGCGTCCTCACGTTCGGTGCGACCGTGCTCGATCTCACCAATCCGACCGTGCGCTATATGAGTGCGCTAGCGTTGTTTTCGGTCGCGCTGCTGATCACGCTGGCCATCGTCCGATCCCGATATGGCCGGGTGCTGGTCGCCATCCGCGAGAACGAGGAGCGCACGAAGATGCTGGGCTTCGACACCTTTTCGAACAAGCTCTCAGCGGTGGTGATCTCGGGAACCATCTGCGCGGCGTCCGGCGCCGCCTACGCGCTGCTGTTCGGCTATGTCGGCTCGAGTTTCGCCTCGGTGCAATATTCGATCCTGCCGCTGCTCTGGGTGCTGCTCGGCGGCGCCGCCACGACGCTTGGGCCGCTGATCGGCACGCTGTTCATGTACTATGTCATCGATATCACCAGCGGCTACACCTCGGCCTATCTGCTGATCGTCGGCGTGGCGCTGATCCTGCTGGTGCTGTTCTTTCCCAAGGGCATTCTCGGCACCATCCGCCAGCGCTGGCTCGGGTGGCTGCCATGACGCCGCTTTTGACCACCAAGGGCCTGTCGCGGAATTTCGGCGGCCTGCGCGCGGTCGACAATGTCGACTTCGCCCTGATGCCGGGCGAGATCCGCGCCGTGATCGGCCCGAACGGAGCGGGAAAGACCACCTTCGTCAGCCTGGTCAGCGGCCGTATCCAGCCTTCATCAGGCATGATCGTCTTCGACGGCGCCGACGTCACCGGCCTTCCGGCCTATGTCAGGGTCCGCCGGGGGATTGCCTACACGTTTCAGATCACCAGCATCTTCGCCAATCTCAGCGCCTACGACAATGTGGCGCTGCCGGCGCAGCGCACGCTGAGCGATGGCCGCTCGAAGGGAGCGGTCAAGGCCGGCGTGATGGCCGCGCTCGAACGCACCGGCCTGGCGGAACGCGCCCACACGCTGGCCGGGCAACTGTCCTACGGCCATCAGCGCCTGCTGGAAGTGGCGATGGGACTGGCGCTGAAGCCGCGACTGCTTATTCTCGACGAGCCCACGCAAGGATTGGCCGACAGCGAGATCGACAATTTCATCGCGCTGGTGCGCGAAATCGCTGCGAGTGCCACCGTGCTGCTCATCGAGCACAACATGCCGGTCGTCATGCAACTGGCCGACCGCATCACGGTCTTCAACGCCGGCAGGATCCTGGCCGAGGGCACGCCGGAGCAGGTCCGCGAGAACGCGGCGGTGCAGGAAGCCTATCTGGGGACGGCGCCATGACCGAGGCGGCATCCCCTGCACTTGCCATCTCGGGACTGGACTGCTCCTACGGCGAGGTCCAGGTGCTCTATGGCCTCGACCTCGTGCTGAACAAGGGCGAAGTGCTGTGCCTGTTCGGCCGCAACGGCGCCGGCAAGACGACAACGCTGAAGGCGATCATGGGCCTGGTTCGGGCGAGCTCGGGCTCGATCAAGCTAGAGGGCAAGGAACTGACCACCCTGCCCGCGCATGACGTGCCGAAGGCCGGAGTCGCCTATGTGCCGCAAGGAAGGCGGCTGTTTGCCGAAATGACCGTGGCCGAAAACATCGAGATTGGGCTGATGGCGCGCGGCAAGGGCAAGGCCGTGCGCGAAAACGTCCTCGACCTCTTCCCCCTGCTGCGCCAGCGGCTCAGGCAGCGCTCGGGAACGCTCTCCGGCGGCGAGCAGCAGATGCTGGCCATGGCGCGCGCGCTGTGTCTCGAGCCTCGGGTGCTTTTGCTCGACGAGCCGACTGAAGGGCTGATGCCGTCGATGATCGCGAAGATCCGCGAGACCGTCTCCAAGCTGCGCGAGATGGATGTCTCGACAATTCTGGTCGAGCAGCGGGTCGATGCCGTGCTGTCGGTCGCCGACCGTGTCTCGTTCATCGAGAACGGCCGCAACCGCGAGACGGTCAACGTCGAGGCGCTGCGCGCCGACCCGTCAGCGGTCAGGCGCTATGTCGGCGTTGGCTGAGACTGCTGCAATTGCAACGACAATGACAGTCTGCAGACGACAGCGCCGCCCCTCATCGCCCTACCGGGCACTTCTCCCCGTATAGTGACGGGGAGAAGGACGCCGTCACCGCTGGTTTCGCCAATCATGAACATTGCCGGAAGGGCATCGGCGTCGCGGCCATCTCCCTTCTCCCCGTCACTATACGGGGAGAAGGTGCCGGCAGGCGGATGAGGGGCAGCGCTGACGGTACATCATTGTTGCGCCGGCTCACCCGAAGAACAGCCAGCCTGCAACCAAAAATGTCGGGATCAGCACCAGACCGGACCACATCATGTAGCCGAAGAAGCCGGGCATGGTGACGCCGCGCTGGCGAGCGATGGCGTAGACCATGAAGTTGGGCGCATTGCCGATATAGGTGTTGGCGCCCATGAACACCGCGCCCGCCGAGATCGCCGCCAGCGTCGAGGCGAATTCGGTCATCAGATGGCGCGGATCGCCGCCCGCAAGCTCGAAGAACACCAGATAGGTGGGCGCATTGTCGAGGAAGGACGACAGCGCACCGGTCAGCCAGAAGTAGGCAAGGTCGTTGGGCGTGCCTTGCGCCGAGGTGACGAGCGCGACCAATGGCGCTAGCGCGCCGTCGTGGCCGGCCCTGAGGATGGCGACGACCGGGACGATGCAGATGAAAATGCCGGCAAACAATTTCGCCACTTCCGCGATCGGACCCCAGTTGAATCCATTTGCCTCACGGTACTCCTTGCGTGAAACAGCCAGCGAAACGAAGGCGAGCGCCAGGATGACGGCGTCACGCACAAGGTTCTGCAATTCCAGATTCACGCCGTGGATGGCAAGGCTGACCCCGGGCTTCCATGTCGCCGACAGCAGGATGGCGCCGATCACGCCGGCAAGCAGCGGCAGGTTGGGCAGGCCGCGGAGACGCACCTTCGAGTCGGGCGTCGGATCCTTGATCTTGGGCGCGCCGGCCTCGCGCCGATGCAGCATGATGTCGATGACAAGAAATATCGCCAGCACCGCACCGCCGGTGAACAGCGTCTCGCGCCAGAGATTGGTGGTGGTCCAGAAGAAGTCGACGCCGCGCAGGAAGCCGACGAACAGCGGCGGATCGCCGAGCGGCGTCAGCGAGCCGCCGATGTTGGACACCAGGAAGATGAAGAAGACCACCACATGGGCGTTGAACGGCCTGGCGTCGTTGGCGCGGATGACCGGGCGGATCAGGATCATCGACGCGCCCGTCGTGCCGATGACCGAAGCCAGCAGCGCGCCGATCAGCAGCAGCCCGGCATTGACCAGCGGCGTGCCGTGGATGTTGCCGGCGACAAGGATGCCGCCCGAAATGGTGAACAACGCGAACAAAAGGATGATGAAGGACATGTATTCGGTGAGCAGCGCGTGCAGCACCGCCTCGGTGGCGGAAGGCGCTCCAAAGGCCAGCGCCAGCGGCACGATGACCAGCGCGGCCCACAGCGTCGCGATCTTACCGTAGTGATGTTCCCAGACATGGTGGAACAGCAGCGGTCCGGTGGCGATCGACAGCAGCAGGCCGGCAAAGGGCAGCGCCCACCAGAGCGACATCGAGGCGCCGGGCAAAGCGTGGGCGTCGGCGGCGAAAGCCGGTTGCGCAAAAGCGGCAATGGCGGGGGCGATCACACCCGCCGCCAGTGTTTTCGTAAGCCCCGCAAGTCCCCCTCGACGCCTCACGGGCAGGTCAGTCCTCCGCGTGATCTTCGAGCGTCACGCCGGCATCGCGCATGCGCGCGATCATCGTCTCGAGCGATCCGTTGAGATCGATGCCGCGGCAGGCATCCAGCCGCACCGTTACCTTGAACCCCTGTTTGACCGCGTCGAGCGCCGAATAGGCGACGCAGTAATCTGTGGCGAGCCCGACCAGTGTGATGGCGCCGATGCCGCGCTCCCTGAGATAGCCGCCAAGGCCGGTCGGCGTCTTGTGATCGTTCTCGAAGAAAGCGGAGTAGCTGTCGATGGCGGGCCGAAAGCCCTTGCGGACGACCAGCTCGGCCTTGGTCCATGCCAGTCCCGAATGGAAGTCCGAACCGAGGCTGCCCTGGATGCAATGATCCGGCCACAGCGTCTGCGGGCCATAGGGCATGTCGATCGTGGTGAAGGGCTGCGCACCGGCGTGGCTGGAGGCGAAACTCGAATGGCCGGCGGGGTGCCAATCCTGTGTCAGCACGACATGGTCGGTCCGGCGGATCAGGTCGTTGACCAGCGGCACGATCTCGTCGCCGCCGGCGACCGCCAGGGCGCCGCCCGGGCAAAAGTCGTTTTGAAGGTCGATGACAACAAGCGCTTCGTCGGCCATTGGGCCTCCTTCTTCTCTGTCTTGGGCTCAGGCTCCAGTAGAAAGATGCCGCTGACGCGACCGGAGGCAGAAACTTGACCAGATGGACGGCCGCGTCAACCTCCGAAGACATAACAATCGCGTTGTGGCCTGGACAGCGGAGCCAACTCTGGCTTTGACAAATTCCACCAGCTTGATATCATTTGCATACGAATGAATTTCCGGTTCTCGCGCCGGCAAGATCATCCCGGGGCAAACACCTTGGGAGGGCCAATTTCGGGGAAGGCCCACTCTCTGGGAAGGCAAAGCGTGATCCGTTACGCGAAACCCACCACGGTCGAAGAGGCGCTCGCGCTGCTTGGCGAGGGTGCGTGGCGCATCCTTGCCGGCGGCACCGATTTCTATCCGGCCCAGGGCACCAGGCCGGTCCGCGAGAATGTGCTCGATATCAATGCTCTCGCCTCGCTGCGCGGCGTCGCCGAGACGGACGACCACTTTGTCATTGGCGCGCGCACGACATGGACGGACATTATCCGCCGTCCGCTGCCGCCAGCCTTCGACGCGCTGAAGCAGGCGGCGCGGGAAGTCGGGTCGCCGCAGATCCAGAACGTCGCTTCCGTCGCCGGCAATCTCTGCAACGCCTCGCCGGCAGCGGACGGCGTGCCTGGGCTGCTTGTGCTCGACGCCGAGGTCGAGTTGCGCTCTGCCGCGGCCACGCGCTATCTGCCCTTGTCCGGCTTCATTCTCGGTAACCGTCGCACGGCCCTGACGCCTGGCGAGATGGTGACGGCGATCCGGGTGCCGAAGCCCGCCGGCAGATCGGCTTTCGTCAAGCTTGGCGCGCGGCGCTATCTCGTGATTTCCATCGCCATGGTGGCGGCGCGCCTGGTGATCGAGGACGCGACTGTCAGGGATGCGGCTATCGCCGTTGGATCGTGCTCGGCCGTCGCCAGGCGACTTGCAGGTGTCGAGGCGAAACTGATCGGGTCGCCGGCTGATCGCGGGCTTGCCGCGATCGTTCAGTCCGCGCCGATGACGGAGCTGTCGCCGATCGCCGATGTGCGCGGCAGCGCCGAATACCGGCTGGATGCCGTGCGCGAGATCGTGGCCCGGGCCGTGCTGATGGCCGCCACGGAAACGAACGACCACATGGTGGCGGTGGCATGAGCAAGGTTCTGCCCGACATGAGCCAGGTTCTGCCTGAACTGGATGATGCTCCGCTCGGTCTGGACGCGGGCGGGCCCGACCTCGGACGGGCCGATATCGCCTTCGCGGTCAACGGCACCGCCGTCTCGGTCAACGTGCCGCCGCTGCGCCGGCTGTCCCTGGTTCTGCGCGACGAGTTGCGGCTTACCGGCACGAAGGTCGGCTGTGACGCCGGCGACTGCGGTGCCTGCACGGTGCTGGTCGACGGCGCTCCCGTCTGCGCCTGCCTGATGCCGGCGGCTTCCGTGTCCGGCGCTGCCGTGACGACCGTCGAAGGGCTCGCCAATGGCCGGCTGTCGGCGTTGCAGGCCTCCTTCCTCGCCCATGGCGCGGCGCAATGCGGCATCTGCACGCCGGCGCTGCTGGTGGCTGCGACCGCGCTGCTGGATGTGAAACCCAGGCCGACCGAGGCCGAGGTTCAGGATGCACTGGGCGGTATTCTGTGCCGCTGCACCGGCTACAGGAAAATCATCGCGGCGGTGATGGATGCGGACCGGTTCGAACCATCGACCGACGGCGCCGCCCCTCATCAGCCTGCCGGCACCTTCTCCCCGTATAGTGACGGGGAGAAGGGACAAGCTCCAGCGTCGACGCCCCCTCTCCCCGTCTCTATACGGGGAGAGGGTAAGGGTGAGGGGCAGCGCCAACGCCATTCATTTGACTTCGGTCTTGATCGTAGAATGCCACTTTCTGGCAGCGCCGTAGGCTCCTCACCGATCAGGCTCGACGGCATCCCAAAAGTTACCGGCGGCGAGAAATTCGGTGGCGACTCCTTCCCGGCCGACGCGCTTGGCGTGCTGGTGATTCGCTCGCCGCATTACCACGCCGGCTTCACTTTCGGCGATCTCGGCGGCTGGGCCAAGGCGCATCCCGGCATCGCCGGAATCTTCACGGCAGCCGATGTTCCCGGGAAGAACTGCTTCGGCGTCATCGGCCCGTTCGCCGACCAGCCGGCTCTGGCCGAAGGCTTCGTGCGGCTTCGGGGGGAGGCGGTGGCGCTGGTCGCGGGCGAGCGCGAGGCGATGCTCGATCTCGACCTGTCGGATTTCCCGATCCGCTGGAGCGAGCTACCGTATCTCCTTCACCCGACGGAGGCACAGGCCGAAGGAGCGTTGCTGGTCCATAACAGCCGTGCGGCCAACCTCCTGACGAAGGGCTTTGTCGAACGCGGCGACCCCGAGGCGGCGCTTGCCGGTGCCGCCGTCACCGTCTCCGGCGCCATCGACACCTCCTATGTCGAGCACGCCTATATCGAGCCGGAAGCCGGCCATGCCTATCTGGACGGCGACACGCTGGTGATCGTCGCCTGCACGCAGGCGCCCTATATGGACCGCGACGACACCGCCAAGGTGCTTGGGCTGCCCGTCGACAAGGTGCGCATCGTGCCGACAGCGACCGGCGGCGGCTTCGGTTCCAAGCTCGACGTCTCGCTGCAGCCGCTGATCGGACTTGTGGCGCTGAAGACGGGGCGGCCGGCCGCACTCGCTTACACGCGCAACGAATCGATGATGTCGACCACCAAGCGTCATCCAGCCGAGATGAAGGCCACCATCGGCGCCGATGCCGAAGGCCGTGTCACCGGCATGATCTTCGCGGGCGACTTCAACACCGGCGCCTATGCCAGTTGGGGCCCGACGGTCGCCAACCGCGTGCCGGTGCATGCCTCCGGACCCTATGCGACACCGAACTACCGCGCGGAGGGCCGTGCCATCCACACGCATGGACCGATTTCCGGCGCCTTCCGCGGCTTCGGCGTGCCGCAGGCGACCATCATGCAGGAAACGCTCTATGACGAGCTGGCCGGCAAGCTTGGCATAGACCGGCTCGATTTTCGCCTGAAGAACTGCCTTCGGAACGGCTCCGAAACGGTTACGGGGCAGCGTCTGGAATCCGGCGTCGGCATCGCCGAATGCCTCGAGGCGCTGAGGCCGCATTGGGCGCGCGCCAAGGCGGATGCGGACGGTTTCAACAGTGTCCACGCGGATACAAAGCGCGGCGTCGGCGTGGCCTCGTGCTGGTATGGCTGTGGCAACACCTCGCTGCCAAACCCCTCCACCATCCGGGTCGGCATCGCGGCCGACGGCACGGTCGTGCTGCACCAGGGCGCCGTCGATATCGGCCAGGGCTCCAACACCGTCATCACCCAGATTTGCGCCGATGCGCTCGGCCTGCCGCTGGCGAAATTCCGGCTTCGGAGCGCCGACACGGCGATCAGCCCCGACGCAGGCAAGACTTCGGCCTCGCGCCAGACTTTCGTGACCGGCAAGGCGGCGGAGAAGGCCGGGCGCGCCCTGCGCGAGAAAATCCTGCGCTTCGCCAACGTCTCCGAACAGGCCTCCCTCCAGCTGGACGGCACGGCGATCGTCATGCGTGAAGGCGATGCGACGCGCCGCATCGAGCTCACCGGGCTCGAGGCCGATGCCGATGGCCTGATCTTCCGCGCCGAGGAGACCTACGACCCGCCGACCCTGCCGCTCGACGCCAAGGGCCAGGGCAAGCCCTATGCCGTCTATGGCTATGGCGCGCAGATCGCGGAGCTCGAAGTCGACCTCAGGCTCGGCACGGTGAAGTTGTTGAAAATCACCGCCGCACATGATGTCGGCAAGGCGATCAACCCGCTGCTGGTCGAGGGCCAGATCGAAGGCGGCATCGCCCAGGGCATCGGCATGGCGCTGATGGAGGAATATATCCCCGGGCGCACGGAGAACCTGCACGACTACCTCATCCCGACCATCGGCGACGTGCCGCCGATCGAGACCATCCTGGTCGAGGTTCCCGACCCGGAAGGGCCGTTCGGCGCCAAGGGCCTGGGCGAGCATGTGCTGATCCCGACCGCCCCGGCGATCCTCAACGCCATCCGCCACGCCACCGGCGTGCTGGTCACCAAGGTGCCGGCGACGCCAAGCCGCATCCTGGCGGCGATCCGCGACAAGGAGGCACGCGCATGAGCGAGCTTGCCGAACGTTTCGAAACCCATGATCCCGGCGAGAAGCTGGTGGCGGAGAAGATCCGCTGCGATGCCTGCCCCGTCATGTGCTACATCGCGGATGGGCGCACCGGCGCCTGCGACCGCTATGGCAATGTCGGCGGCCGGATCGTGCGGATGGACCCGCTGACCATCCTCGACCACGCGGCCGAGACCGGCGCGGCGATGGTGCCTTTCGTCGCCGAGGGCGAAGCGTGGAACGGCGAACTGGTCAACACCGGCCGCCGTTTTGTCACCGCGATCGGCGCCGGCACCACATACCCCGACTACAAGCCAGCGCCGTTTATCGTCAGCCAGGAGGTCGAGGGCATCGACCTCGTCACCGTGGTCACCGAAGGCATTTTTTCGTATTGCGGCGTCAAGGTGAAGATCGATACCGACCGCCATATCGGACCGGAAACGGCGATCGTGCGCTCGCAGGGCGAGGCGATCGGCCATGTCACGACCGGTGAATACGGTTCTCAGATGCTCTCGCTGGGCGGGGTGCATCACCTGACGGGCGGTTCGAAGGCGGAAGGCCGGGCGACCTGCGATGCGCTGCTCGACCTGTGCAACCGCAAGCCGGTGGAACTGACCATCGATGGCGGCGCCACCATAACGGTCGAAGCCGGCAAAGCACCTGTCATAGATGGCAAGCAGGAACACCGCATGCGCGTCGGCTGCGGCTCGGCGACGATCGGCATGTTCGCCACGCAATGGCGAGGACTGGTCGATGAGGTTGTTGTGGTCGACGACCACATCACCGGCGTCGTTTCCGAGCACCAGGCCGGAAAGGTGCTGGGCTGGCAAGATACGGGAATAAAGATCATCGGGCGCCGTTCGACGCCGGGCCGCTATTTCAAGGTCTCCGAGCCCGGTCTCGGCTGGGGCGGCACCTCGATTTCCGACCCGCTCTCGATCCTTGGCGAGTGGAATGCCAAGAAGGGCGCCCGGCCCGGCCTGTCGCTGCTGATGGTTTCGACCACCGGTGAACAGTTCGCCTACTACGAGCTCGATGATGAATTGAAGCCCGTCGAAAAGCCGTTTCCGGCACGGTTGCAGAAGTCGGTCAATCTGATCGAGGACAATTGCGAGCCCGCCTTGTGCACCGTGCTGTTCATCGGCGGCGCCGGTGGTTCGCTGCGCGCCGGCGTCACCGAAAACCCGGTCAATCTCACCCGCTCGGTGCACGGCCTGAAGACCTATGTCACCGTCGGCGGCGCCCCGGTCTATGTATGGCCGGGCGGCGGCATCACGCTGATGGTCGATGTCACCAGGGTACCGGAAGGCGCTTTCGGCTATGTGCCCACGCCGGCGCTGGTCGCGCCGATCGAATTCACCTTGCGCCGCGACGATTACATCAGGCTTGGCGGTTACGAAGCCGAGATCCGCAGCGTGGCGGACATTGTCGCCAGGGGCGGTGAATACCTCAACGCGCGCCAGGGCACCCGCTCGCCGGACGGCAACCCGTGGCCGCCGCTGGCGCAGTTGCGGCGTGCCGCACCAAACGGGGCCGCCGGGTGATGGAGGGACCGCAAGCGCACTGGCTGGAGGACGGCAAGCGGCTGCATCTCAACCATGGGCCGATCGACCTGATCGTCGAGGCCTTTGGCGATGTGGATGAGTGTCGCATGGCCTATGAGCAGGCCGTCGCGCGCTTCCAGACGATCCTGATCGAACTTGTCAAGGAACTTCCCGAACTGCGGCTTCCGGCATTTTTCCTGGCGCCACGCACCTTCGCCGGCCCGACGGCGCGCCGCATGGAAGCCGCCGTCATGCCTCTGGCGGAATGTTTCATCACACCGATGGCCGCAGTTGCGGGATCGGTAGCCGACGAAATGCTCGCCGCGCTGCTTGCCGGCCGCAAACTCGATCGCGCCTATGTCAACAATGGCGGCGACAGCGCCCTCCACATCGGCAAGGGCCGGTCGATGGGGCTGGCGGTCGCCGGCACCGGCAATGGCATGGCGGACCGGATCACGATCCGCGCCGAGGATGGCGTAAGAGGCGTCGCCACCAGCGGCTGGCGCGGCCGCTCCTTCTCGCTGGGCATCGCCGACGCGGTCACCGTGCTCGCGCGCACCGGCGCCGAGGCCGATGCGGCGGCGACGCTCATCGCCAATGCGGTGGATCTGCCCGGTAATCCCGCCATCAACCGAATTCCGGCACGCGACCTGTCGCCGGACAGCGATCTCGGCGCGCGGCTGGTGACGCAAGGCGTCGGCACGCTTGCGCCTGGCGAAGTGGCGCGGGCGCTGGACAATGGCCTTGCCGTCGCCGAAGATTTCCGCCGGCGCGGCCTGATCGCCGCATCGGCGCTGTTTCTGGCCGGAGAGGCCCGCATCAGCGGCTCGATTTCAATCGCCGCGCCCAAGAAGAGTTCAAGGGAGGAAGTAGCACATGCCTGAGTTTCCGATCCGCAAAATCGCCGTGCTGAGCGAAGAGATCTTTCACGAGGGCGGTCCTGTTGCGACCGTACCGCGCCGGCGAGCGGCGGCGATGGCTGTGGTCAAGAACCTGTTCGCCGGGCGCTATGTCGAGGACCTGCAGAGCGCGATGGCGGATTTGAAGCCGCTCGGGCTGCTGCTCACCGACCGGCTGATCGCCGCCCTTGGCGGCGACGTGAAACAGATCGACGGCTACGGCAAGGGCGCCATTGTCGGCACGGCGGGCGAACTGGAGCACGGAGCGCTCTGGCATGTGCCCGGAGGCTACGCCATGCGCGAGCGGCTGGGCGACGCCAAGGCGATCGTGCCCTCGGCCAAGAAGGTCGGCGCCTTCGGCTCGAAGCTCGACGTCCCGATCGGCCACGTCAACGCCGCCTATGTGCGCAGCCATTTCGACGCCATGGAAGTGGGCGTCAGCGACGGCCCGCGCCCTGACGAAATCCTGTTCTGTCTGGCCATGACCTGCGGCCCACGCATCCATAACCGCATGGGTGGCCTCGCGGCCGACGAGATAAAAGCCTGGGACGGGCTGCGGTGAGCGGCGGGGACAATCTGCTCAAGCTGGTTGAGGCCGAAGGGCCGGACGATCAGGATTACCTGCTGCAGGAGCAGGTCGGCTTCATCCTGCGCAAGGCGCACCAGCGCCATGTCTCGATCTTCGCCGGCCGGATCGGCGACCTGACGCCGCCGCAATTCGCGGCGCTGGCCAAGCTGCGCGATGTCGGCGAGACCTCGCAGAACCAGCTCGGCACTATGATCGCCATGGACGCGGCGACGGTGAAGGGTGTCATCGACCGGCTCAAGGCGCGCGGCCTGGTCGAGCTTTCCAGACATGAGGTCGACAAGAGGCGGCTGCTGGTCAATCTGACCCCGGATGGCCGCGCGGCGATCGAACGGCTTATTCCGCTCGCAAGGGAGATCACGCAGGAAACGCTGGCGCCTCTCTCGGCCAAGGAAGTCGCAACCTTCATGAGGCTGCTGGCCAAGCTGGCGTAAGCGTCGACCACCGCACCGGCGGACCGGCCGCAAGGGAGCGAGCGCCCGCAGACCTGGCCCAATCCAAACGCGAATGTGAAGCATCTCCAAGCCTTGACTTGGAACTCTCTCGATCCAGATGGCTCTGGACGGGCCCGGAGGTCATGCACCCACGCATCTATCCTCATCGCCGCTTTGCTCGAAGCTGACGAATGCCCGCCGAAAGGAGACATCTGTGAAAAACAAGTCGCTCATCGTGCTGGTCACGTCATTGGCTTCCGGCCTTGCGCTGTCATTGGCAGCAACGTCGATGGCGGTCGCGCAGAGCGCCACGACCCTCATCGTAGGCGCCGATACGACCTTCCCGCCCTTCGAGACAGAAACGAACGGGCAAGTCACCGGCTTCGACATCGACATGATCAGCGCGATCGCCAAGGCTGAGAACATGACGCTCACGCTGAAGACGCTGCCATTCGACGGCATCATTCCAAGTCTGCAGGCCGGCTCGATCGATGCCGCGGTCGCGGGAATAACCATCAAGAAGAGCCGCATGCAGAATGTCGATTTCAGCGACGCCTACTATAAATCAGGCCTTTCGGTGCTGGTGAAGAAGGACTCCGAAATCAAGAGCTTTGATGACCTCAAAGGCCATGTGGTTGCCACCAAGAAGGCAACGTCGTCCGTGGACTATCTGACCGGCCACGGGATTGAGCAGGACTACATCAAGCAGTTCCAGAGCATCGATGCCGCCTATCAGGCGCTCGAGACCGGCGGGGCGGATGCCGTCATCTTCGACAACCCGGTCAACGTCAACTTCAAGGCCGCCCATGACGATGTCCAGACGGTGGGCCCGCTGCTGACCGGCGAGTATTACGGCATTGCCGTCAGCAAGCAGAAGCCGGAACTGGTCAAGCAGATCAATGACGGCCTCGCCAAGATCAAGCAGACCGGCGAATACCAGAAGCTGTTCGAGAAATATTTTGGCGGCGACACCAGCGGCGTTGTCAATGACGTGCAGAAACCGGACGCCGTGGCGATTTCGGGCTGAGGCCGGTTCCGATCATTTGAGCAATTGACCAATTGATCCATCGGCCTTCCCGGCGGTCTTGCGAAGATGGCCGGGAAGGCCAAACCAGGGCACGGTCATGGACCCAATCCGGCAAAACCTACCCGTCCTCCTCGACGGTCTGCGGCTGACCATCCAGTATTCGGTCGTCGCCATCATCCTGATGGTTGTCATTGGTCTGGTCGCGGCGCTGATGCGCCTGTCGAAAGTGGCCTTGCTGCGCTGGATCGCAACCGCCTATGTCGAGATTTTCCGATCGACGCCGCTTCTGGTGCAACTCTTCTTCATCGTGCTCGGCTTGCCGGCGATCCTGCCCGTCAACCGATGGTTCGGTCAGCTGACATATCCGATCCTTGCCGCAGCCTTCACGCTCAGCCTGAATGAAGGCGCCTACGTCACCGAGATCGTCCGCGCCGGCATTCTGGGCGTCGACCGGGGTCAGAAGGAGGCGGCGCAATCGATCGCCATGAACGGTTTCCAGACGATGCGCTATATCGTCCTGCCGCAGGCCTTCAAGCGCATGATCCCGCCGCTGGTCAACCAGGCGGCCCAGACGATCAAGGACACGTCGCTGCTCGCGCCTGTCGGCATCGTCGAGCTCGTCTACAAGGGCCAGATCGTGATCGCGCAGACTTTCGCGTCCTTCGCCATCTGGGGGCTGATCGCCGCCCTCTACTTCATTCTCATCTTCTCGCTGTCGAAGTTCTCGTCCTATCTGGAGAGGAGGCTCCAAGTTGATAAACGTTAAGGAGCTGCACAAATCCTTCGGCCACAACGAGATCCTCAAGGGGATCAGCACTCATGTGGAGGAAAAGGAAGTCGTCGTTGTCATCGGCCCTTCGGGCAGCGGCAAGAGCACGTTTCTGCGTTGCCTGAACGGGCTGGAGGCGGCAACCAGCGGCGAGATCGAAATCGCCGGCATGATGTTGACCGATCCGAAGACGAACATCCACAAGCTGCGCCAGCATGTCGGCATGGTGTTTCAGCAGTTCAACCTGTTCAAGCACCTGACCATTCTGGAGAACGTCACGATCGGGCCGCGCAAGGTCAAGAAGATCGCGACCGAAGAGGCCAACCGCGTCGCCCGCGAGCTGCTGGCCAAGGTCGGCCTGGTGGGAAAGGAAGCAAGCTACCCGGACGAGCTTTCGGGCGGCCAGCAGCAACGTGTGGCGATTGCCCGCTCTCTGGCCATGGGGCCCGACGTCATGCTCTTCGACGAACCGACCTCGGCACTCGATCCCGAAATGGTGGGTGAAGTGCTCCAGGTCATGAAGACGCTGGCGATCGAGGGCATGACGATGGTGGTCGTCACCCATGAGATGGGCTTTGCCCGCGAGGTCGGGCATAGGGTCATTTTCATGGACGACGGCCTGATCGTGGAGGAGGCGGCACCCAAGACGCTGTTCTCGAATCCACAAAGGGACCGCACGAAGAGTTTTCTGGCCAAGATTCTGTAGGCAGCGGAGCAGGAGGCTCGCAAACGAAGGGGCAAGGCCAGGCCCTGCCCCTTCGTTCTTATCGCAAATGTCTCAGAGGCCGTTGTCCTTCAGGATCTTGGCGGCATTTTCCTTGGTGACCTTCTCGGTCGGCAAGGTGATGGTCTTCTCGACCTTCTCGCCCTTGAGGAACTTGATGGCCTGGCGCAAGCCTTCCGCGCCGGGGGTAACATAGGTGAAGGTTGCGGTCAGCTCGCCCTTGTTCACCATCTGCACACCTTCATTGGGCAAGCCGTCGATGCCGATGAACTTGATGTCCTTCTCGCGGCCGACATCCTTGGCGGCGAGATAGGCGCCATAGGCCATCGGGTCGTTGTGGCCGTAGACGAGGTCGATCTTCTCGTTGGTCTTCAGCGCGTTGGCCATGATGTTGTAGGCCTGGTCCTGCTTCCAGTCGCCCGACTGCTTGTCGAGCAGGTACTTGATACCCGGTTCCTTGTCGGTGAATTCGTGGAAGCCGTCATGGCGGTCATGCGCCGGCTGGGTGCCCATGCCGCCCCATATCTCGACGACATTGCCCGCCGCCTTGCCCTTGCCGCCGAGCAGTTCGACGGCATATTCGCCGGCCGCGCGGCCGATCAGCGCGTTGTCGCCGCCGACGAACTGGGTGTAGTCCTTGGTGTCGACGTTGCGGTCGAGCACGAAGACCGGGATCTTGGCGTCTATCGCCTGCTGCACCACGCCGGTGAGACCCGCCGATTCCTTCGGCGACACCAGGAGCGCATCGACTTCCTGACGGATCAGGTTCTCGACGTCGGCGACCTGCTTTTCGGTCTTGTCCTCGCCGTCGGTGATGATCAGCTCGACATCGGGATGCTTGGCGGCTTCGGCGATGATGTCCTTGTTGAACTGGGCCCGCCAGGGCTCGATGGTGGTCACCTGCGAAAAGCCGATCTTCCACTTCTTGTCCTGGGCGTAGGCATGGCCGGTGGAGAGCAGCGCGGTGGTGGTCAGCAAGGCCGCGCCGAAGGCGGCAAGCTTGAGCATGTCACGTCGTTTCATTTCTTGTTTCCTCCGAGATTGAGAGACGGTGTCTCTTGTGACGGCCGTTTGGCCACAGCCGTTTCCTTGCGCGCCGCTTGCCCGCCCCAGACAGGCGCCAGGCGCAGATAGGCGAGAAGATCAGCCGCATTGCGCTCCTGGACGAGCACGGTGCCGATGATGATCATCCCCTTCAGCACCAGCTGAAGGTTCGAATTGATGTTGTGGAGCTGCAATATGTTGGAGAGCAGCCCGAAGATCAGCACACCGCAGAAGGTGCCGATGAGGCTGCCGCGCCCGCCCATCAGGCTGGTACCGCCGATGACAACGGCGGCGATGGCGTCGAGCTCCAGTCCGGCGCCGGCATCGGGCTTGCCTTGCCGATACTGCGCCACATAGAGCACCGCGGCGATGCCGGCGAGCAGGCCTGATATGGCGTAGGTGGCGATCTTGACGCGGCCGGCGGCGATGCCCGAGAGCCGGGCCGCCTCCTCATTGCCGCCGATGGCGTAGACATAGCGGCCGAACGGCGTGAAGCGCAGCACCGCGCCGTAGATGACGATGGCGCCAAGGAAGAACAGGCCAGGCATCGGGATGACGCCGAAGACAAGCGAGCGCAGTATCTCGAAATCGGCGGTGGCGTTGGAGCCGGTATAGACCGGCAGCACGGCGTTGTTCTGGCCGGCGGTGAGCCGGGCGATGCCGAGTGCGGTCACCATCATGGCCAGCGTGACGATGAAAGGCTGCAGCCGTCCGGCGACGATGATGAAACCGTTGATGGCGCCGAACAGCAGGCCGACGCAGGGCGCGACCAAAAGCACGCCGAGGACGCCGAATTTCGGCTCGATCTGCGGCAGCAGATACCAGAGCGACAGGCAGCACAGGACCACGCCGACGATCGCTGGCGTGACCAGCCCACGCACACCGTCCAGCCTGATGTCGCGCGCCGCATCGGCGCCGGCGCGCGCTTTCTCGACATTGAGGAAGACGAAGCGGGTGACCACGAAACCGAGGCAAAGCGCCACCAATGCAACGGTCGGCACGCCGAGCACGACGCCTGGCGTCACGCCAGGAACCGTCAGCAGCATGGCGCAGACCACCGAACAGATGGCCATCAGAGAGCCGACCGAAAGATCGATGCCGCCGGTGATGATGACAGCCGTCATGCCGGTGGCGATCAGGCCGGTGGTCGATACCTGGCGCAGCACGTCGAGCAGGTTGCCGTAGGACAGGAAGATGTTGTTGCCCTTCGAACTGACCGGCGAGCCCAGCACACCGATCAGGAAGATGGCGATCAGGCCCCAGTAGAGCTTGGTCCGGGACAGGAGTTTCAGGGCATTCATGCGGCTGGTCTCGACAGGGTCCGGCGGGGCGCGGCAAGGCGCATGATCGCCTCCTCGCTCGCCGCGTCGCGGGAAAGGATGCCAGTCTGGCGGCCGTCGGCCATCACCAGGATACGGTCCGAAAGATGCAGCAATTCCGGCAGTTCGGAGCTGATGACGGCGATGGCCAGACCCTCGCGCGCCAGGCTGAAGATGAGGTCGTAGATCTCACGCTTGGCGCCGACATCGATGCCGCGCGTCGGCTCGTCGAGCAGAAGCACGCGTGGCCTGGTCGCCAGCCACTTGCCGATGACGACCTTCTGCTGATTGCCGCCCGACAGCGTGCCGGCGGGCTGGCCGATGTCCTGGCAGCGGATGCCCAGTGCCTTGACCGCCTGCCGCGCCAGCCCCTCTTCGCCGGCCAGCGAGCGGATGCCGAAGCGCGCCAGCGATCCGACCAGCGGCAGCGCCACATTGTCCTTGATCGAGGCGTCGAGGTGCAGACCTTGCGTCTTGCGGTCCTCGGTGACGAGCGCGATGCCCAGCCGCCTGGCATCGCGCGGCGAACGGATGTCCACGAGCCGGCCGTCAAGCCGGATGTCGCCGCCGGAACGGCCGTCGCCGGAGCCGAAGATCGCTTCCATGATTTCGGTGCGGCCCGAGCCCAGCAGGCCGCCTATGCCGAGGATTTCACCTGATGCCAGGTCGAAGCTCACGCCTTCGATCACCGGGCGCCAGCCGTGGCGGTCGGGCTTCGACAGCGACAGGCCGCTGACCGAAAGCACCGTCCCGCCACCGGAAGCCCGCTCGCCTTGGGAGGATGCGAGCAGGTCCCGTCCGACCATCGCCGAAATGATGGCATTCTCGTCGAGTTCCCGCATCGGCCGAGTCAGCACATGGCGCCCGTCACGAAACACCGTGACGCGGCTGGCCAGATGCATCACCTCGTCGATCCGGTGCGAGATATAGACGATGGCGACACCGCTTTCGGAGAGCTGCCCGATGATGCGGAACAGCCGTTGGCATTCGGCGGGAGACAGCGCCGAGGTCGGCTCGTCCATGATCAGGATGCGCGCCGACATGGACAGCGCCTTGGCGATCTCGACGAGCTGCTGCTCGCCGACGCGCAGCGCCCCGACGCGCGCGTCGGGATCAAGCTCGATGCCGAGCCGCTGCAGAAGCGCGCTCGCCGCGCGGCTGCTCGCCTTGCGGTCGACGATCAGTCCGGCAATCAGCTTTTCGCGGCCGAGGAAAATGTTGTCGGCGACACTCAGCTCCGGAACCAGGTTGAGCTCCTGGTGGATGATGGCGATGCCGGCATCCTCGGCGTCGCGCACGCCGGCGAAGCTGACCGGCCGGCCGTCGACGCTGACCGTGCCTTCGTAACCGGTGTAGACGCCGGAGAGGATTTTCATCAGCGTCGACTTGCCGGCGCCGTTCTCGCCCATCAGGGCGTGGACCTCGCCGCGCCGCAGGTCGAAGCCGACATCGGTGAGCGCCGCGATGCCGCCGAAGCTCTTGGAAACGTGACGAGCGCTCAGAACGATGCCCGGCTCGTCCGGGGCCGCGCCTTCATGCCCTGAAAAGAGGGAATTGCTCTGTTCCATGACAATGGCGGCCTCCCTTCCGTCTCGTCAGGTTTCGATCAAACGCTAATCTAAACGTTTCGATCCTGTCAAGCCGATATGGGACGACACAACTTTGAGCCATTTCAATTCTTGCCTAAAATGCGGAGATTCCGTAGGTATTGGGAACAACGGGTGGCGAAACGTTTCGAAAAATGACCGCGTCAGGGCAGAAAAAGCAGAGAAAATCCAGCGCTCCCACCATGCTTCACGTTGCCGAGGCGGCGCGCGTCTCGGTCGCCACCGTTTCGGCCCTGATCAACGGCACCGCGACCGTCAGCCCCGAGCTCAGCGCCCGTATCGAGCAGGCGATCCGCGACATCGGCTACAAACGCAATGCGATCGCCCGCAGCCTCAAAATGGGCACGACGCGCACGATCGGCCTGACCGTGCCGCACATCACCAATCCGTTCTTCACCGACGTGGTTTCGGTGATCCAGCAGGCCTTCGACCGCGCCGGCTATGCCGTCATGCTGTGCTGCACGGACGAGGATCTCAACACCCAGGACGACCAGATCAAGCTGCTGCTCGACCGGATGGTCGACGGGCTGATCGTGGCGCGTGTCGGCGATGGCGCGCTGTTAAAGGGGATCGTCGAGGACGCCAACGTGCCGGTTGTGCTGCTCGATCGCATCTGCGAGGGCGTCGACACCGATGCGGTGGTGCTCGACAACCAGCGCGCCGTGTTCGACGCCATCACCTACCTGATCAATCTGGGCCACCGGCGCATCGGTTACATCACCGGCACATCTGACATCACACCCATGCATGACCGTATGACCGGATACCGCGAAGCGCTCCAGGCCGCCGGCCTGCCGGTCAGCGAGGAGCTGGTCCGCTCCGGCAACTTCCACGAGATCGACGGCTACAACGCCACCATGCAGCTGCTGTCGCTGCACGAGCGGCCAAGCGCGATCTTCTCGGCCAACAATCCGATGGTCATCGGCACGATGAAGGCGATCCGCGACATCGGCCTGTCCTGTCCGGAGGATATTTCGGTTGCCTGTTTCGACGACTTTCCCTGGTCGGACGTGTTCCAGCCGCAGCTGACCACCGTTGCGCAACCGGTGCAGGCGATCGGCGAGCAAGCCGCGAACCTGCTGCTCGACCGTCTCGCCGGCAACCGCGACGCGCCGCCGCGCAAGCTGGTGCTCAAGGGCCGGCTGATGATCCGCAATTCATGCCGGCCGCTTGGCACGGTCGCACAAAGCCTGAGCGCCTAAGCCGGGAACACGCCAGAGCAAAGCGCCTGCAGGTTCGAAAAGACGCCCTTGCCGCCCGATATGACCCGGGTGCCGTTCCGCAGCACCGTGCTGCGGTCCGCCTCGAGCACCGTGCCGCCGGCCTCCTCGATCAGGAGCATCCCGGCCAGGCAGTCCCAGGCGTTCATGTGTTCCTCCACATAGCCAAGCAGGCGGCCAGAGGCGACATAGGCGAGCATCAGCGCGCCTGACGCGTTGCGGAAGAAGACGCCGCCTTCGGCCAGGATCTTCTTGATCAGCACGGCGATGTTTTCCGCCTCCGCCCGGTTGGAGAAGCCGGTCCCCACCGAGCCCTCTTCCAGGCTGGTCGCCGCGCTTGCCCTGATCGGCCTGCCATTGACGAAAGCGCCGCCGCCGAGCCTGCCGTGGAACGTCTCGCCGGTCGACGGCTCATGAATGACGCCGACGACGGTTTCCCCGTCCCGCGCGCAAGCGATCACCACGCACCAGGCCGGAATGCCGCGCACGAAATTGGCGGTGCCGTCGATGGGATCGATGACCCAGTCATAGCCGGTCGAACCAGTGACCGACGCGTGTTCCTCGCCGACGATGCCGTCCTGCGGATAGTCGGCGGCGATGGCCGCGCGGATGAACAGTTCGACCTCGCGGTCGGCCTGCGAGACCAGGTCCTGATGGCCCTTGCTCTCGATGGTCAGGCTTTCCAGATCGCGGAAATATTTCAGGCCGAGGTCACCGGCACGCCGCGCCAGATCGATGGCAAACCGCTCGCGCGCTTCATGGTCATTTTTCAAGGGAAGTTTCCGATCGGTGGAGGGAAACCGCCCATAGCAAAACAGCGCTGCCTGCGACAGTACCCGCCAAGCAGGTTCCGCAAAAGTCTCCCGGGGCTTTGCGGCAGAACCTGCGGCGGAAACAAGCGGTCTGCCTGGACGATCAGGCCGCCCGCGACAGCGATTTGTGAGCGTCAGCCAGGATCTCGAAGGAGCGCACCCGCGCCGCATGATCAAAGATCTGAGCGGTGACCATCAGCTCATCGGCGCCGGTGCGGCGCACGAAGGCATCGATGCCCTGGCGGACCGTTTCCGGAGAGCCGACGACGGCGCAGGACAGCGCCTGGCCGAGCATGGTTTTGGCCATCGGGTCGAGATCCCTGTCGTAATTCTCCACCGGTGGCGGCAATCTGCCCGGCCTGCCGGTGCGCAGATTGACGAAGGCCTGCTGCAGCGAGGTGAACAGCAGCCGCGCTTCGGCATCGGTGGGCGCGGCGAAGACATTGAGGCCGAGCATGACATGCGGCTTGTCGAGTTGTTCGGATGGCTGGAAGCGCGAGCGGTAGATGTCGAGCGCGTGGTCGAGCTCCGCCGGTGCGAAATGCGAGGCGAAAGCGTAGGGCAGGCCGAGCATGGCGGCCAGCTGCGCGCCATAAAGACTGGAGCCGAGAATCCAGATCGGCACGGTCTGGCCCTCGCCGGGGACGGCCCTGAGACGCTGCCCCTCTTCCGCGGGCAGGAAATAGCCCATCAACTCGACGACATCCTGCGGGAAATTGTCGACGCCGGCCTCGAGGTTGCGGCGCAGGGCGCGCGCGGTGTTCATGTCGGTGCCGGGTGCGCGGCCCAAGCCCAGATCGATGCGGCCGGGAAACAGGGCGGCCAGCGTGCCGAACTGCTCGGCGATGACCAGCGGCGCGTGGTTGGGCAGCATGATGCCGCCGGCGCCGACTCGAATGGTTTTGGTGCCGCCGGCGACATGGGCGATGACCACGGATGTGGCGGCGCTCGCAATGCCCGGCATGTTGTGGTGCTCGGCCAGCCAGTAGCGCTTGTAGCCCAGGCGCTCGGCGTGGCGCGCGAGATCGAGCGAGTTGGCCAGCGACTGCGAGGCATCGCTGCCTTCGACGATCGGCGACAGGTCGAGAACGGACAGTTCGGTCATGTATTGGTCTCCACGATCTTCTTCTCACGCACCTTGGCCTCGAAGGCCGCGCGGTCGGGAATGATGATGCCGAGCTGGTCTTCCAGCGTGTCGGCAAGTTCGGCGGGGGTGGCTATTTCCATCTGCTCGGTGCGGCCGCCAAGGTGATGGATCGACAGCCTGGCGCCGCGCAACGCGTAACGCCGATCCGGCGCGGCGCGTGCCGCCACGATCGTGTTCAGGAAATGCGATGTCGGGCTGGTCGACAGGAAGTAGCTGGCGACGGAGTAGTCGACCTCGTATTGCGGCTGCAGATCGAAGCGGTAAAGCGAGCGCCAGTCACCACCGATCGACGCCTGCAGGCGGAAATGATCGTCGATCTCGACGATGCGGAATGTTTCGTGCGGCGTTTTCTGCTCCAGCTTGGACTCCAGCAGCAGCGGCGCCGTCAGGGTCAGCCCGCCGAAGCCGACATCGGTGATATAAGTGCGGTCATCGAGCCGGACATGCAGCAGCATGTGGCTGCGCGCGGTGATGGCGTCGTCCGGCTGGCCCCACAGCACGCGCGCCGCGAGCCCGCCGACCTCGAAACCGAGCGCCTTCAGCGCATGCATGAAGAGGATGTTGTGCTCGAAGCAATAGCCGCCGCGCCCGCCGGCGACGATCTTGTCCTGCAGCGACGCGAGGTCGAGCCGAACCGGTCGGCCAAGGAACGGATCGACGTTCTCGAATGCAATTGCCTGCGGGTGGAGGAAATGAAGCGTCTTCAGCGTGTCCAGCGAGATGTCCCGGGACCCGGCATGGCCGATGCGAGCGAAATAGGCGTCAAGGTCGAAGGAAGCATCGCTCATGTGGGGTACCGGGTGCTGATGCACCCGATATAGGCATGCGCCCCGCAAGCCGCAAATGCGGGCCAACGATCACGCCGAAGCGTTGCCGGCCTCTTCGGCGGTTTCCTCGTCGATGACCGAGGCATGTTGGGCCAGGAAGTTTCCGACATGGCTCAGGCCTTCGAAATGATCGCAAAACACCTTGACGACGACCAGTAGCGGCACGGCCATCAGGGCGCCGACGAATCCCCAGAGCCATGACCAGAAGGCGATGGCGATGAAGATCGCCACGGCATTGATCTCGAGCCGCCGGCCGACCACCATCGGCGTCACGAACTGGCCCTCGACGATATCGCACAAAAGCACAAAGCCGGGCGCAAGCAGCGCGTAGGAGATCGTGTCGAAGCTGATCAGCGCGATGACCGCGACCAGCATGATCGTCATCAGCGCGCCGACATAGGGCAGGAAATTCAACAGCGCCGCGGCGGCGCCCCAGACCAGTGGATTCGGCAGGCCAAGCGCCCACAAACCCAGGCCTATAACGGTGCCCAGACCGGCATTGATGACGGCGACCGTCAGCAGATAGTGCGAGATTTCCCGTTCCACGTCGTAGACGACACGCAACGCCCGTTTCTTCTGGCTCAGACTGGCAAAGGACTGGATGATCTTTTCGTAGAACAGCGTGCCGGACGCCAGCAGGAAAAGCGACAGCACGAAAACAATGGTTATGCTGGTGCCCGCCTCCAGCAGGTTGCTGGCGGCCGTCGACAGGATTCCGGATGGCGCTACCGCAACTTTTTGCACGCCGGGTTCTTGCGAGGTCTCGGTGAGCGCCTCCAGCTGGTGGGAGAGGTCCATGACCTTGGCAAGCGGCCGCTTGAATTGCGCCAGCCGTTCGGTCAGCTGCTGGCCGATGGACGACGTGTTGTTCATGAGGTCGATGACCGGCCCGCTGAGCAGGTAGCCGGCGCTGGCGAAGATGAAGGTGGACAGCAGCACCAGGAGCGTTGCCGACACCACTTCGGGAATGCCGCGCTTGCGCAGGAAGCGCACGATGGGCGTGAGCGTCAGCGTCAGCAGGAATGCAAGCATCACCGGCATGAAGAAGGCGCGTCCGAAATAGAGCGCCGCGGTTGCCATGAACAGAAAGATGCCGATCAGCAACGAGCGCACCAGCCGGATATCCGCGCGCGTGGTGTCGCGCGGGTCTGCAGTCGCTGCGACGGCAACGCCCGAAGCGTTCGTATCGGCTTTCATCTTTCCCTCAGGCACCACAAACGGGGGCAAATCCCGGGGAAAACGTCTTCGCCTCGTCAAAGTTCCGTCAGCTCGTGTGACGGAACTTTGACCAGACAGGATCAGGCAGCCGAGGCCGGTGCCGACTTCGCCGTTTCCCTGCGCACGATGGGCGCCACCCTGGTGCCGTAGAGCTCGATCGCCTTCATGATCTTGGCATGCGGCATGGTGCCGATCGCCATCTGCAGCAGGAAGCGGTCGTTGTTGAAGATCCGGTGCTGGGCGACGATCTTTTCGGCAACCTGCTCGGGATTGCCGACGAACAGCGCCCCGTGAGGGCCGCGCGACTGGTCGAAATGCGCCCGCGATGTCGGACCCCAGCCGCGTTCTCGGCCAATGCGATTCATCACCTCGGCCTGCGGGCCGTAGAAATCGTCGGCCGCCTGCTCAGTCGTCTCGGCGATGAAGCCGTGCACGTTGATGCTGGTGGCAAGGCCGGTCGGATCGGCACCTGCGCGCTTGGCCGCCTCACGGTAGAGATCGAAGAGCGGCGCAAACCGGGCCGGCTCTCCGCCGATGATGGCGAGCGCCAGCGGCAGGCCGAGCGCGCCGGCGCGCGCCGCCGATTGCGGCGTGCCGCCAATGGCGATCCAGACCGGCAGTTTTTCCTGGAGCGGCCGGGGATAGACGCCACGGTCGTTGATCGGCGCGCGCAGATTGCCCGACCAGGTGACCTTCACCTGGTCGCGGATGGCCAGCAGCAGGTCGAGTTTCTCGGCGAAGAGATCGTCATAGTCTTCCAGATTGTAGCCGAACAGCGGGAAGGATTCGATGAACGAACCGCGTCCGGCCATGATCTCGGCGCGCCCGCCGGACAGGAGGTCGAGCGTGGCGAATTGCTGGAAGACACGCACCGGGTCATCGGAAGACAGGACCGTGACCGCGCTCGTCAGCTTGATGCGTTTCGAGCGCTCGGCGCCGGCCGCCAGCGCCACGACGGGCGCTGACGCAGCGTAATCAGGCCGGTGATGCTCGCCCAGACCGAAGACATCGAGGCCGACCTGATCGGCCAGTTCGATCTCCTCGACCAGGTTGCGCAGTCGTTCGTGAGGGCCGATGGCACCCGGACCGGGCTGCGGGCTGACGTCGGCGAAGGTGTAGAGACCAAGTTCCATCTGATGCCATCCTGTTTCGGCGAATCACTGTTCGCGAAGGGGTCGAAGCAGCGCGGGGACAGGCCTGTTGCGCCAGCTTTCATGTCGCGTGAACAAGTAGCGATCCACCAGTCGCGCCGCCAGAGGCCGGACGGTGAACAGTGCATGCCGATTTTCGCGGGCGAGGCGTCTCCCGCGCGCAACAGCCCAGAATTTCATGGCTGGCATACCGTTTTGGCGCTTGAACTCCGGCTTTTCGCGCGTATGTAAGCGTCGCGAATTGACTTCAGGGAAGTGGACTTGGCTATCTACAGGGAAAAAGACATTTTCGAGCGGCGCAATGCCGCGAACGAAGCAAAGAAGGCGCTTCTGGCGCGCTTCAAGGCGAAACCGGCAGCGGACGATCCAGCCGTCCTGGCGCGTCAGGCCGAACGCAAGGCTATTCTTGAGGCCCGCGAAATACGCGAGGCCGAGAAAGCCAAGCTGAAGCAGGAGAAGCTGGCGCGCGAGGCAGCCGAGAAGGCTGAGCGCGACGCGGCCGCCGAGGCAGCACGCATCGCGGCTGAAGAGGCGGCGGCGGCCGAAGCCAAGCTCCGTGAGGCTGAGGAGACCGATCGCATCTCGCGCCTGCTGGCGGACGAGGCCGAGCGCAAGGCCAAGCGCGACGCGCGCTACGCGGCGCGCAAGGCGCGTGTCGGCCGCACACCGCCCGGCTTTACAGGCCGCTAAGCGTTTCGTTCGTTTCGGGATGATGAAACAGGGCTGCCTCCGCGGCCCTGCTTGCGTTTGCCTGCGCGAAGCGATGGCAATCGGGCGGCCTACGCCGCGAACTTCAGCCCCATGATGCCGCAGACGATCAGCGCGATGCATGCAAGCCTGATCGCGGTGGCGGGCTCGCCGAGCAGCCAGATGCCGAGCAGCGCCGTGCCAACAGTGCCGATACCAGTCCATACGGCATAGGCCGTGCCGACAGGCAGCGCCTTCAACGCCAGACCGAGCAGGGTGAGGCTGACCACCATCGAGGCGACGGTCAGAACCGTCGGCAGCGGTTTCGAGAAGCCATCGGTGTATTTGAGACCGATCGCCCAGCCGATCTCGAACAGGCCAGCGAAAAAAAGAAGAATCCACGACATCGAAACGCTCCATCAGAGCATCGCAACGGACAGTTGGGTCCCTGGATGCTCAATCAAACAATGGGCGGGTCGTCCCGGCCGGGATTTGGGAAAGCGCGGGGTCGTCCCCGCGCTTGAGATATAGGAGCGTCCGGACGCCCAATCAACACCATGCCGGCGGCATTGGCGAACGCCGCCGGTATGATCCTGCCATACAGGGTCGCCGTGGCCTACTTTTCCTTGAGGCGCATCGCCTTGACCGGCGCCGCCTTCAGCGCAGGAGCAGCCGCTGGCTTCTTGGCATCCTTTTTCGGTTTGCGGGCTTCCTTGCCTGCTTTCATCGCGCCTTTAGCCATGATTCGTTCCTCCGGTTGCGGGACATGAAGTGAAACAAGAGAAAGGTCCGTAAGCAAGGGGATGTTTCCCGCGATCCGGCGCTCAGGATGCCTGTCAACCGGTTTGGACGACGGGAAGCGCGTCGTCGGACGATATATGGCTGAACGGACATGCTTCTCATGCGTTCAGGATGGATATGGAGCTTCGGCGGGTCGGCGGCTAAGCTCCATGCAATCGGACACAGAGAGGAACCCGATGGCGGGGCATGGCGGCTCCAGAACGGTCATCTACGCGGCGCTGGCAGGCAATCTGGCCATCGCGCTGACGAAGTTCGCCGCCGCGTTCTTCACCGGCAGTTCGGCGATGCTGTCGGAAGGTGTGCATTCGCTGGTCGATACCGGCAATGGTGGGCTGCTGCTCTACGGCATGCACCGCGCCGCGCGCCCTGCCGACCGCACGCATCCGCTGGGGCATGGCCGTGAACTCTATTTCTGGAGCTTCATCGTCGCCCTGCTGGTCTTCGCGCTGGGCGCGGGCGTGTCGTTCTACGAGGGCATCATCCACATCATGGCGCCGGAACCTGTCGCCAACGTCAAGGTCAACTATATCGTTCTGGGCCTGTCCTTCCTGTTCGAAGGCAGCTCCTGGCTGGTGGCGCTGAAGGAATTCCGCCGCGAGAAAGGCAAGCAGGGCTGGCTGCAGGCGGTGCAATCGAGCAAGGACCCCAGCGTCTATACCGTGCTGTTCGAAGACAGTGCGGCACTTCTGGGCCTGATCGTCGCCTTTGCCGGCATATTGGCGGCGGAACTGCTGGAAATGCCGGAACTCGACGGCGCCGCATCGATCGGCATCGCGTTCATCCTCGGCGCCACGGCCATCTTCCTGGCACGCGAAAGCAAGGGCCTGCTGATCGGTGAGCCGGCCTCGCCGGAGGTGCAGAGGCGGGTGCTGGCGATCGCGCAACAGGACCCGGCGGTGCAGCGGGCGAATGGCGTGCTCACCGTCCACATGGGTCCGGAGGAAATCGTCGCCGGCCTCAGCATAGAATTCGAGGACCATCTGGCGGCGCCGGAGATCGAAGCCTGCGTCGAGCGCCTCGAGGCGCGGCTGAAGCAGGAGATGCCCGAGATCACACGGCTGTTCGTCAAGCCGCAGACATCGGGCACCTGGGAGCAGCGGCGCCGGATGATCGAGGCTGCTTCCGATCCGGTGGCGGAATAGCGTCACGGCTTTGCCTCGTTGCCCTTGGTCGTTAAGATCGGGAAATCGACTTTGAGAGGAGCAAGCCATGAAGATCGACGGCGGGTGCCATTGCGGCGCCATCACCTATGAGGCCGAGGTCGATCCGGAGAAGACCTCGATCTGCCACTGCACGGATTGCCAGCAACTGACCGGCACCGCGTTTCGCGTCACGGTTCCCGCGCCACAGGATCACTACCGGATCACAAGGGGCGAGCCGAGGGTCTACATCAAGACCGGCGGTAGCGGCGCCAAGCGCGCCCAGGCCTTCTGTGGTGATTGCGGTTCGCATCTCTATGCGACATCGGTCGGGGATGGCCCGAAAGTGTATGGCGTCAGGGTGGGAACCGCCCGGCAGCGTGAGGATCTGGTGCCGCGCCAGCAGAAATGGCACCGCTCGGCGCTGCATTGGCTGCCGGATTTCGAGATGACGACGGTCGAGGGAGAGCGCTGAGGCGCTCATTCTCGAACGGGCATATGGCAGCAGGCGCATCATGAAACGAAGGGGGTTGCGATGCTCGAAGCCGACAAGCTCTTTGCAGGCTCTATTCCGGAAAACTACGACCGCTACATGGTGCCTTTGATCTTCGCGCCTTACGCACGGGACATGGCGGAGCGGGTTGCCGCCTTTTCGCCGAACGCGGTACTGGAGATCGCGGCCGGCACCGGCGTCGTCACCCGAGAACTGGCGCCCGGACTTCTGCCCGGCACACGCTACGTCGTGACCGATCTCAACCAGCCGATGCTCGACTACGCGGCTTCGCGGCAGGCTGCCGACAGCCGTATCGAATGGCGCCAGGCGGACGCCATGGCGCTGCCGTTCGAGGACGCCGCCTTCGATGTCGTCTGCTGCCAGTTCGGCGCCATGTTCTTTCCCGACCGCGTCGCGGCCTACAAGGAAGCAAGGCGGGTGCTAAGACCAGGCGGACATTTCGTGTTCAACGTGTGGGATCGCATCGAGGACAACGTCTTCGCCGATGACGTGACAAAGGCCCTGGCAGAAATTTTCCCCGAAGATCCGCCGCGTTTCCTGGCCCGCACGCCGCACGGCTATCACGACACGGCGCTGATCCGCCGCGACCTTGCGGACGCTGGCTTCTCCGGCGTGACGATCGAAACGAAAGCGGAGCAGAGCCGCGCATCCTCGCCCGACCTGCCGGCCATGGCATTTTGCAGGGGCACGGTCCTTCGCACGGAGATCGAGGCGCGAAAGCCCGGTGGGCTGGATGCCGCAACGGGCTATGCGGCCGCCGCGATTGCCGAGAAGCACGGCAGCGGCGAGGTCGCCGCAAAGATCCAGGCCCATGTCATCGTGGCAGAGGTCTAGCCGCCTGGAGCCATACGCTCAGTCGTCGCCCTCGACGACCCTCAGCCTCAACTGCCCGGTCTTGGAATCAGCGGCGCGGGTTGCGTTGTCCACTCTGGCGGGCGGCACCCGCGCTGGCGTTTCGGCTTCGCCATCGGCCGGCGCGCCGAACTCAAGCGCCTCGATCTTCTGGCCACGCCTGGTCACTTTCGAGGTCGAGACGAGGATGTCCTCGATGTCCTTGGCCGACTGGCCGAAATGGCCCTGCAGTTTGCGCACCCGCTCGTCGACCCGCTGAACATCCTCCATCAGGCGGATCACCTCGCCCTGGATCAGGTGCGCCTGTTCGCGCATCCGGGCGTCCTTCAGGATCGCCTGGATGACCTGGATCGATAGCATCAGCAGCGACGGCGAGACGATGATGACGCGGGCGCGATGCGCCTTCTGCACCACGGCCTCGAAATTCTCGTGTATCTCGGCGAACACCGATTCCGAGGGCACGAACATGAAGGCGGTGTCCTGCGTCTCGCCCTGGATCAGGTATTTTTCGGCGATATCGCGAATATGCACCTCGATGTCGCGGCGGAAGGCCTGCGCGGCGCCGCGTTGCAGATCGGGACCATCCGAGGCGCGGATGGCGTTCCAGGCCTCTAGCGGAAACTTGGCGTCGATGGCGAGCGAGGGCGCACTGTTAGGCATTTTGACCAGGCAATCCGGCCGGCTGCCGTTCGACAGGGTGGCCTGAAATTCATAGGCGCCGTGCGGCAGGCCGTCGGCGACGATCGCCTCCATGCGCGACTGGCCAAAGGCGCCGCGCGTCTGCTTGTTGGAGAGGATCGCCTGCAACTGCACGACCTGGCCAGCGAGCGACTGGATGTTGCCCTGCGCGGTGTCGATGACGGCCAGACGCTCCTGCAGTTTGGCCAGGCTCTCATGCGTCGACTTCGTCTGTTCGGTCATGGTCTGGCCGATGCGGCCGGTCATGGCATCGAGGCGCTGGCCTATCGACTGCGTCAGCTCCGCCTGACGGGCGCCGAACACTTCGGCGATGGCGCCCATTCGGCCCTGCATTTCCGCCTGCGCCTGCAGGATGCCGGCCATGCGCGCCTCGGCGTCGCGGGCGTGGTCGGCGGCCTCGGCAGCCGCGACCGCGCGCGCCTTGCCCGACCGCCACAAGGCAATGACGAGCGCCGCGAACAGACCAAAGAACAGGAGCGCCCCGAAGGCCAGCGCATGACCGAGCGTTATGGTGGACGCGCCAAGGCGGGCGACGGGTTCCGAAAGGATGGTGCTCACGTCATTCATCGGGACAGCATAGCCGATTCGTCGGCCTGGCACAGATCAAAACGGGAACGCACCCCAGGCACCCCGGTTGACGCGTTTCGCTGGAGGTCTTAGGTGGGACGCCATGCCGATCAAGCCGCTCATCATTCTTCCCGACCCCATCCTGCGCCAGGTTTCCAAGCCGGTGGAGCGCGTCGATGTTCCCTTGCGCACCTTAGCCGACGACATGCTTGCGACGATGTATGACGCGCCTGGCATCGGGCTGGCGGCGATCCAGATCGGCGAGCCGCTGCGCATGCTGGTCATCGACCTCGCCAAGGAAGACGAGACGCCGGCGCCGCATGTGTTCATCAATCCTGAGATCCTGGAAAGCGCCGAGGCGCGGTCCGTCTACGAGGAAGGCTGCCTGTCTATCCCCGACTACTACGCCGAGGTCGAACGCCCCGCTTCGGTGCGGGTGAAATATCTCGACCGCGACGGCAAGCTGCAGGAGATGGAAGCCGAAGGGCTGATGGCGACCTGCCTGCAGCATGAGATCGACCATCTCAACGGGGTGCTGTTCATAGACCACATCTCGAAGCTGAAGCGCGACATGGTGGTGAAGAAGTTCAGGAAGCTGGCCAAGGACAAGGCGCCGGGCAAGCTGGTGGGATAGTATTTACTCCAGCAGGCCACGCAGAACCCGTTCTTTGCCTATCTCGATTGCTCTCGCGCCGATTTCAATTGCGAGCGCACGAGACTCTGGTGAGAAAATCAAGACTATGACGATCGCCCTTGCTACCAGAGGCGTGACATAGACGGCGAAATTGCTTTCCCTTCGCCTCGACAATTCGCCTTTCTCATAGAGCTCCTCGACCGATTTGAATTCGACGATTGGCGGACGATGTTTTACGGAATGCTGTTGATCGCGCTCCATATGAAGCTCCTTAGGCGAGACAAGCTTCACAGTTTATCGCGTTCGCGGAGGGGTAGACTTATCGCTCTTCTTGTATGCATAGGCCTCCAATGATATCGTTGATATCAACGGAGGTTCCGATGGGCGATATGTTGATCAGGGATATTCCCGAGCCGCTGAAGCATGAAATCGAGCAGGCGGCACGCAAGGGTGGTCAAAGCCTCTCGATCAAGGCGATCGATCTGCTGCGAAAAGGTATGGTTGCGGAAAAGGAGGGTAGGCTGGAGCCGAGCCTTTCGGCTTGGGATGCGATTCGCGCTGCCTTCGCATCGGAAAACGCAATCAGCGAAGAATTTGCTCAGATGATGGACGAGATCGAAGCAGAAAGAAAACGTGACTTTGGCCGCCCCGTTGAGGATTTCGGGTGATCGTCCTCGATACGAATGTCGTCTCAGAGGCGAGCCGGCCTGCACCTGATCCAAACGTTGTTGAGTGGTTTCGCAGACAGGATCTGCTCGATCTCTATCTGTGCGGCCCTGTCGTCATGGAGCAGTCTTTCGGGGCTGAGAGGTTTCTGAACAAGACCGGTTCAGATCGCCATGTTCGTGCTCTTGACCACCTGATCTCGAAGCAATTTTCGGGTCGCATCGTCGAATTCGTCGGCCCTGTTCCCCGTCTGGCAGGCAAGCTTCGGGCAACGCGGGAGAATATCGGCCGGCCGATAAGCTTTTCCGACGCCATGATCGCCGCGATCTGTCTCGCCCATGATGCGACGCTTGCAACGCGCAATGTCCGCGACTTCGACGGGCTTGACCTGAAGATCGTAAACCCGTTTGAAGCGAGCGCCTGAGCCAATTGGCGTTGCAGGCGCGGAAACAGGATTGCAGGACAGAATGCCCCTTCGCGTCATCTTCATGGGCACGCCGGAATTTTCGGTGCCGACGTTGCGCGCGATCGCCGGGGCCGGCCATGAGGTCGCGGCCATCTACACGCAGCCGCCACGCGCGGCCGGCCGGCGCGGACTGGAACTGACGCCGTCGCCGGTGCAAGGCGAGGCGGAACGGCTTGGCATCGAGGTGCGCACGCCGACATTGCTCAAGGGCGAGGCCGAGCAGGCTGCCTTTCGCGCGCTTGGCGCCGATGTCGCCGTGGTCGTCGCCTACGGCCTGCTCCTGCCGAAGGCCGTCCTGGATGCGCCCCGGCTGGCCTGCATCAACGGCCATGCATCGCTTCTGCCGCGCTGGCGCGGCGCCGCCCCCATACAGCGCGCCATCATGGCCGGAGACGCCGAGACCGGCATGATGGTGATGCGCATGGAGGAAGGCCTCGACACCGGACCGGTGGGACTGGTTGAAAAATGCGCCATCGACCCCGATATGACAGCTGGCGAACTGCATGATCGGCTGATGGGTATCGGTGCCGCGCTGATCGTGGAGGCACTGGCCGGACTGGAACGGAACACCCTGACATTTGCCCCGCAAACGGCGGAAGGGGTGACTTATGCCAGAAAAATCGATAAATCCGAGACGCGCGTGGATTGGACACGGCCTGCCGTCGAGGTCCACAACCACATTCGTGGCCTGTCGCCGTTTCCCGGCGCCTGGTGCGAAATTGACATTGGCGGCCGCCAGGAACGGCTGAAACTGCTTCGCTCGACACTATCGGATGACCTATCGCGTCCGGAAGATTTGGGCGAGTCGGGAGGAATTCTCGATGACCGGCTGACGGTCGCCTGCGGGGCGGGCGCGGTCAGGCTGGTCGAAGTTCAACGTGCGGGCGGAAAGCCTGCCGCCGCGTCGGAATTCCTGCGCGGAGCCAAGATCGAAAAAGGAATGAAATTGTCATGAGCATGATGTCGATACGCGCGGCGACGCCGCGGGATCGCGAGGCTATCCGCCTCGTCGAGGAACACGCTTTCGGCCAGCAGGCTGAGGCTGGCCTGGTCGACGCGTTGGTCACCGGCGGCGACGCCGTCGCCGAACTGGTCGCCGAAGAAGACGGACAGGTGGTCGGCCATATCCTGTTTTCGCGGCTGTTCGTCCAGAATGGCGGCAAGCGTTTCGCGGCCGTAGCACTCGCGCCGCTGGCGGTGGAACCCTCGTTCCATGGCAGCGGCATCGGCGGCGCTCTGATCCGCGAAGCTCACATCCGGCTCAAGGAGGCCGGCGAGACGCTTGCCGTGGTGCTGGGCGATCCGGCCTATTACGGCCGTTTCGGCTACAGCCATGAGCGCGCCGAGAAATTCGAGACCGAATATCAGGGCGAGGCGCTGCAGGCACTGGCCTGGGGCGACGCTCCGGAAGCCGGCAGGCTGGTCTACGCCTCCGCCTTCACCGCCCTCGCCGCTTAGGCGAAAGCATATAGCTGGCCGGCATGCCGCGTTTTCGTCTCGACATCGAATATGACGGCAGCCTGTTCGCCGGCTGGCAGCATCAGGCCGATCAGCCTTCGGTGCAGCAGGCGATCGAACAGGCGATCGAAAAATTCAGTGGCGAGGCGGTGCGGACACGTGCCGCCGGCCGCACCGACGCCGGCGTGCATGCAACCGCCCAGGTGGCGCATGCCGACCTCGCCAAGGCGTGGGCCGGCGACAAGGTGCGCGATGCCATCAACGCGCACCTGCAGGCTGCCGGCGCGCATGTCGCCATTCTCAAGGCCACGCCCGTCGCCGACGATTTCGACGCGCGCTTCTCGGCCACCGGCCGGCACTATCTCTACCGCATCCTCAACCGCCGCGCGCCCGCCGCGCTGGAAAAGGGCAAGGTGTGGTGGGTGCCGAAGCGGCTCGATGCCGACGCCATGCACGAGGCGGCGAAGGTGCTGCTCGGACGGCACGACTTCACCACCTTCCGTTCCACGCAGTGCCAGGCCAACAGCCCGGTCCGGACACTGGAACGTCTCGACGTGGAAAGGGTCGGCGACATGATCGAGGTCAGAGCCTCGGCACGCTCATTCCTGCACAATCAGGTCCGTTCCATGGTCGGCTCGCTTAAGCGTGTCGGCGACGGCGGCTGGAGCGCAGCCGACCTCAAGGCGGCACTCGAAGCGCACGATCGCGCCGCCTGCGGCCAGGTGGCGCCGCCCGACGGGCTTTTTCTTACCGGCGTCGACTATCCGGAATAGGACGGAACACAGGAAGGCCCTATCCGGGGAAGAACCCGGAAAGGCTTTGGGCGCCGACATCGTCCGGCACGGTGATGCCGAGCAGCATCTGCAGCCCGAACAGCACCAGCAGCGAAGCGATGAACATGCTGACGAAAACGGCTGTTCCGACCGCCGCTCCCTTGCCGATCGTCGCATTGGTCATGCGCCAGGTCAGCACCATCGACAGCGAAAACAACAGCAGCGACACGAGGCTCGAGACCTGGCTCGCCGACGACACGAAAAGCCTGATCAGCGCCGATGGCAGCATCAGCCAGGCGGTGATGGCCGAAGCCCAGTTGCTGGCGACGACATAATGAACGAAACGGCCGCCGATGCCCGCGCGCGGCGCGACCAGAGCGAGCGCTACCAACGGCAGCACCCAGGAGCCGATATCGACCGCTGCCAGGCGCAACAGCATGCTGAAGCGGCCCACGAACGCGTCGGGGTCACCGATCTCGTTGGCGATGCCGACCCAGCCGACGATCAGCGCCGGGGCGGCGACGATGATGGCGAAAAAGGAATTCCAGAAACCGTCAGCCGACAGGTCGAGCAGGCGCAGGCCGTCGGCCTTGCCGAGCATCAGCCGCCAGGCGCCGTTCAGCGAAGCTTGGGTATCGTCCGCCGAAAGCATTCTCTTCAGCCCTGCCCGAACCAGTCTTCGATGAAGCGCTGGTAGATCCGCGTCAGCGTTTCGAGATCGGCAAGCGCGACGCGCTCGTCGACCATGTGCATGGTCTTGCCGACCAGGCCGAACTCCACCACCGGGCAGTAATCCTTGATGAAACGTGCATCCGACGTGCCGCCGGAGGTCGACAGCGCCGGCTCCTTGCCGATGGCGGCCTTGATCGAGCCGGCAAGCGTGCCGATCAGCTTGTCGTCGCGGGTCAGGAAGACATGGCTGGGCCGGTCGCGCCAGACCAGGTCATAGTCGACGGGCGTCTTCTTGCCCGGCCGGTACTTCCTGCGCCTGGCCGCCTGGTCGAGGCGGTTGTGGATTTCGGCCTGCACGGTCTCGGCCGTCCAGCTGTCGTTGAAGCGGATGTTGAAGGTGGCGGTCGCCCTGGCCGCAATGACATTGGTGGCCGGGTTGCCGACATCGATGGAGGTCACTTCCAGATTGGTCGGCTGGAAGTCCTTCGTGCCCTTGTCGAAGACGGGATGCAGCAAGGCATCGACAAGGCTCATCAAGCCGCGCACCGGATTGTCGGCAAGGTGCGGATAGGCGGCATGGCCCTGGCGGCCATTGACCGTGACCGAGCCGGAGAGCGAACCGCGCCGGCCGATCTTGATCATGTCGCCGAGCGTATCGGGATTGGTCGGCTCGCCGACGATCGCGGCATCCCATTTCTCGCCCCTGGACGCGGCCCATTCGAGCAGCTTGACCGTGCCGTTGATGGCCGGGCCTTCCTCATCGCCGGTGATCAGCAGCGAGACCGAGCCCTTGGGGCCGCCGTTTGCCTCGACATGGCGCGCCAGCGCCGCGATGAAACAGGCGATGCCGCCCTTCATGTCGACGGCGCCACGACCATACATCTCGCCATGGGCGATCTCGGCGGCGAAAGGCGGATGCGTCCAGGCGGCCTCGTCGCCCACAGGCACCACGTCGGTATGACCGGCGAACATCAGATGCGGCCCGTTGCCGGAACGCCTCGCATAAAGGTTCTCGATGTCTGGCGTGCCGTCCTCGGAAAAAACCGGCCGGTCGACCAGGAAGCCAAGCGGCTTCAGCATCGTTTCCAGTGCGCCGAGCGCGCCCCCTTCAGCGGGGGTCACGGAGGCGCAACGGATAAGGGCGGCGAGGTTTTCGGCGGGATCGGTCGGCAGCGTCATGGCAAAAGCGATAATCGAAAGCTGAAGGCCTGTCACGGCCTGACATAAGGGCCAGTCCCATGGCGGACGATGACGCCGACATTATGGTTTTCATGTCGTATAGTCGGAACTGGCGGAGCCAAAGAATGAGAAACGGGGAAAACAGGATCGTCATTGCCGGCGCCGGCAGCATCGGCTGCTATGTCGGCGGCTGCCTGGCGCTTGCCGGGCGGCAGGTGGTTCTTCTCGCGCGGCCGCGCATCGAGGCGGCGGTGCGGCAAGGTGGTTTGCGCGTCAGCGACCTCGACGGTCGCGACCGCCTCGTCAAGGCGGACGCTTTCGAAATTGCCGCTGATCCCGCCGCCGCCCTGCCGGGCGCCGATGTGATCCTGGTGACGGTCAAGAGCGGCGCGACGCAGGAGATGGCCGCGCTCATCAAGGCGCATGCCGGCCCCGACGCTATCGTGATCAGTCTGCAGAACGGCGTCGACAATGCCGACAGGCTGCGCGCCGCGCTTGGCCAGCGGCAGGTGCTGGCCGGCATGGTGCCCTTCAACGTCGTGCAGTCCCCGGACGGCGACCTGCCGCTGCGCGTCCACCGCGCCAGCGAGGGCAAGGTGATGATCGAGGACGGCAGCGGCGATGTCGCGAGTTTTCTCAATGTCGAGGGGCTGGCCGTCGAAAGGCATGGCGACATGAAAGCCGTGCTGTGGGGCAAACTGTTGATGAACCTTAACAACGCGCTGGTGGCGCTGTCGGGCCTGCCGCTGGCGACGGAACTCGCCGACCGCCACTGGCGGCTGATCCTGGCCCGCCAGATCGACGAGGCGCTGCTGGCGATGAGGAAGGCAGGTATCGAGCCGGCGCGCATCGCCGGCCTGCGGCCGGCCCTGTTGCCGAAAGTGCTCAAACTGCCGGACTGGCTGTTCGGATTGCTGGCGCGACGCATGCTGGCGATCGACCCCGAGGCCCGTTCGTCGATGTGGGACGATCTGCAGCGCGGCAGGGCGACGGAGATCGACGACCTGCAGGGCGCCATCTTGCGCCTGGCGCAGGGAGCGGGTGCGCCCACGCCAATGATCGAACGCATCATCGCGCTGGTGGGCGAGGCGGAAGCAGCCGGACGAGGCTCGCCGCGGCTGGCGCCCGAACTGGTCGGCGCGGCGGGCATACCCGGAAGGAAGCTTAGTTAGGTCCGGCCGTCGATCAGGGTGATCTTCTGCCAGATCTTGCGCGACAGGTTGGAGCTCAGGTTCTCGATGTCGTTGACGCCGTCGATGACGACGTCGTCATTGACCGACTGGGCGAACAGGGCGGCGATCTTGCCGGTGATCGACAGCATTTCCGAGCAATAGTCGAGATAGCGCGCGAGATCGGCGGCATTGGTGAGACGGGCGGGTGAATGGGCCGTCGGCTTGAAATTGGCCGAAAGCGTCGCCGGATCCTTGGTCAGCTGGTGCATGTCGATGACATGGATCAGCGATCGCAGCCCATGCAGTTGCCGGAACACCTTCTTGCGCTTGATGCGCTCCTCGGTGCGGATGAGAGCCAGGAAGCCGAGCACGGCAAGGATGACGGTGTTGATCGAAGCCTCGATACCCTGCACCGATTGCACCGCATCGTCGGTTCCCGAAATGCGGTCGAGCGGCAGGATGGTGCCGACGAACAGGAAGATCAGCACGCCGGCGACGAAGGCCGCGACGATGACGCCGCGCAGCCACCAGATCGGTTCCTCCAGCGCCTTTGCCGCCTTCGCCAGATCGCGCGACAGGGACACCAGTTCTGCGGCGACACCACGCAGGCCGGCCTCGGGGAATCGGTCGGCCACGCGGCCCTCAAGCCGCTCGGCGGTCTCGACGATCAGTTTCGGATCAAGCGTGCGGTAGCGCATGGCGAGATATCCGGCCCATCGTGAAGGGCTTCAGGGTTGAGCCGGCTCGTTGGTGCGCCGGCCATAGCGATTGGGTCCAGGCTGCCCCGGAAACAGGCACAAGACAAGAAAAGCGACGATCGACACCACCGGGACGAACAGAATCAGCGCGGCAATGCCCGGCTTGTCGAGGTCGTGCAGCCGCTTCACCGCGAGCGCGATATTCGACCAGAGCGAAGCGATAAAGGCGATGAAAAAGATGAACGACCACATGTTGCTCTCGGCCGAGCCTTCCGGCACCAGCGTGAAGCGGTAGAGCGGAAAGGCCTGAATGATGGCGACGAGCAGCCCGCCAAGAAAATAGGCCGCGCGGCTGACGCGGCCCGATGTCTTGAAGAAAAGCCATGTGAGATTTGAACTGTCAGGCAAGCGGGTCCGGTCCATATTGATTGGCACCGCTGGTGCCCTGGAGGATGCCGAGTTCCACCAGCAGCCAGATGCCACCGATGACGGGTACGAGGCCGATGAGCGTCCACCAGCCCGATTTGTTGCGGTCGTGCCAGCGTTTGGCATAGAGGGCAAGCGCGAAATAGATCGACGCCAGTGCGACAAGGATGCCGATGATGCCGACCTGGGCGCCGCTGGCCGTGGTGAAACGCGTGCCGAGGATCGCATCGAGAATGAAGGCGACGATGCCTATCACGATGAAAATGCCGATGCCGGCCCAGAACTTGGCTCTGTTGATGCGACCGTCGAAGCTTGTGAGCAGATACTTCCAGTCCATGTCACCCCTCCATGTTGAACCAGCGCGACGGATTGCCGCGCCGGCGGAAGGTGCTCCCGCTTTTGGAAAAGATCAATCGCGCAGCAATTCGTTGATCGAGGTCTTGGAGCGGGTCTTGGCATCGACGCGCTTGACGATGACAGCGCAGTAGAGGCTAGGGCCGGGCTCACCGTTCGGGAAAGGCTTGCCCGGCATCGAGCCTGCGACCACCACCGAATTGGGCGGCACCTCGCCGTAGAAGACCTCACCGGTGGCGCGGTCGACGATCTTGGTCGACTGGCCGATGAAGACGCCCATGCCGAGCACCGAGCCTTCGCGCACGATGCAGCCCTCGACGACTTCGGAACGCGCGCCGATGAAGCAATTGTCCTCGATGATGGTGGGGCCGGCCTGCATCGGCTCCAGCACGCCGCCGATGCCGACGCCGCCCGAAAGGTGAACGTTCTTGCCGATCTGGGCACAGGAGCCGACCGAGGCCCAGGTGTCGACCATGGTGCCGGAATCGACATAGGCGCCGACATTGACGAAGGACGGCATCAGCACGGCGCCCGGGGCGACATAGGCCGAACGGCGCACGATCGACGACGGCACGGCGCGGAACCCGGCCTTTTCGAAATCGACGGCGCTCCAGCCGTCGAACTTGGACGGCACCTTGTCCCACCATACCGCCTGGCCGGGGCCGCCCTTGATGATCTCCATCGGGTTCAGCCGGAAGGAGAGCAGCACCGCCTTCTTCAGCCACTGGTTGACGTGCCACTTGCCATCGGGTTGGCGTTCGGCGACGCGGGCCGTGCCATGGTCGAGCAGGTCGAGCGCCGACTGGATAGCGTCGCGCGTTTCGCCGCGGGTGGCGGTCGAAATCGTATCGCGCTCCTCGAAGGCCTTGTCGATGGTCTTCTCGAGGCTCGCCAGATCAGGCTTCGACATGATTTCGCTCCATTACCAAGCTGTTAAGGGGCAACGCCTTAACCTGTTTCCAAAGTCGCGCGGACCCTATGTTAAGGTGCAATGGGGGTCAATCGTGGCTGCGTCACGGGACGACGCAAGTGAAGGAATGGACGGGTGGATTCAATGACTCCCATGGAAAAGGCGGGATGGACGCCGCTGCCGCATTCGGACGAGGATCTGGAGCGGTCGAAAAGCGTGCCGGACACGCCGCAGACGCGCGCCGAAACCTACCGGCTGGCCTGGAACGATCCCGACTTCATGACCCGGCGCGAACTGCGCGCGGTGCGGCTGCAGCTCGAACTCCTGAAACCGGAGATGATCCTGGCCGAGCGCGGCATACGCTCGACGGTGATCCTGTTTGGCGGTGCGCGCCTGCCCGAGCCCGGCGGCGAGGCCTGGGCGGCCAAGAACGAGACGCAGAAGAAGAACCTCGAGGAAAACAGCAAATATTACGAAGAGGCGCGCAAATTCGCCCGCCTCTGCTCGCAGCAATCGGCCACCTCGTACTACCGCGAGTATGTCGTGGTCACGGGCGGCGGCCCCGGCGTGATGGAGGCGGGAAACCGCGGCGCCGACGATGTCGGGGCGCCGTCGATCGGGCTCAACATCGTGTTGCCGCACGAACAGGCCCCGAACGCTTATGTGACGCCGGAGCTGTGCTTCAACTTCCACTATTTCGCCATCCGCAAGATGCACTTCGTCATGCGCGCCAAGGCGGTCGCCGTATTCCCCGGCGGCTTCGGCACGATGGACGAATTCTTCGAGACGCTGACGCTGATCCAGACCGGACGCATGGAGCGCGTGCCGGTGATCCTGTTCGGCAAGTCCTTCTGGAAGCGGGCGATCGACCTCGATTTCCTCGCCGAGCAAGGCACGATCAGTCCCGGCGACCAGGACATCATCGACTTCGTCGACACCGCCGACGAGGCGTGGGGGATCATCAGCAGGTTTTACAAATTGGGAGAGTAGGGAATAGGCAGTAGGGGGTAGAGCGCAGCCCCGACAGATACCTACTGCCTACTCACTATTCCAGTCAGAAATCCCGCCAGATCGTCAGTGACGTAATCGACGTCATCCTCCTGCGCGGGATCGCGCTCCCATATTTCGGAGAAGGTCGGCTCGAAATTCCGCGGCACGACAAGAACCGTGGTCATGCCCAGCGACTTCGGCACCTCGAGGTTGCGGGCGAGATCCTCGAACATCACCGCATTGTGGCCGGTGACGGCATGCAGTTCGGCGAACTTCTCGTAGGTCTGGCGCGCGGGCTTGGGATTGAGGTCCGCCGCGACGATATCGAAAATGTCGTCGAAGTGATCCAGGATGCCGAGCTGGCGCGCGGTGCGCTCGGCATGCCTGCGGTCGCCATTGGTGAAGATGAACTTGCGGCCGGGAAGCTGGCGGATGGCGGTGCCGAGAACCGGATCGGGCACCAGCCAGGAATAGTCGATGTCGTGCACCCTCTCGAGGAAATCGTCGGGGTCGATGCCATGGCGCGTCATGAGGCCGTTCAGCGTCGTGCCATATTCGAGATAAAGCTCCTTCTGCAGCTTTCGAGCGTCGTCGCGCGGCAGCGTCAGCAACTCGCCGATGTAGGCGGTCATCTTGGCGTCGATCTGCGAGAACAGATTCGAATGATGCGGATAGAGCGTGTTGTCGAGGTCGAACACCCAGTCGGTGACATGGGCGAAGCGGGCGGGATCCGGGAGCGTGGTCATGCGCTCCTTATGGCATGAAACGGGGATTCTGAAAGGCACTTTATCCACAACTTCCACGCGCCTTGAGTGGCAGAAATGGCCCGGCCATTCAAATTTTAAGCATCCGGGAAAGGTCGCCTTCAGGGCTTGCTGGCACACAGACAGTCCTGTGGGGAGCCAGCGATGAACGTCGTAATTCTGAAATCCGCCGCCATCGCTTTCGCATCCGTCGCCGCCTCTCTCCTGCTGACGCTGATCATCGTCCCGGCCATGGGCTTTCCCGTCACCCGCACGATCTGGCTGACCTCGACGCTCTGTCCGCTGGCGCTCGCCTGGGTGGCCTGCATCAGCACGTTCTGGCAAAGTGACAGGTTGAAAAACGCGCATCGCGAGCTCGCCCGGGCGCACGCGCAGCTCGCCGCCGCGCACCGCCGCCTTGCGGAAAAGGCGAGCCGCGACGACATGACCGGCATGCTCAACCGGGAGAGCTTCTTCGCCGCGCTCGACGGCTCGCGGCGAAAGTCCGACCGCGGCGCCCTGCTGATCATCGACGCCGACCACTTCAAGACGATCAACGACAATTTCGGCCACCTTACCGGCGACGACGCGCTGCTGTTGATCGCCAGCGCCATCGAGCGCGGCATACGCCATGGCGACGTGCTCGGCCGCATCGGCGGCGAGGAGTTCGGCGCCTTCCTGGTCGGCGCCACCGAACAAGAGGCCAAGCGCGTGGCCGAGCGCATCCGCCGCGAGGTCGAACTGATCCGCTTCCGGCCCGTCGACGAGCGGACCGTTCCCCTGACCGTCAGCATCGGCGGCACCGTTTGCGGCGAGGAAAGCAACGTTTCCGAGCTGATGCGCGCCGCCGACCGGCGCCTCTACCAAGCCAAGCATGCAGGCCGCAACCTGTCGATCCTCGATACCGACATCTCGGCTGCCGCGTGAGAACGCGGCCCTGTGGCCGCCGTTAAGAGAATTCTAACCGTGTTCGCATCCGGGCGCGCCATCGGCGGGTTTGAAAGGGCCTTGTGGCCAGATCTGGCACGAAACCGGCATCTCCACCGGTGCATGTCCCGTTCAGAGAAAACGCGCGTGAATTGTCGAGGCCCCCATCGAGAGACCAGTCATGAGTTTCTTCCGGAAAATGTCACGCCGCACGCTGGTGCGTGCGATGATCGCACTGCCTGCCCTGTCCCTGTTGCGTAAGCTGCCCGATGCCAATGCCGGCGAAACCGGACGGTCCCACGCCGACCCCGATGAGATCGTCGAGGTCAATGGCTGGATCCTGAAGCGGAGCGACCTGGCATGATCTTCGACAGCTACGAGGCTTATCGCGCCGCCGGCTTCAGGCCCAAGGTCTGCATCCTCGGTTCCGGCCCCGCCGGCACCACCATTGCCCGCAAGCTCGGTGCGGCCGGCATACCGGTCGTGGTGCTGGAGGCGGGCTCCAGGGAGTTCAGCGACGAGTCGCAGGATTTCTACCGGGGCACCACGGTCGGCGATTTCTATTTCGACCTGGACATCACCCGGCTGCGCTATTTGGGCGGCAGTTCCAACCATTGGGCAGGCTGGTGCCGCGTGCTCGACAAGCAGGATTTCGAACCGAAGGCCTGGGCGCCCGATACCGGCTGGCCGATCCGCCGCGCCGACATCGAGCCGTATCTGCCCGAGGTGCACGACATCCTCGAACTTCCCGATTTCCGGCCTGACGTGCCGGTCTCGGACGACATACGCTGGGTGCAGCTGATCAAGAGCCCGGCGGTGCGCTTCGGCGAGAAATATGCCGACGAGCTCGACAAGAGCAGAAACATCGCCGTCGTCCTCAACACCTACGCCACCGAACTCGCCGGCGACGGCAAACGGGTAACGGGCGCCCGGCTGTGGTCGAACGGCCAGGACGCCGGCACATTCAGCGCCGACTATTTCATCGTCTGCACCGGCGGTCTGGAGAATTCGCGGCTGCTTTTGTGGTCGAACCAGCGCTCCAATGGCGGCGTGGTGCCGAACGCGGCAGCCCTTGGCCGCTATTGGATGGAGCATCCGACCTTCGAAGGCGGCAATGCCATCCTCGCCAACTACAGCGAGTTCGAGGTCGATGCCGTGAACGAGGCCTTCTTCTCGCCGACGCTGGCGGCCATGGAGCGCCTGCAGATCATGAATTTCGGCATCCGGCTCATCGAGACGCCCTATGCCGGCGTCAAGCGTGTCATCGCCGATCTCGCCTGCACGGCGCCCGACATGGCCGAATGGGCCGCTTACCAGCTCAGCCAGAACCTGCGTTGCGCCGCGCAGCTCTATGTCGCCTGGGAGCAGGCGCCGCTGGCCTCCAACCAGATCGAGCTGTCGAAGACCGATGTCGACCATGCCGGCGTGCCGCGCATCGAGCTGCACTGGAAGAAATCGGACCTGGAGCGGCGCACGCTGGTCGAAGGCCTCAAGCTGTTCGGCACCACGCTGATCGAGAAGGATCTCGGCCGTGTCCGCCTCATGGACTGGATTGCCAATGGCGAGGACTATCCGACCAACGAGGAAACCGCCGGCCACCACCATATGGGCGGCACGCGCATGGGCACCGACGTGACCAGGAGCGTGGTGGACGCCAACTGCAAGGTGCACGGCATGGACAATCTCTATGTCGGCGGCTCCTCGGTGTTCTGTACCTCGGGCCAGGCCAATCCGACGACGACGATCACCGCGCTGGCCTGCCGGCTCGGGGACCATCTGAGCAAGGTGGTCTCGGTCTGACGACATGACGGGCCGCGCCCGCCTGTGGCGCGGCCCCGGTCAGATCGATGGCTTTTCGAGCGGTGCCAGGTCAGCCCGGTAACGCGTCACGGCGCGCGTGGTGCGTGAACCCAGGCGGATGAAGAACGGCAGCACCAGGTCGCGCAGGAACAGGGTGACGCGGCCTTTTGTCTGCTTCTGCGCGCCGATGCGCCTGGAGATTCTGACGATGTGCTCGACACGATCCTGGCGCAGAGCCTGAAACGCGGCGAAAGCCTGCGCCGGCAACGGTGTCGCGTCGAGACACGCGGCCAGCACCACGGCGTCCTCGATGGCCATCGACGCCCCTTGGCCGGCATGCGGCGAGACGGCATGCGCGGCATCGCCCAGCAGGACCACCCGGCCGCTGTGCCATTGCGGCAGATGCCGCATGTCGAAGACGGGATAGCCGCGCGGAATGTGGGTGAAGGTCTCGACGATCCGGCGAACCGCCGGGGGATCGCCGGCGTGCAGGCGGCGAACGGTCATGGCGAGCTGGACGGGATCGGGCTTTGCCATTGCCGCTGCCTCGTCGAGCGGAAAGGAATCGAACCAGAACACCGGCCCGTTATCCGATTTGATGTAGCCGAAGAAAGCCTGGTCGCCGAACACCATGTGCATCAGGCCATTGGTCGGCTCGACAAAGGGCAGGTCGACGACACCGCCAACGCCGGTCAAGCCGGTATAGACGGGATCGGGAGAGGCCGGGAAACAGAGCCGGCGAACGCGCGACCAGACACCATCGCAGCCGGCGAGCCAGGCCGCATCGACCGTGGCGCCGTTGCCGAAGGCCAGGCGCACGCTTTCGGCCTGGTTGTCTATCCCGGTGAGCGCGTGGCCAAAGCGGATGTCGGCACCAAGCGCCAGGGCTTCGTCAAGCAGCGCGTTGAGCAGGTCGGAGCGCTTGAGCGTGACGCTCTCGGCGCCGGCTTCTCGCATCGACCGCCGCTCATCGAGATGGACGAGACGGCGGCCGGCGGCATTCATGATCTCGAAGCCGAGCGTGCGGATGCCAAGCGCGCCGATGCGGTCGGCAAGGCCGAGCGCCCGCAAGGCATTGATGCCGTTGGGCGCCAAGGTGAGGAATGCGCCTTCGCTCAGCGCCTCTCGCGGCCTTGCCTCGAACAGGCTGACGCCGAGACCCTGCCGGCGCAGCATGACGGCAAGGGCGAGCCCTGCTACGCCGGCGCCGATGATGGCGACCGGCAATGCCCCGGTGGCGGCGGTGGCCATCGTCAGAAGCCGTAGATGGCGATGCGCACCAGCACGGCCGCCGCGGCGAGCGCCACCAGCAGGATGCCGAGGCCGATGGGGGAACCCCAGCCATACCACTCCATCGCCAGCTTGGCGTATTTGAATTCTTCCTCGTGCGAAAGCGGGACACGCTGTTGAGTGAGGCTCATTTTTCACGTCCTTGTCGGCGGCACGCTCTTGCCTTGTCGACGCCAGCGCCGCATATTGTTCAGATAGTCTAAATGTTAGACGGATTGATAGTTAGATGATCGAAATAAATTCGTCAAGCGGATATCGCGACGAAATGACGACCGCCATCGGTCTGGCCGTCATGCAATGGCAGGACGCGACGCAGGCCTATGACGAGGCGGTGGGGGCAAGGCTCGGGCTGAACATGGCGGAGCGCCATTGCATCGGACTGCTCTATGGCGGCCCGCAATCGGCCGGCGCGATCGCCACCGCGACAGGCCTGACGCCGGCCGCGGTGACGGCGCTGATCGACCGGCTGGAGGCGCGGGGCCTGCTGACGCGCACGCGCAGCCTGGAGGACAGGCGCAAGGTGGTGATCGAGGCGACCGAGGCGACGCGGGAGCTGTCGGCGCGCTACTACGGCGCCATAGCGCAGGAAGGAGAAAAGGTGATCGCGACCTTCAGCGACACCGAGCTCGCCACCATATCACGCTTCGTCAAAGCCGCGCTCGATCTGCAGCGCGCCCAGCTTGAGCGGCTGAAGGCCGAGGGGTCGGACACATCAGGGCGATAGGCCGGTGCCATGCGCTCGCGGCTTTGCCGCGAGGGCCGGCAGGGAGCGTGACTATTTCTGCCGGACCCCATAGGCGACAAGAAACGCCTCCACCGAGGCATCCGCGTGCCGTTCAAGTTCGGCCCTGGAGCGCGGGTTGCTTCCCGTGAACATAGCTTCGTTCATGGGAATCCAAAGAAGCATTCCAAAAAGATGGCTGGCCGCCAAGTGTGGGTCACTGGCTTGCATCAGGCCTCGATCGGTGAGCTTTTGAAAGCAGGACGCCATCGAGGCAAGCATGCGCTCAAAGCCTTTTTCGTACCAGCTGCGGCCAAGCTGCGGCATTCGATCCGCGTTGGCGATAATCAGGCGCCGCAGCTTCAACAGCTCTTCATCCATGAGAACAGCTATCAAACGCCGGGCAAGCTGTTGCAGGCCACCTTCCATGAACTTCGCTTCGGAAAGCAGCGTCGTCACGGACTCGATGATATCGTTGACCTGGGTCGCGGTTGACAGAACAACTTCGCCAAACAGCGTCTCCTTGTCCTTGAAATGCTTGTAGACGGTCTGCTTGGAAGCGCCCGCCCTGGTGGCGATTTCTTCCATGCTGGTTCCATCATAGCCCTTGCCGATAAACGCCGCCGTGGCCGCCTGGATGATTTCACGATCCTTGCGTGCCGATCTGGTCTCACCGTCGATTTCCATGGGCGCCCCTAACCAGTACTAGACGGTACCGTTCCCGTATGATAGTCACCCTGACAGTACTAGACTGGCTAGTACCCGTCAACAAAAGCAGGGCTTAAACCGATGAGCAAAATGATCTTCATCAATCTACCGGTGCGCGATCTGCAGGCAGCGACCACTTTCTATCTCGCGATCGGGGGCACACTGAATCCGCAGTTCTCGAACGACCAGGCGAGTTCGATCATGTTCTCCGACGCCATCGGGGTCATGTTGCTGACGCACCAGCACTACAGCCAGTTCACGGCGCGGCAGATCGGCGACCCCAGGCGTGACAGCCAGATGCTGATCGCCCTCACCACGGACAGCAAGGACGAGGTCAATGCCATAATCGAGAAGGGCGTGGCGGCAGGCGGCCGCGCCGATCCCAATCCGGCGCAGGATCTCGGCTTCATGTTCAACCGCCATATCGAAGACCCGGACGGCAACGTCTGGGAGCTCCTGTGGATGAACCCCGCCGCCATGCAATAGCCGGTCGCGTCAAACCAAAAGCGCGTCGCATTGGAGAGGCCTGATGCGACGCGCCCCAGGTCTTGTTCTTATAAATGCCGCTTTCCCAAAGCCGAGATCACTTCAGGGCGACATCCATCAGACCGTGGCCGGATCGAGAGCCGGCTGGCCTTTGCGGCGGGCGACGATCGCCGCGAAATCCGCGCTCTGGAAGGCATCGCGCAAAGCATCGAAAGACGGCAGCACGAAATAGGCGCGCTGGAACTTGTCGATCTCGTAGCCAGTGCGCATCACCGTTTCCAGATCGAAGGGCACATGATGCGCGTCCTTGCTCTCCACCGCGAACTGCAGTTCGGTGAAGGACGACATCAGCCCGGCGCCGAAGGCCTTCAGCGGCTGGCCTGCCTCCTGCATGAGACCGTATTCGGCGGTGTACCAATAAAGCCGGGTGATCATCTCGTCGCCGCCGAGGGCGATGATGTCTCCGGCCTTCTTGCCGTACATCTGCATGAAGTCGGCGAAGACCGGCTGCGACAGCACCGGCACATGGCCGAAGAAATCGTGGAACATGTCCGGCTCGACGATATAGTCGAGCTCCTGCTTCGTGCGCAGCCAGTTGGTGACCGGGAAGCGGCGGTTGGCGAGATGGTCGAAGAACGGGGCGGCCGGAATGAGCCCCGGCACGGCAACGATCTCCCAGCCGGTCAGCTTGCGCAGCCTGGCGCTGACGTCCTCGAAATCGGGAATGCGGTCGAGCAGGCCGAGTTTTTCGACACCGTCGAGATAGGAGTGGTGGGCGAGCTTGCGCGTCAGCTTGGTCTGGCGGTCGCACAAAGTGCGCCACACCGCCTGTTCCTCGGCGCTATAGTCGTAGCCCTGCGCCACGGTGAAATCGGCACGGCAGACCGAATAGTCGCCGCGCAGCCCTTGCGCCGCGCAGTCGCGGGCATATTCGGCAACGCTCATCGTCGTCATGGTTCTTCTCCTCGCAAATCATCAGGGCTGACGTGCGCGGAGCGTAACCGGATTTGCCGAGGCGATTTGGTTTTGATGATGGCCCGCCTGCAAGATTCGAGATAACATTCACTCACAACTCTCATCCGAGGAGTGAAAATGCCTCAATTCGACGATTTCGAGATCAAGATGCTCGATGTGCTGCAACGCGATGGACGCAAGCCCGTCTCCGAACTGGCGCAGGAGATCGGCCTGTCGACCACGCCCTGCGCGCGGCGCTTCGAGGCGTTGCAGGATGCCGGCATCATCAAGGGGTTCGCCGCCGTCATCAGCCGCCGTGCCGTCGGCTTGATGGTCGAGGTGTTCATACAGGTTCGCCTCGTCAGCCACAGCGACGGCTCGCCCGAAAGCTTCATTGCGGCGGTGCAGCGCATGGACGAGGTGTCGTCATGCTGGACGATGACCGGCGACCACGACTTCCTGCTGCATGTCATGGTGCCGTCGGTCGACGAGCTCAACGCCTTCGTCATGCACAGGCTGATGCGGCTCGACGGCGTGCGCGACGTCCACACACAGCTCGTGCTGCAGAACATCAAGGGACCTGGCCACGTGCCGCTGGCGCATCTCAGGCGGTGAGCGTACCGGCCGTTCCTGCGGAAAAGCTGCACGCGAACTGCTGAAACAGGCCAATCGACCGGCGTTATCGCCGGCCAGCATGCGCGGACCAACCCTCGAGGAGGTTCGCCATGAAAATCGTGCTGATCAACCCGCCGCATACCGCCATCGGCAGCCGTGTGCCCGACGATCACCTGCCGCCGCTCGGGCTGTTATCGATCGGCGGCCCGCTGATCGATGCCGGCCATGACGTGCGGCTCGTGGACGCCGAGTTCGGGCCGATGCCGCTCGATATGGCGGTCGCGCAAGCGCTGGAGGGCTGCCCGGATTTCGTGCTGATCGGCCATTCCGGATCGACCTCGGCGCATCCCACCGCCCTGCTGATCGCGGCGATGATCAAGGCGCGCGAACCGGCGACGATCATCATCTATGGCGGCGTCTTCCCGACCTACCACTGGCGAGACATCCTGGCCGGAACCGATGTCTTCGACTTCATCGTGCGCGGCGAGGGCGAGGCGACCGTCGTCGCTCTGGTCGAGGCGCTGGAGATGCGACAGCCGCCGGCGAGCGTGACCGGCATCGCCTTTCGCGACGATCTCGGCTGTCCCGTCGCGACACAGCCGGCCATGACCATCGCCGAACTGGACGCCTATCGCGTCGGCTGGGAGTTGATCGATCCCAGGAGATACAGTTACTGGGGCGGCAAGCGCGCCGTGGTCATGCAGTTTTCGCGCGGCTGTCCGCATCTGTGCAACTATTGCGGCCAGCGCGGTTTCTGGACGCGCTGGCGGCATCGCGATCCCGTGAAATTCGCCGGGGAGATCGCCTGGCTGCACCGCGAGCACGGTGTCGAACTGATCAACCTCGCCGACGAGAACCCGACGGTGTCGAAGAAGGCCTGGCGCGCCTTTCTCGATGCCCTGATCGCCGAGGACGTGCCGGTGCTGATCGTCGGCTCGACACGGGCCGACGACATCGTGCGCGATGCCGACATCCTCCACCTCTACAGAAAGGCGGGCGTCATCCGCTGGCTGCTCGGCATGGAGAACACCGACGAGCAGACGCTTCAATTGATCCGCAAGGGCGGCAGCACCTCGTCCGACCGCGAGGCGATAAGGCTGCTGCGCAAGCACGGTATCCTGTCCATGGCGACCTGGGTGGCCGGCTTCGAGGATGAAGGGTTTCGCGATCTGTGGCGCGGCTTTCGCCAGCTCCTCGCCTATGATCCCGACCAGATCCAGGCGCTCTATGTAACGCCGCATCGCTGGACGCCGTTCTTCCGGATCGCTGGGGAGCGCAAGGTGATCCAGAAGGACGCCCGGCTCTGGGACTACAAGCACCAGGTGCTGCACATGACCAGGCTGAAGCCCTGGATGCTGTTCTTCGCGGTCAAGCTCATCGAGCTTGCGGTGCAGTCGCGGCCCAGGGCGCTGGCGCGCATCCTGTTCCACCCCGACCCCGAACAGCGGCACTCCATGCGCTGGTACACGAAGATGGGACGAAGGGTCTGGTTCCGGGAGGTCTGGGGCTTCCTGGCCCGCGACGTCAGGGTGAAGGATGGGCCGACGCTCGCCGAATTCTGGGGCGCGCCGCAGGACACCGAGGAGGAGTCCATGGTTTTCCAGCGCCCGGCGCGCAAGCCACTCTCACCGGCTCCGACAGTCCGGGACGTATCCGGCCAGAAAAGATTAGCCGGCTGATCGCCGCTCAGGGGACGATCAGCGTGCCGGCGCCGTGTTCGGTGAACAGTTCGAGCAGCACCGAATGCGGCGTCTTGCCGTTGAGGATGACGACACCCTCGACGCCGCGCTCGATCGCCTCGATGCAGGTCTCGACCTTGGGGATCATGCCGCCCGAGACGGTGCCGTCCTTGATCAGCGCCCTGGCCTCGGCGACGGTCAGCTCGTCGATCAGCTTCTTGTTCTTGTCGAGCACGCCGGGCACGTCGGTCAGGAACAAAAGGCGCGAGGCCTTGCAAGCGCCAGCAATGGCACCCGCAAACGTGTCGGCGTTGATGTTGTAGGTGTGGCCGTCTCGGCCGGGCGCCACTGGCGCCAGCACCGGTATCATTTCGGAGCGCGCGAGCAGATCGAGCAGCGTGCGGTCGACCTCGACCGGCTCGCCGACGAAACCGAGATCGAGCACGCGCTCGATGTTGGAGTCGGGATCGATCATGGTCTTGCGGGCCTTTTCCGCGAAGACCATGTTGCCGTCCTTGCCGCACAGCCCGATCGCCCATTCGCCCTCGGCGTTGATCAGCGCCACGATCTCCTTGTTGATCGAACCGGCGAGAACCATCTCGACGATCTCGACCGTCTTCTGGTCGGTGACACGCAGGCCGCCCTCGAACTTGGATTCGATGCCCATCTTGGCCAGCATGGCGCCGATCTGCGGCCCGCCGCCATGGACGACGATCGGGTTGACGCCGGACTGTTTCAGAAGCGCGATGTCGCGGGCGAAGGCCTTGCCCAGCTCGATGTCGCCCATGGCGTGGCCGCCATATTTCACCACGACGGTCTTGTGCTCGTAGCGCTGCATGTAAGGCAGCGCCCGTGACAGCAGGGCGGCCTGCATTTCGGCGGTGGCGGTTATCTCCGTCATCGGGGCGGTTCCCTGGCTTTTGGTTTATGCATGTCGTTGCCCCAAACCGCTGGGCACTTTGGGGCGACATGCATCAGGTAAAGACGGCGGCGTCTTAGCGGGAATTGGCGCGGGCCGCAAATGGCATTGCTGTCATATTCGAACCGCTCACGGCCTCGTCATCGCAAAGGAACCATGAAGGGCGCCCTGCGGCCGAGCCATCCCGAAAGCTTTTCCATCTGCGCGGCGAAAGACAAAAGCGTCTCCTCGTCGCCCGGGCGGCCGGCGGCCTGGACGCCGAGCGGCAGGCCGGCATCGGTGACGTGGACCGGCAGCGCGATAGACGGCTGGCCGCTGACATTGTGGATCGCGGGCCAAGGAGTGAACCAGAGGCTTTTGTCCATCAGCTGGCCGAACAAGGATTTCACTTTCAGCAAGGGCGTCAGATGAAGCTTGTCGAGCAGATTCTCGATCAGCTCGTCGGCGCCCTTCGGATCCATTGCGCCGCAGGCGAGCGGCGGGTGTGCGATAACAGGCATCAGCACGGCATCGTATTGCGCGGTTTCCGCGATCATCCGCCGCGAAGCGGCGTGCATTCGCTGCAGGCCGGCATAGGTGTCGCCGGCCGAGACCATTTCGCCCAACCGGCCCAGCACCCGCGTGGCGCGTTCGATGTCGCCGGCAACGGAACGGCCAACACGCAACGCTTCCGCCCGCAGCGTGCCAGCGACCGCCGAAGCAATCGTCCTGCAGAAATCGGCGAAGAAGTCGCGCCCGATGAAAGGCAGGTCGATCTCCTCGACCGTATGGCCACCCTCGCGGGCGAGCGCCACAGCCGTGTCGAGCGCGGCGAGCGTCTCGGCCGAGACCGGCAGGCCAAGCGGCGATTTGCTGTAGACGGCGAGCCTGAGCCTGCCGGGATCGCGCGCCGCGGCGGCGGCAAATGAGCCTTTCGGCGCGGGCGCGGCGTAAGGAGCCAACGCATCGGGACCGTGGGTCAGATCGAGCAGCAGCGCGCAATCACGCACCGAGCGGGTGACGGCGTGATCGACCACCATGCCATACCAGCCTTCGCTGACCAGGGGCGACAGCGGAACGCGGCCGCGCGAGGTCTTCAGGCCGACAAGCCCGCTGCAGGCGGACGGAACGCGGATGGAACCGCCGCCATCGGAGGCGTGCGCCACCGGCACGACGCCGGCGGCGACAAGGGCGGCCGCGCCGCCGGATGAGCCGCCGGTGGTATGGCCGGTGTTCCAGGGATTGCGGGTGACGCCGAAGGCCTTCGATTCGGTCATCAGCCGCAGCCCATGCTCGGGCGATGTGGAGGTTGCGATGGGGATCAGCCCGGCCGCCAAGTAGCGTTCGGCCAGCACCGAACTGACATCCGGCACCCAGGCGGGAATGCGGCTGCCGCCATGCACGGGCACGCCCTTGATGGCGATGCCGAGGTCCTTGACGGCGAAAGGAACGCCGGCCAGCGGCAGCGAGCGGTCCATCGTCCTTGCCCGAGCCCGTGCCGCCTCGTAGAGCGGCTCGGCCGTGGCATTGATCTCAGGCCTCGTGGCCTCGGCGCGAGCGATCGCCGCGTCGGTCAGTTCGACGGGGGACAACTCACCCTTGCGCACCAGATCGGCGAGGCCGGTTGCGTCCTGTTCCCAGAGGATCCGTTCGACCGACATCAGCGCTCTCCGTTGGTATCGGCGAAGCTAGCCAGCGGCCATCCTCTTGGCAAATGGCGAGCGACCACGGACGCTTCCAAGCTTAGGCGTGCACAAGGCGATTTCCGCCGTTGCAAATACATTGCAATACCCTAATTTGCCTGCATGACGCCGCAGGACATCACCAAGCTGATCGTCCGGACTTCGATGAAGGATCGGGCCGCGTTCGATCTGCTGTACAGGCAGACCAGCGCGAAACTTTTCGGCGTCTGCCTTCGTGTATTGAACGACCGGGGAGATGCGGAAGAAGCCTTGCAGGAAGTCTTCGTCAAGATATGGACGAAGGCGGACCGTTTTGCTGTTTCCGATCTCAGTCCGATCTCCTGGCTGGTGGCGATCGCGCGCAATCACGCGATCGATCGCATCAGGGCGCGGCGCAAGCCGGCCGCCGACATCGATGCCGCGCTCGACGTGGCCGATCCGGCGCCGGGACCTGAAGCGATGGTGGTGGCGGGCGATGAGTCCGAACGCATCCACCATTGCCTCGACGAACTGGAAAAGGACCGGGCGGCGGCCGTCCGGGGCGCTTATCTCAAGGGCGAAAGTTATGCCGAACTGGCGGAACGCCACGGCGTGCCGTTGAACACGATGCGTACGTGGCTGCGCCGCAGCCTCATGAAACTCAGAGAATGTCTGGAAAGATGACGCTGGCAGAGGAAAACGGACCGGAACGTGGAGGCGACGACCTGTTCGCCGCCGAATACGTTCTGGGCGTGCTGCCGACGGACGAACGGCAGATCGCATCCAGGCGCATCGACACCGAGACCGGTTTCGCGCGGCTTGTCGATGGCTGGGAGGTTCACCTCTCGCCGCTGGCCGCAGGCTATCCGGAAATCGAGCCGCCGGCCACGGTAAAGCCCGCGATCGACCGCCGGTTGTTTTCATCCACCACGGCCGCTCCCGCCGGGCAGCGCGCCGGCCTGTGGTCCAGTCTCGCCTTCTGGCGCGGTCTCGCGGCTGCAGCCGTCGCGGCCCTCGCGATCTACATTGCCGTGCCCTACCTCAACCCGCCGGCCGTGCTGCCGCAGACGCGCCTTGTCGCTTCGCTGGCGGCCGATGGCAGCGATGTCAAATATCTCGCCGTCTACGATGCCGCGCATCACGAGGTTGCCCTGTCGCATGTTTCGGGCGAGCGCGCATCCGGCAAGGACTTCGAGCTCTGGATGATCGAAGGCAAGAACGCGCCGGTCTCGATGGGCGTCATCCCGGCAGGATCGACCGCGCGGATCGTCGTCTCGCCGGCGGCGCAGCAGAAACTGGCCCAGGGCGCCGTCCTGGCCGTCAGTCTCGAGCCGGCCGGCGGCTCGCCGACAGGCCAGCCCACCGGACCGGTTGTCGCCGCCGGCGATCTGAAGAGCATCTGAGCGCCCCGCCACACGCTAAATTACCCACAGAACAGATAAAGTATATCTGCGAGTGCATATGCTCGTATGAAACATACGCCGGCAAACCGTATCACGACAAACGAAATCGCCTTAGTGGATAAATAAAATACAAATCGGCGATATGTTCTGAAACTCACGCATTCGTGTTCCGTATCTTGTCCGTCCCCGAAGATGGGAAGAGAAAAACCCGAGGAGTCTGACATTATGCGCAAGTTCGCCACCCTTTTGCTCGCCGGTACGATCGCTGTCTCCGCGCTTGCCACGGCTGCCTATGCCGAAAACCCGATGGTCGGCGGTGCCGCCATGTATGCCAACAAGAACATCGTCGAGAATGCCGTCAACTCGAAGGACCACACGACGCTGGTGGCCGCGGTCAAGGCGGCAGGCCTGGTCGAGACCTTGCAGGGTCCTGGTCCGTTCACCGTCTTCGCGCCGACCAACGAGGCCTTTGCCGCACTGCCGGCCGGAACGGTCGACACGCTGCTCAAGCCCGAGAACAAGGACAAGCTGGTCAAGATCCTGACCTGCCATGTCATCGGCGCCAAGGCGATGGCCGCCGATGTCGCCGCGATGGCCAAGGCCGACGGCGGCACGCACAAGGTCAAGACGGTCGGCGGCTGCGAGCTGTCGCTGAAGGCCGATGGCGGCAAGGTCACGGTCACCGACGAGAACGGCAATGTCGCCAATGTGACGATCGCCGATGTCGAGCAGTCCAACGGCGTCATCCACGTCATCGACAAGGTCCTGCTCCCGAAGATGTGATAAGGCTGAAGGCGTAACAAAGCGCTTGCCGCATCCGAACCTGCAGCAAGAGCTCTGTCGGTTGCCTGGTCCCGCTCCCCGTGAACTTGCAATCGACACGCATGCTCCGCGCCGTCCATGGGGGACGGCGCGGAGCATCGTTTCAGGGCCACCGTCACCGGCTTTTGATTTTCGGGTGGCGGTCTGGTTTGGCAAAAGAGACGACAGGAGGAACCGGTTATGAACCGTCGTGACTTGCTTTTGAGCGGGGCCGCCGCGATCGGCGTTGTCGGGGCCGCCGCAATGATAATGCGCATGGGCGGCCCGCAGCCGGCGCAGGCCGCCGAAAAATTCGAGATCACCAAGACCGACGACGAGTGGAAGGCCATTCTGTCGCCGGCCGCCTTCGACGTGCTGCGCAAGGAGGGCACGGAATATCCCGGCACGAGCCCGCTGCTTAACGAACACCGCAAGGGCATATTCGCCTGCGCCGGATGCGATCTGCCGGTCTATCCCTCGGAGACGAAGTTCGATTCCGGCACCGGCTGGCCGAGTTTCTGGCAGGAGATCGCCAACGGCATCGGCAAGACCGAGGACCGCTCGCTGGGAATGACCCGCACCGAAGTGCATTGCCGTCGCTGCGGTGGCCATCTCGGCCACGTCTTCGACGATGGTCCGGCGCCTACCGGGCTGCGCCACTGCATCAACGGCGTGGCACTGACCTTCAAGCCCGCTACGGCCTGACAGCCTTAATCCCAATGAAAAACTCCGGGCCTTGCGGCCCGGAGTTTTTTGCGCGGTCAGCCTTTTTCGGGCGTGGACTGGAGGAGCTTCCCGAAACCGCTGCCCACGTATCCTTCGGATCAGTGGCCGCCGCCTCCGCCACCGGCTGGCGCTCCCGGCTTCTTGATCAGCATGGTGAAGAATCCCAGCGTGCCGAACAGCACGGTCAACAGGTAGAACACGTCCATGAAGGACAGCAGCGCCGCCTGCTGCTGGACCATGCCCGACAGCTTGGAGATGGCGGCGCTCGTGGCATCGAGACCGGTGGTCTGCTCGAAGTTCAACGTCATGTTCTGGAGCTTGGTCTGCGCGGCGGCGCTGCCCCACTGCACGTGCTCGGCGAGCCGGGCGTAGTGGAAGGCATTGCGGTCGATCAGCACCGTGTTGATGAGCGCCAGGCCAACGGCACCGCCGAGGTTGCGGGTGAGGTTGAACAGGCCCGACGCATTCTTCAACCGGTCGGGCGGCAGCGTGCCGAGCGCGATGTTGTTGATCGGCACCATGCACAGCATCATCGAACAGCCGCGCAGGATCTGCGGGATCAGCAACTCGTAGAAATCCCAGTCGGCGGTCAGATGCGTCATCCACCAGGTTCCGGTGGCGAAGCCGAACAGGCCGATCATCATCATCAGCCGCAGGTCCATCTTGCTCGACAGGATGCCCGAGATCGGCGCGGTGAGGAACATGGCCAGGCCGCTGACGAACAGCGCCTCGCCGATCATCATGGAATCGTAGCCGCGGATGCGCCCGAGGAACACCGGATAGAGATAGGTGAGGCCGTAGAGGCCGATGCCGATGACAAAGGAAAACAACGACCCGAAGGCGAAGTTGATGTTGCTGAAGGCCCTGAGGTCGACGATCGGCTCCTCGGCGGTGAAGACACGCCAGAAGAACAGCACCGCACCGACGGTCATGACGACGGCGCAGATGAACACGGCCTGATCCTGCAGCCAGTCATTGTTCGGGCCTTCCTCGAGCACATACTCCATGCAGCCCAGGAAGGCAGCCATGCCGGCAAGGCCCCACCAGTCGAACTTGTTGAACAGCTTGAGATTGGGCTTGTCGAAGTCGATCAGCGACCAGGCGGCGGTCGCCACCAGGATACCGGGCACGACATTGATCAGGAACAGCCAGTGCCATGAAAAGGCGTGGCTGATGTAGCCGCCGACCGTCGGGCCGATGGTCGGCGCCAGGGTCGCGACAAGGCCGATCATCGGCGAGACGACGGCGCGCTTCGAAGGCGGAAAAATGGTGAAGGCGGCGGCGAAGACGCTGGGGATCATGCCGCCACCGATGAAACCCTGGACGGCGCGGTAGACGATCATCTGGTCGATGTTGGTCGCCGTCGCGGCCAAAGCGGACGCGGCGGTGAAGCCGGCGGCGGCGATGGTGAACAACACGCGCGTGGAGAGCATCCGGCTGAGGAAGCCCGACAGCGGGATCATCACCACCTCGGCGATCAGATAGGCCGTCTGCACCCAGGGAATTTCATCCGAGCTGGCGCTGAGGCCGGCCTGGATCTCGGCCAGCGAGGCTGAGACAATCTGGATGTCCAGGATGGCCATGAACATGCCGAAAACCATCGCCAGGAAGGCGATGACGCGCCGGGTCGAGATCGTGTCCGGCGCGGCCGGCATCGCCGGCGCCTTGGGCGGCGATCCTGCTGTTATGGTGGCGGTTGCCATTTCATCGGCCTCCCTGAGGCAGGCTGGGCGGCACGGTGCTCAATCAGCCACCGCGCCGCCCCCCTTGAAACGCTTAGTTGCTCGTGGCGGCAGGCGCGGTGCGGCTGTCGACGGCGACGACGACGCTGAGACCCGCGCGCAGCTTGCCGGTCTTCAGCGCATCGGCCGGAACGTCGATGCGGACCGGGACGCGCTGCACCACCTTGGTGAAGTTGCCGGTGGCGTTTTCGGGCGGCAGCAGCGAGAACACCGCGCCCGAGGCCGGCGCCAGCGAGGAAACGGTTCCCTGGATGGGCTTGCCGTCGATGGCATCGACCGAGATGTCGACCTTTTCGCCAGGAACCAGCCGGGCAAGCTGCGTCTCCTTGAAGTTGGCGACGATGTAGAGCTTGTCCATCGGCACGACGACGGCGAGCTTCTGGCCGGGGCTGACGAGGTCGCCCTGCTCGACCGAACGGTTGCCGACGACACCATCGTAGGGCGCCTTGAGCACCGTGAAGGCGAGGTCGCGGGCAGCCTTGTCGCGGTTGAGCTGCAAAGAAGCCAGCGTGCTGGCGGATTCGGCGCGCTGGGCCTCGAGCACGCCGATATTGGCCTGCGCGGCGGCGATCTGGGCGTCGGCTCCGACGAGCGCGGCATTGGCCTGGTCGAGCGCCGTCTGGGCGTCGTCGAGCTGCGCCTGCGTGCCGACATGCGTCTTTACCAGCTGTGCCGCGCGCTGCTGGGCGCGGGCGGCATTGTCGGCCGCTGCCTGGTCGGCGACCTTCAGGGCCTGCGCCTGCTTCAGCGAAGCCTCCGCCGCCTTGGTCTGCGCGTCGATGCGGTCGAGCGTCTTCGCCAGCGTAGCGATCTGCGCCTCGGCCTGGGCGACGGCGATCTTGTAGTCGCCGGAATCGATGGTCAGCAGCGGATCGCCCGCCTTGACCTGCTGGTTCTCGCTGACCAGCACCTGGTCGACATAGCCGGAAATTTTTGGCGAGACGAACGCCATGTCGGCCTGGACATAGGCGTCGTCGGTCGAGATCATGAAGCGGCCAGTGGTCCAGTAGTCATAACCATACCAGGCAGCGCCGCCGAGCAAGGCAAGGCCGATGATCGGCAACAGGAAGGAGCGAACGGAACGCTTCTTCTTTGCCGGCGCCTCAGCCGCGGGCGGCGGCGCGACGACCGGCTGCACGGGAATCTCCGGCGCTTCCGTCGCCGGTGCGACCTTGGCGTTGGGGAAGGGGCGGACTTCTGCGGTGGTTGGCGCGTTCGAGGACATGACATCTCTCTAAAATTATAATACTGAACCGTTCGGTTCGATCCGGGCGTTGACATAGCGCGGAAAGAAGCCCATATCAAGAGCAATCGAACCGGTTGGTTCGAATTATTTTCGAGGTGTGACTTTCATGGCCGAGACGACGCCTGACACTGAAACCGACAAATGCAACGACTTGCTGGAGAGCCTGCGCCGCGGCCGCCCCGCGGCCGGACAGGACCCGGCCAAGCGCAGCCAGATCATCGACGGCGCCCGCCGCGTCTTCATCGACAAGGGCTTCGAGGCCGCCTCGATGAACGACATCACCCGCGAGGCCGGCGTGTCGAAGGGCACGATCTATGTCTACTTCGCCAACAAGGAAGAGCTGTTCGAAGCGCTGATCGAGGAAGAGCGCGGCACCATCTTCAAGAACATGTACGACATGCTGGACCGCGCCGACGACCTGCGCCAGACGCTGGTGAAGTTCGGCAAGGTGCTGTCCATGAAGATCACCTCGGCCAAGGTCATCCAGGCACAGCGCACGGTGATCGGCGCCTCCGACAGGATCCCCGACATGGGAGCCCGGTTTTACGAGCGCGGCCCGAAACGCGGCCACGACAAGGTGGTGACGTTCCTCAACGCCGCCATTGAACGCGGCATGCTGAAGATCGACGATGTCGATCTCGCCGCCTACCAGTTTACCGAACTTTGCCTGGCCGGCCTGTTCCGGCAGTGCATCTTCGCCTATCGCACCAAGGCTCCGACCCAGGACGAGATCGATCACATCGTGAGGTCGGGCGTCGACATGTTCCTGAAGGCCTACGGCACCGAAGCGCTCGCGGAGGAAGAACGCCACCAGATGATCGCGCTGGAGGCGAAGGCGTAGGCCTGGCTGGTCGAGGCCAGTTCAGCGCCGATGGCTGAATTCACCCGCCGTTGGCCGCCAGCACGATCGCGGCCCGCAACTCTTCGAGGCCATTGGCTTTTTCCGACGACGTCGCCAGGACGAAGGGAAACGCCGCCGGTCGCTTCTTGATCTTGGCCAGCGTCTCCTCGATCAGCCTCGGCACGCCGGCGGCCTTGATCTTGTCGGTCTTGGTCAGCACGATCTGGTAGGACACGGCCGCCTTGTCGAGCAGCGACAGCACTTCGTCGTCCTTGGCCTTGATGCCGTGACGGGCATCGATCAGCACATAGACGCGCTTCAGCGTGACGCGGCCCTTCAGATAGTCGAAGACCAGCTTCGTCCAATCGTCGACCTTTTCCTTGGGCGCGCTGGCGTAGCCGTAGCCCGGCATGTCGACCAGCGCCATCGGCGGCAGGTCGGCGCCCTCGCCCGAAAACCCGCCGGGCACGAAATAGTTGAGTTCCTGCGTCCGGCCGGGCGTGTTCGATGTGCGGGCAAGGCCGTTCTGGCCGACCAGCGCGTTGATGAGTGACGACTTGCCGACATTGGAACGACCGGCAAAGGCTATCTCCGGCGGTCCTTCCGGCGGCAGGAACTTCATGGCCGGCACGCCGCGGATGAAGATCCATCCGCGCGTGAAGAGATCGGTGCCGATCGCGGTGCTGTTGGGAACGTTCAAACTGCTGCCTCCAGAAGAGAGATGTCGGCGCCCCTGATGGCATCGAGATTGCGGCCTATCTTGTCCACCGGCCAGTCCCACCACGCAAGCGCCAGCAGCCGCCTGACCGTCCTGTCGTCGAAACGCGTCTTGACCACCTTGGCCGCGTTGCCGGCGACGATCGCGTAGGGCGGCACGTCGTGCGTCACCACCGATTTGGCGGCGACGATGGCGCCATGGCCGATCTCCACGCCCGGCAGGATCACCGCCTCCATGCCGATCCAGACATCATTGCCGACCACCGTGTCGCCGCGGACCTCCTTCGACCATGTCGCGGGATCAAAACCCTTCTCCCAGCCATGGCCGAAAATGTTGAACGGATAGGTCGAAAAGCCCGACATGGCGTGGTTGGCGCCGTTCATGATGAAGCGCGCGCCTTCGGCGATGGCGCAGAACTTGCCGATGACGAGCCTGTCGCCGATGAATTCATAATGATGCAGCACGCATTTTTCAGCGAATTTGTCCGGTCCATCCGGATCGTCATAATAGGTGAAATCGCCGATCTCGATATTCGGAGCGGTGACCAGCGGCTTCAGGAAGCCGACGCGCGGGTGCATCGGGATCGGGTGCTTGATGCCGGAGTTGGGTCCATCCATGTCGGTTCGTCCGAAAGTTGGTCGACAGGCGCATCCGTAACGGAGCTCCAGGTCAAAATAACGTGATCCGCCCTATAGCACCAATCGGCCGGTGAGCGAGCCTTTCCAGGCCGGCAAGCTCATTTGTTGCCGCGGCAGATCACGATCGGATTGGACAGCGCACTGTCGAACCCGCTGCCCTGATAGACCTGAACATTCGACGCTCCCGGCGGCAGCATGAAGGTGCCTTCGACGACCTTCTGATCTCCCGCAACCGTATGCAGATCCCAGCTAAACGTGCAGAATTGCGGCGGTGCCTTGGGTTCGACATGGCTGCAGTTGAGCTGCGCGCCACCCAGCATGGCAGCACCGCCGCAGCTGACGGCATCCTTCGCCACCGCCACGGCCGGGCATCCCGCGAGGGCGGTGACGACCGCGATCCTGATCCAGTTCATCGTCGAAATCCTTGCCGGCGGATAGACGCCCCGGGCCGCCTTCGCGGTGCCGTGGCCCATGCGATTTTTCGCCCATGCGACTTAAGCCGTCTTGCGCAAGCCGTCCAGCGGGATTATGTGCATGATGATAATAAGCATGCTCACGAAAAGTTGCTCCCAGATCCCGATCTCCCGCAATGCCCTCCTCCCCAAATATCAGCTTCGTGCTGCACGACGTCGCGCGCCTGCTTAGAAAGCGGTTCGAGCAAAGATCGCGCGCATCGGGACTGACCCGGGCCCAATGGCAGGCACTGGCCTATCTTGCGCTGCATGAAGGCATCCATCAGAACAAGCTCGCCGACCTGATCGAGATCATGCCGATCACGCTTGCCAGGCTGCTCGACAAGATGGAGGCGCGCGGCCTCATCGAACGCCGGCCCGACCCCGCCGACCGCAGGGCCTGGCTGCTTTACCTGACCCCGAAGGCCTATCCGCTGCTCGAGATCATGCGCGGCAATGGCAGCAAGACACGCGACGAGGCCTTCGCCGGCCTTTCGTCCGAAACACAGCAGCACCTGCTGCAGACCCTAAGCCTCATCAAATCCAATCTGCTCGCGGCCTGCACCCAGCCAGCCGTCGACCGGGAGAACATCCATGTCTGAATCAACCTCACCAAGAAAGCCCGGCGAGGACATTGCCGGCGAAAGAGCCAGCGACCAGGTCATCCGGCTGGACAGCGAACGCGAGCAGCGGCGGGCCAATGTCGTCATCGACAAGGACGAGCTGGAAACGCCGGTGGCGCCCGAGCCCGCGGGGCTCGAAGCCCCCACCAGGGAACCGCAGCCACTGCCGCCCCCCGCCGCCGTCGCCGCTCCCGCCGCGGCCCCGAGCAAGCCGAAGCGCAGTCTGGCGCGGCCGTTGCTGTTCGCCCTGCTTCCCGTCGCGCTGGTTGTCGGCGGCTACTACTATGTCATCGGCGGCCAGGTGATGACGACCGACAACGCCTACATCCAGGCCCAGTCGCTCGGCGTCTCCACGGATGTTTCCGGCACGGTGCAGGAAATCGACGTGCACGAGAACCAGGCGGTGAAGAAGGGCGACGTGCTGTTTCGCCTGCGGCCGGCCTCGTTCGAAACCGCTCTCGCGGCCGCCCAGGCCCAGCTCGGCACGGTGCGCAACCAGGTGCTGACCTTGCAGGCCAGCTACCAGCAGTCGCTGTCGCAGATCGAGCAGGCTGAGGCCGACATTCCCTATTACGAAGCCGCCTTCCAGCGGCAGCAGGACCTGCTCAAAACGTCGACCGCATCGAAGGCGACGTTCGACAGCGCCCAGCACGATCTTGTCGCCGCGCGCCAGAAAGTGTCCGTCGCCAAGGCACAGGCGCAGGCGATGCTGGCCCAGCTCGGCGGCGACGCCGACCAGCCGGTGGAGAAGAACCCGTTCTACCTGCAGGCGCAGTCGGGCGTCGACGATGCGCAGCGCAACCTTGCCGATTCCGTGGTCAAGGCGCCGTTCGACGGCATCGTGACCAATGTCGACGCCTTGCAGGTCGGCAAGTATCTGCCGGCCTCGCAACCGGCCTTCAGCCTGGTTTCGTCGACCGATCTATGGATCGCGGCGGAGCCGAAGGAAACCGAGCTCACCTATGTGCGGCCGGGACAGACGGCGACGATCAGCGTCGACACCTATCCCGGCGCCGTCTGGCACGGCACGGTTGCCTCGATCAGCCCCGCGTCCTCGTCGAGCTTCTCGCTGCTGCCGGCGCAGAACACCACCGGCAACTGGGTCAAGGTGGTGCAGCGCATCCCGATGCGCGTGACCATCGAGGACCCCGCGGGCAAGCCGCCGCTGCGCGGCGGCATGAGCGTCGTGGTCGACGTCGACACCGGACATGCGCGCGGTCTGCCGGACTTCATCACCAACCTCGTCAAGCGATTCGAGCAAAAGTCATGACCAGCGCGTCCGCGACAGGTGCCACAGCGGTGGTCGCCAATCGCGGCGCCATCACCGCCTGCGTGATCCTGGCCGTCATCATGCAGGCGCTGGACACCACCATCGCCAATGTCGCGCTGCCCTATATCCAGGGCAGCGTCTCGGCCAGCGCCGACCAGATCAACTGGGTGCTGACCTCCTACATCGTGGCGGCGGCGGTGATGACGCCTCCATCGGGCTACCTGGCCAATCGCTTCGGCCGCAAGCGCATCCTGTTGACCTCGATCACCGGCTTCGTCGTCGCCTCGGTGCTGTGCGGCTTCGCGCAATCGCTGCCGCAGATCGTCGGCTTCCGCCTGCTGCAAGGGCTGTTCGGCGCGGCGCTCGTGCCGCTGTCGCAGAGCATCCTGCTCGACATCTACAGTGTCGAGGAACGCGGCTCGGCGATGGCTTTGTTCGGCGTCTCGGTGATGGTCGGACCGGTGCTGGGGCCGGTCATCGGCGGCTGGCTGACGGAAAACGTCAGCTGGCGCTGGGTGTTCTACATCAACGTGCCGATCGGCGCGCTGGCTTTCGCCGGCGTGTCGCTTTACGTGCTGGAAACGAAGCTCGACTTCAAGGCGCGGCTGGACTGGCTGGGTTTCGGCATGCTCAGCATCACCATCGCGGCACTGCAGATGTTCCTCGATCGCGGCGAACAGCTCAACTGGTTCTCCTCATCCGAGATCATCGTCGAGGCGCTGATCTGCGCGTCGGCCTTCTACATCTTCCTCGTCCACACCTTCACCGCCAAGAACACCTTCGTGAATCCGCGGCTGTTCCTTGACCGGAATTTCGCTGTCGGCATGGTCTTCATCTTCATCATCGGCATCACCTATCTGGCCTCGCTGGCGCTGATGACGCCCTATCTGCAGACGCTGATGGGCTACCCGGTGGTGACGGCGGGCATCGTCATGGGCCCGCGCGGCCTCGGCACGATGGCCTGCATGTTCCTGGTCGGCAGGCTGGTCGGCAAGGTCGATACGCGCTGGCTGCTGCTGACCGGTCTGCTGGTCACCGCCTGGGCGATGTACGACATGACCGGCTGGACGCCCGATGTCTCGCAATGGACGATCATCTCAACCGGCTTCATCCAGGGCGCCGGGCTCGGCTTCCTGTTCGTGCCGCTAACCACCATAACCTTCGCCACGCTGGCGCCCGAGCGGCGCGCGGAAGGCACCGGGCTCTACAATCTGTCGCGCAACATCGGCTCCAGCGTCGGCATATCGGTGGTCACCGCGCTGCTGACGCAGAACGTGCAGATCAACCACGCCAACATCGCGGCCTATGTCACGCCCTTCAACCAGGCGTTTCACGATCCGGCGATCGCGCAGGCATTTAATCCCTACACCGCCGCCGGCCGCGCCGCGCTGGACGGCGTGGTGACGCTCCAGGCGACAATCATCAGCTACATGAACGACTTCAAGCTGATGATGATCCTGTCGCTGGCGGCGATCCCGCTGGTGCTGCTGCTGCGCAAGCCGGGCACGCCCGCCAAGGTCGACCACAGCGCCGTCATGGAGTGATGTACGGGCCGGGGCGGGAGCCCGGTCGAAGTACACATAAGGAAACCGGGGCCCTGTGAGGGACTACAGGACCCCGGCCTCGCCGGTACGGCTTCCCAAGAAACGTGGCACCTCGTCATGAGGCGGGGACGGCAGACCGAGAAAGCCCAACGGAATTGCCTTGTCCCCTTTCGCCGGAGGCCGTTACTTCGGCAACAGCACCTTGTTGACGACGTGGATGACGCCGTTCGACTGGTTGACGTCGGCGATCGTCACCCTGGCCTCGCCGCCGGACTCGTCCATGATGTAGAGCTTGCCCTTCTTGACCTCGGCGGTGAGCGTGTCGCCCGAGACGGTCTTCATCTCGTATTTGCCACCCATCGCCTTGGCCTTCTTCATCATCTCGGCGCCCGAGATCTTGCCAGCCACGACATGCGCGGTCAGCACCTTGGTGAGCTTGCCCTTGTTCTCGGGCTTCAGCAGCGTGTCGACGGTGCCCTTGGGCAGGGCCGCGAAGGCCTCGTTGGTCGGCGCGAACACCGTGAATGGCCCGGCGCCCTGCAGCGTGTCGACCAGGCCGGCGGCCTTGACGGCGGCGACGAGCGTCGTGTGGTCCTTCGAGTTGACGGCGTTCTGGATGATGTTCTTGCTGGCGTACATCGCCGCGCCGCCGACCATCGGGTCCTTGGCATAGGCTGGAGCGAGCGACGTCGCACCGGCGACGAGAGCGGAAATGGCAATGATCCTGAGCGAGGGCAAGCGCATGTGTTCTTCCTCCGGGTGAGGGCTGATCGGAATTGATAGCCTTTGGAAATGCACACGCAGTCACGCCACGCGGGCGCCGACAGTTTCGCCGATCACGGGAACGTGATCGGAAAATCCGGATAAAGAAAAAGCCCGGACAGGCCGGGCTTTCAATGAGGTCTAGTCTATTCCGCCGGTGACGGTTTCTTTCTAAACATCGCCACCAGATTGTCCCACAGTTCGATCTTGGCGCCCTGGCGCTTCATGATCACGCCCTGCTGGAGGATCGACAGCGTGTTGTTCCAGGCCCAGTAGATGACGAGGCCGGCGGGGAAGCTGCCCATCATGAAGGTAAAGATGACGGGCATCCAGGTGAAGATCGCGGCCTGAGTCGGATCCGGCGGCGCCGGGTTCATGCGCATCTGCAGGAACATGGTGATGCCCATGACCACCGCCCAGGCGCCCATATGCGGCAGGAAGGCGGGCGCGGCGAACGGCAGCAGACCGAACAGGTTGAAGATCGACGTCGGATCCGGCGCCGCGAGATCGTGGATCCAGCCGAAGAACGGCGCGTGCCGCATCTCGATGGTGATATAGAGCACCTTGTAGAGCGAGAAGAACACCGGGATCTGCAGCGCCACCGGCCAGCAGCCGGCCAGCGGATTGATCTTCTCGGTCTTGTACAGCTCCATCATCGCCTGTTGCTGCTTCATCTTGTCGTCCGCGTATTTCTCGCGGATTTCCAGCATTTTGGGCTGCACCTTCTTCATGTTCGCCATCGACGCGTAGGACTTGTTGGCGAGCGGGAAGAAGATGGCCTTGACGATGACGGTCGTGGCGAGGATCGCCAGGCCGAAATTGCCGAGGAATTTGTAGAGCGTGTCGATCAGCCAGAACATCGGCTTGGTGATGAAGTGGAACCAGCCCCAGTCGATCAGGAGGTCGAACCGCTTGATGTGGCGGTCCTCGGCATAGGCGTTGATCTTCGCGACTTCCTTGGCGCCGGCGAAGATTTCGGTCTCGACCGTCGCCGACTGGCCGGCATCGACATTGATGGCGTCGGTGAGGAAGTCGGACTGATAGCGGTGGCGGCCGTCCTCGAAATAGGCGTAACGCGGCTGGAAGGGCTGCTTCTCGGTCGGCACCAGCGTAACCGCCCAGTATTTGTCGGTGATGCCCAGCCAGCCGTCGGTCGACTTGCCGGGCTGGTACTGCTTGTCCTTCTCGACGGACGCGTATTTGTGCTCCTGCAGGCCTTCCGTGCCGGTGAAGCCGATCAGGCCTTCGTGCAGCACGTAGGTGCTGGCCACCGCCGGCTTGTCGTAGCGCGTGACGCGGCCGTAATTGAACAGCGACACCGCGCTGGAGCCTGAATTCTGCACGGTGTCGGAGACCGTGAACATGTAGTCGCTGTCGACCGAGAAGGTGCGCTTGAAGGTCAGGCCCTTGTCGTTGGTGTAGGTGAGCGTCACCGGCGTCGACGGGCTGAGCGTCGGGTTGCCATCCACGCTCCACACCGTTTCGGCGCCCGGCACCGTGCCGGTCTTGTCGTTGCCGACAAAGCCGATCTCGGCGAAATAGCCGGTGGGCAGCGCCTGCGGGTTGAGCAGTTCGATTTCGGGCGAATTCTTGTCGACGGTCTCGGTGTAGTGCTTGAGCTTGAGGTCGTCGAGCCTGGCACCAGTCAGGTTGATCGACCCTTCCAGGCTCGGCGTGTCGATCCTGACGCGCTTCGAGGCAGCCAGCGCCTGATCACGGCTGGCCGCGGTGACGGCATCGCCGCCAGGCGCGTTGGGAATGGTGCCCGGCGCCGGTGTTCCCGCGCCTGGATTGGCGGCATCGGCTGCCTTCTTCTGCTCCTCGACACGCTGCTGCTCGACCTTGGCGGCCTCGCGCTGCGCCTCGACGCGCGGGTTCATGTAGAAAACCTGCCACAAAGTCAGGATCAGCACCGACAGCGCGATGGTGATGAAGAAGTTCCGGTTGTTTTCCATCGAGAGCCCTTGGCCTATCGTGTTCCGCGAAGTCGGCGGGAGAGTTCGGCCTTCAACTGACCGAAGGGGGCGCGCAGCGCATCATCGCGCCCGACGATGACATAATCATTGCCGGGCATCATGTCATCGGCGGCATGGACGCGCACGGCTTCCTTCAGCCGCCGCCGGACGCGGTTGCGCACAACGGCGTTGCCGACCTTCTTGGTGACGGTGAAGCCGACGCGCGGCGACCCGCCGTCGCCGCGGTCGAGGACCTCGACGAGGAAAAACCGCCCGCGGCGCTTTTCACCACGGCGGACGGCCAGGAATTCCGCGCGTTTCAGAAGCCGTTCGGGAGCTTGACCCAATGGCTTGCCGGTTGCGGGCAACGATCTCGTCTCGCTTAGGCGCTGAGCCGCTTGCGGCCGCGATTGCGGCGAGCTGCGACGACACCACGACCACCCTTGGTGGCCATGCGGGCACGGAAACCGTGCCGGCGTTTGCGGACGAGTTTGGACGGTTGGTAGGTACGCTTCATTTGTTTTAATACCGCGGGGTGCGGCCCTTCTTGTGTCTGTCACTGTGTAACAGGAGCTTTGCCGGGCCGGCTTGGCGCGATCGAAACCGCGCCGGGACGAATGGCCCGAGCGTGAGCGGGCTTATAGAAAGAAGGTTTTTGGAAGTCAATCCGGCGCCGGCGCGGCTTTGGCGCGAACCTTTCCGCGAATTAATTTTTCCGACCAAGGATGAAATTGGCAAAAATGTCGTAATCGCCTAATGTTGGCCGATCAAGTGATTGTGAAGATCGAGTCGCATGAGCGAAGCCAGCCAAGCGGGTGAAGGAACCGGAACGGCGCCAGCCTCCGTGCGCTCGGTGCCGCTGTCGCGCGGCCTTTCGACAAAACTTCTGCTGCTGACCATCGTTTTCGTGCTGCTGGCCGAAGTGCTCATCTTCCTGCCTTGGATCGCCAGCTACAGGCTGAGCTGGCTCAAGGAACGGCTGAGCACCGCTGCCGCCGTGTCGATCGTGCTGGTGCAGGGCGAGTCCACCTCCTTGTCGCGCACGGCCCAGAACGACGTGCTGATGGCGATCGGCGCCAAGGCGATCGCGGTGCGCGACGGCGGCGTCTCGCGGCTGCTGGTGGTGGCCGACATGCCGCCGCAGGTCGACGAGCATATCGATCTGGCCAGCGTCGGCATGGTCAAGGGCATGACCGGGGCGCTCGACACGCTGTTTTTCGGCGGCGACAGGATGCTGCGCGTTTTCGGGCCGGTCGGCGACAGCGACAAGGAGTTCGAGCTGATCATGCCGGACTACAGTCTGCGCAAGGCGATGCTCATCTATTCGCGCAACGTCGCCTTCGTATCGCTGCTCATCTCGCTGTTCACCGCCATGCTGGTCTATGCGGCGATCGACCTGATCATGATCGGCCCTATCCGCACCATGACGCGGTCGATGCTGTCTTTCTCCGAGGCGCCGGACGATCCCGGCCGGATCATCCATCCTGCCGACCGCTCCGACGAGATCGGCGTTGCCGAACGCGAACTGTCGCAGATGCAGGAGCGGCTGCAGAAGATGCTCTCCGAACAGAAGCACCTTGCCGATCTCGGCCTGGCGGTCTCCAAGATCAATCACGACATGCGCAACATCCTGGCCTCCGCGCAGCTGATTTCGGACCGCCTTCGCCTGGTCAAGGATCCGACCGTGCAGGTCTTCGCGCCGAAGCTGCTGCGCGCGCTCGACCGGGCCGTCTCCTATTCGGAGGGCGTGCTTCATTACGGCCGCACGCAGGAGCCGCCGCCCTCGCGCCGCAGGGTGCGGCTGCGCCAGCTGGTCGAGGACGTGCACGGCCTGCTCGACATCGACGAGGGCATCGAGTTCATCAATGCCGTCGAGGCGGCTTTCGAGGTTGATGCCGATTCCGATCAGCTGTTCCGGGTGCTGACCAATCTGTGCCGCAACTCGGTTCAGGCGATGGCGGCGGACACCGAGAGCGCCGTGGTGCGGCGGCTGGCGGTGTCGGCTGAGCGCATGGGCAGCGTCAGCCGCGTCACCGTCACCGACACCGGTCCCGGCCTGCCGCCCAAGGCGCGCGAGAACCTGTTCGCGGCGTTCCGGGGCTCGGCGCGCAGCGGCGGCACCGGACTTGGCCTGGCGATCGCGCATGAGCTGATCCGTGCGCATGGCGGCACGGTGGAGCTGGTCGAATCGATCGGCGGGCGCACCACTTTCGCCGTCACCATTCCCGACCAGCCGGTGCGGCTCGACCAGGCCCGCGGCAGCCTGCGCCGCCCGGCCTGACGGCCTGGGCGTCCTGACGCCCCTTCATCGCGGACGGGCACCAAGCGCCTTCCCATTGGCCGGATTCGACACGATATCCCCGCGTGACACGCCGATGACAAAACTTTTGCGGGATTGGCTTGCTTTTCGCAAATTCAGTCGTTAGGGAACTGCACACATTCGCGGCCGGTCCTTCGGATCGGATCGCGGGGCTGTTGGAAACACGGCCTGATGCGCGCCCGTAGCTCAGCTGGATAGAGCACCAGACTACGAATCTGGGGGTCAGGAGTTCGAATCTCTTCGGGCGCGCCATTCCATCCGACTGATTTCCAAGCGGTTTTTGGTACTCCGGGCGAGTCGGCATCAACTCGGCTCCCCTGAGCCTGGTATTTGAACAGCTACTGAGCTGCCCACCATTTAATAGTCGCCATTGACCTCGATCCAGTAACCATCGGGATCCCTGAGATAGACGGATCTCTGTCCGTCCGCCCTCACGTGCTCCTTGCCGATCTCTCCGGCAAGGTTGCCGAACGGGATACCCTTGCTTCTTAAATGCTGCAAAGCCTGCGCGAAATCGGTGGTCGAGATGCAGAAATGCGTCGACATCGTCACGAAGGTCTTGCCGAAATCACCTTCGATCAGATGAAGCGACTGTCCCTCGCCAAGGCCGAACCAGCGGATGTTCGGCTTTCCTGCGCCACAAGCAATCTCCGGCAGTTGGAGTGCATCCTGATAGAACTTCGCGCTGGCAGCCAGATCGCGGACACGGAGGGAAACGTGATTGAGGCGCAGTGCCGCCACGACGGTCTCCTTCAGCCACCGAAAGTGAGGATCGTGCGTTGGCCGAGCCCTTGCGTCAATAGGACCATCGAGCGTCGATTCGCCAGGCGATCGCGCCGCAGGCGCTTTCGAGCCCGCGCGGCTTGATCGCAGCCGAGCGATGCGCCGGGGCATTCCGGGCGAAGCAGCTCGGCAAGCCTCTTGAGCAGCTCACCAGGTTGGATCGCGACCTTCGAGATCATCGTCTGGAAGCGCCCGCGGCCGGCGACCCTGACCGGTGTATGGCTCCACATAGGCCATTTTCAATGCGGCGCCGAGCACAGCTGACATGGCGATGAGCGATGCCGCGATTCTGTGCACCGGAACGCTCAGGCGCTGCAAGTTGGAATGGCGACTGGTGATCGGGGCGCTTGTGGGCATGTCGGTCATGGCGCTCTCCTGCAAGGTGAGGATGACGCCGCTTTACCCTCAGGTCCTTGGCCCGGGCCTGAAAAGCCCTCAACAACCCTGAACAGTCCTGAAGTTCGCCATCGGCACGGTCCTGGGTTATCCTGCCGGTGAGCGATGGGCTTTGGCACATGGACGTGGATTTCGGGAACTTTCGCCTGAAAGGCACCGAACGGCAGCTGCTTGGCCCCGACGGGCCGGTGGCGCTTTCGGCGCGATCCTTCGACATCCTCGCCATATTATTGGAGCGGCCGGACGAAGTGGTCGGCAAGACCGAACTCTTCGATGCGGTCTGGCCCGGCGTGGTGGTGGAGGAGAACACGCTCCAGGTCCACGTTTCGGCGCTGCGAAAACTGCTGCCGGCCGAGATGATCGTTACCGTGCACGGACGCGGCTACAAATATGCCGGCCCCAAGCCCGTTGCGGCGGCATCAGAAGCGCCTGCGGCGCTCCGGCCGTCCATCGCCATTCTTCCCCTCGACAATATGAGCGGCGACCCGGAACAGGACTATTTCAGCGACGGGATAACCGAAGACATCATCACCCAGCTTGGCAGGTTCAGGGAATTCCTGGTCATTGCGCGGAACTCCTCCTTCCGGTTCCGAGGCAAGGCGAATGATCTGGTCGAGGTGGCGAAGAAACTCGGCGTCCAGTATGTCGTCGAAGGCAGCGTGCGCAAGATCGGCAACCGGGTGCGGGTCACCGTGCAGCTGATCGACGCATCGTCGACAGCGCACATCTGGGGCGAGCACTACGACCGCGAACTCGACGACATTTTCGCCATCCAGGACGAAATCACCCAGATGATTGCGGCCCGCCTTGCCCGACAGGCCAGAACCGCGATTGCGTCGCGCGCCAGGGCCCGGCCGACCGACAACATGTCGGCCTATGAGTTCTATCTGCGAGCCCTGCAACTGGCAGCCGTCTATGACGCCGCGCAAGAAGCAGAACCGTTTCTGCGCCGGGCGGTAAAGCTCGATCCGCGGTTTGCCGCCGCCCACGCCATGCTCGGTGTTGTCGAGACCCTCAAATTCTTCTGGGTCTACTACAATCCGGATTATCTGCATCCCGCGCTGGAGATGGCAAAAACCGCGTTGCAGCTCGACCCCGACGAGGCGTACGGCCATCTCGCCACCGGCTTTGCTCTGTTGTATCTGCGCCAATTCAGGCAGGCTGAAATCAGTCTCGACCGTGCGGTTGCGCTCAATCCAAACGATCCGTTCATTCTCAGCATCCGTGCGCTTTTCCTCAACTACACGGACAGGCCAGATGAGGCGCTCGTCGAAATAAACGAAGCCCAGCGCCGCGACCCACACGCCGTGGGATGGTATGACGACTTTCGCGGCATCATCCTGACCACGGCTGGACGATACAGCGAGGCAATTGCCTGCTACGCGAAAATGGCTGCCGTGCCGCGATGGTCGCTCATCAGGCTCGCCATCTGCCATTTTGAACTCGGCGAAATCAGGCCCGCGAAAGACGCCCTGGCAAAAGCCAAAGCCCAATATCCCGGACTGCGTCTTGAGGAGATCGTTGCCGCGGAAGTGGACTTCTACAGGGATGCAGACGTGTGCGGCCGTTATCGCGCGATCCTGCAGCGCGTCGACGCCGAGGAATAGGCTTTACTATCGCCGCCGACCATCGGACCGCACGTCAATCCGGCAAATACGCCTCGGCGCCGGCAGCGACGATCTGTTCCTCGCTGAGCGAGCGATGCCAGTGCGAATAGAAGACCTGGCGCTCGCGCGGCAGGCGGATTTCGGTTCGAAGATGCCGATGGATCTGGCGAAATGCCGCGTGCTCGCAGCCGCCCCAGAAGAACGAGTGGCTGAGATCGGAAGGCCAGACGACAGAGCGGACCGCGTCGATGAGAAGCGTCGTCGTTCCAGGCTCGGCGCCGTTGCGGTCAAGCCAACGGACTTCGATACCAGTCGGGCGGACGAGCGGCAGTTTCTCTCCCGGTCCATCGATCTCGATAAAGGCAAAGCCGTGAACGCCACCGTCGAGCTTTTCGAGGATGCGGGCAATGCCCGGCAACCCCGTCTCGTCGCCCGCAAGCACGTAGAACCGCGCCGGCCTGGGGCCGTCGGCGGCGGGACCGACGATGCCGGCGAGGTCGCCGGGAGACGCATCGACAGCCCATCGCGTCGCGGGGCCGGCACGGCCATGCAAGGCAAAGTCTATGGTGATCTCGCCCTTGGCGGGATCGATGGCTCGAATGGTGTAGACCCGGGTGGCGAGTTTGCGTTGCCCCGGCCAGTGTATGTGGCCACGCTCATTGAGCGCGGGCCATTGTGGGGATGCCTCCCCCTTCGGCTGGAAGATTAGCCGGCAATGAAGCTGGTCGTCCCGGTCGAAACGGGAAAGATCCTCTCCCTCGAAGACGATCCGGCGTATGCAAGGCGTAAGGTGGGTCGTGTCCCTGACACGCAAGACGCGCAGATCCTCCAGCGGGGTGAGGCCGGTCTCGTCTCCCGTCCATGCGAACTCCAGCTTCTCGCTGGCGGCGATGAAGGAGATCGGTCCGACGAGCGCATGCTTCAGCCGGTTGAGCGCGTCCGGGCTGTCGGTCTCCACCGACAGGAGGAGCTGACGGGATCGCGCCTCGAGACGGGCGGTGCCGTATGGCGATCCGATCTCGAAACGGCCGCCCGAGCGCATAATGGTCATGTCATGCGTCGCGATCGACGCCAGGATGGGGTCGAGAAACGCATCGACCCCCGGGAAAGCGACCGCTGCACTTGCCGCATATCGCCTGATCTGACGGGGTGGCATGATTACTCCCGCAACGACGCCCAGAGCGGGCCCGGGATCGGTACACGCAGGAAGTGCTCGTTGATCTCCGCGAGCGTCGCTGCCGGGTCGATGTCCTGGCAGCGCTCCGGATGCAACCATTTCGACACGAGTTCGACGAACAGGATGTTGAGCGGCGGGACGGCGATCAGGCCGCTCCATATGCCGTGAACGCGCCCGTTGCGGACGCTGGGCATCTGGCTGAACCCGGTCCGTTCGATCAAGCGCTTCAAACCCTCCATGCCTTGCGCGGCAGTGAACCCCGGACCGATCGACGGACGCCCGCCCGCCGACCATCCGCCGCCGGAAGCGATGTAGACATCCGGCGGCGTCGCCACGAGATATTCCAGCTGAAGCTTCTGGTACCAGGGCGCGGTCACATCGGGCAGCGTTCTGCCGCCGGCCAGTTCGAGCAGTTCTCCCCAGACCCTGGTGCCCGCGGCCCAGCAACAATCGTCAACCGTGGATTGGACTTCCAGATAGGTGGTGACCGGGGCGGCGCCCGCCACGCATGACGCGACCCGCTGCAGATGCGTGTCGAAGAACGCGATGTACGCGGCCGCTCTGTCCCTGGCATCCAGCACTTCGCCCCACATGCGCATCTGGTCGCGAAAATCGCCAACGACGCCTTTGGCCGGCGTTTGGCTACCGGAAGCGTTGCTGGACAGATCGCTGAAGATGACGGGGACGCCGGCGGCTTCCAGCCGCTCGACCAGGAGATCCTTGCCGCCCTGTGGCGCCATGTAGAGATTGGCCACCACCAGATCGGGCGAGAGGCTGACCAGCCCCTCGAACGACAAGGTGTCGGGGGTTTGCTTGCCGACGACGGCGATATGGCCCTTGTGCTCAAACTGCTGTTGCAAGAGGCCGCTGTCGATGCGGTCGGCTGCTGCCCAACCCACGACAAGCGAGGCAGGGTCGGGATGCAGCAGCGACATCGCGACGATGTCGCGGGCTTCCAGAAGAACGATGCGCTTCGGCGCCGCCAGCAGCCGGATCGTGCGGCCGGCCATGTCGGCGACGACCGGCGCCGGCGCGGACCACGCGGGCAGGGCGGCGGTCAGTCCGGCCAGGGCAAGCGCACCGCAAAAGCAGCGCCGCTCAAGAATCACGCCGGCTACCATTTGAACCGCAGACCCGCCAGGACTTCGCGGCCATTGCCATACTGGCAATAGATGTTCGAACTGCAGCTCGAATAATACTGTTTGTTGAACAGGTTGGTGACGTTCAGCGTCCCCTCCAGTCCCTTGAGGGCCGGATTTTTCGCGCCAAAATCATAGCGCATGGCGACGTCGACGAGCGTGTAGCCGTCCGCCTTCACGGTGTTTGCATTGTCGGCGTAGCTGGAGCCGACGAAGCGGACGCCGCCGCCAACCGCCAGGCCCTCGGCGACGCCGCCGTGGAAGGTGTAGTTCACCCACAGCGAGCCGAAATAGTCCGGCACCGCCTGGGGTCGCTTGTCCAGATTGGCCGGGACGACGGTGTGGGTCACCCGGGTGTCGAGCAGGGTGAGGGCCGCGACCAGCTCGATATTGTCGGTCACGGAGCCCCTGCCCTCGAATTCGAGGCCGCGCGAGTGGATTTCGCCCGCCTGGACGTTGAAGCCGATCGTATCGGGCACCAGGGCGTTCTGCTGGCGGATATCGAAGGCGGACGCCGTGAACAGGGCGTCGATCCCCGGCGGCTGATACTTCAGCCCGACCTCGTACTGGCGCGCCTTGCTCGGCACGAAGGGGGCGCCGGAAGAATTGACGCCGGCGGTCGGCTCGAACGATGTCGAATAGCTCACATAAGGGGCAAGACCGTTGTCGAAGAGGTAGAGCAGGCCTGCCCGGTAGCTGGTGGCCTCGCTAGACTGGTCGGTCGACATGTTGGCAAGGCGGTTGTCGGTATCCTGCTTCGTCCAGTCATGGCGCACGCCGAGCAGGGCCCTGAAGCCGCCAAGGCTCATCTGGTCCTGCAGATAGGCGCCGGTCTGGCTGAGCTTCTGGCCGCTGTTGATGATCGTCGTCAGCGGGCCGATGGGCTGGCCATACACGGGATTGACCACATCGAGCGGCGGCGCGGCTCCGTAGCGGTATTCCCAGTCGCTGCTGCTGTTCTGGTGATCGATGCCGGCAAGCACGGTGTGCCGGACCGGTCCGGTGTCGACATGGAACTCCGCCTGATTGTCGAGGGAAACGCCGCCGACATCCTCGATCGAGCGCAAAGCCTGGCGCGGGATGAGCCCGTTCTGGTCCAGCGGCCCCGCCATCTGCAGGGACTGGAAATCCGTCGCGACATGCGAATAGCGCAAGCTGGAGCGGATGGTCACGTCATCGTCGAAGCGATGCTCGAAGCGGTAGCCGACGCCGTATTGCTTGCGTTCGAAGGAATCGAAGGAGGGATCGCCGATGTTGAGCTTGCTGTCGAGGTACGGCCGGTAATTGGCGGGTGCGAGAAAGTCCGGATAGAGCGAGTTGAAATAACCCCCTTCCGGATCGTTCTGGTAGTAGCCCGACACCGTCAAGGTGGTGTCGGCGTCCGGCTGCCAGGTGATGGCCGGCGCAATGCCGAAGCGCTTTTCGTCGACATCCTCGTAGCGGGTTCCCGACAGCCGCCCGATGGCGCTGATGCCGTATTGAAGGCTGCCGTCCTCGGTCAGGGCGCCGGTCGAGGCCAGCCCGGTTTGCACACGGCCATGGCTGCCGCCCTCGACGCGAACTTCGTTGGACGATTGCGCCGATGGCATCCGGCTGACCTGGTTGACGAGGCCGCCGGGGCTCACCTGGCCATAGAGAAGCGCCGACGGCCCCTTGAGCACGTCGATGCGGTCCAGGAGATACGGATCGATCGAGGGCTGGGCGAAGGCCTGGCCACGCGGCAGCTTCAGCCCGTCGAGATAGTTGACGTAGCTGGTGGCGGTGCCGAAGGCGCCGAAGCCGCGCAGGAAAATCGAATCGTAGCGCGCGTTGGAATCGCGATCCGACAATACGCCGGCCGTGTAGCGCAGGGCCTGGCTGACGGTCTGCGGGTTCTGCTCATCGATCTGCTTGCGGGTAATCGTGGTGATCGACTGCGGCGTCTCGGTCACCGGCGTGGCGGTCTTCGTCGCGGTTACAGTCTTTTTCTGAAGAATCCGATCGCCCGTGGCCGACGACGATCCGGCCTCTCCCTCCACGACGATCTTTTCCAGCTGTGCCGGCTCCTGGGCGACCGCCGGATTCAGGCCGACAACAAGAAAGGCCGTTCCGAAAAGCACCGCCCTGCACACACCAGCCATTTCCTGTCTCGCCCTTTTTAGCCCGTCTCTGTCGGGCTGGCAGATAGCAATAACGGGACACTGCCGTCCAGTTTAATTTTATGACTATCGCACTCATGTTTATTGCTGTTGCATTCCGGGAACGGAACGGTTGCGTTTGGTTTTTGGCTGAAGCTAAAGTAGGCTGAATGAACTTCCGCTGGCCACACCGACCCAAACAGGCAGGAACATGGCGTCCGACCAATCCGAGATGAACAAAGCCGGTGTGGCCGGATCGCCTCGCAGACCCGCCGCCATGGCCGGGCAATCGTCACAGGCTGGGAAATCCAAGGGCGGCCGTCCATCCCGGGAGGCCCTGGAGGCGCTCAACCGCCGGATTCTCGACACCGCGGCCGGGCTGTTCGCGTCGCAGGGTTTCGCGGCGACCACGATGGAACAGGTCGCCTCGGCCTGTGGGGCAGGCAAGGACACCATCTATCGCCGCTACCCCTCGAAATCGGCACTGTTCACGGCGCTGATGGAAGGGTTGCAGGACCAGATCCTCTCAGATCTCGATGCAAGGATGGCGGTCAACGCAAGCGCCGCGAACCGCCTCAAGCGTTTTGCCCGCGCCTTGTTGTCGATCAATCTGAGGCCGCAAATGATCGCCCTCAACCGCGTTGCCCTGGGTGAGGCCGTGGCCTTCGGAGGCGTAAAGCCGGCGCCAGCCATCGAAGATCCGATCATGATCCGGCTAACTGCCCTGGTGAGGCAGGCCCAGGCCGAGGATGCCCTCAGGGAAGGACCGCCCGCCTTCGTCGCCGAACAGCTTCTTTATGCGACATCCATCAAGCCGTTGATCTCGGCCATGTTGGGAGAGAGCCGCTTTTCCGATGCCGCCGAGGAGGAGCGCTATTTCAACCAGGCCTGGAAGCTGTTCCTGAACGGTGCGGCAGGATGAGCAGCGGAAGCTCGCAGGGAAGGGCATGGCGCAAGCGCTTGCGCTCGTCATGCAACACCGCGCGCCAAATCTCCCGATGACTTGTATTGTGCCGCGCCCGCGGCCGACACTGTGCGGTTGCGTGCGGCGGGCGCAGCCTATGGAGTAGACCATGACCCTTCCCAGCAACAAGCGTGCCCTGGTCACCGGCGCCGGAGCGGCCGACGGCATCGGCTTCGCCATTGCCCGGCAGCTTGGCCAAGCCGGCCATGCCGTGTTCCTCACCGGTGCCAGCGCGCGGGTGCTGGACCGTGCCGGGGAGCTTCGTGCCGACGGCATCGACGCCAGGGCCGCGGTCGCCGATCTCAGCGTGAGCTCTGAGGTCGCGCGGCTGCGGGCCGACGCGGGCGCCGTCGACATCCTGGTCAACAATGCCGGCATGGGCTCGCTGGCGGCGCCTTCGGTCGACAAGGCGTTTGTCGCCATGACCGAGGCCGAGTGGGATCGAGGCATCGAGGTCAGCCTGAAGACCGCGTTTTTGGTCACGCATGCGTTCCTGCCGGCGATGGTCGACGCTGGCTACGGGCGCATCGTCAATGTGGCGTCGGTTACCGGGCCGCTGGTGTCTTTCGAAGGCACATCGGCCTATTCCGCCGCCAAGGCCGGCATGGTCGGCCTGACGCGCGCGCTGGCGCTCGAAGTGGCCAGGAGCGGCATCACCGTCAACGCGGTGGCGCCCGGCTGGATCGAGACCGGCGCATCGAGCGAGATGGAGCGGACAGCGGCCCTGCACACGCCGCCGGGGCGGGCCGGGCGGCCCGATGAAGTGGCGGCCGCGGTGGTGTTCCTGGCCTCGCAGGGCGCCAGCTATGTCAACGGCAGCCTGCTGGTGGTCGACGGCGGCAACAGCCTTCAGGAGCACAAGGGCTGAAGCCTGCCGGTCAGGCGGAGCCTGCACGAACTGCCGGACATAAAAGAATCCAACCTGTCACCCGCTTCATCCCCCGCCATTCGGGATCTTCTTGGGATTGACGCTCGGCGTCGGCGCCTCGGGCGGCGGTTCGGTGGCCGGAGTGGCGGGCGCGGGTTCCGTCGCGGGCGCCTGGGGGGCGCCGTTGCTCAGATTGACGGAGAGGCCGAACAGCTTCCACTGCCGCTCATGCGGCGCGAAGAGCAGTTCGAAATTGACCTGCATCGGCACCGAGGGAAAGAAGCCCGCCATATGCAACATTCCGCTCGGCTCGATCTGCGGCAAAAGCGTCAGCTGCGGCTCCAGCACGGCGACGCCGCCAAGGTCGAGCGCCTGCTGGCGCTGCGAGGCGAAGATCTCGGCGAGCTTCGCCGCGGTGTTGGCCTGGAAGCTCGGCGCGCCGAGATCGCGCAGCACGCTGTAGTTGCCGGTCTTGTTGGCCTGGTCCAGCGCCAGAAGCGACGTCCGCACGAGGATCAGCACGCCGTTTCGGTCGATATTGGCGGGCTTGGGCGCGGCCGGCTTTGTGGTCCTCTGCGTCTTCTTCGTCGGCTGCTCCTGCGACTGGGCAAGGACCGGTTCGGCAACCGCCACTGCCGACAGCACAGCCAGAAGCATCGCCGGCAATGCATGCCGCCTGCGCATCAGGCTGCCCGCCCCCGGCGCCCTCATGCGCTTGCCCCCCGCCCGGTCATCGCCATGGGCCCGATCGTCACCATGGGCTTGAGCATGACCCTCGATTGCCGGCCGCACCGGGCGGCAAAGGGGCAGCCGGCCGGCCAGCCCGCGCCAGGCGGTCTCGACGGCTTGCGCGGTCAAAACTCGCCCGCCAGACCGATGCGGGCGGCGTGGCTGTCGCCGCCGCCATAGGCATAGCCGGCGGTCAGGGCGAAGGGTTCGTCGAAAAGATCCATCCGGTGCGCCAGCGAGGCGCCGAACGCCGTTTCGCCCTTGAAGTAGCCGACATTGGCGGCCCAACTGGTGCGGCCGGCCGCCGAAGGCATCGGCGCCGTCGTCATGGCGATGGCCGCGGCGATGCCCTGGCGGGCCTCCGTGCGGGCTTCGGACAATTCTCCGCTCAACCCGCCGAACCCGGCTTCTAGCGCACCGACACGGCTATCCAGCCCGGCGATCTGCGCGGTGTGCTGGCCGACTGTGGTGTTCAGCGAGTTGATCTGGGTGGTGTGGCTGGCGACGGTGGTGACCGTGTTCGCGATCTGGCCGATGTCCAGGCTCGACGTGGCGAGGTTGCCGGTGCTGTCGCTGGTGAGCAGATAGGCCGTGCCGCTCTGCGCGGCCTTGCTGGCGGCGCTGTTGACGCCGGCCAGAGTGTAAGTGGCGTCCGCGTCGCCAATTGCAACCTGGCCGGCCCGCGAGGTGGTGACGCCGGCGCCGATGGCGACGGAGTTGTCGAACCCGGCTTTGCTGTTGGCGCCGATCGAAATCGAATCGCTCATTTTCAATGGAATGAAAGCCGTGCCGCTGCCGGCACTCCGGCCGAACGCTACGTTGTTGTCGCCCGTCACATACTTGCCCGCCTCGGCGCCATAGGCGGCGTTGCCGTCGCCGTTGACATGGGCGCCCGAGGCGCGGCCGGCGGCGGTGTTTTTGTCGCCCTTTACGTCGGTGCCGGCGATGTAACCGCTGGCGATATTCTCGTCACCGGTCACGTTCACGCCGGCTCCATCGCCGATCGCGGTGTTCTCGTGGCCTTCGACGCCGTGACCGGCCGAGCGGCCGTTGGCGGTGTTTCCGCTCCCGACCACTGTCTGGCCGGCCCCGTAGCCACTGGCGGTGTTTCCGGTGCCTGTCACGCTACCGCCCGCACTTATGCCAAAGGCGGCGTTGTAGCTGCCTTTCACGTTCTGGCCGACTCCCGGGCCAACCGCAACGTTGTTTACGTTGAGCGGATCCTGGCCGGTTCCCGCCATGGTGCCGATCGAAAGTCCACCACCAATGGCTGCGGCCTCTATGCCGCAGGCAAACGAGTTCCCACCCGTCGCCGTCGAGCCAGCGCCGTTGTTGGGGTCGCCGCCGGTTGCGCTGACGCCGCACACCGCCTGCGCGGTGGCGGCCCCCGCCAGGGCCAGCAGAATCGCCGCCGTCGCCGCCGCAAGCCTGATTCCAACCATGCCCACCAACCTTCTTTCGATTCGGTCCGCCTTGGCGAAGATGCCGGGATGGGAGACGCGATGACCAGTCGTCATATGACGGGGGCCGGCGGATTCCGGAGCTGGAATGGCCAAATGCACCCATTCTTGTTGCCTCGCTGCAACAGGCGGCGCGCGCTCGCCCGAGCGGCGAACGCGTGCAGGCGGCGCAAAGCTTATCGAGCTCGCAGGTTTTCCGGCGTGCTCAGAAATGCCAGATATCGCGCTGCTTCCACAGATCGATGGGCGCCCGCCAGAGCCGGTAGGCCGCGGCCGCCTCGACCTGCCGGCTTATGCCGAACTGGCCATTGGCCGCGAAGAAGGCGTCGAGGCGCCTGCGGGCGAAAAGCTTCCTTCCCCTGGTGTTGTAGTTGCGGATGGGCAGCCAGTGGCCGCCGACCGTGCGCCCGTCCTGTGAAAGCGCCACGCCGATGCAGAACTGCTCGGCCGTGTGTGCCTTCACGATGCCGATCATCTGCTCGATGGCGCCATAGGCTTTCCTCAGCGCCGGAATGTTGGCGTTGTGGACGCCGAGCACGCCGCTGTTCCACATCGGCTCGTAGCCGTTGAGTTTCTGGCTGCCAAGCAGGAACCCCTTGTGCTCGATGGCGCGATAGGGCCGCTTCGGCGTTCCCTCGGCCTTTCTCATGATGGAATGCGACGGAGAAATCCGTGAAAAACAGCGCGAGATATCGCCAACCGGATACATGTCCGTGTCCATGAAGAACAGGCGATCGCAACGCTCCAGCAGATCGATGATGCCGGCGGCCTTGATGCCGAACCGGTAGCGGCCGCCAAACGACATTTCGGTCATCCGGCCGGGCGTCAGTTCCATCGTGCGGATCGGATAGCCCTCGAAAAGGCCGGGTCTGTCGGTGAGGACCGTGATCGCGGCGCCCGGACAGAAATGCAGGAGCCGCAACGCGCTGAAGAGTGCGCCGCGCGCATACAACTCGTCATTGCCAAAGGCAATGTATCCGAAACCGTCACCCATTCCCGCCCCTAAACAGCACCCCGAATACCACTTTGCCTGAATCTGCCGCGAAGTCCATTAGCGACCACTTACGTAGCAGGGCGGGTGAGACCGGATTTCGGCCCGTCGCCTAACGCCGATTGGCGGAATATAAAGATGACTTTTTTTATCAACTATTTTATATCAGCGGCCGACCGGCTGCCGCGGCGTGCAGATCGCCCATGACAGGCAGGCCGCGAGGACGAGGATGGCAGATTACGACGATGAGCTCGTGGCGGCGTTTTCCAGACATCAGTCCAGGCTGAAACGCTATCTCGCCGGCAGGACGCGGTCGCATCACGACGCCGAGGATCTGGCGCAGGAAGCCTGGATCAAGCTGGCCCGCAATGGCGCCGCCGCACTTGCCGCGCCAGTGCCCTACCTGATGCGTGTCGCGCGAACGCTCGCCGTCGATCACAGCCGGGGACAGAAGCATCGGCTCACCCAGCGCGAAATCGACGACCTGATCTCGGTTCCCGACCAGCGGCCCGGTCCGGACAGGGAGGTCGAGGACCGCGACCAGGTCCGCTGCCTGAGACGGGTCATCGACGAACTTCCGGAGCGGCAGCGCAGGATGCTGGTGGCGGCGCGGCTCGAGCAGCGCCGCCACGTCGACATCGCCAGGGAGTTCGGCGTGTCGGTCCGCACCGTCGAAATGGAGATCCGCAAGGCCATCGACTACTGCTCGAGCCGGCTCGAGACATTGAACCGGGCCTGAAATTTTCCGATTTTCAATTTTCAATCGTTGATGGCTATAGAGGTGGCGCGCGCGATCCGCCGCGCAGCGCCGTGCTTATGAGAGGAGCCATGTTGGACGAGGATTTCGAAGCTCTCAAACGAGAGGCGACGGCCTTGATCGTCCGCATCACATCCGGCGAGGCAACGGCGGAAGATGCCGACGCGCTGATGAAATGGCGCGCCCGAAGCCCGCAACATGAAAGCGCGTTCCAGCAGGCGGGCCGTGTCTGGAAAAGTCTCGGCCCGGCCCTTGGCGCCGACAGGCGGCGATCGCGCGCTGTCGTCTCGCGGCGCTCATTGCTGGCGGCCGGCGGCATGGCCGCGAGTGCGGCCGGCGTCGCGCTTGGCCTGTCGGCGTTGGGTTTCCTGCCGCCGATCGATGCGCTGCTTTCCGACTACGCAACCGGCATCGGCGAGCAGCGCACCGTCCAATTGCCCGACGGATCGACGATTACCCTCGATGGCGGCACGACGCTTTCCCTCGATTACTCGCCAGGCACAAGGCGCCTGTGGCTGACGTCCGGTGCCGCCGTCTTCGACGTGGTCCGCGACGAGACAAGGCCGTTCGTCGTGAGCGCGGGCGAAGGCAACACCACTGCGCTCGGGACCTCGTTTTCCGTCAAGCATGGCGTCGACGACATTGCCGTTGACTGCCTGCGGGGCCGCATCAAGGTCCAATGCCTGGCCAATGCCGAGCTCGGCGATGGCGAAGCGATCCGCTATTCGTCTTCCGGGCTCGGCGAGAAGACGCTGATGGATGCCGAGGAAGCAGCCGCCTGGCGCCAAGGCCTGCTGATCTTCAGGGACAGGCCGCTCGCCGAGGTCGTGGCGGACCTCAACCGCCATCGCAAGGGCAAGGTCGTGATCGCCGCGAGCGCGCTGCGGTCCCGTCGGGTTTCGGGCGTTTTCCATCTGGAGAGGCCGGACGAGGTTCTGGCGCAACTCGAAGACACGCTGCAGGTCCGCCCGATCAATCTGGCCGGCGGCATCGTGCTGCTGCGGTAGCGCGTCAAAAATCGACGGAAAAATTTGCGGGTCCGGCAGTCCGGATCGTCTCCATCAATAGAGGCCGCGCGGTGATCCTTGCGGCGACTTTGCTTGGGGACCTGGAATGGGGCAGTTTGCATTCGGATCGCGCGCGGCCGGATATCGTCGGGGGGCGCTGCTATCGGCATCGCTCGTTTTTTGCACCACGTGGGGCGCCGCGCTGGCGCAATCAGCCATAACCTATTCGATCCCGGCGGGAACGCTCGATAGCGCGCTGACCCGCTTCGGCGTCGCCAGCGGTGTCCAGGTCCTCTACGACAGCTCGGTCACGCGTGGGCTGCGCACATCGGGCGTCCGGGGGCAACTGGGCTCGAACGCCGCGCTTGCCAGGATCCTTGCCGGAACCGGTCTGAGCTATCGTTTCACGGGAACCAACAGCGTCACGATCGGCGACGGCTCAAGGCCCTCCGCATCCGGCACGGCAGCCGCCGACGGACCGGGGGTGCTTGGTCCGATCAATGTCACGGCAGGAGGTGGCGGCAATCCCCAGGACAAACCCTATGAGACGCCGGGATCGTCCAGCCACATCTCGGCCGAGCAGTTGAACCGGCTGCCGCCGACCACGGCCGGCGACGTGTTCGTCGGAACGCCTGGTGTCATCTCGGCGGGCAATCATGTCGGGACATCGATCAATCCCAACATCCGCGGCCTGCAGGGCATGGGCCGCGTCACCACCACGGTGGATGGAGCGCGGCAGGGAACATCGAGCTATCGCGGCTACATAGGCAATCGCGATGAGGTCTATGTCGATCCCGACATGCTGGGCGGCGTCGACATCTCGAAGGGGCCAAGTTCCGGCGCCGGTGTCGGCGGCATCGGCGGAACGATCAGTTTCAGGACGCTGGAAGCAAAGGATATCGTCAAGGAGGGCCATGATTATGGCCTGCGCCTGAAGACCGATATCGGCAGCAACACGATCAGCCCGCCGGCAATCGGCACGGCAGCCAGCGATGACAGGCCGGCATTCCTCAACGGCGATGCGTGGTCAGGCAGCATCGTGGCGGCGACGACGCAGGAAAACATCGATTTCATCGCCGCCTATTCGAAGCGGCAGAACGGCAATTACTTTGCCGGCACCAAGGTGCCCTATGGCGTTGTTTTCAGCACGATGCCAACCCAAGCCACCGCAGCCCCCCGCCCGGGTTCGGAAGTCTTCAACACGTCCCAGGACACAAGCTCGATCCTGGCGAAACTGACATTGCGCTTCGGCGACGACCAGTCGCTCGAACTGGGCTTCAACCGCTACGATTCCACCTATGGCGAGATCAACGAACTGAACTTCCAGCCGTGGGTTCCGGCAGGGCAAGTCCAGCACGACCTCTCGCAAACCAAGGTCGACACATACACCGCCAAATATCGCTATCGGCCGCAGGACAACCCGCTGGTCGACTTCAAGGCAAATGCCTGGCTGACCGATCTCAACGCCGACAGCGGTACGATCAAGGCCAACGGGTTTGGCGGATATGGAGATCTCTCGGCCGGCGGCGATGTCTCCAACACCTCCCGGTTCGACACGCCGCTGGGTGCGCTCACCTGGGAAAATGGCCTCGAAATCGTCAACGAGAACGCAAAGTCTTCCACCCTGGTGAGCGGCACCCTGTACACATCGCCGGCGCCAATCGGCGTGCGCACGATGGAAAGCGTCTACACCAAGGCGACACTCAAACCGCTCGATTGGGTGAGCCTGAGTGCCGGCGCCCGCTACGATCATTACGATTCAAAGGGCAAGGACTATCTGGCGGCCTACCCCGAACACAGCGGCCAACGCGTCAGCCCCAATATCGGCATCACGCTCGAACCCGCCGATGGCGTGCAATTATACGGGCTCTACACCGAAGGCTATCGCCCGCCGTCGCTGCGGGAATCCCATTGGAACTACGGCTGGCTGCTCGGCATCAACCCCGATCTGCAGCCGGAACTGGCCAAGAATACCGAATTCGGCGTCAACGTCCTGAAGGACAGCGTTTTCCTGCCGGGCGACTCGCTGCGCTTCAAGGCCGCGCTGTTCAGCAACGACTATGACAACTACATCGTGCGCGGGCCTGCCGATAACATCATAAACCGCTACAAATGGGATAACATCGCAGCCGCCCACTATCGCGGCGTCGAGCTTTCCGCGAGCTACGACAGCGGCACCTATTTCGTCGACGGCAACATCACCAATTACACGACCATCGAGTATTGCCCGACAAGCAACACCTGCACACCCTATGCGTCGGGCCTTGACTACGGCGGCAGCTACGTGCCTCCGACCTACGCCGGAAGCATCACGGCCGGCTTCCGTGCCTTTGACGATGCCTTGACCGTAGGGGCGAGGCTGCAATTCGCCTCCGAACGCTCGGGCGGAAAGATCGTCACCGGGGGCATCGCGGCGCCGCAGACATGGCCGCGCTACCAAATTGTCGACCTCTTCGGCAGCTACGATTTCGGCAACGACCTCAAGGCCAATGTCAGCGTCGAGAACCTGTTCGACCGTTATTACATCGGCGCCCTGTCCTCGATCGGCGTCGCCGCCCCAGGCCGCACCTTCAGGGCCAGCCTGGTCAAGACGTTTTGAGCCTGGCCAGACCGCAGCAGCACCGGCGTTCTCTTTCCAAGCCGCCGGTCAGAGAAGCCTGACGCAGGGGTCCGATCCTCAGGACGCCTTGGCGAAAAAGCTCTGATAATCCGATTTCGCCTGCAGCAGGCGCAGCACGTTTTCGCGTGATCCCCGCACGTGGACGCGGGCCAGGGCGCCCGCCCGGGCGGCGTCGCCGGCGCAGATCGCCTCGACGATCTCGGCATGCTCGTCGCGGGCCATCTTCCATTCGTCGAGCCACAAGAGTTCGGTCCAGACATAGTGCTGGCACTTGTCGAGGATGCCACACAGCATGCCGTGCAGCATGACATTGCCGCTGATTTCGGCGATGACACGGTGCAGGTCGATGCCAACTTCGAGTTCCTGGAATTTTTCCTTTGTGGTGCGGTCCGGAATGGCAGCCAACCGCTCGCACTCCGCCAGCATGGCGCGCAGCCTCGCCTTGTCCTTCTCAGTCGCCGTGGTCGCCGCCAGTTCGGTCGCATGGCCATCGAGCAGTTCGCGGATGTCGAAGGCCTCGCGAAACATGTTGATGTCGAATTCGGTGACGACATAGCCCTGGCGCGGCCGGCCGGTGACAAGGCCGTCGCGTTCGAGGCGGTTGAAGGCTTCGCGCACCGGCGTGCGGCTGACATTGAGTTTCGCGGCGATGTCGCTCTCGGTAACGCGCGAGCCCGGCGGAATCTGGCCGGTCACGATCATTGCCTTGAGTGCGGAATAGACCGAGTCCCGCAGCGTATCTTTGGTTTTCCTGGCCAAGTTCTGTTTCCAGTCCTCCGGTCTTTGTGCCGGAATTCGATGTGCTCCGACGCATAGCTGTATTCAAAGTCGGCGCGATTTGCCACGCCCCGGCGTCGCGTCCTCCCCCCGCCCTTGGTCGAAGGCTCCAGGCCGCGTCGAACGGTGTTGACATCGCCGATCGCCAAGCTACACTCAAAATTGTATACAAAATAGCATGCCAAATTAAAAATAATGGGAACACCGGTTGGAGAGCCGAAAATGAACAGGATCAGAAACGTTAGCATCGTCACGATCGCCGGCCTCATGGCCACGGTCGCGGTGCCCGCCATCGCCGCCGATACGATTACCGTCGCCTCGTGGGGCGGCACCTACCAGGAGGCTCAGACCAAGGCCTTCTTCGACCCGGCCGCCGCCGCGCTCGGCATCACCATCAAGCAGGACACCACCAACGGCCTCGACGATGTGCGTCTGCAAGTGACGGGCAATGCGGTGAAGTGGGACATCACGGAGCTCGGCGCCGACGAATGCGCGCGCGGCTCCAAGGAAGGGCTGTTCGAGAAGCTCGATTACGGTGTGATCGACAAGAGCGGCATCAACCCGAAGCTCGTCCATGACGACTGGGTCGGCATCTCCTACACCTCCGTCGTGCTCATCTACCGGACCGATGTGTTCGGCGACAAAGGGCCGAAGACCTGGGCCGATTTCTGGAACGTGGAAAAATTCCCGGGCCGGCGCGCGCTGAGCAGCAGCCAGTCGACGGAAACGCTGAGCGTGGCGGCACTGGCCTCGGGCCTGCCGATCGACAAGGTCTATCCCGTCGACATCGACGGGGCGCTGAAATCCGTCGACAAGATCCGCGGCCATGTCGATGCTTGGTGGACGTCAGGCGCGCAGGCCATGCAGCTGGTCAAGGATGGCGAGGTCGACATGGCCAGCATCTGGAACGGCCGCGCCGGCACGTTGAAGAAGGAAGGCGCGCCAGTCAGCTTCTCCTTCGACCAGGGTGTGCTGACCGCCGACTGCATGGTCATTCCCAAGGGCGCCAAGAACAAGGAAGCGGCGATGAAGGCGCTGGCCATGTTCGTCAGCCCGCAATTGCAGGCCAATCTGCCGCTCTATGTCGACAACGGGCCGGTGAACGAGAAGGCTTTCGAGACCGGCAAGATCCCGCCGGAGCGGATCAAGGACATCAACTCGGCGCCCGAAAACGTCAAGAAGCAGGTACTGCAGGATGCCGAATTCTGGCGCGACAATCTGGTCGAGGCGACGGAGAAGTTCAACAATCTGATCCAGCAATAGGCTGCTTGGCAGAGACTTCACGGCGGGGCGACGCAAGCCGCGACGGCACTTCGCCCCGCTCCTTATTGCCGGTTAGGGAGAATAGAACCTTGTCCATTGCGCTATCCGCGCTGCCGATCAGCATGCGCCGGATCGAAAAACGATTTGGCAGCGTGCCGGTGCTGCGTGACCTGAACCTCGATGTCGAGGCCGGTGAATTCCTGACCCTGCTCGGACCCTCCGGGTCGGGAAAGACGACGCTGCTGATGATCCTGGCGGGCTTCGTGCGGGCCAATGGCGGCTCGATCAAGGTCGGCGGCGACGAGATCATCGCCACACCGCCGCACAAGCGCAACATCGGCATGGTGTTCCAGAACTACGCGCTGTTTCCGCACATGAACGTCTCCCACAACATCGCCTTTGCGCTGAAGCAGCGACGCGTGCCGGCCAGGGAGACGGCCGAGCGGGTGGAAAAAGCGCTTGATATGGTGAAGCTCGGGGGCCTCGGTGAGCGCCGGGTCGATCAGCTTTCCGGCGGCCAGCGCCAGCGCGTGGCACTGGCGCGCGCCATCGTGTTCGAGCCGCGCATCGTGCTGATGGACGAGCCGCTGTCGGCGCTGGACAAAGGCCTGCGCGAGCACATGCAGATCGAATTGCGCGCGCTCCACCGGCGGCTCGGCATGACCACGGTCTATGTCACGCACGACCAGCGCGAGGCGATCACCATGTCGGATCGGATCGCGGTGATGAACGCCGGGCGCATCGAACAGCTCGACAAACCCGAAACGCTTTATGCCGCGCCGAAAACGCAATTCGTGGCCGGCTTCATCGGCGAGTCGAATTTCGTCCCGGTCGAAAGCCGTAACGGATCGGTCTGGTACGAGGACCGGAAGATCCGCACCGCCACACCTGCGCCCGCGGCCGGCCAACACCTGATGGTGGTGCGGCCGGAGACGCTGCGGCTGGTCGCGAATGACGAACCGGGCGACAGCGTGAACGTGCTCGACGCCACTGTCGGCGACATCATCTACCAGGGCGACAGCTTCGTCTGCTACGTCTCGCTGCGCGATGGCCGCCAGCTGACGCTACGCGATTATTGCCGCAGCGACGTGCTCGCCAGAATGCCGGCGCCGGGCCAGCCGATCCGTCTCGGTCTCGACGCGCGGGACACCATATTGGTGGCGGCCGAGGGATGAGCGCACAATCCACCCTCGTAAACGACACAGCCGATGCCACCGGCCGCGACCTCAACGCGCGAGCGCTGCGCGCCGATGCCCGGCGCGAAGAGCTCAGGCTGCTGGCGCTGCTTTCGCCCAGCCTGCTTCTGGTCTTCGCCATCATCATCGTACCGGTCGGCTGGCTGTTCTGGCTGTCGCTTTTCGACGAGACGGGCGCGCTCAGCGCCTCCAACTACGCGCGCTTCTTCGAGCAGGCGTCCTACGTCAGGACCTTCATCACCACCTTCAAGGTCGCCTTCATCGTCACCGGCGCCTGCGTGCTGCTCGGCTATCCCCTTGCCTATATGCTGTCGCAGCTGCCACGTCGCGCGGCGTCGATCTGCCTGATCTTCGTCATCCTGCCGTTCTGGACGTCGGTGCTGGTGCGCACCTATGCATGGCTGGTGATCCTGCAGCGCAAGGGCCTGATCAACAGCTGGCTGATCGACCTCGGCGTGATCAGCCAGCCGCTGCCGCTCGCCAACAACCTGTCCGGCGTCGTCATCGGCATGACGCACATATTGCTGCCCTTCCTGGTGCTGCCGCTCTATGCCTCGATGAAGACCATCGACACCGACTGCCTGCGCGCCGGCATGAATCTCGGCGCCGGGCCGGTCGCGACCTTCCGGCAGATCTTCTTCCCGCTGTCGCTGCCGGGCCTCGCCTCGGGCGTGGTCATCGTCTTCGTGCTCTGCCTCGGCTTCTTCGTCACGCCGGCCCTGATGGGCGGCGGCAAGGTGATCATGTGGGCGATGCGCATGGAGCAGACGACCAGCCTCTATTCCAACTGGGGCGCCGGTGCTGCGCTCGGCGTGGTGCTGCTGGCGGTGACGCTGGCGCTTCTCGGCCTGTTCCAGTGGCTGCTCGGCGCGCGCGCCACCGGCGTCTGGAGTTCGCGATGAGCGGAGAAGTCGGACTGCCCATCTCGCACCGGCAGCGCCTGTGGCTCTACGCGCTGGGCGGCCTGGTGCTTTTGTTCCTGATCGCGCCTTCGGTCATCATCGTCGTCATGTCGTTTTCGGATTCGACGCTGCTGCAGTTCCCGCCGCAGGAATGGTCGCTGCGCTGGTACCAAAGCTACTTCCAGTCTCTGGAATGGCGCGACGCCACCATCGTCTCGGTCAAGGTGGCGTTCATGACGGTGCTGGTGGCGACGCCGCTCGGCACGGCGGCCGCCTATGCGATCAACCGAGGCACGCTGCGCTTCAACGGCACCATCAACGCGCTGCTGACGGCATCCCTGATCATCCCGGTGATCCTGATCGGCATCGGCACCTTCTTCCTCTATGCGCGCGTCGGCCTCAACAACACCCTCACCGGCCTCGTCATCGCGCATACGGTGCAGGCGCTCCCGCTGGTGGTGCTGACGGTGCTGTCGGGCCTGCGTTCCTACGACATGAACCAGGAGCGGGTGGCGCGCAGCCTGGGCGCCGGACGCATCGCCGCCTTCTGGCAGGTGACCATGCCGCAGATCCGGTTCTCGATCGTCTCGGGCGCGCTGTTCGCCTTCATCACCTCCTTCGACGAGGTGGTGGTTTCGCTGTTCATCTCGGGCGGCGACACCACGACGCTGACGCGCCGCATGTTCAACGCGCTGCGCGATCAGATCGACCCGACCATCGCCGCTATTTCGACCTGCCTGATCGTGCTGTCGATCCTCCTGTTGTCGCTCGCGCAGATCTTCGGCCGGCGGCATTGATTTCGATCCATCATGGGATATCCAGATAACAATGCGTGATTTCCAGTTTCCCGGCCGCTCGCCGGTTCGTGCCACCGATGCGGTCGCCGCGACATCGCATCCGCTCTCGACGCTTGCCGCCATCGACATGCTGCGCGCCGGCGGCAATGCCATGGATGCCGCTGTCTGCGCCGCCGCCGTGCAAGGCGTGGTCGAGCCGCAGTCGACCGGCATAGGCGGCGACTGCTTCGTGCTCTACTGCCCCAAGGGACAAAGCGAGGTCCTGGCCTTCAACGGCTCCGGCCGGGCGCCGTCGGCGGCAACGGTGGACTGGTATCGCGACAAGGGGTTCGGCGAGTTGCCCAAACAAGGCCCGCACGCGGTGACCGTGCCGGGCGCCATAGACGCCTGGTGCCGGCTGCTGGAGGACCATGGCCGCAAGAGCCTTGCCGAGGTGCTGGCGCCCGCCATCCACTATGCCGAGAACGGCTATGTCGTGCATGACCGCGTCGCCTTCGACTGGGCCGAACCGGAGACGGACCTCTCAGCCGACGAACACTGCGCGCGCATCTTCCTGCCCGGCGGCAAGACGCCCAGGGCCGGGGACGTCCACCGGCAGCCGGAACTCGCCGCCACCTTGCGCATCATCGCCAGACAGGGCCGCGCCGGGTTTTACGAGGGCGCGGTCGCGGACGATCTGGTAAGCCGGCTCAGGGAATTGGGAGGGCTACACTCGCATGCGGATTTCGCGGCGACCAGAGGCGACTACGTGGCGCCCGTCAGCATCTCCTATGGCGGCTACGAGATCCACCAGATGCCGCCGAACAACCAGGGCTTGACGGCGCTGTTGATGCTGAATGTGCTGTCCGGCTTCAAGCTCGGGGAACTCGACCCCAACGGCGCCGAGCGGCTGCATCTGGAGATCGAGGCCGGGCGGCTCGCCTACCGCGACCGCGACCGCTACCTTGGCGACCAGGACCATGTGCCGGTGCCGGTGAAGGCGCTGCTATCCAGCCCCTATGCCGACCGGCTGCGCGCCGAGATCGACCGCGAGCGGGCCATGACACATCTGCCCGATGTCGAACTGCCCGGCAGCGACACGGTCTACATCACCGTCGTCGACCGCGACCGCAACGCCGTCTCGTTCATCAACTCGACCTATTATTCCTTCGGCAGCGGCGTCGTCGGCCCGAAGACGGGTGTGGTGCTGCAGAACCGCGGCTCGAGCTTCCGCCTCGACCCCGCGCACCCCAATGCCATCGCGCCGGGCAAGCGGCCGATGCACACGATCATGCCCGGCATGGCCACCAGGAACGGCCGCGTGGTCATGCCGTTCGGCGTCATGGGCGGCGGCTACCAGCCGTTCGGCCATGTCCACCTGCTCACCAACATGATCGATTTCGGCATGGACCCGCAACAGGCGCTGGACGCGCCGCGCGTGTTCTACAATGACGGCATGGTGGAGGCCGAGCGCAGCGTGCCCGCCGGGGCGCTCGACGGCCTGCGCCGGCGCGGCCATGACATCACCGAGCCGCATCATCCGCTTGGCGGCGGACAGGCGGTGCTGATCGACTGGGAGAAGGGAACGCTGACCGGCGCCTCGGACCCGCGCAAGGACGGGATGGCACTTGGGTACTAAGGTGACCGGACCGAGAGTGGAGCGATGGCCTGCGAGCGTCAGCGCTGCCCCTCACCTGCCTGCCGGCATCCTCTCTCCCCGTATAGTGACGGGGAGAGGGACGCTGTCGTTGGTGGTTTCGCCAATCGCCAGCGTTGCGAAGTTAGCACAAGGTTGCGTTCAGCTCTTTCTCCCCGTCACTATACGGGGAGAAATGCCCGGCAGGGCAATGAGGGGCGGCGCCAACCTCCGCTGGACATTCACAAGCAGCCGTTTGAAACATAGTCGGTGACCATGACCCAAGTTGAAGCTCAGGCAGACCTCACCCACCGTCTCGTCGCCGGCGCCGATGATGCCCCGGCGATTCTGGCGCCCGACAGGGCGACACTTAGCCATGGCGGACTGCGCGGCCTGATCGCGGCCACGGCCGATCGGCTGCATTCGCTCGGCATCGGCCGGGGCGACCGGGTGGCGATCGTGCTGCCGAACGGGCCCGAGATGGCGACGGCCTTCGTGGCGGTGGCCGCCGCCGCTTCGACGGCCCCCCTCAACCCCGCCTACCGGGCCGATGAACTCGATTTCTATCTCACCGACATCGGCGCCAAGGCCATCCTTGTCGCGGAAAGCGAGACTGGGCCAGCGGTGACCGTGGCCGAGCGGCTCGGCATCGGCGTGCTGCGGCTCGTCGTGCCGCCTGAGAGCCCCGCCGGCACCTTCACCATCGAAGGCAAGGCGGTTGGACCAGAAGCGGCGCCCGGGATGGCCGGCGATGGCGACATCGCGCTTTTGCTGCACACATCGGGCACCACCTCACGCCCCAAGCTGGTGCCGCTGAGCCATGCCAATGTCGCGGCCTCGGCCCGCCACATCGGCGCAACGCTCGGCCTGACCGCGCAGGACCGCTGCCTCAACATCATGCCGCTGTTCCACATCCATGGCCTGATCGCGGCGGTGCTGTCGTCGCTGGCCTCGGGCGGCAGCATCTACTGCACGCCGGGCTTCAACGCGCTGCGCTTCTTCCAGTGGCTGAGCGACGCAAAGCCAAGCTGGTACACGGCGGTGCCGACCATGCACCAGGCGATCCTGCCGCGCGCGGCGCGCAATGCCGAAGCTCTCGCCGAAGCGAGCCTGCGTTTCATCCGCTCGTCCTCGGCCTCGCTCCCGGCGCAGGTGATGGCCGAACTCGAAGCGACCTTCGGCTGCCCTGTCATCGAATCCTACGGCATGACCGAAGCCGCGCACCAGATGGCGTCGAACCGGTTGCCGCCGGGTCTGCGCAAGCCGGGCAGCGTCGGCGCGGCCGGCGGGCCCGAGGTCGCAGTCATGGCTCCGGACGGACGGCTGATGCAGGCCGGCGAGACCGGCGAGATCGTCATTCGCGGCCCCAATGTGACTGATGGCTACGAGAAGAACCCGGACGCCAATGCCACCGCTTTCGCGCATGGCTGGTTCCACACCGGCGACCAGGGCGTGCTCGACGAGGACGGCTATCTCAGGGTCACCGGCCGGCTGAAGGAGATCATCAACCGGGGCGGCGAGAAGATTTCGCCGCTGGAGGTCGACGACGTGCTGATGGACCATCCGGCGGTGGCGCAGGTCGTCACCTTCGCCATGCCGCACGACAAGCTGGGCGAAGAGGTGGCCGCCGCCGTCGTGCTGCGCGAGGGCATGAGCGCCACCGAAAGCGACATACGCAGCCATGCCGCGACGCGGCTCGCCGACTTCAAAGTGCCGCGCAAGGTGCTGATCCTGGACGAGATCCCGAAAGGCGCGACCGGCAAGCTGCAGCGCATCGGGCTTGCCGCCAAGCTCGGGCTTTGACGATGAAGATCACCATTTTCGGCGCCGGCGCGATCGGCGGTTATCTCGCCGCCAAGCTCGCGCTTGCCGGCCGCACCGAACTGTCGATCGTGGCGCGCGGCGCTCATCTCGAAGCGATCCAGGCCAATGGCCTGCGCCTGATCGAGGATGGCGGGGAATCCGTCGCTCCGGTCCGCACCGCCGCCCGGGCCGAGGAGCTTGGCGCGCAGGATTATGTCATCCTGGCGCTGAAGGCGCATTCCGTCGCGCCCGCGCTCGACCAGATCGCGCCGCTGCTCGGAGACGGCACGGCGGTCGTCACCATGCAGAACGGCGTGCCCTGGTGGTACTTTCACGGACTTGCCGTATCGCTCGAAGGCACCAGGCTGGAGACGGTCGACCCCGGCGGCGCCATCTGGCAGCGCATCGGGCCCGAGCGCGTCATCGGCTCCGTCGTCTACCCTGCCGTCGAGGTCGACGCGCCGGGTCTCATCCGCCATGTCGAGGGCAAGCGGTTTTCGCTGGGCGAACCCTCCGGCGAGAAGAGCGAACGGGTCACGAAACTGGCCGAGGAGATGGTCAAGGCCGGGCTGCAGGCGCCGGTGCGTGAGGATATCAGAAGCGAGATCTGGGTGAAGCTGTGGGGCAACCTCTCCTTCAACCCGATCTCGGCGCTGACCGGCTCCACGCTGGCGGCAATCGTCGCCGACGAAGGCACCCGCGCGCTCGCCAGGGCGATGATGCTGGAAGCGCAGGCGATCGGCGAGACCCTGGGGGTGCGATTCCCCATCGCGGTCGACCGCCGCATCAAGGGCGCCGGCGATGTCGGCGAGCACAAGACCTCAATGCTGCAGGACCTGGAGCGCGGCCGCCCGATGGAGATCGACGCGCTGGTGTGCGCCGTTCAGGAACTCGGCCGGCTGACCGGCAAGCCGACGCCGGCGATCGACGCGGTGTCGGCGCTGGTGCGGCGGCTGGCAAGGGAGCGGGGCTGCTACGAGTAAGGCGCGAATCCAGGTCTTGACGCGCCCGCAGCATGCCCAACATATCGTATCCGGGCGGGTGACGGCGTAGCGTAACTGACGCGTTCAAAGCTGCGAGGAACCGCCCCATGCGCCGATATGCCTGTCTGCTTGCCATCGTCGCCGTGACAACGGCGCGTCCCGCGATGGCGCAGAGCGACGCCGAAATGAAAGCCTGTATCGACCGCTCAGCCGGCGTCACCTCGGCGATGCTCGATTGCGGCAAGGCCGAGATCGACAAGTTCGACGCCCGGCTGAACGCGGCCTACGACACGCTGATACGGCGCGAGCATGGGGCCGAACGCGCGCGGCTGCAACGCGAGCAGCGCGCCTGGCTGAAGCATCACCTGCGGGAGACGCGGCGCCTTGCCGCCGACCCCAACAACGGATCGGCTGCCTTCCTCGACTCGCAAGGGTTCGAGCTTGAGGATATCAGCGCCCGCACCGCCGAACTCGAAAGGCGGGTACGGGATAACCTTTGATCCCCGGGACCTTCGTTGCCGGGATCGGCGCCGTGCGGATTTCAAGCCTCTGCGGCGACGAGATGGCCGCCGCCGACATCGCTGAGCGCCAGTTTCATCGGCGCTTCGCCGATCTTGCGGGTGGCGCTCGGGATTTCCTGGTCCAACCTGGCGAAGCGGCTTCTTCGCCTGGCCGGGTCGGGCACCGGCACCGCTTCGATCAGGCGCCTGGTGTAGGGATGGCGCGGGTTGGAGAAGACCTGGTCGCGCGTGCCCATTTCGACGATCTGGCCGAGATACATGACGGCGACGCGGTCGGAGATGTTTTCGACCACCGCCATGTCGTGCGAGATGAAGAGGTAGGCGACACCGAACTCGCGCTGCAGTTCCTTCAAGAGGCCGAGCACGCGCGCCTGCACCGAGACGTCGAGCGCCGAGACGCTTTCGTCGGCGATGATCAACTTGGGCCTGAGCGCCAGCGCGCGGGCGATGCAGACGCGCTGGCGCTGGCCGCCGGAGAATTCATGCGGATAGAGCTCCATCTGGGCGGCCGACAGGCCGACGCGCTCGAACAGCGCGGCGACGCGCGCATGGCGCTCCTCCTTCGAGGCGATGCCGTGAATCACCAGCGGCTCGGCGACGAGATCGCCGACGCGCATGCGCGGGTCGAGCGAGGCGAACGGATCCTGGAAGATCATCTGCACGTCGCGGCGCACCGCCTTGCGCTCCTCGCGGCCGAGGCCGGCAAGATTGCGCCCGCCGACGACGATGTCGCCGGTATAGGGCACCAGCCCGGCCAGCGCCTTGGCGGTGGTCGACTTGCCGCAGCCGGATTCGCCGACCAGGGCCAGCGTCTCGTTGGGGGCGATGGAAAAGCTGACGCCTTCGACGGCGTGGACGCGGCGGGTGACCCGGCCGAAGATGCCGCCATGCAGGTCGAAGCGGACATGCAGGTCTTTTATCTCGGCGACATTGGCCGATACGGCTTCGGCGTTCTTGGTGTGCTGGCGGCCGGCCCCGGAACCGATGCGGGGCACGGCCGCGAGCAGTTCACGCGTGTAGTCGGCCTGAGGCCGCGCGAAGATGTCGGCGGCCTTGCCTTCCTCGACCATGCGGCCATGGCGCATGATGATGACGCGGTCGGCCATCTCGGCGACCACGCCCATGTCATGGGTGATGAGAATGACGCTGGTGCCATGCTGGCGCTGCAGGTCGCGCAGCAGCTCCAGCACCTCGCCCTGCACGGTGACGTCAAGTGCCGTCGTAGGCTCATCGGCGATCAGCACGTCAGGCTCCAGCGCCAGCGCCATGGCGATCATCACGCGCTGGCGCATGCCACCGGAGAGCTCGTGCGGAAATTGATTTAGCCGGCTTTCGGCTTCCGAAATACGCACGGCCTTCAGCGCCTCGACAGCGCGCTGGCGGGCTTGCGCATGGGAGAGGCCGGTATGCGCCTCGATGGATTCGGTCAGTTGCCGGCCGATCGACAGCACCGGGTTGAGCGAGGTCATCGGCTCCTGGAAGATCATGGCGATGCGGTCGCCGCGAATGCGCCGCATCCGGCGCTCATCGAGCCCGGTCAGGTCGATTGCGCCTTTGTCGCCGTCATGAAGCCTGATCGTGCCCGACGAAATGCGGGCCGCCGGCTGCGGCAGGAGCTGCATGATCGCCAGCGACGTCATCGACTTGCCGGAGCCGGATTCGCCGGCGATGCAAAGCGTCTCGCCGCGCTTGAGCGTCAGCGACAGGTTGGAGACGACCTCACGCTCGCCCTCGTCGCCGCGCACGCTGACGGAAAGGTTGGCGATGTCGAGGATGGTTTCGGGGGTCGAGGTCATCGGCAGAGCAGTGTTCTGAGACGTTTATTGCGGCACGCCCCCCTCTGGCCTGCCGGCCATCTCCCCCTCAAGGGGGGAGATTGGCTATCACGCAGGGTTTCGCCACTTGCCACCGATTGAAGAAAGGCGGGACGACGAAGCTGCCGATCTCTCCCCTTGAGGGGGAGATGCCCGGCAGGGCAGAGGGGCGTGCCTTGGCGCTGACGCGAAATCATTCGAACACGCAGCGCGGGAAATAGAACGACACCACCCAGTTCGGCATGTCGACGATCTCGCTGATCCTGAGATCGCCGCACACCGAGGCCAGCATATAGGCCTCGACCGGGTCCATCTTGTAGCGCCCGGCGAGCAGGTCGACCATCTGGGCGACCGCCTCCTTCGCCCCGGTCATCAGGTCGGGCCCGATGCCGGTCGTCACCTCATAGCCCTTGGCGTCGAGATGGCGCGTCACCGGACCAGGCGTGGTGAAGCGCGGCGTCTTCAGCCTGGCGTCCTTGACCAGGTCGAGCTTGAGAACGACGTCCATCGGGCTCTCGATCGCCGTGCCGCAGACCTCGCCGTCGCCCTGTGCGGCATGGGTATCGCCGACCGAAAACAGCGCGCCGGCCACCTCCACCGGCAGATAGAGCGTGGTGCCGGCGGCAAGGTCGCGGATGTCGAGATTGCCGCCGACGCGGCGCGGCGGCACCACCGAGTGATGGCCCATTTCGGCTGGCGCATTGCCGATGGTGCCGGCGAACGGCTTCAGCGGGACGCGGCCTTGTCTGCCGAACAGCGCCGGCTCGAGCGAAGCGGCGTCGTATTTCCAGATGTTGAGCGCCGGCTCCTTGAAGTCGTCGGCGAGCAGGCCGAACCCGGGAATGTTCGCCGTCCAGCCGAAGCCGGACGGTTTGAACATCTCGATCGTGACCTTCAGCGCATCGCCGGGCTCGGCGCCCTCGACGAAGATCGGCCCGGTGACCGGGTTGATCCTAGCGAAGTCGAGCCTGGCGATGTCGGCGACCGTGCTGTCCGGCGTCAGCTGGCCGCCGGACGAGTCAAGGCACTGGAACTCAATGGTGGAGCCGGGCGCCACGCGCTCGGCCGGGGCAAACGAATTGTCCCAGCCGAAGTGATGATGGCGCCCGTGGATGGTGTAATCGCAGTTATTGCACATCTTTTACGTACACATTGTCGTAGTTGATCGGGATATGGACCGGGTCGACATAGAGGTTGTCGGCGCCGCCCATGCGGGCCGACTTCATGGTGAAGCGCTGCTCGTTGAACACCGGCGCCCAGGGCGCGTCTTCCATCACCTTCTCGTAGATGCCGCTCCACATCTTGTCGCGCTCGCCCGCCTTGGCCGGATCGACGATCGAGTCCGCTTCGGCCGCCTTGGCGTCGAGATCCTTGTTGCAATACCACGACCAGTTCCAGCCGCCCGGCACGGCGCCGGCGCAGCCGAGGATCGGGCCGTAGAAGTTGGACGGATCGGGGAAGTCGGCGATCCAGGCCATGCCGCCCGACCAGATCATCGGCGCGCCGGCCTTGTCGCCGCCAGCGGCGATGACGTTGGCCTGGGCCAGCGACTGGATGCTGGCCTTGATGCCGATCGCCGCCAGATCCTGCTGGATGGCCTGCGCGATGCGCGGGTTGGGGTCGGTGTTCATGACGAAGAGCTGCGTCTCGAAGCCGTCGGGATGGCCGGCCTCGGCAAGCAGCGCCTTGGCCTTGGCAACGTCATAGGGATAGCCCTTGTACTCCTTGTCGTAGCCCGGCATCGACGGCGGCAGCGGCTGGTTGGCCGGCACGGCGCGGCCGTTGATGATCTGGATGATGCGCGCCTTGTTGAGCGCCATGTTGACGGCCTGGCGCACCTTCACATTGTCGAAAGGCGCCATGGTGGTGTTCATGGTGACGTAGCCGGTATGCAGCTGGCCGCCCTCGACGACGCGCGCCTTCTGCTCGGGATCGGCCATGACCTCCTGGAACTTGGCCGGCGGGATGCCGTCGCCGGGCACGTCGATCTCGCCCTTCTGCAGGCGCAGCAGCGCCACGATCGGCTCCTGGCCGATCTCGAAGGTGATCTTGTCGAGATGCGGCAGCCCCTTGTGCCAATAGTCGGCGTTGCGCTCGAAGACGATGCGCTGGCCGAGCGTCCATTCGGCGAGCTTGAAGGCGCCGGTGCCGACCGGGTGCTTGCCGAAGTCGGCGCCGTATTTCTCGACCTCTTCCTTCGGCACCACATGCGAGAAGTTGATGGCCATGACATGCAGGAAGGTGGCGTCGGGGCGGGTCAGTTCGAACTTGACGGTATAGGGGTCGACGACGGTGACGCCCGACAGCGTCTCGGCCTTACCGGCGGCGACGTCGTCATAGCCCTTGATCGAGCCGAAGAAACCGGCGCCGGGGCTCTGGGTCTTCGGGTTGGTGACGCGGTCGAGCGAATATTTCACGTCGTCGGCGATCATCTCGCGGCCATTGTGAAACTTCACGCCATGGCGCAGCTTGAAGGTGAAGGTCTTGCCGTCGGGAGAGATCTCGTAGCTCTCGGCGAGATCGGGCTTCAGGGTGGTGGTGCCCGGCTCGTAGTCCATCAGCCCGTCGAACAGGCTCTTGATCATCGACCAGTTCTGCCAGTCGTAGCCGATCGCCGGATCGAGCGTCGCGACATCGTCCTTGTAGGTGATGGTGATGGCGCCGCCCTGCTTGGCGTTGGGATCGATCGTGTCCTCGGCGCGGGCGCTCGCCATGCCGAGCATCAGCGCAAGCGCCGATGCCGCGACCGTGGATGCCAGAAACTTTCTCATTGTCATGTTCCCTTTCTGTGTTTGTTTTCTGATTTCATCTGAGCTTGATGCGGGGATCGATGAAGGGCGCGACGATGTCGGCGAGCAGGTTGCCGAGCACGATGGCGAAGGCCGATACCAGCGTGACGCCCATGATGATGGGGATGTCGACGCGCTGGATGGCCTGCCAGGCAAGCTGGCCGATGCCGGGCCAGCCGAACACGCTTTCAACCACCACGATGCCGCCCATGAAGATGCCGATGTCGATGCCGATCATGGCGATGACGGGCAGGATGGCGTTGGGCAAAGCGTGGCGGAACAGGATGGCGCCGCGCGTCAGGCCTTTGGCGCGCGCGGTTCGCATGTAATCCTGGCGCAGCACGTCGATCATCGACGAGCGCATCATGCGCGCGTACCAGCCGGCGCCGAGTATGCCCATGGTGAGCGATGGCAGCACGAGATGGCGCCAGGTGCCGTAGCCGCCGATCGGGAACCAGCCCAGCCGCACCGCGAACACGTAGAGCAGCAGCAGGCCGACCACGAATTGCGGCGCCGAGACGCCGACGAAGGAAGCGACCATCAGGGTCTGGTCGGTGGCGGTGCCGCGCTTGACGGCCGCGACCAGCCCCATGGTCAAGCCGATCAGCAGTTCGCAAAGGATGGCGCCCAGCATCAGAAGCAGGCTCGCCGGCAGGCGCGAGACGATGAGTTCGGTGACTTCCGAACGCTGGATGTAGGATCGGCCGAGATCGCCGCTGAGGAGCTTCGTCAGATAGTGCCAGTACTGGACGATGAAAGGCTGGTCGAGGCCGAGCTGCTGGCGGATGTTCTCGACCGTCTGTGGCGTGGCGCTGCGGCCCGCGATCTGGCGCACCGGATCAGCCGGCAAGAGATAGAGCAGCGCGAAGGTGATCAGCGAGACGCCGAGCAGGATGAGGGCCGACTGGATCAGCCGGCGGCCGAGATATGCGATCATGACCGGCCCCCCATTATTCCCGGCCTCTTTGCGTGGGGTCGAGGATGTCGCGCAACGCGTCGCCGATCAGGTTGAAGGCCAGCGCCAGCGCGAGGATCGCCGCGCCCGGGAAGAACACCAGCCAGGGCGCGGCCTGGAAATAGGTCTGGTTCTCGAAGATGATGTTGCCCCACGACGCCGTCGGCGGCTGCACGCCGATGCCGAGGAAGGAAAGCGTCGCCTCGAGCAGCACCGTGGTGGAGATGCCGAGCGTGCCCCAGACGATGATGGTGGGCAACAGATGCGGCAGGATGTGGCGAAACAGGATGCGCGGCGCGCCGGCACCGATGGTGCGTTCGGCGTCGATGAACTCGCGCTCGGCCAGCGAGGATGTCTCGGTATAGATGACGCGCGCCGTCTGCACCCAGTTGACCAGGGCGATGACCATGGCGACGATCCACAGGCTGGGTTGGAAAACGGCGGCGAGGCAAATGGCGAGCAGCAGCGCGGGGAAAGCCATCATCAGATCGGTGAAGCGCATCAGCGCGTTGCCAATCCAGCCACGGAAATAGCCCGCGGTGACGCCAACCAGCGTGCCGATCAGCAGCGCCACGCCATTGGCGACGATGCCGATGATGAGAGAGGTGCGGGCGCCATAGAGGATGCGGGTCAACAGGTCGCGGCCGAGCAGGTCGGTGCCCAGCCAGAACTTGGCATCCGGCGGCAGCGGCGAACCCTCGATGGTCAGGCCGTCGAACATCTGCTCGTTGGGATCGTAGCCGGTCAGCCAGGGCGCGAACGCCGCGCCGGCGACGACGATGGCGACGATCACCAGGCCAAGCAGCGCCAGGCGGCGCCTGATCAGCCGGCGCCAGACGCCGGCGCGCGGCCTGGCCGGCATCTGGCCGGCGGAAAGATCAGGCGCGATGGGACTGGTCATCGCCGCCCCCTGCTGTCTCGTCGTCCGTCATCGCCACGATGCGGCGCGCCGCGTCCTCGACGCTGATCTGCCAGCTCATCGCCAGCGAGCGCAGCTGCGCGTAGGCGCGGCCGTCATCCGTGCCCTTCGACAGCGCCGCCACCGCGCGCACGATGGTCTGGCGCTCGGCGACGCGCTGGCGCAGCGCGGCGATCTCGCCGGCGAGATGCTTGCGCGCCTCGAAGCTCTGGCGCGCGATCAGCAAGGCGCTGTAGACGCCGGCATTGCCGACCGGCTTCAGCAGCTGGGCATCGGCCTTGTGCGACAGCGCCCATTCGATACGGCCCGGCGCCTCCGAGCCGATCAACGCCACCAGCGGCATCGGCGCTTCGCCCGGCTTCCAGGGAAACTGCTCGTCGAAACCGAGATCGGCGTCGAAGAAGACGAAGTCGGCGGCCAGCGCCTCGGGCGAAAGCTCCGGCCAGCAATCCACAGTGACCAGGCCGATGGCCGACAATTGCCGGGTGATCGCCTGCACCGTCGGATGCGGGCGATGCAGGACGAAGGCCCTGGCGCCGCCGAGATTGGGGATGCGCGGGATCCTGGTCACGACACCACCCTCAGGCGCGGCCGGCCGAAGGTTTTGGCGGGGTCGTAGCGCGACAGATAAGGGTCCGGCGCGACCTCGTCCTGCCGGCTGACCACCTCGAAGAAGCCATCGGCGATCCGGCCGATGATCACCGGCAGCGTCGCGTGCTGGGTGTGGGCGTCGATGGCGATCGGGCCGAGCCGGGTGGAGAAACGCGTCTGCGCGAACGCTTTGGAAAATTCCGCCGGGCCGGCATCGGGATCGCGCGACAGCACGTCGGCCATCACCTGCACCGAGGCATAGGCCGACGCCTCGAAGGACGAGGCGAAGGCAGCCGGCCTCGGCGCGAAATAGGGACCGACCGAGAGATGACCCTTCCCGGTTTCACCGATCGCCGGCAGTTCGCCCTCGGTGAGGTTGCAGGAGATGACCGGGCAGTTTTGCGGGCTGAAGGCAGGGTCCTCGCCTCCCAGGTCGCGATAGGCGGCCAGGAAGGCGTAGGAGGAGGTGCCGATCAGATTGTTGAGGATGAAGCTCGGGCGCGTGGCGCGGATTTCGCCGATCAGGCGCGACACATCCGTCTCGCCGATGCGCAGGTAGCGCTCGCCCAGCACCTTGCCGCCGGCGTCCGCGATCAGGTCGCGCGCCACCCGGTTCATCTCCCAGCCCCAGATGTAGTTGGAGCCAAGCAGGAAGCCGTTGGCGCCGAAGCGCGGCACGACATGGGCCATCAGCGGCACCAGATGCTGGTTGGGGCAGGCGTGCATGTAGACGACATGCTCGTTGGCCTCGAAGCCTTCATAGGGGCAGGCATACCAGAGCATGCCGCCCGCCTTCTCCAGCACCGGGATCGTCTCCTTGCGACTCCAGGAGGTGACGCAGCCGACGACATGACGCGCGCTGCTGGTCTTGAAAATGTCCTCGCACAGCGTCGCGTAGCGGTCGGCGTTGCTTTGCGGATCACGCTCGACCGGCACCAGTTCCAGGCCGTGGTCGCGGTCGGCATTGATGTCGGCGATGGCGCGCATGGCGCCGGTACGGCACGCGTCGGAGACGAGCTGGTAGCTCCCCGAGCGGGAATAGAGGATGCCGATCTCGATACGCCGTTTCAAAAAGAACCCCAGAAATGACAATGCCCCGCAGCCAGCGCCGCAAGGGCGAGGCATACGAGGCATTTTTGCCGCCCGGCGATCAGAGCCGGTATTTTGCCATAGGGTATTCGGTCCGGCCGGTCAGTCAAGCAGGAAAGTTGGGGCGGCTCAGCCGCGCAACAATTGCCCTCGCCGCCAGGCGGCGGGCGCCTCGCCTGTTCGCTCGCGGAAGAAGCGCGAGAAATAGGCGGGGTCGTCGAAGCCGATCTCGTAGGCGATGTCCTCGACGGTGCGCACGGTGAACAGCAGCAGCCGCTTGGCTTCCAGCAGCCGCCGTTCGCCGACCACGCGCTTGACGCCGCTGCCCAGCACCGCATGGGCAGCCTTGTCGAGCCGGTGCGGTGTCGTGGCCAGCGCCTCGACGTAACGATCGACCGGCCAGTTGTCGCGAAAATGCCTGTCGACCAGACGGCGCAGGCCGAGCGCAAGCAAGGCGTCGGGCGAGCCGGCCGGATCCTTCACCTCAGGGCTGAGCCGCGCGATCTCAGACAGGGCGACGGCGATCAGCGACGGCAGCACCTTGTCGCTGCCGGCCCGAGCCTCGGCATATTCGGCGGCGATCATCTCCAGCACCGCCGCCAGCCTTTTCCATGCGGTGCGATCCGGCAGGCCGTCGGCGAAGACCGGACGGTCGAGCGGCAGCAGGCTGTGGGCAGCAAGCGCTGCCAGCGCGTCGTCGGCGACCGAGACGACAATGGCGTCGGTGCCGGGGCCGATCGAGAAGCCGTGCACGATGGCGCTCGGCACGAAGCTGACGGCCGGCGCCGAAAAGTCCCAGGAACGATCCTCGATGCGGTACGTGCCGGAACCGCTCGTCCAGTAGGTGATCTGGCCCATCTGCGGATGCTTGTGCGCGGTCACCTGGCCATGGTGAATATTCGACCGCGCAAGCACTGTCTCGACATGCAGGAAGCCGACGTCGAGCGGCCTTGCCGGCTCGCCGTAGACGAAGAAGTCCGGAATGGAATTCTGGTTCATGGCGCCGGAAAAAGTCCAATCGGTTTTGCCGTTCCGTCCATAACCTATCGGCGGGCCAGGCGCTAGGATCGGGCGCTTAGTGGAGGAATATGATGCGGTCAGAAGATTTTCGCGCCGACAAGGCGCGTCCGTTCACCGGCGCCGAATATCTGGAGAGCCTGCGGGACGGCCGTGAGGTCTATATCAACGGCGAACGCGTCGCCGACGTCACCACGCATCCGGCGATGCGCAATTCTGCCCGCTCTCTGGCGCGGCTCTACGATGCGCTGCATGACCCCAAGCAGCGAGACGCGCTGACCTCGGCCACCGACACCGGCTCCGGCGGCTATACCCATAAGTATTTCCGCGTTGCCAAGTCGTCGGCCGAACTCGCCGCCCAGCAGACGGCGATCGCCCAGTGGTCGCGCATGTCCTATGGCTGGATGGGGCGCACGCCCGACTACAAGGCGGCGCTGATGAACACGCTCGGCGCCAATGCGCAGTGGTACGGGCCGTTCAGGGACAATGCGCTGGCCTGGCACAAACGCGCCCAGGAAGCGGCGCTGTTCATGAACCACGCCATCGTCAACCCGCCGATCGATCGCCACAAGCCGGCCGAACAGGTGAAGGACGTGTTCGTGCACATCACCGGAGAGACCGATGCCGGCATCACCGTTTCCGGCGCCAAGGTGGTGGCGACGTCCTCGGCGCTGACCCATTACAATTTCCTGGCGCAGGGCTCGGCGACGGTGACGGAGGATCCGTCGCTGTCGGTGATGTTCATCGTGCCGATGAACGCGCCGGGGATAAAGATGTTCTGCCGCGTCTCCTACGAGCAGACGGCCAACACTGTCGGCGCACCCTTCGACTATCCGCTGTCGTCGCGCTTCGACGAGAACGACGCCATCCTGGTGCTCGACAATGTCTTCATCCCCTGGGAGGACGTGCTGGTGCTGCGCGACGCGCAGAAGATCCTGTCCTTCCACCCGGCGTCGGGCTTCATGCACGGCTATTGTTTCCAGGGCTGCACGCGCTTCGCCGTCAAGCTCGACTTTCTCGCCGGCCTGCTGGCCAAGGCGCTGCGCGCCACCGGCGGCGACGCTTTCCGTGGCAACCAGGCGGCACTTGGCGAAGTCATCGCGCTGAGGCACATGTTCTGGAGTTTTTCCAACGCCATGGCGCACAACCCGATCCCGTGGGCGAACGGCGCGGTGCTGCCCAACCTCGAAGCAGCCCTCGCCTACCGCACCTTCATGTCGGAAGCCTATCCGCGGGTCATCGACACGGTGCGCCGGGTGATCGCCTCGGGGCTGATCTACCTGCCGTCGTCGGTGCGCGACTTCAACAACCCTGAGATCGACAAATACCTCGCCCAATATGTCCGCGGCTCCAACGACATGGGCCATGTCGAGCGCATCAAGATCATGAAGCTTTTGTGGGACGCGACCGGCACCGAATTCGGCGGCCGTCACGCGCTTTACGAGCTGAACTATGCCGGCGCGCCGGAAGAGGTGCGGCTGCAGGTGCTGAAGGGCGCCGAGCGCGGCGGCCGCCTGAAGGCGATGGAGGAACTGGTCGACACCTGCATGGCCGACTATGACGAGCATGGCTGGACAGGCGATACCTGGCTGCCGCCGCTCAACCCGACGGCGGGATGACGCCGATGGCCGCGCAGATTTCGAAGACCGATTTCCGCGACGCCATGGCAAGGGTCTGCGCGCCCGTCAACATCATCACCACCGACGGGCAGGCGGGACGCGGCGGCTTCACCGCCACCGCCATGTGCAGCGTTTCCGACGAGCCGCCGACACTGCTTGTCTGCATGAACGGGCGTTCGGCGCAAGCCGCCATGTTCCTCGCCAACCGGCGCTTCTGCGTCAACGTGCTGACGCATGACCATATGCACCTGGCGGGAAAGTTCGCCGGCGCGATCCGCGACATGGAGACCCGCTATGCCTCGGCGCGCTGGCAGACGCTGGCCTCGGGCACGCCGGCGCTGTCGGACGCGATCGTCAATTTCGACTGCGAGATCGAGGACGTGCATGTGGTCGGCACGCACAATGTGATGATCGGGCGCGTCATCGACGTCCGGCACGGCAGCAGCGGCTCGGCGCTGCTCTATGTCGACCGCGACTACACGCAGCCGACACGGCTGGGCAGCTTTGGCGGATGAGATGAGGCCTCAGCCTTCCCCGTCGATCAGGCTCTCCAGCAGGTCGAGCAACTGCTCAAGCCTTTCCTGGCCGAACCGCCGCTCGATGTCGTCGTAGATGATGCGCCGCTCGGGCGAGAGCGCGTCGATCAGCGCCGCGCCGGCCGGCGCGATGGTGAGCACGACACGGCGGCCATCGCCTTCGGCCTTGTTGCGGGTGATGAATTTGCGGCCTTCGAGCGCCTTGATGATGCGGGTCAGGCTTGGCGGCAGCACCGAGGCGCGATCGGCGAGTTCGGTGGCTTCCACCGATCCGGCCTCGCTCAGCACGCGCAGCACGCGCCATTGCTGTTCGGTGACGTCATGCGCGGCGAGCATCGGCCGGAACCGCGCCATCACCGCTTCGCGGGCATGAAGCAGGGCCATTGGCAGGGAACGACGGGTGTTTTCCGGCAGCAAGACGACGTTTCCCCGAGATTGCGATTGTTAGTCGGATTCGACCTATAACAACAACGCCAGAACCCGACCTTTTCATCCCGTAGCGTCGCCTCAAGGCCGATGCAAGACTTGACTTTGGCGACACCACATGTAATTAACGCGTTAACTACAACAATGCAACGGTCCAGGGAACGAGACGCCGTGCCTCACTTCTCCATCGAGTATTCGGCCAATCTCGACACCGGGGTCGACATGGACGAATTGTGCGCGCTGGTGTTGCGCACCGTGCTCGATACCGGGCTGTTCGAAACCGGCGCGGTGCGGGTGAGGGCTTTTCGCGCCGAGGCCTATGCCATTGCCGACAATCTGCCGGAAAACGCTTTCCTCGACATGTCGTTCAGGATCGGCACCGGCCGTAGCGCCGAGGACAAGAAGCGTACCGGCGAAGCCGTTTTCGCCGCGGTGAGCGACTATCTCGCCAGCCTGTTCGAGACCCCGCATTTCGCCCTGTCGCTGGAGATCAGGGAAATCGATCCGGCGCTGAGCTGGAAGAAGAATGCAATCCACCCGCGACTGCGCGGCAAGTGACGGAAGACTGACATGTCCGATCTCGAAGGCAATCTCAAAAAGGCCGAGGCCTATCTCGCCCGCTTCAAGCGCGATGGCGTGCTGAACCAGATCGGCGGCGAAGCGGTGCCCGCCGCCGATGGCTCAACGTTCGAAACCCTGTCTCCGGTCGACCTCAAGCCGCTGGCCAAGGTCGCGCGCGGTGGCGTTTCCGACATCGACCGCGCGGCAAAGGCTGCAAAGGCGGCGTTTCCGGCGTGGGCGGCCATGACGGGCGAAGCACGAAAGAAGCTGCTGCATAAAATCGCCGACGCGGTCGAGGCGCGCGCCGAGGAGATCGCCTTCGTCGAATGCATGGATACCGGCCAGGCGCTGAAGTTCATGGCCAAGGCCGCTTTGCGGGGTGCCGAGAATTTCCGCTTCTTCGCCGACCGCGCGCCGGAAGCGCGCGACGGCGAGACACTGCGCACCACGGGACAGATCAACCTGACCACCCGGGTGCCGATCGGGCCGGTGGGCATCATCACGCCGTGGAACACGCCGTTCATGCTGTCGACCTGGAAGATCGCGCCGGCGCTGGCCGCGGGCTGCACCGTCGTTCATAAGCCGGCTGAGTTCTCGCCGCTGACCGCGCGGCTGCTGATCGAGATTGCCGAGGAGGCTGGCCTGCCGAAGGGCGTCTGGAACCTGGTCAACGGCTTAGGCGAGCATGCCGGCAAGGCGCTGACCGAGCATCCCGACATCAAGGCGATCGGTTTCGTCGGCGAAAGCCGCACGGGCTCCATGATCATGAAGCAGGGCGCCGACACGCTGAAGCGCGTGCATTTCGAGCTCGGCGGCAAGAACCCGGTGATCGTGTTCGCCGATGCCGATCTTGAACGCGCCGCGGATGCGGCCGTGTTCATGATCTACTCGCTCAACGGCGAGCGCTGCACCTCGTCGTCGCGCCTGCTGGTCGAGGCCTCGATCTACGACAAGTTCACCGATCTGGTGGCCGAGAAGGCAAAGCGGATCAAGATAGGCCATCCGCTTGATCCGAAGACCGTGGTCGGGCCCCTGATCCATCCGGTGCACGAGGAGAAAGTGCTGTCCTATATCGAGGTCGGCAAATCGGAGGGTGCGGTGATCGCCGCCGGCGGCGGCAAGTTCGACGGCCCGGGCGGCGGCTGCTATGTCAGCCCGACGCTGTTCACCGGCGCCACCAACAGGATGCGCATCGCCCAGGAGGAGATTTTCGGACCGGTGCTGACGGCAATCGCCTTCAAGGACGAGGCGGAAGCGCTGGCGCTCGCCAACGATACGAAGTACGGCCTCACCGGCTATCTCTGGACCTCGGACGTGATGCGTGCGTTCCGCTTCACCGATGCGCTCGAGGCCGGCATGATCTGGGTCAATTCGGAGAATGTGCGGCATCTGCCGACGCCGTTCGGCGGCGTCAAGAACTCCGGCATCGGCCGTGACGGCGGCGACCATTCCTTCGATTTCTACATGGAGACGAAGAACATCGCCTTCGCAACGGCCGCGCACGCGATCCAGAAACTCGGCGGCTGACCGGAGGAAACCAGAAATGCCCTTGCCCAAACCCAACCTCTATCCCGCCTTCAACATCGTACGGCTAAGCCATGTCGAACTGGCGGTGACCGACCTCGCCAAGTCCCGCGCCTTCTATGTCGACACGCTCGGCCTGCAGGTGACCGACGAGACATCGGGCGCCATCTATCTCAGGGCGATGGAGGAGCGCGGCCATCACTGCATCGTGCTCAAGAAGGCCGGCACGGCGGAAGCGCGCGACCTCGGCTTCAAGGTCTTTTCCGACGAAGACCTCGACAAGGCCGCGCACTTCTTCAAGGCCAAGGGCCTGCCGGTGGAGTGGGTGGAGCGCCCCTACCAGTCGCGCACCTTCCGCACGCGTGACCCGCACGGCATTCCGCTGGAGTTCTATGCCGAGATGACGCGGCTGCCGCCGATCCACCAGAAATACGCGCTCTACAAGGGCGTGAAGCCGCTGCGCATCGATCATTTCAACTGCTTCTCGCCCAATGTCGACGAGTCCGTCGCCTTCTACAACGAGCTCGGCTTCCGCGTCACCGAATACACGGAGGACGCGACCAGCGGAAAGCTGTGGGCGGCCTGGACGCATCGCAAGGGTGGCGTGCACGACATCGCCTTCACCAATGGCGTCGGGCCGCGCCTGCATCATGTCGCCTTCTGGGTGCCGACGCCGCTCAACATCATCGACCTGCTCGACCTGATGGCGACCACGGGCTATCTGCCCAACATCGAGCGCGGGCCCGGCCGGCACGGCATTTCCAACGCCTTCTTCCTCTACGTCCGGGATCCGGACAACCATCGCATCGAGATCTACTGCTCCGACTACCAGACCGTCGATCCGGACCTCGAACCGATCAAATGGGACCTCAAGGACCCGCAGCGCCAGACATTGTGGGGCGCGCCGGCGCCGAAAAGCTGGTTCGAGGAAGGGAGCACCTTCGCCGGCGCCACGGCACGCCAACCGGATCTGGCGGCTTCGCCGATCGTGGCGCCGTGATGGGCTATGGGGAGATGTCGGCGTTCCTTCTCGCCCCCCTCTGTCCTGCCGGACATCTCCCCCACTTGGGGGGAGATTGGCTGTCATCACCGCCTTCGCCAATTTTCAACGTTGCTAGTGGGGCGCCGACGGCGCGGCCGGCTGATCTCCCCCCTTGTGGGGGAGATGTCCGGCAGGACAGAGGGGGGCGCCGTAGAGCTCGACGCTTCCAAGTCACCAGAAGCGACGACCATGGAGTATCAGCATGAGCGCGGGACGCCTCGCCACCTTCACCGTTAACGGCAAGACGCGCTATGGCGCGGTCACAGGCAAGGGCGTCATCGACCTTTCGGCGCGCCATCCCGAATGGCCGACGCTGCGCGAGGTGATCGAGGCTGGTGCGCTGAGACAGCTGGCCGAAGAAGCGAACAGCTGTCCAGCAGATTTCGCGCTCGACGCCATCGCCTACGACATCCCGATCCCGGCGCCGGAGAAGATCATCTGTGTCGGCGTCAACTACCCGGACCGCAACGAGGAGTACAAGGACGGGCAGGCCGCCCCTTCGAACCCCTCGCTGTTCATCCGTTTTGTCAGCTCCTTCGTCGGTCATGGCGCGGCGCTGGTGCGGCCGCCGGAATCGCCGCAGCTCGACTATGAGGGCGAGATCGTCATCGTCATCGGCAAGGGCGGCCGCCGCATCGCCGAAACCGATGCGCTCGGCCATATCGCGGCCCTGTCGCTGTGCAACGAAGGCACCATCCGCGACTGGGTGCGGCACGCCAAGTTCAACGTCACGCAAGGCAAGAATTTCGACCGTACCGGCTCTATCGGACCCTGGCTGGTGCCGTTCACCGACGAAGCCCAGATCGCCGACATCGCGCTCACCACCCGCGTCAATGGCGAGGTACGCCAGCAGGACCGCACCGGCCGGATGATCTTTTCCTTCCGCAAGATCATCAACTACATCTCGACCTTCACCACGCTGGTGCCGGGCGACATCATCGTCACCGGCACGCCGACCGGCGCCGGCGCCCGTTTCGACCCGCCGGTCTGGCTGAAGCCGGGCGATGTGATAGAGGTCGAGGCCGATGGCATCGGCGTCCTGAGAAACGGCGTTATCGACGAGGCCGCGCAATGACCCCGGAGAATGTGGAAGACGCCGCCAACCGGTTGTTCGAGGCCGAGCGGTCGCGCCGCCAGATCCGGCTGCTCAGCCTCGATTACCCGCAAGCGACGATGGAGGACGCCTATCGCGTCCAGGCGGCGCTGGTGAAGCGCAAGATCGACGCCGGCCTGAGGCCGAAGGGCTGGAAGATCGGCCTCACCTCCAAGGCCATGCAATATGCGCTGGCGATCGACACGCCGGATTCCGGCGTGCTGTTCGACGACATGTTCTTCAACGACGGGGCGACGATCCCAGCCGGCCGCTTCATCCAGCCGCGCGTCGAAGCAGAGATCGCGTTCGTCATGAAGGCGCCGCTCAAAGGACCTGGCGTCACCATCTTCGATGTGCTGAACGCCACCGACTACATCACACCGGCACTGGAAATCCTCGACACACGCATCGAGCGCGTCAATGCCGAGACGAAGAAGGTCCGCACTTTCTTCGACACCATCTCCGACAATGCCGCCAATGCCGGCATCGTCATCGGCGGCCGCCCGCAGCGGCCCGACGAGGCCGACATGCGCTGGATCGGCGCCATAGTCTCGCGCAATGCCGAGGTCGAGGAGACTGGGCTCGGCGCCGGCGTGCTCAACCATCCGGCGATGGGCATCGCCTGGCTGGCGGACCGGCTTGCAAGCTACGGCCTGTCGATCGCGGCCGGCGAAGTGGTACTGTCGGGTTCCTTCGTGCGACCGGTCGAAGCGCGGCCCGGCGACACGATCGTCGCCGATTTCGGCGGTTCGGGCACGGTCAGCATCCATTTCGCCAAGGGCTGACCGGCCGGGGCAACAATCGCGGCTGAGCCTTCACGGCCGATGCAGATAATCCGCCACCACCCCGGCGGCGATGGCGGAAATGCGCATGCCGGCTTGCCGGTTGGTATCGCCTTCGACGCGGCTCTGCACCCAGCCCAGGAACGCAAAGGCGCGCAGGGCCGAAAACAGCGGCAGGGCCGCGATGTCGTCTTCCGTGAGCTCGCGTTCGCGCCGGTAGCCGTCGATCAGCGACGCCTCGATCAGCGGATAGATCGCCTCGTCGCGGTTCTGGTAGAGGGCGACCGCCAGATCGTAGACGTGCCAGCCATGGCCGCAATCGTCGAAGTCGATGATCTCCACGGTCTCGCCGTCGACCAGCACGTTCTCGCGCACCAGATCGGCATGGATCAGGCCGAAATTGCGCGCGCTGCGCTCATGGTGCGACAGCGCTGCGACGGCCTTCTTATGGGCACGGTGGACCAGTTCTCGGTTATCGTCGTCGAGAAACGGGCAGGTCTCGAAGCGGCCCCATATCGGCTTCGGGCCGAAGAAGCCGTCGAAATCCCAGGCATGGCGGGCAAAGCCCGGCGGCGGTGTCCACCCGGCGGCGGCATTGTGCATGCGCGCTATGGTTCGGCCGATGGCTGTGAAGACCTGCGTTGCCCGCTCGGCCGTGTAGCCGAGCGGCACGCCGCGCGCGCCGACGGCGCGGCCCTCGAGCCAACTCAGGCAATCCACCTGGCGCGGAGGTGCCGAGCCGATGCCAACCGGCACGAACAGATCGCCCGTTCTGGTCGGCACCGGGGACGGCGTGGCGACACCGGCGGATTGCAGGAAGCCCATCCATTGCAGTTCCGAGCGCAAGGCGGCATCCGTGTGATAGCCAAGCCGATGAATGCGCAGGGCCGCTGGCCGCCCATCGGCCAGCCGGACCCGGAAAACCGCGTTTTCGCGGTATTTCAGCAATTCGGGCTCGCCGTCATGGACGCCCCAGTGGGTGAGTGCATGACGGGCAAGCTCGGTGACGTCGGCCGCTGTCTCGGGCTCGGATCGCGCGACGCTCGCGTTCACGCCGAAACTCCGGCGACGTCATCGAGCACTTGTCCTAATGTGTCGATCAGAAGGTCGGCATTGTCGCGGGAAAACGGCATGGGTGGCCGGATCTTCAGCACGTTGCCGTGGATGCCGGTCTTGCCCATCAGCACGCCGCGATCGCGCATGGCATTGATGACGCGCCCGGCAATGTCGGGCGCCGGTTCGCGGGTCTCGCGGTCGCGAACCAGTTCGGCGCCGAAGAACAGCCCGGCGCCCCTGACCTCACCGACACAGGCATGACGATCGGCCAGCGGCCGCAGCCGGTCGAGCGCGTAGGCGCCGACATCGCGCGCATTGGCGACGAGGTCTTCGTCTTCCAGCACATCGAGAACCGCGTTGGCGACCGCGCAGGAAACCGGATTGCCGCCAAAGGTGTTGAAGTAGCGGAAAGCGTCGCGGAAGGTCGCCAGGATTTTTCCTGTGGTGACCACGGCGGCGACCGGATGGCCGTTGCCCATCGGCTTGCCCATGGTGACGATGTCGGGGACGAAGCCGGCGCGCTGATGGCCCCAGAAATGGCTGCCGGTACGGCCGAAGCCGGGCTGCACTTCGTCGGCTATTATCAGGCCGCCCGCCTCGCGCACTGCCGATATGGCGTCATCGAAAAAGCCGCCGGGCAGTGTCGGGAACCCCTCATTGGCCAGCATCGGGCACAGGATCATGCCGGAAAGGCCGATGCCGTCCCTGGCCAGCGAGGCGATCGCTTCGCGAACCGCATCGCCAAAGGCCTTGCCATCGGCCATCGCCTCGGGATGGCGGAAGCTGTCTGGCGCCGGCACCAGCCTGACATGGGGCGCGCGGCCGCCGACCGGCGGCATGCGGGTCGAGAGCTGCGACACCGCGGTGGTGTTGCCGTGGTAGGTGGCGTCGGTCGCGATGATGCCCATCTGGCCCGAGGCGGCCTGCGCCATGCGCAGCGCGATGTCGTTCGCCTCGCTGCCGGTGCAGGTCAGGATGGCTGTCGACAGGCTGGCGTCGAAGGTCGCGGTCAGGCGCTCGACATAGTCGAGAATGGCGGTATGCAGGTAGCGCGTATGGGTGTTGAGCAGGCTCGCCTGCCGGCACAGCGCCTCGACCACATGCGGGTGGCAATGGCCGACATGAGCGACATTGTTGTAGGCGTCGAGATATTTGCGGCCATCGGCATCGTAGAGCCAGACGCCCTCGCCGCGCACCAGGTGGACCGGCTCGTCATAGAACAGTTGCGATTTCGCGCCGAGCAGGCGGGAACGCCGGCTCATCAACGCCGCTTCGGTCTTCGTTCCATGCTCCGGATTCTTCTGCGGATTTGCCATCTTTGTCTCGAAACTCCGTTGCCTCAATCGCTTCGTCAGACCTTCGACAGGCCGGCGTCGAGCGCTTCGCCGATCTTCGCGACATCGGCGGCGCTGATGATCAGGGGTGGCGACAGGATGATGTTGTTGCCGGAGACGCGCAGCATGACGCCGGCTTCGTAGGCGGCCTCTGAAACCACGGCCATGGTCTTCTTGTCGGCAGGCTTCTTGGTGGCGCGGTCGGAGACCAGCTCCAGCGCGGCCATCAACCCCTTGTACCTGACGTCGCCGAGAATCGCATGCTTGGCCTTCAGCCCCTCCAGCACAGCGCCCAGTTCGACGCCGCGTGCGGCCGCGTTTTCGTTCAGGCGCAGCCGCTTGGTCTCGGCCAGTGCCGCCAGCCCGGCGGCGCAGCCGACCGGGTGGCCGGAATAGGTGTAGCCATGGCCGATGGCGCCAAAACTTGTCTTGTCGGCCTCGAACATTTCAGCAACCTTGGCGCCGATCAGCGTCGCGCCGAGCGGGAAATAGCCAGAGGTGATGGCCTTGGCGATGGTCATGAAATCCGGCTTCACCCCGGACAGCCGCGAACCCGACCATTCTCCAGTGCGGCCGAACCCGGTGACGACCTCGTCGGCGATGAGCAGGATTTCGTGGCGATCGCAGATCTCGCGCACCAGCGGCATGAAGCTCTCATGCGGGACGATGACGCCGCCGGCGCCGAGCACCGGCTCCATGATGAAGGCGGCGATGGTGTCGCCGCCCTGGAAGGCGATTTCGTCCTCCAGCGCCTTGGCGCACAGTTTCGCCAGCCGCACCGGGTCGGTCTCGTCGAAGGGATTGCGGAAGGTCCAGGGCGCCGGGATGTGGAAGACGCCGGGCAGCAGCGGTTCGTAGTTACGGCGGAAATTGGCATTGCCGTTGACCGAAGCGCCGCCGAAATGCGTGCCGTGATAGCCCTTCTTCAAAGCGAGGAATTTGGTGCGGTCGCCCTGGCCCCGGATCTTCCAGTATTGCCGCGCCAGCCGCAGCGCCGTTTCGACCGAATCCGAGCCACCCGAGGTGAAGAAGGCGCGCACCATGCCCTCCGGCGCGAACCATTCGGAGAGTTCGTAGGCGAGCTCGATAGACGGCCCGGTCGAGGTGCCGCGAAAGCCGGAATAGTAGGGCAGCGCGCCGAGCTGGTCGGCGATCGCCTTCTTGATGGGATCGCAGCTGTAGCCGAGATTGACGTTCCACAGGCCGCCGACGGCGTCGAGCACCGTATTGCCGGCGATGTCGGTGACCATCACGCCTTCGCCCTTCATGATCACCTTGGGCGGATTGGCCCGCATCTCGGCCGGATGCGCCATCGGATGCCAGATCGGCTTGGCGTTGGTTTCGGTGAGGAAATTGATGTCGCGCATCAGAAAGCTCCGCAAATGTCTCAGGCAGCTGGAACGAGGTCGAAATGGCTAAGCGCCTCGGCATAGGACTGAGCCGGCCGGGCAACGTCGAAATGAACCGTGCGCATGCCGGCGGCCCGGCCGCCCTCGACATTGCGCAGCTGGTCGTCAACGAAAACGCAGGCGCCCGCCGGCAGGCCGAGCGCCTCGGTGACGAACCCATAGGCGCGCGGATCGGGCTTGAGGATGCCGGTGTAAGTGGCGTCGACGATCACTTCGAACAGACCGAGCAGCGGCAGCCTGCGGCGAAAGTCGGCGCCGTAGAAAAGGTCGAGCTCGTTGGACAGGATCGCCAGGCGAAATCCGGCCGCATGGACGGCGCGGATGGCGCGGTCGGCCTCGGGCCGCACGACCTTCTCCGGCTCGGCGCCCCGCGCGCGCCGGACGAAGGTCTCCATCGCTTGCCAGTCCTCGCCGACAAGCCGGCCGACCTCTTTGGTGCGCGTGCGCCAATAGTCGCGCTCGCTGATCCGGTCGGCCTGCATCGAGCGCCACAGCGGATCGCTGTCGGGTTCGAACGGCCCGCGCCATTGCAACGTGCCCGGCTTCAGGCCGAGCGCCTGCTCGGTCAAGTCATGGGTCTCGAACAGAGTGCGGGTGACGACACCGCCGAAGTCGAGGACCAGGGCCTGGGCGGCGGAAGTGCTCACGCGGCCACTCCCTTGGCCGGAACACCGCGCGGGATGATGCCTTCCTCGACCCAGCGGTCGAATATCTCAAGCGCCTTGGTGACAAAGCCGTCGCTGTTGATATGAGCGTCGATCTCATGGAATTCGACCCCACCGGGGATGGAATTGCGCATCTCGTCGACAAAGGCCGCCAGCGCCTCGGGCTCATAAAGCGGCTCGCCCTGCATGTCCCACTCCTGGATGCCGGCCGACGGCAGGATGAAGGCGGAGCGGCCTTTCGAGGCCGCAAGCTTGGCCGCGATGGTCCTGGCAACCTCGCGGCGATCATCGGCGTCGACGGTGACCGAGGCGATCAGCCTGTTGTGGGCATGAAACGGGCGGCTGGAGAACTTAGCCGGCAAATCCTGCCAGGTCGGCAGGTCCACCATGTCGACGGCACCGGGCGCGGCGATCTGCGGAATGCCGCGGGCACCGGCATTCTCCATCCTGTCCCTGCCAGAGCTGACGACGGAGCCGGCCAGATGGTTGGTGATCTCCTGCAGGCTGAAGTCGAACACCGCGCAGAAATGATCCTGGCCGGCGATCGATTCGAAGGCGCGGCCGCCCATCCCGGTGGTGTGGAAGACGGCGACATCGTAGCCGCGCCGCTCCAGCGCCGGCTTCAGCGTCTTCATGTAACGCAGGCAGGAACTGCCAAGCGAGGTCATGCCGATGGTCGGACCGGTTGCCGGCTCGGAAGCGCGGGATGCGAGCACGATTTTCGCCGCGCCGACAACGGCGCCGCAGGCCTGCGACAGGACCAGCTTGCAAATGGCGTTAAGGCCGTAGAGGCCGCCCGCCCAGAGAATCATCATCAGGTCGGGCGCGACCCGCTCGGGCGGGATCAGGTGCGAATAGGCGATGGTGGAGACGACGAATTTCGGCACGCCGAGCGGCAGGCTGAGCGCCACGTCGAGCGCCAGGTCGGTGCCCATGGAGCCGCCAATGGCGATGAAGGCGTCGATCTCGCCGGCCTGATGGAGCCTGCGCACCAGCTGCACGGCGCCGCCGGCCATCAGCGTCATGGCGGTGTTCTCGTCGCCGCTGGCGACGATCTCGTCGATGGTCACGTCGACGGCGCGCGCGACGGCGTGCTTGTCGTGGTCGGGACTGTAGGGCGGATTGCCGAGCACGCTGACATCCATCATCACGGCGCTGCCGCCCGACGCCTCGATGCAGGCTTTCATGAACAGCAGTTCGTCGGCCTTGGTATCGCCGGTGCCGATGACCAGGATGCGGGGCTTTGGCGTTGCAGACATCAGGCCTGCCTCCTCAGGATTTGCAGGTTGTCGCCATTGAGGCGCATGGAAATCTCGCGTGCCGCGGCCATGACGGCAAGGCCGCGCTGCGCGATATCGGCCGCCGCCGTTCTTGCCTTCGGCGCCGCCACCGCGATGGTGCCGAGCGCGAAACCATCCGCCGTCAGGATTGCCGCCGCGACCGATATGACGCCTTCTTCCAGGCCCTGATCGCAGATCGAATAGCCGCGCTCGCGCGCTTCATCCATGGAGCGGGAGATCGCGGCCGGCTCTACCAGCGTATGCGCCGTGAAGGCGTCGAGCGGGCCGGCCAGGCAGGCCTTGACCGTCTCGTCCCTGGCAAAGGCCATATAGGCGATACCTGACGCGGTCGAATGCAGGGGCAGAAGCTGGCCGATATCGACATTGACCCGGTTCGCCCAGCTGGGGTGCTCGACATGGACGGTGACCAGCCTGTCGATGCCGAATTCCGACAGATGCACGGTCTCGGCGGTGGCGGTTGCCAGTTCCCGCACCAGCGGCACCGCCGTCTGCAGAAAGGGAAAGCGGGCCTCGCGGATGCGCGCCAGCCGCGACAGGCCGGCCCCAAGCCGGTAATGGCGCGTGCCGGCATCCTGCTCGACGAAACCATGGCCGGTCAGGGCAACCAGCAGACGCCGGGTCGTCGCCTTATCGAAGCCCGACCGCCGCGACAGGTCGGACAGGCCGAGCTCCGGCTCGGCCACGCTGAACAGTTCCAGAAGTGAAATCGCCTTGCCGACCGTACCCAATGCATCCTCCCGGCATTTGCCTCTCAGCAGGGGCAATCATTTAACGTGTGAATTAACTTGACAGGAAGCGGCATTGTTTGCAAGTCTATATTCAAAATAATGGTTCAAATAATGAACCGGATATCCAGAGCGCATGGGACAGGCCATTCGGCCGGTAAACAGGAGGGACCAATGTCAGCAGTTTCGGAACAGGCGCCGGCCAACAGGCTGCGCAAGAACAGTCTCGGTGTCGGCGCCATCACCTTCATGGTGATCTCGGCGGCGGCGCCCCTTACAGCGGTCGCCGGCGGCACGCCGCTCGGCATGCTGATGGGCAATGGCGCGGGCTTTGCCGGCACCTACCTGATCGTGACGGTGCTGCTTTTGCTGTTCGCGGTCGGCTATGTCGCCATGTCGCGCCATGTCGGCAATGCCGGCGCCTTCTATGCCTACGCCGCGCGCGGCCTGGGCGGCCTTGCCGGCGGCGCCACCGCGCTGATCGCCATCCTGTCCTACAATGCCATGCAGATTGGCGTCATGGGCCTGCTGGGGGCCGCGACATCAGGCCTGTTCGCCGGCTGGGGCATCAACCTGCCCTGGTGGGTGTGGAGCTTCCTCGCCATCGCCATCGTCGCCGTACTCGGCTACCGCCAGGTCGACCTGTCGGCCAAAATCCTGACCGTGCTGGTTCTCTGCGAATATGCCGTGGTGCTGATCCTCGACCTCACCATTCTCAAGACGGGCGGCGACAGCGGCCTTTCGGCGGCTCCCTTCAGTTGGAGCCAGATCACGTCGGGCGCGCCGGCCATCGCCATCCTGTTCTGCTTTGCCGCCTTCATCGGCTTCGAGGCGACGACGATCTATGCCGAGGAGGCCCGCGACCCGAAGGTCACTATTCCGCGCGCGACCTATTTCTCGGTGCTGCTGATCGGCCTCTTCTACATGATCACGGCCTGGCTGATGGCGGTCGGCGCCGGCGTCGACAAGCTGCTGCCTGCCCTGCAGGGCCTGCAGGACCCGACCACATTCCTGTTCGGCCTGTCCGACCGCTACGCCGGAACGGTGCTGACCCACGCCATGAGCATCCTGTTCGTGTCGAGCCTGTTCGCCGGTGTGCTGGCGTTCCACAATGCGGTCGCCCGCTACATCTATGTCTCGGGCCGCGAGAAGCTGCTGCCCAAGTCGATCGGCGTGACGCATTCGGCGCACCAGAGCCCGCATGTCGCCTCGGTGATCCAGAGCGTGCTGGCGGCCGTCGTCGTCGGCCTGTTCGCCGTGCTCGGTCTCGATCCGGTGCTGGCGCTGTTCTCGTGGCTGACCAATGTCGCGACGCTCGGCGTCATCGTGATGATGGCGGTCGCTTCGCTGGCGGTGGTGATGTACTTCCGTGCCAATCCGTCGGCGCAGGAAAATGCTGTGAAGACGACCATCCTGCCCGGCCTGACCTTCATTGCCTTCGTCATCATCATCTACCTGATCGTCATCAATTTCGGCAGCCTGTCGGGCGCCGGCGGGTTCCTCGGCGTGTTCCTGCCCGGGCTGGTGCTGATAGCGGCGGTGATCGCCTGCTGCTCGCCGCTGCCCTGAAGGGACGGGACCAGGCGGCTTTCGAGAGCCTCGGCCTGCCACTGAAGGACTGAGCCAAGCACAGGATCGAGAGACCTATCGGGGCGGCGTGCCACGCCGCCCCTCTCACCGTTAAGGGAGTGGCGGCCTTGAGCTATGCCGAAAACATCACCGTCGAGGCGCTGGAGGCGGATCCGTATCCGATCTACGCTGAACTGAGGCGCAGCGCGCCGGTCGCCTTCGTGCCCTCGGTCAATCTCTGGTTCGTCACCCGCTGGAAGGATGTCGAACTGGTGGCGAAGTCGCCGGACATCTTCTCGGCGATCGTGCGCGCCGGCGTGTCGCCCGTGGAACGTTCTTTCGGCAAGCCGACCATCCTGACCAGCGACGGCGAGGTCCACAAGGACCTGCGCCAGGGCGTCGATCCGAAGTACCGGCCGCGCACCGTCGCATCCTATGCCGGCGATCTCGTGCGCTCGATCGCCGAGCCCTATCTCGACGCGATCGCCAGCCGTGGCTCGGCCGAACTGATGGCCGACTATTTCGAACCGGTATCCACGCTCAGCCTGGCCCGCTCGCTCGGACTTGCCGACATCGACATGCCGACCTTGCGCCGCTGGTTCTACGGGCTCGCCCAAGGCGCGATCAATTTCGAGAACGACCCGAAGCGGCAGGAAATCGCCGACGCGATCGGCGCCGAGGTCGGCGATGCAGTGTCCCCGACGCTGCGCAGGCTCGCCCGCCAGCGTGACGGCTCGGCGCTCTCCCATATGCTGCATGACGGCATGCCGGAGGGCCAGACCCGCCCGATCGACCTCTTGATGCCCACCATCAAGGTGATCCTGCTCGGCGGCATGCAGGAGCCAGGCCACGGCGCCGGCTCGATCCTTGTCGGCCTGTTGAGGAATTCCGGCCAGTTGCGGCAGGTGCTCGACGATCCCGACACTTTCGTGCCCAAGGCCGTCGACGAGGGCCTGCGCTGGGTAGCGCCCATCGGCACACAGACGCGCGAGACGACGCGCGCTGTCGAACTCGGTGGAACAACCATCCCCGCCGGCGCGCCGATCGCGGCACTCGTCTCCTCGGCCAGCCGCGACGAGAGCCGCTTCAGCGACCCGGACCGTTTCGACATCAACCGCGACGAAGGCAACCATGCCGCCTTCGGCTTCGGCCATCATTTCTGTTCCGGCCGGTTTTTCGCGCGCGAGCAGATGTGCCTTGCGGTAAGGCTTCTGCTGGAGCGATTCCCCGATCTCAGGCTCGTGCCCGGCAAGGAGCCGGTGTTCCGCGGCTGGGAGTTCCGGGCGCCCACCACATTGCATGTCAGTTTCGGAGCCGGTTCCCCATGATCAGTCAGACTTCCATCGATACGCTGCGCAAGGCCGAGATCGGCGCGCGCGGCCTCTTCATCGACGGCGCGCAAACGGCGGGAACAAGCGGCGAGAGCTTGGCGGTAACCTCGCCGATCGATGGCCGCGCCTTCGCCAGCATCGCCGACGGCAATGCCGCCGACGTCGATCGCGCGGTGAAATCGGCGCGCAAGGCATTCGAGAAAGGCTCGTGGTCGCGCGCAGCGCCCGCCTTGCGCAAGAAGGTGCTGACGAGGTTCGCCGAATTGATCGAAAAGCATGTCGACGAACTGGCCGTGCTGGGCGTGCGCGACAACGGCACCGAGATCGGCATGGCCTACAAGGCCGAGCCGCTGTCAGCGGCCGGCACCTTCCGCTACTACGCCGAAGCCATCGACAAGGTCTATGGCGAGATCGCGCCGACGGCGGACAATGTGCTGGGGCTGATCCACAAGGAGCCGCTCGGCGTCGTCGGCGTCATCGTGCCGTGGAATTTTCCGCTGATGATCGGCGCCTGGAAGATCGCCCCGGCGCTGGCCGCCGGCAATTGCGTGGTGGTCAAGCCGCCGGAGATCGCGTCGCTGACGCTGCTGAGGCTGGCGGAACTGGCCGCCGAAGCCGGGCTGCCCGCCGGCGTGCTCAACGTCGTCACCGGTCGTGGCTCGGTCACCGGCGAGGCGCTCGGCCTGCACATGGATGTCGACGCCATCGCCTTCACCGGCTCCGGGCCGGTCGGCCGCCGGCTGCTCGACTATTCGGCCCGCTCCAACCTGAAGCGTGTCTTTCTCGAGCTTGGCGGCAAGTCGCCCAACATCGTCTTCGCCGACGCGCCGGACCTGAAGCAGGCGGCGGTGGTGTCGGCCAACGGCATCTTCCGCAACTCCGGCCAGGTCTGCGTCGCCGGTTCGCGCCTGCTCGTCCAGGCGTCAGTCTACGACCGCTTCATGGAGGAGCTCCTGTCGGCAACCACGCGGCTGAAGGTCGGCGACCCGCTCAACCTCGGCAGCGATGTCGGTGCCGTATCGAGCGCGGAACAGCTGGACAAGAATCTCGGCTTCGTCGCCAAGGCCAGCGAAGAAGGCGCAAGGCTGGTCACCGGCGGCGAGCGGATCCTCGCCGAGACCGGCGGCAGCTACATGGCGCCGACGATCTTCGAAAATGTGACCGAGCATATGCAGCTTGCCCGCGAAGAGGTGTTCGGGCCGGTGCTCGGCGTCACGCGCTTCGAGACGGAAGAGGAGGCGGTGCGGCTTGCCAACGCAACCGTCTACGGGCTTGCCTCGGCGGTGTGGACATCGAACCTGTCCACCGCGCACCGCATGGTGCGGTCCATCAATGCCGGCGTCGTGCACGTCAACACCTATGGCGGCGCCGACATCACCGTGCCGCTCGGCGGCGTCAAGCAGTCCGGCTTCGGCCGAGACAAGTCGATGCACGCGCTGGAGAAATATCTGGAGTTGAAGACCGCCTGGATCGCGCTCTGAGCCTCCAGGCTCACCGAGGAATCCGGCCATCGCCACGCGCTATCGGACCGTCACGCGGCCTCGCCGCGGACGGTCCGGCGACGTCTTGTGCTCCCGATCCCGAAATTTTTGAGAGAATATTCCCGGCTGCGATCAGGCCGGCGAAAGCGGTTCTTTGATAAAATCGATAGAGTTTCTGATGATGTGACCAAGGCTAGGCAGTCCGCCTTGCCGCCATGACTTCACAACCGCAGAGATTCCGCCATGTCCGACATCAACAACACTTCATCTTCTTCCCCTGGGTCAACCATCAACCGGCGCAACGGCCTTGCTCTGCTGTTTGCATCCGCCGTCGCGGTCGGCAGCCTGATGGCGCCGCATGCCTCTTTTGCCGACGACAAGAAGGCGATCAAGGTCGGCATCATCAGCGGCGAGGACGAAGACGTCTGGCGTGTCGTCGTGGCCCAGGCAGCCGAGAAGGGCCTCACGATCGAACCCGTCGTCTTCAACGATTACACCCAGCCCAACGAGGCGCTGGAGCGCGGCGAGATCGACGCCAACGCCTTCCAGCATCAGCCCTATCTCGACAACCAGATCAAGACGCAGGGCTATCACATCGTGCGTGTCGGCTATACCGGCGTCTGGCCGATCGGCCTCTACTCCAAGAAGTACAAGGCGATCGCCGACCTGCCGGAAGGCGCCGTCATCGGCGTGCCGAACGACCCGTCCAACGAGGGCCGGGCGCTGCGCGTGCTGCAGAACGAGGGCGTGATCAAGCTCAAGGACGGTACCGGCATCCTGGCCACCACCGCCGACATCGCGGAAAACCCGAAGAAGGTTGAGATCAAGGAACTGGACGCCGGCATCGTCGGCCGCTCGGTCGAGGACCTCGACGCCGCCGTGGTCAACACCGACTGGGCGCTGAAAAGCGGCCTGACCCCGGAAAACCGCATCGCGCAGGAGCCCATCGCCGACAATCCGTACCGCAACTTCATCGCGGTGAAGGTCGGCAACGAGAACGAGGCCTGGGTGAAGACGCTGGTCGCATCCTACCAGAACGACGCGGTCAAGGCCGAGTTCGACAAGGTCTACAAGGGCACCGGCCTCAGCGCCTATTGAGCCGCCCAGATCGAGAGCAAATGCGGTCCGCGCCTGAGCGCGGACCGCAATTGCTTTTTGCGACGGCGAGAGCAGGGAACCGCATGAACCAGCATATAACGGCATCCCAGGAGATCGCCGAACCGACCCGCGCCCGGTCCGATGCGGCACAGGACGTGGTGCGCCTTGTCGACGTGAAGCGCCGCTTCGGCGCGACGGCGGCGCTCGACGGCATTTCTCTGACGGTACGCAAGGGCGAGATCCTTGGCATTATCGGCCGCAGCGGCGCCGGCAAATCGACGCTGATCCGCTGCCTCAACGGGCTGGAACGCCCGGATTCCGGCGAGGTGGTCATCGAGGGCCGTGACATCAGCCGGCTAAGCGAGCGCGATCTGCAGCCGCTGCGCCGGCGTATCGGCATGATCTTCCAGCACTTCAATCTGCTGTCTGCCAAGACCGTCGAGGACAATGTGGCGCTGCCGCTGAAGATCGAGGGCCAGCCCAAGGCGGAACGGCTGAAGCGAGCGGCCGAACTCCTTGAACTCGTCGGCCTGGCGGACAAGGCCAAGGCCTATCCGGCATCGCTGTCGGGCGGGCAGAAGCAGCGTGTCGGCATCGCCCGGGCGCTTGCCGCGCGCCCGGCTCTGCTTCTGTCCGACGAAGCGACCTCGGCGCTCGATCCGGAGACGACACGGTCCATCCTTGCCTTGCTGAAAGACATCAACCGGCGGCTTGGTCTGACCATCCTTCTGATCACGCATGAGATGGAAGTGATCCGCTCGATCGCCAACCGCGTGGCGGTGATCGACGCCGGGCGCATCGTCGAGCAAGGCCCGGTCTGGTCGGTGTTCGCCGATCCGCAATCGGGCATCACGAAAAGCCTGCTCGGCACCATCCGGCCACAGCTGCCAGCCGAGCTGGCTGAACGATTGCTGCCAGGCGGCGGCGCGCAGACGATCCTGCGTGTCGACGTGGCCGGCGAGGCCGCGCGACGCCCGCTTCTGTCCGAGCTCTCGGCGGCCGTGCCAGGTCCCTTCCGCCTCGTCCATGGCGGCATCGACCATATCCAGCAGGAGCCGGTTGGAACACTGTTCCTCTGCGTGCCAGGCGAGGATGCAACCCATCTCGCCGGGGTGATCGCGTTTCTAGACTCCCGCCGCGCGCGGGTGGAGGTGCTTGGCCATGTCGCCGATCCTGTTTGAACTTTTGCTGCGGTCGATCTGGGAGACGATGCTGATGACGGCCGCCTCCGGCCTGATCTCGCTGGTCTTCGGCCTGCCGCTGGGGCTCGCCTTGATATCGACCGAGCGCGGCGGCATCGCCGAGAACCTCTGGGTCAACCGCGTGCTCGGCGCCGTCATCAACGGCTTCCGCTCGGTGCCCTTCATCATCCTCCTGGTGGCGCTGATCCCGGTGACGCGGCTGATCGTCGGCACCTCGATCGGCACATGGGCGGCCATCGTGCCGCTTTCGATCGCCGCCACGCCCTATTATGCGCGCATCGCCGAAGTGTCGCTGCGCGAGGTCGACCACGGTCTGATCGAGGCGGCGCGCGCCATGGGCGGCAACCGCTGGACGATTATCCGCGAGGTGCTGGTGCCGGAGGCACTGCCTGGCATCGTCGCCGGCTTCACCGTCACGCTGGTGACATTGGTCGGCGCTTCGGCGATGGCCGGCGCCATCGGCGCCGGCGGCCTGGGCGACCTTGCCATCCGCTACGGCTATCAACGGTTCGAGACCAGCGTGATGATCGCGGTCGTCGTGGTGCTGATCGTCCTCGTCTGCGGCATCCAGTGGGTGGGGGACAGGCTGGTGGCGAGGCTGGATCGGCGGGGGTGAGCCGCTAGGCCCGCAACCTCGTCCCTTCCGGATCGAAGAACGGCATCGGCGCCACCACCGCGCGCACCGGCTTGCCGTCGATGGCGATGCTGAGCTCGGTGCCGAGAGCCGTGGCCGGAAGCTTGAGATGCGCCGTCGCCAGCACCTTGCCGAGGGAATAGCCATGGTCGCTGTAGGTGACGATGCCGACATCCTCGCCGTTGGCCAGCACCCTGGCATCGGTCGCGGCGGGCCGGTCGCCGTCGAGAACGAGACCTGTCCAGCGTTCGTCGAGACCCTTGTCGCTGACCTTGAGCAGGGCCTCGCGGCCGATGAAATCGCCCTTGTCGAACCTGATCCAGCGGTCGAGCCCGACATGGAAGGGCGTGCGGCTCTCGTCCATGTCGATGCCATGCGCCGGATAGGCTTTTTCCAGCCCAAGCGTGAACATGGCCAGCACGCCATAGGGCTTCAGGCCGAAGTCCGCCCCTGCCTTCATCAGCACATCCCAGACGGAGGCCGCCTCGTCGGCCGGCACGAAGAGTTCGAAGCCGAGTTCGCCGGTGACGCCGGTGCGTGAGATCAGCACCCTGGTGTCGCCGACAACACCCGAGGTGAACGCCCAGCGCTTCAACCCGTCGAGGTCGGCATCCCTGACCATTGCCTTCAACAGGTCGCGCGAGCGCGGACCCTGGATGGTCGGGAAGGCGATCGCGGCGGTGATGTCGGTGACATAGGCCTTCCGGCCTTGCGCATGATGCTGCAGCCAGGGCAGCATCTTCAGCCTGTTGACCGAGCCGGTCACCAGCATGAAGTGCTCGGGACCCAGCCGGAACACGGTGAGGTCGTCCATGATGCCGCCATCCTCGCGGCAGACCGTGGAGTAGCGCACCTGGCCGGGCTTCATCGCGGCGGCATCGTTGACGATGACATGATTGACCAGCGCTTCGGCCTGCGGGCCCTTGATGTCCATCTTGCCCATGGTGCTGAGGTCCTGGACCCCGACATTGGCGCGCGTGTTCAGATGCTCGTCGGCGATGCCGGAATAGGTCTTGGCCGAGATGAAATTCCCGCCGACCCGGCCCATGGTGGCGCCCAGCCCGACGATGTTGCTGTAAAAGGGGGAACGCCGTTCAGCCAAGATAGTCTCCATTGTTCATGCGACCCGAGACCGCTTCGAAACTCGCTCTGGTGAGTCATATGATGGTGGTTTCGAGAACCGTAGCGCAGCGGACATTGGTCCGCGGGCAACGGAAGCGCAGAAACCGCCTTCAGATGACCGCCAGAGTGGAGTTTCCAAGAGGTCTCAGCTGCCGTAGACGTCGAACGAAAAGTATTTGTCGTTGATTTCCTTGTACTTGCCGTTGGCGCGCAGCGCGTCGATGGCCGCATTGAACTTTTCGGCAAGCGCCTTGTTGCCCTTCTGCAGCGCGATGCCGACGCCGGGGCCGTGAATGGCCGGATCGGCCGTCAGCGTGCCGAGCAGCTTGCAGCACGCGCCATCCGGCTTCTTCAGCCATTCGGTCAGGATGATCGATCCATCCATCATTGCGTCGAGCCGGCCGTTGGCCATGTCGGTGCGGGCATCGTCGCCGGTCGGGTAGGCCTTGATGGTCGAACCCTGGTATTTCTGCTCGGCGAAGTTCTGGTGGATGGTCGCATTCTGCACGCCCAGCACCTTGCCCTTGAGGTCGTCCGGAGTCGTGCCGGCGATTGAAGAATCCTTCGGCACGGCGATGGCGGGCGGCGTCTGGTAGTATTTGTGGGTGAACTCGACCTTCTCGGCCCGTTCCGGCGTGATGGTGATGTTGATGATGGCGTCGAACTTGCCCGCCTGCAACGCCGGTATCGAGCCGTCGAAATCCTGCACGATGAATTCGCAGTCGGCTTTCATCTCAGCGCACAGCGCCTTGCCGAGGTCGATGTCGAAGCCGCCCAGCGTGCCGTCGGAATTGGCATAGTTGAAGGGCGGATAGGCACCCTCCGTGCCGATGCGCAACTTGTCCTGCGCGGAGGCACCCGAGGCGAGCGTGAAGGCGACGGAAGCGGCAAGCACGAAACGACCGAAAAGACGCATGTTCCAGATCTCCGTTGACAGCACAAATCTACGGGCTTTCGTGCGGCCGGCGGAGACGGAAGCGACACGTCATATGGCGATCGCGGCGCGGCAACCTCAGCAATATGCCAAGCTCCGATCTATCCGAATCGGCTTTATTTCTTCCTGTATCTTCCCCGGATCGGAGAGCCCGTGTTAAATACCGCCATCCGCTAAAGTAATCATTGCTGCTGACTTGAAGACTATTGATTTCACTTGGATATCTGCTGCCCGCAAGGTCAGCGGCCGGGAGGACGACGATGGACCAGCCGGAATTCGTACAGCAAGCCGTGCAGCGCCGCATCGATGACGACATCGCCAAGCGCGTGCGTGTCCACCAGGCCAACATCCAGCGGCTGGCCGCGGCGCGCGACAGCGCGCATACGCTGAAGGCGGCGGTCAGCAACCGTCCGCCGGTGATGCTCGCACAGGGCGATTCCTGGTTCGACTATCCGCTGACCGGCAACGGCCTGCCGCTCTCCGACACCGATGTCATCGCGCAACTGCGCCGCATCGGCAGCGCGCCGCCGACGATCCTCAACCTCGCCCATCACGGCGACGCGGCAACCGACGAGATGTCGCTGCCCAAGCAGGAACGGATGATCGCGGCGCTGCGCAACAAGGCCAACTGGCTGGACGGCAAGCCGGACGCCATCCTGTTTTCGGCCGGCGGCAACGACATTGCCGGCGACCAGTTCTGCATCTTCCTCGACTTCAATGACGGTCACGCCACCGGCCTGAACAAGAACCGCTTCACCAAGGCGCTCGGCATGATCGAGGCCTGCTATCTCGACCTGTTCGCGCTGCGCGACCGCGTGGCGCCAGGTGTGCCGATCTTCGGGCACTGCTATGATTTTCCGATCCCGAACGGCGTCCATCCCGCCTGCGCCGGACCGTGGCTCAAGCCTTCGCTCGACTTCTGCAACTGGACGGTGGCGCAAGGCACGACCATCGTCCATGCCACGCTGGCGGCGTTCCGCGACCTGGTGAAGGGGCTGGCCGGCGTGCCCGCCAACAACTTCCACCTCGTCGACACACAGGGGACGCTGAAACCCGCCGACTGGGCGAACGAATTGCATCCCACGCCAGCGGGTTTCACCAAGATCGCGCAGAAATTCGCGGATGCGCTGAAGGCCGGCGTATAGAACAGCCGTCCCAAAGCACGCGGCCTGCTACGACCCGAACAGCTTCCGGGCCTGGTCGGCGGTGTAGTAGCCAAGCTGGACATCCCTGGCGACCAGGTCCGGATCGCGGTCGCGCGGATCGCCGTAGCCGCCGCCGCCCGGCGTGCCGACGCGCACGCGGTCGCCGGCCTTGAGCGGGATGTCCTGTTCCTTGGACAGGTGCGGCGGCACATGTTGCTCGCCATTGCGGAAGACGGTAACGCTGTTGGGCTGGCCGTCCTTGCCGCCAAGAGCGCCCTGCGGCCCGAAACGGCCATGGTCCATGACGAAGGAGGCGCGCGCCTCGCCGCGCAGGATCTCGACCTCATAGGCGAGGCCGAAGCCGCCGCGATGCTTGCCGGCGCCGCCAGAGCCTTCGCGCAAGGCATAGTGGCGGTAGAGCACGGGAAAAGCCTGTTCCATGATTTCGACCGGCGGCGATTTTGAAATGCCGATGGTTGAACACCCATTGGTCAAACCGTCATGGCCGGAGTTGCCGCCATATCCGCCACCAGAGATCTGGTACATGACGTAGTCGCGACCACGCGCCGGATCGCTGCCGCCAAGCGCGAAATTGCCACTCGAACCGGCTGGAGCCGCCGTCACCTTGTCCGGCAGGGCCTGGACCATGGCCGCGAACACCGCCTCGGCGATGCGCTGTGACACTTCGGCCGCGCAGCCCGAGACGGGTCTGGGATATCTGGCGTCGAGGAAGGTGCCTTCCGGCCGTTTGACTTCCAGCGGCTCGAAGGCGCCGGCGCTGATCGGCACATCGGGGAAGATATGGCGCATGGCGAGGTAGACCGACGACAGGGTCGTCGCCAGAACGCTGTTCATCGGCCCGGCGCAGGGTTTCGACGACCCTGAAAAATCGAAGGTCAGCGTCTCGCCCTTCTTGTCAACAGCGAGCGCGATGGTCAGCGGCTCGTTCACCACTCCGTCAGAATCGACGAAGGCCTGCGAACGGTAGGTGCCGTCGGGGATGGCTGATATGTTGGCGCGCATCTGCTCGGCGGCGCGGCGACGCAATTCAGCGATCGCATCGGTGACCGTTTCATCTCCGTAACGATCCAGGATTCCATTGAGGCGATCCTGCCCGATCAGCAGCGCCGCCGCCTGCGCCCTGATGTCGCCGATGCGCTGGTCGGCGACCCGGATGTTGGAGCAGATGATGGCGTAGATTTCGGGATCGAGCACGCCTTTCTTGAACAGTTTTACCGGCGGCAGCCGCAGGCCCTCCTGCTCGACGGCGGTGGCCGAGGCCGAGAAGCCGCCGGGCACGGAGCCGCCAATGTCGGGCCAATGGCCGGTGTTGGACAGCCAGCAGAAGATTTTTCCGGCCCGGTAGACCGGCATGACGAAGCGCACATCCATCAGATGCGTGCCGCCGAGATAGGGGTCGTTGACGATGTAGATGTCGCCCGGCGCCGGCGGCAGACAGCGGCCGTCGGCGATCATCTCGATCACCGTTTTCGTCGAGTACTGCATGACGCCGACGAACACCGGCAGGCCTTGGCTGCCCTGTGCGATCAATGAACCGTCGACGGCCGAATAGATGCCATCGGAACGGTCGTTCGCCTCGGCGATGACGGGCGAGAAGGCGGCGCGCGAAAAGGTCAGATCCATCTCGTCGCAGACCTGCTGCAGGGCGGCCTGCAGGACCGAAAGCGTGATGGCGTCGAGCGTGCTCATCTTAGGCCTCGCCAATATCGATGATGATGTTGCCGTCGGCGTCCGAGCGGGCGCGGTCGCCGGGCTCGAGAACGGTGGTGGCGTCCATCTGTTCGAGGATCGCCGGCCCTTCGATGACTGCGTCGAGCGGCAGTTTTTCCCTGATATAGACCGGCGTGTCGTGCCAGCGCCCGGCGTACCACACGGGCCGGATTTCGCGCCGCGCCTCGTCGAGCGTTTTCGCGCGCCCGGCCGGATCGATCAACCGCGACAGGTCGATCGCGGGGCGCACGCCGGTGACCGAAGTGTTGAGGTTGACGAGGTTGGCGCGGATCTCGGGCAGTTCGACCTTGAAGCGGGCGAAATAGGCCTTCTCGAACAACGCCTGCAATTCGTCTCGGGTCACCGACGAGGACGGCAGCGGCACGTTGATGATATGCGTCTGGCCGACGAATTGCATGTCGGCGGAATGGGTGACGCGGATGGCCTCCGGCTTCACCGCTTCCTTCGCGATCAGCTCCTTGCCTTCGTTTCGGTGCCGTTCCAATACTTGATGAAGCTGGCTTTCATCGAGCATCGCGACCGGTTGGTTGACGGTGTTGACGAAGTCGTGGCGCAGATCGGCGACAACGCAGCCGAGCGCGTTGGTGATGCCGGGCCGCGCCGGGACGAGCACGCGCGGCAGGCCGAGTTCGCGGGCAAGCGCGGTCGCGTGCAGCGGCCCGGCGCCACCGAAGGCGAACAGCGCGAAATCGCGCGGATCATGCCCCCGCGACACGGAAACCATGCGGATGGCGCCGGCCATCTTCATGTTGCCGAGCCTGAGCACCGCGCCCGCGGCCTCGACGCCCGACAGGCCGGTCGCCTTGCCGATCCTGTCCTCGAAGATGCCGGTGACGCGCTCCGTCGTGACCGGATGATCGACAGCCAGCAGCTTCTTCGGCGCCAGCCGGCCGAGCACGAGATTGGCGTCGGTTATGGTCGGCTCGAGGCCGCCGCGCCCGTAGCAGATCGGGCCGGGATTGGCGCCGGCACTTTCCGGCCCGATCTGGATCAGGCCGGCCGCGTCGACGCGCGCGATCGAGCCGCCGCCGGCGCCGACCGTGTGCACGGCAACCATCGGCACGTGGATGGGCATGGCGTATTCGATCTCGATCTCGTTCGAGACAGCCGGCTCGGCGTTGCGGATCAGCGCCACGTCGGTGGACGTGCCGCCCATGTCGTAGGTGACGAGGTTCTCGAAGCCGGCGCGCCTGCCCGTATAGGCGGCGGCGATGACGCCCGAGGCCGGACCGGACATCACGGTCTTGGCCGATTCACGTGTGACGAAGCGGGCGGAGATCATGCCGCCATTGCCGTTCATGATCAGGAAGTCCCTGACATAGCCCTTGTCGGCCAATTCCTTGCGCAACCGCCCGACATAGCGCTCCAGGATCGGCTGCACCGATGCGTTGACCGAAGCGGTGACGCCGCGCTCGAATTCGCGCGCTTCCGACAGCAGCGCGTGGCCCGTGGTGATGTAGCCGTTCGGCCAGAGTTCCGCCGCGATTTCGGCCGCGCGCCGCTCATGCGCGGGGTTGGCGTAGGAATGCAGGAAATGGATGACCAGGGATTCGCAGCCGGCGGCGACGAGCGTCCCGACCGCCTCGCGCATTTCGGCCTCGTCGAGCGGGGTGCGAATGGCACCCGAGGCCTCGACGCGCTCGGACACTTCCAGCCTCAGATTGCGTGGAATGACCGGGACGAAGGTTCCGGTCATGCCATAGGGCTGCGGCCTTGTGCGCCGGCCAAGCTCGATCACATCGCGGAAACCGCGCGTGGTGATCATGCCGGTTTTTGCCAGCCGGCGCTCCAGAACGGCATTGGTGGTGGTGGTCGTGCCATGCACGATCAGGTCGATGCCGCCTATGGCAAAGCCGGTGGCGCCGAGCGCCGCAACCACGCCAAAGGCCTGGTTCTCGACGGTCGTCGGCGTCTTGGCGATGTGGACCCTGCCGCCATTCCCGCCGTCGATCAGAAGCAGATCGGTAAATGTTCCCCCGACATCGATACCGGCAACGACACTGCCGGGGGGAACAGGCGGCTCGGCCGAAAAATTCTCTTCCATTGTCGAAATCCGAAATGCCGGAACTACGGACATGTCTCAGTTTGGAAAGGTGTTTTACGACGGCACCTTGACGCAAATATCGTTTGTATACTAATAAATCTCCGACACAAGAGCTTACCGTCTCGCAGTGTGTGCAAGGCACGCCGGAACCTGAATGGTTCGGGCGTGCACGGGAAGGTTTGGCGCCCGCGTCGGAAAATGGGCGAGAAGGTTGCATTAGATGAACACCACACCCGCGTTCAACGCCGACGGCGCCCGCTCGCTGCAATTCCCGATTCCAGCCAATGTCTACGCCGAAACCGTCGTCTCGGTGAAGCACTATACCGACCGGCTGTTCTCCTTCCGCATCACGCGTCCGCAGTCGCTGCGCTTCCGCTCCGGCGAGTTCGTCATGATCGGCCTGCCCAATGCCGAGAAGCCGGTGTTCCGCGCCTATTCGGTGGCGAGCCCGGCCTGGGACGAAGAGCTGGAGTTCTTCTCGATCAAGGTGCCGGACGGCCCGCTGACCTCGGAACTGCAGAAAATCCAGGTAGGCGACACCGTCATCATGCGCCAGAAGTCGACCGGCACGCTGGTCGTCGACGCGCTGACCCCGGCCAAGCGGCTGTTCATGATCTCGACCGGCACCGGCATCGCGCCCTTCGCCAGCCTGCTGCGCGATCCCGACACCTATGAAAAGTTCGATCAGCTGATCCTGACCCATACCTGCCGCGACAATGCCGAGCTGACCTATGGCCAGGAGCTGGTCGCGGCGCTGGAAAGCGACCCGCTGATCGGCGAACTGACCGCCGGCCGCGTCACGCTTTACAATTCGACGACCCGCGAGGAATCGGCGCGCATGGGCCGCATCACCGCGCTGATCGGGTCGGGCAAGTTCTACAGCGATCTCGGCATCGGGACGCTGAATCCGGAAACCGACCGCATCATGATCTGCGGCTCGATGCACATGCTGAAGGACGTCAAGGAACTCGCCGAAAGCCTCGGCTTCCAGGAAGGGTCGCTCAGCCATCCGGCCAGCTTCGTCGTCGAGCGCGCCTTCGTCGGCTAAAGCACGGCCGACTGGCGGATTTTCAGGTCTTTCGGGCGAACATTCAGGCCCGGCCTTGTGTGGCTGATAAACCATAGGCTTGATTGCGATGTGGTTCCCCCAATCCGTCGCTGCTTCGCAGCGCCACCTTTCCCCCCTCCGGAGGGAAAGGAAGGGAGCTTTTCTGGAAGAGCGCTGAGCGCAAAAAGCCTGGCGCCTTCCTCTCCCCCGTCGATCGGGGGAGAGGTGTTTCGGCGAAGCCGAGACGGAGTGGGGGTCGACCTGCACCGCATACGACAAATACATGCGCCAAGCGGCCGCGAACGCTGCCGCCGAAGACCATCCGCTTGGAAATGTGTGCCTGCCGTAGCGCGTTCCGGAAGGCTTGCGGCCCCCCATCGAAGTCACTTTGCCGCGACGGCGGGTTCAATCCGGCCTCACGCATCCTTGAATGCCGCAGCGCAACATGACCGACTTGTAACCTGACAGCGCCGGGTCATCGGGACTACTGTCCCGCCGATCGACCCCGTCGATCCAGACCTCCAACCATCCTGAAAAGGCTTGATAATCTTGCCTGCTAGGTGGACGGCACCATGACGACTTCCACACCTCAGCAAGCCGCGCGAAGGCGGCCCTCACGCTCAAGGGGTACCGCCCTTCTGGTCGTGCTCGTCCTGCTGGCCGGCGGCTACATCGTATGGCGCGGCCACGCCGCCGGGCTGGCAAAGGCTGCCGCGGCCACGCAGTCGGCGCCCGCGCCCAAGGTCCCGGTCACCGTTGCCACGGTACAGAAAAACGACTTCCCGCTTTATCTCTATGGGCTGGGAACGGTCACGCCGCCAAACAGCGTCAGCATCTCGAGCCGCGTCACCGGCGTCGTCACGCGGGTTCCGGTCGAAGAGGGCCAGATGGTCAAGCAGGGCGACCTGCTCGCCGAGATCGACCCCCGTCCCTACCAGGCGGTGCTCGACCAGGCGAAGGCCAAGCAGGCCGAGGACGAAGCGACGCTCAAGAACGCGCAGGTGGTGCTCGACCGCCTTTCCACGCTTCTGAAAAAGACCTTCGAGACCCAGCAGGATGTCGATAACCAGCAGGCAGTGGTCAACACCACCGCGGCCACGATCGAAGCCGACAAGGCGGCCATCGAAGCGGCCCAGCTCAACCTCGATTTCACCAGCATCACGGCGCCGCTGACGGGCAAGACAAGCTTCCGCACCATCGACCCCGGCAACATCGTGCAGGCCGGCCAGAGCCCCGGCCTTTTCACGGTCGTCCAGCTTCAGCCGATCTATGTGTCGTTCACCGAGCCCCAGGACGAGGTCTCGACCATCAACAAGGTTTTCGCGGCCGGCCCGGTTGCGATCGACACACTCGGCACGGATATGAAGACCGTGCTGGCGAGCGGGACGCTGGAGGCGATCCAGAACCAGGTCGACCAGGCTTCCGGCACGATTTCGCTCAGGGCGACGTTCGCGAACCAGGACAATGCGCTGTGGCCCGGCCTGTCGGTAAACACCCGCATCCGCATCGGCACGATGGCGGCCGCGATCACCGTTCCGGACGAGGCCGTCCAGCATGGCCCCGACGGGCTCTTTGCCTATGTGGTGGGCGACGACGGCAAGGTGCATCGCCAGACGATCAAGACAGGTCCGTCTGATGGCGGCAACACCGTCGTCACCGACGGGCTGAGCCCCGGGCAGCGCGTGGTGGTCGGCGGACAGTACCGGGTGGTCGACGGCGCCAGCGTCGACGCCGCCCCGGCTGCCCCGACCGGGCAGACGCAGGACACCGCCGCACAGGCGAAAGGGGCGAGCTGATGGCTTCCGTCGGTGTCTCCACGCCCTTCATCCGCTATCCGATCGCCACATCGCTGCTGATGGTCGGCGTGCTGTTCGTCGGCATTGTCGCCTATTTCAACCTGCCGGTCGCGCCAATGCCGAGCGTCGACTTTCCGACGATCCAGGTTTCGACAACCCTGCCCGGCGCCGATCCGGTCACGATGGCGTCGTCGGTCACCCAGCCGCTCGAGACGCAGTTCGCCCAGATTCCGGGCATTGCCGAAATGACGTCGAGCAGCCTGTCCGGGTCGAGCCAGATCACGCTGCAGTTCGCTCTGAATGTCGACATCGCCTCGGCCGCCGGACTGGTGCAGTCGGCCATCAACGCCGCCGGCGGACAGCTGCCGAAGACCCTTCCCAACCCACCCACCTACAGGGAGGTCAACCCGACCGATTCGCCCATCATGCTGATCGGCGCGAGCTCGACCGACCTGGCGCTGACGACGGTGAGCGACGACGTCTACACCAAGCTCGCCCAGGTGATCAGCCATGTCGACGGCGTCGGCCAGGTGCTGGTCGGCGGCCAGCAGACACCCTCGATCCGTGTCCAGCTCGACCCGGCCAAGCTCGCGGCGAGAGGCCTGTCGCTGGAGACGGTGCGCACGCCGCTGTCGATCGGCACGGTCGACCTGCCCAAGGGCAACATCCAGGGCGCGGTGCGCTCCTTCACCATCTTCTCCAACGACCAGATGACGGCCGCCGACGACTGGAACAACGCCATCATCGCCTATCGCGACGGGGCGCCAGTGCGGGTCAAGGATGTCGGCCGCGCCGTGCTCGACGCGCAGGACTACACCCAGGCCGGCTGGACCGACACGACGCGCGGCGTCGTCCTGGTCATCTTCAAGGAACCGGGCGCCAACATCATCGAGACGGTCGACAAGATCAAGGCGGAGCTGCCGATGCTGACCGCCTCGATGCCGGCCTCGCTGAAGCTGCAGGTGCTGTCCGACCGGACCCAGACGATCCGCGCCTCGGTGACCGACGTGGAGTTCACGTTGCTGCTCACCATCGGGCTGGTGGTGATGGTGATCTTCCTGTTCCTGCGCAATGTCTGGGCGACGGCCATCCCGGCCTTCACCGTGCCGCTGGCCTTGCTCGGCGCCTGCGGCCTGATGTGGGTTGCCGGCTACAGCATCGACAATCTGTCACTGATGGCGCTGACGATCTCGATCGGCTTCGTCGTCGACGACGCGATCGTCATGCTGGAGAACATCGTGCGCTACATCGAGCATGGCGAGAAGCCGATGCAGGCGGCGATCCGCGGCGCCAGCGAGATCGGCTTCACCATCATGTCGATCTCGATTTCGCTGGTGGCGGTGCTGATCCCGCTGCTTCTGATGAGCGGCATCATCGGACGCCTGTTCAAGGAATTCGCCGTGACGCTGGCGATGACGATCCTGGTTTCCGCCTGCGTTTCGCTGACACTGACCCCGATGCTGGCCTCGCGTTTCATCAAGCCGGCGGCCGAGGAGCATCACGGCAAGCTCTACCGGTGGAGCGAGCGGGTGTTCGACGGGATGCTGCGCGCCTATGAACGCGGCCTCGACAAGGCGCTCGGGCATCGCTTCGTCACCCTGCTCGTCTTCCTCGCCTGCGTGGGGCTGACGGGCTATTTCTTCACTCTCGTTCCGAGCGGCTTCTTCCCGCAGCAGGACACCGGCCTGATCTTCGGCCAGGTGATCGCGGGACAGGATGTCTCGATCGACCAGATGAAATCCTACATGACGCAATTCGCCGGGATCGTTTCCAAGGATCCGGCCGTCGCGCATTTCGCAGCATCGACGGGTGGCGGCGGAAACACGCAGAACACCGGCCGCATGTTCGTCCAGCTGAAGCCGCGCGACGATCGCGATGCCTCCGCCGACCAGGTGATCCGGCGTTTGCAGCCCAAGCTCGCGGTCGTTCAGGGCGCACGCTTGTTCATGCAGGCGTCACAGGACGTGCGCGTCGGAGCCAGGCTGTCCGCGTCGCAGTATCAATATGTGCTGGAGAGCGGCGACCTCGAAACGCTGGATCAGTGGGCGCCCCAACTGCTGACCGCCTTGCAGCGTCTTCCGCAGTTGCGGGACGTCTCGACCGATCAGATGAGTTCCGGCACGACGCTGACGCTCAAGGTCGACCGCGACCAGGCCGCCCGTTACGGCCTCACCGCGAATGACGTCGACAACACGCTCAACGATGCCTTCGGGCAGCGCCAGATCGCCCAGTATTTCACGCAGCTTTCAACCTATGACGTGATCCTGGAGGTGCTGCCGTCGCTGCGCGGCAACCTCAAGGCGCTCGACGAGATCTATCTGACGACGTCGAGCGGTTCGCAGGTGCCGCTCTCGGCGATCGCCAAATGGACGACGGCGCCCGTGCAGCCGCTGGTCATCAACCATGAAGGCCAGTTCCCGTCGGTGACGATCAGTTTCAACCTGGCGCCCGGCGTGGCGCTGGGCCAGGCCACCGCCGCGATCGACAAGGCTGCCGTCGACATGCGGCTGCCCGCCACCATCCAGACCAGCTATACGGGAACGGCGCAGGCCTTCCAGCAATCGCTTTCCTCGATACCGCTGTTGATCTTCGGCGCCCTGGTGGTGGTCTACCTGATCCTCGGCATCCTCTATGAGAGCTACATCCACCCTCTGACCATTCTGTCCACGCTGCCCTCCGCCGGGCTTGGCGCGCTCGGCACGCTGCTGGTCTTCCACATGGAGTTCAACCTCATCGGCCTGATCGGCATCATCCTGCTCATCGGCATCGTCAAGAAGAACGGGATCATGATGGTCGACTTCGCCATCGCGGCCGAGAGGGACCAGCATATGAGCTCGCTCGAATCCATCCGCCAGGCCTGCCTGCTCAGGTTCCGGCCGATCATGATGACCACCATGGTCTCGATGCTGGGCGCGCTGCCGCTGATGCTCGGCAACGGCACCGGCTCGGAGATCCGCCAGCCGCTGGGCTACACGATGTTCGGCGGCCTGCTTGTCAGCCAGGCGCTGACGCTGTTCACCACGCCGGTGATCTATCTCTATCTCGACGATCTCTCTCGTTGGCTCACTTCCTGGCGCGCGGATGAGCAGGAGCACGAGGAACCCGCCCTCGAAGCGGTCGAAATCAGCCGGCCTCGCGACAGGCTGGCGGCAGAGTAGGCCGACGTCCGGCACTACCTCCCTCAGGCTTGTGGCTTCGATCCAAACGATCGTGTAAGTATCGCCCGAAACGAGAAAGGGCAGGAGATGAGCAACACGATCCGCGAGGCGGGCACGGGCGCGTCCAGGGTGATGCCGCTGCCGGCGCGCGCCGCCGCCAACACGCCGGTTCCCTCGGACCATCGCATAGCCCGCAACCCCGGCATGAAGCTCGACCTCGGATTCCTGGAATCGGTTCGCAGCGTCAACCGTTCGGCACTGGAGCGCCGTGTCGCCACCTTGACCAAACGGCGCTCGATCAAGGCCGACAACCAGGCCGCCTGGCTGCTGCGGGCGATCGCCTGCATGGATCTGACCACGCTCAACTCCAACGACACCGAGGAGCGCGTGCGCCGGCTCTGCGCCAAGGCGATCAACCCGCTGCGCCGCGACATCGTCGAGGGGCTGGGCATTTCGGGCGAGACGATCCGGCCGGCCGCGGTCTGCGTCTACCATCCCTTCGTCGCCACGGCGGTCGACGCCGTACGCGGCACCGGCATCCATGTCGCCGCGGTCTCCACCGCCTTCCCGCATGGGCTGGCGCCGCTTTCGACCCGCCTGCAGGAGATCGAGGCCTCGGTGAAGGACGGCGCCGACGAGATCGACGTCGTCATTCCGCGCGGCCTGGTGTTCGGCGCCAAATGGCGCGAGCTCTACAACGAGATCGTCTCGATGCGCGCCGCCTGCGGCGAGGCGCATCTGAAGGTCATCCTCGGCACCGGCGACCTCGCCACGCTGCGCAATGTGATGCTCGCCTCGATGGTGGCGATGATGGCTGGCGCCGATTTCATCAAGACCTCGACCGGCAAGGAAAGCGTCAACGCCACGCTGCCCGTTGGGCTGGCCATGGTGCGTGCCATCAGGGCCTATTTCGAGGAGACCGGCCATCTTATCGGCTTCAAGCCGGCCGGCGGCATTTCGACCGCCAAGGTGTCGCTCGACTGGCTGGTGCTGATGAAGGAAGAGCTCGGCCGGCCGTGGCTGGAACCCGACCTGTTCCGCTTCGGCGCGTCGAGCCTGCTCACTGACATCGAACGCCAGCTCGAGCATCACCTGACCGGGCACTATTCGGCCAATCACCGCCACGCGATGGCTTAGGCGAGTGAAGGTCTTGAACGCCGAGTTCCTTCGCGCCCCCCTCTGTCCGGCAGGACAGAGGGGGGCGCCGTAGAACGCCCACTTATCCAGAAATCTCCCTCGGGAGGAGCATCCCATGAACATCCTCGACCGCTATCATGCCATGGAATACGGCCCGGCGCCGGAAGCCCGCAACGAGGCCGACGCCTGGCTGGCGGGGCGCGATTTCTCCAAGGCGCTGTTCATCGATGGCGCCTGGAAGGCAGCGGCAAGCGGCAAGACGTTCGAGACCAGCGAGCCGTCTTCTGGAAAGCTGCTGGCCAAGGTCTCCGACGCCTCGGCCGCCGACATTGACGCGGCAGTCGCCGCCGCCAACAAGGCGCTGCCGAAATGGTCGGCCGCCTCCGGTTACCAGCGTGCCAAAGTGCTTTACGCCATCGGCCGCGCCATGCAGCGCCACCAGCGCCTGTTCGCGGTGCTGGAGACGATCGACAATGGCAAGCCGATCCGCGAGAGCCGCGACATCGACGTGCCGCTGGCGATCCGCCATTTCATCCACCATGCCGGCTGGGCGCAGACGCTCGATAAGGATTTTCCGGATCACAAGCCGGTCGGTGTCGTCGGCCAGGTCATCCCGTGGAATTTTCCGCTGCTGATGCTGGCCTGGAAGATCGCGCCTGCCCTTGCAGCCGGCTGCACGGTGGTGCTGAAGCCGGCCGAATTCACGCCGCTGACATCGATCCTGTTCGCGGAAATCTGCGAACGCGCCGGTGTGCCCAAAGGCGTCGTCAACATCGTGCAGGGCGGCCCGGAAGCGGGCGCGGCCATCGTCAACCATCCCGGCATCCAGAAGATCGCCTTCACCGGTTCTTCGGAAGTCGGCAAGATCATCCGCAAGGCGACTGCCGGATCGGGTAAGAAACTGTCGCTGGAGCTTGGCGGCAAGTCGGCCTTCATCGTCTTCGAAGACGCCGACCTCGACAGCGCCGTCGAGGGGCTGGTCGACGGCATCTGGTTCAACCAGGGACAGGTCTGCTGCGCCGGCTCGCGGCTCCTGGTGCAGGAGGGCATCGCGGACGCCCTCATCGCCAAGGTCAAGGTCAGGATGAGCCGCCTGCGCGTCGGCAGCCCGCTCGACAAGAACACCGATATCGGCCCGCTGGTCGACCGCACCCAGCTCGACCGCGTCAAGGGACTGGTGGCCGAGGGCGCGAAACAAGGCGCGGTGTGCTGGCAGCCGGATGCGGCGCTGCCTTCTTCCGGCTATTACCATCTGCCGACGCTGGCTACCGGCGTTTCGCCGGCTAACATCCTTGCGCAGGAAGAGGTTTTCGGCCCGGTTCTGGCGACCATGACCTTCCGCAACACGGAAGAGGCGATCGAACTTGCCAACAACACACGCTACGGGCTGGCGGCCTCGGTGTGGAGCGAGAACGTCAACCTCGCCTTGCATGTCGCGCCGCAACTGAAAGCCGGCGTCGTGTGGGTCAACGGCACCAACATGTTCGATGCCGCCTGCGGCTTCGGCGGCTACCGCGAGAGCGGCTTCGGCCGGGAAGGCGGGCGCGAAGGCATGTTCGAATATCTCGCCGCCAAGCTGCCGCTCGGGCCCGTCATCAAGCCGGCCGCGGCTGGCTCGGCCCAGCCGGTCGAGCAGGCCGACGGCGTGGCGATCGACCGCACGGCAAAGCTGTTCATCGGCGGCAAGCAGGTACGGCCGGACGGCAATTATTCGCTGGGCATCGCCACCGCCAAGGGCAAGCTGGCCGGCGAAGTCGGGCTCGGGAGCCGCAAGGACATACGCGACGCCGTTTCGGCGGCCCGCGCCTGCAGGGCCTGGCCGGAGGCGACGGCCTACAACCGCTCGCAGGTGCTTTATTACCTGGCCGAGAACCTTTCGGGCCGTGCGGACGAATTCGCCGCGCGCCTCGTCCAGCTCACGGGCACCCCGGCCAAGGCAGCGCGGGAAGAAGTCGAGCAGTCGATCGAGCGGCTGTTCCTCTATGCCGGACTTGCCGACAAGTTCGAGGGCCGCGTGCACCAGCCGCCGGCGCGTGCCGTCACGCTGGCGCTGCATGAGCCGGTCGGCGTGCTGGGCATCGTCGCGCCGGACAACAATCCGCTGCTCGGCTTCATCTCGCTGGTCGCGCCGGCGCTGGCCATGGGCAATACGGTGGTCGCCGTTCCCTCGGAGCGCCATCCGCTGCTGGCCACCGATCTCTATCAGGTGATCGAGTATTCCGATGTGCCGGCCGGCGCCATCAACATCGTCACCGGCCGCACGGCGGAGCTTGCCGGCGTGCTGGCCAAGCATGACGATGTCGACGGGCTCTGGCTTTTCGCGGACGCCGAGACCTGCGCCAAGGCGGAGGCCGAGTCCATCGGCAACCTCAAGCGCGTCTGGAGCGGTCATGGCCGCAGCCTGGAGTGGGCGTCGGAGGAAGCCGCCGGCGAGGCCGTGCTGCGCCGGGCGGTCGAGGTGAAGAACGTATGGGTGCCTTACGGCGACTGACATTTCCTGTCGCAATGGTGATCGTGTTCGGGCTTGACGCCCGGGCGCATGTTCTTTAACGAGAAAAAACATCTTTACCTGTGAAAGGATGGGGTTCCAGGAGGCATCGTGTCGCCTGACTGGCCCATGACGCTGACGCAGGGTAACGATAGAGATATTTTGACGCGAGCAGGTGAGGAGAAGACATGGCGGATCTGGCAGGCAAGGTCGTTGTCGTCACGGCGGCGGCGCAAGGCATCGGCAAGGCAAGCGCACTGGCCTTCGCCAAGGCGGGCGCCGTGGTCCACGCCACCGACATCAATGAAGCGCTCCTGGCCGAGCTCGCCAAGACGTCCGATATCAAGACCCGCAAGCTGGACGTGCTGAACGACGAAGCGGTGAATGCCGCGTTTGCCGCGATCGGCCGCGTCGATGTGCTGTTCAACTGCGCGGGCTTCGTCCATGCCGGCTCGATCCTGGAGATGAAGGACGCGGACCTCGATTTCGCGCTGAACCTCAATGTCCGCGCCATGGTGCGCACCATCAGGGCGGTGCTGCCCGGCATGCTGGAGCGCGGCGACGGCTCGATCATCAACATGGCCTCGCTGGCGAGCTCGCAGAAGGGCGTGCCGAACCGGTTCGCCTATGGCGTCTCCAAGGCGGCCGTCATCGGCCTGACCAAGGCGATCGCGGCGGACTATGTCGGCAAGGGCATACGCTGCAACGCCATCTGCCCCGGCACGGTCGAGAGCCCGTCGTTGCAGGACCGCATGCATGCGCAAGGCGACTACGAAGCCGCCCGCGCCGCCTTCATCGCGCGCCAGCCGATGGGCCGGCTCGGCACGGCAGAAGAGATCGCCGACCTTGCCGTCTATCTGGCCGGCGCCACCTACACATCCGGGCAGGCCTATAATATCGACGGCGGCTGGTCGATCTGAACGAGGCCGTGTGCCGGGAGATCGAGAAGTCTGAAAATCCGGGCCGCCGATCCGTCTATCGCCGCGCTTGCGCTTGCCGGGAATGCGGCCGGTGGGTACGGTCCGCCCGGGCCGGTCGCGCCGGTGGAGAGTTTTGCTAAAGGCCGATAGGCCGCAAACAGGAGAAGGATCTAGATGAAACTGCTGCGCTATGGCGAGGTGGGGAGCGAACGTCCCGGCCTGCTCGATGCGGATGGGACGATCCGCGACCTCTCCGCCCATGTCGCCGACATTGCCGGCACGGTGCTGCATCCGGCCTCGCTGGAAATGCTGGGCAAGCTCGATCCGAAATCGCTGCCGGCGGTTGCCGGCAAGCCTCGCCTCGGCCCCTGCGTTGCCGGCACGGGAAAATTCATCTGCATCGGCCTCAACTATTCCGACCATGCCGCCGAAACCGGCGCCACCGTGCCGCCGGAACCGATCATCTTCATGAAGGCAAGCTCGGCCATTGTCGGGCCTGACGACGACGTGCTGATCCCGCGTGGTTCGGAAAAGACCGACTGGGAAGTCGAACTCGCCGTGGTGATCGGCAAGACGGCGAAATATGTCAGCGAGGCCGACGCGCTCGACTATGTCGCCGGCTATGCCGTCGCGCATGACGTGTCCGAGCGCGCCTTCCAGGCCGAGCGCCAGGGCCAGTGGACGAAGGGCAAGAGCTGCGACACGTTCGGCCCGACAGGCCCGTGGCTGGTTACCAAGGACGAGATATCAGACCCGCAGAACCTCAAGATGTGGCTGACCGTCAACGGCAAGACCATGCAGAACGGCTCGACCAAGACCATGGTCTACGGCGTTGCGTTCCTCGTTTCCTATCTCAGCCAGTTCATGTCGCTGCATCCCGGCGACATCATCTCGACGGGCACACCGCCCGGCGTCGGCCTCGGCATGAAGCCGCCGGTGTTCCTGAAGGCAGGCGACGTGGTGGAGCTCGGCATCGAAGGGCTCGGCCAGCAGAAGCAGACGTTCAAGGCCGACGTGTAAGCGCGGCAGTTCTTCCCTTCTCCCCTTGTGGGAGAAGGTGTCGCCGAAGGCGACGGATGAGGGGTGTTCCAGCGGAGTGAGACGTAGGCGTTCCCTGGAACACCCCTCATCCGTCTTGCCGCTTCGCGGCAATCCACCTTCCCCCACAAGGGGGGAAGGGAGGTAGTCCCTACTTCAGCACCTTCCCATCCGCGCCAAACCGATAGGTCTTCGCCGGATCGGGTGTCGCATAAAGCGTCGCGCCGGGTTCCGCGTCGTACACCCCGAAAATCCGCACGGTGATCAGCCCGGCCTTTTCGCAGTCGAGATAGAGGTTGGTGTCGGCGCCGAGATGCTCGGCATGCACCACCGTGCCTTTCCAGGCGCCCGATTTCGGGTCGACCGTCAGATGCTCCGGCCGCACGCCGATGGTCTTGGCGGTTTCGCCCAGACGCGCACCATCGATGAAGTTCATCTTGGGCGAGCCTATGAAGCCGGCGACGAACTCGTTTGCCGGCGAATTGTAGAGTTCCATCGGGCCGCCGATCTGCTCGATCTTGCCGGCGTTGAGCACCACGATCTTGTCGGCCAGCGTCATCGCCTCGACCTGGTCGTGGGTGACGTAGATCATCGTTGCCTTCAGCCGGCGGTGGAGCTGCGCGATCTCCAGCCGCGTGTTGACGCGCAATGCCGCGTCGAGGTTGGAGAGCGGCTCGTCGAACAGGAAAAGCTTGGGCTCGCGCACGACGGCGCGGCCGATGGCGACGCGCTGGCGCTGGCCGCCGGAAAGTTCTGCCGGGCGGCGCTCCAGATAGGGTTCCAGCGACAGCATGGACGAGGCGATGCCGATGCGGCGGTCGATCTCGGCCGCCGGCGTGCCGGCCTGCTTCAGCCCGAGACCCATATTGTTCTTCACCGTCAGATGCGGGTAGAGCGCATAGGTCTGGAACACCATGGCGATGCCGCGTTTGGCCGGCGGCGTGACGGAAACATCCTCGCCGTCGATCAGCACCCTGCCGGAGGTCGAATCCTCCAGCCCGGCGATGACGCGGAGCAGGGTCGACTTGCCGCAGCCCGAAGGGCCGACGAAGACGACGAATTCGCCGTCGGTCACTTCGAGGTCGATGCCCTTCAGCACCTCGACCGGCCCGAAGGCCTTCTTCACATTCTCGATCTTCAGCGAGCCCACGGCGTCGTTCCTGTTCTAGAGTTTCACGGCGGCGCCGCTGCGCACGCTTTCGTCGGCGGCCAGGCAGACGGCGAGCGACTTCACCGCGTCGTCCATGTGTTTGGTGAGATCCAGATCCTCGCGGATCGCCTTCAGCACGAAGGCCTGTTCGAGATCGCAGAGATCCTGGTGGCCGGGCTCGCCTGCCATAGACAGCATTTCATCCTGCTTGACGAACTTGCCGTCCGGCCCGGTTTCAGCGCTGTGCAGGCGGATGGTCGAGGTCTTGGTGTGGGTGTCGATGTCGTCGGACTTCACGCCTTCCTTCATGACGATCGAGACGCAGCCTTTCGGCGAGATGACATCCTTCACGAAAAAGGCTGTTTCCGAAATCATCGGCCCCCAGCCGGCCTCGTACCAGCCGACCGATCCGTCATCGAACAGCACCTGCAGATGGCCGTAATTGTACATGGAGGGTGCGACCTCGTCGGTCAGGCGAACGCCCATGCCGCGCACCTCGACCGGCCGGGCGTCGGTGATCTGCAGCATGACGTCGAGATAGTGCACGCCGCAATCGACGATCGGCGAGGTCGTCTGCATCAGCTGCTTGTGCGTCTCCCATGTATGACCTGACGATTGCTGGTTGAGGTTCATGCGGAAGACGTAGGGGCCGCCGAGCTTGCGCGCCTCGGCGATCAGACGGATCCAGGACGGGTGATGGCGCAGGATGTAACCGATCACCAGCTTCCTGCCGTTTGCCTTGGCGGCCGCGACGACGCGTTTGGCGTCGGCCACCGTCGTCGCCAGCGGCTTTTCGACGAAGACGTGGCAGCCGGCCTCGAAGGCCCTCACCGCATAGTCGGCATGGCTGTCGGAATAGGTGGCGATGCAGGCGACATCGGGTTTTTCCTCGCGCAGAGCATCGTCGAAGGAACGCCTGATGCCATATCCGGACAGCCCTTCCGGCAACGGAACATCGGACCGGTTGACCAGCGCGGCGATCTCGAAGCCGGGGTTGGTGTGATAGGCCAGCGCGTGGCTGCGCCCCATATTTCCAAGGCCGGCGACGACGACGCGAAGGGGTTGAGAGTTCACCTGGCTACTCCAGCTATTCCAGTTGTTCCTTCTGGGAGGGTGTCACCCCACCCGGCGCTTCGCGCCGACCTCCCCATCGAGGGGAGGTAGGGCGTCGGCGCGAACGCCCCCAGTGCCAACAAAGCTTCTCGGAAAAGCGTTCCTTGACGGTCGTAAGTGGAGCCGCGACCCTCTACCTCCCCTTGATGGGGAGGTCGGCGCGCAGCGCCGGGTGGGGTGAAGGCGCCGACAGAGATTTGTAGAGCTCCGCTCACTTGACGGCTCCGGAAGTGATGCCGCGGATCAGCTGCCGCGAGAAGATGACGTAGAGGATGAGCACCGGCAGGATCGCCAGCGAGAGCGCCGCAAGGATCGCATTCCAGTTGGTGACGAACTGGCCAAGGAAGAGCTGCGCGCCGAGCGTCACCGTCTTGGTCTCCTCCGACGGCGCCAGGATCAGCGGGAACCAGAGGTCGTTCCAGATCGGGATCATGGTGAAGACGGCGACCGTCGCCATCGACGGGCGCACCAGGGGCAGCACCAGCCGGAAGAAGATCGTGTATTCCGACAGCCCGTCGATGCGCCCGGCGTTCTTCAGGTCGTCGGACACCTGCTTCATGAATTCAGAAAGGATGAAGACGGCGAGCGGCAGGCCTTGCGCGGTGTAGACCAGGATCAGCGCGGTCAGCGTGTTGACGAGACCGCTTGCCACCATCAATTGCAGGATGGCGACGGTGGCGAGGCGGATCGGGATCATGATGCCGAGCGCCAGATAAAGGCCCATCAGCGTGTTGCCGCGGAAGCGGTATTCCGACAGCGCGAAGGCGGCCATGGCGCCGAACAAAAGCACGAAGAACAGCGAGCCGACGGTGACCACGAGGCTGTTCTGGAAGTAGTGGAAGAAGTCGCCCTGGCCGATCACCGTGGTGTAGCCGATCAGGTCGAAGGTCTTCGGTGTCGGCGGCGTCAGCGGCTCGCTGAAGATACCGGCGCGGGATTTAAACGAGTTCATGATCACCAGGATCACCGGGAACAGCGCGATCGCCGTATAGGTCAGGAGGATCGCGTGGGCGCCGATGGTGCGGGGAAGCGATCGGGTGGCGGTGCTCATCGCTTGCTCCTCAGAACTGATAGCGACGCAGGCGCGTCTGGATGAGGAACAGGTAGACGCAGACGCCGCCGAGGATGATCAGGAACATGATCGTGGCGATGGTCGCGCCCATATTGGGGTCGCCGACCTGCAGCTGGAAGCCGAAGAAGGCGCGGTAGAGGAAGGTGCCCAATATGTCGGTCGAATAGTTCGGCCCGGCGAGCGCGCCCTGCGCCGTGTAGATCAGGTCGAAGGCGTTGAAATTGCCGACGAAGGTGAGGATCGAGATGATGCCGATCGACGGCAGGATCAGCGGCAGCTTGATCTTCCAGAACTGCGACATACCCGTGATGCCGTCGCACTCGGCCGCCTCGATCACCTCGTCCGGGATCGACAGCAAGGCGGCATAGATCAGCATCATCGGAATGCCGATGAACTGCCAGACCGAGACCAGGCTGAGTGCGGTCAGCGCGTACTGCTCCTTGCCCAGCCAGGGCGTGAACAGGCTTTTCAGGCCGACGAAGTCGAGCAGATGCGGCGCCACGCCCCAGAGCGGCGACAGGATCAGCTTCCAGGCGAAGCCGACGATGACGAAGGACAGGATGGTCGGCACGAAGATCGCCGTGCGGTAAAAGGCTGAGAACCGGAGCTTCGGGCTGGACAGCAGCGCCGCCAGCAGCACACCGATCGGATTCTGCACCAGCATGTGGATGATGAAGAACCAGACATTGTTACGCAGCGCGTTCCAGAAGTTCACCGACCAGTTTGGATCGCCGAACAGGGTGCGAAAATTGCCCAGCCCGACGAAGACTTGGTGCTGGTCGATGTTGCGGAACAGAGAAAGCTGCAATGTGCCGGCCAGCGGCAGGATCATGATCGCCGTGTAGACGAGCACCGCCGGCGCCAGGAAGATGGCGATGTGCCAGCGAAACGGTCTTTTCGGTCTGATATCTGCGGCCATGAGTTCGGTCCCCGCCGTCTCTCGGTTCCAATGGGTGATGATGCCAGTTGATGCCTCGAAGCATGGCCGAGCGTTCCTGCTGTTGACGGCAAGAACAAAGGCCTGCGACCGGTCAGCCAGCCTTCCCGGGAACAAGGGTAAGGCCGTGAGGCGGTGCCGACAATCGCTATCTGAGCAGTTGCTGTTTCAAAGAGCCGGTCCGAAGCCGGCCAGGCATGGGCCCGGCCGGCTTCGTTGCCTGAGTTCTTACTTGGCCGGGTGATACCAGCTGTCGAGACCGGTCTGCAGCTTCTTGGCCGCGGCCTCGGGCGTGTCGGTGCCGTTGATGACGTTGGCCGATTCAACCCAGGTCTCGTTTTCGAGGTTCGGCGTGCCGCGCGACAGGATCTGATAGGTCGAGCGGATCGTCGACTTGCACTTGCCGCGCCAGGAGACGAATTCCTGCGCCAGCGGGTCCGCCATCTTCACCGGCGCGGAGTTCAGGCTGAAGAAGCCCGGCAGCGCGTTGGCGTAGATGGTGGCGAAGTCGGCCGAGGCTACCCAGGACAGGAAGGTCTTGGCCGCGTCGGCATGCTTGGAGGCCGCGTTCAGGCCCATGCCGATGTCGGTGTGGTCCGAGATGTAGCAGGTGTCGCCCGCCTTCTCGACCGGCGGCGGGAAGGCGCCCATCTTGAACTGGGCCTGGGTGTTGAACAGGCCGATCTCCCACGAGCCGGCCGGATAGATGGCGGCGCGGCCGAGCGTGAACAGGTTCTGGCTGTCCGGGTAGGTCTGGGCTTCGAAGCCGTCGCCGAGATAGGGCTTCCACTTGGCCAGTTCCTCATAGGGAGCGACCCAGTCCTTGTCGGTCAGCTTCTGCTCGCCCTTGATCAGGGCGGCGCGGCCGTCCTCGCCCTTCCAGTAGTTGGGGCCGATGTTCTGATAGCCCATGGTCGCGGCTTCCCAGAGATCCTTGGTGCCCATGGCCATGGGGATGTACGTGCCATCGGCCTTGATCTTGTCGAGCGCGGCGAAGAACTCGTCGCGGGTCTCCGGCACCTTGATGCCGAGCTTGTCGAAGGCGTCCTTGTTGTAGATGAAGCCGTGGATGACGGACGCCATCGGCACGCAGAAGCTCGACTTGCCGTCATCGGTCTGCCAGGCGGACTTGGCGACCGGCGAGAAATTCTCCATGCCGGGCAGCGAGGAGAGATCGGCGAGGTTGCCCTTCTTGAACAGTTCGAGCGACTTGTCGAAGGGGCGGCAGGTGATCAGGTCGCCCGCCGAGCCGGCGGCGAGCTTGGCGCCGAGGGCCGCGTCATATTCGGTCGGAGCCGATGGCGCGAACACCACCTTGATGCCCGGATTCTTGGCTTCGAAGGCCGGGATCAGCTTGTCCTTCCAGATGGACAGGTCGTCGCCGCGCCAGCTCTCGATGTTGAGCGTTACGTCCTCGGCGTAGGCCACCCCGGCGGTGCCGAGGATGCTGGTGCCCAGAAGCAGTGCCGTCAGAAGTTTGGTTTTCATGCTCAGTCTCCCTGTTGACCTTTTTCAGGTTCGGTTTTGATGAGAACAGAGGCTTTTGACCCTTGCTCCCCTCGCAAGCCCGTTTCACCCCGATGGAAATCGGGATCAAACAGGCCCTACTTCTTTGTTCGGGCATGATCTTTTCCGAAAAGCGGGTTCCACTTTTCGGGATCATGCCCCAGCGCCGAAAGCGCCGGCCGCAGCCTTTGGCCTGCTCCTTCCAGCAGTTTCTCGGCCGCATCGGCGGTATCCACGCCGGCGGCAAGCAGAATGGCGGTCTTGACCGCGCCGCCCGTCTTCTCGAGCAGACGAGCCGCGTCGTCCGTGCTGCGGCCGCTGACGGCCGCGACGATGCGCGCCGCGCGGTCGCGCAGCTTGATGTTGTCGGCCGTGAGGTTGACCATGTAGCCGTCATGGACATGGCCCAGATGCACGGCGGTGAGCGTCGACAGCATGTTGAGCGCGATCTTCTGCGCGGTGCCGGCGCCCATGCGCGTCGAACCGGCGATCACTTCCGGCGGCGTTTCGAGCAGGATGGCGGTGCCTGCCCTGTCGAGCAGGGCCGTGTTGCCGTTGTTGGCAATGCCGATGGTGGCGGCGCCGCGGCGGGCGGCCTCTTCCATGGCGCGCACCGCGTATGGCGTCGTGCCGCTGGCCGAGATGGCGATCAGGCAATCGCCGGGGCCGATGCCGGCATTGGCGACAGCCGTCGCCGCTTCCTCGGTATCGTCTTCCGGGCCGCCGGCCAGCGTCTTGAAAGCCTCGTCGCCGCCGGCGATCAGGATGGCGATGCGGTCGCGCCGGATGCCGAACGTGCCCGGCAGTTCCAGCGCGTCGGCCAGCGCCATCAGACCCGAACTGCCGGCGGCCGCATAGGCGAGCTTGCCGCCATCGGCCAGCCGGCCGGCAATGATTTCGGCTGCCCTGGCGATCGACGGAATGGCGTTGCGGACGACCTTGGCGGCCTCGACCTGCGCATCGGCGAGCGACGCAAGGATGATTTCCGGGGCCTGGATGTCCAGACCCTCGGCATTCCTGTGCAGCGCTTCGGTGCGCGTTTCCGCCATCCCTGTTCCTCCGATGCGGGAACAATACCAAAAAAATACCACTTGTCCACATGCATTAACGAATTCGAGGATCGGAAATCGCTGAGCCGGCGAAATGTGCAAGATTTTCAATAAAATATGGCTTAATCTTTTTTGAACGGAAATTAATCCTTGGCTATTGGTATTTTATTGGTATTATCCGTCCGGAGGAGAACCCGCGTGAAATTCGTGCTCGGCATCGATGGCGGCGGCACCAGCTGCAGGGCCGCCCTGGCAACGGCGGACGGCATTGTCGTCGGCCGCGCCAAAAGCGGCGCCGCCAACATCCGCACCGATCTTACAGGCGCCCGCTCCAACATTGTCGAGGCCGCGCGCCAGGCCTTCGTCGCCGCCGGCCAGGACGCCGGGCTCATTCCGCAGACCCCGGCCATTCTCGGCCTTGCCGGCGCCAATGTCGGCACCTATCGCCAGCAGCTGGAAGCGATCCTGCCGTTCAGCACCAGCCGTGTCGAGACCGACGCCGAGATCGCGCTCGAAGGAGCCGTCGGCTCTGGCGACGGCGCCATGGCGATCCTCGGCACTGGCACCGCCTATATGGCGCGCAGGAACGGCGTGTCGCGCGCCATCGGCGGCTGGGGGTTCCAGGTCGGCGACCAGGGCAGCGGCGCCCGCATCGGACGCGACCTGCTGGAGCAGACATTGCTTGCTCATGACGGTGTCCGCCAGGCCTCGCCGCTGACGCGCAGCATGATGGCCGTTTTCCGCGACAATCCCGAAGACGTGGTCGAGTTCACCACCAACGCCAAGCCCGGCGATTTCGGCGGCTTCGCGCCAAAAGTGTTCGAACACGCGCAAAAGGGCGACGCCGTTGCCAACTGGATTCTCGACAAGGCGGTCGCCGATGTCGAGGCTTCGCTCGGCGCGCTCGATCTGGCGGCCGATGCTCCGCTCTGCCTGCTCGGCGGGCTGGCGCCGCTCTATGCGCCGCGCCTGTCGGCGCGCTACCGCGCGCTGTTGCGCGAACCGCTCGACGACGCGCTGGGCGGTGCCGTGCAGATGGCGGCGCGTCTTTTCGCCGGCAAGACGGAGGCGGCCCGATGAGCGACGCCGCCGACCAGATCTTCGCCACGCTGAAGCAATCCGCGCAGAGCGGCGCGCCGCTCTACCTGCAGCTGAGGAAGAGCATCGAGGACGCCGTCAATCGCGGGCTGATCGGCCCGGGCGATGCACTGCCCTCCGAACGCGACATCGCCACCAAGGCGGACATTTCGCGCGTTACCGTGCGCAAGGCGGTGCAGGACCTGGTGAAGGGCGGCATCCTCGTCCAGCGCCATGGTTCGGGCACGTTCGTGGCGCCGCGCATGGAGCGCGTCGAGCAATCGCTGTCGCGGCTCACCTCCTTCACCGAGGACATGGCGCGGCGTGGCATGGCGGTGCGTTCGGCCTGGCTCGACCGCGGCCTCTACGCGCCCTCGCCCGACGAGATGATGGTGCTCGGCCTGTCGTCCAGCGAACTGGTGGCGCGCGTGGCGCGCCTGCGCATCGCCAACGACACGCCGCTGGCGATCGAGCGCGCCTCGCTGTCGGCCAGCGTGCTGCCCGACCCGGCCGGCATCGGCTCGTCGCTCTACGCGGCGCTCGGATTGACCGGCAACCGCCCGGTGCGGGCGGTGCAACGCATTTCGGCCGCCAACCTCGGCGAGACCGACGCACGCCTGCTCGAAGTGCCGCCTGGCATTGCCGGCCTGCACATCGAGCGCATCTCCTATCTGGCGAGCGGCAAGGTGATCGAATTTACCCGCTCCATCTACCGGGGCGACGCCTATGATTTCGTCGCCGAACTGCGGCTGACAGGGCCGAGCGAAGAGGGCCGACCATGATCGCGAACACCACTCACATGCAGCGCGAGATCGAGGAGATCCCTGAAGCCGTGGCGCGGCTGCTCGACGGTTCCGGCGCGGTGCTGGCGCAAGCCGGGCGCGGCATCCGCGAGCGCGACCCGCATTTCGTCGTCACCGTAGCGCGCGGCTCTTCCGACCATGCCGCCACCTTCATGAAATATGCCGTGGAACTGACGGCGGGGCTCGCCGTCGCCTCGGTCGGGCCTTCCATCGCTTCGATCTACGGCCGCAAGCTCAAGCTCGCCGGTTCGGCCTGCCTGGCTATCTCGCAGTCCGGCAAGAGCCCCGACATCGTCGCCATGGCCGAAACGGCGCGGGCCGGCGGCGCGCTGACCATCGCCGTCACCAACACCGCCGATTCGCCGCTGGCGCGCGCCTCGGACCATGCGATCGATATCCTGGCCGGGCCCGAGCGTAGCGTGGCGGCAACCAAGACCTTCATCAACTCGGCTGTCGCCGGTCTCGCTTTGATGGCGCATTCGACCGGCGACGAGGCGCTGCTGGCGGCGCTCGCCCGCCTGCCCGAACATTTCGGCAAGGCGATCGCCTGCGACTGGATGAGCGTGCTGGCCGAGACGATCGAGAAGCAGAAATCGCTGTTCATCCTTGGCCGTGGTCCGTCCGCGGCGATGGCCAACGAGGCGGCGCTGAAATTCAAGGAGACCTGCGGCATGCATGCGGAGGCCTACAGCGCGGCGGAGGTCATGCATGGGCCGCTGGCGCTGGTCGGCCCCGATTTCCCGGTGCTGGCGCTCGCCGCGCGCGACGCATCGGAACCCTCCGTGGCGGAGGCCGCCGACAGCCTGGCCGCCAAGGGCGCACCCGTTTTCGTCACCTCGGCGCTCGCCAATCGCGCCACGCGGCTGCCGCATGTCGCCACCGGCCATCCGCTGACCGATCCGCTGACGCTGATCGTTTCCTTCTACATGTTCGTCGAGGCCTTTGCCCGCCACCGCGGCCTCGACCCCGACACGCCACCCAATCTTCGCAAGGTGACGGAGACCGTATGAGCGACCGTTTTGCCCTGACTGGCGCCCGCATTTTCGACGGTGACCGCTGGCACGAAGGCCATGCCCTCGTGGTGCGCGACGGCCGCGTCGAGGCCATTGTGCCCAGCGGCGCGCTTGCCTCTGACATCCGCGCCGTCGAGACGGGCGGCGGCATGCTGGCGCCGGGCTTCGTCGACATCCAGGTCAATGGCGGCGGCGGCGTCATGCTCAACGACCATCCCGACGTCGCTTCGATCGAAACCATCTGCCGGGCGCACGTGCCGTTCGGCACGACGGCGCTGTTGCCGACGCTGATCACCGACACACCGCAGATTACCGCCGCCGCCATTGCCGCCGGCGAGGCCGCGACGCTGCAAAAGGTGCCAGGCTTCCTCGGGCTCCATCTCGAAGGCCCGCATCTGTCGGTCGCACGCAAGGGGGCGCATGACCCGGCGCTGATCCGGCCAATGACGGATGCCGACCAGGCGCTGCTGATGGAAGCGCGGCGCAAGCTGCCGGTGCTGCTCACCACGATCGCGCCGGAATCGGTCGAGCCGGCCCGGGTGGCGGCGTTGGCCAAGGCCGGCGTCGTCGTCAGCCTCGGCCATTCCGACACCGGCTATGCGACGGCCCAGGCCTTCGCCGAAGCCGGCGCCAGCGTGGTCACCCATCTGTTCAACGCGATGAGCCAGATCGGCAACCGCGAACCGGGGCTGGCGGGCGCGGCCATCGACATCGGCGCCTTGTCCGCCGGGCTGATCGCCGACGGCATCCATGTCCATCCCGCCACGATCAGGATCGCGCTGGATGCCAAGCAGGGGCCGGGTAGGATCGTGCTGGTAACCGATGCCATGGCGACGATCGGCACCGACATGACCTCCTTCACCCTCAACGGGCGCATGATCTACCGCAAGGACGGCAGCCTGCGCCTTGCCGACGGCACGCTGGCGGGCGCGGATCTCGACATGATCTCGGCCATCCGCTTCATCCACCAGGTGGTCGGTGTCGAGCTCTCCGAAGCCCTGCGCATGGCCTCACTCTATCCAGCCCAGGCGGTCGGCCAGGCACACCGGCTCGGGCGATTTGCCCACGGCACGGCGGCGGATGTCGTTGCGCTGTCGGACGGCCTCGATGTCAAGCGTGTGTGGATCGACGGCACCAGCGTTTTCCAGGCGGGCGTGTAGGCCTGGCGGCAGACGCAAGGGCGCCCCCCTTGAGCACCTGGTGCCGATGACCGACATTGCGCTTGCGGGTCGAGAGGAAGCGAATGGTCAATCACGTGCCGGAAGGCCGTCACACCGTAACGCCGCGCTTGATTGCGTCCGATGTTGCCGGGCTCGTCGAATTTATTCGCGTCGTGTTCGGCGCTCAAGGCGACCATGTACCGGACCGGCCGGTCGAGCTGAAAGTGGGCGATTCGATCATAATGGTCAGTGATGGCGGGGGACTGAGACCGTCCATGCCCGGAATGCTCTACGTCTATGTCGCCGATACCGATGCGACATTCCAATCGGCGATCAGATCGGGAGCCCGCATTATCGAACCCCCAAGCGACATGCCGTGGGGAGATCGTCGCGCAACGGTCGCCGACAATTGGGGAAACATCTGGCAGATCGCCACCTATCTCGGGGCCGGCCACTGACCCGACCGCCAGCAGTTCGACGTCCGCCCGCGGTTGTCGTTCGAAACGGGGGAAAGTCGCCGCAGCGCCGGATATCCGGATATCCGGCGTGTGATTGTTTCCGCTGGAACTGGCCGCAACCTCGTGTTGCCTGCTTGCCGGATTCGTGTGACACGATCCCGTCCCAAGGAACAAATTCATGCATGAAATCGACTGCGTTGTGGCCGGGGCGGGTGTCGTCGGGCTTGCCATCGCCAGGGCGCTTGCCTTGTCGGGTCGCGAAGTGGTGGTCATCGAGCCGGCCGATGCGATCGGCACCGTCACCAGTTCCCGCAATTCGGAAGTCATCCATGCCGGGCTCTACTACGCGCCCGGCAGCCTGAAGGCCCGGCTTTGCGTCGAAGGCCGCCGGCTTCTCTACGCCTACTGCGCGACGCACGGCATCGCCCATCGACGCACAGGCAAGCTGATCGTCGCCACGGAACCCGGCCAGAGCGACGGGCTGCGGGCGATCGAGGCCAATGCGCGACGCTGCGGCGTCGACGATCTCGAATTCCTGACGAGAAGCGAGGCGGTGAGCCTGGAGCCGGCGCTGAAATGCGCCGGGGCGCTCTTGTCGCCATCGACAGGCATTGTCGACAGCCATGCGCTGATGCTGTCGCTGCGCGGCGATGCCGAGGCGTCAGGCGCGTCCTTCGCTTTCCTGACCTCTGTCGCCGGGGCGGTGATCGAAAGCGGCGGCATCCGGATCGAGACGCGCGACGCCGATGGCGAGCGTTTTACCCTTGAAGCCGATGTGTTCGTCAACGCAGCCGGTCTCGACGCGCAGGCCGTCGCCGGCCGCATCGCAGGCTTTCCCGGGGATTTCATCCCGCGCCAGTGGCTGGCGCGCGGCAACTACTTCGCGTTGCCGGGACGGTCGCCGTTTTCGCGGCTGATCTATCCGGTTCCGGTCGAAGGCGGGCTTGGCGTCCATCTGACGCTCGACCTTGGCGGCGGCGCGCGCTTCGGCCCCGATGTCGAATGGATCGAGCAAGCGGACTATGCGGTCGATCCCGGCCGAAGCGCTGTCTTCTACGAGGCGATCCGGCGCTATTGGCCCGATCTTGCCGATGGCGCCCTGCAGCCGGCCTATGCCGGCATCAGACCGAAACTTTCAGGCCCCGGCCAGCCGGCCGCCGACTTCCTGGTGCAGGGTCCGGCGGATCATGGCGCGGGCCGGATCGTCAACCTGTTCGGCATCGAGAGCCCCGGCCTGACCGCGAGCCTGGCGATCGCCGACCATGTCGCCGAAATGCTTTACCCGCGCTGACGGGCTCGCGCGGGGCACCAGTATCGCGCATCAATATCGCGCGATGCCATGAAACCTTTCGGTTTCATGGCCGTTTTCGCTGCGCATGTCCGAGGCGAAATCCAGACCCAAACCGGCCGACGGCAGCAAGCCGCGCGGCGCCGCCAAGCCAAGTCGGGGGAAACCGCGACGGCAGCGGGCTCGCGAGCAACGATCGTCGGATGAAGCCGCGCGCGAAACAGATAAGCCCCGGAAGCCGCGCAGAAAACAGACCGACATCGTCGAGGCCGCGGCTTCCGATGCCGCCATCGAGGCTCCGCCGCCGGAAAACGCGGAACCCGATCCCGAGCTGACGGCAAAGGAAGCGGAAAAGGCGCGCAAGAAATACCTGCTGCGGCGGTTCTGGATCAGCGGCCGGGGCTACTGGGGCCGGCACGGCGACAAGCTTGCGTGGCCGCTGGCTGTCGGACTCGTGGTGCTGATCGGCGTCAATGTCGGTTTCCAGTACGGAATCAATGTGTGGAACCGCTGGATCTTCGACGCCATCGAGAAGCGTGACGCTCACACCGTCTATTTCCTGAGCGCGGTCTTCGTGCCACTGGTGCTGGGCAGCATCAGCCTCGTCGTTACCCAGGTCTATCTGCGCATGACCATGCAGCGGCGCTGGCGATCCTGGCTGACGACCTCGGTCATCGCACGCTGGCTGGCCAGCGGCCGCTACTACCAGCTCAACCTGGTGAAGGGCGACCACCAGAACCCGGAGGCCCGCCTCTCGGAGGATTTGCGGGTCGCCACCGAGTCGCCCGTCGATTTCGTCGCCGGCGTCCTATCAGCCTTCCTGTCGGCATCGACCTTCATCGTGGTGCTGTGGACCATCGGCGGAGCGCTGAGCTTCACCTTCGGCGGCTCGACCATCACGGTTCCCGGCTTTCTGGTGATCACGGCGGTCGTCTACGCCGCGGTCACCTCGACCTCGATGTTCATCATCGGCCGCGATTTCGTGCAGCTCTCCGAAGAGAAGAACCAGGCGGAAGCGGAATTCCGCTACGTGCTGACGCGCGTGCGCGAGAACGGCGAGAGCATTGCGCTTCTTGGCGGCGAGGAGGAAGAAAACGCCGGCATCGACAGGACCTTCGCCGGCGTGCTCAAGCGGTGGGCGAAGTTGACCGGCCAGCACATGCGCACGGCCCTGGTGTCGCAGGGATCGAGCCTGTTCGCGCCGGTCGTGCCGGTGCTGCTGTGCGCGCCGAAATTCCTCGACGGCTCGATGTCGCTCGGGCAGGTCATGCAGGCGGCTTCCGCCTTCGCCATCGTGCAGGGTGCCTTCGGATGGCTGGTCGACAATTATCCGCGGCTCGCCGACTGGAACGCCTCGGCGCGCCGCATCGCCTCGCTGATGATGTCGCTCGACGGGCTGGAACGGGCCGAGCAGAGCGACGAGCTCGGGCGCATCGAGCATGGCGAGACCAAGGGCGATACGATGCTCTCCCTCGACGATCTCTCCGTGACGCTCGACGACGGCACGTCCGTGGTCAAGGAAACGGAAGTGGTGGTCGAACCGGGAGAACGGGTGCTGGTGTCAGGCGAATCCGGCTCGGGCAAGTCGACGCTGGTGCGGGCGATCGCCGGCCTATGGCCGTGGGGAAGCGGCAGCGTCAATTTCCACCCCGGCAAGCGATTGTTCATGTTGCCGCAGCGGCCCTACATCCCCTCGGGCACCCTGCGCCGCGTGGTCGCCTACCCCGCGGCCGCCGACAACTGGAAGATGGATGAGATCAAGGCCACCCTCGGCAAGGTCGGCCTCGGGCACCTTGCCGGCCGGATCAAGGAGGAAGCGCCCTGGGACCAGACCCTGTCGGGCGGTGAAAAACAGCGCGTCGCCTTCGCGCGGCTTCTGCTGCACCGGCCCGACATCGTCGTGCTAGACGAGGCGACTTCGGCGCTCGACGAGAAGAGCCAGGAGCAGATGATGGGGACGGTGATCCACGAACTGCCAGGAGTGACCATCGTCAGCGTCGCGCACCGCGCCGAGCTCGAGGCCTTCCACACCCGCAAGATCACGCTCGAACGGCGCAAGGGCGGCGCGAAACTGGTTGGGGATGTCGACCTTGCGCCCCGCGGGCGCAAACGCGGGCTGCTGCAGCGCGCGCTATGGGGTTCAGGCGGCCGGACCGAGAAGACGTAAAAGGCAGGCGTCGGTCACGACCTGTAGAGATCCTTGTAGGCGTCGCGCAGCAGGTTCTTCTGCACCTTGCCCATCGTGTTGCGCGGCAGTTCCTCGACGAAAACCACCTGCTTTGGGTGCTTGTACCTGGCAACGCGCCCGGCGATGGCGCCGAGGATCTCAGCCGCGGTGATGCGCGATGCGGGCGTGCGCACGACCACGGCCGTGACGCCTTCGCCGAAATCCGGATGGGCAACGCCGATGACGGCGCTTTCCGCGACCCCGTCCAGCGCGTCGATCTCGCTTTCGAGCTCTTTCGGATAGATGTTGTAGCCGCCGGAGATGATCAGGTCCTTGCCGCGCCCGACAATGTGGACATAGCCGTCGGCGTCGATGATGCCGAGATCACCCGTGATGAAGAAGCCGTCGGCGCGGAATTCCGCACTGGTCTTTTCCGGCATGCGCCAGTAGCCGCCAAACACATTCGGGCCCCTGACCTCGATCATGCCGACCTCGCCCTGGGGGAGCGGCTTGCCATTGTCGGGGTCGGCGATGCGCAGCGATACGCCCGGCAGGGGGAAGCCGACCGTGCCGGCGCGCCGTTCGCCCTCATAGGGGTTCGACGTGTTCATGTTGGTCTCGGTCATGCCGTAGCGCTCGAGGATCGCGTGACCGGTACACTCGCGCCAGGCCTTGTGCGTCTCGGCCAGCAGCGGCGCCGAGCCGGACACGAACAGGCGGATGTTCCCTGCCGCCTCACGGTCCAGCCCGTCCTGCTGCAGCAGCCTGACGTAGAAGGTCGGCACGCCCATCAGTGTGGTGGCGCGCGGCAGCAGCGAGACGATGCGGCCGGCATCGAATTTCTGTTCGAACAGCATCGAGGCGCCGGCCATCAGGACGACGTTGGTGGCGACGAACAGGCCGTGCGTATGGAATATGGGCAGCGCGTGGATCAGCACATCGTCCGATGTGAAACGCCACTGACCGACCAGCACCCGCGCGTTCGAGGCGAGGTTCTCGTGGCTGAGCATGGCGCCTTTCGAGCGGCCGGTGGTTCCCGACGTATAAAGGATCGCGGCGAGGTCGCCGGGGCCACGCTCGACATCGTGGAAATCTGTCGCCTGCCGCGATGCCTGGTCCGTCAGCGATCCCTGGCCGTTGCGGTCGAGCGTCACCACGACGGCACCGGCCGCCTCGGCCATGTTCCCGATATCGGCCGACCTTGCGGGATCACAGACGATGACGCGCGGCTCGGCGTCGCCGAAGAAATAGCCGAGTTCGGTCAGCGTGTAGGCGGTGTTGAGCGGCAGGAAGACAGCGCCGGCGCGCACGCAGGCAAGATAGAGCAGCACCGCTTCCGGGCTCTTCTCGACCTGCACGGCAACCCGGTCGCCGGGCTCGACATCCAATTGCAGGAGCGCGTGCGCCAGCTGCGCCGACCGCGCCAGCATGTCGCCATAGGTGAGCGAGCGCCCATCATCGGTCTCCATCAAGAGACGCGCCGGCGCCGGCATGCTGGACCGGAACGCGTCGAACAGATGATTGCCCATGAAGACTTCCTGCGGTAGTGGCATTGGCGAGGCCGGCCACGCTCGTCAGGCGGCATGCTTCGACCGTGAAGACTTCGCGGCTCGCGGCCACCGCGTCAAGACCGTAAACCACGGGCAGCCAAATCCAGCCTGCCGAAAAGACGCCTGGGACAGGAAAAGGCCAGGCGGCCGAAGCCGCGTTTAACGGCGCGCGCGCTGGCCTGGAGCAGAGGAGGTGACCTTTGCGTCCTCGCCTTGCCTGAAGCGCTCCATGCACATGGCCGCCGTCAGTTCGTAGTGATCGACAAGCGCCTGCACGGCACCGTCGGCATTTCCATCCAGCGCGCACTCGGTGATGAGCCGGTGTTCGGCGAAGTCGTCGCGCTCCATGCTTTGGCGGTCATTGGCCATCTGCCGGTAGCGGTAGGCATGGTCGGAAAGCTGATCGCAGAACCCGACCAGCCAGTGCGACCGGCAGGCCGAAATCAGCGCGCGATGGAAGGTCCGGTGCAGTTTCTCCCAATCCGGATTGAGCGACGCGAGGTTCTGCGGCGAAAGACGCGAGGCGCGACCCAGGCGATGCAGCGCCAGAACCAGTTGTTCTTCCCATTCGGCGGTGCGGTGGGCGATGGATTCGCGAAGCGCCCGTTCCTCGAGCCAGCAGCGGGTGCGTGTCAGCTCCTCGAGTTCCGCCGCGCTGACCGGCATGATGAAAAAACCGCGCTGGTCGTGGCGCCCCAGAAGGCCCTCGGAGGCGAGGCGGTTGAGCGCCTCGCGAACCGGCGACGCGCCGGCGCCATACTTGGACACAACCCATTCGACACGAAGCTTGCTTTCCGTCTCGAGAACACCGCCGAGAAGATCATCGCGAAGTTGATGATAGACCGTGCTGGCAAGCGTACTCTTTGCACCCGTGCCGTCGTCGTTCAGATTGGCAGCGCCGTATGTCAAGATCGACTCCTTGTCCCCAACTCTTGTCTTGGGCAATTCGAGTCCGAAAACAGTCCCTTTCCGTACACGTACCATATAGCGCCGGCTGCCAGACCCTCAAGCACAAGATCGTGTTATTGTACTTTAGGACAAAGAAAAGTACGGCAAACCGCAGTTTGACAGCACCGCTTCGCGCGTCTCTACAACCAGTAGAAACTTAACATGTTTGGTATGCACGCAGGATCATCTGTTTCCGTATGGGCGTGCGAGCATCTTTTCTGTCGCGCGCAAAGATAACGGGCACGGCACCCGAATCAGACGCTCGGACGAGCCTGATTCGGCTGGATCCCGGCTCGCTGGACCGTCCCGGCACGACGATGCTTAGCCGGCCGTTTCTGGATGTCGGATCTGGCGACTGCGCGCACTTGCCGAATTAGCCGGCTGCCTTGTCGGCCGCTGTCCTGATCGCCTCGATGTTGGCGCGATAAGCCTCGACGCTGCCGCCCTTGAAGATGGCCGCGCCGGCCACCAGCACGTTGGCGCCTGCCGAGGTGACCAGCGGCGCGGTCTCGGGCGAAACGCCGCCGTCGATCTCGATGCGGATGGGCCGGCCGCCGATCAGCGCCTTGACCCGTCTCACCTTGTCGACAATGGCGGGAATGAAGGCCTGGCCGCCGAAACCCGGATTGACCGTCATGATCAGGATCAGGTCGAGCCGATCGAGCACATATTCGACAGCGCTTTCGGGCGTTGCCGGGTTGAGGGAGACACCGGCCTTCTTGCCGAGGTTCCTGATCGTCTGCAGCGAGCGGTCGAGATGCGGCCCGGCTTCGGCATGCACGGTCATCCCGTCGCAGCCAGCCTCGGCGAAAGCGGCAAGATAGGGATCGGCGGGCGCGATCATCAGATGGCAGTCGAAGAAGGCCTTGGTGCGGTTGCGGATCGCCTTGATGACCGGCGGGCCGAAGGTGATGTTGGGGACGAAATGACCATCCATGACGTCGAGATGGATCCAGTCGGCGCCGGCCGCGGCCACCGCCTCGACCTCGTCGCCGAGCTTCGAAAAATCCGACGCCAGCACCGATGGCGCGATCAAGGTCTTTTTGCTCATGCGAGGGCCTTTCCGGCGTGGCTTTTCATCTGGGAACGCCAACCGACTGCCTAAAGCGCTGCCGGTGACTTGTCGAGGGCGCAAGCACACCAGTTCCACAGGCCGAAACGGTGCAACGGCATCGGCCATCGTGCTGCCGACCGCTCCGTGGCCCAAGAAGAAACCCGCCGGATCGCTCCGGCGGGTTCGTGGTCTGGTTTCCGGCAGCCGGCTATTGCTGCTGGAGCTTGAGGATCCTGTTTGGAGCAGGATCCTGCTGCTCTTCGACCTGCGGCCTGCGCCGTGGCAGCACCTGCTGCAGCAGCAGGCCCGGGTTGACCTCCAACGACGGCTGTCCGCGCATCGGCCGGCAGTTCGGATACCGCCCGACCGTGCCTTCCGGACAGCGCCGCCTGAGGATCGGCTGGCACTGGCCATTGATCATCTGCGAGCCCGGTGCGCATTCGCTCTGCTGCCTGGACCGGCGGCAGGCACCGTCGATCACCTCGGTCCCGCGCGGACAGACACAGTCGCCGCGCTTGTTGTGGATCTGGCCGCGTATGTCGCACTGCTGGACCACCGGGCCAGGCCGACGGCAGGCATTGCCCTGCACCTCGGTACCCCTTGGGCAGACGCAATTGCCGTTGGCGTCGTGGACCTGGCCGCGGATGGTGCACTGCTCGGGCTTCGGCCGGACCGGACGACAGGCTCCGTTGCGCACCTCCGTGCCTTGCGGGCAGACGCAATCGCCATCGGCATTGCGGATCTGGCCGGGGATGCGGCACTGCTGAGGCTTCGGCCCCACCTGGCGGCAGGCGCCGCCGCGCACCTCGGTGCCCTGCGGACAGACACAATCGCCATCGGCGTCATGGATCTGGCCGCGTATGGTGCACTGCTGCGGCCTCTGCCGGTCAGGAACACAGGCATTGGCCTTCCTGTCGAGATGCGTGCCATCCGGGCAATAGCAGCCATTGCCGTCCGATGTCGGCACCGAACCGGGTATGGTGCAGCCGGGCCGGTCCGTCTTGACGCAGACGCCATTCTCCAGATCCGTGCCGCGCGGGCAGACGCAGCGTCCGTCCTCGGTGCGGATCTGGCCTTCGAGCAGCACGCAGCGCGGCGGCGGCGGCACGGGAAGCGGCAGAAGGTGGGTACCGCCGCCATCGGACGTGCATTGGCCATTGCGGAAGGTGGTGCCTTCGGGGCAGACGCATCTGCCGGCCGAATTCATCACCAGCCCATTCGAGCACTGGTTCTTCACCTCATGCGTGATGGTGAAGGGGTGGCACGCATAGGCCTTGCCGCGATCGCCCTGCACGTTGGTCTGGTCGCCGGCGAGCACGTCGCCGCCGCCCTGCACCCGCGTGTCGGGAGACAGGACGCCGACGCAGTTCTGGCCGTTGACATTGCCCTGCAGGTTGCCCAGGCGGCCATCGTCGGGGATGACGACCGTGACATGGTGCGACTGGCTTTCGCCGGCGCCGAGCGTCAGGTTGGCGATGCAGGACGCCGGCAAGGTCGCCGGTTCGGGCGAGCAGCCGAAGGGTGGGTCGATCGAGGTGATCGCAACCCCGTCCAGCCGGCCGAGACCTTCCACGCCGATCGCATCGCCGATGCGGACCGGGCCTGAGAAGGGGCTCGTCCCGTCATTCGATATGGTGATGTCGAACGAGCAGGGCTGGCCGAGCCTGCATTCGCGGTCGCCGGTCTTCTCGACGCGGATGGTCGAGGAGCCGCCGCCCTTGGCGCAGGCCTGGCCGATCGGATGGACGACATCGTCACCCTGCGCCGGACCATAGGAGCCGCGCGCGCAGTTCTCGAACTCGCCATTGGCCGAGACCGTGACGTCGAAGTGCCTGGAGGTTCCGGGCGCCATGGCGGAACCCGGGATCTGGCACGACAACGTGTTGGCCGGGACCGGACCGCAAGCCCATTCTGCGCCGTCGGGGGTGACGGTCTGGATCTGGACGGGCGCTCCTCCCGAGACCAGCGTGGCGGCGTCGTCCACGCGCACCGGGCCGGTCGGGGCGGCCGTGCCGGCATTGCTGACGGTGATGCGGCAGGAGACGGCCGCAGCACCGGCCAGCGAGCCGCTGCACACCTTGGTGATGCGCAGGCCTGGCTGGCCGCCATTGGGATGGCGGACGCGTTCGGTGGCGCAGGCCTTGTTGTTGGTGAGGTCGGTCTCACCGGGGATCGGCTTCACCTCGGCGCAGTTCTGAACCGTGTCCGAGCGATAGCTGGCCGGCACCACCGCCTTGACGAAGATCGGCGTCGAGCCGCCCGGAGGCAGCGAGATGCCGGCATTGTCGCAGCGGAACTGGCCGGGGCCGTTCGGGCCGCAAGTCCAGGGCGGGCTCGGGCCGAAGGTCGAGGAGGTGGGCGCGCCGCGGGGGTAGTTGTCGATCACCGTCAACGGCCCGTTATAGGTCACGGTGCTGTTGTTGATGATATCGATCACGAAGGTGCAGACGCCGTCGGCGGTGCAGACTTCGGTGCGCGCGCGCTTCTTCAGGATCAGGTCGACCTTTTTCTCGACCGGCGGCTGGCAGTCGCGGTCACGATCGCCACGGCGGCAGATCGGGATCGAGGCGCAGCCGCGGTCGTTGGCCTGGCTGCCGAACAGCGGCTTGCCGCTGGCGGCGTAGTTGTAGGCGGCGCAGTTGCGCAGCACGCTGCCTTGCCAGCCGGCCGCCGGCTTGAAGCCGAGCTTGAGGTCGACGAAGGCGCCCGGATTGAGCGTGGTCACCGGATAGGTGCACGTCATCGGGGTGGCGCCGGGCACGCAGACCCAGGGCGGATTGGGCCCCGAGCTCAGCGTCGAACCGGCTGGCAGCGTCACCTCGTCGAGCACGATCTTGCCGTTATAGGGCGCGTCGCCGACATTGGTGACCCGGATGGTGAAGTCGCAACCGCCGGCCATGGTGCAGCGCGGCACGTCGGCATGCTTCTCGACCTTGAGATCCGGCTCCTTGTCCCTGGGCGGGCACTTCTGGTCACGCGGAATGACGATGTCGATCGTCTGCGTGCAGCACAGGCCCCAGCCTTCCTTCGGGCCGGCATAGGTGTTGATGCCGGTGACGATGATGTGGATGGTCTCGCCGGGCGTCGCGCCGATGATCTTCCAGTTGAGCACGCCGCCGCCCGCCGGCACCTGCTGGGTGTCGGGGATGATGGTGATGCCGGGGGTCGTGGTCGAAAGCTGCACCCACTTGCCGCCCATCTCCGGGCCGACAGGCATGTGGTAGATGAAGGCACCGCCGCCGGGCACGCAGTCGACCGTGCCGCGCTCCACCTTGAAGCATTCATGATCGGTTGGAGGCGGCGGTGGCGGTTCGCACTTGGTGACGTCGATCCGGATCGACGTCTTTTCGCCGGTCAGGACGTTGCCGTCGTCCGGCTTGGCCGGATCCTGCGACGGGATGATGGTGCCCGTGCCGGCGCCGATGGTGACCTTGATGAGGCCCTGATTGTCGACCGTGGCCGGCGCGGGAAACGCAGCATGGTCGATCCTGGCCGTGATCTGGAAGGTGATGACGCGTTCGTTCGGTGCGCCCGAGCCGTCGAGATCGGAAGCGGAGATCCGGAAGTCGGACACCGTGGCCGTATCGTCGGGACCCGCCGAACTGCTGATGACGGCGGACGGCAGCGGGCCGCCGCCGGCATCGGTGCCGTCACCGGCGACCTGCACGCTGACGATCGAGAGACCATGCGGCAGCTGGTCCTTGAAGTCGAGCCTGGCTGCCTTCAACGCCGCCGCCAGGCTCGGATTGGCAAAGACCTGCGGATCGCCGCGCAGGCCGAAGCTCAGGAAGTACTCGACATAATCGCAGCTGCGCTGGCCGCCCTTCTTGGTGAAGAAGGGCACGGCGCGTCCCGGCTCGGGATTGACGATACGCTGATTGTCGAACTGCAGGGGTTGTACATCCGGGCTGGCGGCCTGGATGTTCTGGGTGGCGGCCGCCGGCAGAGCGGGCGCGAGGGCGACCGCGATACCGGCCGCCATCAGCCAGCGCGCAGCGCGCCTGGCGTATGACAGGGGTTTCATGATCGTCTCCATGACGGTTCTTTGAGTGTTCGTCGCGAGTGAGGACTGGGCAAGAATGGTCATCTTTGCCTCCTCAACGTTCGCAGCTGACGGCTGGGGTACGGAGCGGCAAGGTCATCTTGCAGCAAGGGTAGTAACCACCCTTGTCCTTGTCGGACTTCCTGTAGAAGCAGAGCCCGACATCAACCCTGTCGCCCGGATAGTGGCCGGTGATGTTGATCGTGTAAGGCGCGCCGGGCGCATGCGTCATGGGTGTCGTCACCCCGACGCCTGGCGTCCTCGACTGAGCCTTGATCGAATCGCCGCCGAAGCCTGAATGGTCATGGAGATAGAGATCGGCCTCGAGCCCGCGCGGCGTGCAGAAATACTGCACGTCCTGGACATCGAGACAGGGAGGCAGATTGCCGGGGGGCGGGAAATCAGGCGGATAGAAGGGAGGCAGGTAGCCGCCCGGGATTTCCTCGTAGTAGCCGGCGCGGCCCTCGCAGGGATGCCAGACCCTGACATCGCCGACATGACCTTCCACTTCCGGATCCTCGAAGTACCCGTCGAAATCGACGAACCAGGAGCCGAAAGGCGGGACGTTGGCCGGCTTGACCAGGTCCTTGGGCGTGATCTGAACGCCATGCACGGCGAGCGGGCCGCCAGCCGCAAGCTTGTCGGCGAGTTCAGGATTGTCGCGCAGTTTGTCGCCGGTGTTGACCACTGTCTGGGTGCAGACGGAGGTGTCGAGATTGCCGTCGGCGTCATAGCCATATTGCAGGTCGACGCCGCCGGCCGACTGCCGGTTGCCTTGCGGGAAGCCGACCGCATATTCCTGCGGCACCTGCACCCAGGCCGATTCCGTCGCCGGATCGTCGGGATTCTCGTGCCAGTAGCGGATCAGCTCGCCTTTGCCGGAATCGGCGAAACGGCTGTAATCATAGCGGTTTTCGAGCGGGCCGCGCTGGGCGAGATACATGAAGCCGCTGTTGTCGAAGGCGATGTCGGTGACAGCGTAGTCCTTGTCGGCCTTGACCGTCAGCTCCCAGCGCGGATCGCCGGCGAAGCTGCCGTCGCGGGCAATGCCTACCGACCAGATCTCGGCCTTTTCGCCGACCGAATAATAGAGCCGGCCGCCATGGTAGGAGACGGCCCAGACGCGGCGCTCGTCCTGGGTGTAACCCCAGGTCTCGGGGTCTTCGGTGTCGAAGGCGGCGCCTTTGATGTCCATGACGGCGCCGTCGTCGGCGACGGGAGCGAGCCCATGCGCCGGGCGCCCGGCAACGCCATGATCGAACGTGTCGATCAGCTTGCCGCCGGCGTCGATGCGATGGACCAGCCCGGTGTCGAGATCGGAGGCGAAGAACTGGCGGTGGACGGGATCGAAGGTGATGTTGCCGATGCCGGGACCGCTGTTGGTGTCGATGTCGGCGAATTTGGAAACGGCGCCGGTGATGCCGTCGATCTTCCAGATGGTGCCCGGGCCGCCGCCGTTCTCAGTGCCGAACTGGCCTTCCATGAACGTCGCGTTGGCCGCGCCGCGGCGCAGCCGTTCCGGCCTGCCGTCATTGTCATTGTCGGGTGCGACGATCTCGACGCCGTGCAGCGAGGTCGCCGCGGCATAGAGATTGGGAACGCCCGACGCGACACCGTCGCGCACGCCATCGTCATAGGTGAGGCCGAAGACCTCGCCGATCTGGCCTGCCGTCACCTCGAAAGGAGGCGGCGTGAAGACGAGCTGGCCGGACGCCGGGCCGCCCAGGTTGGAAACGTCGAAGACGCGCAGGCTGGCGCGCGAGGTGTCGATGAAGGTCTCGTCGACCGGATCGACGCCGGGCGGCAAGCCCTGATCGAAATTGGGGATGACGGTGCCGGGAAAGCCGGTGACCGCCATCGAACCGGGATAGATGATCTGGGTCTGGCTGTCCTGCGCATTGGCAGCGCCGCCAAGCCACAGGCCGGCGGTGAGCGCCAGCGCCAGCAATCCGCCTCCGGCGGACGCCGCATGCCGGATGCCGCCGCTGAAAGAAGATACGACAGTGCCGCGGACGCGAGACATGAAGCCACCCCCGTTAGCCACGGGAGGACCGGCCGGCGTCGCCGCGCAAATCAGGGCAAGGCGCGGTGTTCCGGCACGTTCTTCCCTGATCGAATTGTCTGCTTTCCTCACTTTCACGATACGCCTGCTCTTGTGCAGGGTCAACGGAATCAACGGGAAGCCCAGCGCATCGACACCGTCCCGAAGGCGATGGCCGCGCCGAACTCCCGTCATTCCCGGAGACCTGAGCGTCTCTGGGTTCCTGGTCATGGGGCTTCCTTTCCGGCCCGCACCATGCGGCGCCTGGACCTCAGTCGCCGACAGCGGTGGAAAGGTTCACGGAAGCCTTGCGCAGAATGCTTGCGCCCGATGCCGCCTGTTCTTATATACGCGCCAAGCCGTGCGGCGCCGGAACCCCGGTCGCCGTACGGGATTTCTTGTGAACAGGGGCTTTCGACGGAACGCCTTCACGGGTCCTGAAAGCCTGCTTAGCGGAGAGACTAGAACAATGGCAAAAGTAATCGGTATCGACCTCGGCACCACAAATTCCTGCATCGCCATCATGGATGGCAAGGAACCCAAGGTGATCGAGAATGCGGAAGGCGCGCGCACGACGCCTTCCATCGTCGCCATTTCGGGCGACGGCGAACGTCTCGTCGGCCAGCCGGCCAAGCGCCAGGCTGTCACCAACCCTGAAAACACCATCTTCGCGGTCAAGCGCCTGATCGGCCGCCGCTATGACGATCCGGTGACGGAGAAGGACAAGAAGCTTGTCCCCTACAAGATCGTCAAGGGCGACAATGGCGATGCCTGGGTCGAGGCCGGCGGCAAGAAGCAGTCGCCCAGCCAGATCTCGGCCATGATCCTGCAGAAGATGAAGGAAACGGCTGAAGCCTATCTCGGCGAAAAGGTCGAGAAGGCCGTCATCACCGTTCCGGCCTATTTCAACGACGCCCAGCGCCAGGCCACCAAGGACGCCGGCAAGATCGCCGGCCTGGAAGTGCTGCGCATCATCAACGAGCCGACGGCCGCGGCACTCGCCTACGGCCTCGACAAGAAGGACGGCAAGACCATCGCCGTCTATGACCTTGGCGGCGGCACGTTCGACATTTCGGTGCTGGAAATCGGCGACGGCGTGTTCGAGGTGAAGTCGACCAACGGCGACACCTTCCTCGGCGGCGAGGATTTCGACATGCGCCTGGTCGAATACCTGGCGGCCGAGTTCAAGAAGGAACAGGGCATCGACCTGAAGAACGACAAGCTTGCCCTGCAGCGCCTCAAGGAAGCGGCTGAGAAGGCCAAGATCGAACTGTCGTCGACGACGCAGACCGAAATCAACCTGCCCTTCATCACCGCCGACGCGACCGGCCCGAAGCACCTGACGCTGAAGCTGACGCGCGCCAAGTTCGAAAGCCTGGTCGAGGATCTCGTCCAGCGCACCATCGAGCCCTGCAAGGCGGCGCTCAAGGATGCGGGCCTGAAGGCCGGCGAGATCGACGAGGTCGTCCTGGTCGGCGGCATGACCCGCATGCCCAAGATCCAGGAGATCGTGAAGCAGTTCTTCGGCAAGGAGCCGCACAAGGGCGTCAACCCGGATGAGGTCGTCGCGCTCGGCGCCGCCATCCAGGCCGGCGTGCTGCAGGGCGACGTCAAGGACGTGCTGCTGCTCGACGTGACGCCGCTGTCGCTCGGCATCGAGACGCTGGGCGGCGTGTTCACCCGGCTGATCGAACGCAACACGACGATCCCGACCAAGAAGAGCCAGGTGTTCTCGACCGCTGAAGACAGTCAGTCGGCCGTGACCATCCGCGTCTTCCAGGGCGAGCGCGAAATGGCCGCCGACAACAAGGCGCTCGGCCAGTTCGACCTGGTCGGCATCCCGCCGGCGCCGCGCGGCGTGCCGCAGATCGAGGTCACCTTCGACATCGACGCCAACGGCATCGTCAACGTTTCGGCCAAGGACAAGGGCACCGGCAAGGAGCACCAGATCCGCATCCAGGCTTCTGGCGGCCTTTCGGACGCCGACATCGAGAAGATGGTCAAGGACGCCGAGGCCAATGCCGAGACCGACAAGAAGCGGCGTGGCCTTGTCGAAGCCCGCAACCAGGCCGAGGCTCTGGTGCATTCTTCCGAGAAGTCGCTGAAGGAATATGGCGACAAGGTTTCGGAAGCCGACCGTAAGGCAATCGCCGACGCGATCGCGGCGCTGAAGACCGCTGCCGAAGGCGACGACGCGGCCGATATCGAAGCCAAGTCCCAGGCGCTCGCCGAAGCTTCGATGAAGCTCGGCCAGGCCATGTACGAGGCCTCGCAGAAAGAAGCGGCGGAAGCCGACGCCAAGGCCGATGCCGCCAAGGATTCCGACGTGGTCGACGCCGATTTCGAGGAAATCGACGAGGACGACGACAAGAAGAAGTCGGCCTGAGCCACTTGTTGGCAAGATAAAGCAAGAAGCCCGGCGCAAAGCCGGGCTTTTTTGCAACCCGGCCGAAAAAAATGACAGAAAAACCCGGACAGACGCACGCCAGCACTGGCATCCGGCCGGCACCGATCCTAAATCGAAACGACGTGCCGGCAAACGACGCGACAATGCACCAAGACGTTGAGCATCCGGACAGCGGGAAAAAATGAAAGCTGATTTCTACGAAACGCTGGGCGTCCAGAAGGGCGCCGACGACAAGGAGCTCAAGAGTGCTTTCCGCAAGCTCGCCATGCAGTTCCATCCCGACCGCAACCCCGGCGATCATTCCTGCGAGCACAAGTTCAAGGAAATCAACGAAGCCTACGAGACGCTGAAGGACCCGCAGAAGCGCGCGGCCTATGACCGTTTCGGCCACGCCGCCTTCGAGCAGGGCGGCATGAATGGCGGCGCGCAAGGCTTTGGCGCCGGCGGCTTCGCCGATATCTTCGAGGACATTTTCGGCGACATGATGGGCGGGCGGCAGCGCCGCTCCTCGGGTGGTCGCGAGCGTGGCGCCGACCTGCGCTACAACATGGAAATCTCGCTGGAAGAGGCCTTCGCGGGAAAGACCGCGCAAATCCGCGTGCCGGCATCGATCTCCTGCTCGGAATGCTCGGGGACCGGCGCCAAGCCAGGCACCCAGCCCGCCACCTGCTCGATGTGCAACGGCCACGGCAAGGTGCGCGCCACGCAGGGCTTCTTCTCGATCGAGCGAACCTGCCCGCAATGCCAGGGCCGCGGCCAGACCATCAAGGATCCGTGCCCGAAATGCGCCGGCCAGGGCCGCGTCACCGAGGAACGCTCGCTGTCGGTCAACATTCCGGCCGGCATTGAGGACGGCACCCGCATCCGGCTTGCCAATGAGGGCGAGGCCGGCTTGCGCGGCGGGCCATCGGGCGACCTCTATATCTTCCTGGCGGTGAAGCCGCATGAATTCTTCCAGCGCGATGGCGCCGATCTCTACTGCAAGGTGCCGATCTCGATGACGACGGCGGCCCTTGGCGGCTCGTTCGAAGTGACGACGCTCGACGGCACCCAGACCAAGGTGAAAGTGACCGAGGGCACGCAGAACGGCCGCCAGTTCCGCCTCAAGGGCAAGGGCATGCCGGTGCTGCGCCAGCCCAATGTCGGCGATCTCTACATCCAGACCGCGGTCGAAACGCCGCAGAATCTGTCGCGCCGCCAGCGCGAACTGCTGGAGGAGTTCGAACAGCTCTCCTCGCAGGACAATTCGCCCCAATCGAGCGGGTTCTTCGCGCGCATGAAGGACTTCTTCGAATCCTTCGGCGAGCGCTGACCCATCGCTTCGGTCTTGGAGCAACGCTTTTTAGGCGCGACGAAATCTGTCTTATCCACGACATCGGCAGGGCCGCTCCTTGCCTTGCGTCAAGCAGGTGTTAAGTAGTTTGCGGGGAGCGTTGAGGAGAGCTTGCATGACACGTGGTCACGGACTGCGGAAGACGCTCGCCGAGAGATTCGACGACGAACTCAAATTCTTCCGGGGCTGGATCGACAAGCCCAAGACCGTCGGTTCGATCGTTCCGACCAGTTCGGTCACCGCCCGCAAGATGGCCTCGATCGTCAATCCGAAGTCCGGCCTGCCCGTGCTCGAGGTCGGCCCCGGCACCGGCGTCATCACCCGCGCCATCCTGGCCCAGGGCGTGCGGCCCGAGAACCTCTACGCGGTCGAATATTCCACGGATTTCGTGCGCCATCTGCGCCGCCTCTATCCAGGCGTCAATGTCATCGAGGGTGACGCCTTCAACCTCAATGCCACGCTCGGCGAGCGGCGCGGGATGGTGTTCGATTCCGTCGTTTCGGGCGTTCCGCTGCTCAATTTCCCGGTCGCCCAGCGCATCGCCTATATCGAGAGCCTGCTCGACCGCATTCCGGCCGGGCGCCCGATCGTGCAGCTCACCTACGGCCCGATGTCGCCAATCCCGCCCGGGCGCGGCGACTACACGGTCGAGCATTTCGACTTCATCATCCGCAACATCCCGCCGACCCGGCTTTGGATCTACCGGCGCGGAGCGCATTAGTTTCTCGCGCGGCGCCGTTCGCCCACCATTTCGTCATCCACGGGCGGAGCGAGGAGCGAAGCGACGCGGCGCAGACCCCTGGAGCTGCTCTGCAGCCCAAGGGATCCATGCGGGGACCTCTGGGCCGCCACTGCGGTGCAGAATTCTGCCCCACGGCACCCCACCGCCAAGGTCACGGAATGGATCCCAGGGTCTCCGCGACGGAGCTTCGCTCCTGCTTCGCCCAGGGATGACGAAGTTGGCGTTGATTTGAGCCGCCCTTGGCTGTACCTGTCCGGGAACAAGGTTGGCCAATGGCAGTGATCCCGAGAATCCTCGTCTTTGCCGGATCGATCCGGGCCGGCGCCTATAGCGGCAGGACCGCCGACGCCGCGCTTAAGGAACTGGCGCTGCAAGGCGCCGAGGCGACCCGCATTTCGCTCGCCGACTATCCCTTGCCGATCCTGGACGAGGACCTCGAACGGGAAAAGGGTGTTCCCGAAAACGCGGTGAAGCTCGGCCGCCTGATTTCAGCCTATGACGGGGTGCTGATCGCCACGCCGGAATATAACGGCTCGATCCCACCGCTGCTCAAGAACACGATCGACTGGGTGAGCCGCGTGCGCCGGGATGGCGGCAGGCCGGTCCGGCCGCTGGCCGGCAAGGTCGCCGGGCTCTGCTCGTCCTCCAACGGCCATTTCGCCGGCATACGTTGCATCAACCATCTGCGCGCCGTGCTGGTGCGTTGCCAGATGGAGGTGGTGACGGCGGAGTGCTCGGTGCCGGACGGCGGCGACGCCTTCGACGGCGATGGCAATTTCCGTGACGAAAGACTGCACACATCGATGGAGCACCTATGCCGCACGCTGATCGAAACCTCGCGCATGCTGTCGACCCGGATCGAAGCGTGATCGGCATCCAGGCCCAGTCCATCCAGGAAAGGCTGATCGTGGGTCTCGACGTGCCCACGGTGAAGGAGGCCGAGCAAGCGGTGCGCCAGCTCGATGGCCTCGTCTCCTTCTACAAGATCGGCTATCAGCTGGCCTTCGCCGGCGGGCTCGACTTCGCCAGGGAACTGGCCAGCGGCGGCACGAAGATCTTCCTCGACATGAAGCTGCTCGACATCGACCACACGGTGGCCAAGGGCGTCGAGAACATCGTCAGGATGGGCATGACCATGCTCACCGTCCATGCCTATCCCAAGGCGATGCGCGCGGCGGTGGAAGCGGCCCGGGGCAGCGACCTTTGCCTGCTCGCCGTCAGCGTGCTGACCTCGATGGACGAGCAGGACATGATCGATGTCGGCTATGAATACGACCCGCACACGCTGGTGCTCAGGCGCTCCGAACAGGCGCTGCATGCCGGCATGGGCGGCATTGTCTGCTCTGCGGCGGAAGCCGAGGCGGTGCGCCGCATCGTCGGGCCCGACATGGCGGTGGTGACGCCGGGCATCCGGCCGGCGGGCAGCGACCATGGCGACCAGAAGCGCGTGGTGGCGCCGGCGCAGGCGATCCGCAACGGTTCCAGCCATCTCGTCGTCGGCCGTCCGATCGTGGCCGCCGCGAACAGGCGGGCAGCGGCTGAAGCCATCCTCGATGAGATGCGTTCGGCATAATTTCCAGACAACGATTTCGGAGACAGAAAATGCCCAAGGGATACTGGATCGCCCGCGTCGATGTACGCGACGCCGAAGGCTACAAGGATTATGTTGCTGCCGCCAAACCCGCCTTCGAACGCTTCGGCGCCAAGTTCCTGGCGCGCGGCGGCGAGCATGAGAAGGCCGAAGGGCCCGGTCGCGCCCGCAACGTCGTCATCGAGTTTCCGTCGCTGGCCGCGGCGCATGACTGCTACCACTCGCCGGAATATCAGCACGCGGTGACGATTCGCCAGAAGGTCGCCGACGGCGAGATCGTGCTGGTGGAAGGCATTTAGATCCGTTCAACGCTTCACGGAATCGGCGAACGGCTCCATCCCTCTGTTTTGGCGCATTTCCCGGGGAAAGCGCCGCGCGCTTTCCCCGATGAAATCATGCCGGACGCTCGTCAGTCGCCAGCGCTTGCGCCTGGTGGCGGTGCCCGAGCGCTTCATAGCCGACCACGGTGACGGCCGGCGCCAGCATCAGGATGACCAGGCAGATGGCCATGTCGACACCGGCGACCGCGGCGAAAATGGCAAGGACGACCACCGCCGCCGTCGCCAGCAGCAGCCAGATGTGGAACGGGTCGAAGCGCCGGACCAGGTAGGTATAGAGCGCATAGACCGCCGCCAGGAAAACGGCGACGGGAATTGCGGTGGCAAGCAGCGTCGCCAGCGGGCCGATATGGGCCTTGTGCTCGATGAAATAGGCCGCGACATGCAGGCCCGCGCCGGTCGCCACGATGGCAGCGACGATCAGCATCTGGCCATAGCCCCAGACGAAGGCCCGGTTGCGGTGGGCATGAAGCACCGGCGCCGAGGGCAGCATGTAGTACACCCACCACATGCCGAAGGTGAGCCCGGTGCCGGCAATGCAGACCAGGGCGGCGTCGAGCGACCAGCCTTGCTCCTCGACCACGGCCGACAGGCTCGCCAGCGTGCCGACGACGCCTTCGCCGAGCGCGATGATGGCAAACAGGCTGTAGCGCTCGGCCATGTGGTGGGCATGCCATGGCGTGCCGCCATGCCTGCGTTCGGCGATCACCGGTCCGGCCAGCTCGATCAGAAGCAGGATGATGGCCAGAACGATGCTGGTCCCCACCGGGAAGTCGAAAAGGATCTGCACCACCCAGCCGATCTGGGCGATGGCAATGGCCACGACATAGGTCAGGCAAATGCCGCGCCGGGAAGGATCCTGCCGTGCCGCGCGCAGCCATTGGACGATCATGGCGACGCGCATGATGACGTAGCCGAACACCATCACCGAATTGTCGAGGTGTTCGCCATGCTCGATGGAGGCGAACATGCGCGGCAGGCCGACAGCCAGCACCAGCACGCCGATCATCTGCACCATGGTGATGAGCCGGAAGACCCAGTCGTCGGTGTCGTAGGCGGAAGAGAACCAGGAAAAGTTGATCCAGGCCCAGCAGATGGCGAAGCTGGCGAAGGCAAAGCCGAGCAGCGCTGCCGTGTAATGCCCCTCGGCCAGCGCATGGGCAAGTTGCGAGGAGGCGAAGCTGAAGGCGGTGACGAAGGTCAGGTCAAACAGGAGTTCGAGCGGCGTTGCGACGCGATGCGCTTCATGCGGATCGCGCCCGGCCATGCGCCTGATGTGGTGGTGGAGGGTTTCAGGATTGACTAGCGTCGTGTTCATCGCGCGGCCTTCGCTGGGGTCGATGGCCGATACTAAAGCAGTTCCAGGGGAAGTGTGAACCGGTTTTCCCTCCGGGAACCGCGTCAAAACAAGGGGTTAGGCCAACCGCCGGCGGGGCCGGCAATGGCGCGGAGCCTGGCAGCGATGGTGTCAGCCGGCAAGGCGGCTGGCTGCGGTTTCGGCCATTGCCTCGGCAAGGGTCAGGTCCCATTGCTGCCGGCAATAGGCACGGAAATCGAAGCACGGCAGGCCGGGGCAGACCTCGAATTCGATGAGATGGACCGTGTCGTCGGGCTCGACACGCAGGTCGATCGAAAACACGTCGCGCAAGCCGAGCCCGCTCATCAGCCGCGATGCGATCTCCCTGATCCTTGCATCGGCGGCCGGCTGGCTGTCCGCCACCGGCACAAGGTCCGGCTCGGCATACTGTCCCGTGGCTTTGGCTGCCTCGCCGGTTTCACCGTAGAGCGCCAGGCTGTCGGCCATGGTCTGGAAATCGCCGCCGGAATCAACGAAGGCGACGCCGAGTGCCTCGACGCCGGTCCTCGGTGTCAGTCCCAGGAAACTGGCGCGCACATTGCGGCCGGCGACATAGGGCTGGACGACGACATCGTCGCGATAGGCGGCAAAGACCCGCCGGCTGAGTTCGAGCGCGTGGTCGAGATCCGCGACGCGCGAATCCGGCCAGATGCCGATCTTGGCGCCGAGCCGGTTCGGCTTGACGAACCAGCCCTTGGCCGAGGCCGGCGGCTCGACCAGCCATTTTCCGTCGCGGGCAAGGCCGGCCTGCGGCACCGGCAGGCCGAGCGCGCCGAGCACGGCGCCGGAGCGGAACTTGTCCTGGCACAGCGCGAACAGGGAATCGTCGGCGCCAACCGTGTCGAATCCGCCAAGTCTCGCCAAGGCCGGTGCCGCGCCGCCGCGGAAATAGGCGATGCCGTCGGTCAGCGTCCAGACCAGGACCGCTTCGGGATCCTCGCCGGCAAGGACGCCGGCGGCATCGTCGAGCATCACCGGCGCGAAGGACAGGCCGCGCGCCCGGCAAGCCTCGGCGATCGCATCGAATTCAGGAGCGAGATCGGTCGACTGCGCCAGGTATGACGAGATTTCGAGCGCGCGTGCGCTTGGATAACCCGCAGCGATCAGCCGCTCGAGGCAGGCTTTCTCCGGTTCGTGGACGAGGATGAGCTTTCTGGGGCTGGGCATGAGACGACCGGTTTCCGAACTTTGCGAGGCGCCCACCATCGCATGGCTCAGGGCTCAGGCTTTCGGGAAACCGACTTGCGCCGGACGCCTGCGCGACAGCGCGGCATGCGGGCCGAAATGACGCTCCCAATTCAGGCGATCAGCACGCGCGGCTCGAGGCGGCCGTTGACGGGAATGTCGAGCAGGAAGGTCATGCCGCCCTGCAGGTCGAGCAGGCGCTGCTTCTCGTTCTTGCCCGACCAGGCCGAGGTGACCGCCAGCCGGTCGGCCTTGGCGCCGACGAAGGCCGGACAGGAGGGCTGCGTCACCGGCATGGCGACGGTGCGCACGAGCTTGCCGTCAGGGCCATAGGCCTCGATGACGCTGCCGCCCCAGACGGCATTCCACAAAATGCCGTCGCGGTCGAGCACCGAGCCGTCGACATAGCCCTTGGCCGCGCGGTGATCGACGAAGACTTTCGGTTCGCCGGCGGGCAGGCCGGTGGCGGGGTCGCAGGCGACGCGCATCAGCAATCCGGTCGAAGTGTCGGTGTAGTAGGCGAGCGCGCCATCCTCGGAAAAACAGATGGAGTTGGTCACTGTGATGTCGGAAAACAGGCGACGCAGTTCGCCCTTGAAAAACCAGTAGATCGAGCCCGCGCCCTTTTCCTCGCCCTTGCCCATGGTGCCGACCCAGAAGGCACCGCAGGGATGAACACGGGCATCATTGGAGCGGGTGACCCGATTGTCGGCTTCGATCTGTGTGTGCAGCGTCATCTTGCCGGTCGCGACGTCGCGGACAAAAAGCCCGGTTTCGGTGGCGATCAGCTGGCGCTTGTCGTCGATGACGGCGATGGCGCTGGCCATCTGGCCGAGCTCATGGACCTTGGTGGCACCGCCCGACAGCTGCTTTTCCAGAAGCTGGCCGTTGACGATGTCGAACCAGAACAGCGCATCGGTGGCGGGATCGTAGCTCGGCCCCTCACCGAGCTGGCAGACATGATCGGAAAAAACCGAAACGAGCGCTTCATTCATCCTGCGTCTCCGAACACCGCATCCCAGGTAGCGACGGCCGCCTGCGCGCGCGCGGCCACGTCGTCGACGCTCATGCCCGGCTTGAACAGGCTGGAGCCAAGCCCGAAGACCGTGACGCCAACCGCCTTGTAGGCAGCGAAATCCTTTTCCGAAACGCCGCCGACGGCGCCAACCAGCGTCTGCGCCGGCAGCACCGCGCGGATGGCTGATATGCCTGATGCACCGAGCGCGCTCGCCGGAAAGAATTTCAGCGCCGAGGCGCCCAGCCGGATCGCCTGGAAGGCCTCGGTCGGGGTGAACACGCCGGGCATGGTCACCATGCCGTAATGCCTGGCGCGCGCCATCACTTCGGCATCGATGTTGGGGCTGACCAGGAGCCGCCCGCCGGCCTTGTGCAGGCCGTCGACATCGGCGGCCGTCAGCACCGTGCCGGCGCCGACCAAGGCCGTTTTCGGCAGCACTTCGACAATCCTGGCGATCGACGAGAAGGGTTGGGGCGAGTTGAGCGGCACTTCGATGGCCTCGATACCGGCATCGAACAACGCCTGCCCCATGGCGATCGCATCGGCGGCTTTCAGGCCGCGCAAGATGGCGACCAGCCCGCGCTTGAGCTTTGGAAAGGCTGCGGTCTCGGTCATGCCAAGGCTCCGGTTCTGGGGATCATGCCGTTCTCGCGCGCTGCCTCGATCAAGCCGGCGCGCACCGCTTCATCCGCGTCGACGGCGCGCAAGGCAAGCCCTGCAAGGTCGAGCGCGGCCGCATAGAGCGAGGCGAGAGCGCCCGAGGCGATCAGCACGACCGGAGCATCGCCGGCGCCATAACGGCGCTTGGCCGAAGCGATCTCGCCGCCGATAAGAAGCCCCGACAGGCAGGCCGCTGCGTCCTGCGCCTTCAGGTCCTGCAGGAGCCCGGCGGCGCGGATGGCAAACAGTTTCGAGGTGACGTCGCCGCCCTCGCCGAGCGCCCGCTCGCACCATTGCCGGAAGAATGGGCTATCCGCCGTCACCGGAGCAGGGTGCTCACCCAGCGAATGCTTGAGGATCGAATGCGAGGCGAGCACCGAGAACAGTTCGCCGGTCGGCCATGTGCCGAAGCCGGCGACAACGCCGTCCTCGACCACGACCCATTTCGAATGCGTGCCCGGCATACAGGCGAGATGCCGGCCCTTTGCCGGCAAACCGGCGCCGGCGAGCTGTGTTTCCTCGCCCCGCATCACGTCAGGCGCGTCGGCCAGGCGCTGGGCGAGGCCCGGCACGATGCGGATGTCGCGGCGCTCGCCCTCGATACGCGCCGCGCCGCGCAGGATGGCGCCGATCGGCGACGGCACGCCGACATAGGGCGCCTCGATCCAGCCCTGGCGCGAGCCGGCCATGCCGCAAATGATGACGGGCAGCGTCTCGGGCGCACCCATGGCCGCCAAATGGCCCTCCAGCACGGTCGAAAAGCCCTTTTCGCGCGCTGTGATCAGGCCGTCGTCGCCGCGACGCTCGGCCAGCACCTTGCCGCCGGCGTCGATCAGCCAGGCCCGGAGCCGGGTCGTGCCCCAGTCCAGCGCCGCGACGGCGGGAACGCTGCCGGCAAGTCCCGGGCTCACAGGAAGCCCCCATCGACGATCAGCATCTGCGCGGTCAGCATGCGCGAGGCGTCCGAGGCCAGGAACAGCACGGTGCCGACCATGTCGTCGGGCCGCATCACGTCCTTGATGCATTGCTTGGCGACATGCGCCTCAAGCGCGCCTTCGGTCACCCAGCGTTCCTGCTGCCGCTCGGTGATCACCCAGCCCGGCGCCACGGCGTTGACGCGGACGCGGTCCGGACCGAGCTTGCCGGCCAGACCCTTGGTGAGACCGAGGATGCCGGCCTTGGCGGCGGTATAGGCCGGCATGTCGGGGTGGTTGATCAGGTAGGAGGTCGAGGTGAAGTTGATGATCGAGCCACCTCCGGCCCGTTTCATGCCCGGCGCCACCGCCTGCGCGGTGAAGAAATGCGGCCGCAGGTTGATGGCGAGGTTGTTGTCCCAGAATTCTGCGGTGACGTCGGCCACCTCGTGGCGTTCGTCCCAGGCGGCGTTGTTGATCAGCACGGTGACGTCGCCATGCGCCTCGGCCGCCTTCGCCGCGGCCGCCCGCAGCGCCTCGATGTCACGCAAATCCGCCTTGAGGTAAAGTGGCCGGCGGCCGAGTTCCTTCTCGATGCGGTCGGCAAGTTCGGTGCTGGGTTTTTCAGCGATGTCGATGAAGGCGACCTTGGCGCCCTGGCGGACAAAACCCTCGGTCAGCGCCGCGCCGATGCCGGAGCCGCCGCCGGTGATCAGCACCGAGGCGCCTTCGAGGTCGGCAAAACGCGCCGATGGCATCATGATTTCCGTCTCCCGGATTGACCGGCGCGCATCCTAGCCAGACACGCCTCGCGGGCAAGGGCGAAAAGACGGATTTGTCGGCTTATGTCTGACAAAAAGTCGGGATCGCCGGCCAAAGGCGCGACCGGCAGCCCTGGTCCGGACCGTGAGGCCGCTTGTCAGATCGCCTTGGCGCGCAAGGCGCCGCGGAACGAATCGCGGAGATAGCCGAGCGTGGCGTCGGCATCGGCCGGCCTGCCGAACAGATAGCCCTGCCCGCCGGCACAGCCGAACTGAACCAGGCGGTCCGCCTGCGCTTCCTCCTCGATGCCTTCGGCGACCACATCCATGCCGAGCCCCTCGCACATTGCGAGAATGGCGCGGATGATGTGTTCGGAGGGCCGGTCGTCGAGAATGGAGGAGACGAAGGCGCGATCGATCTTGAGCTTGTCGAAATGGAATTCGCGCAGGCGGCCGAGCGAGGACTGGCCGGTGCCGAAATCGTCGAGCGAGACGCGGATGCCGACGCGGCGCAGGTCTTCGACGATCTGCGCGGCCGAAGCCGGATCGTTCATCAGGCCGGTCTCGGTGATCTCGATCTCCAGCCGGCGCGGATCGAAGCCGGTGCGGTCGAGGATCGCCAGTATATGCAGGCCGGTGTTCTGGTCGACGAGCTGCGAGGGCGACAGGTTGAAGGACAGAAACAGATCCGCCGGCCAACTCTTGGCGGCTTCCGTCGCCTTGCGCAGCACCAGCTGCGACAGTGGGCCGATGATGCCGCGCTCCTCGGCGATGGGGATGAAGACGGTCGGCGGCACCGCGCCGAGATCGCGGTCGGTCCAGCGCGCCAGCGTCTCGAAGCCGATGGTGCGGCGCGTGTTGAGGTCGACGATGGGCTGGAAATGCGGCTCGACCTCTCCGGCGGAGACGGCGCGGCGCAAGGCCTGCTCGATGCGGGTGACGCGCTTGGCCGCCTCCTCCATCTCCCTGGTATAGACGACGACCCGGCCACGGCCGGAGCGCTTGGCATGGTAAAGAGCGGTTTCGGCCTTGTTGATGAGGATCTCGGTGGTCTCGTCGCCGGAATAGAACAGCGAGCAGCCGACCGAGGCCGACAGCCTGGCGGTGCGTTCGCCGACATCATAGGGCGCCGACAGGATCTCGATCAGCATGCGGGATTTCTCCGCCGCGGCCTCTTCCGAGAACACCAGCGGATAGAGGAAGGCGAATTCGTCGGCACCGATGCGGCAGACGGTCGAATGTCCGTCCATCGAGGCGCGCAGCCGCATGGCGACCTGGATCAGGATGTCGTCGCCGGCCTTGTGGCCGAACAGGTCGTTGATCGGCTTGAAGCCGTCGAGATCGAGAATGCCGACGGTGAAGGGCGCGGGATCGTCGGCGCGGTCGCTGATCAGGCGATCCACCTTGTCGAAAAAGCGGCGATGGTTGCCAAGCCCGGTTAACGGATCGGTGAAGGCCAGATCCGTGCTTTCCCTGTTTGCCTGACCGGTGCCAAACGGAGTTTGCATCGGTGTCCCTGTTTCTTGACGTCGGAATTTATTTTCGAGACTGGCAGCAAACCCTTTAGGAAACGTATCTCGGAAATCGATTTTTCGAAGCCGGATACAATTGCGTCAGCGCAATCCTGTCCGGACCGCGAACAATGCTCCCGGAGAACGCAGAATACCTGCGGAAGGCCCGCGTAAACTGTATCAAACCTCTATTGTCGCGCCGATCAGCCGCCGGTTAACCGGACGCGATAGAGCTCGAGCGGAGCGTCACGGGTCTGTGCCACCGGCTCCAGCCATTCCGGCACATCACCGCGCATCAGCCCGGCCAGGAAGCCGTCCGGCGCGCTCGCAGCGAACAGCCGGCTTTCTGGATTGCCGGCGCAAAGCGCGACGAGCCCGACATGGTGGCTTTCAACGACGGCTTTGGCGTCGGCGGCCGAGCCCAGCAAGGCATCGAACACCAGCAGGTTTCCGGCCACGTTGCGGTGATAGGGTCCGGCAAGCGCGCGATGGCCAGTGAAGGCGAGGATGGGCGATCCCAGATTGGAGATGGCAAGGACGGTGGTGGGGCTCATCGCTGCAAGCGTGGAAAACGACGCCTTGCTGTTGCAGGGCGCGTCGATGCCCGCGGTCGCGGCGGGCGCGCCGGTTTCGAAGGCGTTCGAGGCGGCCTCGGCGGCCCCCGACCAGATGGCGTTCACCGAAATCAGCCAGGCCGCGGCCATCCTGAGCATGGTGGCGCCGGAAGGGCTGCTCTCGGCCCGCTGCCGCCACCTGGCGATCCATGCCGAGAGCGGGATGACCGCGAAGACAATGGAGAAGGTCGAGCCGCGCACTTCCCAGGCGCTGACCAGGAACGCCACCACCAGCAGCGCGCCGACCAGGCTATCCTGCCGCCGCCAGCCGCCCTGACGGAAGCGAAGCGCCATCAGGATGATCGCCACCAGCGGCGTGGCGAAGCGGGCCACCGCCCGGGCAGGGTCGTCCAGGACCAGCCGGAAGATCGATTGCGCCTCCTCGATATGGCCGAGCCACATTTGTTGCAGACGCGGGTCGAGGTTGGCGTAAGGCGCCGCAAGGCATTGCGGAAACAGAAAGATCATGACGGCGCCCAGGGCAACTGCAAGCAGGCCGAGCGAGGCGAGGCGACGCGTCAACGTCGCATTGGCCATATCAAGGCAAGCGATCGCCGCGAGCCCGACGCCGGCAAGCATGGCGAGCGCGAATTGCGCCACCGAGAAGGTGTCGCACTGGGCCTGGCCCCAGGCAGAGGCGGGAACCGTGGCGACGAAGACGGCGGCCGAGACGCTGGCGACGCCGAGGCCGAAATCCCTGGCGATCGGCCTTTCGCTGTTGCCGCCGCCAAGAAACAGAAGGGCGACGACCGCGCCCAGCGTAGCGGCATAGGGCGCGCTTTCCATGCCGATGGCCAATGTCAGCGTGGCGCAGACGCCGGCGACGAAGGCCGCCGCACGGCGGCCGGGCGCCTCGAGCAGCAGCGCGAGGCTGGCCAGTGTCAGCATCAGCTGAATGTTGTGGTGGTCGAGCGCGCCGGGCGAAAAGATGCCAATGTAATAGAGCGCCGCTCCGCCGACGACGGCGGCCGGCAGCACCGCACGCTCACCGGCGAAGGCGCGCGCCGCGCGCAGGATGAAGAAAAGCGCGAGCCAGAACTGCAGGGTGGGCCAGACGATCTGTACGATCCTCTCGGCCAGAACGGTGCTGCCGGTCAGCGTCGATACGCCAAGGATGCCCAGCGCCAGCGGTGCGTCGAGCAGGCGCGACCAGTGCATGACGAAGCCGCCTTCCGGGCCCATCCTGTACTGGTGCAGGTCGAACCAGCCCTGGCCGGCCAGCAGGTCGCGGGCCTCGACCAGTTGCAGGAGGCTGTCATTGTCGCCGGCCGGATTTGCAAGCTGCGGGAACCCGGCATGGGCATTGAGCGCCAGCAGCAGCAAGGCGGCCAGCAACGCGAACGCGACATCGGACTTCCCGGTGGAAGTCGCCCTTGCTGTGCCCATCCCGATCGCCCCTGGCGGAATGCCGGGCCTTTTCCAGGCCGACCGGCACTCATGAAGTCGGCCTTAAACCTAGCCTTAACGGCTTCAATAAATAGTAAAACCGCCTGAACGGACCGGTTTGCGGCGCGCAGCCGCGCGGCCGCCAGGCAATCGGAGACGAAAATGCCGCAAGACGTCCGCCATGAGCCCGTCATCGCCGTGCTCCTGCCCTGCTACAATGAGGAGCTTACCATCGCCGAGGTGGTGCGCCGGTTCCGCGAAACGCTGCCGGCGGCGACCATCTACGTCTACGACAACAATTCGCGCGACCTGACGGCGCTGAGAGCCCGCGCCGCGGGTGCGATCGTCGTTCGCGAGCCGCGCCAGGGCAAGGGCAATGTGGTGCGGCGCATGTTCGCCGATATCGACGCCGACATCTACCTGATGGCCGATGGCGACGGCACCTATGCGCCCGAGGATGCGCCACAGCTGATCAACACGCTCCTGACCGAGCGCTGCGACATGGTGGTGGGCACAAGGCGCGGCGTCACCGATGACGCGGGCAGGGCAGGGCACGCCTTCGGCAACCGGATTTTCAACGGCCTCTACAAATCGCTGTTCGGCAGCGACTTCACCGACATCTTCTCGGGCTACCGCGCCTTCACCAGGCGCTTCGTCAAGAGTTTCCCCGCCGTCTCCGGCGGCTTCGAGATCGAGACCGAAATGTCGGTGCATGCCTCGCAGCTCAAACTGCCGGTCAGCGAGATCGCGCTCGACTACGGCCGCCGCCCCGAGGGCTCGTCGTCGAAACTGTCGACCTTCCGCGATGGCGCCAGGATCCTGTGGATGTTCGCCATGCTGATGAAGGAAACCCAGCCGCTGCGCTTCTTCGGAGCGTTCTCGCTGTTCTTCCTCGGCTCGAGCCTGTTCCTGATGGCGCCGGTGCTGCTCGAATTCGCCGAGACGGGCCTCGTGCCGCGCATGCCGACCTGGGTGCTGTCGGTTGGCCTGCTGCTGCTGTCCATGCTGGCGGCGGTGACCGGGCTGATCCTCGATTCCGTGTCGCGCGGCCGCGCCGAACAGAAGCGCATTTTTTATCTCTCCATGCCTTCGGGCCGCGCCGAGCGCCGCACCGACGACATCGTTCAGAAGCCGCAGCCGGGCAAGACCCCGCGCGCGGCCTGAGAAATGCTGCGCCTCATGCGGTTCGCGTTCGCGGGCGGCATCGGTTTCGCCGCCGATGCCGGCGCGCTCTGGCTGCTGATGGCCGTCACCCCGCTCGGACCTTTTGTCGCCCGCATCCTGTCAATCGGCTTCGCGCTCTGCGTCACCTGGCAGATCAACCGGCATCTGACCTTCTCGCCGTCGCGCCGCGGCGTGGCGCAAGAAGGCGCCCGCTATGGCGGCGTCGGCATCGCCACCAGCGTCATCAACTATCTCGTCTATTCCGCGATCCTGCTCGCGCTGCCGGCGGCACCGCCGCTCGCGGCTCTCGCCGCCGCCTCGCTGGCCGCGATGGCGCTGTCCTTCCTGGGTTACTCACGGCTGGTCTTCGACCGCTGAGGGGCTGCCCCCGGATGTTGCTTAGGCACACAGCGCAAAGAGGTTCAGGCCGGTGTCATCCGCCTGGCAGCGGAAGCGCGAGCGGGCGATGTCCGCCGCCGTCGCCAGCTTCTCCAGATCCCTCGGCGCGCGATGACGAAGGAACCACTCGCCGATGATTTCCATATACGGGCGGGAACGGTTCTCATGGCCGAAATTGCCGAAGCATATGGCGCCGTTGTCAGCCATCATCCCGGTCAGCCGCTTCAGCAGGAAAACAGCGGTTTTGTCGTTGAGGTAGTCGAACAGGCCCGAGGACCAGATGAGGTCGAACTTTTCATCGGTGCGATAGCGCAGTGCATTCTTGTGCACGAAATGCGCCGTGATCTGGGGCATGGAGCCCAGATTGACCGCGGCGCGCGCCAGGGCGGCGGAGTCGGTGTCTAGGAAGGTGATCTCGATCGGTTCGCCGAGGCCCGCCGTCGCCTGGAGGATATCGAGGCTCGGGCCGCAGCCGACGGTCAGTATCTTGCGCGGCCTCGTCTCGCCGATGATCTGCCGCAGCACGCTTGCGCGATTGCGCACGGCGCGCGCGGCGTCGCCGGCATGAAAGAAGCGGTCCCATGCCGAAAGGTCGGCCAGGGCCGAGCACGCCATGTTGTAAATGCGCTCGATGATCTCGAAGTCGCCGGCATAGCCGTGCGGCTTGCAACGGGCAAACCCTTGCATGGTCGCGGTGCCGTGGAAGACGCGCGGACACCCGGCCAGGAACAGTTCAAGCCGCTTGTTCGAACTCCTGCGGTGGCTGACGCCATCCTGGATGACGAACTGCCGGCCATGCTCGCTGGCCAGCGCCCCGACAAGCTCAGGCCAGTCGCCCTCGGCCGGCCCGCCGCGCTCGACAAGCGCCTGCAGGAGCTCGATAAGCTCATCCCCTGTCGTGGTAACCTTGGCGATCCGCGTTTTCATCGATCCCTGCCATCACATTCACCCGCGGCTTTCTTTTTCCAGCCGGACTGAGCGCAATCTGCCGGTTGCCGATCTCTTTACATCCCTCAATTGAGGTATGGGCCAATCAGGCCCGGGCCCGGTAGCGTCAAGCAAATTCCCGGGTCGCCGCGACGCCAGCAGGCTCCAGCCAGGCGCCTTGGATTTCCATCATCGTGCTCGACCGGCGTCGAGGCATTCGTGGTCGTTGAACAGAGATGGATCAGCATAGCAGACGGATTACTGGCGAGCTCGGCGAGATTGTCATGGGAGCCGCCACCGATACGGCCCAGTGGCAGCACTTTTCGGATCGGTTCTGCGAATTGATCCCGGGGACGAAGGCCCTTTTCCTGGTCAATGACCGAAAGGCCTCCCGTGACATGCCGCTCGTCCAGTCAGGGTTCGAGGAAGGCGCCATACGGGATTTCGCGAATTACTACGGAGGCATCAACGGCTGGATGCCATTCAACCTCTCGCTGCCGCTCATGAAGCCGCGCCGGACCGAGGATTTCCTTCCATCGGCATCGTTCAGGGATACGGAGTTCTACACCGACTTCCTGCGGCATCTGCCGGAAAGCGACGCCGCGACGGCCATAAGGCTGCTGGAGGATCGCGACAGAAGTGCTGAATTGGCCGTTCACTATTCGGCTCGGGACACCGAACGGATCAACCTCGTCATCGAGCCTGTGGTCCAGGGGTTGGCACCCGCGATGGGTCTGGCACTTTCGATGCTGCGCGAGCGCCTGACGAATGCGTCTTCACCAGCCCGCTCCGGCATCGTTCACGCGATGGCGGATGCGGCTTTCATGGTGTCGGCCACAGGCCGCGTCGTGGCGGCCAACCAACCCGGGGAGGCGCTTGCGCGCGAGGCGCGCCTGGTGCGGATCGGTGTCGGCGACAGGCTGGAAATCCTCGACAGACAGGCGGCGGCCGAGATCGCCAGGGTCATCGGTCAAACCGCCCGGCGTGAGACATTCGTCGCCGGACGCGAAACGATCCGCCTGCAAAATTCCGATGGCTCGTTCTCCGTTGCGCTCTACCCGCTCGTCTTCCATCCGCCCGATGACAATTTCCGTTTGCTGTTGTCGCCGCAGACATGTTGCCTGCTCGTCATCCGCCCGCTCGCAAATGGCGGCGCCGGCCATGTCGAAATCTTGCGCGAACGCTTCGGATTGACCACGGCGGAGGCGCGGCTTGCGCTCAAGATAGCGGGGGGCGCCTCCCTGCCCGCGGCGTCGCTGGCGTTGCGGATCAGCTATCAAACGGGACGTACGCAGCTCAAGACGGTTTTCGCCAAGCTGAACGTACGCCGGCAGGCCGAGCTGGTCGCCCTGCTCCTGCCGCTTGTCGGGTCACTGTAGAGCGGTTCCAGGAAGAGAGTGAAACGGTTTTCCCGGGAGAAGCGCGAAGCGCTTCCCCCTTGGGAATTGCGCACACAACGAGTTGCCGCCATTCACCAGTTCTGATCGTAGCATCCAATGACGGTTACGCTTCCCAAAGCCAACGGCTCGCTGCATGTGGGCATATTGGAGCCTTGCTTATAGCACCTGCAGTCGCAAAGACTGAGAAACGTATAACCCAACGGACAACATGTATCCTCGGCCTGGCACCTAGAGTGACCGCAGTTCATCCGGCCGGAGCAGGGATTCTCGGCGAATGCCCTGCCTGCGAAACTCGACACGGAGAAGATGAGGATCAAGCCGCCCAAGGCCGCCGAAAGAAACTGTCTGCGTTCAGGATGAATGTCTTCCCGGGTGCTTCGATAGGTGTACACGCAGAGATGAAGCAGCGACACCAGGGAAAAGACGGCGAGGACGGCGAGGCTGTACCTCTCGCGCAGGAGACAGAACAGCAGCAGGGACGCCAGCGTGGCGTAACCGGATTGGCGCATGCAGCGCGGGCACCTTCCGATCCTGGTCAGAAATGACCAGGCGCGAATTTTCAGCGGTCTGACCGAATCCATCATGCGCCTCCTTCTGCGGTTTGGCTGCCACTCGAGGAGTCATGCGGTAAAGGATCGATAGCCGCATGCCGCATTTGAGGTATTGCCCGGCCCTTCGAGAAACCCGTCCGGGCTTCGGCCGGCTATTTCGCGCCCACACGCACACGTCCGGCTTCCAGGCCGGGAACGGATCCATGGCCGAGGGCAAGACGCGCGGTCGTCCCGGAAGCGTCGGAGCGCAAGGTGAAGGTGGCGCCGATCGCATCGGCTCGCGCCTTGATGTTGGCAAGACCGCGCCCGCCCCCTTTGGTGGCGGCGGCGGCATTACCGATGCCGATGCCGTCATCGATGACAAGGACCTCGAACGGCGGCACGGCGGCGCCCTGCCCGTCGCGCGGCGGGACCTCATCCGGGCATTCGAGCTTGAGCGTGACGACCTTTGCCTGGCCGTGACGTACCGAATTTGCAATGCACTCCTGAATAATGCGCAGCACATCCAGCGTCATTTCCGCCGACAAAGCGAGGGACTCCGCGCCGGGGCCGATTTCCCAGCGTGTTTCCACCCCGAGTGCCGTCAGGCGCGGCTCGAGCCGATAGCGGAGATTGGCCAGCGCATCCATCAACGTAGCCGTGTTGGGTCCGCGGGCGTCGAGGAGCAGGTGCAGCTCCTCCAGGGAACCTTGCACCGCGTGCGTGACCTCCTTGATGGAAAGATCGCCGCGGGCAAGGCCGCTGAGCAACAGGGAGAGCCGTGTTCCGACGCCGTCATGCATGTCGCGCATCAACCGGAGCCGTTCCTCGGCGCCGATCGCTTCGCGTTCGGTCCTGCGCCGGCTTTCGTAGAGCGACTCCAGCTCCTGGCGCGCGACCGTGATGCGCGCCTCGAGAATCCTGTTCATGCCGCCGAGCGCCGCCCTGGTCCGGGCCACGTCGTCGGCGAGAAGCGCGCTCGTCAGGACAAGTAGCAGGGGAAAGCTCACCGCCATCCACAGCATGCTCGAAAAGGCCCCCGCGCCTTCTATCCAGAGGATGTCATGAAGCGCCGGCACGACCTGGGCCAGCACGCCGATCATGAGGATGACACGATGCGGCGTCGGTTCCGCGATCGCGCGACGCGTGAAGGCCGCGACGCAGAAAAGGCCGACGGCGGCTTGGGGAACGTACCAGAGCCAGGGGGAGAGCGCCATGAACCGGCTGGTCGGCACCATGAACAAGGCAATCGATCCAGCGAGGGTGAACACTGCCAGTGCGGCCTCGAACCTGGGCCAGCGATGATCGGAAAAACGCAGCAGAAAAACCCAGATGAAACCCAGCGACCAGCCAAGGCTCGCGCTGACCAGCGGCCACCAGTATTCGACCGGCATGGGAAGGAAATCGACCGAGCCGTGAAAGTTGCGCAGCCCGAACAGGATCGCGCCGGCGCTGAATATTCCATAGTTGGCGGAGCCGACGGGGTCACGCAACCAGCTGAACAGCAATGGAAGGGCGAGAACGATGACGCTGAGATTGGCAATCCACAGCAGGTCGACCTGGAAGAACCAACGCAGGCGATAGGAATTGTAGAGCGGCAGGCGGGGCCCGAAGAAACTCTCCGAGAGCCCCGCCCTGCTGTTTACCTCCCCTGTCACCGAGACGGTCACGTCGTTGTCGCCGGGATGAAGCTTGTCGGCGGGGATCACAAGATAGAGCGGGCGGTTCCACAGCCATGGGGTGCTGTCGGACCCCGTCGGCTGGGTGATCTTGACGCCGTTGACCTCGACGACGCAGCGGTTGCTGACACGGGGGATATAGAGAGCCCGATCGCCGAGAGCGTCGGAAGCCATGGCGACGGTGAAGCGGTAGCGCCCGACCCCGCCAAACCCCGGATGCGCCTTGTTCCACGCATCGGGCAATGTGACCGGGCGCTCCGCCGGCACCGCCTGACCGCGTTCGGCCGCCCCGCCGGGAACGAGCGTAAGCTGGGCTTCCCCCAGCCTCCACGGATCCAGCGACTGGGACGACACCAGCCGGGCAATGGCGAATGGAGCCATCGTCGCGGCGACGATGATGCCCGCCATCAGTGCCAGACGCCAGCCGCCGTGGCGCCGGATGGGTGAGCTCGTCGCGGCTTCCACCTTGGGCCTCGTCAGATAAGCCCACGCACGGACGCCTCGAAGACGGCCTCACCGCGCGTGCTGACTTCGAGCTTCCGATAGATGGCCTTGGCATGCGTGCGTGTCGTGTGCGGCGAGACCTTGAGAAACCTGGCGACCTCGATCATGGTGAACCCCTTGGCGACAAGCTGGAGCACTTCGATTTCACGCGGTGACAGTTTCAGGCCGGCTTCGTCGTCTGCTCCGCCATGCGCGTTCGGCGAACTGAGGCTCCAACTGGGCTGCATGAGGGATCGGCTGCGCTGCTGGACGGCGCCGAGGATGTGGCGGGCGATCTTCGGGTCTATCGGGGAATGTCCGGCCCGCAGCCCATCGATCGCAGCGCTCCATTGTTCCGGCGTGGCCTCCTTGACCAGGTACCCCGTGGCTCCGGCATAGATCGCCGCGACCACGTTTTCCTCGTCCGCGAAAACTGTCGCCACCAGAATTTCAGCATCGGGATGCCGTCGCCGGGAGGCACGAATGACATCGATGCCAGACCCGTCGGGAAGTCCGAGATCGACGATCATCAGATCGAAGCTCTCCGTTTGGACTGCCTCCAGTCCCTGGCGAAGATTGCTGCACATCGCCACGATCCGGTAGTCCGGCCGATGCTCGACGATCGCCCGAATCGCCTGCTGCCAGTACGGATCGTCTTCGACGACGAAGAGTCGCATGCACAACCACCCCTGTTCCGATCATTAGCGGGATCGGGACATCACGCCAGCCTCGAAGGCGCACAACAAACGAATGTGATCCAGATGGAAGGCCGCCGTCCGGTCTCGATGGATCAGGGTGTTGTCCCGTTGCGACGCCGTCGGCGACGGCGCGGCTGCCCGGGGTCGGCAGCGAGACATGCCCGTATCCGGCTCCCACGTCGCACGCTGCCGGAAACAATCGCCATACCCCAAATGCGGGATGCCGATGCCCGCGCGCGTCGCCATAAGTGCCTGAGCCTCAGTCAAGTCCACAGGTGCTTCGAACATGAAATCCGCCATCCTCGCGCTTGCCGCACTGCTTTCTTCGCCGGCCGCCTTCGCGGCCGATCTGTCGCCCCAGGATGCCCCTCCAGCGCCACCGCCGGCCGCGGCCTTCAATTGGGGCGGCGCCTATGTCGGCGGTTACGCCGGGGGAGCGTTCGGCAAGAACCGTCTGATCAACCTCAGCGGCTCGAGCGACGTATCGCTTTCGCCGGCTGGCGGAACTCTCGGCGGTCTCGCGGGTGTCAACTATCAGACCGGATCACTGGTTTTCGGCGCCGAGGGCGAATTCGGCTACGACGGCTGGAAAGAGGGCGCCGACTATCTCAACTCCCGCGGCGGCACGCGCCACGCGGAGTCCGAAGGCTCATATATGGGCCGTTTGCGCGGCCGGATCGGCTATGCCGCCGGCAACCTGCTGTTCTATTCCGCCGGTGGCGTCTCCTTCACCAACGACAAGGTGACCCAGTCCAATCCTGTCTCGGGAAATTCCGATTCCATCGACAAGGGCCTTACCGGCTGGAACATTGGTGTCGGCGCCGAATACGCATTCAATCCCAAATGGATCGGGCGCCTGGAGTATATCCACGACTCCTTCGGCAAGAAAACCTACGATTTCCAGTCGCTGCCCGGCGGCTTCGCCGACCGCGAAGTGCATCTCGAGCAGAATACGATCAGGCTTGCCCTGGCGTATAAATTCTAAGGCTTTCCGGGTTCGCCTTTTCGCGGGGCCGCGGCTATCCCTGCCGCGGCCATCGCTCACCTATTTCAGGCTGGTCTTCGACCGCTGATGCATGTCGCCCAAAAGTGGCTTCCCGGTTTTGGGGCAACGACATGCATCAAAGGAAAGGCTGCTGGCCCGATTGGCAGACGGCGTCGCGACCCTTATATCGCTTGCACCGATAGCGCCGGGGACCCGCCATGAAGCTGAAAATCGCCGTCCAGATGGACCATGTCTCCACCGTGTCGATCGCCGGCGACACCTCGTTCGCGCTGTCGCTGGAGGCGCAGCGGCGCGGCCATCAGCTTTTCCACTACACGCCCGACCGGCTGTCGCTTCGCGACGGCAAGGTTTTCGCCCGCATCGAGGAGATGCAGGTGCGCGACGAGAAGGGCAACCACTATTCGCTGGGCGAGAAGGTGCGCACCGACCTGTCGGAGATGGACGTCATCCTGCTGCGCCAGGATCCGCCCTTCGACATGAACTACATCACCACCACGCACATCCTGGAACGCATTCACCCCAAGACGCTGGTCGTCAACGACCCGGCCTGGGTGCGCAACAGCCCGGAAAAGATCTTCGTCACCGAGTTTCCGGACCTGATGCCGGAGACGCTGATCACCAAGGATCCACTCGAGGTGGCAGCCTTCCGCAAGGAGTTCGGCGACATCATCGTCAAGCCGCTCTATGGCAATGGCGGCGCCGGCATCTTCCACCTCAAGGAAGACGACCGCAACCTCGCCTCGCTGCTCGAAATGTTCGGCCAGCTGTCGCGCGAACCCTACATCGTGCAGCGCTACCTGAAGGACGTGCGCAAGGGCGACAAGCGCATCATCCTCATCGACGGCGAGCCGGTCGGCGCCATCAACCGCGTGCCGGCGGAGCACGATTCCCGCTCCAACATGCATGTCGGCGGCCGCGCCGAGAAGACCGAGCTGACGCCCCGCGAGCGCGAGATCTGCGCCCGCATCGGACCCTCGCTGAAAGAGCGCGGCTTCATCCTGGTCGGCATCGACGTGATCGGCGACTACATGACCGAGATCAACGTGACCTCGCCCACCGGCGTGCGCGAGGTCAAGCGCTTCGGCGGCGCCGACATCGCCGGCCTGTTCTGGGACGCGGTCGAGGGCAAGCGGACGTAGCCCGTTTTCAGGTCGAGCTACAATCCCGCTTCTTCAAGCGCACGTCATCCGCTCTGTCAGTTCAGCGGCACATTGATCCGCGCCTGACCCGCAATGGCGGAGTAGCCGGACGCGCCGATGCCGTCATAGGAAGCGGTGGCCGAAAATGCCACGCCCTGCGGGGTGCGGAAATTGAGGCCGGCCTTGATGCGGCCGCGCAAGCCTGTCGGGCCGGTCGCCGTATCGGACAGCGCACCAGAGCCATCCACATTGGTGGAGGCGAAGTTCCAGATCAGTTCCGGCGCGAATGAGGGCTCGACCCACAATCCGCCGTCGGTCGCAAAGCCGTAGGACAGTTCGGGAGAGAATTTGAGCTGGCCCAGCTCGGTCTTCACGCCCGGAATGGTGACGCCAAAAGTGTCCTGATAGGCGTCGGTCGTGTCCTGGAAGTAGATGAAGCCCAGATTGGGCGTGAAGGTCACGCCCTGCCCGAGATTCCACTTGCCCGCGACTTCCGTGGAGGCCAGCCACCGCGTGGAGGTGAAGTCGCCGGAGTCCGAAAGGCTGTTGCTGGAGCGGCCCCAGCCGGCCCGCGACGTCCAGAACAGCCGGTCGGTGAGGCGCACAGTGGCGTAAGGCCCCGCCATCCATCCGGTTCCGGAGACGGCCGTACCGGATGTCTGGTTCATCGTGTCGACCTGCGTGAACGCGCCAACCAGCAAACCGGGATTGACCACATAATCCGCACCCGCGGTGAACAGGCCAAACTGGCCACTGCGTTCGCCACTGTAACCGGCATAGGTGCCCTCTACCCACAGGTCGAAGGGCGAGTAGGAATGCGAGCCGCCCTGCGAGCCGTTGAGGCCAAGTGCAGCTTCCTGCCACTTGGTGAACTGCGACAGCGAGCCGTGGAAGGAAGCCGCAAAGCCGTCATGGGCATTGACCGTGGCATCGAAGGCGCCGGAATAGCTGAGCCGGTCCATCGATCCTGACTGGCCAGCATTCTGCACGGCGCCCAGCAGCATCGCCTGCAGACCGTAGGGATCCTGCCGGCCGGCGGCAGCTTGATAAGCCGGTGCGGCAGTTGGGGTGAATGGACCGACTGCTCCCGCACGCGATTCGAAAGCCGCAAGCGGCAGGTCAGATTTCAGCCCCGCTGCCTGTTGGTTCGTGAGATCGGAAGAACCACCGCCGCCACCTTGGCCCGCGGCCTCGTTCAGACGGTCCATGCCGTGACTGCCGTAGTCAGGCTGGTTGCTCACGATCTGGTTGGCACGGTCGGAGATGAAGCCGCCGATCGCCTCGGTCACCGCGCCGACGTCCGTCGTGACGACCGAGATGGTCTGCTGTGCCTGCGGAGCTGCCGCGTACTGAGCATTGCCGGCCTGGTTGGCGTTGACCACGCAGATGCCCGCCACGGAAAGGAAGGACACGGTGCTGCCGGAAATGCTGCACACGCCCGCGCCGCTCGAAGCGTCGATCGAGAACAGAACCGGCTCGCCGGAACCGCCGCCAGTGGCCGAAACCACATAGTCCGGCGAATGGATGTGGACGGGACTGGGCGGGGTCGAGGTGAAGGTGATAGTCTGCCCTAGGCTCTCGACCTTCAGGCTGAAGCTGTTCGTCGCCGTCGCACCGTTGGCGTCTGTCACGGTCACCGTATAGCTGGCCGCCGCGCTGGCGACGGTTGGGGTGCCGCTGACCTGCCCGTCGGCAGTGCCAAAACTCAGGCCTGCCGGAAGGGCGGGTGAGACGGCATAGGACAGGGGGTTGGTTCCACCGCCGCCGGTGACCGGCGTGAACGGCGTCACTGCCGTGGTCACGGTGAGAGACTTCGTGGCCACCGCTTGTGTCGCCGTCACGGCGCTTCCTACGGCAAGCGAGAAAATATTGGATGCCGTGGCGCCATTGGTGTCGGTCACCGTCACGGTGTAGCTCGTGGCGGCTGACGTGACGCTGGGCACGCCGGTGACTTGCCCGTTTGCCGCATTGAAGTTCAGTCCGGCGGGCAGGCTCGGCGACACGCCGTAAGTGAGGCCTCCTGCGCCACCCGCTCCGGTGACGGGTGTGAATGATGGGGCCGCATGGCTCTGAGTCAATATTGTCGTCGCGATCGCCTGCGTGGCGGTGACCGCGCCGTTGACGGTGAGGCTGAAGGTGGCGGCTGCCGCTACGCCCTTGGTGTCGGTCACCGTCACGGTGTAGGTGCCAGCCGCTGCGGTGGATGGCGTACCGGTGATCTGCCCATTCGAGCTGTCGAAGCTCAATCCGGCAGGCAGGGCCGGCGACACGCCGTAGGACAGCGGGCTGGTTCCACCGCCACCGCTGACGGGCGTGAACGGAATGACCGCATGGTTCTGGGTCAATACCGCCGTCGGCACCGCCTGTGTGGCGGTGACCGCATCGTTGACGGCAAGCAAGAACGTGTTGGAGGCGCTGGCACCGTTGGCGTCGGTCACGGTCACGGTATAGGTCGTGGCAGCTGATGTAACAGTTGGCGAGCCAGTGATTTCGCCGGTCGACGCACTGAGGGACAGGCCGGCGGGCAATGAGGGGCTGATGCCGTAGCTGAGCGCGCCGCTGCCGCCGCTGCCCGTCACCGGCGTGAACGACGTCGCCGGTTGGCCCTTGGTCAGGGCTACAGAGGCCACAGCCTGGGTGGCCACCACCGGGCCGGTGACCGTCAAATCGAATGTCTTGGACGATGTTTGCGGCGGACTGGCCTGATCGGTCGCCGTCACTGTGTAGGTGGTTGTCGGCGAAGTGCTGGCGGCCGTTCCGGTGATGGCCCCGGTTGCGGTGTCGAATTGCAGGCCTGCCGGCAAAGCCGGCGATATGCCGAGCGTGATCGCAGGTGCCCCACCACCTGCCGTGACGGGCGTGGCGGAATTGATGGCCACGCCTTGGTAGACGTTCAACTGGCCGACAGCCTGGGTGGTTGTGAGCAGATTATAGAATATGAGGACCGCATAGCCCGTGCTTCCAAAGGCGCCACCGGACTCAGTGGCCGAAGGCGCCTGCAGTGTGGTGATGGATGTATAGCCGGCAGACGATGGAAGCCGGATATCGACCGTAAGGGTACAACTGCCGAGGCCTGGAAGACTTGCGCCCGAGAGAACAAGGCCACCGGGCCCATTGCTGACGTTGACACTGCCGCCACACCCGTTGACCAGATTGTCTGGTGAGGGAAAGCTGGCGCCATTGCTGTTGCTGATACTGACGGAAATGCCTGTCAGCCCCACCGGATTGGGGTTTGTCAGAACCAATTGCCCCTTCACCAGCTGGCCGGCAATCGGCGTGCCTGAATAGACATAAGACAGTGCGGCGTTCGGTGGGGACACAGCCGTCACGGTCAACGGCGTGGCTGTCGTGGCCTTGGTTCCAGTGAGGGTTAGCGGTCCAGTGGCCGAAACAACGCCGGTCGTATGGCTGTAACCCGCAGGTACGGACGAAGTCACCTGCACGGTCACCGTGCAGCTTGCATTGGCATCCAGCGTAGCGCCGCTCAGGCTGAGAGACGCTGCGTTGAACGTGCCGTTGGTGCAGGAGTTGGTGGCATTGCCGCCGGCGGCCAAACTGAGATTGGCGGGCAACGCCGAAGCCGCAAGGGCAACCCCGGTCAACTGATCAACGCCGGTGTACTGATTGGGATTGGTTATGGTCAGGGTCAGCGTTGAAGTCTGCCCCGCGGTGATGGAGGTGGGATTGAACGCTGCCGCCACCGATGGAGGAGCAGAAATGGAGAGTCCCAAATAAGCGGTGTTTCCACCTGCGCCTCCAGATTCGTTGGCTGTGGCACCACTGGAGTTGCGGCTGTAGAGTGAAGTCGATCCGGGGTTGGGCGGTAGCTGCACATCGACATCGATTGTACAATTTGCGCCGCTTGCCAAACCCACGCCCGAGACGCTTACGATAGAACCTCCCGAATTTGCAACAACGCTGCCGCCGCACCCGTTGGACAAGTTGGCCGGCGAAGCGAATGTCGCGCCGTTGGAAATGGCGAATTGTGTGGTCACCCCTGTGAGGTTTGTCGCGGCGTTGGGATTTGACAGGGCCATTCTTGCGGTAACGACCTGGCCAGCCAGACCATGTGCGACATTGAACGAGACCGCGGAGTTGGGTGGCAATGGATCGGCGCTAGCGCTCGTGGTCCACGGGCCAGCGCCCGTCAATCCCAGGAAAAGGATAGCCACGCCAAACAGAACACGGGCCAGAACGGCCCAACGCACAAACTGATTTCCCATAGCCCCCGGACGCCCTGCAGCCTCGTGAAAGGTGCCGGAAAACCATGTCCGCAGGCACCTCTCGCCCCACCAAGGGACTGTTCCGACGGCCTTGCTTTGCATTCAAGCCGAATGTGACCGCTTGGGACGCTGGGTTTAAAAAATGGGACGGCGGGTAAAGCGTCGGATCGTTTGAGGTTTTAGAAGCCGTGTGACAATCTCTCAGGCAACGACAAAGAGTGCGTTTTCATGAATTCGCCTAAAGACGAGCAGACAGCCTACATCGATTGCTACCAGGCGGCGTTTCCTGAAAGTGACCCTCAAAGTGTTGTATCTTTCGCAAGAATGCTGTCGCCGGTCTTCGATTTCGAGGTGCCGTCTTTCGCGAAAGGTGCCCCGTTCTTCGCGACATCGGAAATCTACAGCTTGCCCCAGGTGACCGTTTCGCGGGCAAAGAGCGGCGCGGGCCGCTTCACCCGCACGATCAGGACCATGGCGCGACACGGCACGGATCAGATCCTGGTCGTCTGCTACACGCGCGGCCATTTCGACCTGACAATCGCCGGCAAGACCAGGCGCGTCGAGGCCGGGGATTTCGCGTTTCTCGACCTTTCGCAGGAAATGGCGATCGAAGCGCCCGTCGTCGAGAATGTAAGCCTGGCGGTGTCACGCCGCAGGCTCGAGCCCATGGTGCCGTTCCTCGACGACGCTCACGGTTTCGTGCGCCGGCAAGGACCCCTGACGACCATTCTGCGCGGCGTGATGGAAAACGTCATCGCGGTCGGACCGGACCTTCCGGTTTCGGAGGCCGGCGCCGTTGCCGACACGATCATCCAGCTGGCCACGGCATGTCTCGAACCTCTATCAAGCCAGCAGAACGAAGCGCGATCCGGCCGCAGGGCGGTTTCACTGGCCGCGATCAGGGCCGCCATCGAGCAGCGGCTTTCCGGTTCCGAGCTGACGCTTCACACGCTGATCGACGAGTTCGGCATTACCCGCTCGACGCTCTACCGGATGTTCGAGCCGCTCGGGGGAGTCAGCGCCTATATCAACGAACGACGGCTTCGCTTCGCCTTTCGCCGCATGGCCGACGCGGCGGAGGCTGAAGTGCGTGTTTCGCAGTTGGCCTTCGAACTCGGGTTCAGCCACGCCTCAGCGTTCACCCGCGCCTTCAAGAAGCTCTTCGGCATGTCGCCGAAAGACGTGCGCAGTCTCGCCTCGCAATCAAAAATGGAAGAAATGGAATTGTTAACGTCCCGCGACCTCCTGCAATATCTCAGACCGATCGAAAGGCAATCGAGCGCGCGATTTGCGCCCGTATCGGGCCATCCGGCTTCCTCCTAGTCGGCATCGACGACGACATGATCTCCCCGACCGGCGCGCGCGACGTCAAGTGCTTTGGCGGCGCAGACATTGCCGGCCTGTTTCGGGACGCGGTCGAAGCCAAGCGGACGTAGGGCGTTTTCATTTCGTATTAACCATGTTCCGTTTTTTCAATCCGCCACAACCCGGCTGCAACCGGCGCGGCTGGGTGTTCCTGTAATGTTCTTGATTTGATCAAGAAATTGTGATTGTCTTTCCAGCGGGCCTTTCAGGGCCGATCGCGTGGGCCGGGGCAAGCCCATATCCGGGGACAAGACATGGTGGCGCGGGTTCGCACGGTCGCTTTCCAGGGCATCGAGGCCGTGCCGGTCGACGTGCAGGTGATGATCGCGCCCGGCAAGGTCGGCATGCAGATCGTCGGCCTGCCCGACAAGGCGGTGGCCGAAAGCCGCGAACGCGTGCAGGCGGCGCTGCATGCGTCGGGCCTGTCGATGCCGTCGAAGAAGGTGACGGTCAATCTGGCGCCCGCCGACCTGCCCAAGGAAGGCAGCCATTACGACCTGCCCATCGCACTCGGCCTGATGGCGGCGCTCGGCGCTATTCCGGGCGACATGCTGGCCGGCTATGTCGTGCTCGGCGAGTTGTCGCTCGACGGCACGATAACAGCGGTCGCCGGTGCGCTGCCGGCGGCGATCGGCGCCAATGCCGAGGGCAAGGGGCTGATCTGTCCGTTCGCCTGCGGCCCGGAAGCGGCCTGGGCCGGCAAGGAGTTCGACATACTGGCGCCGCGCAGCCTGATTGCCATCGCCAATCATTTCCGCGGCACGCAGGTGCTGTCGCGGCCGGAAGCCGGCATCCACGCCACGGCGCGCGACCTGCCCGACCTCGCCGACATCAAGGGCCAGGAGACGGCCAAGCGGGCGCTGGAAGTGGCGGCCGCCGGCGGGCACAATCTGCTGATGGTTGGGCCGCCCGGTTCGGGCAAGTCGATGCTGGCGCAGCGGCTGCCGTCGATCCTGCCGCCGCTGGCGCCGAAGGAATTGCTCGAAGTATCGATGATCGCCTCGGTCGCTGGCGAACTCGGCGAGGGCAAGCTGACCGACCGGCGGCCGTTCCGCGCGCCGCATCATTCGGCCTCGATGGCGGCGATGGTGGGCGGCGGCCTGCGCGCGCGGCCGGGCGAAGTGTCGCTTGCCCACCACGGCGTGCTGTTCCTCGATGAATTCCCCGAATTCACGCCGCAGACGCTCGATGCGCTGCGCCAGCCGCTGGAGACAGGCGACTGCATGATCGCGCGCGCCAACCACCGGGTCACCTATCCGGCGCGCATCCAGCTGGTGGCGGCGATGAACCCGTGCCGCTGCGGCATGGCCGGCGAGCCTGGCTATCGCTGCGTGCGCGGCGAGCGCTGCCGCACCGATTACCAGGCGCGCATCTCCGGCCCGCTGCTCGACCGCATCGATCTCAGGATCGAAGTGCCGGCGGTCTCGGCCAGCGACCTCATCCGGCCCGACCAGGCCGAGAAGAGCGCCGCCGTTGCCTTGCGCGTGGCGCGCGCCCGCACCCTCCAGCGCGAGCGTTTCGAGCGGCTCGGCGTCAACAGCGCCACCACCAACGCCCATTGTGCGCCGGCCGTCATCGAGGCCATCGCCGCGCCTGACGCGGCCGGCCTGTCGCTGCTCAGGGATGCCAGCGAGAAGCTCGCCTTCTCCGCCCGTGCCTACCATCGCGTGCTCAAGGTGGCGCGCACGCTGGCCGATCTCGACGCCAGCGAGACGGTCGGCCGCATCCATCTGGCCGAGGCGATCTCTTATCGCATGAGTTCGGAGCGGGTGGCACAGGCGGCCTAGAGGTCGATCCCTGCCGGTCCGCCGGCGGGCCGCCGGCAAGACATCACGGCACGGACAGCCGGAGCCCGACAGCTCGGGGCGCTGCTGAGCGTCTCGCCCTGCGATTGCGGGAAGCGTCGCGAAACAATCCAGAAACAACGTTCAATAGAGCGGAAAAACTCGCGAAAAGAAGGGGTCGCATAGTCATCCATGGCGGTGAGGGTCGCCACGGGTGCCCTGGTCCGGGCACCGAAGGTCATGCCGAAGGGGGAATCCGTCGGCGACTGGCATTTCGATCGTGGCCGGAGGGACGATGAAAACCCATGCCTATGGCAACACCTTGCTGCACATCAACGGCCGCTGGCGCGATGGGCATCTGCCGGCCCTGCCTGTCCACGACCCCGCCACGGAGACCGCTATCGGCGCCGTCGCCACGGCCGGCGTAACGGATTTGGACGAGGCTACGGCCGGCGCAGAGCGCGCGTTGTGGACATGGCGGCGGATGCGCGCGGTCGAGCGTGGCCGGATCCTGATGCGGGCGGCCGAGCTGTTGCGCAAGCGGGTGGAGCCCATCGCGTACGGGATGACGATGGAGCAAGGCAAGCCCCTGGCCGAGGCGCGCGCGGAGACTGCCGCGGCCGCCGCCTTGCTCGACTGGTTCGCCAATGCGGGACGCGGCCATGGCGAGGGGGCCGCGCCCGATGAACCGATCGGCCCGGTGGCGGCATTCGCGGCGTGGAGCTTTCCGCTCGGGCAAGCGGCGCGCAAGGTGGCCGCGGCGCTGGCCGGCGGCTCATCCGTCGTGCTTGCGGGACCGCCATCGGCGCCGGCCAGCTGCGCGGCCCTGGTGGTTGCCCTCGCCGACGCCGGCCTGCCGGCGGGGGTGCTGAACCTGGTGTATGGCCCGCAGGCCGACATCGCGCCCTATCTCATCGGGCATCCCGCAATCGCCCGGGGTTCCTATAGCGGCCCGGCGCTGCTTGGCGCGCGGCTGGCGGCCCTGGCCACGACCCGCGGCAAGCGGCTGGCCCTGGAACTCAGCGGGCCCGCGCCAGCAATCGTCTTCAGCGACGCCGATATCGGCCTTGCGGTCAACGCGCTCTGCCGGGCCAAGTTCAGGAATGCCGGACAAGCACGGTTCGCGCCGACATGCATCCTTGCCGAAAGCTCCATCCACGGGCGGTTCCTCGACGATTTCATCGAGGCCACGAGACGGATCACGATCGACAACGGGCTCCAGCACGGCGTCGAGATGGGACCGCTGGCAAGCGGAGCGCGCGTCGCGAAGATGGAAGCCCTGGTGGCGGACGCCGTGGCCGGCTCGGCCACCGTGGCGGCCGGAGGCCATCGCAGGGGCAATCTCGGCTGCTTCTTCTGGCCTACCGTGGTGACCGATGTCCCGGGAGAGGCTCTCCTGATGAACGCCGAGCCGTTCGGGCCGATCGCGGTGGTCAACCGTTTCGACCGCTACGAGAACGGGATCGCCGAGGTGAACCGCCTTCGCCCGATCCTGGCGCTGCATGCCTTCACTACGTCGCGGACGACCATGGATCGGCTCAGCCGCGACTTCGCCGGCGACATGCTGCTCCTCAACCAGCGCGACGGCCGGGCGCTGAGCCTGCCATACGGCGATATCGGCAACGGTGACGGCGACGACAGTCTGGAAGGCTACGCCCAGTCCCGGTTGATCAGCCAGTCGGCCTGATGGCGCCGATCCTCTTTGCCCGGATCAATCGACCCCGGGGATCAACTTGTGAAGCGTCGGCGTCAGGATCATGCCGAAGGTCAGGACATCGCCATAGGCGCGCGCGGAGAGCATCGCGCCATGAACGGTCGCCATGAAAGCCTCGGCCTCGACGCGCGGCGAAGCGGAAATGGACAGCGTGCCTGTCTCCGCGCCGCGCCCGATGACGCCCGTCAGCCATTTCGAGAGAAACTGAAAATACGCCCGCACTTCCAGGCCAACCTCCGGCGGAAGGGCCGGCAGTTCGCTGGCGAGCAGCGCGCAGACGCAGAACGGCATGCTAGAATCCTCGATGCATCGAGCCCAGATGCCGGCATAGGCTCGCAGCAACTCGGGCGGCTCGGGGATATTGCGCTCGAGCCCCCCCAGCCCCGTGACGGCATCGTCGAGGTAACGCTTGAGCAAGGTCTGTACGAGGTCGACCTTGCTGGGGAAATGGTGATGGATGCTGGCTTTGCGGATGCCGATCACTTCGGAGATATCGGCGTAGCTGAAGCCATTGTAACCGCCGGCGACGATGAAGGTTCGCGCGGCGGCCAGGATCTCGTCGGCGGTGTTCGAAGGCTTGCTCATGACTTGCTCCGGCGGAGGGCTCCTTTGTCCTTAGCGGGTTGCCGTTTTCACGCAAACGGCAACCCGCTCCAGGTCTCTGCTTTGATGCAATTGCGAACGCAGACTTCGCTGAACTCGCCAGACCCGGCCGTCACATTTTTCCGGAATTGCCACGGCTTGCGGCCGGCCGCGACTTGCGAAGGGCGTCGCCGACCGACAGCCATAGTGCGGAGACGAGAAAGTAGAAGGCGCCGAACGCAGCATAGGGAGCGACGTTGACGATGCCGATGACCTGCGTGCCACCGGCCATCTTGACGAAGAACAGACCTGCCAGCGCCGATTGGGCGCCGCTCAGGATCATCGCCCATTGCGCACCGTTGGTCTTCCAGCGCCGCACCGCCGTCAGGAGCTGAAACACGCCCGCGACAACGGCCCAGACGCCATAGACCGAGAGCACCGCGTTCATACCGTGACCGAGCGCGATGGCGACCGCAATCGCGGCTGCGATGCTGACGGCGAAGTTGAGCAGTTGCGACCTGTTGCGGCCGAGGCCGCCGGTGCGCCGGGCGTCGATGTAGTTGGCGAGCGCGTCCCATGCGGGATAGGCAACCAGCATGGCGGCAGCGACTGGCGGGCTGCTTTTCGCGATGGTGAAAGCCGCCGCAACCCAGGCCGCCGATACGGCAAACCGCAGATAGTAATAGCTTCTCAGCCAATCGTTCGATGAAGGAGCGCGGCTCTGATCGCTCATGTGTCCAGGCATGATGGGGGACCTCTCGTTTGAATTGCCTACCAACTAGTAGGTAGATTAGTAATCGTCAAGACATCTGGAGCCCATTGCCCGTCGGCTCGACATCTCATTCGCGTGATCGGCGCTCGTTTCTCGCGGATGACGATGATGGACATTTCCACCCGGCCTCCGTAATTTCCCTTCGTCGAAAATGGCTGGCTTGGTCTGGGTAGGCCCAAGCCCTTCTTCTCGCGAAGAAGTTCTGTTCCCGCGCTCTGCACGGGAACCCCCGACAGTCCCGGCGCCAGCGCGCCTCGGGTCTGTTGGGCGCTGTCATGGTGATGCCGCTCCAGGGACCCGGTCCAAAAGGAGCAGAGCATGTCCAGATCCGAACGTATCCTTGTCACCCTGGCCAATGGCGTGCAGGGCGGCGCCGTCGCCCGCGAGGCCGCGCGGCGCGGTTTTTCCGTCACGGCACTGGTGCGCGATCCGGCCAGGAGCACGGCGCTGGCGCGCCTGGGCATCGAGCTCGCGCAAGGCGATCTGGCGGATCCGGCCTCGCTCCAGGCGGCCCATGCCGGCGTCAGCGCTGTTGTGCTGCAGGTGCCGATCGGACCACCCGACATGGTTTGCCGCCTCGCCGAGAACGCCGTCGCTGCGGCTAAGGATGCCAAGGCCGGCGTAATCCTGAAGCTCGCCAGCGCAAGCCGTCCCGCGCCCTGCGAGGAGCCGAGCTTCGTCGCCAACGCCGCGATCGAGACCATGGTCAGATCATCCGGCCTGTGCTGCGCCATCCTGCGCCCGACCATGTACCTCGACAATCTGCTCAAGCCCGGGGTCCGGCAGGAGGTCGCCAACGGCATGTTCCAGGTGCCGATCGATGCCTCGCAGCGGATCGCCTGGACTTCCGCAGGTGATTGCGCGGCTGCGACCATCACGCTGATCGAAAACAAGGCCTATGGCGGCAATCATCTGATATCGGGGCCGGACAGCGTCACCGGCGCCGAGCTCGTCCGGGCGCTGTCCCGCGGCCTTGGGCGCAGCATCGTCTATCGCAGCGAACCCCTGGACGCGTTCGAGAGCGCGGTGGACGCCGCCATGGGGTCCGGCATGGGCAAACGCGTGGCGTCGAAATTCCGGTTCTTCCAGGCCCACAGGGACGAGGCCGATGCCATCCTCGCGCCGGCCTATGTCGATCAGCCCGGCCTCGAAGGCTTTCGCCCGACCTCCATCGAAGACTGGGCAAGAACGCATGCCCGCGCCTTTGACGAGGCGATCACGCCGACATCTCGGTGATGTGATCGCGGCTCCCTTGTGTGGCCGGAATGGTCGCGAATAAAAGCTGACAGCTCCGCACAGGTTTTCCGTGCCGCCTTCAAATGGCGCGGAACCCGGGCGGGCGCAGCCTTCAAAGACCCCCCTTGGCCGCACGGCTGGACGAAAAAATGCTGGTACCGTTCCTGATCATGTTCCGCGAGGGCGTCGAGGCGGCGCTGATCGTCGGCATCATCGCCAGCTACCTCGATCGAACCGGGCGCGGCGCCTGGATGCCGGTGGTGTGGATCGGCATTTTCCTGGCGCTCGCCTTCTCGCTCGGCGTCGGCGCCATCCTGCAGTTCGCCAGCGTCGAGTTCCCGCAGAAGACGCAGGAACTGTTCGAGGCGGTCATCGGGCTGATCGCCGTCTGCGTGCTGACCTCGATGGTGTTCTGGATGCGCAAGGCAGCGCGCTCGATCAAGGCGGAGCTGCACAATTCCATCGACGCGGCTTTCGAGACGCCGGCGCACAAGGGCTTCGGCCTGATCGCCATGGTGTTCCTGGCCGTGGCACGCGAAGGCGTCGAATCGGTGTTCTTCCTGCTCGCCGCCTTCCAGCAGGAAAACAGTTTCGCGCCGCTGGCGGCACTGGCCGGCGTGCTTTTGGCTGCGGCCGTGGGTTACGGCATCTATGCCGGCGCGGTGCGGCTCAACCTCAGGCGGTTCTTCCGCTGGACCGGCGCCTTCATCCTGATCGTCGCCGCCGGCCTGCTCGCCAATTCGGTCAACGCACTGCACGAGGCGGGCCTCTGGAACCATGGCCAGCAGATCGTCTTCGACATCAGCGGCGTGCTGCCGATGGACAGCCCGCTCGGTTCTGTCCTGTCAGGCATTTTCGGCTACATCGACGCGCCGACGGCGAGCGAGATCGTCGTTTATCTCGGCTTCCTGTTGCCGTCGCTCTGGCTCTTCCTGGCGGACCGCCCGGGTGCGCAGGCAGCCGTGGCAGCAAAGCAGGGGCGGCCTGCGACATGAGCGCGAACCCGCAAACTCCCGCACTGCCGCGCGCCGCAGTCCGCGCCGGCCTTGCGGTTTCGATCGCGCTCCTGCTGGCGGCCGGTGCGGCCTTCACCTACGCCACGCAGGTCGCGCAGAAAGGCCGCCGCGACGCCGCGTCGGCGACGACCGTGGCAATCACCGGCAAATCCTGCGAGCCCAATGCGCTGACGGTGCAGGCTGGCCGGCATGTGTTCCAGATCGAAAATCGCTCCGACCGCGCGGTCGAATGGGAGATCCTCGATGGCGTGATGGTGCTCGAGGAGCGCGAGAACATCGCGCCCGGCTTCACCCAGACGCTTGCCACGCGGCTCGAGCCCGGCGACTACGCCATCACCTGCGGCCTGCTCTCGAACCCGCGCGGCACGCTGCATGTCCTGCCGGCCGCCGATGCCGGCGCCACCCGCAAGCCCGATCTCGCCGCCTATATCGGCGCGCTTGCCGAATACAAGGTGTTCCTGTCGACCCAGGCCGACGCCTTCGAAACCGCGGCCGCCGCTTTTGCAGGCGCGGTGAAGGCAGGCGATGTGGCGTCGGCAAAAGCCCTCTATCCGGCGGCCGAGGCCGGCTATGCGCACATGGCGCCGGTGTCGCCGCTGTTTTCGGACCTGGATGCGGCCATCGACGCGCGCGCCGAGGCGTTCGGCCAGAGCGAGGCCGACCCTGGTTTCGGCGGCCTGCACCGTCTCGAATACGGGCTATTCGAACAGGGCAGCACCAATGGGCTGGCTCCCGTCGCCGACAAGCTCAGGAGTGACGCAGCCTCGCTCAAGGCGCGTATCCACGACCTGCGCATCATGCCGGAGAGCATGGTCAGCGGATCGGGCGCCATCCTGCAGCGGCTTGCCGCGCCGGGTCCGGGTTTCGGCGACAGCCCTTACGCGCATGGCGACCTCACCTCTTTCGAGGCGGCGTTCGCCGGTGTCCGCAAGGTCTTCGACCTGCTGCGTCCCATCGCCGTCAGGACCGCGCCCGACATCGTCGCGGCACTCGACCGGGATTTCACCGTGCTCGGCGACATGATCGCGACACGCCGCACCGAGGCCTCCGACGCCTTGCCCGATTCCGCCAAGGCCGGCCTTGGCAAGGCCGCGACCGTGCTCGCCGCAGACCTCTCCCGATTGCGCGAAACCATGGATCTCACCCAATGAGCGCCTGCGAAAAACCCCAGGGGCCGAACGCCGGCCTCACCCCCTCGCGCCGCTCGGTGCTGATCGGCGCTGTCGCCGGAGCGCTGGCGCCGCAGATGGCGGTGGCCGCGGGCGCTGGCAGCGTGACCAATGCGCCGGAAAGCGACACGCTCGATCAGCGGCGACCCTTCCATGGCGAACATCAGCCGGGCATCGTCACGCCCCGCCCGGCCGCGGGACTGGTCGCCGCGTTCGACGTGCTCGCCCAGAACCGGGCCGGCCTGCAAAGGCTGCTGCGCACGCTGACGGAACGCTCGGCCTTCCTGATGGCGGGCGGAACGCCGCCGGCGCTCGACCCCAAATTTCCCGCGGCCGATTCCGGCATTCTCGGGCCGGTGGTGACGCCGGACAATCTGACGATCACCACCTCGTTCGGCGCCTCGCTGTTCGATGAGCGGTTCGGCCTGCAGGATCTGAAACCAAGGCACCTGACGCGCATGGCGTCGTTCCCCAACGACGCGCTGAAGGAAGAGTTCTGCCATGGCGACCTGCTGCTGCAATTCTCCTCGAATACGCCCGATACCAACATCCACGCCTTGCGCGACATCGTGAAGAACACGCCCGACTCGCTGCTCCTGCGCTGGAAGCAGGAAGGTTCGGTGCCGGTGCGGCAGCCCGATCCCGGCAAGCCCAAGCAGAGCGCCCGCAACTTCCTCGGTTTTCGCGACGGCTCGGCCAATCCGGATGCCAGCGACGCCGAACTGATGAAGCGCATCGTCTGGGTGCAGCCCGGTGGCGGCGAACACGCCTGGGCGACGGGCGGCTCCTATCAGGTGGTGCGCCTCATCAGGAACTTCGTCGAGCGCTGGGACCGCACGCCGCTGCAGGAACAGCAGACGATCATCGGCCGCCAGAAGGCCAGCGGCGCGCCGCTGGAAGGCGGCGAGGGCGAGGCCGATGTCCCCCACTTCGCCAACGACCCCGAGGGCAAGACCACGCCGCTCGACGCGCATATCCGGCTTGCCAATCCGCGCGACGCCGAGGCGCAGAAACACCTGATCCTGCGCCGGCCGTTCAACTATTCGAACGGGGTCAGCAAATCCAACCAGATGGATATGGGGTTGCTGTTCATCGCCTATCAGGCCGATCTCGAACAGGGCTTCATCGCCGTTCAGAACCGCCTCAATGGCGAGTCGCTGGAGGAATACATCAAGCCCTTCGGCGGCGGCTATTTCTTCGCCCTGCCGGGCGTCAAGGACGACCAGGATTATCTCGGCCGCGCGCTGCTCGACATGGCCGCCACGCATGCCTGACGCCCCAACCCGATCTGTCACAGTGAGAGGATATCCCATGAACAACCATCGCCTGCTTGCCGCCGCCACGCTCGCCCTGCTGACCAGCCTCGCGCCGGCCCGCGCCGCCGTCTCGCCGCTGGACCTCGTCCAGCCGATCGCCGACTACAAGCTCTACGTCCAGGGCAAGATCGACACGCTGGTGACCAGCACCAAGGCCTTCACCGACGCGGTCAAGGCGGGCGATCTCGCCAAGGCCAAGGCGCTCTATGCGCCGGCCCGCGTCAATTACGAGACGATCGAGCCTATCGCCGAACTGTTCTCGGACCTCGACGGCGCCATCGATTCGCGCGCCGACGACCATGAGCAGAAGGAGAAGTCGGCGGACTTCTACGGCTTCCATCGCATCGAATACGGCCTGTTCAGCCAGAACACGACGGATGGCCTGGGCCCGCTGGCCGACAAGCTGAATGGCGACGTGCTCGACCTGCAAAAGCGCGTCGCCGGCCTCACCGTTCCGCCGGAGAAGGCGATCGACGGCGCCGCCGGGCTGCTCGAGGAGGTGGCCTCCAGCAAGATCTCCGGCGAGGAAGACCGCTACAGCCACACGGACCTGTGGGACTTCCAGGCCAATATCGATGGCGCCCAGAAGATCGTCGCGCTGGTCCATCCGCTGGTCGAGAAGGAAAACCCGACCTTGATCAAGACCGTCGACGACAATTTCGCCACCGTCGACGCGATCCTCGCCAAGTACAAGACATCAGACGGCTTCGAGACCTACGACAAGCTGTCGGATGCCGACCGCAAGGCGCTGGCCGGCCCGGTGACGGCGCTGGCGGAGGACCTGTCGAAGCTGAGAGGGACGCTGGGGTTGAACTGAGACATACCGGACGAGAGCGTTTCGGCGTTTCTGTGAAACGTCGGACCGCTCTGGCCTCACCGATCCCGGTTGGCTGGATTTGCTACCTAACCGTCAGGTAGATTGTGGTGAACGTCGCATTGCCGGCCGGATCGACCGCATAGAAGACGGCTTCATCCTTGCCTTTGTAGCCGGCGTTGGGCCGATAGAGGGCCCTAATGCCGTTGGGCACCGCGCGGGAGCATTTGGACTGAAGCGTGGCTTTGCTGTAAGTATTTTCCACTGTGCCCGTTAATATCTGCAAGGATCCATGCTCCGGTTGAGTCCGTACTTGCACCTTGACGTGCGCAAGCGTGCAATCCGGATTCAGTTCGTCGACTTTATATATATGATTACTGACGTCTGACCTCACGTGCTCGTGAAGGAAGTCGCGCCGGACATGAGCCTCTGCTGGTGAATATGTAAGGGATGCCAATATCAGAGTAGGAATTGCCCAATGTATACGTTTTGACACAAGTATCCCTAGCATTCCTGCCCCCCAAATCCAAACATTCGCCTAGAATTATCATGGGATTTTCTGCGGTGATACGGATTTGGTATGCGACCCGTCCTCTTAGGCCGGCGCTTCTCATCAAAACCACGTGAAATGGGCAGGCCGCGAGCAACCACCAACACGCCGACGGATCGGCGCGCCCGCAGTATCACCTCAACAAGGTGCGGTCTTAGCGAACCTCAGCCCTGCGCCTTCAACTCCAGCCGCCGCTTATGCAGCACCGGTTCCGTATAGCCGTTGGGCTGGCTGGTGCCCTTGAACACGAGGTCGCAGGCGGCCTGGAAGGCAATGGAATTGTCGAAGTCCGGAGCCATCGGGCGGTAGAGCGGGTCGCCGACATTCTGGCGGTCGACGATTGCCGCCATGCGCTGCAGCGAATCGCGCACCTGGATTTCCGAGCACACTTTGTGGCGCAGCCAGTTGGCGATGTGCTGCGAGGAGATGCGCAGCGTGGCGCGGTCTTCCATCAGGCCGACATCGTTGATGTCGGGCACTTTCGAACAGCCGACGCCCTGGTCGATCCAGCGCACGACGTAGCCGAGTATGCCTTGCGCATTGTTGTCGAGCTCGCGCTGGATCTCGTCCGGCGTCCAGTTCGGCCGCACCGCGACCGGCACGGAAAGAATGTCGTCGAGCTTCGCCTTCGGCCGGCTCTTCAGCGCCGCCTGCACGGCATGCACGTCGACCTTATGATAGTGCGTGGCGTGCAGGGTCGCCGCCGTCGGCGACGGCACCCAGGCGGTGTTGGCGCCGGCCTTTGGGTGCGCGATCTTCTCGACCAGCATCGCCGCCATGAGGTCGGGCATCGCCCACATGCCCTTGCCGATCTGCGCGTGGCCGGCGAGACCGCATTCCAGGCCGGTGTCGACGTTCCAGGCTTCATAGGCTGAGATCCATGCGGCCTGCTTCATGTCGCCCTTGCGGATCATCGGGCCGGCTTCCATCGAGGTGTGTATCTCGTCGCCGGTGCGGTCCAGGAAGCCGGTGTTGATGAACACCACGCGCTCGCGCGCCGCGCGGATCGCTTCCTTGAGGTTGACGGTGGTACGCCGCTCCTCGTCCATGATGCCCATCTTGATGGTGTTCTTCGCCATGCCGAGCAGCGCTTCGACCCGGTCGAAGATCTCGACGGCGAAGGCGACTTCCTCCGGGCCGTGCATCTTCGGCTTGACGACATACATCGAGCCTGCCCGGGAATTGGCGCGGCGGCCGTTTTCGCCGACATCATGCAGCGCGATCAATGCGGTGACGGCGGCATCCATGATGCCTTCCGGCACTTCGTGGCCGTCGCGATCCAGGATCGCCGGATTGGTCATGAGGTGACCGACATTCCTGACCAGCATCAGCGAACGGCCGGGCACGGTGAGCGTGCCGCCGGCCGGCGCGGTGTAGGCGCGGTCGGGGTTGAGCTTGCGCACGAAACTCTTGCCGCCCTTGGTGATCTCCTCCGCGAGATCGCCTTTCATCAGGCCGAGCCAGTTGCGGTAGACGACGACCTTGTCCTGCGCATCCACCGCCGCGACCGAATCCTCGCAATCCTGGATCGTGGTCAGCGCCGATTCCAGGATGACGTCGGCAATGCCGGCCGGATCGGTGCGGCCGATCTGGTTGTCGCGGTCGATGACGATTTCGATGTGCAGCCCGTTCTTCACCAGCAGCACGGCCTGCGGGTTGGCGGCGTCACCGCGATAACCGGCGAACTGCCTGGGGTCGGCCAGCGTCGTCGAACCGGCGCCGGCGCTGAGCTTCAGCGCGCCATTGGCAACCGAAAGGCCGTTCACCCCGGCCCATTTGCCGGAGGTCAACGGGACCGACTGGTCGAGAAAGTCCTTGGCCCAGGCGATCACCCTGGCGCCGCGCGCCGGATTGAACCCCTTGCCCTTTTCCGCGCCGCCGGTCTCGGGAATGGCGTCGGTGCCGTAGAGCGCGTCATAGAGCGAGCCCCAGCGGGCGTTGGCGGCGTTGAGCGCATAGCGCGCATTCATCACCGGCACGACGAGCTGCGGCCCGGCCACGACGGCGATCTCGGGATCGACATTTTCGGTGCTGACCGAGAAGGCGAGGCCTTCGGGCACGAGATAGCCGATCTGCCTCAGGAAAGCCTTGTAGGTCTCCATGTCGATCGGCGCGCCGTTGGCGCGGTACCAGCCATCGAGCTTTTCCTGCATGGCGTCGCGCTTAGCGAGCAGCGCCCGGTTCTTCGGCGCGAGGTCATGCACGATGGCGGAGAAGCCGGTCCAGAATTTTTCCGGATCGATGCCGGTGCCGGGCAAAGCTTCGTCGGCGACGAAGTCATTGAGCTCGCGGGCAATCCGCAATCCGGCGATCTCGACGCGATCGGTCATCAGGGTTTCTCCAGATCAAAGGCTTTGCCGGGCCTTTGGCATGTTTGGGGTTGCCGGGTCAATTCGGCTTAGGGTGAACGATGCCTTCTCCCCGTTCACGGGGAGAAGGTGGCGGCAGCCGGATGAGGGGCGGCGCAGCGCTCACAATTAGCACGCGTCGATCTGTCGATAGACCATCGAAAGAGACCAGAACATATGTCGGCGCCGCCCCTCATCCGCCCTTCGGGCACCTTTTCCCCGTGAAACGGGGAGAAGGAATGGGGGGCGCTACACCGCGATCCTCGGCCGTCCCGAGGCGACGGCCACGACATGCGCCTCGATGAACATGCGCTGGGCTTCGACGGTCGAGACCCGGAACTCGGTCGCGACATCGATCTCGGCGCTGTCGGTGCCGGCATCGCGGGCGCGCTGGGCGGCGATCGCCCGCACATCGGCCTCGGCGGCCGCGATCGCCGCCGCCTCGTCGAGGAAATCACGCACCGTTTCGCCCGAGGCAAGCCGGAACAGCCCCTCCTTGGGCTGGCTGACCCGCGCCTCGGCCGAGACCCGGACCTGGCCGACGACGGCGCCGAGCGCGTTGGCGACATCGGTGTCGCGAGGCACCACGCACTCATTGCCAACCAGCGGCGCGAGACCGGCATAGTGCAGCGGCGCCGAAGCGCCCAGCCCGATGACCGGGCGATCGAGCGCGACGCTAAGCCGGGCGATGCCGGGATGGGCATCGACGGCGCGCTGCACCAGCGCATGCGCCACCGTCGCGGCGCCGTCCAGCCCGTCCTCGGCGAAGGCGGTTTCCAATATGTATTCGGCCGACCAGCGCGTCAGCGTCACCAGCACGCGCTCGCAGATCGCCTCTGGCGAGGACGCTATCGCCTGGCCGCGGCCATCGCGCTTGCGGGCGAAGAGTTCAGCGCCGAGCCGGGCTGTTGCGGCGTCCCAGTTCGCCTGCTTGCCCAGCACATGCGCTGCGTCCGACGGGGTGAAACCCGAGATATGCACCAGACCGCGCGACACCAGGCGGTTCAAGGTGGCGTTCTGGGCGTTCGACGTCAGCAGCCTGTCCAGCGCCAGCGGTATCGCGCCGATCGCCTCGTAGAGTTTCGCCTCCGGCGCGGTCAGGCCGGCGGCGAGCCTGTCCGGCACGCCGGTGCGCACCGCGAAACGGCCATCCATGCGGCCGGGGTTGGGCGCCCTGAGCTGGCGTTCGAGCTCGGATCTGACGGCCTCGCCATGCACCATGCCTGCCAGCGCCAACGGCACCAGGCGGCGCGGGCCAAGCAGGATCTTCGGGTTGAGCGCGCCATCTTCCAGCGTCACTTCGGAATCGCCGCCAAGGCCGAAGGTGCGCATGGCCACGGCTTCGACCATGGTGCGGAAGCCGCCGACGGTGGCGCCTTCGGGATCGAGCCGGGGACGGCCCCCGTCTAGCACGGCAACGTCTGTCGTGGTGCCGCCAATGTCGGAGACCATGGCATTGTCGAGCCCGGTCATGTGGCGGGCGCCGACCAGGCTAGCCGCGGGGCCCGAGAGGATCGTCTCGATCGGCCTCTGGCGGGCAAACGCCGCCGACACCAGCGCGCCGTCGCCGCGCACCACCATCAGCGGGGCGGCTATGTTCCGCTCCGCCAGAAAGCCCTCGGTGGCCGCGACCAGCCGGTCGATCATCGAGATCAGCCGCGCGTTGAGCAGCGTCGTCAGCGCCCGGCGCGGGCCGCCGAGCTTGGCCGACAGCTCATGGCTTGCGGTGACCGGCAGACCGGTCTTCTCGCGGATCAGTTCACGCGCCGCGATCTCGTGCGCGGGATTGCGGGTGGCGAAATAGGCGCAGACGGCAAAGCCGGACACCGACGCGCCGAGTTCGGGCAGCACCGCCTCCAGTCCGGACAGGTCGAGCTTCGCCGCATTGCCGTGCACGTCGTGACCGCCGGGGCAGAACACCACCGGGTCGGTGCCGAGCGCGGTCTTCAGTCCGTCGCGGGCGAGGTCGGCCTCGGAAAAGCCGATCATCACCAGCGCCACGCGGCCGCCCTGGCCTTCGACCAGCGCATTGGTGGCAAGCGTCGTCGACATGGAAACCAGCTTTATGGCCGCCGGATCGGTGCCGGCCTTCTCCAGCACCGCGTCGACGGCGCCCGAAATGCCGACAGCCAGGTCATGCCGGGTCGTCAGCGCCTTGGCCTTGGCCAGCACCTTGCCCTTGTTCGGTCCCTCCTGCGGGCCTTCGGTCTCGGACCACAGCACGGCATCCGTGTAGGTGCCGCCGGTGTCGATGCCGAGGAAGAGTGGTTTTGGCTTGGTCTTGGCGGTCATTTCTTGTGGCGGTCCGATTTATCTGCCCTGCCCTTAGCCGATACGGGCCGGTCGATAAAGCCGCGAGCGCTGGGCCACGATGGCGTGGTTGTCGTGGCGCACGAGGCAAGGCTGGCGGGACAGCACCCCCCTCTGCCCTGTAGGACAGAGGGGGGTGAAGGAACGCCAACCTTCGCTACTGCTTAGCCCTCAAACCCAGCCTTCTTGTGGCTGCCGTCACAAAACGGCTTGTTGGCCGAATGGCCGCAGCGGCACAGGAAAGCGGTCCGTGTGCGCTCGACCGTGTGGCCGGTGCCGGTGACGATTTCGAGGTTGCCTTCCAGCTTCAGCGGGCCGTTCCTTGTCGGCGTCACTTTCAGCGGCCCGTTGCGGGCTTCCAGGGCCGGCGTGTCCTTCAGCGCCGGTTCGCCGGTGGCGGTGAAGCCGGCCTTGATATGGCTGTTGTCGCAGAACGGCTTGTTTTCAGAGGCGCCGCAGCGGCAGAGCGTGGCGCGGAAGAACGTCTCGTCGCCGAGCACGATCTCGGCATGGACCGCGAGCGGACCGTTTTCGCGCACGCGCACCGTGTTGACCACCGGCGGCTTTTCCTGCGGGCCGCCATCCTTGCGCTGGTAGGTGATGGCGCCCGAGGGGCAGTTTTCGGCGAGGGCGACGACCTTCTCGACACTGGCCGCGTCGGGGTGGATCCATTGCCCCGGCGCGTTCGGCACGAAGACGTGCGGGTCGCCGAGCACGCAATTGCGCGAATGGATGCAGCGCTTGCCGGAAAACCCGACGTCGATCTTGTCGCTCTCGACCATTCCGGCCATGACTGTGCTCCTGTTGCCTGGGGCACGTCGCGTCCACCGCGGCGTGCCTTGGGTAGGCAAGCAGGCTAAGGCCGCCTGACGAAGACCGTCAAGCTGGCAAACCGGTCAGGGTACCAGATCGATCTCTTCGGTCTGCCCGCCGCTGCAGGTGTAGCAGCAGTCCTCGCACTTTTCCTTGTTGCCGGGGCCGACACCCCAATAGGTGCCTTCGTCGCCGTCGACCCAGGCGCCGTAGCAGATCGATTCACCCTCGTTGCAGGAGATCGGCAGCTGCTTGGTCTCGCCGTCATCGATATAGAAATCCTTGCCATTGCCCGGCCAGACATAGTCGCGGTCCTGGCTGTAGAGCTCGATGCGCATGGCGTTGGGATGGCTGTTCTTGATCTGGAAGGTGACGTCGCCGGCATGGGCGGAAGACACGGACAGGACGGCGAGCGAAATGGCAGCGGCAAGCCGGCGCGCTGATAGGATAGACATGGAAACCCCCGATGAAGAATCGGCCCCCACGGCCGATCCGGGGATCATGGCATGGCGCGGGCGCGCGCTAAAGGGAGGACGGCAAAAATCCTTCCCCTGTCCAGCGCGCGATTTCGCCTCATCGCTGCCAGAAGGGCAGCTTGGCAATCTCGGCCTCGGCCTGTTGCCGGGTCAGTCCGATGTCGTCGATCAGATGCGGGCTGGTCTGCGCCATCTGCTTCAGCTGCCAGCGGAAGCGTGTCCGTTCACGCCAGGCGACCAAGCGGTTGCGCAAGGCCGCGAGACCGTAGTCCTGGCGCGGCGCCGGGACGCAGCTGGCCGGCATTCCCGCCCGCACGGCGTTGCAGGGAGCCGATGCAATCATCATATCGTTCATCTCAACCTCCATGGGTTGGGGCCGAAGGCCCTGGACCTGAAAGAGATGGCATTCTGCGCGATGGAGGCGGCGCCGTAATTAAGGCCGCCCAAATAGTTCTCAAAAGTTCCAAAAGGCACCGCGCGGCGACCCGGCCGGCTGGCCTAACCCCCTGTTTTGGCGCGGTTCCGGGCGCGGAGTGCTTCACAGGTTTCGCGAAATTGCTCTATAGATGCGCCGATGCAGGGATCGCGCTTTGCCTTTGGTCCGTTCGTGCTTGATCCGGATGCGGGAACCCTGCTTCGGAACGATGATCCCGTCGCCGTCGGCTATCGCGGGCTGAAGCTGCTTTCCGCGCTCGTCGGGCGGCCGGGCGAGATCCTCGGCAAGAGCGAATTGATGGACGCGGCATGGCCGGGCACGGCGGTCGAGGAAGGCAACCTCACCGTGCAGATCGCGCAGTTGCGCAAGCTGCTCGGCGCGCCGGCCGGGGGCGGCGAATGGATCACCACGGTTCCGCGCGTCGGCTATCGCTTCACGGGCGCCATCGAAGAGCTCGCGGGCGCCGGCCGGCAAGCCTTGCCGCTGCCCGACAAGCCGTCCATAGCCGTGCTGCCCTTCGTCAATCTCAGCGACGATCCCGGGCAGGATTCCTTCGTCGACGGCCTGACCGAAGACCTGATCACCGACCTGTCGCGGGCTTCGGGCCTGTTCGTCATCGCCCGCAACTCGACCTTTGCCTACAAGGGCAAGGCGACGGACGTGCGCGAGATAGCGCGCGACCTCGGCGTGCGCTATCTGCTGGAAGGCAGTGCAAGGCGGGCCGCGGGGCGCGTGCGCGTCAACGCGCAGCTGATCGATGCGCTGAGCGGACAGCATCTGTGGGCGGATCGCTTCGACCGCGGGCTGGAAGATATCTTCGCCGTGCAGGACGAGGTGACGGCCAGGATCGTGGAGGCGCTGCTCGGCCGGCTGCGGGCGCCACCGGCCCGCAACAGGCCCACCAATCTGGAGGCTTACGATTTGTGCGTGCGGGCGCGCAAGCTGATCGACGAATCGCCGCAGGCGGCGCGTAAAGCGCATCTGATGCTGACGCGCGCGATCGCGTTCGACCCGGACTATGCCGAGGCCTATCGCTGGCTTGCCATGAACCACTGGATGGGATGGGTGCATTGGGGCGAGCCGATCGACCCCAACCGCCGCATCGCCCTGGAACTGGCGCGCAAGGCGGTGGCGATCGACCCCAACGATGCCGGCTGCCGCTGGGTGCTCGGCAACCTTCTCGCCTATGAGCGCAGTTTCGACGAGGCGGACGCCGAATTCGCCAGGGCCTTCGCGCTCGATCCGAACGAGGCCGACGCCTGGGCGACGCTGTCCGACATCACCACCCTGGCCGGACATGTCGAGGAGGCCCTCGAACAGATCCGCAAGGCGTTCCGGCTCAATCCCTATCCGGCGAGCTGGTATTTTCTGACACTCGGCCAGGCGCAGTACGCGGCACGCGACTATGAGGCCGCGGTGGTGACGCTGCGCCGCGACGAGACCTACCGTACCAGTTCACGCCGCTTCCTGGCGGCAAGCCTTGCGCAGCTCGGCCGGCTCGACGAGGCGCGCGCGGAGGTCGAATTCTTCCTCGTCGGAAATCCGCATTTCACGACCAGCCACTGGGTGATGACGGAACCGTTTCGCGACGAGGCGACGTGCGAGCATTTCGTGGACGGTTTTCTGAAGGCCGGGCTGCCGGACTGACGCGCCGGCACTGCCGTCAGGCCTTCATCACGGCACCAGATCGATGGTTTCGGTCGAATGTTCCACGCAGGTGAAACAGCAGGTGTCGCAAGGCTGATCGTTGTCAGGGCCGACGCCAGCGGAGATCTGGTCGTTGCCGTCGACCCAGGCGCCATAGCAGATGCGCTCGCCCTGATTGCAGGTGATCGGTATCGACTTGCGGGAAGACGGATCGATCAGGAACACTTTGTCGTTGCCCGGCCAGACGGTTTCGCGGTCGCGGCTGAAAAGTTCGATGGCGACCGCTTCCTTGCGCATGTTCTTGACGAAGAAGGCCATATCCGTGGCCTGGGCCGAAGTGGCGCAGACAAGCCCCGCCAACGCGACCGTGCGAAACAGCGTCACCGTCCGACCTCCCCGAATCATGGGATCAGAATCGCACGACCACCGGGAACTAGGAAGGGAGGTGTCGGCCGAGACACGCGGCTTGGCACCATCGCCCATCGCGTCGCCGTTAACGAATACGGAAGGAGTTGTTTAACGGTTCACGGCTATGTGAGGTCCGGGGGGCCAAATCAAAGTGAGTATGATGAGCGACAGCCCCGACAAGCGCAGCAGCGAATGGCGTGCCATTCTCCATGTACAGGCCCGCGTCGCCGTCCTGTTCGTCCCCGTCGTGGCAAGCCTGCTGATCATCGCGGCGCTGGCTGGCAACGACCGCAAATCCGTTCCTGATGTAGACCGCACGATCACCGGGTCGGTGCGCTAGACCCTACGGGCAGCGGTGCGCGACGCCGGCCTGTCGAGCGCCTCGCCGGCGGAACCCCGCGCCCGATCGAACATTGTCTCCCCGACAGGAGGCCATGATGACCCGAGCGTTCGACATCAACGACAACAGCAAAGACAATCCGAAGCGCCCACCGCAGCCCAAGACCGGCGACGCGCTGAAGAAAAAGAAGGTCGAAGGCAAGGCCTTCGAGGTGAATGAGAACAGCGTGGACAATCCGACGCCCAAGACGGTGACGCCGAAGCGGGATTGAGCGGCAATGCTGTTCGCGAATCGACGAAGCCCCCGACGTCGTCATCCTAGGGCGCAGCAGGAGCGAAGCTCCGTCGCGGAGACCCTAGGATCCATGCCGGGGGCGTCGGTTAAAAAGCGCCACGGATCAATATGTTACGCTGATTTATGAGCTCGCCAGCAGCGGTCAGTCTCGGCTGTTGGAGCACGGCCGCCAACTCACGGCATGGATCCTAGGGTCTCCGCGACGTCGCTTCGCGACTGCTCCACCCTAGGATTGTTTGAGCAGGATCGGGTAGTTTGGCGGCCGGGACTGCGGCCCATCACAGCCAGCAGTCCCGGCGGCAGGCGACCGCCCTTAGGACCGGGTAACACCCGACGT
>NZ_SCNN01000069.1 GCF_005503535.1 Mesorhizobium comanense | reverse complement strand
GCCAAGGTTGGCGGGGGGGTGAGGGGGCGATTGCCGACCCTGAGCCGTGCTAGTCCGCTTTATTAGTTGCTGAGGCACGTTTGCCAAGCTGCCTTAATTGAGCTTCGGGCCACCTCGCACAAATGAGATGGCTGCCCCCGCGTGAATAGTAGTGGCATTTGTTGTGATTTCTGCAACCGTCGTGCGGTTCTTGTAAAAACCTCGGATTAGCAATGAGATCTCGGCATATCCCTGCGTGCATATTGGATGGGATGCTAGCCCAATCTTGGCTCATCGCACGTCCAGAAAGAATAAAAGAGCGGTATGGATGCCGTAACGCCAACGCCACACTTTCTTGTATGCGATGAGTGATAATATCTGGCCGTGAAGGATAAATTAAACGCTTATCAATATTGTAAAACCCCGATGATATGTCTACGAAATCAAATGGTAACTTTGAGATAGTATCTTGGAATACCTCAGAACCTGAACTGTCAAAATCCGAATCGCCGGTTCTTAGTGAGATACGGATCGATGTTTCGACACCCTCATGTCTCAGCCGCTCTGCGAGCAACCCCAACCGATCGAGCGCACTATTGGCGGCACAATTGATGCGGTGATCAACCAGAAGGCTGAGCAGATAGCCATGCGCCGCATGGATTTGGATGTGACCAAAGCCATGCCGAATGGCCATGTTTGACGCCAGATCAAAAGAGTCGAGCACAGCAGCCATGCTATCCGAATCCATGGACCTGACCATACATCGCGCTAAAGGAATGAACTTATTCGCTTCCCCCGTTAGGAATTTTCGTGCGCCGACATAGCCTTCCCACGTGGTAGCCAGTTGAATGCCGGGCAGCGTGCCTTGTGCTCGGATTGTGGATGCAAGATCGGCCCAAACAGGATCAGTAGTAAGGGCGGGGGTTACATCATTGCTAGCGAATCCACCCGGCACAACTACGTTTCCAACGATCGCGCAATAGAGGCTAGATGAGCTTCGACCCCTGTAAAATTCCAAGAAGCGATTGTCGGGCTTTCCGCCCGTAACAAGCCCAGTATTTACCGCGAGAAGAAAAACAAGCCTATCGCTCAAGGTAACGGTATCGCTCTTCATTGATTTTCATTTTACCGAGAACGTCTTTTTCAAGATCACCATCAAGTATTGTTGACAATCTAAATAGATATATCGCCACGTCTGCAAGCTCAGATCTCAGGCGCGGCGCGGCCTCTGAGAGACTAGGGCCGACGTACCCCATGGTTGACAGCGCTAGACCAACTTTCTTCAATAAGTCGGCAAATTCACCTGCTTCTCCAATCAAGCCAACCAGGTCACGCATAAGTTGATCATGCCGTTCAGAGTCGCTCCCGAACCTCACCGGAAAGCCTCGACGCTCATCCGCATCAATTTGTTTTTTTATAAGTGCCGAAAGTTCCACTTTAGCCATTCCTTCGACGGAAGTTGATGAACAAGGCAGCAAGGCCGATTATAGCGCTTGCAATCAGGTTACCTACAATACCATAAAAATTATCCTCCATCTTTCCACCGATAGCAAATAAAGACGCTGCGTTGATAATTATTGCCAGGAATATTCCAGCGTTTGTCCAAATTTGTGTGTTCTCTACCCGACGTATAGCCGTTCTCGTTGCTGAAGGAAGTAGTGCGAATGCTTCTTCTTTCTCCGATCGCACGCGAGGATCTTTGGCTACATCACTATGCTCTTTCTGCAAGTGAGTTTTGATGGGCCAGATTCCGACCTGAAACCCATGCTGACCTTGGTACAAGTGTTCGGCAGCAGTCGAAAGCCGCGTGAAATCTGCCTTTGCTATCGGTTCACCTTGGGGGAGTTCTACATATTTATCACTGATGTTCTGGGTTACGATCCCCAGATTTCCGCTGAAACCGGGGTCTGCGTAGGTCGCAACTGGGCTTAGCCCTACGCTAAACAATGAGCCCTTGCTTACCACACGCACCAGAATGTTGGGAGGAACGTCGAGATCTTCAGCCGTGATGAGCACAACACGATGCCCCGGCTTAATAAGCACCACCTGACCTGGCGTTAGGGCAATTCGCTTCCCACCCTCGGTCAAATCGTAATATACCGTACCCATCCGCAGTTCGTAGCAAGCCCCTGCAAGTCCGCGTAGGTCGGCGTTGCGAACCAGCCTTTGTGCTTGGATTTCCGTCGCAATATCAACATCGCTAAGTGTCGTCATTTAACCCCACCCTCAGAAGGCGCTAAGATGGTAGCGCCAAATTATTGCTAAGTACCTGTTCCTCCCGTTGGTGCCTAACTGGCCAAGGGAGACCAATAGGTATGTTCGAGACGGCGTGATTTCAATTTGGTGGCAGCGATTAGAGACCTGCCATTCGACCTCACAATTTCCTCCTCACACTCCCAGCGTAGGCTCCGTATTCACCTCCAGCGCCCCCTTCCGCCTTGTCCCAAAGCGAAGATTGGGCCGCCCGCCAAACCCTAAGAGCCTGAATCAAAAAGAATGGTTTGATATCAAGCTCTTGCGAGCCTGCGTGTGAGCAGGCGAATGTGGGCGACGTATATCCAGGCTTCTGCAGAAGCGATGGATTTC
>NZ_SCNN01000068.1 GCF_005503535.1 Mesorhizobium comanense | reverse complement strand
TAGGGGTCGGAACAAGAACTGTTCCCAGCGACACGCTAAGGTCGAACGGAGCATGAACGTCATGCGGCGTGGCGTAACCGAGCCGGAAGTCTGAGCGACCGGAAGCCTTCAGGCATCTGATGTTCTGCATCCCAGGTGTAGATGCCGGTCAGATTGATGTGTTCCCAGCTCAGCGGCGAGACGTGCTTGAGCAGATGATCCGGAATCTCGCGGTGCATTTTGCGCAAATGGGTGACGGCCCGTTCGATATAGACCGTATTCCAATGCACGATCGCGCTAACGACGAGATTGAGGCCGGAGGCGCGGAACGCCTGGCTTTCGAATGATCTGTCGCGGATTTCGCCGCGCTCGTGGAAGAAGACAGAGCGCTTCAGTTTATGCGCAGCTTCGCCCTTGTTGAGGCCGGCTTGGCAGCGCCGGCGCAATGCCGGACTTGAGTACCATTCGATCATGAAGAGGGACCTCTCGATGCGACCGAGTTCCCGCAGTGCCCTGGCCAGCTGGCTCTCCTTTGGCGAGGCCGAGAGCTTCTTCAGGATGGTCGACGGCACGACGGATCGCGTCGTGATCGACGCTGCCAGATGAAGAAGATCATCCCAGTGGTCGAGAATTAGCGTGGTGTTGATCGGTGCTCCGATGTGGTTCGACAATGCCGGGTATGCGTCGCCCTTTCCGAACGTGTGGAACTTCCGATCTTTGAGATTGCGTAACCGAGGTGCGAAGCGTTTGCCGATCAGGGCGAATAGCCCGAAGACGTGATCACTCGCGCCGCCCGTATCGGTAAAGTGTTCCTGGATATCGAGGATCGTATCCTGATCGAATAGCCCATCGAGCACGTAGGCCACCTCGCTTTCGGTCGGACTGATGGGCAGAATGCTGAAGTAGCCATACTGATCGGAAAGATGGCTGTAGAATTTCGATCCGGGCTCGCTGCCGTAATGCAAATTGATGTCGCCGCGCTTTGCGGCTCGATCGCTCGCGCGGAAGAATTGGCCATCGGACGATGAGGTTGTTCCGTTGCCCCACAGCCGAGAATGCGGATGGCGGGTGTGTGCATCGGTGATACATGCTTGCGCCGCGCGATAGGTCTCCGACCGAGCGTGGAAGGTGCGCATCCAGCCGATCTGGTGAGCGCTGATTCCTTTGGACGCGCTCGCCATTCGCTTCGGACCGAGGTTGGTCGCATCGGCCAGCACCCCGGCCAGCATGGCCGAGACGTCCCTCGGAGAGTCACCCGTGCGGACATGCGTGAAGTGATCGGCGAAGCCAGTCCAATCGTGCACTTCCCTCAAGAGGTCCGGCACCTCAACCATCGGATACATATCGCTGATCTCGGCATTCAGTTCCTCGGCCGCCGCCGGAACCTCGCCAGCCGTTGGTGTCACGATCAACGTTCCGGCTTCAAGACGAACACCTTCGAGCTTTCCGGACCGTGCTCTGTGCGCCAGGCGCTTCAGGTTGAAGTCGAGCATCTGGCGAGCCTCCGCGAGCCAGGCCGCGCCGTCTCCTTGGACACCAAGTCCGAGTCGATCCTCATCCTTCATGGTGGTGAATGTTGACCGCGGCATTAGATGCTCGTCGATCGGCCGGAAGGATCGGCTGCCGTCGACCCAAATGTCTGCAGATCGAAGCCGGTCTCGCAAGGCCGCGAGCGTCGCAATCTCGTAGAGACGGCGATCAGGCTTTCCTTGTTCGAAGATGAGCCGACGATCAGCTTGGCTGAGGTGGGTGACCGGGACGCGATCCGGGAGTGTCCGACGGCTCTCGGCATGCAGGCGTTTCAGCAGCGAAATCGCCGAAAGGAGTGGATCGTGTCGCCGCGCGGATTGGAACGAGAACGCCTGTAGGAACGCACCGGCATATTTGTTGACGGTCGCATATTGCTCGGCCGCCAAGGCCAAAGGCGACGCCTCGTTGTCCTCGACCATCGACTCAAGCTCAGGCTTCATCCGCAGCAACCGGTGCCACCCGACTTCCTGATCGAGAACCTCCAATGCGTTCCGGCCATAGTTGTTCGCAGACTGCAGGGCGGTAATCGTGTCGAGGAACATGCGCAGCGCCTTGGAGGTATCCGACCTGCAGTCCATGTGTCGCTGTTTCTTGCGGTTATTGGCCTGGGAGAATTGTCGACCCATCAGTTTAATGAACATCGCAACAGCATCGTCAGTTAGCTTCTGGCCAAGCTTGATGACCTGCGCCACGATCAGAGCGTGCCGGCGACTCGCATTGAAATCGTTGGCCAGCCATGCCGGTGTGGCGTTGCCCTCACGGATCATCTGATCCCATCGTCCAGATGGTATGCGCACCTGCAATTTCGCGTCGATTTCCAAGTTGCGCAGGAAGGCAATGCGTTCTGTCAGCCCGACTAGGTTTGACGCACCTGGCGCTTCTGGCGCCGAGCGCAGCCAATGAAAGCGCGTCTGGCCGAGGGCCGGGTCAACCTCCAACAGCCTGTCCAATGACGCAAGCCGATCAGGCGAGATACCCTCGATAAGTTCTTTCTCAGCCCGTCGGCGAGCTATCGCGCGACCGCCGAGACCGATCTTCTCGATGGAATGCAGCGAAGGCAGGAGTGCGTTTCGTTTCCGGAACTCGGCAATGACTGCTGTCGCGATCGGCAACCCGTGATCGCCGTTGGCCGCCGCATCGATTGCAGCCACAAGTGCGGCGCGGCGATCGTCTCTAGATGCAGTCCGGAGACCGAGGTAAGCCATCAACGATCGGCTGTGATCGAAACGCGTCTGTACTCGATGCGCATAGAAGACGTAGAGGCGCGCGTCGATACCGAGCTGATCCGCAAGATAGTTGATCACAGCCGCAGGTGGCTGCTCGTTGTCCCACAAGAGCCGCCCTGTTTGTCGCATCGTGCAGAGTTGAACGGCGAAGCCCAGCTTGTTCTGTGGTCGCCGGCGGAGTTCGCATTCCAATCTATCTGCCGGGCCCAGAGTAAAGTGACGGATCAGACTATCCTCGCCTGTCGCTATGCCCAGCAGTATCGCCGCTTCCTTTGGACTGACAAGCCGTCTTCTACCCACTCGCCTTCTCCCTCGGCACACTAAATTCCAAGGGGTAGTGGTTGGCCATCGGCCGGAAACTTTCAACCAGCCCGGTGGCGTCATCTACAGATCTATGCGCGTGTTCGCGCTTCGTTCGACCTTAGCGTGTCTGCGGGAACGGTTCTTGTTCCGACCCC
>NZ_SCNN01000067.1 GCF_005503535.1 Mesorhizobium comanense | reverse complement strand
GTAAGCGTCCGGTGAGGGACCATTTCTACTTTCACTTGGATGCGATGTTCTCGGCAGAGTCCTCTGGCAACACCCACGTAAAATGATTGTATGTCGATCCGCCGTAGATGTTGGACGTGATCGCCCCATCCAGTTCGAGAAGGCCCCGCTCTCGGAGGGCATGGGCTGAGCGGTTCTCGTAGGCCGTCATGTCAACTTGACGGATAGCTCCGCCGTCGGCCTTAACACGGTCAAGGAGCCTTCGTTGCGCATTCGTCAGCTTCATATCGATCTCCGTCAAAGGCTCCTGTCAGCGTTGTCTGGATTTCGAAGCGATGTCGAAGCCACTCATGAATGCCTTGTGCTGCCGCGCGGTCGCTTCACGCTTTGACCGAATGCTCGCCGCAAGCAGCGCGTAGGGCTGTTCGAACTCGGGCGTGGCGCTCTTCTCTGCTTCGAGATCGGCTATCTGTCGGTCGAGGAAAGGAAGTAGATGATTGTTCACTAGGTCATCCCAAGCACCGATGTCGGCCCGGGACAATTTTTCTCCACCTTTGGCAAGCCTGATGGTGCGAAGTCCGGCGTGCGGCACAAGTAGCGCAGCCCCTTCGCCGGTCGGTCCTCTGGGGTCATCTTGTACAGCCAGGTCCCGGGCAAAAAAATCCGAGTTCACATAAGCAATATCTGCGATGACCTCGATAGCGGTGGTTTTGTCGAAGTCAACGCTGCTCGCGTCATCAAAGTAGAAGGTCTCGGCTTGCATCTCATATCTCCTGCTCTCTCAATTCAATTTTACAGCCAAGATTCGGAATGTTGAGCTTGGACATAAGAATAATTTGCGGCGTCAGGCAAAAGCGATGTGCACCTTGCCTTGCGTCGGAAAGTCCGACGTCACGGCAATCTCTGTATTCCAAGGCAAGAGTTCATCGATTCGGTTGATCGGATGGTCCGCAATCCGGGATAGAACAGCACGCAGGTAGGCTTCCGGGTCGAGGCCGTTGAGCTTTGCAGTCTCAATCAGCGACAGGATCGCGGCAGCACGTTCGCCGCCTTTGTCCGAGCCAGCGAACAGCCAGTTTTTGCGGCCGAGCGCAATCGGCCGGATTGCCCGTTCGGCAGCATTATTGTCGATCTCGATACTGCCGTCATCGAGGAAACGGCAGAGCGATTTCCAACGGGAAAGCGCATATCGGCTCGCTTCCGCCGTCCCGGATTTTTGCGGCAGGCGCTTGAGGTTGTCGTCCAGCCATAATCGCAGGGCTTCGACCTTAGACTTGGCTCTTTCCTGCCGCACAGCTTTCCGCACGTTTGGCGGCTCCCCACGAATAGTCTTCTCGATCTCGTAGAGTTCGCCAATCCGACGGAGCGCTTCCTCCGCAATCGGCGCTTTTCCTGAAGTCGTCAGATCGAAGAACTTGCGTCTTGCATGCGCCCAGCAGGCGGCTTCCAGGATGGTCGGTGGGCCGCCTGGCTTGTGTGGCTCGTAGAGATCACGGAAGCCAGCATAACCGTCGGCATGCAGCACGCCGGAGAAGGTAGCGAGATGCTGCCGGGGATGCAGTCCTCTACGATCCGGGCTGAAGAAGTAGCAGACTGCAGGTGGGATCGTGTCACCATAGGGACGACCGTCGCGAACATAGGTCCACAACCGCCCGGTCCTAGTCTTGCCCTTGCCTGGCTCCAGAACTGGAACGGGCGTGTCGTCACCGTGAAGTCGATGGCCAGCGAACACATGGTCTCGAAGCTTCGCCAGCAACGGCTCCAGCAATGTGCTAGCCTTGCCGATCCAGTCGGCCATGGTCGAGCGGGACAGATCGACGCCTTCCCGCGCATAAATCTCGGATTGGCGATAAAGAGGCAGGTGATCGCAATATTTGGCGATCAGCACATGGGCAACCAGCCCCGGTCCCGGCTTGCCGCGTTCAATGGGCAACGACGGCATGTCGGCCTTAATCTGCGTATCGCAGCCCTTGCAGGTGAAGCGGGGCTGGACATGGCGCACGACACGGAATGAGGCCGGGACATAGTCGAGAACTTCGCTGACGCTTTCGCCTGCACGGATGAAGTCGGAGCCGCCACAGACCGGGCATGCGCAAGTTGCCTGGTGCGTCACGTCATGGCGTGGCAGATGATCGGGCAATGGCTGGCGGCTCGGCTTGGCCTTTGCCGGACCGGCAGTCGACGACAATGCTGGGGCCATGGCTTCCGCCTCGGCCGCCTCGATATCTTCCAACGCCAGTTCGAGCTGTTCGATGGCGCGGTCCATCTTTTCGGAGGACGAGCCGAACCGTGCCCGCTTGAGAACCGCAAGCTGCGCCTTCAGTTTGTCGATCAGGGTGTCGCGGGATTGAAGCTTTCGAGCCTGTTCTGCCAGTTGATCGGCCTGCGCAGCGATAATGGCTCGCAACGCATCGACGTCATCCGGCAGGATCGAAGGGCTCGTTTCCATGCCAAAACTGTAGCTGATTTGGCGTCAGATTGCCACTTATCTATCTGTAAAGATTCGCATCTGTCTTACGCGACCCGTGTCGGCGCAGAGGTCCAGGAAGGACGCCGCCAGTCTATACCTTCCCACAGCATCGACAACTGCGCCGCCGTCAGCCGGGCCGTGCCATCGGTCGCGGACGGCCAGGGAAAGCGGCCCTTCTCCAGGACCTTGTAATAGAGGCAGAAACCCTGACCATCCCAGAACAGTAGCTTGATACGATCACCACGACGGCCTCGGAACGCGAAGACCGAACCCGACGCGGGCCTCTGGCGAAGTGACGACTGCACCAGCGCCATCAGGCCATCGATCCCCTTGCGCATGTCCGTCACACCGCAGGCGAGATAGACGCGTACATTTGCGCCGGGCGCGATCATGCGTCTTCAACCGAGCGGATCAGTGCTTTCAGGACGTCAGCCGCAATGTTGGCCTCGACCTTCAAGACGCGGCCGCCCTTGCAACCGATCTCGATCCGCATGGGGCGTGCCGACCGCTTTGCCGCAGGCTTGTCGACGGAGGCGGGTCGCTCCGCTTCGTTGCTCGTCTCCGTGGCAATCAATGCGACCGGCAGAAAGGAGACCACCGGCTCCGACTGTTCGGCCGCGAACTTGCGCCGCCAGGCATAAATCTGCTGGGGTTTGACATCGTGCCGCCGCGCGACGTCGGCAATGCTGGCATTCGGCTCGGCAGCCTCCTGCAGTATCGAAAGCTTCTCGTCGTCGGACCAGTCGCGTCGACGCTCGACGCCCGTCAAAATCTCCATGCGGCCCATAGTTCATCCCTGATGACGTCTCTAATGACGGAATTAGTGACGTAACTTCAGGTGTTCGCGGGAAATCTCAAAGGCAGATTCACCGGACGCTTACC
>NZ_SCNN01000066.1 GCF_005503535.1 Mesorhizobium comanense | reverse complement strand
GTTCGAATATGTTGCATAGACGGTTATGTTGCGGCCAAGCCTATAGATCAGTTCAATCGCCTTTTCGGGTCGCATATAGGCAACATAATTTTCATCGGTGCGCCCTGCCTGCATGGTTGCGTCTCCAACATCAAGGAGACGTACAAATGTTCGATGAACTCTTCCTGCTTGAGCGAACTGCGTCAAAGCACCGTTCGGCGCCCTTCGCAGAAGAGCGGGTTAGCTATCTCCGGCATCTCAAACAAATGGGTACGAGCCGGCGCACACTTCTCATACGAGTCAATGATCTGCTGAATGTTGTTCGGCTTTTGGACCTTGTTCCCGGTGATAAGGTCAGCTTAGAGCGGATCAAGGCAGCGGCGGCGGCATGGTCGCAACCAGGCGGCCGCAGATGGAAGCGAGCTGCATCGCCAAAGTCGCGACAGCGATTCATTTTCTGCGCAACCCAATGGCTAGCATTTCTCGGCTGGTTTGATGAACATCGTAAAATTCGCCATCCCTACGGGTATGCCGTAGACGACTATGCTGTTTGGCTAGGTTCGGTCCGAGGGCTGGCAGGGTCGACAATCGAACGTCACCGCAGATTAGCCGATAATTTTCTCAGGTGGCTTGCCACAACCGGTGTTCTCTTCCGTGAGTTGAGTAGCACCGATATCGATAACTACTTCGCTTCCCCGGAGGTATGCGCCACCTGCAGCCGCATGACGATCCATGCCGTGGCGCGAAGTTTGCGTGTCTTCTTTCGCTTTGGCGGAGACAACGATCTGTGTCCGCGAGCGCTGTGGGCTGGCATCCTGCCACACCGATTTACGCCCAACGAGACAATCCCCAGGGGTCTAAAGCGGCAAGACGTGATCCGTTTGCTGGCCACGACAGAAGGCAATGGCCGATCTGACAAGCGGGACCGTGCAATACTGATGCTGCTCATCGCTTATGGTCTACGAGCCGGCGAGGTCGCTCAACTCCAACTCGACGATTTTGACTGGGACAACGAACTGCTGCGGGTCCATCGCCCAAAAACAGGCCGTACGCAGTTCTATCCGCTTTCACAGAGCGTGGGCCAAGCCGTTATTCGATACATTCGAGACGTACGGCCCTCGGGATTTGGAAGATCTCTATTTTTCACCCTGGTTGCGCCAGTTCGGCCGATCCGGCGAGGTTCGCTCGGTTCCATCGTTAAACATCGCCTCAGCTGCGTTGGCATTTCCTCGGGTCACCGGGGGACACATGCGTTGCGGCACGCCGCTGCACAACATCTTTTGGATCAGGGCCTCGCTATGAAGGTGATCGGAGATTTTCTGGGTCATCGCAATGCAACCAGCACTGCCATCTACGCCAAGATTGACCTCAATTCCCTTCGCGAGGTCGGCAACTTCAACTTGGGGGAACTCGCATGATGCTCCGCGACGTGGTCGAACGATACATTACATGGCGGCGGGCGCATGGTGCAAAATTCATAACCGGGGGCCGGCTGCTGCGTCTTTTCCTCAAAAGCGTTGACGGGAACGCTCCTTGTGATGCCGTCAGCCGAGTTCAGGTTCTCGCATTTCTGGCAGGCAGGGGCCTACTGACGCGCCACCGCCAGAACAAGTACTGCACGCTCAACGGCTTCTACCGCTATGCAATCAGCCGCGGCCATGCCAGCAGCTCGCCATTGCCCGATGACGAACCGCGACCGCCTAAGTCCGCTCTGCCGCACATCTATTCTCGCGAAGAACTGAAGCGGCTTTTCGATCCCAGAACCATGAAGTTGACCAAGCGTAGGAGGGGACACCTGGATGCCGTGACATTCCGCACATTGCTCTTCCTGCTCTACGGAGCGGGTTTGCGCCTTGGCGAGGCATCACGGCTGGCGACGTCAGATGTAGATTTGGCGCAGGGCATTTTGACTATACGGGACGCCAAATCCTACAAGAGCCGGCTCGTCCCGATCGGTCCAGATTTACGCCGCATCCTGAAGAAGTACACGTCGATCCGGACGACGTTCTCCATCGAACAGAGGAGAAGCGCGTTCTTCCTGACAACCAGGGCGGGAGCTCCTCTTGCCCCCAGCACCGTCCAGGCGGCGTTTGATCAATTGCGCCTTTCGGTCGGCATTGATGGCAGAAGCACTGCGATGCGCAAACCACGCCTCCATGATCTGCGCCACACCTTCGCCGTGCATCGGCTTACCGACTGGTATCGTCGAGGAGAAGATGTCCAGCGGCTGTTGCCCGTGCTCTCCACTTATCTCGGCCATACCGACCTGGAGGGCACGAAGGTCTATCTACCAATGACACCAGAGTTGCTGCAGCAGGCATCATCCCTCTTCGCAGGCTATGCGATGGGAGGCGGCAATGCGTGATCTTACATCGTTAGGACCTTGGCTTCGCCGCTTTCTCTGCGAGTACATCGTCACCGAGCGCAACCTCGCTCGAAACACCCAGGCGAGCTATCGAGATACGTTCCGGCTGTTGCTACCCTTTGTCAGCCGGAAGTTGCGTAAGCCGGTTGATCGCTTGGCGGTAACCGATCTGACATCCAAGCACGTGCTGGAATTCCTCGCCCACCTCGAAGATTATCGTGGTTGCTCACCGCAGACACGCAATCAGCGCCTAGCCGCTGTCCGGTCCTTTGCCCGCTTCGTCGCCAGTCGAGATCCAGCGCATGTTGAATGGTGTGGTCATATCCGGGCGATTGTGTCGAAGAAAGCAACGGCGCAACCGGTAGGGTGGCTCACCCAAGCGGAAATGGATGCATTGCTCAGAGTTCCCGACCGAAAGACTCGTCAGGGCCAGACGGAGCATGCCCTGCTACTCTTCCTCTACAACACCGGAGCCCGTGTTTCCGAGGCAATACAAATGAAGGTCCGTGATCTTCAGATCGATCGATCGGTTCATGACCATGCGCTCGTCACCCTTCGTGGAAAGGGCGGCAAGGTCCGCCAGTGCCCCCTATGGCCGGAAACCAAGCGCGCATTGGCTGCAGTAGCTACCGGACGAGCTGCGGATGACATCGTCTTCCTAAGTAGGCTCCGACAACCATTCACGCGCTTTGGCGTCTACTGGCTGGTGGAGCGGTGCGCAGCCCAAGTAACCGGGTTGCCGGAACGAAAGGTTACTCCCCATGTGATCAGGCACACGACCGCTTGTCATCTGGTTCACGCTGGCGTCGATATAAACACCGTCCGCGCCTGGCTTGGCCACGTCTCGATCAACACGACCAATATATACGCCGAGATCGATCTCAAGCTGAAAGCAAAGGCCTTGGCACTCTGCGATATTGGCGGCGTACCAACACATCGCCCTTGGCGAGAGGACAAGAATTTGATGGCTTTCCTGAACGCCCTTTAGCCAGAAAATTAGGTTGCGGCGCTGGGTGAACTTTAGCTGATCAGCCAAGCTACGATCACGTCGCCGCAACATAACCGTCTACGCAACATATTC
>NZ_SCNN01000065.1 GCF_005503535.1 Mesorhizobium comanense | reverse complement strand
AATCTCCATGCGGCCCATAGTTCATCCCTGATGACGTCTCTAATGACGGAATTAGTGACGTAACTTCAGGTGTTCGCGGGAAATCTCAAAGGCAGATTCACCGGACGCTTACCTCCAAATCGTCTATGCGCCACAAGAATCAAGCAGTGTGCCGCTCGGCCGACTGCTAGAAGATATAAAGGCAGAGCGCAGCGGTTTGGTGCAAGTCAGGATCGGTTCCAAAGCGCGTCGACACCCCGTGCCCTCGGCGCCATTCGGGTTGGTGGTGAACGAGCTGATCGAGAACGCTCTGGCCGCTTCGTCTGGCATCAAAGAGGCCAGAGTTCTTGTCTCCGCGACAGCCAAGCGACACCCATTCCTGCCGCGCACCTACCTAGTGCTTGAAGTGGTCGACAAGGGCTCAGGAATGCCGCCCTCGATCGCTGCAAAAGCAACCAACCCTTTCTTTTCAACGCGAGCCGGGAGCCATACTGGGCTTGGCCTGACCGCATGTTCGCAGATGGTTTCGACGCTACGAGGAAAGCTCACCATCAACAGCGCTCCCGGCGTCGGTACAACCGTAGTAGTCAGAATTCCGGTGGCCTCCGCCGCAGCCAGTTTTTGGCAATCGTTTCGCAAGTATGGGCGAACAAATGAACACTCGTGGGGCGGCTAGGTGTTAGTTCCCCTCGATCTAGAGCCGAATTGCGCGTTCTGCGGGAGCCGGCTCTTGCTTCGCGCGCGGCGACACGCTGAACCGGCGTTGCCATCGATGGGCTTTTCATATCACCCGATCTCCGCACTGGTACATCATTACCGACATGCAGACGTCCTCCCGGCGATTTCGCGGATATGGCTCAGCGTGCTCGCTGCCTGGCATGAACGCGCCCGGCTGCAGCGCCTCGCCCATGCGCGTCAGATCGCCGAGCGCGGTACGCAGCTGAGGCCAGGGGAACTCTGTACAGTCTTCGGCGCTTTCGCCCTCGCGCAGGACCGCATCCAGCTTGGCGGCCACGCCGGCGAGTGTCGTGGCAGGCGCCGCCATCAGGGTCTCCACCAGCTCTTGCTCTCGGTCGGCGGCGGCAAGTTCCTCCCGCTTGGCGGCAGAATAGCCGATGCGCCGGTCCTCCGCATCCCAACGCGCCTGGTGGGCAGCTAAATCCGCCTCCGCCCGAGCGCGCAGGTCTGCAAGGCTTGGAATGTCCCTGAACAGGTCTTCAATATCACCCGGCCAGGAGACGGTGACGGTTACATTCTCGTCGGGCAATTCGACTTCCGCTTTCGGGAAGCCGATGGCGTCGACCAGTCTGCTCTCAAGATGCTGCTGCTTGCGGCAGAGCGCGACGGTTCGTGTGTATGCGGACTGCCATTCTTGCCACAGCGCCAGTGCTGGATCGAAGGCAGTGTTGCCTGCGAGCGCTCCGTCCGCCGACGCGCTTTGCTGAAATTGCACCGCGGCCGCGGCCGCTCCTGCACCCGTCAACAACATCCTGCGCGTGACCGAAGGACGAACTCGTGTATTGTCGGAATCACCCATGATCCGAGCTCCCTATAGCCTGGGTTGTGGTTAGGCTGGGCGATGTGAGTCACCACGTCGTCCGGCCGTTTTGCAGGTTGGCAGAGTATAGGTCGGGATGTGAGTGGGCAAGAAGAATCATCACACAGTGATGAAATTAGCGCGATGCAATGCAAGATGGCACGGGTAGCTCTTGGGTGGGGTGTGCGGGAACTGGCCGAAGTGGCGCAGGTCGCAACGCAAACGATCACTCGTCTCGAAAAAGGTGACCGCCTCAAGGCAAAAACAGTTGCGGCAATCCGCTCGGCCTTTGAGAAGGCAGGCGTCGAGTTCATTGCGCAAAATGGAGGCGGCCCAGGCGTTCGGCTTGCGCAGCCCGATGGCGGCGCGCGACCATCGGCGCGCAATGGTTAACTTCGGTCATGCGACAACCCTGAAGACGGCTACGAAAGAAGTCGAACAGGATGTCCTTGCGCAGACAGAAGTTTAACTGCCTTGCGGTCGAAGGAGACGAATGTCTCCCCGCCCAGCCAGTCGCCGTCGAAGGCAATCACGCCGTCCGCAAAATCACCGCCGGCCTCAAGCACTGCAAGCCCTGCCTCGACAGCTGGCCGGTTGACGACGACATTCGCGGTGTTTGACAAGGCCCTGATTGCCGCCACTATATCTACGCGTGCGGTTTGATATTGTCGGGCCAAAACCCATGCGAACTCGCACAAGGCCTGAAGGCTGACGGCCACGATGTCTGCCTTCGCCAGAAGATCGACGGCTGCTTCCGCTTGTCGTTCATCGTCGGCGACATAGGCACGCAGCAGAACGTTGGTGTCGGCCGTGACTTTCATTCCTTGCTCGATCCAGCTGCAGTGCCCGCTTCCGCAATCGCCTCGTTGATCTCTTCAATGCTCAACACGCGGCCATTCGTCTTGCCCTTGAGAAAACCGTAGAGCTCCCTGAATGATCCCTTCGCCCGCGCCGCCTTCAATTCCGCCCGGCCGTCGGGGAGCAGATCAAGTTCGATCTTCTCGCCCGGTCTGATTCCCAGATGCTGCAGAACGTCCTTGCGGAAGGTCACCTGTCCCCGTGCCGTCACCGTCAATGTCGTCATCTTGCAGCTCCAATTCATCGATACGATTAGATAATGCAAATGTGCATTATCATCAATAGCAGAATCCCGCGTTGTCGAGCAGTTTCGCTCTGGCGGGTCAATAATCGGCGTCGGTAAGCCGTCCGTCAGTTATCCAATCGTTCCAACCGGTCTATGGAACGGCGCGTTGCCCTGATTGAGGATCTGCTTGCCCGCATTCCTGCCGCGCGGCCGGTGATTCAGGTCACCTATGGACCTCTGTCACCGGTGATAAGGATGCCCGACCGCTACGTGGTTTCCCACCATGACTCGTCGTCCGCAACATACCGCCGGCACAGCTCTGGACCTATCGACGAGCAGTCTAACCACGTCCCGCATGCGAAGGGCTGACTGAGCTGGGCTTTATGGGCTCCATGTGAAATTGCCATCAGTGCGATTGATGTTCGCTGGGTCTATGCTCGATCGGCTCTCGATGGAAGCCTACCTCCCCGGCTGATCGGAAACAGGTAGATCAGCTGCTGGCGGGATTTTTTCGGAAAAGAGGAAGGTCGCTGGATCAAGTTTCAACGCCTTGGCGATCGCGGCAATCGTGTCCACGCTGACGTTGCCGCTCGCCCGTTCCAGTTTCGTGAAGGTCGCCTCCGCCACGCCGATGAGTTCGGCCATCTCATAGCGGTGCAAATTACGCCTTTGCCGCTCAAAATCGATGATGTGCGCCAGCCGCTTGCGGATCGCATTGTCGTCCAACCGATGCGCCCATTCCGGAACTTTCTTACCGCCGGCGAGCAGTCCTGCAAAAGACACTTGCAAGCCGTTTGCCATGATCTGCAGCGTCGTCAATGTGACATTATTTTTCTGACGCACAGTCTGAATGTAGGTTCGATAGGCCAGTTTTTCACCCTCGGCGGTCCGAAACA
>NZ_SCNN01000064.1 GCF_005503535.1 Mesorhizobium comanense | reverse complement strand
AATTCCGGCACGATCAGTGCCGATGGCGGGACGGTCGAGCTGAAGGCGGCGGCGGTGCGCGATGCGGCGCGCCAGGCGGTCAACATGTCCGGCGTCATCGAGGCGCGCACGGTGTCGGGCCAGTCGGGCTCGATCGTGCTCGGCGGCGATCAGGGCGAGGTCGAAGTTTCGGGCAGGCTCGACGCTTCGGCGGCGAGCGGCGGCAAGGGCGGCAAGATCACGGTGACCGGCCGCAAGCTGAAATTGAAGGCCGCCAAGGTCGACGCCTCGGGTAAGGATGGCGGCGGGACCATCAAGATTGGCGGCGACAAGCAGGGCTCTGGCACGTTGCAGCGGGCCGAGACGACGCAGATCGACGCTGCCACCACGATCGATGCAAGCGCCACTGGCAATGGCGATGGCGGCACCGTCATCGTCTGGTCCGACAATGTGACGACGTTCGCCGGCAAGATTTCGGCGCGCGGCGGCGACGAAGGCGGCAATGGCGGCTTCACCGAAGTGTCTGGCAAGCAGCGGCTGGACTTCACGGGCTCGGCCGATCTCAGGGCGCGCTTCGGCTATACCGGCGATCTTCTGCTGGACCCCTATAACGTGATCATCTCGAACGGGGCCGATACCAGCGGGGTCACCGCCAGCGCCAATGACAGCGTGATCAGCGTCACCACGCTGCAGAACCAGCTGGCGATGGGCAATGTGACGATCTCGACGGGCAGCGGCGGTTCGCAGGCCGGTGACATCACCATTGCTGCGCCGATCAGCTGGAACGACACCACGCTGACGCTCAGCGCCTATCATTCGATCGTCTTCAACGCCGGCGCCACGATCGGCGGCATCGGCGGCCTGTCGCTGATCACCAACAATGGTGGCACCGGCGGCACGATCACTTACGCGCTCGGCGCGAAGTTGAATTTCACCGGCGCGCAAGGGGCGCAGGCTCTGTCGATCAACGGACAGAACTATACGCTGATTTACGACATCAACCAGTTGCAGGCGATCAACAGTAATCTGAACGGCCGCTACGCGCTCGCCAACGACATCGAGGCCAGCTCAACCTATTCCTGGAACGGCCTGCTCGGGTTCACGGCTCTCGGCACCGACGGCAATACCAACATCCAGAACGGCGGCAACGGCTTCAACGGAACCTTCGACGGGCTCGGCCACATCATCAACCAGATCTGGGTGCGGCAGATTCCGGCGAACTATGTCGGTCTGTTCGGCTATGTCGGCGGGGCCGGCGTGGTGCGCAATGTCGGCCTCGTCGACAGCTATACCAGCGGTTCCTTCGACACGGGCGCCATAGCCGGGGTGAACAGGGGTACCATCTCTGGCGTCTGGGCAAGCGGATATCTCCAGGGCGTCAGCGGCTCCGGGGGCCTGGTCGGGACGAACTATGGCACGATCACCCGGTCTTTCTCGACCGTGGCGGTGCAATCGCGCGACGCGAGCGGGGTCGGCGGCATTGCCGGCACCAACAGCGGCACGATAAGCCAGGTGTATGCCAGCGGTTCGGTTCTCGGCGGTGACAGGGTCGGAGGGCTGGTCGGACTGAACCTGGGGTCACTCAGTGACGGTTATTCGACCGGCGCAGTGAACGGAACGATGGGCGCCACCGGCATTGGCGGCAGCGTCGGCTTTTCCTGGGGCACGGTCACGAATGTCTATTTCGACAGCACCACCTCGGGAACGACCACGGGCGTCGGCAGCGGCGGCACGCCAGGTGTCACCAGTACGGGCCTGACCACGGCGCAGTTGCAGGGCGGCGGCGCCACGGCCCTCAGCGCGGCATTCGGTGGCGGGACCGGCGGTCTTTACCCCTACCTGAACAGTTTCTATCCGAATGGCGTGCAGGCGATTTCCGGCGTCGCCTACAAGGACAATGGCGTTACGCCGCTCTCGTCCGGCACGAGACAGCCATACTATGTGAAGAATCCGGGTTTTGTCACCGGCGTCTCGAACGGCGTCGACATCGGCACTGTCACAACCGGCGTCAACGGCTATTATTACATCGCCGTGCCGACCGGCTGGATCAACGACAGCGTTCTTGCCTACACCGTCCGCGATGCCGATCCGAGCAACAGCTCGGGAGCCAAGAACGGCGTGACGTTCCGCACCGGTGTTGCTGCCGGTAGCAATGTCGCGAACCTCAACGTCTACGGCGACTGGCGTCTCGACGAGGCGGACAGCTCGATCACGTCTCTTTCGGCGCTGCAAAGCCTCGCCGCGACGACCGTTGGCTCGACCTATGTCGGCAGCCTGACCTTCGCCAACTGGCAGATCGAGACTGCGGCAACCACCTTCGCGCTCGACCAGGCAATATCGATCGGCAGCGGCACGCTGGCCTTGTCGTCGAACGGCACGGTGACGCAGACCAGCAGCGTGGCGGCGGGCTCGCTTTGGCTCGGCGGCACGGGCGGCTTCAACCTGACCAACGCCGGCAACCAGATCGGCACGATCGCCGGCAATGTCGGGTCGGTAGCCCTTACCGATCTGGGCGGGCTGGTCATCGGCAGTGTCGGCAGCGCCCGTGGCGTGTCCACGGCCGGCGCCACGGCCACTGGGCAGGTCAATCTGCAGACCACGGGCGATCTTACGATCGCCGCCGGCGCCAAGGTCAGCGGCGCCAGTCCCGTTCTTGCCGCCGGCGGCAAGTTCATCAACAGCCGCGGCAGCGACGCCGTGACCGCCACCAGCGGCCGCTGGCTGGTCTACGCGGCGGCGCCCACTGGCAACACATTCGGCAATCTCAACAGCGGCAATACGGCGGTCTGGAACACGACGGCCGGCGGGCCGGTGAGCGCGAGCGGCAACCGCTATGTCTTCGCCTACCAGCCGACGCTGACCTTCACCTCGACCAACACCACCAAGACCTATGGCGACACGACGGTTCCGGCGCTCGCCTACACGGTATCAGGCTATCAGACGGGCGCCGCCAATGCCTATCTCGGCGACAGCGCGGCCAACACATTCACCGGCGCGCCGTCACTGTCCTCCGCCACGTTGCCCGCCGACGAGCAGGTTGGCGGCGGGCCTTATGCGATCACCGTCGGCGCCGGCAGCCTGAGCTCCACGAACGGCTATGCCTTCGCCTTCAACAGTACGGGACTGCTCAGCGTCACCAAACGGGCGATAACCGTCACGGTCGATCCCAACCAGCACAAGACTTATGGCGATGGCGATCCGGCTCTCTACACCTATACGGTTTCGGATCTCGGCAATGGCATCGCTCTGGCAGGCTCGCTCACCCGAGACGCCGGCGAGAACGCCGGCGCCTACGCTATTGGCCGGGGCACGCTGACTGACGCCAACAACACAAATTACGACATCACCTATGTTGGCGCCGATTTCACGATCGGCAAACGGGCCATCACCGTCACCGTCGATCAGGGACAAGGCAAGGTCTACGGCGACAGCGATCCTGCCACCTATACCTACTCCGTCTCCAATCTCGGCGGCTTGACGCTGACGGGCAGCCTTGATCGCGTGGCGGGCGAGAATGCCGGCACCTACGCCATCGGCCAAGGCACGCTCGACGTGTCCAACCCCAACTACATCGTTTCTTTCAACGGCGCTGATTTCACCATCGCCAGGCGCGCGGTGACGGTCACGGCCAATTCCGGCCAGGGCAAGACATACGGCAACGCCGATCCGTCGAGCTACCTGTATACCTACTCCGATCTCGGCACGGGTGTTGCGCTGGTCGGCGCACTCGATCGCACGGCCGGCGAAAATGTCGGCAGCTATGCCATCGGCCAGGGCACGCTGACCAACGCTGCCAATGCGAATTACGACATCACCTTCGAGAGCAGCGCCTTCGCCATCGGCAAGCGGGCGGTCACCGTCACGGCGAGCGCCAACCAGGGCAAGACCTACGGCGATGCCGATCCGTCCTCCTACCTCTATACCTACTCCGATCTCGGCACGGGTGTTGCGCTGGTCGGCGCACTCGATCGCACGGCCGGCGAAAATGTCGGCGGCTATGCCATCGGCCAGGGCACGCTGACCAACGCGGCCAACTCGAATTACGACATCACCTTCGACAGTTCGACCTTCAACATTGGCAAGCGTGCGGTCACCGTCACGGTGAGCGCCAA
>NZ_SCNN01000063.1 GCF_005503535.1 Mesorhizobium comanense | reverse complement strand
GAAATCCATCGCTTCTGCAGAAGCCTGGATATACGTCGCCCACATTCGCCTGCTCACACGCAGGCTCGCAAGAGCTTGATATCAAACCATTCTTTTTGATTCAGGCTCTGAGGGGCAAAACGCCGCTGTCGCTATCGCCAAAACTGATAGTCATTCTGGATCGGGATCACCGGGCTCATTTTTGCAGGCGCCGATCGATTCTCGATCGCTTCGTCAAGAACAAAATAAGAACCTCTATCCATCCATGAATGTAGCTGGTATATCCAAGTCAGCCGCTCGGAACTTGTGCATCGAATTTTGTACCGACGCTACGCTGCCTACCAGTACATATGACGGTGATCCCTTTTTCCAATGCATGGCTCGATGCATGCAGAGCTATGGGTTTTAGAGGAACTTATGGAAAGTAATCTGCGCAGAGAGGATGCTGAAGCGATAGTGAAGATGCTATTGCTTCATTCTAAGGATTTTATTAGGTTTATTGAGGAAAGAAAAGATAAGAGGAGCATGGAAGAATTTATTATTATTAAGAAATTGATAGGAAATTTGATGGGTTCAATTTATTTTGAGGTAATTGAGGTAATAGAAAAAGAACACAAGGGCGTTCTAGATGAGTTGTCTCCGCCGATGTCTGAAATGAATTTCGATTTCCCAAAGCTTCAGGAATGATGGTTCGGGTGCCTAGAAATTATAACTTCGCCAACGAGTCAGCGTCGGTATCGGCTTCTTGGCTAGGGTGAACCTCGACCCCAATGGCGGTCAAAAGGCCGAGGCCGACTGGCGCGAGAACGCGGCAAGGACACGCGTCGAAGCGCTGATCGCGCGAGACGGGAGGCGATCGGGACAAACTCCATACCTGATTGTTGCCTTCGGTCGCAATTCGAAGCTTGTTTTGAGGCTTTAATCGATGGGATTTTATGCTCTTGGTTCTGTCTCATTTGTATTTTCGGTTGCTTTGGCTGTTATAGGTGTTTTGTTCAGCAATGTGAAGCCGGCACTGAGTGTTTATGTCATTTACGTTTCTGCGATCATGAGCTTGCCTGGGTTTATTGTGATTTGGGATTTTGTTTTTTATAGAATTATTTGGCTTTTTCCGTGGAGTTGATTTATCAAAATGGGCGCGGGCGAGATCGGTAAATGTTACGTGTAGTAGTATTTCTATTGGATTTCCGGGCTTTTTCTTGCGATTTAGCTGGCGGTCAAAGGCGTCAGATCGCAACATTTTACACCGTTTCGGCGTGCTCTTGTTTTCTTTGGCGCTGGGACATCAGCGTTTCATGGGAGTGACGGTTCGGCATCTATGTAGGCGGGCTTTGTGAATGTTGTTTTTTCTAATCACTTTATTTTCGATTGTGAGCTTCGCATCTGCGATGTCCTTGGCGTTTGTAGGCGTCAAATCGCAAAATATTACGCCGCTTCAGCGTGTATTTTTTCTTTTTGGAGCTGCAGGGCTCAGCATTCCTGGATTAATGTCCCTGTATATGTTGCTGGTCTTTTCAGTGATTCTATTCGACTGATTTCGCCAACCTGATGGCGGAATAGCAAGCGACGATGTGAGAGCAGGCGAGATGAGTCTCGATTTCCGCAACCAATTGCACGTCGCACGCTGATGCTCGGCGCCGTCGAGCCTGCCGCCCGGCGCGCAAAGCTCGAAGCGCATGGACGCGAAAGCACGGCAAGAACGCGAATGTAAGAGCAGCGCGCGTGAAATCCTCGTGGCGCGCTGGAAATGTTGCGTGCGTGCTCGGTCAGCAGAGGAAAATGGCGGCGCGCGACCCCGCGTCCGCCTTGAAATGGAGGACAAGACCAATGGAACTCAAGCCTCGCAAAACAATGTTCCCGAACGACATCAAGGACCAGGTCGATGACACCGGCGACTTGCCGGGCGCCAAGGACCAGTCCGAGGCGCTCGCGCCGCTCTATGACAGGATAGAACTGGCGCTTGACAAAGAAGCGCCCGCACGAGCCGAGCCGCAGGTGGGCCAGCCGGTCGCCGCCCTGCTTGCCGATCTGTCGCCCGGGGCCGCCGATGCTCTCCTGCGGCAGGCGCGTGCCGCGAACGCGTCCCGATTGATCGGGGCCGGCACCGACATTTCGCTTGCTTTCCAGAACGCGCCGAAGGCTTTGGCGGAAACCGGCAACTATTCAGGCGTGACGCGGGGGCCAGAAGATTTCGCGGCCGTTTTCGGCGTCAAGGAAGGCGGCCGGCGATATGAGGCGCTGGACCGGCAGGTGAGGGCGGGCAAGCAGGCCTTCGACATGCGGGCCATGCCGAAACAGAGCATAAACGACCAGATTCTAGACGCGGCGATGAGCGCGGGACATTCGCCAGACGGCCCGTCACGCTACCAGGCAACGGTCGCGGCCGCGCGGCAACTGGAGGAAGCCCGAAAGAACGATCCGGCGGGCGAGGCAGGCAAGGCGTTTCCGCAAGTCAATGCGGCCTGGCGCGCGGCTGCCGACCAGGGCTGGCGCGACCCTGTGGCTGTCCAGAATGCGCTGGCCCTCAGCCTGGCCGCACAGCGCTATCTCGGCGTGGAGAACGTTCAGCCGGTGCCGCAATCGGTGTTGCGAGAAATCGGCGGATCGTCGCCACAAGATGTTCAGGCTGGGATCAACGGCCTGCTTGCCGGAACGGCGGATCCACTCGTCAAGGCGGCAGTCAAGCAGCAATTCGCCAAAACGGGATTGCTTGGAGGGCCGGCACCAGCGCCGACGCCTGCCCTGCTCGATCCGGCCGACTTCGACAAGCGCTTTGGGTTGCCCTCAAGCACGCCCCTTAAGGGCGAGAATGGTTCACCTCTGGCGTCAGCGCCAGTGCAATCATCCGAAACCCTTGGGGCTGGTGATGGTCCAGCCGCTGCCGACAGGGGGTCGCAAGTACCTGAGTATCCCGCAGCCGCCATCTACCCGGCAAAGGTCGGATTGACCGGGACGGTGCGTGGTGGTGCTGGATGGACCGAGATCATTGGGCCTGACGGCAGAGTCACTCGTCGTGTAGGAGCCCGCAATTGGCGTAACAACAATCCTGGAAATATAGAATATGGTCCATTCGCCCGATCGGCGGGAGCCATCGGCTCCGATGGGAGATTTGCCGTATTCCCCGACTATGGGACAGGCCGCGCAGCGAAGTCGAGATTGCTATTTGAGGGAAAAAAGTATCGCGAGGCAACCATTTCCAGCGCGATGGAAATCTACGCGCCGAGGACGGAAAACGATACTGACAAATATATAAAGACAATAACGTCGGCTCTCGATGTGGACGAAGATACTCCGCTTTCTTCTTTGACTAAGCAACAGCGGTCGAAGATGATGGACACCATGCAGCGAGTGGAGGGGTTTCGGACTGGCACGGAGTACGTTGACGGCAAGGCGGTCTCCGCACCGTTGGATGGTGCCAATTCGAACTCGCTCATCGAGCCGACGCAGGAGGTTCGCCAGGAACAAATCGATCCGTCGCCAAAGCGTTCGGATACCCCTGCCGATTTAGCGCTACCGAAGTCTCGAACATTGTCAGAAGGATGGGTTGGGAGCAGCACTACAAACATTTCGGTGCTGCCAAGCGACATTCAGGAGAACGCGAGACCTTATGCTGACATTTTGGGGAAAAATTTCGGTGATGGCGAGTGTGCAGCGCTTACCAAGGAACTAGGGAAGGTGAGTTTTGCTTCCGCATGGAAAAGAGGGGAGCAAGTGCGTGGAAATATGACGATAGCGCCGGGTACTCCCATCGCTACCTTCAATGGCGATTGGGGCGACGGACAAGGCGCGGTCCACTACGGGCCAAAGGGTTACCCTGGAGGTAAAGGTAGAGTGAGTCATACTGGCATATATCTAGGTCAGGACGAGGACGGGATTTACATATTGGATCAATGGAACAATACTCTTAAGGATAAAAAGGGACACGCCATAAAAGACGAAAAGGGAAACTCCATAAAGACACCTCAGAAAGCCAGGATAACATATCGTCCTTGGAATGATCCAAGGCAAGGAAAAGGCGGCGTCGAGGCCGGATCTTAGTGTCCGTTCCAAAAAGAGTTGAGTGATTTCAGCAGGTTGTGATTCCGTCGGATTTGCGAGATTCGATGGAGATCACGATGGCCTGGACTGAAATCACCCGTGCGCATT
>NZ_SCNN01000062.1 GCF_005503535.1 Mesorhizobium comanense | reverse complement strand
CATAATGCGCACGGGTGATTTCAGTCCAGGCCATCGTGATCTCCATCGAATCTCGCAAATCCGACGGAATCACAACCTGCTGAAATCACTCAACTCTTTTTGGAACGGACACTTAGGTAATCCTCAGCCAGTTGCGAACGAAGGGCGTGTTCCAAGTTCGCTATCGTCCAACCCTTGTCGCCATGCTTCACCTCAATGGCGACCTCGCATGGCGCGCTAGCCGAGGCTATAACTATATCTGGCCGGTCTCGCTTCGCGACCTCGGTCTCTCGGTAGACATGGAATCGACCTTTGGCTCTCCAAAATACCTGCTCTGCTATCCAGTTTCGCGCTTCGTTTTCATCTTGTGCACGTTGCAAGAGCGGTCGTGAAGACACGTCGCCCTTGGCTAGGTGGAAGGTGATATCCGCCAGCACATTCATGACCACTAGCAGTAAATCCGCTCCTGTCTTGATGGGGGCGGTGTGCTGGCGCTCGAAAGTGAGCACCTCGCTGCTCGTCCACGCCGGAAACTCCGAATCTTTCTCGGCCTTTGAATGCGCAAGCTCGCGATATCTTTCGCTTCGATCGACAAACTCAGGCTCTTCGGCGAGGCGAAGCACGCTGCGATAGGCGTCCGGGCCTGGCCGGTCGAGCAACTGGGAGAGTATCGTATTGCGTGCGGTCTGCGCGTTATCCCGAGTGTCGGGCGAGTACGATCCAACATGGTCGTAATCATCCTGCGGGCGGATATGCTTATAGGTGAAAGAAAGAAGCTTCTCCAATCCGCTCAACGGTAAATCGGCTAAGGCACCTACGGCCAGCGATCGATGATGCCCATCGAAGAGAGTGGCTATGACGTTCGCAACCCGCGTGACGCCCGGTTCTGGTCTTTCCTTGCCGACCCAATCAATAAGCACACTCAAGGCGGATGAGGCGTCTAGCATAAACAATACGGCGAGATTGCGTAGCGCGAATTGATCCGCGTGGCTTGCAGCATGCTCGCTAAAACGTTGATGGATATTTTTGAATAAGCGCTCTCGCTGCTTAGGAGGTAATTCAAGCTTGCGAACGATGGCGACGGCATTGTCGAGCGTATTCGACGATCCGGCCTCCCGCGCGCCAATCACCTTTACCAGCGCCTGTTGAAGAGGTTGCGTCAGAACGACTTCCGGGGAACCGTAGTGATAGAAAAAGTCCGTGTGTCCGCGTTCTGTCGCCGCCCATTCCCATGTGAGCTCACGCTTTATGATCGGAAGCGTAGTAGCGGGCGCACGCAGTACTAAGCCGTCGAGCCAATCCGGATAGGGCTCATTAGAATAGATAGCGTGGCGGGTGGCGATGGCAATTGCTTCATCGTTGAGTTGATTGGGCCAATCGCCCGTTTCCCGGCTTTCGACGCCGATACCGGCAAAAGCGAGAATCTGAAGCCATTTGGATGTTACCATCCCACCAGGTTTACGAACGGGCCTCTCCGGCTTGGTAATCCGCCAAAGCGCCATCATTCCATCGCGATAGGCCTCTGCGACCGACCGGCCAAACCCTTCTTCCAGAAGTCGCCATTCGCGTGGTGCCACATGATTATATGCTTTGGCCCGTTGTTGGAGCCAATAGGTCAGATGCTTCAACCTAAAGACACCTGCTTTCCAGGAAACCAAATTGTCGAATCGAGACAACATCGCGGGATCGGCACGCAAGGAATCTGCAAACTCAATCCAGGATGCCTTGTCGTCGGCCGTCCTGGCTTCTTGTTTTCGCCGCCGCTTTTCCCTGTCATGATCCCATCGCCTCCGCTCATCGTTGTCAGGGCGAGGCGCGAAATAGGCATTGAGATCGCTGATGAGATCGGGAACGCCGTCGACCAGCGTATACAAGCAATCGCGTTCATTTTGCAGGCGATCTGCCATAGCCAAGGCCGAGACGAGCGCGCTAAGGGCCATTCGCCGATCGTCAATGTTTTCCTTGTTGCTGACGTCATCGGTAAGCCAGGAGATATCGGCTCCCGTCGGATGCCACAACACTTCGCCCGGAGTGAAAAATATCTGCCAGCTATGGATGATGGGGCGCTCGTCACTTGGAGCATGTTCCCGCTTTTCCGCAACATCAGCCCACATGAGAGCCCGGTTTAGTCTGAGATGACGTTGCACTTGGTCGCGCAAAGGCAGGCTGTCGTCGTCGTCTGCCGGGTAGTGCCTGTCCGCGCGCTCCACTGCCATTAGGAGCCGCACAAGGCCGTCACTCGGCTCGCCATTCAGGGCCAAAATTTCCGCTCTCGCAATGGGGCGCAAGAGGCTCGCCAGATATCCGAAACGCTCGGAGATGCGATGGTAGGGTTGGACAAACGGTGGCAACAGACAAAGGTCCGCAAGGCCCGCGATGAGCTTAGCCTTTTCGGCTCTGCTTGTAGCCGCGATGTACAGCGCGTGGACCTCGTAGGCGAAACCCTCGATTGAGTTCGAATTTGGCTGATGTGATCTTGCAATCAGGTTGAGAAGATCATCTGTGGAGATGGCCTTCGGATACAATGCCGAAGCTGCTCTTGCAGCCAAAGAAGCTGACAAGTCGGCAGCGTTCGCCAAGAATGCCTTTGCAAATTTCAGCAGTCGCGGCTTGTCGTCCAATTCGACCAGCGCCTGGATGGCAACTGTGCGCTGATAATCGCTCGCGTCGGTGTCGCAAGCCACATTTCTTACGATCTCGATAGTTCCCTTGATCGTGCCATCGCGGATGAGGCGGAGCAGGATGAAGCGAAATTCGTCCCGGTCGTTGAGTTCCCAAGCTTGACTGATCGACGACGAAAGCCGCTCGTCAGCGAACATGGCGAGATTGCGTGAATCAAGATAGGTGTCGGATATTTCTCCTGCCGCATGTTTAGCGGCAAATAGTGAAAGGATCCGTTGGCGTGTCTCGATCGGCAAGGAACGAGGAGCTCCTTTCTGAAGCAGGAGAAGAGGCTCGCGTCGGATGATTTCGTCACGGATATCCGGATGCCAGAGTGCCAACCATGCAGCGGCTGGCTGTAACGAAGGAACGATTGTCGGGACGCCGTACCGGTCGGCAAATATGAGATTCCAAATTTCGGCCTTGGGGCAGTTTTCAGCGAGCAGGCGGTCGAACCATTTCGCCGTCAGAAACTCCTGTGTCGAACGGTGATGAAAGCGAATCCGACCATACGTGGCCGGGGCAAACATCCCGCGGCGCAATAATGATGTACGCTCGGCATTGCTCCAATTGTCAAGCACGTGTGCGGGATCGATCGCGCCTGCTGAAAGGCTTGGATCCGTTTCGCTTCCCGGAGCACGCAAGGTGAACGATTTGCCCAATGTGAGCGCGGCGGCGAGCAGTTCGGCACCCGTACGGGCCTTTGCTGATGACAGTGCGTCGCTGTCGGCGCGAAAGGGATCGCTTTCGGACAGCATATGCGTAATACCGAAATCGATCATGGCATCAAGCGAGCCGAATGCCTTGTGTTCATTCCAGTAGGCAACCAGCTCAAGTATGTCGCCTGGGCGGTGCTGGAACGCTTCCAGTCCCCCTCGACCAAGTTCTCTGTCGAAGGCGTCGGTATCGGCGACACCGGCAGCCTTTGCAAACTTGACGGCTTGGTCGCGATCCAGGGACACAAGCTGCACCACCAGCAGCTCATGTGGTTTCACGCCGTGGGCTGCGATGCTTTGGTTGTCTTGTTCCGATCGGTTAAATATTGGGTCTAGCAGGCCGCTATGTTCGCTCCTGTCCTCGGCGACAGTTGCGGTTTGCCATGCCGGCAACCAATCCATGATTGCCCGTCTGTCGTCTGCTTGTTTCCAGTCGGTGACTCGGCACGATACAAAGATATGAGTTCGTTCGAGCGCCGCGCCGACTTCGCGTGCAAACCGCTTTAGAGCGCCTTCAAAACTTTTGCGATTGAGCCGAGCCTCGTCCACGGAATCCAGAAAAAACCATCCCTCCGAAGCGCGGGCTTTCCAAATCTCAAAGCTCTCGCTCTCTTGCGGCCCGAGCGCAGCTTCGAGGCCGTGATCCGCCAACTCTTCTATCCGAAGATAGAATGCAGGATGTCCCTCTGATGCGATCGTGCGCGCCTGATGGCGGAACTCTTCCGATTTTCCGCTTGAGGCTTCCGCTAAAAGAACCACCCGTCGATAGGAACGAAGAGCCTCCCAATCCATCCACCCATGAACCTTGGGACCCCATAGCTTGCCGATATTGGGATTGACCTCCTGATCCTTGCGAACGGGCGCAAACCAACGATGAAGTTCTACATAATTCATGGATAGTTCATTGAATCAGAGGAGTGCGCTACTTGCATACAGCCTTATAGAAAATGGACGGGGAACAAAACAACAGTATCGGTGGCGGATCATGGATTATCAAAACGCTCGCGAGTGACCTGACTGAGCCTTCCAATGCGGGAGGAGGTCTGGCGATGGAAGCCTTCGCGAATGAAGCGGTAACTCTTGAGGTTGTATGCGTTCGATGCGAAGATGATTACTTTGATCCAACATTTGAAACTGAATCCGATCCGGAGTGATCTGGGGTTGGGGCTCTGGCGATCCGAATGTTGCTGGTGCGGACGACGGGAATCGAACCCGTACGATCGGAGATCGAGGGATTTTAAGTCCCTTGCGTCTACCAGTTCCGCCACGTCCGCAGGCCAGCCCTTTTCAGATGCCTGACACAGCCCGTCAAGCCGTCTTCTTTGGCCTGTTCGAACGGCACCCCAGAGGAGGCGGTTGAGCGATACTGGTGCGATCGCGGAATTATCCGTGCCGCGCGCATCGCTAGGATGTGTGCGTGGTGGATTTGATCCGCCCATGGCCGGCGCCTCTCAGGCCCAACCC
>NZ_SCNN01000061.1 GCF_005503535.1 Mesorhizobium comanense | reverse complement strand
ATGAAAAAATTCGCGATTGCTGCCAGTCTGGCGCTTTGGGCAAGCACGGCCCACGCACAGATTGCCGTCATTGATGGCGCCAATCTCGATGTCGCCCGCAAGAATGCGGACAATACCAACTCCATCATGGATTCGAACAAGGATATCCTGAAAAAGAGCGAGGAGATCCTGCAGGCTCTCAGCGGCAGTCGTGACGGTTCGCTCGGGATCGGACAGATGGGCCTTGGCGGCAATATGTCGATTGCCCAGGCGCCGTCGTTCGGATCGATCCTCAACGGCGGGGCTCTTTCGTTTGGCGGCCTTTCGCCCGAAATCCAGAAAATCGCCGGCGCGGTCATCAATGGGCTCCAGCTGGTGAAGCAGCTCCAGCAGATTGCCGGCAGGGAGACGAGCGCCGTCAACACCGCCTATGGCGGCAGCGTCAATGTGGCCTCGCTGCTAAGCGCATTGACCGCGCAGGCTTCGCAGGGCGTTACCCAGCGCCAACAGTCGCTGCAGTCAGCGAGCGGGCAGATTGGGCAGTCGCAGGACGTCAAGGGTTCGGTGGACCAGAACACGCGAATGCAGCTGGAAAACGCGCGTGCGGTCAACGAACTGATCGGCGTCCAGAACGGCGCGGTCGCGGCCCTGAATGAGAAGCTGAAGGGAGATCTTCTTCGCCAGAGCCAGGTGCAGAAGATGATGACACCGCGCACCGTCAATCCGTTCGCGGAATTTGGCAAGAGCGGGGGCTGAACGCTTGTCGGGGCGAGTCCTGCGCATATGCGTTGTGATTGGGCTCGGCGCAGGGCTTTTTGGATGCGCAAATCGCGAACTGAAAGCTCCATGCGGGCCTTTGTCGTATGCCCACGCCGACGAATGCGGCGCGCTAAAGCCGGTCAATTCAACACCGTTCGCCAGCATCGTTGACGAGGATCCATGAACGGTCTCGCCGCAAGCATCCTCGGTGGCATTGACAACATCGGCGAGGACTTCGTTCGCACCGTCTATATGCAGTTGGGAAATGCGATGGGCAACGTCTTCACCCTGATGCTGACCCTTTATATCGTGTGGTGGGGCTATTCGATCCTGAGCGGGCGTGAGTCGATTTCGCCAATCGAAGCGGCCTATCGCCTCGGCCGCGCCGTCATCATCTATCTGCTGCTGACCGGATGGGGCACATTTTCCGCGACGATCTATCAGCTCGTGCAAAGCATTCCAGACGAGGTGGGTAAGGTGATCGTCGGCGCCGTGTCGCGGGCCACCGGCAATCAGCTTAGCGACCAGGCGGCAATTCCAGCGCTGATCGACAATCTCTACCAAGGGGCCCAGGACGTCGCCAATCAGGTCTACAGCGGATCCTTCTATGACATTTTTGGTGCGCTCTTGTCGCTGCTCGTCCTGCTGTCTGCCATCATCTTCGCAGCGCTTGCCATTGCCGCGATCATCGCCGCCAAGGTGATGTTGTTCATCACGCTGGCGTTGGCGCCGATATGGATCATCCTTTGGCTTTACCGATGGTCCTCGCGCATGAGCGAAGGCTTTCTTTCGCTGACCACCTTCCTGATGATCCAGCAAATCCTGATCTACGGCTTTCTCGGTTTCTACTTCTCGCTCGTCAATGCGGCGCTGAACACCGCCACATCAGGCGGAGCGACCATGGACAGCAAAATGTCGCTGGTGCTGCCCTTGGTGCTGGTGACGATCATCGGCATTTACGTTCTCATGCAGATACCCTCGATTGCTTCGATCCTGAATGGTGGCGGGTATCTCAGCACCATGGGCGCTCGCTACTCATATGGGACGTTCGGCAGGAATGCCGTGCGCTATTCCGGCGCGCGATGGGCCGCAGGCCGCGCCGCTCGGGGCGCCCGGCAGCTCGCGACAAACAGTTTTCGATCTTCGCGAGCAGCCAGGGCCGATGCCGCAACCCGGACCGCCATCCAGCAAGGTGCGCGCGATAACTCCAGGCCTCTGGCCTAGAACACAAGAATGATCACCGATCGCGGCCCTCGATCGGGATCGGGATCGTCGCGCAAACGAGGCAATACTAAAGTGTCAATCTCAATGGAAACACCTGCTGGCAGCAGCCGCGAACTCGTCGACAAGCGCTATTACAGGGCAGGCGCGACCTGGGAAGACGACACGCACAGGTCAATGCGCCGATCGCGTACATTGGCGTGGGTCGTCAGCGGCATTTCGGGACTGGTTGCGGTGCTGTCGCTGCTGGCGCTCGTGCTGATCCTGCCACTCCGGCAGTTCGAACCGTACGTTGTAGAGGTCGACAAATCGACGGGCTACCTCGAGATCATGCGCGCGCTCAAGCCTGGAGATTTATCGCAGAACGAGGCCGTCACGGCGGCCAATCTTGTGCGCTACATCAGGGCCCGCGAAACCTACGATTCGCGTGAGCTGAAACAGAATTACGACCTGGCGCAGCTCTACTCCACCGACGCAGCGTCCAAGGATCTGACTTGGCTTTATACGCCTGCAAATCCACAATCGCTGGACAAGATTTTTGGCCGCAATGTCACTGTCTCGGTCGAGATCAAATCGGTTTCCCTGCTCAATCGCAACACTGCCTCGGTGCGCTTTGCCACGACGACGCGGCGGGACAATTCGTCCACCGCCGACAACTGGGTGGCGGTGATAAAATTCCGCTACACCTCGACGCCGCTCAAGAACGAATGGCGTTTCGACAATCCACTGGGATTTCAGGTTACGGATTACCGCCGCGACCAGGAATCGGCGCCAGCGGCGGGGAGCCTGCAATGAGACGGCGCGCGGGCCTCGTCCTGTCGGCCGCCCTTCTGCTCGGCACGATCCACGGCGCGGCCGCACGCGACGGCCGCATCCGATATGTCACCTTCAACAACGACGACGTGACGTCGGTGCGCGCCGCTCTTGGGATTTCCACGATGGTCGAACTCAGTCCGACCGAAGTCATCGAAACCGTGTCGGCTGGCGACACGAAAGGCTGGTCAATCATCCCCAAGCGCGGATCGCGATTCCTCTTCGTCAAGCCGCTGGAGCGCGATGCATGGACCAACGTCAACGTGGTCACCAACCGGCGCGTCTATTCCCTGCTGCTGCAGGCGACTGACAATAGCCGTGACCGGGCATCCTTCCAGGTCCGGTTCAAATACCCGGACGAGGATATCAATGCGCGCCTGTTCTCACAGGCCAAGGGGAGCGCCGCCGATCCGGATTTGAAGGAGCTGAATTATGCCGATCTCAATTACGACTACGCCTACAAGGGCGACGAAAGCCTGAAGCCGCGCACCGTATTCGACGACGGCACCAAGGTGTTTCTGGAGTTCAAGGGCGACATTCCGGCGATCTTCGTTGTCGACGACAAGCGTCAGGAGTCGCTGGTCAACGTTCGCACGCAGGGCAAATACACCGTCATCGACAAGGTCGCACGGCAATTCACCTTGCGGGCCGATGGCAAGACGCTCTGCCTCTACAACCGGGCGCGACCCAACGCCATCGATCCCGTCGAGCAAGTCTACGGTCCAACGAAACTGACAGGCGGTTCCACCCTGTTCGGATCCAGCGGAGGGCGCTGATGACACAGATCGATTATAACCAACTGGACGGCAGCCCAACGGTCGCGCGCCGTGGTGCGGGCGTGGGTACCAGGATCGCCCTGGTCAGCCTCGGCGTAGTGCTGGTAGGCGCGCTGATATGGCTCAACTGGCCCCGGGAGCCTGTATCGCGCGATGTTCGCCGTGATGGGGAGGAAAACTTCAACCCGCCCGAGTTCCGCCCGCCGGCGTTGAACGAACCGCCGCAACCCGCCGACGGCACGATCGACCAGATCGTGGTGCCGCCACCGGCCCCCGAGCAGAAGGCCACGCAACAAGCCGAGAACGTCGATCAGACAGTGCAGGAGGGCGCGGATCTCGATGCGCAGCGGCGGGCGCTGGAAGCACAAATGGCGGCCGAGGAGGCACGCCGCAAGGCCGAGGCGGAAGAAGCCCGCCGGAAGGCCGAGGCTGAGGACGAGGCCCGCCGCAAGACCGAGGCCGCCGAGCACGAAAAAGCGGTGTGGGAACGCCTGCGGTCGAGCCAGATGGTGACGAATGATCAAACCGGCTCGACGGAAGCCGGCGCCCAGGCGGCACAGGTCGAAATCGCGCCCGACGGTCAGATCGTCCCAGTCCCCGGCGCCGATAGTGATCCCAACAAGGCATTCCTGGCGCAGTCTGAGGCAAGTTCTTCCGGCATCGTCAAAGCCAGGGCTTTTCGACGCACCGATGCGTTGATCCCAGAAGGAACGATCATTCGCGGCTATTTGGAGACCGCGATCAACACCGACCTTCCCGGTGCCGTGCGCGCTGTCGTGCGTGAGGATGTCTTCTCTCTCGACGGCAGGCGGGTCCTCATTCCGAAGGGCTCGCGCCTGACCGGTGAATACCGCTCGGGGCTTGCGCGCGGTCAGAAGCGTGTTTTCATTGTCTGGAACAGGATCATTCGCTCAGACGGCATTTCCGTCGATATCAAGTCACCCGGTGCAGACGCGCTCGGCCGCGGTGGCATGGGCGGCCGTGTCGATACGCACTGGGTTGAACGGTACGGCAACGCCATCATGCTTTCGGTCGTTGGCGGCGTCTCTGAATATCTGTCTTCGCTTGGCGACAGCAGCCAGGATGGACAACAGCGCCAGGTGTCGACGGTCGATCCCGTGACCGGTGAGACCACGACCGTAACTTACGGTGGCAATGGCTCGCAGCGCGACGCCCGCGGCATCGCGTTTGACAAGTCGTCGACCGCCCTGCAGCAACTCGCGCAAGAGGCGTTTCGCGACACGCAGAACATTGGCCCGACAGTCTACGTCGACCAGGGTACATCCATTGTTGTGCTGGTGCGGCGAGATCTCGATTTCTCGGACTTATACGCCGACCCCATCCAGGAAGAAGTAGCGCGCCTGAAGGCGGGCGGGCGGCCGAAGACCGCGATCGATCCGACGCCTCTCTACGCGATGCCAAAGGATCATTTTTATCCCGGCTATGGGAGCCCGGTGAAATGAACGCCGTGCATCCCCTCCCCGACCCTTGGACAAGAGCCCCGGTCCTGCGCGCGCATCTGGAGCCAATATGGACCTATTTGAACGAAGACTCCGTTTCCGAGATTGCGATCAACAGGCCAGGTGAATTGTTCATCGAACGCCTCGGCGCAAAGGAAATGGAGCACGTCGTCAAACGCGAGGTCACGCCCGGCTGGATCCGCAACATCTCGACGGGCGTCGCCTCGGCGACAAATCAGGTCATCAACGAAGAAAACCCGGTCCTGTCGGCCGCGCTACCCTCGGGTGAGCGCATCCAATGCATCTTGCCGCCCGCGGCTCCCGAAGGCGGGGCGATCTCAATCCGCAAACAGGTCATCATGGATATGAGCCTTGATGCCTACAAGGATCTTGGCGCATTCGAGGACACGGCGATGGGTGCCGGCCTGGCGCTTTCAACCGAAGAAAAGCGACTTGTCGAAATGCTGCACGACACGTCGCCGATGGAGTTCCTGCAATATGCGGTGCGCAACCGCGTCTCGATCGTCGTTTCAGGCGGCACGTCGACCGGCAAGACGACGTTCTTGAATGCACTCCTGAAGGAGATCCCGGCTCATGAACGGATCATCAC
>NZ_SCNN01000060.1 GCF_005503535.1 Mesorhizobium comanense | reverse complement strand
ATGCGCACGGGTGATTTCAGTCCAGGCCATCGTGATCTCCATCGAATCTCGCAAATCCGACGGAATCACAACCTGCTGAAATCACTCAACTCTTTTTGGAACGGACACTAAGTATTCTGTTCGCCATGACCGCCAGGAGGACTTACATAGGCTCCATCTTTCGATTGGCGCAGTTCCTCACCGTGCCTCGCGGGAAGGATCGACGCCTTTCTTGGTAACAGAGGCGCCTTATAGTCCTACAAGGTTGGATCCACTTGCTCTCGTCTCGGGGTATAGGAGCCGGAACTGCCGTCCACTAGCTGAGCAGTGTCCGGATTCGACAGGCCTATTCTAGGCTGGAACACTCGAAAGCCGGATATTCAGCCCATCGTGCCGTGACGAATGATCAGTACAGGTCGCGGACGCGTACGAATGGGCCGCCAGTTTCAACGGCGCGGCGTACCTTTCTGGAGATCACGTCAGCGAAGGACAACTGGCGGGATAGGGTTTCATGAAGATCGAACCCATCCATACAGATGATCGAAGTCGGCGCTGTGCCGAAAGCTGTGAGCCCATCGGGAGTGAAACCGGTATTGCTGATGAACAAGCCTCGTGCCCATTTTGCCTTCCTGCCAACCTTGCCGGAAAACCGATCTAGATCGGCTACACCGGAATATTCATTCTGCCATTTGGCTTCGAGAAGATAGGTCTCGCCTTCGAGTGCGAAACTGCCGTCGATCTGTTCTCCGGTATTTCGAAAGGAGCCGCGCGGGGCAAGGTCATAGACAGCAAACAGTTCATGCAGAAACTTCTCGAAAGCGTAGCCACGTGGCTGCGGTGCAAGTTTGCTTACCTCGATCAGTTGCTGAGAGAGCGTAGTCAACAGTGTCGTTTTTGGCTTGCCGGAGGTTTTTTCGACTGGCGGCGGGTCGCGCCGCGGCAACATGTCGAGAAAAGATGCCTCGGTGAGTTCGGGTATGCTGAACGAAACACCGCGCAGCAGACTATTGAGTTGCTCGATCTCCTCTCGCTTTAACGGATCGCCTCGTCCTCTCCGCCATGTCATCGACTGGCGTACGATCGCATTGATGAGAGGGCAAAACCGGTTCCGCCGATGCTCCAGTGTAATACTGAGAAGCTGGACAAGGGATGGTAGCTTGCTTCCTTGCTGCCAGAAGTCTCCAACGCCGGCCTCGTTCGCGGCCAGTGGAAAGGCCGTGCGAGAGTTTCCGCTGCCGGGCAAGAAATCATAAAGGAGGTCAGCAATTGCGCTGATAGCGGTCGCCTCTTTTATGCTGAGTGACATCGGCTACCCCCTCTCAGCATTTTTCGGCGCCTGGTCCGGATGATTAGTAGGTGTCTGGATCTCGACGTCGCAAACCACGCAGCAAAAAAATCCGTTCGTGGTGGCGAGTTGGCTGGTTTGGGCATCTATCGATCCGTCGGCGTTCCTTGTCAGTGACCGACTGTGATCGTCCGACCGAAACCGCATGTATCGGCTAATGTTGGCCAGTCCGACAAACAATGGCCGAAACCCAAAACCATGCCCCTGTTCGGTGTAGTAGCGGGATACTCCTTCGTCCAAGGCCAATTCGAGCGCGGTGCCTGCATCAACCAGATGAGCATACGCCGGATTGCTACGAAGGCTGTTAAGCACTCCCACTCCAGCATCCGCCACAACAAACTCAAAGCGACCGGGTGAGGCGCTATAAACAACGTAGCCGGTTTCAACATGCCCGCTGTGGTCGATGACGTTCGCATAAAACTCGCCAATGGCCGCCGTGAGTTTTGCGCCATAGTCGTCTGAAAACCCCACCGCGATCGCTGCTCGTTTGGCGCGCAGCACAAAGTTGGTCCACGCGAGCTCATCTCGTCGAAGTCTATCAACCGAAATGTATCCCTGATGTCCCGAAGCGTGCTCGAACCAAGCATCCGTTACGTGCATGTTGCGCAAGAGTTCGCGATAGCTGTCGGTCGCGAGCCAAAGGCGTCCGCCATCTCCGTTCAAGACGTTCGGTTGCGTATGCCGCAACTCTAAGAGCGGTCCGAGGCCATCGGCATGAGTCGGCGGCAGGCCTGCCTCTGTGACCATGCCGCTCTGCAAACCGAGGCAAATGTCATCTACCAGATCGAAGGTCAGCGTTTCGATTTTCCACCTCACGCAGCTTTTGCAAAAGGCGCATCGCTGCCGTAGTAGGTGGCCCGCAAAAAAGCGATTTGCTCTTCAACATTGTGGATCAAAAGTTTGTCGACTGTCTCGCCGACGATGGTCGGCGCCGCAGGCCAGCGAAGCGCATTGTTGTCCAACCGTTCGGCGCGCTGACGCTTCAAAGTTTTCATGAAGGCGTTGGTTTCGATATAGATGACGCGACGATAGAATTGCCGTAGGAAAGGAATGACCTGAGGATCGCCGCGCACCACAATGTCTAGTTCCCTGCCGGAAACCTTGGCCAGATCAGCGAGCCTATCTAGGTGAAACTGCCTTCTGAGTTTTTGGCCTGAGCCGGTGATAAATTCGTAGGCGAGCGTCTCGATCTCGGAGCGCTCGGCGATGAACTTCGACCAACGCTCAAAGTCCCGATAGGTCCGGCCGTTGGGATGGAGTGCACAGGACAACCCTTCACGCTGGAATTCCTCGAACGTGATGGCGATGCGCTTCATGGCGTGAAGGTCATCTGTTCGCGGGTTATCAAGGAGAAGACTGAAGTTTGGCGTTGTTACGAGTGCGATCCCAAGTTCCTTCATCGTCTTGATGATTGCAATGCGCTGCTCGCCAAGGGTCCACCATGGCTCAACCCGGTGATCGTGATTGACGCCAGTTAGAACAAGGTCAGCCGCTGGGTCTATGCTGTATGCCTGACACAAAGCTTCGCGCGTCTCAAAATGAAGCTTCCCGTGCTTGAAGTCGATGATGTCTGCCAAGCGTAGAGCGAACGATCTGCCAGCGAGAGCTATTGATCGACTGCTTCCATGGTAGATGAGAGGCACAACATCCGAGCTCAATTGGGACGAACAAACGGATGTCCGTGGAATGCCTTCCAAATTAAGGCCACCGACCTCTCTCATCTGCTGTACAAAGAGCTGCGGGTTATGACGGCAGACGCGCGTACAGTGAACCGAGTCTTCGCAGCACAATTCCAGACAGTCGACAAGCGAAGCACGGACCGAAAGGCCGCCGCATTCGGAGAAATGAGGGCATCCAGGGCAACCCAAGGCCATGGTATTGCTGTAGGGATCATCTGTTAGCGATCGGACAATCACTTCAGGGCTTCGCTTATCTGGACGATGGAGGTTCAGCACAGAGATACTTCTGCTTTCTTCGAGAGCTTATGTACCCGACCCACGACACCGTTCGCCGCGCCCCCCGATTTCTCAATTGCGGAAATTACGTCGCCAGCGGGATTATCGAACGAGCCGACGACGCTATTGCCTCGGCGCAAACTCACCCGTCCGCCCTTTGTCTCAACAATAAGCACTTCGCCGTTGGCAACATTTACACCGGCGCTGATCGAAGCAATCGCGCGGCGGGGCTGGTTTGTGGGATTGACCGTGAACAAGCCCGGCGTAGCAAGCTCTGCACGCTTCGTATCGACGTGCTTACGTATCGTCTTCTTTGCTCTGTTTAAAAACTCCACTCCCATCAGATCGCCTCCTCAAATAACGGCCGATAGTATTTCGAACGACCCTGAGCGAATTCCCGAATCACACCACGAGCAGCAAGACTGGCAAGCCGATTGTTCCACGCTGTCGTGCTCTTAGTTTGCTCAGCTTCTCCAAATTTTTCCATGAGATGGTTGGCATCAACTCCATTATATTCGTTCACCAAGTCGAATGTCATCTGTTGCTTCGGATCAAGGCTGCCAATCAGCTCCGCTCCCGAGACGCGTTCGTCGCGGTCCAGGCGGCAGCTCATAATCGCGTCACCTTTGGTATTCGCGACAATCAACAATTCATCCAAAATATCGTCATTTATGTTCGCAACAACGGGATAATACTTAGATGAAAGGGTTCGCATGTACGCTTTCAGAGCGAATACCGATTCTCGCAGATAGCTGGCGGTAGCCACATCGATATTTGTAAAGTCGAGGAATAGCGGTGTCGGCGCAGCCGGCTCGCGGTCAATGGCCTTCACAAAGGTCGCAAAAGCAGCCTTGCCATTGATGGAGCCAGATAGCACCGGGCTGCTCCCAATGATCGCCATGTCCATTTTCATAGTCGTCACCTTCCTCACGTGTCTGACGTGAGATATAGGTTGCTGGCCCACAATGTCAAGGATTCTCTGGACTATCGGCTCGCTACCCCTGGGCGCTGGCGACGATTGTCCCGTCAGGGGGAAGGATTGGCTCGAGGCCGAACGGGAAGGCTAGAGCGGGTTCTCGCTATGATGCTGCTGCGGCTGGCTGAGGGGAGGGCAAGGGTCTCGCTGCCTGGCATCAAGGTCTCGAATGTGTTGGTATGGCCGGTGAGGGCCGTCCGGTTCTGGCATTGCAGTCAAGGGAACAGACCTGCCATCGACCCCTGTGGACATTTCCCCCAAAGCCAGCCGTCGAATTGTTGAGCTTTATCATCACCCATGCGCTATCCCATAACCAACACCATCCACACGGAGTTACTCCCCATTGAGCGTAGCCTTTGCCAAGGAGGAAAGTGCGGAGGCGGCGTCGGAGACCGCGCTGCCGGCCCGGCCTGTCTCCGATCGGATCAACCTCGTCACCGAGGCGGGTCTCCAGATGCTGCATGATGAATTGGCGCGCGCCCGGCAGGCGCTGGAGGCGGCAAGCGTGCTGGAGGATGTCAATGAGAGGCGGCGGCAGTCGGCGGTTCCGGTTCGGGATGTCACCTATTATGCCGAGCGCGTCCGCACCGCCCAGCTGATGCCGGCGCCGGCGTCTCATGATGTGATCGCCTTCGGGCACACCGTTACCTTCGCGCGGGACGATGGCCGTACACAGACGTTCCGCATCGTCGGCGAGGACGAGGCCGATCCGTCTCGAGCGTCCATCTCGCATGGGTCGCCGGTCGCGATCGCGCTGATCGGCAAGGCCGTTGGCGATGTTGTCCAGCTGGGGCCGCGCGAGCTCGAAATCCTGTCCATTTCCTAGTCTGGAAGGCGGCCTAGCCACTCAAGCGCCTGAGCGGCGTAGCGCGTTAGCGCCTGTCGCGGATCAATTAGCCCGGCCGGCAATGGCGTGCCTGCATCAGGCATTGTTTGCCGATGTTGTCAGCAACGCAGTTGGATAGCACCTGGAACGGGGGAAATTTTCCATATCGGAAGAATTGGAGGCAGTAGCTTCTTTCCTCCGGCCTCACGGTGGCCCAGTATCCAGCCAAACTGGCCTTGCGCTTATTTTCCTCTCGCAGGCAATTAGAAATTTCGTCGGCTTTACCGTTCGAGAATTTCGAATAACAATACGGATCACTTTTCAAGGCCGAGAAAATGGGTTCCGCTGTCGGCTCGCCGGGGCTGCAGAATACACGGCCATCGATGCAAGCCCGTCCCAACGCCGACGCAACGAAGAACCCGACAGTTCCATAGGTCTGGAACCTGACCTCTTTCATATAATCTCGCATCAGCCTTTCGTTTTCATCTGTCGTGACGAGATACCAGTAAGGCTCGAGCCTCGCCCTCATTGCCGTTTCATAAGCGAGGCACTTGTCCTTCTCGACCTGCTGCTCTGCCTTGACGAGCATGTTCGAGACGAGGGCGGTGCAGTAGCCTTCTGTGTCCAATTCAGGAAAAGGGAGTCCATCCTCCGCATGGGCAAATCGCGATGCCAGCAAAGCTGCGACGATCAGGAAAATCCGCACTGTGTTCACGCGCAAGCTCCCAATTTACTTGATGGCAACGAGGCCAGCAGCATTGCATACCGCATGTCGCGTCAGAATAGCGATCCTTCGACTGAAGGCCGCAAAGTCAATTCTATGCAGATCTTGCAGCGGCTTTGCCATGGTGCCAACCACCGTGGCGCACGCGGAAACGCTTTTTATCGATCTGGGGGCCAGCGGAGCGCGAATCCCGAACGCTAACTTCGGTCCATTGCAATCCCGACCGAAACCCGCTCTCTCAC
>NZ_SCNN01000005.1 GCF_005503535.1 Mesorhizobium comanense | reverse complement strand
GGCGCCTATACCGTCACATACTACACGTCGGACAAGGCGAAGGTCGAAATCACCTACGATCCCGTGACTGCCGAGCCGAAATAGGTTTGCCTGACGACCTGCTTGTGGGCGGGCTTTCTGCCCCCAACCACGCGACGGTCCCGCCTAAAAATATCCATTCTTGAGGCATGCTATGCCTCTCGGCGCGTAGCCGCGCCGTGGGCAATCCTGAAAGCTCGGGGGCATGAATGCGATTTTCCAACCGGACTAATCTGCTGCTTGCGCTTGCGACCATGGTGGCCGGCGGCTTTCTTGGGATGCCTTCGGCAAAAGCCGACGGACCATCGTTCGACTGCGGCAAGGCAAGCCTGCCGACGGAAAAGGCGATCTGTGCCGATCCGCAGCTGTCGGCGATCGATCTGCTGGTCGCCAAGGCCTACAAGGGCTTCGAACCGGCCTTCGGCGGCGACAAGCACAAGATCGCGCGCAGGCTGATCGCCGACCGGAATGCCTGCAGGAGCGACACGGCCTGCATCGTCAGCGCACTGAACAACGCCTTGCAGACATACGGCAATGCGCCGTCATGGGTGCAGGACTACAACGTGGCACTGATCGGCAAGAAGGCCCTGGACGCGGCCGCACGCAATCCCGGCCACAAGGATGAGCCCCTGCCCTCGGCGATCGGCCAATGCGCATCCACCCATATCAAGACATTGACTGCCCGGCTGGGCGACGATCCCCTGGAAACAGCCACGCCCGATGCGGGCAGCGCGGCCACCTTCACCAATGGCGGCGGGTCTGTGTCCTATGACCGCGAGGCCGGCCTGGTTGCCTCGAAGGTCGGCGAACCCGTGGTCATGTGCCTGATCTCGATCCCCCGGGATTGCCCCAAGGACGATGATCGCGGCCGTGTATACTACGCCATCGACCTTGTCGCGAAAGGCAGTTGGGCGCTGCCGGACTCGCAGCATATGTGCGGCGGCGCCTGATAGGCCCGCTTCATGGGTTGGAGACTTGCCACGCGGCGCTGCTTGCGCCGGAGCGTCTTTGATGGCTGACTGGCACGGTTGACTGCGCCGCATTGGGGGATGGGCATGGCGACGGCGAAACATGTTTTGAAGCGCATCCTGATGATGCTTGCCGGCTATCTCGTCGCCGTACTGGTCGGCCTGATCGCGGTGGTGGCGATCTACGCAGCGCTCAGTTCCCTGCCCGGCGCACCAGAGTATTTCGACGCCATGGGGGTCACGCCGATCGCGGTGCTGCTGGTGCCGCCGCTCGGCATGTTCGTCTATTTCCTGACGGTCGTGGTGACCGCGCTGCAGACACTCATCTTCGCGCTCATTGCCGAGTTCTTCGCGCTGCGAAACGTTCTGCTGCACATGTTTTTCGGAGCCGCCGCCGCGGCAGGTGGCTTTTTCCTGCTTTGGCCGGGCGCGCCGGAGGACATGGACCCGGAGCGCTGGGCCGACATCGGCATCATTGCCGCCGCCGGCCTAGTCGCGGGATTCGTCTATTGGCTGGTGGCTGGAAGGGACGCCGGCTTCCGGCGCCCGATCTCGGAGCGTTGAGGGTCAGCTCGAAGGCGAGCGGACCGCTTCGGTGGCGTCCAGGGCCTGCTTCAGCCTGCTGTCGCGATCGTACACGTCGTTGAAATACTCGACCTTGCCGGACATGTCGGGCCAAGCGGTAAAGTAGGCGACATAGACGGGAATCTTGCGCGTCACGTCCTCGGTCGAGTGTCCGTGCTTGAGCTTTTCGGCGACGTAGTCGACCGAGGTACCGAGCACAGCCGCCGCCATGCCGCGCGGATCCTGCAGGCGTACGCAGCCGTGGCTGAGCGCGCGCATATCCTGCTTGAAGAAGGATTTCTGCGGCGTGTCGTGCATGTAGATGGCATGCTTGTTGGGGAACAGGATCTTCAGTTCACCCAGTGCATTGGCCTCGCTCGGCTGCTGGCGCACGTTGTAGGGGATGTTTGCGCCATAGGCGCCCCAATTGACCGCCGAGGAAGGAATGCGCTTGCCGCGCGAATCCGTCACCTCGTAGCCGGCGCGGTCGAGGTAACCGGGATCGCTGCGCAACCTGGGCAGCATTTCATTGACAATGATCGATTGCGGCACGCCCCAATAGGGATGGAAGTCCACCTGCTTGATCTGGTCGTAGAAGAATGCCGTCTGATTGGTGACACGGCCGATGACGGCGCGCGTCTTCAACTGCTCCTGGCCATTGTCGATGTAGCTCGCGGTGAAGGCGGGCTGGTTGATGAAGACGCGCGGACTGCCGAGATCGGAAGGCAGCCAGCGCAATTCCTCCAGTGCCACCTGCACCTTAAGCAGCCTGTCGGCCTTCGACGTTCCCGCCAGCAAGGCGACCGTGCGCGGACCGATGACGCCGTCACCCTTCATGCCCTCGTTCACCTGCACCGCCTTGATCAGCGGAACGAGCTCCGGGACGTAGACCTCGCTGGTTGCCAGCCGCGACAGCATCTCGCCATAAGTGCCGCCCATGTCGTCATCGAGGTTGCGGGCGATGAGCGAAAGCAGTTTCGGCAATTCAGGGCTGCTCTGGCCCGGCTTCAGCAGCAGCTTGGGATCGACGACAATCTCGTTTTCAGCACTTGCCTGCAGCGATTCCAGCTCGACGCGCAGCGCCTGATATTCCGCGTTCTGGGGATGGCGCGATTCGAGATAGGTGCGCACCTCCTGGGTGTGCGCCAGCGTCTTCAGCACACCGGCCATGTCCAGCGGCTTGGCCGGAAAATCATAGTAACCCGTCATCCGGTTGGGATCGACACGGCCGTTCTGGGCGTCACGGGCGTAGCGCAGCACACGCGCCGACAGCGCCATCTCGAAGCGGACGAGTTCCTTCAACTTGGTCGCGTCATCCGCCGAGGATGAGCTCGCCGCGGGTACGTCGACCGTATAGTCAGCGGGGGCCAGGCCATAGCTGCCGGCTTCGCCCAGCACCCGCACGGCATCCTGCGCGCGATTGTTGGCAGCGGTGCCGCTCACCCAGATGAAGTCGGGATTGGCCGAATAGTAGGCGATCAAAGCCTTGGCGATATCGGGCTCGGCATAGAGCTCGTAGTCGCTCAGGCCCGCAATGGCATCGTGGAATGCTGCCCCGGTCGCGGATGGAACGAAGGCGGCGTCTTGTGCTGTCGCGGGCTGGGGCGCCGCCGACAGCGCGGAGAAGTCGACGCGCACGAGCTTGTCGGCCTTGTAGGTGTAGTAGGATGGGCTGCTGATCTTTACACCGCCTCCACCGCCGCCAGCCGGCGCTTTCGGCTTGTGCTTGGGTGGCGGCGGAAACTCACCTTGCGGCTGATGCTTGATGCCGCCGCCGAACAGCATGTCGAAGAGCCCTTGCGCGCCCGCCTGTGGCGCACCCAGGGCGAGCGTTGCCGTGATGGCCATCAGCGGCATCGCGGTTGCTTTGTTTCGGAGGAATTTCATCAATCACCCGCTCCGGCCGCAACCGGTTCCCGTTCCGCACGCTAGACGTCTCGCTCACCGCATGGCGGATGTAAGGCGCGACTATACCGATTCATACCGATTTCGTTAAGCTTTCATAAATTTCCGAAAGCCTGTTGCAGAACGGTTTCACAACATCGTGACGGCTGGAGTGGAGGTGGCTTCCACTCCAGCCTGGGAGGACTTGGAGCGTATCAGGCGTTGGCTCCGCCATCGATGGTCAACGCGGCGCCGGTCACGAAACGCCCCTCCGGACCCGCAAGCCAGGCAACCATGCCGGCGATGTCGTCTGCCGTGCCGAAGCGCGGCGTCGCCATCTTCTGGCGCTGATGTTCGGCATGCGGGCCATCGGCGGGGTTCATATCGGTATCGGTCGAACCGGGATGGACGACATTGGCGGTGATTCCGCGCGCACCGAGGTCGCGCGCAAGTGCCTTGGTAAGGCCGACCAGCGCGGCCTTGCTGGTGGAGTAGGCGCCGAGGCTGGTATCGGTGACGCGCTCGGCCAGATTGCTGCCGATCGAGATGATCCTGCCGCCCTCGCCCATATGGCGTGCCGCCGCTTTCGAGGCGATGAACGGAGCCCTGAGATTGACCGACATGGTCTCGTCGAAATCGGCAAGCGAGAGCGTATCGATGGGGGCTGCGCGCCAAATGCCGGCGCTGTTGACCAGGATATCGAGCCGACCGAAGGTCGCAGCCGCATCATTGACGGCCTTTTCCATGGCTTGCGCATCGCGATTGTCGGCCTTGATCGCGACGGCGCGGCCGCCTGCGCGCTCTATCTCGGCGACGACTGAACGGGCCTGCTCCTCGCCATTTACGTAGGTCAGCGCGACATCGGCGCCATCGGCCGCCAGTCTTCGCGCGATCGAAGCCCCGATGCCGCGGCTGCCACCGGTGACGAGTGCGGCCTTGCCGCTCAGATTCCTGGAAGACATTGGTTTCTCCATTTATGTAGTGATTGATACATAAATAGCTGACAGGCTTGTCCGGCGGCGTCAACTCATTTATGTATCGATCAACACAGAAAAGAATGTCATGTCAGAAAGAGGCCGTCCCCGTACCTTCGATCGAACCGTGGCGCTTCGGAGCGCGATGGATGTGTTTTGGGCCAGGGGTTACGAGGGCGCGTCCATAAGTGAGCTGGCGAGAGCGATGGGGATCAATTCGCCCAGCCTTTACGCAGCCTATGGCAGCAAGGAAGCGCTGTTCCTCGAAGCAACCGACTTCTATTCGCGCGTCGAGGGACCGGATATCTGGCTGGCTCTCGAAGACGCGCCGACCGCGCGTGAGGCGATCGAGCTCTTTCTGACCCGTACCGCAAGGGCCTATTCGCAGACGGGCCGGCCGCAGGGCTGCCTGATCACGCTTGGCGCGCTGCACCAGGATTCCAGCAGCGGTCTGATCTGTGCGGATCTGCGCCGTCGCCGCGGCGAGAACCGTTCCGCGTTGCATAAACGCCTCGAGAAAGGTGTCGCGGATGGCGAATTGCCCGCCGGTTTCGATTGCGCCGCGGCCGCCACCTTCTTCGCCACGGTGCAGCACGGCATGTCGATCCAGGCGCGCGACGGAGCTTCGTGCGCCGAGCTGATGGCAACGGTTGCGGGAGCCATGGCTGCCTGGCCTACACTCGCGGCCACCGACAAGGCGTGACAAACGTCGGCCAGTATGGTGGAAATCCCGACAGCCAGCCAAATGCGCGGTCGGGAGGACAGGCCTGTGAAAAAGGGTTATCGCGAACTGCTGGACGAGGCGAACGCCGAGATCGAAGTGGTGTCTCCGGAGGAAGCGGCAGGACTGCTCGAGGACGACGGCACCATTTTCGTCGATTTGCGCGACCCCCGCGAGGTCGAACGCGACGGCAGGATTCCCGGCGCCAAACATGTCACGCGCGGCATGCTGGAATTCTGGATCGATCCCGAAAGCCCTTATCACAAGCCGTTCTTTGCGTCGGGAAAGAGCTTCGTCTTCTTCTGCGCCGGCGGCTGGCGTTCGGCGCTGGCCACCAAGACGGCGCAGGATATGGGCCTGTCGCCCGTCAAGCATATCCTTGGCGGCTATACCGCCTGGAAGGCGGCGGGATTGCCGGTCGAACCCGGCGACAAGAAGAAGTAGCCCGTCCTCAACTCAATGCAGGAATGACGGCTCGCGATGTTCCGCGACGAAGGTGACGGCGCGTTCGACCACACCCTTGTCCGCAAGAATGCGGCGGTGGCCGAGCCCATCCGCCCAGTGCAGCCGAACATGGCCGCCCGCGCCGGCATAGCGCTTCGCGTGTTCTGCCGGCACCTCGCGATCGTCAGGCGCGTGGATGACCAGGGTCGGCACGGGCGCCTGCGCGAGCTGCCGGTCGCCGGTGAATTCATGCAGCGGGCGGCCGGAAAGGTGTTCGACACGGTCCGCCATGGCGACCTGCGAACGGGGGCCGACATTGAGCATGCGGCTGAAGTCGGCGAAGATTGCCGGCAGCGAGCTGGGCGCTGCGATCAGCACAAGGCGTTCGGCCACCAGCGGCGGGATGTTCTTGACGGAACCAGCAATGGCATTGGCGGCAACGGCGCCGCCGAAGGAATGGCCGACCGCCGCCACGAACGGGCCGAACCATTCTCCGGCAATCCGCACCGCATCGACGGCGTTGACCATGTTGAGGCGCCGGCCCTGCGAATGGCCATGGCCCGGCAGGTCGAGTGAGACGACACGGTAGCCGGCCGTGCGATAACCTTCGATAAGGGCACGCATGTATTCGGTGCGCGAACGCCAGCCATGAACGACAAGCACGGTGCCAAGAGCCGCCCTGCCCGGTTCCGGCCGGAATTCGTGCACCGTGACGCAGCCGGTCTTGGTCTTAAGCCGATGATGGCGCGCCTCGGTCATGAACTCCGCGGCCCGGCCGATGGCGCGGCGCTCTCCGTCGGTCAGCGCCTTGGTGCTCGGCGTGCGGCAGAACAATTCGAAAGCCGCGCGCCCGGTGATGCGTGGCGCAATATGTTCGGCCGCGCCAAATACGCTCCGGATGACCTTCAGCCCGATTGATGCCATAGTGGGAATCCATCCATACGTTCAAGCATGAACATAATAGTTCAAAGATGAACAATAAACAAGAGCTACCCTGGGACAACCCGCGTTTTCGCAACTGGGTCGCGGTGGCGCGCGCCTGCCATGTGCTGGAGCGCACGCTGGCGGTGAAGCTGGCGCCGCTGGACCTCAAGCCGGCGCAGCTCGACGTGCTGATGAACCTCTACCGCCATCCCGGCATGTCGCAGCACGACCTTGCCCGCAAGCTGCTCGTCGGCCGCTCCAACATCACCATGCTTTTGCCGCAGCTGGAGACGCGCGGCCTGCTGCGCCGCGAAGGCGACGAGAAGGACAAACGCATCCTGCGGCTCGCCCTGACCGAAGCCGGCGAGGCGCTGCTGATGCAGGCGCTGAAGGTGCATATGGCGCTGATCGAAAAGGCCATGAGCCAATCGACACCGGAACAGTGCGACATGATCGGCGAGCAGATGCGCAAGATCTACGAGGTGCTGAAGGAAGCGTGACCGGCGGTTCGCCAGCAGCTACCACATCGACTTCTTCGCCCGCTCGGGCCATTCCTTGTCGTAGCTCTCGCCGTCAATGTTCTTGCGGCTGGTGATTTCCAGGATTTTTCCGGGCGTCGGCAGCGATTTCGGATCGACATGCCTAGCCGGATTCCAGAGTTCCGACCGCACAATGGCGCGGGCGCACTGAAAATAGACCGAATCGACATCGATCACAGTCACCGAGCGGGCCGGCTTGCCGTCGACCGTGAACGACGCGCACAGCGCGGCATCCGTGGTCAGGTGAGCCCGGCCGTTGATGCGCAGCGTCGTGCCGGAGCCAGGCACAAGGAACAGCAGGCCGACGCGTGGATCCCTGATGATGTTCTTCAAGGAATCAGCGCGATTGTTGCCGCGCCGGTCCGGCATCATCAGCGTTTTCGGATCGACGATGCGCACGAAACCGGCGAGATCGCCGCGCGGTGAACAGTCGAGACCTTCCGGCCCACTGGTCGCGAGAGCGACAAAAGGCGAGGCTTCGATGAAGGCGGCATATTCGGGGATGACGTGGTCGAGTTCCTTGACCAGGGAAGCTTCGCCCGGCAGGCCATAAAGGGCCTCCAGTTGCTCGACCGAGGTGATCACCGACATTTCTGCGTCCTCCGAACCTTTGCCGGCGCTACGCCATATCCGTGACGATTTGACGACAGGCCCTCGCTCGAGCCGCGTTTGCGGACGTTGAAATCAGCGGTCGCGGCTCAGCCCTTTTTCCGCGAGTTCCGCCAGATAGGCATTCCAGCGCTCGTCCCTTTCATGGCCGAGCGTGTGCAGGTAATTCCAGGTGAAGATGCCCGTGTCATGGAAGTCGTCGAAGGTGATGCGTACAGCATAGTTTCCGACCGGCTCGATCTTGAGGATGGTCACGTTGCGTTTGCCCGGAACCGTCACACGCTGATCCGGCGAATGACCCTGCACCTCGGCAGACGGCGAGGCAACGCGCAACAGCTCCGCCGGCAGTTCGAATGGCTGGTGATTGGGAAAGGTGACCGACAGCAGTTTGCGGTCCTTGGAGACCCTGAGTTCTTTTGGTGCTGTCATGCTGTCTGATCCCGTATCGGCTGCCCTTCCCTACGCCGCTTCGACGGATGGGAAAAGGCCCGATAGGACGACCGACACGCCGTGTCGGCTCCGGGATGTTACCAAAGATCGAGACGCGGTATCTTGAATGGCCGCACGGTTCGTATCACATACAAGTATATAACGGAGCCGTTCACGGCCACTGGAAGCGCTTGAAGCATGGACATGATCGACCCCTTTGGTCGCACGATCAACTATCTGCGCGTATCGGTCACCGACCGCTGCGATTTCCGCTGCACCTATTGCATGGCCGAGGACATGACCTTCCTGCCCAAGAAGGATCTGTTGTCGCTGGAAGAGCTGGACCGGCTCTGCACCGTCTTCATCGAAAAGGGCGTCAGAAGGTTGCGCCTTACCGGCGGAGAACCGCTGGTTCGCAAGAACATCATGCATCTGGTGCGCCAGCTGTCGCGCCATCTTGCAAGCGGCGCCCTGGAGGAACTGACGCTCACCACCAATGGCTCGCAGCTGTCACGCTTCGCCAAAGAACTCGCCGATTGCGGCGTCAGGCGCATCAACGTCTCGCTCGACACGCTCGACGCCGACAAATTCCACCAGATCACCCGCTGGGGCCATCTCGGCAAGGTCATGGACGGCATCGATGCCGCTCAGGCGGCAGGGCTGAAGGTCAAGCTCAACGCGGTGGCGTTGCGGGATTTCAACGACACAGAAATCCCCGACATGATGCGCTGGGCGCATGGTCGCGACATGGACCTGACCGTCATCGAAACCATGCCGATGGGCGAGATTGATGCCGACCGCACCGACCAGTATCTGCCCTTGTCGATGCTGCGCGCTTCGCTGGAGCGCCAGTTCACGCTGACCGACATTCCTCTCAAGACCGGCGGGCCGGCCCGCTATGTCCACGTTGCGGAAACGGGTGGAAAGCTCGGCTTCATTACACCGATGACGCATAATTTCTGCGAGAGCTGCAATCGCGTCCGGCTGACCTGCACCGGCACGCTCTATATGTGCCTCGGCCAAGAGGACGCGGCCGACCTGCGCGCGCCTTTGCGTGCCTCCGAAGGCAACGCGCTTGTCGCCGAGGCGATCGACGAGGCCATCGGCCGCAAGCCGAAGGGCCATGATTTCATCATCGACCGCCGCACCCGTCGTCCTTCCGTCTCCCGGCACATGAGCGTCACGGGCGGCTGATCTTTCCGGCATTTTGGTGCAGGATGGCTTCCGTTGACATGGAGGCACGGATGAAGCGTCGTCAGGCGGTCCTGGTGTTTGTTGCCACGTTAGCGGCCATGCCCGCGAGCGCCGCGCCGTCCACCTATGTGAACGAGCGCTTCGGCACCGTCTGCACCTTTCCCGACGAAATCTTCACCGATCGTCAGCCCGAACCCGAGAACGGCGACGGGCAGGTGTGGTTGAGCGCGGACGGGGCCAGCCTGACATGTTCGGGTATACTCAACGTCGACAACGACACGCCGAAAAGCTTTGTTGCCGATGAAAAGGCCAGCAAGGAACCCGGCTATACCGTCACCTACAGCAAGACCGGCAAGGGTTGGGCAGTGCTGTCGGGCATGAAGGACGGAAAGATCTTTTACGAGCGCCGGGTGTTCGGCAGGGATGGCGTGATCCGCACGGTCTGGATCGATTATCCACCGTCCCTGAAAGCCAAATACGATCCACTCGTCGGCGCCATCGCCGGCAGCCTGAAGTGACAGTGAGTGTTTCGGATCACACCCCAGAAAAAGTCTTGATCGCGCCCCGCCGCCCAATTTACGGCCAGCTTCTTCCGGCCTAGCCTCCGCCCGGAAGCGGCTCTTCGCTCACAGGGGGAACACGTCATGCGCAAACTCATTCTTTCACTTGCCTTGCTTGGCTTCACGGCCCTGCCCGCGGCGGCTCAGTCGATCGGCGGCACTTATACCGTCGCCGGCACGAACTTCGACGGATCGAAATATGGCGGCGAGGCAACGATCACGCTGACCAGCGAGACCACCTGCACCATCCATTGGGAAACCGGCGGCTCATCCTCCGACGGCATCTGCATGCGCAACGACGATGCATTCTCCGCAGGCTACGTGATGGGCAAGGATATCGGCCTCGTCGTCTACAAGGTCGACGAAGACGGGTCGCTGCATGGTCTGTGGACCATCGCCGGCAAGGACGGCAACGGCACCGAGGTGCTGACGCCGAAGAAATAGATTTCAAAGCGGTTACCATAGCGGCGGGAGCCGGCGGCGGCTCCCGGCCCAGGTTGCGGTCTATCCAGCCGCGGTTACGTGGGGACTTCATGACGGTGCTGGTACAGCCATTAGCCGTTGATGTTTCGTGCCGGACTGCTAGAGCCTTGCTGGAAAGCAACCGGTAGATGTCTTGCCTCTGTCCCCAAATCTTCGCGGCGCGTTGTTCATGATGGTGGCGATGGTTGGCTTCACGCTCAACGACGCCATGACCAAATACTCGTCGCAATCGATGAACATGGCGCAGGTCATGCTGATCCGGGGAGCATTCGCTTCGCTTTTCGTCGGCGTGCTTGCCTGGCAGCGCGGCGCGCTTTCGCGACCGGACCGGATGCTGCAGCCGCTTGTGGCGCTGCGCGTGCTGGGCGAAGCAGGCGGCACGGTGTCGTTCCTGGTGGCCCTCGCCCATCTGCCGATCGGCAGCGTGTCGGCCGTTCTTCAGGCGCTGCCGCTGTCGGTGACGATGGGAGCCGCACTGTTCTTCGGCGAAGCAGTGGGTTGGCGCCGCTGGCTGGCGATCGCCACCGGCTTTGCCGGCGTGCTGGTCATCGTGCGGCCGGGTTTTGACGGTTTCACCACCTATTCCCTGTGGGCCCTGGCCAGCGTCGCATGCTGCACCGTGCGCGATCTCGCCACCAAGCGCATCCCTCAAACCATCCCGACGATGCTGGTCTCGACCGCGACCGCACTTGCCATGACCATTGTCGGCGCCGTGCTGTTGTCGCCGATGGGCGGCTGGACGCCGATGACCGGCCGGAGCACGGCGCTGCTGGCACTGGCGGCAGTGCTGGTGCTTATCGGCTATCAGTTCATCATCATGGCGATGCGCGCAGGCGAAATCTCTTTCATTGCGCCGTTCCGTTACACGGCGCTCCTCTGGTCGATCCTGCTTGGCCTTGTCGTCTTCGGCGATTTTCCGGACGCACCGATGATCGCCGGCGCCACCATCGTCGTCGGCTCGGGCCTTTATGCGCTTTACCGCGAGCGGATTGCCGGCAGGCGCCGGATCGTCGCCGAGAGTACCGGCCCGGCGATGGCGCCCGACGGAATCTAGCTGCTTGCGCTTTCCCTCGGCATGCGTACAGGCTCCCGGCATGAAGTCAGGTGTAGCGGGGATCATTCTGGCCGGCGGCCAGTCCAGGCGAATGGGCGGTGGCGACAAGGGCCTGTTGCCGCTCGGCAATGGGTGCGTGCTTGACCAGGTCTTGTCGCGTCTGGATCCGCAGACCGAAACCCTGGCGCTGAACGCCAATGGCGATGCATCACGGTTTTCCGCTTTCGGACTGCCCGTGCTTGCCGACGTTGTCGAAGGTTTTGCCGGACCGCTTGCCGGCGTCCTGACCGGCCTCGAATGGGCCGCCGTCGACACCTCGTGCAAGGCAATCGTCACTGCTGCCGGCGACACGCCTTTCCTGCCGCCGGACCTTGTCAGTCGCTTGGCCGAAGCCGCCAGCAAGCAGCCCGGAGCGATCGCCGTCGCTTCGTCGGGTGGACGACTGCATCCAACCTTCGCGCTGTGGCCGATCGGGTGCCGCGAGGCCTTGCGGCATTTCCTGGTCGATGAAGACAACAGGCGCGTTTCCGCCTTCATCGAGCACTATGGTCACATCGAGGTGGAGTTTCCGTTCCGGCAGGCCGCAGGGCTCGATCCATTCTTCAACATCAATGTGCCTGATGACCTTGCCCAGGCCGAGCGACTGTTGCAGAGCATCATCCCATGAACAGGCGCGTCTTCGGCATCACCGGCTGGAAAAACTCCGGCAAGACAACACTGACCGAAAAGCTGGTCGCGGAACTCGTGCGGCGCGGCTGGAAGGTCTCCACGGTCAAGCATGCCCATCATGATTTCGATATCGACAAGCCGGGCGCGGACTCGTTTCGCCATCGCCAGGCGGGCGCCACCGAAGTCGCGATCGTGTCGGGCAATCGCTGGGCGCTCATGCATGAACTGCGTGGCGAGGACGAGCCGCCGCTGGAGGTGATCCTGTCACGGCTGGCGCCTTGCGACATCGTGCTGGTGGAGGGCTACAAGCGCGAATCCCACCGCAAGATCGAAACGAGGCGGCTGGACGCCAAGGACCAGACGCCGCTTTCGGCAGGTGATCCCAATATTGTTGCCGTCGCGGCCGACTTCGCCGTCGCCGACGGGAGCCTGCCCGTGTTCGACCTCGACGATGCAAAATCGATAGTCGACTTCATCGAGCGCACAACCGGCCTCGTTGCTTGAGATGTAACGTAACGGCAGAACCTGATTACCGATTTTGGTGGTTTTGCAGTTGCTTTTTTCTTGGAAAGAGTGGGAGTATCGCGCCCAGCGGGCGGTCAAAAGCACCGCCCCACAGAGCCGTTTCGGAACGACGGCCGGGAGCATAAAGAGAGGACCATCATGCGTATTGCACTGCGTATCGCGCTCGCCGCATCGGCTGCGCTGCTGACGCTCGGCGTAGCCCAAGCCCAGGAAAAGACCCTGAGGATCGGCACCGAAGGCGCCTACCCGCCCTTCAACAACCTGACCTCCGACGGCCAACTCGTCGGCTTCGACATCGATATCGCCAAGGCGCTTTGCGACGAGATGAAGGTCAAGTGCACCTTCGTCGCCCAGGACTGGGACGGCATTATTCCCGCACTTCAGGCCGGCAAGTTCGATGCCATCGTCGCTTCGATGTCGATCACGCCCGAGCGCAAGGAGAAGGTCGACTTCTCGAACAAGTACTACAACACGCCATCGGCGATCGCCGTGCCGAAGGATTCCACGCTGAAGGGCGTGACCAAGGAAGATCTCGCCGGCAAGACGATCGGCGTCGCCACCACCACCACCCACTTCAATTATGCGTCGAAGACCTACACCGACAGCACGGTCAAGGGTTATCCGAGCAGCCCCGAGGAACAGGCCGATCTCGCCAACGGCCGTCTCGACGCGATCGAGGACGATATCGTGGTCCTGCAACAATGGCTGGATTCGCCTGATGGCGCCTGCTGCAAGATTCTCGGCCAGCCGAAGCCGCAACCGGTCGAGATCTTCGGACCGGGCGCCGGCATTGCCGTACGCAAGGGCGAGACCGACCTTGTCAACAAGCTCAATGCAGCCATCGACGCCATTCGGAAGAATGGAAAGTACAAGGAAATCAACGACAAGTACTTCAAGTTCGACGTCTACGGCAGCGAGTCCTGATCATCATGCCGAGGGCGGCGGGGGACACCCCGCCGCCCTTCGCTTATCTCTGACCGTCGTGGAGACAAGACCCGTCAATGCCAGCCCAAAGCATATGGACACTGCTCAGTTGGGGACCCGATGGCTGGAGTGACGATATTGCCTATGGCGCCCTGGTCACCATCTCGCTCGCTCTTGCGACGCTGCCGATTGGCCTGACCATCGGCTTTTTCGTTGCCTGGGCCAAGCAGTCCGAGGAACCATCGCTGCGGCTGGCGGCCAATATCTACACCACCGTCTTTCGCGGCCTGCCGGAACTGGTGACGCTGTTCCTGTTCTTCTTCGGCATGCCCATCCTGCTGCAATACGTCATCCGGTTGTTCAAGCCGGAGGCGACGATCGATGTCGACAGCTTCATTGCCGGCATGATCGTGCTGTCGCTGATCTTCTCGTCCTACAGCAGCGAGGTTTTCCTTTCCGCCTTTCGCGCCATTCCCAAGGGCCAGTATGAAGGCGGCTACGCCATTGGGTTGTCGAAATGGCAGACCATGCGCAAGATTATCCTGCCGCAGCTGCTGCGCATCGCCTTTCCCGGTCTCGAGAATTGCTGGCTGAGCCTGCTCAAGGATACGGCCCTGGTCTCGGTCGTCAATCTCGCCGAAACCTTGCGCAATGCCGGCGTGGCCGCACGCGTCACCAAGCATGCCTTCCTCTTCTACAGTTTCGCGGCGCTGGTCTTTCTTGCCCTGGCCATCCTCTCGTCGATCGCCACTGGATTTATCCTGCGTTCGCTAGGGCGGAGGGAGGCACGATGAGCGTCAGCCAAGCCATCGATGTCGACCGGCCTCCGCCACAGGCGCGCGGCTGGCCACGCGCGCGTATCATCGGCTATCTGCTCGTAGGTTTCTGGATCGCCTTCGGCTTCGGAATTATCGCCTATCTGATCGGTGCCTGGAACGGAGCGTTTTTCGCCAGATACGCACCCGCCTACCTGCAGGGATTGGGGACCACGCTGGCGCTGGTGGTCATTTCGATGATTCTTGGGGCCATCCTTTCATTGCCCGTTACCTATTGCCGTATGTCTAGGAGCCGGTTTTTGTCCGGGCTCGCCTATTGCTACGTCTATTTCTTCCGCGGCACGCCGCTGCTCGTCCAGGTTTATCTGATCTACTACGGGTTGGGTTCGTTCCGGGTGCAGCTCGAATCGGTGGGCCTGTGGTGGTTCTTCCGTGAGGCCTTCAACTGCGGAGTGTTCGCCTTTGCGCTCAACACGGCCGCATATCAGGCCGAGATCCTGCGCGGTGCCATAGAGAGCGTGCCGAGAGGCCAGTGGGAGGGAGCGGCTTCGCTCGGCCTGCACAAATTGCAGACGCTGCGCAAGGTGGTTCTGCCACAGGCGATCATCGTGGCCCTGCGGCCCTACGGCAATGAACTGGTGCTGATGATCAAGGCCTCGGCAATCGTGGCCATCATCACCGTCTACGATCTGATGGGCAACGCCAAGCTCGCCTATGCCAAGTCCTTCGATTTCCAGGCCTATGTCTGGGTCGCGATCGTCTATCTGGTGATGGTGGAGATCCTGCGCCATGGCGTCGAGTGGATAGAGCGCCGGATCACGATACACCTGCACCGCTGAGTTGCCGCGCCGGCCTGTGCCAGCAGATCCAGCCGCGCGCGCCTTGACGAATCCGGCACAGGGCCTAGAGCTTCGCCAACTGAAATCCTGTTTCCCCGGAAGGATGAGCAATGGCATCGGTGGCATTTCTCGGTCTTGGCGTCATGGGTTATCCCATGGCCGGACATCTGAAGAACAAGGGCGGCCACGACGTCACCGTCTACAACCGCACCCTCGCAAAGGCCGAGCAGTGGGTCGCCCAACATGGCGGTAGTTTCGCCGCGACGCCGGCACAGGCGGCAGAGGGCAAGGATTTTGTCTTTTCCTGTGTCGGTAATGACGACGATCTGCGTTCGGTGACGACAGGTCCGCAAGGCGCCTTCCAGGCGATGAAGAAAGGTGCCGTCTTTATCGACAACACAACGGCCTCGGCCGAGGTCGCGCGGGAGTTGGCGCAGGCCGCGCAGTCGAGCGGATTTTCGTTCCTCGACGCGCCGGTTTCCGGCGGCCAGGCCGGCGCCGAAAACGGCGTGCTGACCGTCATGGTCGGCGGCGAGCAGGCTGCTTTCGACAAGGCCAGGCCGGTGATCGACGCCTACGCCCGCATGGTGGGCCTGATGGGATCGGCTGGTGCCGGCCAACTCACCAAGATGATCAACCAGATCTGCATTGCCGGGTTGGTGCAGGGCCTGTCGGAAGGCATCCATTTCGGCAAGAAGGCCGGCCTCGACATCGAGAAGGTTGTCGACGTGATTTCCAAGGGCGCGGCCGGCTCCTGGCAGATGGAAAACCGGCACAAGACGATGAACGCCGGCAAATATGATTTCGGCTTCGCGGTCGACTGGATGCGCAAGGATCTCGGCATCTGCCTTGCGGAGGCGGATCGCAATGGCGCCAGGCTGCCGGTGACCGCGCTTGTCGACCAGTTCTACAAGGATGTGCAGGCCATGGGCGGCAAGCGCTGGGACACATCCTCGCTGCTGGCGCGGCTGGAGAAGTAGCGGGCGATGTCCCTGCCCGCTCCAGACTGGACCGCGCAGGATATTCTCGCCTATCTGCGCGGCATCGGTACCGAGGAAAGCCGCCTGGGAATGTCGCGGTTCGGCATCAACACCGCGACGGCGCTCGGCGTCGGCAACACGGATTTGCGCTTCCTGGCGCGCAAAGTGAAACGCGACCACCAGCGGTCGCTGGCGCTGTGGGACAGCGGCATCCGCGAAGCGCGGCTGATGGCGGCTTTCACGGGCGAGCCGAGGAAGATCGCCATCGAGGAATGCCGCCGCTGGGCCGACGACTTCGACAGCTGGGAGGTTGTCGATACCGTCTCCGACCTGTTCGTCGAAACATCGTTCTGGCGTCAACTGGTCGAGGAGTTCGCTACCGACGAGCGCGAATTCGTCCGCCGCACGGCGTTTGCCATGCTGGCATGGGCTGCCGTGCACCTGAAGAAAGAGCCCGATGCGACGTTCCTGTCCTACCTGCCCCTGATCGAAGCGCATGCCGGCGACGGGCGCAATTTCGTCAGAAAGGCGGTCAACTGGGCATTGCGGCAGATCGGCAAGCGGTCGGCCGGCCTGCATGCCCCTGCCCTTGTGCTGGCGCAAAAACTGGCGAGTTCCAACGACAAGATCGAACGCTGGATCGGCAAGGACGCGGCGAAGGAATTGTCGGACGCCAGGACGCTCGCACGCATCACCGGCAGGAGAAACCGACAGGACAATTTCCCCGACGCGTAATGCCGGGGCTCGCCGATATGTGAACCGGTTCGAGCATTGACCTCATTGGCCCCGGCGTCTTTACTCGCCTCCAAAGGAAGCGGCATGAGCATCTATCTGAAATCCGTTCCGGTGCTCGCGCTCTTGGCGTTCGCGTCCACTGTCGCGGACGCATCGGCCGAGACCATGCACATCTTCTGGAAGGATTTGCGCCCGGCCACCCAGGCGGTCGCCGAAGATGCCGGCCTTCCCATGATCGCGGCGAAATTGCCGGACCACGGCGAAACCCTGTCGGTCGATCTTCAAGACAAGACGGTGCAATTAGCCGGCTATGCACTTCCTGTCGATCGCGACGAAGACCTCGTCTATCAGTTCCTGCTGGTGCCGTGGACGGGAGCATGCAGCCACATGCCGACCCCACCGCCCAACCAGATCGTTCTGGTCACGCCAGCCCATCCATACAAAATGTCCGAAGCCTACGAGCCTGTCGCCGTCACCGGTTCCCTGAAAACGGACATGGAAAAGAGCCAGTTGTTCATCCTCGACGGCGTCAGCGTTATCCAGTCCGGCTACAGCGTGCGCAAGGCGGAGGTGGCAAGCGTGGACACTGTGCCGGATTCGGTTACCCTGCCAGTGAACTCGCCCTGGAGTTTCCTCAACAAGAAGAAGAACTGACGGGCCTTGCCTCAGGCGGCGTTGGCACCCGATTCCTTGTCCAGCACCATGTAGTCGAGCGGGATTTCGGTCGTGTACTTGATCTGCTCCATGGCGAAGGAAGAGGACACGTCACGAATTTCGATCTTGGCGATCAGCCGCTTGTAGAAGGCGTCGTACGCGGCAATGTCAGGCACCACGACGCGCAGGAGATAATCGACGTCGCCGCTCATGCGGTAGAACTCGACCACTTCGGGAAATTCCTGAATGACCTCGGAAAACCGCCGAAGCCATTCATGGCTGTGCGAATTGGTGCGGATCGACACAAAAACGGTGACGCGCACATTGACCTTCTCATGATCGAGAATGGCGACGCGCCGCTTGATCACGCCCTCTTCCTCGAGCTTCTGGATTCGGCGCCAGCAGGGCGTGGTGGACAGGCCGACTTTCTTTGCGACATCGGCGACCGCGAGCGTCGCGTCCTCCTGCAGGAGGCGGAGAATTTTTCGGTCAAGGCGGTCCATCGGAGGCTCCTGGGGAATAGTTTCCCTATATTCCCTCTTATTTCTGGCTTTCACAAGAAAGAAATTCTGCCGATCGCGACAAATGCGAGTGATTTCTTGCTGGATGCCTAGCCGATGCGATAGCGGATTTCCGATCGCAGGAAAGGCAGCAAATCCATTTCAAACCACGGATTGCGCTTCAACCATCCTGTGTTGCGCCACGACGGATGCGGCAGCGGCAGCACTTTGCGGCCGGCGGAATTCTCCCATATCGCGCGCCAATCCATCACGGTTTCCGTCAGGGAAGAGCGCCGCGCGGCGCCCATGTGCCAGGTCTGTGCGTAGATGCCGATTGTCAGGACCAGATCGATGGCCGGCATCAGGGCCATCAAGCGGGACAGCCACGCAAGCGCGCATTCGCGCCTCGGGGGCAAGTCGCCGCCCTTGGCATCCTGGCCGGGAAAACAGAAACCCATCGGCACGATGGCGAATTTCCCGGTGTCGTAGAATTCATCGCTGGTGACACCAAGCCAGTCGCGCAAACGGTCTCCCGAGGCATCCGTGAACGGGACGCCAGACAGATGCACTTTGGTTCCGGGCGCCTGGCCGGCAATGAGAATGCGGGCGCCGGACGATGGCCGCAGCACCGGCCGCGGTTCATGCGGCAAAGGCCGGCCAATCGGATGTTCGACGCAGATCCGGCAAGCGCGGATTGTCGCCGCCAGGCTTTCCAGATCAATGCTCAAGCGGCAGCGCTCGGCCGGCTGGAGACGGCCTCATGCCAGCGCGACACGTTGGTGCATTCCTCCGGCATCTTGATGCGTGCGGGTTTCATGAAGTCGATCGCGATCAGGCCGGTTATATCGGCGATCGAATAGGCATCACCCGCGACGAACTCCCGGTTCGCGAGTTCGCCATCGAGCAGCTTCAGGAATTCGACGGCCTTCGGCTTGTTGGCTTCACCCCATTCGGGAATCTGCGGGATCTCCCACTCCTTCATCGCCGGATGGATGTGACGAAAGGCCTGCGCGACACAGGTCAGGAGATTGAATTCCATCCGTCGCTGCCACATTTCCACCTTCGCCTTGCCAAGCGCCCCCCGGCCGAACAGCGCCGGCTCTGGATGCAACTCTTCGAAGTAGCGACATATGGCGACGGATTCAGTCAGGATCGTGCCGTCGTCAAGTTCCAGCACCGGCAGGCGCTGCAAGGGGTTGCGCTCGCTGACCGCCCGGTTCTTATGCTCCAGCGCACCCATGTCTACAGGCACCAGCGGGACCGCAATCCCCTTCTCGGCCAGGAAAACACGGACCCGGCGCGGGTTGGGCGCCCGCCCGCCGTCGAAGAGCTTCATTCGATCCTCCTTTGTCTCGCGCCGGTATGCCTCACCAGAAACGAAAAATCTCGCGCAGCGCGTCACCGATCGACGCCAGCGTGCCGTGCTTTTGTTCGACAACCTCGCCACGATGGCTGGCGCGCCAGTCCTGCGGCCGGTCGAACGTGCCCGCCCAGATGCCGGCCTTCGCGGCACGGGCGACGGCTTCCTCGCGCTCGAAATCGCCATAGGCGACCGCCCAGCCCGCTTCGACCTGGGCACGGTTGAGATCGGTGTCGCCCGCCTTGCACGCGCCGAGCAGCCGCCCATAGCGATCGCGCTGCCAGCCGCTGCAGGTCACAGGCCGGCCGGCAATCAGGCGCACCAGCGACTGTCGCGCAAGCGTACCGCAGGGATACTCGGCGCCGTTCCTGCGGCACGTCTGGGTGTATTCCGGTGCGTCGATGCCGCGCATGCGGATACGTTCTGCGCCAAGCGTGATCGAATCGCCATCATTGACGATGGCCGCGCCCTGCGTGTTGCGTGTCTCCACCCGATCGAGGCGCGCCGCCAGCAGGATCAGCAACCCCAGAATGAGGGCCGCAAGCCCATAGTCCAGCAGTCTGCGCCATAGGCTTCTCGGGTATGGCGCCGCGTATCGCCGGCGCGACCTTGGCGACCGGTAAAAGCTCATATGGCAAACGGTTGGTTAATCATTCGAACGTAGCTTAACACTTGAAACCGCTGCACGCATAAATTGAAGTTTTTGATGCCCTTGCAACGCTCGAACACAGCGGACAAGTTCATTGTGGACCGCATGAAACGGCATCGCAACAGCGATGTCGCGCGCGCGGTGCGCAAGACGCGGGACCGTCTTTCGCAGCAGGCTGGCAATCCCGATTTCGACCGCGAACTCCTGAAGCTCCACGCCCGCGCGATGACAGGCGGTGCGGTGGTCATACCGTTGCTCGTTCTGGCAATCGCCGCGGCAGGCCGCCTCGTCGGCGTTGGCAACGAGATTGGACTGTGGGCGCTGTTCACGCTCACCTGCTATACTATCGTCACCTTCATGGCGCGGCGGATCGAGCGCACGGAAGCGTCTGGCCTCAACCCATTGCAAGCGCGAAGGGAATTCCTCGTCGGCCATTTCCTCTGCGGGCTCGGCTGGGCATGGTTTGTGCTGCTGGGCTGCGAGGCCTGCGCGGTCGACCAGTTCCAGGTCATCAAGGCGGTGGTGCTGCTGCTTGCCATGGCGGGAACAGCGGTGATGGCGTCGTCCCTGCGTGGCGCGCTGCTGGCGACCTTTGCCGTTCCGGTGGCGCTCTATGTCTATGCCGGCTCCAGGCAGTGGATGCCGGTCGAGGCAATCATGTCCGCGCTGCTCGTCCTGTCACTGCCTTTCTTCGCCTACGTCGCCCGCCACCTCAACAGCTCCTCGCTGATGCTGTTGTCGTTTCGCTCCGAAAAGGATGCGTTGATCGCGGAACTCGAGACGGCGAAATCGATGTCCGACGAGGCGCGGCGAAGGGCCGAGGACGCCAATCTCGCAAAGTCGCGTTTTCTGGCCTCGATGAGCCACGAATTGCGCACGCCGCTCAACGCCATCCTCGGCTTTTCCGAGGTGATGGCGAATGAGGTGCTGGGGCCGATGAGCAATCCGACCTACCGGGACTACGCCCATGACGTGCATGATTCCGGCCAGCATCTGCTCGACCTGATCAACGAAATCCTCGACCTGTCGCGCATAGAAGCCGGCCGCTACCAGCTCAATGAGGAGCCGGTGATGCTGCTCAACATCGCCGAGGATTGTTGCCATATGATGGAACTGAAGGCGCGCAACAAGGACATCCGTGTCGTCCAGGATTTCGAGCAGACCTTGCCGCGCCTGTTCGCGGATGAGCGCGCTGTGCGTCAGATCACGCTCAACCTCCTGTCCAATGCCATCAAGTTCACCGCCACGGGCGGCGAAATCCGCGTCCGCGTCGGCTGGACAGCGGGCGGCGGTCAATACATTTCGATCAGGGACAATGGACCCGGTATCCCCGAGGACGAGATCCCGGTCGTGCTTTCCGCTTTCGGCCAGGGCTCGATCGCGATCAAGAGCGCCGAACAGGGCACCGGGCTTGGCCTGCCGATCGTGCAAGGATTGCTTGCCATGCATGGCGGCGAATTCGAGCTTCACTCCAAGTTGCGGGAAGGCACCGAGGCGATCGCCATCTTCCCGCTGAGCCGGGTGATGGAAGAACTTCCGGCGCTGCCGACCGCGGCCGTTGCGGCGCGGCGGCGCTAGGCGCTCCGCTTCAATCCCTGACGGACGCTACCTTCAGCGGAATTGCACGATGATGGATTGGGACGCCAGCCTCGTTGAAATCAGGTCGCAACGGCTTCACCTGAAGCTGTTCACGGTAGCCGATGCCGAAGAGGTCTTAGCGGCCATCACCCCCGCGATAACCCGTTTCATGCAGTGGGAACCGCCTCGATCAGCGGAGGACTTTGCCAAGGTCTGGAAAGCCTGGCTGGCGCCGATCGCCGACGGGTCGGACCTGCATTTCGTCGTGCGTTCGGTGGCGGACGAGCGCTGTCTTGGGCTTGTTGGTCTCCACGCGGCAACGACCGAGCGCCCGGAACTCGGCATCTGGATCAGGGAAGATTCGCAGGGAAAAGGTCTTGGCCGGGAGGCCGTCGCGGCTGTCGCCGAATGGGCGCGTGAGACGCTCGATCCGGAATGTTTCGAGTACCCGGTCGCGGAAATGAACCTGGCCAGCAGAAAAGTTGCAGAGAGCCTTGGAGGGACGGTTGTCGGCAGCCGCTCCAATGCGAAATACACGGCCGTGATCTACCGGATTCCAAATCGCCGGCTTTGAAATTTCAACGCGCGCAAGGCTCTAGCCACGCAGCGCCGCGGCCATCCCCGAGCTCGTCAGCGCCGCGGCTTTGACCAGGCCTGCCGCAAGCGCCGCCCCTGCCCCTTCGCCATGACCTATGCCGAGGTCGAAGAAGGGACGCAGCCCGAGCTGCTCGGCCGCCCTGCCATGGGCAGGCTCCGGCGACAGGCTGGCCAGGAGACAGTGGTCGAGGGCCGCGGGGTTCACGGCATGCAACGTCGCTGCCGCAGCGGTTGCCGCCAGGCCGTCAAGCAAGACCGGAATCTTCTGCACGCGCGCCGCAAGGATTGCCCCCGCGATCGCCGCGAATTCGCGCCCTCCGACGCGCCGCAGCACTTCGAGGGGATCACCGAGGTGGCCGTGATGAAAGGCCAGGGCCGCATCGACCACATCAGCCTTGCGGGCCTGCATCGCCGCATCGGCGCCCGATCCCGGGCCGACCCAGTCGGCGCCCCGGCCCCCGAACAGCGCGGCGAGCAAGGCAGCCGCCACGGTTGAGTTGCCGACGCCGAGGTCGCCAAGACAAAGCAGGTCCGTGCCGCCGGCGATCGCTTCCATGCCGAAAGCCATGGTGGCCGCGCAGCCGCGCTCATCGAGTGCTGCATCCCCGGTGATGTCGGCGGTCGGGATGTGCAGGGCGAGGTCGAAGACCTTCAGCCCGAGATCGTTGGCGATGCAGATCTGGTTGATCGCGGCGCCGCCAGCTGCGCAAAGCTCGACCGCATTGGCCGTCGCCGCCACCGGGCGAGGTGAAACACCGTGCCTGACGACGCCATGGTTTCCGGCAAAGACCGCCATCAGAGGCCTTGTCACGACCGGCGGAGCCCGGCCGCTCCAGGCGGCAAGCCAGGCAGCGACATCCTCGATGCGGCCGAGCGAGCCTCGCGGCTTGTCCGCCTTGGCAAACAACGTGCGCACCCGTGCTTCGGCCGTGGTGTCGCCTGGCGGAAGCTTGTCCAGCAGGTTGCGGAAATCGTCGAAAGGCAGAGCACTGGTCATGTCGGGGCAATCATTCCTGGATCAGGGGAGCGGCATACCCGCCTTGCTCGATCGGCACAACCTCCTCTGATCATTGTGCGTGATCGCCGCAAATCCGGCCGCGGAGGGCGCGATCCTGAGGGCTTGCATTGGCTCTGCCGTTGCACCATGTGGAGGTGGAAGAGCGGATTCCGGATGGGATCCAAGAGAAAGTCATGACGGCCATCGAATCTCCCTGCATCCTGGTCTGCTCCATTGATATGAAAACCGGCTTCTGCTTCGGCTGCGGCCGCACGCGCGAGGAAATCGGCGCCTGGATGGCCATGACGCCGGAGACGCGCCGCAACGTGATGGCCGAACTGCCGGCCAGGCTGGAAACCGTCGAGCGCCGGCCGCGCCGGGAGACGCGCCGCACCCGCATGGCGCGCGAACGCGACGCACTCTAGCGAGGAACGCATGACCAGCCGGCTGTTCTGGATTCTGATGGCGGTGATCGGCGTGGCAGCAGTTCTGCTCATGCTCAACGATTCCGCTGGCAGCACGCTTGGCATCGAGAATTACGATTTCGGCCGGCTGATCTGGCTCGGTGCCTTCGGCGCCCTCATCGGCGCCGGCCTGTTGCGGTCGGCCCCGTTGGGAGTGATGGCCCGCAACCTCGGCACCTGGGCGGCGATCGTGCTCGCGCTCATCGCGGGCTATCAATACCGCTACGAGTTGCAGGACGTTGCCAGTCGGGTGACCGCCGGCCTGGTTCCCGGCAGTCCGCTTGCGCTAGGCGTCGAGGACGGGCACGCCACCGTCACCCTCGACAAGGCAGACAATGGTCATTTCGAGGCGCGCATCCTGGTCAACGGCAATCCGGTCCGGGCCGTTGTCGATACCGGCGCCACGAGCACTGTGCTGACATCCGAAGACGCTCAGGCCGCGGGGTTCAATCCAGCGGCGCTCAACTACACAATCCCAGTTTCAACCGCCAACGGCATCGCGCGCGCGGCAGCGGTCAGAACCAGCCAGGTGGCAATCGGCGGCATCGTGCGCAAGGACATGTCGGTGATGGTGGCGGCGCCCGGCATGCTCAGCCAGAGCCTGCTCGGCATGAACTTCATCGGCTCGCTGTCGGGCTTCGACGTGCGCGGCGACCGGATGATCCTCAGGGATTGAGAACCCGTCAGGCCGCTTCGGCCGCTGCCCCATCGAGCTCGACGGCCGCAAATGCCGTCTTCAGCACGTCCGGACCGGCGCCGGGCCGGGTCGCATCGGTGGACAGGATCTGGCGGTAGCGGCGCGCGCCGGGCAGTCCGTGGAACAGCCCGACCATATGGCGGGTGACGTGCCCAAGCCGTCCGCCTTGTTCGATATGGCGCGCCGCATATCGCGCCATCGCATCGATCAACGCCGCGAAATCGAAAGCTTCCGGGCGCGCGCCGTAAAAGGCGGCGTCGACGCCGATCAGAATTCCCGGCGTATGATAGGCAGCTCGGCCGAGCATGGCGCCGTCGACATGCCCAAGATGCGCCCGTGTCTCTTCAAGCGACTGAATGCCACCATTTATACCAATGAATTTGTTTTGTTTTCTGCTCTTCAGCCGATAGACCCTGTCATAGTCGAGCGGCGGGATGTCACGGTTTTCCTTGGGGCTGAGCCCTTCCAGCCATGCCTTGCGCGCATGCACCCATAAGGCATCCGTGCCGGCATCGAAAACGCGGTCGGCCAGGGCATCGAGGGCAGGCTCCGGGTCCTGTTCATCGACACCTATCCGGCATTTTACAGTGACCGGGATACTGACCGCTGCCTTCATGGCCGCCACGCAGTCGGCGACGAGGCCGGGCACCTTCATCAGGCAGGCGCCGAACGTGCCCGACTGGACGCGATCGGATGGACAGCCGACATTGAGGTTGATTTCGTCATAGCCGAAGGCCTCGCCGATACGGGCCGCTTCGGCAAGTTTCGCCGGATCGGAGCCGCCGAGCTGCAACGCGACCGGGTGCTCGGCCTCGTCGAAACCCAAAAGCCTTTCGCGCGCGCCGTGAATGATCGCGTCGGCCACCACCATCTCGGTGTAGAGCAGCGCGCGCGTCGTCAACTGGCGATGGAAGAACCGGCAATGGCGGTCCGTCCAGTCCATCATGGGCGCTATGGCGAGCTTTGCTTCCGTCATGTTGTTGCGGGCGGCTTTCCCAGGCAAATCGGCTGATCGATCGGCCCAACCGGCCGGTCTCGGCCCTTATCTAGCCTATTTGCAGCGTCTTACAACTGTGGGCACCGTTCGCCGTGACGCTGAATGCTATCTCCGCAGAAGCGCTTTACCTTGATGCGCGCCTCGCCATCCGCGTAGAAATGTTCCTTGCCAGACAGGGGCTTAGTCTGCATGAGAATATCCTCCTTGGCGTGAATTGCGAAGGCGGGTGGACTGAAGCAGCATGAGTTGGAACGCAATCGCGTCCTTCGGCCCTACGGCTTTGAGCAATCTCAACCTGACCTCGCAGGATCTCGCCTCGCGCTGGCGCTCTGCGCCGCCTGGCCTTGCCGAGGCTTCGAGCCATGATCTCTACCTGTCGCCGCATTGCGACGACATCTGCTTTTCGCTTGGGGCCTTCGCGCGAAGACGGCAGCAGGGTGTTCTGCTGACGCTCTTTTCGAGATCGGGCTATGTGGCACAGCCTGACACAGTCTCGGCGCGCGGCGATGAGCGCATCGCGGTGATTTCAGTCCTGCGCCTGCGCGAGGAGCAGGCGTTCGCACGGCAGGCTGGGTTACGCCTATCCCTTGCAGGCCTCGATGAGGCGCCGCTGCGCGGCCATCACCCGTTCGACATCACCGGCGTTGATGAGGACGCGCGGCGGTTGAACGCTGTCATCGCCGAGGCGATTTTCGCGACCGCCCAGGAACGGACGCAAAAGCAACGGCCCTGGCTTTTCTGCCCAGCCGCTATTGGCGGCCATATCGACCATCTCGTGGTGCTCAAGATCGTGCTGCGCCATTACGAGGCCTTGCGCGAACGCTGGCGCATAGCGTTCTACGAGGACCTGCACTACGCCGCCAACTGGCGATCGCGCGCTGCCGGGCTTGCCCGGTTCCGGCAACTCGCCGCGCGGATCAGACCGCGGCGCTCGCTGTGGCCCGTCGGCGAAGCCGCCGACAAATTGGCGCTCGCCGCGCTCTATCCCAGCCAGTTCGAGCAGCCACCGGCTTCAATCACGGCATTGACGCCGGCGTTGCGAATCCCGGCCCCGGCACATGAAGCGCTGTGGAGCGCCGAACACGCATGAGCATCTTGGCAGCGTGCCCGCCAGGTGTGCGCCTGATGTTGACGCGTATGGCGAAGAGCTGGTCACGAAAGGTGCTCAGATGGCGCCGGCGAATGATCCGCCTGCAACGCCGCGACCCCGAAAGACCCGAACTGATTGACAGTACGCGCCAACGCCTTTCCCCGCAGGCCGGCCTGACGACAAAACCCGCCTACGTCTTTCCAGGCGTGGAGGCCCCGCTTCTGGTCTCCATTGTCATTCCCTGTTTCAACTATGGACGGTTTTTGCCGGAGACGGTCCGTTCCGCCCTGAGACAGACCCTTGCCGCTGAAGTCATTGTCGTGGACGACGGGTCCGACGATGCCGAGACCATCTCGGCGCTCGCTGCCTTGGGCGCCGAGAAACGCGTCCGGATCATCAGGCACGAGACGAATCTGGGCCTGCCCAGCGCGCGCAATTCCGGCATATCGGCCGCGCGGGGCGAATACATCTGCTGCCTCGATGCCGACGATACGATCGAGCCGACCTATGTCGAAAAATGCGTGGCGCTGTTGAGGTCTGATCCCTCGCTCGGCTTTGTCTATTCCTGGGTGCGCAGCTTTGGCGACAACTCATCCCTTTGGAGAACACGCGATTTCGACATCGAGGCGGCGCTTTTCGAAAACCATACCAGCGTCAGCGCCTTGTTTCGCCGGGATGACTGGATGATCTGCGGCGGCTTTGACCCATCCATGAGGAGCGGCTACGAAGATTGGGAGTTCTGGTTGCGGTTGGCACAACTGGGTCGTCGCGGCAGAGCAGTTCCAGAAGAATTGCTCAATCACCGGCGTCACGGCCGCACGCTCTTGCATGAGGCCGACCAGAAGCGCCGGCAACTCATGGCGACGATCCGCGACAAGAACCGCCGGGTTTTCGAGGATTCATCCTGGCGCGGTCGCATCCGGACAGTGGCCGCGGCCTTCGTGCCGGACCAGCCGTTTTCCGCACTGGCGCGTGTGTCGCGGGACGAGACGGACGCGCGCCCGCATCTGCTTGTCATGGCGCCCTGGCTGCCGATCGGCGGCGCCGAAGCCCTGCTGGCCGAAATCCTGAACAGTCTGAAAACGCACTGGCGGCTCAGCATCGTGACGACCGAACCTGGAGATCAGGCTCTGACACCTGTCTTCCTGGCGATCACGCCGGAAGTCTATCACTTGCCGAATTTCCTAGACCGTCGGCATTGGCTTGAATTCGTCGCGGCTCTGCTGGCCTCGCGCGGCACAAGTGCGATCCTGTCCAGCGGATCGCCTTTTCTCTACGCCAATCTGGCAGAGATAAAGTCGCGCTTTCGCGGGCTGACGAGCTACGACATCCTGCACAATGACGCCGCCGAGGGCCACCTGGCTTCAGCACTCGATGCGAAATCTTCCATCGACCATTTCATTGCCGTCAGTGAAAGCATCGGACACTCGCTCGCGCAGGGCGGCGCGAGGACCGAGGCGGTTGCCGTCATCCCCAATGGCATTGACTACGCTGCCGTTTTCAATCCGCAACGGATTGAGCGCGATGCGGCTCGCGCTCGTTACGGGATCGAGGATGGCAGCTTCGTCATCGGTTTCGCCGGGCGCATGAGCGAGGAGAAAAATCCCCTCGCCTTCCTCGCCGTGGCCGCGCCGATCCTGGCGGCCCATCGCGAGGCCCGGCTTCTCGTGGTGGGCGACGGCCCGATGACTGCGGCTTTTCGCAAGGCCGCCCGCCGTGCCGGCGTGACGGACCGCCTGCACTACGTGCCAAGTCTCGACCGCTTGGCGATGCCCGAATTCTATGCCGCCTGCAGCATCCTCGTCATGGTGTCCCGCTTCGAAGGCACGCCCCTGGCAATGCTCGAGGCGCTCGCGATGGGATGCCCGGTGGCGGCCACCGATGTCGGCGATGTCGCGCTCATGATCAGCGAAGACGTCAACGGTTTTATCGCGCCGACCTCAACGCCGGAAGCGCTGACACCCCGCATCGCCAAGCTGGTCGCCGATCAGGCCGCGCTGACGCGCATGCGCATCGCCGCGCGTCGGTCGATCGTAGAGGCAGGACGCTCTGCCGATGCCATGCTGAGCGCCTACAGAGCCTTGATCGGCCAACCTTTGGAACATGACACTGCCCCAACAAGCAGGAGCGCAGAGAGACCGACACTCCCGTCATGATTGCCGCGTCGAGCCTTTTTTGGCGGCCGCTTGCTTCACTATACCGTCGGAAAGTGGCACGCGACCCTGCGACCGGGCCGATATTCCTTCAATTCCGGCCGTTCGGAGCGACACCGATCCACCGCGATCGGGCATCGGGGATGGAATCGGCAGCCGGATGGCGGGTTGAGCGGACTTGGCACATCTCCGGTGAGGATGATGCGCTTGCGCGTTCCGCTGGGCGTCGTCTCGACGACGGGAACCGCCGAGATGAGGGCCTGGCTATAGGGATGGGCCGGTCTCGCAAAGACCTCTTCCGCCGGACCTTCCTCCACGATCGAACCGAGATACATCACCGCGATACGCGTCGAAACCTGCCGCACCACCGAAAGGTCGTGCGCGATGAAGATGTAGGTGAGCTGCAGTTTCTCCTGCAGGTCGGCAAGCAAATTGACGATCTGCGCCTGCACCGAAACGTCAAGCGCCGAAACCGGTTCGTCCAGCACGACCAGATCGGGGTTGAGCGCGATCGCCCGCGCAATGCCGACACGCTGGCGCTGGCCGCCCGAAAACTCGTGCGGAAAGCGCACGACATGGTCCGGCAACAGCCCGACGAGGTCGAACAGCTCTGCCACACGCTTGGAGATCTCGGCCGAGGAAAGCTTGGTATGGATGCGCAGCGGCTCGGCCACGAGGTCGCCGGCGCGCCGTCGCGGATTGAGCGAGGCTGACGGGTCCTGGAAAACCATTTGCAGGCGGCGCCTGAGCGGCCGGAGTTCGGAAAGCGATTTCGAAGTGATGTCGTCGCCTTCGAAGAGAAGCTTGCCGTCCGAAATGTCGTAGAGCCGCACCAGACAGCGCGCCAGCGTGGACTTGCCACATCCGGATTCGCCGACCAGGCCGACGGTTTCGCCACGCCGCACCGTCAGCGACACATTGTCGACGGCATGCACGGTGCGCCGGCCTTCGGCGGAAAAGCGGGTGCCGATCGAAAACCGCTTGGCCAGCGAGCGTGTCTCGAGAATCGGGCGGTCGGCGTCTGTCATTGGCTCGCTCATGCCTGTGCCACCCGGAAACATGCAGCGGGATGTGTTCCGGCCCCGAGTGCGGGTTTCGCCGCTTCGCAAGGCTCGAAGCGAACCGGACAGCGCGGGCCGAAGGCACAGCCTTGCGGCAACCGCAGCAGAGACGGCGGAGAGCCGGGAATGGCAGGCAGGCGCCGCGGCTTCTCCCCGGTCAAGGGCGGGATCGAGCCGAGCAGCGCGCGGGTATAGGGGTGTCGCGGGTCGGAGAACAACTCCGTGCGGCTGCCGCGCTCGACGACGCGGCCGGCATACATGACCATCACCCGGTCGGCGAGTTCCGAAACCACGCCCATGTCGTGCGTGATGAAAACGACCGCCGATTTGTGGGTCGCACGCAGCTTGCGCACAAGATCAAGGATGCCGGCCTGCACCGTGACATCGAGCGCCGTCGTAGGTTCGTCCGCCACCAGCAGTGCCGGATTGCACGACAACGCCATTGCGATGACGGCCCGCTGGCGCATGCCGCCGGAAAGCTGGTGCGGGTAGCGCGACATCGCCTCGTGCGGGTTGGGAAAATTCACCTCCGCCAGCAGCTCCTCCACGCGCTCCATCGCCTTGGACTTGCTGACGCCGCGATGCGCCCGGATCTGCTCGGCGATCTGCCAGCCGATCGTGTAGACCGGCGTCAACGCCGTCATCGGATCCTGGAAGATCATGGCGATCTCGTTGCCGCGCAAGCGCCTGAGCTCGCGCGCGGGCAACCCCACCAGCTCGCGTCCCTTGTAGCGGATGGACCCTTCTATCGTGGCGTTGGGATCGGTGATGAGGCCCATGACGGCCAGCAGCGATACCGTCTTGCCGGAACCGGATTCACCGACGACACCGAGGATTTCGCTTTCGTCGAGGTCGAAGGACACGCCATCGATGGCGCGCACCAGGCCGCCGTCGGTGCGGAAGGATACTTTGAGATCGCGCACCGATAGTATCATGATGTCCTCAGGCGCGGGTCGAGAAGGATGTAGACGAAATCGACCACCGCATTGGCGACGACCACGAACATGGACGCGTACATGACCGTTGCCATGATCATCGGCAGATCGAGGTTTTGCAGCGCGTCATAGGTGAGCTTGCCGATACCGTGCAGTCCGAACACCACCTCGGTCAGCAGCGCGGAGCCGCCGACCAGCGCGCCGAAGTCGAGGCCGAACAAGGTAACGAAGGCGATGAGTGAGGTGCGCAAGGCATGGCGCAGCAGGATCCGGGTCTCCGAAAGGCCCTTGGCGCGTGCCGTGCGGATATAGTCCTCCTGCATGGATTCGATGATGGCCGCGCGCAGGACGCGCCCGTAGATGCCGATGTAGAGAATGGCGAGCGTGATCCACGGAATGACAAGGGTCAGGAACCAGCCCTTCGGATCGTCGGAAAAATTCTTGTAGCCAAGCGGCGGCACCCAGGAGAACGCCCAGCTGTCGTGGTAGCGGCTCTGGGTGATCAGGTTCATCACCTCGCCCAGCCAGTAGACCGGCATGGAAATGCCGAGCAATCCCAAAGCCATGAGAAGCTTGTCCAGCCAGCTGTCGCGGGTCGCCGCGGCGACGATGCCGATGATGATGGACACGACCACCCACAGGATCGCCGCGCCGAACACCAATGACAGGGTGACGGGGATCGAATCCATGACCGCCGGCACCACCTTCCAGCCACGATTGACGAAGGAGGTCAGGTCGCCGGTGACGAAGATCTTTTCCATCATCGTCACATACTGCACGTAGAGGGGCCGGTCGAAGCCGAAGGAGTGACGCACCGCCTCCAGCACTTCTGGTGAAGCGTTGCGGCCGGCGATACGCGCCGCCGGGTCGGAGCCCGGAGTAGCAAAGAAGATCAGGAAGACGATGACCGAGATGCCGAACATGACGAACAGCATCTGACCGAAACGGCGAAGGATGGCGTAGATCATCAGTCGCGCCCCAGCCGGACCTTGGAACGCGGGTCGAGCGCGTCGCGCAGCCCGTCGCCGAAGACATTGAGCGCCATGACCGAAACGGCAATCGCCAGGCCCGGCACCAGCGCCACAAGCGGCCGCGTGTAGAGCAGCGCCTGCCCGTCCTGGATGATGGTGCCCCAGCTCGCCGCCGGCGGCTGCACGCCGATCGAGAGGAAGGATAGCGCGGATTCCGTCAGCATGTTCAACGCCATCATCAGCGGCACGAAGACGATGAGGGTGGTCGTGATGTTGGGCAGGATATCGCGCCACAGGATGCGCGATCCCGGCACGCCCAGATTGATCGCGGCCATGACAAACTCGCTGTGGCGCAGCGACAGGACCTGGCCGCGTATCGGCCGCGCCACATAAGGCACATAGACGATGCCGATGATGATGACCGGCAGCCACAGGCTGCCGGACTGGATCTCGATCGGGCCGATCGAGATGCCTTGCGCGATGGTGACGATCGATAACGAGATCGCCAGCAGATAGATCGGGAACGCCCACAACACGTCGAGGAGACGCGACAGAACCGTATCCGTGATGCCGCCGAAATAACCGGCGATCAATCCCGCCGCGGTGCCAAGGATCAAGGTGAAGATCGTGGCGGCGCCCGAGATCAGCAACGAGCTCAGGCCGCCATAGAGCATCCTTGCCATGACATCACGCCCCTGGCTGTCAGCGCCCAGAAAGTAGTTTCCGAGCTGCCAGGTCGGGCCAATGGGCGTGTAACCAAGACCGAGCCCTTCCGTCGACTGCTCCATCACGGGAACGTCGGCACCATCGACCTGGATGACGGCGTCGAGTGTGGAGGCGAACGGATCCACGCCTGCCCATTTCGCGTAGAGAGGCGCGCTGAAGCAGGCGAGGACGATGAGCAGGAACACGGCCAGGGACGCCATGGCGGCCCTGTCCGTTGTCAGCTTGGCAAGCGCGACGGCCCATGGCCCTCGCGTCTTGCGCGGCACGACGGCGGCGACTTGGTTCGACACGGACGTGCCCCTCCGCGGTTCGTTACTGCACCCAGGACTGGGTGATCATCCAGTTGAACTGCGGATTGAACTTGTAGTTGCCCAGGCGCTTGCTGACGAAATCAAGCCGCTTCGGCGTGAACAGGCCGACAGCCGGCGCCTTATCCGTCACCTGCTTGTCGACCTCGGCCCACAGCTTGTCGGCGGCTTTCTGATCGGTCACGCCGAGGTCGAGCGCCTTCTGCATCTTGGCGTCGATATCCTTGTCGCAGAAGCCGGCGATGTTGATCGAAGCGTCGGACCCTTCACGGAAGGAAGCGCAGCTGAACAGGATGTTCAGGAAGTCGGAAGCCGCAGGATAGTCCTTGTACCACTGCGTGACCGACATCTGCACCTTGTTGTTGGTGTTCTGGATGTAGGTGAACTGGATATTGGACGAGATCGGCTTGACGTCGGCGACGTAGCCGATGCTGGTCAGCACACTCTGCAGATAGACGCCGATGGACCGCGAAATGGCCGTATCCTCGACGATGATGGTCACCTTCTGGCCCTTTGTGCCCGATTCCTCGACAAGCTGCTTTGCCTTGTCGACATCCGGAGCGGACCATTTGGCGCCGGGGTTCTTTGTGTACGGGCAATAATCCTCATGGCCGGGGAAGTCCGGCGGCAGGACCTGGCAGACCGGCGAGGCCAGCACCTTGCCGCCGAACAGCTTGACCAGCGTGTTGCGGTCGATCGCATAGGCGACGGCCTGGCGGGCCTTTTCGTTGTCGAAAGGCGCGAGCCGGTTGTTGAGCGGGGCATACCACCAGGCCGAAAGCGGCGATATGTGCAACTGGTCCATGGACTTGCTGCCGAGTTCGCCCAGCCGGTCGCTGGGCAGCGCGTCGAACATCCAGTCCGCTTCGCCGTTCTGGATCGCCGTCACCGCCGCCTCTTCGGAGAGGCCGAAATCATATTGCACGACATCCGGATAGCCATCCGGCTGGGCTTCCTCGCTCCACTGCTTGAAGTTGGGGTTGCGGGTGACAGTCATGCCCTTGTTGGGATCGAAGGCCGAGATCATGTAGGCGCCGGTGCTGGGAATGGGCTTGGAGCCCATGTCTTCCGCGGGCGTGTCCGCCGGCAGGATCACCGCGTGCGGCAAGGCGAGCTTGTAAAGGATTTCGGCATCCGGCTTGGTCAGGTTGATAGTGATCGTGCCGGCCGCTTCATCACCGACGACGCCGCCGTCGAGTGTGCAGCTCTTGGTGTCCGCAAGGCACTTATCGGCGCCGACGATGCCGGCGTAGAAAGTGCCCGAGGTCGGTCCGGAAACCTTGAATATACGCTGGAAGGAGGCGACGACATCCTTCACGCCAAGGTCCTTGCCGTCGGAGAACTTGATCCCCTTGCGCAGCTTGAACGCGAGGGTCTTGCCGTCATTGCTGAGGGTGGGCAATGCCTCGGCAAGGTCTGCCACGACCTCGAAACCGTCCTTGCCCTCAGCCTTGCGGAAAGCGACGAGGCCATCATAGATCGGCTGGTACATCTGCCAGCCCTGGTCAGTGTAATTGATGTGCGGATCGAGCGTTCCCGCCGCCGAGCGGGCCAGCAGGCGAATGGTGCCGCCTCGGTGTTCCTTGAGGTATTCGGCCTGTGCCGGGGCCAGCCATGTGCCGGCCAGCAATGCCGCGGCCGACGCCGCCAGAAACAGTTTCTTCATGTCCTTATTCCCCTTTTCTCAGTTGTCGTTGTCGTCCAGGAAGTCTCCCACCACCCGCATGCAGAGGTCCTGCTCCTCGACATGCGGCATGTGGCTGGAATGCTCGAATATCTGCCAGCGCGATCCCTCGATGCCGTCCTTGAACGGCTGCACGGTCGCGGGCGTGGCCTCGTCATGACGGCCGGAGATGATCAGCGTGGGAACATCGATTGCCGGCAGGCGGTCGATGATGCTCCAGTTCTTCAGCGTCCCGATGACGTGGAATTCGTTCGGCCCGTTCATGATGTTGTAGACGGTCGGGTTGCGTACGACCTGGGCGAACGTCTCCGTGACCTCGGCCGGGAAAGGCACGATCCGGCAGACATGCCGCTCATAAAACACCATCGTCGCCGCCTGGTAGGCCGCGTCGTCCGTCGTGCCGGCCTGCTCGTGCCGGGTCAGTGTTTCCTGGACATCGCCGGGCAGAGCGGCGCGCAAACGGTTGGCCTCTTCCACCCACAGCTTCATCGAGGCCGGTGAATTGGCGATGGTCAGTGATTTCAAGCCCTTCGGCCGGATCACTCCATACTCGGCGCCGAGCATGCCGCCCCAGCTCTGCCCGAGCACGTGGAAGCCGCCACGGATGCCGAGATGGTCAACGAGGTTTTCAAGCTCGTCGATGAAAAGCCCCGGCGTCCAGAAGTCGGCACCCTTCTGAGGCAGCAAGGTGGAATTGCCGCAGCCCAACTGGTCATAATGGATGACCGCGCGCCCTTGCCGGGCGAGAAGCTTGTAGGCATCGACATAATTGTGCGCCGCCCCCGGCCCGCCATGCAAAATCACCACTGGCGGCTTGCCGGCGTCGAGGTTGCCGGAGACCCGGTACCAGGTCTCGTAACCGCCGAAGCCGGCTCGACCTTCCCTGCTGGCGATCTGCGACGACATGCTGGCTCCTTGCTCGCTCGAAGACATTTACCGCCGCCTCAGTTCGCCGTGCGGCTGGACTGGATCCACTCTTCCAGCATCTGCACGCCGAATGCCGTGGCGCCTTCCCGGCCCAACGGCCGATCCTTGTCGGCCAGTTCCTTGCCGGCGACGTCGAGATGCACCCAGGGACGGTCCTCGGTGAAATGGCGCAGGAAAGCGGCGGCGTAGGGCGCATCGCCATCTTCCATGTCCTTGGCGTGATGGCGAATGTCGGCGAAGGGCGACTGCAGGCCTTCGTCATAGGCCCGGTCGAGGGGCAACTGCCAGAACCGCTCGCCGACCGCCTCGCCAGCCGCGATCATCTTCGATGCGATGGCATTGTCGGTGCTGAAGAGGCCGGCAAATACCGATCCGAGACCCCGCATCACCGAATAGGTCAGCGTGGCCAGGTCGACCATGACCGATGGGTTGAAGCGCGAAGCGGCGTAATGAAGGCAATCCGCCAGGATCAGGCGCCCTTCCGCATCGGTGTCGAACACCTCAACCGTCTGTCCGGACGCCGTGGTGATGATATCGCGCGGCTTGAGTGCGGTGCCGGAGGGCATGTTCTCGGCAATTCCAAGAACGCCGACGGCATGCACCGGACTACCTTGCCGGGCGAGCGCGATGAGCAGGCCAACCACCACAGCGGCCCCGCCCATGTCGGCCTTCATGTCGAACATCTGCTCGCCGCCCTTTATGCAGAGGCCGCCGGAATCAAAACAGACGCCCTTGCCGACGAAGGCCATGGGCTGCGCGGGAGCCCCCTTGCCGCGATAGCGCAGGACCGCGACGCGCGGCGGGCGCACCGACCCCGCGCCCACGGCCAGGATCGCATTCATGCCGAGTTCCTTCAGCCGCGCGGCATCAAGTATCTCGACGTCTATGCCGGCTTCGCGCAACGGTTCCAGATGGTCCTGGAAATTGTCCGGATGAAGATGGTTCGGCGGCAGGTTGACCAGGGTCCGCGCGTATTCGACGCCATCGGCAATGGCATTGATCCGCGCCAGGCGCGGGGGCAGGTCCGGACCGGAGGCCCCGACCAGTTGCACACGCAAGGTCCGATCGGCTCCCGCCCCCTGGCGCCGGTTGCGCATATCGAAACGATAGCGCCGCAACCGCATGCCGAGCGCCAGCCGCGCCAGGATTTCGGCTGCCGGCAGTTCGATGCCGATGGTGGGGTCGAGGACAAGCGTGACGGCGCATTCACCCTTGGCTTCCAGATGCGCGGCAAGCGAACCACCCGCACGGGCCAGGGACAGCGGGCTCACGGTCTCGGCGCGGCCCAAAGCCAGAATGATCACGCGCCGGGCAGACATGGTCTTGGGGGCGATGAGATCGACACAGGTGCCGGACTCGGCCAAGGCGGCTTGGTCAGAGCAGGCACGGGACAGGATCCCGCCCATTTCCGCATCAAGCGCCGCCGCGCGCGGACCAAAGCCTGTCTGGGCAGTTTGCAGGATCACGACGACAGAGGCTTCCGCCGAAATCTCGTCGGCCGCTTCAAAGACCGGCACTGGCGATTGAGGCATAAGAAGGCATTCTCCCCATTGCGGGTGACCAGGCCAAGGCGGTTGCTTGCGCAAAGCTCCGCTCGCCACTGGCGAAGGCCGGTCGAACCGGTCACCGCCTTTGGTGAAATGGTACCGAGGTCCCCAATTAGTCGTTTTTGTAAGGCGACTTAGTTGCTCTTGCCTTTGGGTATCCCCGAACGGCCGAGGCGATCAAACGCCAATTTTGCGCAAGTCGATTGACAAAAACTCAATCGACAATTCATGATCGGCAAATGGCTCTACCTTCACTCAACGGCATGCGGGCCTTCGAGGCCGCCGCGCGCCTCGGCAGCATCAAGGATGCGGCGGAAGAACTGCACCTGACGCCCTCGGCCGTCAGCCGCCACATCCGTGCGCTTGAACGAAACCTCGGTCAGGATCTGTTCGAACGCGGCTTCCGCCAGATAACACCGACCGTCAGAGGCTCTTACTACGCGCGCGGACTTTCCGAAGCTTTCGAGGCCATCTGGCGCGCCACCGACGATGTGAGCCTCGCCGACGGCCCCAGCCACAGCAGAACCCAGCGCGTCAGGGTGCTCTGTGTACCGGCGGTGCTCAATCTCTGGCTGGCGGACCGTTTGCCGCATTTCCGCAAACTGCACCCATCGGTGGATCTGGAAATCTCGACGTCCGGCAAGCGGGCCAACTTCGATTTGGCCATAGTCGACGAGTTCGTCTACAAGGCCGGCCCTGCCCTGACGCTGCTGATACCGCTGGTCCTGACGCCGGTCTGTGCCCCTTCGCTGCTCGACGGACCGGTGCCGCTGCGATCGCCGGCAGATCTGGTCAATCATCACCTGATCCATGAATGCGAAACCATGCGGTGGAAACGCTGGCTGGAGCAGGAAGGCGTCCTCGACACGACCCCGAAATCCAGCACCACGCTTGATGATTGCACGTTGATCATGCGCGAAGCGATCAACGGGGCCGGAATAGCGCTTGCCGACACCATGATGGCCCAGGACCTTCTCCAGCAAGGCAAGCTTGTCGCCCCGTTTCAGGCGCGCCACACCTATCCGGCCGGCATCTACCTGCACCAGCGCCGCAGCATCGGCAACAAGCCGGGCACCGGCCTGTTTCAGGACTGGCTGTTGTCGGAAGTCGCCGACCACAAGCACGCAATGGCCATCGCATAGCTCGCATCTATCGATGCCTTGCCTGCCTTGCACTCGGCCTGCTCCACCAGATTCCTTTACCTGCCGCCAACGGCCGGAGAGCGGTTGTGCTAGACCGCCCGCGAGACAGCGGAGTCATGATGAACGATCCAGCCGAAGGAAAACCCGCCCGCGATCCACAGGATCTCGAGCCATTGCTGATATCACGGCAGCACGCGGGCGATGTCGATGGCATGACAGCCCTGTTCGAGCCGGATGCGGTGATAGATTGCGGCGGAGGACGGTTCGTGCGAGGCCGGGAAGCCATCCGCGACTACTGTGCGGAGATCGTCAAATCGGGACGGAAATTCGCCGTGGGCGAGCAGCGCCCGGCGCTCATCTGCGGCGATGTTGCGCTGACATCGACGCGTCTTCCAGATGGTGACGTGACCAGCGAGGTGGCACGGCGTCAGCCCGACGGATCCTGGCTGTGGGTGATTGATCGGTATTCGGTTGGCTGACGGTCAGCGCGTCTCACCGGAAAATACCGACCTACCGCGCCAGCGAGGGCGCGTGGTCTTGCGGTCGGAAAGCCTCGGCGCCTAACGCCGAAGCGCGTGTACGCTGGCCATGCCGTTGCCGCTGATCGGCAACGCCATGTCGTCGTCCAGAAGCCGGGTGATGCGTGCGAAGCCGGTGAAGGCCTTCCTCGCTTCCTCCGCCGACATCTGGCCAGACAGGGCGGCGGCGCAGCAATTCAGCGCACACTGGTACACAGGGCCGCGCCGTCCCGTCGGCCATTTACGCAGGAAAACCATCGCCTCGGCGACACTGTCCACTTCTTCCACAGGATGCCCCTGCCCGCGCGATATCCGCACAGGCGAAAAGAAATGCAGGTAGTCCATCGTTTCCTCCCGGTCGACCGTGCCATGCTCGATCGAACCAAATGAAACGTAGGGCCAGCCCTTTGGTTCCGCAAAAAATGAAATTTTTTTCCGGTCGATTTTGTCGAAGATCGCGCAAGCCAATTCGAATCAAGGCAGGCCCCTCAAAAGGCGACCCACCGATGCGGTCCGCCGATAATCGCGGTTCGCATTGAATATCTTTAAGGCCAAAGCCGGCAAATCGGTTGCTTGTCGGTTCCCCAGCGTCAGGCGTAACCTCCCCGGTCAACGCGTGAGGGCGCGTGCTACAAGAAGGGGACACTGCGATGACAATACAGGGCGCCTCGCCTGACCTATACAATGAAGACCTCGCCCCGGCCAAGGTTCGAAACTGGGGACCATTTTCGATCTTCAACGTCTGGACGTCTGACGTTCACAGCCTGTGGGGATACTATCTGGCGGCCAGCCTGTTCCTGTTCTGCGGCGGCTTCGTCAACTTCATCATCGCCATCGGCATCGGCTCGCTGATCATCTACGCGCTGATGAACATGGTCGGCTATGCCGGGGTCAAGACCGGCGTCCCCTACCCGGTGCTTGCCCGCGCGTCCTTCGGCATCTGGGGCGCCAACATACCAGCACTCGTGCGCGCCATCGTCGCCTGCTTCTGGTACGGCGCGCAGACGGCAGCAGCCTCCGGCGCGATCGTGGCACTGCTCATCCGCTCGCAATGGTTCGCCGATTTCAACGCCAACACGCATTTCCTCGGCCATTCCGGGCTGGAGGTGATCTGTTTCGTCGTCATCTGGGCGCTACAGCTCCTGATCATCCAGAAAGGCATGGAGACGGTCCGCCGCTTCCAGGATTGGGCGGGTCCCGCGGTCTGGGTGATGATGCTGCTGCTCGCGATCTATCTCTGCATCAAGTCGGGCAGTTTTGCCTTCACCAGCGACATTCCGATGGATGTGCTGCGTGAGAAGACCGCCGATGCCGGCATTCCCGGCGACCCCGGCTCCTGGACCGCACTGTTCGGGGTGGCGGCAATCTGGGTGACCTATTTCTCCGCGCTTTATCTGAATTTCTGCGATTTCGCCCGCTATGCGCCGGACAAAGCGGCTTTGCGCAAAGGCAACATCTGGGGCCTGCCGGTCAATCTGATCCTGTTCTCGCTGGTCGCCGGCGTGACCACCATCGCGGCCTACGACGTCTACCATGAAGTGCTGCTCCATCCGGACCAGATCTCGGCCAAGTTCGACAGCTGGTTCCTGGCCGCGCTTGCGGCGCTCACCTTCGCCGTGGCGACGCTCGGCATCAATGTGGTGGCGAATTTCGTTTCGCCGGCCTTTGACTTCTCCAATGTCTTCCCGCGCCAGATCGACTTCAAGAAAGGCGGCTACATCGCGGCGGTGATCGCGCTGGTGTTGTACCCCTTCGCACCGTGGGAAGGCAGTGCGGCGCATTTCGTCGGCATTATCGGCGCGACGATGGGACCGATCTTCGGGGTGATGATGGTCGACTATTATCTGATCCGGAAAGGCGAAGTCGACGTCGAGGCGCTGTATCGCGAGGATGGCGAATTCCGGTTCCAGGGCGGCTGGCACGTCAATGCCTTCATCGCCGCCGGTATCGGCGCCATCTTCTCCTCGATCCTGCCCAACTTCACCAATTGGCTACCGTCCTGGTGGGGTGTTTACGGCTGGTTCTTCGGCGTGGCGATTGCCGGAATCATCTACTATGTGCTGCGCACCGCCGCCGTGAGCGCTGGGGCGCGGACAGCGAAGGCTTGAAACAGGGCTTAGGTAGTTGGGCTTAGGCAGTAGGAATGGAGAGCGTATGCCTACTGCCTACTGCCTACTGCCTACTGCCTACCATATCAGCCAGCTTGCGCACCGTGTTCCAATTGCGCGATGTGCCGATGCCCATCCGCTTGTGGTTCATTGCCGCGAGCAACCGCGAACTCGGCCTCTCGCGCGAAAAGACGACCCAGATGTCGCCGCCGGCTGAAAACACCTTTTCGTCCTCGGCGGCATAGGCCTGGAGCGTGGCGACAGCATCAGCGGGCGCAGGGTTACGCATCACCCGCACAGCGACCTGATCGCCTGCCTCGGCTGAATCGACGGGAAAAGGATTACCGGCGGCAAGTTTCAGCCATTCCTCGGCAGCGCGCACGATGATGTCGACATGGCGGCCGAAGCTTTTTTCGAACGCCGTTTCCAGCCGCTGTTCGAGCTTGTCGATATCGGTCGCCCCGGCTTCGAAGACCAGATTGCCCGTCGCCACCAGCGTGCGCGGGTTCTTCAGGCCAAGGCCTTCCGCCATCGCCTTGAGGTCGGCCATGACCAGCCGGCGCCCCTCGCCTAGAGTGATGCTGTAGAGCAGCGCGACATAGGTTTGCATGGCAGCGCGGCCGGCTTACACCAGTCGCGACTGCTCGACCGCCGCCTCGATGAAGCTGGCAAACAGCGGATGGGGATCGAGCGGCCGGCTCTTCAGCTCGGGGTGATACTGCACACCGATGAACCAGGGATGGTCAGGATATTCGACCGTCTCCGGCAGCACGCCGTCCGGCGACATGCCGGCAAACACCAGGCCGCAATCCTCCAGGCGCTGCTTGTAGTCGATATTGACCTCGTAGCGGTGCCGGTGGCGTTCGGAGATCTGTGTGTCGCCATAGATGTCGGCGATCTTGGATCCCTTGGCGAGTTCTGCCTGATAGGCGCCGAGCCGCATGGTGCCGCCGAGATCGCCGCTGGCCCTGCGCTTCTCCAGCATGTTGCCCTTCAGCCATTCCGTCATCAGTCCGACGACCGGCTCCTTGGTCGGACCGAACTCGGTCGAGGACGCGTGTTCGACTCCGGCGAGCGAGCGCGCGGCCTCGATGCAGGCCATCTGCATGCCGAAGCAGATGCCGAAATACGGCACCTTGCGCTCGCGCGCGAACTTCGCCGCCAGGATCTTGCCCTCCGAACCGCGCTCGCCGAAGCCGCCGGGGACCAGGATGCCATGCACCTTCTCCAGCCACGGCGTCGGGTCTTCCTTTTCGAAGATTTCCGATTCGATCCAGTCGAGCTTGACCTTGACGTGATTGGCCAGTCCGCCGTGCGACAGCGCCTCAATCAGCGATTTGTAGGCGTCCTTGAGGCCCGTGTATTTGCCGACGATGGCGATGGTTACCTCGCCTTCCGGATTGTGGATGCGGTTCGATACCGCTTGCCAGGGCTCCATGCGCGGCTTGGGCGCCGGGTCGATGCCGAAGGCGGCAAGCACTTCCGAATCGAGCCCTTCCTTGTGATAGGCCATCGGCACGTCATAGATATGCGGCACGTCGAGTGCCTGGATGACCGCGCTCTCCCGGACATTGCAGAACAGCGACAGCTTTCTGCGCTCTTCCTTGGGGATAGCCCGATCCGCGCGCACCAATAGAATGTCTGGCGCGATGCCGATGCCGCGCAGCTCCTTCACCGAATGCTGGGTGGGCTTGGTCTTCAGTTCGCCGGCCGTCGGAATGTAAGGCATCAGCGTCAGATGGACATAGACGGCGTTGTTGCGCGGCAGGTCGTTGCCGAGCTGACGGATCGCCTCGAGGAAAGGCATCGCCTCGATATCGCCGACCGTGCCGCCGATCTCGCACAGCACGAAGTCGTAGTCGTCATTGCCGTCGAGCACGAAGTTCTTGATCTCGTCGGTGACGTGCGGGATCACCTGCACCGTGGCGCCAAGATAGTCGCCGCGGCGTTCGCGCTCGATGATGTTCTTGTAGATGCGGCCGGTGGTGATGTTGTCCTGCTGATTGGCGGAACGGCCGGTGAAGCGTTCGTAATGGCCAAGATCGAGATCGGTCTCGGCGCCATCATCGGTCACGAACACCTCGCCATGCTGGTAAGGCGACATCGTGCCGGGATCTACATTGAGGTAAGGGTCGAGTTTCTTGATGCGTGCGCGATAACCTCGCGCCTGCAGGAGAGCCCCAAGGGCCGCTGCGGCTATGCCTTTTCCGAGTGAGGAAACCACGCCGCCAGTGATGAATACATATCGCGCCATGGGAGTCATCGCTTAACGCGGCCAGATTGATTCCGCCAGAGAAAAAACCGCCGCGAAGGCTTTTTCCCAAAAAGGCGCTCGGACCATGATCCCGAAAAGAGGATCAGGTTTTCTCGGACAACGGTTTCCGTTTTGTCACAGACCACGCTCGAACGAACTCGAAAGCGAACGGGCAAAACAAAAGGGCCGGCTGGGCCGGCCCTTTCGGCATGATGCATGAAACGTCAGATGATGACGACTTTGGTGCCGACCCTGACGCGGCTGTAGAGATCCATGACGTGCTCGTTGATCATGCGGAAGCAGCCGTTGGAGGCGCTGGTGCCGATCGACTGCGGAGCAATGGTGCCGTGGATGCGCAGATGCGTGTCCTTCTTGCCGTCATAGAGATAGATGGCGCGGGCGCCGAGCGGATTCTGGCCACCGCCGGGCATGCCGTCCTTGTACTGGCCGTAGTGCTTGGGCTCGCGCTTCTGCATGTCGAGCGTGGGGATCCAGCGTGGCCATTCCTGCTTGTCGCCGACTGCGACCGTGCCCTTGTACTGCAGGCCTTCGCGGCCCACGGCGATGGCGTAGCGGCGGGCGGTGGTTGACGATTCGACGAGATAGAGCCGGCGGGCGCTGGTGTCGATGACGATCGTGCCCGCCTCATAGCCGGTGAATGTCACGTCCTGCGGCACGAACTCCGGCTTCACCTTGAATGGCTTCTTGGCATCTTTCTTGGCGAGTGCGGCGTCGAGCGCACGGGTCTCCGGCAGGTAGTCGATCGAGGACGACGATGTCGGGCCGCCGAACAGGCCTGCAAAAAGCCCGCTGCTGGTGTTCTGCTTCTGGCCGGGCGCCTCACTGCGCAACTCGCTATTGTTGCCGGTCAAGGCGACGTTCATCGCTTCGGCCGGAATGGGTTCGGCCGACTGGATCGGCGCAATCGGTGTCACCGGCTCGATCACCTTGGTGGTCTTCTTGGCCGGCTTGGCCTCGGCCACTTCAGTAGCTGCCGCCGCGCTCTGGCCCTTCTGGGCCAGGAAGGCCTGCCGGTCGGCCTCCGCCTTGGCTTTCGCCGCCTCGCGCATCGCAAGCTTCCTTGCTTCCAGCGCCTTGGCCTTGGCGTCTTCCTTGTCGGCGACGATCTTGGCCTCGATCTTCTTGATCTGGGCGAGATCGTCCGGGGTCGGGTTTTTCTTCTTCTTGAGAAGCCTCAACTGCGTGGCGTCACTCTTGACGGCTACGTTGATGGCATCGGTCTTTTCAAATGAAACCGACTGCTGTGCCGCCATGTTTGCCGGCATGCCGGCAAAGGCGGAAGAACTCATGCCGAACACGGCGCAAAGTCCCAGGAAAATGAAGCTGCGAAGCTGCATGGCGAAGATCCGATCGTTCAATGCTTGTTGCCCACGGCGTCGCCCGGCGCCCCCCAAGGACACCGAAAATGCCGCATGCAATCTATAGTCGAATAAGCGCGGGTGCCTCAAGCGCGAGGGCACGACAGCCCCCGTCGAATCTTCGTGATCGCACCGCATTTGCCGCGACTGTGGTCAAACGACAACAGATCGCGATTTAGAATAAGAAAAGCTTATTGGTTCGGGACCTGCGGCGTTGCCGGGGCCGTGTTGGTGGCGCCGCTGCCGGCGGGCTGCGTCGAACCGGAGGCCGGCGCGGGTGCCGGAGCATTGGCCGGGGGCGTCGCCGGCTTGTCGTTGGCCGACGGGGGCGTCGGCGCGGTAGTGCCCGCGGGCGCAGGCGTCGTCGTGCCCGGCAACTGATTGAGCACGCCCTTGCCGGCGTTGTCCGAGGTCGCGGGCACCCGGTCGAGAATGTCGATCGGCTTTTCGCCATAACGGGCAATGATCGACAGTGTCAGCGACGTCGCAAAGAACGCCGCCGCCAGGATCGCCGTCGCCCGGGTGAGCGCGTTGGCCGCGCCGCGCGCCGTCATGAAGCCCGAGCCGCCACCAATGCCAAGACCGCCGCCTTCGGAGCGCTGCAACAGCACCACGCCGACCAGGGCGAGCACGACCATGAGATGGATGACGATCAGTACGGTTTGCATAATTTATCCTGGCAAGGCCTTGTCCGGCCGTGGACACGTCCGGTGAATTGGAGGCGGCTCAATACAATGCTTTCGCGGCATTTCCAAGCCCGTGGCCGGAATATGGGAAGCAACACGTCCTTTACAACGAATTTGAGCGCGCCGTGCGCCGCTCTTGTCTGCAATTTCACCCGGAAATGTTGCGATAGGCTTCCGCGATGCCAAGGAAATCAGCGGCCTTCAGGCTGGCGCCGCCAACCAGCGCGCCATCGACATTCCTGACGCCCAGCAGTTCCACCGCGTTGGACGGCTTGACCGAACCGCCATAGAGAATGCGCATCTTGGCGGCGGCCGCGCCGAGCTTTTCCGAAAGCCTCTCGCGGATATGCGCATGCGCTTCAGCCACGTCGGCCACCGTTGGCGTCAGGCCGGTGCCGATCGCCCATACCGGCTCGTAGGCGATGACGGTGTTGGAAGGCGTGGCGCTTGGCGGCACCGAGCCTTCGATCTGACGCGACAGCACGTCAAGCGTGGCTCCGGCCTCCCGTTCCCCACGCGTCTCGCCAATGCACACGATCGCCACGAGCCCGGCGCGCCATGCCGCGGCCGCCTTGGCCTGGACCGTCGCGTCGTCGTCGCCGCGCTGCTCGCGACATTCGGAATGGCCGACAATGACATGGCTGGCACCCGCATCCTTCAGCATTTCGGCCGAAATGCAGCCGGTGTAGGCGCCGCTTTCCTTGGGATGGCAGTCCTCGCCGCCGGCATGGACCGGTGTGCGCGACAGGATTTCCGCGGCGTGGGAGAGCAGCGTTGCGGGAACGCAGACCAGCGCCTCGGTTTCGGCGTCCAGCCCGCTCATGAACCCGTTGCCGATCATCCTGAGTTCGTTGAGTGAGGCGCTGGTGCCGTTCATTTTCCAGTTGCCTGCGACGAGCGGACGAATTCCAGGGGTCATGGGGCGGTCTCTCCGGGCGACATTAAGCAGCGCCCTCACTACCAAAATCAGGCCACAAAGCAATCGACAGTGGGCCGGAAGGGCGCTATTGCGCTTGTTTCAGACTCGGCGCATCCGAAAAACTGCGCACAAATCGGAAGTAACGATGCTTAGTATATTGAGAAACGCGGCGGGCACCTGGGTCGCGAAAGGTCTGTTGGTGTTGCTGGTGCTCAGCTTTTTGGTGTGGGGCATCTCCGGCCGCCTGATGGGCGGCTTCGCCGGCCATGATTCGGTGATAACCGCCGGTGGCACCAAGGTTTCGATCAACGAATACCGCCTCGCCTATGACCGCCAGCTGGCCGTCATGTCGCAGCAGTTCGGCCAGCGGCTGACCCACGAACAGGCAAAAGCGCTCGGCATCGACAACACGGTGCTGGCGCAGCTCGTTTCCGGCGCCGTCCTCGACGAACAGGCGCGCAAGCTGGGTCTCGGCCTGTCCAAGGACAGGTTGGCCGAGTTGACGCGCGAGGATCCCGCCTTCAAGGGTCCAGGCGGCCAGTTCGACAGAAGGACGTTCGAATACCTTCTGCGCGAGGTCGGCATGCGGCCCGAGGATTACCTGAAGAACCGTGCCCAGGTTGCCGTGCGCCAGCAGATCGTCGAGGCGGTGTCCGACGGATTGAAGGCGCCGGACGCTTTCTTCAAGGCCGTCGCACTCTATCGCGGCGAGGATCGCACGGTCGACTATCTGGTATTGCCGAAGACGCTCGTCGAGCCGATCGAGGCGCCGAGCGACAGCATCCTGTCGACCTATTTCGAGGCCAACAAGAAAACCTATGCGGCGCCTGAATACCGCAAATTCTCCTATGTACGCCTGGAGCCGGCGGACATCACGGATCCGACCGCCGTCACCGACCAGCAGGTCAGCGACGACTACAACAAGAATAAGGCGCGCTACACCACGCCCGAAATGCGCACGATCGAGCAGCTCGTGTTCAAGACGCCGGATGCGGCCAAGGCAGCGCTCGATTCGCTGAAGGCCGGCGCCACCTTCGAAAAGCTGGTGACCGCGGAAGGCAAGACACCGGCCGACACGCTGCTCGGCACGCTCGCCAGGGACAAGATCGCCGACAAGGCGGTTGCAGATGCCGCCTTCGCGCTCAACGCCAACGAAGTCAGCCAGGTCGTGCAGGGCGCCTTCGGCCCGGTACTGCTGCGCGTCACCGAGATCAAGCCCGAGGTGGTGAAGCCGCTCGCCGAAGTATCCGACCAGATCCGCAAGGATCTGGCGCTGGGTGAGGCAAGCCGTATCCTCCTGGACGTGCACGACAATTATGAAGACACCCGCGCGTCCGGCAGTTCGCTGGCCGACGCGGCCGCCAAGCTGAAGCTGAAGGACATCACCATCGACGCCATCGACCGCAACGGGTTGAGGCCGGACGGGTCCGTCGTCAAGGACCTGCCGGAATCGCCGGAGCTGATCAAAGCCGTGTTCGATGCGGAACCCAATACGGAGAACGAAGGGCTGACCACGGCGGATAACGGCTTCGTCTTCTATGAGGTCGGCTCGGTCACGCCTGCCCGCGACCGCACGCTGGACGAGGTGCGCCAGAAAGTCATCGCCGACTGGACGGCGGCGGAGACGACGAAGCGGCTCGCCGCCAAGGCGGACGAACTCGAAAAGCGGCTCAAGGCGGGCGCGACGCTCGAGGTCATCGCCGGCGAGCTCAAGCTGGAGAAGCAGACCAAGCGCGGCCTGAAGCGCGAGGCTGACGACGCCGACTTCGGCAAGGAGGGCGCGGCCGTGATGTTCGGCGTCGGCGAAGGCGGTACCGGGTTGATCCCCTCGCCCACCGGCGACGGACAGATCCTGTTCAAGGTCGCCGAAGTTTTCGAGCCCGCTGGGGCCGATGCCAGCTCGGTGCCGGAGGATGCGCAGAAATCCTTCACCTCCGGCATGTCGGACGACCTGCTCGACCAGTTGGTGGCGCAGTTGCAGACGCAGTATGACGTCCGCATCGACCAGGCCGCCGTTGCCCAAGCTTCGACAAGATGAGCGCGCTGAAAACCCATATCGCCAAGGTCGCGGGCGGCACCGCGCTTTCGTTCGAGGAAGCGCGCGAGGCGTTCGACATCATCATGTCAGGCGACGCGACCCCGGGCCAGATCGGCGGCTTCCTGATGGCGCTGCGCGTGCGCGGCGAGACGGTCAGCGAGATCTCGGGCGCCGTCGCCACGATGCGTGCCAAGATGCTTCGCGTCGAAGCGCCGCCCGGCGCCATCGACATTGTCGGCACCGGCGGCGACAACTCGCACAGCGTCAACATTTCCACCGGCTCCGCGTTCGTGATCGCCGCCAGCGGCGTGCCCGTTGCCAAGCACGGCAATCGCGGCCTGTCGTCCTTGACGGGCGCGGCAGACGTGCTGATCGCGCTCGGGGTGAAGATCGACCTCTCGCCCGAATTCATCGGCCGCTGCATCCACGAGGCCGGTGTCGGCTTCATGTTCGCCCCGGCACACCATCCGGCGATGAAACATGTCGGCCCGACTCGCGTCGAGCTCGGCACCCGCACCATCTTCAACCTGCTCGGCCCGCTTTCCAATCCGGCCGGCGTCGTCAGGCAGATGGTCGGCGTATTCCTGCCGGAATGGATCATGCCGGTGGCCGAGACGCTCAAGGCTCTCGGCACCGAACATGCCTGGGTGGCGCATGGCGACGGCTATGACGAGATCACGACAACCGGCGAGACACATGTCGCGGAACTGGTCGGCGGAGAGATCCGCAGCTTCATCCTGACCCCGGAAGAGGTCGGGCTGAAGCGCCACACGAAGGACGAACTGCGTGGCGGCGACGCTGCCTACAATGCCAAGGCCTTGCGCGACATGCTGGGCGGCGCAGCCGGCGCCTATCGCGACACGGTGCTGATGAATGCCGGCGCCGGGCTTGTGATCGCCGGCAAGGCGACGACGCTTGGCGACGGCATCGCGCTTGCCGCCCAAGCCATCGACAGCGGCCGGGCGCTGCAGGTGCTCGACCGGCTGGTCGAAGTTTCGAACGGTTAGAGCGATGGCTGACATCCTGCGCAAGATCGAGGCCTACAAGCGCGACGAGATCGCGACCGCCAAGGCGCGCATCCCGTTAGCCGACATCAAGGCGCGGGCGAGCGACGCCGGCGCGCCGCGCGGCTTCCTGGCGGCCCTAGAGGCCAGGCGTGGGTCAGGAGGCTTCGCCCTGATTGCCGAAATCAAGAAGGCGAGCCCTTCCAAGGGCTTGATCCGTGCCGATTTCGATCCGCCGGCGCTGGCGCGGGCGTATGAGAAAGGCGGCGCCGCCTGTCTTTCGGTGCTGACCGATGCGCCGTCGTTTCAAGGCGCGCCGGAATTCCTTACCAAAGCGCGTGAGGCCGTGGGTTTGCCCGCCTTGCGCAAGGATTTCCTGTTCGATCCCTATCAGGTCTATGAAGCTCGCGCCTGGGGCGCGGACGCCATCCTGATCATCATGGCCAGCGTCGATGACGCCTTGGCGAGCGACCTCGAATCGACGGCATTCGAACTCGGCATGGACGCGCTGATCGAGGTGCACGACGAAGCCGAGACGGAGCGTGCGCTGAAGCTGTCGTCGCGGCTGATCGGCATCAACAACCGCAATCTCAGAACATTCGAGACCAGCCTCGATACATCGGAACGTCTCGCGGCAATGGTGCCAGCCGATCGTCTGCTGGTCAGCGAGAGCGGCATCTTCACCCACGATGATTGCCTCAGGATGCGGAAGAGCAATATCGGCACCTTCCTCGTCGGCGAAAGCCTGATGCGCCAGCAGGATGTTACCGCTGCCACGCAGCTGTTGCTGACGGGCAAGGCGCCAGATGCATCGGCCCGAAAATCGGAATCGATTTTCGGAGAGCACGATGCATAGATTGAAAGTGATAGAACGTACTTTGTGCGTCCGAATGGACGCACGTCGCCCTATGGCCCTCTGACAATGCCAGCCACCCTCACCCATCTCGGCGCGCAGGGCGAGGCCAATATGGTCGATGTCGGCGACAAGGAGGAGACGACACGCACGGCGATCGCCGAAGGTTTCGTCTCGATGCAGCCCTCGACGCTGCAAACGATCCTCGCGGGCAACGCCAGGAAGGGCGACGTGCTCGGCACCGCGCGCATCGCCGGCATCATGGCGGCGAAGAAGGCGCATGAACTGATCCCGCTCTGCCATCCCCTGCTGCTGACCAAGGTTTCCGTCGACATCGAGCCGGACCAGGGGTTGCCCGGCCTGAAAGTCACCGCGCTGGCGCGCGTCACCGGCAAAACGGGTGTCGAGATGGAAGCGCTGACTGCGGCGTCGGTCGCCTGCCTGACGATCTACGACATGGCCAAGGCCGTGGACCGCGCCATGGTCATCTCCGGCATCCGGCTGGTGGAAAAGACCGGCGGCAAGTCGGGCGACTACAAGGCTAAAGCCTGATGGCGCTCGTTCCGGTGGCGGAAGCGCTCGAGCGCCTGCTGGAGGGCGCGGCCCCGCTCGCCAGCGAAAGCGTCCCCCTTATCGAGGCCGTCGACAGGGTGCTGGCCGAACCGGTGGTGGCCCTGCGCACCCAGCCGCCCTTCAACGCATCGGCCATGGACGGCTATGCCGCCCGCGCGGCCGATGTGGCGTCGGCGCCCGCGAAACTCTCGGTGATCGGCGTGGCACCGGCCGGGCGCGGCTTTGACGGCAGGCTCGGCCAGCGCCAGGCGGTTCGCATCTTCACGGGCGCGCCCGTGCCCGACGGCGCCGACACGATAGTGATCCAGGAGAACGTGCGGGATCTTGCCGACGGCACGATCGAGGTAACGGAGCCTACGGCGGAGTGGCGCAACATCCGCCGCATCGGTCTCGATTTCTCCAGGGGTGACGTCTTGCTGGAGAAAGGCCGCATGCTTGATCCGGCAGCACTGTCCCTGACGGCTTCGGCGAACCACCCGCGGGTCAATGTGGTGAAGCGACCGCTGGTCGCCATCATCGCCACCGGCGACGAGTTGTTGCCGCCCGGCAGTGATCTCGGGCCAGACCAGATCATCTCGTCCAACGCCTATGGCGTTGCCGCCGCCGCACAGTCCGTCGGCGCGCGCGCACTCGATCTTGGCATTGCCGCCGATCGGCCGGAGGCAATCGCCGCCCTCGTCAGGAAGGCGGTCGCCGCAAACGCCGATGTCATCGTCACCCTCGGCGGTGCCTCGGTCGGCGACCACGACCTCATCCACGACGTGCTGACGGGCGAAGGCATGACGCTCGGCTTCTGGAAGATCGCCATGCGCCCCGGCAAGCCGCTGATGTTCGGGCGCCTCGGCGACATCAGGTGCATCGGCCTGCCCGGCAATCCGGTGGCCAGCCTGGTCTGCTCGCAATTGTTCCTGAAGCCGCTGCTGGCAAAACTCGGCGGCCGCGATCATCGCCAGGACATACGTCCCGCCCAGCTTGGTGCGGCCATGGCGGCCAACGACCTGCGCCAGGATTATGTGCGGGCTGTGGTCAGGGACAATGACGGCAAGCTGGTGGCGACGCCCTTCGGCATCCAGGATTCCTCGATGCTGAGAATGCTTTCGGATGCCAACGGGCTGATCGTTCGAGCGCCCTTCGCCCCCGCATCCGCCGCCGGAGATGGCTGCAGCGTTCTGATGCTGCGCTGACGGATTGCCTTATAGGCCTCTAATAACAAACCAGAAAATATTCCCTGCTATTGCGAGATCAAGGTCCGTGTCAGCGGATGCGCCGGATCGGCAAGGCCGTCGACAATGTCGTAGTGGTGCCGGTCGGGCTCGACCACGGTGCTGGTGGTGGCGCCAAGCCCGGTCCAGATGTTTGACAACAGGGCGTTCTGGCGCAGGAACTCCGAACGCTCGCCGCCGCCAGCCCAGCAAGTGATGCGAACGCCCTCCATCGGGCGCAGCAGCGCCGGGCTTTCGGCCAGGGCTTCGGCCTCATCGATTGCCAGTGCAGCGTTCATCCCGGTGCGCATGAGCGGGCGCAGGTCATGCAGGCCCGAGATGGACAGGACATGCCGTATGCGCCTTGCCACTTCGGCGCCCAGCGGCGTGGTCGTGGTAACCATGCGGCTGACGAGATGTCCGCCGGCTGAATGTCCGGCCAGCATCAGCGGCCCTCCCACCATTGCTGCCGCCGTGCTGATCGCCGCCCCCATTTCGCGCACGATGCCGGCGATGCGTATGTCAGGGCACTGCGTGTAGGACGGCATCGCCACGGCAAAACCACTGTCGACCGCGCCCTTTGCAAGGTGGGACCACAAGCTCTTGTCGGTCTCCATCCAGTAGCCGCCGTGGATGAAGACGACGAGCCCTTTCGGCGAGGTCTCCGGGAGGAAAAGATCGAACCGATTGCGCGGTCTCTCACCATAGGCGACGTCGATACGTGCCCGGCCCTGCGCCGACAGCACGTTGCGAAACGCCTGCGCTGGTTCCGTCCACGCGGCCGGCCAGCGGTCGCTGCGGGCGATGTTCGCGCCGTTGGCGTAGGCATTGTCCCAATCGGCAATGCGATGGTCGAGCATCGGCACCCTCCCCCGAAGCGGCGTCGTTCAACGCTAGCAATGGCCACCAGCATGCCACGCGTCAATGCTCCAGGCAAAAACATTTTAGGCTTGAAACAAATTTCGACTGGTGCGATCCTGCCCCAGGGTACAGCGACATGGGAGGTCCGCTGTGCCTGCCCGATCCCGTAGAAGCCGACCTGGCCGGCGGCGGTGTAAAGCGGTTGTATCCGGCGGCACGAAACTTCCCGCGAGAGACAGGAATTCAGATTTACAACCTCCGGCCGGCTGCCTGGGCGCACCGGCACCAGATAGGGTAGCGGCGACATGCTTGGGCCTTCAGCGCATATCGACACGTTCACGCGCGATCATCTGCCGCCGCCGGACCAATGGCCCGACTTCCTGCTCGACGGCTTCGACTATCCCGAACATATCAATGCCGGCGTCGAGTTGACCGACAGGCTGGTCGCGAAGGGACTTGGCGACCACACCGCGCTTATCGGCAATGGCCGGCGCCGCACCTACAAGGAGCTGTCGGACTGGACGAACCGGCTGGCCCATGCGCTGGTCGAGAATTATGGCGTCAAGCCTGGCAACCGGGTGCTGATCCGCTCCGCCAACAACCCCGCGATGGTCGCCTGCTGGCTTGCCGCCACAAAGGTCGGCGCCGTGGTCGTCAACACCATGCCGATGCTGCGCGCCGGCGAGCTCACCAAGATCGTCGACAAGGCGGAGATCACCACCGCGCTCTGCGACACCAGGCTGATGGACGAGATGACCGCATGCGCCAAGGACAGCGCATTCCTGAAGCAGGTCATCGGCTTCGATGGCACCGCCAACCATGATGCCGAACTCGATCGCGCCGCGCTCGACAAGCCGGTCACCTTCACCGCCGTCAACACCGGCCGCGACGATGTCGCGTTGCTGGGCTTCACCTCGGGCACGACGGGCGTGCCCAAGGCGACGATGCATTTCCACCGCGACCTCCTGATCATCGCCGACGCCTATGCCCGTGAGATCCTCCAGGTCACGTCGGACGACGTCTTCGTCGGCTCGCCACCGCTCGCCTTCACCTTCGGCCTCGGCGGCCTCGCCATCTTCCCCTTGCGCTTTGGTGCTGCGGCGACGCTGCTGGAACAGGCAACGCCGCCCAACATGATCCACATCATCGAAACCTATAAGGCGACCATTTCCTTCACCGCGCCGACCGCCTATCGCGCCATGCTGAAGGCCATGGACGAAGGCGCCGACCTGTCGTCGCTGCGCGTTGCCGTCTCGGCAGGCGAAACCTTGCCGGGTCCTGTCTTTGAGGAGTGGACGAAAAAGACCGGCAAGCCGATCCTCGATGGCATCGGCGCCACCGAAATGCTGCACATCTTCATCTCCAACCGCTTCGACGACAGAAAGCCCGCCTCCACAGGCAAGCCGGTGGGCGGCTACGAGGCGCGTATCGTCGACGACGAGATGCGCGAGGTGCCTCGGGGCGAGACCGGGCGGCTGGCGGTGCGCGGGCCGACCGGTTGCCGCTACATGGCCGACGACAGGCAGAAGGACTATGTGCGCGGCGGCTGGAACCTCACTGGCGACACCTTCATCCAGGACGAGGACGGCTTCTTCCACTTCGCCGCCCGCTCCGACGACATGATCGTCAGCGCCGGCTACAACATTGCGGGGCCAGAGGTCGAGGCGGCGCTCCTGTCGCATCCCGATGTCGCCGAATGCGCGGTCATTGGCGCCGAGGACGGCAAACGCGGCCAGATCGTCGAGGCGCATGTCGTGCTCGTGCAAGGCGTGATGCCCGACGCGCTGACCGTCAAGCGCCTGCAGGATCACGTCAAGGCCACCATCGCCCCTTACAAATACCCGCGTTCGGTGAAATTCATCGCCGCCCTGCCCAAGACCCAGACCGGCAAGATCCAGCGCTTCCGGCTGCGCGCGGAGAAAGTCAATTGAGCGAGCCCTACGATCCGGCGTCCGAAGGCGCGCAGATGTCGTTCAAGGAGCGGATGTCCTACAGCGACTATCTGCATCTCGAAAAAGTGCTGGACGCGCAGGCACCGCTATCATCGGCGCATGACGAGATGCTGTTCATCATCCAGCACCAGACATCGGAGCTGTGGATGAAGCTTGCTCTGCACGAGATCGGCGCGGCGATCCGCTCCATCCGCGCCGATCGCCTCGAGCCGAGCTTCAAGATGCTGTCGCGCGTCGCCCGCATCTTCGAGCAGTTGAACAATGCCTGGGACGTGCTGCGCACGATGACACCCAGCGAATACACCGAGTTCCGCGACGCGCTCGGCCAGTCCTCGGGCTTCCAGTCGTGGCAGTACCGCGCCATCGAGTTCATGGCCGGCAACCGCAACCTCGCCATGCTCGGACCGCACAAGCACCGGCCGGACCTCACTGAGCGGCTGGAAGCGATCCTGGCCGAGCCATCGCTCTACGACGAGGCGCTCCTGCTTTTGGCGCGCAACGGCTTCGACATCGGCGCCGACGCGAAGCGAACGGACTGGCGCGAGACACGCGGCGAGAACGAAGAAGTGCTGGTCGCCTGGCAAACAGTCTATCGCGACCCGCAGCGCTACTGGATGCTTTACGAACTGGCCGAGAAGCTGGTCGATTTCGAGGACTATTTCCGCCGCTGGCGCTTCAACCATGTCACCACAGTCGAACGCATCATCGGCCTGAAGCGCGGCACCGGCGGTACGTCAGGCGCGTCCTACCTCAAGAAGATGCTGGAAGTCGTTCTGTTTCCGGAGCTCTGGACGGTCCGCACCAGGCTCTGAACTCAGGTCACCGCCGTCTTGACGGCGAAACGCGCCTCCTGCCAGGCGCCGGTGCGCAATATGTCCTCCAGCACTTCGACCGCCTCCCATACGTCTCGGTACCCGACATAAAGCGGCGTGAAGCCGAAGCGGATGGTCGAGGGCGCGCGAAAATCGCCGATGACGCCGCGCTCGATCAGGGCGCGCATCACCTGGTAGCCATGCGGGTGGAGGAACGAAACCTGGCTGCCGCGCTGGTTGCCGTCGCGCGGGCTCTCGAGTTCGAGGCCGTAAGCGCCGCATCTGTCTTCGACGAGCTCGATGAAGAGGTCGGTCAGCGCGATGCTTTTCTTGCGCACCGCATCCATGTCGACATCGTTCCAGACGTCGAGCGCCCCCTTCAGGGCCCGCATCGAGAGCATTGGCTGCGTGCCGCACAGGAAACGGCGGATGCCGCTGCCGGCGGTAAAACCTTGCTCGAAGGCAAAGGGACGCACATGGCCCCACCAGCCGCTCAGCGGTTGCTGGACAACGCCATGATGGCGTTCTGCCGCATAGATGAATGCCGGCGCGCCGGGCCCGCCATTCAGATACTTGTAGGTGCAGCCGACCGCGAAATCGGCATTGGCGCGGTCGAGTTCGACCGGCAGGGCGCCGGCGGTGTGGCAGAGATCCCAGATGATCAGCGCGCCGGCATCATGGGCCTTGCGCGTCAGCGCGGCCATGTCGCGCAACTGGCCTGACTTGTAGTTGACGTGGTTGACCAGGATGACGGCGACGCGCTCGTCGATCAAATCCTCGATGGCTGGCGCGTCGACGCCCTCCAGCACCAGCCGCGTTCCTGACCGGGTCGAGGCCACGCCTTCGGCCATATAGAGGTCGGTCGGGAAACTATCGCCCTCGGCGACGATCACGGAGCGGTCCGGGCGCATGCCAAGGGCTGCGTGGAGCAGCTTGTAGATGTTGATGGAAGTCGTGTCACAGACCACCGTCTGGCCGGCGGCCGCCCCGATCAGCCGCCCAAGCTGATCGCCAAGCGCGACCGGCATGTCGAACCAGCCGGCGGTGTTCCAGGCACGGATCAGATCCTGCGCCCATTCCTGCGTCGCGGCCTTCTGCAATTCGCCGAAGACGCCGGGGGCTGCCGCGCCCAGCGAATTGCCGTCGAGATAGATGACGCCTTCCGGCAAGATGAACCGGTCGCGCATGGCGCGTAGCGGATCGGCCGCATCCATGGCTTCGACGGCCGCGAGATCGGGCGTGGCGTTCATGGTCATGACATTCCCTGTTTATTCACGGATCGCTTCGCGCGCCGGCGCCGGCCCGCGGCTGCGCTTGAGGCTCGGCAAGGCCAGCATGGCGAGCACGAACAGGCCGGTCGCAAGCTTGAGATCTGGAGGCGGCATGCCGGCGGCAAGACAGAACGAGACGAGCTGGTAATAGATAATCGCGCCGGCAAAGGGCGCCAGCAGCTGACGCCAGACCGTCTGCTTGCCGACGACCGCCTCGCCGATCATCAGCGCTGCCAGCCCGTTGATGAGAATCCCCAGGCCCATATTGACGTCGGCAAATCCCTGCGACTGCACCATCAACGCGCCGCTCGACGCCGAAAACGCGCTGGCCAGTCCGACGCCACCAATGGTCGCTGCCCAGACATTGATGCCTTGCGCCTCGGCCATGTCGGGATTGGCGCCGACGGCGCGCACGGCAGTACCCTTCTCGGTCCTGAAAAACATGTAGAGCGCCAGGAAGACGAGGAGCGCGATGGCGCCGGCGACGACGATCTTGCTCGCCGGGAAACCCGGCCGCGCGAAAGGCACCCAGTCGAAGACGGTGGGTGAACCGAACACGGAAAGGTTGGACTTGCCCATGATGCGAAGGTTGATGCTGTACAGCATCGTCATCATCAGAATACCGGCTAGAAGCGTGTGGATGCGGAAGCGCAGATGGATGAAGGCGGTGCAGCAGCCCGCCGCGAAGCCCGCGACAAAGGCGACCAGAATGCCGGTCAGCGGCGCCATTCCGGCGGCAAGCATGATGCCGCAGACGCAGCCGCCGAGCGGAAAGGCGCCTTCGCTGGTGAGATCCGGAAAATTGAGCATGCGGAACGGGATCATGATCCCGAGCACGACGAAGGCCAGGATCAGGCTTTGCGCCAGGGTGACCGGGATGATCGCGACGAAGCTCGTCAGTACGTCCTGAATGAAGCCCATGATGATCAGCTCGCCAGCAACATGCGATCGGTCTTGACCGAAAAATGGCCGATCAGATCGAGAACCGTGACCCTCGCCTTCTCCTCGCCGGTGACCTCCAGCAGGACGCGACCCGCGTCGAGCATGATCACCCGGCTGCCATAGTCGACGGCGTGCTGCATGTTGTGGGTCACCATCAGGGTGGTCAGCTTCAGCGCGTCGACGGCGCGCACCGTCGCGCGCATGACGATCTCGGCCGTGCGCGGATCGAGTGCCGCGGTATGTTCGTCGAGCAGCAGCAAATCAGGCGATCCGCCGACGGCCATGATCAAAGACAGCGACTGCCGCTGCCCGCCCGAGAGCAGATCGACACGGGTATCGAGACGATTTTCAAGACCGAGGCCCAATATCGACAGCCGCTCCTTGTAGGACGCCAGCCGTGTGGCGTTCAGCCCTTGCCGTAGCGTGCGTTTTTGACTGCGCAGATCGGCCAGCAGCATGTTCTCCGCCACGGTCATGCTGGCGGCGGTGCCGCGCATCGGATCCTGGAAGACGCGCGCCAATCTCGCGGCGCGCTTGTGCACCGGCATGTTTGTCACGTCAGAGCCATTGATCAGGATCTTGCCGGAATCCAGCACAAGAGCGCCTGAAATGGCGTTGAGCATGCTGCTCTTGCCGGCTCCGTTGGAGCCGATGACAATGCCGAACTCGCCTGTGGCCAGCGACAGGTCGAGGCCATCGAGCGCGACCTTCTCGTCAGGCTGCCCCCGATAAAACACTTTGCGCGCGGATCGGATTTCCAGCATCGTTCCTCCCTGGCCCCAAAGAGGGTGACGGCATCCGGCGCCGCCACCCTGCGCAAGCCGCTGTCAGTCGACGATGCAGCCGCAATCGGCCATCGAGGCAGGAATCTCGATGCCGAACGCCGCCATCGCCTTGCGGGAAATCGTTGCCATGTGGTCCTTGTAGGCCGGGCGCGACGGTGCGATCGTCTTGGGATCCTTGCCCTTGAGGATTTCGGCGGCGATGTTGCCGGCGTTGACTCCGACCTGCGTGTAATTGACCGCGAAGCTCGCCGGCACCGTGCCGTTGCGAACCGCGCTGTCGTCGGAGTTGACGACCGGGATGCCGGCCTGGCGGGCGGCCGCCGAGACAGCGGCGATCGCCGGCTGGATCAGGTTCGAAGCCGGGCCATAGATCACGTCGACCTTGCCGGCGAGCGAAGCAATACGCTGCTGAATGTCATTGACGTTGTCGACACCGACTTCCACGACTTCGAAGCCGGCGGCGGGTGCCGCCGCCTTGATCTTTTCGATCAGGGCGACGTCGTTGGCCTCGCCTGGATTGTAAGGCACGCCGAAGCGCTTGGCGTTCGGCAGCAGCTTCTTGGTGAAGGCCATGACAGCGGCGACGTCCTGCAGGTCGCTGGCGCCCGTCATGCCGTCGTCACCGGCGTCCCACGATGGCACCAGCTTTGCCGCGACCGGATCGGTGACGGCGGCAAAGACGATCGGAATGCCGGAGCCGGCGAGCGCCTTCTTGGCGATCTGCGAGACCGGCGTGGTGATGGTGTAGATCAGCTTCGGCTGCTCGGCCTGAAGCTTGGCGATCATCTGCGGCACAAGCGAGGCGTCGAAATTGGTGTGGCTTTCCGTGTAGACGACGTCCTTGCCCTCGACAAAACCGTTGTCGGTCAAGGCCTTCTTGAAGCCGGCTATAGAGGCGTTGAGCTGAGGATGCTCGCCGAAATTGGCGATACCGATGCGGATCTGGTCTGCCGCGGCGCTGCCGGCGCTGACCATCAATGCGCCTGCCAGGGCCAATCCCGACAGCCAAGCGGATTTCGACTTCAACATCATTTCCCTCCCAGATTTGACTAGCGCCGTTCATCGGGACGGCACTTGCCGCGATCATGGTCAGTCAGTCGGCGCGTGTCAAACATTATATATAATTCTTGCCATGCCTTCCCATCATATATAATTTCCCAGGCCCGACGATGGACGGATCGCGATGCAGGACCAGACCAATTCGACCAAGACGGAAGCGGCCTATCAGCTGCTGCGGCGCGATATCCTGACCACCCGCCTCATGCCGGGCGCGCCGCTCAAGCTGAGCGCGCTACGCGGCACCTATGGTGTTGGCTGGACGCCGCTCCGCGAGGCATTGTCGCGGCTCGAAGCCGAACGCCTTGTCACCGCCATAAGCAATCGCGGCTTTGCCGTCGCCCCGGTTTCCCGTGCCGAACTCGAGGATCTGGCGCGGGCAAGACTTGTCGTCGAGATGCCGCTGTTCCTGGAATCGATCGCAAAGGGCGGCCGCGAGTGGGAGGACGCCGTCGTCACCGCTCATTACCGGCTGTCCCGCTGCAAGACGGCGGTCGATGACCCCTCGGATGCGGCCGTCGACCAATGGGACGAGAGCCACGAGGCGTTTCACGCGGCACTGCTGAGCGCAGCGACGTCCAACTGGCTGCTGCGCTTCCGCTCGACAATCGCGGACCAATTGCGGCGGCACCATCGTTTTCTCGGCCTGGCACCGACGCTGCGGGCCGCGGCCGGCCTCAAGAACGGCTATGAGGAAGCGATGGATGCGCTGCGCGAGGCGATCGCGATCGAGCATCACACCGCGATCATGGAAGCCGCGCTCGATCGCGACATCGAACGGGCAAGGGCTTTGATGACTGCCCATATCGGCTACACGCTGCATGTCTATGTCCACACCGAAGACAATGGCGCCAATGGCTATGCCGCGCGCGCCGGCAGCCTGAAAACGGTTTCCGGATGAGTTTCGCGCCCCCTCGCCCTCCGACGCTTGACGAGATTGCGGCGGCGCGTGACCGGCTGAGTGCGTGGCTGCCGCGAACGCCGCTGCTGTCTGTCGACCTCGGCCGGGCCGACCAGCATATTTTCCTGAAGCTGGAGACGCTGTCGCCGATTGGCGCCTTCAAGGTCAGGCCGGCGCTCAATGCCCTGCTGTCGCGCGATGCCGACACGCTGAGACATGGCGTGGCGACGGTAAGTTCCGGCAACATGGCCTATGGGATGGCCTGGGCGGCACGGGCGCTTGGCATTCCAATGGCCGCCTACATGTATGCCGACGCGCCGCAGACCAAGATCGACGGCGTCCGCCGGCTCGGCGGAGACGTCCGCTTCGTCTCGCATGAGACATGGTGGCGTTACATTACCGGTGCCGAACACCCCGGCGCCAGCGAGCTTCTGATCAATCCCGTCACCGACCAAGCCGTCCTGGCGGGCAACGGCACCATCGGCCTCGAGATCGTCGAAGACCTGCCCGCAATCGATTGCGTGCTCACACCCTACGGCGGTGGCGGCATGACGACAGGGGTGGCCGCCGCGGTCAAGTCTTTGCGACCGCAGGCAAGGGCGTTCGCGGTCGAAGACGAGAATGCCGCTCCGGTCACCGCCGCTCTGGCGGCTGGACGCATCGTCGAGATCGAGACGCGGCCTTCCTTCATCAAGAGCATTGGCGGCCCGTCCCTGGTGCCCGGGCTCTGGCCGGTGGCGAAGCAGCTTATTGATGGCGCCGTCACCGTCAGCCTCGAGCAGGTCACGGAGGCCATGCGCCTCCTGTTCTCGAAAGCAAAGATCGTGGCCGAAGGCGCGGGAGCAGCGTCGCTTGCCGCCGCTCTCGGCAGCGGATACGCAACCGGCAATATCGTCTGCGTCATCTCGGGCGGCAACATCGATGCCGGCGCTTACTCGCAGGTGCTGGCCGGGGGGATACCGGTGGCGTGAGAGCATCCGGATTTCCGCGTTGCGACGGTTGGCGTTTTGGCTTCGTTTCGTTCTCGGTGGCAACAGCCTGCAGATCGAACAAACCAGCCTGATGGAGGCCTTCCGATCGATTGAGGCCAAGGTTCTTCTGGAGATAGGCCACAGGCTATTAACCAAAACAATTTCAATAGCGCGGGCGATACCGATCGCGGAAACCGCGGCGTCTCGCAAGGCGCCCGGGGTCAAATAATTTCAGCCGCCTTAACAAATTCATTAAACTTTAAACGGTTGCGGAACACAACTGGAACAGATAGGGTTTGTTCTGGGTTTGTTTTTTCGATTCTGGTGCAGACCGTCCGTTCATACCTTGGGGACCGCCATGCTGACGCGCAAGCAACATGAACTGCTGATGTTCATTCATGAAAGGCTCAAGGAAAGCGGCATCCCGCCGTCCTTTGACGAGATGAAGGAAGCGCTGGACCTGGCCTCGAAGTCGGGTATCCATCGCCTGATCACGGCGCTGGAGGAACGCGGCTTCATAAGGCGCCTGCCCAACCGGGCGCGCGCCCTGGAAGTGCTGCGGTTGCCCGATTCGATCGCGCCAGGCCTCAACGCGGCCAAGAAGTTTTCGCCGAGCGTCATCCAGGGCAGCCTTGGCCAGACCAGCCCCGGACAGGGCGGCCTCGGCCGCCAGATCAAGCCGGCGACGCCGCCGTCGCGCGTGCCCGCGGCCGGCAATGACGACGATGCCGTTTCCGCCGTGTCCATTCCGGTGATGGGCCGCATTGCCGCTGGTGTGCCGATCGACGCCATCCAGCACCAGACCCATTCGATCTCGGTGCCGCCCGACATGATCATGGGTGGCGAGCACTATGCGCTTGAGGTCAAGGGCGACTCGATGATCGAGGCCGGCATCTTCGACGGCGACACCGTCATCATCCGCAACGCCGATACGGCAAGCCCTGGCGAGATCGTCGTGGCGCTGGTCGATGAGGAAGAGGCGACGCTGAAGCGGTTCCGCCGCAAGGGCGCCTCGATTGCGCTTGAAGCCGCGAACCCGGCCTATGAAACACGTATTTTCGGGCCGGACAGGGTCAAGGTGCAGGGCAGGCTCGTCGGGCTTATCAGGCGCTATTGAGCGGGCACGGAATCCGGCTTTTCAGGCTTTTGGTAGGGTAGCAGGCCCCTCGCCTCGCGCGAAAACTTCCGCTGCTCGTGCCAGGGCCGGTACGGCTTGTTGACCGAGAATTCGATCTCGGCAGGGGTCGTTGACGATTGGCGGTCGAAGAAGATGGCGGCGCTGCCTTCGCGTGCAAGCTGCCGCTTGGTTACGACCAGAACCATCGGGTCATGGCAGGCATCATAGCCGGTGGCGTCGTTGACGACGATCAGATTGGCATATCCGCAGGCCTTCCATGTGTCCTTGCGATCTTCGACATAGGCAATGATGGCGCCTTCGGGATGGCGGGCCATGCAGAGGTCTGCAAGACAATAGAACGGTGCTCCCGCCGGCAGTTGCGCGGGATCGAAGATGTCGAACTGCCCCTCCCCGGAGCCGAAAGCTTCTGGCAGCACGATGGTCTCGGACTTCAGGGCGCGTTTCCAATTGTCGACAGTGAACTGGTTCGGACGGGCGCGGCTGACCGCGAGTTCGCCACCGCCGATCGGCAGCGCCACCAGCCTGGCGTCTTCCGAGATCAGCACATCGGGCGCGCGCGTACTCGAAACGGTCAGCAGGCCGGCAAGCGCGAAGGGTATGGCCGCCAGCCTGAGCCAGGTCGTGGCCACGGTCGCGATGATGAGCGCAATTGTTACCATGAAGACGGAGTGGTGCGAGATCAGCCCTACCGCGTCGACAGGCGAGCGCTCCGATATCCACGCCGATATGGCGATCATCGCCGTCAGACCCTTGCCCATCAAATAGAGCGCCGGCCAGTCGAGACCGAACGGCATCAACAACGCGGCGGCAACACAAAGGAACATCACGGCCGAGACGATCGGCATGATCGCCAGATTGGCGAACAGGCTGAGCGGCGAGACACGCTGGAAATGCCAGACCGCGAAGAGTGCTGTTGCACTGCCGGCAATGATGGAGGTCATTGCCAACCCGCCGGCCGTCAGCAGAAATCGATGGACCAGGAAACCGAGCGGCGATCGTTTTGGCGGCGGTGGCCTCGCCTTTCCCGCGCGGTGGTCGGCCCAGCCCGCATACGCACCCACCAGCGCCGCGGTCGCTGCGAAGGACATCTGGAAACTCGGGCCCACCACTTCGTGCGGCGACACGGCGATGACCGCAAGGGCGGAGATCGCCAGATTGCGCATTGTCAGCGCTGCCCGGTCGAACAGGACGGCAACGAGCATCACCGCCAGCATGATGAAGCTTCGTTCGGCCGCAACGACGACACCTGAAATGACGAGGTAGGCGGCGATCGAGAAGAGCGCGACAGCGGCGGCGTATTTCTTGACCGGCCGGCGCGAGGAAAAGTCCGGAAAAAGGGCGAAGGCGCCACGCATCAACATCATGACGGTGCCCGCCACCAGCGCCATGTGCAGTCCGGAAATCGAAATGATGTGGTAAATGCCGGTCCGCCGCATGGACTCGTTGATTTCATTGGGGATGCCGGCGCGCACCCCGACCATCAGCGCCGCAGCAATCTCGCCCTCGGCGCCACCGACTTGGCTTCGGATGTGATCGGCTATGTCCTGCCGGGCGTTCTCGATGGACGAGGAAAGACGCGACAGCAGCGAAGCATCATCATCGTCGGCAACAATCCTGGGCGTGCCCATGAAGAACCCGCTGGCGCCGATGCCCGAGAAATAGCTGTCAAAGGAGAAGTCGTAGCTGTCGGGACGCACCGGGCCCGTCGGCGGCAACAGCCTGGCGTAGCCGCTCACGAGCGTACCGGCTTTCATCCCGGCCGGTATCTTGACCGCGGAAATGCGGACCCGCTCCGGCGCATAGCGCAGTTTCGGCCGCGCGGTCGAAGTCACGTCGATAGTCAGCCGGATACGCCCTGTCTCCATCTGGTCCATCGCCACGATCCTGCCCGTGACCTGCGTGGCGATCTCGGAGCCCAGCATCCGTGTCCCCGCGCGCCAGGTCTCGACCTTGGCCGCGAGCACGCCAAGCGCGCACAGCAGCGCGGCGAAGAAGCACAAATGGGTTCGGGGCCAGGATCGCGATACGGCCGCACAGACCGCCAGGAGAACGGCAATGGCGATCGGCTGGGCAAAGCCAGGCTCATTGGCCAGCGAGAAATAGAAGATCACGCCCGAGGCCAGGAACACCGGCACCAGCAAAAATGCGATGCCGCGGTCAAGCTCCAGGGTCGCGGCGGAAGCCAGGCTTGCCTGGATTGCCGGCCACGAAAGGCGACCGAGATGCCGCCGCAACCGAACGAGGGGGCTGGTTTCGGAAACGGTTATGGGCGCGTCGATGACTTGCGGCAGGCGTTGATCACCCGGCCGCAGGGCCGGAGAGGCCGGCGCGGCCGGTATCGATATGGTGTTGGCAAACAGGGACCGTTCGCTGACGCCGACAACAGCGTCCTCGCCCTGATCCGAGCCCCGGCCCCTTCCAGCCATCGGGTCTGCCCCTTGCACCCTTGACGCCCTATGGTACATGAACCCGCTGTGCGGAAAAGTCCGCGAACAGCATCAGATTCAGACGCTTCCCGAGAGTTCCATGCCCGATAAGGTCGTAACCCGTTTTGCCCCCTCGCCCACCGGCTACCTGCACATAGGCGGCGCGCGCACGGCGCTGTTCAACTGGCTGTATGCGAGGCACACCAACGGCACGATGCTTCTTCGTATCGAGGACACCGATCGCGAACGCTCCACCGACGCGGCCACCACCGCCATCCTCGACGGCTTGACCTGGCTCGGCCTCTCATGGGACGGCGACGCGGTCTCGCAGTTCGAGCGCGCGCCACGCCACCGCGAGGTGGCCGAGGAGTTGGTGCGGCTGGGCAAGGCTTACTACAGCTACGAGACACCAGCCGAGCTCGAGGCGATGCGCGAGGCTGCACGGGCCAAGGGCCTGCCGCCGCGCTACAATGGCCACTGGCGCGACCGTGATCCATCGGAGGCGCCCACGGGCGTCAAGGGCGCGATCCGCATCAAGGCGCCGACCGAGGGCGAGACCGTGGTGCAGGACCGTGTCCAGGGCGAAGTGCGCTTTCCCAACAAGGATCTCGACGATTTCATCATCCTGCGTTCGGACGGCAACCCGACCTACATGCATGCGGTCGTCGTTGACGACCACGACATGGGCGTCACCCACATCATCCGTGGCGACGACCACCTGACCAATGCCGCGCGCCAGACGGTCATCTACAACGCCATGGGCTGGAACGTGCCGTCCATGTCGCATATCCCGCTGATCCATGGCGCAGACGGCGCCAAGCTTTCCAAGCGGCATGGCGCGCTGGGCGTGGAAGCCTATCGGGCCATGGGCTATCTGCCAGAGGCGCTGCTCAACTACCTGGCACGGCTCGGCTGGAGCCACGGCGACGATGAGGTCATGTCGATCAAGGACATGATTTCCTGGTTCGATATCGGCGACGTCAACAAGGGCGCGGCGCGATTCGACTTCGCCAAGCTCGAGGCTCTGAACGGCGTCCACATGCGCCGCATGGCGGACGCCGAACTGTTCGACATCTTCGTCGCCACCTTGCCCTATCTCGAGGGCGGACCGGCGATGGCGGCGCGCCTGGACGAGAAGAGCAAGGCGCAGCTGCTGGCGGCACTGCCGGGCTTGAAGGAGCGTGCCAAGACCCTTGTCGAACTGGTCGACGGCGCCGCATTCCTGTTCGCCGCACGGCCGCTGCCGCTCGACGACAAGGCGGCCCTTCTGCTCAATGACGATGCCCGCAAGGTATTGCGTGGCGCTCACGAAGCTTTGAATGCGCTGTCAGGCGAGTGGACGGCCGCCGCGGCCGAGGCCGCGATCCGCGATTATGCATTGGCCGGCGGCCACAAGCTTGGCGCCGTCGCCCAGCCGTTGCGGGCCGCGCTGACGGGCAAAAGCACGTCACCTGGCGTGTTCGACGTGCTGGCGGTGCTGGGGCGCGAGGAAAGCCTGGGGCGCATAGCGGATCAAATCGATTAGGAGCAAACTGGCCCAAGAAGATTGGCATTGAAAGGCGCGTTTCGCAGTGCAACATTAGCCCTTGGCCCAATCTGGCACGCACCTCCTAAAATGCGGTCGCGAATAGCGCATTCCGGTGATTTCGACGTGTCGCTTTGCAGAATTTGCCTTTGCCGGCATGAGGAAACAAAAAGGAGTTTGCAATGACCGAAGCTGCGACAAAACTTGAGTTTGGCGGCAAGACCCAGGAGGCCACGGCAAAGCTGGAATTCGCCGGCAAGACGCATGAGTTCAAGGTGCGAAGCGGCTCCGTCGGCCCTGACGTCATCGACATCGCCACGCTCTACAGCACCACCGGCGCCTTCACCTACGATCCCGGCTTCACCTCGACCGCGAGCTGTGAATCGGAAATCACCTTCATCGACGGCGACGCCGGCATCCTCCTGCATCGTGGCTACCCGATCGACCAGCTGGCCGAGCACGGTGACTTCCTCGAAGTCTGCTATCTTCTGCTCTATGGAGAACTGCCGACCAAGGCGCAGAAGGACGATTTCGACTACCGCGTCACGCGCCACACCATGGTGCACGAGCAGATGTCCCGCTTCTTCACCGGCTTCCGCCGTGACGCGCACCCGATGGCGGTCATGTGCGGCGTGGTCGGCGCGCTGTCGGCCTTCTATCACGACTCGACCGACATTTCCGATCCATACCAGCGCATGGTCGCTTCCATGCGGCTGATCGCCAAGATGCCGACGATCGCGGCCATGGCCTACAAGTACCACATCGGCCAGCCCTTCATTTACCCGAAGAACGATCTCGGCTTCGCGGCGAACTTCCTGCACATGTGCTTTGCCGTGCCCTGCGAGGAGTACAAGATCAATCCGGTGCTGGCGCGCGCCATGGAGCGCATCTTCATCCTGCACGCCGATCACGAGCAGAACGCGTCGACCTCGACGGTTCGCCTCGCCGGTTCGTCGGGTGCCAATCCGTTCGCATGTATCGCCGCCGGCATCGCTTGCCTGTGGGGTCCCGCGCATGGCGGCGCCAATGAAGCGGCGCTCAACATGCTGGGCGAGATCGGCCATGTCGATCACATCCCGGAATTCATCGCCCGCGCCAAGGACAAGAACGACCCGTTCCGGCTGATGGGCTTTGGCCACCGCGTCTACAAGAACTACGATCCTCGTGCGAAGATCATGCAGAAGACGGCGCATGAGGTTCTGGGCGAACTCGGCATCAAGGACGATCCGCTGCTCGACATCGCCATGGAACTGGAAAAGATCGCGCTCACTGATCCCTATTTCATCGAGAAGAAGCTTTACCCGAATGTCGACTTCTACTCCGGTATCACGCTGAAGGCGCTGGGCTTCCCCACCACCATGTTCACCGTGCTGTTCGCTGTCGCCCGCACCGTCGGCTGGATCGCGCAGTGGAAGGAAATGATCGAGGACCCGCGCCAGAAGATTGGCCGCCCGCGCCAGCTCTACACCGGTGCGCCGGAGCGCGACTACGTTCCGATCGCCAAGCGTTGATCGAGGCCGTTTGAATAAAAAAGGCGCCTGTCAGGGCGCCTTTTTTATATGGCGAAGCACAACGCCTGCCGCGATCTCGCCCGACGGCCTGTCCGTCGCCATGCGCCGCGCAATTTCGGCAAAGCCGTCCTTTTGCCAGGCGCGCATGCCGGTGTCGGTGAGCAGCGCTTCCAACTGGCGAGCCAAATTGTTCGGCTTGACATACTCATTGTAGAATTCGGGGACCAGAGCCCGGTCCGAGATCAGGTTCGGAAGCAGGGCCGACCACACCGACAGCAGATAAGGCGCCACGACGCGGGCAACCGGGTCGAGCCTGTAGCAGGAGACCATGGGTACGCCTGCGAGCGCCAGTTCCAGCGACACTGTTCCCGATGCGATCAGCGCGGCATCGGCCTTGCCGAAGGCCTGCCATTTGCGCTGGGATTCGACGATGATCTCGGGCTTTTCATCCCACTTTGTGACCGAGGATCGGACGAGGTCTGCAACGTGCGGAACCGTCGGCAAAAGCAGCCGCAAGCGGTGCCCTCTCGCGCGCAGCATCGACATCGTCTCGCCGAACGTGTCGACAAGCCGGCGCACCTCGCCGCGCCGCGAGCCGGGCAGGACCAGCAGTGTCTTCACGCGATCGGCAGCAAGGTCGCGTGGCACATCCTGCGCTTTAGCCGCCGCCAGTACCCCCGCGTCATGCGTCAGTCGATGCCCGACATAGGTCCCCGGCGGACCGCCCAGCCGTTCGAGTTCCCTCACCTCGAACGGCAGGATGCACAGGATATGGTCGACATAGGGCTTCATCGCCGGCGCCCTGCCCGGCCGCCACGCCCAGACGCTCGGGCAGACATAGTGGATGATCGGGATCGACGGATTGGCCGCTCGCACTTTTTTCGCGACGCGCAACGAGAAATCCGGGCTGTCGATGGTGACCAGGCAGTCCGGCTTCTCGTCCGCGATGGATCTGGCCATCTGCCCGATCCGCCTGACAAGGCGCGGCAGATCGCGCAGGACGGCGCTGAAACCCATCAGCGCGATCTCGCTCGCGTCGAAAGGCGAAACCAGGCCCAGTTCCGTGAGATGACGGCCACCGAGACCGACGAGCCGCACCTCGCGGCCTGTCGCCTGGCGCAGCGAGCGCACGATGTCGGCGCCGAGCAGATCGCCTGACTCCTCGCCCGCGACGATCGCTATCTTCAGCGCCCTGTCAGCCATGCCCGGAATCCGCAGCCAGCCCGACAATGAACAAGCCGAGTTCATTGGCCCGCGCAAGGGTTGCCGGACCTTCAAGAATAAGCGATCGTCCGGCTTCGACGGCGATGCCTGCAAGTCCGGCCGCGTGCGCTGATTCGACCGTTTGTGGTCCGATCGACGGCAGGTCGGCGCGCAGCTCCTGGCCGGGTTTGGCGCACTTCACCAGGACCCCTCGGCTCTTGCCGGCAAGCCGGCCGTGGCCGCGCAGCCCCCGCGTCCTTTCGAGCAGTCCACTCGTGCCCTCGATCCCTTCGAGCGCAATCGTTCGGCCACCGATAGCGATCGCTGCCTGGCCGATATCGAGGGCGCCGATCGCCTTGGCCGCCTGCCTCGCCGCCTCGATGTCGCGCCAATCCGATTGCCTTGGTCCCGTCACGGTCAAGGTGCCTTCGCCGGCGGCGAGTTCGGGAACGACCTCATGCGCGCCGATCACCTTGATGCCCCGCTTCTCCAGCCCGCGTGTCACAACCTTCAACAGACCGTCATCGCCACGCGCCAATGCCATGATCACGGAAGGTATGATCGTCAGCAAGCCAAGGCTAGGCCGAATCCTGGCCAATTGCGGCCTTCGCTTGATCTCGCCGGCCAAAACCAGGTGTGTGATGCCGTATCGCTTCAGCCTCGGCACCAGCGAACCGATCTGCTCCAGCGCGAGACTATCGTGCTCGTATCGATGCAGTTCCTGCTTGCGATCTGCTTCCCCCTCCATCAGCAGCACGAAAGGAGGGTAGCCGTGTGCGGCCAGGCCATCTGCGACTTCAACCGGAAGGCTGCCGCCGCCGGCAATGATGCCGACCCTGGCGCCGGGCGGAAGATGAAGAGCCGCGGTGGCTGTCTCAGCCTTCGTCATCGATGTCGTCGCCATCGCCGCCCTTGAGCGATGGCACCGCATAGTGCCGCTTGCCGCGACTTGAGATGAAGTCGATGATCTTCATGGCGGTCGGCGAAGAGGCAAACTCGGCCTTGGCGAATTCGATGTTCTCGCCGACGGTGCGCGAGCGATCGAAAATCGTTTTGTACGCTTTCCGCAGCAGATAGATCTCGGACCGCGGCAGACCGGCGCGCTTGAGGCCGATGATGTTCAAGCCGCGCAAGCTGGCGCGGTTGCCGACGGCAATGGCATAGGGAATGACGTCTCCGACAAATGCGGAGCATCCGCCGAGGAAGGCGTTGTCGCCGACACGAACGAACTGATGAACGGCGCTGAGCCCGCCGATGTAGACGTTGTCGCCGATCTCACAGTGCCCGCCAAGCGTGGCGCCATTGGCGAAAGTGGCGTTCTTGCCGACAACGCAGTCATGGGCGATGTGGGCATAGGCAAGGAAATTGCCGTTGTCTCCTACCGTCGTTTCGCCTCGGCTGGTGTCGGTGCCGACGTGCATGGTCACGCCTTCGCGGATGGTGCAGTTGGCGCCGATGACCAGAGTGGTGCGGCCACCCTTGTGCTTGGTGTTCTGCGGCGGTGCACCCAGTGTCGCCATCGGATAGACCTTGGTCGACGCCCCGATGGTGGTGGCGCCCATCACGGAGACATGGCTGACCAGCTCGACACCGTCGCCGATCACGGCATCGGCGCTGACATGGCAGAACGGTCCAATGCGAACACCCTGGCCGATCTGAGCGCCTTCTTCCACGACGGAGGAAGGATGAATTGAAGTCTTGATTGTCATGGGCACTCGATTGTCAGTCGCCGGTGACCATCATGGCCGAAATCTCGGCCTCCGCCGCCTTGGTACCTTCGACCATGGCTTCACAAGCGAATTTGAGCAGGTTACCGCGTTTCTTGATCTTCTTGACGTGGATCTTCAGCTGGTCGCCCGGAACGACCGGTTTGCGGAATTTGGCGTTGTCGATGGTCAGGAAATAGACCAGCGACGGCTTCGACGCCCCGAGGCTGCGGATGCAGATGGCACCCGCCGTCTGCGCCATGGCCTCGACGATAAGCACACCCGGCATCACCGGCTGCTCGGGGAAATGCCCCTGAAAATGCGGCTCGTTGATGGTGACGTTCTTGATGCCGATGGCGGATTCATCGCCATCGATGTCGACGATGCGGTCGATCATCAGGAACGGATAGCGATGCGGCAAGAGCTTCATCAGCCCCAATATGTCGACCGCCTCCAGTGTCGTCGCCCCGACCATATCAGCCATTGTCCTTGCCTTGCTTGCGTGCCCTGGCCATCGTGCGCAACATGGCTATCTCCCGCATGGCTTCCGCCATCGGCTGTGCCGGATAACCACCCCAGATCTCGCCAGCGGGAACGTTGCTCATAAATCCACTTCTGGCGGCAAGCTTGGCCCCTGTGCCGATCGTCAGGTGATCCGCGAGCCCGACACCGCCGCCCATGGTGACGTTGTCACCCACAACCACGGAACCGGAAATACCCGAAAGCCCGGCCACAATGCAATTGCGCCCGATGCGGACGTTATGGGCGATCTGAACGAGATTGTCGATCTTGGTGCCTTGCCCGATGACCGTATCAGACATCGCGCCGCGATCGACGGTTGAGTTGGAGCCGATTTCGACATCGTCCTGGATGACGACCCGACCGATCTGCGGAACACGTTCCGGCCCTTTGGCGCCTCCGACAAAGCCGAAGCCGTCCTGGCCTATCCTGGCGCCGCCATGAATGATGACCCGATTGCCGATCAGCGCGTACTGGATGCTCGCGCCCGGTCCGATATAGCCGTCGCGCCCGATCTGGCAAAGCTGACCGATAACCGCGTTGGGCGCGATAACCGTGCCGCGGCCGATCGAGACGCCCGGTCCAACAACGGCACCAGCCTCGATGATAGCGCCGGCCTCGACATGGGCGCTCGGATCGACATGGGCATGCGGCGAAACACCGGTCTCGCCGGTCATCGCCCCCGGCGTCGCGGCTGTGGGGAACAGCAATCTGCCGACCAGCGCGAATGCCTGCTGCGGACGCGGATGTACCAGGACAGCGATGCCGTCAGGCGCCTTGCCGGCGAATTCCGCCGGGCACAGGACAGCGGCCGCGCGCAAAGAGGGCATAAGCGCGGAATTGCGCCTGCCGTCAACGAAGACGAGCGCATTCGCGCCGCCTTCATTGGCCGGCGCCAGAGCCTCGATGGAAACGTCGGATTTGCCGGAATCGACAAGCGTCGAGCCGGTCAGATTCGCGACTTCGCCCGCCGTATACCGGCGTGATGGCGCGAAGAACACCGGTTCGGTCATTCCAGAAGCTATATCCAGCTAGGTCGGAACATTTCTCCCGGCTCACAAGAACCGGGAGCATCGTTGGCCGGCGATCAGAAGCGGGTCGATATGCCGAAGTTGAACTCCTGCACGTCGTCGCTCGCTTCCTTCTTGACCGGGATCGCGTAGTCGATGCGGATCGGCCCGAACGGCGAAGCCCACATCAGGCCGAGGCCGACCGAGGCGCGCAACTTCATGCCAGTCGAGTCCGGGTTGACCAGGGTCTGATCGGCAATCTTGCTACCATAGAGCGTCGCCGCGTCGGCGAACACCGCACCGCGCAGGCCGAAGCTCTCCGGCACGACCGGCAGCGGGAACTGTGCCTCGGCGGAAGCATTGAAATACGTCGTGCCGCCAAGGTGGTCGCCGCTGGTGCCGCTGGCAACCGGACCAATGCCATTGTATGCGAAGCCGCGGATGATGCGGTCCGTGCTCTGGAACTGATCGAAGATGCGGAGATTGCCGTCGTTGCCATAACCCTCGACGTGGCCGGCGCCGCCGGAAATCAGGCCGACAAGGTCAAGCTGCTCCGACAGCGTCTGGTATATACTGCCGCGGCCCGTGACCTTGACGAACTTGGCATCACCGCCGAGGCCGGCGACTTCCACCGTCGTGTTGGCGTAGATACCCTCATGCGGGTTCTTCATGTCGTCGATGGTGTTGTAGACCAGCCCGAGGCTGACCGACGATTTGATCCACGGGCTTTGGTCGATGCCGTCCATAACGGCGTCGGAGATATTGCAGGTGCCTTTGGGATTTCCGGTAGTGGGATCGCAGCTATCGTCCACCTTATACTTCTCTTGCGAGATGTTGTAGGCCAGCTGCGTCGTGATGCTGTTTGTGATCGGCAGGCCGAAGCGGATCGTCGCGCCGGTGGTGTCGCTGTCATAGTTGCTGTTGTATTCCCGGGTCGACTTGTAGATGTCGAAGCCGGCGGCGATGCGCCGTCCGAGGAAATACGGCTCGGTGAACGAGATGCTGTAGTCGCGCGAGTTCTTGCCGCCACCGGCCGACAGCTTGATGAACTGGCCGCGGCCGAGGAAGTTACGCTCGGTGATCGATCCTTCGACCGTCGGGCCTGGCGTATTGCCACCGGTCGAGTAACCGGCACCGACCGAGAATTCACCCGTCGACTTCTCGACCACGTCGACCACAAGCACGACCTGATCCGGCTGCGAGCCAGGCACTGTCGAAATATCGACTTTGTCAAAATAATTGAGATCTTCCAGGCGCTTCTTCGCGCGCTGGATGAGCACCTGGTTGAACGCGTCGCCCTCGCCGACATCGAATTCGCGGCGAATGACATAGTCGCGCGTGCGGTCGTTGCCGCGGATTTCGATGCGCTCGATATAGGCCTTGGTGCCCTGGTCGATCGTATAGACCACCGAAATCGTATGGTTTTCGAAGTTCCGATCGCCGCGCGGCGTCACCTGCGCGAACGCGTAGCCGGAACCGGCCACTTTCTCGGTCAGCGCGATGATCGAGTCTTCGACATCCTTGGCGTTGTAGACGTCGCCCTTGCGGGTCTGCACCACCGATTCCAGCGACTTGGAATCCACTTCCGGGATGGTGCTTTCGACGCTGATGTCACCGAAATTGTAGCGATCGCCTTCCTGGACGGTGATGGTGACCGTGTATTTGTTCGTCGCGTTGTCGAGTTCGCCGACCGCGGAGACAACCTGGAAATCAGCGTAGCCGTGATTGTAGTAGAAGCGGCGCAGCAGCTCCTGGTCCGCGCGCAGCTTGTCCTCGTCATAGACGTCATCGCGCAGGATGAACGAAACCCAGGACGAGCGCTTGGTGTTGATCACGTCAGACAGGCGGCGGCTGGAATAGGCGCTGTTGCCGACAAAATTGATCGCGGCAATCTGCGTGCGGTCGCCTTCGGTAATCTTGAAAAGCACATTCACGCGGTTGTCGCCGAGATCCATGACCTGCGTGGTCACGCCGGCGTCATCACGGCCAATGCGCCGGTAAGCGGCCTTCACCGCCTCGACGTCCGAATCAAGCGTCGCCTGCGAGAACGTGCCGCGCGGCTTCAGCTGAACCGCAGCCTGCAGGGCGTTGTCCTTGAGCTTCTTGTTGCCCTGGAACAGGACCTGATTGACGACCTTGTACTCGGAGACCTTGACGACCAGGGTCGAGCCGACCTGATTGATCTGGACATCCGAAAACAGACCGGTGCCGAACAGCGCCTTGACCGCGCTGTCGATATCGGAGCTGGAAAAAGCCTTACCTGGCTTGATGGTGATGTAATTGCGGATGGTTTCGGCATCGACACGCTGATTGCCGCTCACTTCCACTCGGCTGACGACAGCGGCCTCGGCCGCCGATGTGGCAACGAACTGCACTGCGAGCGCACCTGGCACAACCAGAGCGGCGGACAGTGCCGCCGCGGACGCGGCGCTCAGAAACTTGGATGCTGCCTTCATCGGGCTTAATAACCTTTTCTCGTAGTCCCCACGGCGAGAAAACCGGACGTGCGGTCATTTCCCCTACCGTATTAACCGGATTTTCCCTACACGCAAGGCTTCTGGTTAATTTGTATTTACTTAACCCTGTTGCGTGGCTTTCGCGTCACTCATATCCCCGTGCATGGTAAACGGCGTCTCAACATCGACCATGCCAAAGCCAAATTCCTTCATGATTTCAGCACCCAAACAGATCGTTCCAGAACACGAAACCCATGAAGCACAGCACCAGGAGCAAACCAGCCCGGTAGGCCATTTCCATCATCCGCTCGGACACCGGCCGGCGAATGACAGCCTCCACCCCGTAGAACAAGAGATGGCCGCCGTCGAGGGGGGGAATCGGCAAAAGGTTTAGAATACCTATGCCGACCGACAGCAGCGCAACGAGCTGCACCAGCCATTCGAAACCGAGCTTCGCCGCCTTGCCCGCCATGTCGGCGATCTTGACGGGGCCACCCAGCTGGCACTTGTCCTCGCGCCCGACAACGAAGCGCTGCAGGAACTGACCCGTACGCTCGATGACATGGCCTGTTTCCTCGACCGCGGCCGCCACGGCCCCGACCGGGGTATAGGTGATAAGCCGGGGCTGGCCGAGCTCCTTGTTGTTGACGACGCCGATCACGGCCACCTTGACCTTGTTGCCGAGCGCGTCTTCCTGCTCCATCAGCTGCGGCGTGGCGGTCACCGTGACCTCCTTGCCGTCGCGCAGCATGACGAAGGTGATGGTATCGCCGGCGCGGCCCGAAACCAGCCTCTGCACGTCGCCGAAGGTTTCGACCTTGCTGCCGTCGACGCTGACGAATCGGTCGCCGGGCAGGATGCCGGCCTTGGCCGCCGGGCTGTCCGCGGTGACTTCCGCCACCATCGGCTCCGCGACGTAGCGTCCGTAGGCGGCAAACAGGACGGAGAAGACGACGATGGTCAGCAGGAAATTGAACAGCGGTCCCGCCACCACCGTCGCCGCACGCTTCCAGATCGCCTGGGTGTGGAAGGCGACCTTGCGCTCGTCATCGGTCAGTGTCTCAAGCTCGTCCGAGGTGGGCTGGCTTGAGGTGGCGTTCATGTCGCCGACAAATTTGACATAGCCGCCAAGCGGTATGGCGCAAAGCTTCCAGCGCGTGCCATGCCTGTCGTTGAAGCCGAGGAGCTCGGGGCCGAAGCCGATCGAGAAGGCCCTGACGCCGATGCCGCACCAGCGGCCGACGAGGTAGTGGCCCATTTCGTGGACGAACACCACCACGGTGAGCACGAAGAGAAACGGCACGAGCGTACCGAGAAAGAAGCCTTCCGTGCTGAAGATCGCGTGAAGAATCTCGTTCAACTCAGGCCCTCAAATTCTTCCGCGGTCGCGTGATGACTGTGCCATCAATCCAGGCGAATCCAAGGCGCGCCGGCCCAGATCGTGGAAAGACGCCGCTCAAATGGGAAACAGCCCCCTCGCCGGATGATCGGCGCCCGCCGAAATCCAGCCGATGACGTATAGGGCCAAAGCCGCCGCGACAAGCCCGTCGACACGGTCCATGATGCCGCCGTGACCTGGAATGAGCACGCCCGAATCCTTGCGGCCGTGCCGGCGCTTGACCCAGGATTCAAACAGGTCACCGGCTTGGGCGACGATCGAAAGCACGAGCGCGACAAGGCTCAGCAGCGCGAGGTTGTCAGCCCCGGCAATGGCCGCCAGGACAAGTCCGGCGACAACGCCGCCAGCCGCGCCGCCGAGCGCACCGCTGCGTGTCTTGCCGGGCGAAATCGACGGCGCCAGCTTGGGACCGCCAACGGCGCGTCCGATGAAATAGGCAAAGATATCCGTTGCCCAGACGACCGCGAACAGGAACAGAATGGCCACGAGGCCTGAGTGGTCACCATCACGCAGCAGAGCGAGCGACAGGCCCGATACGCTGGCATAGGCAAGTCCGCACGCGTCCCATTGTCCGACGTTACGCAGTCGTGACGCGACCGCCGTAGCGGCAACCAGAATCACCACGAGCAGCAGCAGCCAGAATGCGGGAAAGCCAACGATCAAGGCGCCGATGAAGACGGCCACCAGCACCTCCGGCAGCAAGCCGAGGCCGTTGGCCGCGGCGGGCCGCGACATGCGCGTCCATTCGTAGAAGATCATCGCCGACATGGCCGCGCACAGCAGGCGGAAAGGCAGGCCGCCAAGCCAGGTCAGGCCAAGGGCGATGATGGCCAGCACGACCGCCGAAATGACACGGAGCTGAAGATTGCTCATCCAGCGGCCGGTCGCGAGGCGACGTCTTGCGGGCCTAGTCCTCCGAAACGGCGCTCGCGGCTGGCGAATTCGCGCAAGGCCTCGGTGAGGTGCTCGCGGTTGAAGTCGGGCCAGTAGCAAGGCAGGAACACGAGTTCGCTGTAGGCAGCCTGCCACAACAGGAAATTGGACAGGCGCAGTTCGCCGCTGGTGCGTATGACCAGTTCCGGATCGGGAATGCCTTGCGTGTCGAGGACGCCGGCAAAGCTTTCGGCTGATATCGCCTCGCTGCTGAGTTCGCCCCGCGCCACGGCCGCCGCCAGCTTGCGTGCCGCGCGAACGATCTCGTCGCGCCCGCCATAATTGAAGGCTATCACGAGTGTCAGCGCGCCATTGCCGGCCGTCAGCGCTTCCGCCTCTTCCAGCAGCCCCCTGATATCGGCCTGCAGCCCTGCCCTGTCGCCGATGATTCTGACCCGCACGCCGCTTTGATGCAGTTCGGCGAGATCGCGGCGGATGAACAGCTTCAACAGTCCCATCAGGTCGCTGACCTCGGCCTTGGGCCGCGACCAGTTCTCCGAGGAGAAGGCATAGACTGTCAGGAAGGATATCCCGAGATCAGGGGCGGCGCGAACCGCCTTGCGCAAAGCCTCCACGCCAGCACGATGGCCCGCGAGCCTCGGCATGCCGCGCGCCTTGGCCCAGCGTCCATTGCCATCCATGATGATCGCGACATGCGCGGGCGTTGCCATGGTCTCGCTTTCGGGTCAGCGCAATGCCGGCCCTAAACCTGCATGATCTCGGCTTCCTTGTCGGAAAGCAGATGGTCAATGGTGCTGATCGTTTCGTCGGTAAGCTTCTGGACCTGGTCCGATCGCTTGCGCTGATCGTCCTCGCTGATGGTGCCGTCCTTCTCAGCCTTCTTCAGGAAATCCATGCCGTCGCGGCGCACATGGCGCGCGGCGACCCGGGCGTTCTCGGCGTAGCCATGCGAGATCTTGACCAGTTCCTTGCGGCGCTGTTCGTTGAGCTCCGGCAGCGGAATCCTCAGATTGGTGCCATCCACGATCGGGTTGAAGCCCAGATTGGATTCGCGGATGGCGCGGTCGACGGCGCTGACCATCGACTTGTCCCAGATCGACACAGAGATCATGCGTGGCTCCGGCACCGTGACGTTGGCCACCTGGTTGATCGGCATGGTGGTGCCGTAGGCCTGCACCTGGATCGCGTCGAGCAGATTGCTGGAGGCGCGACCGGTCCGCAGCGAAGCCAGGTCATGCCTGAACGCGGCGATGGCCCCATCCATGCGCCGCTTGAGATCGTCGTACTCACCACTCATCCTAGTCTCCTCGACCCGTCTGACGCGGGTTCATTGCTTTGGGGCGAAGGCCCCTTGTCGAGCCTGATTGCTAAGAACCGGTTTCCCGTCCTGGGATCAGGCCCTGGATCAATCGTCCGCGACGACCGTGCAGCGGCCACCGCCCCTCAAAATATCGCCGAAACCACCTTTTTCGTGGATCGAATAGACGATTATCGGAATGTTGTTTTCGCGCGCAAGTGCAATCGCAGCCGTATCCATGATGGAAAGGCCACGTTTTATCACCTCGGCATGGCTGATGCGCTCGAAACGCGTCGCGTGCGGGTCCTTTTTCGGGTCGGCGGAATAGACGCCGTCGACCTGCGTGCCCTTGAACAGCGCATCGGCGCCGATTTCGGCGGCGCGAAGCGCGGCGGCCGAATCAGTGGTGAAAAACGGATTGCCGGTGCCACCCGCAAAGATCACCACCTTGCCCTGGTTCATGTAGGCGGTGGCCTGGCGCTGCGAGAAGCTCTCGCAGAGTTCCGGCATGGCGATCGCCGACAGCACCACGGCGTCAACGCCGATCTTGTTGAGCGAAGTGCGCAGCGCCAGCGAGTTGATGACCGTGGCAAGCATGCCCATGTGATCGCCAGTGACGCGGTCTCCGCCCTTTGAGGCGACGGCCACGCCCCGGAAGATGTTGCCGCCGCCGATGACGACGCCCACCTCGATCCCCAAGGCGCGCGCCTCGGCGATATCACCGGCGATGCGGTCGACGACGGAGACGTCGATGCCGAAATGCTGCTCCCCCATCAACGCTTCGCCCGAAGCTTTCAGCAAGACACGTCGATAGAGGGGTTTCACCGTCATCTGGTTCCTCGAAAATCCCGGCGCGGCAAAATTCCGAAGGCGAAAAGGCCTTCCGGTCCGCCCGGCGATGCTGTCATGACGGGTTGACCGGATACACGAAGGGCGCGGTGATGTCACGCCGCGCCCTTGTGCAAAATTCCAGGCTTTTGCGATCAGTTGCTGCTGACGGCAACGGCTTCACCTTCGATCATAACCGGCAGCGCATAGCCGGAAGGTTTGTCGCCGGTCAGGACGCCGCCGGCGACCCGAACCTGAATCTCGGAACCGAAATAGGAGTGCGGGAAAGGCGCCGGTGCGTGGCTCACCTCATCCAGCCGTTGGCGCAGCGCGGCGGGAATGGTGAAATCGAGCGCGGCGAGATTGTCTTCCATCTGAGACAGATTCGTCGCCCCGAGAATGACCGAAGCGACCCCCGGCTGCGTCGCTGCCCAGTTGACCGCGACCTGAGCCATGCTGCGGCCGAGTTCGGCGGCCACCTTTTCCAGTTCGGCAACGATCGCCCAGTTGCGCTCGCTGAATTTCCGGAACCCCGGATGGGTGGTGTTGCGGAAACCATCGAGCCTGCCGGCGTTGCCATCCTGGGTCGGCCTGTACTTGCCGCTGAGTAAGCCGCTGGCCAGCGGGCTCCATACCATGATGCCGGCACCGTGACGCGTCCCGAACGGCACGAACTCATGCTCGATGGCGCGCTCGGTCAGCGAGTACTCGAGCTGCAGCGCCGAAACCGGTTCATAGCCGCGCAGTTCGGCGATCGTCTGGGCGCGGCCGGCGTACCAGGCCGGCACGTCTGACAGGCCGATATGGCGTATCTTGCCGGCCCGCACGAGGTCATCGAGCGTGCGCAGAACCTCCTCGGCGGGTGTCAGTCTGTCCCAGATATGCATGAGATAGAGGTCGATGTAATCGGTGCCGAGCCGCTTCAGGGAAGCGTCCACGGCGCGCATGATGTTCTTGCGGCCGTTGCCCCCTGCATTGGGGTTCCCGGGGTTGGAATTCATGGTGAATTTCGTGGCGATCACCGCCTTGTCTCGCAAGCCCCGTTCGGCAACGAATTCACCCAGCCAGGTCTCTGCCGTACCGTTGGTGTAAAGGTCGGCCGTGTCGAAGAAGTTGCCGCCGGCCTGGACATAGGTTTCGAATATGGCGCGGGCCGTCTTCCGATCCGCACCCCAGCCCCATTCCGTCCCGAAGGTCATGGTGCCCAATGCCAGCCGGCTGACGCGCAGGCCGCTATTGCCCAGTGTGTAGTAGCTCATCGTCATTGTCTTGTCCGATCGTGATTCTCAGTCGAAGCGCGGTTCAGTTGCCGGGTGTCGTCTTGACCCACGGGTTGCCGCGCTCATGCGTCATGCGAAACGTGAAGCCATCGACCTTCCAGCCGGCGGCCGAGCGCGTCAGATGGTGCTCGTAGGTGCCCCAGACCTCCCAGAGCGGATCGCCATTGCCTTCCATCCGGTTCCAGGCATAGCCGTTGGAGCGGACGATCGCGGCATCGGCATCGAGCGCCACCTGATGGTTGGTGCGCAGATGCAGGCTGGTCTTGCCGCCCTTGAGATTGCCGGCCCAGGCGCCGATCAGATCGTCAGAAGCAATGGTGGCGGCGGGTTGTCCCGAAAGGCTGCTGAAGTCGGCTCTGACCTTGTCCGCGAAATAGCTTCGGGCGAGCTTCCAGTCCTGCGCGTCGACCGCACGGTCGATGGCGTCGGCGATGCGGATGACGGCCCGCTCGTCGACGAGCGCGCGCCAGCCGGATGGTTCGGCCCCGCCGGCATCGATCGGCGCCAGCGCCAGGCCTGCCGCGAATGTCGCATGTTTCAAGGCGTTCATGTTTCTTCTCCTCGCTGAACCGGCTCAACGCCGTTTTCTGGAGGCAATATGGCCCGGACGTCTCCGCTCGATAATATTGCATTGTCTGTAAGGACTATGCGATATCATGCATGAATGGATCGGGATCTGCTCAGCCACCTGCCTGTCATCGTTGCGGTTGCCCGGCGCGGCGGCTTCGCACTCGCCGCCGCCGAGCTCGGCATGAGCCCTTCGGCGGTCAGCCACGCGGTACGATTGGTGGAAGAGCGCATCGGGCAGCCGCTGTTTGCGCGAACGACCCGCAGCGTTTCGCTGACCGAAGCCGGCAAGGCGCTGGTCGATGCGGCAGCCCCTGCCCTCCAGGATATCGCCGAGCGGATGGACCGCATCCGCGGCATCAAAGGACGCCCTTCCGGCCTGCTCAGGATCAATGTTCCACTCATTGCAATTCCGCTGGCGGTTACGCCGGTGGTCGCGGCGATGGCGGAGCGTTACCCGGATGTGACGGTTGAATTGCTCACAGACCAGAGATTGACCGACATCGTCGGCGAAGGTTTCGATGCAGGCATCAGGCTGGGCGAAATGATCGCGCAGGATATGGTCACGGTGCGGCTGACCCAGCCATTCAAGGCCGTGATCGTCGCTTCACCGGCCTATATCGGAGGGCGAGGCCGCCCGCTCCGCGTGGCCGATCTCGAGAATCACAATTGCATCGGTTACCGGCTGATTCGCTCCGGAGCGCTCTACCGCTGGGACCTGAGCGAGAACGGCAAGGATATCGTGGCCGAGACGCGCGGCACCAGCATCGTCACGGATTCGCTTGCCGCCATCGAGCTCGCGCTGGCGGGGGTCGGTCTCGCCTATGTCTTCGAGCCGCTGGTGCGTGCTGATATCGCCGCCGGTCGCCTCGTCCAGATCCTGCCGCAGACGGCGATCGAGGAGCCCGGGCTTTTCCTCTATTTTCCGCGACGGGCGTCGATGGCGCCAAAACTACGGGCCTTTATCGACACCGCACAAGAAATCGGCCTGACATCCCTGCGGATGTCAGGCCGAAAAACACTGTCAGATTAAAGCGTTAGGCTTACTTCTTGACCGCCGCAGCGACTTCGGCCGCGAAATCGGTCGCTTCCTTCTCGATGCCTTCACCGAGCGCAAAGCGCAGGTAAGCGGTGATCTTTGCCGGAGCGCCGATTTCCTTCTCGGCATCCTTCAGCGCCTTCTCGACGGTGATGTCGGGATTGAGCACGAAGGCCTGCTTCAGAAGCACGACTTCCTCGTAGAACTTGCGCAGACGGCCCTCGACCATCTTCTCGATGATCGCTTCCGGCTTGCCGGATTGACGCGCCTGGTCGGAGAAGATCGCCTTCTCGCGTTCGACCGCGGCCGGATCGATCTGCTCGGCGGTCAGCGCCATCGGGTTGGTGGCTGCGACATGCATGGCGACCTGACGGGCGAACGCATTGGCCGCATGCTCGTTGCCGGTGGTCTCGATGGCCACGAGCACGCCGAGCTTGCCGAGGCCGTCGGCAACCGCATTGTGGACATATGTCGCGACCGCGCCATGCGGAACGGTGAGCTTGGCCGAACGGCGGAAGCCCATGTTCTCGCCGATGGTGCCGACGGCATCCTTGATGGTGTCGGTGACCGACTTGTCGGAGCCCGGATACTTGGCGGCGGCAACGGCCTCCGTCGTGCCATAGGCAAGCGCGACCTTGGCGACGTTGGCGACGATTTCCTGGAACGCGGCGTTACGGGCGACGAAGTCGGTTTCCGAGTTGACCTCGACGACCGCGGCCTCGCGCACGCCGGCGTCGACGCCGATCAAGCCCTCGGCGGCCGTGCGGCCGGCTTTCTTGTCGGCCTTGGAGATGCCCTTCTTGCGCAGCCAGTCGACGGCTTCTTCCATGTTGCCGTTGGTCTCGTTCAACGCAGCCTTGCAGTCCATCATGCCCGCGCCGGTCAAGTCGCGGAGTTCTTTGACCTGTGCAGCCGAAATGCTCATTGTCGCCTCTTTGTTTCAAATGCGCCGACGCACCATCGAATCTCGATGGTGCGTCTGTTTAGCGTGCCAAAATATGAGAAAGATGAAGGCCGCGAGCGGCCTTCGATTATCAGGCTTCCGGGGCTTCCGATGCCGGAGCCGGGTCGAGCGCCGGCTCGACGGGAGCTTCGACCGAAGCGCCGATGTCGACGCCCAGCGCACCCTGCTGGCGGGCGATGCCGTCGATGGCGGCCTTGGCGATCAGGTCGCAATAGAGCTGGATGGCGCGCGCGGCGTCATCGTTGCCGGGGATCGGGAAGTCGATCTTGTCCGGATCGCAGTTCGAATCGATGATGGCGACGACCGGGATGCCGAGGCGCTTGGCCTCGAGGATAGCGATCGCTTCCTTGTTGGTGTCGATCACGAACATCAGGTCGGGCGTCGAGCCCATGTCCTTGATGCCGCCGAGAGCCTTGTCCAGCTTCTCACGCTCGCGGTCGAGGTTCAGGCGTTCCTTCTTGGTCAGGCCCTGGGCTTCGCCGGCCAGCATCTCGTCGAGCTTGCGCAGGCGCTGGATCGAGTTCGAGATCGTCTTCCAGTTGGTCAGCATGCCGCCGAGCCAACGCGAATTGACATAGTACTGGGCCGAACGCTGCGCGGCGTCAGCAACGATGTCGGATGCCTGGCGCTTGGTGCCGACGAACAGCACGCGGCCGCCCTTGGCGACAGTGTCGGAAACCTGCTTCAGCGCCTGGTGCAGCAAAGGCACGGTCTGCGAGAGGTCGATGATGTGGATGTTGTTGCGGGCGCCATAGATGTAGGGCGCCATCTTCGGGTTCCAGCGGTGGGTCTGGTGGCCGAAGTGAATGCCAGCTTCCAAAAGCTGGCGCATGCTGAAATCAGGCAGTGCCATTCTCATTTTCCTTTCCGGTTAGCCTCCACGGACACAGGCATTTCTGGACGAAGTCCTCGAACGCCACCGGAGGTTTCAGCCGGATTTCTCCCGGGCAGACACCAAAGTCCGTGTGTGGAATGAGCGCGCATATAGAGGGGAAGCGCGCTAAACGCAAGCGGTGTAGCGCTTCAGCGCTCAGCGTGCGGCAATCAGCGCCCCGGTGCCGATCATCGCGCTGCCGGCAAACCTGTTCATCAAGCGCATGCGCTTCGGGGTCCTGAACCAGCCCGAGGCCCGGCCGGCAAGCGCCGCGTAGGTCCCCATGGTGACGATGTTGACACTGATGACGACGGCCACGACCAGCAGGCCGTCGAGGAAGGTCATGGTGTCGAGATTGAGGATAAGCGGCATGATCGAGGCGTGGAACAGGATCGCCTTCGGATTCCCCAACGCGATGGAGGCGCCAAGAAAGAATGAGCGCGACAATCGCGCCTCCGCCGTTCGCGACTCATCCGACCGGGTGGCCGAAGCCCGCCACATCTTGACGCCGAGGTAGATCAGATAAGCGGCGCCGGCATATTTCAGCAGCAGAAATATCCATTCGAATGTCTGCGCCAGGGCCACCAGCCCGAGCAACGCCAGAGTGACCAGCACGGCATCACCGGCCGCGACCCCGACACCGGCGATGAAGGCGCGAAGGAAACCGCGCGACACGCCATTGGTGATGACCGTGAACATGGCTGGGCCCGGTGTCGCGGCAGCGAGCGTGACTGCGACGCAATAAGCCAGAAATGCCGTTGGTGTCATGACCTGGCCTTACCGTTGGGCACCCGCACCCGGCGGAAGATCGCAACGATCTCCTCACGGGTGCATTCGATAGCGCCGAGCCGCACGGCGCGGTCGCGCTCGAAGCCCGTTATGTCATAATGCGGCGCCGATGTCTTGGGCGGTCCCTGATAGGACGATCGCTTCACGCCCAGCAAAGCGGCGAACCGGTGCAGTTCGTCGGTGTCGTCGGCCATCAAGTGGCACCAGCGATGGCCGGCCCACTTCCAGATCGCCGCGTCGACATAGACTGCCACCGGGCGGCCGCGGCCTACGCGATCGCTACTTGGAGACCGGGCAAGGTTTCGTCTGGTCGAACAGCGACAGATTGACCAGCTTGCCGGTCATGGAGAAGTCGCCATAGTCCATGACGAGATCGCGCGTGATGCCGTTCTCGTGCAGCTTGAAGCTGATCCGGTACTCCGGCACTTCCTCGCCATTCTGCGCGCTGTCGTCGAAATAGGCGATGTCGACGGGCCAGTATTTGTCGGTGGCGAGCTTGGCCAGCGCGGGCGCTTCCGGATCGGCCTTGTCGGCTTCGGTCTTCTTGCCGACGACGACGGTGGTGGTCATCACCTTGTTGGCGTCCTCGGAACCGTCGAACAGGTTCGTCTGATAGAAGTTCTCGCCCTTCTCGGCCTTGCCGATCAGTTCGACCAGATGCTGGGTAGGAAACTGCGTGGCCGCGAGTTCCAGGCTGTTCTTCTCCGGCTTGTCGATGTCGACCTTCAGCCCCTTGGCATTCTTGGTCGCGACACCCTTGACCTCCTTGTCGAGATTCTGGTCGACAAACGATTTCGTCACGAAGGAGAACGTCTTGCCTTCGGCGTCCTCGAAAGTCGTGGTCTGCTGGTCCGTCAGCTTGGTGTTGTCGTTGGTCGCGATCTGCGTCACGAAACGGAACTTCACCGTATAGCCTTCGCAGGCCGAGCCATTGAATTCGTAGACCATGCGGCCGGTGATGCCGGTAATGCCTGAACGGTCATCCGCCTTCTTGAGGGTAAGATCGTAGACGGCGCGATGCGCTTGCAGGGCCGGTACGGCAAACGCGGAGCCTACGGGGAACAGCGCCGACAAAAGAACGGCGTGGAATGCAAGGCGCGTTGCGCGCATGAGGTACTCCGATCGTCGCGGCTGGTGACAGGCCGCAGGGAAAGATGGTCCAGCTTAAAAAAAGTCGTGGCGGAAGCGAGGCAAAAATAGCAATTTCGGCCCGGCCAGCGCGGCGCCTTCAAGCAATAGGGAAAAGCAATGAGTGAAACAATCGAAAAGCGGCTAAGCGATCTCGGCGTCACGCTTCCGGTCGCTGCCGCACCGGCCGCCAACTACGTGCCCTATTGCAGGTCAGGCAACCTGCTGTTCACGGCCGGCCAATTGCCGCTCAAGGACGGCAAGTTGCAGGCCAGCGGCCTGCTCGGCCGCGATGTCGACACCGCCGCCGGCAAGGAAGCGGCGAAATACTGCGCCATCAACATACTGGCACAGGCCAAGGCCGCGCTTGGCGATCTCGAGAAGATAGGCCGGCTGGTCAAGATCACCGTGTTCGTCGCCTCCACCCCCGATTTCGTCGAACAGCATCTGGTCGCCAACGGCGCTTCCGACTTCCTGGTCGCCGCTCTCGGAGAACGTGGCAAGCATGCCCGTTCCGCTGTCGGCACCGCCTCGCTGCCGCTCAACGCAGCGGTGGAAATCGAAGCGATCTTCGAAGTCGAGTGAGCCTGTGATGACCGACCTTTCCTGGCTGATCGCCCGGCCCGTGGCCCATCGCGGCTTCCACGACATGAACAAGACCCGCTGGGAAAACACGCTGTCGGCCTTCGCCGCGGCGGCCGACCGCGGCTACGCCATCGAATGCGACGTGCACCTGTCGTCGGACGGCATTCCGATCGTCATCCATGACGACGACCTGAAACGGCTGACCGGAGAGGACGGCTTCGTCTGGCAACGCAGCGCGGCTGAACTGACCGCGCTCAACGTGGGTGGCACGTCGGATCACGTGCCGACACTGCAGGAAGCGCTCGACCTGGTCGATGGCCGCGTCCCGATGGTCGTCGAACTCAAAGGCATTCCGGGCCGCGACGAGGGCCTGGTGGCGCGCGTCGGCAAGATGCTCAAGCGCTACAAGGGCAAGGCGGCTATCATGTCGTTCGACCACTGGCTGATCCGCGACTTCCCCAAGCACGCCCCCGGCATTCCCGCTGGATTGACCGCCTACGGCAAGGACGGCAAGCTGATCGAAGCGCATTTCGCCATGCTGGCGCATGAATTGTCCTTCACATCCTATGCTGCCGGCGACCTGCCGAACCCGTTCGTCAGCTTCGTGCGCGAAAAGCTCAGAATGCCCGTCATCACCTGGACGGTGCATGACCAGCCCGCGATCGATCTCACCGTCAAATATGCCGATCAGATGACGTTCGAGGGGTTCGAACCCGACCTGGTGAAAGTCGCCTGAACAGAGTGCCCGAAACGTGACTTGTAGCGGCCCGGATGGAGCTTAAATAAGGCTCATGGATCAGGGCGACGAAGGCGACGGACAGGCAGCGAGCGCGGATTATTCGATCCGCGTCGCCGCGGGCATAGGGTCTTTCACCCGCGATGAGTGGAACGGGTTTGCAGGCGCCAATCGCGCCGATGCCGAAAAAGGGTATAACCCACTTGTTTCATTCGATTTTTTGAGCGCGCTTGAGGATTCCGGCTGCGCGATTCGGCGCACTGGCTGGCAAGGACACCATCTGCGGCTCGAGACCGCGCAAGGCAGGCTGCTCGGTGCGGTTCCCTGCTATCTCAAGTCGCACAGCCAGGGCGAGTACGTGTTCGACCATGGTTGGTCAGATGCCTTCGAACGCGCAGGCGGCCGCTACTATCCAAAACTGCAATGCGCTGTGCCTTTTACCCCGGTCACCGGCCCTCGCCTGCTTGTCGGCAAGGGCGAGGATCCCGATGCGGTAAAAGCCGGGCTTGCCGCCGGTTTGAAAATGGTGACCGACAAGCTCGGCTTGTCCTCGGCGCATGTCACTTTCGCGCAGGAGAGCGACGTCGCGACGCTGGAGGCGGCGGGTTTCCTGCACCGCACCGATCAGCAGTTCCACTTCTTCAACGAAGGCTTCTCGACCTATGACGACTTTCTCGCCACGCTTGCCTCCCGCAAGCGCAAGGCGATGAAGAAGGAACGCCGCGAAGCGCTTGCCGACGGCATCTCGATCGACCGGCTGACCGGCAAGGATCTGACCGAGAAGGCCTGGGACGATTTCTTCGCCTTCTACATGGATACCGGCAGCCGCAAATGGGGCCGGCCCTATCTCAACCGTCAGTTCTTCTCGCTGATCGGCGAGCGCATGGCCGACGACATCCTGCTGGTGATGGCCAAACGCGGCGGACGCTACATCGCCGGCGCCATAAACTTCATCGGCTCCGACGCGCTCTACGGCCGTAACTGGGGCTGCATCGAGGATCACCCCTTCCTGCATTTCGAGGTCTGCTATCATCAGGCGATAGACTTCGCCATCGAACGCAAGCTGAAGGTGGTCGAGGCGGGTGCGCAGGGAGAGCACAAGCTGGCGCGCGGCTACCGGCCGGTGACGATGCATTCGGCGCACTACATCTCGCATCCCGGCCTGCGCAACGCGGTCGCCGACTATCTCAGGCGCGAGCGCCGCGAAGTCGAACGGATGGGCGAATATCTGGAAGAGCACACGCCGTTCCGCAAGGATCTCGAAGACTAGCCGGCTTTCTGTACCCCCCGGCACCGTTTACCGTTCGGCAGGAATCCTGCTAAGCAATGCGAGGGCATGGGTGCGCAAGCATCCTGGGGGGTCTATGCAGGGTTTGGCATCTCTGGGTGTCGGGCAATGGCTTGGTGCGGCGGGGCTGGTGGCGGCGCCGCCACTGGTTGCCTGGCTCGAGGGCAGGCGCACAGCCTGGCCTCTCGGTTTCGCGACTTTCTTCCTGCTTTTTGGTCTCGCGCATCTCCTGTTTGCGGGTGATATTGTCGCCTTGTGGGCAGCGCTGGTGCTGACGGCGGTCATCGGCATCGTCTCCAAGCTGAAATACCGCCATCTCGGCTTCAACTTTCTCGCCGGCGACATCTATCATCTTGCCGCGAGCAGTTTCCGAAGCGTGCTTGCCGACCATGCACGCATGACCATCCCTGCCCTCGCCGCCATCGTCACGATCGTGTCAGGTGTCATTCTCCTGGCGCTCATGATCGCTGAACCGGCCATGCCGCTTCCCCAGCGGATTGCCTTGTTCTGCGTGGCGGCTTTTGTCTATCTGTGTGTGCTGTGGGCAAGCGGCGGCCCGAAGCGGTTTCGTTTTCACCATCTGACCGATGGTCGTTTCCACCTTTCGGCCTTCGTCGCTTCATGGTTCGGCGCCGGCCCCTCCCGGCGTCCGGCTTTCATCGACATCGATCAGGAACCATTGCCGCTCTTGCCTCCCGTGCCATCAAAACGGGAGGCAGGCGAACGAATGCCGCACATCGTCATGATCATGCATGAATCGACTTTCGACCCGAGACATCTGGGTGTTGCGGTCAATGGCCTGTTCGAGCGCTTCTTCACGCCTCCGGACGCCCTGTCCGGCGCGCTGCATGTCGACGTCTTCGGCGGAAGCACGCTGCAGACCGAATTTTCGGTGCTGACCGGGCTCTCCTCGCTCTCCTTCGGCAATGACAGCCGCTACGTCTTCCATCTGCTTAGCGGACGCGTGCGGCATACGCTTCCGTCGGCGCTGAAAGGGTTTGGCTACGACGTGTCCCACATCAGCTGCGACCGGCCTTCCTTCGTCAATTGCGGCCGGTTCTACCAGTCGATCGGGTTCGACACGGTCAGCTATGCCGAGACCTTGCCGCCTCCCTTCGATGCCGAGCGCTGGAAGCGCGAAAATCATGACGAACAGCTCTACGATCACGCCCGCGGCCAGCTTTCGCACCGCCTGGCGGCTGGCAAACCCTGCTTCCTGTCGATCGCGACCTTGATGAATCATGGCGACCACCGCCGCCGGATCTTTCCGATCGAGCGCCATGGCCAATTGCGCCGCGAGGCCGTCGCGGCGACAGGCATCCCCTTCTACGGCGAATACAGCGTGCGCCTGGCCGAAACCGTCGGGGCCTATGACGCCTTCCGCAAGCGGTTCGAAATCATGCTGCACGGCCAGCCGGCCATCATCGTGCGCTACGGCGATCACCAGCCGTCCTTCACCACGGCGCTTACCGGACTGCCGCCATCCGATCCGGCCCTGAGGCGGACATTTTATACGATCGAGGCGGTGAACTGCACGCTGCCGCACGATCTTGCCGCGCCGCCAGTGCTCGACAGCGCCTTCCTCTCGACGCTGACGCTGCAGGCCGCACGGCTGCCGCTCGACCCCGTCTTCGCCACCCGCGCCGCCCTGTTGAAGGACTGCGCTGCGCCATATTTCGACAGCGCGTCGTCACGCAAGCGACGTTTCCATCGCGCGCTTGTCGAAGCCGGCATGGTCGATCTCGCCTGATTGCGCCGCCACGTCGTCTTGCCGCTGGGGAGGCGCTTCGCTACACGGGATGGCGAGGCATAAACCGGAGTGCGGCCATGGCTGGAGCCACCTACGACACCGACAACATCTTCGCGAAGATCCTGCGCGGCGAAATCCCCTCGCACCGCGTCTATGAGGACGAACAAGTGGTTGCCTTCATGGATGTGATGCCGCAGGGGCCAGGCCATACGCTGGTGGTACCGAAGGCGCCGTCGCGCAATCTGCTCGACGCCAGCCCGTCCACATTCGGCCCGCTCTTCAGCGTCGTTCAGAAAGTGGCGCTCGCGGTCAGGAAAGCGCTCGATGCCGATGGCGTGACCATCCTGCAGTTCAATGAGCCCGCGTCAGGCCAGACCGTCTATCACCTGCATGTGCATGTCATTCCCCGCTTCGATGGCATCCCGTTGAAGCCGCACACAGGCGGAATGGAAAAGCCTGATGTGTTGGCTGCGAATGCCGAGAAGATACGGGCTGCGCTGGCGGGTTGACGCAGCGGGCAATCAAAATTTCAAATAAAGTCCCGCCAGGAGCAGAAGCTCGGCTGTAACGATGCCGACGACCATGCGCCTTCCCGACGCCAGGTAGGCGACGAAACCCAGGGCCGCCGCCGCTATCCTCAAGCCAAGCGAAGTGTGCGCAAGCGCGCCGCCCGGAAAGACGATGAGATTGCCGATGACGGCGGCCACGAGCGCCGTCGCCATGGTGCGAACCAGCACCAATAGGTCTGAATCTTCGGAAAGCTTGTCGCCGAGATAGACACCGAGGAAGCGCCAGACATCGGTCGCGGCGAAACCGGCAACGAGAATAAACAGGTATGGCCACCACCAGGCGCCGTTGGAAAAGTAACTCACGCCTCGCGCACCTTGCGCCGCCACAAGTGCCAGCCATAGGCGGCCGTTCCGCCGATCAGTCCGGCAACCAACAAATCGATCTCCGGCAACACGATGTGGAAGACTGGTCCAAGGACGAGGCCCAGGACCATTGCCACATGCCCTGCCCGTTCGCGTGCGGAGCCCCACAGCGAGGTCAGGAAATACATCGGCGTCAACATCAGCAAAGCCGCCGAAATCGCGGATGGCAGCGCGTCCGCCACCGCAAAGACGGCAGTCACCACGATGATGTTCGTCATCACCAGCGTGCCGCCGAGGCCCGCATAGTAGGTCGTACGCATGTCGGGCGGGATGCGCTTGAGGCGTTCCATGGCCAGCACCCAGGAGGTCACAGCCACGAAATGCGCCAGCAGATAGAGCACCCATTGCCGGGTTTTGCCGGCGCGCATCTCGGGCACGAGCGCCATCACCATCGGCATCAGACGTATAGCTGACAACGTGACGGCAAACATCGCCGCCGGCAGCGCCGCTCCCGATGTGATCGCGCCCACCAGCACGACCATGGATGGCAATGCCCACACCGTTGCGGCCATGAAAGCGGCGTGCGTCGCGGTGACCCCGGCGTCCTTCGCCAAGGCGGCAAAGCCAATGAATGAGCTGATGAGGATCAGGCCAGGCAGGGAAAAGGCCGCGCGAACACCGCGCAGGAACCAGGTGGAACGAGGCGCTGTGGCGTCCGGAATCCAAGTCGACATGTGCCGGCCATAGCATGCGTGGCCATAGGATGCGACTGTTGCGAAAGCCGTGTATCGTCTTTCCATCGATCCAGGAAAACCTTTTGGCCGCCCGCCTCAGGGGTTGGTCGGAGGTGCGGCAAGCAAGTTATGGCGGTGCTTGGAGAACTGACCTTTGCTTCAGCCAATCGGCAGTTGCGCCAGGAGCCTGAATGCCGACGGTTCCGGCCCGCTGGACAGGTGCAGCCGGATCGCCTCGGCGCAGCCCTGCGGGCTCAGCAGCGATGTATCGACCTCCAGGTCGTAGATACCGGGTTTGTGCACCTCGTCCTGCCATCGTCGCACCGGCAGCGGCACCGGATCCTGCTCCGACGCGACGACATAGACCCCTTCCGCCGCAACTGCGCGCCGTTGCAGGATAATGTCGATCGGGCAATGGACGCCGACAAACAGCACCGGCAATCCAGGCAGGCGCCGCGCGCATTGCGGAAGAATGTGCAGCGGAGTGGAATAGGCATCGTGATGGCCGACATCGGCGACGACGTTCAAGCCGAGCCGGCTGTGCGCCGCGATCGATTCGTAAAGTGCCGCATAGAAGCCCGGCACAAACGCTTCGAGATCGGGACGCTCGCCACCGGGGCGCAGTCCAATTCCCGGCTGCAGTTCGGGCGGCGTGACGCGCGCATAAGCATCGACGCCGAGATTCATCCAGACACCATCGAATGTTTGCTGGATCGCCCCGGCAATACTCGACTTTCCCGCACGTGGCGCGCCGTTGAGGACGATGATCTGGCCAATCTTCATGCCTGTTCTCCTTGCAACAAAAAAGCCCCGTCGCCGGGGCTTTTCTGCAATTCGGGATAAGGCCGATCAGCCCTTGCTGCGCGGCAGTTGCGGCACCAGGCTGCGCTTACCGCCTTCCTTGCCCTTGGGCTCCGGCTTTTGTGCCACTGCCTTCTTGGCAACCGGCTTCTTGGCCACTGCCTTGCGGGGCTTCGGCGCTTCCGCCTCTTCCGGTTCTTGCTTCGGCGTCACGGGCGCCTCGTCGGCCAGCGATTCGAGCTTCAGGCCGGTCTCACCGGTTTCCTTCTTCTCGACAGTGACACGCACCGTGCCGCCCTTCTTCAGCTTGCCGAACAGCACCTCGTCGGCCAGCGGCTTCTTGATGTGCTCCTGGATCACACGGCCGAGCGGCCGGGCACCCATGCGCTCGTCGTAGCCCTTGTCGGCCAGCCAGGCGATCGCGTCCGGCGATAGGTCGAAGGTCACGCCGCGTTCGGAAAGCTGAGCCTCCAGCTGCATGACGAACTTCTGCACCACCTGATGGATGACCGGCACCGGCAGCGAGCCGAACGGGATGATCGCATCGAGACGGTTGCGGAACTCCGGCGTGAACAGCCGGTTGATCGCCTCGACATCGTCGCCTTCGCGCTTGGTCGAGCCGAAACCGATGGCCGCACGCTGCGCATCGGATGCGCCTGCATTGGTGGTCATGATCAGGATGACATTGCGGAAGTCGATCTGCTTGCCGTTGTGGTCGGTCAGCTTGCCGTGATCCATGACCTGCAACAGGATGTTGAACAGATCCGGATGCGCCTTCTCGACTTCGTCCAGCAACAGCACGCAATGCGGATGCTGGTCGACGCCGTCGGTCAAGAGGCCGCCCTGGTCGAAGCCGACATAGCCGGGAGGCGCGCCGATCAGCCGCGAGACGGTGTGGCGTTCCATGTATTCCGACATGTCGAAACGGATCAGTTCGACACCGAGCGAGGCAGCCAGTTGCTTGGCGACCTCGGTCTTGCCGACGCCGGTCGGGCCTGAGAACAGGTAGGAGCCGATCGGCTTTTCCGGTTCACGCAAACCTGCACGCGCCAGCTTGATCGCCGAGGTCAGCGCTGTGATGGCGGTGTCCTGGCCATAGACGACGCGCTTCAACTCGACATCGAGGCCCTGCAGCACCTTCTCGTCGTCGGCCGAAACCGTCTTCGGAGGGATGCGCGCCATGGTGGCGATCGTGGCCTCGATCTCCTTGATGCCGATGGTCTTCTTGCGCTTGGCCTCCGGCACCAGCATCTGCGAGGCACCGGTCTCGTCGATCACGTCGATCGCCTTGTCCGGCAGCTTGCGGTCGTTGATGTAGCGGGCCGACAGTTCCACCGAAGCCTTGATCGCCTCATTGGTGAACTTCACCTTGTGGAATTCCTCATAATAGGGCTTGAGGCCCTTCATGATCTCGATGGCGTCCTCGATGGTCGGCTCGTTGACGTCGATCTTCTGGAAGCGCCGTACCAGAGCGCGGTCCTTCTCGAAGAACTGGCGGAACTCCTTGTAGGTGGTCGAGCCGATGCAGCGGATCGCCCCCGAAGACAAGGCAGGCTTCAACAGGTTCGACGCATCCATGGCGCCGCCCGAGGTCGCACCCGCGCCGATCACTGTATGGATCTCGTCGATGAACAGCACCGCGCCGGGATAGTCCTCGAGTTCCTTGACGACCTGCTTCAGCCGCTCCTCGAAATCGCCGCGATAACGCGTGCCGGCGAGCAGCGTGCCCATGTCGAGCGCGAAGATCGTGGCGTTGTGCAGCACTTCCGGCACATCGCCCTCGACGATGCGCTTGGCCAGCCCCTCGGCGATCGCCGTCTTGCCGACGCCGGGATCACCGACATAGAGCGGGTTGTTCTTCGAACGGCGGCACAGCACCTGGATGGTGCGGTTGATCTCGGACTCGCGGCCGATCAGCGGATCGATCTTGCCGGCCTTGGCCTTGTTGTTGAGGTTGACGCAATAAGCGGTCAGCGCATCCTGCTGCTGTTTCTTCTTGCCGCCTTCCTCCTGCGGCTCCGCGCCGTTCTGGCCGCCCTGCTCGTCATCGGCGCCGCGCGGCGAGCGCGTCTCGGACGCGCCGGGGCGCTTGGCGATGCCGTGCGAGATGTAGTTGACCGCGTCGTAACGGGTCATCTGCTGTTCCTGCAGGAAATAGGCGGCATGGCTTTCGCGCTCGGCGAAGATGGCCACGAGCACGTTGGCGCCGGACACTTCCTCGCGCCCGGACGACTGCACATGGATCACCGCGCGCTGGATGACGCGCTGGAAGCCGGCGGTCGGCTTGGAGTCCTCGTCATAACCGGTAACGAGATTGTCGAGTTCGGTGTCGATGTAGGTCAGAACGGTGTGCTTGAGCTCGTCGAGATCGACATTGCAGGCGCGCATGACGGCGGCGGCCTCGGTGTCGTCGATCAGCGCGAGCAGCAGATGTTCAAGGGTTGCGTATTCATGGTGCCGCTCATTGGCGAGCGTCAGCGCCTGGTGAAGCGCCTTTTCCAGGCCTTGGGAGAAAGCCGGCATGTTACCTCACTTCTTCTCCATCACGCATTGCAGCGGATGCTGATTCTGTCGGGCGAAATCCATGACCTGAGACACTTTGGTCTCGGCCACCTCGAATGTATAGACCCCGCACTCGCCCACTCCATGATTGTGAACATGAAGCATGATGCGTGTGGCGGCTTCGCGGTCCTTCTGGAAAAAACGCTCCAGCACGTGAACCACGAACTCCATCGGGGTGTAGTCGTCGTTGAGGATGAGGACCCGATAAAGGCTGGGCTTCTTGGTCTTGGTTTTGGTGCGCGTGATAACAGCCGTCCCGCGGCCGGCCTCATTGCCGTCGCCGCCGCCGCCGTTTTGCATCCGCGCCACATATCGCGTGGCAGTCAAACCGATCGTCACGTAATCCTGCCTCTTTCGAATCCCCATGCGAGTTCGACATGTAGGTGTTCGATGGACGATTTTAAGCCCTTCTGGTTAGCTGACAATATGGCTAGGTGACCAACTTGGCGGATTTTCGCAATCGTGAAGCGCTCCGCCGCCGCAGACCAAAACGGCATCAATGAAAAAGCCCGGCCACGCTTCCGCGGCCGGGCTTTTTTCCGGCCCCGAGGGAGCCGTATCCGAAATTGTCGGGCGAAAATTACTTCGCCTTGGCAACGATCGATTCGAACGGCTTGTAAGCTTCCTTGGCGAGTTCGGCATAGAGGTCGCCGATCTTGGTGGCCTCGGCGACGAACGCCTCGTAGGACTGTTTGGCGTAGTCTGTGTGAATCTCGATGGCCTTGTCCAGCGACTTGGCAGAGAACAGCTTTTCGAAAGCGGCGCTGCCGGCTTCAAAGCTCTTCTTGGTGTATTCGCCGGCCTCGGTGGCGATCGCCTGAGCGCCCTTGGACAGCGAAGCGAAGCTCTTCAATCCGGTGTCAGCGAATTCCTTGCCGTACTTGCTGAAGTCCTCATAGGTCTGGATCATTTCACGCTTCCCTTGACGGTTGAGGCGTCCTTCTTCGGGGCGCCATTGTGCAATGCACGCCAATATATTGTGCGCCGCACAAAAGTCAATATTCCCTTACCTGCCGGGAGCGCTTGCGCGGTCAATCGCTAAAAATCGAATAAAGAGAGCTTCAAGCCCGAAGAAAATGGTGAACGCGGCGGTTACCATAAACGGATTGGTAACGCTGCCCCGGTAGCTTGGCCGGAAGTGAGGCAGGATCCCTTTGCCGCCTCCAACGCAACGAGAAATTCAAAGGAACTACCAGTGCGTCAGGCGTTGTCGGGCATCGTTTCCAAATCCACCACCCCTCTCAAAACGATCATGATCATCGCCATGGCGATGACGCTCGTCGTTGCCGGCGCCGCTTCGTCGTTTGCCGCCAGGTCGGCGGCCATCGTGGTCGACGCCAAGACCGGGAAGGTGCTCTATTCGGCCGATGCCGACGGCAGGCGCTATCCCGCCTCGCTCACCAAGATGATGACGCTCTACCTGACGTTCGAGGCTCTGGCGAAGGGCAAGATCAGCAAGAACACGCCGGTCGTGTTTTCGTCCAAGGCCTCCGCCGAGGCGCCGACGAAGCTCGGCGTGAAGCCGGGCGGTTCGGTCACGGTCGAGACCGCGATCCTGTCGATGGTCACCAAGTCGGCGAACGACTCGGCGACCGCGCTCGGCGAGATGATCGGCGGCAACGAAACCAACTTCGCTCGCATGATGACCGCCAAGGCGCGGCAACTCGGCATGAACGGCACCGTCTTCCGCAACGCCAACGGCCTGCCCGATCCTGGCCAGTTCACCACGGCACGCGACATGGCCACGCTCGGTATCGCGCTCAGGGAGCATTTCCCGCAATATTACGGCTATTTCTCGCAGCGGTCCTTTCTCTATGGCCGCCAGCGCATCAACGGTCACAACCGCCTGCTCGGACGCATCAAAGGCGTCGACGGCATCAAGACCGGCTACACCCGCGCTTCCGGCTTCAATCTCGTCTCGTCCGTCTCCGACGGCAATCGCCGCCTTGTCGCCGTCGTCATGGGCGGCACGTCGGGAGGCAGCCGCGACAACCAGATGGCAGGCCTGATCAACACCTATATGCCGAGGGCCTCGACCCGCGGCGGCGGCGACCTCGTCGCCAAGGCCGACAGCAATCCGATCAAGGCGCTCGCCAAGGTTCTGCTGCCCAAGCACGACGCGCCGACCCCCGATGAAAAGCCGGTTGCCGTCGCGGAAGCCGATACGGCTGTCGCCGACGATGCGACCGTTGCGGATGCGACCATTGCCCAGGGCGACAGCGAGGACGAGGACGGCGCCCAGGCCGAAGCACCCAAGCTGGTCGCTCCGGCAAAGAAGGTGAAGACGGTCATCGTCTCCGCCCCCAAGGTCGCCACGGCCCAGGTCGTGACCGCCTATGCCGATCCATCTCCGGCCGTCGACCCTGTCAAGACCGCCTCGGTCCCGTCCGGCTGGGCCATCCAGGTTGCCTCTTCGCCCAAGCAGTCCGAGGCACAGGCCTTCCTCGACAAGACGACCAAGCAGGCGCCCAAGGTCCTGGCCGACGCTTCCGGCTTCACCGTCGCCTTCGACAAGGACGGCGTCACCTACTACCGCGCCCGTTTCGGCGGCTTTGGGTCGAAGGACGCAGCCTGGAAGGCCTGCACCGCTTTGAAGAAGAAGAAAATCGAGTGCTACGCGGTCCAGCAATAGGACGCGTGGAACCAATCTCCCGGAAATTTTTTGCGTCGAAGGAGACTAGTCGTGATTGGAGAGCAAGACGTCCTTGGCTTCGTTAATCCGCGCCGCCAGGAAAGACGTGCCGCCGATATCGGGGTGCAGGCGCTGCATCAGGCGGCGGTGCGCCTTGCGGACATCCGCCGCGGCGGCCCCCGCTTCAAGACCAAGGACCTTGTAGGCCTCCTCCTTAGTCATGGCGCCAGGACCTGGCGCAATACCCAGCCTTTCGCCACTGTTCGTCTGAGTGTTTTTGCGCCAGACGGGAAATCTGCCGTCAAGATACGTCTCTAGCAGTTGGCGGCTCTCCGCGTCGGCGGAGAGTTCGCGGTAGAGGTGCTGCAATTCGGCAAGTCCCATCGAGCCAAGCATCTTGCCGTCATGGCGGCCGGCCAGAACCAGCCCTTCCAGACCACCCGTATTGTGATCGAGATCCATCTCGAGCGCCGCCGTCCGCACCGTCGAGCGCTTTCCATCCGTCAGTTTGGGATTTGGCCGGTTTGTGCGCGAGGCGCCGTACCAGGCGACCGCCGCGAACAAGATAAGGCCACCGATCCCGCTGCGCCCGACCACCAGAACGGCGCCACCCACGAGTGCCAACAGGATCGGCCCAACCGTTCTCATGCCGTCTGCCAGCTTGCCCGGATCGGCACGAAGAAACGCCGTCGCCACGATCAGCAGCATCAGCAACATTGCGACCAGCACGATAAGTGCGCCTAGCATTCCCAACCGCCCCGCAGGCCTTCATCCACCTGGATAGCCGTGCGATGTCCTTCAAACATCTTTTCTGCGCCGGAATCATGGCCTGCCTCCGACAGATCGAGGACTGCCATGCGGGCCGGCTTCTTCGCCGTCGCCTCTGACGTCGAAGTCCACGGTTTTCCGCGCATGGAATTCAAGATGTGGCGTTCTCAGGCCGCTTGCAAGTGCAGCGCCGGGCAAGATCTAGGGCCAGAAAGCGGGGACAGGCAACGGTTTGGCGCGAGAGCCTACAGCAGACCGAGATCGGCGAGTTCGCGTCTGAGCTTCGGCGGCATTTCGACCAGACCTGCCTTGCCCTTGCCAAGGTCGGCCGGTGCGTCCGATGGTTTCAGATAGCGCCAGCCTTGAAACGCACGGCGGGGCTGCCAGTCGGTACGCACCACTTGCGGGTCGAGGACCAGATGGCAGCGGCCAATGCCCTCGCCGTCGGTGAAGGGCCGGATTTCGGTGATCAGCTGGCGGCATTGCACGCTGCCCTTGATCACCCAGTAGAGCGAGCCGCCGTCGGTGACCTCTTCGCCGCGCGTCGGCACCATGCGCGTGGTGTGCCAGTGCTCGGCCGGTTCGCCGGCCCGCCGGCGCTCATCGAGGCGAAACTCGATCCATTCTTCGAGATCCTCGACGCTGTCGCAGCCGACGCAGAGCTTTAGGAGATTGAGAGCCATGTCGGAAGATTTAATCCGCCGGGAGAATGCGTCAACGGCCTGGACGAGTTCTCCACAGTGCCAAGGGACCGCCCGCGCTAGCCTACGAGGACACGAAAGAAGTGGCTATGCCCGTGGGCGGAGCTATGCTGGCAAGATGCGGAGCGACAGGCATGTTGGCACATGATCGAAACCAGAACGGGGTCAACAGACGCAAGCTGCTTGTGGCGGGAGCGCTGACATTGCCCGCCATCATCACGAGTGCCAGGGCCCAAAGCGCCATTACCTCCGCGGATGAAACAGCTCGGATGCAGGCAACCGATGTCGAGGCGCGCATTCTGCGGGTCCTCGCCGGACTTCGGCCCCCAATCGGATTTGCAGGTCAACCGCATGCGAGCCTGGCGGACCGGATGGCAGCGTTACATGTTCCCGGAGTCAGCATCGCGGTTGTCCACAAGGGCGCCATCGAATGGGCGCGAGGCTTCGGCGTTGTTGCAAACGGTGGAGATCCGATCGAACCGGACACGCTGTTTCAGGCGGGATCGATCAGCAAGCCTGTTGCCGCGATGGCGGTTCTGGCTTTGGCGCAGGCAGGCAAGCTCGATCTCGATACCGACGTGAATTCTTATCTCAGGAGTTGGAAGGTTCCGACGAATTCCTACACCGACAAGACGAAGGTCACCCTTCGGCAATTGCTCAGTCACTCCGCCGGCACGACCGTACACGGCTTTGCGGGCTACGAGGCTGGGACAGCGATCCCCACTCTCATGGAGGTTCTGAACGGCGCTCCGCCGGCGAACAACCCTCCTATTGTCGTTGACCTGCAGCCCGGCACTCGTTTTCGGTATTCCGGTGGGGGCTATACGATCGTGCAGCAATTGCTGATCGATGTTACCGGCAAGCCATTCGCCGAATTGCTGGATGAGACAGTGTTTCGGCCACTTGGAATGGCTCGCAGCAGCTATCGCCAGCCCCTTCCCGCCGGAGACCTCCGCAATGCCGCCATGCCACACAACGCGGATGGTGATCCGGTGACCGGTGGCCCCCACGTCTATCCGGAGCTGGCGGCAGCGGGATTGTGGACGACGCCAAGTGATCTGGCCCGTTTCGATCTGGCCCTGCTCGACGCCTGGGCGGGCCGGCCAATGCCAGTGCTTTCCCAGCCGGCGACCGTTCAAATGCTGACCCCGGGCCTGGGCAACTACGGGCTGGGTCTCATTGTCCGCAGTTCATCGCCGCATCGTCGTTTTGGCCATGACGGCGTGAACGCGGGTTTCATAAATTCGATGATCGCCAGTGAGACGGGCGACGGTGCCATCGTGATGACAAACGGCGATCAGGGCGACGTCCTGGTCGCGGAGATCATGCAGAGCATCGCCGCCGAGTACCAATGGCCTGACTGGATTCGAAAAGAGCGGAAATTGGCTGTGGTCGACCCAACGTTGCTGGATCGGCTGGTTGGGGACTATCGGCTGAGCCCGACCATGGTCCTTCATATCTCGAATGTAGGCGGGAACCTGTTTTCGCAAGCGACGGGACAGGCAAAATTCGAGCTATACCCGCAAAGCGATCGGGAATTCTTCACGACCGCGTTCGATTCGGTACTTACCTTCGAAACCGACGGTTCAGCCGATGCGAGGCGATTGACCATCCATCGGGACGGTCAGGACTATCCCGCAGAGCGCATCCCCTGAGCGGGAGCCGCCCGTCTGATCGAGGCCGTTGCGGCTCAGCACTCCACGACATTGACCGCGAGGCCGCCAAGGCTGGTTTCCTTGTACTTCTCGTTCATGTCGAGGCCGGTCTGGCGCATGGTTTCGATCGCAGCGTCCAGCGGCACGAAATGGACGCCGTCGCCCTTGATCGCCAGCGATGCCGCCGTCACCGCCTTGACCGCGCCAAGGGCGTTGCGCTCGATGCACGGTACCTGAACCAATCCGCCGACGGGATCGCAGGTCATGCCCAGATGATGTTCGAGCGCGATTTCGGCAGCGTTCTCGACCTGCTCGGGCGTGCCGCCCATGACGGCGCAGAGCCCGGCCGCGGCCATCGCCGAGGCCGAACCCACTTCGCCCTGGCAGCCGACTTCGGCGCCGGAGATCGACGCATTGGATTTGATGATGCCGCCGACCGCGGCGGCGGTCAGCAGGAAGTCGCGAATGCTCGGCTGATCGGCTTCGGGATGGAAGTGCAGCCAGTAACGCAGCACCGCCGGCAGCGTGCCGGCCGCGCCATTGGTCGGCGCGGTGACGACGCGGCCGCCGGCCGCATTCTCCTCGTTGACGGCCATGGCATAGATGGAGAGCCAGTCATTGGCCAGCAGCGGATTGGGGCGGTTCTGCTGCCACTGCTCCTGCAGCTTGTCGTGGAGCTGCCGGGCGCGGCGGCGCACCTTCAGACCGCCCGGCATGATGCCGTCCTGCGACAGGCCGCGGTCGATGCAACCCTTCATGGCGCCCCAGATGCCGTCGAGGCCGGCGTCAAGCTCCTCGCGCGACATCTGCGTCTCCTCGTTGACCCGCTTCATTTCGGCGATGGAGAGACCGCTCTTTGCCGCCATCTTCAGCATCTCGACGGCATTCTTGAAGGGGTACGGCACCTTCTTGCCTTCCGTGGTCACCGACCCCTTGGCCTTCATGCGCTGCAGTTCTTCTTCCGAAACCACGAAGCCGCCGCCGATCGAATAGTAGATGCGCTTTAGCAGCAGGCGGCCGCCGGCGTCATAGGCGTAGAAGGCCATGCCGTTGGCGTGGCCCGTGAGCGGCGTCTTGCGATCGAGCACCAGATCGGTGGCGGGATCGAAGCGGTAGGAGGGATGGCCGGGCGGGGATATCAGCTTGTCCGCGGAGATGCGGGCGACGATATCGTCGGCCTGGTCGGGATCGACCGTCTGCGGAGTTTGCCCGGCGAGGCCGAGAACAACGGCGCGGTCGCTGCCATGGCCGATGCCGGTATAGGCGAGCGATCCGTGCAGGCTGGCGCCGATTCGGGCAACCGTGCTGCCTGCCGGCCGCGGCCAGTCGTCCCCCGCAACCTCGTCGAGGAACCGCCGCGCGGCCGTCATCGGCCCCATCGTGTGCGAACTGGAAGGCCCGATGCCGATCTTGAACAGGTCGAAAACCGAAAGGAACACGTTGTCTCCTGGGTCGTGCGTCGAGGACCATATATAGGAACTCGCGGGATGTTTCCGCTCTTTTGACGATCGCGGCTCGGCATCCGCCGACCTTGTTTGCTCTGGCAGCGACATTGATTGCCGGACCGTCGGGGCGCGGCTATCTTGCGCCGGGCACGACAGCGTTGTCCGTGATTGCAGAGGGGGATGTGATGCTCGCGTTGAATGCCAGGCCCAAGCCAGTGCGTATCGATCCCACCCGCACGGCGGTGATCGTCGTCGACATGCAGAACGCCTTTGCCTCGGCGGGCGGCATGTTCGACCTGGCGGGCATCGACATATCGGGCGCGGTGCCGGCCATCGACGCCAACCGCCGCCTGCTGGCCGCTGCCCGCGAAAGCGGCATGGCCGTGGTCTACCTCCAGATGTCCTACAAGCCCGACCTCAGCGACGGCGGGGACGCCACCTCCCCGAACCACTACAAGGAACTGGGGATGGTGATGATGCGCGAGCGCCCGGAGCTTCGCGGCAAGCTGCTGATTGACGGCAGTTGGGACTGGCAGATCGTCGATGCTTTGAAGCCCGCGCCAGGCGACAAGATTGTCCGCAAGTCGCGCTATAGCGGATTTTGCGATACCGGCCTGGAGGCGTATCTGCGGGCTCGCGGGATCCGCTACCTTCTGTTCAGCGGGGTCGCCACCAACATCTGCGTCGATGCGACCGCGCGAGACGCGTACTCGCGGGAGTTCTGGCCGATCCTGGTCGAGGACGCGATGAACCATTCGGGTCCGGATTTCAATCGGCAGTCGACCTTGTGGAACTTCGAGAACGCCCTGGGATGGGTTACGCGGACCGACATGGTCATAGCGGCCCTGCAAATGGAACCCGCCGAACCCCAGCCAATCTGAACCAATGGCCAGTTCCTCCTACCTGTCGGCAGCTGATATCGCGGCGCTTGGCTTCTTCCTGCTGGCATGGCTCCTGCACACGCTCGCCTCGGACGGCAGGCTGGTCAGCCGCATGTCGCTCACGACCGCCATGAATGCGCAACGCGAAGCCTGGATGCGCACCATGGCCGAGCGCGAGATCCGCATCGTCGACACCGCGATCATGAACGGCCTGCAACAAGGCACCGCTTTCTTCGCCTCCAGCTCGCTGATAGCGCTCGGCGGCTGTTTCGCTCTGCTCGGCGCATCCGACCGGGTGCTCGAGGTGCTGAGCAACCTGCCTCTCGGCGGCGCGCCGTTGCGGGCGGCTTTCCAGATAAAGGTGCTGGGGCTGGCGCTGATCCTGGCCTTTTCGTTCTTCAAGTTCGGCTGGGCCTACCGCCTTTTCAACTACTGTTCGATCCTGATCGGTGCCGTGCCGATCCCGCATGGCGAAGCTTCGCGCAATCCGGTCACCGAAACGGCGGTGTGGCGCGCCACGCAGATGAACATGCTGGCCGGCAAGCATTTCAACTCCGGCCTGCGCGGGGTGTTCTTCTCGATCGGTTATCTCGGCTGGTTCGTCGATCCGGTCGTGTTCGTGCTGTCGACGATTCTGCTTCTGGCCGTTCTGGTGCGGCGCCAGTTCTTTTCGGCGGCACGGCGGGCCGTCATCGGTCAGCCGCCCGGCGCCGGAAAGGGCTGATCGATCCGGCCGGAAAGCCAATAGGCGAAAAGCCCGATCCATTCGCGGATCGCGATCGTGGTTGCCTGCAGCGAGTCGCCCGGGTTGTCGCGGAACAGGCCGATGCCTTCCTGGCCGGAGGTGCGGTAGTCGACAGGCCAGGCAACCGTGGCGAAACCCGCCTTGTCGAACAGCGCCTTGGCGCGCGGCATGTGGAAGGCCGACGTCACCAGCAGCCAGGTCTCGCCCGGCTTCGGTTGGACCAGATTGCGGCTGAAGACGGCATTCTCGTAGGTGTTGCGGGACTTGTCTTCCAGGATCAGCCGGTCAGCCGCAACACCCAGCGCGCCAAGCAGGCGGGGTGCCGTGTCCGCGTCACCCTCTCCATCCAGGAATAGCGAACCGTTGCCGCCGGACACGACCACTTTTGCCTGCGGGAAGCGCCGGGCGAGGATGGCCGTCTCCACCATGCGGTCGCCGCCGCTGTTCAGCTCATAACCGCCGCGCGCCAGATTGATGGCGCCTTCGAAGCCGCCGCCCAGCACGACGATGCCATCGACTTTCTCCGGCAAAGGCGGCTTGGGAAAGCGCTCCTCGAGCGGATTGAGCATCATGGCGCCGAGCGATGTCCATGCCGACAGAGCCAGGATCAGAAACGCCAGAACGCTGGCTGTGGCGGCGAGCCGCCGCCGGCTGATCGTCCTCGCGATCAGACCCGCCAAAAGCAGGAAGATCGCCAGGTTGACCGGCTGGATGAAGAACCAGAATATCTTCGACAGATAGAAGAACATCCCTCACCCCTTTAGATGAGAGACAACGTCACCACCATTTCTCGGGCTGGAACGTGCCGGCCGCCTGCTCGATGACGCCGGCGGTCTGGAACAGCGTCTCCTCTTCGAACGGCCTGCCGATAAGCTGCAGGCCAAGCGGCAGGCCCTTGGGATCAAGCCCCGCCGGCACGGCGATGCCCGGCAACCCGGCCATGTTGACGGTCACGGTGAAGATGTCGTTGAGATACATCTTGACCGGATCGGCGGCCATGTCTTCGTCGGCGATGCCGAAGGCGGCGGATGGCGTCGCCGGCGTCAGGATGACGTCGACACCGGCGGCGAAAACGTTCTCGAAGTCGCGCTTGATCAGGTTGCGCACTTTTTGTGCCTGCAAGTAATAAGCGTCGTAATAGCCGGCCGACAGCACATAGGTGCCGATCATGATGCGGCGCTTGACCTCGCGGCCAAAGCCGGCGGCGCGGGTCTTCTCGTACATCTCGACAATGTCCTTGCCCGGCACCCGCAAGCCATAGCGGACGCCGTCATAACGCGCCAGGTTGGACGACGCCTCGGCCGGCGCCACGATGTAATAGGCCGGTAGGGCGTACTTGGTATGCGGCAGCGAAATGTCGACAATCTCGGCGCCGGCGTCCTTCAGCCAGGCAATGCCTTTTTGCCAGAGCGCCTCGATCTCCTCGGGCATGCCGTCGACGCGGTACTCCCTGGGAATGCCGACCTTCATGCCTTTGATCGGCTTGCCGATCGCAGCCTCGTAGTCCGGCACGGGCCGGTCGACCGATGTGGTGTCCTTGGGGTCGACCGAAGCCATGGATTTGAGCAGGATCGCGGCGTCGCGCACGTCGCGCGCGATCGGCCCGGCCTGGTCGAGCGACGAGGCGAAGGCGACGATGCCCCAGCGCGAGCAGCGGCCATAGGTCGGCTTGATGCCGACCGTGCCGGTGAAGGCCGCTGGCTGGCGGATCGAACCGCCCGTGTCGGTGGCCGTGGCGCCGGCGCACAGGAAGGCGGAGACGGCCGTAGCAGAACCACCGGAAGAACCGCCCGGCACCAGCTGGGCATTGTCCAGGCTGCGCTGGGTCTTGGTGCCGCCGGCCGAGACAAAGCCACCGTCGCCCTGATGGGTCGTTGGCATCACCACCGTGTCGACGCGCGAGCGCCGCCACGGATTGATGACCGGACCGTAGTGGGATGTCTCATTGGACGAGCCCATGGCGAACTCGTCCATGTTGAGCTTGCCCAGCATGACGGCGCCGTCAGCCCACAGGTTCGAGGTGACGGTCGATTCATAGCGCGGCTTGAAACCGTCGAGCACATGGCTGCAGGCCTGGGTGTGCACGCCCTCGGTGCCGAACAGATCCTTGATGCCAAGCGGAATGCCTTCCAGCGCACCGCCCTCGCCCTTGACCAGCCTGGCGTCGGACGCCTTGGCCATATCGCGGGCCTTGTCGCCGGTGACCGCCACATAGGCGTTCAGCGCCGGATTGGCGCGATCGATCGCCTGGAGATAGGCCTCGGTAATCTCGGTCGCGGTGATTTCCTTGGCGCGCAGCTTGGCGCGGGCTTGCGAAATCGTCAGTCGGGTCAGGTCGCTCATCAAAAGCTCTTTTCGTAAAACACCGACCACGGGGAGTCGGGATAATCCAGCACCGGGCCGCAGCGTGAAAAGCCGGCGCGCTCGTAAACGGTCCACGCGGCCGGATGGCGGTCGCCGGTCTCCAGCACCAGGCGCTTCAACCCTTCTTCGCGAGCCAGCGCCTCGACACGTTCGACGATTTTGGCGCCGATCTTGCGGCCGCGATGCGTGGGCCGCGTGTACATGCGCTTGACCTCGCCGACCGCGTCGCCGTGACGCTTGAGCGCGCCGCAGCCGATGGCAAGGCCATCGTCACGGGCGATTAAGACGGTTGTGTCTTCGCCCGCCATCTGTTCGACGGTCAGGTGGTAGCAATGTTCCGGCGGCGTCAGTTCGAGCAGCGTCGCGTTGAGCTCGGCGACCAGGCCGCGCACATCGTCCTGCAGCGGCGTCTCGACGGCGATCTCGATTGCCATCGGCCCGCTACTCCACGACCTTCGGCACGAGGAAGAAATTCTCTTCGGTCGCGGGTGCGTTGGCGACGATATCGGCAGCCTTGTTGCCGTCGGTGACGACGTCCTGCCGCTTCTTCATCTCCATCGGGGTCACCGAGGTCATCGGCTCGACGCCGGAGACATCGACTTCACTGAGCTGTTCGACGAAGCCCAGAATGGCGTTCAGCTCACCGGTCATGCGTTCCGCGTCCTCCTCGCTCACCGCGATGCGGGCGAGACGCGCGACGCGCTTCACAGTCTGAAGATCAACGGACATATTCTTGCCTCGGGGAAAACCAGTCCGGGCTATAGCGGCGCCACGCGCCACGCGCAACATCCATCATGCGAAGCCTAGGCTGGCAAACCTGCCTGCCCCCTTTGACGATGCAAAGGATTGGGCAGTTCGAAAAGGCGCGGCTTCGCCGCACACATACCGCAAGCCTGTTCGTCCTCCAGCGCAGCGAAGGCGCGCAGTTCGGCGTCGGAGCAATCCGGATCGAGCGGACGATAGGCGAGATAGGGATCCCACTTCCCGGAGAGTTGGTACTTTGCCTTCTGCATCGGCAGATAGGCCAGCGGCGCGCATTTCCAGATCTGCCCGTCATGCAGTTGCTTGCAATGGCGGGCCGGGCAGATCTTCCAGCTGGCGCGAGGATCGCCATCCTCGAAAGGCAGCATGGCGCCGCCAAAACCTTCGTAGCGCCGGGTCCAGTTCTTGTCCGAGGGACGGATGTCGACGCGCAGCTTGTGTTCCCCCTGCCATGTCTCCAGAAGCTCGAAGATCGGCCGCAACCTTTCCCGATATTCATCCGAATCGTGATGGACCGAGACGATCAACTTGTTGTCCGCGTCGGCGGCAAGAATGCCTGGCAACGTCGGATGGCGGTGCAGGAAGAAGCCATTGCTGATGATTTCGATGCGCGTATCGGGCCAGTGACGCCGCACCAAGCCGACAAAATCGGGCAACCGCGGATGGATGCTTGGCTCGCCGCCAAGCAGCGTGAACCGCTTGACCGAGACGCGCCGGCTCCACAGCTTCATCCATTGGTCGGCATCCTCGAGCGAAACGGTGCCGGCATGGCCGTGATTGGAGTAGTGCGAACAGCTCTCGCAGGAGAGATTGCAGCCGTGAGCGACATGCAGCTCCAGATTCCGGAACACAGGCTGCTTTGCGCGCAGGAGCAACGCCATCCGTTTGAGTATTGCCATCGAACACAGTCCCCCACGAACCGATCATCGTCCCATTATGGCGGCGCTATTCCCTCGCACAAATAGTAGCTGCCGCTGTTGCCGCTCGCCTCGCTTTCGTTGTCGATGGGCCGGACGGATACGAGGTCGAGTTGCGTCGGACTGACCCGCGTCACCGAAAGCACATCGGGAAAGACATAGCCCGGCTCCCGGCAGATGGCCGTCACAGCCCAGCTTGGCGAGCGTGTCGCCTTGCTGATCTGGACGAACTCGCAGGTATACTCGACGCCCTGCAAGCCATGCGCCGACAGCACGATGTTGCCGGTGTCGATCAATGTCTGCAGCGTATCCTTCCTGGCCTGCGCGCAAAGCTCCTCTGACTGGAGATAGACCCCTTCGATGAAATCATCGGCAGCGAGCGCCGGAGACGCCGCGACAAACATCGACACACAAAGAGATCGCCTCAACACCATGATTTAATTCCGCTTTCCCTACCTCTAAATGGTAATTGTCTCTCCAATCCGAGGCAATGCGACCTTGACGCCCGAGCCTTCAAGTCCCGCCTCGAACTTCTCCGGGGTCGCATCGATCATCGGAAAGGTGCCGAAATGGCACGGGACGACCGTGTCGAAGTTGAAGAAGCGGCGGCAGGCCAGGGCAGCCACCGCGCCGCCCATGGTGAAGCGGTCTCCGACCGGCACGATGCCGATCTTGGGTTCATGCAGCTCGTTGATCAGCGCCATGTCGGAAAAGATATCGGTATCGCCCATGTGATAGAGCGTCCTGTCGTCAGGGAAATGCAACACCAGCCCGCCAGGATTGCCGAGATAGACATTTTTGCCGCCGTCCTCGCCAAATGACGAGGAATGCATTGCCTGGACAAATGTCGTGGTGAAGCCGCCGCAATCGACGGTGCCGCCGATGTTGCCGGGATTGATCTTGCTGCCGTCGGCTCCCTTGCCGACCAGATACATACAGATTTCGAAATTGGCGACCAGCTGCGCGCCGCTCTTGCCGAGCACTTCCAGCGCGCCGCTGATGTGGTCGCTGTGCCCGTGCGTCAGCAGGACATGCGTGATCCCCTCCGCCGGCCCTTCCCAGCCACCCGTCCAGGAGGGGTTGCCGATCAGATAGGGGTCGATGAGGATCTGGGCGGCGCCGGTTTCGATGCGGAAGGCCGAGTGGCCGTACCAGGTCAGTTTCATGAATGCGTTCCTCGATTTTTGCCCGGCCGGACGATAGAACGGTCACGGCCTTCATATCGAAGGGTACAGCGTTCGCGATGCATCTGGAAGAATGCCAGACGCCGAAAAAGATAAGGAAATCCATTGGCAGTCATCACGATCGAGCAATTGCCGGCACGGCTCGCCGATGGCAGGACCCTGGCGGGCCTCGATCTCGGCGACAAGACTATCGGCGTCGCGGTTTCCGACCGGGGATTCTCGTTCGCTCATCCGCGGCCGGTCATCATCCGGCGGAAATTCTCACTCGACGCCGCCGTGCTCCTGGCCCTGCTGGAAAAGGAAAATGTCGGCGCGGTGGCGATCGGGCTGCCGATCAACATGGACGGCTCGGAAGGCCCGCGCGCGCAGAAATCGCGTGCGTTCGTGCGCAACATGGCGCAGCTGAGCGAGCTGCCGTTCGTGTTCTGGGACGAGCGGCTATCGACGGTGGCAGCCGAACGCACCTTGATCGAAATGGATTTCTCGCGCGCCAAACGCGCCGGCAAGATCGATTCGGCCGCGGCCGCCTTTATTCTGCAGGGAGTTTTGGACCGGCTTCAGTCGCTCGATGCAACCGATCGAACGGAACCCGATCCACCTCGCGCCGCTTGATCCAGCTCCAGATTTCGCGGCGGCGGCGAAATGCCCATATCGCGATCAAAAGGAAGCCGTCGAAGACGCAGGCCTTGGCCACCATGCCCGGGATGATCGCCGGATCGATACCGAGCATCTGGCCGTAGAGCTGAAAGACGAAATCGTGAAGCTGCCGGCTGAGCATGACATAGCCGAAATTCATGTCGTTGAGCGACAGGTAGAACCAGCCCCAGAACAGAGCCATCGGAGCGGCCCACAATGCGAAGATGTAACGCATCAGCGGCCTCCCTTCCCGTCCGAACCCGTACGGCCCGATATCAGCGAGAGCAACGAGTTATGGGCAGCGGCCTTTGCCATGCTGTGCGCCGTGGCGCGGACATCGCCCTCATCGGCCATCACAGCGGACCGCCGCTCGGCAAGCATGGCGACGTAAGAGGCCAACAGCGCGGCCAGTTGCACGGCGACGACCATGAACAAGCCATTGATACCCTGGGCCGCACCGCCGATCATGATCAGCGACAGCACGCCCGAGGCGGAGATGAAGGCGATGCGAACGACGCTGTCGGCACCGGGACTGCCGGCATCGTTCATCAGCGTATCGACAAAGGCCCAGAAGAACAGCACCGACACGACCAGCAGTGCGGTCGCCAGCGGCGCTACCACCACGACGCTTTCCAGATCGACCAGCCGGGCGCTCTCGGCGGCCACTCCAAGCATGCCGAGCGCTGCCGCGACACCACGGTTTCCATCGATGCAGATCACCGCGAGCAGGGCGAAAACGATCGCCCAGTGCGCGGACAGAAATGAGGTCAAAAGGTGTCGCATCGTGATTCCTGCTTCGACAGGAATGACAGTGGGCTTTGCGCCGCGCCGCCGCAATGGAAACCATTTGTTAAGGTTAACGGCGCAGCGGAAGCCGGCGGATAATGACGCAACTCCCGCAGACCAGCCGTCCCGACTCCCCCGGACGGCTCAGTTCACAGGCGGATAGAGCGTATCGATGATCATGCGCGCATCGTGGCGTGAATCGATCATGCCATAAGTGTTGCGCCACTGCCCAGCCAGGCGGGTTTCGACAAAGGCATCGGCAATCCGCCCTGCCCCCAGCCGGCGCAATTCGGCCGCCGCGGCCGACAGCGCCAGTTGTTCGGTAAGCAGCCGGGCCGAGCCCTCGTCGGTCGAAGCGACCTGCATCGCCGCCTTCAGCACGCCGATCGTGCCACGCCCGCCGGCGCCGAGGTCGCGGTCTATGCCGGCCAGCACCTCCTCGAACAGGCCAGGCGCGCGGCCGAGCACGCGCAGCACGTCGAGTGCCATGACGTTGCCCGATCCCTCCCAGATCGCGTTGACCGGCGCTTCGCGATAGTAGCGGGCAAGCGGCGCCTCCTCGACATAGCCATTGCCGCCGAGGCACTCCATCGCCTCGTAGAGCAGCGGCGGCGCGATCTTGCAGACCCAGTATTTCACAACAGGCGTCATGGCGCGGGCGAACGCCGCCTCGCCGCGATCGCTGGCGGCCTCGTCGAAGGACCGTGCCAGCCGGAACGACAGCGCGGTCGCGGCCGCGACATCGAGCGCCATGTCGGCCAGCACGCGCTGCATCAGCGGCTGCTCGATAAGCGTGGCGCCGAACACCTGGCGATGCCGGGCGTGATGCACAGCCTCGGCAAGACCGGCACGCATGATCGCCGAGGACGCCACCGCGCAGTCGAGCCGCGTCAATGTCACCATGTCCATGATCGTCTTCACGCCGGCACCGGGTTCGCCGACCATCTCGCCGATGGCGTTGACGAATTCGACCTCCGACGATGCGTTGGAGCGGTTGCCAAGCTTGTCCTTCAAGCGCTGGAAACGGAAGCCATTGCCCGACCCGTCACCAAGGACGCGCGGCACGAGGAAACAGGACAGCCCTTCCGGCGCCTGTGCCAGCACCAGGAACGCATCCGACATCGGCGCCGACATGAACCATTTGTGCCCGGTCAGGCGAAAGAACCCGCTGCCGGCACGCTCGGCCCTCGTCACATTGGCGCGCACATCCGTACCGCCCTGTTTCTCGGTCATGCCCATGCCCAGCGTCAGCCCGGTCTTTTCCACCGGCGGCTTCTGGCTCTGGTCGTATTTGCGCGTCGTGACGCGCGGCGCCCATTCGCGGAACAGTTTTGGGCTGGCCATCAGCGCCGCCAGCGAGGCGCTGGTCATGGTGATGGGGCAAAGGTGGCCGGTCTCGAGTTCGGCGGTCAGATAGAACCGTGCCGCGCGCACCTGATGGCGACGGCCGATCTCTGCATCACCGTTCTCCCAGACCGAGGAATGCAGGCCGTTCGCCACCGAGCGGCGCATCAGTGCGTGATAGGCCGGGTGGAATTCGACCAGGTCGATGCGCCGCCCCTGGCGGTCATGCGTCCTCAGCCTTGGCGTGTCGACATTGGCAAGGCGCGCCAGTTCCTGCGCTTCCTGCGTCAGGACAAAGCGGCCAAGGCCATCGAGATCCTTGCGTACCGGATCGGAAAAGCGTTCCGCAAGCTGGATCAGCAACGGATCGCCCCGCCAGGCGTTGCCGCCTGTCTGCGGCGGCGGCTGGTTCGTCACGTCGTCGGTCACGCCCAATCCTTCTGTCGGCCGAAAGGTCCATATCGTCGGATAGCCACGAATCCAAGACCGTCGGCTAGATATAGCCCAAGCCCTGCTTCGCGCGCGACGAAAATACCGGTCGATATAATCGGCTATCTACACGAAAAAATTGAGGAGAACGGCTCCAATCCAAAGCAGGTGCTTGCGGCCACAAAATCCGCACCCTATAGCAGCGCCTTGAGATGACCGACGCCTCGTCCCTGCCACTCTATCCCCACCGACACCTTCTGGGCATCAGCGATCTTTCGCCCGGAGACATCGAGCTGTTGCTCGACAGGGCGGACCGGGCTGTCGCCATTTCGCGGCAGTCGGAGAAAAAGACCTCGACGCTGCGCGGCCGCACGCAGATCAACCTCTTCTATGAGGCCTCCACCCGCACGCAGTCGTCGTTCGAGCTGGCGGGAAAGCGGCTCGGCGCCGACGTCATGAACATGTCGGTGGCAAGCTCCTCGGTGAAGAAGGGCGAGACGCTGATCGACACCGCGATGACGCTGAACGCGATGCGGCCGGACATATTGATCATTCGCCATCAGTCGGCGGGTGCGGCGGCACTTCTGGCCCAGAAAGTCGGCTGCTCCGTCGTCAATGCCGGCGACGGAGCGCATGAGCACCCGACACAGGCGCTGCTCGACGCGCTCACCATCCGCCGCGCCAAGGGGCCGCTGTCGAAGCTGATCGTGGCGATCTGCGGCGACATCCTCCATTCGCGCGTGGCGCGCTCCAACATCATGCTGCTCAACGCCCTCGGCGCGCAGGTGCGGGTAGTGGCGCCCTCCACCCTGCTGCCCTCCGGCATAGACCGGATGGGCGTGATCGTCTGCCGCTCGATGGCGGAGGGCCTGAAGGACGCTGACGTGGTGATGATGCTGCGTTTGCAGCGCGAGCGTATGGAAGGCGCTTTCGTGCCGTCGGTGCGCGAGTATTTCCGCTATTTCGGCCTCGACGCCGAAAAGCTGAAGGCCGCCAAGCCGGATGCCATGGTGATGCACCCGGGCCCGATGAACCGGGGCGTCGAGATCGCCTCGGAAATCGCCGACGGCCCGCAAAGCGTCATCCAGGAGCAGGTTGAGATGGGTGTCGCCGTGCGCATGGCGGTGATGGAAGCGCTGCTCGACCCCCGTCGCAACCAACAGGGCCGCAACCAGGAGGGTCGCGGCCCATGAGCACGACGGTCTTCGAACGCGCACGCATCATCGATCCCTCGCGCGGCATCGATGAAATCGGCTCCGTCATGGTCGATGGCAAGAAGATCGCCGCTGCCGGCAAGGCGGCGCTGAACCAGGGCATTCCCGAGGGTGCGGCCGTGATCGACTGCGCCGGCAAGACGATCATTCCCGGGCTGATTGACGGCCGCGTGTTCGTCGGCGAACCGGGCGGCGAGCATCGCGAGACCATCGCTTCGGCAAGTGTGGCCGCGGCGGCCGGTGGTGTAACATCAATCGTCATGATGCCCGACACCGACCCCGTCATCGACAATGTCGCGCTGGTCGAGTTCGTGCTGCGCACGGCACGTGACACCGCGAGCGTCAACATTTTCCCGGCGGCCGCCATCACCAAGGGCCTCGCAGGCCGCGAGATGACCGAATTCGGCCTGCTGCGCGAGGCCGGTGCCGTCGCCTTCACCGATGGCCGCCACACCATCGCCAACTCGCTGGTGATGCGCCGTGCCCTGACATACGCACGCGATTTCGGCGCTACGATCGTCCACGAAACGCAGGACGCCGATCTCGGTTCGTCCGGTGTCATGAACGAAGGCCTTTACGCGAGCTGGCTCGGTCTTGCCGGCATTCCGCGCGAGGCCGAGTCCATCCCTCTCGAACGCGATCTGGCCCTGGCGCGCCTGACGCGCGGCTCCTACCATGCGGCGAAGATTTCGACCGCAATGGCCGTAAACGCGGTAACACGAGCCAAGGCCGACGGCGCCGCCGTGACGTCAGGCGTGTCGATCCATAATCTTTCGCTCAATGAAAACGATGTCGGCGAATACCGCACCTTCTTCCGGCTGACGCCGCCATTGCGTGCCGAGGAAGACCGGCTGGCCATGATCGAGGCGGTCAAGGACGGCACGGTCGACATCATCGTCTCCTCGCACGACCCGCAGGATGTCGACACCAAGCGCCTGCCCTTTGCGGACGCCGCCGCCGGCGCCATCGGGCTGGAGACGCTGCTTGGGGCAGCCTTGCGGCTCTACCACAATGGCGACGTGCCTCTGCTGCGGCTGATCGAAACCTTGTCGACGGCGCCGGCAAGGCTGTTCGGATTGCCCGGCGGCACGCTGACGCCGGGAGCCGTGGCCGACCTGACGCTAGTCGATCTCGACGAACCCTGGATCGTCAGCGAAAGCGGCATCCGCTCGCGCTCGAAAAACACCTGTTTCGAAGGCGCGCGGCTGCAAGGCAAGGTCTTGCAAACGCTGGTGGCGGGCCGCACAGTGTTCCGCGCCTAGGAACGCATCCTGGCGCCACCTGAAGCCGCTACAAGCCGGCGATGGGAAATGCGGGGGAAACAATGACTTACGGCCTGATCCTGGCCCTGGTGTTCGGCTACCTCCTGGGGTCGATTCCGTTCGGACTGCTTTTGACTCGTGCCGCTGGCCTCGGCGATGTGCGCAAGATCGGTTCCGGCAATATCGGCGCGACCAACGTGCTGCGCACGGGCAACAAGGGACTGGCTGCCGCGACGCTTCTGCTCGATGCGCTGAAGGGCACGGCCGCAGTTCTGATTGCTGGCCATTTCGCGCCTGAAACGGCGGTCTGGGCCGGCCTCGGCGCCTTTCTTGGTCACCTCTTTCCGGCTTGGCTCGGCTTCAAGGGCGGCAAGGGTGTCGCCACCTATCTCGGCGTGCTGATCGGCCTTGCCTGGCCGGTGGCGCTGATCTTCGCGCTCGTCTGGCTGCTGATGGCGTTTCTGTTGCGCTACTCCTCGCTGGCGGCGCTGACGGCAGCCGTCGTCGTGCCGATCGCTCTCTATTTCATGAGCACGCCACAGGTGGCCCTGCTGTTCGTGGTGATGAGCATCATCGTCTTCATCAAGCACCGGGCCAACATTTCCCGGCTGCTTGCCGGAACCGAAGGCAAGATCGGAGCCAAGGGGTGAGCGAGCACGCCACCATGGTCAGCGAACCGGCCGCCGGCCCACGCCTCAGCGACCGGCAGCGGCTGAGCTGGCTGCGGCTGATCCGCACCCCGAATGTCGGCCCTGCTTCCTTCCGCGACCTGATCAACCGTTTCGGTTCGGCCGAGGTGGCGCTGGAAATGCTGCCGGAACTGATGATTTCAGGCGGCGCGAACCGGATCGTGCGCATCCCTTCGCCAGCCGAAGCCGAGGCCGAGATGGAAGCCGCCCGGCGAGCCGGCGCGCGCTTTGTCGGAATCGGCGAGGCCGACTATCCATCGCTGTTGCGCAACATGGACAATCCGCCGCCGCTCCTGGCGGTCAAGGGCAGCGGTGCCGTGTTCCGCTTGCCGGGGATAGCCATCGTCGGCGCCCGCAACGCATCGCTGGCTGGCGTCAAGATGGCGCGTGTGCTGGCCGCCGACCTTGGTGGCGAGGGCTACGCGATCGTCTCCGGTCTGGCGCGCGGCATCGATACCGCGGCGCACCGGGGCAGTCTTGCGACCGGCACCGTCGGAGTGCTGGCGGGAGGCCTCGACCTGCCCTACCCGCCCGAGAATGCCGGACTGTGCGAGGAGATTGCCGAACGCGGCGCGGTCATTTCGGAAATGTCGTTCGGCTGGCAGCCGCGCGCGCAGGACTTCCCCCGCCGCAACCGCCTTGTCGCCGGCGCCTCCCTCGGGCTTGTCGTTGTCGAGGCGGCGCAACGGTCGGGATCGTTGATCAGCGCGCGGCTGGCGGGCGAAATGGGCCGGCTCGTCTTTGCCGTGCCAGGCTCTCCTTTGGACCCGCGCGCGGCTGGCACCAACGGCCTGCTCAAGGACGGCGCCACGCTTGTCACGGAGGCGTCGGACATTTCCAGGGCAATCGCGCCGCTGACCGGCATGCGCGCACCTGAAGTGCCGCCATTCGAAGAACCGCCGGACTTTTCAGCCACGCCGCCGCCCGGTGACAGCGACCGCGCCAAGGTGACGGAGGCGCTTGGCCCGGCGCCGGTTTCGGTAGACGAAATCATCCGCCACACAGGTCTGCATCCCGCGCAGGTCTTCATGGTGCTTTTGGAACTCGATCTCGCTGGCAGGCTGGAGCGCCATGCCGGCGGCAATGTTTCGCTGGTTTTCGGGCCTCCTTGAAGCTTCCTGCGAGCTACCGAAAGCTTCGCGCGCCGCCCGTTCTGCCTCCGATCGCCGGCCAGCCCATGCCAAGCACGACACCGTGAACACCCGTCTTGCTCGCTTGTAACGCCCCCTCTCCAGCACTACGCTCCCCTGGGGTGGCGACTACTCAAGGTGAGATGCTTATGAAGGTCGTCCTGATTTCGGCAATGATCGCGTTTGTTGGCGCAAGCACACAGGCGCAGGCTATCGGTTGCATATCGGGTGGCGCGGCCGGTGCCGTGGCTGGACACTATGCCCACCATCACGCCGTGCTTGGCGCCATCGGCGGCTGCGTCGCCGGCCACGAGCTTCATAAAAAGCAGAAGGCGGCGAGAAAGCAGCAACAGCTGCAGCAGCAGGACAAAACGCAGCAAACAACAGCGCCAGCCACGGCACAATAGATTTCACGGACGATCATTTTCTTCAAGCGGCCAATCGCGATGTCAGCCAGCTGCCGCGTCACGCTGCATGAATCAAAGCGGGAACAGGCAGCGAACGGACCGTGCGAGAAAACTTTTCTAGCACGGTCGCACATTTTCTCGCCGCCTCTGCTCCAGAGGCCAAAAGGCTAAGCGATTGATATTTCAGGTGAAACTATGGTGAGCGCGATGGGATTCGAACCCATGACCTACTGATTAAAAGTCAGTTGCTCTACCGGCTGAGCTACGCGCTCCCGCGGGCGCGGACACGGCACCCTCGAAATTGCGCGGAACATAGGGAGAGTGCCTCGGCCGGTCAACCGGAAAAAACGGGCCTTCAGGCGAGCTTCACCGGTTATCCCGTCCCCCACGTCCGGCTATCCCCATTGCGGCCGATGTCGGCATTTGAAAAGGCCCGATGATCTATCCCCCAGCATCAATGTCGAGCCGCAGAAACATTACAAATCAGCAACTTGGCTTTTTCAACCGGAACAATTCATGCAGCCCCCCGTTTTGCCTGGGACAAGGGACGTCACCTCTCAAGGAGAACCGCATGAACAAGGTCATCTCAGGTTTACTGGCCACCACATTGTCAGTTTCATTCGCGGTCGCAGCCGCGATCCCGGCTGAAGCAGCGCCTGCCTTTATGCCGCTGACTGCTTCTACCTCACCCGACATTCAAACGGTGGACTACAAGCCGTGGATGAAAAACCGCCATTTCCGCGGAAACCGGAATTTCAACGGCAACCGCAATTTCTATCGCGGCGGTAACGGCTCTTACTGGAATGGTCATCGCGGCTACCGCGAATACCGGCCCGGCTACCGCCGTCACGGCGACTACTGGTTCCCGCTTGCCGCCTTTGCCGCCGGCGCACTGATTTCGGGTGCGATCGTCAACAGCGAGAACAACCGCGCCCAGGGCAGTTCTCACGTCCAGTGGTGCTATGATCGCTACAAGAGCTACCGGGCTTCCGACAATACCTTCCAGCCCTATAACGGCCCGCGCCAGCAGTGCCGTTCGCCTTACTGATCCAAGACTGAGCATCAGGGACAGGCGTAAGGATAAGGCCCGTATCGAAGACGATGCGGGCCTTTTGCAAGGATTGGTCGGCGAGCCGTCGTATCAGCTCGCCCAGCCAACGCTTTTAAGGACCAGATAAAGGCCGCCGCCCTCGCCGCGCGGAGATCGGTAGGCACCGAGCGCGGCGCAGACCCGCACCATCACTGCCGTCAATTGCCAGCCTAGTGCCTCCAGATCATTTTCCATGTCGGTCACATAAGGCTGGTGAAGTGCAGCGATATCGTTCTCCTCACCGAAAGAGCGAGCCCGCTTTGCGTCGCTGAGAAGGCCGCTTGGCAAGTTTGAGTTTGACGAGGCCCAAAGCCAGTTGCCGGCTTTGGCGCTCGTCGAGCCTGCGATCTGAATCTCGGCGACAACTTTGACCGCCCCCTGCTCCGAGAACAGAAGCTTGCCGGTCGTCAGGTCATAGTCATAACGCGGCCAGTGGCCGAGGCGAAACTCCTTCTCCAAGGCTGCGTTCTTGGCGACCAGTTGTTCAAAAGCCTCGTCGCGCCATTCGGGATACCAGTCCGGCTGCATGCCACCACCCTCAAGCCGTTTCATGGCGACCCCTCATGGCACGCTCAGGGTCCGGCGCACAGCATCGCGCCAGCCCGCCAGCTTGGCGGCGCGTGCAGCGGACTCCATATCCGGTTTGAAGCGCCGCTCGAGTGCCCAGCTCTTGGCGAACTCCTTCGCCTTTGGCCACACACCCGCTTTCGAGCCGGCGAGCCAGGCGGCGCCCAGCGCGGTCGTTTCAAGAATTGTCGGGCGATCGACAGGGGCATCGAGGATGTCGGCCAGCCGCTGCATGGTCCAGTCCGATGCCACCATGCCGCCGTCGACCCTGAGCACCGTCTTGGCCGTGGCGCCCTTCCAATCCTTGTGCATGGCGTCGAGCAGGTCGCGGGTCTGGTAGGCGACGGACTCCAGGGCGGCACGGGCGAATTCGGCCGGGCCGGAATTGCGGGTCAGCCCGAAGATCGCGCCGCGCGCTTCGGCGTCCCAATGCGGCGCGCCAAGCCCGACGAAGGCCGGCACCAGATAGACATCCTGCGTTGGGTCGGCCTGGGCCGCCAGCTCGCCGCTCTGCTCCGCCTTGCCAATCACCTTGATGCCGTCGCGCAGCCATTGCACGGCGGCCCCCGCTATGAAGATCGAGCCCTCCAGCGCGTAGGTGGTCTTGCCGTTCAGCCGGTAAGCGATGGTGGTCAGGAGCCGGTTCTTCGAGCGCACCAGATCGGCGCCGGTGTTGAGCAGCGCGAAGCAACCGGTACCGTAGGTGGATTTCATCATGCCCGGTTCGAAACAGGCCTGGCCGATGGTTGCCGCATGCTGGTCACCGGCAACGCCGAGGATTCTTATCTCGGCGTCGAACAGGTTTTTCTCCGTGATTCCATAATCATCGGCACAATCCTTGACCTCAGGCAGCATGGCGGCGGGTATGCGCAGGATGGAAAGCAGTTCATGGTCCCAGGCATTCTCGGCGATGTTGTACACCAGGGTGCGCGAGGCGTTGGTGGCGTCCGTGGCGTGTACCTTGCCGCCGGTCAGCCGCCAGATCAGGAAACTGTCGATGGTGCCGGCGATGAGTTCGCCCTTTTCCGCGCGTTTCCTGGCGCCCTTCACCTTGTCCAGCATCCAGGCGATCTTGGTGCCTGAAAAATAGGGATCGAGCAGCAGGCCGGTCTTGCGGGTGAACTTCTTCTCCAGCCCCTGTTTCTTGAGCTTCTGGCATAAGGGCGCGGTACGCCGGTCCTGCCAGACAATGGCGTTGTGGATCGGCTTGCCGGTCGCCTTGTCCCAGATGACGACGGTTTCGCGCTGGTTGGTGATGCCGATGGCGGCGATTTCAGCGGCGGTGCGGCCTGCAGCCTTCAGCGCTGCCTTCACAGTCGCCACCACGCTCGCCCAGATTTCTTCCGGGTCATGCTCGACCCAGCCAGAGGCCGGATAATGCTGGGTGAATTCTTGCTGGCCGGTACCGGCGACCTTCATGTCCTTGTCGAACAGGATCGCCCGGGTCGATGTCGTACCTTGGTCGATGGCGAGGATGTGTCTGGTCAAAGTTGACAACCCTATCTGATTTCAAGTTTGCCCCGATGCAGGCCAAGCCCGATCGGAGCAACGCAAACAGTCAAATCCGCCAATTTCTCACCCGCGTTCAAGGCCCTGGAAACGGCGTCGGCATAGCTCGAGGCTTTTCCAACAGTTTGTACGGTGGGCGCGGGGAGCAGGTCGCGAGCAAGCGCCTCATGGATGAGTTGAGCGATTGGGTGCGTGGCGACTTTAAAGCCATGGCCCCGGCCATGCCGGTCGCATAGCACGTATTCAAAATCCTTTGGCGCGGAGAGCTTTCTCAATGCATGTTCCGCGATGATCTCTGGAACCAGCTCGAAAGCCAGTCGCAGTTCCGGATTCTGCAGAACTTGCTTCAGTCGATCCGATTCAGATCCGCTTTCACGATCATCTGAAACGTGCAGCTCGGCCAATTCAAGGGCCAAATCCACAGTGAAAAGCGGCTCACCGTTCTCACCTCTTGTGGCTGGAGCCCAACGTTCAGCAAGCCGAAAAAGCGAGGAAATCACTGGCCGCTCCGAAGCGTTCGCCGGGGCACCATGCCCCGGCAAACTGTAGTTGCAGAAACTTACTTCTGCCAGCTCTTGACCAGCTCGTCGTAGTTGATGGTCTGTGGCTTTTCCTTCTCGTTCTCGATCTTCAGCTGAGGAGCGAGATTGCCGGCCTTGACCGCGTCGGCGTTCCAGTAGGCAAGGTCATGCTCTTCCGCCAGCTTCGGCCCGATGTCGCCCTGGACACCGGACTTCTCGATGCGGCCCATGACCTTTTCCTGCTCGGCGCAGAGCGAGTCCATCGCTTCCTGCGCGCTCTTGGCGCCGGAAGACGCATCGCCGATCGCCTGCCACCAGAGCTGTGCCAGCTTCGGATAGTCCGGCACGTTGGTGCCGGTCGGCGACCACTGGACGCGAGCCGGCGAGCGGTAGAACTCGATCAGGCCGCCGAGCTTCGGCGCGCGGTCGGTGAAGCTCTTGTCGTGGATGGTGGAGTCGCGGATGAACGTCAGGCCGACATGGCTCTTTTTCACGTCCACGGTCTTGGAGGTCACGAACTGGGCATAGAGCCAAGCCGCCTTGGCGCGGTCCTCGGGCGTGGACTTCATCAGCGTCCAGGAACCCACGTCCTGGTAGCCGAGCTTCATGCCGTCCTTCCAGTAGACGCCGTGCGGCGACGGAGCCATGCGCCATTTCGGCGTGCCGTCATCGTTCATGACCGGCAGGCCGGGCTTGACCATGTCGGCGGTGAAGGCCGTGTACCAGAAGATCTGCTGGGCGATGTTGCCCTGCGCCGGCACCGGGCCGGATTCGGAGAAGGTCATGCCCTGCGCTTCCTGCGGCGCGTAGGCCTTCAGCCAGTCCAGGTATTTTTGGATCGAGTAGACGGCGGCCGGGCCATTGGTATCGCCGCCGCGCGCCGTGCAGGAGCCGACCGGCTGCGACTTTTCGTTGACCTTGATGCCCCATTCGTCGACCGGCAGGCCGTTCGGGATGCCTTTGTCGCCGTTGCCGGCCATCGACAGCCAGGCGTCGGTGAAGCGCCAGCCGAGCGAGGGATCCTTCTTGCCGTAGTCCATGTGGCCATAGACCTTCTTGCCGTCGACATCGCGGCCGGTGAAGAACTCGGCGATATCCTCATAGGCCGACCAGTTGACCGGCACGCCGAGGTCATAGCCGTACTTGGCCTTGAAGTCGGCCTTGTTCTTCTCGTCGTTGAACCAGTCGTAGCGGAACCAGTAGAGGTTGGCGAACTGCTGGTCGGGAAGCTGGTAGAGCTTCTTGTCCGGCGCGGTGGTGAAGGAAGAGCCGATGAAGTCCTGCAGGTCGAGGCCCGGATTGGTGACGTCCTTGCCCTCGTTGGCCATCCAGTCGGTCAGGTTGCGCACCTGCTGGTAACGCCAGTGGGTGCCGATCAGGTCGGAATCGTTCACCCAGCCGTCGTAGAGGTTCTGGCCGGTCTGCATCTGGGTCTGGATTTTCTCGACGACGTCGCCTTCCTGGATGACGTCATGCGTGACCTTGATGCCGGTGATGGCGGTGAAGGCCGGTGCCAATGTCTGCGATTCGTACTGGTGCGTGGTCAGGGTTTCCGAGACGACCTTGATTTCCATGCCGGCGAACGGCTTGGCGGCGTCGATGAACCACTGCATCTCTTTTTCTTGATCGGCGCGTGATAGGCTCGAAAGATCGCCTATCTCCTTGTCCAGAAAGGCTTTTGCCTCATCCATGCCGGCATAGGCGTTGCCCACGCCGAGCAATAGCACAAGGGCAGTTGTCGATGTTAGAAATTGGCGTCGCATGTGTTTCCTCCAGTTGTCAGGTTTCAAGTGCGATCTGGAGCGGCCGCCTGCACGCGGCCGCTCCAACTTTTTTCCCCCTCTATACGTAGCGGAACACGCCAACGGCGTAGACCACGGAGAGAGCGAGAGCCCACCAGAGGCTCGGTCCGACCAGACCCAGCCAGGCAAGATGGATGAAGGCGCTGCCAAGCAGCGAAACGAAGAGACGGTCGCCGCGCGTCGTCTCGAAGCGAAGCACGCCGACGCGTGGATTTCCGCCCGGCGAGGCATATTCCCACACACCCATGCCGACCAGCAGCAGCGCGATGACGGTGAAGAAGGCGGCCGTCGGCCAGGTCCACGCCATCCAGGAGAAGTCGAGGTTCATGGATCACACCCTCCCCAGGGCGAAGCCCTTGGCGATATAATTTCGCACGAACCAGATGACGAGCGCGCCGGGGATCAGCGTGAGCACGCCGGCGGCGGCCAGCAGCCCCCAGTCCATGCCCGATGCTGACACGGTACGGGTCATTGTCGCGGCGATCGGCTTGGCGTCGGTCGTGGTCAGGGTACGGGCGATCAGCAGTTCCACCCACGAGAACATGAAGCAGAAGAAGCAGGCGACGCCGATGCCGCTGGCGATCAGCGGCATGAAGATCTTCAGGAAGAAGCGCGGGAAGGAATAGCCGTCGATATAGGCGGTTTCGTCGATTTCCTTCGGCACACCCGACATGAAGCCCTCCAGGATCCACACCGCCAGCGGCACGTTGAACAGGCAGTGCGCCAGCGCCACCGCGATATGCGTGTCGATCAGGCCGAAGGCGGAATAGAGCTGGAAGAATGGCAGCGCGAACACCGCCGGGGGCGCCATGCGATTGGTGAGCAGCCAGAAGAAGAGATGCTTGTCGCCAAGGAAGCGGTAGCGCGAAAAGGCATAGGCCGCCGGCAGCGCCACGGCGACCGAGATCACCATGTTCATGACGACATAGGTGATCGAATTGATGTAGCCGGAATACCAGGCCTTCTGCGTGAAGATCGTATAGTAATTGGCCAGCGTCGGCTGATGCGGATAGAGCGTCAGCGAGTTGACGATCTCCGCATTGGTCTTGAAGCTCATGTTGATGAGCCAGTAGATCGGCAGCAGCAGCAGGAAGATGTAGAGCGTCGGCACGATCCACCACCAGCGCGATTCCTCGCCGCGACGGCGCATGCGCCTGTCGAGTTCGCTCTGCGACAGCGAGCTCGCCAGCCGCTCGGAAGCGGCCGCGCCGTTCATCGCGTTCCGCTCCGTTCTTTCGTTGGCGCCGCTCATCTCAGCGCTCCGCGTCGTAGTTGGTCATCACGGTGTAGAACACCCACGACAACAGCAGGATGATGAGGAAGTAGACCAGCGACATGGCGGCCGCCGGGCCGAGGTCGAACTGGCCAAGAGCCGTCTTGACGAGGTCGATGGACAGGAAGGTTGTCGAATTGCCCGGCCCGCCGCCTGTGACGACGAAGGGTTCGGTATAGATCATGAAGCTGTCCATGAAACGCAGCAGCACCGCGATCAAAAGCACGCGCTGCATCTTCGGCAATTGGATGTAGCGAAAGACAGCCCAGCGCGAGGCGCCGTCGATCTTGGCTGCCTGATAAAAAGCGTCGGGGATCGAAACCAGCCCGGCATAGCAGAGCAACACGACGAGACTGGTCCAGTGCCAGACATCCATGACGATGATGGTCACCCAGGCGTCGAACGGATCCTGCACATAGTTGTAGTCGATGCCGAGCGCGTTGACGTAGTAGCCGAGCAGACCGATGTCGTTGCGCCCGAACACCTGCCAGATGGTGCCGACGACATTCCATGGAATCAGCAGCGGCAATGCCATCAGCACCAGGCAGACAGGCACGCCCCAGCCCTTCTTAGGCATGTTGAGGGCGATGAAGATGCCGAGCGGCACCTCGATGGCCAGGATGATGAAGGAAAAGATCAGATTGCGGGTCATCGCTTCCCAGAAGCGATTGGAATGCAGGAGTTCCTCGAACCACTCCGTCCCGGCCCAGAAGAACACGTTGTTGCCGAACGTGTCCTGCACCGAGTAGTTGACGACGGTCATCAACGGGATGACGGCCGAGAACGCCACCAGCACTAGCACCGGCAGCACCAGGAACCAGGCCCTGTTGTTCCAGGTCTTTTCCATCTAGGCCCCCACCTCGACGCGCCCCATCTCAACTATCCAGGAATCGGCGTAGATGTTGATGCCGGCCGGATCGAACCGCACTTTCGGCTCGGCCGGGACCGTCTCGTCCTCGCCGATGACGGCTGCTATGTCGCGGCCCTCCAGCCTGGCGCGCACGACCTTGTGGCGGCCGAGATCCTCGACCTTGCCGACCTGGACAGCCATGCCGTCGCGGCCGAGCCTGACATATTCGGGGCGGATGCCCAGTTCGACCGCGCCGCCAGCGGCCTTGGGCACCCCCGGCAATTCGATGCGCTGCGAGCCCAGCGTCGCCGTCCTGCCTTCGACCGCCACCGGCAGGACGTTCATGCCGGGCGAGCCGATGAAATAGCCGACGAAAGTGTGGCGCGGCCGCTCGAACAGCTCTGCCGGCGTGCCGATCTGGACGATGCCGCCATCATACATGACCACGACCTGGTCGGCGAAGGTCAGCGCCTCGGTCTGATCGTGGGTGACATAGACCATGGTGTAGCCGAAGCGACGGTGAAGCTGCTTCAACTGCGAGCGCAGCACCCACTTCATGTGCGGGTCGATGACGGTCAGCGGCTCGTCGAACAGGATGGCGTTGACATCGGAGCGGACCAGGCCGCGGCCGAGCGATATCTTCTGTTTCTGGTCGGCGGTCAGGCCCCTCGCCTTCTTCTTCGCCCACGACGCCAGGTCGATCATGTCGAGCGTCTCGCGCACCTTGCGGTCGACGTCGGCCTCCGGCACGCCACGATTGCGCAGCGGGAAGGCCAGATTGTCGTAGACGGTCATGGTGTCGTAGATGACCGGGAACTGGAACACCTGCGCGATGTTGCGCTCTTGCGTCGACAGATTGGTTACGTCCCTGCCGTTGAACAGCAACTGGCCGTGCGAGGGATGAAGCAGCCCCGAAATGATGTTGAGCAGCGTGGTCTTGCCGCAGCCGGAGGGACCGAGCAGCGCATAGGCGCCGCCATCCTCGAAAGCGTGATGCACTTCCCGAAGCGCGAAGTCTTCATCCTTCTGCGGGTTCGGCAGGTAGGAATGCCTGACATGGTGGACGTCGATGCGCGCCATATCGCCCTCCTCAAGCCGCCAGTTTCGGCGCGGCCACGGCGCGGCCGTGCCCGTCGAAGACCATGATGTGACGCGGGTCGATGAACACTTCGACCGCCGCGTCGGTCTCGAAATCCCTGATGCCGTGGGTCAGCATCACCCAGCGCGCATCGGCGAAATCCAGATGGATGAAGCTTTCCGAGCCGGTGATTTCGGTGATGGTCACCTTTGCCCGTACCGGCACCGCAGAGGCATTGGGACGCTCGAGCGAAAGATGGTGCGGCTGGAAACCGATCGTATAATTGCCGTCGGCAATGCCTGCCAGATCCGAAGGCACGGGCAGCTTGACGCCGCCATCGAGCAGGAAGTGGCCGCCCTTCTTGGCCAGCACGATGGTGTTGAGCGGCGGGTCGGCGAAGGTTTTCGCCGTCACCAGGTCGACGGGCTTGCGGAAGACATCGATGGTCGGGCCGAACTGGGTGATGCGGCCCTCTGACAGCGTCGCCGTGTTGCCGCCGAGCAGCAGCGCCTCGTGCGGCTCGGTCGTGGCATAGACGAAGATTGTCCCGGCGGCGGCGAATATCCTCGGCAGTTCGGCGCGCAGTTCCTCGCGCAGCTTGTAGTCGAGATTGGCAAGCGGCTCGTCAAGCAGCACCAGGCTGGCATTCTTGACGATGGCGCGCGCCAGCGCGGTGCGCTGCTGCTGGCCGCCCGACAGGCTGAGCGGTGTGCGGTCGAGATAGGGCGTCAGCTTCAAAAGCGCGGCGGCCTCGCGCACCTGGCTTTCGATGCCGGCCTGTTCGATGCCAGCCACCCGCAGTGGCGAGGCTATGTTCTCGTAAACAGTCATCGCCGGATAGTTGATGAACTGCTGGTAGACCATGGCGACGTTGCGTTTCTGCACCGGCTGTCCGGTGACGTCCTTGCCGTCGAACCAGACCGAGCCGGACGTCGGCTTGTCGAGGCCGGCCATCAGCCGCATCAGACTGGTCTTGCCGGAAAGCGTGGGGCCAAGCAGGACGTTGAGCGAGCCGTGCTTGAGGGTCAGCGAGACGTCACTGATATGCTCGACAGCACCCACTGTCTTGGTGACGTTCCTCAGTTCCAGCATGCTGCCTCCTCCCAGGCTTTCTGCATCGGCTCAAGACCTCATCATTCGGCCGCCGCAACATGCCTGCGGCTTATGCCGTGCATGAATTCGTCCAATGCGGCGACCTGCTCGCGGCTGAGATGCAGGCCACGCTTGGTGCGCCGCCACAGCACATCCTGCGCGGTGAGAGCCCATTCGTTTTCAACGAGATAGCGCACCTCGGCCTCATAGAGGTCGCCACCGAAATCGCGGCCGAGATCCGCATTCGACTTGGCGAGGCCAAGCAGGACAGATGCACGTGTGCCGTAAAGCCGGGTAAGCCGGCGCGCGATACGCGCATCGAGAAAGGGGTAGGCCGCCTTCAGCTTCGCCACCTGCGCATCGAAACCGGTGGCCGGGAAATCGCCGCCCGGCAGCGGCGCATCCGAAGTCCAGGGCTTGCCGCGTTTGCCGAGAAAACCCTCGATCTTCTCCAGCATCGATTCCGACAGGCGGCGATAGGTGGTGATCTTGCCGCCGAAGGCATTGACCAGCGGCGGGGTGCCCTCGCCGCCATCCGCCTTCAGCACGTAGTCCCGCGTGGCTTCCTGCGCCTTGGACGCGCCATCATCATAGAGCGGGCGCACCGCCGAGTAGGTCCAGACAATGTCCGAGCGCTTGACCGGCACCGCGAAATACTCGCTGGCGGCGGCGCAGAGATAATCGATCTCGGCATCAGAGATCTTCACATCGTGCGGGTCACCGGGATGATCCTGGTCGGTGGTGCCGATCAGCGTGAATTCTTCCTCGTAGGGAATGGCGAAGATGATGCGGCCATCCTTGTTCTGGAAGAAATAGGCGCGCGGATCGTCGAATTTCTTGGCGATGACGATATGGCTGCCCTGCACCAGGCGGACATTGTGCACATTGTTCTGGCCGACGACGCCGGAAAGCACATGATCGACCCAGGGTCCCGCGGCGTTGACCAGAAGCCGCGCCTTGACCTCCTCGGTCTCGCCGGTCCGCAGGTCTTCGATGCTGATCGCCCACAGGCCGTTTTCGCGGCGCGCGGCAACCACTTTCGTGCGGGTTCGTATCGTTGCGCCCCGGTCGGCGGCATCACGCGCGTTCAACGCCACAAGGCGGGCGTCGTTGACCCAGCCATCCGAATACTCGAAAGCCTTTTTGAACAATGGCTTCAAAGGCTTGCCGGCCGGATCGCGGGTCATGTCCAGCGTCCTGGTAGCCGGCAGCAGTTTGCGGCCGCCAATATTGTCGTAGAGGAACAGACCGAGCCTGATCAGCCAGGCCGGGCGCAGCCCCTTGGCGTAGGGCAGCACGAAGCGCATTGGCCAGATGATGTGCGGCGCGTTCTTCCACAGAACCTCGCGTTCCATGAGCGCTTCGCGCACCAGCCGGAATTCGTAGAATTCGAGGTAGCGCAGGCCGCCATGGATCAGTTTGGTCGAGCCGGAAGAGGTCCCGCTGGCGAGATCGTCCATCTCGGCCAGAAACACCGAAAACCCGCGCCCAACGGCATCACGGGCGATGCCGCAACCATTGATGCCGCCGCCTATGACGAAGATGTCCCGGACTGAAGACGTGTCCACTTAATTCCTCCACGATTTCGCATTGCACCAATTTTGGTCTTTTGCGAAACCGTGGCGGAATTATTTCGAACTAATAACGAATGTCAAACGAAATATCACAAGCTCGTGAGCATGGCGTGAAGCGCTCAGCCAGTCGATGTCTCGATCAGCTGAACCTCGGCCTCCTGGCAGATCCTACGCACCGAGGGAATGTCGCATCGATCGGTGATGAAGGTGTTGACCTGCGAGAGATGGCCGATGCGCACCGGCGCGGTTCGCTCGAATTTGGTCTGGTCGGAGACCAGTATGACGTGCCTGGCGTTGGCGATGATTGCCTGCGCCACCTTTACTTCGCGAAAATCGAAATCGAGCAAAGCGCCGTCATGGTCGATCGCAGATGCACCGATCACGGCGTAGTCGACCTTGAACTGCCTGATGAAATCGACCGCTGCTTCGCCGACAACGCCGCCATCAGAACCGCGCACGACCCCACCGGCAATCACCACCTCGATTGACGGATATATCCGCATCCTGTTGGCAACATTGATGTTATTGGTGATGACCATCAGGCCGTTGTGATCGAGCAGCGCCTTGCTGACGGCCTCGGTCGTGGTGCCGATATTGATGAAAAGCGAAGCATTGTCGGGGATCAGCCTGGCCGCGGCGCTGCCGATCGCCTCTTTCTCCTCGGCCGCGATCTTGCGTCTCGCCTCATACTCCATGTTCTCGATGCCGGACGGAAACAGAGCACCACCATGGATGCGCGAAAGCAGGCGCTGATCACAGAGATCGTTGAGATCCTTGCGAATGGTCTGAGGCGTCACATTGAAATGAGACGCGAGGTCATCGACCAGCACGCGGCCATTGTCCTTCGCCATCTGGATGATTTCGGCGTGGCGTGGCGACAGATACATCAGGCAAGCTCCCGTTTTCGCTTTTCTTGCTTATAGCCGAAAACGAAAACAATGAAAAGGCATGAGCCGGCTAACTGAATTTGATTGATTGCAAAGGAAAACCCGACGCAATCATGATCCGGCTTGCTCAGGCCATGCCTCTCGCGATTTCGGTGATGACGCCAAATGCAGCATCGACATCATCGCTCGTCGCTTCGAACTGCCCGACCTGAAAGCGGATCGCCACCCACCCATCCACCCTCGTCTGCGTCAGGTAGATGCGCCCATCATCGTTGATCGCATTGACCAGGCGCAGATTGTGCTCGTCGGCATCGACGCTTGAGACAGCTTTGTGCCGGAATGAAAACAGCGACAGCATCGGTTCGCTGACGATCTCGAAATCCGGCTCGTTCGCCAGCCGTCCGGCAAGGCGTTCGCTCCAGGCGACGTGGTTGCGGATCATGGCGCGCAGGTTTTCCAGCCCGTGAGCGCGCAGCAGGAACCATAATTTCAGGGCGCGGAAGCGCCGGCCGAGCGGCACCGACCATTCGGAATAATTGATGATGCCGTCATGGCCATGGGTCTTCAAATAGTCCGGCTTGATCGCCAGCGTCCTGACATGGCTTTCGGGGTCGCGCAGGAACTGGATCGAGCAGTCGAATTGCGCGCCCAGCCATTTGTGCGGATTGAAGACGATCGAATCGGCGCCTTCGACGCCGCTCCAGAAATGGCGGTACTCCGGGCAGATCATCGCCGATCCGGCCCAGGCGGCATCGACATGGAGGTAGAGCCCATGCCGCTTGGCCACTTCTGCGACCGCCGCTATGTCGTCCGTGCCGCCGGTACTCGTGCCGCCGACGCAGGCGATGATGCCGGCTGGCAGTAGGTCAGCCTGCTTGTCGGCGACGATAGCCGCCTCGAGCGCGGCCGTGTCCATGGCGCGAAACCTGCCGCTGACAGGAATGCGCACGAGATTGTCCTCGCCTATCCCGGCGACCCAGATCGCCCGATCGATAGAGGTGTGCACCTGGTCGGAGGAATAGATACGAAGCTTCGCCTGGCCTGCCAGGCCCTTCTTGTTGCCCTGCCAGTCGAGTGCGCGCTCGCGCATGGTCAGCACAGCGTTCAGCGTGGCGGACGAAGCCGAATCCTGGATCGCCCCGGAAAACCCCTCAGGCAGGCCGAGCGCCTGGCGCATCCAGTCGACGGTGCGCGTCTCGAGTTCGGTCGCCGCCGGCGATGTCTGCCACAGCATGCATTGCGCGGCCATTGCCGAGACCAGATATTCCGCCACCACCGAGACCGGCGCCGCGTTCGCAGGGAAATAGGCGAAGAAGCGCGGATGCTGCCAATGCGTCATCCCCGGCACGATCTTGTCTTCGAAATCGGCGAAGATCCTGTCCATCGGCTCGGCATTTTCTGGCGGCGACACCTCGATGCTGCGGAAGATGTCTCCGGGCGCAACCGCCGGACGCACCGGCAGATCACGCAGGCTTGCCCGATAGTCGGCGCCCCAGTCGGCGGCGCGCCGCGACCAGCCGCGGAACTCTTCGTTGTTCATCCATCCTCCCAGGCAGCACGTAATGCCGGCGACCAATCCGGTGTCGGCATTTCATTAACACGTTAATTATGTTGAAGCAACCGGCCAAGCTCAGGGGCAGCCGCCCTCACCCCGGAAAATCCGGCAGGCTGGCAAAAGCCGTCTTCAGCGCGTTCGACCAGCCCTCGGAGATGGCGCGGTAATACGGGTCGTCCTGGCCGATCCGCTTCTTCAGCCCGGCCTGGAAGGCATCCTTTTCCAGGAAAAGCAGGTCCAGCGGCAGACCGACCGACAGGTTCGACTTCAGTGTCGAATCGAACGACACAAGCAGCAGTTTCACCGTCTCGGCCAGACTCATCGTGCGCTCATAGGCGCGGATGATGATCGGCTTGCCGTATTTGGTCTCGCCGATCTGGAAGAAGGGCGTGTCGTCGGTCGATTCGATGAAATTGCCTTCGGGATAGATCATGAACAGGCGCGGCGGACTGCCCTTGATCTGACCACCCAGGATGAAGGAGGCGTTGAAATAGGAATCGGCCTTGTCGCCAGTCGGCGAGGATTGCGCGATGACCTCTTTCACCGTGTCGCCCACCAGCCGCACCGTCTGGTACATCGATGGCGTTTCGAGGAGCTTTTCGTGGCGGTCGCCCACCGCCTTTGTGCGCTCGTCGAGCAGGCTGACCACGGCCTGGGTCGTCGCCAGATTGCCGGCCGACATCAAGACGATGACGCGCTCGCCGGGCTGTTCCCAGACATGCATCTTCTTGAAGGTGGAGATCGAGTCCATGCCGGCATTGGTGCGCGTGTCCGACATGAAGACGAGCCCGCGATCGATCTTGAGGCCGACGCAATAAGTCATGATTTCTCTTCCGGCGGTAATCCCTGGAGTGCTTCACCGTTTCACGGAGACGGCAAATCACTCCAACTCTTTGTTATCACGCAATTTCAGACAGAAAACCGCTCACACTTTTCCTGAAATTGCTTTCGAGCACGACGCCGAACGACACCATGCCCATCCCGTTGACCAGAGACGGATCGAGATTTCAGGTCGATTCGTCCTTCAGCGTCCGGCTCCAGCCGATTACTGCTCGACGCTGACGGTTACAGCAAGCTTCTCTTGCACCTGGCCGAGCAGAATCCCCGAGACGGGCGAGGCATCGCGATAGTCGCGGCCGATCGCTATCCTCACATAACGCTCATCGGGAGAGATGCCGTTGGCGGGGTCGAAGGCGACCCAGCCCAGGCCTGGGACATGCGCCTCGGCCCAGGCATGGCTGGCCGCCTGCTCGACGGCGGCATCCATCATCAGATAGCCGCTGACATAGCGGGCCGGAAAACCCATGGCGCGCGCCGCGGTCGCGAAAATATGGCTGTGGTCCTGGCAGACCCCTGTCTTCAGCGCCAGCGCCTCTTCCGCCGGCGTCGCCGCGTTGGTGGCGCCTGACGTATAGGCGACGCGCTCGCCGATGAGCGCCATCAGCCGGTGCAGCCTTTCGATATCGGTGCCTTTGCCAACTGCCTCGGCCAGGCCGCGTATGCCCGCGCCGATCATCGTCAGGGGCGTTTCCTGCGTGAACAGCCAGAGCGGTGCGAACCCCTGATGCGGTCCGCTCACACCTGACGTGTCGCGCGTCATCACTTCGCCCGAGGCCTCGACGATGATGGCATTGTGACCGCCTTCGATGCTCACCAGCCGCGTGTCATTGCCGAAATGGTCGGCGAAGCGCAACTCCTCGCGCGCGCCGTCGACCTTGATCGTCCACGCGTTGACCGTCTGCGTCTGCCCGCTGAGCGGCAACAACCTCAGCCGCTGCAGCAGATACTGCACCGGCGCATCGTAGCTGTACTCGGTCCGATGGGTGATCTTGAGCCGCATCGCCATCTTCCGCTCAGTAAAACCGATAGTCCTGCGCGATCTCGTCGCCCAGCCTGGTGTTGTCACGGATGAAGCCGGCCAGGAACTCATGCAGGCCGGTGTCGAATATGTCCTTGATCGACCCGGCGCGCAGCATCGCCTGCGTCTTTTCCGCGGTCGCATGACAGGCATGGCGCTCGCCATAGTCATCGCCGAGGAACTTCAGATGCTCGGCCAGGAAGCGGTAGCAGAAGGTCAGCGATCTCGGCATGCGGACATTGAGGATCAGATAGTCGGCGATGTTGGTCGGCTTGTAGTCGGCGTCATAGACCCAGCGGTAGGAGCGATGCGCCGACACCGAGCGCAGGATCGATTCCCACTGGTAGTTGTCGAGGGTCGACCCGACCCAGGAGATCGATGGCAAAAGCACGTAATACTTCACGTCGAGGATGCGAGCCGTGTTGTCGGCGCGTTCGACATAGGTTCCGAGCTGCGAAAAGTCGAAAATCTCGTTGCGCAGCATGGTGCCGTAGAACGAGCCGCGGATCAGGGCCGTCTCGCGCTTGATCGCGTCGAGCACGCTCGGCAGGTCGCGCTCATCGATCGGTCTTGCCAGCATCCGCTTCAGCGCCATCCAGGCCTCGTTGATGCTCTCCCAGGTCTCGCGTGTCAGCGCCGTGCGCACCATGCGGGCATTGTTGCGAGCGGTCTCGATCGACGCCATCGTGCTTGACGGGTTCGACGTGTCGCGGAGCAGGAAGTCGGCTACGTTGGCCGCCGTATAGTCCTGGTATTTCTGCGTGAAAGCGACGTCCGAGCCGGCGCTGAGCAGCACCGAGTTCCACTCTTCCGAGGCATTCTGCGTGCGCGTCAGCGCCATGCGCAGGCCGGCATCCACCAGGCGCGCCATGTTTTCGGCCCGCTCGATATAGCGGTTCATCCAGTAGAGCCCGTTGGCGGTGCGGCCGAGAAGCATGGGAAGGCCCTTCGGGCTAGTGAGTAGGGAATAGTGAGTGGTCAGTGGTAAATAGTTGAATTTCAACGAAATATGGCATGCGCTTCCCCTCTATATCTCACTACTCACTACTCACTACTCACTAATCCCTACTCACTCACTCAATCATCCAGCACCCACGTATCCTTCGTCCCGCCGCCCTGTGAGGAGTTGACGACCAGCGATCCCTCCTTCAGCGCAACGCGCGTCAACCCGCCCGGCACGATCTGGATGCGATCGGAGACCAGCACATAGGGCCTGAGATCGACATGGCGCGGCGACAGGCCCTTCTCGGTCAGGATCGGACAGGTCGACAGCGCCAGTGTCGGCTGTGCGATGTAGTTCGAGGGCTTGGCCTGCAGCTTCTTGGCGAAGGCCTCGCATTCCTTCTTGGTTGCCGCCGGCCCGACCAGCATGCCGTATCCGCCGGAGCCGTGCACTTCCTTGATGACCAGTTCGTGGATGTGCTCGAGCACATATTTCAGGCTATCCGGTTCCGAGCAGCGCCAGGTCGGTATGTTGCCGAGGATCGCCTTGCGCCCGGTATAGAATTCGACGATCTCGGGCATGTAGGAGTAGATCGCCTTGTCGTCGGCGATGCCAGTGCCGGGTGCGTTGGCGATAGTGATGTTGCCGGCGCGGTAGACATCCATGATGCCGGGTATGCCAAGGGCCGAATCCGGCCGGAAGGTCAGCGGGTCGAGGAAGGAATCATCGACGCGGCGGTAAAGCACGTCGATCTGCTTGTAGCCCTCGGTCGTGCGCATCGCGACATGGCCATCGACGACGCGCAGATCCTGCCCCTCGACCAGTTGCACGCCCATCTGGTCGGCTAGGAAGGCGTGCTCGAAATAGGCCGAGTTGAAACTGCCCGGGGTCAGCACGGCGATGGTCGGCGCGCCCTTGGTGCTCTGCGGTCGCACCGCCGCCAGCGACTGGCGCAGCAGCTGCGGGTAGTTCTCGACCGGCCGCACCTTGATCTTCTGGAACAGCTCCGGAAATAGCTGCATCATCGTCTCGCGGTTCTCCAGCATGTAGGAAACGCCGGACGGCGTGCGGGCGTTGTCTTCCAGCACGTAGAACTCGTCCTCGCTGATGCGGACAATGTCGACGCCGATGATGTGGGTGTAAACGCCGGCCGGTGGCCGCACGCCGATCATCTCGGGCAGGAAAGCCTCGTTCCTGGCGATCAGTTCCTTGGGAACGCGGCCCGCGCGCAGGATTTCCTGGCGGTGATAGATGTCGTCGAGGAAAGCATTCAGCGCCTGCACGCGCTGCTCGATGCCTTGCGTCAGGCGACGCCACTCATTGCCTGAGATGATGCGGGGAACGATATCGAACGGGATCAGTCGTTCGGAGGCTTCCTGCTCGCCATAGACGGCGAAAGTGATGCCGGTCTTGCGGAAGACGCGCTCGGCGTCCTGCATCTTCTCGGTAAGCCTGGCGGGATCCTGCTCCTGGAGCCAGCGATCATAAGCCGAATACGGTCTTCTCAATCCGGAGACTTCCGGAAGCATTTCATCGAACGCTGCCAATCGCGTACTCCCCTGTAACGCCATTTCACTGGCGTCGCCGGAGAAAATCAAGCGCAATCGGTGATTTCGAGGGGGCGGGAGATCAGTATGTTGCGACTGCCTAAAATTGGGGCAGCTGATCGACGGGCTTGATCAGGCTTTGCCTTGTGCCCGGGCAAACGCATTCCCGGCTAGAAGGCGCGGAAGGTGACGACCGTAAAAGTGTCCTTGATGCCGGGGAGAATCTGCACCTTCTCGTTGACGAAATGACCGACGTCTTCCTCGTCATCGACATAGAATTTGGCGAGCAGATCGTAATTGCCGGCAGTGGAGTAGATTTCCGAGGCGATCTCGGCATCGGCAAGCGCGCTGGCAACCTCATAGGATTTGCCGAGCTCGCATTTGATCTGCACGAAAAACGCCTTCATGGCTTCGTCCCGCTAAAACTTCCAAGTCCAAGCGGCCCTTCTGGCAGACTGGAGGCGGCCTTTCAAGCGTTGCGACCGTACTTAGCCGGCCCGTGCCTTCGCCACGGCATCCCGCAGTTCGGCGACGGGCATGCCGCGCTTGAACAGCCTGCCGCCAATCACCAGAGCGGGCGTGCCCTGCAATTTGAAGGCGGCGGCCTGGTCAGCGTTACGTGACAGGAGGGCATCGATCTCCGGCTGCAGTCCGGCCAGGCTTGCCCGCGCCCCGGTAACGTCGACGCCGACGGAGCCCAGAATATCGTCGGTCCGATGCTCGGAAAGCCCGCGCTCGTTGGCCATGAGTGCATCCACGGCCGCCGCATAATGGCCGCCGGCCGACAAGGCCATTCGCGCCGCGTCGCGTGACACGTCACCGAAGATCGGCCAATCCTTCATGACCAGCCGGATGCCGTGGTCCTCGGCCATCAGCTTCTTCAGCTCGACGAAGACGAGCTTGCAGACCGGGCACTGGTAGTCGACGAACTCGGCGATGGTCACATCGCCGGCGGGATTGCCAAGTGCGGGGATGGCCGGATCGAAGGCCACTTCGGTGACCGTCGGAGCGGTGTTCGCCCAGGACGGAAAAGGAGCAAAAGCGGCAAGGGAAGCAGCGCCCTTCAACAAAAAGCGCCGGTCGACAGGCTGCGCGAACGTCATTCGTCCCATGGTTTGCTCGCTCTCTCCCCGCCATCCACGATGAGCGCCCCGCCTTAACGGAAGCTTAAGCATAGGGAATCTGCCGACACGAGGGGAATATTGGCCACCGATGAAACCGTAAGTCACCGCCGCGCGTATGTTAGGATGTCTCCGGAATTGCGTTCAGGAGGCAGTTTTCGAGGGACAGCGGAGACAGGCGATGCGCCGTGCTTTTTTCGCATTCATGTTCGTTCCATTCATCCTGGCCTCATCGGCCTTCGCCGGAGACGCCGAGATCAAAGCCGGCCAGGCTGTCATCGACGGCCAGTTGAAGGCTCTCATCGCCAATGACGGCGCAAAGGCCTACAGTTTCGCCGCCCCGAACGTGAAGCAGATCTTCCCCACGGTCGACGCCTTCATGAACATGGTGACCAACGGCTACCCGCCGGTGCGCAAGCCGCAATCCTATTCGTTCGGCAAGGTCGAGCAGACAGGCCCGGGTTCGATCATCCAGCAAGTGCTGATCGTCGGCCCCGACGGCAAGGATTACGAGGCGGTCTACACCTTGCAGCAGCAGCCTGACGGCACGTTCCAGATCACCGGCTGCAGCCTGCGCGCGTCGAACTCGCTGAGCACCTGAGGCCTTACAGGACTGGGATATCGCCTCTAGCCCAACCTTCGGTGACTTCAGCCCCACGCGCGTCGAAGCTGCCGGTCTCGATCGCGGCGCGAATGTCCTGCATCAGCTTCTGATAGTAGGAGAGATTGTTCCAGGTCAAAAGCATGGCGCCGAGCGCTTCCTGTGAGCGCACGAGATGGTGCAGATAGGCGCGTGAATAGTCCCGCGCCGCCGGGCAGTCGCTTTCCTCGTCGAGCGGACGGTGGTCGTCGGCATGGCGGGCGTTGCGCAGGTTGACCTTGCCACGCCTTGTGTAGGCCAGGCCGTGCCGGCCGGCGCGCGTCGGCATCACGCAGTCGAACATGTCGATACCGCGCGCCACCGATTTCAGGATATCGTCTGGTGTGCCGACGCCCATGAGGTAGCGCGGCTTATCCGCCGGCAGTTCCGGACAGGTGATGTCGAGCATTTCAAGCATCACGGCCTGCGGTTCGCCGACGGCGAGGCCGCCGACTGCGTAGCCCTTCAGGTCCATCGCGCTCAGCGCCTGCGCCGAGCGCACCCTGAGCGCCGCATTGTCGCCGCCCTGCACGATGCCGAACATCGCCTTGCCGGGTTGGTCGCCGAACGCCGTCTTGCAGCGCTCGGCCCAGCGCAGAGACAGCTCCATGGCGCGCTCGATCTCTTTCAGCTCGGCCGGCAGCGCCGTGCACTCGTCCAGCTGCATCTGGATGTCGGAATCGAGCAGGCCCTGGATTTCGATCGAGCGTTCCGGCGACATCTCGTAGGGCGCGCCATCGATATGCGAGCGGAAGGTGACGCCCTTTTCGGTCAGCTTTCTCAGTTTCGACAGCGACATCACCTGGAAGCCGCCGCTGTCGGTGAGGATCGGCTGCGGCCAGCGGGCAAACTCGTGCAGGCCGCCAAGCCGCGCGACGCGCTCGGCGCCGGGGCGCAGCATCAGATGGTAGGTATTGCCAAGGATGATGTCGGCGCCGACACCGCGCACCTGGTCCATGTACATCGCCTTGACCGTGCCGCCGGTGCCGACCGGCATGAAGGCAGGCGTGCGGATCTCGCCGCGCGGCATGTCGATGAGCCCGCGCCGCGCCTTGCCATCGGTCGCGAGCACCTTGAAAGAGAACGGCTTAGCCATTGAATTCCTTGTCATGGGCCGGCGCATCGGACACCGCACGGTGAAGCAGGCTCGCGTCTCCGTAGGAATAGAACCTGTAGCGGTTTTCGATGGCATGCGCATAGGCCGCGCGCATCGTGTCGAGACCGCTGAAGGCGGAAACCAGCATGAACAGGGTCGATCGCGGCAGATGGAAATTGGTCATCAGCACGTCGACGCTCTTGAACCGGTAGCCGGGCGTGATGAAGATGTCCGTCGGGCCTGCCCAGGCGGCCAGCGTGCCATCCTGGCGCGCGGCGCTCTCCAGCAGGCGCAACGATGTGGTGCCGACGGCAACGATGCGCCCGCCCCTCGCCCTGGCCGCATTCAGAGCCTGCGCCGTCGCCTCGCTGACCGAGCCGATTTCGGCATGCATCTTGTGGTCTGATGTATCGTCGGCCTTCACCGGCAGGAACGTGCCGGCGCCGACATGCAAGGTGACGAAATGGCGATCGACCCCTTTGGCATCGAGCGCCGCGAACAGTTCCGGCGTGAAATGCAGCCCTGCGGTCGGCGCAGCGACCGCGCCTTCCTCCCTGGCGTAGATCGTCTGGTAGTCGGCCCGGTCGCGCTCATCGTCGGCGCGCTTCGAGGCGATATAGGGCGGCAGGGGAATGTGGCCGACGGCGTGCAGCGCTTCGTCCAGAAATGGTCCCGACAGGTCGAAGCCGAGCAGCGCCTCGCCGCCCTCGCCCTTTTCGATCACCGTGGCGTCCAGCTGGCCGAGGAAACAGGAATTGCCGTCATGGCCGAAATGGATGCGGTCGCCGGCGGCGACGCGCTTGCCAGGCCGCATGAAGGCCAACCACCGGTCGGGCGCCACCCGCATGTGCAATGTGGCCTCGACCTGCGCCACCGCCTCGCCACGCCGCCTGATACCCTTCAGCTGTGCCGGAATGACCTTGGTGTCATTGAACACCAGCACGTCGCCGGCCCTGAGCAAGGCCGGCAGGTCGCCAACCCTGCGGTCATCGAGCGCGTGACCGGGTTTGACCACCAGCAGCCTGGCGCTGTCGCGCGGTTCGGCCGGACGAAGCGCGATGCGCTCCTCCGGCAGGTCGAAATCGAAGAGGTCGACGCGCATCAGTAGAGCCTGACGAGCAGCGCTCCGGCCAGAAGCAGCACCGCGCCGGCGATGCGGCCGAGCGAGATTTCACGCACCGCGACGCCGAGGAAGCCGACGCGGTCGATCAGCATGCCGGCCAGCAATTGCCCGGCCACCAGGAACGCCATCAGCGCGGCGGCCCCGATACGCGGTGTGAGGATGGTGGAAAGCGTCACGTAGAAGCCGCCGAGCATGCCGCCGGCGACAAACAACCATGGCGCCGGCGCCTTCCAGTCGAGGGTGATGCCTTGCAGCTTCACCACCGTGACCGAGATGATGCCGAGCACCACCGCGCCGGACAGGAACGAGAACGCCGCGGCGGCGACCGGTAGACCGAGGCCGCGCGCCAGCTGCGAATTGATCGGCGCCTGGATGGCGATGAAGGCGCCGGACAGTATGCCGAGCAGGGACCAGACAACGCCCATCATCGTCGTTTCGCCTTACTTGACGTCCGCCGCGACCTTCAGCGACACGATCTTGTCGGGATCCTGCACCGGCTCGCCGCGCTTGATCTTGTCGACATTGTCCATGCCTTCAATGACCTGGCCCCAGACCGTATACTGACGGTTCAGGAAAGCGGCATCGTCGAAGCAGATGAAGAACTGCGAATTGGCCGAGTTCGGGTTCTGCGCGCGAGCCATCGAACAGGTGCCTCGGCCGTGATTGGCGTTCGAGAACTCTGCCTTCAGGTCAGGCTTGTCGGAGCCGCCCATGCCGGCGCGGGAAGGCGCGAAAGTCGGCTTGCTCGAATTGCCGAACTTCACGTCGCCGGTCTGCGCCATGAAGCCGTCGATGACGCGGTGGAAGACCACGCCGTCATAGGCGCCTTCCCTGGCCAGTTCCTTGATGCGCGCGACGTGGCCGGGTGCCAGATCGGGGAAGAGTTCGATGACGACCTTGCCCTTGGTCGTTTCCATGATGAGCGCGTTCTCGCGGTCCTTGATTTCGGCCATGTCGGATATCCTTTCTTGAACGAGATTTACTTGTCGGCGGCGATGCGCACTTTGATCATGCGGTCGGGGTCGGTGACGGTGCCGTTGTCGGCCTCATCGCCCTTCTTGATCTTGTCCACAAGATCCATGCCGCTGACGACATTGCCGACGATCGTGTACTGGCCGTCGAGCGAAGGCGCCGGCGCGAACATGATGAAGAACTGCGAATTGGCGGAGTTCGGATCCTGTGAGCGGGCCATGCCGACGACGCCGCGCTTGTAGTGTTCGGTCTGCGAGAATTCAGCAGGCAGATTGGGAAGATCGGAGCCGCCGGTGCCCACGGCCTCGGCGCTGAAACCCTTCTTCATGTTGCCGAACTTGACGTCGCCGGTCTGGGCCATGAAGCCGTCGATGACGCGGTGGAAGGCGACATTGTCATAGGCATGGTCGCGCACCAGCTTCTTGATCTGCGCGACATGCTTGGGCGCCAGGTCAGGGCGGAGCGCGATGGTCACGTCGCCGTCCTTCAGTGTGATGATCATGGTATTTTCGGGATCGGCGGCATGGGCCGAGACCGTGGCGGCCACGAGACCGGCAAGCACGACGAGGAACGAGGCAAGCTTCTTCAGCTGCATATCTATCTCCGGGGATTCCTATTTGGCGAATTTGGCAGTGAGCGCGCCGGCGACAGCCGCCGGCACGAAGGGGCGAATGTCGCCTCCCATCGAGGCTATCTGGCGCACGAGTGTGGCGGTAATGGTTCGCACTGAAGGGCTGGCCGGCAGGAAAACCGTCTGCAGCTCCGGCGCCATGGTCTCGTTCATGCCGGCCATCTGCATCTCGTAGTCGAGATCGGTGCCGTCACGCAGCCCACGGATCATGATCGAGGCGCCCTCTCTCCTGGCCGCATCGATGACCAGTCCGTCAAAGGCGACGACCTTGATGCGGGCGCCATCGCGGCCGAACTCGGCCTTGGTCGCGGCCTCGATCAGATGCACCCGCTCCTCGAAGGAGAACAGCGGCTTCTTGCCGGGATGGATGCCGATAGCCGCATAGACAATGTCGGCCACAGCCAGCGACGCTTTCAGCACATCGAGATGGCCGTTGGTCAGCGGGTCGAAGGAGCCGGCATAAAGGGCGGTGCGTTCGGTCATGCCGGTGCTTCTAGCGGGCGCGCGGGCGGAAGGCAAATCCGATCGAGATCATCTCTGTGAACCTTTCGGCGCACATGAACGACAGATGAACACGCTGATCACGAAGCCTTCACGCAGCGTTCACTAGGTTGCATCTTAATAAGATGAAACCAAAGTCCCATCTATCCGTTGTAAGGCGCAGGAGAACACGCACATGCTGATCTACATGCTCGCCACCGCAATGACCGTTGCCATGCTGATCGCCACAGTATTCGGGCTGCATCAGGAGGCGCAACGCGCCCGCGTCAAGGCAACCACGAAACGCTTCGAAGGCTTCGGTCCGCGCAAGCCCTATCGTAACTACTAAGCCGATCCCGGCTAACCTGCCTGACTTTTTCAACACGCCGGCCGATTGGCCGGCGTTGCCACATCAGGAGACTTGTTGCCGGATTTATTCGGCGCTCTCCGGACCGGCCTCGGCCGACGGATCGCTGCCGGCACCATTCTCGACGGCCTCCTCGCCTTCCTCGTCCGATTGCGGCTCCGAAATGCGCTCGACCGAAACCACCTTTTCGCCTTCGGCGGTGTTGAAGATGGTCACACCCTTGGTGGCACGGCTGGCGAAACGGATGCCGTTGACCGGCACGCGGATGACGGTACCGCCATCGGAAACCAGCATGATCTGGTCGTCATTGCCGACCGGGAACGTCGCCACCAGCCTGCCGATTTCGGCGGTTTTCGACACGTCGGTGGCGCGGATGCCCTTGCCGCCGCGCCCCGTCAGGCGGAAATCATAGGACGAAGACCGCTTGCCGTAGCCATATTCGGTGACCGTCAGCACGTACTTTTCATGCGCCTTGAGGAACTCGTAGCGCTCTTCGGAGAGCTCGGTCTCCTCGCCGACCTCTTCATTGGTCAGCGCGATCTCTTCCTCTTCACCGGCAGCAACCCCGGCGGCAAGCCGTCGTTCGGCCGCGGCCCGCTTGAGGTAGGCGGCGCGTTCCGCTGGCGGCGCATCGACATTCTCGATCACCGACATGGAGATGATGCGGTCGGCCTCGGCCATGGTTATGCCGCGCACGCCAACCGAGTTTCGGCTCTGGAAGACGCGCACGTCGCCGACGGGGAAGCGAATGCACTGGCCGGAGCTGGCGGTCAGAAGCACATCGTCATTGTCGGTGCAGGTCTCGACGCCGAGAATCTCGTCGCCTTCTTCCTCCAGCTTCATGGCGATCTTGCCGTTGCGGTTGACCTGGACGAAGTCGGACAGCTTGTTGCGGCGCACGGTGCCGCGCGTGGTGGCGAACATCACGTCGAGCTCGCCCCAGCTCGTCTCGTCCTCGGGCAGCGGCATGATGGTGGTGATGCGCTCGCCCTGCTCCAGCGGCAGCATGTTGATCAGCGCCTTGCCGCGCGACTGCGGATTGCCGATCGGCAGCCGCCAGACCTTTTCCTTGTAGACGATGCCGCGCGAGGAGAAGAACAGCACCGGCGTGTGCGTGTTGGCCACGAACAGACGGGTGACGAAATCCTCGTCCTTGGTCGACATGCCGGAGCGGCCCTTGCCGCCGCGGCGCTGTGCCCGGTAGAGCGACAGCGGCACGCGCTTGATGTAGCCCGAATGGCTCACCGTCACGACCATGTCCTCGCGCTGGATCAGGTCCTCGTCTTCCATGTCGGCGCCGCCGTCGGTCAGTTCGGTACGGCGCGGCGTGCCGAACTCGTCGCGCACTGCGGCGAGCTCGTCCTTGACGATCTGCTGGACGCGGGCGCGCGAAGACAGGATGTCGAGATAATCGAGGATCTCTGTGCCGATCGTGTTCAGTTCGTCGGCGATCTCGTCGCGGCCGAGCGCGGTCAGGCGCTGCAGGCGCAGTTCGAGGATGGCGCGCGCCTGTTCCTCGGACAGGTTGTAGGTGCCGTCCTCGTTGATGCGGTGGCGCGGGTCGTCGATCAGCAGGATCAGCGATTCGACATCGCCTGCGGGCCAGCGCCGCTCCATCAACTGCTCGCGCGCCGTCTGAGGATCGGGCGCGGTGCGGATCAGCTTGATCACTTCGTCGATATTGGCGACGGCGATGGCGAGGCCTACCAGGACATGGGCGCGGTCGCGCGCCTTGCGCAGCAGGAACTTGGTGCGCCGGGTGACCACCTCCTCGCGGAAGGTGACGAACGCCTTCAGCATGTCGGTCAGCGTCAGCAGTTCCGGCTTGCCGCCGTTCAGCGCCACCATGTTGGCGCCGAAAGAGGTCTGCAGCGGCGTGAAGCGGTAAAGCTGGTTGAGGATGACGTCGGCCACCGCGTCGCGCTTCAGTTCGATGACGACGCGATAGCCCTGGCGATCGCTCTCGTCACGGATGTCTGAAATGCCCTCGATGCGCTTGTCGCGCACCAGTTCGGCCATCTTCTCGATCATCGAGGCCTTGTTCACCTGATAGGGAATCTCGGTGATGATGATCGATTCGCGATCATTGCCGCGCGGCTCGATGTTGACCCTGCCGCGCATGACGATGGAGCCGCGGCCGGTCGAATAGGCGCTGTAGATGCCCGAACGGCCAAGCACGATGCCGCCGGTCGGAAAATCCGGGCCCGGAATGATTTCCATCAGCGCCGGCAGGTCGATCGCCGGATTGTCGATGATGGCGATCGCGCCGTTGCAGACTTCGCTCAGATTGTGCGGCGGGATGTTGGTGGCCATGCCGACGGCGATGCCGCCGGAGCCGTTGACCAGAAGATTGGGAAAACGAGCCGGCAGGACCTTGGGTTCGCTGCCGGAAGCATCGTAAGTGTCCTGGAAATCGACGGTTTCCTTGTCGATGTCTTCCAGAAGCTCATGCGCGACCTTGGTCAGCCTGGACTCGGTGTAACGCATTGCCGCCGGCGGATCGCCGTCGATGGAGCCGAAATTGCCTTGCCCGTCGATCAGCGGCACGCGCAGCGACCAGTCCTGCGCCATGCGCACCAGGGCGTCATAGATCGAGGCGTCGCCGTGCGGATGGTATTTACCCATCACGTCGGCGACAGGACGCGCCGATTTCACATATTTGCGGTTCCAGTGGTAGCCGCTCTCATGCGAGGCAAAGAGAATGCGGCGGTGCACCGGCTTCAGGCCGTCGCGCACGTCCGGCAGCGCACGGCTGACGATCACGCTCATGGCGTAATCGAGATAGGAGCGCTGCATCTCCTCGATGATGGATATCGGCTCGATGCCGGTGGGGCCGCCATCGGCGCCGCGCGGTGTCTTCTGGTCGGTCAAATCGGATCACAATCTAATCAGGAATCACTTGCTGCTTATATAGGAAGCGGGGCTGAAACTCCAATGTCGTCGGCACTTTTCCAGTGTCATTTTTGGTGGTAATTTCAAATGGATACCACCGATTGCGACGATATGGCCAAGGTGCTTTTCAGGACCGTCGCGGCAAAAGCCGCCTGTTGGGTGTCTTTCCAGCAAAGGCCTGCCCCATGACGAATCTGGCCTCCTGGCTGCCCTTCCAATCGCTGCGCGGCTGGACGCCGGCGAACATCAATGGCGACCTCATTGCCGGCTTCACCCTGGCGGCGATCGCAATTCCCGAACAGATGGCGACGGCGCGGCTCGGCGGCTTCGCACCCGAAATCGGTTTTTTCGTCTTCGTCGCCGGTTCGGTGGCGTTCGCGGCCTTCGGCGCCAACCGTTACCTGTCGGCCGGCGCGGATTCGACCATCACGCCGCTTTTTGCCGGAGGCCTGGCCTTGCTGGCGGCCAGCGGCTCGCCGCAATATCTCGCGATGGCGGCGACACTGGCGGTGATGGTTGGAGCGCTGGTCATCCTTTGCGGCCTGCTTCGACTCGGCTGGATCGCCGACCTCCTGTCGGTTCCGGTCACCACCGGTTTCCTTGCCGGCATCTCGATCCACATCATCGTCTCGCAACTGCCGGGACTGCTTGGCCTGCCGGCGGAAAGCGGAGAGACGCTGCAACGCGTCGGCGAGATTGCCGCCAATATCCACCTCACCAACCCGTGGAGCCTGATCCTGGGCCTTGGCGTGTTCCTCATCGTCTTTGTCTGCGAGCGCATCAGCGCACGCATTCCCGGAGCCCTGATCGGGCTCGTGCTGGCGACGCTGGCCGTCATCGTGCTCGGTCTGGCAAACCGTGGCGTCGCCGTGCTCGGCGCGTTGCCGAACGGCCTGCCCCGGGCCAGCCTTCCCCTGGCCGGCCTCGATGACATCCAGGCGCTGTTGCCACTGGCTTTGCTGATCGCCATCGTCGTCATGGTCCAGACGGCGGCAACCGCCCGTTCCTTCGTGCCGCCCCAGGGCGAGGCGCCCGACGTCAACCGCGATTTCGTCGGCGTCGGCGCCGGCGGCGTCGCTTCCGGCCTGTTCGGGGGCTTTCCGGTCAATGCCAGTCCCCCTCGCACGGCGATCGCCGCCCAGACAGGCGGGCATTCGCAAGTGGCGGGCCTCGTCGCGGCCGCCATCGTCCTGGCGCTCGGCGCGTTTGGCGGCGGCCTGCTTGCCAGCGTTCCGCAGGCAGCCCTCGCGGGCGTGCTTCTGTTCGTGGCGCAGCGCATTCTGCGCTGGCAGGTGTTCGCCAATGTCTACCGCCAGGCCCCGATCGAATTCGTGCTGATCCTGATCACGATGGTGGCGATCGTTGCGCTGCCGATCCAGATCGGCGTTGCCATCGGCATCGGTCTTTCGCTGCTGCATGGCGTCTGGAGCGCGACACGCACGCAGCCCATCGAGCTCGACCAGGTGCCCGGAACATCGGTCTGGTGGCCGCCAACCCAAGGAGCGCCGGGGAATCAGACGCCCGGCGTGCTGGTCGCGGCGTTCCAGGCGCCGCTGTCCTTCGTCAATGCCGACCGCTTCAAGCGCGGCTTTTGCCAATTGGTCGATGCCGGAAAGGGTGACGTGAAGCTCGTCGTCCTGGAAGCCAGTAACATTGTCGAGATCGACTACACCGCCGCCCAGGCATTGATCGAAACCATCACCCATTGCCGCAATGCGGGCGCAATATTCGCCATTGCTCGCATGGAATCGGTACGCGCCCAGGCTGCCCTGGCCCGCTTCGGCATCATCGACCTTGTCGGCCCGCAGCGGATCTTCCACAGCGTCGATGCCGCCGTCAGGGCGCTGCATGCCGGTCCGCCGCCGGAAAAACAGGAGAGCCCCGCATGATCGTGCTCAGAGAGCCGCTGGTGACCCCGGTTCCGGTCAAGGAACTGCGGCCGACGCAGATTACCGTCGGCATGCGCGAGGTCGAGCTGAAGCGCCAGATGATCCGTTCGCAGAGTGCGGCCAAGACAGGCGCCTTCCTTGGCAAGCACATGGTTCCCGTGGTGCTGGGACCGAAAAGACGCAACTATGTCACCGATCATCATCATCTGGCGCGCGCCTTGCTCGAGGAAGGGGTCAAGGACGTGCTCGTAACGGTGATCAGCGACTTGTCGGCCCTCGACAAGGACGCGTTTCTTTTCATGCTCGACAACAGGGGCTGGATGCATCCTTTCGACGCAAACGGCCAGCGCCGCGACTATGCGGCGATCCCCAAGACCATCGGCGAGCTCGTCGACGACCCTTACCGCAGCATGGCGGGCGAACTGCGCCGGCTGGGCGGCTACGCCAAGGACACGACGCCGTTCAGCGAATTCATCTGGGCGGATTTCCTGCGCCGGCGCATCGACCGGGATGCCGTGACGAAGAATTTCGACAAGGCGATGAAGGAAGCCCTCGTCCTGGCCAAGGGCGCGGAAGCGAACTATCTGCCCGGCTGGTGCGGGCCGACCACGGACTGACGCCGCGGGACCGGGAATCGTTGTCAGCGCTCTGCGCGATAGCGGCCCGGCGTCTGGCCCATGACGTTTCGGAACCGGCGGTTGAAGGTCGACAGATCGTTGAAGCCGGCCTCGAAAGCGATCGTGGAGATGGCATCGGGCGACATGCGCAGCCGGACGGCGGCGCGATGCAGGCGGGTCTTCAGCAGGAACTGGTAAGGCGTCATGCCGGCTACCTGCCGGAAGGTACGCAAGAAATGATACGGGCTGGTCGCGGTTTCGCTGGCAAGCATCGATAACGAAACCGGTGCGTCGGCTTCGATCTCGATACGCCGCACCGCTTCGGCGACCCGTTTCTGATCGCGGCGGCTCGGGGTGCGCGCGAGAGGCGTCGTGCCCGAGGCGGCTGCCACGGCGGCACCGGCGATACGCAGTCCGAGTTCCTCGAACAAGCTGGCCTCGCTCGTCTCGCGCGCGGCCTCCATCTCGGCCAGCAGCGCTGCCAGGGCCGGCAGAGGCGGCAGGCGCGGCGCTCCGAAGTCGAGCGCCCTGGCGCCGGGCACGTGAGCGACGATCCTTTCCATATAGGCCGGCCGGAAATGAAACGAGATACAGCGGTCGCCACCGCCATGCTCGTGCCCGCATTCATAGCAGGTGCCGGAATTGCCGAGCAGAAGCGCGCCAGGCGCCAGCATGGCTGTGCCCTGTGGTGCGCGATAGCGGAATGTGCCGCTGGTGACCACGGCGACGCAGAAATCCTGATGCGCTTCCTCGAAAGGCGGATCGCCGGCGCGGGCGGTGCAGATCACGTCCGCCACATGCCAACCGGGTCCGGATGCGAGGGTGCGGGTGATCGCGGTCATCGCCCAGATATAGCAATTTTTCCCAAGCCCGGAAGTGCGCCGCCGCCTACTCCTATCGGTCTCCTGACAAGAAGAGACCGCGCCATGTTCGACCCCTTTGCCGAAGCTTTGCACAGTCCCGGACCGATCGAGGGGCTTGCCGGGAAGCTGAACCTCTACGGCCGCTTCGTCGGCGCCTGGACGTTCGACGCATCGCGCCACCTCGAGGACGGCACCGTGCTGACCGGACGCGGCGAGGTGCATTTCGGCTGGGTGCTGGAGGGCCGCGCCATCCAGGACGTCTGGATCCTCCCGGCACGTGACGCCGGCCCCTCGCCCGCCCTTGGCAAATGGACGTTCTACGGGACGACGCTGCGCCTCTACGACCCCGGCGCGGATGCCTGGCACATATTCTGGAGTGACCCGCGCAATCAGTATTACAGCCGGCAGTCCGGCCGTGCCGAGGGCGACAGGATCGTGCAGGTCGGTGCCGACGGCAGCGGTTCGTCGGTGCGCTGGAGTTTTTCGCGGATCACCGAAAATTCGTTCCGATGGCTCGGCGAACGCTCGCACGACGATGGCGCGACCTGGCGGCTGGAGGTGGAATTCCTGGCACGCCGCGTTACGGCAATTCAACCTGACAACACCTTGTAACAATGGAGAAAAACATGTTCGATCACGTCTCGATCGGCGTTCGCGACTGCAACGCCTCCAAGCGCTTCTACGACGCCGCGCTGAAGCCGCTGGGGTACAGCTGCCTGAGCCAGTCGCAGGGATCGCTGGGTTATGGCGCGCAAGGTGTCGCATTGTGGGTGAACGAAGCGTCCCGGCCGGTGCCGGCGGACGAAAAATCCGGCCTGCATTTCTGCTTCACCGCACCGACGCGAGACAGTGTCGATGCGTTCCATGCCGGTGCCGTGCGTGCGGGCGGGCGCGACAATGGCGCGCCGGGCCTGCGCTTGGACTATGGCCAAGACTATTACGCCGCGTTCGTCGTCGATCCCGACGGCTATCGTCTTGAAGCCTACTGCGGCGCTGCCAGCTGAGCGGGTTTCACAACCCTGACTGTTCCCACCGACCAGGCTTTGCTCTACCAATATCGCGGTACGGGCCTGGCCCGGCGGGAGGGGTCAGAGATGCCGAGCTTCGACAGCCTGTTCAACGCCTTCGTCACCATTCTGGTGACCATCGATCCGCCCGGCCTGGCGCCGCTGTTTCTTGCCGTGACACGCGGCATGAACCGCGACGAGCGCCAGCAAGTGTCGGTGCGCGCCTCGGTCATCGGCTTCCTGGTGATGGCCCTGTTCGCCATCGCCGGCGCCTCGATCCTGTCGGTGTTCGGCATCACGCTGCCGGCCTTCCGCGTCGCCGGCGGTTTCCTGCTGTTCTTCATCGCCTTCGAAATGGTGTTCGAGCGCCGGCAGGACCGCAAGGAGAAGATCGGCGACGTCGCCATCACCAAGGACATGATCCACAACATCGCCGCTTTCCCGCTGGCAATCCCGCTGATCGCCGGCCCCGGCGCGATTTCGGCGACGGTGCTGCTCTCCGGCTCGTTCCAGGGCTTTGCCGCGCAGGCGGCACTCGTCGGCATCATCTTTGCCTGCCTGGTCATCACCTACCTGGTGTTCGTGCTGTCGGAGCGCATCGACCGCATCCTCGGCCAGACCGGCCGCTCGATCCTGACCCGCCTGCTCGGCGTCATCCTGGCGGCGCTGGCCGTGCAGTTCGTGGCCGACGGAATCAAGGCGCTGATGGTTGGGTAGCATTTGAAATGACTGTCGATCCAAGGATTGTCGAACTGGAACTGGCACTGTTGAAGGCGCCAACGCGCTCCGATCCGGATTTTCTCGACGCTGTCCTGGACGACGACATGATCGAGTTCGGCAAGTCCGGCCATGAATACGACAAGCGGTCAATCCTGGCCGCGCTGACAGCCTCCGAAGATGGGCCGGTGCCCGACGATCATCTGGAGATGACCAACATCCGGGCAGTCCAGTTGGCTCCGGAGGTTGTGCTCCTCACCTATCGCCTGCGACCCAAGACAGGGAATGCCGTGGCGTCATTGCGCAGCTCCGTCTGGTCGCGCCGCGACGGAAACTGGCGGCTCGTGTTCCACCAGGGAACGCGTGCGGCCTCATAGGCCAGGCGGCATTCCCATGAAGCGGTCGCCGGCTGCCCCTACTTCGCCGCTGTGTCGACCACTTCGAAATCATGCGTGATCGTGGCGGTCTTGGCCATCATGGCCGAGGCAGAGCAGTACTTGTCGATCGACAGGTCGATCGCGCGCTTGACCTTGTCGTGCGAGAGCGCGCGGCCCTTGACGATGAAATGCATATGGATGCGGGTGAACACTTTCGGCTCGGTCTCGGCTCGGTCGGCATCGAGTTCGACCACGCAGTCCTCGACCGCCTCACGCCCCTTTTCGAGAATGTGCACGACATCATAGGCCGAACAGCCGCCGGTGCCGATCAGAACCAGTTCCATCGGGCTCGGCCCCGGCGTCCGGCCTTCAGCACCGGAGGCAGTGCCCAGCACGAGCTTGTGGCCGCTGCCGGACTCGCCGACGAAAGTGCGCTCCTCGACCCATTTCACCCGTGCCTTCATTGCCCTGTCCTTTCAGTCCTTGACCGCCTGCTTCCGGCGAAATCAACAATGCAAAACCCCGAAAGTCCATGCCGGACCTTCGGGGCGCGCATCATCCGCGGCGTCGGCCGCCCGTCCATGTCTGCGATCAGAACGGGATTTCGTCGTCCAGTTCGCGCGAAGAACCGCCGCCGCCGCCGCCCCTCGAAGAGCCGCCGCCACGGTTGAAGCTTTCATTCGGGCTGGACTGGCCGAAATCGGAACCGCGGCTGCTGCCGCCACCTGAATAGCCGCCGACCTGACCGCCCTCGCCCTGGCCGCGCCCGTCGAGCATCTGCAGCTCGCCGCGGAATTTCTGCAGCACGACCTCGGTCGTGTACTTGTCGGCGCCGGTCTGGTCCTGCCATTTGCGGGTCTGCAACTGGCCCTCGACATAGACCTTCATGCCCTTCTTCAAATACTGCTCCGCCACCTTGGCGAGCTGGTCGTTGAAGATGACGACATTGTGCCACTCGGTCTTTTCCTTGCGCTCGCCGGAATTCTTGTCGCGCCAGCTTTCCGACGTGGCGATGCGGATGTTGACGACCGGCTCGCCGGAATTCAGGCGGCGGATTTCAGGATCCGCGCCGAGATTGCCGACCAGAATGACCTTGTTGACGCTACCCGCCATGATACTTCTCCGCGCTCATCCGAAACAAATTTTGTGGCAGCACCTTACAGGTTGCGCACGTCACCCGCCTGCCAAGGCTGGCTTTTCCCACAAGGTTTTTGTTCTCTTTTCGTTCCTATATGCACTGCCGCTGATTGTCAAGGAATGGCAGCAATGGGCTGGACACGCATATGGGTCTCAAAACATCGCTTGCCAAATCAATAAGTATCGACTTATGCTTTTGCCATGATCGAAGCAGAGATTTTCCGCGCCCTGGCGGACCCGACGCGCCGCGCCGTCTTCGAACGGCTCGCCGCGGCCGAGATGAGCGTGTCGGAGCTGCGCAGCGGCATGACGGTGTCGCAGCCGGCCGTCTCCCAGCACCTGGCGGTCTTGCGTAGCGCCGGCCTGGTGATCGAGCGGCGTGCCGGCCGCAACGCCTACTACCGCGCCGACCCCAAGGGGCTTACGCCGCTGCTCTCCTGGATCGAACGCTACCGCGCCTTCTGGCCGGAGCGCATCGAAAGACTGAAGACCGTTTTGAAGGAGATGGATCAATGAAGACCGAGACCGAAGCGGACGCGCTCGAGTTCGAATACGATCTTGCCGAGCCGCCGGAAAAAGTATGGCGGGCGCTGACGGTTCCGGAACTGCTGGCCGCCTGGATGATGCCGAACGACATGAAGCCGCAACCCGGCAGCCGCTTTGCCTTCACCGGATCGGATACGGCGATCGAATGCGAGGTTCTCGAAGCTCAGCCCGAACGATTGCTGCGCTATTCCTGGCGCGAGCATGCAGGCATCGTGGGCGATCCACTCGACAGCGTCGTTACTTTCACCCTCGATCGCACAGCCTCCGGCGGCACGCATCTGCGCATCGTCCATGACGGCTTTGCCCGCAAGGCCATGCCCGCGGTTGCCATGGCGAACGCCGGCTGCAGGCTTTCCCTGGGCTTGCGTGAGACCGCAAAGCCTGTCGCCGCGAACATCCCGCCGCTGATGCGCGCGGCCTGAACACATACAATGGAGAAGACCATGAGCGGTATTGCCAGCCTTGTGCCGATGGTGATCGAGCAATCCAGCCGCGGCGAACGCGCCTTCGACATTTTCTCGCGGCTCTTGCGCGAGCGCATCGTCTTCATCAACGGCGAGATCAATGACGATGTCTCGGCACTGGTCTGCGCACAGCTTCTGTCGCTGGAATCGGACAATCCCGACAAGGAAATCTCTCTCTACATCAATTCGCCGGGCGGCGTCGTGACCAGCGGCTTCGCCATCTACGACACGATGCAGTACATCAGTTGCCCGGTGTCGACGGTCTGCATGGGCTTTGCCGCGTCGATGGGCTCTTTCCTTCTGATGGCCGGCACGCCGGGGCGACGCATTGCGCTGCCAAATGCCACCGTCCTGTTGCACCAGCCGCTGGGCGGCTTCCAGGGTCAGGCCTCCGATATCCAGCGTCACGCCGAACGGATAAGCCGGACCAAGCGGCACATGACCGAACTCTATGCGCAGCATTGCGGCCGCACCTACGAAGAGGTCGAGCGCACGCTGGACCGCGACCATTTCATGACCGCGCGCGAGGCCCAGGAATGGGGCATTGTCGACCACGTCTTCGACACCCGCAAGAAGGCGGCTTGATCGTCAGGCGCAGGAATTTGATTGCCCTGCCTGTGGCATCGCCTCCGCTGTCAGATTATATCTGGCCAATGACCAGTCGTCGGACACCAAGGCTTTTGCGTATCACCCTCGCGGCCCTCGCCGGCGCCGCGATGGCGGGCACCGCGGCTCTCGCCGACGACAGTTCGTCCCAACTGCCCGGCGTCAGTGGCGACTACCGCATCGCCAAGCCGGCGCCACAGCCGGAGCCGGATGACGCGCTACCGGCCGGCAACGATGGGTCGTTCAAGATCGGCGACACCGATGTCAGGATCGGCGGCAGCATAACTATAGACATGGCCACCGGAGACAGTCGAATTCCGAACCGCTGATAGGCTTGCTGTTGCGGTTTGTCGGACCATCGGTCGGCCCATAAAATGCAAGCCCCGCCGCTGCTTCCGCAGTCTGACGGGGCTTTCATGGATTTCCAATCCAACTTGCCGGGAATGTTTACCGGCTTTCGGTCTCGGATGCTTCGCGGCAGTCAGCCGACGATCCGACCAGTGGTCTCTGATTTTCGGGGATACGGCAGGTCACGGTTTGTCGGGCGGCGTATACGCCTGCCTCTGGCACTTATGCCTGCCGCGGCTTCAATGGCAATTGAAGCCCTGGGGGACTGTCCGGTGGCGTCATGCTCCGCTCCTTTTGTCCGTTGCGACATTGTCGTTCCGAAGCGCAAATCGCTTATGCCTGCGGCGTCTCGCAGGCCGCCTCGGGGCAGCGAGGCCATCGAAAGACAGCCGGCTTCATCTGACGCCTTCGAGACTGCGCCTCTTGGCCGGAAGGGTCAAGAAAGAAGAGCCGGCAAAGCCATTTTGTGATTTAATCGATTGAGGTTGAAACAAACCGTCATGGACCCTGACATGTGATGCTGGCAAAGCCATCGCACACACCCTTGTTGCAGACCGTCTTGTCACCCATCGAAACGGTCGCCCCGATGGACGGATCCTTGGCGAAGGCGCCGACTTTCTGAAAACCGCGCGACTTGCAGTAGAGATCCGCGGCGCGCATGCCGCACATCTGCTGATGTTTCCAGCACCAGTCGAGGCGCACCATACTGACGACAGCCAGACTGCTGAATTTGAAAGTCGGCTTGATGAAAGTCTGCTCGTTCGCAACCGCAACATCGGGAGCGGCCAGGAACAGCACCGATACCAGCACCTGGGCCAGTTCTTTTGGGCGAAGGCTTTTCAACAGCATATGATCTCCCCTTCTCGCTTACTGGCAGACAATGGCGGCGAAGCTGTCGCAATTGCCGTCGCAGACCTGCGAATTGCTGATGACCCTGGTCATCCCGCCGACATGCGCCGCCTTCTCGAACGATTTCACGCCGGCATGGCCCTTGCTCTGGCAGAACGCCTCCGCTGCGGGCTTGCCGCACTGCTTTTGCCAGGCGTAGCACCAGTCCAGCCGCAGCCCCTTGAAGGTCGGAGCCTCGTATTTCAGCACAGCCACGGGCAGTGGCGGCTTGAAGCAGGTGATCTGGGAAAAGCTGTCGCAATGGGTGTCCGCGCACAGCGATGAGTCGCCAATGGTGCGGGTCAGGCCGACATTGGCGGCCTTCGAAAAGGCGGCGGCGTTCTTGTAACCCTGGCTCTGGCACCAGGCATTGGCGGCCTTCTCGCCGCAACCCTTCTGGAACGAAAAGCACCAGTCGAGCCGGTTGCCGCCGACTTTCGGGTGCTTGAAGACCTCTTCGGACGCCGAGGCGGGTTTGACCGCCATCGACGCCGCGAGGACCATCAGGACCAAAACTGATTTTCTCACCATCTTCCCCTTTCAATCAAGTCGCGGAACGGCTCGCAAATCCCTGGGCAATCGTCGTCCACCGAACGGTGGACGTTTTCGCCTCGCCACCATAAGGTCGCGAAAATCAGCTTCGGGGGGAGCATGTCGAAGACCGCGAACAGCCTGCGCGACACAGAGCTTTTGTCGCTGCTGATCGGTCTGATCTACGATTGCGCCATCGACCCGACCAACTGGGAACGGACGCTGGCGGAAATCCGGCGGTCGCTCGGTTTCTGCAATGGCATGTTCACGGTGTGGACGGCGCCGAACGGTCTGCCGATCCTCAACGTCACCAGCGGCATCGCCGACGATTACGCGCGGCGCATTCCTGAGCACGGCGCGGACATCGTCGCGCAATGGGGCGGCGCCGAGCGCATCGCAAGCTTCGCCGTCGGAGAGCCGAAGGTACTCTCCCGGGAGCGGGAGCAAACAAGCTGGCCAGACACCTCCTACTATCGCGACTGGATCGAGCCGCAGGGTATCATCGACCTGATGGCGATAGCGATCACGCGCGACAGGGACACGACCTGCTCGGTCGGCTTCGCGCGGCACCACAGCCAGGGCGCTATCGGCGAACGCGAAGTGGAACTCGCCCGCCTGCTTGTCCCCCATATTCAGCGCGCGGTGGCGATAAGCCGGATCCTCGACGTAAAAACCCTGGCGGCGGCAAACCTGATCGCCACGCTGGATGCCGTCGCCGCCGGCATCGTGCTGGTCGATGGCGAGCGCGGCATTCTGTGCGCCAACAAGGCCGCACGCGCCATGTTCGCCAGCGGCGGCCCGATTATCGACCAGAGAGGATCGCTGGCCCTCGGCAACGCCGCCGGCACCGCCGCCCTTCGGCGGGCGGTGAGCTGGTCTCAGGGATCGCAAGAAGACATGCCTCGCCGACGCGTCAGCGGCATTCCCGCAATGCGACCGGATGGCTCGCCTGCCGTGGTGCATGTGCTGCCCCTCGACCGGGGGGAATTGCGCCCGAATCTGGCCCCCGGCGCCAGCGCCGCCATTTTCATCGCGCCTGCGAGCGGTTTGTCCCAGCCGCCCGCCGAGACCATCGCCGCCTTGTTCGACCTGACACCGGCGGAAACGCGCCTCTATATGGCGATGGCCGACGGAAAAACGCTTGGCGAGGCGGCAAAAGCGCTCGGCATAAGCCATGCGACCGCAAAGACACATCTTCTGCGGCTCTTCGCGAAGACCGGCACGCATCGGCAAGCCGAGCTGGTGCGCCTGGCTGGTTCCTTCGCGACACCAGCCTGACCGCGATTGTCAGGAGCGTGTTCGGTTTTTGTTCTTTCCGCTTGCCCCCTCGCGCGAAAGACGGTTAAACGGCTTGGTCGAGAATTGTGACGTCCCTCGACGTAGCGGCAAAACAACCTACATAGGGGATGGCCGGGAAAACCCGCCAATCCCACGAATTCCAGATCTGAGGCGGCGAGCGGCGATGGCCGACCATAAATTCCTTTCCATTCGCGGGGCGCGCGAACACAATCTGAAGAATGTCGATCTCGATCTGCCGCGTGACAGTCTGATCGTCATGACGGGCCTGTCCGGCTCCGGCAAATCGTCATTGGCCTTCGACACGATCTATGCCGAAGGCCAGCGCCGCTATGTCGAGAGCCTCTCGGCCTATGCCCGGCAATTCCTCGAAATGATGCAGAAGCCGGACGTCGACCAGATCGACGGCCTGTCTCCGGCAATCTCGATCGAACAGAAGACGACATCCAAGAACCCGCGCTCGACGGTCGGCACCGTCACCGAGATCTACGACTACATGCGCCTGCTCTTCGCGCGCGTCGGCGTGCCCTATTCGCCGGCCACCGGCCTGCCGATCGAGAGCCAGACGGTCAGCCAGATGGTCGACCGGGTGCTGGCCATCGAGGAAGGCACGCGCCTGTTCCTGCTGGCGCCGATCGTGCGCGGCCGCAAGGGCGAGTACCGCAAGGAACTTCTCGAACTGCAGAAGAAGGGTTTTCAGCGCGTCAAGGTCGACGGCATCTTCTACGAAATCGCGGATGTTCCGGCGCTGGACAAGAAGTACAAGCACGACATCGACGTGGTCGTCGATCGCATCGTCGTGCGCGGCGATCTTGCCACGCGTCTGGCCGATTCGATCGAGACCGCGCTGAAGCTCGCCGACGGGCTTGCGGTGGCCGAATTCGCCGACAAGCCGCTCGACGCAAGCCAGACCGGCGAGGATTCGGTCAACAAATCGAAGAACGAGACGCATGAGCGCATCCTGTTCTCGGAAAAATTCGCTTGCCCTGTGTCCGGCTTCACCATTCCGGAGGTCGAGCCGCGCCTGTTCTCGTTCAACAACCCGTTCGGCGCCTGCCCCACCTGCGACGGCCTCGGCAGCCAGCGCGCCATCGACGCCAACCTCGTCGTCCCCGACGAGAATGTCTCGCTGCGCGACGGCGCCGTCAGCCCTTGGGCGAAATCGACCTCGCCCTACTATGCGCAGACGCTCGAAGCGCTGGGCAAGGCCTATGATTTCAAGCTCGGCGACAAGTTCAAGGATCTTTCCGCCGCAGCCCAGGAAGCGATCCTGCGCGGCACCGGCGAGCGCGAAATCACCTTCCAGTACGATGACGGGCTGCGCTCCTACAAGACGACCAAGACCTTCGAGGGCGTGATTCCCAATCTCGAACGGCGCTGGAAGGAAACCGAGTCCGCCTGGATGCGCGAGGAGATCGAGCGCTTCATGTCAGCGACGCCCTGCCCGGTCTGCAAGGGTTACAGGCTGAAGCCCGAGGCCTTGGCTGTGAAGATCGGCGGAAAGCATATCGGCGAGGTCACCGAACAATCGATCCGCAACGCCGACCGCTGGTTCACCGACCTGCCCGCGCAGCTCAACGACAAGCAGAACGAGATCGCCGTGCGCGTGCTGAAGGAGATCCGCGAAAGGCTGCGCTTCCTCAACGATGTCGGTCTCGACTATCTCACGCTTTCGCGCAATTCCGGCACGCTGTCCGGCGGCGAAAGCCAGCGCATCAGGCTCGCATCGCAGATCGGCTCCGGCCTCACCGGCGTGCTCTACGTGCTGGACGAGCCGTCGATCGGCCTGCATCAACGCGACAACACACGGCTGCTCGACACGCTGAAGCACCTGCGCGACATCGGCAACACGGTGATCGTCGTCGAGCACGACGAGGACGCCATCCTGCACGCCGACTATGTCGTCGACATGGGGCCGGCCGCCGGCATCCATGGCGGCGAGATCATCGCCCAGGGCACGCCCCGGCAGGTGATGGCCAACCCCAATTCGATCACCGGCAAATATCTGTCGGGCGAACTGGAAGTGGCGACGCCGGCCGTGCGCCGCGAGGCCAAGAAGGGCCGGCGCCTGAAGGTTGTCGGCGCGCGCGGCAACAATTTGAAGAACGTCACGGCCGAGATTCCGCTCGGCACCTTCACCGCCGTCACCGGCGTATCGGGCGGCGGCAAGTCGACCTTCCTGATCGAGACGCTGTTCAAGGCGGCGTCGCGGCGCATCATGGGGTCGCGCGAACATCCGGCCGAGCATGACCGCATCGAGGGACTGGAATTCCTCGACAAGGTCATCGACATCGACCAGTCGCCGATCGGACGCACGCCGCGTTCGAACCCCGCTACCTATACCGGCGCCTTCACGCCGATCCGCGACTGGTTCGCCGGCTTGCCGGAAGCCAAGGCGCGCGGCTACCAGCCGGGCCGCTTCTCCTTCAACGTCAAGGGTGGCCGCTGCGAAGCCTGCCAGGGCGACGGTGTCATCAAGATCGAGATGCACTTCCTGCCCGACGTCTACGTCACCTGCGACGTCTGCCACGGCAAGCGCTATAACAGAGAAACGCTCGACGTGCTGTTCAAAGGCAAGTCGATCGCCGACGTGCTCGACATGACCGTCGAGGAAGGTGTCGAATTCTTCGCCGCGGTGCCCGGCGTGCGCGACAAGCTCGACACGCTGAAACAGGTCGGCCTCGGCTACATCCATATCGGCCAGCAGGCGACGACGCTTTCGGGCGGTGAAGCGCAGCGCATCAAGCTCGCCAAGGAACTGTCGCGCAAGGCGACCGGCAAGACGCTCTACATCCTCGACGAGCCGACCACCGGCCTGCATTTCCACGACGTCGCCAAGCTGTTGGAAGTGCTGCATGAACTGGTCGACCAGGGCAATACGGTGGTGGTCATCGAGCACAATCTCGAAGTGATCAAGACCGCCGACTGGGTGCTCGATCTTGGTCCTGAAGGCGGCGACGGCGGCGGCGAACTGGTTGCCTCGGGCACGCCGGAAGCGATTGTGCGCGAGAAGCGCAGCTACACCGGCCAGTTCCTCAAGGAATTGCTGGAGCGACGCCCCGGAGGCAAGCGCGAAGCGGCTGAGTGATGGCATTTGGCATATGCCTAGATTGGCTCAGCGGCCATTCACCCTCTAGTATCGTCCGATCAGGGCAGTTTTGATGGAAAAAGAAGTAAATTTTGGCAATGTGAAGTTTAGCCCCAAGCTTATTCGCACTGCCATTGATAAACTCGGCACTGAAGGCGGAAAAGGAATTACGACAAAATTTTCTACTCTATCTGTAAAGAATAAAAATGAACGATGGAGATTTGACAATCTTGAAGAGTTTTTTGACCTATATCGACAAAACACAACCGGAAGCTGCATTATTAGAGTAGAATTACTAAAGGATCATGAAAGGAAATTTGAATTACAGCTACAGTTTATTCTAGGTCAAACGGAAATAAGCGTTTTTGCGGAATCAAGACCGATAATAGAATCAATTCTATCCATCTTTTCCGATGCCGATGCTTCCGAAAAGACTGTTCTTTCAGAGGAAATATCGAAGAAAAATCTAAACATTTTCATAGGGCATGGCCGCAGCCCTCAGTGGGAAAAAATAAAAAACCATCTACAAGACAAGCACGGCATAAGCGTAGTTGCATATGAGACCGGCGCTCGATCTGGGCATACAATTCGAGACATTTTGGACAGTATGGCCGGGGAGACGTCTTTGGCTATGCTTGTTCTTACCGGAGAAGACAAAACTGAGAGCGGAATTAGAGCCCGGCAGAATGTTATTCACGAATGCGGACTCTTCCAAGGTCGTTTAGGCTTCGATCGTGCGATAATGGTTGTTGAGCAAGGGGTTGAACTCGCTTCCAATTTCGATGGAATACAACAAATTCGCTTTAAACGAGGCCATATTTCCGAGGTTTTTGGCGATGTGCTCGCGACTATCCGCCGTGAATTCGGAGCGATTTGATGCTCCCCGGCTTTGGCAGAATACAGTGTTAAAGGCCGTTCCGAACGCTCGTCTTTCTGTCATCGTCCTCGCCCTGAAGGAAGTGACGGAGTGACGGAAAACAACGGCCTCGTCTCCGTCGAAAGCCGGTTCGCTGTGACCGAGACCATCGATCGTCTGGCCGAGGTGGTCAAGCGCGCGGGCCTGCTCGTCTTCGCACGCATCGATCATGCCGCCGGCGCACGCGATGTCGGCGCCTCGCTGCGGCCGACCGAGTTGCTGGTTTTCGGCAACCCCAGAGGTGGCACACCACTGATGCAGGACAGGCAACTTGCCGGCATCGACCTGCCGGTGAAGGCGCTGGCCTGGGAGGATGAAGATGGCAAGATCTGGCTGTCCTACAATGATCCGCGCTGGATCGCCGAGCGCCATGGCCTGGGCGAAGCCAGCCGCGCCGCGGTCGAGGCGATGGTTGCCGGCATGAAGAAGGTGATCGCCGCTGCCGCTGGAATGGATCAATCATGAGGCTTGCCCACTCCGAAGATCTCGCCGCGATCGTCGCGCTGACGGAAGCAGCCTACGCTCCCTATAGCGCCGTACTCGACGCGCCGCCGATCCCGGTGACCGAGGACTATGCGCCGCGCATCGCCAACGGCGAGGTCTGGCTGCTCGAGAGCGGCGGCGAACTTGCCGGAGTGCTCACGCTGGAACGGCATCAGGACCACGCGATGATCTTCTCCGTCGCGGTGTCGCCCGCCTTTCAGGGCAAGGGGTTCGGTATCGCATTGCTGAAACACGCCGACGAGCGGACGGGTTCGTGGAGCCTGCCGGAGATACGGCTCTACACCAATGCGAAAATGGAACGGAACATCGCGCTCTATCTAGCTTACGGTTATCGCGAAACGGGTCGCCGGCCCAATCCCTACCGGCCAGGATGGGTACTCGTCGACATGGCAAAACCGGTCGGCGGAGCCATGACGGACTGATCTTTCTGAGCGCGGCCTGATTTCCTACTTGGCCAGAACGTTTGAACCTGGGAGGACGACAATGAGCAAATCGGGAACAATCCGCTCGGGCATGGGCGGCTGGACTTTCGAGCCCTGGGATACGTCCTTCTATCCGGACAAATTGTCGAAGGCCAAGCAGTTGCAATATGCAAGCCGGCAGGTGCCGAGCATCGAGGTCAACGGCACTTACTATTCCTCCTTCAAGGAGCCGACTTTCGTCAAATGGGCCAGTGAGGCGCCGGACGGTTTTGTCTACTCGCTGAAAGGCAACCGCTTCGTCACCAACCGCCGTGTGCTGGGCGAAGCCGGTGAATCGATGATGCGTTTCCTCGGTTCCGGCGTCGCCGCGCTCGGCGAGAAGCTCGGGCCGATTCTCTGGCAGTTCGCGCCGACCAAGAAATTCGATCCGGATGATTTCGAGGCTTTCCTCAAGCTCCTGCCGGAAAAGCAGGATGGCGTAGCCCTTCGCCATGCGCTCGAAGTGCGCAACGACAGCTTCATCGTGCCGGAATTCGCAGCACTTGCCCGCAAATACAGGGCGGCGATCGTCTACGCCGACCATGCCAAGTACCCCGATATCGCCGACGTCACCGGCGACTTCGTCTATGCGCGGCTGCAGACCGGCAGCGACGACAACCCGGATTGCTACACGCCGAAGGGTCTCGACGAATGGGCGGCGCGGGCGAAAATCTGGGCGGAGGGCAAGCAGCCAGCCGATTTGCGCCGTGCCGACCCCGCCACCGACGCGCCGGTCCAGCCGCGTGACGTGTTCGTCTATTTCATCACCGAAGGCAAGGTACGCGCGCCTTTCGGGGCAATGGCGCTGATGAAGCGAACGGCCGGCTGACAAATTCACGGTCGAGATCGGGCTACACGTTATAAGTGTACCGCATACGCGTTTTGCGCGTAGCGCAGACCTTATTCGTGGCATCTTCGCTGCGATCGTAACCTTATCGACACTTCCTTCTGCAAGAATGCAGAGACGCCAAGCCGCAGAGCTGGAACCGCCGCCGGCAGGGAAAGAGGGGCATGTCGCTCGACTACACTTCACTTCTGCTGGCTGTCGGTTTTTCCGCCGCCTGCCTCAGCCTGACATTGTTCGGCATGTGGTTGACCGCCCGTTCGGAACGTTTCCTGCTGACGTGGGCAACCAGCCTGTTGTTCGTGGTCGGCGATATCTTCGTTTATGACGCCTATATCGACATGCCCGGGCGCTTGCTCGGCATTGCCACGCTGGCGCTGCTGTTGATCGGCTTTTCAGCGATGCTGGGGGCCGCCTACCAGTACAGGACCGGCGGTTCCCCCATGAAGCGAACACTGTTCGGCTGCATCTCGCTGGCGGTGACGCTGCCGCCCATGGCGCTGGGCTATGACGGCCTGGGGTTCATGTTCGAGAATTCGTTTGCGGCCTTGCTGCTTTTCGCGACGGCGTTCGAATACTGGCGAGGCCGCGACGAGGCCCCTGCCCTGACGATCGGCATCACCGCGCTCTATTCGGCCACGGCGACCTCCTTTGCCCTTTGCGCCATGGTTCTTGCCTGGGATGGAAAGCTGGTCCTGGGGCACGCGCCGAGCAACTGGGCCGAAGAATTGAGCCTCATCGTCGTCATCGCCAGCATGACAGGCATCGGCGCCTTGTCGCTTGCCCTTAACCAGGGACGCCTGGCCAGGCATCACCGGCGCAACGCCTTGACCGATCCCTTGACCGGCCTCTTGAACCGGCGCGCGCTGTTCGACATGCATGGCCATGTCCCGGTCGGCGCGTTCACCGCGGTGATCGTGTTCGACCTCGACAATTTCAAAGCCATCAATGACGAATTTGGCCACGCGGCAGGCGACGAGGTGCTGAGGGTTTTCGCCAGGGAACTCGTTGGCAATCTTCGCCAGACCGACGTTGCCGCCCGCATGGGCGGAGAGGAATTCGCGCTGGTGTTGAAGCGAACCTTGCCCGAAACGGTGGAGGAAGCAGCCGAACGCATCCGCGTCGCTTTCGCGACGCGCCGGATCGACACGGAGATGGGTGCCCTGACATGCACCGTCAGCGCCGGTTTTGCCTTCGGCACCAAGGAAGGGCTCAGCTTCGACAAGGTGCTCAGCGCCGCCGACAAGGCCCTCTATGTCGCCAAGCGAGGTGGCCGTAACCGCGTCACTGCGTCCGCGTTCCGGCGCGCAAGCTAGGCAGGCGCCGGCGAGCAGAAGCGGCTCCTATGCCGCCATCACGATTTCATTGAAGGTGTCGAGGTCGACGTAAAACACCTTGGTGATCTCCTCGATCAGATCATCGTACTCGCAGCCCTGGGACCTCAGGATGTTGATGGCGGTGATGATGTCGACGCGGTCCGTCAGCCGCCTCTTCTGGTAGTCCTCGACGTAACGTTCCATGGCCGTCCCTTAGCCTGTGTGCCCAAACGCGTTGAACGACAGCGATCGCAGGAGGTAAGCTAGGAATGCTTGCTTGCGTGGGCCTTGCCCGACACTCGCGCGCCCCTCGATCTGCGACGAACCAGACTGATACGGAAGCGGCCGACTCACAAAGCCAAGAAAAGACTAGCATGCGACAGTTGGTTGGCTAGGTACGCGGTTGATCGGGCGGGAGAAATATTGGACTTGCCAAGGACATCGGGGCCAGTCCGAAGTCGAGGACCGATTCTAGACCGTCAGGAACTTGCGAATATCAGCCCTGTCTAAATCATGCGCCGGGCCGGTATGCACGATCTGGCCACGGTCCATGATGTTGACCTCGTCGGCAAGTTCGCGACAGAAATCGAGATATTGCTCGACCAGAAGCACGGCGATGCCGGCCTGGTCGCGCAGGTAGCGTATGGCGCGGCCGATGTCCTTGATGATCGACGGTTGGATGCCTTCCGTCGGCTCGTCGAGCACCAGCAGTTTCGGCCGCATCACCAGAGCGCGCCCGATGGCGAGCTGCTGCTGCTGGCCGCCCGACAGGTCGCCGCCACGGCGGCCAAGCATCTGCTTCAGCACGGGAAAAAGTTCGAAGACATGCGCGGGTATGGTGCGGTCCGCGCGTTTCAATGGCGCAAAGCCGGTCTCCAGGTTCTCGCGCACGCTCAGCAAGGGAAATATCTCCCTGCCCTGCGGTACGAATGCGATGCCCGACCGGGCGCGGTCATACGCCGCGCTCCGGTCGAGCGCCTTCCCCTCGAAGGCAACACTTCCGCTCGTCAGCCTGTGATGGCCGACGATCGATCTCATCAAACTGGTCTTGCCGACACCGTTGCGGCCGAGCACGCAGGTGATCCTACCGGCGCCGGCCTTCAGCGAAACGCCGCGCAGCGCCTGGGCGGCGCCGTAATGGAGCGTGGCGTTGGAAACTTCGAGCATGTCAGCGTCTTCTCCAGAACCGGAGAAGCGACAGATCGAAGCGATGGAATTGCACCCGCCACACCAATTTCATCTCCCCAGATACACTTCGACGACCCGCTCGTCGGCTGAAACGAAATCGAGCGTGCCTTCCGACAGCACCGAGCCCTCGTGCAGGCAGGTCACCTTGACGCCGAGCTCGCGCACGAAATGCATGTCATGTTCGACGACGATGACCGAATGGTCGCGCGCGATATCCCTGAGCAGGCGCGCGGTCTCTTCGGTTTCCGCGTCGGTCATGCCGGCGACCGGCTCATCGACCAGAAGCAGCTTCGGGTCCTGCGCCAACAGCATGCCGATCTCCAGCCACTGCTTTTGGCCATGGCTGAGACTGGCCGCCAGGTCGCCGCGCTTGTCGCCGAGCCGGATGACACCGAGGATCTCGTCGATCCGCCGCGCCTCGGCGGCGAAGCGGCGATGGAACAATGCCGGAAAGATCGACCGCGGTCCCTTGAGCGCCAGCATCAAATTGTCCTCAACGCTGTGACTCTCGAAGACCGTCGGCTTCTGGAACTTGCGGCCGATGCCCATCATTGCGATCTCGGCCTCGTCGTGCCTGGTCAGGTCAACCTGACCATCGAAGAAGACCTCGCCCTCATCAGGCCGTGTCTTGCCGGTCACGATATCCATCATCGTCGTCTTGCCGGCGCCGTTGGGACCGATGATGGCGCGCATCTCGCCCTTGTCGAGCACCAGGGACAGATTGTTGATGGCGCGAAAGCCGTCGAAGGAAACCGAGACGCCGTCGAGGTAGAGGATGGTGTTGGATTTGCTCATGGCGCTTACTCCGCCGCCTGCGGTTCGGGGTCGGACCAGGACCATTCGCCCGGATTTCTTGCCGGCGAACGAGCCGGCTTCGAAGTCGCGGACACCAGTCCGGCCCCGGTGTGGGCTTTGTCAGCCAAAGGGACCGCACGCGGAGTTCCGGCATTGCCGCGCCAGCTGTCCCACATGCCGACGATGCCTTTTGGCAGCAGCAGCGTGACGGCGACGAACAGGCCACCCAGCGCGAACAGCCAGAGTTCGGGCAACACGCCGGTGAACCAGGACTTGCCGGCATTGACCAACAAAGCGCCGATGATCGGCCCGACAATGGTGCCGCGCCCGCCGACCGCCGCCCAGATCACCACCTCGATCGAATTGGACGGTTCGAACTCGCCCGGATTGATGATGCCGACCTGCGGCACGTAGAGCGCGCCGGCGATGCCGGCCATCACGGCCGAGACTGTGAAGGCGAAGAGCTTCACATTTTCGGCCCGCCATCCGAGGAAGCGCGTACGGCTTTCGGCGTCACGCACGGCCATCAGCAGCTTGCCGTATTTGGAGCCGACGATCGCCCAGGTGACGAAGACGGCAAGGGCCAGCGTAACGGCGCTCGCAGCGAACAGCGCCGAGCGCGTCGCGTCGGCCTGGACGTTGAAGCCGAGAATGTCCTTGAAATCGGTCAGGCCGTTGTTGCCGCCGAATCCCATGTCATTGCGGAAGAAGGCGAGCAGCAACGCATAGGTCATAGCCTGGGTGATGATGGAGAGATAGACGCCGGTAACGCGACTACGGAAGGCGAACCAGCCGAAGACGAAGGCGAGCAGGCCGGGCACCGCCAGCACCATCAGCGCAGCGAACCAGAAATGGTCGAAGCCATGCCAAAACCAGGGCAGTTCCTTGTAGTTCAGGAACACCATGAAATCGGGCAGGACCGGATTGCCATAGACGCCGCGCGAGCCGATCTGGCGCATCAGATACATGCCCATCGCGTAGCCGCCGAGCGCGAAGAACGCGCCGTGCCCGAGCGATAGGATACCGCAATAGCCCCACACCAGGTCGAGCGACAACGCCAGCAAGGCATAGCAGAGGTACTTGCCGGTCAGCGCCACCATATAGGGCGGGATATAGAAAGCGCTTGCTGGAGAAACAGCGAGATTGAGCAGCGGCACGATGATGGCCGCCGCCAACAGGACGAAGATGGTGATCGCGATGCGGCGGTCAGCGCCAGGGGCGAAGAAGCGTCCCGTGATCATGCTTCCACCGCCCTGCCCTTGAGCGCGAACAGGCCGCGCGGGCGCTTCTGGATGAACAGGATGATCAGCACCAGCACGACGATCTTGCCGAGCACGGCGCCGGCATAGGGCTCGAGAAATTTGTTGACGATGCCCAGCGAAAAAGCGCCGACCAGCGTGCCCCACAGATTGCCGACGCCACCGAAGACGACGACCATGAAACTGTCGATGATGTAACCGCGGCCGAGATTGGGCGACACATTGTCGATCTGGCTGAGCGCGACCCCGGCAATGCCGGCAATCCCGGAACCGAGCGCGAAGGTCAACGCGTCGACCCATGGCGTCCTGATGCCCATCGAAGCCGCCATGCGCCGGTTGGCAGTGACGGCGCGCATCCGCAGGCCCCAGGAGGTACGCTTCATCAGGTAAAGCAGTACCGCGAAGACGGTGAGCGCGAAAACCAGGATCCAGAGCCGGTTCCAGGTAATGGCAAGCTGGCCGATAGCGAACGAACCCGACATCCAGGAGGGATTGCCGACCTCCTGGTTGGTCGGCCCGAAGATCGAGCGCACCGCCTGCTGCAGGATCAGCGAGACACCCCATGTCGCCAAGAGCGTCTCGAGCGGCCGCCCATAGAGAAAGCGGATGATGCCGCGCTCGATGACGAGGCCGACAAAGGCCGCGACCAGGAAGGCCAAAGGCAGGGCGATGATCAGCGACCAGTCGAAAAGGCCAGGGAAGGATGTGCGGATCACCTGCTGAACGACAAACGTCGTGTAGGCGCCAAGCATAACCATTTCGCCATGCGCCATGTTGATGACGCCCATGACGCCGAAGGTGATGGCCAGTCCGATCGCGGCCAGCAGCAGCACCGAGCCCAGCGAGATGCCGTACCAGATGTTCTGACCGGCATCCCAGATGGCAAGCGTCGAATTGATGCTGGCGATTGCAGCCGTGGCCGCTTCCTTCACGTCTCCAGAGGCGTTGGCCTCGACAAAGGTGAGGAGCGACACCGCGTTGCGGTCGCCACGCGCACCGATCACTGCGATTGCTGCGAGCTTGTCCGCATAGGGCTGGTCTGAAACCAGTATCGAAGCCGCACGCGCCTGTTCCAGAAGAGCCTTGACGCTCGCCACAGTCTCACCGGCGATCGCTACATCGAGCGGCTGGATGTTGGCGGCATCGGGAGTTTTGAACATGGTATCGGCGGCGGCGATGCGGACTGTCGGATCCTTGGAGCCAAGCGTCAACGTGCCCAATGCATCGCGGATGGTGCGGCGCAAGGTGTTGTTGACGCCGATCTGGGTTAAGTCGTCCGGTGAAGCCTCGCCGGCTGCTTCGCCGCTCAGCGGGTCGAAAAGCTGGACGTTTTCATCGCCTTCCTTGCCGATAAATACCATCGAGTCGGCCATGCGAATGTAGAGATTGCCGTCTGCCAATGCAGCGAGCGGCCGTTCGACAGCCCGATCGCTCGTGGCTGCCAACTCTTGAACGACAGCTCCCGTCTGGGAAAAATCCGTTACGGTGGCGAACTTTGCGATAATGGCACGCAGATCGGCTTCCGCAGCGCCCGAAGACGACAGCGTCGCCAGTATGAGCAAGAGCGTCAGTCCCATCGCATGGAAAATCTTCATCGGTTTTTGGTGACCCTTAGAACGTTGAATGGGCGTCCGGACGGTGGAGGTAGCCGTCCGGACGCACGCGGTCTTGGGATGGACCGGAGGTCCAGCCCGGGGAGGATCAGTTTGTGCCCTTGCCGCCGCACTTGCCGGTTTTGACGTTGAAGTTGCCGCAGCTGAGCGGCGCGCGCCAATCGGAAATCAGGTCCTTGGAATCGGGCAGGTAGTCGGACCATTCGTCGCCCATAACCAGGCCTGGCGTCTTCGATACCGTCTGGAACTGTCCGTTGGCCTGGATTTCGCCGATCAGCACCGGCTTGGTGATGTGGTGGTTCGGCATCATCGTCGCATAGCCGCCGGTCAGGTTCGGCACCGAAACGCCGATCATGGCATCGATGACCTTGTCCGGATCGGTGGTCCCGGCCTTTTCAACCGCCTTCACCCACATGTTGAAGCCGATATAGTGGGCTTCCATCGGGTCGTTGGTGGTGCGCTTGTTGTTCTTGATGAACTTGTGCCAGTCGGCGATGAACTTCTTGTTCTCCGGCGTGTTGACGCTCTCAAAATAGTTCCAGGCGGCGAGATGGCCGACCAGCGGCTTGGTGTCGAGACCGGCAAGCTCTTCCTCACCAACGGAAAAGGCCATGACCGGGATGTCCTCGGCCTTGATGCCCTGGTTGCCGAGCTCCTTGTAGAACGGCACGTTGGCATCACCGTTGACTGTCGAGACGACGGCGGTCTTCTTGCCGGCCGAACCGAACTTCTTGATCGCCGAGACCTCGGTCTGCCAGTCGGAGAAGCCGAACGGCGTATAGTTGACCATGATGTCCTCGGCCGGCACGCCCTTCGACTTGAGGTAGGCTTCGAGGATCTTGTTGGTGGTGCGCGGATAAACATAGTCGGTGCCTTCCAGCACCCAACGCTTCACCGAGCCGCCGTCCTTGCTCATCAGATAGTCGACGGCGGGGATGGCCTGTTGGTTCGGAGCAGCACCGGTGTAGAAGACGTTTCGCTCGCTCTCCTCGCCCTCATACTGGACGGGGTAGAAAAGAATGTTGTCGAGTTCCGAGAACACCGGCAGAACCGATTTGCGCGATACCGAGGTCCAGCAGCCGAACACCGCAGCGACGTGATCCTTGGAAATCAGCTCGCGCGCCTTTTCGGCGAACAGCGGCCAGTTCGAGGCCGGATCGACCACGACGGCCTCAAGCTTCTTGCCGAGCAGTCCGCCCTTTGCGTTCTGCTCGTCGATGAGCATCAGCATGGCATCCTTCAGCGTCGTCTCCGAAATCGCCATGGTCCCCGACAGCGAATGAAGAATGCCGACCTTGATCGTATCGTCGGCCGCCCTTGCGGGCGCTGACATCATCAGACCGGCGGCAACCACGCTCGCCGAGACCATTTTTGTTATTGTCGAGAAATTACCCCTCATACGGAAAACTCCCAAGCTGGTTGATTGCACCGCAACAACGCAATGCAACCCGCGTGCCAACCGTCATGAGAGTGTCGACAACCAGCTAATAATCGAATGTTATCAGACCGTTATCCTGACATCACAGGCAAGGCCGGGGCGGCCTGGTTAAGATTTAGTTGAGAGAAATTTGCGCAGCGCACAAAGCCTTTGCCTAATTTTTGCCCAAATTCGGTCAGTGCCTATATTTTATCCTGCAGTCTCGGCTGGGAGCCCAGCGTATTGCGGCGCGGAACGGAAATGGGGCAAGCTCACGCTTCAAACGAGCAACACCATGGCATCCCTGATTTCCCGCATTTCCATCGGCCTTCTGCTCCTGGCGACGACGATAGGCCCCGCTCGGGCCGACTTCGGCGACGGCAAGATGCCGGACGGCACGTATCACTGCGAGGTCTATCTGCTGGGCATGTTCATCGATCTCGGCGAGATCACCATCAAAGGCAATGTCTACAGCGGGCCGATCACTTTCGGCAGGTCGCAACAGGCCTACAATTACCAGATGGATGCGAACGGCGTGATTTCCTGGCTTGGGCCCGTGGGCGGCTACACGACGGGCGGCAACACGATCTCGCTGACCCAGGCGACGCTGGACGGCGAGAGCCCGCCATCCTTCGATATCATCATGAAACAGCCCGACGGCGCCTTCACCGCCTCGACCTGTACAAAGAACTGAAACCCCCAGCCCCTCGGACTTCGCCTGGCCGCCACGCGTCCGGCCGACGGCACCGTTGTCATTCGGATGTTGCCGAAGCGGACTAGGCAGCGGTGCGCCGTCAACATCCACCCCGAGAGGCAGATATCATGGCCACTTCCCCGTCTTCACCCTCCCCCGTCATCCGCGATGTCATCGCCGCCAGGGCCTCCCGCCGCGATATCCTCAGAGGCGGCCTGGCGACCGGGGCGCTGGCCGCCGGCGGCGGCTTTGTCGGCTCCTTGTTTGCCGGCGAAACACATGCCGCGGCAGCGCTTTCCACGCTCGGCTTCCCGGAACTGAAACGGGTCTACGACAAGACCCATGCCGCCGCCGAAGGCTATGAAACCACCGTCGTCGCGCGCTGGGGCGACCCGCTGGTCGCCGGCTTGACGGAGTTCGACGCCAACACCATCACGGCCGACGAACAGCAGAAGCGTTTTGGCTATAATTGCGATTACATCGCCTTCATGCCGCTGCCCAAGGGCTCGGTGAACTCCGACCACGGCCTGCTCTGCGTCAACAACGAGTACATCTCGCCCAACGTGATGTTCGCGGGCATGACCGAAGATGGCGCCGGCAAGGCCATGAGCAAGGAACAGGTCGATCTCGGCCTGGCGGCGATGGGGCATTCGATCGTCGAGGTGATGCTCAAGGACGGCAAATGGTCCGCCATCGAGGACAGCCCGCTCAACCGCCGCATCACCGCCAGCACGGCAATGACGGTGTCCGGGCCGGTCGCCGGCCATGCGCTGATGAAGACCTCGGCCGATGCGACCGGCACGAAAGTGCTCGGCACGAGCTACAATTGCAGCGGCGGCGTCACGCCGTGGGGCACTGTGCTGACCTGCGAGGAAGGCGTGTCGGATCTGTTCGGCGGCGATCCCAAGAAAGCGCCGACAACGGATATTCTCGACCGCTATGGCTTCGACGGCTCCGACATCTACGGCCGAGGCCGCTTCCATGACCGCTTCAACATCGACAAGGAACCGAACGAGCCGAACCGCTTCGACTGGGTGGTGGAGATCGATCCTTACGATCCCGCGTCAAAGCCGGTGAAGCGCACCGCGCTTGGCCGCATGTCGCATGAGGCCTCGACGGTCGTGCTCAACAAGGATGGCCGCATCGTCGTCTACATGGGCGACGACGACTATTTCGAGTACATGTACCGCTACGTCTCGAACAAGGCCTACGACAAGGCAAACCCGGCGTCCGGCAAAGGCCTTCTGGACGACGGCGTGCTCTCGGTCGCCCGCTACGACGCCGATGGCTCGATGACCTGGCTGCCGCTCGTCCATGGGCAGGGCAAGCTCACCGCCGAGACCGGCTTTGCCGACCAGGCCGAGGTGCTGCTGAAGACGCGGCTGGCGGCGGATGCGCTCGGTGCGACCCCGATGGACCGGCCGGAGGACATCGAGACCAATCCTGTTACCGGGCGGGTCTACGCGGTCATGACCAAGAACAAGAAGCGTGACGAATCAAAGGTCAATCCGGCCAACACCCGCCCCGAAAATCTGTGGGGCCATATCGTCGAGTTGATACCGCCCGGCGGCCGCGGCGCGGATGCCGACCACACCGCCGACATATACGCCTGGGATCTTTTTGTCCTCTGCGGCAACCCCAGGGATGCCAAGGTCGGCGCCACCTTCCATCCCGAAACGTCTGACAATGGCTGGTTCGTCTGCCCCGACAACATCACCTTCGATCCGGCCGGGCGGCTTTGGGTGGCGACCGACGGCGCCAATGACTTCGACCTGCCCGACGGGGTCTATGGTGTCGACACCGAAGGCCCGGCGCGCGGCTTGCCGAAGCTCCTGTTCACCTGCCCGCATGGCGCGGAGGCGACCGGCCCGTGCTTCACGCCGGACGGCACCACGCTGTTCCTGTCCGTCCAGCATCCTTCCGAAGACGCCGAAACGCTCGACAAGGCCCAGTCCCTCTGGCCCGATTTCAAGGACGGCCAGCCGCCAAGACCCTCCGTCGTCGCCATCCGCCGCAAGGACAGACAGCCGGTCGGGGCATGACATCAGGCAGAAAAAAGGCGCGGAACCCGGCCGGGTCCCGCGCCAGCAGGCAGTCGGGAGGTCAGATCGTCTTTGCCGACATCTGCGCGGCGATGTAGTCGGCCTGGCGGATCGCCAGCGACACGATGGTCAGCGTCGGGTTCTCGGCGGCGCCGGTCGTGAACTGGCTGCCGTCCGACACGAACAGGTTCTTGATGTCGTGCGCCTGGCCGTGCTTGTTGACGACGCCGTCTTCCGCCTTCTCGCTCATCCGATTGGTGCCGAGATTATGGGTCGAGGGATAGGGCGGTGTCGGGAAGCTGCGCGTCGCGCCGACGGCGTCATAGAGAGCCGTCGCCTGCTTGTAGGCATGGTTGCGCATGGCCGTGTCGTTGGGATGGTCATCGAAATGCACGTCGGCGATCGGCATGCCGTGCTCGTCCTTTTCATCCTTGTGCAGCGTGATGCGATTCTCCTCGCGCGGCATGTCCTCGCCAACGATCCACAAGCCGGCCATGTGGTCATAGCGATCAAGCGCGGTGGTGAAGGAACGGCCCCAACCGCCAGGGTTGAGAAATGCTGCCATGAAGGGCAGACCCAGCGAGAGCGTCTCGAACTCATAGCCTCCGACGAAGCCGCGAGAGGGATCGTGCCGCGCCTCGTCGCGGATGATGCCGGCCATCGTGGTGCCGCGATACATGTGCACCGGCTTGTCGAAGATGGCGTAGACCGAGCCCGTGGTGTGGCGCATGTAGTTCTTGCCGACCTGCCCGGACGAATTGGCGAGGCCATGCGGGAATTTGCTCGACTCGGAGTTAAGCAGCAGGCGCGGGCTCTCGATGGAGTTTCCCGCAACGGCGACGATGCGGGCCTTCTGCTCCTGCAGCTTGCCGTCCTTGTCGGCGTAGACAACGCCAGTGACCTTGCCCGAGGCGTCATGGTTGATCTTGATCACCATGGCATTCGGCCGGACCTCTAGATGGCCTGTCGCCTCGCCCTTGGGGATTTCGGTGTAGAGGGTCGACCATTTGGCGCCCCATTTGCAGCCCTGGAAGCAGAAACCCGTCTGCTGGCAGGAGTTGCGGTCGTCACGCTCGACCGAATTGATGGCCATGTTGCCGGTATGGCATTCCTTGTAACCCAGCTTGTCGGCGCCGGCCTTCAGAACCTTGAAGTTGTTGTTGCCGGGCAGGCGCGGCCAGTTGTTGGTGCCGGTCACGCCCATCTTGGCTTCGGCCTTGGCATAGTAGGGCTCCATCTCGGCCAGGGTGACGGGCCAGTCCAGAAGATTAGCGCCTTCCAGCTTGCCGTAAGTGGAAAGCGTCTTGAACTCATGTTCCTGGAAGCGCAGCGACGCACCCGCCCAATGCGTGGTTGAGCCGCCCACCGACTTGACGATCCAGGCCGGCAGGTTCGGGAAATCCTTGGCCACGCGCCAGTCACCTGACGTGGTGCGCTTGTCCTTCCAGGCGAGCTGGGCAAAGGAGTCCCACTCGTCGTTGATGAAGTCTTCGTACTCGTGACGCGCGCCCGCCTCGAGGATGACGACATCGATGCCCTTCTGTGCGAGTTCGTTGCCGAGCGTGCCGCCGCCGGCGCCCGAGCCGACAATGACGACGACGTCGTCGTTTTTCAGATCAAATGGTGCTGCCATGGTTTCCTCCCATGAAGTCGGTCAATAACGGTGAAAACAGAGCGGCTCAGAGCCACTCGATGTCGTTGAAGCCGCGCGCGATGTAGCCGCCCTTGGAGTAGGACTCGCCCTCGTACCCGAAGATCGGCCAGAGCTCCTTCTGGTTGTAGAGACTGACGACGAGGCCGCCGCGAACCGTCTGGAAGAAGGACGAGTTCTCGATATCCTTCAGCAGCGTGACGCGCTGCTCTTCCCAGCCAAGTCCGCGATAGCCCCCGGCCCCGGCCTTCTTGTCGAGTTCGGCAATGCCCTTCTCGATAAGATCCTTGTGGGCTGGATCCTTGGCGGCCATCTCGTCGTGCCCCTTGACGGCGACGGCATAGTATTTGTCCGGCACCTGGTCGTGCGGATAGGTGTCGCGGGCCACCTGGATCAGCGTCGCCATGGTTTCAGGCTTCAGCGCCGCCGTCTCCAGTCCCCAGGCATGTTCCGGACTGATGACGGCACTGCCGGAGATGACAAGCAGCGCACCGACGCCGCCGCGTTTGAGAAGCTCGCGCCGCGAGAGCCCATTCCTGCTCTCATGGGGCTTCCGCTCGTAGATTGTGACCATGTTTTCCTCCCTGCTTGCTGTTCGCACCCGAAAGAGTGCCGTTGCTGGCGCCGCGCCGGCCCGCGCGGCCGGTGGTCCCTATAGGAAGCGTCCTCCCCGCTGCAGGACCTCGATCTTGTAACCGTCGGGATCCTCGATGAAGAAGAAACGGGCGATGAGGGAACCGTCGCGGTTGAACTCGACGATCTTTTTCGGGTTGAGGCCGAGAGCGCCGAGCCGGTCGTGCTCGCTATCGAGATCGGCGACCGAAACCGCAAGGTGGCCGTAGCCGTCGCCGAGCGCATAAGGCTCCTGCCTGCCCTTGTTGACGGTCAACTCAACCTCGAACGGCGCGTCGACATTGCTGAGATAGAGCAGCGTGAAGGTCTCGAAATCCAGCCGCTGGGCGACCTCCAGCCCGAACGCCCTGGTGTAGAAATCGATGGACCGGGCTTCGTCGAGAACCCGGATCATGGTGTGGATCGCCTTCGCCAAATCAAACTCCGCAGCGTTCATGCTTCGAAGGCGATTATGCGCTTTGACTGGGAAAGGTGGTGGCAGCCGATTACCACGCATGAGATCGAAAAACGGGTAGTGTCACCGCGTCTGGAGCAATTCCAGGAAAAGTGTGAAACGGTTTTCCGTCCGGAATTGCTTAAAAACAAAGAGTTAGAGCCGTTCAGCGATTCCGTGAAGTCCTGAACGGCTCTAAGGACGAAAGTCTGATTGCCGTGTCAGTCCGACCGGCCGAAGATGATGCCGCAGGCAGTGCTTATAGGCGCCGACATGTCCGTCGGAGCCCAAAACCAACAAAACGGGAGAAAACGATGTGCAGAGTCTTTGCCGCACAGGATCCGGAAGGCTACCGCCAGATCAACCGGTCGATCCGTATCGACGGACATTCAACAAGTATCCAGCTGGAGGCGACATTCTGGGCCCTGCTGGATGAAATCGCCGACAGTCAGGGCCTGACGACACCCAAATTCATCTCGAAGCTGTACGATGAAGCCATCGAGATCAATGGCGCTATCCCTAATTTCGCGTCGATGCTGCGCACGACATGCGCGCTCTATTTGCGCGGCCACCGGCCTGATAGGGATGAACAGATGGCCTTGAAGCGGGAAGCGGCCTGATCAGCATATCCAGAACGGTTCATCGCCGCATGCAGGCGTTGGACCGTTCCTTCCGATCGGCTTGCGGGAGCTTGCTTCAGGATTCGAGCATGTCCTTGACGACCGTCGCCAATTGCTTGAGCGAGAACGGCTTCGGCAGGAAGCCGAAATGCGCTTCCGCCGGCAGGTTCCTGGCGAATGCATCCTCGGCATAGCCGGAGACGAAGACGAACTTGATGTCCGGCTGACGCTTTCGCAGTTCGCCAAGCAGGGTCGGACCGTCCATTTCCGGCATCACCACGTCGGATACGACGATGTCGACCTTGCCGCCAAGCGCCTCGAAAACTTCCAGCGCCTCGACGCCCGAGGACGCCTCGTGAACGGTGTAGCCGCGCGAGGTCAGCGCCCGCACGCCGCCCATGCGCACGGCATCCTCGTCCTCGACCAGCAGCACGGTGGCGGATCCGGACAGATCCTTGGCGTTGTCGGCGGCTTTGACCGGCGCGGCGGCCGGCGTCTCGCCGGGTTCGGCCGCCTTTTTCGCTTCAGCAATGTGACGCGGCAGGAAGATGCGGAAGGTAGACCCCTTGCCGACCTCTGAATCACAGAAAATGAAGCCGCCGGTCTGCTTGATGATGCCATAGACCATGGACAGGCCGAGGCCCGTGCCCTTGCCGACTTCCTTGGTGGTGAAGAACGGTTCGAAGATCTTCTTCAGCACATCGGGCGCGATGCCGCTGCCGGTGTCCTCGACTTCGACCACGACATAGTCGGCCGCGGTGAGTTCACGGTAAGGGAAGGTCTTGCACTCCTCGGCGGTGACGTTGCGGGTACGCACCGTGAGATCGCCGCCCGCGGGCATCGCGTCGCGCGCATTGACCGCCAGATTGACCACCACCTGCTCGAACTGGCCGATGTCGACCTTGACCGGCCACAGGTCGCGACCATGGTCGATCTTGAGCTTGATGTCGTTGCCGACAAGGCGGGCTAGCAGCATCCTGAGATCGGCGAGGACGTCCGTGAGGTTCAGCACTTCCGGCCGCAATGTCTGCTTGCGCGAGAAGGCCAGCAATTGCCTGACCAGCGAAGCAGCCCGGTTGGCGTTCTGCTTAATGTTCATGATGTCGGGGAAGGACGGGTCCGAAGGCCGATGATTGGTCAAAAGCAGGTCTGAAGCCATGATGATGGCGGTCAGTACGTTGTTGAAGTCGTGGGCTATGCCGCCGGCGAGCTGGCCGACCGCCTGCATCTTCTGGCTTTGCGCCATCTGCCCTTCGAGCGCCTTCTGCTCGGTCGTCTCGACAGCGTAGACGATGGCCGATTCCTCGGCCCCCTCGCCGCCGGTACCGTCGGCGACGGCGTTGACGTAGAAGCGGATATGCCGCTCCTCATTGCCAGGCAACACGGTGTCGATCGGCTCGATATCCGCCTGCCGTAGCCGCGCCTTCTCGAATGCGGCGGCAAAGGCCGGCCGGTCGCGGTCGTGGATCACCGTGTCGAGCCGCACGCGACGATCGACGGCGTCCCGGTCGACGACCGAGGAAAACAGCGACAGGAACGGCGCGTTGGTGCGCAGAATGCGTCCGCTGGCATCGACACCCGCGATCGCCATCGGCGTCGAATTGAAAAAGCGGGTGAAGCGCACTTCCGAAGCGCGCAGGTCAGCCGAGGCGTCCTCGCCCTGCGTGCGGTTGAGCACGATCGTGCGCGTGGGGCCGCCAACGCCCTCGCGGCTGGCCGAAACGCGGTGCATGAAGCGCACCGGGAGCGCCTCCCCCGTCATCGTCGTCAGGTCGAGATCAATGACGGCGTTGCGCGTCGTGCCGGGATCGGCCTTGACCGAACGCACCAGCGCCATGCCGTCGCCGGCAACGATGTCGGGCAAGGCGACGGCGCCGGGCGTGAAACTGGCCAGATCGATGCCCAGCCATTCCGCGAGCGTGGCATTGATGTAGGTGACGCGGCCATCCTGGTCGGCGGAGAAGAAACCGGCCGGAGCGTGGTCGAGATGATCGATCGCTTTCTGCAGGTCGAGGAAGAACCGTTCCTGCTCGGCCCGTTCCTGTGAAATGTCGGCGAGCTGCCACGCCAGCATCGGCAGACGCTGGCCCGGAACGCTGAAGGTGCGGGCGCGCGCCCGGTACCAGCGAGCGCCCGGTTCGGCGCCCGGCCGGATCGATTGCGCCAGGCGGAACTCGCCGTCGCCGGGCTGACCGTCACGCAGGCCGGATGCCAGCCGGTAGATCGTCACCGAGGCTTCGGGAACATCCGAAAGCAGCCCTTCGACCGTCTTGAGATCGGCGGCCGACGAGGCGCCGGTCATTTCGGCATAGGCGCGGTTGGCGTAGACGACGCGGCCCTTGGTGTCCGTGACCAGGAGGCCCTGCGACATCGAATCGACGAAAGCCTTGGACAGTTCATCGCCGGTCGAGCGCGGCGTGATCTGTACGAAGCCGATCGCGGTCGCGAACAGGAAGCCCACGCCGATCATCGCCAGCACGCCGAGCATGCCGAGCAGGAAGGGATCGCCGAGGCGCTCGCGGAACAGGCCAAAGACGATCGCGGCGCCCGTCAGAACGACGATGAAGATGATGAGCCGGGTGACCGCACCCGGTCGCGTGTTCTGGTCGACGATCGGTACCGGATAGAAATCGCCGCGCGCTTCCTTGGCCATATGCCCCCTGCTCGTGAAGTCCGATCTTCCGACACCCGCCCCTAATGCATGCCGCCCAAAAGTGACTTCGGTTTTGGGAAGGCGACATGCATGAAAACAAGGACCTGGGGAATCCCTTTCAGCACGACGCGCTCTAGCCGGTTGAATCACATTCTCCTGGTCTGGAAAAGGCCCGGGCGGCAAATGTCAGATAAAAATGATGCCGGCTTGGGCTCAGACTGTTTCAACCTGTTCACGATGCGTGAAAGGCAACTTGCGGTGGCCAGCCGCAACGGTCTAGTGTCGCGTCACTTTCCAAAACCGATCGGGGGAAACCAATGCAGTGGCTGGATAGCGTGGCGGGCCCCGGTTATGCCGCAGCGCTGCTTTGGACCTTCGCGGCGCTGATCCTGCTGGTCATCGTTCTCGTCATCATCAGGCTGATCCGCAACCTGACCTTCGGCACTTTTGTCGCCGGCGGCCGGAACCGCAAGACGCGGCTCGCCGTCATGGACGCCACCGCCGTCGACAGCCATCGCCGGCTGGTGCTGGTGCGCCGCGACGACATCGAGCATCTGCTCCTGATCGGCGGCCCGACCGACGTCGTCGTCGAGCGCGATATACGCCTCGCCGCACCGCGACGCCCGGCATTGACTGGAGATGGCGGCCTGCAGCCCGTGCCTGTCGCCGCTCCGGCTCCGACGGCGAAACCGCGACCACCGCAGCCCGTCCCTCCCGCGCCCGCCCCTGCCGCGCCCGCAAGACAGGCGCCCGCTCCCCAGCCTGTGGCGGCACCAGCCCGCCAGCGCCCGGCGGCGCCGCCACCCGCCACCGCGCCTGCCTCAAAGCCGGCGGTGCAGAACTATCAGTCCACCAATGTCACACCGCTGCCCGCCTATGGGTCCGCCAATGCCAATGTCGTCAAGCACGCGCCACCGCCGCCGAGACAGGACAGCATCGACGACACGCTGATGAAGGAACTGGAGGTTTCGCTCGACCAGCCTCGTTCCGGCGGCCCGGTAGGCAAACCGGCGCCCAAGGCACCGCAATCCCTCGATGACGAGATGACAAAGCTGCTGGGCGAACTCTCGAGCCAGAAGCGATAATCCGCACCTACCCGTTCGGCGGCCGAACTCCGCCCGCGTCCATTTGCTGCGACAGGTGCGTCAGCACCAACGAAAATGGCCGGGAATCCCGGCCATTTTCGATTTCAGTTCAAGGCTGCTCCGGCAACCTCCACGCAAGATACTCAGTCGTCGCGATAGACTTTCTCGCGGCGCTCATGCCGCTCCTGCGCTTCGATCGACAAGGTTGCGATCGGGCGGGCATCGAGCCGCTTTAGCGCGATCGGCTCGCCGGTTTCCTCGCAATAGCCGTAAGTGCCCTCGTCGATGCGCTGCAGTGCCGAATCGATCTTGGAGATGAGCTTGCGCTGGCGGTCGCGGGCCCTGAGCTCGATGGCGCGGTCGGTTTCAGAAGAGGCGCGGTCGGCGAGGTCGGGGTGGTTGGCGTTTTCCTGCTGCAGGATTTCGAGGGTTTCGCGCGCTTCGCGCAGTATGTCGTTTTTCCAGGTGACGAGCTTCAGGCGGAAGTAGGATTTCTGCCGTTCGTTCATGAACGGCTCGTCTTCGGAGGGTACGTAATCGGCGGTAACGATGTCGTTCATTCGACTCACCCAAACTGCCCCAAATTTGGCGCCTATATATTCGCCGTCAGACGCCTGCACAAGCGCAATCGGCCATCGACTCACGCAATTGTTAAAGCGCCCTGACAACCCCCTTTGGATCGAGACGCCGCTGTTTTGACGTCGGAAGTACTTGAACTCTTGGCCACATCATCTCGTGCGCTATTCAAGACGCAGAAGAACATGGCCTTGTGCGCAATGCCGTTCTCGTGGCTAATCGGCACCGCGTCGGCACCATTGGAGGTTGGGTGGGTAGGCTTTATCTGTTGCGACACGCCAAGGCCGGTTGGGCAATGCCGGGCATGCGCGATTTCGACCGCCCGCTCGACGCGTCCGGGCGCGCCGATGCCGAGACCATGGGGGCCGCCATGCGCTCGCGCGGCTATGTCCCGGACCGGACGCTCTGCTCCAACGCCGCCCGTGCGCGAGAAACGCTGGAGGGCCTTGCGGGCCAGACCGACACCGGCAAAGTCCTGTTCTTCGATACGCTCTACAGTGAGGATGCGGCCGGCTACCTCCATCTCATCCGCGATCATGGCGGGGCCGGCTCGCTGCTCGTCATCGGCCACAACCCGATGATGGAGGATCTTGCCATGGCCGTTTCCGGCGACGGCGACGCGACGGCGCGCGCGACGCTCAATCATGGCTTCCCGACCGCTGGCCTGGCGGTCGTGCGCTTCCTCGACGACCTGGCAAAGGCGGCCCAGGGCCTGGGATATCTCGAGGCATTCCTGACGCCCGCCGATCGGTGATGTCGGCCAAGGCGCCATTTCAAAGCCGGGTTCCAGCGCCTATATCGGACGGACCGAAGCCCGAGAGACTGCATTTTGGCATCATCGCTGACCACCTTCACCGACGAGGCAAGGATTGCCCTCGATACGCTTTCGGGGCGCGCCACGGGGCTTTTTTCTCCGTCGCTGCGCCTGGGCGTCACCGGCCTGTCCCGCGCGGGCAAGACGGTGTTCATCTCCGCGCTTGTCCACAATCTGATCCACGGCGGCCGGCTGCCGCTGTTCGAAGCGCAGAAATCCGGACGCATCGCCCGCGCCTTCCTCGAGGAGCAGCCTGACGACGCGGTCCCGCGCTTTCAGTACGAGGACCATATCGCGGCATTGGTCAACGACCGCGTCTGGCCCGATTCGACGCGCGCCATTTCCGAATTGCGGCTGACGATAGAGTATGAATCGGCCTCCGGCTGGAGCCGCATGTTCTCTTCCGGCAAGCTCTCGGTCGACATCGTCGACTACCCCGGGGAATGGCTGCTCGACCTGCCTCTGCTCGGCAAGTCCTTCGCCGATTTTTCGCGCGAGGCCTTTGAAATGGCCGTGCTGCCCGTTCGCGAGGACCTGTCGCGGGCCTGGCGGGCGATTTCGGCGGACATCGACCCGAATGCCGACGCCGACGAGATGACGGCACGGCGCCTGGCTGAGAGCTTTGCCGCCTATCTCAAGGCCTGCAAGCTCGATGAGCGGGCGCTGTCGACCTTGCCGCCCGGCCGTTTCCTGATGCCCGGCGACCTCGACGGCTCACCCGCGCTGACCTTTGCGCCATTGGCTGGCATCGGCGACAAGCGTCCGCGTGCCGGCTCACTGCATGCCATGATGGAGCGGCGCTACGAAGCCTACAAGACGCATGTCGTCAAACCGTTCTTCCGCGAACACATCACGCGTCTGGACCGGCAGATCGTGCTGATCGACGCCATGCAGGCGCTGAACGCCGGCCCGGGCGCGATGGCCGACCTGGAGCGGGCGGTCACCGAGATCCTTGCCTGTTTTCGCCCGGGCCGGGGCAGCTTCATCACCGACCTGTTCTCCCGCCGGATCGACCGTATCCTGATCGCGGCGACCAAGGCCGATCATCTGCACCACGAAAGCCATGACCGGCTGCAGGCGATCGTGCGGCGGCTGGCCGACCGCGCCCTTGCGCGGGCAAACTTCACCGGCGCCGACGTCGACGTGGCCGCCATGGCAGCGGTGCGCGCGACCCGCGAAGGCACGGTCAAGCAAGGCCGGGAGACATTGCCCGTCATCATCGGCACGCCGATAGCCGGCGAGAAGATCAATGGCGAGACATTCGACGGAAAGACGGAAACCGCGATATTTCCCGGCGACTTGCCGGAGAAAATCGATGCCGTGTTCGATACTTCCGGAGCAGAGCACCGGCAGGACGCCTCGGATCCCGCGATCCGCTTCGTCCGGTTCCGCCCGCCAAAGCTGGAACGTACCGCCGAAGGCGTCACCCTGTCCTTGCCGCATATCAGGTTGGACCGCGCCTTGCAGTTCCTGATCGGAGACCATCTCGCATGAACTCGCCCCGCAAGCCGGCCGCATTCCGCATCGAGCCGGAAGCCGCGCCAACACAGGAGGCGCCGCAGGCGCGACAGCCTGAGGCTCCGCGCAGACCCCGCGCGGCGAAGGCCGATGTGGCGCTGGTCATCCCGGCGGAGGTCGACGTGTTCGACGAGCCCGACATCGTCGTCGCCGAACCGCCGCCGGCAATCGCCCCAAGGAGGCGCTCGCTGCTCGGCAGCATCTTCTTCGGCGCCGTTGGCACACTGGTTTCGCTGGCTGTTGGCCTCTGGGCCGACCAGTTGATACGAGACCTGTTCGCGCGGGCCGAATGGCTCGGCTGGCTGGCCGCCGGCATGGCGGCCATTGCCGTGCTGGCGCTTCTTGTGATTCTGGTCCGCGAATTCCTGACGATCGCCCGCCTCGCCGAGGTCGAGAAACTGCAGAAGCGCGCCCTCGATGCCATCGCGCGCGACGACCCTAAGGCGGCGCGATCGGTGGTCGACGAACTGTCGGTCTTCGTCGCGGCCAAGCCCGAGACAGCGGCTGGCCGGCGCGCGCTGGCGGACCTGCGCGGAGAAATCATCGATGGCGGCAATCTCGTGCGGCTGGCCGAAGCAGAAATCCTGGGGCCGCTCGATGCCCGGGCAAAGGTGATGATCCTGGAGGCCGCCAAACGCGTCTCGCTGGTGACCGCCGTCAGCCCGCGTGCGCTCGTCGATGTTGCCTATGTCGTCTTCGAGGCCGGGCGTCTCATTCGCCGTCTGTCGGAACTCTATGGCGGGCGGCCCGGAACGCTGGGCTTCTTCCGGCTGGCTCGCAGTGTTCTGGCGCATCTGGCGGTGACCGGCTCGATCGCCGTCGGAGACAGTTTCGTCCAGCAGATCGTCGGCCACGGCCTGGCGGCCCGGCTTTCGGCCAAGCTCGGCGAGGGGGTGGTCAACGGCATGATGACGGCGCGCATCGGCATCGCGGCGATGGAGACGGCGCGGCCCCTGCCCTTCAGCGCAGCAAGGCGTCCTGGACTGGGTGATTTTCTCTCGGCATTGACGACGTTCGCAAGCAAAAAGGAAAGCGACGGCACACCGTCCGAACGATGAACAAGCCCCTCCCGGTGACGAAGCGTTAACCAATCTTCTTCATGGTCACACTGGTTCCAAAACAGCCTCTGTTGTTGCCGGGTGTCGTCGATGAAAAGCGTAAATCTGTCCAGCGTGCTGCCCCTGGCGGTCGCGATCGCCGCAACCGTAGGCATCGTCGGCAAGGCATCCGCGACCGAGCCCGACAAGCAGTTCTTCCAGTCGGCCGAAGGCAAATGGGTTGGCCCGGGCGAAATCATCGCCGGCAAGTACAAGGGCACGAAATTCAACTGCAGCTTCACCGGCTCGACGCCGGAGGGCAAGACGGGCATGACTTTGGACGGCGGCTGCCGGGTGGGCGTGTTCACCCAACCCATGTCGGCCAAGATAGAGCGCAAGGGCCGCGACTACAAAGGCTCCTTCATGGGCGGCTCTTCCGGCTCCGGCCTCGATATCGTCGGCGGCAATGTCGTCGATGCCCGCAAGGTGGTCTTCACCATCAACCGCAACCAGCTGCACGGCGTCATGCAGGCCCGCATACCCGACGACAATTCGATGACGGTGACGGTCGCGGTGCGCGTCCAGGATCAGTTGGTCCCGGTCATCGGCATGAGCCTGAAGCGGGTCGACGCCGTCGAAGTCGGTTCCATCACGCCGAACTGAGCGTATATCGCGCCCGACCCGATATTCTCAAAACAAAAGAGGCGGCAGCCCATCGCTACCGCCCCTCCTGAACCGGATGAATCCGGACGTCAGCCCTTGATGGCCGCCGTCACCTCGTCATACGCCTTGCAGGCGTCGGCCGGGTTGGTGGTGCCCTGATACTTGGTCGTCACCGCCTGAACCTTGGCGGTCAGGTCGGCCGCCTTGGACGGATCCTTGGTGATTGCCTCCTGCAACGCGGCGGCCATGTCCTGCGCCTTCTTGGTGGCGACTTCGGCCGTGCATTCCGGAGCCTTCGAACAGGCCGAACCGGCAAGCACCGCCAGGCCGACGGCAACAAGCAAAAACTTCTTCATGTCAGTCATCTCCTCAAAAGGGCGCGGCTTGATCGTCGCTCACCCTCCAATGGCCGAAGCCGAGCGTCCCTTAGCCGCCGATTGCGGCAGAACGCAACGCGCAGCGCGTAAACTTCTGTAACGCGGCTGCAACATCGCGGCGGCCCGGATCCGGGCCGCCGCATCGGGTGGAGCAAGGTTCAGCCGCGAGGCTGCAGCAGCGCCAGCAAAGCGGTCAACGCGGCAAGGACGGCGGTAAGGGTCAAGGGCGCCGTGGCGCCGTAATTGTCCACGACATAACCACCGACGATCGCGCCGATGGTGATGGCGACCTGAAAGGAGACCACCATCAGGCTGCCCGCCGCTTCCAGCGCATCCGGCGCGGCACGGGACAGATTGGTCGGCAGCACCACGGGCCCCATGCCGAAGGCCAGGCCCCAAAGCGTGACGAACCCGAAGGCAACGCCCATGTGCACGCCCCAAAGCACCAGTGCCAGCGCGGCAATCGCCATCAAAGCTGCCGTGACCACCAAAGCCAGGCGGATGTTGGCGTCGGCCATGCGGCCGCCGACAATGTTGCCGATCACGGCGGCGATGCCAAATCCGAGCAGCGCCAGGGCAATCGGCCCGGTTGCAAGCTGCGCAACCTGTTCGAGGAAGGGTCGCACGTAGACGGAGCCGGCAAAATGCCCAGTCATCAGCAAAACGATGGCCAGCATGCCGAGTTGAATGCCGCGCCGCCGCGTCAGCCGGAACACGTCGGCAAGACTGTTGCTTTCCGCTGCGGGCAAGGTCGGCAGGCTAAGCAATTGCAGCAGCATGGCCAGCACCGCCAGCCCCGCCGTCATCGCCATGGCGCTGCGCCACCCCAGCCAATCGCTGATCAAAGCGCCCATCGAGGGCGCGGCGATGGTGGCGAGCGAGACGCCGAGGGTGACGATAGCCATGCCCCGGCCTGTCGCATTGGCGCCGACCAGCCTGGCGACCACGGCAACCGAAAGCGCCCAGAATGCGCTGAGCGCGATTCCGAGCCCTGCCCTGCCGAGCAGCAACAGCCAGAAATTGGGCGCCAGGGCCGCGAGAATGTTGGAAGCGACCGCCAGGGCCATGAGCCCGACCAGAACCGTCTTGCGGTTCAACCGGCCGATGAGAACATTGCTTAGCATGGCCGTCACGGCGCCGACCGAGGCCGTGGCGGTGACGACCTGCCCGGCCGTCCCCTCGCTGATGCCGAGATCGCGCGCCATTGGCGTCAGCAGACCCGCCGGCAGGAATTCGGCCGACACCAGGGCAAAGCTGGTGGCAGCCAATGAAATGACCGCGAACCAGGTCGCCGCGCTCCATGCGGCCGGCGCATCGTCATCGAGGCCGATCGCGGCGTCTTCAAGCTGTAGTGTTGTGTCAGTCACGGGAAGATCTCCAAAGTTTGGAGCTCTTCATAGACAAGTTCGCCCGGATGATATGTATCTTAAAATCCGAAATTCATGTCCGTTCGTCCGGAAATTGTGCGACGCACAATGCCCGGCGAGACACTCGTGATGCGCTTGAACGCGCGAGCGAAGGATGCTTCCGAATCGTAGCCCAGACGGGTCGCGACCTCGGCAACGGACAGGCCGTTCTGCCCCAGCAACTCGCGGGCAAGCTGCATGCGCAGGCGGGCGAGATAGCGTGCGGCACCCTCCCCCAATACGGCGCTGAAACGCTCGGCGAAAATGGAGCGCGATTGGCCCGCCACGCCTGCGAGGCTTTCCAGCGTCCAGTCACCGCCGGGGTCCCGGTGCATGGCCGCCAAAGCACGGCCTATGTGGGGGTCGCGGATGGCTGCCAGCCAGCCCGTGGTCGAGGCCCCATTGCAATTGACCCAGCAGCGGATGAGCCGGGCTGTCAGCAAGTCCGCCATGCGCGACAGAATGGTGGCGCTGCCCATCTGCGGCTGCGCTGCCTCCGCCGTCATTGCCGCCAGCAAGGGGCCGACGACAGGGTCGTTGCCGGCCACGTCGCAACCCTTGATGAGAGGCGGCATTAGCGTGATCAGAGGGTTGAGCGCACAGGCGCCCAAGGCCATGGAACCGCAGAAAAGCGTGCTCGCCGTTCCAGTCCCCTCCCGCACCACTTCGCAGACATTGCCGCCCAGCTTGGTTACCTGGCACCCCTCGAGCGAGCTGCCCGCGACATCCGGCGCACTCGCCAGCCGATGCGCGATGCCTTGCGGCAACAGTACCAGATCGCCGTCGCGCAACTCCTGCCAGCCCTGCGCCTCTGTATGGATCCAGCACGGCCCCTGGCCGACAAAGTGAAAACGAAGCAGCTGCTGTTGCGGAAACTCTATGCTCCATGGATGCCGAAGCTCGCAGCGGCCATAATTGACGCCGCTCATGCGAAAGTCCTGCAGAACCTCGCTGAGGGCATCCATCGGGATATGAGGCGGCGAAGACGGGCGGGACGAATGGTCAGGCATTCCTCCGATATAGATGCCGAACGTCCGGCAGACAAGCACCGACCATTGTTCCACGGGGGACTCGGCTGAACGGTACCCTCCCCGTGCTGGCAGGTCTGCCGCCCTTGCCTCGCACTCTCACTGCATGCAAGGAGTGCTCTAAGACACAGGGACAAGAGGCATGGCGGTAGAGACATCGGGCAGCGATCTCATTCAGGTGGTGGCGCTGCTTGCCGCGGGGGTCGTCGCCGTCCCCATCTTCAAGCGCATCGGTCTCGGCTCGATTCTGGGCTATCTCGCGGCCGGCGTCGTGATCGGCCCGTTCGGGATCGGCATCTTTTCCGAATCGGGGGCCATCCTGCATGTCGCCGAACTCGGCGTCGTCATGTTCCTGTTCATCATCGGCCTGGAGATGCAGCCATCAAGGCTTTGGGGCTTGCGCCGTGAAATCTTCGGGCTGGGCGCGCTTCAGGTCGGCCTCTGCGCGGTGCTGTTGACCGGTGTCGGCATGGCCGGAGGGTTTTCGGTCGCGCAATCCTTCGTCGCCGGCGCTGGATTCGTGCTGACCTCGACGGCGATCGTCATGCAGCTTCTGGAAGAACGCGGCGAAATGTCCACTCCCAAGGGCCAGCGCATCGTTTCCATCCTGCTGCTGGAGGACCTGGCTATCGTGCCGCTGCTGGCCCTGATCGCCTTCCTGGCGCCCGGCGGCGCCGACACCAGCCTGTCGGAGCGGCTGACGGAGGTCGGCATCGGCCTGGCCGCGATCGTCGGGCTCGTGCTGGCGGGACGTTTTCTCCTCAACCCCTTCTTCCGCATCCTGGCGGATGCTCGTGCGCGCGAGGTCATGACGGCCGCCGCGCTTCTGGTGGTTCTGGGATCGGCGCTTGCCATGCAACTCAGCGGCCTGTCGATGGCGATGGGCGCGTTCCTGGCCGGCGTGCTGTTATCCGAGTCGACCTTCCGCCACCAGCTCGAGGCCGACATCGAACCCTTCCGCGGCATCCTGCTTGGCCTGTTCTTCCTCGCGGTCGGCATGTCGCTAGACCTGCATGTCGTCGCCGCGAACTGGAAGCTCATCGCCATCTATGTCGTCGCCTACATGGTGATGAAGGCACTCGGCATCTACATCGTCGCTCGCATCCTCAAAACCGGCCATCGCGAAGCGCTGGAGCGCGCCGTCTTCATGGCGCAGGGCGGTGAATTCGCCTTCGTTCTCTATTCCGCGGCCGCGTCCGTCGGCATCATCGACGGCCAGGCCAATGCGACCCTGACCGCGATCGTCATCATCTCCATGGTGCTGACACCCCTGGCGATCATTGCCTTGCGCTACCTGACACCGCGCGACGAACAATCGCTGGACGGGGTCGACGTTGCCGACGGCCTGACCGGCAGCGTGCTGGTCATCGGTTTCGGACGTTTCGGCCAGATCGCCAGTCAGCCGCTGCTGTTGCGGGGCATCGACGTGTCGATCATCGACAATGATGTCGAGATGATCCAGGCGGCAGCCGATTTCGGCTTCAAGGTCTATTATGGCGACGGCACGCGGCTCGATATCCTGCATGCGGCCGGCGCCGGCCGCGCACGCGCCGTGCTGATCTGCGTCGACAAGCCCGACGCCGCCGTCCGGATCGCGGAGCTCGTCAAGGCGGAGTTTCCGCTGCTGACGGTTCTGGCCCGCGCCTTCGACCGCGGCACCGCGCTACAGCTCATCCGGGTCGGCGTCGACTATCAGCTGCGCGAAACCTTCGAATCGGCGCTTGTCTTTGGCGGCTCCACCCTGGAAGCACTGGGCGTCGATCCCGAAGAGGTTGCCGAAACGATCGAGGACGTCAGACGCCGGGATACCGCCCGTTTCGAGACGCAGCTTGCCGAAGGCATACGCTCCGGACAGCGCTTCCTGAAAGGCAATATCGGCACGCCGATCCCGACCCCGCTCTCGACGCCGCGCCGCCCCGGCCAGGCGCTCAACGAGGAAACCGCCGGTGTCCTGCACAAATCCGAGCAGGCGGACTGACCAGGGAAACAGCATGGAATTGGACAACAGAGCCCTATCGGTCACCAAATTCTGGCGCGATGCCGGCGAGGATGCCTGGTTCGAGAAGAACGACGCCTTTGACACGGACTTCCGCAACCGCTTTCTCGATCTGCACTTTGCGGCCGCGCGGCGCGAACATGACCAGTGGTCAAGTCATGCCGAGGGTTCGCTGGCGCTGATGATCCTGCTCGACCAGTTTCCGCGAAACTGCTTTCGCGGCACCGGCCATATGTTTGCGACCGACCCGCTGGCGAAGCATTTCGCGCACAAGGCGGTTGCGGCCGGGCATGATCTGGCGCTGGAACCTGAACTGCGGGTGTTCCTGTACCTGCCGTTCGAGCACTCGGAAAACCTTGCCGACCAGGACATATCGGTGGACCTGCATACCGCCAGGGCCGCGTTCAATCTGAAATACGCGCTGGAGCATCGCGACATCATCCAGCGTTTCGGCCGCTTTCCGCATCGCAACAGGATGCTTGGCCGTGACACCACGGCGCAGGAAAAGGCATTCCTCGATGACGGCGGCTTCTCCGGCTGAGGCCCTCTGGTACACCATATCCGTTGCGGGCCAATCCGCTCGCGAAGAGGTGAACGGGCGAGCCGTCAAATCAACCATATTCCGGCCGATCGCCGTGGGCTCATAGCCCGCAATATCGATCGCCGGAGAGTTTCCCATGTCCACTGTCGCCGAGGCCGCCCCGGATAGGTTGTCACCACGCTATCGGCCGTCTCAGCGCGTCCTGCACTGGCTGATGGCCGTTGTCATCATCTCGGCGCTCGCCATCGGCCTCTACTGCTCGTATCTCGAGCAGGGGACCGCGCTGCGCCGAGCGCTGCTCGACGTGCACAAGTCGCTTGGCATGACAGCGCTGGTCCTGATCGCAATCCGCCTGCCGCTCAGGCTTTCTTTCGGCGAACCGGCAAATCGTCAGCCGTTTGGAGCCTTCGTTCACTATGCCGCCCGCTGCACGCATATCCTGCTCTACGTGCTGATGATCCTGATGCCGATCGCCGGCTACATCACCTCGGCTGCCGGCGGTCATGACCTGCCATGGTTCGGGCTCTTCCAGTGGCCCGACATCCTGCCGCTCGACAGGCCTTTGGAGCAGGCCGCGGCCCGGATCCACGAATATGGCGCCTATTGCCTGTACGCAATCCTCAGCCTGCATGTGCTGGCGGCCCTTTGGCATCATTTTTTCCGCAGGGATGATGTGTTGAAGCGGATGCTGTAGCCAGGAAACTCCTATTGGAGCCGGCGTCATCTCATCGGCCCTGACCTCAGGTCCGGCGCAGCCACCAGTCGCGGCCGGACGGCAGCCGCTCGATACCTGCCGCGTCGACCGCGCCAAGGCGTTCGGCCACGCTCCTGCCGCCGACCGCCAGATCGGGAGCGATCTCGGCCAGCGGCGCCAGCACGAAGGCCCGTTCCAGCATGCGCGGATGCGGCACTTCCAGCCCCGTCTCGTGGATGACGCGCTCGCCGAACACCAGAATGTCGATGTCGATCAGGCGAGGCCCCCATCGCTCCTCCCGAACACGCTTCAGCTTGCGCTCGGCATCGAGGCAGAGGTCGAGCAGCGCCCGCGGCGAAAGACGCGTCGACAGCGCCGCGGCGGCGTTGAGGAAATCCGGCTGGTCGAGCTTGCCCCAGGGCGGCGTGCGATAAAGCGAGGAAACAGCCGTGACGCTTGTCTGCGCATCGGCGTCGAGCAGGCGCAGCGCCGCCGCCATCGACGCGGCCGGATCGCCGAGATTGCCGCCAAGGCTGAGAAAAACGGTGTTATTCTGGCCAGACAACGGTCACCTCGACATAATCGAGCACACCAGGCACCGGCGCGTTCGGCTTGCGCACGGTGATCTCGGCCTTCCGGATCTGCGGAAAGCGCGATGTGAGCGCCTTCGCCACCTCGAGCGCGAGGGCCTCGATCAGAAAGCGCCGGTGTCCGGTGATGATCTCCTCGATGACCGCGAAGGCGACGCCGTAGTTGACGGTCTCGCCGATGGCGTCATCGACCAGCGCCCGTCCCGGTTCGACGGTCAGCGCGGCGTCGACATAGAAGCGCTGGCCAAGCGTCTCCTCCTCGTCCAGCACGCCGTGCCGGGCAAAGAAGGCGCAGTTCTTCATGCGGATGACATACATGGCTCAGCGTTCCGATCTGGGGTCCGGCTTGGCGGTTTGTCGCGCCAGCATAGCATCCGCCACAGCCAGCGCGTCCACGTTGATTGCGACATCATGGACGCGAAACAGATGAGCGCCCTTGAGCCTGAGAATGACACTCGTCGCCGCCGTTCCGGCCGCGCGGTCGGCGGCGTCGCGGCCAGTGACAGTGCCGATGAAGCGTTTTCGCGAAGTACCCGCCATCAACGGAAAGCCCAGTGCGTGCAGTTCTGAAAACCGCGCCATGAGGTCGAGGTTTTCGTCCGCCGTCTCCTTGGCGAATCCGAAGCCGGGATCGAGCACGATGTGGTCATCCGCAACGCCGCTCCGGCGCGCGATATCCAGCGATCTCTCCAGGAACGCAAACTGGTCGGCAATCACGTCGGGCAGTTTCTCGCGGTCCCGCCCGGTATGCATGACGATCAGCCCGGCGCCGGTTTGCGCCGCGACGCTGGCGATGCCGGGCTCGCGCTGAAGGCCCCAGACGTCGTTGACGATATGCGCGCCGGCGGCCACCGCAAGCCGCGCGGTCTCGGCACGATAGGTGTCGACCGAGATCAGCACCTCGCCGAGGCCCGCCAGAGCCTCGATCACGGGCAGGATACGGTCCTGTTCCTCGCCAGCCGAAATGGCGGCAGCACCCGGACGTGTCGATTCGCCCCCGACGTCAATGATGTCGGCGCCTTCCCCGATCATGCGCCGGGCCTGGGCCAGCGCCGTTTCGGGAGCATGAAAAAGGCCACCATCGGAGAAGCTGTCGGGGGTAACGTTGAGAATGCCCACGACCACAGCCTTGCCGCCGAGGTCGATAAGGCGTCCATGGGCCAGTTGCCATTGCCTCGCCGTCATTGGATATCAACCATGGTCCATCAAGGATGCGTGATCCGCAAAGGATCAATTCCGTTGCGCCGGCAATGGCCGTAAAGCAAGGTGGATCGAGAGGCAACATGATGAAACGACCCCTGCTCTGCGCGCTGGTGCTTGCTGCGACCGCCCTCCCCGCCGGCGCGGCCAATCTCGTCAAGACATACAGCTACTTTTCCATCGGCGGCAGCACGCTGGAGGATATCGAGAAGCAGCTTTCCAAACATGGGCCGCAGGTCAAAAGCACCGGCTCGCGCCACCCCGGCGCCACACAGATGGCCTTCACGACCCGTATCAGCTACGCCGCGCAGCCTGGTTCCTGCCGGATCGCCGCCGCGGTCGTGACCGTCAAGGTCAAGGTGATCCTGCCGGAATGGCGCCGGCCCCGAAAGGCCGATGCCGATGTACGGCTGTTCTGGGACACGCTGTCGGCCGACATCAAGCGCCATGAGGAGCGCCATGTCGAGATCGCCAAGAACCACGCCCGCGAACTGGAAGACGCCCTGAAGGCAAGCTATCCGCAAAAGGATTGCGATGCGGCAAAGGCAAAGGCGGCAGAGATCACCGCAACGATCCTCGCCGAGCATGACCGCGCCCAGGTGCAGTTCGATCGCGTCGAAAGCGTCAATTTCGAAAGCCGCATCCTGCGGCTGTTGCGCTACCGCATGGAGCGCATCGGGAATGGCCAGTTGCCGCCGCCGGCGTAATTTTGGTTGCCTCGGTGAATCGTCGCCGGCGAGCCAATCGAGCCGAAGCATGATGCCAGCCTTGGTTTTTTTTCGAGCGCCGGTCGAAATCGGCCTATACCGGGCGACATATTATGGGTTGGCAGGGCACAACCCCGGAAGAACCGACATCGCGACCGATCGCACGCCGGTCAAGCCCAATCGGTGAGCCGCGCAGCGCGCAAAATACGGACGAACTCTGATGGATCAGGCTGTCGACAAAGAGGCCATGGCGGCTGCAGCCACGCCACTGAGCGAAAGCGAAAAGAACGCCATCATCGGCGGCGTTCTCCTGTCGATGCTGCTGGCGGCGCTCGACCAGACCATCGTCGCGCCAGCCATGCCGACCATCGGGCGCGCGCTTGGCCATGCCGATTACCTGCCCTGGATCGTCACCGGCTATCTCCTGACGGCCACCGCCGTGGCGCCGCTCTACGGCAAGATTTCCGACGTCTACGGGCGCCGGCCGACCGTCTATGCGGCCATCCTCATATTTCTGGCCGGGTCACTGGTCAGCGCACTGGCCCCCAACATGTTCGTCCTGGTCCTTGGACGCGCGATCCAGGGGGCCGGCGGCGGGGGCCTTTTCGCACTGACGCAGACCGTGGTCGGCGACCTCGTCCCGCCACGTGAGCGGGCGCGCTACGCGGCGTGGTTCTCAGGCACATGGGCCGTCGCCAGCGTCGCCGGGCCGCTGTTGGGCGGTACCTTTGCGGAACACCTGCACTGGTCGCTGATCTTCTGGATCAACATACCGCTCGGTCTTCTCGCCATGGCGATCATCAACAAACCGCTCAAGAAGCTGCCGATCGCTGCCAAGAACCACAGCATCGACGGCCTTGGCGCGTTGCTTCTCATCGTGGCCACGGCGCTGCTGCTGCTGGCGCTGAACTGGGGCGGCAGCGCCTACCCCTGGATATCGCCGGAGGTCATCGGCGTCCTCGCCGGCTCCGCGCTGTTCTGGGGCGCCTTTGCCCTGCGGCTGATGCGGGCGGCCGAACCGCTGATCTCGCTCGAGGTGCTGGGCAACCCGATCGTCCTGGCCGGCACGCTGTCGATGTTCCTGCTACAGGCATCCAGCGTCGGCCTTGCGGTCTATCTGCCCGTCTATCTGCAATCCATCATCGGCCTGACGGCCAGCGAGTCCGGCATTGCAATGCTTGGCCTCCTGCTGGGGACCGTGGCGGGCGCCGCTTCCAGCGGCCGCCTCATACCGCGCTTCACGCACTACAAGCGCATCGCGATGTTCGGCGTCATCTTCTCGATATTGTGCCTGGGCCTGCTCGCGCTTGTCGCCGGCCATGCATCGCTGCTGGTTGTCGAGGTGCTGACCGTTTGCATCGGGCTGGGAACCGGGACGACATTTCCGGTAACCACCGTCTCGGTGCAGAATGCCGTCGACCGCATTCATCTTGGCGTCGCGACGGGCGTACTGACCTTCCTGCGCTCGCTAGGCAGCGCCTTGGGCGTGGCGATGCTCGGCGCCGTCGCCCTGGGCTTTGGACTGCCGCTGGCCGGCGAAGGCGTGGAGATCGCTGGACATGCCGCGTCGGTCCAACCCTTCGTCATGATCTTTCTTGTCGCCGCCGGCACCCTTTTGCTGGGGCTCGTCACACTGACGCTGATGCCCGAGAAAGAACTTCGCGGCCATGTCGACAATCCAGCGCCGATCCTTTCGGAGTAACGCCCTATTCGGAAACGCCGAGCTTCTTCTGCAGGCTGGTCGACGAGGTCGTGTACTGGAAGACGATGCGCTCGCCGGGGCTGACGATGCGCTTGGCCGCCTGCGCCATCAGCGCGACCTCATGAAAGCCCGATAGGATCAGCTTCAGCTTGCCTGGATACCAGTTGATGTCGCCCACCGCGAAAATGCCGGGGGCCGACGTCTGGAACTTCTCGGTGTCGACCGCAATCAGGTTCTCATGAAGATTGAGCCCCCACTCCGCGACCGGACCGAGCTTCATGGTCAGCCCGAAGAAAGGCAGCATGCGCGTGCAGGGCACCTCGATATCGCCGTCGGGACCGCCCTTGATGGTGGCCGATGAAAGCTGGCCGTCGGCTCCCTTCAATTCGGTCACCTGGCCGACGCGGAACTCCAGTTCTTTCATCTCCTGCATGGCGTACATCTTGTTGACGCTGTCAGGTGCGGCACGAAACTCCGGCCGCCGGTGAACGAGCGTCACGCTCTTTGCCACCGGCTGCAGGTTGAGCGTCCAGTCGAGCGCCGAATCGCCACCGCCGACAATGACGAGGTCGTGGCCGCGGAAATCCTCCATCCGCCGCACCGAATAGAAGACGCTCTTGCCCTCATAGGCCTCGATGCCCGGGATCGGCGGGCGTTTGGGCTGGAATGAGCCGCCGCCGGCCGCGATGACCACCACTTTGGCTTCGAACACCTCGTTTTCGTCGGTGACAACGCGAAAGCCCCCATCCTCCAGCCTTTCAAGGCTGGAAACCATGCGGTTGTAGGTGAATTCCGGCTTGAACGGCGCAATCTGCTCCAGCAGCTTGTCGACAAGGCCTTGCGCCGAGATCGAGGGCCAGCCGGGAATATCGTAGATCGGCTTTTCCGGATAGAGTTCGGCGCATTGGCCGCCGGGCTTGTCGAGGATATCGATCAGGTGGCACTTCAGGTCCAACAGGCCGAGTTCGAACACCGCGAACAGGCCGACCGGCCCTGCCCCGACGATGAGAACGTCCGTGCTGATTATGCCGGTCATGCCAGTGCCTCGCCGCTAAAGACCAGCCGAGACTGCATGACCATTGGCCCGCTGCCAAGCACCAGCGGGAAAAATCTGAAATAGCGGTGTTCAGCCTTGCCGTTCGGGGACGCGCACGACCAGGCCGTCAAGCGCGTCGCGCACCTTGATCTGGCACGACAGCCGGGAGTTCGGCTGGACGTCGTAGGCGAAGTCCAGCATGTCCTCCTCCATCGCCTCCGGCTCGCCGACTTCGGCCGTCCAGGCTTCGTCGACATAGACGTGGCACGTCGCGCAGGCGCAGGCTCCGCCGCACTCCGCCTCGATCCCCGGCACGGCGTTGCGGATGGCGTTCTCCATGACCGTCGAGCCGTTTTCGGCATCCACGTCGAAATGTGTGCCGTCATGGGCAATGAAGGTCAGCTTGGTCATTTGTCACCTGAAGCGAGTTTCCGCCGAGATAATCACTCCGGCGCACAAGTCAACTGCCGCGCGAAAGCGCCGCCCGGTGACGTTTTTGTCGCAAACTGGAATCAGCGGCTGATGGCGGCGATGAAATCGCGCACTTCGTCGATCAGCCCGCCAAGCCGCTTGAGCGTCTGACCGTCTTCCGGCCGCCGTTCGATCTCGGTGGCGCAATCGGCGATGGCGAATGCGCCGACACCACGAGCCGACCCCTTCAACCCATGAGCCAGCAAAAGCCGGTCCTTGAGGTCGGCATCGACTATTTTGTCGCGCACCGACAGCGCCTGCTGTACAAACAGCGCCAGCACTTCCTGCTCCAGGGCGCGATCACCCATCGTCTGCCGGGCAAGGTGTGCCAAATCGACCGGCCGGGACTGCCTGGTTCCCGATACGTCGCCCCCGGGCATTGAGAAGGCAATGCCGCTTTCGCCACGCATGAACTCGAACTCCGTTACTTCGGTCGCCTGAAAAACTAGGCGAATCCAGTGGACAACGGGTTAATGAATGGCCGGGAAAAATGTTGCGAAAGCGGCGCCCAAATCACGCTTCCGTTAACCTTATATTTAAAGTTTTACGTATCCCGCGGAATGCATGTTTTCTTTACCCCCCTGTGTCATTACGATACGAGGGTCCATTTTCAGCCTCCTGCGCGGGGGTACGACAACCAGAATTATAAGCCCGCGGCAGCTAGTACAGGGTAGCGAAGGCATGGCGAAGAAACCAACGACAACGAGAAATCTCGACAGCGACGTGGCCAGGGAACTGGAAAAGGCGCTAGACATCGACCTCGGCAACGACGCAGGCGGCGACCTCGATATCGCGGCTTCGATGGAAGACCTGGAGGCGCAGATATCCCAGGCCGCCGACGAACTCGCCCGCGAGGGGCGCAACCAGCAGCCCGCGCCGGCCGTCAGCCAGGCCCAGCCGGCGAAGCCTTCGCCCAAAGCCAAGCCGGCCGAACTGCGTCCCGTCGAGACGCGCGCCAGCGCCCAGCCTGCCGCCGGCTTCGCGCCGGCCAATGACGACCGACAGAAGGATTACAAGACGCTGCTGCACAGCCTCAACAGGCGTGCTTCCAACACCATCTATTGGGTTATCGCCTTTGTCTCGCTGGCCTGGATCGCAGGCGCCGGCGGCCTGGCCAACCTGCTTTTCGGACCGAGCATCTGGCAGATTCGCACGCTCGACCAGTTCTTCGCCCGCCCCGAACTTATCGGGCTGGCGGTCGCAGCTATCGTGCCGGTGATCCTGTTCTGGGCCTTCGCGGCGATGATCCGCCGTGCCCAGGACATGCGCATCGCCGCGCAATCGATGACGGAAGTGGCCTTCCGCCTGACCGAGCCGGAAAACATGGCGCAGGATCGCGTCATGATGATCGGCCAGGCCGTTCGCCGCGAGGTGGCGGCCATGGGCGAAGGCATCGAGCGCACGCTTGCCCGCGCCGTGGAACTCGAAACGCTGGTGCACAGCGAAGTCAACCAGATCGAACGCTCCTATTCGGAAAACGAGAACCGCATTCGTTCGCTCGTCGACGGGCTCGGCAGCGAGCGTGAGGCGGTCGTCACCCATGCGGAGCGCGTCCGCGCCTCGATCGCCGGCGCGCATGAGACGCTCAGGGACGAGATCGGGGCCGCCAGCGACATCATCCGCGACTCGATCCTCAACGCCTCGACCAAGCTGTCGATGACGATCACCAATTCCGGCGACACGCTGATCGACCGCATCAACGAAAGCTCGATGTCGATCTTCGATTCGGTGGAAGGCCGGCTCGACAACATCACCGACCGCCTGTCGACTTCTGGCGAGGCCTTCGCCAGCCTGCTCGATACGCGCATCGCCAAGCTGACGGACACGACTGACGGCCTGACCCGGTCGCTGACCGACCTGCTGGACGACCGCACCACCGGCATGGTTTCGCTGCTTGGCGGCGCGGCGCGGACGCTGAACTCGGAATTCGAGGCCAGCCTCAACGGCATCGAGCGCACGCTGGCCGAGCGCGGCCAGGCTCTGATCAGTGAATTCCAGACCCGCGCCGAGGCGCTGGACACAGGCACGCAGAAACTCAACGCCGCGCTCGAAGCCCGCGCCCGCCAGATCAACGAAACGCTTGTCGAGCGCGCCCGCGAAATTGCTCATACCTTCGCCGAGAGCAAGGATACACTGGCTGCGATGATCGATCAGGGCAAGACCCAGATCGGCGCCGACATGGCCGATATCGTCACCTCCACCTCCTCCATGTTGGAGGCCCGCGCCAGCGACTTCGCCGGGCGCATGGAGGCAGCGCGTCATGTCGTCTCGCGCTCCTTCGACACCGACATCCAGCGCCTCGCCGACGCCCGCGTCGGCATCGAGGAAGCCGTTGAGAACCACAGCCGTAAACTGTCCGAGAGCCGCGAACGCATGGCGGCCGCCATGCAGGCGGATCTGGCGAAGTTCGCCGAAGGCCGCGCCGGCATAGATGCCGCCGTGACCAACCAGGTGCAGAAACTTGCCGAAGGCCGCAACCTGATCGCACGCGCCCTCGAAGAGGATTTGCGCAAGGTCAACGAATCGCGCGCGGCCATCGACGCATCGCTCGGCAGCCACCTCGAAAGGCTGGAAGAAGGCCGCAACCGGCTCTCCCTGGCCCTCAATGAAGACTCCGGGAAACTCGTACAAGCGCGTACGATCATTGATGAAATGGTCGCCGGGCATGTCGGCAAGCTTGCTGAAGGCCGCAACATCCTGTCGCGCGCCCTGGAAGCGGATCTGGGCAAGTTGACCGACAGCCGCGCCAGCATCGACGGACTTGTCGCCGGCCAGGTCGAGAAAATCGCCGAGGGCCGCGCGGTGCTTGCCAAGGCCCTGGAAAACGACATCGCCGGGATCAAGAGCCTGATCGAGGCGCATTCGGCGAAACTGGTCGAAGATCGCAGCCAGCTTGGCCGCTCGCTCGAGAACGATCTCTCGGGCATCAGGGGCCTGCTCGACGATCATTCGGGACGGCTTGCCAATGACCGCAGCCTGCTGTCGCAGACACTCGAGGCCGACCTTGCCAAGCTGGCCGATAGCCGGTCGAGCATCGACGGACTGGTGGCCGGCCAGGTCGAGAAGCTGGCCGAGGGACGCGACATTCTCAAGCGTGCGCTGGAATCGGACCTCAATACCATCAAGAATGTCATATCGAGCCAGTCCGAGAAGCTTGCCGAGGACCGTGGGCAGCTTTCGCGGGTCCTGGAAGCCGACCTGCAGAATGTGAACAGCGTCATCGCCGACCACATGAACAAACTCGTCCAGGATCGCTCGACCCTATCCAAGGCACTCGAGGACGATCTTGCCAAACTGGCCGATAGCCGCTCCAGCATCGACGGACTGGTGGCAGGTCAGGTCGAGAAGCTGTCGGAAGGCCGCGACATCCTGCGCCGCGCGCTGGAGGCCGACCTCAACGCTGTCAGGAACACCGTTGCCGACCAGTCGCAGAAACTCGTCGATGACCGGGCGCAGTTCGCCCGTGCGCTCGAAGCCGATCTCGAGACCGTCAACGGCCTGGTCAACAGCCACTCCGACCGTCTCGCGCAGGAGCGTTCGGCAATGTCGAAGGCACTGGAGGCCGATCTGGAGGCTGTCGCAAACCATGTGAACGGCCATACCGAGAAGCTCGTCCAGGATCGCTCGACCCTGTCGAGAGCCCTGGAGGCCGACCTGATGACCGTCAGCGGCCACGCCAACAATCACGCGGAAAGGCTTGTCCAGGAGCGCTCGAACCTGTCCAGGGCGCTCGAGGACGATCTCGCCAAGCTGGCTGAAAGCCGCTCCAGCATCGACGGACTGGTCGCCGGCCAGGTCGAAAAGCTGGCCGAAGGCCGCGATGTCCTGAAGCGCGCGCTGGAAGCCGACCTTGCCAAGCTGGCCGAAAGCCGCTCCAGCATCGACGGACTGGTCGCCGGCCAGGTCGAGAAGCTGTCCGAGGGCCGCGACATCCTCAAGCGTGCGCTGGAGGCCGATCTGCAGAGGCTGACCGAAAGCCGCAGCGAGATGGATGATGTCATCGCCGGCCATGTCGGCAAGTTGGCCGAAGGCCGCAACATGCTGAGCCGCGCGCTGGAAGACGACCTCGGCAAACTCGCGGAGAGCCGCAAGGAGGTCGATCGCTCGCTGTCTGGCCATATCGACCAGATTGCCGCCAGGAGCACCGACATTTCGGCCGCGATCGCGGCCGATGTCGAAAAGATCGAGCAGGCCTTCAGCCGCCAGACCGGCATCATCGAGGAACGCGCCGGCACGATGGAACGCGCGCTCTCGACCGGCGTCGACAATGTCCGCAGCGTCCTGGAAAAGAGCGCGGTCTTCGTTGCCGGCGCCTTGCGCGAAAAGGTCCTGGAGGTCACAAGCACCCTGCACGAGCAGGCCGGCGCGGCCTTCAGCGATGCCGATCGCAAGATCGCCGAGCGCGCCGAACAGACCTCCGCGGCGCTGCTAGCGCGCGCCGAGGACATCGCCCGCACCTTCGAGGAAGCGGACCGTCGTCTGCACGCCCGGGCCGAAGATACGTCAAACGCCCTTCTCGCTCGCGCCGACGATACGTCCAGCTCGCTGATGGCCCGCGCCCAGGATGCCGCCGACCAGTTGGCTGCCCGCGCAGGCGAGATCGCCGGCACTTTCGACGTCGCGGATCAGAAGCTTGCCGCCCGCGCACAGGCAACCAACGACCAACTGGCCGCCCGTGCTCAGGATACAGCCGATCAGCTCGCCGCCCGTGCGAGTGAAATCGCCGGGGCCTTCGACGCCGCCGACCAGAAGCTGGTCGCCCGCGCCGTCGAGACGGCACAATCGCTGGCCGCCCGCGCCGGCGATATACTGCGTAACTTCGAAAGCGCGGACCAGCGGCTCGGCATGCGTATCGGCGAATCGGCCGAGGCGCTCGCGGCGCGTGCTTCCGATTTGGGCCGCATCTTCGATGCCGCCGACCAGCAACTGGTCGCGCGTATCGCAGAAGGCTCCGACGCGCTGTCCAGCCGCGCCTCGGAGATCGGCCGCATCTTCGACGACGCCGATCAGCGTCTGGTCTCGCGCATCGCCAACAGCACGTCGACGATCGGCGAGCACGCGGAAACCATCGTCGGAGCCTTCGCCAGCACCGAGCAGAGGGTGGCGGACCGCGCGCGCCAGACCGGCCAGGAGATGGCCGTTCACGCCCGGGAAATCGAGCAGGCGCTTGCCGGAGCCGACGAGCGTCTTGCGTCGAGCGCGGCGGCCGCGGCCGCCCGTGTCGAAGAGCAGATCGCCAGCGTCGAGAACCGGCTGGCCTACACCACGGAGGCGATGGGCCAGAGGCTCAACGAGCAGGTTTCGACCGCCGAGGCGCAACTCGTGTCACGCGCCAATGTGATCGCCGAGACCTTCACCGCGGTCGGCCAGCATATCGGCCAGAGCACCAACGATGCCGCCAAGACCATCGGCGCCAACACCCGCGAACTCAACACGATGCTCGCGGCGCGGTCTGCCGAAATGTCGAAAATCCTCGACGAAACCGCCCGTCCGCTGGTCGAGCGTTTTGCCCAGGGCGGTTCGGAACTGCAAAAGAGCATGGAAGAGGTCACCGAGCGCGCCACCGAGAAGCTGCGCAGCGAAAATGCCGCGCTGGTCAACGCGCTCGCCAACCGCACCGCCGAGACCTTGTCGGCGGTCGAAGGCGCCCGCTCGTCGCTCTCCGACAGCGTCGCCGACCTCATCGGCCGCATGACCAAGTCCAGCTCGCAGCTCGGTCAGTTGATCGAGCAGGCCGCGGTCAACCTTGGCCAGGTCGACGAACGCCTGACCGGCAGCACGCAAAGCTTCGCCGCCACCACGGAAAAGGCGGCGCAGACCTTCGCCAGCTCGGCGCGTCTGGTCGATTCGAACACCACGAGGCTGACGGAACTGTCATCGTCGACCTTGCGCGAGGTGGCCTCGATCGCCACCAAGTTCGACGAACACAGCCGCCTGCTGGCCAGCGCATCGGATCTGTTGAGCTCGGCCCAAAGCAATCTCGAGCACACACTGGAAAGGCAGTCGTCGCTCGAGGATCTCGCCGTCGGGCTCGTCAAGAAATCGGAAGATCTCGAACGCGTCATGCGCTCGTTCGAAAACCTGGTCGGCCAGACGTTGCAGAACGCCGAAGGCAAGACGCTGGAATCGGCCGACAAGATCCGCAACGCGATCACCGACGTCGTCGATTCGGCCACCAAGCGCTTCGCCGACGCGACCGATGAGATGCGGCGCACTGCCGGCTCGATCAAGAGCGAGCTCGACCTTACCCGCGCCGAGCTCAAGAAGGGCGTCATCGAGATGCCGGAAGAGGCAAAGGAATCGACCTCTGCCATCCGCCGCGCGGTTTCCGAGCAGATCAACGCCCTGAAGGAGCTCTCCGATATCGTCGCCAAGTCTGGCCGGGGCGGCGATGGCTCGGAGCCACGTCCGCTGCGACCGGCGCCCCAGGCGCCGGCGGCACGCGCCGCCGAGCCACCGCGCCGCGCCCCGGCACCGCAGCCGGACTTGCGCAACCCACAGGCGCCGCTGGCTGGTGCTGGTCTGCGCGGCACGCTGGACCTTGAGCGCCCGGCCGAGGCTGCGCCGCGGCAGCGGTCGGAGGCCAATGCACGTGCGCCACAGGGTGGTTGGGTGCGTGACCTGCTGACTGCGGCATCGAACGATGCTGAGCTGAGGCCGGCAGCGCCCCAGGCGCCCGCCGAGACGCCCCGCGCGGCCCCTGCCCAGCGTTCGCCACTGCATGTCGTGGAATCGCTGAACTCGCTCTCGGTCGACATCGCAAGGGCCATCGACCACGATGCGTCGATCGAACTGTGGAACCGCTATCGGCGCGGCGAGCGCGACGTGTTCACGCGCCGGCTCTACACGCTGAAGGGCCAGCAGACATTCGACGAAATCCGCCGCAAGTATCAGGCCGAGGCCGAATTCCGCGCCGCCGTCGACCGCTATTGCGACGATTTCGAGAAGCTGCTCAAGGATGTCTCGCGCAACGACCGCGACAACATCATGGCGCAGACCTATCTGACGTCGGACACAGGCAAGGTCTACACCATGCTGGCCCATGCCAGCGGCCGCCTGCACTAAGGCATAGCCGGATCGAAGCGGCGGGAGATTTTGTCTCCCGCCGTTTTCATTTCCAGTAGGGCGTAAATTCACGCGAACCCGGCCGACCAACCGCCTGTTGGGGACATGACCTATGAAATCGGCAATCATATTCGACTGCGAATTTCTGTGCCTCGAAGGCTCCCAGCGCCGATTCTGGTGCGCGGCGCACGATCCCGATCCGGTCGTCGCGCAGATCGGGGCTGTCAGACTCGGGCTGGAGGATGATTTTCCGCTCATCGCGACACACAAATCTTATGTCAGGCCTATCGACCGGTTCGGCGAAAGATACGCGCTCGACCCGTTTTTCAGCCAACTGACCGGCGTAACTGAAACGGACATCGAGACCGAGGGGGTGACGCTGAAGCAAGCCCTTTCGGACCTCGATCGTTTTTCAGCCGGCGCGCGATTCTGGTCCTGGGGTAAGGACGAGCTGAACATGATGGCCATCAGCTGCTATGTCGCGGGCATTCAGCCTTCCATTCCGGCCACGCGGTTCGACAACGCCGTAAAGCTGCTGATTGCGGCGGGCATGCCGATCGAGGATCTGGCGCGGACGCCCAGCAACAAGCTCGCGGAGTACCATGGCGTCGACCATCCGCCGTTGCGGGGCCATGACGCCCTCGATGACGCGCTGTCCATTGCCTATACGCTGCAGCATCTGATGAAGGCCGGAAAGCTGCGCCCGGATGTCTTCGACCGCTTGTAGCCCGAATGCGCCCGCTTCCGGCAGCGAAGCTCAGATCACGGAATCCGTCCAGCGAACGATGTCCTTGGCCGCCTGCCCGAACGCATTGTCCAGCGCGCCGACATAGGCCGCATTGCCGCTGCCCGAAACAGGTGCGGAGGCCGTGAAGCTCTTCGACGCGCGAACCTCGCCATTGCGGTCGTTGAGCAAACGCACGAACAGATCGACCTCCGCGTGCTCGCCGCCGTCGACCCGCACCTCGAAGGACCGGATTTCGACGATCACCTGGTAATCGATCGCCAGGCCCTCGCCCGGCTTGCCGACGCCGGCAAAGCTGCCCGAGCGCTGGAACGTCTCGGCCAGCCGCGCCTGCACGATCAGCGGCAGGCGGTCGGCCCATTGGGCGCCTTTCAGATACTGGATCGAGCGCGCGGAGGGTTTGATGACGATGTTCTGGCTGTCCAGCGCCTTCAGCGCCGAAGGCTGGGCGATCAGAATCTGGCGGCGGCTATGGCCATGCGCACCGACCGAAGGCGCCGACAGCTCGAAAGTATCGAGCGGCGCGGGTCCGCCACCCGGCAGCGCCGCACAACTGGCGAGGGCCAGGGCAAGCAATGCCACGCCCGATCTGGACACAATCGACTTCACGCGCGACCCCTGCTGTCCCCGTTATCCCTCGGTCTCGAAAATAACGCGCATCCGCGATAACTGTTTCTGAGGCGGGCGGAGGCCGGAGTCAACGCCGCGCCCTGCCATCGAACTGGCGAACCTCGCCGTCGCCCCCTGAAAGTATCCGCTGAGGATTGCGGCTCAGGTCCGTCACCGCCTCCTCGATGCGGCCGATCGAACGGCGGCTGTCCTGAACCAGCGCCTCGACATTCGACAGCCCCTGGCCGGAGAAGCGGGCCAGATTGTCGGTGATGACGCCGAGCCGCGCATTCAGCGTATCGGCCACCTGCTTGAACGATTTGAGCGTATCCCTGGCGTCGGCCATCACGCCATCCGCCTGCCCCGAACCAAGCAGCGTATCGACCTTGGCGAGGATACCGTCGACACGCACCGAAGCGTCGTTGAGGCGTTGCGCAAGCTGCTTGGCGTCCTTGATCGTCTGGTCGATGTCGTCCGCGCGGCTGGCGAACTTGTCCGTGACAACGGCAATATCGGCGGCGGCCTTGTTGGCGTTTTCGCTGGCCTTCTGGATGTTGGCCAGCGCAGCGCGCACCTGCGCCGGGTCGACGCCATCGAGCACGCCGTCGACCTTGGCCAGCGTGCCCTGCGTCTGCTTGGCGAAATCGTTGACGGATCCAACGGCGGTGTCGACGTTCTTGATGACGCCGTCGAGCTGCTGTGACGTTTCCTTGAGGTTCGCCGTCACCGTATCGACATTGGCCACGATGCTCTTGATCTTGTCCCTGTCCACCGCATTGAGCAGGCCTTCCGCTGCCTTGAGCGTGCCGTCGAGCTTGCCGGACACGCCCTTCAGTTCGTCGGACAGCGCACTGACGCTGGACAGGAATTTGTCGATACCGTCGGAATTCTTGGCCAGCGCATCGGAGAAGGTCTGGACGTTCTGCACGGTCTGCGTCAGCGGACCGCGGACATCCCTGGTGAACCCCTCGAGGTCCGAGAGCACCTTGTCGGCGCGTGTAAAGATGGTCTGCGCCGTCTGCAGGAGATTGGTCACGGCGGACGGGTTGGCGATGATCTCGGCGACCTTGCCCTCCTTTTCCGCCTGGTCGAGCAGCTTCACTTCCTTGGGGTCGGCGCCCTTGAGTTCGATATTGGCCTGTCCGGTGAGGCCCGCAAGACCGATATCGGCCTGCGTCGACTTGGTTATCGGCGTCATGCGGTCGATTTCGGTATCGGCGATGGCGACGGTCGGATTGTCGACATCGATATAGACGCGCTTGACGTCGCCGACCTTGACGCCATTGAACAGCACGAAGCTGCCACGGCCAAGACCGGAAGCAGAGCCTGGAATGCGTACGCGCAGCAGCGTGGTCTCGCCCTTGTCGCCGATCGCCGCCGTCCAGTAGACGAAGCCGAACGCCGCCAGGATCGCAACCAGCGTGAAAATGCCGACAATGACGTAGTTGGCTCTGGTTTCCATTGCTTCACTTATGGCTATGCACGTGCGGCAAGATCAAGTTGCCGGGCGCGTTTTCCGCGGAAATAGGATTTTACCCACGGTTCCTCGCTCTTCAGCATGTCGTCTATGGTGCCCTCGACCAACACCTTTTTCTTGCCCAGCACCGCGACGTGGTCGCAAGCGGTAAACAGCGTGTCGAGGTCGTGCGTGACCATGTAGACGGTCAGATCCATGGTGTCGCGCAGCTTGACGACGAGCTCGTCGAATTCGGCCGCGCTGATCGGATCGAGGCCCGAGGTCGGCTCGTCGAGGAAGACGATGTCCGGATCGAGCGCCAGGGCGCGCGCAAGTGCCGCGCGCTTGATCATGCCGCCGGAGAGTTCGGAGGGAAATTTCTGCGCCGCGTCCGGCGGCAGCCCGACGAGTTCGATCTTCAGCAGCGCCAGTTCGTCCATCAGTTTCCTCGGCAGGTCGAGATACTCGCGCATCGGCACCTGCACATTCTCAAGCACGGTCAGCGCCGAAAACAACGCGCCATGCTGAAACAGCACGCCAAGGCGCATGTCGATGCGCAGTCTCTCGATATCGCTCGCCTTATCGACGTCGACGCCGAACAGCTTGATCGTTCCCGATTGCTTGGGCATCAGCCCGAGAATGGTTCGCAACAGGACGGATTTGCCGGCGCCCGAGGCTCCGACGAAACCCAGGATTTCGCCGCGCTTTATGTCGAGCGAAAGCTTGTCGAGGATCAGCTTGTCCTCGATGGCGACGGTAACGTCGCGCACCGAGAGCACGATCTCGCTCTCGTCCTGCACCTGCGTGGTCACTCCATTGCCCTCTGCCATCTCAGAACGCGATCGCTGCGTAGAACATGGCAAAAAGCCCGTCGAGGATGATGACCACGAAGATCGACTTCACCACCGAGGCGGTAACGTGCTGACCGAGCGATTCGGCGCTGCCGCCGACCTTCATGCCCTCGACGGAAGCGATCGTGCCGATGATCATGGCCATGAACGGCGCCTTGATCAGCCCGGCGAAAATGGTGCTGAGATCAATGGCGACCCGCAGCCTGTCGAGGAACGCCGCCGGCGGAATGTCGGAATAGAGCCAGGCCGCGACAATGCCGCCGCCGAGCGCGGCGAAATTGGCGATGATGGTCAGGCACGGCAGGGCGATGACCAGCGCCACCAGGCGCGGAAAGACCAGCACGCCGATCGGGTTGAGGCCGATGACTTTCAGTGCGTCGACCTCCTCGCGCATCTTCATCGAGCCGATCTCGGCGGTGATGGCGCTGCCGGAGCGGCCGGCGATCATGATTGCCGTCATCAGCACGCCGAGTTCGCGCAGGATCAGCACGCCGACAAGATCGACGACGAAGATATCGGCGCCGAAATAGCTGAGCTGATAGGCGCCCTGCTGGGCAACGATCGCGCCGACGATCGCCGACATCAGCACCACCACCGGAATGGCGCCGACGCCCATGCGATCGATCTGGTTGAAGATCGCCGCCGGGTTCACCGCATGACCCCGGCCGAGCTTCATCTGCGCACCGCGGATGGTGGCGCCCAGAATGTTCATGGAGGCGAGAAAATCATCCCGCATCTCGTAGACGCGCCGGCCGACAGCCTCCAGCGCGCGAATGACGATGTTGGGCGGCTGCGCCGGGCCGGATTCGGGCTCGCGGCGAACAGCTTCGCCGACCGCGTCGAGCAGGATGGACGCGATCTCGCTCTGGCCTTGCAAGCGGACCTCGACATTCTTCTTCTCAAAAACGCTCACCAGGCGATCGATCAGCCAGGCACCGGCGGTATCGATCTTCTCGACGCCTGAAAGATCCAGCGCCAAGGTCTTGAAACCGTTTCGTTTCTCGATCTTGCGCATCTCGCCGTCGATCAGCGCCACGGTCCGTGTCGTCCAGATTCCGGAGAACGCGCAACCCAGAACGCCATCCTCCTCGCCGACGGCCACGCGCGGGTCGTGGTCGGCTTCCGAGCCGGTCGTGCCGCTTGCGTCGCGCTTGCCGATGGTCAACATGGCGTCCTGTGTAGCCCGATGGGTCCGGCCTTGTCGATTTGCCGACCACCCTTCTCGCATAACCGGAGCAGAAAAATATGGCGCGTGTCATTTCGGTCGAGGCGGAGCGTTTTCCAATCGCCGGGACCTTCACCATTTCGCGCGGCTCCAAGACCGAAGCCGAGGTCATCAGCTGCACAATCCGCGAAAACGGGCATGTCGGACGCGGCGAATGCGTTCCCTACAAACGCTACGGCGAGACGGTGGACGGTGTGCGCGGCGCAATAGAGGCGATGCGCGAACGGATTGCCGGCGGCATCGACCGGACCGCCCTTCTTGCCGCCATGCCCGCCGGCGCGGCGCGCAACGCGGTCGACTGCGCCCTGTGGGACATCGAGGCAAAGCTGAACGGCACCCCGGTCGCGAACGCGATCTGCCCGCCCCGGCCGCGCTCGCTGGAAACCGCCTACACGTTGTCCCTCGGCGAGCCGGAGGCCATGGCGGCACAGGCCCGCGCCAACGCCGGCCGGCCACTGCTGAAGGTCAAGATCGGCGGCGACAACGACATGGCCAGGATCCGCGCCGTGACCGAAGCCGCGCCGCGAAGCCGTATCATTCTCGATGCCAACGAGGGATGGACCGGCGACAATGTCGAGGCCAATCTGGCTTTTGCCGCGCGCCATGGCATTGCGCTGATCGAACAGCCCCTGCCCGCCGGCCACGACGAAATCCTGCGCCGCATCGCACATCCGGTGCCGATTTGCGCCGACGAAAGCGTGCACGAGGCGAAGGACCTCGATGCGCTGGTCGGCCTGTATGACGCGGTCAACATCAAGCTGGACAAGGCCGGAGGACTGACGGCGGCTCTCGTGCTGCGCGATCGCGCCCGGCAGTTGGGGCTGGGCGTCATGGTCGGCTGCATGGTGGGCACCTCGCTGGCGATGGCGCCGGCGGTGCTGCTTGCCCAGGACGCGGATTTTGTCGACCTCGACGGTCCGTTGTTGCTCGCGCGCGACCGCGAACCGGGCCTCATCTATGAGGGTTCGCTCGTCTCACCCCCTGACCGGGTGCTGTGGGGCTGAACGCGCGGCAAGCCCGATCAGGCCCAGGCCGACGATCGCGACCGGGATCATCACCAGGAAACCATCGACACCGAGCCGGTCATAGAGCGGACCGGAAGCCAGCGTAACGGCGGCCATGAAGAAACCGTTGAAGAAATAGGCGATGCCTTGCGCCGCGCCCGTGCGTTCCTCGGCGACGGTTTCACCGATCATTTTCTGGAGGCCGATCAGCACCATCGCGACGGATACCGAATGCAATGATTGCACGGCGAAAAAGCCGGCAATGCCAAGGCCGAGCGGCCATACGAGCGGAAAGATGATCCAGCGCACGATCGAACCGACACCGGCGATGACCATCACCCTGACGACGGAAACGGAAGCAAAAATACGATTGAAAAACAAGAACATGCAGACTTCCGACACCACACCCCAGGCCCACAGCAAGCCGACGAACGAGTCGCTGATGCCGATCGATTTCCAGTAGATGGAAACAAAGCCGTAAAGGAAGGCGTGACTGGCGGTGATGACGCCGACACCAAGGGTGAAGTAGAGGAAATAGGCATTGAACAGGCTCGGCGCCGCATGCTGGATTTCCGTGGCCGAGAGGGGCGAAGCCTTGCGCGGACGCCCCATGCGCGGCGCCAGCAGTCCCGCGACCAGTGCCGCGCCGAGCGCGAGGAATATGATCACCGGCACGGCCTGGGGGCCGGTCGCCGCCAGGATGAAGCCGCCCGCGACGTTGGCGCAGAGATAGCAGATCGAACCCCATTTGCGCATGCTCGCATAGTTCGAGCCGAAGCGGCGGACACCCGAAAGCGCCAGCGAATCGGCGATCGGCGAATGCGGCGTCCAGACGATGGTCAGCGCCAGCGACACGGCCAGGACCACCGCATAGGTCGGCGTCAGAAAATAACCCGCCGACAGCAGCATCGAGGCCGCCACCAGCGCGACATAGACGTCGGCGCGGTCCCTTGCCCGATCGGCGAGCGTGGTCAAAAGGGGCGTTGTCACCACGCGCATGAACATCGGGGCCGCGAGGATGATGGCGATCTGCTCGGCATGAAAGCCCTTGGCCTGAAGCCAGAGGGGGAAATAGGGCAGATGCGTGCCGAGCGATATGAACAAGGTGCCGAAGATCAGGCTCATGCGCAGTTCGAAATGGCGCGGCTTGACGAGTTGTTCGGGCGAAAGCGGCGGCAGGGACATGAATCGATCCAATTACGCCGCATTCGACCGGCAGGCGAGCAACGTGGATCGATCCATAACATGGCGGAAAACCGGACGAAACCGGCTGGACTAATCGATTAGCGCCGAAAACCGTCGAGACGTCGGCCTCAGGCCGCCTGCCCTACCCGATCCTCGATGAGCATCGGTATGAAAGGCTCGTCCAGCGACTCGGGCAACACATGCGCCCAGGTCAGGATTTCCATGCGTCCGTCGAAATGTTCGACCACCGCCGTGCAGCTTTCCACCCAGTCGCCGGTGTTGATGTAGCGCACGTCATCGAAATTCTCGATCGCGGCATGGTGGATATGGCCGCAGATCACGCCGTCGACATGCGAACGACGCGCTTCCTCGGTCAGCACGGTCTGGAACGAGCCGATGAAGTTGACGGCTTTCTTGACCTTGACCTTTGCCCAGGACGAGAACGACCAGTAAGGCAGGCCGAGCCATTGGCGCAGTCGCGTCACCACCCGGTTGACGATCATCGCCGCGTCGTAGGCGTGATCGCCGAGATAGGCGAGCCAGCGCTGATTGTGGACCACCGTGTCGAACTGATCACCATGGATGACGAGAAGGCGCTTGCCGTCGGCCGTCTCATGGATGGCCCGGTCGGCGACGACGATGCCGCCAAAATGCACGCCCTGGAACTGTCGGGCGAACTCGTCATGATTGCCCGCTATATAGGTGATGCTGGCGCCCTTGCGCGCCTTGCGCAGCAGTTTCTGCACGACGTCGTTATGGCTTTGCGGCCAGTGCCAGCTGCGCCGCAGCCGCCAGCCGTCGACGATATCACCGACCAGATAGATGATATCGGCGTCGTGGTATCTAAGGAAATCGATCAGGAAATCGGCTTTCGCCGCCTTCGAGCCGAGATGAACGTCGGAAATGAACATGCTACGGAAAGTGCGGGGCTCTTGGCCTGACATCGCGATTTCACCCTTGCTTTCGAGCAGCCTATGCCCCGATTCATGCAACAACCGTATGACGGTTGCGATTGGTCCAGCGCTGGCGCTAGCCTGCCGGGCAAATCACAGGAGAAATCGTCATGGATCTCGGCATTCGCGGAAAGAAAGCCATCGTCTGCGCTTCCAGCAAGGGGCTTGGGAAAGGCTGCGCCATGGCGCTCGCCGAAGCCGGTTGTGACATCGTCGTCAACGGGCGTAATGCCGAACTGGTGGCGAAGACCGCGAAAGAGCTGCGCGAGCGCTACGGTGTCACGGTCACCGAGGTCGTCGGCGACGTTTCGAAACCCGAGGTACAGAAGGCATTGCTCGCCGCCTGCCCCGAACCCGACATCCTGGTCAACAACAATGGCGGCCCGCCGTTGCGCGACTTTCGCGAACTCGACCGTGCCAAGATCCTCGAAGGCGTCACCCAGAACATGGTCACGCCGATCGAGCTGGTGCAGGCGGTGCTCGACGGCATGGCCAGGCGAGGCTTCGGCCGCATCGTCAACATCACCTCGCTGTCGGTGTACGTTCCAATCCCGGGCCTCGATCTGTCGTCCGGCGCCCGCGCCGGCCTCACTTCGTTCCTCGCCGGCGTGGCGCGAACGGTGATCGACCGCAACGTCACCATCAACAGCCTCCTGCCCGGCAAACTCGACACCGATCGTCTGCGTGGCCCGCACGAGGCCGGTACCCCAGAGGATCCTGCCGCCGCAGCAGCCCGCAAGACCCGCATCAGCGCAGACGTGCCGGCCAAGCGGCTCGGCACCCCGGAGGAATTCGGCCAGATATGCGCCTTCCTATGCTCGGTCCATGCCGGCTATCTGACCGGCCAGAACATACCCGTGGATGGTGGTCTCTACGTCAGCGCTTTTTGATCCAACCATGGCCGGATAACTGGAGAAATCCAGCATGAGATGTCCGTAACTATCTGATAAACGATACTTTTCGGCGCGCCGGCATCTAAACCCGCCGGCGCGTCATTTAGCGTCGCGAAAACGCATGACCACATGCTAAAAGGTCCGTCCAAGCAAGTTTCGAAGGAGCGGCCGCATGGAAGGCGAGAACAAGAAAACGGCCCGTTCGGACCTCGATGAGGCCGCCCTCTTCTTCCACAAGCATCCGACCCCGGGGAAGCTCGAAATCCAGGCGACGAAGCCGCTCGGCAATCAGCGCGACCTGGCGTTGGCCTATTCACCTGGTGTCGCCGCGCCCTGCCTCGAAATCCGCGACGATCCGGCGACCGCCGCCGATTACACGGCGCGCGCCAATCTGGTCGGTGTCGTCTCCAACGGTTCGGCCGTGCTGGGTCTCGGCAATATCGGTCCGCTCGCCTCCAAGCCGGTCATGGAAGGCAAGGCGGTGCTGTTCAAGAAGTTCGCCGGTATCGACGTCTTCGACATCGAGATCGACGCCCCGGAAATCGAACGCATGGTGGAAACCGTCTCGGCGCTGGAGCCGACCTTCGGCGGCATCAACCTCGAGGACATCAAGGCGCCGGAGTGTTTCGAGGTCGAGGAGCAGCTCAAGGCCCGGATGAGCATACCGGTGTTCCATGACGACCAGCACGGCACCGCCATCATCGTCGCCGCCGCCGTGCTCAACGGGCTGGAGTTCGCCGGCAAGACCATATCGGACATCAAGATCGTCACATCGGGCGCCGGCGCGGCGGCGCTGGCTTGCCTCAATCTGCTCGTCTCGCTGGGCGCGCGGGTCGAAAACATCTGGGTCACCGACCGTTTCGGCGTCGCCTACAAGGGCCGTGTCGAGGAGATGGACCGCTGGAAGGATCCCTACGTCAAGGACACGGAGGCGCGCACGCTGGCCGATGTCATCCCCGGCGCCGATGTCTTCCTTGGCCTTTCGGCCGCGGGCGTGCTGAAGCCGGAACTGCTGCAGCACATGGCGCCGAAACCGTTGATCCTGGCGCTGGCCAATCCCAATCCCGAGATCATGCCGGAAGTGGCGCGCGCGGCGCGCCCGGACGCCATGATCTGCACCGGCCGTTCCGACTTCCCCAACCAGGTAAACAACGTCCTTTGCTTTCCCTACATCTTCCGTGGCGCGCTCGACTGCGGGGCCAGCGCCATCAATGAGGAGATGAAGATGGCCGCGGTCAGGGCAATAGCGGCACTTGCCCGCGAAGAACCCTCTGACGTCGCCGCACGCGCCTATTCCGGCGAGACGCCTGTCTTCGGGCCCGAATTCCTGATCCCCTCGCCGTTTGATCCGCGCCTCATCCTGCGCATCGCGCCGGCCGTGGCCAAGGCGGCTTGCGACACCGGCGTCGCGACAAGGCCGATCACCGATTTCACGGCCTATATCGACAAGCTCAACCGCTTCGTCTTCCGTTCGGGCCTGGTGATGAAGCCGGTGTTCTCGTCGGCCAAGGCTTCGAGCGCCAAGCGCGTCATCTATGCCGATGGCGAGGACGAGCGGGTGCTGCGCGCCGCCCAGGTCGTTCTGGAGGAAGGTATTGCCGAACCGATCCTGATCGGACGTCCGCACGTCATCGAGGTCAGGCTCAAGCGCTATGGCCTGCGCATCAAGCCGGGCCTGGATTTCGGCCTGATCAACCCCGAGGACGATCCGCGCTACCGGCACTATGTCGATCTCCTGATCGAACTTGCCGGCAGGCGCGGAGTGACGACGGAGGCGGCGCGCACCATGGTGCGCACCGACAACACGGTGATCGCGGCGCTGGCGCTCCAGCGCGGCGACGCCGACGCCATGGTCTGCGGCCTGGAAGGCCGCTTCGAGCGGCATTTGCGCAACGTCACGCTGATCATCGGCCCGCGCGCCGGCATCCGGGACCATGACCTGTCGACGCTGTCCATGCTGATCTCGCAGCGCGGCATCATCTTCCTCACCGACACCCATGTCTCCGTCGATCCGACGGCCGAGGAGATCGCCGAGATGACCGTGCTGGCAGCCGAGGAAATCCAACGCTTCGGCATCGAGCCGAAGGCGGCGCTGCTGTCGCATTCGGATTTCGGCTCGCGCGATTCGCCGAGCGCGCTCAAGATGCGGCAGGCCGCCGCTATCCTGGCCCGCATCGCGCCCGAACTGCAATGCGACGGCGAGATGCATGCCGACACCGCTCTGTCGGAACACCTTCGCCAGCGCGTCTACCCGCATTCGCGCCTGAAGGGCGAAGCCAATCTGCTGGTGTTCCCGAATCTCGATTCGGCCAACATCACGCTGACGGCGTTGCGCGCGATGATGGATGCGCTGCATGTCGGACCGATCCTGCTTGGCACCGACAAGCCGGCGCACATATTGACGCCTTCGGTCACGTCACGCGGTGTGGTCAACATGACAGCACTTGCCGTGGTTGAGGCCGCTCACAAGGCGCAGGCGATCGTCAATCTGGGCTGAACCCTGCGCTCTGCAAGTTCGGTTCGGCCGGCTGGGCAAACACCCTCCATCCCAGCTTGGCACGCCGCCCGGCCCAAACCGGTGTTGCGGACCGGCAACTTGCGATTGCGGAAAACAGGGATTGGCCGGACGCCGATTTCACAGGAAAAGCGGAGCTGATACAGTTGCTCATCTGATTTGACGGCGAGGACGTCATGAAGGGCCGGCTTGTTGCATCCGCATTGCTGTCGCTGATCGGCGGACACGCTTTTGCCGCGGATGCCGTCAGTGTCGAGCCCGCCGCCGTCCACGACTGGTCCGGCGTCTATGTCGGCGGCCAAATTGGCTACGGTTTCGGAAAGACCGACGCGACTTACAATTTGCCGAACACACCGACAGTCCGGGGTTCGCAGGATTACGATGCCGACGGTTTCCTGGGCGGCGTCCAGATCGGTTACAACTACCAGATCAACGCCGCCGTTCTCGGCGTCGTCGCCGATTTTTCCGGAGCCGACATCAAGGGCCACTCCGGCGAGATCACCTCCGGCCTGAGCGACAGTTACGATACCAAAGTGGACTGGTTTGGAACGCTGCGCGCCAGAGCAGGCTATGCGTTCGATCGTACGCTGGTCTACGGCACCGGCGGCTTGGCATTCGGAAGTGTCGAAAACCAGTATCCCTACAACGGCTTTTCCGAGAAGAACACCAAGATTGGCTGGACCATCGGCGCCGGGCTGGAGCAAGCCATCTCGGACCATTGGTCGGCAAGTTTCGAATATCAGTATGTCGATCTGCGGGACCAGACCATCGACTTTGCTCCGAACTCCAACACCACCTTCGATAACACCTTCAATACGGTCAAGATCGGCATGAACTACAAGTTCTGACAGCCATCGCCAGACCACATCCGAAATAGACGATTAACCGCGTACGGCGTAGCTTGGCCACCATAGGCAAGCGGGATTTGAATCGGATGACAAGCGGAGGGTTGAAGCGGGCGCATGCTGCCATGCTGCTTGGCCTGTTGCTGTCCGGCGCCGCCATCACCGAACCGCAGGCCGCCTCGCGGGTCTGCCGCCAGCTGGAGGCCGATCTCGCCTCAGCCTCGCGCGGTGGCGGTGGCGGTCCCGCAATGGTCCGCAAATACGACGCCGCGATCGACCGGCAGCGTGAACAGATATCGAAGGCCCGCAGCCAGGCGAACGCCGCCGGCTGCGGGTTTTCGCTGTTCTCCCGCAACATCAATCAGTGCGCCGGGCTCAACGCCACGCTGGACCGCATGAATGCCAATCTCGACAGCCTCCAGGCCAAACGCGCCCAGCTCGCCGGTGGCGGCTCCCGCCGCGACCGTGGCCGCATCCTGGCGGCGCTCGACGCCAATGGCTGCCGCGACGACGCTGCGCCCCAGCGCCGCGCCCCGTTGGAGGAGGCGGATCGCGGCGACGACGGCAACGCCAACCTGTTCGAGCAGCTTTTCGGTGGAGACAGCCAGCACAGCGACACGCTCGACCAGCCGGATGATCCCGGCGAGGACGGCAATGTCCGCCGCGTGCTGAACCAGCCGGGCATTCCGGATTTTCCGACCACCGGCGGCGAGTTCCACACCAGCTGCGTGCGCACATGCGACGGCTATTTCTTCCCGATGTCGAATGCCGCCTCCGTCAGCGATTTCGAGCGTGACCAGAAAAATTGCGAATCGAGCTGCCCCGGCACCGAAATGCAGGTCTTCTATTCGCGTGGCATGGACGATGATTCGGCCGGCATGACGTCATCGGTTACCGGAAAGCCTTACAGCGAACTGCCGACCGCCTACCTTTACAAGCAACCCAACACATCCCGGCCGCCGGCATGCGGCTGCAATGCAGCGCAGAACTTCCAGATCATCGGCGGCAATTCGCCTGCCCCGCAGCAATCGCAGCCCGAAGCGAATGCGGCGCCGTTTGTCCCGGTACCAGCCTCCAAGCCGGACCCGGGCGCCGATCCGGAGACCATCGCCAATATGGAAGGTGGCCTCGACCGAGAGGCCATCAAGCGCCTTTCCGCCAAGCCGGTGACATCGCCCGTTTCGGCGATACCGCCCGAGCAGCGCAAGGTCAGGGTCGTCGGGCCAACGTTCCTTCCCGACCCATCAGCGGCAATAAATCTGCAAGCTCCGGGCCCGAAGACAGTCCAGTGAGCGCCAGCCTGAGCGGCATGAACAGCCCCTTGCCCTTGCGCCCCGTCGCTTCCCTGATCTTGCCGGTCCAGTCTTTCCAGACCGTGCCGTTCCATGGCTCTTCAGGCAGGATATCGAAGGCCTGATGCAGAAAATCACGATCATCAGGGGAAAATTCGGACCGCTCCTGCGGCCCTTCGCGCAGGATGCGCCACCAGCCCACGGCATCGGCCAGCCGGTCGAGATTGCCGCGCACCGCCAGCCAGAAAGGTTCGGCCTGGTCACCGGAGATGCCCAGCACCATCAACCTGTCCCGGGCCTCGTCGAACGGCATATGGTGCAGCAGCACGCGGTTGAGCACGAACAGCTCGTCCGGATCGAACTTGGCCGATGACTTCGACGTCGCGGCCGGATCGAAATGAGCGGCGAGTTCGGTCAGATCGTGCGTGGCCGTGACATTTTCCGACGTGCCGACCAGCACGGCGAGCGAAGCGACCGCCATCGGCTCGATGCCGTCCTCGCGCAGGCTCTCGATGGAGAGCGCGCCGGTGCGCTTCGACAGCCCCTCACCCGAGACGGTGGTCAACAGATTGTGGTGGCCGAACACGGGCGGCTCGGCGCCGAGGGCCTTGAACAGAGCGATCTGCACACCGGTGTTGGTGACATGGTCATCGCCGCGAATGACATGGCTGACGCCCATCTCGATGTCATCCACGACGGACGGCAGCGTATAGAGATAGGTGCCGTCCTCGCGCACCAGGACAGGGTCGGAGAGCGAGGCGAGATCAACGGTTTCCTCGCCGCGCACCAGATCGTTCCAGTGAACTTCGGTGCGTTCCGGCTGCTGCGGATCGCCCGCGAAATTGGGGAGCAGGAAGCGCCAGTGCGGTCGCCGGCCGTCGGACTGGTACTCGGCGATCTGCTCTCTCGTCAGCGTCAATGCCTCGCGCCCATAGACCGGCGGCAGGCCGCGCGTGCGGCGAACCTTGCGCCGGAGATCGAGTTCCTCCGGCGTTTCGTAGCAGGCGTAGAGAACACCTGCCGCCTTCAGCCGCTCAACCGCGGCGTCATAGATCTCGAAGCGCCGCGACTGATATTCGGTGGCATCGGGGAAAATCCCCAGCCAGTGCAGGTCATAAAGGATAGAGTCGGCAAATTCCTGCTTCGAGCGGGCAAGGTCGGTGTCGTCGAAGCGCTGGATGAAACGGCCCTTGTTGTTCAGGGCAAAAAGCCAGTTGAAAAGAGCGGTGCGCGCATTGCCGATATGGATGCGGCCGGTCGGCGATGGGGCGAAACGAACGGTAACTGTCATGAGCGGGGCGTACCGGATGCCTTTGTGATTGACAAGATGCGCCCCCGCGCCGTGCCGCAGACATAGAACATGGCGCGCGCAATGAAAAGACTGGCGGCCATGCGAGACGTATGACCGTTATCCGATCAGATCATTGAAGGCGATCAGCGGCCGAAGTCGTCGGAACTGAGGCGGGTCCAGCGATCGCCCATCACGCCGCCGATAAAGATGTCGCCGGAGCGTACCGCTTCCATGACCTCGGGGATGCGCGAGCGCACCATCGTCCCCCCGGCATAGCGGAAGAAGACATTCTTGTAGCTGAAGAGTTGCGGCATGAAGCGGATCTGCGTCTGCCCGATGACGCCCGCGCAGCCCATAGTCCACGCATCGGCGACCAGGGCATCCAGCGTCGCGCCCCAGTGCGTTCCGGAAGACTGCATTTGCAACAGGTTCGCGATGCCGCCGGCTTGGCCGTAGAAGGCGTAACAACCAAGCATTTTACCGGCCTCGTCGTAGATTCCCCTGAAATGAAGAGGGCCGTCGGCACGTTTCTCGGCCGCCAGCGCGAGCAGTCGTGGTAATTCGCCATCCTGCCACCGCGGCCGAAGCGCGTAATCCGAGACGAGGGTCGGCAACTGCTCCGCAAATTGCGCGGCGTCCATAGACTCGCGATGGACCTTGTGTGACGGGGAATGCTGAGCGGGCGGCTCGAACCTTTTTCTTGTGAAAGGGTCGAACGCCTTGGCGCAAGGGTCGATTACGAAACGAGACAGGGCGGGCCATTTGGCGCGCAGCACGGCGGAGGCCACGGCGGCCGGGCGGAAAATGCGGGCCCAACCCAGACAATGGGCCGGCAGGAGCTGGTACTTCATCGGGCGCGCGAAGGCCAGAGATACCCGGTTGGCCGAATCGGTCAGTTGCAGATCGAAACCGCCCTGATGCAAGGCGCGCAGCAATTGCGGTCCGGCCGAACCGTGATCGGTGTTGGTGTCGGCCATGAACGGACCGATGACCGCCGCGTTCAACACCGTTCCGTTGAGCTCATAGCGGGCCTTCAGGACGCCGAGGAAGCCACCCAGCTCGCCCTGCGGCGTGATCTGGACAAGAGCGTCGCTCGCACTGCCGGCAGGGTCAAAGTAGATCTTTCTCATATACTCGGCCGTCTCCGCGATCGCGCGATCGAGGAGGTGGCGCCGCCGACGTCGAAACTTCGTCAGAAAGAGTGCCGCAACGCGCTCGAGATCTCCGGCCGCGAGCGGCCGGACCGAACCGTGCTGAGCTGCCAGCACAGCCGGTGCCAACACTTTCTCCACGCCGGTAACCCTGGAAACAAGTTGCATTGTGAAACCTATGGAGGTCGCCTGCCGGAGGGTGAAATCCCACGCTGATCAATCGAACCCCAGGGCATGCACAGATCGCCCATGGGTTGCTCAAAACAAATGTATACCAATCAGTGGTTGAGGCAACATATCTCGCTCGGTATCGTAAACGAGCGCCTCAAAATTCAAGATCTGGAAGAAAATCGGATACCACTTGGCGTTGCGGGTCTGCTTGGCCAGCCAACGCCGAGCGACGGGGGTCGGACACGGCCCGTCCTGCCAACGCAATCGCAACAGATCGGCCTGCCCCCACGATTGCGGGCCTGCGCCATCCACCTGCTCGGCCGACAGCGTCTGATAGAGATGGCCTCCAGCCGAAGCCGGAGGCCATCTCACGTCAGATGACCAGACCCTTGGTCAGTTCCAGCGCCTGGCGCTCGAACAGCCGACGATAGATGCCGCCCTTCAGCCGGATCAGCTCGTCATGCGAGCCTTCCTCGACGATCTTGCCGCGGTCGAAGACCAGCAGTCTGTCGAGCGCCCGCACCGTCGAGAGCCGATGCGCGATGACCAGCGTCGTGCGGCCGACCATCAGCCGTTCCATCGCCTGCTGGATCAGCACTTCCGATTCGGAATCGAGGCTCGACGTCGCCTCGTCCAGGATCAGGATGCGCGCATCGGCCAGGAACGCGCGGGCGATCGCCACCCGCTGCCGCTCGCCGCCCGACAGTTTCACGCCGCGCTCGCCGACCATCGTGCCGTAGCCCTTCGGCAGGTTGGCGATGAAGTCATGCGCGCTCGCCAGCCTGGCGGCATGCTCGATCTCCTCCTGTGTGGCGCTCGGCCTGGCATAGGCGATGTTCTCCGCCAGCGACCGGTGGAACAGGATCGGCTCCTGCTGGACGATGGCGATCTGCCCACGCAGCGATGCTTGCGCAACCTGCGAGATGTCCTGGCCGTCGATCAGGATTCTGCCCGCATTCACGTCATAGAGCCGCTGGATGAGTTTGACGAAGGTCGTCTTGCCCGAGCCTGAGTGGCCGACGAGCCCGACACGTTCCCCCGGCGCTATGTCGACCGAGAAGTCGCGGTAAAGCGGAGACCGGTGATTGCCGTAATGGAAGGTCACATTGTCGAAGCCGATGGCCCCTTGCGTGATCCGGATCGGCTTCGCGCCAGGCCGGTCCTCGATGCCGAGGGGTTCGGACTGGAAGTCGACCAGTTCCTCCATATCGTTGATCGAGCGCTGCAGATTGCGGATATGCGTGCCGATATCCCTGAGATAGCCCTGCAGCACGAAGAACGAGGTCAGCACGAAGGCGACATCGCCGGCCGTCGCCTGCCCCCACGACCACAATATCAGCGACAGACCGATCACCGCGGCCCGCATGACCAGCAGCAATACCCCTTGCGTCGTGCCGTTGATGGTGCCGCGCACCCAGGTGCGGCCCGTGCGGGCACGCCATTTGGTGACGACCTTGGCAAGCCGCCTCTCCTCACGCTCCTCGGCGCCAAAGCCTTTGACCACGGCATTGCAGCTCACCGCGTCGGCCAGCGAGCCGCCAAGGCGCGTGTCCCAGGTGTTGGCCAGCCTTGCCGCCGGCGCGACATAGCCGAGCGACAGCATCGCGGTCACAACGATGAACAGCACTGAACCCGCGGCGACAACCGCCCCCATCAACGGCCAGAACCAGCCGAGCAGCAACGTCGAGCCGACGAGCATGACCACCGAGGGCAGCAGCGCGATGAGTATGGTGTCGTTGAGCAGGTCGAGCGCCCACATGCCGCGCGTTATCTTGCGCACGGTAGAGCCGGCAAACGAGTTGGCATGCCAGTCGGTGGAAAAGCGTTGAACGCGATGGAAGGCGTCCGCCGCGATGTCGGCCATCATCTTGAGCGTCAGCTCCACGATGCCCATGAACGCCAGGTTGCGCAGCACGACGCCGGTCAGCGCCAGCGCCATCAGGACGAAGAATGCCGTCAGCGCGGCATTCCAGGCAATTGTGTCGGCGCCGGCACTGCTGGCGACGGCATCGACGAGTCGGCCGGAATAGAGCGGCGTCAAAACGTCCGCCAGCGTCGACAGCAGGAAGCCGCCCATGATCAGCGAAAGCCGCCAGGGCTGGCGCCGCCAATGGGTGAATGTGAAACCAAGAACACTGCGAAAGGCGCTTGCGCGCAAATCGATCTTGAAACGAGCCATGATGTCATTCGGGCGCAAACGAGCCCGATCCCGGTAATATGAAAATGAAGAAACCGCGTTGAGCAATTTCGCCCGCAAACGCGGAGGTTCGGCGGAATTGGTCGCTTGCCCGCAGGTTGGGCGGCGACCGGCATCGGCAAAGGCCTGTTCTCGATCCGGCTTGGCAGCAAGGGCAAATGCCTTGCGGCGCGCTGGTCGAGACCTAGGCTTCGCGGCCTCGCATGACGATAGAGATTCCTGCCATTCGTTCCTCCCGATTGGGAATCGCGGAACGGTTGGTATAGAGGGGCCGCGACGCCTCGCCAAGGCAAGCAGCTGCCAAAAGCGGGCGTGGCCCAGCGGGTGAGACGATTTTGCAACAATGCCGGCCGCTCACGGCACCACCAGCCAGGCCTTCTGATCGGCGATCGCTATGGTCACCTCGGTGCCGGAATTGAACTCGACGAAGTCTGCTTCCATGCCGTCGGAGAAGATGACGCCGCCCTTGCTCTGCCGCGAGGAGACGACCAGCGGCCGGTCGCGGGTGATGATCCCATGGACCAGGGAGACGCCTGTCGTGTTGCTCGGAAACGGCTCCCGCACCGAGAAGAACAACTGCTCGCCTTCCCGGTCGTAGCCTTGCGGCGGCACTGTCGGCACGCCCGTATCGCCATAGGCCGCCGCCAGTCCGGCGGCGCCCGCCATGACAGAGCGCAGCCAGCCGGTGGAGCCGGCGCCGGTCGAGACGATGATGCCGCTCGACGATTGCCGCTCCGTCCTGCCGCCATAGGTCAGTTCGTAGCGCGCCGAAACATGCGTGCCGGCCCCGACGAACAGGTCGTTGAAGGCGATCAGCCGCTTGCCGTCATTGGAACGGGCCTCGGCCATCACCACCGCCTGGCGCCTCGCCGCGCCGGAGATCGTCAGATCAAGCACCCTTTGCGTGTCCTCTGCGCGCCAGGGCAACAGAACACCGTCAAACAGCGTGGGATCGGGATTGATGCCGATCAGCGGCTGGTACGGCAGGTATTTCGCGGTGTTGGAGACCAGCCCGTCCTGGCCGAGCGCGATCACGACATCGGCGCCGAATTCGAATTGCGGCACCAGATCGCGGTCGAGCCGCAACTGCTTCAGGCCCGAAGGCAGCGAACCCATCACCCGGTCGAGCGCGGCATGATAGGTATCGTGCGCCGATTTGACGGGGTCGAAATTCATGCCGGCTTGCCTGAGATAGAAGCGGGCCTGCCCTTGCGTATTGAAACGCGAGGTCAGTTCCTCGAGCTCGGTCCTGCGGGTGACGACAATCACCCGGTCGATCGGCCTATCGCCCTGATCGCCAGCCACCGGCTGGATCACTTCTCGGTCTTGGCCGGGGCGGCAAGCTGGCCCAGCGCGCTGGTCAGCATGTCGGGTGTGATCGACAGATTGCCGACCGAACCGCCTTTTTCCGCCCAGGCCTTGAAAGCCATCGCCGTCAGCACGCTGGCGGGCGCCGACGAATAGACGGTCAACTCCAGTTGCTGGGCCTTGGCCTGCGCCTCGGCAAGTGTCAGCTTGTTGCGCGCCTCGGTATCGACCAGGAGCTTGTTGCGCTCGGCCAGTTCGATCTCGGTCGCCAGTTCGCTCTGCTTGATCTCGCGCTCCTTCTCGACGCCATAGGCGCGGCGGGCATAGATCGCCTCGTCAGCCTGGCGCTGCAGCGCCTCGCGATATTCGGTCTGCAGCGCCTTACGGATTTCCGGCGTCGGCTGGACCGAGGTGATGTGAACCTCTTCGATGGAAAGACCGGCCGTGGAGGCGATCGGATCGCTCCGCAACAACTCGGCCAGATTGCCGCCAAGCTTGGTCACCTCCGCCAGCGCCTGCTCGAGTGTCATGCTCGAGACGACGGTCCGGGCGCGGCTCTGAATGGCCAGAACAAGGCGTTCGGCGATCTTCTCGCGGCCATCGCCGGCGACATCGGATTTGTTGAGCTTGGCGCTGAAATCGAAGCCTTCCGCCGCCTTCACCGGATCGACGATCCGGTAGCTGACGGACCCCTGAATGGCCAGATCCTGGAAATTCGCCGTCGTCTCCGTGAAGATGAACGGGTTGTCGAGCGACGTCACCGGCACCATGGCGATAGTCGTGCCCAATGTGCCGTACCAGAAACTGATGCCGCGGCCCTGTCCCCGGATCTTGCCGTTCCGGAAGCGAACGATGTGATATTCAGGCGTTCCCTTGAAATAGCTGATGAACATGCAAGCCCCCAAGGTTTCTTAAAACTGCCGGGTATCCAGAGCAGCTCACCCTTTCACGGAAACGGTGAACTGCTCTAACTCTTTGTTTTGTCGCAATTCCGGACGGAAAACCGTTTCACACTTTTCCTGGAATTGCTCTAGCCGCGGTCCCTGAAACGGTTGGTGATGGGATAGCGGCGGTCGCGGCCGAAATTCTTCCTGGTGATCTTCACGCCCGGCGCCGCTTGCCGGCGCTTGTACTCGGCGATGTAGAGCAGATGCTCGATGCGCGTCACCGTCGCGCGGTCATGGCCGCGCGCGACAATATCGTCGACGCCCATCTCGTTCTCGACCAGGCATTCGAGGATATCGTCCAGCACCGGATAGGGCGGCAGCGAATCCTGGTCGGTCTGGTTTTCGCGCAATTCCGCCGACGGCGCCTTGTCGATGATGTTCTTCGGGATGACCTCGCCCGACGGCCCGAGCGCGCCCGGCGGCACGTGGCTGTTGCGCCAGCGCGACAGCGCGTAGACCTGCATCTTGTAGAGGTCTTTTATGGGATTGAAGCCGCCATTCATGTCGCCATAGAGCGTGGCGTAGCCGACCGACATCTCGCTCTTGTTGCCGGTCGTGACGACCATCGAGCCGAACTTGTTGGAGATCGCCATCAGGATGGTGCCGCGCGCCCGGCTTTGCAGGTTCTCCTCGGTGATGCCTTCCTTGGTGCCTTCGAAAAGCTGCGTCAGCGCATGCAGAAAACCCTCGACCGGCTCGAAGATCGGCACGATGTCGTAGCGGCATCCGAGCGCGCGGGCGCAGTCCTCGGCATCCTTCAGCGAATCCTTCGAGGTATAGCGGTAGGGCATCATGACCGCGCGCAGGCGTTCTTCACCAAGCGCGTCGACGGCAAGCGCCGCGCAGATCGCCGAATCGATGCCGCCCGACAGGCCCAGCACCACGTTCTTGAAGCCGTTCTTATTAACGTAGTCACGCAGGCCGAGCATGCAGGCGCGATAATCCGCCTCCTCCCGCTCCGGGATTTTCGACATCGGCCCTTCGGAACAGACCCAGCTCTCCCCCTGCCGTTTCCAGGTGGTGACGTCGACGGCTTCCTCGAACTGACTCATCTGAAAGGCCAGCGCCTTGTCGGCGCCGATGGCGAAGGACGCGCCGTCGAAGATCAGTTCGTCCTGGCCGCCGAGCTGGTTGGCGTAGATCATCGGCAGCCCGGTTTCGATGACCTGCCTGATGACGACCTGATGTCGAACGTCGATCTTGGCGCGGTAGTAAGGCGACCCGTTCGGCACCAGCAGGATTTCCGCCCCGCTTTCGGCCAGCGATTCACAGATATCGACATCGCCCCAGATGTCCTCGCAGATCGGAACGCCGATGCGCACGCCACGGAAATTGACCGGTCCCTGGAGCTCCGGGCCAGCCTGGAAAACGCGCTTCTCGTCGAACTCGCCGTAGTTCGGCAGGTCGAGCTTGTAGCGCTCGGCGATGATCTTGCCGCCGTCGGCGAAGACGATCGAATTGTGCGTGCCGCTCTTGCGCTTCAACGGAGTGCCGATGATGACGCCCGGGCCGCCGTCCGACGTGTCAGCGGCAAAATCCTGCGCCGCCTTTTCACAGGCTTTCAGGAAGGCCGGCTTCAGCACCAGATCCTCCGGCGGATAGCCGGCGAGGAAAAGTTCGGTATAGAGCACGAGATCGGCGCCCTGGCGGGCGGCGTCCGCCCTCGCCTCGCGGGCCTTGGCGAGATTGCCCGATATGTCGCCGACAGTCGGGTTGAGCTGGGCGATGGCGATGCGCAGGACGTCGAGCTTCTTGGTCATGCCTGCGGTTTAGCGCGGCAAAATCCGCCCCGCAATGGCGTTCGCTTGGACCAATTCGGGCCTGCCGACATCTGTCGATCGGGTACGGGCCGCGCTCAGTCGTCTCCCATATAGTCGCGCAGAGATTGCGGAGAGTGGTTCTCGCCGATCGACATCGCCAGGATGCGCGAAATGTGCCGACGCGGCAGGCCGGTGTCACCAGCCCATCGGTTGATCTGCGCCTGGATCTTGTCGAGGTCCTTCTTCGAGGTCGGGCTTTCGGCGATGTCGAGGCCGGCATCGCGAAGTGCCGCCGCCATGTCGGCGGAAATGACGAAAGCGTCCCAGCCCAGCCAGCGCAGGAAGTACTGGCCGGTGTTGCCGCCAAGCCGGCTGCCATGCTTGCCGAGATATGCCATCAGCCCGACCTGGTCGTCGGCGGGCCAATCGGCGAGGAACTGGCCGAAACCATGATGCTCCTTCGAGACGCGCTCGACGAAGGCGGCGTTCTCGCGGACCGACCTGATTTTCTGCGGATTGCGCACGATGCGCTGGTCCGAGGCCAGGTCATGCCAGAAATCGTCAGGCTGGAACAACAGCCGCTTCGGCTCGAAGCGCAGGAACGCCTCTTCGAAACCAGGCCATTTCTGCTCTATGACACGCCAAACGAAACCGGCGGCGAAGACGCGCTCGGCCATGGTGGAGAGAATGCGGTCATCGGCGATGTCGGCGACCGCGGCATTGTCGGGCGCCGGTCCCAGCAAAGTGGCAAGCTCGGCCTCGCCGCCTTTGCGTTTTGCCGCGCGCTGGCGAATTTTCTGGAAATCGGCCATGGGTCCCTCACAGTTCGGCTAGATGTAACACTTCCCGAGACGGCCCGCAGCCTCTAGGTCTTATGACAGGCAAGCCCCGGAGACGGCCATGAACAAGACGATCGACGACCTGGCGAACCGCTGGCTGAAGCGAAGGCCGGATGGACTGAGCCTGCTCGAAAGCCGGGTGCTGCAAAGCACCATCGAACGCACCACCATCACCAGGGATACCAACAAGGCCGTCGCCTTCCACCAGACTTTTGGCGACCGGCTCGCCGACATGATCGCGCGCATCGGCGGCTCATGGTCCTTCATTGTCGGCTTTATCGTTTTCCTGGTCCTGTGGACATCAGGCAATGTCTGGCTTTTGACCCGCGATGCCTTCGACCCCTACCCCTTCATCTTCCTCAACCTGGTGCTGTCGATGATCGCCGCCTTGCAGGCGCCCGTCATCATGATGGCGCAGAACCGCCAGACCGAGCGGGACCGTATCGACGCAGCGCATGACTACGAGGTCAATCTCAAGGCCGAGATCGAGATCATGGCGCTGCATGAGAAACTGGACGAGCTGCGCCACAGCCAGATTCTGGGCATGCGCGACGAGATCGTGCGGCTGGCGGAAACGGTCAAGCGCATCGATGAAAGACTTTCGCAGCAGTCCGCGCCATGACCGAGGCGATCCATCACTTCATCGAACAATACGGATTGCTGGCGGTTTTCCTCGGCTGCGTGGCCGAAGGCGAAAGCGCCGCCATCCTTGGCGGATTCTTCGCCCACCAGCATGTTTTCGTGCTCTGGCATACATTCGTGGCGGCTTCGCTCGGAGCATTCGTCGGCGACACCTTCTTCTTCATCCTCGGCCGAAGCTTCGCCGACAACCGTCATGTCGTCAGGTTGCGCCGGCGTCCCGGCTTTCGCCGCGCCTACCGCCTGCTCAACACCCACCCCAACATCTTCGTGCTGTCGAACCGCTACATCTACGGGATGCGGCTGGTCGGGGGCATCGCCGCCGGTCTTTCGACCATACCGGCACCCCGCTTCGTCGTCCTCAACGCGATTTCATCTGTCATCTGGGCGATGCTGTTCAGCACGATCGGCTATGTCTTTGGACTGGGCGCGGAGCAGATAATCGGCAAGGCACTGGCCCATCACGAGCGGCTGTTGATCGGCCTGGGCATAGGGTTGACCGTGGCCGTCCTGGCGTGGCTGGCCGCCCGCCACATCGCCAGGCGCGAGCGCGGCCGGGAACAGTGAGCTCGTCGGCGGCGATCGCCGGGAGGGTGATTAAATGGGAAAGCCGGTAATCCGTTCGATGAGCGCGATGCCCCAGACACCGGCGACAATGACCACGGAGATCAGGACCGCCAGCGAACCGCAGTCCTTGGCCAGCTGGATGTCGACATTGAACTCACGGCTGAAGGCGTCGCAGGCCGCCTCGATGCCGGTGTTGAGCACCTCGACCATGATCAGGAGCAGCACCGCGCCGATCAGCAGGGCGTAACCGCGCCAGGAGACGGAAATGAACCATCCGGCCGGCAGCGCGAGCACAAGCAGCATCAACTCCTGCTGAAAGGCCTTTTCGCTGGCGGTCAGCTTGCGGAACGCCCGCACCGAGTTGAAGAAAGCATCGATCAGCCGCTGCATGCCAGGCCCCTTTGCGAGTCACCGGCCCGGGATAAAGCAATGGCCCGATCAATGGAATAAGGCTCAGCGGCCAAATTTCAATCGCCGGCCACCTTGACCGACGGCGTCGATTTTTCGAACCGCGGCAGGTCATCGTCAATCGAGTAATAGTCACCCTTGTCGCCGACAAAGATATGGCATTCGCCCTCGAGGCCGGTCGGCTGATCGAACGATCCCGCAAGGACCGAAACATAGGCGTCTTCGCGAGGCTTCCAGAACAGCAGCGAGCCGCATGTCTTGCAGAAACCGCGTTTGGCGAAGGACGATGCCTCGTACCAGGTGATGTTGTCGGCACCTTCGACGACAATGTCGGCATCCGCGATATTGGTCGCCGCATAGAAATGTCCGCTCTGTTTGCGACACTGCGAACAATGGCAGTAGATGACACCGCGTAGCACCCCGCGCGTGCGGAACCGGATCGCTCCGCACAGACATGAGCCCTGGTGACCGTCACTCATCTCGCCCCTCCTTCAAGGACCTCGCCTTTCCCCGAGGATTCCAGCTTTCCAGGCGCGACACGCAAGCAAATGCGACATGTACTGATGCAGAAAATCCGGAATTGAATTTCATTTTCGACATCACATTGCGTGAATTCGCGCGCAAGTGACCGTTGTCCGAAGGTGATCGTGGCTGAGCGATGAGCTTTTACAGCCACAGGTAGAGAAAACCACGGACCGTGCTGCAAATTAAGAAAACTTTAGCGCTGCTGCATTTATGGTCGGGTCATGCGTAGGGTGCGGGTGGGGACGCGCCTGACGCAAATGGACTGATACGGGTAGCGTTCCCCAGGACGGCGATAATGGATGCCTGCCAGATTGGCGATGGCCTCCAGGGGGAAGAGTGAACAACAAGATGCAGCCGGCAGCCGTCCAGACCGACAGAAACACCGACATTGCCAGCACCGTCGTCGCCACGATGCGCCAGCTGGGCGTGCTTGGCCTGCCGCGTAACTATGAGATCTTCTACGAAGCCCTGAGTGGCTCGAACCGCGAACTCAGTCTCGCCGTCGTTTCGCTCAGCAGCCGGCCGACCCAGGATGACCTGGACAAGATCGGGCGGGCTTTTTTTGCGCACAACCATGGGCCGGGCATTGTCGAGCATGCGCGCGATGTCATTGCCAAGGAGCTCGAGGACATCGCCTCTCTGTTGAGGAGCGAGCGTAGCCACATCGAGAAATACGGCAAGATCCTCGACGAGACATCCAGCGGCCTCAGCAACCGCAGCCTGCTTTCTCAGGATTTGCTGCAGAAGATCGCCAGCGCCATGGCGGTCGCCACGAATTCCACGATCGATCACGGACGGCAGGTCGCCTCGACGCTCAGCGACAAGACCGCGGAACTGGAGAGCGTCAAGTCGAAGCTCGAGGAATACAAGCGGCTTGCCGATACCGATCCGCTGACCCAGATCTGGAACCGCCGCGCCTTCGACAAGGAAATCACCCGAATCTATACCAGCAACAAGGGCATCCTGTTCAACGCGCTGATCCTTGCCGACATCGATCGCTTCAAGGACATCAACGACAGATACGGGCATCCTGTGGGTGACAAGATCATCCAGATCATCGCCGACATTTTGCAAACCAGCATTCGCGGCGACATGTTCGTCGCCCGGACCGGCGGCGAGGAGTTCGCGCTGATCGTCGAAGGCGCCAGCGAGGACGCCACTTATGAGATCGCGGAGCGTATTCGCACGCTGATCGAGCAGACGCCGTTCACCAGCAGCCAGACCGGCATGAATTACGGCACCGTGACCGTCTCGATGGGCATCTGCATGGCGTCCGAGGCGGAAGGCCCCGAAGATCTGTACACCAAGGCAGACCGGGCGCTCTACCGCTCCAAGGTCAGCGGGCGCAACCGCGTCACCAAGCACTCGACGATGGCCGGCCGCGCCGGCAAGAGCTGGCTGCTCTACAAGAAGGACTGATCAAGGATCGATCCTGTCGAACCGCGCTGGCGGAGCCGGCACGGTCAGGCATAGGCGAAGCCAGCCGCGATGATGCCCAAGCCGCCGAGCGCCAGCGAGCCGATCCACGGCCAGCGCTTGCCATGGGTAATGATGGACAAGGTCGCGACCGCGATCGAGATGTGCAGCAGCGTCACCGCCAACGTCAGCACGTGGTGGCGGTGTTCCCGCACGTCGCTGTCGCGCAGTTTCTCGTCGACCTGGTTCTCGAACTCGGTCGCCTTGGCCTGGATCTCGGCACTATCGGCCTCATTGCGCTTGGCGTTGGCCTGGAACTGGTCGGCAGTGGGACCACCCATCGCCGCCGCGATCTCGTAGCTGTTCTTCTTGATGCTTTTTGCCTGAAAGAAGCTCCATTGATCGCTGGCCTTGTTCTGGAGGTAGCCCGCCTCGCTCTTGTCGTTGATCGCCTCGGCGGTTTCGAGCGACTCGAAACTGCCGACCGTCGCGGCCAGAACCGCCAGCACCGCTATGGTTACCGAGACCGTGGTCAGAAACGGATTGCCCTCATGCGCGGCATGTTCGGCATGCTCGGCGTTCTCGAGGTGCTCCTGGGTAGCGTCTTCCATTGCCATTGCCGAATCCTAGCCGAATAAGGAAATCTCGAGGCAAACTTCGCCTCAATCTTGGTCTGGCAATGGTCGCGCGGGTATACATTTTCGTAAGGTTTGACGGGCCGGGAGCAAGGCTGCGCAATGAAAAAGGCGCCGAATCTCTCCGGCGCCTTCCCTAAGGGTCAAGCAGAGGCGGCTGATCAGCCGTTGACGGCCTGCTTGTGCTGAACCGTGTGGCTCTTCTTGAGCAGGTCCGAGACCAGAAAGGCCAGTTCGATCGCCTGGTCGGCATTGAGGCGCGGGTCGCAGTGGGTGTGATAGCGGTCCTGCAATTCCTCGGCGGTGATGGCGCGGGCGCCGCCCGTGCACTCGGTGACGTTCTTGCCGGTCATCTCGACATGGATGCCGCCCGGATGCGTGCCTTCGGCGCGGTGCACCTCGAAGAAGGTCTGCACTTCCTTAAGGATGCGGTCGAAGGGCCGTGTCTTGTAGCCGGCGGCCTCGATCGTGTTGCCGTGCATCGGGTCCGACGACCACACCACGCTGCGGCCTTCCTTCTGCACGGCGCGCACCAGCTTGGGCAGATGATCGGCCACCTTGTCGGAACCGAAGCGTGCGATCAGCGTCAGCCGGCCGGGCTCGTTTTCAGGATTGAGCAGGTCGATCAGTTCCAGCAGGCCATCCGGCGTCAGCGACGGGCCGCACTTCAGGCCGAGCGGGTTCTTGATGCCGCGGCAATATTCGACATGCGCGTGATCGGGCTGGCGCGTGCGGTCACCGATCCAGATCATGTGGCCGGAGGTGGCATACCAGTCGCCGGAGGTCGAATCGATGCGGGTCAGCGCCTCCTCGTAGCCGAGCAGCAGCGCTTCGTGGCTGGTGTAGAAATCGGTCTCGCGCAGCGCATAGTTGGTTTCAGACGTGATGCCGACGGCCTTCATGAAGTCCATCGTCTCGGTGATGCGGTTGGCGAGCGACTCGTATTTCTCGCCTTGCGGGCTGTCGGATACGAAGCCGAGCATCCAGCGATGGACATTCTCCAGGCTGGCGTAGCCGCCCTGGGCGAAGGCGCGCAGAAGGTTCAGCGTCGCCGCCGACTGTCGGTAGGCCATTTCCTGGCGGGCGGGATCGGGAATGCGCGACCTGGCGTCGAACTCGATGCCGTTGATGATGTCGCCGCGATAGCTGGGCAACGTCGCGTCGCCCTTGGTCTCGTTGTCGGACGAGCGCGGCTTGGCGAACTGGCCGGCGACGCGGCCGACCTTGACCACCGGCTGCGCGCCGGCAAAGGTCAGCACCACCGACATCTGCAGGAAGACGCGGAAGAAGTCGCGGATGTTGTCGGCGCCGTGTTCGGCAAAGCTCTCGGCACAATCGCCACCCTGGAGCAGGAAGGCTTCGCCATTCGCGACGGCCGCGAGCTGCTTCTTCAGCTTGCGCGCCTCACCTGCGAAGACAAGCGGCGGGAAGGTGGCAAGCTGGGCTTCCGTGTTCTTCAGCGCCGCAAGGTCCGGATAGGCGGGAACCTGCTTGATCGGCTTTGCTCTCCACGAATTCGGCGACCATTTCGTCATCGTTGCACCCAAACGCCCTTTCGGAGCAATTCCAGGAAAAGTGTTGAAGCGGCTTTCCGCCCGGAATTGCGTCAAACAACAAGCGAGCGCCCTCGCCCGCGATCTCAGCCCCTATAAGGGGTGGCGGCTCCATACACGAAGCCGATTTCCTATTCTAGACCGGAATTTCAGCGCTGGCGAATGGCTTGGCCCGGGTGCAGCGGTCCCAAACCGAGATCAGGCGGCCTTCTCCGCCAGCTTCGCCAGTTGCGTCATGACGACAGCCGAGCCGGCAAGGCGCTTTTCGGCGTTGGGCCAGTCCCGCGCGAACACGACGCTATGATCCGGCCGGATCTTGGCCAAAGCGCCCTGCTCGCCGATGAACTTGACCAGCCCGACCGGGTTGGGAAACTCGCGTTTGCGGAAATGGATGACGACCCCCTTGGGCCCGGCGTCGAGCTTCTCGACATTGGCCTTGCGGCACAGCGCCTTGATGAAGACGATCTTCAGGAGATGCTTGACCTCATCCGGGAGCGGGCCGAAACGGTCGATCAGCTCGGCGCCGAAAGCGTCGATCTCCTCGGTGGTTTTGAGGTCGCCGAGACGCCGGTAAAGCGCCAGCCTGAGCTGCAGGTCGGGCACGTAGCCTTCCGGGATCATCACCGCCGTACCGACCGCGATCTGCGGCGACCAGCCGCCGTCCTGGACCTCGCCGGAATCCTTCACCTCGGCGACAGCCTCCTCCAGCATCTGCTGGTAGAGCTCGAAACCGACTTCCTTGATGTGGCCGGACTGCTCCTCGCCGAGCAGGTTGCCGGCGCCCCTTATGTCGAGATCATGGCTGGCGAGCTGGAAGCCGGCGCCGAGCGTGTCGAGCGACTGCAGCACTTTCAGCCGGCGCTCGGCCGTATCGGTCAGCTTGCGGTTGGCCGGCAGCGTGAACAGCGCATAGGCGCGCACCTTGGAACGGCCAACGCGGCCGCGCAACTGGTACAGCTGCGACAGGCCGAACATGTCGGCGCGGTGGATGATCAGCGTGTTGGCGGTCGGGATGTCCAGGCCGGATTCGACGATGGTCGTCGACAGAAGCACGTCGTACTGGCCGTCGTAGAAGGCGTTCATGATGTCGTCCAGCTCGCCCGGCGGCATCTGGCCATGGGCCACCGCCACTTTCAGTTCCGGAACCGATTCTTTCAGGAAATCATGGATTTCGGCGAGATCGCTGATGCGCGGAACGACATAGAAGGAATGGCCGCCGCGATAACGTTCACGCAGCAGCGTCTCGCGGATGACCAGCGGATCGAAAGGCGAGATGAAGGTGCGCACCGCCATGCGGTCGACGGGTGGCGTGGCAATCAACGAAAGCTCGCGCACACCCGTCAGCGCCAGTTGCAGCGTGCGCGGGATCGGCGTCGCCGACAGGGTCAGCACATGGACGTCGGTCTTGAGGTCTTTCAGGCGTTCCTTGTGCTTGACGCCGAAATGCTGCTCCTCATCGATGATCAGCAGGCCGAGATTCTTGAACGATATCGAGGATCCGAGCAGGGCATGCGTGCCGACGACAATGTCGACCTGGCCTTCTGCCAGGGCCTTCTTCGTCTCCGCGAGTTCCTTGGTGCCGACCAGCCGGGAGGCCTGGGCGACCCGGATCGGCAAGCCGGAGAAGCGCTGCGAAAACGTCTTGAAATGCTGGCGCGACAGCAGCGTCGTCGGCACCACCACGGCGACCTGAAAACCTTCCATCGCGGCGATGAAGGCGGCACGCAGCGCCACTTCGGTCTTGCCGAAGCCGACATCGCCACAGATCAACCGGTCCATCGGCTTGCCGGCGCCCAGATCATCGCGAACCGAGTCGATCGCCGACTGCTGATCGTCTGTCTCTTCGTAGGGGAAACGCGCGGCGAATTCATCGTACAGGCCTTCGGCCGGCACCAGAGACGGCGCGGCGCGCATCTGCCGTTCGGCGGCGATGCGGATCAGTTGTCCGGCCATGTCGAGCAGGCGCCGCTTGAGCCTCGCCTTGCGCGCCTGCCAGGCGCCGCCGCCCAGCTTGTCCAGCGTCGCCTCGGCAGAATCAGAGCCGTAACGCGACAGAAGCTCGATGTTCTCGACCGGCAGGAACAGCCGGTCGTCGCCGGCATAGTGGATTTCGAGGCAGTCATGCGGCGCACCGACGGCTTCGATCGTGCGCAGGCCGATAAAACGGCCTATGCCATGGTCGGCATGGACGACGATGTCGCCCGCCGACAGGGAAGACGCCTCGGCGATGAAATCCGAAGCCCGCTTCTTGCGCTTCGAGCGCCGGATAAGCCGGTCGCCGAGGATGTCCTGTTCGGCGACGACCACCAGCCTGTCGGTCTCGAAGCCGGATTCCAGTGGCAATACCGCCAAAGCCGCCTGCCCCGGTTCAAGCTTCTCGGCCTCGTCCAGGGTCGCCACGGGTTTGAGGTTGCCGAGATTGTGCTCGGCCAGGATCTGGCCAAGACGGTCGAGCGAGCCTTCGGTCCAGCCGGCGATGATCACGCGCCGGCGCGCGGCGCGCTCGTCGGCGATGTGCTTCACCACGACATCGAAGATGTTGATGTTGGGATCGGCACGCTCTTCGGCAAAGCTGCGGCCTTGCCGCGAACCGCCGTGAAAGACTTTTTTGCCGCCGACATCCGGCGCATCGAAGACGGTGAAGTCGATATCCTCGCGCTGCCCGAGCGAGGCGCGCAAATTCTCCGGCGAGAGATAGAGCAGATCCGGCGCCACCGGCTTGTACGGCACCGCATCCTTCAACGCGCCTTCCGCCTGCTTCTTGCGCGCCTCGTAGTGATCGAGGATCAGCGTATGGCGTTCAGCCAGAGCCTCATGCGCGAGATGGTCGAAAACGACAGGCACATCGGGCAGATAGTCGAAAACGGATTCCAGCCGCTCATAGAAGAAGGGCAGCCAGTGTTCCATGCCGGCGAAGCGCCGGCCTTCGCTGACCGCGGCGTAGAGCCCGTCATCGCGTGACGGCGCGCCGAACGCCTCGATATAGGCGCGGCGGAAGCGGCTGATCGTTTCGGGCGTCAGCGCCACTTCGCTCATCGCCTGCAAGGCCATCGACTTGCGCTGGCCGGTAGTGCGCTGCGTGGCCGCATCGAAGACACGGATCGATTCCAGCGTATCGCCGAAGAAGTCGAGCCGCAGTGCCTCGCTCCAGCCCGGCGCGAACAGGTCGAGTATGCCGCCGCGCACCGCGAATTCGCCGATGCCGCGCACCGTCGGCACCCGCTCGAAACCCGACGTCTCCAGCCGGGCGATCAGCACGTTCATGTCGATCTGGTTGCCGGGCCTGGCGTGGAAGGTCTGCGCTTCGACGAGATCGGCGGGTGGAATGCGCTGCAGCAGCGCGTTGGCGGTGGTGAGAATGACGGCGCGGTGCGGCTTCTTCGCCAGCGCGATCATCGCCGTCAGCGCATCAAGGCGCTTGGCGGCGGCATCGGAACCCGGCGAAACGCGATCGTAAGGCAGGCAATCCCAGGCCGGCAGTTCCAGCACCGGCAGGCCAGGTGCGGCAAAGGCCAGCGCCTCGGTGATAACGGGCAGGCGCTGCCCGTCGCGCGCCACGAACAGCACCGGCTTGTCCGGCGCGATCTCCAGGGCGGCCTGCACCAGCGCGAAGGCCTCATAGCCGTCGGCGACGCCATCGACGATGAATTGGCCGGCACGGCCTTTCGGCAGACCGATTTTAGGAATGAGGGTCATGCGAATCTGTTTTTCAAAATGTCATGGTCCGGCGCGATGCCAGGATCTTCTGCAGGACGGCACAATCGATATCCGGGGGGACCGGGCGCTCACCCGTGACCAGCGGCAGGAAGTCGGTGTCGGAAATGTCGAGGAGCTTCTCATATTGTTCGATTTCACCGGCGGTCAAGTTGCCGATCTCGGCGTCGGCGAAGGTACCGAGGATGAGATCCATCTCGCGCATGCCACGATGCCACGAGCGAAACAGGAGCTTGCGGCGGTGGGCGTCCAGGCCCTCGCTTGATCGTTTCGTCCCGGTCATTGTGCCGCATCCTCGCTTCAAGCGGCGCATATAGCGTGGATAGAAGAGGCTGTCAGCCTTGCAACAGGCTGGTGGGCGTCTAAACATCATGGGTGTGAAGGACACTCCTGACAATGTCGGCGCCGGACATCGCCCGCACCTCACCCTCCCCCTTGTGGGGAGGGTCGGCGAGCACGCTTCGCAAAGCGAAGCGGGGGAGACGGGGTGGGGGTGCGGCGCTGGCGCGCCATTTTCTTCTGAAAATAGACGCACACCGCCCCCCACCCCGACCCGCTTCGCGGGTCGACCCTCCCCACTAGGGGGAGGGTAAGGCATGCGTCCTTCCATCCTCGACCCCCTGTTTGTCCCGATCACTTCGCTTGCCGGCGTCGGGCCGAAGGTTGGCGCGCTGATCGAGAAGGTCGTGGCGGCGGATCTTGGCGACCGTGCAGCGCGCGCCGGCGATCTCCTGTTCGTATTGCCGCACACCGTCATCGACCGCCGCAACCGGCCCGGCATTGCTTTTGCCGCCGAAGGCTCGATCGTCACGCTGGAGGTCCGCATCGATCGCCACCAGCCGCCGCCGCGCGGCAACCGGTCGGTGCCCTACCGTGTCTATGCCCATGACGATACCGGCGAAATCGGCCTGACCTTCTTCCACGCCCATGCCTCCTATCTCGAAAAGGCGATGCCGGTCGGCGAGCATGTCGTGATCTCCGGCCGCATGGAGTGGTTCAACGGTCGCCCGACCATGGTACACCCCGACCATATCGCGCTGGCCGGCGAGGCTGAAAACCTGCCGCTGGTCGAGCCGGTCTACCCACTGACCGCTGGGCTTTCCGGCAAGGTGCTGCGCCGGGCGATCGGCCAGGCGCTCGGCCGCCTGCCGGAATTGCCAGAGTGGCAGGACGGCGCCTTCATGCGCCGCCACACCTTTCCGACCTTCGGCGACGCGCTGACCCGCATCCACAATCCGGCCGATCCGATCGACGTCTCAGTGGATGGCGCCGCCTGGCGGCGGCTGGCCTATGACGAGTTTCTGGCGGGCCAGGTGTCGCTGGCGCTGGTGCGGGCCAAGGTGCGGCGCCTGTCCGGCCGCCCCCTGATCGGCGATGGCCGCATCGTCGAGAATTTGCGGGCGGCACTGCCCTATTCGCTGACCCCTTCGCAAGAATTCGCGCTGGCCGAAATCAATGGGGATCTCGCCGATCCCGAACGCATGCTTCGGCTGCTGCAGGGCGATGTCGGCTCGGGCAAGACCGTGGTGGCGCTGCTTGCCATGGCCCGCGCCGTCGAGGCCGGCGGCCAGGCGGCGTTGATGGCGCCGACCGAAATCCTGGCGCGCCAGCATCTGGCGACGATCGCGCCGCTTGCAGCCAAGGTCGATCTGCGCGTCGCGATCCTGACCGGCCGCGAAAAGGGCCGCGAGCGTACCGAGACCCTGGCTGGTCTGGCCAGCGGCGAGATCGATATCGTCGTCGGCACCCATGCCTTGTTCCAGGAGGCGGTGACCTATCACGATCTGGTCCTTGCGGTCATCGACGAACAGCACCGCTTCGGTGTTCACCAGCGGCTGGCCATCACCGCCAAGGGCGACGCGCCCGACATGCTGGTGATGACGGCGACGCCCATCCCGCGCACGCTGGTACTGACCGCCTTCGGCGACATGGACGTCTCCAAGCTGACGGAAAAGCCGGCAGGCCGACAGCCGATCCGTACCGTCACGCTGCCGCTGGAGCGGCTCGACGAGCTGGTTGGTCGCATGCTGGACGCCGTCGCCGACGGCCAGAAAATCTACTGGATCTGCCCGCTGGTCGAGGAATCCGAAGAGATCAAGCTGATGTCGGCCGAGGACCGTTTCGCCTCGCTGCAGCCCTTGTTCGGTGACCGCATCGGCCTTGTCCACGGCCGTATGAAGGGGGCCGAGAAGGATGAAGCCATGCGCGCCTTCAAGGAGGGCGAGACGCGCATCCTGATCGCCACCACCGTCATCGAGGTTGGCGTCGACGTGCCGGATGCGACGATCATGGTCATCGAGCATGCCGAGCGCTTCGGCCTCGCCCAGTTGCACCAGCTGCGCGGCCGGGTGGGGCGTGGCAGCAAACCTTCGTCCTGCGTGCTGCTTTACAAGGATCCGCTCGGCGAGACCGCGAAGCGGCGGCTGTCGGTGATGCGCGAGACCGAGGACGGCTTTCTCATTGCCGAAGAGGACTTGAAGCTACGCGGCGAAGGCGAATTGCTCGGCACCCGCCAGTCCGGCACGCCGGGCTTTCAGGTGGCGCGGATCGAGGCGCATGCCGACCTGCTGGAAGCCGCCCGTGACGACGCGCGGCTGATCCTGTCGCGTGATCCGGAACTGCAGTCCGACCGCGGCGAAGCGCTGCGCCTGCTGCTCTACTTGTTCGGCCGCGACGAAGCGGTGCGGCTCCTGCGCGCCGGGTGAGGCCCCAGCGGCGGATTGGCGACCGTTCCGTTTACCGGCTCACCGTTCAGCGTCACCAGCTTGCTTTTCACTTCCGGCGCCACCAGGCCGGCCGACACGATGAGCTTTGCGCCGTCCTCGATGGTCATGTCGAGCATCACGATGTCCGACTTCGGCACGTACATCAGGAAGCCCGTGGTCGGGTTCGGCGTGCACGGCATGAACACGGCGATCAGTGGATCACCCTCCTGGTCGAGCTTCTCGTTGATCTCGGTTTCCTTCTCGCCGGCGACGAACACCAGCGACCACACCCCCTTGCGGGGATATTCGACCAGTCCGACCTGGCTGAACATGTCGCCCTTGTTCGACAGCACGGTCTCGAAGATCTGCTTCAGCGAGCCGTAGATGCCGCGCACCAGCGGCATGCGGCCGAGCAGGCGCTCGCCGAAACCGACGATGGCGCGGCCGACAATGTTGGCGGCCAGAAAACCGATTAGCGTAATCAGGATCAACGCGACGATCAGCCCGAAGCCGGGAACCGGAAACGGCAGATAGGTGTCGGGGCTGTAGCGCGCCGGAATATAGGGTTTCACCCAGGAATCGACCCAGCCGATGAACGACCAGGCAATATAGGCGGTGATCGCCAGCGGCGCGCAGACGATGAAGCCTGTGAGAAAATAGTTCCTCAGCCGGGTCATGCCGGAGGTCTTGGCAGTATCGGACATGGTTCACCGGAGCGCGGGTTGCGCCGCGACATTAGTGAACCGGATGGCGCTTTGGAACTGCGAAGTTTTTAAAGAACGCACTTAAGCGGCTGCATCCAAGGGGACGATCTTCTTGAGTTCCGCCGCTATTTTCCTCGCTTCGGTTTCCAACTCATAAGCCTTCTGAAAGTTCATCCAAAACTCCGGCGTGGTGTTGAAGAACCTAGCAAGGCGAAGGGCTGTATCGGGAGTAAGCCCAACCTCTTCCTTGGCGATACGCTCAATGCGGGTGCGTGGAAGATTCAGTTTCTTGGCGAGGGCGCCTGCACTCATACCAAGAGGAACGAGATATTCCTCGCGCAGGAATTCTCCGGGGTGGATGGGGCGTGCGAACTTGAGCATGGCTCTGTGTCCTCAAGGGGTTTGGGCGAGCGCCCACTCAATGGTAGTCGACGATCTCCACATCTTCGGCGCCGGCCGCGGTCCATTTGAAACAGATCCGCCATTGGTCGTTGATGCGTATGGAATGCTGTCCGGCACGATCCCGCTTCAAAGCCTCCAGGTGATTTCCCGGCGGCGACCGAAGGTCGTTCAGCTGGACGGCATTATCAATCGCTCGAAGCCGTCTTTCAGCACGAGCGACCAAATCCGGCGGAAATCCCTTAGGTGCCCTGCCAGCCGCTACCTCATCGACCGTTTTGCCTTTGAATGAGACGATCAAAAGCCTTCCCCACGTTGCGTATCATACGCTGATACACAGCTCGACGCAAGCTCCGTGTATCATCCATTGATACAGATTGGCCGTAAGGGATGTGGCGCTACTCCACGGTCACCGACTTGGCCAGGTTGCGCGGCTGGTCGACGTCGGTGCCCATGAACACGGCGGCGAAGTAGGCCAGCATCTGGATCGGCAGCGCATAGATGATCGGCGAAATGATTTCCGGCACATCCGGGAGCACGATCGTTTCCATCGTCTTCACGCTCACCTGCGCCGCGCCCTTGGCATCGGTGATCAGGATGATCTTGCCGCCGCGCGCGGCCACTTCCTGCATGTTGGACACGGTCTTTTCGAAGATGCGGTCATGCGGCGCGATCACGATGACCGGCATGTTCTCGTCGATCAGCGCGATTGGGCCATGTTTCAATTCGCCCGCCGCATAGCCTTCGGCATGGATGTAGGAGATTTCCTTGAGCTTCAGCGCCCCTTCCATGGCCAGCGGGAAATTGGTGTCGCGGCCGAGATAGAGCACATCGGAATAGCGCGAGATTTCGCGCGCGATCCGCTCGATCTGCTCTTCCAACTTCAGCACCTGGTTGGCATAGCGCGGCGCTTCCGACAAAGCGCGCACCAGCGCCTTCTCCTCCTCCGGCGAAATCGTGCCGCGCGCCACGCCCGCGCGCACGGCGAGCGAGGCCAACACGGAGAGCTGGCAGGTGAAGGCCTTGGTCGAGGCGACGCCGATCTCCGGGCCGGCCAGCGTCGGCAGCACGACATCGGATTCGCGCGCCATGGTCGATTCGCGCACATTCACCACCGCGCCGATCTTCATGCCCGCCTTGCGGCAATAACGCAGCGAGGCCAGCGTATCGGCGGTCTCGCCCGATTGGGAGATGAAGAAGGCCGCGTCATTGGCCGACAGCGGCATTTCACGGTAGCGGAATTCGGAGGCGACATCGATGTCGACCGGCAGCCGCGCATAGCGCTCGAACCAGTATTTGCCGATCAGGCCCGCGAGATACGCCGTGCCGCAGGCAGAGATCGCCAGACGGTTGATCTCCGCGAAATCGAAAGGCAGGTCGAGCGGCTTGGAAACGCCAGAAACGAAATCGACATAGTGCGCCAGCGTGTGAGAGATCACTTCCGGCTGCTCGTGGATTTCCTTTTCCATGAAGTGGCGGCGGTTGCCCTTGTCCACCATGAAGCTGGTCGAGAGCGACTGCTGGCGCTTGCGATCGACCTTTTTGCCGTCGATGTCGAAGATGGAAACGCCGTTGCGGCGCACCACCGCCCAGTCGCCATCCTCCAGATAGGTGATCGAATTGGTGAACGGGGCAAGCGCAATAGCGTCCGAACCCAGGAACATCTCGCCTTCGCCATGGCCGACAGCCAGCGGCGGACCGTTGCGCGCGCCGACGATCAGGTCTTCATCGCCCTTGAACATGATCGCCAGCGCAAAGGCGCCTTCGAGGCGCTTGAGCGCATTATGGGCGGCTTCGACGGGCTTCAGTCCCCTGGCGAGCTCGCGCGCCACCAGATGGGCGACGACCTCGGTGTCGGTCTGCGACGAGAAAGAGTAGCCGTCACGCTTCAGTTCGTCGCGCAGTTCGGCGAAATTCTCGATGATGCCGTTGTGGACGATGGCGACGCCATCGGAAAAATGCGGATGCGCATTGGTCTCATTGGGTACGCCATGCGTCGCCCAGCGCGTGTGGCCGATGCCGATCGTGCCGTCGAGCGGCTCTTCCTTCAGCCGGCGTTCGAGGTTTACCAGCTTGCCTTCGGCGCGCCGGCGGCCAAGCGCACCGTGCTCGATGGTCGCGACACCGGCCGAGTCATAACCGCGATATTCCAATCGTTTCAGGGCGTCGACGATAAGCGGGGCAACCTGCGAATGGCCGACGATTCCAACGATACCGCACATGCAGACAGTCCCCGATTCCCCATGGAAAACCAGCGCTATTTAGGGATGGCCGGTCCGCCGTGAAAGTCACAATGCATTTCGCCCGCTGTAACGGACGTTTTTTCAGGCATGCACCATGACAGACCGCTCTTGCAATCGGGTTACCGCGATTGTTCGGTTTTTCGGCAGGCGGGATGCCGTTCGTTCATCTTTGCCGTTCGGGTCTATTGCTGGCCGGCGACCTTGCGCCATCTACGACCGTGGTGGAGTGATTGCCGATAACAACAAAGGAGGCCGGGATGGACCAGTATTACGCCGTATCGATCGTCACACTTTTATGCGGCCTGACCGTATTCGGAATGGCGCTCACCGTGGCCCGAACCCACTCCAGAACCGGAATTCTGGCGCCGACCATGACAGGCGATCCTCTGCTCGAACGCGCCATACGCGCCCATCTCAACACAGTGGAGTGGATACCGGTCTTCCTGCCCTCGATGTGGCTGTTCGCGATCTACTGGAGTCCGGGCTGGGCCGCCGGCCTCGGCCTTGTCTGGCTGGTCGGCCGCATCGCCTATTTCGTCGGGTATCTCCAGGCTCCGCTGAAGCGCTATCCCGGATTCTTCATCCAGTCGCTGGCGGCCTTCGCGCTGCTGCTCGGCGCGCTCGGGCGCATCGTTTACTTGTGGCTTGCCTAGGCCACACCTGTTCGTTTTACTCCGCGCATGAGCGAAGCCAAAAACACTGTAACACTGTGGCGACCAGTCGGACCGAAGGAACTTGAACTGATCGAGGCTTCGGGGATGCAAGAATTTCCGCCCCGACTGCCCGATCAACCGATTTTCTATCCGGTTCTGTCCGAAGCCTATGCCATTCAGATCGCTCGCGACTGGAACGTGCCGGCCAGCGGCGCTGGGTTTGTGACCCGTTTCGAAGTACAGACGACATACCTTGAGCGCTATCGAGTTGAGCAGGCTGGCAGCAGAGCACATCTCGAATACTGGATACCCGCCGAGAATCTGCGCGAATTCAACCAAGCAATCGTCGGCAAGATCGAGGTAACGGCAGCTTTCGGCAGGGAAGCTACGGGCTGACCTAGTGGTCGGAACCAGCCTTCTTCTTCGCTGCGGCGGCCGAGGCAAAGCGCTCCCGCAGTTCCTTGCCCTTGCCTGGGATGGTCTTCTGGCGGGCGCGGCCGAAGGCCAGCGCGTCCTCGGGCACATTTTCGGTGATGACGCTGCCGGAGGCGATATAGCCGCCCTTGCCGATGGTGACCGGCGCCACCAGCGAGGAGTTTGAGCCGATGAAGGCGCCCTCGCCGATGTCGGTGAAGAATTTCGAATAGCCGTCATAGTTGCAGGTGATGGTTCCTGCGCCGATATTGGCGCCGGCCCCGACGCGCGCGTCGCCGATATAGGTCAGATGGTTGACCTTGGCGCCCTCCTCGACGATGGCCTGCTTGACCTCGCAGAAATTGCCGACCTTTGCCTTGGTCCGGAGGTCGGCGCCCGGCCGCAGCCGCGCGAACGGGCCGACATCACAATTGGATGCGATCGTGGCGCCCTCGATATGGCTGAACGCATGGATTTTCGCGCCCTGAGCCACTGTGACGCCCGGGCCAAACCAGACATTGGGCTCGACAATCGTGTCCGCGCCGATCTCGGTGTCGTGCGAGAAATACACGGTCTCCGGCGCGATCAGCGTCACGCCCGCGAGCATCGCCTCGCGGCGGCGCCGCGTTTGCCAGATGCCTTCGGCCTGCGCCAGTTCGGCACGGTTGTTGATGCCGAGCGCATTCTCGAAGCTCGCTTCGGTCGCAACCACATCAAGCCCCTGCGCCCCGGCGATCTCGACGATGTCCGTGAGATAGTACTCGCCTTTTGCGTTCTTGTTGCCGACCGCGTCGAGCAGCTTCAACGCATGCTTGCCAGCCACGGCCATCATGCCGGCGTTGCAGAAGCCGATCTTTTTCTCCTCTTCGGAGCAGTCCTTTTCCTCGCGGATGGCGATCAACCCGCCGTCCTTCTCGATCAGCCGGCCATAGCCGGCCGGGTTGGCGGTGCGGAAGCCGATGACCACCACGGCTGCCCCTTCCGCCAGCCTGCCGCGCGCCGCCGCCAGCGCCTCGGCATCGATCAGCGGCGTGTCGCCGAACATGACGAGGATATCGTCGTAACCCTTTGATATCGCTTGGCGCGCGGCCAGGACGGCATGGGCGGTACCCAGCCGCTGTTCCTGCACGAACATATCTGCCTTCGGCGCGAACTTCGCCGCAGCCTTGCGCATGTCCTCCGCCCCGTGGCCGATCACCAGCGCCAGCGCGCTCGCGCCAGCGCCTTCCGCCGCCTTCACCACATGCGCGACCATCGGCAGCCCGGCGATCTGATGCAGCACCTTCGGCAGCGCGCTCTTCATGCGCGTGCCTTCGCCGGCGGCGAGGATGACGGACAGGCAGGATCTCTGGCTCATGGAAGGACAACCATATCAAAGGGTTGGGAATCAAGACACGATAGCAGCGGCGGCATGCTGCACCAATGCGGTTAAATTCCGGTGAGATGGCGCAGAGCAGCTGACTCTTAATCAGCGGGTCCTGGTATTACAAAAAGGTTTTTTGAAAACGTTCTGCTGGCTGCCGGGATCGTGGCGCGGTCATGCTCTGATAAGGACACTTTCGATGGTGAGCCGGGATCCGCATGCTCTTACCGCTTTTGTGATTTTGCTCTGCGCCTTGATCTGTCCGGACCCAGCCCGAGCCGATTATGCCACCCCACATGCAGAGGTGGTTTGCCAGCCCGGCCACGATGTCGCGTTGGTCCGCTTTACAATGACCGCGAACGAAGAGCCTATCGTCTATCGTCAACTGCCGGCCAGCGCCGACCAGGGCCTATCGGCGACGCCGACCCTCGGCCAATCGAATTGCGCCATGGGCAATGGCTGGACGATCCGCATTCGCGACGGTCAGGAGCAAGCCTTCGGCTATGGCATGGGCGGCGGCGATCCGCCGGCCTTCTTCAGCCTCTGGGTCGTAAAGCGAAAGGTTCTGTCACGCAAACAATGGAAGCCCGGCTATGGAGCGGACGAAGACCCTTGGCTCATCGGGATCGTCATCCGGCCGGACCGGCTGAGCTATTGCGGTGTCGCCGCCAGCCCCGAGGCTCCGGAAAAGGGCGAGATTACCTGTAAGGACGAGCCATTCGAGCTCAGTCGCTACAAGGTCGATCACATCGAATATGCAGCGCAAGGCAGTCGACCGCCAACTGGCACTATTTTGTTGGCGCGCGAGACCACGGAGCCGCGTCTTTGCCGAAAGTTTCTGCGCCTTCGGCCAAAAGGATTTCAAGGGGTCAGCACCACCGTCAGCGATACCGCCAAGATCTTCCCCGAGGAGACCGCAGGACAAGATATCAACATCGCAACGGTCGAAGTGTCCCCTGGCGTGCTTCGCAAGCTTGTTCGCTGGAGCGGGACCAATCATTATTTCGACGGCGACCTGATGCTGCTGGCGCCTGTAACGGCCGATCCTTCGAAAATCCTGAAAGAGAGCATGCTCGACGACGATCAGGGCACGTTCTCGGCGGACAAATTGCCATCGGGATGGAGCGTGATTGCCGGACACATGCCAGGCCTCTATCCGGATGTGAGTTGGCGCTACGTCCACTTCGATACGCAGCGGATCGACGGAAAGCTCTATTTGCTGGCGCAGCCAAGCGGTTTGCAAAACCAGCCGACCGCTATCCTCGTCCGGCCGCTCGCCGACGGATTCAAAAGCGTCTGCGTCTTCCAGCGTGTCGAACCTCATTTTTGACAGCGGGCAAATGACGGCAGCCAAAAGCGTGCGTCCGGATCGCTACCCCAGCCGCCCCAGCACCGGGAAATTCTCCAGCAGCCAGTAGGACACAGTCTGCACGCCGCCGGTGAGGAAGAACACGCCGGCGACGACCAGCAGCGCGCCGATCGCCTTTTCGACGCGGCCGAGATGGACGCGGAACTTGCCGAGGAAGCGCATGAAGGCGCCCGAAAACAGCGCGGCGATCAGGAACGGGATGCCCAGTCCGAGCGAATACGCGGCGAGCAACAATGCGCCCTCGCCCACGGTTTCGCGTCCGCCGGCCAGCGTCAGGATCGGTCCCAGTACCGGGCCGATGCAGGGCGTCCAGCCGAAGGCGAAGGCCAGGCCCATGACATAGGCGGCCACCGCGCTTGCCGGCTTGCCCTGCGACTGAAATCGCGCCTCGCGCGACAGGAATGGAATGCGCAGGATGCCGAGGAAGTTCAGGCCCATCAGGATGATCAGCACGCCGGCGCCCATGGCCAGCGGCTCCTGCCAGACGCGCAGCAGCCGGCCGATGGTCGAGGCGCCGGCGCCCAGCGCCACGAACACGGTGGAGAACCCGAGCACGAAGGCGATCGAGGATGCGAGCAGCGCGCCGCGAGCGCCTTGCCTTGCCGTCACGCCGGCATTGCCGCGGAAATCGTCGACCGACACACCGGCCATATAGCAGAGATAGGGTGGCACCAGCGGCAGAACGCAAGGTGACAGGAACGAGATGGCGCCCGCCCCGACCGCGCTGACATAGCCGATGTCCAATGCCATTCCAGAACTCCGCCTGTTCAGCGCCGATATAGCGACGCGCCGACCCGTTAGCCAATCACCATTCTGTCGCAACCATTGGCCGACCGGCGATCGGGTTGGCCGGGATGCGGCTGCGTCACCCCAATACGGCCGGGCGGCAGGAATTGTTACCCTCGGTCGGACGCCAACAGGCATTCCCGGGAAGAAATCATGCCGACAGACGTTGTCAGGACGAGGCCGCGGTTTCGCGCGTGCCTCCGATCAGCCAGGGAGATTTTCATGAAAACCATAACCGTGGGGCTCGCCGCGCTCCTGCTCAGCACCGCCGCCTCCTTTGCCGCCGAAGCGTGGAAGGAGGCCGAGGTCAACGGCACCAAGATATACACCGATGCCAACGGCATGACGCTCTACACCTATGACAAGGACGAGAAGGGCAAGACCAACTGCTACGACAAATGCGCCACCAACTGGCCGCCGCTGAAGGCGGAGGCCGGCGCCAAGGCGGACGACGAATGGAGCATCGTCGACCGCACCGACGGGACCAAGATGTGGGCCTATGACGGCAAGCCGGTCTACACCTTCATCAAGGACAAGAAAGCCGGCGACGTGACTGGAGATGGCGTCGGCGAGGTCTGGCATATCGTCAAGGCAGACTGAGCCTCGACATTCCTCCCCGCCACCCGGCGGGACACGAAGCTGGCCGCCTGCTGCTTCCTCCATGCAGCAGGCGGCTGGTTCTTTATGAGCCATCCATCCGGCCGCGGTTCCGCATCCGACGAGAACCCTCGACTCGCGGCACGTCTATGGGGCCATTTTCGCACGATCGGGGCCATCGCCTCCCCGGATCGAAATTCTGTGATTTTCTCCATACACTCTAAGAGTGTATTGCTGCCGGCGGCCTCGCAATTTGGGCGCTTCCCCTTGACCGGATGCAAAAGCGCGGCCATGTGAGCGACAAACAGAAACGAGATTTCGTCGCGCGCAGCGGAATTCTTCTGGCGCTTCACAGCAGATAAGAGACCTCATGGACGTCGTCGTCGTCGAATCGCCGGCCAAGGCTAAGACAATCAACAAATATCTCGGCAGGAACTACAAGGTTCTCGCCTCCTTCGGTCACGTCCGCGATTTGCCGGCGAAGGATGGTTCGGTGCGGCCGGACGAAGATTTCGCCATGTCCTGGGCGGTCGATACCGCGTCCGGCAAGCGTCTCACCGACATTGCCAACGCGGTCAAAAGCGCCGACGGCCTGATCCTCGCCACCGACCCGGATCGCGAGGGCGAGGCCATCTCCTGGCATGTGCTGGAAGTGCTCAAGCAGAAGCGCGCGCTGAAGGACAAGCCGGTCAGCCGCGTCGTCTTCAACGCCATCACCAAATCCTCGGTGCTGGAGGCGATGGCCAATCCGCGCCAGATCGACGTGCCCCTGGTCGATGCCTATCTCGCCCGCCGGGCGCTGGATTATCTCGTCGGCTTCACGCTTTCGCCGGTGCTCTGGCGCAAGCTGCCGGGCGCACGCTCTGCCGGCCGCGTCCAGTCAGTGGCGCTGCGCCTGGTCTGCGACCGCGAGTCCGAGATCGAGCGCTTCATCCGCGAGGAATACTGGAATATCGCCGCCATCCTCGGCACGCCTCGCAACGACACATTCGAAGCGCGGCTGACCGCCTTCGAGCGCAAGAAGCTCCAGAAACTCGATATCTCCAACAAGACGCAGGCCGACGACATCAAGGCGATGCTCGAGGGCGCCGCCTTCAAGGCGCTGTCGGTGGAAGCCAAGCCGACCAAGCGCAACCCGGGCCCGCCCTTCACCACTTCGACGCTGCAGCAGGCCGCCTCCTCCGGCCTCGGTTTCTCGGCCACCCGCACCATGCAGGTGGCGCAGCGGCTTTATGAAGGCATGGAGATTGGCGGCGAGACGGCAGGCCTGATCACCTATATGCGAACCGACGGCGTGCAGATGGCGCCCGAAGCGATCTCGGGCGCACGCGATGCCATCGTCAAGGAATTCGGACCCAAATACCTGCCCGAGAAGCCGCGCCAATACACGACCAAGGCCAAGAATGCCCAGGAAGCTCACGAGGCGATCCGTCCGACGGATTTCATGCGCACCCCGGCATCGGTCCGGCAATATCTCGATTCCGACCAGTTGCGGCTCTATGAGCTGATCTGGAAGCGCGCCATCGCCAGCCAGATGCAGCCGGCCGAAATCGAGCGCACCACGGTCGAGATCGAGGCGGTCAATGGCGCCCGCACGGCCGAGCTCCGCGCCGTCGGTTCGGTCGTCCGCTTCGACGGCTTCATCGCCGCCTATACCGACCAGAAGGACGATGACGCCGAAGACGAGGAAAACCGCCGCCTGCCCGAAATCCGCGCCGGCGAGCAGCTTTCCCGCCGCGCGATCAACGCCACGCAGCACACCACCGAGCCGCCGCCGCGCTACTCCGAGGCGTCGCTGATCAAGAAGCTGGAAGAGCTCGGCATCGGCCGTCCCTCGACCTACACGGCGATCCTGAAGACGCTTGAGGACCGCGACTATGTCGCCATCGACAAGCGCCGGCTGGTGCCGCAGGCCAAGGGCCGTCTGCTGTCGGCCTTCCTGGAAAGCTTCTTCGAGCGCTATGTCGAATATGACTTCACCGCATCGCTGGAGGAGAAGCTCGACGAGATTTCGGACGGCAAGCTTGCCTGGAAGGATGTGCTGCGCGATTTCTGGAAGGATTTTTCCGGCGCCGTCGCCGACATCAAGGAGTTGCGCGTCACCGATGTGCTCGATGCGCTGAACGAGGAACTGGCGCCGCTGGTGTTCCCCGTGCGCGAGGACGGCTCCAACCCGCGCATCTGCCCGAAATGCGGCACCGGCAATCTGTCGCTGAAACTCGGCAAGTTCGGCGCCTTCGTGGGCTGCTCGAACTACCCCGAATGCTCCTTCACGCGCCAGCTCGGCGACGCGGCCAATCCCAATGGCGAGAATGGCGGCGGCGAGGACGGCACCAAGGTGCTCGGCAAGGATCCCTATACGGCTGAGGAAATCACGCTGCGCTCGGGCCGTTTCGGCCCCTACATCCAGCGCGGTGACGGCAAGGAAGCCAAGCGCTCCAGCCTGCCGAAAGGCTGGACGCCCGAATCCATCGACCATGAGAAGGCGCTGGCGCTGCTGGCGCTGCCGCGCGATGTCGGCAAACATCCCGAAAGCGGCAAGATGATTTCGGCCGGGCTCGGCCGCTACGGCCCGTTCGTGCTGCATGACGGCACCTACGCCAATCTCGACAGCATCGAGGACGTGTTCTCCATCGGCCTCAACCGCGCCGTGACGGTGATTGCCGAGAAGCAGGCAAAGGGCAAAGGAGGCCGCAATGGCGGCACGCCGGCAGCGCTCAAGGACCTCGGCGACCATCCCGACGGCGGCGGCAAGATCGTCGTGCGCGACGGCAAGTACGGGCCTTACGTCAATTTCGGCAAGGTCAATGCCACGCTGCCCAAGGGCAAGGACCCTCAGTCGGTGACTGTCGAGGACGCGCTGGCGCTGATCGCGGAGAAGGAAGCCAAGGGTGGTGGCGGCAGGAAGCCGGCCCGCAAGGCGGCGGCCGCCAAGGCACCCGCGGCAAAGAAGACGGCTGCGAAGAAACCGGCCGCGAAGAAAAAGGGATAGGTCAGGGTGGCGCGCAGGATCTCCGGAAGAAGCCACGGCGATCCCCGCGCCGCCGACACCCGGGCCAAGGTCAAGGACGATTACCGGCCCTCGCGCGACGAAATCCTGCGCTACATCGCCGAAAATCCAGACCGCGCCGGAAAGCGCGAAATCGCCAAGGCGTTCGCGCTGCGCGGCGACGACCGCATCTGGCTGAAGGACCTGCTGCGCGACCTGCAGGACGAAGGCGTCCTCAGCAAGGAGCGCAAGCGGCTGGCCCGCGTCGGCGCCCTGCCCCATGTCGCGGTGCTCGACATTTTCGGCCGTGACGGCGATGGCGTGCTGCTGGCACACCCGGCCGAGGCTGTCGGCCCCGGCGAGCCGCCCGTGGTCTCGATCCGCGTTTCGCGCGGCGGCAATGGACCCGCCCCCGGCATCGGCGATCGGGTGCTTGCCAAGACCTTCCCGACCGATGATCCGTCGGGCCCGGCCTACACCGGCCGGGTGATGAAAATCTTCGAGAAGCGCAGCGATGCCGTGCTCGGCGTTTTCCGCGTGCTCGCCGACGGCAGCTTCCGCATCGAGCCGGTGGAACGGCGCCAGCCCGAACTGATCGTCGACAAGGAATTCCAGAACGGCGCCAGGAACGGCGACCTGGTCGAGGTCGAGCCTGCTCGAGCCTCCCGCTATGGGCTGCCGCGGGCCAAGGTGCTTAACGTGCTGGGGTCGCTGACCAGCGAAAAGGCGGTCTCGATGATCGCCATCCACGCCCACGACATTCCGCACATCTTCCCGGCCGACGTCATTGCCGAATCCGAAGCCGTCAAACCGGCGACTCTCGATCATCGCGAGGACTGGCGCGACCTGCCGCTGGTCACCATCGATCCGGCCGACGCCAAGGACCATGACGACGCCGTGTTCGCCATGCCCGACCCGGACGAGAACAATCCCGGAGGCGTGATCGCAACGGTCGCCATCGCCGATGTCGCGGCCTATGTCCGGCACGGCACGGCCCTTGACCGCGAGGCTCTGAAGCGCGGCAACTCCGTCTATTTCCCGGATCGCGTCGTACCGATGCTGCCGGAGCGTATCTCGAACGATCTCTGTTCGCTGCGCGAGGGCCAGGACCGCCCGGCGCTCGCCGTGCGCATGACTTTTTCGGCCGATGGCCGAAAGCTCAGGCATTCCTTCCATCGCGTCATGATGAAGTCGGCGGCCAAGCTCGCCTATCCGCAGGCGCAGGCAGCGATCGACGGCGTGCCGGATGAGAAAACCCGCCCGATCCTCGACACGGTGCTGAAGCCGCTATGGGACGCTTATGCGGTCCTCAAGCGCGGACGTGACGGCCGCCAGCCGCTCGAACTCGACCTGCCGGAGCGCAAGATCCTGCTCAAGCCGGACGGCACGGTCGATCGGGTCATCGTGCCGGAGCGGCTCGATGCCCATAAACTGATCGAAGAATTCATGATCCAGGCCAATGTCGCGGCCGCGGAAACGCTGGAGGCGAAGAAGCAGGCGCTGGTCTACCGCGTCCATGACGCTCCATCGCTCGCCAAGCAGGAATCGCTGCGCGAATTCCTGCAGACGCTCGGCCTGTCGCTGGCGCGCGGCGCACAGATGCGGCCGAGCCAGTTCAACGGCATCCTGGAGCGCGTGCGCGGCGCCGATAACGAGGCACTGGTCAACGAAGTGGTGCTGCGCTCACAGAGCCAGGCCGAGTATTCGCCCAAGAACATCGGCCATTTCGGCCTCAACCTCAGGCGCTACGCGCATTTTACCTCGCCTATCCGCCGCTATGCCGACCTGATCGTGCATCGCGGGCTCATCGCCGCGCTCGGCCTCGGTCCCGGTGGATTGACGCGGGAGGAAGAGGCACGCCTCGAAGACGTCGCGGTGCTGATCTCCGGCACGGAACGCCGCGCCATGGCCGCCGAGCGTGATACGGTTGACCGCTTGATAGCATCCTATCTCGCCGAGCGGGTGGACGACCGCTTCGACGCCCGTATTTCAGGCGTGACAAAATCAGGACTTTTTGTCCAATTGCCGCAATATGGCGCCGATGGTTTCATCCCCGTGTCAACTCTCGGCGGCGATTACTATATATACGACGAAACGGCCCGCTCCCTGTTCGGAGAACGCTCAGGCAAAGGCTACCAGCTTGCCGACCGCGTCGAGGTGCGGCTCGTCGAGGTGGCGCCGATGGCCGGCGCGATGCGCTTCGAGATGCTGACCGACCCGAAGCCCCTGCCAGGCTCCACCAGGTCGTTTCACAAGGCCAAGGGCCGCGCCCGCGCGTCGCAATCGCGACCAGGTTCGCGCGGCAGGAGACGATGATGCCGAAAGAATTTGGGATGGAACAACAGGTTTTTGGCGGCGAACATCACACGGGCCGTGTTGCCCGTCCCTTGTGGACGGCCATGAAGCGCGGGCTTCTGGGGCGCTGCCCGAACTGTGGCGAGGGCAAGCTGTTTCGCGGCTTCACCAAGACTGTCGACACGTGCAGCGTGTGCGGCGAGGAAATTCATCACCATCGCGCCGACGACCTGCCGGCATATCTGGTCATCGTCATCGTCGGGCACATCGTTCTCGGCGCCTTCATGGGCGTGGAAGCGACCTCGACGCTTTCCACCTGGCAGCACATCCTGATCTGGGTGCCGTTGACCATCCTGTTGTCGGTGGCGCTGCTGCAACCGGTGAAAGGCGCCGTCATCGGACTGCAATGGGCGTTCTATATGCACGGCTTCGGTGGCGAAAAGGATGGGATGGATTCCCACCACGGCGCCTGAAGCGCCGCTGGCGCAACACGCCAATCGTCAAGGCCACTTTCGCATGCATGAAGTTTCCGCTAGGTCCAGCGCATGGAAGCAATGACCAAGGCGGATGTCGACAAGCTCGACAAGGGGCTTGCCGCGCATAGCGGCCGGCCCTTGCGTCCGCGCGATGCCGCAACGCTCATCCTGCTCGACCGCAAGGGCGCCGATGTCCTGGTGCTGATGGGCCGGCGTCATGCCGCCCACGCCTTCATGCCGGGCAAGTTTGTTTTCCCCGGCGGCCGCACCGATCCGGCCGACAGCCGCATACCGACATCCACCGCATTGCATCGTGATGAAGAGGCAAAGCTGCTTGCCGGTCCTGGCCGCACGAGCGCGGCGCGAGCCCGGGCCGTCGCGTTGTCGGCAATTCGCGAGACCTACGAGGAAGCCGGCCTGCTGATCGGCCGGAAGTCCGCCTTTGCGACCGACAAGCGTGACTGGCAGGGTTTTGTCGAACACGGCGTGAGCCCTTCGCTCGAAACGCTGCGCTTCATCGCGCGCGCCATCACGCCGCCCAACCGGGTGCGCCGCTTCGACACACGTTTCTTCAGCGCCTGGCGCCACGATGTCGCCGTCGAACTGCCAGGCGGTGGCCCGACCAATGAACTTGAGGAATTGGTCTGGCTGCCGCTTGCCAAAGCCCGAGAAGCCGACATTCCCGACATCACCCGAATGATCCTGGACGAGTTGCAAAGCCGCCTCACCCAGGATCCTGACTTGCGCCCCGGTGGACCGGTTCCGTTTTATCGCCTCGTCCGTAACCGCTTCACCCGCGAACTTCTCTAGAGTATTCAGCATCCCATGACGGTCGATACCCAACCACAGGGCGACGAGCGCGTACACTGGCTGCCGATGATCGCGGCGATCTCGTCAATCAGCGTCGTCGGCATTGCCATCGGGCTAGGCATCCCGCTGCTCAGCGTGATCCTCCAGACGCGCGGACATTCCGCCTCGATGATCGGGCTCAACACCGCTGTTGCCGGTTTGGCTTCCATTGCCGGCGCGCCGCTCGCCACCCCGCTTGCCATGCGCTTCGGCGTCGCCTGGACGATGATCGCAATGATCGCGGTAGGAGCGCTTGCCTTCGTCGGGTTCCATTTCGCGCCGGATTTCTGGATGTGGTTTCCGCTGCGTATCGTGCTGCACATCGCGTTGACGGTGTTGTTCATCCTCTCGGAATTCTGGATCAGCACTTCGGCGCCACCGCAGCGCCGGGGCCTTGTGCTTGGCATCTACGCCACCGTGCTTTCCCTCGGTTTCGCCGCGGGACCTTGGCTGTTCGCGCACCTCGGCAGTTCCGGCTTCAGGCCATTCGGCGTCATAATCGCTCTGGTAACCCTGGCGGCCATACCAGTGGTGGCCGCGCGCAACGAAAGTCCCAACATCGTGGCCGAGAGCGAAACCAGCCATTTCCTGCGCTATATCTGGCTGGTGCCGACCGCCACTTTCGCCGTGCTGGTGTTCGGCGCGGTCGAAACCGGCGGGTTCGCGCTGTTTCCGGTCTATGGCAACCGGATCGGCTATTCCGAAGCCGACGCGGCGCTGCTGCTGACAATGATCGGCCTCGGCAATGTCTTGTTGCAGATCCCGATCGGCATGATCAGCGACCGCGTCTCCGACAGGCGCTATCTGCTGCTCGCCTGCGCCACGGTCGGCCTGATCGGCACGATATTCATGCCGTTCTTTGCCGCCAACTGGCACCTGATGGCCGCGCTGCTTTTCATCTGGGGCGGCGTGGTGGCGGCCATGTACACGATCGGCCTCGCCCATCTCGGCTCCCAGCTTTCCGGCCATGAACTGGCGTCCGCCAATGCCGCCTTCGTCTTGTGTTACGGTGTCGGCATGGTGCTCGGCCCGCAGGCGATCGGCATTGGCATGGACAGTTTCGGGCCTTCAGGCTTCGGCTGGTCGCTCGGCCTGTTCTTCGCCGCCTATATCATGCTGGTCTGCTTCAGGCTGGTCCGCAAGATCGTGTTGTAACGCGACAGCCTGCTGACAGAACCGTGTCAGCAGCCACGCGGTAAAAGAGTGTCCCAAAAACACCCGATATTGAGGACACTCCCATGATCGACAGCGGCTTTGAAACCACCTCGCTGCGAATGACACTTCTGCTCCTGGTGACGTTCCAGGCACCTGCCGCGGATGTCGACCGCATCATGGACGCGGTGGTCGCGATCGCTCCCCTGGCGATGGGCAAATATGACCGCAACGCCTATCAGTCGGCGCACGGCATCGAGCGCTACAGACCCCTCGAAGGGGCGGCTGCCGGCGCCGAGACCGAGTTGCGCCGTCGCCCGGGCACGGTCGAGGTTTCCTTCGAACTGCCCGACGACCAGGCGCTGGCTGCCCGAGTCGTCGAGGCGATTTTCCAGGCCCATTCCTATCAGGAGCCGGTGATCCGCATCCAGCCGATCCTCGCGAGCCGCTCCAAGGGCCTGAACGACCGCGACAATCCGAATCGCTGGTGGAACACGACGGGAGACTGGAAAAAGCTGGCGGCCGTTAAGGAGGAAGCATAGGCCGGACTTGCCTTCTCCCCTTGTGGGAGAAGGTGGCCTCGCGAAGCGAGGTCGGATGAGGGGTGCTCAAGCTTGGCACCGACGGCACTCCGTCACCCACCCCTCAACCGTCTCAGCGCTGCGCGCCGATCCACCTTCTCCCACAAGGGGAGAAGGAAGAGACTGAGCCGCCGGGCTTGACTTTCCGGGCACGTTCTTTATGTGTCGCGCCAAGTTTCCCGCGTCCGGGTGTTTTCCCCGTGTCCCAGCGGCCAAAACTCCACGAACGAACGGACTGATATCATGGCCAAAGCCGCAAACATCAAAATCAAGCTTCTGTCGACCGCCGACACCGGTTTCTTCTACGTGACCAGCAAGAACAGCCGTACCAAGACCGACAAGCTGTCGTTCCGCAAGTACGATCCGGTTGCCAAGAAGCACGTCGAATTCAAGGAAACCAAGATCAAGTAATCCGGGTTTTCTCTGGAATGCCGAAACGCCGCCCATTGGGCGGCGTTTTTCGTTTGCGCTTCGGGATGGCCCCTCACCCGATGCGATCGCCGCCTTTGGTATCGAACAGATGCAGGGACGCCGGATCGGCCGCCAGCCGGACGATATCGCCGGGCTTCACGCCCGCACGGCCCATCGCGAAAACGCAAAGCGGCTGGCCGGCCAGTTTGACATAGAATTGCGTCGACAGGCCAAGCGGCTCGACCACCCCCACCTCGCCTCCCAGCGCCCCATCGTCGGACAGCCGGATATGCTCGGGCCGCAAACCGACAGTGATGGCATCGCCATTGTTGAGCGGCAGACCGTCCGGGAGCCGCAGCTTCTGGCCGTCGGCGAGCACCGCGTCGGCCTTGCCGCCCTTCTCCACCGTGGCCGGCAGGAAGTTCATGCCCGGCGAGCCGATGAAGCCGGCGACGAACATGTTGGCCGGGCGGTCATAGAGATCGAGCGGCGCGCCGACCTGCTGGATCCGCCCGTCATGCATGACGACGATCCGGTCGGCCATGGTCATCGCCTCGATCTGGTCGTGGGTGACATAGACGGAGGTGGTCTTCAACTGCTGATGCAGCGCCTTGATTTCGGCCCGCATGTGCACCCGCAGCTTGGCGTCGAGATTGGACAGCGGCTCGTCGAAGAGAAAGACCTTGGGATCGCGCACGATGGCGCGGCCCATGGCGACGCGCTGGCGCTGGCCGCCCGACAATTGCCTGGGCAGACGTTGCAGATAGGCGTCCAGGCCGAGCCGCCTGGCCGCGCCATCCACCCGCGCGTCGATCGCCGGCTTCTCGGCCTTGCGCAGCATCAGGCTGAAGCCCATGTTCTGCGCCACGTCCATGTGCGGATAGAGCGCGTAGGACTGGAACACCATGGCGATGTCGCGGTCCTTGGGCGCAACGTCGTTTACCAGCCTTTCGCCGATGTGGATTTCGCCGCCGGATGCTTCCTCGAGCCCGGCGATCATGCGCAGCAACGTCGATTTTCCGCAGCCTGACGGGCCGACCAGCACCACGAACTCGCCATCGGCGATCTCCAGATTGACCGCATGGAGCACGCGGACGGCGCCGTAATCCTTGCGGACTTTTTCGAGCGTGACAGAGGCCATCGATCTATCCTTTGACGGCGCCGGCCGTCAGGCCGGTGACGAGGTAGCGTTGCAGGAAGGCGAAGAAGATGCAGACGGGGATCAGCGCCAGGATCGAGGCCGCCATCATCTGCCCCCAGTCGACGGCGAACTTGCCGATGAAGGTGAGCAGACCAACGGCGAAGGTCTTCTGGGCATCACTGGAAATCAGCATCAGCGCGAAGAGCAGCTCGCTCCAGGCCGCCGTGAAGACGAAGCCGAGCGTGGCACCCATGCCGGGCAGCGTCAGCGGCACGATTACACGACGCATGGCCTGCGCCCGCGTGCAGCCGTCGATCATGGCCGCCTCCTCGAGGTCCTTCGGGATGCCGTCGAAGAAGGACTGCATCAGGAAGGTGGCAAAGGCGGTGTTGAAGGCGGTGTAGATGATGATCAATCCGGTGAGGCTGTTGGTCAGACCGATATCACCCATGATCCGGTAGATCGGCGGAATGACCATGACCAGCGGAAAGGTCTGGGTCAGCAGCAACAGGATTGCCAGCGTTGCCTTGCCGCGGAAGGCGAAGCGCGACATCGCATAGCCGGCGAGCGTGGCGATCACGGTCACCAGCGCGGCGGTCGACACCGAGACGATGACGCTGTTCAGGAAATAGCGCGGGAAGTCGGAGGCTTCGAGCACGGTGACGAAGTTCTTGAGCGTGGTCTGCGACGGCCAGAAAGTGATGCCTTCCGAGTAAAGCAGCCGCTCCGGCGTCACCGAAATCTTCAGCGTCCAGAAGATCGGGAACAGCGCGAAGACCACATAGACTGCAATCGCCGCGTAGAGGCCGATGCCGCCGACTATGCGCGCGGTTGCTGAGCGTCCGGCGATCATCAGACATGCCTCACAAGCGTGCGGCGGATGGCGATCAGCGCCACCGCATAGGCGATCAGCAGCACGAGAAGCAGCACCGCGACGGCCGAGGCGTAACCCTTGTCCAGCGACTTGAAGGCGCTGACATAGATATAGACGGGCACGGTGCTGGTCGAACCGGCCGGGCCGCCCTCGGTCATGACGAAGATCAGGTCGGCGAAGGTGGCGATCCAGATGGTGCGCAGCATCACGGTGATGACGATGGTCGGCGCCAGGAACGGCAGCGTCACCTTGGTGAAGCGCTGCCAGGGCGAAGCGCCGTCGATGGCCGCCGCCTCATGCAGTTCCGACGGGATCGATTTCAGCGCCGCCAGCAAGGTGATGGCGAAGAACGGGATGCCGAACCAGATGTTGGCCACGATCGGCCCCCACATGGCCGTGGCCGGGTCGGAGAGCACGTTTGTAGGCTCAGCCTTGAGGCCAAGCGCGTAAAGCCAATGCGGCAGCGGGCCGATGATGGGGTTGAACAGCCACGCCCAGGTGAGGCCGGAGAGAAACGACGGCACCGCCCAGGGCAGGAACACCACCGCCTGTACGACCTTGCGGCCATAAAACGGCTTGTCGAGCAGCAGCGCCAGACCCAGTCCGAGGAAGAACTGGAAGAACAGGCTGGCGACCGTCCACCACAGCGTGTTGATCAGAGCCTGGCCGAGGACGGGGTCCGAGAGCATCGCCTGGTACTGGCCGAGGCCGACATATTGCGATTTGAAGGCGGAAAATTTGCGGAAGGAATAGCTGATGCCGATGATCAGCGGCACCAGCAGCACCACGACCAGAAGGACGATGGCCGGGCTGAGATAGAGCCATGGCTCGATGGCGGCGTGCGACAGCCGCTTCTTGCGCGGCCTTGCGACGGATCGGATTTCGGACGCTGCGTAGGTCATGGATTTGGCTCTACGGTGATGGATGGGTGCCGGAAGGCAAAACAGCGTCCTTCTCCCCGTTTACGGGGAGAAGATGCCGGCAGGCAAATGAGGGGCAGCGCGAAACTGTCGAGGCATGGCGCCGCCCCTCATCCGTCACTTCGTGACACCTTCTGCCCGTGAAGCGGGGAGAAGGAAGAAGCTGCGCTCACTTCTTGTTCTTCGCCAGCCAGTCCTGCTGTTCCTTGGTCAGGAAGGCGGCCCATTGGTCGGCGACGTCCTTGGCCGTCTTCTGGCCCAGCAGCACTTCCTGGAAGTTCTTGATCGCCACCTGGTCGACGAAGTTGCCGAGGTTTTCGAGATGAGTCGGCGGCGTCACCATTTCATATTTGGAACTGTCGCTCAGCTCCGTGAACCAACCCTTGAACTGCTCGGTCTTGAAATGCGCGTCCTGGTCGGCGCCGTTGTGGATCGGAATGACGCCGACCTCCTTGGCCCATTCCAGATTGTCCTTCGGCGACAGCAATGTCGCCATCAGCTTCCAGGCGTCGTCCTTGTGTTGCGAATTGGCGAACATCGCCCAGCCGGCATAGCCGAGCGTCGGGTAGGACTTGCCGCTCGGGCCGACCGGCAACGGCGCCACGGCGAAATCCTCGGCGCTCATCTTGTCGGCGATGCCGAGCAGAGCGTCTGGATCCTGGTTCAGCATCGCGCACGTGCCGGAATAGAAACCGGTCACCGTCTCGTTGAAGCCCCAGCTCACGGCGTCCTTCGGCGCGAGGCCATCCTTGTACATGTCGGCCAGCATCTGCAGGCCCTTGACCGAGCCTTCGTCGTTGATGGTCGAGGTGCCGTCCTCGTTGAAGTAGCCGCCCTTGCCGGCGGCGATGTTCATGAACATGTGCATGCCGTTGAAGGCGCCCGGCCCGCCGCGCAGGCAGTAGCCATATTTGCCGGGAATAGCCGAGATCTTCTTGGAATCGGCGATGAAGTCGTCGAGCGTCGCCGGCGGGCCGTCGAGCCCGGCTTCCTTGAACAGCTTCTTGTTCCAGAACAGCGCGTTCACATAGTAGCCATAGGGGATCATGAACTGAGTGTTGTTGACCGTCGAGCCGAACTGCTTGGCCCGGTCGCCCAGCGTCTTGGCGTCGTCCCATTTGGCCATGTAGGGACCAAGATCCTCCAACTGGGCGTTGTTGGCGTAGAGGCCCATCCAGCGTTCCGGCATCTCGACCACGTCAGGCGTGTCGCCGGCTTGCACCATGGTCAGGAATTTCTCGAAGGCCTGGCCCCAGGGCAGCGAAACCAGTTCCACCTTGACGCCCGGATTTGCCGCCTCGAAGTCGGCGATCTGCTTCTTCAGAAATTCGGTGCGCGGCGGGCTGGTGATCACCTCGACCATCTTGAGGGTCGTGTCGGCCAAGGCGTTTCCGGCTGAAATCGCCAGCCCCGCAACGGTGGCAAGCATGACGGTCAGTTTCTTCATCTTCAAGACTCCCATTTTGAAGCGGCTTGTTATTTTCTGGCTTTTTCGAAGGCCTGTGCCACGTCGGCCCACAGATCCTCGACACTTTCCAATCCGACATTGAAGCGGATGGTTCGGGGGCTGACGCCGAAGCGCGCCATCGAATTCAGTCCCGGCGTCTGCTCCAGCGACGCCTTGGCCGGCACGACCAGGCTCTCATGCCCGCCCCAGCTGACGCCGATGCGGAAGTATTTCAGCGCATCGACGAAGACGGGGATGTCGATGTCATCCGTCACCTCGAAGGAGAACAGGCCGGCATACCCAGCCAGCGTCGCCTTGCCCGGATGGTTCGAATAGGCGGGATGGTTGACGCGCTCGACATTGGCATGCGCCTTCAGCCGCTCGGCAATGGTGAGCCCGCTCTTCATGTGGTGCGGCAGGCGCAGCGGCAAGGTGCGCAGGCCGCGCAGCAGCAGCCAGGCCTCGAAAGGCGACAGCTTGCCGCCGAGATAGGAATAGGTCTGCTCGTTGATGTGCTTGATGTGCGCGGCCGAGCCCGCCACCACGCCGGCGACCGTGTCGCTGTGGCCGCCGAGATACTTCGAGGCCGAATGCAGCACGAGATCGACGCCATGCGTGAAAGGCTTCTGGAATACCGGCGTCGCCCAGGAATTGTCGATGGTGGTGATGATGCCCTGCTCTTTGGCCAGACGGGTCAGATGCGGCAAATCCTGCAGCTCGAACATCATCGAGGTCGGGCTTTCCAGGTAAAGCAGCTTGGCGCCTGGAAGTGCCGCAGCAACCGCATCGGGATCGGATCCATCGACATAGTCGACCTTGATGTTCATGCGCGGCAAAAAACGCTCGAACAGGCGATAGGCGTCGCCATAGCAGTTGCGCACGGCGACGATCCGCTCGCCCGCGCCAACGAAGGCAAGGACGGTGGCGCTGATCGCCGCCATCCCGCTGGAGAAGCCGCGCGCGGCCTCGGCGCCTTCCAGGGCGGCCACGCGCGCCTCGAACTCCATCACTGTCGGATTGTCGCCGCGCGAATAGATCGGCTGCTTTCGTTTGCCGGCAAATGTGTCAGCCATTTCGGCATAATTGGCGAAGGTAAACAGCGAGGTCTGGTAGATCGGCGGCACGACCGCGCCGCCTGGAAACGGTTCGTCATGCGCCAGTAGCGTCGCCGCCTCGGCGAGGTAGTCGTAGTCGAAACCTGATGGGTGTTCGTTCATGTCCGGCTCGGAAGTTTGAGTTTGGCGGCGCCGCGTTTGAGGTCGTCCTCGACGGTGGCGATCAGCTTGAGCGCCTCGTTGCGCGCGCCTTGCGGATCGCGGGCGGCAATGCGTTCGTAGATGGTGCGATGATAGGGAAAGCTGGCATGGCCGAAATCGCGCACGCCAAGCGGGTGTTCCCAGAAGCGATGGAACAGTTCGTGCATGGCGGCGATGATCTGCTCGAACAGCGGATTGCCGGAAACCCGGTAGATCGCCTGGTGAAACTCCCAGTCCTCCTCCGAGGACATGCCGTCGCGGGTGCGGAACGCCTGCTCCATGATGTCGAGCTTGCGTTCGATCTCGGCGATGTCGGCCGCGCTGGCGCGTTCCGCGCACAATGCCGCCGCTTCCGCCTCCAGCGCACGCCTGATCTCCAGCGTCTGCATCAGGCTGGTAAAGTCGTTGCCGCCGGCGAGCGTCAGCGGCAAATGCAGCATGTCAGGTGAAACAGCGGCCTTGAGGTAGGTGCCGCTGCCTTGCCGGCGTTCGACCAGACCCAATCCTTCCCACCGTGTCAGCGCCTCGCGCACCGTGTTGCGGCTGACTTTCAGCCGCTCGGCCAGGATGCGCTCGGTCGGAAGCCGCTCGCCGGGCTGCAAGGATTCGGCGCGAACAAAACCCACCAACGCCTTCAGCACGGCGTCGTCGCGCGCCGTGGTCTGAATGGGTGGCAGGCTGTTCTGGTCCACACTTCCTCCCCGAAAGCGGCGCTAAGTGGTCCAATGGTCCAACCAATCTGCACACTGGCAGGACCCCTGTCAATTGCTTGTCAGGAGCCCCGTCTTCCAGCTGTTGAAGATTTGAGGTCCGGTGCGCGCCTTATGACTCGCGCCGCCGGCGTCGACCCGATGCGCTATAACGAGGCGGCTGGCGGGCCAAGCCAGGTGGTCAGCGCGCCGGCCAGTCCCTGGTGCGTCGCATCCGAGGCCCAGGCTACATACCCGTCAGGTCGGATCAGCACGGCGCTGGGCGCCTCGACCGCGCCGAGGACCGGCAGATCCCAGGCGCCGTCATACGCCGCATCGACCAGCTTCAGCTGATGCGCCCAGGCGCCCGCATCGAGGCTGCCGGCCTCCCCCAGATTGAGGAGCACCGGGCGGGCATCGTGCAATAGACTGAAGACCCGACGAGGTCCGTCCGCTATTGTCAGATCCAGATCAGGCATTCGACGTCCGAGCAGAGGATGCCCCTCGCCCAGATCGTAATGAACGCCAAGCCCGGACATTTCCCCGGCCATTTTCCTGCGGGGCTCGTCCATGGCGAGCAATTCGGCGAAAGTATCGGCCAACGCCTTGGTTCGGTCATCCATTCGACGCAGCGCGACCTGCGCCATCGCGTTGCGCAACACGCGGGCAGCGACCGAATGACGTTCGCTTTGGTAGCTGTCGAGCAGGCTCTCGGGGGATACCCGTTTCACCACCCGCGCCAGCTTCCATCCCAAATTGACCGCATCCTGAACACCGATGTTGAGCCCTTGTCCGCCCATCGGCGGATGGACGTGCGCGGCGTCGCCGGCGAGCAGGACCCGCCTGTCGCGGTAAGTGGTTGCCTGGCGCACCATGTCGGTGAAACGAGAGAGCCAGGCTGGGCTGTGAACGCCGAAGTCAGTGCCGTAGACGCCGGCCAGCGCCTCCTGGAGGTCATGCAAAGTGGGTTCGCCGCCGATCGTCAGTTGCCGCTCGGTCAGCACGATGCCGACCCGGCCGCTCTCCTCGATCTTGCCTATCGCATGAACGCCGCTGGCGTCACTGCGAAAGCCCCATGCCGGCTCATGTGCCGTCTCAACCTCGGCAATGATCCAGCTCATCGTCGCATCCGAGCCGGCGAACTCGATACCCACCGTCTTCCGGATGACGCTGCGGCCACCGTCGCAGCCGACGAGATACTCCGTCCGCAATCGTTGGCCGTCGGCCAGATCCAGGTCGACGCCGCCTTCGTCCTGCGCAAAACCGGTGACTTGCCGGTCGCGATAGATCGGCACACCCAATTCGCCGATCCAGTCGGCCAATATCTTCTCGATATGGTTTTGCCGCAGCGCCAGAAGATAATTGTGCCGGCTGGGAAAGTCGCTGATGTCCAGGCGCACCATGTGGAAGCTCACGGCCGGCCATCGTTTTCCCTGCGACAGAAACCTGTCCGCAATTCCGCGCTGGTCGAGCACCTCGATGGTGCGCGCATGCAGGCCGCCGGCACGCGAACCGGTCAACTGCTGGGTTGGTCGCCGCTCGACAATGGCGACATCGATGTCCGCCAGCGCGAGTTCGCCCGCCAACATCAACCCTGTCGGGCCGCCCCCCACTATCAATACCGAATGGTCCCGAGGCTGTTGGTTTGTCGGCATGGATACCGGCATTCTGATACTCCCGTTCCGTTGGCAAGGGCGCGGTTTTACGGGAGAAGCGGGGGCTTGAAGCAAGCCCCCTGGGCGCCATATATACTTTACGGAAGGGTTAGGTTTCTTTCCGCGCAGCTCCGCAACGAGCAACCGCATGCCCGCAGGGTTGGGCTTTCCGCATTCAAACGGCCTTTTGCACTCGGCGTTGTCGGGGTTTTCCGCGCATAAAAAAGCCCCGGATTGTCCGGGGCTTGACCAGCTCCTGATGCCACGTGGGGCAAAGGGGGCCGGTCGGCGTTTGGCAGCGGTACGAGGAGGCCACTATGTGCCAGCGCCGGCCGGCCGACCCCACGGACCCAGGAGATGCGGCGGACCTGAGCATCATGGGGTATTCCTGCGATCGACCCGGCTGTCTACCCTCGTGCCTAGGTCGTCTTGGTCTATGGCCCGCACATTTGCGCAAGAACTTATGAAAATCAACAGTTTCTTAACCAAGCCTCGCGAATCGCTTGGATTAAGGTAAATGGCTAACCCTGTTGCTTGACTGGTTACCCGGCCGAGTCGGTCAGGCGGCCTTGGCGACGACGCGGTTGCGGCCGCCGCTTTTGGCTTCGTAGAGCGCGAGGTCGGCGCGCTTCATCAACGCCGCCACCGTGTCCACTCCCTTCAACACCGAAGACACGCCGACGCTGACGGTCACCTCGATGGTCTTGCCATCGGAACCGACGGCAAACGGCTGCTGGGCGATTTCGGCGCGAATACGCTCGGCCACCTTCTCAGCCACAAGGCCATCCGTGTCCGGCATGACAACGACGAACTCCTCGCCGCCGAACCGGCAGGCGAGATCGATGCCGCGCACATTCTTGCGCAGCCGCCGGGCAAATTCGCGCAGCACTTCGTCGCCACCGTCATGGCCATGAACGTCGTTGATCGACTTGAAGCGGTCGAGGTCGGTGATCATGACCGACAGCGGCCGGCGCCGCGCCACGGCGCGATCGAACAGCGTCTGCAGATGGCTGTCGAGGTAGCGGCGGTTGTGCAAGCCTGTCAGGCCGTCGGTGACGGCCATTTCGATCGTCTGGGTGACGCTGGCGCGCAATTGGTCGTTGTAGCGCTTGCGGCGCACCTGGGTGCGCAGCCGCGCCGTCAGTTCCTGCTGGTCGATCGGCCGCATCAGATAGTCGTTGATGCCGAGTTCGAGGCCGCGGATGATACGCTCCTCCTCGCCCTCCTCCGCCAGGAGAATGATCGGCAGGAAACGCGTGCGATCGAGCGAGCGCAATTGCGAGCAGAGCCGGAGCGGATCGAAATCGGCGAAAGCCGTCGAGATCATCACGCACTCATAGGGCGTCTCCGCCGCCTGGAAGAAGCCGGCATGCGGATCGCTGGTTACATCGAGATCGGCGCTGTCGCGCAGCATCTTCTGGATGCGCTCGACCGAAGACTTGCGCTCATCGATCAGGAGCACTTTCGGCGTCGTTTCGGCTGACGCGAAATTGCGGCTCAGAAGCTCTTCGATACCGATGTTGCGCGTGGTCGAGGCCCGCAGCCGCAACTCGTCGGTCAGGGACTTCAGCCTCACGAGGCTCTTGACGCGCGTCATCAGCTGCAGGTCATTGACCGGCTTGGTCAAGAAATCGTCGGCACCGGCCTGCAGCCCGCGCACGCGGTCGGAAACCTGGTCCAGCGCTGTGATCATCACCACCGGAATGTGCGACGTCGCCGGATCGCTCTTCAGACGCCGGCAAACCTCGAACCCGTCCATGTCGGGCATCATGACGTCGAGCAGGACGACGTCGACCTTGCCGTTCTCGCAGGTCTCGATCGCGTCCGGGCCATTGCTGGCGGTCAGCACCTCGAAATACTCGGCCAGCAGCCGGACCTCCAGCAGCCTGACATTGGCAGGGATGTCGTCGACGACGAGGATCCGCGCGGTCATTTCACAAGGCTCCGGCTTTGGCAAAGGGGCGCATCAGGCATCGCCCAGATAGGATTTGATGGTCTCGATGAAACGAGGCACCGAGATCGGCTTCGAAATATAGGCCTCGCAGCCGCCCTGGCGGATACGCTCCTCGTCGCCCTTCATGGCGAAAGCGGTCACCGCTATGACCGGAATGACATGCAGATCGTCGTCTTCCTTGAGCCATTTGGTCACCTCCAGCCCCGACACTTCGGGAAGCTGGATATCCATCAAGATGAGGTCCGGGCGGTGCTGGCGCGCCAGATCGAGCGCTTCCAGACCATTGCGGGTGCGCACCGTCTCGTAGCCGCTGGCTTCGATGAGGTCCCGAAAGAGCTTCATATTGAGCTCATTGTCCTCGACGATCATAACCTTCTTTGGCATCGACATCCCGTCCCGGCCGACCTTCCGTTCGAAAACGGCCGTCATGCGCCCGTCCGTGAACGCACCAAACCCTGCTTCACTATACGGCAATATGATTGACGAAACGGAAACCCACGGCCGCAAAGCAGTGCGATTTCCACCTCGCCTCTTGCGCGTCCAAAGGGCGCGCCGCGCTGTAAAGGCTTGCCGCAGGCAACGCTTGCCATTACTGCGGGAGAGACTCATTCCACATACCGAAGGTAGTGATGGCAAACGCGGCGTCAATGCGCGAAGAAGCGGAAACCATTGCCGTCAAGGCACTCGGTTTCGTCGCCTCCGATCCGGAGCTGTTGCCGCGCTTCCTGGCAATCACCGGAATAGAAGCGCATTCAATCCGCAAAGCCGCTGGCGAACCAGGATTCCTGGCCGGCGTGCTGCAGTTCATTCTCGCCCACGAACCGACCCTGATCAGATTTGCCGAAGAGACCGGCACGCCACCGGCCGCGGTCGGCCGGGCGTTGCGCGCCTTGCCGCTGGGCGACGACGACCATGAGCGTTCCATATGAGCGACGATCCGGAAACCGCGCGCCAGATCGAGGAACTGGCGGCCGACGACCGCCCCCTGCTGGTGCTGGACGTCGACGATGTCGTCCTCGAATTCATCCGGCCCTTTCCGCATTTCCTCAAGGCGCGCGGTTACGGCCTGACACTGGCATCCTTCCGGTTGACGGGAAACATTGCCGAAACGGCGAGCGGCAGGCTGATCGAGCAGGCGGAAGTGACCGCGCTGCTGGGAGATTTCTTCGACGCGCAGGCCGAGTGGCAAAGCATCACCGAAGGGGCCGCGCAGGCCCTCGCCGGCATCGGCGATCGCGCCGAAATCATATTGCTGACGGCCATGCCGCACAGGCATCGTGCCGTGCGGCGGGCGCATCTGGATGTGCTGGGGTTGAGCTATCCGCTGCTGACCACGGAAATGGCCAAAGGACCGGCGGTAGCCAAGCTGCGTGGCAAGAATGGCAGGCCTGTGGTCTTCGTCGACGACCAGCCGCACAACCTGGCCTCGGTGCGGGACTCCGTGGCCGAGGCAAGTCTTTTCCACCTGATGGCCGACAATTCGCTACGGGCATTCCTGCCGCCGGTCCAGGACGATGTCATCGTCGTCCAGGATTGGCATGAAGCCGCGCCGAAGATCGCCAGCGCGCTGGGGCTTCAGCTGAGGTGACGAAATTCGGGGAAAAGTGCTTCACACTTTTCCCCGAATTGCTGCAGGGCTGAACCTTCAGGGATTGAGCTTCGCCCCTGCCCCGCCATTGTCGCCGTCGCCATCGTTGGCGCCGCCACTATTGGTGCCTTCGTTGGCGCTGCCGCCATTATCGCCGCCATTATCATTTTCCACGCCGTCACCATCGTCCATGCTGCCGTCCCCTGCCGGATCGGCGGCCTTGAGCGTGACGCCATTGACGGTGACCGAGCCGTCGGCCTTGGTGTTGACGGCCCATTCCAGCCGGCCGTCAGGCAGCGTCTTGGCAAACCCTTTGACGACGAGAGCGACGGGCACGTACTGCGCCAGTTCAGGTTCGGACTTCGCTGCCTCCTGCATGCCCGCCACGATCTTGTCGAAGCCGGCGACATCGACGGTCAGATTTGCGTCGGGCTTCTGGCCAAAGCTGGTCATCTCGCCTTCCAGCGTGATCTCCATGTCCTTGTTCTTTACCGTGCTGTGACCGATGACGAGCTTCGGCGTCTTGGCCAGGAAATCAGCCTTCAACTGGTCACCGAACTCTGGAGAGAGCGGCGGATCCTGATTGAGATCAAAGGCTTCGATCGCCTTTTTCGCCATGCTGTCGAGGTCGATGTTGGCGCCGCCGAAATTCAGGTCGATGTCGGTCGGCAACAGTGCCACGCTCCAGCTCGGAAGAAGCTGATGCGGCACGGTCAGGCCCGACGCCTTGATGCCATAGTTGACCTTTCCGCTCTGCGAGACGCCATCGGAGCCGAAAGCGGTGCTGAGTTGTGTTGCGCCGAAAGCTCCGAGCGGGGTCTCGACCGAAAAGTCCTTGAAGCCATAGACGCCATCTATGCGCTCCCACACGGGAAGCGCGGCGAGCAGGAGCGACTTGAGCTGCTTCTGGTTCGCCTTCAGCGTCTTCTCATCCTCGTTCGCCACGGCGAACGCCAGGAGGTCGAGCAGCGGCTTGGTCTGCATGCCCTTGCCGCTGGCCTCCACCGACAATTCCGGCGACTTCACGGTGACGGGAAAATTCAATCCATTTTCTGGATCGTTGAGCTTTATCGCTTCGACGAAATTGGCGACCTTTTGCGACATGGTGAAATCGACGCCGCCATTGGCTGCCTTGGTCGCGGACAGGGTCGCGGTGCCGGCGCCGGCGCTCATGTCCATCTGCTGCTTGGCTTCCTGGGACGACATCGTCATCCCGGACATCGAACTCGTGCCGCTGGTGAAGGCGGCCAGCGCGGGGTCATAAACACCGCTGCCCTTGCCGTCCTTGATCGAGAACTGCGTGGTCTGCTTCCCCTCGGGGCCGTTGAATTCAAACGAGGCGCTCTGCGAAAAATCCATCGAGACATCCCAGGACCCGTCGCTGCGCGGCTTGACCAGCAGCGCGTAGGGCGCGAAGTCGAACTTCACCAGCTTCTGGTCGGGGAAGGTTGCGGCCAGCGCCTTGAAATCGAACACGATCTTGTAGGCATCGCCTTCGGCCGACACTTTCAGGATGCCCTTGTCGAGCGCCTGCTTTCCGACATAGCGCGACAGGTCGTCGGACAGTTGCTTTGCGCCCTGGCTGTCGACGGACTGGCCGAAAGCGGGGGCGCTGAACAGCAACGCGGTGAAGGCTATTGGCAGCATACGGTTCACGGGAACTCTCCGTTTGATCGAAAAGGCAAAGGTCGTTTCTGATTCTGGTAGTGAAATACCATCACGACTGCAAGACGATGACGCTCAGCCGGCCGGCGTCAGAACCAGCCGCATCAGGGGGCGGCCCGCCTTGCGCTCGACGATCCGCTCGAACCCGGCCTTCTCGAAAACCTGTGAGGAACCGACAAACAGGCCGATCGACCGGGAATCACGGGACACATCGATCGGACAGGCCTCGACAAGCCGCGCGCCATTGCCACGGGCAAAATCGATGCCGCCCTCGACGAGCCTATGCGTGATGCCTCTGCCGCGTGCCCTGGTGCGCACGAAAAAGCAGGAGATCGCCCAGACACCGGGATCGGCGGCATCGGCGGCATCGATCGGCGCCGAGCCCCTGCCCTTGTTGTTCCATTCGGGAACGTCGGCGCGTGGCCCGATCTGCATCCAGCCCACGGCCTTTTCATCCTCGATGGCCAGCAGGCCGGGCGGCGGACCGGCTTCGATGCGGGTCCTGATGTGATCCTTGTTGCGTTCGCGGCTGCTCTCGCGCCGCGCCGCCGGCGCCAGCCGGAAATGCGTACACCAGCAGCCGTAGCAGGCACCCTGCTTGCCGAAAAGGTCTTCGAATTGCGGCCATAGATCAGGCGTAAGCGGTACTACGCTCGTGCTCATGCATTCTCCCCAGGCCAAGCTTGTCGCAGGCCCTGCGCTGTCGTACCATTGCGTTTGTTCTCTTTATGTTCGCAGCGATGGCGACCCCTGTCAACAATCCCGAGCATGGTTTTTGCCGTGACTGCCTGACGTTTCAGCGCGGTGAGGCGCGCCGCTGCGACCGCTGCGGCAGCCCTCGCCTTGCACGTCATCCCGAGCTTTACCGGCTGCATCTGGCGCACATCGACTGCGACGCCTTCTACGCGGCCATCGAAAAGCGGGATAACCCGGCGCTCAAGGACAAGCCGCTGATCGTCGGCGGGGGCAAGCGCGGCGTCGTCTCCACCGCGTGCTACATCGCGCGCATTCGCGGCGTGCGCTCGGCGATGCCGATGTTCAAGGCGCTCGAAGCCTGTCCCGAGGCGGTCGTGATACCGCCCAACATGGAAAAATATGTGCGCGTCGGCCGCGAGGTGCGCGCCATGATGCAGGCGCTGACACCGCTGGTCGAGCCGCTGTCGATCGACGAGGCGTTTCTCGACCTGGCGGGCACCGAACGGTTGCACGGACTGCCGCCGGCGGTGGTGCTGGCGCGCTTCGCGCTGGCCGTCGAGAAAGAGATCGGCATCACCGTTTCGGCCGGCCTCTCCTACTGCAAGTTCCTCGCCAAGATCGCATCGGACTTTCGCAAGCCGCGCGGCTTTTCGGTCATCGGCGAGGCCGAGGCGATCGACTTTCTGGCGCCGCAGCCGGTGACCATGATCTGGGGCGTCGGCAAGGCATTCAGCGCAGCGTTGGAGCGCGACGGCATCCGCAGCATCGGGCAGCTCCAGAAGATGGAGCGCGGTGACCTGATGCGCCGCTATGGTGTGATGGGCGACCGGCTCTACCGGCTTTCACGCGGCGAGGACGTGCGCCGGGTCGATCCCGATCAGGACGCCAAGAGCGTATCGGCCGAGACCACCTTCGACACCGACATCGCGTCGCTGGATGAACTCGTCTCGGTATTGCGGGGCCTGTCGGAGAAGGTTTCGGCGCGGTTGAAAAAGTCAGGCATTGCCGGGCGCACGGTGGTGCTGAAGCTGAAAACCCAGGATTTCAAGCTGCGCACGCGTAACCGGCAACTTGGCGACCCGACCCGGCTGGCGGACCGCATCTTCTCGACCGGTGTGGAGCTTCTGCGCAAGGAAGTGGACGGAACCAAATACCGTCTGCTCGGCATCGGCGTCAGCGACCTCTCCGACGACGACAAGGCCGATCCGCCCGATCTCGTCGACGTGCAGTCGCGCAAGCGCGCCATGGCCGAAGGCGCCATCGACGCGCTGCGCGACAAGTTCGGCCGCAAGGCAGTGGAAACCGGCTATACGTTCGGCCGGGGCCGCGACGCCCATCCCCCGGAACCGCTGGAGGACTAGGCTTATCAGGTGCGCCTCAGGTCGATGCGGCTCGTCACGACGTTCTTGCCGGTTTTTGGATCGCGATCGGTGACCGTCAGCACGATGCCGTTGGCCCCCTTTTTCTTCACCGTGAGCTGGGCGCTGCGGTCGCCATTGACCAGCTTGGCCCAACGGATAGCCAGATTGATCGCGTTGCCGGAACGGCTGCCGTTGAGCTGAGCCGGACCGGTGCGCGAGCCGATATAGACGCCACTGTATTTGTTGCCGCTGGTCTTGAGCTGGGCGCTGATGGAACGCGTCACCAGGACGAGCCCCCTGCAGTTGCCGTCGAGCGACAGCGAGGACGACGTCGCACTCGACTTGAACGTGCAGGAAACACTTACGGTAGGCGCCTGCGTCGTCACCTGGACAGTTCCCTTGCCGGCGAAATTCCCGTTGAACGACTGGAGGAATTTGCTCTCATCCGCATGCGCCGCGCTGGCCGCGAACAGCAGGCAACCGGCAAGCACAAACCGCGCTGGTGATATCATCGAAGCTCTCCTCGTCGGATTGAAACGGCAATCGTCAGGCCGGTTGCATACCACGTCTCAACGCCCCTTGCCGTGTCAAGTTCCGCCCAGCGACGCGACCATCGGTGGCCGATCCCGTTTCAACTGGCCCAGAAGAATGGGCCCGCTAGCGATTGCTCGGCGGGCGATCGCCTGCGACATAGCTCGGATGGCACCCACCCCTTCGATCCCAAAGGCCGCATTCTGGATGGCGCTCTCGATCGCCTCGTTCCTGGGGATGTCGGTCGCCGGCCGCGCGACCACGGCTGAGCTCAACGTCTTCCAGGTGCTCGAACTGCGCTCGGTGATCGGCTTTCTCATCCTGCTGCCGCTGGTGATGGCGAGCGGCGGCTTCGCGGCGATGCGCACGCAGCGTCCGCTTGCCCACATCGCGCGCAATGTCGTCCATTACAGCGGCCAGGCTGCATGGCTCTATGCGCTGACGCTGATCCCGCTGGCAGTGCTGATCTCGATCGAATTCACCACGCCGATCTGGACTGCTATCCTGGCGGTGACCTTCCTGGGCGAAAGGCTGAGCCGCGCCAAGCTTGCCGCGGTGGTGCTGGGCCTGATCGGCGTGGTGATCATCGTGCGCCCCGGCGTCGGCGCGGTCGATGCCGGACATCTGGTGGTGCTGGGCGCGGCGGTCTGTTTCGGCATCTCGCTGGTCATGGTGAAGTCGTTGACGCGCACCGACAGTGTCGTGCGCATCATCTTCTGGATGCTGATCATCCAGTCGGTGGTCGGCCTGGCGCCGGCGCTCTATGAGTGGCGCAACCCGTCGCTCGGATTGTGGCCCTGGATCCTGCTGATCGCCTTTACCGGCATGTCGTCACATTTCTGCATGGCACGCGCGCTCGGCTATGCCGACGCCACCGTGATCTCCCCGATGGACTTCCTGCGCGTACCGCTGTCGGCGCTGGTCGGCTGGCTGCTTTACAGCGAGCAGATCGATGCTTTCACCGCCGGCGGCGCATTGCTGATCCTGATGGGCAACCTGCTCAATCTGCAACGCAAACCGATAAAGCCTGCCGAAGTGGCGGCATCGTAAGTCGCTCAATTTCCGTCGTCGGGGATATTGAGGATATGTCCGCAGGCCTTGCAGTGGACGGCGTCGGGTTCATGCCTTCGCAGGCCACATTGCGGACAGGGAAAGTAGACCTTGGCCGGCCGGAATATCGCCTGCGCCAGCCTGACGAACAGCGATATGCCGATGATCATGGTGACGATGGCCGTCAGCTTGCCGGCGATACCGGGCAGCACGATGTCGCCGAAGCCGGTTGTCGTCACCGTGGCGACGGTGAAATAAAGCGCGTCGACATAGTTTTCCAGCCCCGCTCCGTTGCGGAAGAAAAACGTGTAGACGAAGCCGGTGACGACGAACAGAAACGTCAGAAGGTTGATCACCGCGTGACTTGTCTCGCGCCACGGCCTCAGGCCGCGCATCTGGAGATGCCGCCAGATCGAACCGCTGCGCGACAGCGACCATAGCCGAAGGATGCGCAGAAAACCGAGATTGGCGAGCGCCGTCGGCATCAGCAGCGTCAGAAGGATGAAGACATCCACCCAGGAGGTTGGCTGCTTCATAAGCCGCAGCATGTCCCTGGAGGCGAGCAACCTGGCGAACAGATCAGCAGCGACCAGCGCCGCCACGGCATAGTCCAGCCACAGGAACGAAGCCGATTGCTGGATGATGGGCGTTGCTATGAAGAACGCGATGATGGCGAGGTCGATGATGACCGCCATCAGCTGGAAACGGAAGGCGGCCGGCGAGCGACCGTGATAGAGCTTGCGCAGACCATGGCGCAGCCGCGCCACGGCCGAACGATCCTGAGATAGCCCCTTGCCGGCGGTCTTCATGCGGACCGCGGAAGGGCGAGCGGCGAATGCCGACGGCCGGACCGCAACCTGCCGGGAGCAGCAGTCACACCAATTCCACTTCGACGACACCGGGCACGGCGCGCATCGCAGACGCGATCTGCGGCGACACGCGGAAGCCGCCCTGCAAGGCGATCTCGATCTCGCCCTGGGCTTCTTCCTTGATCACGATAATGCTGACCTGGCTTTCGCCGCGTTGGGTGAGCTGCGATTGGATCATCGAGGCCGGCCCGTCGTTTCTGACGAAAATGCGCAGCGCCTTCTGGATGCGGCTGGCCTCGTCCTCCAGGGATTGCACGGAGTTGATGCGCAGATTGACGCCCTCTGGACGGTCTTCGGCCGCCACCGTGATGACGACGGAGCGGCCGGCCTCCAGAAGATCGCGATACTGAGCCAAGGCTTCCGAAAACAGCACCGCCTCATATTGGCCGGAGGTGTCCGAAAAGGCCACCACGCCCATCTTGTTTCCGGTGCGTGTCTTGCGCTCCTGCTTGCTGGTGACGGTGCCGGCCAGGCGGCCGGCGGCTGCGCCGCGCTTGACTGCGGCGGAGAACTCCGCCCAGTTCTGCACCCGCATCTTCTGCAGCGCCGCCTTGTATTCATCGAGCGGATGGGCCGAGAGATAGAAGCCGACGACCTGGAATTCCCGGTGCAGCCGGTCGGCGGCAAGCCACGGATCCGTCGGCGGCAGATTAAGTGCCTGCGACTGCGCGCCGAGCGAAGCGCCGAAAATGTCGGCCTGGCCGGAGACGGCATTCTGCTGCGCAAGCGAGGCCAGCCCCATCATCCGTTCGACGCCGGCCATCATCTGGGCGCGGTCGTGGCCGAAACAGTCGAGCGCGCCGGCCATGATCAGGCTTTCGAAGACGCGTTTGCCGACAATCTTGGGATCGACCCGCTCGCAAAAATCGGCAAGGCTCTTGAACGGCTTTTCGCCACGCACCGCCACGATGTGCTCGACCGCGGCGTCGCCCACGCCCTTGAGCGCGGCCATCGAATAATAGATGCGGTTCTCGCCGACCTCGAAGGGGCGAAAGCTTGTCATCACCGACGGTGCCAGAACCTCGATGCCAAGGCGCAAGGCATCCTGGCGGAAGTCGGCGAGCTTGTCGGTGTTGCCCATGTCCAGCGTCATCGAGGCCGCCAGGAACTCGACCGGATAATGCGCCTTGAGATAGGCGGTCTGATACGACACGACGGCATAGGCCGCGGCATGCGACTTGTTGAAACCATAGTCGGCGAACTTGGCCAGCAGGTCGAAAATGAAGTCGGCCTGAGGCTTGCTGACACCGCGCTCGACCGCGCCGGTAACGAAGCGCTCCCGCTGCTTGTCCATTTCGGCGCGAATCTTCTTGCCCATGGCGCGGCGCAGAAGGTCGGCTTCGCCGAGCGAATAGCCGGACAGCTCCTGCGCGATCTGCATGACCTGTTCCTGGTAAACGATGACCCCCTGGGTCTCCTTCACCAGATGGTCGATCTTGGGGTGGATCGAGGCCATCTCCTCCTCGCCATGCTTTCTGGCGTTGTAGGTCGGGATGTTCTCCATCGGGCCGGGACGATAGAGCGCGACCAGCGCGATGATGTCCTCGATGCAGTCCGGCCGCATGCCGATCAGCGCCTTGCGCATGCCGGCGCTTTCCACCTGGAACACGCCGACGACCTCGCCGCGCGACAGCATGGAATACGTCTCGGCATCGTCGAGCGGGATCGTCGCGAGGTCGATGTCCACGCCGCGCCGGCGGATCAGCTTGACCGCCGTCTCCAGCACCGTCAGCGTCTTCAGGCCGAGGAAGTCGAACTTCACCAGCCCGGCCTGCTCGACATACTTCATGTTGAACTGGGTGACCGGCATGTCCGAACGCGGATCGCGATACATCGGCACCAGTTGCGACAGCGGCCGGTCACCGATGACGATGCCCGCGGCGTGCGTGGAGGCGTGGCGGTAGAGCCCCTCCAGCTTCTGCGCCATGTCGAGCAGTGTCTGGACGATCGGCTCCTTCTCGGCCTCCTCGGCAAAGCGCGGCTCGTTGGCGATGGCGTCCGCCAGCTTCACCGGATTGGCCGGGTTCTGCGGCACCATCTTGGACAATTTGTCGACCTGGCCATAAGGCATCTGCAGCACGCGGCCGACGTCACGCAGCACCGCGCGCGCCTGCAGCGTACCGAAGGTGATGATCTGGCCGACCTGGTCGCGGCCGTATTTCTGCTGGACGTAGCGGATCACCTCTTCGCGCCGGTCCTGGCAGAAATCGATATCGAAGTCGGGCATCGACACGCGGTCCGGATTGAGGAAGCGCTCGAACAGCAGGGAAAAACGCAGCGGATCGATGTCGGTGATGGTCGTGGAATAGGCGACCAGCGATCCGGCGCCCGAGCCGCGGCCCGGCCCGACCGGGATGCCCTGCGCCTTGGCCCATTTAATGAAGTCGGCGACGATCAGGAAGTAGCCGGGAAACTTCATCCTCTCGATGATGCCGAGCTCGAATTCGAGCCGCTCGCGATATTGCTCTATCGTGTAGCCAGGCGTCGGCCCGTGCAAGGCAAGCCGCGCGTCGAGCCCTTCGCGCGCCTGGCGCGCGAGCTCGGCGGCTTCGGCCTTCTCTGCAGCATCCTTGTCGGCTGCATCGCCGCCGGTGAAGCGCGGCAGGATCGGGCTGCGGTTTTTCGGATAGTAGGAACAGCGCAGCGCGATCTCGACCGTGTTGTCGATCGCTTCCGGCAGGTCGGCGAAAAGCTGCGACATGTCGGCCTGGCTGCGCAGGAAATTGTCCGGCGACAGCCGGCGTCGTGTATCGACCGCCACGACCGAACCCTCGGCAATGGCGATCAGCGCATCGTGAGCCTCATAGTCGTCGCGCGATGAGAAGAACGCCTCATTGGTCGCAACCAGGGGAAGTTCGTGCGCATAGGCGAGCTCGATCGTCTGATGCTCGATGATCCGGTCGTAACCCGCGACGCGTTCCAGTTCGACATAGAGCCGGTCGCCGAACAGGGCCTTGAGTGTCGAAAGCCGGGCCTCGACCAGATCGCGGCGATCCTCCTTCAGCGCGTTGCCGATCGGCCCGCGCGGCCCGCCGGTGAGGCAGATCAGCCCATCGGCCTGTCCGGCCAGCATGTCGGTGGACAGATGCACGGCTTCGCCCGGCGGGGTTTCCAGATAGACCCGGCTGACCAGCCTGACCAGATTGGAATAGCCGGCTTCGGTCGCCGCGATCAGGACGACCGGCCGCATCTCCGGCCCTTGCCGGCGGCGGTCGCGCTGGCCGTCGCTGCTCTCGCCGGAAAAGGCGAGCGCGATCTGGCAGCCGATGATCGGCTGGATGCCGTCCTTCACCGCCTTCTGTGCGAATTCGAGCGCGCCAAACAGATTGTTGGTGTCGGTGACGGCAATGGCCGGCGCCTCGTCCTTCACCGCGTGGCCGACGATCTTGCCAAGCTGCAGCGCGCCTTCGAGCAAGGAATAAGCCGAATGCACGCGCAGATGCACGAAAGGCCGCACCGCTGCCTTCGGCGGCATCGCGGCGATCGCGGCTTCGCGCTTCAAGGGGTCGCGTGGAAGTCTCTCATCCGCCATGGTTTCTCGCGCCGCCCGCAAACTTTGAGTCGATGGAGATGTATTGTCCGGGACCGGGCGATACCAGTCCAGCACAAACGACTACTGACCACAGCGTTCCACCGTCTTGCTGAAAAAGCCTCCGGATGGCAGCCTGCGTGGAGTTTCCGGGTATATCAGGCGAATTCCATGATCACCGCATCCACGGCCAGGCTGTCGCCCGGCTTGGCGTTGAGCTTCGAGACGACAAGATCCCGCTCGGCGCGCAGCACGTTCTCCATCTTCATCGCCTCGACCACGGCCAGGGTCTCGCCGGCCTTGACCTCCTGCCCCTCGGCGACGGCGATCGACACGACGAGGCCTGGCATGGGGCAAAGCAGCAGTTTGGACGTGTCGGGCGCCACTTTCTCCGGCATCAGCTTTTCGAGTTCGGCCGTGCGCGGCAGCATGGCGCGCGCGGTCACTGACATGCCTTTCCAGGCGATGCGCAGACCATTGGCGACAGGCCGAATCTGGGCCACCACTGCGTGCCTGCCGACCGTGCCGCGCCAGATGAGATCGCCCGGCCGCCAGTCGGAAGCGACGGTCAGCGGCTTGCCGCCGTCGATCGACAGGTCGATTTCCATCGGGATCGAAATCATGCCTTCGAGGATGGATGCGCCGAGGTAATCTTCCCCGATCTTCACCACCCAGTCGCGTTTGAGCGCGCCCGAATGCGGCGCCAGCCGCCCGCCGAGCCGGTCAAGACGGTCGCGGCGCAGCAATTCCACCGCGGTCGCGATCGAGGCCAGCACGGCCTTTTCCTCGGGATCGGGCACGACGGGCGCAAAGCCTTCCGGATATTCCTCGGCGATGAAACCGGTCGACAGCCGCCCCTCCCGCCAGCGTGGATGCTGCATCAGGGCGGCGAGAAACGGGATGTTGTGTTCGATGCCGTCGACGACAAAACTGTCGAGCGCCTCCGACATCGCATCGATGGCCTCGATCCGGGTCGGCGCCCAGGTGCACAGCTTGGCGATCATCGGATCGTAGAACATAGAAATCTCGGAGCCTTCGGTGACGCCGGTGTCGTTGCGAATGACGACGTCGCCGAAGATCCCTTCCTCCGGCGGCCTATAACGGGTCAGCCGGCCGATCGACGGGAGGAAATTGCGGTAGGGATCCTCCGCATAGAGCCGGCTTTCCACCGCCCAGCCGTTCAGCTTCACATCGCTCTGCTCGATGGCGAGCTTCTCGCCGGCCGCAACGCGGATCATCTGCTCGACCAGATCGATGCCGGTGACAAGCTCCGTGACCGGATGCTCAACCTGCAATCGTGTATTCATTTCAAGGAAGTAGAAGTTCTTGTCCTTGTCGACGATGAACTCGACCGTGCCGGCGCTCTGATAGTCGACTGCCCTTGCCAAGGCCACGGACTGTTCGCCCATGGCCTTGCGCGTCTTGGCATCGAGGAATGGCGATGGCGCCTCCTCTGCGACCTTCTGGTTGCGGCGCTGGATCGAGCATTCGCGCTCGCCGAGATAAAGCGCGTTGCCATACGCGTCGGCCAACACCTGAATCTCGATATGGCGCGGATCGACGACGAATTTCTCGATGAACACGCGGTCGTCGCCGAACGAGCTCTTCGCCTCGGAGCGGGCGCGGTCGAAGCCGTCGCGCACTTCCGACTGATTCCAGGCGATGCGCATGCCCTTGCCGCCGCCGCCGGCCGATGCCTTGATCATCACGGGGTATCCGATCTCGCCGGCGATCTTCTCGGCATGATCGGCATTCTCGATGACGCCAAGCCAACCGGGAACCGTCGAAACCTTGGCGGCGTTGGCGAACTTCTTCGATTCGATCTTGTCGCCCATCGCCTTGATCGCCTTCGGCTTCGGGCCGATGAAAACGATTCCCTCCTTCTCCAGCGCCTCGCAGAAGGCTGCCCGTTCGGACAGGAAGCCATACCCCGGGTGCACGGCCTGGGCGCCGGTCGCCTTGCAGGCGGCGATGATCTTTTCAGGGACCAGATAGCTCTGTGCGGCGGGCGCCGGCCCGATATGCACCGCCTCGTCGGCCATCTCGACATGCACGGCATCGCGGTCAGCATCGGAATAGACGGCGACCGTGGCAATGCCCATCTTGCGTGCGGTCTTGATGACGCGGCAAGCGATCTCGCCACGGTTGGCGATCAGGATTTTCGTGAACATGCTGGCGTCATCCCTCCGGTCGGCTGTTCCTTTTATGACCTGTGCTTGCAGGGTCAAGCCGACCGTGCAAATCACAGCCTTTCAATCGATTTGCGATTCCAATTCGCCGCCGTGGCACAATCGTGCCACCAGCTTCCAGTTGATCGTGTCGATAAAACCTGAAACCTTGGCAAAAAAATTCGCATTGGAGGACGCCTGATGAAAACCCGCGCCGCAGTCGCCGTCGCCGCCGGAAAACCGCTGGAGATCATGGAGGTCGACCTCGACGGCCCGCGCGACGGCGAGGTGCTGGTCGAGATCAAGGCGACCGGGATCTGCCATACCGACGAGTTCACGCTGTCAGGCGCCGACCCCGAAGGCCTGTTCCCGGCGATTCTGGGACATGAAGGCGCGGGCGTCGTCGTCGATGTCGGCAAGGGGGTCACCTCGGTCAAGAAAGGCGACCATGTCATTCCGCTCTATACGCCGGAATGCCGGCAGTGCCCGTCCTGCCTGTCCAGGAAAACCAACCTCTGCACCGCCATCCGCGCCACGCAGGGCCAGGGCCTGATGCCCGACGGCTCCTCGCGCTTCTCGATCGGCAAGGACAAGATCTTCCATTATATGGGCTGCTCGACCTTCTCCAACTTCACCGTCTTGCCCGAGATCGCGGTGGCGAAGGTCAATCCCGACGCTCCTTTCGACAAGATCTGCTACATCGGTTGCGGCGTCACCACCGGCATCGGCGCGGTCATCAACACAGCCAAGGTCGAGCAAGGCGCCACCGCGGTCGTCTTCGGCCTCGGCGGCATCGGCCTCAACGTCATCCAGGGCCTGAAGCTTGCCGGCGCCGACATGATCATCGGCGTCGACCTCAACAACGACAAGAAGGCATGGGGCGAGCGATTCGGCATGACGCATTTCGTCAACCCGAAGGAAATCGAGGGCGATATCGTCCCTCACCTCGTCAACATGACCAAGCGCGGCGCAGACCAGATCGGCGGCGCCGATTACACGTTCGACTGCACCGGCAACACCAAGGTCATGCGCCAGGCGCTGGAGGCCTCGCATCGCGGCTGGGGCAAGTCGGTCGTCATCGGCGTTGCCGGCGCCGGCCAGGAGATTTCGACCCGGCCGTTCCAGCTGGTCACCGGGCGGAGCTGGATGGGCACCGCCTTCGGCGGCGCACGCGGCCGCACCGACGTGCCGCGCATCGTCGACTGGTACATGGACGGCAAGATCCAGATCGACCCGATGATCACGCACACTCTGAAGCTCGAAGACATCAACAAGGGGTTCGACCTCATGCACGAGGGCAAGTCGATCCGCAGCGTGGTGGTTTACTGAAGCAAGGCCACAAGCCGCCGACCGACCGGCCAGCGACCGCTGTGGTTCTCAAACTGGGAGGAAATGGAATGGCGGAAAAACTGCATCACTCGATCGACAACGGCCTGCCAAAGGAAAGCGCGGGCTTTGCCGGCGGCACGCTGGTCTGCGCGTGCACCAGCAAGCCGGTGAAGGTGAAGGTCAAGGGTCAGATCGCCCACAACCACGCCTGCGGCTGCACCAAGTGCTGGAAGCCGGACGGCGCGGTGTTCTCGGTGGTTGCCGTGGCAGGCACGGGCGACGTCACCGTCGCCGAGAATGGCGACAAGCTGAAAGTGGTAGATCCCGCGGCGCTGATCCAGCGCCATGCCTGCACCGGCTGCGGCGTCCACATGCATGGACCGGTCGAGCGCGACCATCCGTTCAAGGGCCTGACCTTCATCCACCCGGAACGCTTCCAGGAGAACGGCTGGTCGCCTCCGGGCTTTGCCGCTTTCGTGTCCTCGATCATCGAATCCGGCGTCGATCCCAAGCGCATGGACGGCATTCGCGGCCAGTTGAAGAAGACCGGGCTCGAACCCTATGACTGCCTGAGCCCCGGCCTGATGGACTATATCGCGACGTGGACGGCAAAGAAGTCCGGCGCGCTGCCGGCCTGACAGTTACGGGATTTACCGCTATGGGGGCCGGACATGTTCCGGCCCCTGCCCGTTTGGGAGAGACAATGCCAGCACCCGCAATCTACGTCGATGCCGACGCCTGTCCGGTCAAGGCGGAGGTCGAGAAGGTCGCCGAGCGCCTTGGCGTCGTTGTCATCTACGTCTCCAATGGCGGCTTGCGGCCATCGCGCGACCCGATGATCCGCAACGTGGTCGTCTCCAAGGGCGCCGACGCCGCTGACGACTGGATCGTCGAGAACGCCAAATCCAACGACATCGTGATCACCGCGGACATTCCCCTTGCCGCCCGCGCCGTGGCGCTCGGCGCGCATGTGCTCGGGCCGACCGGCCGCCCGTTCACGCCCGAGACGATCGGCATGGCCGTGGCGATGCGCGACCTCAAGCAGCATTTGCGCGAGACCGGCGAGAGCAAGGGCTACAATGCCAGCTTCGCGCCGCAGGACCGCTCGCGCTTCCTGGGCGAACTCGACCGTATCTTGCGGCGCGCCCTGAAATCCGCCACACCGGACTAGAGACCGAGAGCCATCCAGGGTGGAGACCGCCATGGCCGCAGAAACCCCGATCGACAAGCCCATGCAGCGCCACATGCTGTTTGCCGCGTCTGCGTGTCTGGGTGTCCTTGCGCTCCTTGTGGCGTTGCTGCTGCATGCCCCGCTGGCTTATTCGATCGGCGCCAACGCATTCTTTGCGGCCTACGTCATCCTCGTCGTCTCCCAGATGCCGAAGTTCACCGGCAAATATCTGAGCAAGAATGCGCGTGCCGCCGACCAGCCGGTTCTGGTCATCTTCGCGGTCACGCTCATTGTCGTTATCGTTGCCGTTATCTCCTTGTTCCTGCTGATCAATCAGAAGGACAAGGGCCATCCGTTCGAACTCGTATTCGCGCTCATGTCGATCCCGCTCGGCTGGTTCACCATTCATGCGATGGCGGCACTTCATTATGCCCATGTCTACTGGATGGACGGCGACGAGGTCGACGCCAAGACGAAGAAGAAGGTTCCGGTGGGCGGCCTGTTGTTCCCGGGCGACAAGCGCCCGGAAGGCTGGGACTTCCTGTATTTCTCGGCGGTCATCGGCATGACGGCGCAGACCGCGGACACCAACATATCGACGACGCATATGCGCTGCGTCGTGCTTGTCCATTCGATCCTGTCGTTCTTCTTCAACACCGTCATCGTCGCCGCCGCGGTCAATCTCGCCGTCAGCCTGGGCGGTCCATAATAAATCCGTGATCGGATGAAACATCGGTTTGGATCGCGACGTATCAGGAGGACAATGAAGGCGCAGGCCACGTCGCGAGGCCGGGAGACGAGACAAGATGGAATCGGTTGCCAGAAGCCAATCCGACACCGGCCCGGGCGTTCCCGCATCGACGGAGAGGCCGCTGATCTACCGGCAGTCGCGCTGGACGCGGCTGACACACTGGCTCTGGGCCATCTCGTTGTTTTTCATGCTGCTTTCCGGCCTTCAGATCTTCAACGCGCGGCCGCAACTCTATATCGGCAAGCAATCCGGTTTCGGCTACGACAACACGATCTTCGAGATCGGCGCCGAGAACACGAGTGCGGGCCCGCGCGGCTACACCGCGATCTTCGGCCACCGCTTCGACACGACGGGTGTGCTTGGCTGGTCAGGCCCTCCCGGCAACGAGACGGCGCGCGGCTTCCCGTCCTGGGCGACGATCCCGTCCTATTACGATCTCGGCACGGCGCGCGTGATCCATTTCTTCTTCGCGTGGATCCTGACCACGACCTTGATCGTCTGGCTGATCGCCAGCCTGATCAACGGTCATATCCGTCGTGACCTCGCCCCGCGGATCGACGACATCAAGCGCCTGCCGCAGGATGTCGCCAACCACATCAGGCTGAAGTTCCACCACACGCGCGAATACAACACGCTGCAGAAATTGGCCTATGGCGGCGTGCTGTTCGTGCTGTTGCCGCTGATGATCATCACCGGCCTTGCAATGTCGCCCAGCATGAATTCGGTGCTGCCGTTCCTCAACGACCTGCTCGGCGGCCGGCAGACGGCGCGCACCATCCATTTCACCGTCATGGTGCTGCTGGTCGGCTTCTTCATCATCCACATCCTGATGATCCTTGCCGCCGGTCCGATCAACGAACTGCGCTCGATCATCACCGGCTGGTATCGAACCGACCCTCCCGCGCATGACGACAAGACGGCTGAGAGGAGTGCGTGAGATGGCAAAACTCGAGATCAACTCCAATTTTCAGATCAGTCGAAGGAAATTCCTGACCGGCGCCAGCGTCGGCGCCTCCGGCATCATGCTGTCGGGCTGCGATGCCTTTGACAGCCACCTCAGCATCGGCAGCGGCCTGCGCAGTTTCCTGGAGAACGCCAACGGCCTGACATATCGGGCGCAACGTTTTCTTGCCGGCCGCGATAGGCTGGCCCCGGAATTCAGCGAGGCCGATATCCGTCAGCCACAGCGGCCGAACGGCGTCACCTCGCCCGACGACGATGACTACAAGGCGCTGCTCGCCAACAATTTCGCCGACTGGCGGCTTGAAGTGTCAGGCCTGGTCGAGAAGCCGCTGTCGCTCAGCCACGAGCAGCTGACGAACATGCCGAGCCGGACCCAGATCACCCGCCACGACTGCGTCGAGGGCTGGAGCTGCATCGCCAAATGGACTGGCACGCCGCTGTCGCTCATACTCGATCAGGCCGTTGTCAAGCCGCAGGCACGCTACGTCATGTTTCATTGCCTGGATACGATCGACCGCAGCCTGTCGGGCGACATCAAGTATTATGGCACCATCGACCTGATCGATGCCCGCCATCCGCAGACGATTCTGGCTTACGGGCTGAACGGCAAGCCGCTGCCGGTCGAGAATGGCGCGCCGCTACGGGTGCGCGTCGAGCGCCAGCTCGGCTACAAGATGCCGAAATACCTGTCGAAGATAGAACTGGTCGACGGTTTCGCCGACGTCGGCGGCGGCCGTGGCGGCTATTGGGAAGACAATGGCTACGACTGGTATGGCGGCATCTGATCCTGAGAATCGGATGCCGAGCCGAAGACTTGATGGTCTTTCCTAGGCCACCTTGTCCCTAGGCGACCCCCTAGGCGACCTTGTCGAGCAGCGGCTTCAATGCCGGATGGATTTCCGGTGAAGCATGCTTGATCAGGGTCAGCAGCGCGCGTTCGTTTTCATGGAGAGGCCGGTTCACGGCGATATGCTCGACAAGCCATCCGGCTTCGCCGGCATCGATCGTCTCGGCGCGACGGGCGAGTGCTTCGGCGGCCCGGTTTCTGGCCTCCCACTCGGCCTCGATGTCTCCCGGTGAGCGATAGGCTTCGACGATGCCGGCGAGCCCGCCGGAAACCATGCGGCGGAAGAAGCCGCCGACTTCCGGTTCGGCGTGATCGAGGAAATTTTCCTGACGCAGCGCCACCTCGCGGGTGGGCGCCTCATAGCCGGCCGAGCACATGACGAAATTGGCAATCGCCTTGACGAACAGTTCGTTCCACGCCGGATCGTTCTTGGCGTGGGCGGTGCGCTCGTTGATCTTGAACAGCACCTCGGCCTCGCCCCGGCTGATGGCGATGTTGGCTTCGCCGCCATGGGCATGAAGAATGCGACGCAGCAACTCGACCTCCGCCCTGGCAATCAGGCCCGGCACCAGCGCACCACCCAGCATCAGCGGCCCCTTGCCGTCGATGACGGCGTGGGCGACCTGCTCCAGCGCGTAGACGCAAAGCCGGCTCGGCGAGGATTTCGCCTCCTCCAGCACGTGGACCAGCAATTCGAGCTCGGTGCGGCTGTCGACCATGCCGTCACGCGAGATCGTGCGGACCAGCCAGTCGGCATTGTCCTGCGAGATATAGCCCGCGGGCTTTTCCTGATGGACGATGTAGTCGGTCACCGCCTTGACGAAGAACGGGGCCCATTCATCGCATTTGTCGCGCGCCGTCTGGTCGAGCGCGAACAGCGCCTCGGCCTCGCCGCGGGTCACCACGCCGTCGGCGAACACTTCGCGGCGCAGCATCACCACGTCTTCCGCCGCGATCCGGTTCTTCGAAGTCAGCCCCGCCACCGGCGCGCTCATGATCAGTTCGCCCATCTTTGATCCCCGTCGGCCAGAAAAGAGGCCGGTGCCTTTTCTTCGGTATATCAGGAGTGTCTTGAAAAACCGGCAAACGGCGTGGTTAGCGAAGACTTGTCGAAACATTCATGCCACCTGGAACGATCCGTTCCAGCCAGATGCGCTTTCGATGTCGCTGACAGGTGACAAGCCGTCGCGCACGGGCTATGGATGGCGCGTCGAGGGCTCGGGGTTCCGAGTCCTACCTGTTTGCGGGAGAGAGCAGCGAGAGCTGTCGCCGAAGGGGAAATCGCCCGAAATCTCTCAGGCAAAAGAACCGTAGACGGGAAAGACACTCTGGAAAGTCGGGGCTTGCCCCCGCGCCGAAGGTGTAAGCGCCGCTGACAGGGTTCCGGCTGCGCGAGTCTCTCAGGCTTCAGACAGAGGGGCACGGACTGGTCGCCATCAGCGGCCGATTGCGTGCGACTCTGGAGACGACATGACGGGCGACGACAAACACCTTCCTCTCGAAGATATCCACAAGGCCGCCGGTGCGCGCTTCGGCGCCTTTGCCGGCTGGTCGATGCCGCTGACCTATCCGGCCGGCGTCATGAAAGAGCACCTGCATACCCGCGAGCATGCGGGTCTTTTCGACATCTCGCATATGAAGCTGTTCGACGTCAGCGGACTGGAAGCGGTTGCGCTGCTCGACCGCGCCTGCCCGCTGGATGCGAGCGCCCTCGAAATCTCGCAATCCAAGCTGACCTTCTTCCTCAACGAAGCGGGTGGCATCCTGGACGACCTGATCGTGACCAGGCTCGGCGACACCAGGTTCATGGTGGTGGCGAATGCCGGCAACGCTGAGGCCGACGAAAAGCATCTGCGCGCGCTGGCCGCCGGTTTCGACGTGAAGGTCGAGCCCCTCGACCGCGTTTTCCTGGCTATCCAGGGACCCGAGGCCTGGGCCGTGCTGTCTCGTGCCGGCATCGAGACCGGCTCGCTGCTGTTCATGCACGGGGTCGAGCCGCGCAAGAACTGGTTCATGAGCCGGTCGGGCTACACCGGCGAGGACGGTTTCGAGGTCGGATTGCCGGTGGCCGAAGCGCGGGAGCTTGTGGCGAAACTGCTCGAAGATGAACGCGTGATGTGGATCGGCCTTGCGGCGCGCGACAGTCTGCGGCTCGAGGCCGGGCTCTGCCTGCATGGCCAGGACATCACGCCGGAGACCGACCCTGCCGCCGCGGCGCTGATGTGGGCGATCCCCAAGGAGATTCGCGCCACCGGCGCCTTCATCGGCGCGGATGCCTTGCGCGCCGCAGTGGAACGCGGCCCGGCGCAAAAGCGCGTCGGGCTGAAGCCGGAAGGCCGCCAGCCGGTGCGCGCCGGCGCTGCCCTGTTCGACGCCGACGGCAATCCGGCCGGCCATGTCACATCGGGTGGCTTTGGCCCCTCGGCGGGCCATCCTGTCGCCATGGGCTATGTCTCCGCATCGCTGGCAAAGCCCGGCACACGGGTTTTCGCCGATGTGCGCGGCACGAAAATCCCTGTCGATATCAGTTCCCTGCCCTTCACCCCTCATCGCTACCGCAAAGGATGAATTCCATGGCAACGACCTATTTCACATCAGATCACGAATGGCTTCGCGTCGAAGGCGGCATCGCCACGGTCGGCATCACCGACTACGCGCAGGAACAGCTGGGCGACCTCGTCTTCGTCGAACTGCCGGAAACCGGAAAGAAGCTGACCAAGGGCGATACCGCCGTCGTGGTCGAATCCGTCAAGGCGGCCTCGGATGTCTACGCGCCGGTCGACGGCGAGATCACCGAAGCCAACGGCACGCTGTCCTCGGACCCATCGCTGGTCAACTCGGCGGCGACCGGCGCCGGCTGGTTGTGGAAGATGAAGCTTGCCGACGAAAGCCAGCTCGCCGGCCTCATGGATGAGGCCGCCTACAAAGCCCATATCGCCTGATAACAGGATCTGAAACGATGAGCGCAGCACTTACCCCCTTCTCGGCCCGCCATATCGGTCCTGGCGTCAACGATGTCAGAGCCATGCTTGCCGTGATTGGCGTTCCCTCCGTCGAGACATTGATCAGCCAGGCCGTGCCGCAGTCGATTCGCCTCGACCTGCCGCTGACCTTGCCAGCGCCGGCCAGCGAAGCAGAAGCGCTGGCCGAATTGTCAGCGAAAATGGCTGGGAATACCGTGCTGAAGAGCTTCATCGGCGCCGGCTATCATGGGGTCCATGTGCCGCCGGTCATCCAGCGCAATCTGTTCGAGAATCCAGCCTGGTACACGGCCTATACGCCTTATCAGGCCGAGATCAGCCAGGGCCGTCTGGAAATGCTGTTCAATTTCCAGACCCTGGTCACCGAATTGACCGGCCTGCCGGTGGCGTCCGCCTCGCTGCTCGACGAGGCGACCGCTGTCGCCGAAGCGGTCGGCATTGCGCTGCGCCACCACCGCGACAAACGCACCAAGGTGGCGTTCGCAGGCACGCCGCACCCGCAGACGCTGGATGTCGTGCGCACCCGCGCCGAACCGCTCGGCGTCGAGATCGACGGCGAGACGATCGACGACAACACCGCCGCCTTGCTCGTCTCCTGGCCCGACACTTTTGGCGTCTATGGCGACCACAAGGGCGCGATCGACAAGGCCCGCGCCACTGGCGCGATCATCGTCTTCATCGCCGACCCGCTTGGCCTGACGCTGACCGATGCTCCGGCGAAACTGGGCGCCGACATCGCCGTCGGCCCGATGCAGCGCTTTGGCGTGCCGATGGGCTTTGGCGGCCCGCACGCCGCTTATTGCGCCGTGTCCGACAAGCTCACCCGCCTGATGCCCGGCCGCCTCGTCGGCCAGTCGACCGACAGCAAGGGCCGCCCGGGCTACCGGCTGGCGTTGCAGACGCGCGAGCAGCACATCCGCCGCGACAAGGCCACATCCAACATCTGCACCGCGCAGGCGCTGCTGGCCAACATGGCGACCGCCTATGCCATCTGGCACGGTCCGGCAGGATTGCAGGCGATCGCCGGCCGCATCCATGATCTTGCAAACCGGCTGGCCAGCGGCCTGAAGGCCGCCGGGGTGGCGGTGCCGGGCGCGAGCCGTTTCGACACGGTGACCGTGGAAGCCAAGGGCAAGGCCGCGCAGCTCGCCGCCGCCGCCGAAGGCATCGGCCGCTTGCTGCGCGTCATCGATGCCGATCATGTCGGCATCAGCTTCGACGAGACCTCGACCGAGGCTGACCTCGACGCGATCGCGGCTCTGTTCGGCGCCACGGCCGCGGCTTCCGCCGAGAGCACGGTGCCCGGCAAGCCGCGTGGCAAGGAGTTTCTGACCCAGCCCGTGTTCCACGAAAACAAGTCGGAAACCGAGATGATGCGCTTCCTGCGCCGGCTGGCCGACAAGGATCTGGCGCTGGACCGCGCCATGATCCCGCTGGGCTCCTGCACCATGAAGCTCAATGCGGCGGCCGAAATGATGCCGGTCAGCTGGCCAAGCATCGCCAATCTGCATCCCTTCGCGCCCGCCAGCCATTCCGCCGGCTATCGCGCCATGATCGGCGACCTGGAGGGCTGGCTGTCGGAGATCACCGGCTTCGACGCGGTCAGCCTGCAGCCCAACGCCGGCAGCCAGGGTGAATATGCCGGCCTGCTCGCCATCCGCGCCTATCACCGTGCGCGCGGCGAAGGCCATCGCACCGTCTGCCTGATCCCCTCCTCCGCGCATGGCACCAATCCGGCAAGTGCCGCAATGGCCGGCATGAGCGTTGTCGTCGTGCGCTGCCTGGACGACGGCAACATCGACATGGACGATATGCGGGCCAAGGCCAACGAGCATTCGAAGAATCTCGCCGCGCTGATGTTCACCTATCCTTCGACGCATGGCGTCTATGAAGAAGGCGCGCGCCACCTTTGCGCGCTCATCCATGAGCATGGCGGCCAGGTCTATTTCGACGGCGCCAACCTCAACGCGCTGGTCGCGCTTGCCCGCCCCGCCGATATCGGCGCCGATGTCTGCCACATGAACCTGCACAAGACCTTCTGCATCCCGCATGGCGGCGGCGGTCCGGGCATCGGCCCGATCGGCGTCCGGGCACATCTGAAGCCCTATCTGCCGGGTCATGTCACCGAAGGATCGGCGCATGCCGTGTCGGCCGCACCGTTCGGCAGCGCTTCCATCCTGCCGATCACCTGGATGTATATCCGCATGATGGGCGCCGCCGGGCTGAAGCAGGCGACGGAGACCGCCATCATCTCCGCCAACTACGTGGCGACGCGGCTCGCGCCGCACTTCCCGCTGCTTTACAAGGGCCGGCACGATCGCATCGCGCATGAATGCATCCTCGACACCCGCGTGCTCAAGGAGAGCGCCGGCATCAGTGTCGACGACATCGCCAAGCGCCTGATCGACTACGGTTTTCACGCGCCGACCATGTCGTTCCCGGTCGCCGGAACGCTGATGGTCGAGCCGACGGAATCCGAGCCCAAGCGCGAGCTCGACCGTTTCTGCGAGGCGATGATCGCCATTGCGGGCGAGGCGGCAAAAGTGGCCCGCGGTGAGTGGCCGCTGGCCGACAATCCCCTGGTCAACGCACCGCACACATCAGCCGAGGCGCTGGCCGGCCAATGGACCCACCCCTACTCGCGCCTGGAAGCAGCCTATCCCGCCGGCAACGTCGACACAGCGGCAAAATACTGGCCGCCGGTGTCGCGCATCGACAATGTTGCCGGCGACCGCAACCTCGTCTGCTCCTGCCCGCCGCTGTCGGACTATCTGGGGGCCGCCGAATAGCTACGCCGAGCGCAAGGCCGGCCCGACCGGGTCGGCCTTGCCCTTCCTGTTCCGGCCGATGACGCAATTGCGGCCCGCCCGCTTGGCTGCGTAGAGCGCGGCGTCGGCCTCGGCCAGGACTTCGTCGAGGCTGGCGCCGTCGCCGCCGCCAAAGCCGATGCCGCCGCTGACCGTGCTGCGCAATGGACCATGCTGGGTGGCAACGATCTCGGTGCCGAAGGCAACGCCGATCTTGCTGGCGAGGTCATGGGCCCGCTCTTCCGTCATGCGTGACATGACAATCGCGAACTCCTCGCCGCCCAGGCGGAAGGCGTCGACGCCGGTCCGGGCATATTTCCTGATCACCGAGGCGAAACGGCACAGCACCCGGTCGCCGACCGGGTGACCGTAAATGTCGTTCGTCTTCTTGAAGTGATCGAGGTCGAACATGGCGATCGCCATGAACGGACCAAAGGTGCGCTCACCATAGAGCGACGTCAGACCCCGACGGTTCATCAGACCGGTCAACGGATCGGTCAGGGTTTCGGCCTTCAGTTCGATCTGCGCCTGCAGGTGATGGAGTGAGAGCGTCAGCGCGCCCAGACCCGTCATGCAGGCCACGGCGACGACGGAATTCAGACGTTCGGCCCAATTGTCGGGCGCGGCCGACAGTGTCCACTGCCCCTGGACCAGCAGGACCACGCTGCAAAGGGCGAAGGAAAGCGCGCAGGTCCCGCTCAGGAACGAAACAACCAGCAGGATCCTGCGATCGTGACTGCCGTTGATCCAGAACATGATGCCGATCGCCGAAAGCAGCGCGGTCACGGTCGCATAGGTGACGATGAAACCGATGCCGTCGAGGCCGAGCGAAGTGACGGCGGCACAGACGGTCATGGCGGTGAGCGTCGGCAGAACGGCGCGCCTGTAGCCCGGCACGCCGAGATACTGCATCGCCGACAGGCAGATGATCATGAAGCCCAGGCTGAGCAGCGCGAGCACGATCTGGCAGAGCAGCGGATCAGGCTCCCTGGTGTATCGCCAAAAGAGGACCACATGCCCGACCAATACGAGTATCCCGCACGCCACGGTCAGCACGAAACCCGCCCGGGGCGCGGTGCACCAGATCGCAAACATGGTGACGCTCAGGCAGATGCCCGACAGCGCGGCTGCGAGCAGGAGCGAACTGAAGTCCAGCATATCGGATGGGGGCCTCTTGAGCGTCGGCAATCCGCCGCATTCTAGGTCAGAGGCGGCCCCCGGATATGGTTTTCAGCCGATCGGTCGAGGCAACTTCGCGACAGGGTTTACAAAGTGTCGATATGGATGCCGAAAGCGCGATGGTGCATGCCGGCATCCGGCGCGGTCAACCCTTGTTCAGGAGCGCGAGATTGGCATTGACCACCGTTGGGTCGGCCATGCCGGCCTTGGCTTCCAGCAGCAGTACCTTGGCCTTTTTCTTGTTGCCGCGCAGCAGCTGCGAATAGCCCATATTGTTGACGATCTGCGGCTTGCGGCCGGCGACCTTCAGCAATTGGTCATAGGCGCGGTCGGCAAAATCGAAACGGCCGAGTTCATCATAGGAGGCGGCGAGCCCCATCCATGCCTCGGCATTGTCCGCCTTCAATTCGACCGCCTTGCGAAAATGCTGTTCGGCCAGGCCGTAATTGGCGTCGCGAAACTGCGCCTTGCCTTGCGCCAGGTCGGAAGCGCTGACGTCCTTGGCCCTCGGCGGGATCGCCGTGGTCTTGGTGGTGTCGACATTGTCGTTCGTCGTGCACCCGGTAACCATCAGGACGGCCGCCACCATGGCCGCCGCCGCGAATCTTGTCTGACGCATGCCCTGCCCCGTCGCCCGATTTGTCGGGTCGTTCTTCGGGAAAGACACTACAGCACAGCAATTAAGCTTCGGTGCCGAAATGCGCCTAAGATTTGGTTTCCGCAGAACGACCCATTAACCACCGGGCGCCGGGCTCGAACACTTTGAAAGTCGGAACCGATAGTTCGGGCAGTGGCCGACGCACAGGTTAGAAAAAGTCGTTGAGATACGCCGCCACGCCGTCCGAGATGCCGACAACCTTGTTTGTGGCCTGGCGGTAGAATTTGAAATTGAGCTCTGTTCCCGGCCCGCCGTCATGCCAGTCCGTCAGGCGTTTCAGTTCGTTGCGGCCCAGCGGCCGCCTGGCCAGCGCCGTGCTTTCGATCGTGAGGCTGACGCGGGGCGTCTGCCGGGCGATGCCCGGCGTGCGCGCAACCGCTTCGGCCGACGTGACGATGCCTCGCGCGAAAAGGCCCTTGCCGCCTTCATTCTCGCTGGCGAACAGGAAAATCGTATCGCCCTTGGCGACATGCTTGCCGCCATACATCGTCTTCCGCGCGGAGAATGCGAATGTCTTCGCCCTTATATCGGCGATTTCGGCCTTGATCGCGAATGCCATGACCGAAATGTATTCCAGTCAACCGGACACCGGAAGCCCGAAGCGGCCGGTAGCGGGCGCGAATACCGGCCTAGTGGCCGCCGGTCATTTTGACGATGATGGGAATGATCGCGATCATCAGCACCACCGGCAGGATGCACACCGTCACCGGTATGGACATCTTCGCCGGCAGCGCGTGCGCCTTCTCCTCGGCCAGCGACATGCGTTTGTGGCGCATTTCGTCGGAGAAGACGCGCAGCGCGCCAGAAAGGCTGGTGCCGAGCTCCTTCGACTGCTGCAACAGCGTGGCGAACGAGCGCACCTCATCGAGACTAAGCCGCTCCGCGAGTGCCTTCAGGGCGTCGTCCAGGCTGCGCCCCGCCCTCAGCTCCAGCGACACCAGTTGCAGGTTCTGGCTAAGTGACGGATAGGTCTTGGCAAGTTCCTTCGAAACGCGCTCGATGCCGGCCTCCATGCTCATGCCCGCATCGGAGCAGACGATCATCAGATCCATGAAGTCGGGGAAGCCGTTGCGGTATTCGCGCATCTTTTCGCGCGTCTTCTGGGTCAGCACCAGGCTGGGCAGGAAGTAGCCCGCCACGCCTGAAAGGATCACGAACGCCCATCGGCTGGTCATGGTGGCGTCGGCGCTGGCCAGCCAATGGTTGAGGATGAAGGCGCCGACCGCGGCACCGACCAGCATCGAGAAGCGTATGATGAAGAACATGCCGACGGCGCGCGGCTCCATGTAGCCGGCCTGGATGAGTTTCATCCGCAAACGGGCGACGTTTTCGGGATCGCTCTTGGCATAGAATTCCTGTGCCCGCTTTACCGCCTTCTCGCGCACGACATCGGCATTCTTCTTCTGCGTCGGCTCGGGCCTGGCGGCCACGGGGCCGGCTTCCACCTTGAGCCGGCGTTTGACTTCGTTGCGGTCGCCCTTGGCCGCCACCATCGGCCAGGCCACCGCGCCGGCGCCCAGGGCCAGCAGCAGGATGGCCACCGGCATCAGCGAGGTCGGCGCGAGCGAGGCAAGGAATTCGATGAAGCCCTGCATCTCAGAACCTGAAATTCGACATCTTGAACATCATCAGATTGCCAAGCATCAACCAGGTGACCGAACCGCCGATCAGGTACCACGTTTTCGGCTCGCCCCAGACGTCGCGGTAGAAGCCCGGCATCAGCGCCATGATGCCGGCAAAAAGCAGCGCCGGTATCGCCGTCAGGATATAGGCCGACATGCGGCCCTCGGTGGAGATGGCGCGCACCTTGCGGCGCAGCTTGCCACGCTCGCGGATGGTCAGCGCCAGGCCGTCAAGGATTTCGCGCAGATTGCCGCCGGAACTCGACTGGATCGAGACGGCCGTGACGAACAGTGGCAAATCCTCATGGCCGACCCTGTCGAACAGTGAATTCAGCGCCGAAACCAGATCGGAGCCGTAAGTCACCTCGTCGGCGACAACGCCGAATTCGGTACCGATCGGATCCGGCATTTCGCGCGAAACCATGGCGATGGCCACCGGCACCGGGTGGCCGGCCTTGAGGCCGCGCGTGATCAACTCCAGCGCTTCCGGCAGTTGCGTGCCGAAACGCTTGTGCCGGCGCTTGCGCATGAAACGCATCGCCATCACCGGCAGCAGCGGCACGAGGCCGACGAACAGGATCAGGCCCATCAGCAGAGGCAGACCATACCACAGGGCAATGATCGCCATGGCCATCGCCACGCCGGTGGTGATCGTCAGGAATCGCGACAGCGGCATGATCATGCCGGACTGCGTGCGCAACGCCCGAAACCGATCCGGCGAGAACAGCGATGCGCCGGATTCGAGACCACGTTCCTTGCGCAGTTGGATCAGCACCTGTTCCTGGCTGATCTTGTTTTCCTGCAGCTTCATGCGCCGGTTGATGGCGGTGCGCTTGTCGCTGCGGCCGGCATAAAGCAGGTAACAGGCCTCGGCGATCATGATACCGGTCAGCGCTGCCCCGGCATAGACGACATAGATCGCGCTGAACCCGTCGAACACGCGGCTACTCCTGCGGCCGGCCGGGTTCGAAATACCGCCCGGGAAACTCGATGCCCATGGCGCGCAGGTCCTCGAGGAACCGCGGCCGAATGCCGGTGGCCTCGAAATAGCCGAGAATCCCGCCATCGGCGTCCATGCCAGTGCGCACGAAGCGGAATATCTCCTGCATCTGGATGACGTCGCCTTCCATGCCCGTCACTTCGGCAACGCTGGTCACCTTGCGCTTGCCGTCGGAAAGGCGTGTCAGCTGGACGATGATGTCGATGGCGCTGGAGATCTGGCTGCGGATCGACTGCACCGTCATCGGCATGCCGGTCATGCCCAGCATCTGTTCGAGACGCGAAATCGCGTCGCGTGGCGTGTTGGCGTGGATGGTCGCCATCGACCCTTCATGGCCGGTGTTCATGGCCTGCAGCATGTCGAAGGCTTCCTCGCCGCGGCACTCGCCGAGGATGACGCGGTCGGGACGCATGCGGAGCGCGTTCTTGACCAGATCGCGCTGCTTCAACTCGCCGTGGCCCTCGATGTTGGCGGGACGCGTTTCCATGCGCGCCACATGCGGCTGCTGGAGCTGAAGTTCGGCGGCGTCCTCGATGGTGATCAGCCGCTCGTCCTCGGGAATGAAGGCCGACAGCGCGTTGAGCATCGTCGTCTTGCCGGTGCCGGTGCCGCCCGAGATGATCGTCGTCTTGCGGGCATGGACGGCAGCGGCCAGCACTTCGGCCATATTCTGGGTGATGGCGCCGAACTCCACCAGCCGGTGCAGGCCGAGCTTGTTCTTGGAGAATTTGCGGATCGACACCAACGGCCCGTCGACCGCAACCGGGCGGATCGCCGCGTTGAAGCGCGAGCCGTCCAGCATGCGCGCGTCGACCATGGGCTGGGATTCATCGACGCGGCGGCCCACGGCGGCGACGATCTTGTTGATGATCCGCAGCAGATGCGCCTCATCCTTGAAGGGGATATGGACCTGCTGCAGCTTGCCCTTCTTTTCGATGAAACAGTTCTGGTGGCCGTTGATCAGGATGTCGTTGATGTCGGGATCCTTGAGCAACGGCTCGAGCGGACCGAGGCCGACCATCTCGTCGACGATATCGTCCACCAGCGCGTCGAGTTCGACGGTGTTGATCGCCATCCGCTCCTGGCGGGTCTTTTCCGACACGAATTCATGCACCTGGCGGCGCATCTCATCCCTGGGCAAGCGCTCCAGCGCGACGAGGTTGATCTCCTCGAGCAGCATGCGGTGGATGCGCACGCGGGCATCGAGCACCTTGTTGGCATTCTTGCCCGGCGCGACCTCGGCCTTGGCCGGCGCGGTCTTTCGGCTGGTCGGAATAATGACGGCATGATGCGCGACCGGCATCGACTCGACCGGACGTGGCGGGCGGGTGTCCCGGTTCTGCAGGGTGGAGAAGCGGCTGCTCATCCTGCTTTCCTCTTGAGCAGGCCCCTGCCCAGGCTGAACAGGGATTTCGACTTGCCGCCAGTGGCGACCGCCTCTTCCGGCAGGATGATTTTCTTCAGATCGTTGACGACATTGGCGTTGGCGTCGATCTCGTGCAGCGGTACGCCGCGGTCGACCGCCTCGCGCACCAGTCTGTAATTGTTGGCGATGCCGCCGACAAAATGCTCGCCGAGGATTTCCTGGACGTCCGCCTGCTTGATGCCGTTATCGAACATCTTCTGCTCGAACCGGTTGACGATGACGTTCGGCTTCACTTCCTTGCCGGCGGTCTCATAGACCGCCTGGATCAGCCTTTGCGTATGGCGCAGGCACGGCACCGTCATTTCGGCGACGATGTAGAGCTTGTTGGATCCGAGCAGCACCGTCTCCGTCCACGGAAACCAGGTGCGTGGCATGTCGATGATGACGTTGTCGAAATAGGCCGAGACGAGATCCAGCATGCGCACCACGACATCGGTCTTGAACGAACGCATCTCGGCCGGGTGCGTCGGCGCCGCCAGCACGCACAGGCCGCTGGCATGCTTGGACAGCATCACGTCCAGCAATTGCCGGTCGAGGCGTTCGGGCTGGTTCTCGATCTCGGTGATGTCGAAACGCGGCTCCAGGTCGAGATATTCGGCGCAGGCGCCCTGCTGGAAATTGAGATCGACCACGCAGGTCGAAGCGCCGCGCGTCACCGAATGATGCAGCTGGAACGCGGTCTGCAATGCCAGCGTCGTGGTGCCGACACCGCCGGCGGCCGGCATGAAGGTGTAGATCTGCGATTCCGTGTTTTCCTCGCGCCCCGGCCCTTGCAAGGCGCGCACGACGGAACGCACCAGATCGGCGGTGGTGATCGGCTTGACCAGGAAGTCGGCGACCTTGAGCTGCACGAGGATGCGCACGGCGGCGGCATTGAACTCCTGGGTGACCACGACCACCGGCGCCTTGCCTTCCAGCCGGCGCATGATGCGCTGCAGCGACTCGATCTCCTCCAGCCTTGCCGCGTCCATGTCGACGATGATGGCGCCGAACTCGGCTTCCTGGATCTCGCCGCGCAATTCGGTGACATTCTTTTCCACCGTCAAGAGCTGGATGATCTCGGAAGCGGCAAAGGCCGTCCGGGTATCCTGCGCGAAGGTTCTGTCCGTCGAAACGAGCAGGATTTTGCGGGTCTTGATGCCGTTTGCCATTTTTGTCAGCCTGTCTGCGCGGTCGCCCGTCTGGTCAGTTGGTCGTGGTCGACTGCGATGTCTTCGCCGCGGCGGCCTGATCCGGCGTAACAGTCGTCGCGGCGGCGCGCTTGGCGGGCACGAGAAGCCTGGTGTTCTGGACGCCGTATTTCCAGGGATCGACCATCTGCATGACGGTGTTGGCGGCCTGCGCGTTGCCGGCGCCGGATGTCACACCTTCGCTGCGGACATAATCATCGCTGGTGCAGCCGGCCGCGAGGCCGGCGAGAAGCAGTGCAATGCTCGATCTGAGGACCAGACGCATGGTTTTCAGTCCTTCGGCAGGTCGAGGAAATGCCCGACCGTGGTGGCGGGAGCGGCGCGCGCCGTGCTGCCGTCGGCCAGCGCCAGTGTCCGGCCGGCTTCCGATGCCTTCACTTCCTCGGTGTTGTTGAGGAAATAGTCGACATTGCTGGCCGGCCGTGTGCCGTCAGTCGGCTCGGCCATCTTCTTCGACGGGTCGACCGGCTTTACCAGATAGGGTGTGACGAGGATGACCAGGTCGGTCTCGCGCCGCTGGTAGGATTTCGACGAGAACAGCGATCCGAGCACAGGCATCTTGCCGAGTCCGGGGATGCGCGACGTGGTGACGTCGTTTTGTGTCTGCAGCAGCCCCGCGATCATGAAGCTCTGGCCGTTCTTCAGGTCAACCGAGGTCTTGGCGCGGCGGACAATGAAGCCCGGTACCGAAATGTTGCCGATGTTGTAGGACGCCGACGCATCGATCGAAGAGACTTCCGGCGCGATGTCGAGGCTGACCAGGCCGTCCTTGAGCACGGTCGGCGTGAAGTCCAGGCTGACGCCATATTTCTTGTAGGTGACAGAAATCTTGCCGTTATCCTCCGAAACCGGGATAGGAAATTCGCCGCCGGCGAGGAAGCTCGCCGTCTCTCCGGAGCGAGCGATCAGATTGGGCTCGGCCAGCATACGGGCAAGACCGCGCTCCTCCAGCGCCTTGACCGCGATATCGATTGAAACGCCGTTCGACAGCAAGCTGCCGATGATCTCGCCTGTCCCTGCGGCCGGCACTGTGCCTGGGTCGATGGTGACGTTGCGCCCACCGAAGCCGTAGGCGAAATTGGCGCTGTATTTGGCGCCGAGGTCCTGACCCGCCTGGCGGTTGATCTCGACGAATCGGACATTGAGCTGGACCTGCTGCGACGACGAGATGTTGACCGAGTTGATCACGTCCTCTTTGCCGGAAAAGCGCGTGGCGATCTGGTTCGCCTTTTCGGCGGCTACCGCGTCATCCGCCTCGCCCGACAGCACGACACGGCCATTGGCCGAACCGACCTTGATCTTGGCATCCGGCACGCTGGCGCGGATGGTGCTCGCCAGTTGGTCGGTGTCGAGCGTCACCTCGATATCGACAGTGCCGACAAGCTGCTTGTTTTCGTCGAACAGCGCGATGCCGGTCGTGCCGAGATTGTTGCCGAGCACGTAGAAGGATTTGTCGGTCAGCGGATTGACGTTGGCGATCTCCGGATCGCCGATGACGATCTGGTAGAAGGCCGCGCTGGTCACGATCGTCTTGGGCTTGCCTTTGGCGACCTTGATCGACGCGTTCTTGGTCGCCGACACATAGACGACCTCGTTGTCCGCCCTGGCCGTGCCGGGCAAGGCGAATACGCCGCCTAGAGCCAGTGAAGCCGCCATCGCCAGAGCGCCCAAAGAGCGCAGCCAGCCCGTAGTCCGATATTGGGTACGCATCAGCATTGTCCCGTCCCGCCCGGTCCCCACCGGCATTACTTCTGGTCCCGTGCTGGAACCTGGTATTCCTCGGCCTGCGTGCCGCGCGTCACGATGACCGTCTTCAATTTCGGCTTCTCCGGTCCCTTGGCGATCGCATCGAACAGCGAGCCGGCCGCGGCCTGGGCCTTGGACGCCACCGATCCGCCGAAGGAGGAGATGGTGGTAACGCCGTCCTTGCCGTCGCCGCCTTCGCCAGCCGAACGAAGCGACAGCGACAAGGTGCCGACGGTCCGGGCCAGCGCCACTTTCTGCGCGCCTTCGGTGGTCACCTCGATGGTCACGGAATTAGCGATCTGCGGCGTGGTCTGACGCACATCGGCGCCTTGCCCGACGGTCAGGACCCTCGCGTCGGCGACGACGATCTCGGAGGTGATGGTCGACCCGGCGGCCCCTTGGGCGTTCTTCGCCACTTCCTGGATGTCGCCGGCATCGCGCGTCAGCATGACATCGACCCGGTCACCCGGCGTGACGAAGCCGCCGACACCGGCGATCTCGTCGGTGCGGATGGTGACCGCCCGCATTCCGGGAGAAAGCATGTTGGAAAGCGTCGCGCGACCGTTCGGGCCCGACAGCTTGGTCAGCAACACCGGTTCGTTGACATCGATCGGCGACAGCACCACGCGGCTGCCTTCGCCAAGCAAGGCGTCGACAGTGGCAAAGGCGCCCTGCGGCAGGGAATCCTGCGGCCAGGGAATTTCGCTGAGCTTGGCGCGGTCGAGCTCCATGCCGTAACGCAACGGTGCGCTCGCCACGACAATGGTCTTGAACTCGACCTTGGGTGGCGCCGGAGCGGCTATCGACGCCGTCTTCTCCTCGCCGTCGGCCCTTGCCTGGCTCTTAACCCAGAAGTCCGCGGCAAAGATCGAGATCGCGCCGAAAACGGCGGCGATGCCGATCATCGTTATGGCCTTGCCCCTCACGCCGAAACCCCTGATGCCCGCAGTTTCTTGTTATGTGAGGCTCACGCTAGGCTGCTTTGTTAAAGAAACAGGAATCCCAGGCAGCGGCCACCGACCTATTTCCGCCCGCTTGGTTATCGAATGGTTTTAGGATAAGAGGGGCCAAATCCCCGAACGTAACAGGAACCTCCGTCGCTTGGCGCTGAAAAGCGTGGCAGTATCGGTGGGTGATTCGCAGCACCGGACCCTATGGCAGGCATGGACGACAACAACGATCTCTTCGGCAACATGGACAAGCAGCCGCAGCCTGTTCGTCCACCCGCACGTCCTGCCGATCCGCTTGTCCAGGCGGCGGCCAAGCGCCCCGCCGCGAGCCGCGACGGCTCGGAAGGCTACAGCGCCGCCGATATCGAGGTGCTGGAAGGCCTGGAGCCGGTGCGCCGGCGGCCGGGCATGTATATTGGCGGCACCGACGACAAGGCGATGCACCATCTGTTCGCCGAGGTCATCGACAATTCGATGGACGAGGCTGTCGCCGGCCACGCCACCTTCATCGATGTCGAGCTGTCGGCCGACGGTTTCCTGACCGTCACCGACAATGGCCGAGGCATTCCGGTCGATCCGCATCCGAAATTCAAGAAGCCAGCGCTCGAAGTGATCATGACGACGCTGCATTCGGGCGGCAAATTCGATTCCAAGGTCTATGAGACGTCGGGCGGCCTGCACGGTGTCGGCGTCTCCGTGGTCAACGCGTTGTCCGACCATCTCGAAGTCGAAGTGGCGCGTGGCCGCCAGCTCTACCGCCAGCGTTTTTCGCGTGGCATCCCGGTGAGCGGCCTGGAGCATCTCGGCGAGGTCCACAACCGCCGCGGCACTAGGACCCGATTCCATCCCGATGAGCAGATTTTCGGCAAGGGTGCGGCCTTCGAGCCGGCACGACTCTACCGCATGACGCGTTCGAAGGCCTATCTGTTCGGTGGCGTCGAAATCCGCTGGACCTGCGATCCCTTGCTGATCAAGGACAAGGACCCGACGCCAGCCAAGGCCGAATTCCATTTCCCGGGCGGCCTCAAGGATTATCTGAAAGCCACGCTGGGCGACGAGTTCCAGGTGACGCGCGAGGTCTTCGCCGGCAAAAGCGACAAGCAGGGCGGCCATGGCTCGCTCGAATGGGCGGTGACCTGGTTCGGCGGCGACGGCTTCATCAATTCCTACTGCAACACCATTCCGACCGGCGAAGGCGGCACGCATGAGGCCGGGTTCCGCAACGTGCTGACGCGCGGCCTGCGCGCCTATGCCGAACTGGTGGGCAACAAGCGCGCCTCGATCGTCACTTCGGAAGACGTGATGATCTCGGCCGCCGGCATGCTGTCGGTGTTCATCCGTGAACCGGAATTCGTCGGCCAGACCAAGGACAGGCTGGCGACCATCGAGGCGATGCGCATCGTCGAGACCGCGATTCGCGATCCGTTCGACCACTGGCTGGCCGATAATCCGCAAGAGGCTTCGAAGCTGCTCGAATGGGTTATTGCCCGCGCCGACGAGCGCGTGCGCCGACGCCAGGAAAAGGAAGTGTCGCGCAAGAGCGCGGTGCGCAAGCTGCGCCTGCCAGGGAAGCTGGCCGACTGCACGCAGAATGCCGCGGCCGGCGCCGAACTCTTCATCGTCGAGGGCGACTCGGCCGGTGGCTCGGCCAAGCAGGCACGCGACCGGGCAAGCCAGGCGGTGCTGCCGCTGCGCGGCAAGATCCTCAACGTCGCCAGCGCCGGCAACGACAAGCTGGCCGCCAACCAGCAGATTTCGGACCTGATCCAGGCGCTGGGCTGCGGCACGCGCTCCAAGTACCGCGACGAGGACCTTCGCTACGACCGCGTGATCATCATGACCGACGCCGACGTAGACGGCGCCCACATCGCCTCGCTGCTGATAACCTTCTTCTACCAGGAGATGCCGGGGCTCGTCCGTGGCGGTCATCTCTACATGGCGGTGCCGCCGCTCTATTCCCTCCGGCAGGGCGGCAAGGTCGGCTATGCCCGCGACGATGCGCATAAGGACGAACTGCTGCGCACCGAGTTCACCGGGCGCGGCAAGGTCGAGATCGGCCGCTTCAAGGGCCTGGGCGAAATGATGGCCTCGCAGCTCAAGGAGACCACCATGGATCCGAGGAAGCGCACATTGCTCAGGGTCGATGTGATCGACGCCGAAGCCGCGACCAAGGACGCGGTCGACGCACTGATGGGCACCAAGCCGGAAGCCCGCTTCCGCTTCATCCAGGAACGCGCTGAATTCGCCGCGGCCGAAGTGTTGGATATCTAGAGCCGTTCAGCGCTGAACGGCTCTAATTCTTTGTTTTTACGCAATTCCCAAGGGGAAGCACTACGCGCTTCTCCCAGGAAAACCGTTTCACACTTTTCCTGGAATTGCTTTAGCCGCCGGCCAGTATAGCTTGCGCTTCTGATATGGAGACCAGCATGTGACCTGGGCGCGGCTGAAAGCCCATTTCGACACCAGCCTGGCCGGACTGACGCAACCGACGCGCTCGGACTGGGTTTTTGCCCTGCGCACCGTTTCGGCAGGCCTGATCGCACTGCTGGTTGCCTACGCGCTGAAGCTCGACCATCCGCAATGGGCGATGATGACGGTGTTCATCGTCGCCCAGCCCGTTGCCGGCATGGTGCTGGCGAAAGGCTTCTACCGGCTGCTCGGCACGCTTGCCGGCGGTGTCGCCGCGATCGCAATCACCACGGCGTTCGGCACTAACCCCTGGGTCCTAGTAACAGTGCTTGCCGTATGGATCGGCATCTGCACCTTCGTCTCCTCCCTGTTGCGCAATCCGGAAGCCTATGGCGCCGCCCTTGCCGGCTATACCGCGATGATCATCGGCCTGCCTGCCTTCGGGCAACCCCATCTGGTCGTCGACCTCGCGGTCGCGCGCTGCGCCGAGATCGTGCTCGGCATAGTCTGCGCCGGGCTGACCAGCCGGCTGATCCTGCCCAAGCTCGCCAGCGACGCCATCATCTCACGGCTGAAACGCTGCATCATGGATCTCGCCACCTATGCGGGCGGTGCGTTCTCCGGCGGCGATCGGGCAACGCTCATCGGCCTGCACCGGAAGCTTGTCGCCGACACCCAGACGCTTGGCGAGATGCGCGCCTATGCCCGGCTAGAGGCGCCAAGCTTCGCACCGCGTTCCCATCCGGTGAGGCGCACCATCGGACAGCTTCTTTCCGCCCTGTCGGCGGCGCGCGCGCTGTATTCGCATGCCGCCCCAAAGAACGCCGCGCTCATTCCGGTGCGCAGCGAATTGCACACACTTGTCGGTGAACTGGCGACCAAACCGGGCGCATTGGACGACACCGCGCCCTGGGTGGCGCGACTCGATGCGATTTCGGCCAAGGCCAGGCAATTGCCCGATGCCGAGGTCGACCAGGGCGACGACAGGGTCGGCACCATCACCCGCCTGACCATCGCCGCCGACTTCGCGGAGGCGCTGAAACAGGTGCTGCGCGGGCTCGATGCCTTGCGTGCGCCGGTCACAAGCCGCCCCGGCCCCGGGAGCCGGCAGCCGGCGCTGGTGGTGCACCGCGATTATCCCGGCGCCGCGCGCAACGCCATTCGCGCCGCGCTTGCCACGCTGCTGGTCGCCGCCTTCTGGTTGACCACCAAATGGTCGGAAGCGGCCGGCACCGTCATTCTCGTTGCCGTCGTGTCGAGTCTGTTCGCCGCGCGCCCCGACCCCGTGCAGGTCTCCTGGGGGTTCTTCAAGGGAACTTTGCTCGCCCTGCCCTTTGCCTTTCTCGTCGGCCAGGTCGCGCTTCCTGCCCTGCCCGGCTTTGGCTGGTTCACGCTCTTCGTCGTGCCCATCATGGTGCCGGCGGCCCTCGCCATGGCCAATCCGCGTTACGTCGGCGTGGCAACGGCCTTCGCCATCAATTTCCTCGCCTTCCTCAGCCCGCATCAGGCGATGACGTATGATCCCGGGCCGTTCCTCGCCGGCTCCGCATCCATCCTGGTCGGGATATTGCTGGCGATCGGCGTGTTCATCGTCGTGTTGCCGGCCGACCCCTGGCTTGCGGCCAACCGCATCGTTCGCGCCATGCGCGAGGACCTCGCGCGGCTTTGCCTGCACGAGCGGGTGCCTCGGCGTTCGGCCTTCGAGAGCCTTGCCTATGACCGCATCAACCAGTTGATGCCGCTGGTGCAGAATTCGGGCCGGACGGGCGAAGCCGTTCTGGGCGGCGGCGTCGCCGCCGCCACGGTGGGCCTGGAGATCCTGCGATTGCGCGGTGCCAGCCAGAACCATGCCATCCCGAGCGAAACCGCGCTTTCGATCGCCAACTTCCTGAGAGGGCTGGCGCGCGAACTGCTCTTCCGTGCGCCTGGCGATCCGCAGACATCGACGATCGCGGTCGCCCGGCAGTACGCGGCTGGTATCGCCGAGCGAGACGCCACCGGCGACATGCTGCAGATCGCGGCATCGCTGCGCATCATCGCCGCCGCGATGGAGGATTTTCCGGACTTCTTTGCCAGGGATAAAGGCTAGGCCTTTGTTTTTACGCAATTCCGGACGGAAAACCGTTTCACACTTTTCCTGGAATTGCTCTAAGCGGCGGCGATCGCCAGCGCATGGCCGCGCGCATTCTCGCGCAGCGCATCGAGATGGATCGACTTGACCAGCGTGGCGAGGTCGCCCTCGGCGGCTTGCCCACCCAATTCCTTCAGCATCAGCCAGCTCACTTCCTGGACACCGGCGACACGCTTGCCATTGGCCACCTCGCGCCAGATTTTCAGCGCCCGCAGGATCACCGGATGCGTGGCGGCAGCCAGGCCCGCATTGCGAAACAGCGCCTGCAGGGCCACGTCGTGCCCGCCGGCCAGCAGCGCCCTCACCCGCTGCTCCGATTGCTGGCCGAGCACGACCAGCGTGGAACCGAAGAAATCCACCTTGCCGTGCGCGATGGTGCGAATGAGGAAACTCGCGGTGAGATCGCCGCGCAGCCTGAGATGTTCGATCAGAGCGCTGTGCTCTTCCTGGCGCGTGCCCTCGATCAACGTCACCGAGGCTTTCACACAGGCATCGCGCATGACGCGTTCGGCGCGCGCGGCGCCCATCAGCGCCATGACCAGTGGCGAGGTCTTCAATGTCTCGCCGAGCTTGACCAACAGCATATGACGGCAGTCGGCAGGCAGCCTGACATCCGATATCAACGCCTCTCGAACGAGCGGAAGGTGCCCATGGCGTTCAGCCATGCGGCGAAAACTCAAGGAAGCGATCTCGGCGCCGCTGTTGGCCAGCAATACGGCGCAGGCTTCGGCCTCCCCGATCTCGGCAATCGCGGCCGACAGCGCCATCGAGACAAGGGGACGGTCGGCGATCAGCTTCTGCGTCGCCTTCTGGCTCGCCGCGACGCGGTTGATCAGGTCGGCGTCGGTGAGCAGCGGCGAGCGCGCCAGCACGACACCGGCGACCTCAGGCTGATCGGCGGCAAGCGCACTGATGATCTGCAATGGCGCGTGGTGGCTCATCGAGAGCGCCTCAGCCATCGCGAGGCGCACTTTCGAAGAGGCGTCGTCGAGAAGCAGCGTCAACGCCGCTTCGGCGGCACAGCGATCCTCGAACGGCAATTCGGAATTGACATAGGCCCGGGCCAGCGCATTGGCCGCGGCGGCGCGCTCCGACACCCTGGCCGTGTAGATCCATTTCAGAAAATGCGAAACAACAACCATGCCCGTCTGCTTACGCCCCTTGCCGGAAGGTTTCCGGCCCCGGTGATGACGGTAGGCACAATTGGTTTACGAACAGTCAACCATGTTTATTAACTGGCTTGCGAGCGCCGGATGTACCGCCTATCAACCTGTCCAGCAGTGGAGGAGAGACGAAATGGCCGGCCTATATCTCGAGGAATTCGTCGTTGGTCATGTCTTCCAGCACACGCTGCGCAAGACCGTGACCGAGAGCGACAACATGCTGTTCTCGGTGATGACGCTGAACCCGCAGCCGTTGCACATCGACTTCGACTTCGCCGCCAGGAGCGAGTGGGGCAAGCCGCTGGTCAACTCGCTTTTCACGCTCGGGCTGATGATCGGCATCTCGGTCAACGACATCACGGTCGGCACGACGGTGGCCAATCTCGGCATGAAGGAAACCGTATTCCCGCACCCGCTCTTCCACGGCGACACGGTCCGGGTCGAAACAACGGTTGTCTCGGTGCGTGAGTCCAAATCGAAGCCGGATCGCGGCATCGTCGAGTTCGAGCACCGTGCCTATAACCAGAACGACGTCCTGGTCGCCAAATGCACGAGGCAGGCGATGATGCTGAAGAAGGCGGCCTGATGCGTTCGCTGCTGTTTGTACCCGGCGATTCCGAGCGCAAGCTGGAGAAAGGCTTTGCCGCCGGTGCCGACGTGGTGATCGTCGATCTCGAGGATTCCGTGGCCCCGCAGAACAAGGCAACGGCGCGCGACACCGCCGCGAGTTTCATCCTTGAACACCGGGGCCAGACCAGCTCGTCGATCTATGTCAGGGTCAACGACCTTTCGACCGGGCTGACGGACGATGATCTCGCGGCCCTTGTTGCAGCGAGGCCAGACGGCATCATGCTGCCGAAGTCCAACAGCGGACAGGACGTGCAGCAGCTCGCGGCCAAGCTCAGGGTCCGGGAGGCCGAGAACGGCCTGACCGACGGCGCGATAAGAATCCTGCCGATCATCACCGAAACGCCGGCGGGAGTGCTGGCCGCGGCGACCTATGCAGGCGCGAGCGCACGGCTCATCGGCCTTACCTGGGGCGCGGAAGACCTGTCCGCGGCGATCGGCGCACGCTCTGCCCGCGACGGGCAAGGCCGTTACACCGACGTGTTCCGCCATGCCCGCCTGACGACCATACTTGCGGCCGGTGCCGCCGAGGTCGCGGCGATCGATACGGTGTTTCCGAATTTTCGCGACATTGCGGCCTTTTCCACCGAATGCGCCGAGGCCGAGCGGGACGGATTCACCGGCAAGATGGCGATCCATCCCGACCAGGTGCCCGTCATCAACGCGGCCTTCACGCCCTCACCCGATGCGGTGAGCCAGTCGGCGGCCATCGTCTCGGCATTCCAGGCCGCGGGGAATCCCGGCGTCGTCGGCATCGACGGCAAGATGTACGACCGCCCGCATTTGCGGCTGGCCGAACGGCTGCTCGCGCGTGCAAGGGCGGCAGGAGTTTCCGCCTAACTACCAGACCAGCGGAATCAGGCGGTAACGCACCCGCTCCGCATAGTCACCGTAGCCCCGCAGACCGGCGCGCAGCGCTTTTTCCTCGATGAATGTGCGCATGGCCAACAGAACGACGAACACAACCACCAGGACCAGCCCCCACCAGGAACCAAGCACGAGCGCCGTGCCTACGAAGAAGAGGATGGCGCCCGCATACATGGGATGGCGGACATAGCCATAAGGGCCGCTGGTGATCACGCGCTGTCCGCGATCGTCCTGTATCTTCACGACCGGAGCGGCAAAACTGTTCTCCAGCATCGTCAGATAGCAGATCCAGATTCCGACCAGCAGCACCAGCCCACCAATGACTTGCACCCAGATGGGAACCGCCGACCAGCCGAAACGGAAGTCGAACCCCATGACGACCTGCCAGCCGAGGATGGCGAGCAGCAGTATCGACAGCAGGACTTTGTCGGCCGCCGGCTGATTCTTCTGGATGGGAGGGCTCAATCGCTCCTGCATCAGACCGGGATCGCGACGCGACAGCGCCACGCCCAAGCTCAGGCTGAGCGCCACCATCAGGACCAGATAGGCCCACGCGGCCGGCCAGTGCAGCGTCCCCGCCGGCAGAAAGAGCAGGACGCCCATGAGGCCAAACCAGATGAATGTCTGAAGGATCAATTTCGCGATCATGATCGACCTTCCATGGGTATGCCGCTCCCGATATTGGCTGAAATAGACCACCGGTCTATCATACCGACCAACGGTCTATAACTCAAGCGAGCTCTCGGCCAGACTGGACGAAAGCCGCCATCGCGTGCAGAAGGTTTCGTCATGCCTCGTGTGATCAAGCATCCGGAATTGCGGCGAGAAGAACTTCTGGACCATGCCCAGGCGCTGTTCCTGACGCAGGGCTACGACCGGGCGAGCCTGAATGATGTCATTGCGTCCGCGGGCATCTCCAAGGGCGCCTTTTATCACTATTTTGCCTCCAAGGAGGCTCTGCTGGAGGCGCTGGCCGACCGTTTCGCGAAGCAGGCACTGGCTGGCGTCCAGCACATATCGGACGACCCCGGCCTCGATCCGCTTGGCCGTCTGAACGGCCTGCTCGCACAATCGCGGAGAGCCAAGATCGACACCGCGCCGGAGGCCTGGGCTCTTTTCGAGACGATATTCCGGCCGGAGAATCTGGTGCTTTTCCACCGCATCAACCTGGCGGCGAGCGCATCGTTTTCGCCCTTGCTGGTCAGGATCATCCAGCAAGGAGTCGAAGACGGCACTTTCCGGACCTTCGATCCGGAGGGCGTCGCCGATATCGTCATGCAGTTCGGCATGGCCACGCACGATGTCGTGGCCAAGGCGATCGCCGGCGGCGATGCCGACATGGAGATGGCAATCGAGGCGCTGGAAAGGCGTGTCAGGCTCTACGAGATCGCCCTCGACCGCATACTGGGCCTACCCGATGGCAGCATCCAGATCGGCGAACCCGGCTACATCAGGGCCGTCATGACGGCCCGCCGGAAATCGGGCGCTGGCAAACCGTCGTGACCAGGCCCGGCCTCAGTCCTTGCCCCAGCGAGGCCGGCGCATCGAAAAGACCTCGCCGACGCTGGCATAATCCATGTAGCCGAGACGAGCGACATTGCCGGCCTTGGTGATGTCGAAAAGTCCGTCTTTCAGGAAAGCATCGTCAATATGCACGCCGACCACCTCGCCGGCGACGACGACGGCGCTCGTCGGTGTTCCGTCCAGCCCCTTCGGGCGGAACACTTCCGTCACCCGACATTCCAGCGCCGCAGGCGCAGCCGCCACGCGGGGCGGGCGGACAAGGCGCGAAGGCGCCATGGCGAGATCGGCGTAGGTGAACTCGTTGACGCCACGCGGCGCGTTGACCGAGGTGTAGTTCATCTTTTCCGCGAGATCGCGGCTGACCAGATTGGCGACGAACTCGCCGGTTTCCAGCGCGAAGGACGCGCTGTCCTTCTCGCCTTCCGAGGAGAACCAGACGATGAAGGGGCGCGTCGAAACGGCATTGAAGAACGAGTATGGCGCGATGTTGATCTCACCCGCCTTGTTCAGCGTCGATATCCAGCCGATCGGACGCGGCGCGACGATCGCTTTCGACGGGTCGTGCGGCAGCCCATGCCCCTTGGATGGCTCGTAGAACATTCAGCCGGCCCAGGGCCCGGCATAGTCCGCGTAGAGCTTGGCCGGATCTGGTCTCGGACGCTCCGGCGCCGGCCCGGCGTGGGAGCCGATGTGAATGAACCCGACGACACGTTCCTGCGGCGCCAGCCCCAGGATTGCCCTGCCCTCGGCAACATCGGAGTACCAGTTGCTGATCATGTTGGTGCCATAGCCCAGCGCGTTGGCCGCGATGATCAGGTTCATTGCCGCCATGCCGCCCGACAGGAACATCTCCCATTGCGGAATCTTCGGGCTCTCTTTCGGCACCGACACGACCCCGATGACCAGCGGCGCGCGCGAGAACCGGGCCAGTTCCTGGTTGCGGCGGCCGTCGGGCAGCGGCCCTTCCCGCAGTTCCGCGAGTTCCGCCAGCTTCCTGCCGATCTCGACGCGGACATCGCCGCGATAGATGATGAAGCGCCAGGGTTCGAGCCGGCCATGATCGGGCACCCTTGTTGCGGCCGCGATCATCGTTGCGATATCGGCGTCGCTCGGTGCCGGCTCCTTGAGGTCCGGAATGGGTGCTGAATTTCGGGTCAGCAGGAAGTCGATGATCGGCGACGCCATGGGCGCAAGTCTCCTAGACACTCTGTTTTGAGCTGAAGCGCACCATCGGGAATTCGGGCGGCTCGGGCAAAGGCGCACAGGCGCCAGGCTGAAGAGTCGTGGACCGGACTCTTAAGCCTTGAAATTGCCACCGCCATGGGCTTCAACGCAAGACATGTTTGAGGGGCGCCTGCGTCTTTTCCTGATCTGGCTCTGCGCTGTGCTGGTCATGGCGCCGGCAACCATTGCCCTTGCGCAGGAAAAGGACGGCGTCGGCGACCTGAAGCTGCCCGGTATCTCGAGCTACGCGACGCCGAAAGGCGACACGTCACTGGCCATCGGCGGCGGCGGCGCGATCACGCTCTCCGCGCAGTTGACCGACAAGGGCACCGATATCACCCGCGGTCTCGTCTGGCGCGTCTTCAAGCCGGAAGCAGTCAACGGCAAATTGCCGATGGTGGCCTCGGCCCATGGCGGCACCGCGGTCTTCCAGCTGGAGCCCGGCAGCTACCTGGTCCATGCCTCTTATGGCCGCGCCGGCGCCACAAAGCGTATCACGGTCGGCAAGGACGCCAAGCGCGAAAGCGTGGTGCTTGATGCCGGCGGCCTGAAGCTCGACGCGGTTCTTTCCGGCGGCGTGCGCATTCCGCCCAAGAAGCTGCGCTTTTCGATCTATGACGGCCATGCCGAGCCCAATGGCGACCGCGCGCTGATCATTCCCGATGTCGAGCCCAACAGCGTGGTACGGCTCAACGCCGGCATCTACCACGTCGTCTCCACCTATGGCGCGGTCAACGCCGTGATCCGCTCCGACATCCGTGTCGAGGCCGGCAAGCTGACGGAAGCCACCGTCGAGCATCACGCCGCCGAAATCACGATGAAGCTGGTGCGCGAAACCGGCGGCGAAGCGATCGCCGACACGTCCTGGTCGCTGCTCAACGAATCGGGCGATCCCATCAAGGAGACCGTCGGCGCTTTCGCTTCCATGGTCCTCGCCGAGGGCGACTACACCATCATCGCAAAGAACCGCGACCGCATCTACCAGAAGGATTTCACGGTGGTCGCCGGACAGAACCAGGAAATCGAGGTTCTGGCCACTGAAGCCGCGGCGATGGATCCGGAAGAAGGCGCCGACTAGAGCATGATGCCGAAAAGTGTGAAGCGGTTTTTCGCGGACAAACGTTTCCGTTTGTCCAGGCATCGTGCTCGATCTCTTTGACTTAGAGCGATGATCGGCGGCGGCGATGGCCGCTCAGTTGAAGTGATAGTTCAACCCAAAGTCGACGATCTGCTCATGATAGGCAGACGACGCGGTGAAAACGATTGGCGTATTCGAAGTTGCGTCGAAGGATCGTTTGCCGAGATCGACATAGAGGTACTCGGCCTTGATGCTCCAATTCGGCGTCAGCATCGTCTCGATGCCGGCCCCCGCTGTCCATCCCAGTTTGATACCTGACGAAGTCTGGTCAGCGCAGATAAAAGCATTCACCAAACAACCCGACGTTACATCTGTCGTATTGAAGTTCAGGCTGGTCTTGCCGTAGGCCAGACCACCTGTCGCGTAGAGCAACCATTGCGGGTTGACGAGATAGCCGGCGCGACCACGCACAGTTCCGAACCAGTCGATTTTCTTGCTGACGCCGGTCTGCGTGTCGTCAAATCCAGACGGCGTGGTCGTGACCGAGGACGATCCTGTGATACCTGAAGCGTTAAAGTCCGCCTCGACGCCAACAACCCAGCCCGACGGCAATTGCCAGTTGTAGCCAGCCTGACCACCGCCGAGCAGGCCGCGCGCCCCTGGCGAAAGCGACGTGGGGAAAACACCAGCGTTGGCCGCAGCCCCCAAAAAGCCGTCAAGTGCTGGATCCGTCGAGCTTTCGGACAGGCCAACCGAACCCGGAGCCCAGCCATAGCCGACGTTCGCACCGATATAGGTGCCGGTCCACGACGGCTCCGCAGATACGGGGAGGTCGGCCGCACTGGCGAACCCAGGCGCCGTACCCCATACGACTGCCAGAACCAGCCCCGTCACGACGCGCATTGGAATGGCCTCCACCCGGCACTTGCGTACCAAATCCTACAGCCAATGACTGTGACCGTTTGGAGACTCGCGCGAAATATCCGACGTCGCGTAAACCTATGCAGCCAGCTTCGCCCGTGCCGGCAGGAAGGGAATCCGGCGGCGCGGCAGCTGCGGCGCCAGATCGAACACACCGCGGTAGAGCCGGTCGAGCAATGCCTTGCGATCGCGCAACGGCTCCAGTTCGCTCCAGCTCAGCACCTCGCCGACGCGGACGTCGATCGCCTTGCCGGACAGCCGCGCGAACTCGTGGATGAGCATCGAAAGACGCAATGTCAGCGAGGCCTTGCCGACGAATTTGGCCACGCGGCCGTCGCGCTCGGCCATGTTCATCGGTCCGCTGATCAGATGGAACAGCCGGCCGTTCTGCCCAGAAAAATGCATCGGAATGACCGACGCCTTGGCATCCTGGACCAGACGTGCCGGAAACATCTTCCATGGCAGGTCGCGCGCCCGGCCAAAGCCTTTCGGCGCGGTGGCGACGCCACCGGCGGGAAACACCACGATGGTGACGCCCTCCTTCAACAGCCGCACCGCTTCGTGGCGCACGGCCATGTTGTTCTTCAGCGCATCCTTGGTCTCGGAAAAGTCGATCGGCAGCGAATAGGGCTCCATCTCCCGGATCTTGAGCAGATCCTTGTGGATCATCACCCGGAACGGCCGCCCCAGCTGCTCCACCAACGAGAGCACGGCGATGCCGTCGCCGATGCCGAACGGATGGTTGGCAACGATCACCAGCGGCGTGTCCGGCAATGGCGCGGGCGGCCATTGGTCGGCGGTGCGTATCCGCACGTCGATCAGGTCGAGCATGCGGCTGAACACGCGCTCGCCTGTCGGCACCACCTGGCGGCGCCAGAAATCATAGAGGGCGGCATACCGGTCGCGCCCCGACAGGCCTTCAATGGAATGAATGACCCAGCGCGTCAGCGCCGGCTGATGCGGACTGGCATAGGAAAGCTCGGGAAACGGTTTTTCGCGCAATTTCAGCTTGAGCATGGAGATTCGTTACAAGCCCGGCGTGACAGGGATATGAAAATGGCGGTGGATCGCTCCACCGCCATCTGCAAAGTGTTGAACAATCAGGCAGCGCGCTTGCGCCGGCGATCGGGCGTGACCGCCTCTTCGGTCAGCTGTGCGATCGCCTGGGCAAGTCCAAGCGATTCCTGGTCACGCGAGCCGAGCCGGCGGATATTGACCGTCTGTTCCTCCGCCTCGCGTTTGCCGCAGACGAGGATGACCGGAACCTTGGCCAGCGAGTGCTCGCGGACCTTGTAGTTGATCTTCTCGTTGCGCAAATCGGCTTCCGCCAGCAGCCCGGCGGCCTTGAGCTTTGCCACCACCTCGGTTGCATAGCCGTCTGCCTCGGAGGTGATCGTCGCCACCACCACCTGCAGCGGCGCGAACCACAGCGGGAAATGGCCGGAATAGTTCTCGATGAGGATGCCGAGGAAGCGCTCCATCGAACCGCAGATGGCGCGGTGGACCATGACCGGCTGTTTCTTCTCCGAATCCGAACCGATGTAGAAGGCGCCGAAGCGCTCGGGCAGGTTGAAGTCGACCTGCGTCGTGCCGCACTGCCATTCGCGGCCAATCGCGTCCTTCAACACATACTCGAATTTCGGTCCGTAGAAAGCGCCCTCGCCCGGATTGATCGAGGTCTTGATCCGATTGCCGGACCTTGTCCTGATCGTCTCCAGCACGCTGCCCATGATCGCCTCGGCATGGTCCCAGGCCTCATCGGTGCCGACGCGCTTGTCCGGCCGGGTCGACAGTTTGACGCTGATCTCGTCGAAGCCGAAATCGGCATAGGTCGACAGGATCAGGTCGTTGATGCGCAGGCATTCCGCCGCCAGTTGCTCCTCGGTGCAGAAGATATGCGCATCGTCCTGCGTGAAACCGCGCACGCGCATCAGACCATGCAGCGCGCCCGATGGCTCGTAGCGGTGCACATTGCCGAATTCCGCCAGCTTTACCGGCAGGTCGCGGTAAGACTTCAACCCGTGCTTGAAAATCTGCACGTGGCCCGGGCAGTTCATCGGCTTCAGCGCGAAGACGCGGTCGTCATCGGTGTCGTCGCCGGCGACGGTCACCTTGAACATGGCGTCGCGATACCAGCCCCAGTGACCCGAGGTCTCCCACAGGCTCTTGTCGAGCACCTGCGGGGCGTTGACTTCCTGATAGCCCTGCTCATCAAGGCGGCGGCGCATGTAATTGACCAGGTTCTGGAACATCTTCCAGCCCTTGGCATGCCAGAAGACGACGCCCGGCCCCTCCTCCTGGAAATGGAACAGGTCCATCTCGCGGCCAAGCTTGCGGTGGTCGCGCTTCTCCGCCTCCTCCAGCATCGTCTGGTAAGCTTCGAGTTGCGCCTGGTCGGCCCAGGCCGTGCCGTAGATGCGCGTCAGCATCGGATTGTTCGAATCGCCGCGCCAGTAGGCGCCCGCCACCTTCATCAGCTTGAAGGCATTGCCGATCTGGCCCGTCGAGGCCATGTGCGGGCCGCGGCAAAGATCGAACCAGTCGCCCTGGGCGTAGATCTTGAGATCCTGGTCTTCGGGAATGGCATCGATCAGTTCGAGCTTGTAGCGCTCGCCCTTGTCGGAGAACACCTTCCTGGCTTTCTCGCGCGTCCAGACTTCCTTGGTGAACGGCTTGTTGCGCGCGATGATCTCCCGCATCTTCTTCTCGATCACCGGGAAATCATCTGGCGTGAACGGCTCGTTGCGGGCGAAATCGTAATAGAATCCGTTCTCGATCACCGGCCCGATAGTGACCTGCGTTCCCGGCCATATCTCCTGCACGGCTTCGGCCAGCACATGCGCCGTGTCATGGCGGATGAGTTCCAGCGCGCGCGGGTCTTCGCGGGTGATGATCTCGACCTTTCCGGACTTGCCAAGCGGATCCGAGAGATCGCGCACGGTGCCGTCGATCGCATAGGCAACGGCCTTCTTGGCCAGCGACTTCGAGATCGATTCGGCGAGGCCAGCGCCGGTCATTGCCGCGTCGTAGTCGCGGACGGAGCCATCGGGAAATGTCAGGGAAACGGAATTCAGCATCGGGTATCTCCTATCCAGTCCCGCAAACGAGCGCGGGTGGTAAAATGCAGATATCGGCGGTTTACCGCCGAGTCTGCACAGAGTTAGCCGGAGGCGTCCGGCGGCGGCAGTCTTTTATGAGCAGATGGCGCCGCCGTAAAGCCCGGCTCACTTAATCAGCTGCGGCAGATCCTTCAGGAATGCGGCCCGTGTCGCGAGGCCCTTCGGCATATCGGTCCGCTTCGTATCGACGACGAGCCGGGCGAACACGATCTGGCGGCCGTCTTTCTGCGCCCAGCCGACGAACCAGCCGAGCGAGCGCTTGTCCTTGCCGGCCTCGCCGAGCCTGGTGCTGCCGGTCTTGCCCTGAACCGCCCAATCGCCGGCCTTGAAGCTCGGGATGATGGCCCGCGTCATTTCATGGGCCTTGGCCGACACGGGCATCTTGCCGGCGAGCATCTGGCGCAGGAAGGCAACCTGTTCGACCGGCGTGATCTTGAGCGAGGAGTTGACCCAGGAACGGGTGAGCCCATCGTCCTTGCCGGGATTGCCCGAAACGTCTGAATTGCCGTAGTTGAATTTCGATACATAGCCGGCAAACTTATCGGCGCCGAGCCTGCGGGTGATCTCGCGCGAGAACCAGATGATGGAATCACGCTCCCAGATCGTCGGGTCGACGGTTTTCTGGTCTCGCTTCACGGCGTTGAACTCGGGCTTGTAGTCCCATGTCGGCGTGTGCTCGTCGCTCAGGATTCCAGAATCGTAACCGATCAGGGAAAGCGGCACCTTGAATGTCGAGGCCGGACTGAACCGCTGGTCGCAGACGCCGTCCTGGTAAAGCGTCTTGCCGCTCGCCGCGTCGGCGATCAGCGTGCACTGCACATCGCCAAGCGGCGCCGATTGCGCGCGCATCGGAAATCCCAGCAGCCAGGCAAGCAGGAACAGCACGCCAGCCAGGATAAAGGGGAGACGGTCGACATTACGCATGGGGATGCTCGCTTCTGAAGGGGTTCGCGAGCTGGCTTAGCGAGGTGTCTTGTCTCGAATTTGTCTCAAATGCGCAGTCTTTGTGCAGGCTTGCGTTAACCCTACCGGATCGTAAACGCAGACTGCCGCTCAGCCGTGACCAATGCCGTCGTTCCCGGCGCGCTTGCTGCCGATCCGCCAGTAGCGCCAGGGCATGAACCAGACGTAGCGGTCCGCCAGCACTTCCGGAACCAAATCAACCCCGTGCGTGCCGAACGGCCCGCAGCGCAAAACCCGGAAAAAACCCATCCAGCCGCCGGCCCACAGGCCATGGCGGGCGATCGCCTCATGGGCATATTCCGAACAGGTCGGCAGATGCCGGCAGGAATTGCCGACAAAGCCGGACAGCGTCAGTTGATAGAGGCGCACGAACGAGGTGCCGAGAAGACGCCCCGGCGTCTTGCGCCACGGGCCGGGCCAGTTGCGGCCGCGCCTCGGCGGCGCGGCTCTATGCGCATGCCCGTGCTGGTCGTGCACCGAAATCTCCGCGTCGCGAACTCCCAGCGATAGATGTGAGCTCGCGACGCAGAACGCAATCCCCGCCCCCTTCCCCCCGTATCACGGGCGCGACCGGCGAAGCGGCCGCCTGGCCACCGGATACGACCACCTGTCCGGATTGGCGGGCTCCTCGCAACGCATGGCGTGATGGGTCTCGTCTCGCCACTGGAACGTCGCGATCCGCATGACGTCGCCGAAAATGTTGAGGAACTGGATCATGGTCGGTCTCCTTTGAGGAGATTAGACCGCCGCTGGCCTTCGCCTTCAAACGAGTATAATTTCCGCTTCGGATAATCCAGGGTTATGCGAAATGAAGCGCGGACGCTTGCCTTTGACGGCATTGAGGAGCTTCGAGGCAGCTGGGCGGCACTTGAGCTTCAGCAAGGCCGCCGAGGAGCTTTTTGTCTCCCAGGCGGCGATCAGCCGGCAGATCCGCGAACTCGAGACGTTTCTGCGCCAGCCCCTGTTCGAACGCCACCACCGCCGTGTGGAATTAACGGATATGGGAGAGCGCCTTCTCGCTCAGTTGATCCGCAGTTTCGACAGCATCGACAGGTTGCTGTCCGAATTGATCGCCGCCCCTTTGCAATCGGTGGTTCGCGTCAGTGTCGAGCCGTCGCTTGCTTCCGTCTGGCTGGTGCCCCGGCTCAACCGGTTTCGCCAGTTACGGCCCGATATCGACGTCTCTCTGGAAGTCGATCCGCGCCTGGTCGAGTTCCGTGGCGATCAACCCGAACTCGCCTTGCGCTTCAGCCCACACGCCACCTCATGGCCGCGCACCGAGGCCGAGCGGCTGGCATCCACCGTCGATTCGCCGGTTCTGTCACCTGCCCTTCTCGCTTCGGGCCCGCCCCTCGATAAGCCGACAGACCTCCTTCGCTACACGCTTCTGCACGAGGAGAACCGCCAGGGCTGGGCACGGTGGTTCGAGGCGGCCGGCGTACCTGCCGAAGCGGTGCCGGCGCGGGGCCCGATGCTGGCGGACGCATCGCTGTCGAAGCAGGCCGCCTTGCTCGGACATGGCGTGGCGCTTGGCGATCTCCTGCAGATCGGCGGCGAGGTCGCGGCTGGAACACTGATCAAGCCGTTCGGTATCGAGGTTGCGTCAGGCGCCTATTGGCTTGTGGCCAGAAGTCTGCGCGACCTCCCGGAGCCGGCCGCTGCGTTCGCCGACTGGCTTAGAAGCGAATTTGCCGAAAGCCGGCGGGCGCTGGAGGCAAAGCTCTAACTGTCCCCGAGCGGGCTCCAGGCTATTTTGCCTTCCTGTATTTTTCGAGAAGCTTGTCGATGTCGTCTGCCCCGACGGCCGAAGGTCCGCCCGTTGTGTCCGGTACCGGGTTGAATGTCAGCACGACATCGCGCCACATATCATACTGAGCCGCGTAGGAAGCCAGCCCGGGAAACGGCGCGCAGCGCGTGATCGCCCGCACGGCGGCCTCTGCGACCTTGTCTGGTGACGGTGTAGCGGGGCCGAGGATCTTGGGCGGGCCGGCGAGCGAACCGTCCTTGTTCAGGCTGATCCGGACACGCGTAACGCTGGTGGTATCTGCCGGCATGTTCCAGCACACCTGGATAGCCTTCATCAGATAGTCGCCGATGTCGCGCGTGAGCGCGACGTCGGCGCGGCTGGTGCCGCAACTCGACACGAACGCGCCGGCGAGACCCGAAACGAAAACCAGCTGGTGGAAAGAACGGGATCGCGGGCCGCCGCGAAGTTCGCGCATCGTGGGAAGAGGAAATCCCACGCTCAGGCTGTTTCTTCGGCGTGCTTTTTCTCGATCTGGCCGATGGCGTCGACCACCGCGTCGAAGGTCAGCATGGTCGAGGCATGGCGCGCCTTGTAGTCGCGCACCGGCTCCAGATACCGGAGGTCGGCGAAGCGGCCTTCCGGCGGCGCACCGTTCTCCTTCAACATCTTCAGCATGGTCTCGCGCACCGCGCGCAATTCCGCGGCACTGGCGCCGATAACATGCTGCGCCATAATGGAGGACGACGCCTGGCCAAGCGCGCAAGCCTTCACGTCGTGAGCGAAATCGGTGACGATGCCGTCCCTCATCTCGAGGTCGACGGTAACGGTCGAACCGCACAGTTTGGAATGCGCCTTGGCGGTCGCGTCGGGGTGATCGAGCCGGCCGATGCGCGCGATGTTTCCGGCAAAACCGAGAATTTTCGCGTTATAGACGTCGTTGATCATTATTTTCCAATCCGTCGCCGCCAAGCGAACAGCGATTGCCGCTGCCGTGTCTTCCTTTCGCTCGCCACGCCCTTATATAATGCTGGCAGTCCGGTAACGACAAGGCGATGAGCGCCGCTGTCCAGGCCGGGAAGTTCACGCCGCTTACGGGGCTGGAAACGGGGCGAGTTTCCGACACCGAAAGGTCGTGGTCCGTTCAACTCGTCCCTCCTGAGAGAGGGACTACGGGAGACGCCTTTTATGGATGCCGTCATCAAGAAAATCATGCCCCAGTCCGCCTACATGGAAAAGCCGGTCACCGACCGGCCGAGCGAAGCCGAAGTCGAAGCCGCCGTGCGCACGCTGCTGCGCTGGACCGGCGACAATCCCGACCGGGAAGGCCTGGTCGACACGCCCCGGCGCGTGGCAAAGGCCTATCGCGAAATGTTCGGCGGCTATGACATGTGCCCGGCCGAGGAACTTGGCCGCACCTTCGAGGAGGTCGCCGGCTATGACGATCTCGTCATCGTCAGGGACATCCAGTTCCATTCGCATTGCGAGCACCACATGGTGCCGATCATCGGCAAGGCGCATGTCGGCTATCTGCCCGATGGCAAGGTTGTCGGCCTGTCCAAGATCGCGCGTGTCGTCGACATCTTCGCCCACCGCCTGCAGACGCAGGAGGCGCTGACCGCGCAGATCGCCGGTGTCATCCAGGATGTGCTCAATCCGCGCGGCGTCGCCGTCATGATCGAGGCCGAGCACATGTGCATGGCCATGCGCGGCATCCGCAAGCAAGGCTCCACCACACTGACCTCCACCTTCACAGGCGTGTTCAAGGATACGCCCGAGGAGCAGGTTCGTTTCGTCACCATGGTGCGCGGCGGGGTGTGAGCCCCATGCCGGCATCGCGGTCAGCAGGAAAATAGACCGGCAATGTCGGCACTGGAATTTCCCAAAGCTCCGTCAGACAAGCAGGCCCTCGAAGAAGGCGCGACGTTCTCGCCGCGCTTTGATGCCGCGGGCCTCGTGACCGTTGTCGTCACCGATGCAGAAGACGACATGCTGCTGATGGTCGCGCATATGAATGCGCAGGCACTCGCACTCACACTGGAAACAGGCATCGCCCACTACTGGTCGCGTTCGCGCAACGCGCTTTGGAAGAAGGGCGAAACCTCGGGCAATTTCCAGCATGTCGTCGAGATGCGCACCGACTGCGACCAGGACGCATTGTGGCTTCGCGTGAAAGTGTTGGGCCACGACGCAACCTGTCATACAGGCCGGCGTTCATGCTTTTACCGGACGGTGGGGCTGGTCGACGGCAAAGGGACGCTTGCCGACGACGGCAGCAAGCCGCTGTTCGATGCCGAGACGACGTATCGAAAGCCATCAGCGTGAACCTTCTGCCTCACATCAACCACACAGATTCATCATTTCGATACGGCCCGTCCGTATATTAGCCTTGGGACAAGGGAGATCGTGATGCTCGAATGGGCGTCATTGCGTAACAGACCAGATGTCAGGGAGGCCAACGGCCTGTCCTCATCGGGCGGCGCGTCCGAAACCAAACCTCCCAAGAAGACAGGCATCTCGCTCGCGCTCGGCGGCGGCTGCGCCCGGGGTTGGGCCCATATCGGCGTGCTGCGTGCGCTCGACGAAGCCGGGATCGAAGTCTCGATGATCGCCGGCACCTCGATCGGCGCGTTGGTTGGCGGCTGCTATCTCGCCGGCAAGCTGGATGAGTTGGAAGAGTTCGCGCGCAGCCTCACCAGGCGGCGCATCTTCGGCTTGCTCGACCTCAACCTGCGCGGCAACGGCCTTTTCGGCGGCATGAAGCTCGACGCCCGTCTGCGTGAACATGTGAACGGTATCCGTTTCGAGGATCTGCCCAAGCCGTTCGTCTGCGTGGCGTCGGAGATCCGCACCGGTCATGAGATCTGGCTGTCGAGCGGTTCGCTGATAACAGCCATGCGCGCATCCTATGCGCTGCCTGGAGTGTTCGAGCCGGTCAATTGCAATGGCCGCGTGCTCGTCGACGGCGCACTGGTCAATCCGGTGCCGGTGTCGGTCTGCCGCGCCTACGAACAGCCGCTGGTGGTCGCAGTCAATCTCCACTATGACCTGTTCGGCCGCGCCGCGGTGATCAAGCACAGTGCCGGCGAACTGGTCGTGGAAAAGGATGCGCCGCGTTCCGGCCACATGGACCCTGATCACCAGTCGCATCAGTCTCGCCTCGGCATCACCGGCGTCATGGTCGAAGCGTTCAACATCATCCAGGACCGCATCTCGCGCGCCAGGCTCGCCGGCGATCCGCCCGACATGTCGCTGCAACCCAAGCTCAGCCATATCGGCCTGACCGAATTCCACCGCGCCGACGAAGCCATCAAACTCGGCTACCAGGCGACAATGGCGCAGATCGGCGAACTGACGCGATTGCAGGCCGTTCTCGCCTAAGGCCCCATTCGAGACTTCTCGCAACCCTGCCGTCGTCACACGCCAGCAAACGCATCCTATTCTCTTCGTCACCACTGATTGCAACATACAATCGGTTATGGTCGTATGCCCAAGCGAAATGGAGGCGCAAATGGCCAGGATCATATATTCGATGCTGACGTCGCTGGACGGCTATATCGCCCGATCAGACGAGGACATCGGCCTGCCGATACCCGAGACGGACCTGCACCAGCACTTCAACGACATGATGACACGGTCCGCGACCGTCCTTGCCGGACGCCGGATGTATGAGACGATGATCTTCTGGGACAGCCCGGATCGGGAGGATGGAGCCACCGAAGTCGAGCGGGATTTTGCTCGTGCGTGGCGGCGAACGCCGAAGGTCGTGTTCTCGACCACTCTCAGGCATGTGGGATCGAATGCCCGGCTGGTGAGCCACGACGCCGTCGCCGAAGCGCTATCTCTCAAGGAGGAGATAGATGGGATGATCATCGTCGGCGGCGCCGATCTTGCCGCCTCTCTGGCACGGGCCGGCCTTATCGATGAATACCGGCTGTACGTGCACCCGGTCGTATTGGGCGGGGGAAAGCCGTATTTCCAGTCAGGGCTGTCGCTGCAGCTGAAACCGCTCGGCACGGAACGCCTGTCCCAGGGCGTGACGCTGTTGCGGTACGCGCCGGCCGGTTCAACCCCGTAGCTCTCTGTTTTGCGCAATTCCAGACGGAAGCCGGTCACGCTTCCTGAAATTGCCCTATGCCCGTGCCGCATCGACAATGCGAAACTGCACCGTGCGGTTGCCGTTCCAGTAATTGCCCGACAGCGAGCCGGCGACGTGCATCGTCTTGCCCCGGTTCTTGAACAGGAATTCGCCAAGCACCGTGTCGACGGCGCGAAAAGCCATTGCCTGGATGCGGCCGCCGCTCTCCGACTGCAGGTCGGCGCGGATATGATTGGTGCCGACGGGACGCGCGTCGACAAGCCGATGGCGCGGAAGGGCGAAAACCGGCGCGACATGCCCCGCGCCGAATGGGCCGGCCTTTTCAAGCGCATCGAGCAGCCCGAGTGTTGCGCCCTCCGCAGCAAGCGCGCCGTCGATCGCCAGGCTTTCCTCGTCCTGCAGCCGGAACACGTCGGCGGCGGCACGCTCCTCGAAGAAAGCCCTGAGTTCGCCCAGCTTCGCGCGCTCGACGGTTATCCCGGCCGCCATGCCATGGCCTCCGCCCTTTACGATGAGCCCGGCTTCCGCCGCTTCGCGGACCAGTCGTCCGAGGTCGAAACCCGACACCGAGCGGCCTGAGCCGGTGCCGATGCCCACAGCGTTGAAGGCGATGGCGAAAGCTGGACGGCGGGCATGGTCCTTCAGCCGCGAGGCAAGCAGGCCGACAATGCCGGGATGCCAGGTATTGCTGGCGGTGACCACGATCGCCGGGCCGCTGCCGCCGGCGAGCTCGGCATCGGCCTCGGCACGCGCCTGGGCCAGCATCTCCTGCTCCATCTGCTGCCGCTCCTGGTTCAGCCGGTCGAGCGTCTCGGCGATGGTGAGGGCCTCGACCGGATCGTCCGTGGCAAGCAGCCGGCTGCCGAGCGCGGCGTCCCCGATACGTCCGCCGGCATTGATGCGCGGGCCGATCAGGTAGGAGAGATGGAAGGTGCCGATCGGCTCGCCGATGCGCGAGACCCGCGCCAGAGCGGCAAGGCCTTCGTTCTTCTGCTGACGCGCCACTTGCAACCCCTTGACCACAAAGGCACGGTTGACGCCGGTGAGCGGCACCACGTCGCACACGGTGGCGAGCGCCACCAGATCGAGCATCGAAAGCAGATCCGGCATCGCGGCGCTGCCCTGCCCGCGCAAAACCTTCGCCGTCTGAACCAGGGCAAGGAACACGACGCCGGCGGCACACAGATGTCCTTGTCCCGAAAGGTCGTCGTCGCGGTTGGGATTGACGACGGCGAGCGCCGCCGGCAGCGCGCCGCCGACCTGGTGATGGTCAAGCACCACGACATCGGCGCCCGCTTCCCTGGCAGCCTCGACGGAGACGGCGCTGTTGGTGCCGCAATCGACGGTGACGATCAGCCTTGCCCCGCGCGAGACAAGTTCGCGCATGGCGTCGGGATTGGGGCCGTAGCCCTCGAAGATGCGATCGGGAATATAGATTTCGGAGGGTACCGAAAAATGGGCGAGGAAGCGCTTCATCAAGGCGGACGAGGCCGCGCCATCGACGTCGTAGTCGCCGAAGATCGCCACTTTTTCCTTCGCGGTCACCGCCGCCGCGATGCGGATGGCGGCTTTGTCCATATCGGTCAGCGAGGCCGGATCCGGTAAAAGGCTGCGGATCGTTGGATCGAGAAACCGCTCGGTCTGTTCGGCTGTGACGCCACGCCCGGCAAGGACGCGCGCGACGATGTCGGGCACGCCATGGCCCTGCGCGATGGCGAGCGCGATCATGTCCTGCCGCTCGGTCAGCCGGTGCTCCCAGGACAGACCGGTTGCCGACTGCCTGACATCGAGAAAAAGGCGCCTTTCGCCCGTCATGCGCTTTGCCAACTCATACATGGCCGCAGGATAGGCCAAAGGCTGGCAAAGCCAAGCGGGTCGCGCCGGCACGCGGTCGTGGGGATTTCAACAGAGACTACGCTTTCCGCCTTTCAGCCGCGCGCGCGGACAACCCGCCTGGCCGCGGCGCCAGATCGCTAGCAACTGCGATATGGCTGCGCAAGCCGGGTCTAGAACTTATCCAGATCCTGGTGCCGGGCCTTGATCTCGCGCACCGTTCGTGAGGAAGAACGCAGCACGATCGTGTGCGTGGTGATGTAGGTGCGGCCGAACTTGACCCCGGCCAGCATGTTGCCGTCGGTGACGCCGGTTGCCGCGAACAGCACGTCGCCACGCGCCATGTCCTCGGCCCGGTAGACCCGCTTGGGATCGGCAATGCCCATCTTGGCGGCGCGCGCGACCTTCTCCGGCGTATCAAGGATCAATCGGCCCTGCATCTGGCCGCCGGTGCAACGCAGCGCGGCAGCCGCCAGCACGCCTTCCGGCGCGCCGCCGGTGCCGAGATAGATGTCGATGCCGGTTTCGTCGGGATCGGTGGTGTGGATGACGCCGGCGACGTCGCCATCGCCGATCAGCCGGATCGCCGCACCCGTGGCGCGCACGGCGTCGATCAGCCTGGCATGGCGTGGCCGGTCGAGGATACAGGCAGTGATGTCGGTAACGGCGACGCCCTTGGCCCGCGCCAGGCTCGCGATGTTGTCCGCCGGCGAGGCGTCGATGTCGATGACGTCCTCGGCATAGCCCGGACCGATGGCGATCTTGTCCATATAGACGTCGGGCGCGAACAGCAGGCTGCCCTTCTCGGCGATCGCGATCACGGCGAGCGCGTTCGGCAGGTTCTTGGCACAGATCGTCGTGCCCTCGAGCGGATCAAGCGCGATATCGACCGCGGGGCCTTTGCCGGTACCGACCTCTTCGCCGATATAGAGCATCGGCGCTTCGTCCCGCTCGCCCTCGCCGATCACCACGGTGCCCTTGATGGCAAGGCGGTTGAGTTCCTGGCGCATGGCGTCGACCGCGACCTGGTCGGCCGCCTTCTCGTCGCCCCGGCCGCGCAGCCTGGCGGCCGCCACTGCGGCCCGTTCGGTGACGCGCACCAGTTCCATGGTGAGTATCCGGTCAAGGCCGGCGACGATGTTCTGGGCCACATTCATTTCGGCAAATCCTCGTTTCAATGCCGCCTCCCGCCGGAGGCGGGCTTGTTTTGTCAAACGAGCATGACAACGGCAAGACCTGCCGAGCGTTTTATCGAAACACAAACAATATCAATCGATTGAACCGTATTCTTGAAAAGATTCCGGCTCGGTCGCGACGGGCCGAGCCGGCTGAAACGCATCGGAATGCCGCCTTCGCGGCCTAGAAAACCGCGAGGTATTTGAGCAACGAAATGATGCCGATGATGATGACGATGACCTGGACGATCTGCCTCATGCGCCCGTCCAACGGCAGGCGCTGAACCAGATACAGCACAAGAATGATGACGAGGAATGTGATCAGAATACCGATCAGTGCAGATGATGCCATGTTGGCCTCCGCTGGATGTCTTGAATCTGGATGTCGTGAACGGTGGGACGAGCGGGCAAGGCCCGCTCAATCGGCCAGGATCAATACCAGCGGCGCGGCGCGTCGTTCATAGACTGGCCGATAGCCAGACCGGCCAGGAAGCCGAGCAGGCCTATCACGCCGACCACCGCCGTGGTGGTACCGGGGTTGTCGCGGGCAACCTCGGACACGACCTGGGCCTGGCTGCGCAACTGTTGCGCTGTCCGCGACGCGCGGGCGGCGGCCGTATCGTAGAAATGCGATGCCTGGTCCGAGGCCTCGTCGACAAGCTCGGCACTGCGTTCCGCCAGGCTCTTGTTGATCTTTGTTATCTCCTTGCGGAGATCCGCGATCTGCTTCTCCAGGGTTTTCTGGATGTCGTCCATGTGAGGGGTGTCGGACTTGCTGGTATCGGCCATGAAGCGGCTCCCTTGGTTGTTGACCAAGAGAACGGCTCCGACACGAATTCGTTCCGGCCGATCTGGACTGCCCGGCACGCGGCGCCGACGCGGTTTCTGTAGCGGGGCTACCCTGCCCGCTCGATGCGGATGACCTGCGGCTTGTCGGTCAGGTGACCATCCCTCGTGATGCCGTCGACCGCCTTGCGCACGGCGGCCTCCGTGGTCTCGTGCGTAACAAGGATCACGGTCTTCTGCGCTTCCGCCTCGCCGCCGACCGCGTGCTGGACGATCGATTCCAGCGAAATGTCGTTGTCGGCCATGCGCTTGGCAATCGCGGCGAACACGCCGATGCGGTCATGCACGGTCAGCCGGATGAAATAACCGCCGGCATGGCTGCGCATCTGCGCCTTCTTGTAGGGCCGCAGCTCCTTGGCCGGCCGGCCGAAGACAGGACCATGCTGAAAGCCGGGCCGGCTCTTGGCGATATCGGCGATGTCGCCGATAACGGCCGAGGCGGTCGCATTGCCACCGGCGCCGGGGCCGGAGAGCAGCAATTCGCCAAGGATATCGGTTTCGATCGCCACGGCGTTGGTGACGCCATGCACCTGCGCGATAACGGAGGCCGTCGGCACCATGGTCGGGTGCACACGCTGCTCGATGCCGCTGTCGGTGCGCTGCGCGACGCCAAGCAGCTTGATCCGGTAGCCGAGATCACCGGCGGCGCGAATGTCGGCCTGGGTGATGTTGGAGATGCCTTCCATATAGATATCGTTGGCAGCGATCTTCGTGCCGAAGGCCAGGCTGGTCAGGATCGACAGCTTGTGCGCGGTGTCGTGTCCTTCGATGTCGAAGGTCGGGTCTGCCTCGGCGTAGCCGAGCCGCTGGGCATCCTTCAGCACGACGTCGAACGAGACGCCTTCGGCCTCCATGCGCGTGAGAATGTAGTTGCAGGTGCCGTTGAGGATGCCGAAGACGCGTGTCACCGAATTGCCGGCCATCGCCTCGCGCATCGTCTTGATAACGGGAATGCCGCCCGCCACCGCCGCCTCGTAGTTGAGCAGCACGCCCTTCTTCTCGGCGATCTCGGCCAGTGCCACGCCATGCTTGGCAAGCAGCGCCTTGTTGGCGGTGACGACATGGCGGCCGGCTTCGAGCGCGGCCTTCACCGAAGAGCGTGCCGCCCCCTCATCGCCGCCGATCAGTTCGACGAACACGTCGATGTCGGCGGTCTGCGCCATTTTGACCGGATCATCGAACCATGCCGCCGAACCGAGATCGACACCACGGTCGCGCTTGCGGTCCCGCGCCGAGACGGCGGTAACGGTGACATCGCGCCCGCATTGGCGGGTCAGTTCCGCCGCCTTGTCACGCAGCACGCGCGCCACCGACGCGCCGACCGTGCCAAGTCCGGCAATTCCAACACGCAATGCTTCAGCCATGTCCGGCGACGTCCCTCAAGTCAGATCGAAATTCTAAAGCCCTTCAACGCTTCACGGAATCGCTGAAGGGCTCTAACTCTCTGTTCTTACGCAATTCCGGACGGAAAGCCGTTTCGCACTTTTCCTGGAATTGCTTTACTTACCGGTGGGCGGAAAGCGGCACCACATTGTTGGGCTGCTTGGCGCTGGTCGACAGGAAGCGCTTGATGTTGCGCGCCGCCTGGCGAATCCGGTGCTCGTTCTCGACCAGGGCCACGCGCACGAAATCGTCGCCATGTTCGCCGAAGCCCACACCCGGCGCCACCGCGACGTCGGCATGCTCGATGAGAAGCTTGGAGAATTCGAGCGAGCCCAGATGCCGGAACGGTTCGGGGATGGGCGCCCAGGCGAACATCGAAGCGGCAGGCGCCGGAATGGTCCATCCAGCGCGCCCGAAGGCGTCGACCATCACGTCGCGGCGCTTGTGGTAGACCTCACGCACCTCGGCGATATCGGCGCCGTCGCCGTTGAGCGCATGCGCGGCCGCCACCTGGATCGGCGTGAAGGCGCCGTAGTCGAGATAGGATTTCACCCGCGTCAACGCCGAGATCAGCCGTTCATTGCCGACAGCAAAACCCATGCGCCAGCCGGGCATTGAAAAGGTCTTCGACATCGAGGTGAATTCGACGCAGACGTCCATGGCACCCGGAACCTGCAGCACCGAAGGCGGCGGGTTGCCGTCGAAATAGATCTCGGAATAGGCAAGATCGGACAGGATGATGATGTCGTTCTTCTTCGCGAACGCCACCACGTCCTTGTAGAAATCGAGCGAGGCGACCAGTGCCGTCGGGTTCGACGGGTAGTTGAGGATGAGCGCCAGTGGCTTCGGGATCGAGTGACGAACACCGCGTTCCAGTGCCGGAATGAAGCCGTCATCGGGCTCGACCTGCAGCGAGCGGATGACACCGCCCGACATGATGAAGCCGAAGGCATGGATCGGATAGGTCGGGTTCGGGCACAGGATCACGTCGCCGGGCGCGGTGATGGCCTGCGCCATGTTGGCGAAACCTTCCTTCGAACCGAGCGTGGCCACGACCTGAGTGTCGGGGTTGAGCTTCACGCCGAAACGGCGGGCATAATAATTCGCCTGGGCGCGGCGCAGGCCCGGAATGCCGCGCGATGAGGAATAGCGGTGCGTGCGCGGATCGCGCACGACCTCGCACAATTTGTCGACGATGGCCTTGGGTGTCGGAAGATCGGGATTGCCCATGCCGAGGTCGACGATGTCGGCGCCGCGGGAACGGGCGCTGGCCTTGAGCCGATTGACCTGCTCGAACACGTAAGGCGGAAGCCGGCGGACCTTGTGAAATTCTTCCATGGCAGTTCCAGACAGCAAGGGGAGCCCCGCATATGTTAGGGCATTGGGCGCGCGCTATATACTCATTTGCAGGTAGGGTCGAGGGTTGGGTCGCATTTGCCTTCGATCTGCTTCAGCGTCTCGGGGCCATGCTGCTTGGCGAGATCGGTCATGGCGCCCTGACCGGCGACCTTTGGAGCGCCGCCCCTGGGGGCCTGGCCACTCTTGTCGGCCTTCAGTTGGGCGAGCTTGGCGTTGCGCTCGGCTTCGGTGAACTGCGGCGCCGCGACCTTGGGCGGAATGTTCAGGTTCGGAAAGGTGCCGGTATCCTTCGCGCCGGCATCCGATGCCATGGGCACCGGACCGCTTGTGCCCGTGCTGGAGCACCCGGCAACCCCGAGAAGGACGATCGCCGCGCCGACGCGGCAAAAGCGTGCGGCACCTAAAAAAACAGTCTCGCCAACATTAATCGTCATATTGTTTCCTTGGCAGCCGAGGTAAGCGAGATTGGACCCTGTCGGATGTCCCATGTTAATATGTCAAGAAAACGCTTCCGGAGGAACCCCGCGAACCATGTCCAAAACACCCGATTCGGGCAAAGCGGAAGATGGCGGACCTTCAACCGTCGAGCAATATCTGGTGAAGGATCCGGAACGCTTCGCGCTGAACATGGCGCGCATGATCGAACAAGCCGGCAAAGCGGCTTCAGCCTGGGCCGAGCCGCGCGAAAAGGGTGAGGTGCGCGACCACGTCGCCGAACCCGTCGTCGACATGGTCAAGACCTTCTCCAAGCTCAGCGAATACTGGCTTGCCGATCCGCAGCGCGCGCTCGAAGCGCAGACGCGGCTGTTCGCCGGCTATATGACCGTGTGGGCGAATGCCATCCAGCGCGTCAGCCCGAACGCCGAGGGCCAGGACGACGCGGTCAAGCCGGAGCGAGGCGACAAGCGTTTCCAGGACCCGGAATGGGGCCGCAATGCGTTTTTCGACTTCCTGAAGCAGGCCTATCTCGTCACATCGCGCTGGGCGAGCGAACTGGTCGACCATGCCGAAGGCCTGGATGACCACACCCGCCACAAGGCAAGCTTCTACGTCAAACAGGTGTCCAACGCCATTTCGCCGTCGAATTTCATCCTGACGAACCCGGAGCTGTTTCGAGAAACAGTCGCCTCCAACGGCGAAAACCTGGTGCGCGGCATGAAGATGCTGGCCGAGGACATCGCCGCCGGCAAGGGCGATCTGAAACTGCGCCAGGCCGACTATTCCCCCTTCGAGATCGGCCGCAACATCGCGACCACGCCCGGCAAGGTGATCGGCCGCAGCGATGTCGCCGAGATCATCCAGTACGATGCGGCGACCGAGACGGTGTTGAAACGCCCGCTGCTGATCTGCCCGCCCTGGATCAACAAGTTCTACATACTCGACCTCAACCCGCAGAAGTCGTTCATCCGCTGGGCGATCGAACAAGGTCACACCGTGTTCGTCATCTCCTGGATCAACCCGGACGAACGCCACGGCGCCAAGAACTGGGAAGCCTATATCCGGGAGGGCCTGCAATACGGCCTCGACACGATCGAGACGGCGACCGGGGAACGCGACGTCAACGCGATCGGCTACTGCGTCGGCGGCACGCTTCTGGCAGCCGCGCTGGCATTGATGGCCGCAGAAGGCGACGACCGCATCAAGTCGGCGACCTTTTTCACCACGCAAGTCGACTTCACCCATGCCGGCGACCTGAAAGTGTTCGTCGACGAGGAGCAGGTCGCGGCGGTGGAAAAGTCGATGAACGAAAAGGGCTATCTCGACGGCACGAAGATGGCGACCGCCTTCAACATGCTGCGCTCCGGTGACCTGATCTGGCCGTATGTCATCAACAACTATATGCGCGGCAAGGATCCCCTGCCCTTCGACCTGCTTTACTGGAACGCCGATTCGACGCGCATGGCTGCGGCCAACCACTCCTTCTATCTGCGCAATTGCTATCTCGAGAACAACCTTTCGCGCGGCACGATGGAGTTGGCCGGGCACACTGTCTCGCTCGGCGATGTCAAGATTCCGATCTACAATCTCGCTTCCAGGGAGGATCACATCGCGCCGGCGCTGTCGGTCTTCCTCGGCTCGAAATATTTCGGCGGCCAGGTCGAATACGTGATGGCCGGATCGGGCCATATCGCAGGCGTGGTCAACCCGCCCGCCTCCAACAAGTACCAGTACTGGACAGGCGGCGCGCCGACCGGCGACTTCAACCAATGGGTCGCCGATGCAACCGACCATCCGGGGTCCTGGTGGCCGCACTGGCAGAGCTGGATAGAGGCCAAGGACAATAGCCGCGTGCCTGCCCGGAAACCCGGCAAGCATATGAAAACCTTGGGCGATGCCCCCGGCACCTATGTGAAGGTGCGTGTGTAACGGACTGTAATGTCTGGTGAGTTGACGGCCCGGTAAAAGCGGGCGAAATGGTGGCGTCAACCATCGAGCGGCCGTAATTCGGCATCCACCGCGAAAATACTTCAACGCTTGCGGATTTGACACAGGTCTCGTTTCCGGATCGGAGACAAAGGTCACCTCGGGCAGCAATTTCCAGTGCTGCGCCAAGGACATACCGACCGGACATCGAGGGGGAATTTGACTTTGAAATCAGCAGGATGGAGCCTCGCAAAGGGAGAACGCCGCGCCATTGTGGCAGCGCTCTGCTCCGTGCTCCTGGCGTCCTGCACCTCGGCGGGCGACCCGACAATGTCGGTCGGAACGCCCGGCTACAATGCCTCTTCCTCGGACATCCACGCGGCCTCGACGGGCAAGCCGGTCGCAATGGTCGATTCGTCATCGCAGATGACGAGCGCACACACCACCGAGCAGGCCACCGTGATGGGCGAAGGCGATACCGCCCTGCCGGAAACCATCGCCTATGTGCCGACGGCGAAGCCCGAGGCGGCCTTTCCGCTGACGGCGCCGGCGGACGCCGAAACCATCGCGGGGCATACACCGCAGTCCCTGCAGCCGCCGACGCAGACGGCGCAACAGACCGACGCGGTCGCCCAGAAGATCGCTGCCGCCGATGCTGAAGTAACGGCGCCCAAGCCGGCCGCGGCTCCGGCGATGAACAATCCGGTCTATGTGACAGCAGGCGAAATGCCGCAACCCGAAGCGCCGAAGAAAAAAGGCTTCCTGGCCTCGATGTTCGGCGCGACGCCCGCGAAGGCGGCGCCTGCCCCGCTGGTCAACACGCGCGGAAGCGAGGCGCCTGCCATACAGGCCAAGCCGGCCCCGGCGCCGGCAAAACCGATCATCACGCTGGCCTCGACGGATACCACGCAAAAACCCGTGCAGCTGGCTTCGATCGGCGGCGATACCGGTCATGTCACCGGCAGTGACGCGCTTCCTGGCGTGCGCCAGACGGCGCTGTTCGAAATCAAGCGCAAATCCGGCCTCGACGATGAAAGCGACGTCGATCTCAACGAGGACGAAGGCGGCGGCGGCTATCAGGTCGCGTCCGCCGCGGGCATGGCCAGGCTGGCGCCCAATGGGCTCCTCAAGCAGAACGAGACTGTCGATGTCGCCTGCCTGAAGCCTTCCCTGGTGCGCGTGCTGAAGACGATCGAGGGGCACTACGGCCGCAAGATGGTCGTCACCTCGGGCTATCGCGATCCGGCGCGCAACCGCCGTGCCAACGGCGCCAAGAATTCGCTGCACATGTATTGCGCAGCCGCCGACATCCAGGTGCCCGGCGTCTCCAAGTGGGAACTGGCGAACTATATCAGGACCATGCCCGGGCGCGGCGGCGTCGGCACCTATTGCCACACCGAATCGGTCCATGTTGACGTCGGCCCCGAGCGCGACTGGAACTGGCGCTGCCGCCGGCGCAGCGGCGGCGGTGGCGAGGGCTAAAGGCGCTCTTTGGCGTGCCGGAGCCTGTCCGCGGCTAAGGCCATTAGCCAATGTCGTGTCCAGCGCATAATTCCAAACATTCGAGATTGGCCGAAGCGCCCCCAACTTCGTCATCCACGGGCGGAGCAGGAGCGAAGCTCCGTCGCGAAGACCCGGAGATCCATGCCGGGAGTCAACCGGGGAGCGCAGCGGAGCAGAATTCCGCACCGTCGCCGCGCTTCAACGTCGCGGCATGGGTTCCAGGGTCTGCGCCGCGTCGCTTCGCTCCTTGCTCCGTTTCTGCTAATCGCCAAGGCGCGTGGCCGTGATATCCACCCCAGCCAAATCGCCAATCCGGCAGGCCCGCAAAAAAGTTGTCCAAGGCGGCAACTGACGGGTTGCCGGTTGCGCACAACGTCAGTATAAGCCGCTTCGTCTGAGCGCGCCCATCGTCTAGCGGTTAGGACACCGCCCTTTCACGGCGGTAACAGGGGTTCGATTCCCCTTGGGCGTACCAGATCTTCCCTATGCATTAATTGGCAGGGCGAGCAGTCGCGCGTATCGATTTGGCAGTTAAGACCTTTCGTGTCTCACCAAGTTTGCCTCTTGATCGCTATTTACCGGTAGGCATTATTCGGGGTTTGGCGGCTTGGAGATCGCCGATCCGCTACCGCAAGCGGGGCGCTCTGCGTCTCCATTGCAGGCCGCACTTCCCGCAATCCACTCATCTTCGCCTCTCGTTCTTCGCGCTCGACATCGAGAGCGACACGCGATTCCCTATCGGCCCGCTCGTACCGTTCCTTGTCGACACGTCGTTAGGCAAAACAATTTCCCGGCAGGCGAAGGCCGAAGCCGCCGAGCTCGGGCTTTGGGTCGGCAAGCTCGAAGCGCATTCGAACTGGCGCGCTGCGTCGGACAGCGCGGCGTCGGCGAGCCAACGGTTCGGCACAGACGCAACTTGTCGCTTAGAGTGGCGGTTATTCATGGGGACGTACAAGCAGTTCAGTTCCTGCAACGAAGCCCCAGTGACATCAGCAGACTGATTTGGAATGGCGGCGGCGGGGCTAGACGAAAGTGCCTGTGAATTGCGGGAGTGAAGGACCGCGTGGCATGCTGATTCTGCAGAGTGTGCCTTGCAGAATCACGAGCGCGTTACCAAGCTTCAAAAACTTCGTCGATCCACGCAAATATCTAGAGCGACCCGGAGTTAGGTCGCTGCTGAACAATCCGTGACAGACATGCGAATGAGTAGCGACAATGCCTATGCGGGAAATTTGCTTCCTGAAACTTGGTCGCTCTCATCGAACCAATAAGCGATTCTAGTCGCTATCCAGCGACCGAGCGAAATTCTGAGCCGAAATTTCCCTATCTCGTTCAAAGGAGTTTAAGCGGTCTTCTCTCCATTTTTCCAAGCGCTTATCGTTCTCATGAAGCAATTTGCGGTTGGCCTGCTCGATGGCATCCTGGGATTTTCTCTCGGGGTTCATACCAGCCATTTTTGCCTCCTAGCTTCCAGCTAGAGGATAACACAGATCAGAGGGGATAGTTCGTTGGGTGCGGCAATTAAGCAAATTAAATTTCCTGAGATTTTCGTCGGATTCGTCGCTCCGATGGGAGCTGAAATGGCGCCATCGCTATTGGATTTTCGAAGCCAGTTTGAACGTCGTGGTTATCACGTGGTGGAGGTCAAGGTAACGGACGTATTTTCAGTTTTTCAAAAATACGTTGAACCCAACAAGCCGCTCAAAAAAGCACCGCTCTATGAGCGCTATGAAACCCATATCGCCTACGGAGACCAATTGCGGGAGCGCTTCTCCGACAATGCCTTTCTGGCTTCAGCTACCGTCATGCGCATAATTAAGAAGCGCCTTCGGCTTCCCAAACGCGAAAACGTCGAGGAATTCAGTAAGGTCGTTTATCTGCTTCATCAGTTCAAGCGGAAAGAGGAAATCGACCTTCTTAGATCGGTCTATGGTGACCTCTTTTATCAGGTATCGATCTATTCGCGCCGTGGGGCGCGGGTCGACTATTTGTCACGGCGCTTTGCCAGTGACGATAATACCGCCGGTCCTCATCGATTTCGAGACAAAGCGGAAGCTCTTACGCAGGCGGATGAACATGAACTCGGGCAGGCCCACGGGCAACGAGTGTCAAAGATTTTCCATGACGCAGACTTTATAATCAACACCGACGCCGAGCAGTCGGTCCAAAAGCAGATTGAGCGCTTTTGCGAACTCCTATTCGGTTCGAACTCTCTTTCGCCGACTCGAATGGAGTACGGTATGTTCTTGGCGAAGGCGGCTGCGCTTCGGACGCTCGACCTATCACGTCAAGTCGGAGCAGCGGTTTTTTCGCCGACCGGTGAAATTCTTGCACTTGGCTCCAACGAGGTTCCCAAAGCTACTGGGGGAACCTATTGGCACAATGAGGATCATGACGACCGCGAGTACGTGCGTGAATACGACTCAAACGACCAGCGAAAAAGAGAGATTTTATCCGAATTGATCAAGATCATCGATCCTGAGCGGAGCGTCAACGACGTTTTGGAGAGCGCCAAGGTTCTCGATTCTCAATTCATGGATGCGTTAGAGTATGGTCGCATTGTACACGCCGAAATGTCCGCTATCACGGACGCAGCAAGGCTTGGCCATGCCGTCAGAGACGGTGTAGTATATTGTACAACGTTTCCGTGTCACATGTGCGCAAAACACATAGTAGCATCCGGCATCTCGAAAGTCATATTTCTAGAGCCATATCCGAAAAGCCTAGCATCAGATCTCCATTCGGACTCGCTGCAAGTGGAGAGCAGCGATCGTGGTCGGTATCAAGGCTATCCGGCGGTGCAATTTCAACATTTCTACGGGGTATCGCCTCGTAGGTATCGAGAGCTATTCGAACGAAGCAAACGCAAGCGTGTCGACGGCAAATTTGAGCCTTATAAAGGCGGTGTTGCGTCTCCCGTTTGCGATGTAAAATTTCCTTTCTATCCTCAGTTGGAAAATTTTATCGTAGACGCAATGCTCCAAGCGTTCAAATCCGTGACTGACAAATCTGCCTTGTTGGAAGAGGCATCCGACAGTTGATCATTTCTGGAAGCAAGCGCCTCTCCTTTAGATATGATTTTGTCGGCCACATCCGATGGCGCCAGGCATGCATATTGCCTCTCGGCCATCCTCGTATCATTTTGTCGGAGCGCTTGCGCCAAAACTATCAGCTAGGCTCCGTTGAGCACCGTCGCTTAGCGTACGTATCCCGGAGCACGTGAAATGGGAAAGCTTGGCTTGGCTTGGCTTGGCTTGGATTGGCTTGGCTTGGCTTGGCTAGCTGCACCTTCCACGGTCAGTGATAGGTCATGTCTTGTCGAAGTGGCGGCGCGTCGACGGAGCGACCATAGGACAGTCGTTCGACAAATCGATCCCGCCAACCGAACCAGGGATATGATGCGCCTTGCCACTTTTGCTCGCAGCCACGAAGGCTGATTTGTTCGCGACCTGGTAGTCCGAAACCCGCAGCCGTGCGGACTCTCCAAACCGAACGCCTGCCACCAGCGCCGCCGACACGGATCGCGCCATTGCTTGAGGTAACAAGCTTCTTCTGCTCCTCCGGCGACAGAAAGCGGACGCGCACCGCCTTAGCGCCTCGATAGGCCTGCCAAGTATCATTGGGACAAGGCCCGTAGGTACAGAGGTCGAGCCCGTCCGTTGACGGCCCGCGTCGCTGACCTTGTGAGACGAGCAGGCCGATGGTTAAATGGACATGGAGGGAGCGCTCAATGGCAGTTCAGCTTTCGGCGGATTCTCGGTCTCCCGCGGCAACACCATCGCCAAGGTATCTTTTCGGTCCGCTGGCCGATTTTCTGATGCTTGGCGGAAGCGCCTTTCTGATCCTGCCTGTCCTGTTCTTCGTGCCGCTCAGATACGAGGGCCTGGTCGCGGCGATAACGTTCTTCCTGGCGTACTTGCTGAACTATCCGCACTTCGCCCACTCTTACCAGATCTTCTACCGCAATTTCGGGCGCAAGGTGCGTGGCGAGGGCTACGACAGAGGCCTTCAGGTCCGCTACATCCTGGCGGGCATTGTCGTACCGCTTCTCATGGGCGCATTCTTTGCCTATGGCGCCATGGCGGCCAATGCCAGGCTTTTGGGGAACGCGGCCAATGCGATGTTCTTTTTCGTCGGCTGGCACTATGTCAAGCAGGGCTACGGCATGCTGATGGTGGATGCCGTTCTGAAGCGCCGGTTCTTCACCGACCTCGACAAGAAGATCCTGCTGGTCAACAGCTATGCCGTGTGGCTGTTCGCATGGCTGCAGACGAACACCGCGGTCAGCGAAGGAAACTATTACGGGCTGCAATATTATACGTTTGCCACACCCGCATGGGTCAATGCGATCGCGCTGTCCATAGCAGCGGCTTCCACCGCCGTCACGGCCGTGATGCTGATCAATCGCTGGAGCAGGAACGGGGGCGGCCTGCCGTATAACGGGATCGTCGCCTACGCGGCGTCCCTGTATCTATGGATCCTGATCGTGAGGATAAACCCGCTCTGGCTGCTCGTGGTGCCGGCGCTTCATTCCCTGCAGTATCTGGCGGTCGTCTGGCGCTATCAGAGCAATGTCGAGCGCGACGGACCCGACGCCGAAAGCATCCCGCGATCCAGAATCCTGGCTATTCTCGGCCGGGTCTACAGGGTGCGGGTTCTGGAGTTCGTCAGCGCCGGGCTGCTCCTCGGCGGCCTTGGCTTCTGGCTGATTCCGACCGTGCTGACGGCACTTGTCCCGTATGACGAACAAATCCTGGGTTCATCGCTGTTTTTCTTCATCGTGCTGATATTCATCAACGTGCACCACTATTTCCTCGACAATGTGATGTGGCGGCGCGGCAATCCCGAAGTGTCGAAATATCTCTTCCGTTAGCGCGATCGCTCGACGCCCGAAATGTAATGCGCAACGCAGACGACGGGGCCGCCGCAAGCGATGCGGAGGTAGGGATAAAGGGCGAGCCGCGTATCGCCATACTACTGGCACCGATCCGGGCAATTCAGGCGGGTGGGGATGTTGGAGGCCTCGCCTCGGAATCGAACCGAGGCTTCCGAGATTTGCCGTCTCTAGCGTAGCCGCTCCGCCACGAGGCCATGTGACGGTGGTAATGGGGAGAAGTTTACAGACCCTTGATGCCTTGGGTAAAAATCTCACCGACCGGCGACAGAATTGAAGCTGTCCACGTGACAGGCACCTGGCTGGAATGGCATGTGGACGAGCGCCGGATCTCGACAACTTCGCCCTGGGAATGGCGACGCGGAACTCAGTCCTTGGTGCTGCCGTCCCAACTCGCGTTGGAAACGTGCTTTTGCTGTTCCAGATAGTCCGTCACGGCCTCGATCTCATGCGGATCAACCGCGGTCGAGACCAGCGTGGCCACGATTTCCACCGTGTCGTCGCCACGATCGGCGACGACCACGTCGCTGACCGGGTAATTTGCCAGTTCCAGCCGCTCCACGAGCAGATCCCGCAGCTGCGGCATCGCCTCGCGGCTGGATATGACGCTGACCTCGTAGGTCGCCTCCGTTGCCCTGTCGTCTATGGGAATGCGGTTGATCATGTTGACGAGCGGCCTGAGCAGCGTGTTGCCGGCGAGCACGAAGACGGTGAGCAAGGCGGCTTCGGCGACCATGTCGGTACCGGCGCACGCGCCAACGGCGGCCGAGCACCAGAGGGTCGCGGCCGTGTTCAGGCCGCGCACGTTCATGCCTTCCTTCATGATCACGCCGGCGCCCAGGAAGCCTATGCCGGAGACCACGTAGGAAATGACGCGCACCGCCTCGGTCGAACCGGCGATGCGCTGCGCCAGATCGACAAAGGCGGCCGCGCCCACGGCCACCAGCACGTTGGTGCGCAGGCCCGCCGTACGCTGTCGATACTGGCGCTCGGCGCCAATCAGCGTGCCAAGAATGAACGCCGCGGCGAGACTTACGGTCGTGTCCAGGAACGGGTAGAGATGGAAGGTCTCGACAAATTTCATCGGCGTGATCCGGGTCGGTTTTCCCTTCCATAGAACAATTCGGGGAATTTCGTGAGACGATTGTCCGGTCGCGTCGACGGAAAAGAATCGGCGAGGTCACGCCGCGACGCGGCGGCAACTGAAGGTTCTCGACGGCTTCGGACGCATCTTGCCCAAGCCGCCGATTTCCAAGTGATGCCCCTACCAGTTCACCTTCAGGCCGACATTGCCGCCATAGGTCTGCACGCCGTCGCCGAACTTGCCGTCGAAGGCTGCAAACATGGCGGTGTTGTTGCTCCAGTTCATCTTCAGGCCGGCATTGACGGCAACCGCATTCTCTGCCGCCGCGGCACCCTGGATCACGAAGGAATAGCCGGGCGCTGCCTGGAAGCTCGGCCGGACCGAGCGATCCGGTTCGAACTCATGCACCCAGGCCGCGCGACCCCAGGCCTGCAGCGACTGGCCGTCGCCGACCCCTATCGTCGTATCCAGCTGGAGGCCGAGCGAGACCGGCAGCGAGGTTATGACGCGCTGATCGAAACTGAGCCCGAGCGAGTTTCCGCCGATCGACGTCTCGTCGAAGCCGTCCATCGACAGGAATGAGAACTGCAGCGCGGCGAACGGGGTGATGGCGCCCTGCCCCACCTGCTGCCGCCAGCCTGCCTCGACATTGGCGCCGAAGCCGGCGCTCAGGAAGTTGCTGCGCCAGTTCTCCGTCGAAACGCCGGGCACGGGATTGAGCGGCGCGTTGGAGCCGGGCACGGACGCGGCGCGATGAACATTGTTGTTGTAGAGGCCAAACGCCAGTCCGCCATTGATGTAGAAATCATCCCATTTGCGGGCAACATAGGCGCCAGCCTGGGCGCCGATGATGTTGCCGTAGGTCTGGCGGTCGGCGACGTCGAAGGAGGCAGCGGCGCCGCCAAGCGCGAAGCCCATCAGCACATCGGGATTGCCCGCGGAATCCAGGCCGACCGCGAAGCTGCCGCCCTGGTAGACATTCTGGGCGCTGCCGACGATGGCATCGCCACTCAGCTGACCGGAATTGCCGCCAGCCGTTGCCCAGTAGCTCCAGCGCCGTTCGTCCGGCTGCATGGCCTTGAACGGATCCTTCTTCGGCGCCGGCTCGTCATAGGCCTGCGGCGTCACGGAGCGATCGGACGGACCGGTGCCCAAGCCGGTGCGCCAGAAATTCGCCTGCCGGTTCATCGACGCCAGGAATGTGTCGTAGGCATCGAACTGCGGCTGCTCGACGCCGCTGACGCCCTCGCCCGAGATCGAATCGTAGACAGCTCCGAGTTGGCCCAGTGTCGGGATGTAGAACAGAGCCTCGGCGATCTTGGTGAAGGCCGGCGAGGTCAGGTCGGTCTGAATGGCATTGACCGCGTTGCCGACCGAGGTCTGATTTTGGGTGAGGCCGGAGCGGGCGAAGTTGATGTCGACATTGAGCACGACATCATCCGAATTGGGATAGAGCAGTTGATACTGCGCGACCGCGCTCGGGATCGAATCGAGCACCAGATCGTGGTTGGTCACGCCCTGATCGGCGTGCAGGATCAGATACTCCTGTGTCCCAGGCTTTGCCGCGCCCGGCTCCATGATGTTGAGACTGACCACGCCATTGAGAGAGGCCGTGCCGGTGATGTTGATCTGGTCGGCCTCCGGATCGAGATCAAGGTCGAGCAGATAAGTGCCGGTCGCCGACTGCGTCCAGTTGCCGTTCACATAGGTCGTCATCACGCGATTGAGATCGCCCGGCGCGACATAGCCATCATTGGTGAACTCCCCCGTCGCGCCGAGGTCGACCGTGTCGCCCATCCGGTAGATGGCGCCCTTCTCGTTGTTGAAGGCGTTCTGGCCGGCGCCAAGCGCGATCGAGCCCATCGTGTCCTTGAAATTGTTATACGTGTCGTTGCCGACGCCGCCGCGCATGGCATAGCCATCGATCTTGCGCACGCAGTTCGTGTCCACGCCGCCCGGGATACAGCCATCGTCTCCGGTAACCGCGCCGACATAGCCGTTGTTGTTCAGAACGTTGTTCCTGCCGTCCAGATAGGTGACACCGGCACCGGCGCCCGAGCCGCCCAAAATAAGGATATCCTTGTCGATGGTGACGTTGATATCGCCATTGTCGGCGATGTTGCCGCTGCCGCCGGAGCTCTGCTCCATCAGCGCGGAGGAATTCTTGCCCGTGACATAGAGGTCGGCCTTTTGCTCGAACGTGACGTCGCCGCCAAGCCCGGCGCCGCCGGCGCTGCCCATGAACCCTTGCGGTGCGGCGACCATGGCCATCATCATGCTGCTTGCGGCCGGTGCCTGATCGAGGCCGAGATAGTTACCGGAAAAGCCGCCGACGCCGCCGCCGCCGCCAATGCTCTGGCCGAACACACCAACCGAATTGTCGCCGGTGATCAGCATCGCGACATTGCTGTTGATGGTCACGACGCCGCCGTCGCCCTTGCCGCCACTGACAGCCTGGATGATGCCGTCGGTGCCGGCCGTCATCACGCCGCCGCCGCCACCGACCGATTGCGCGAAGATGCCGACGGAGCCGTTGCCCTTGAGCACGATCTGCCCGGTGTTGGTGACTGTGACGTCGCCGCCCTTGCCGGTCACGCCCGTGTCGCCGCCGATGAACACCGGCGGGCCGATGGTCGCGGCAATCGCGGTGCCGCCTTTACCGCCACCACCACCGACCGACTGTGCGAAGATCGCGACCGAATTGTCGCCATCGAGCTGCATGACGCCATTGTTGATGACGGTAACCACGCCACCGTCGCCGCCGGCCGCGCCCTTGCCGCCGAGCGCGAGCGAGAAGCCGGGCGCGCCGCCGGCCACCGAATAGCTCGCACCACCACTGCCGCCGCCGCCGCCGACCGACTGCGCCATGATGCCGGTGGAACCGAAGCCCTTGGTGTAGATAAGGCCATCGCCAAAGTTGGTGACGTTAACATTGCCGCCCTTGCCATTCGCGCCGCCGTCGCCGCCGACGCCGAATGTCGCGGCCCCCGGGCTGAGCGCCGCGGCAATGCTCATGGCCCCGGTGCCGCCGCCGCCGCCGATCGATTCGGCGAAGATCGCCACCGAGGCGTCGGCTATGGCGGTGATCTTGCCATGGTTTTCGACGGTAACCACACCGCCATCGCCGGAACTGCCACCATTGCCGCCAACACCGACCGAAGTCGGCACGATGCTGGCGCCAATGCCGCCGCCGCCGGAGCCGCCGCCGCCGCCGACCGACTGGGCGAAAATGCCATGCGCGCCGACGCCTTCGACGATGATGTTGCCGCCGGGATTGTTGTAGACGTTGACCGCACCGCCCCCGCCATGGCTGCCGCCCTTGACGTTGTTCGGGTCGTTTGGATCGTAGCCGACACCGCCGTCGTCGACATCGCCGCCGCGGCCGCCGACCGCAACAAAGCCTATCGCGCGGCCGCCGGAGCCACCGCCACCGCCGATCGACTGGGCGTTGATGCCATCGGCGCCGGCGCCATAGGTGTGCAGGGTGCTGCTGTTGGTAACGGTGACGGTTCCGCCGGTGCCGCTCGCGCCGCCTTTGCCGCCGATCGAGACAAGGGCCGGGATCGAGCCGGTGATGCCGCCATTCTTGCCGCCACCAGAACCGCCACCACCGCCGACCGACTGGGCCTGGATCGCGTAGGAATCAATGCCGTGCGTCGTGATCACGGCCTTGTTGGTGACCGTGACAATGCCGCCATCGCCACTGGAGCCACCCGCGCCGCCCACGGCGATCGCGCTGATGCCAAGCGAACCGCCAGCGCCACCGCCGCCACCGACCGACTGCGCGAAAATACCAACGGAATCATCCGCATGGGTAAGGATGCCGCCGTAATTGTTCACGGTGACCTCACCGCCAGTGCCCCCAGCCTTTCCTGAGCCACCGAGCGACAGCAGGCCGCCTGCACCACCGCCCGTGCCGCCGCCGCCGCCGACCGACTGCGCGAAGATGCCGGCGGAATAACCTTCTTCGGGATCAGCATTCGGAGGGGCATCTATCGGAGGTGTCGGCGATGTGCCGGACGTCTCGATTATGTAGGTGTTTGCCTGGCTGTAGACGCCGTTGTTGGCGACACCATCGTTCTTGCCGTTGGTGACGGTGACCGAGCCGCCATTGCCGGCAGCGGCGCCCCGGCCGCCAATGCCGACGGTGCCAAGCGCGCCGGCCTGACCGTCGCCGCCATCGCCGCCACCACCGCCGATCGACTGCGCGTGGATGCCATCGGACTTGCTGCCGTTTGTCTGGATCGCACCTTCATTGGTGACGATGACGGTGCCGCCGTCGCCGCCGCCGGCGCCATTGCCGCCGATGGCGATTGCGACCGAGCGCTTGATGCTCGCAGTTCCCAGCGGCTTTAGGATCAGGGTTGGATCGACTTCGATCGGATTATCGAAAAGACCGCCCAGACCCATATAGGCGTCGCCGCCGATACCGCCGCCGCCGCCGATCGACTGGGCGACGATGCCCGACGACTTGTCACCATGCGTTACGATGAAATCATAATTGCCGACATCGACGGTCTGGGCGTCGTTGCCGGTTCCGCCCGCGCCGCCGACCGTCGCCTGAAGGTTCCAGCCCGGCTTCCCGCCCGCGGGTGGGCAGACACCGGGAAGCGTGCATTTGGCGCCGAGCTGAAGGGAGATCGAATTGGCGCGGCCGCCAGTGCCGCCGCCGCCACCGATCGATTGCGCCAGGATGCCGAACGCGCCCGTGCCGTGGGTTTCGATGCCGCCATACTGCCTGATCGTGACGTTGCCACCCGTATTGCCGTTGCCTGCAGCGCCGCCTACCGCGACGCTGACATTGACCTGGGTGCCGTCGGCGTTGCCGTTGACGCCCAGTACGCCGGTGATGGCATTGCCGCCATTGCCACCGCCACCACCGATCGACTGCGCAAAGATGCCGTAGGCGCCGTCGCCGGTAGTCACGGTCTGGCCGGGCGCGAGCAGGCCGGTCTGCAGCAGGCCGTGATTGGTGACGAACACATCGCCGGCGATGGCTCCGTCGCCCCCAAGGCCGCCGACCGTGACGCCAACGTTCAAATTCTTGCCATTGCCGAGCGAGCCGATCACGCCCGAGACCGCCATACCGCCATTACCGCCGCCGCCGCCGATGGACTGCGCCTGGATGGCGTGCGATTCGACGCCATAGGTCGATATGGCGCCGGTGTTATCGATCGTCACCTTGCTGCTGTTGGTGCCGGCGCCGCCGTAACCGCCAACACTCGCCGACAAGGTCTTGCCATCGGTGCCGGCGATCGCGCCTGATATCGACATGCCGCCATTGCCGCCGCTGCCGCCGACCGACTGCGCGAACAAGCCAACCGACTGATCGCCGGTGGTGATGGTCGCTCCATGGCGGGTCAGCAGCACTTCACCCCCCGCGCCGCCGCCGCCGCCCTCGCCGCCGACAGCAACCGTGATCTGATTGCCATCCTCGCCAAGATTGAGGGCCGCGGCCACACTGAGGCCGCCATTGCCGCCGCCGCCGCCGATCGACTGTGCCAGGACACCAAAGGCCTTGTCGCCGCCGGTCTGGATGATACCCGTGGAATCCACGGTGACCTTTTCAGCATCGCCGCCGGAACCAGCGCCGCCGCCCAGCGATACCGACACCGAGCCATTCTTGCTCTGGTTCTTGCCAAGCGAGCCCTTGATCGTCGCCGCGAAGGCGAAGCCGCCATTGCCGCCGCCACCGCCGACCGATTGCGCCAGTATGCCGTTCGAGCCGTCGCCTTCGGTCAGGATATTGTCGACGGAGGTAACGTTGACGGTCTTGCCGTCGCCCGAGCCCGCGCCGGAGCCACCGATGGAAACCGCGGCAGCGGCCTTGGCGTTCTGGCCGGTGACCGTAATCGCACCGGAAAAGCCGCCATCGCCGCCGCCGCCGCCGACCGACTGGGCGAAGATACCGTTGGAATCGCCGCCAACCGTGTGGATGGTCGCGATGTTGTTGGTGAGCGTGGTGCCGACATTGCTGTTGACGATGACGGGGCCGCCATCCTGGCCGGTGCCGCCGCCACCGCCAAGCGCCACTGTGGCGCCGCCGGCGCCATCCACCTGCAAATCGCCAGCGATGGCGAAGCCGCCGGTGCCGCCGCCGCCGCCGATCGATTGCGCCAGAATGCCGTTGGCCTTGTCGCCAGTCGTATCGATGGTGCCGAAATTGTTGACCGTGACCAGTTTCGAGGTACCGCCGCCACCGCCGCTGCCGCCAACCGATACGGCGGCGCTTGCCTGCTTTCCGGCACCGGTCGCAGTCACGGCAGCGCCGCCATTGCCGCCGCCACCGCCGACAGATTGGGCGAGGATGCCGTTCGAGCCGTTCTTGAGCGTCACGATATTGCCTGTCGAGGTGACCGTGACCGTGTCGGCATTGCCACCGCCCTTGCCGGTGCCACCGACGCCGACGCCCACCGCACCGCCATCGAGCGCGATAGCGAGCACGCCGGTGAAGCCGCCATTGCCGCCACCACCGCCGACTGATTGCGCCAGGATACCATCGGCCTTCAGGCCTTCTGTCCTCAGGTCGCCAGTCGACGTAACCGTGACCGACTTGGCGTCGCCGCCATTGTCGCCATTACCGCCGATGCCGATGCCGAGGCTCGCGCCTTCCGATAGAGTGCCCGAAACCGCGAAGCCGCCATTGCCGCCACCACCGCCGACGGACTGCGCGAAGATTGCATGGGAACCGTCGCCGGTGGTCTTGATGTTGCCTGTACTGGTAACAGTCACGACATCGGCATTGCCGCCGCTCGAGCCTTTGCCGCCAACGGCGACGCTGCCCGCGATGCCGTTCTGGCTGCCGCTCAACGCAATGGCAAAGCCGCCATTGCCGCCGCCGCCGCCGACCGACTGGGCCAGGATGCCGAAGGAATCCGTTCCTCCCGTCAGGATGTTGTTGTAGCTGGTTACGGTGACCGTATCGGCATTCGAGCCGGATCCCGCACCGCCGCCGATGCTGACCCCCAGGCCGCCGCCGCCGAGCCCGACGCCAAGGCTGCCGGCGAAGCCGCCCGAACCGCCGCCGCCGCCAACCGACTGCGCGAAAATGCCGGACGAATTGTCGCCCTGCGTCCAGATTGAAACGGTGTTTGCAGGCGGCGCCTGCAGCACCGGGTTTCCGTTGGTGTCGACGAGGCTGTAGCTGTTTACGATGACTTTCCCGGCGATCGAGCCGCCGGCGCCGGAACCGCCGACACCAACGCCGATGCCGGCATTGCCTGTCGTCGCGGAACCCGAGATGGCAAAGCCGCCATTGCCGCCGCCGCCGCCGATCGATTGCGCCAGGATGCCGTTGGAGAACTTGCCCGTCGTGGTGATCGTGCCAGTGCTGGTCACCGTCACGTCCTTGGCGATACCGCCGATGCCACCCGTGCCGCCAATGGCCACCGACCCTGTCGCGCTTGCCGGGTCGCCGATAGCACCCGCGAAAGCCAGGCTGAATCCGCCGTTGCCGCCGCCACCGCCGATCGACTGGGCAATGATGCCGGACGAATTGTCGAAATTGGTCGAGATGTTGCCGGTGCTTGTCACCTTGACGATGTCGGCATCGCCACCGCCAGCGCCATCGCCGCCGAGCGAGACCCCGACCGCGACCGACTTGCCGCCGCCAAGCGAGCCGCCGAAGCCGCCATTGCCGCCGCCACCGCCAACCGATTGCGCCAGGATGCCGGCAGCACCAGTGCCGCGTACACCTCCTGCGGTGAAGCCGGCACCGGTCGAGATGTTACCTGTCGAGACAACCGTGACGTCGAGGCCGGCGCCAGCCGCCCCGCCCTTGCCGCCAAGGCCGACAGCGACACCCGCCTGTTGTCCGATCGCCAGCGCAACGCTGGAACCGCCATTGCCGCCGCCGCCGCCCACCGACTGCGCCAGGATGCCGATCGACTGGTCGCCATAGGTCTTGATGTCGCCGGTCGACGTGACCTTGACCGTCTTGGCGTCGCCACCTCCGGCACCATTGCCACCAAGGCCGACAGCGGCACTGACACCTTGCAGCGTGATGGCTCCGGCGCCGGCAAAACCGCCATTGCCGCCGCCGCCGCCGACCGATTGCGCCATGATGCCCGCCGATTGGTCGCCATGCGTCTCGATATTGCCGGTGGAAATGACCGTGACCGGTCCGGCCGATTGCCCTTTGCCGCCGCTGCCTCCAACCGCCACGCCAACGCCGACCGCGCCTGTGGTGAAGCTGGCGCCGATGCTGAAGCCGCCATTGCCGCCGCCGCCGCCCAGTGACTGGGCCAGGATACCGGCAGACTGCTTGCCGTAGGTGGTGATGTTGCCGTAGTTGGTGACGGTCACGTCCTCGCCGATGCCGCCGGTGGAGCCGCTGCCGCCGACCGACACCGCCGCCGCGCCGCCCGCCCCCTCATAGGAGCCCGAGCCGCTCAGTGCGATGGCGAAACCGCCATTGCCGCCGCCACCGCCGATCGACTGCGCCAGGATGCCGATCGAGTTGTCGTCGATGGTCAGGATGCTGTTCTGCGTTATGACGCCGTTATTGTCCTTCTTGCCATTGTTGACGGTAACTGTAGCGGCGTCGCCGCCGCCCTTGCCGCTGCCGCCGAGGCTGACGCCGCCACTGGCAACTCCGCCGAGCGCCAGGCTACCGGAAAAGCCGCCATTGCCGCCGCCGCCGCCAATGCTTTCAGCCTGGATGCCGGCCGCGTTCTTGCCTTCGGTGATCAAATTCCACGTGCCGGCATAGCCGGCCTTGGTAATCGTGTGACCGGCGCCGTCGGCATTGACGGTCACGTCGCCGGCGTTGCTGCCCACGGAGCCGGCGCCGCCGAGCCCGATACTTGCCGACGCCGCGCCGATGGAGGCCGAAACGGTAAAGCCGCCATTGCCGCCGCCACCGCCGATCGATTGCGCGAGAATGCCGACCGAATTGTCGCCTTGCGTGTGGATCGAACCGGAACTGCCGACGATCACGTCCTCGCCGGCGCCGCCGCTCGCCCCCTTGCCGCCGATGTTGACGGCAAGTCCGATGCCGCCAATGGCGCCGCCGATCGAATAGCCGCCATTGCCGCCGCCGCCGCCGATCGACTGCGCGACGATACCGCCGGCATTGTCGCCCATGGTCGAAATGTCGCTCAGGCTCGACACGGTGACGACATCCGATGCGCCGCCTTTGCCGCCGGAGCCGCCAATGCCGATCGCGGCGGCAAAGCCGGTGCTGTTGGCGGCGATCGCGATGGCCGCGCCACCATTGCCGCCGCCACCGCCGATCGACTGCGCGAAAATGCCTCGCGAGCCGTCGCCAGAGGTGGTGAGCGTACCTGCCGTCTGGACGGTCACGGCCTTGCCAACGCCGCCATCGCCGGCCGTTCCACCCATCGCGAGGGCAACCGCGCCAGCAGCAACGGAAACGGAAAAGCCGCCATTGCCGCCGCCGCCGCCGACCGATTGCGCGAAGACGGCGTCGGAATTGTCGCCATGGGTGATGATCGAATAGGCTGTATTCTGGTCGTCGCGCAGCACCTGCACCACGCCGGCGTCGCCACCGGGAGCGCCGGAGCCGCCCAGCGCAACGCTGAAACCGACACTTCCGGAAAAGGCGCCGCCGCCATTGCCGCCGCCGCCGCCGACAGACTGAGCGAAAATACCGGCGGAACTGACGGAACCGGGACCATTTATTCCGGTTTCTATATCGCCGGCGTTGGTCACCGTTACCCGCGCGCCATCGCCACCGGCGCCACCCGATCCGCCAGCCGTGAACAGGCCGCCGGCGCTACCGCCATTGCCGCCGCCACCGCCGACAGACTGAGCGAAAATACCGGCGGACTGCTTGCCATAGGTGCTGATCGAGCCAGTAGAGGTATTCGTCACCTCGACGATGCCGCCATTGGTCGTGGAAGATCCACTGCCGCCAAGCGCCACCAGACCGCCCGAATTGCCGCCATTGCCGCCGCCGCCGCCGATCGACTGCGCCAGGATGCCGTTCGATTGCTGACCGTGGGTGACGATCGTACCGGAATTGGTGACGCCGACCGTCACGACATCCGCAGGGCCGCCATTGCCGCCGAGGCTGCCGCTGCCGCCCGACGCAAAGAGACCGAAGTTCGAGCCGCCATCGCCACCGCCGCCGCCGATCGTCTGTGCGAGGATGCCCTGAGAATTGTTGCCCCAGGTCGTGACATTGCCATTGTTGGTAACCGTGACGACGCCACCATTGCCGCCATTACCGCCACTGCCGCCGGAAGAAGAGAACAGGCCGAAACCGCCGGAGCTGCCGCCGCCGCCGCCGCCGATCGACTGGGCAACGATACCGTGCGAATAGACGCCAATGGTGGTGATCGTCGTACCGGCACCAGTAACGACATTGGCGTTGCCGCCGCTGCCAGCCGCGTTGCCGCCACCTGGATTGAAGACGAGGCTGCCGCCTCCGCCGCCATTGCCGCCGTGACCGCCCTGACTGATTGCAACGACGCCGGCGGAATAATCACCAAGGGTTTCGACGCTGCCACCGGTGAAATTGACGGTGGCACTGCCGCCGACGCCACCCAAACCGCCCTTACCGGCGCTGCCTGTAATGCCGTAGGCACTGCCGCCATTACCACCGTCGCCGCCAACGCTGCTCGCCACAATGCCAGCGCTGGGGCAAGGCGCGTTCGACGCGCAACTGTTGTCCGTCTGGACAGCCCCGTCGACATTGACGGTGACAGCGCCGCCATCGGCACCATTGTGGCCATCGCCACCATCAGAAAAGACATAGCCGTCGCTACCACCGCCGCCACGACTGCCGTTAGAGGCACCGAGCACACCAATTGTACCGGTGGCGATCACCGCTCCGCTGTTGGGTGTGTTTATGTCGGCTGCGGGCTGATTGTAATTGACTTGAAGTGTCGGACCCGCAGTGCCTGAAGGGCCACCAGCAGCTTTGGTCGGCGGCGCCACACAATCTGGGCCGGCGCAGGTTTCGGGGGTCGCGGGATCGTTGCCGCTTGCAGGCTTCGCGGGCGTTATCGTACACCGCGCGGGGTCATTGCTGCTGCAGGTGTAGTGCTGTACGCCCGCGGCAGGATCGGAGGGCGCCGCGCCCGTGCCGGTCAGGGATATGCGGCTGGGATCGATCGTCAGCGTATTTACGTTCAGCGTCGTGACGCCGGGTGCGGTGTAGCTGATGTCTGGGGGCGGCGCGCCGGTACAATTTTCAACATTGCCGCTGGCAGCGCTACAGGCAGCCTGCGCGGGACCGGTCGAGCCGACGAACAGCATCAGCGCCATGATGGCCGCGAATGCCAGAAAACCGGAAAATCCCGGAAATCCCTTATTCAACCGCGCGGACACGCCGCGAGATTCGACCGCCCTCTCCCAGACACGAGCCATGACCACCCCCCGATCCGAGCCATCAGGCACGAATCATCCCTTGCTAATGCAACCTATCAGATTGCATTAGCGAGAGGGCACTCCCGAGAATTGAGGTGATGTAATTTAGGAAAGATGTTGCGCTGCCGACACAAAAATTCCAGCAATCGCGCCTAGCTTACGCACTATTGGAGTAAACCAGTGTAAAGTATAGAGCAAAGCCTGCTTCAAGCAGAAAGAACTGGCACCGGCTCAATGAGAATTTCGGTCAACAATTCTCTTTGCACGGCCAGGAAAAACCTGCGTACTTCATCGCTTGCTGATGCTCTATCCTTGCCCGATCCTACTACGGCATCGAGCAACTCCGCCGCTTTGGCCTTCCAGAACGAGGTGGCGGACTCGCCGTGCAGGTTGCCGAGCTTGGCAGCAACTTCCCTGACCAAGAATAACTGACGGTCGATCGGGAACGCACGGACTTTTTCTGGGGACATCTTCCAAACCCTGAACCTGACGCAACGAATCAACCATTGCCCAACAAGCAATGGCGTAGCGGCGAAGGTGGAAACGGAAGCTTAACGCCGGGATCGATGCGCTATCGCACACCAGATTGCTGGGTGGACGCCGGATCGATTGATCGGGAAAGGTGATGCAATCCTCAGGCTTGCAGTGCCCTTGCCTCTCCGCCACGCTTGCGCGGCGCCATCATATCGTCGGCCATCAACCCAGCGACACGGCAGAATGCCATGAATGCCCGGCAGGCATCTTCCGTCTTGACCACGTCGACCGTGGCGCCGAAGCAGGCGTTGAACGCCTTCTGGTATACCGGTCCCTGCCGGCGCGCCGACCAGTCCTGGAGAAAATCGAGCGCCTGCTCGACGCTGTAGATTTCTTCCACGGGCAAGCCGGCGCCCGGCGCGATGCGTACCGGCACTTCGAATTGCAATCTGTCCATCCGACATCTCCCGAACCAGCGTCGCCCAAGCAACGCCGTTCGTTGTCAAAAGTTGCTTTGGATCGTTTGTGCCAAGGAAATGTGTCGTCACTGCGGAACCATCACCCCTTGAACAAGGAAACCTGCCGGCGCCAAGCAGTCCGGCAGATTTTCCATCGTGTGCTGCTCACTATTGGTTGGCCGGGTCAGTCTCCGCGTCGAAAGCCATGCGCACCACGACGAGCAGGACATAGGCTGTCGGCAACGCGAACAGGACGCCAAGGACCAGCGCTCCGGTACCGGACAGATAGAGTGACTCCGCGACCGCCCAGTAGACAGTTCCGATGCAGATGATCGCCTTGATGGAGAGAAACGAGGCGGCCGAGGCCGCACGCGACAGGCTTTTGAGTGTTTTGATACGTTGCATTGCAATAATCCGAAAATGACGCGCCAAGCCGCCAATGCGCGGCGGAAAGCCGCCGCAAGGGTGCGACGCGAATGCATGGGTATGATGGTGAAATGCGCGGTCTTGAGCCGCTCAAGCCGGCGAGGACGGCGGCGCACGTGGCTGGTTCGCGCCCGTGTCCGGAGCGCGGATCGCGCGATGGCCGGCAACGAACGCCACCGGCGATGATGGAACGAACCAGAAGAAATCAGCTTGCTCGACCGGCAGGGCCGGATGGCCGCCGGCGAACTTGGCCAGCATCGGCCGCGCGGCGCGAGCCTCGAGCGCCTGAGCCTTGTTGGTGACCCGCAGCAGCGCCGCGACTTCGCCCGACCGCTCCACGCCGACGCTGGCGCCGCTTTGCGCGGGATCCGCGAAGGTCGGCACGTCCGGCCGGCCAAGACACAGCATTGCCAGCAGCACCATGCCCATCAGGCACGAGCAGGCGGCCGTCAGCCGCGCTTCAAGCGATCCGACGCGCTGGACCGTGGGGTGCGGGCGCGATCTCCAGAACATCACCCGACCTAACGCATGGTGGCCGGAAAGGAAAGCAAACCATCCAAAACCGGCGAAAATCGCCCTCGGAATGGGAATATCTCGCCGGCTTGAGCCAGATCGGACAGTTCTTTCTTGAACCTTTCGCCCCCAAGTGCCAAATCTGACGACATCCGCATGCTTGCATCGCTTCACTTCCACACGGACAAAATGGTCACCTATCTAGACGCCGCGACGGCTCCCCTCAGAAACACCGGTCAGATCCGCCTCTATGGCGAGGAAGGCTTTGCCGGCATGCGCAAGGCATGCGACCTGACCGCGCGCTGCCTGGACGAGTTGGTGCCGATGGTCGCCCCCGGCGTCACCACCGACACGATCGACCGCTTCGTCTTCGAATTCGGCATGGATCACGGCGCGTTGCCGGCGACGCTCAACTATCGCGGCTACACGAAGTCGTCCTGCACATCGATCAACCATGTCGTGTGTCACGGCATTCCCGACAACAAGCCGCTGAAGGATGGCGACATCGTCAACATCGACGTCACCTTCATCCTCGACGGCTGGCACGGCGATTCCTCGCGCATGTATCCCGTCGGCACCATCAAGCGGGCGGCGGAGCGCCTGCTCGAGGTCACGCATGAGTGCTTGATGCGCGGCATCGCCGCTGTCAGGCCGGGTGCCCGCACCGGCGCCATCGGCGCGGCCATCCAGACTTATGCCGAGGCGGAGCGCTGCTCGGTGGTGCGCGATTTCTGCGGCCATGGCGTCGGCCAGCTCTTCCACGACGCGCCCAACATCCTTCACTACGGCAACGCCAATGAAGGCGTGGAAATGCGGCCGGGCATGATCTTCACCATCGAGCCGATGATCAATCTCGGCCGGCCGCACGTGAAGGTCCTGTCGGATGGCTGGACCGCCGTAACCCGTGACCGCTCGCTGTCGGCGCAGTACGAGCACACCGTCGGCGTAACCGACGCGGGATGCGAGATCTTCACCCTGTCGCCGAAGAAGCTCGACCGCCCCGGCCTGCCCGCCTAGTTTCTGGCACGCCGCAGGACGGCCGCTACCGCCCGTCCATGGGCTCCTCCCGCATTTTGGGGAGCAACAGCAGCAACGCCACCGACAAAAGGTGGATGGCGCTCACCACAAGCGCGAGCGCCGGCAATCCCTTGGTGATCATCGGCGCCGCGGCGACCGTACCCAGCGTGGTCATCATGAAGATGAAGAACACGATTAGCGCCGATCCCCGGGCATTGTTGCTGCCGGAGGCCACGACCCCCCGATAGAAGCCAAGCGGGCCTCGCAGCCCCAGGCCGACCGTCATGGGTAGGAGCAGCACCGGCAGCAGCATGCTGTCGGCGCCGCCAGCCAGGCCGTAGCCGAGCAGGGCGAGCGCGCTGGCGGCCGCCATCGCCGTGCCCAGCAGGATGATGTTCTCGGTACCGAAGCGTTCGGCGATCCGCGCCGTGGAATTGGCCGCCACGATGAATGCGGCAACGTTGATCACCTGCATGATGACGAAGTCCGTAAGTGTGCCGCCCATCGTATCGACGATGATGGTCGGGGCGCCGAACACAAAGGTGATGAGGCCGCCGAGCGTCATGGCCTGACTTAGCGCATAGCGCATGAAGACGCGGTCGCCCAGCAACTGCGCGTAGCTGCCGCCAGCACCGGAACCCGGCTCCTCACGCGGCAGCCCGAGCACCAGGATGAGAATGGCGGCGATCGAAGCCAGCGCGCAGAGCAGCGCGAAGGAAGACTGCCATCCGAAATGGGCAAGCAGGACTGCGCCCAGGATGGGCGCCAGCGCAGGCACCAGCGACTCGACGCTGCCGAGAAATCCGATCGCGCGCACACCGGCCTTGTCGCCGAACAACTGCCGGATGATGCCGGGACCAAACACCGGAGCTGCCGCGGACGCGGCGCCTTGCACAAACCGCAACACGATAAGCACGCCGATGGCAGGCGAAAAGGCGCAGCCCATGGAAGCAATCGCGAACGCCGCCAGCGACGACGCAAGCAAGGTCACGCGCCTGAACCGGTCGGCCAGCCGTCCGAACAGGAGCAGGCCAACTCCACTGCCGCCGACATAGGCGGCGAGCACCAACTGCGCCGTCGCCTCGTTGGTGGCGAAGATGCCCGGCAATTGGGGCACAGCCGGCAAGATGAGATCGGTCCCAGCCAGCGAGAGGGTCGCACAAACGATGAGCAGAGCGAAAGTGACGACAGGATGCGACGTTGGCATGGTATCCGCGAAACTCCAGGCATTTGGAGAAACTCTGGATTGGAGAACATTGGCCGCCAAGTATCAACCTGTTCGATTCCTCGCCAATGCAACCGGCGTCACCCCATCTTACTCCCTCGTCAAAGGGGTCTCGACCGTCTCTCTTTGTCGCTCTAGTGTCTGCGCCTGGCGAAGGGCGGGCGGCAAGAGGCAGATGAGCGACGACGAGCGGAGTTTCTTTTCCGAAATGCCGGTTCAGCCGCGGGCGAAGGCCGGCCCATTGAAGGACAAGCCGCATTATCTCGGCCACCGCGACCGCCTGCGCGAACGCTTTGCTTCAGCGGGAGCTGACGCTTTCCCCGACTACGAGCTTCTGGAACTCCTGCTCTTCCGGCTGATCCCGCGCGCCGACACCAAGCCCGTGGCCAAGGCCTTGCTGGCGCGCTTCGGCACCTTCGCCGAAGTGCTTGGCGCGCCGGTCGGCCTGCTGCAGGAGGTCAAGGGAATCGGCCCGACGGTGGCGCTCGACCTGAAGGTCGTCGCGGCGACCGCACAGCGGATGGCTCGCGGCGAGGTTCAGGGCCGCGAGGTGCTTTCGTCCTGGACGCAGCTGCTCGCCTATTGCCGCAGCGCGATGGCTTTCGAGGCCCGCGAGCAGTTCCGCATCCTGTTCCTGGACAAGAAGAACGCCCTCATCGCCGACGAGGTCCAGCAGACGGGCACGGTCGACCACACGCCCGTCTACCCCCGGGAAGTGGTCAAGCGGGCTCTCGAACTATCGGCGACCGCGATCATCCTGGTGCACAATCATCCCTCAGGCGATCCGACGCCCTCGCGCGCCGATATCGAGATGACCAAGGAGATCATCGAGGCGGGCAAGCGGCTGGGCATTGCCGTGCATGATCACATCATCATCGGGCGCAAAGGCTATGCCAGCATGAAGGGCCTGTTGCTGATCTGAGGCGGGGCCGCATCCGTTTCGAACCTGCTGGGCGGGTTCGAAGGGTCCGCCCTCACCCGCCAAACCGTGGCTCGGGAACGCCGGTCACGCCAAGACCTGATATGGCAAACAGGCTGCCGCGCAGAACACCATCGCCGGGAAAACGCGGCAGGGGCGGCTTTGCCATCGAGGTGACGTAGAGCGTGTCCAGTTTCGGCCCGCCGAACATGACGCTGGTGATCTTCTTCACCGGCATGTCGATGATGCGGTCGACCGAGCCGTCGGGCGCGTAGCGCACCAGCCTTCCGTCATAGACCAGCGCGTTCCACAGATAGCCCTCGGCATCGACTGTCGAGCCGTCCGCTGCCCCGCCCTTGCTGGCGTCGACACGCACGAAAGTGCGCCGGTTGGTGGCGGCGCCGGTGGCGATGTCGTAGTCGTAGGCCCAGATTTCTCCGGTCCAGGTGTCCGCGAAGTAGAAGGTGCGGTCGTCGGGGCTCCAGCACGGACCGTTGGAGCAGATGATGCCGGAATCGATCCTGGTGACGGAAAAGTCTGGATCGAGCCGGTAAAGCCCGCCCGATGGCCCTTCCTCCATCGTGTCCATCGAGCCGGCGAAGAAGCGGCCGCGCCGGTCGACCTTGCCGTCGTTAAGACGGTTAGCCGGCTTGTCCGGCTCCGGATCATGGATCAGCGTTACCTCTCCGGAGGCAAAATCGAGCAGGTGGAAGCCGCGCTGCAGCGAGACAACGGCACCGCTGCCATCCTTGCGCAGCGCCATCGAGCCGATCTTCATCGGCACGTCCCAGGAGCGGATTTCGCGCCCATCGGCGGTCGCCCGGAACACGCGCCCGTCGAAACTGTCGATCCAGTAGAGGCGCTCCTGCTCGACGTCCCAGAGCGGCCCCTCGCCCAGCGTCGTCTTCACGTCCACCACGACTTCGATCTTCATTCCGTCCTCCTCATTTGTTGCCAGGCCTGCGCCGATTGGGCCTAGAAAGCCACCTTGTCGCCGCCCTTGAGCGACAGGATTTCGCGCGCTTCGTCCGGCGTCGCCACCTCCATGCCGAGCCCTTCGATGATCTTGCGCGCCAGCACGACCTGCTCGGCGTTGGATTTGGCGAGCTTGCCCCGGCCCGCCCACAGACTGTCTTCCAGCCCGACCCTTATGTTGCCGCCAAGAGCGGCCGATTGCGCGGCGATGCGCAGCTGGCTGGCGCCGGCACCGAGCACCGACCAGCGGAACTGGTCGCCGAACAGCCGGTCGGCCGTGCGCTTCATGTGGGCGACGTCTTCAGGATGCGTTCCGATGCCGCCGAGCAGGCCGAACACCGACTGCACGAAGAAAGGCGGCTTCACCAGCCCGCGATCCGCGAAATGGGCGAGATTGTAGAGGTGCGCAATGTCGTAGCACTCGAACTCGAAGCGCGTGCCATTGTCGTAGCAGGTCGCCAGAATGTATTCGATGTCCTTGAACGAGTTGCGGAAAACCAGGTCGCGCGTGGCTTCCAGATGCGGCTTTTCCCAATCGAACTTGAAGGTCTCGTATTTGTCGGCGAGATGGTAGAGCCCGAAATTGATCGACCCCATGTTGAGCGAGGCGACCTCGGGCTTGAACTGTGCGGCGGGACGCACGCGCTCCTCGACCTTCATATAGGGGCTGCCACCGGTGGTGATGTTGATGGCCGCGTTGGTGCCTTGCTTGACGCGCGGCAGGAAGCGGGCGAAGGCCTCCGGCGTCTGGTCGGGCTTGCCGGTTTCCGGGTCGCGGGCGTGCAGATGCAGGATTGCCGCTCCCGCTTCCGCGGCCGCGATCGCCTCCGACGCGATCTGGTCGGGCGTGATCGGCAAGTAGGGCGACATGGTCGGCGTGTGGATCGCGCCGGTCACCGCGCAGGTGATGATGACCTTGCCCCTTGTCTGCGAAGCGCCGGTCTTGCGGCTGGTTTCCGTCATTGTCCAAACTCCTGATCCGATTTCTTCTTGTGCGCCGCCAGCGCCATCAGCCGGCGGTCGCGCCACACTTGCCGATCGCCGAGATCCTTCCTGGGCAGGCGCCTGCTGCGTTCGGCCTCGACGGTTTCCATGACATCGCCGCCCCAGTCGACGCGGCGCAGCATCTGCGGAAAGATGTTGGAATAGATGCGCTGGTAGCGCTCGACATAGTCGCGCACGCCGCCGGGCGCATTGAGGTCGATGGTCTCGAACGGCCCCATGAAAGACCAGCGCAGCGCCAGGCCGTCGCGGATGCCGATGTCGACATCCTCGACGCTGGCATAGCCGTCGGCGACGAGCCGGAACGCTTCCTCGAGCAGTGCTCCCTGCAGCCGGTTCATAATGAAACCGTCGAGCTCGCGCTTCATCACCAGCGGCGCATGACCGGCGTCGATGAGGAAGGCGCGCGTTCTCTCAACCGTCTCGACCGATGTCCAAGGCGCGGGCACCACCTCGGCGGCCGGAATGAGATAGGGCGGGTTGATCGGATGGACGACCAGGCAGCGGTGCCGCCCCTTGAGATGGTCGGTGAATTTCGACGGCAACAGCGCGGAGGTGGAGCTTGCGATGATTGTCTGCGGACCGGCCAGGCTATCGATCAGGGAGAATACTTCCCGCTTCACATCGAGGTTTTCAGGCGTGTTTTCCTGAACATGCACCGCATCGGCCAATGCCTCCTCTAGCTCTACAGCGATGGCAATGCGGCCGAGCACGGCGTCGATGGACTGTCCCCGCAACAGATCGTTCGCGGCAAGGTCGCCGAGCACGCCAGCTATATAGTCCCGCGCGCCGCCCGTTGCGGCGGGCGACTGATCCCACATGCGCACATCATGGCCGGCGCGCGCGAAGCTGATGGCCCAGGCGCGTCCGATGAATCCGCTGCCGACGACCGCTACCTGTGCCATGGATCATGTCCCTCAAAGTGTTTCGACATTGCCGTCGACGCCCAGCGACTGGCCGGAAATGTTGATGCCGGCGTCCGACAACAGGAAAGCGACCATCGAGGCGACATCATAGGGGCTGGTCATGCGGCGCAGCGAGATATTCTGGAGGTAGCGCCCAGTCATCTCCTGATGGCTGATCCCGATCTGCTTGGCGCGCGCCGAGATGACGCCTTCGATCCTGGGCCCCTCGATGATGCCGGGCAGTATGGCGTTGACCCGGATGCCGTGCGGCCCAAGCTCCTTGGCCAGGCTCTGCGTGAAACCGATGACGCCGAACTTGGCGGCCGAATAGGGCGTGCGGTAGGCATAGCCATGGCGGCCCGCGGCAGACGACATCGACACGATCGAGCCGCCTCCCGCCGCCTTGATCATCGGCACAGCCCGACGCGCGCACAGGAACTGTCCGGTGAGGCCGATGTCGAGACAGCGACGCCACTCCGCGGGATCGATCTCGTCGACACCGCCGGTCGGCCCGGCGATGCCCGCATTGTTGATCAGCGCGTCGAGACCGCCGAGTTTTTTCTCGACCGTCTCGAACAGCCGGTCGACGTCATCGTCGCGCGAGACATCGGCCTTGACCGCCGCCACCAGCGGGATCTTGCCTGGCGCCAAGGCCAATGCCTCGTCGGAAATATCGCAAACGACGACGCGGGCGCCCAGCCGCGAGAGCGTGTCGGCAATGGCGAAGCCGATGCCGCCGGCGCCCGCCGTCACCAGCACGCGCTGCCCTTTCAGCCCGGCCAGGAATTCGTCCGCCGTCCCAGGCGCCTTTACGCTCATCGTCCCGTCCCTTTCATTGTGGTTGCCGTTCGCGCAGCGCCATGACGGCGCCCAGAACGACCAGTCCGTAGAGGATTGCCCTGGTGGCATAGGGCAGCGTGGTGCCGGCCAGCAGCATCTGCAACGCCGTCAGCAAAAGCACCCCGCCGAGCATGCCCAGATAATGGCCGCGTCCGCCGGTGATGAGCGCGCCCCCGACCACCACGACCGCGATCGACGGCAGGAGATAGTCGTCCCCCATGCCGAGGCTCGCCTGGCCGGAAAAGCCGGTCAGCATGATGCCGACGACCGCGGCGCAGACCGCCGACAGCATGTAGACCAGGATCAGCGTGCGCTCGACGCCGATGCCGGACAGGCGCGCCGCGCGCAACCCGTTGCCGATGCCGTAGACGCGCCGTCCGAACGGCGTGCGTCCAAGCAGAAGCACGGCGATGATCACGAACACGATCAGCAGCAGGACCACCGGTGTCACGAAGCCGAGCTTGGCGGTCATGAACCAGCGCAACATCGGCGAGGAGAAACCGGCCGGAGTTCCCTGCGAGTAGAGCAGCGCGAAGCCCTGCAGGATGCCGTTGGTAGCGAGCGTCATGACGATCGGCGATATGCCGAGATAGACGATGCCGAAGCCATTGGCGAAGCCGATGGCGCAGGCCATCACCAGCACGACCGGCAAGGCGTAGAGGAGTGCGGCGTCGGAGCCGTTGACCATGCCGGCCAGGATGATGCCGGAAATGCCGATCGTCCACGGCACGGAAAGGTCGAGGCCGCCGGTGAGGATCACCGTCCCCTGCCCGAGCGCGAGCACCGCCAGGAAGGACGACAGCACCAGCAGGGAATTCCAGTAGCCCGGATTGAGGATGGCGCGGCCGAGCCATATCTGGGTGACGATCACGATGACCAGCAGGCAGACATAGGCCGGCAGCGCGTAGCGCAGCGCCTCCGCGTTGCGCAGATGCAAGGCGGGGCGCGGCGACGCCGAATTGCGGTTGCCATGCGCGGGTCCGTTGGCCTTGAGCCGCCGGTCGACGCGCTCGAGTTGAGACGGCAGGATGCCGGCGCGCCAGGCGGCAAAACGGGCGCGCGCGGCGCGGAGCTGCACGGCGAACACCGATGCATGCGAGATCGATCCGGCAAGGGCCGCCAGCACCAGAATCGTGCCTTCGGCGATGGTCGAATAATAGGCCGATACGTTGAGCACCAGCAGGATGTTGACCACCATCATCAGAATGTAGGCGCCGAAGACCGTTCCCACCGGCCCGCCCTGCCCGCCGCCAAGGCGTGTGCCGCCGACGACGACAGCCGCGAACATGGACAACAGCAGCGGGTTGCCGACCAGGGGGTCGCCGCTGCCGGTCTGGGCGCTGATGAACACGCCGGCAAGGCCGTAGCAACCGCCTGCGATCACATAGACGGCAAAGCGCACCAGGACGACATTGATGCCGACCGCGGCTGCGGAGTCCGTGTCGCTGCCCACGGCATAGAGCGCGGTGCCGAAACGGGTTCCCTTCAGCCAGAACCAGGCGAGCAGGACGACGCCGATGACCACCAGCGGCATCGGCAGCCAGCCGGTGATCGCGTCGCCCAGGTAAAAAGTGCCGAGATCGGGAGACACGAAGCCGCCCGGCTTGTCCATCACCAAGAGCGTGACGCCTTGCAGGATGAACATGGTGGACAGCGTCACCACAATGGGCTGCATGCGCAGCACCGCGATGAAAAAGCCGTTGAAGGCGCCGACAGCCATGCCGACGCCGATGCCGACGCCGGTCCACAAAAGGACGCTGGCGCCGGGCGCCATCGGATCCATGCCTGAGGCCAGGACGACATTGACCAGCGATATCACGGCGCCGGCCGAAAGATCGAAACCGCCGGACAGGATGACGATCGTCTGGCCTATGGCCGCGAGCGCCGAGGTGGCGCCGCCGCTGGACAGAAACGACACGTCGAAATAGGTCAGCGGCCCGGCGCTTATGGCGTCCACGATGAACAGCAGAACAGCAAGAACGGCGGCTGCGATCAGCGCGCCGCGATTGCGCGTCAACGCGCGGCGCAGGCCCGACATGGTTGAAACGGGAGACGAAACGCTGCTCATGCGGCGACGTCTCCCACGTGACCAAGCGCGGGGCGCATGATGGCGGGCTCCGTGATGGCGTCGCCCTCCAGTTCGGCCACCACCTTCCCATCGTAGAGAACCAGCACCCGGTCGCATTGGTGGACCAGTTCGGGAATCTCGGTCGAGTGCAACAGGATCGATCCGCCGGCGGCGACATAGTTGCGCATCATCACATAGAGCTCGTGCTTGGTGCCGACATCGATGCCACGGGTGGGATCGAACAGAAGCAGGATGCGGCTTTGCGCCACCAGCCATTTGGCGATGGCGATTTTCTGCTGGTTGCCGCCCGAAAAGGCTCCCGCCCGCGTCCAGAGCGCTCGGCGGTCGACTTCGACGGTGGCGAATGCCGCCTCGACGGAACGGGCCTCGGCCGCCGTGTCGACAAGGCCGAAGCGCGTGAAGCGCGAAACCACGGGCAGCGTCGCGTTCTGGGTGCCCGGCAGCTTCAGGAACAGGCCTTCGGATTTTCGATCTTCCGGCACCAGCCCGATGGCCATGTTGGGCCGCAAGGCATCGGTGGGAGAACCGAGCCAAACCTCGCGGCCGTCGACCAGAACATTGCCCCGGGTGATCTCGGCCATGCCGAAGCAAGCCAGGAACAGATCCTGCTGACCCATGCCCTGCAGCCCCGCGACACCCAGGATTTCGCCGCGGCGCAGATCGAAACTGGCGCCGTCAAGCTTGCGCCCGACCTTGAGATCGCGCACGCCGAGCACCGGCGGCCCGAATGCCTGCGCGCCATCGGGTTTGGGCGGAAAAGTCTGCTCGATGCTGCGACCGATGATCTTTTCGATGACATCGGCGTCCGAGACGTCGCCAACCGGCGCGGTAACGATGTGGCGACCGTTTCTCAGGATCGTCAGCGTGTCGCAGAAGGCGCGGACTTCACGCATGCGGTGCGTGATGAAGACGATTGTGGTGCCGGCCGCCTTCAGCCTGGCGATGATGTCTCCCAGCCAGTCGACGTCGCGGCCGGCAAGCGTCGAGGTCGGCTCGTCGAGCAGCAGGATGCGCGGCTTGCGGTAGACGGCGCGCGCGATTTCGATCTTCTGGCGCACCGAAAGTTCCAGGTCGCCCGTTTCGGCGTCGAGATCGACGGAGAAGCCGAGCTCGTCGATATGGCGGCGCACCGCCTTGCGCGCCGCTGCGCGCCTGATCAGGCCGGATAGGCCGACGGGCGCGTAGGGCAGCAGCATGTTGTCGAGCACGGAGAGATCGCGCACCAGCGTCATCTCCTGGAAGGCCGTCTGCACGCCCAGCGCATGGGCGGCGCGCGGCGCGCCATAGCCGATCTCCTTGCCGAAAACACGGACATGGCCCGAACTCGGCCGCACCAGTCCAGACAGCAATTTCACCAGGGTCGACTTGCCCGCCCCGTTCTCACCCAGCAACGCATGGACGCTGCCGGGCGCGATGCGGAACGACACGCCATCCAGCGCGACAGTCGGGCCGAAGGCCTTGCGGATGCCGTCGATCTCGATGGCAGGGAGCTCGGAATGTTCTGTCATGTCCTCGATCGCCGGACTTTCGGGCGGCATCAACAAGCGCAGATCGACGATGCGCGGACAAGATGCCCGCGCATCGTCATCATTGGCCTTGGGAGGCTCAGTTTTCCGGCTGGCCGACGAGAGCGGCGTTGAGGCCGATCTCCGGTGTCTGGTCGGAAAAGATCGAAGCGAACCATCCGGGATTGGAAACCAGCGATGGCTTGAAGGCGTTGCAGCCTGCCTTCATTTCGGCCCAGCTGCCCTCGTTGCACAACTTGATCGTCTCATTGGTGACGACGGGCAGCGGCAGGATCGTCGTCTTCGGCACGTCCTTGCCCTCGATCGCCTCGACGGCGAGCTTCAGGGCGAGCGCGCCGGAATATGGCGGCGAGGCATAGGAGATGCGCGGCGCGCCGAGCGGCGCGTAGGGCGACGCCGCGCCCTCTACCTCAGTGCCCTCCGGCAGCATCTGGATGCGCCCGCCATTGGAGCCCTCACCGGCGCAAGGCAAGAGTTCGCTGGCCTTTTTGCCGGCCTCGAGCTGCATCGAGTTCGCGGTGAAGCAGCCGACCTGCATCCACAACCCATTGATATCGTTCCAGTTGCGCGTGGCCAAGATCTTGGAAAGCTCCGTGCGGGCGACCGCCTGGCTCCACATGCCGACAGCCTCGCCGACGATCTTGATGTCGGGATATTTGGCGAAGACCTCCTTGGCGGCCTTGGTGCGCAGGTCGTCCACCGAAGTGCCGGGGACGCCGGTCACAGCGATGATGTTGCCCTTGCCATTGAGCTTCTTGACCAGCCATTCGGCCGTTACCCGGCCCGCTTCTTCCTGGTCGATATGCACATTGTAGGCGCAAGGCTCGGTGATCTCCGCGTCATAGGCGAAGACCTTGACGCCCTTGTCGCAGGCGTTCTTGACCACCTGGTTGAGTGCTGTCGGCGAGATCGGGAAGATCACGATGGCCTCCGCTCCCGCCTGGACCATCGCATTGATCTGCTGGATCTGGCGCTGGGCGTTCGGGCCGGCGACCTGCACCTGCAGGTCGACCTTGTCGGCCATGCTCTTGTGCGAGGCCATGGCCTTGACCATGTTGGCGGCCTCGGCCTGCCAGTCATTGCCGATGAAGCTCATGCTCAGAAAAATCTTGTGCTTTTCGGCTGCTTCGGCTGCGGACATGCCAAAAGCGCAGACGGCCATGCCTGCCAGCAGCGCGAGCCGCCGGACTTTCAATCCGATACCCATAGGAAACTCCTCCCGATCCCACACCGAATGCCTCCCAAGGGCACGAGACGTGGCCCTTGTCATTCGACGGGGTGACCGTATCACCATTTGATCAAAGATCAATGATGAAATATCTTGATTGCAAGACGAAGGGCGCCGAAGCTTGACGCCGCAAGCGGAACCCTGCATTCCGGTTGCGGGTTGTGGCGCGACCTTTGCGCGGAAAGGTTGATGGGGAGATGGCTGGAGCGGCGTTCAGGAAGCCGGGGGTCGAGATCGCGCCCCTGTCCAGGGAGACCTTGCAGGACAGGGTTTACCGCCACGTCACTGAATTGATCCTCGACGGCAGCATCGTACCGGGCGAGATGGTGACGGTGCAGAGCCTGGCGGACGCCTTCGGTGTGAGCCCCATGCCGGTTCGGGAGGCGTTGCGGCGGTTGACCGCCGCCAACGCACTGATGGTTGTTTCAGGCCGGTCGATCGGAATTCCGGCACTCAGCCGCGCCCGCCTCATCGATCTCAGGAACGTCCGCTTCGAGATTGAGGCGATCGCCGCCGCATGGGCGGCCGAGCGCATTGATGACCAGGGCATAGCCGAACTCGGCCTGCACCTTGACGCGCTCGAACAGGCCAATGCGGCGGGCGACGTCAAATCCTACCTGCGCGCCAACTACGCCTTTCATTTTTCCATATACCGGGCCGCCGGCTCCGAAAACATCCTCAGCATCATCGAGAATCTGTGGCTGCAGATCAGCCCGTATTTCAACATGCTGCACGATTCCGGGAACTATTCGACCGCCAACGAGCACCACAAGGAGATGCTGGCGGCGCTGCGCGGCCGCGACGTGGAGGCGGTGCGGACGGCCGTTCGCGCCGACATCGACGCAGCCTTCGATGTTCTGGTCGGGCTGTTGAAGTAAGAGGAACCGGTCAGGGCGGATCAGTCTTGCAGTTGCCGGCAATCTGGCTGACCGCCTCACTGAAGCCGGCAAGGTCGAAATCCGCCTGGCCACGCCCTGCCAGCAACCCGAAGCGCCACGACAGCAGCAGCCGGCTTGCCGGAACGAGGCGTCTTATGCCATCGGCGCCATCGCGCATCAGCACCCTGCCGCGCGCGCCGACCGACCAGCTCTCGTCGAATTTGCCGTCATTGTCGATCGTCACCGATACGGTGATTTTCCGGCTGGCGGAAACCGCGTCGTTCAATTGCAGCCATTCCGTCCAGCCCGGCTCGCCACCCGCCCGGCAGGCAATGGTCAGGATCGGGCTGTAGCCGAGGGCACCCCCGCCGGTGAACAGCTTGTTGGTCGCATAAAGCGATGCGCTAACCAGGCCGTCCTCGCCGGCATCGAAGCGCCAATTGTCCGTGCCGGCCTCGGCGACGCCGCAGGCAGAGGCAAGGAAAAGCGCCATGGCGGCAGCGCGACCTATGTCCACGAACACCCCCAACGCCTTCTCCAGCTGTCTCGGTTTTCAACCAACCAGATAATGATCAAGGCTTCGTATCGCTACCGGCGGCTCTCACGAGCGAATCCGATGTTGCAGTTTGGCAACGAAAAAGGCCGCCCGGAGGCGGCCTTTCGAAATTCGGTGCTCTGGGCGCCTTATTCGGCGTCCTTGGCGGCCTTCTTCTTCGGCGCGGCCTTCTTCTTCGGCTCTTCCGCCTCGTCGCCAGCCTCGCTCGCCTTGGCTTCGGCTTTCTTGGCGGCGGCCTTTTTCGCGGGCTTGGCCTTGGTCGCGGTCTCGGCTTCCTCGTCGTCGGCCATCAGCTCTTCCTTGCTGACCTTGACGTCGGTGACCGAGATCTGGCCGAGCAGATGGTCGACCACCTTCTCCTCGAACATCGGCGCGCGCAGCGCGTTCAGCGCCTCGGGATTGCTGCGGTAGAACTCGAAAGCTTCCTGCTGCTGGTTGGCCGGGAAGCGGCGAACCTGCTCGAACAGGCCGCGCTGCAGCTCCTCGTCCGAAACGGTCACGCCGGCCTTCTCGCCGATCTCGGCCAGCACCAGGCCAAGGCGCACGCGGCGCTCGGCAAGGCGCATGTATTCGGCGCGGGCTTCCTCTTCCGTGGTCTCTTCGTCGGCGAAGGTGCGGCCGGCGGCTTCCAGGTCGCGGTTGACCTGCGCCCAGATATTGTTGAACTCGGCCTCGACAAGCTTGGACGGCGCCTCGAACGAATAGGCCGCGTCGAGCTGGTCGAGCAGCTGGCGCTTGACCTTCTGGCGCGTCATCGAGCCGAACTGGCTCTCGATCTGGCCGCGCACGATGTCACGCAGGCGCTCGAGCGATTCCAGGCCAAGGTTCTTGGCCGTCTCGTCGTTGATTTCCAGTTCGCCTGGCTTGGAGACTTCCTTGACGGTGACGTCGAAGGTGGCTTCCTTGCCGGCCAGATGCGCCGCCTGGTAGTTTTCCGGGAAGGTCACGGTGACCTGCTTCTCGTCGCCGGCCTTGGTGCCGACCAGCTGGTCCTCGAAGCCCGGGATGAACTCCTTGGAGCCAAGCACCAGCGGCTGATCGTTGCCGGCGCCGCCGGCAAAGGCCTCGCCGTCGATCTTGCCGACATAGTCGATGCTGACGCGGTCGCCTTCGGCGGCCTTGCCGGTCTTGGGCTCGTAGCTGCGCGCCGATTCGGCGACGCGCTTGACCTGATCATCGATCTCGGAGTCCGGAACGTCGAACACCTGACGCGTCACCTTGATGTCGGAGAAGTCCTTGATCTCGATCGCCGGGATGACTTCATAGTTGAGGCGGAATTCGAAATCCGCGCCGCCGGCCAGGATCTTCTCAGCTTCCTTCTCGTCCTCGGTCATGATGACCTCGGGCTGCATGGCGGCTTTCTCGCCACGGCCCGAAATGATCGACCGGGTCGAATCGTTGAGGATTTCGTTGACCACTTCGGCCATGAACGACTTGCCGTAAACCTTGCGCAGGTGCTGCACGGGCACCTTGCCGGGACGGAAGCCGTTGATGCGGACCTTGTTGCGCGCATCCGACAGCCGCGCCATCAGCTTGGCTTCCATGTCACCGGCCGGCACGGTGATCTTGATCTCGCGCTTGAGACCGGAGTTGAGTGTTTCGGTGACCTGCATCGTAAAACCTTTGTTTTCACCAATGAGACTGCCATACGGCTCCCTGCCGTTCACAGCCTGCCGGTATAGTCTTGCCGGAAATGGCTTTTGGTACGGAACCTGGCGATCTGACCGAAATTACGGTTCAAACTCTTCCAAACTGCGTTCCAAGATGTGAATAAGTTCTTGTTTTTCCTACTTCTTATCACATTCTGCAGAAGCGGATCGTCGCGTCCCGTCACATTCGACACGCCTTTTGTCACAGGCGAGGCTAATTTTCAACCATCTTCGCGTTTAGGCGAATAACCACCATTTCGGCTCCGAGATTGACAGAATGATGGCTACATGGGATTGCCGGGGCATGCGGATGTGGCGGAACTGGTAGACGCCCTGGATTTAGGTTCCAGTGCCGAAAGGCGTGGGGGTTCGAGTCCCTTCATCCGCACCAATCCTCCCTTGATCGATTCCGCAAGACGCCGCCCGATTACCCCCCGGATGCCGCCGCCAGAAATCTGATTCCGTTTTGCTGCCAATCGGGTTAAGCTGGCGACAAGGATTTTCTGACTCTTCGTCCGGGGAGTTCGATGTATCGTCTGGTGGTCGCAAGCACAGGTCTTCTTGCCGCCCTGTCCGTACCGGCTTTCGCCGCCGACCCGACAGTGGCTTTGCCGATGACCGCGCCCGGCTTCGACTGGACCGGCTACTATGCCGGCCTGCAGGCAGGCTATGGCTGGGGCCGGTCCAATATTTCAGGAAACGACGGCGGACCGTTTTCAGCGGCACCCGATATCAAGGGCGGATTCGTCGGCGGGCACGTGGCCGGGCTCTGGCAGTTCGACCAGGCGGTGATCGGCGGCGAGGCCGACCTCAATTATTCCTCGATCGACGGCACGGCGGAACTCGGCGGCCCTGCAAATATGCTCGGCACCGACATCAAGTGGTTCGGCTCGGTCAACGCTAAGGCCGGCTATGCCATGGACCGCTTCCTGGTCTACGGCATTGGCGGCCTCGCCTTTGCCGGCATCGAAACGTCGCAAGCCGCCGGCGCCTCCTTTTCCAGCTCGCGCACCGATGTCGGATGGTCCGTGGGAGCTGGCGTCGACTATGCGCTGACCGACAAGTTCGTGGTCGGCGCGCAATATCGCTACTATGATTTCGGCTCGGAACACTATGACGGATCGAACGGATTCACCGACCGCGATCAGGATGTGAAGCTGAACACCGTCGGCATCAATCTGAGCTACAAGTTCTGAGCGTTGCCAGCGGCGCCACCCGGTGGACATATGCGCGCGGCCAGCTTTTTTGAATGGGGAGCGGCCGACGCCCGCAGGG
>NZ_SCNN01000059.1 GCF_005503535.1 Mesorhizobium comanense | reverse complement strand
AATTCCGGCACGATCAGTGCCGATGGCGGGACGGTCGAGCTGAAGGCGGCGGCGGTGCGCGATGCGGCGCGCCAGGCGGTCAACATGTCCGGCGTCATCGAGGCGCGCACGGTATCGGGCCAGTCGGGCTCGATCGTGCTCGGCGGCGATCAGGGCGAGGTCGAAGTTTCGGGCAAGCTCGACGCTTCGGCCGCGAGCGGCGGCAAGGGCGGCAAGATCACGATGACCGGCCGCAAGCTGAAATTGAAGGCCGCCAAGGTCGACGCCTCAGGCAAGGATGGCGGCGGCACCATCAAGATCGGCGGCGACAAACAGGGATCGGGCACGCTGCAGCGGGCCGAGACGACGGATGTGGACGCGGCCACGACGATCAATGCCAGCGCCACCGGCAATGGCTCCGGCGGCACCATCATCGTCTGGTCCGACGAAGTCACCGGTTTCCAGGGCACAGTCCTGGCGCGCGGCGGCGACAGCGGCGGTGACGGCGGTTTCGCCGAGGTGTCGAGCAAAGGCGTCCTTGATTTCGAGGGCAATGTCGACCTCAGTGCCCGTTTCGGCGACACCGGCTACCTACTGCTAGATCCCTATAATCTGACGATATCGAGCACCGGTACGCCGATCGTTTCCGGTTCCGGACCGACCTTCACGCCTACTCAAACCAGCTCGATCCTGCGCGTCAACACGCTGACGAACGCGCTCGCCAACGCCAATGTCATAGTCACTACAGGCACGGCCGGCAGCCAGGCCGGCGACATCACCGTGGCCAGCGCGGTGACATGGTCGAGCGGCAATTCGCTGACGCTCAGCGCCTACCGAAATGTCGTGGTCAATGCGAGCCTGACGAGCAACGGCGGCGGCGCGATCAACCTGCGCGCCGATAGTTCCGGCACCGGTACGGGAACGGTGAGCTTCGCCAACAGCACGGTCAAGTCGAGCACTTCGGGCGTCGTCTCGATCTATTACAACCCCACGGTCAACCCGGCCGGCAGCGGCGTGAACACGACCAGCTACGCGAACCCGACCGAGAATTATTCCGGCAACATCGCCGGCGGCGGTACGCTGAACGCGGCGATGCTGGTCAACACACTCAACGACCTGCGCAACATCAACAACAACCAGGATGGCAATTACGCGCTTGGCCGTTCCATAGACGCGAGCGGCACGACTTTTACGTCATCGCCGGTAGGCTTGCTGGATGGCACTTTCGACGGCCTCGGCAACACCATTTCCAACCTGACCATCACCTCCGGGGACAGCGCCCTCGGCCTCTTCGGGACGATCGGCGCCGACGCCAAGGTGAGCAACCTCAACCTCACCAATGTCGCCATCACGGGGACGAGCAGCGCTAATTTCGCCGGTGGGCTTGCCGGCTCGAACCAGGGAAGAGTGAGCGGAGTTACCGTTTCAGGCACGGTCAAGATTACCGGCGACTCGTTTCGATATGCCGGCGGTCTTGTCGGCTATAGCGACGGCACGATCAGCGGCGCGATCTCGACGGCTTCCGTTTCGGTGGGATATTACAGCCACGCGGGCGGCCTTGCCGGCGGTCTTTCCGGCAGCATCACCAACTCTTCGGCAAGCGGCACGGTGACCGTCGGGTCGCAAAGCAATGGCGGCGGCCTCGTCGGCGAAGCCAATCAGGGGGCGTCGATCGCGGGTTCGTTTGCCACCGGTACCGTGACCGGCGGTTCTCCATCGCGAGTGGGTGGCCTCGTCGGCAACCTCAGAGGCGCTTCGATCACGGCATCCTATTCGTCCAGCACGGTGAGCGGCGGCGGTGGCTCCTCGGCGGGCGGTCTTGTCGGCGCCACCAGTGATGGCGCCAGCATCAACATGTCGTATGCGACCGGCGCGGTAACCGTGGGCAACGGGTATCTTGGTGGCCTGGTCGGCGCCACGCTGAGCGCACAGACCACGATCACCAATTCCTATGCCTCCGGGAAGCTCACCGGCTTCTATGCGGGCGGCCTGGTCGGCTACAACATCGGCAGCATAGCGTCGTCCTATTTCGACATCGACACCACGGGCGCCAGTGCCGGCGTCGGGTACACCAACACCGTCACCGGCGGCACGGGCCTGCACACCAGCGATTTCATGACGGCGTCGAATTTCACCGGCTGGACGTTCGGCACGACGGCCGGCGGCCAGGGCTGGGTGATCGTCGATACCGACTCGACGCTCAACAATGCCGGTGGCGCCGCCGGCGGCACACGGCCGATGCTTCTGTCGGAATATTCAACCACCATCACCAACGCGCACCAGCTGCAGTTGATGGCGCTCAACCTCAATGGCAATTACACGCTGGGCAACAACATCGATGCCAGCACGACGGCCGGCGGCCAGGGCGTGTGGGGCGCTTCAGGCTTCGTGCCGATCGGCAGTGCGATCGCCACCAGCAGCAATCTGCCGACCAATGACAACCTGCCGATGGGCACATCGAACGAGCGCGCCTTCACCGGAACGCTGGACGGCAAGGGCTTTTCGGTCTCCAACCTCTACATCAACAGGCCGACGACCGATTTCGTCGGTCTGATCGGATTTGCCACTGCGGCGACGATCCAGAACATCACGCTGACCGGCGGCTCGGTCACCGGACGCGACCATGTCGGGGCGCTGCTTGGCGGCAATCGCGGTTTCGACAGCAATTACACCTTCATCCCAATCAATCTCGCCAATCTGTCTGCCTCGACCGCAGTGAGCGGGCGGGACTTCGTCGGTGGTCTCGCTGGTTCGATAGAGGCGGGTTACGTCAGCGGCGTTTCCGCGAGCGGTGCGGTTAGGGGTCGCGACTATGTCGGTGGGCTGGGAGGCTATATGTCCTCCAACTCCGGCTATGTGACCACCGGCTCCACGAGCGTCGCCGCCTCGGCGAGCGGTGCTGTCAGCGGCCGCGACAATGTCGGTGGCCTGTTCGGCTATTTCTTTTCGGGTTTCTACGGCACGTCCTTTGCCACGGGTACAGTCACCGCCACGGGTAATAATGTCGGCGGTCTGATAGGGCAGGGCAAAGGCCAGGTCGGCGGCAATGCGACCGACAATCTCTATGCAACGGGCGCCGTCACCGGAAACAACTATGTCGGCGGCCTGATGGGCTTCGCCAACTCCTTCACGCTGACACGCAGCTACGCGACCGGAGCCGTGACCGGCAATACGGCGGTCGGCGGACTTGTCGGCAGTAACGATAGTGGCTCAGCCATTGACATGTCCTTCGCCACCGGCGTGGTGCGTGGCGTCAATCAGGTCGGCGGCCTCGCGGGACGCAACCTGAGCATCATCGGCATGACCCAAGGCGTGGTCAATGGCACCTATGCGACCGGCGCGGTCTACGGCACCAGCAATGTCGGCGGCCTGGTGGGGCAGAACGACTTCGCCAATATGGGCAGCTATTCCCTGAACGGCCGCATCCAGAGCTCGTATTCGATCGGCGCGGTCTACGGCACGACCAATGTTGGCGGGCTGGTCGGCTTCAATGCGAGCGACCCCTCGGGCACCTATTCGCCCACGATCAAGAATTCCTATTGGAACACAGAGACGGCGGGCGCGACCCTGCCAGGCATCGGCGGCGGTGTCACCACGGGCACCAATGCCGGAGCCACCGGCAAGACCACCGCGCAACTCATGGCCGCGCTGCAGACCGGCTTCTCGTCATCGACCTGGGGCCTCGTTGCCAACACCAGCCTGCCTTACTTCAAATGGCTCTACGGCTCGACACCGCAAGTGGTGAGTGGCACCGCCTACAGCGATCGCGGCACGACGCCGCTTGCCGGTGTCGCCACCAACATCCTGGTCAACGGCACCATGACGCCGGCCTCTGCGGTCGGCTCGACCGGCGCCAACGGCTATTATTATTTCCTGCTGCCTAACGGCACCATCGCATCGGGCGGCAGCCAGGTTTTGGTCAACTCAAGCGGGCCATCGGCCGGGGCCACCTTCCAGCAGAACGCCACGGGCTCGCTGAGCGGCCTGTCGATCTACGGCGGTTACCTCAAGCAGCAGGGCTCGGCGTCCACACTGTCCGCCCTCAACGCGGCGCGCGCTACGGCGGTCGGCAGCAACGCGGCGGCGCTCAGTCTGCTCGGCGGGCTGTCGAATGTCGAGATCGATCCGACCTCGGCCTTCACGATAGACCAGGCCATGAATGTGCCCGGCACGCTGGTGATTTCCTCGACGGGCGCGGTGAGCCAGACAGCGAGCATCAGCGCCAACAACCTGTTGCTGCTCGGCAGCGGCGGCAGCTACGCGCTCAACAACTCCGGCAATGCGATCGGCACACTGGCGGCGTCGACAGGCACGGTCAGCGTCACAGACAATAGCGACCTGACGATCGGCACCGTTGCCGGCGTCAACGGCGTGACGGCGAGCGGCGCGGTCACGATCAAGACCCCTGGCAAGCTGACGATCGCATCCACGGCCAAGGTCACCGCCGGCAGCAACGCCAATGCCGTGCTCTCGGCCGGCGGCGCCTTCGTCAACAATCGCGGCAGCGACGCGGTCTCGGTTTCGGGAACCGGCCGTTGGCTGATCTATGCCGCGGGTCCGACCGGCAACACTTTCGGCAATCTCGACAGTGGCAACACGGCGATCTGGAATACGGCTGCCGGCGGCACGGTCAATGCGACGGGCAATCGCTATGTCTTCGCCTACCAGCCGACGCTGACCTTCGCTTCGGCCAATGCGTCGATGATCTATGGCGACGCGATGCCGACGCTGGCCTATTCGGTGTCGGGTTATCAGGCGGGCGTGGCCAACGCCTATCTCGGCGACAGCGCCGCCACCGCCTTCACCGGGGCACCCGCGCTCTATACCCCCGCCACGCTTGTCGGCCAGCCACTCGGAGCCGGGACCTACACGGTCACCATCGACGCCGGCAACGCCGCTGGACTGAACGGTTATGCCCTTGCCTTCAACAGCACCGGCCTGATTTCCGTTGCCAAGCGGATGGTCACCGTTACGGCCGGCTCCAACCAGGGCAAGACATACGGCGATGCCGATCCGTCATCCTATCTCTACACCTATTCCAGCCTCGGCAGCGGCGTCGCTCTCGTCGGCGCGCTCGACCGGGCCTCGGGTGAGGATGTGGGCAGCTATGCCATCGGGCAGGGCACGCTGACCAACGCTGCCAATGCGAATTACGACATCACTTTCCAAAGCAGCAATTTCAACATCGGCAAGCGGGCGGTGACGGTCACGGCGAGCGCCAACCAGGGCAAGACCTATGGCGATGCCGACCCGTCATCCTACCTCTACACTTATTCCAACCTCGGCACCGGCGTCGCTCTTGTCGGCTCTCTCGATCGCACGGCCGGCGAAAATGTCGGCGGCTATGCCATCGGGCAGGGCACGCTGACCAACGCTGCCAATGCGAATTACGACATCACTTTCCAAAGCAGCAACTTCAGCATCGGCAAGCGGGCAGTGACCGTCACGGCGAGCGCCAACCAGGGCAAGACCTATGGCGATGCCGACCCGTCATCCTACCTCTACACTTATTCCAACCTCGGCACCGGCGTGGCGCTGGTCGGCTCACTCGATCGCGCTATCGGAGAGAATGTCGGCGGCTATGCCATCGGGCAGGGCACGCTGACCAACGCGACCAACTCGAATTACGACATCACCTTCGACAGCTCGACCTTCAACATCGGCAAGCGGGCCGTCACGGTCACGGCAAGCGCCAACCAGGGCAAGACCTATGGCGACGCCGATCCGTCGTCCTACCTCTACACCTACTCCAGCCTTGGCACGGGTGTCGCTCTTGTCGGCTCGCTCAATCGCACTGCCGGTGAGAATGTCGGCGGCTATGCCATCGGGCAGGGCACGCTGACCAACACCAACAATTCGAATTACGACATCACCTTCGACAGCTCGACCTTCAACATCGGCAAGCGGGCCGTCACGGTCACGGCAAGCGCCAACCAGGGCAAGACCTATGGCGACGCCGATCCATCGTCCTACCTCTACACCTACTCCAGCCTTGGCACGGGTGTCGCTCTTGTCGGCTCGCTCAATCGCACTGCCGGTGAGAATGTCGGCGGCTATGCCATCGGGCAGGGCACGCT
>NZ_SCNN01000058.1 GCF_005503535.1 Mesorhizobium comanense | reverse complement strand
ACGACCGGCGGTTCATCGATCCCACCCCTCCCGCCGCCTGCGGGTGGTGAAGGCCCGCAGGCGGCAACCCACTTTGGCCTCGAAACGACGGAAAGTCATAAGACAAGCGGTTCATGGCCGAGGGCGTGGTCGGGCTGCTCCAGCGTCAGCGCCACAACCTGGTCGACCAGCGCGGTCTCGAGCGGCGCGATGCCCGGAGGCCGGGTCTTATCGCGCAGAAGGCCATCCACGCTTCATCAAGGAGCACAATCAGCAAACCCGACCCTTCGTCTGGCGCGCCGATCCAGACGAAATCATCGCCGCCGTCAGGCGCGTGGGCACCAAACGTTGGAATCAATCCAATAGGCGGTGTGGACGAATTGACTCTGGTATTTGTTCACGGGTTCTCGGGGCTCATTCCATCTGATTTATAGGTTGCCGATTGATTTGGAGGTCGGCATGTGCACCAAGATGATGGATGCCGATTGGGCGAACGCGCTGAAGGTGTTTTGCGCGTCGCTGCCAAGACGCGGCGCCAAGGGCCGGAATGATCGGCTATTTCTGGAGGCGCTGCATTACTTCTCGGTTCACAACATCACCTGGCGGGCGTTGCCGGAGCGCTTCGGCAAATGGAACAGTGCGTGGAAGCGCTTTGATCGCTTTGAGCAAGACCGGTGTCGTCGAGATGTTCTTCGAGCATCTTGCCGCGCTGTCCTCGTCGGCGCATCTGGTGCAGATGTTCGATTCGACGGTGGTCCGCGCCCATGTCTCGGCAGCGGGCGCAAAAGGGGGCAGGAAAATCAGGCGCTTGGCCGCTCGCGCGGAGGGTTCTCGACCAAAATCCACATGAAGACGGACTTCGACGGCCATCCCATAGCTTTCGACCTGACCGATGGCGAGAAAGGTGACGCGCCGCACTTTCCCATCCTGCTTGGCCTCGGTCCCGACAACGACCCGCGGCGCGGCGATCGGCGACAAGGGCTATGCCAGCAAGGCCAACAGGCAAGCGGCGCGGGATTCGTCGCAATTCCCATCGTTCCGCATAAGGCCAACGAAAAGGGCAAGCGCGCTTCTTCGCTGCCTCGAGCCCCGCCCACGGCCGGCGGCCAGCGCAGCTATGGCGCCGGCGACCTGGGTGACTGATGTTCCCAAACCAACGCCGCGATTTCGGAGTCGGCATCGACGAAGTGCGCGTACTGCTAGACTTGTCGACCAGCAGCGACCGCGACTGCGTGGACCACGCGACATTGCCAGCGGCATCTTGATAAGGTCGCCGGAGGTTGGTTGAACTGTGCTTGTTCGAACATCGGCGGAGAGCTTCGTCACCCACTGCAATGTCGCCTATACCGGCGGTCCCGGCCAGGACTGCGTGATTTTCAAGGATTTGACGATGTCAGCCAAGCAGCGGCCTCAGTCCGCCGCGCGGAGACCCGGAAAGCTGGTGCGAGAATCGATCGCCAAGATCAGAAACCTCCATCAGCGGTAGCAGCTCAGTGATTCGGTGCTCCATGCGGTGCGTCAGGATCTGATTTAGTGGAGACTTTCGCTCATCGCCTCGCACCATCCCAGGACGACCCGTTGAGGGTTTCACAGGCGGCGGTCGCTGCTATCAAACATTACAAAAAGATTCATGCACCGGAAATGTCGCCGTAATGTGCGCCTATCTAATTCTCTTCCCGAGGACGCAATTTAAAGCGCGTCCCTTGAAAGAGGATACGAGACAAATGAATATTGCCCCCAATTCATATTCCCGAACCCGCAAACGTCTGATGACTGCCGCTGCGTCCCTGGCAATTGCCGGCGCGGTCGGCATTGGTGCGTTGACCAGCGGAACCGTGCCGGTGCTGGCCGAGGCCGTGCGTGTCGACGCGCCGCAGGTTCCGGGCTTTGCCGATATCGTGGAGCGCGTGTCGCCCGCCGTTGTCAGCGTCAAGGTCAAGGCCAAGATCGATCAGACGGCCGATAACGGCTCCGACCAGTCTCAGGGTTCTGACGGCATGGACAATCTCCCCGACAATCCGCAGCTGCGGCGGTTCTTCAAGGAATTCCGCGGCTTCGGCGATCAGGGTGGTCAGGGCGGCAACCGTCGTTTTGGAGATCGCGATCGCAACAACGATCAGCCCCGCCCCGAGGCGCAGGGGTCCGGCTTCTTCATCTCCGATGATGGTTATCTCGTCACCAACAACCATGTCGTCTCCGAAGGTTCATCGTTCACCGTCGTGATGAACGACGGCAAGGAGCTCGACGCCAAGCTCGTCGGCACCGACCCGCGCACCGATCTTGCCGTACTGAAGGTCGACAGCGACGGCAAGTTCACCTATGTCAACTTCGCCGACGATTCCAAGGTTCGCGTTGGCGACTGGGTCGTGGCCGTCGGCAATCCGTTCGGCCTCGGCGGAACGGTTACGGCCGGCATCGTCTCGGCCCGTGGCCGCGATATCGGCGCCGGCCCCTATGACGACTTCCTTCAGATCGACGCCTCGGTGAACCGCGGCAGTTCGGGTGGCCCGACCTTCAATCTCAACGGCCAGGTCGTCGGCATCAACACCGCCATCTTCTCGCCCTCGGGCGGCAGCGTCGGCATCGCCTTCGACATTCCTGCCTCGACGGCAAAGGGGGTCGTGCAGGAGCTGATGAAGAACGGCTCCGTGCAGCGCGGCTGGCTTGGCGTCGAAATTCAGCCGGTCACCTCCGACATCGCCGAATCGCTCGGCCTGAAGTCCGACAAGGGTGCGCTGGTTTCCAGCGCCCAGGACGGTGGCCCCGGCAAGAAGGCCGGTATATCAGCCGGTGACGTCATCACCCAGGTGGACGGCAAGGGCGTCGGGTCTCCGAAGGAACTCGCCCGCCTGATCGGCACCTATTCGCCCGGCAAACCGGTCGACGTCACGGTGTGGCGTGACGGCAAGAGCCAGACGATCAAGATCGATCTCGGCAAACTGCCCAACACCGACAAGCAGGCCTCGGCCGATCAGCAGCCTGCCGCTCCGGCAGGGCACGATTCACTAGCCGATCTCGGTCTCACCGTGACTAAGTCCGACAACGGCAAGGGACTTGTGGTGACTGATGTCGATCCCGACAGCGATGCCGCCGACCGCGGCATCCAGCCGGGCGATGTCATCACCGCCGTGAATTCCGCGGCGGTGACCAACACCGACGACGTTTCCAAGGCCATGGCCGATGCGGTCAAATCCGGTCGCAAGTCGGTGCTGATGCAGATCACCCACGACGACAGCAACCGCTTCGTCGCGCTGCCTGTCGGCAAGGGTTGACCACTATTCGACTTTTCCGGTGCGGCGGTTTCAAACACCCCCGAGCCGCCGCACGGGAAAGCACGGGGCCGGAACACTTTAGTCAGTCATCGTGTTCCCCTCCGGCGGCAGCGGGCTCTCGCAGCCCGTTGCCGCGTAACCAGCAAAGGCCACAATGCACATGCCGGCCGGCATCTTCCTCCGAAATCGAGTATAACGGTGAACATTCGGTATTTTCATCGACGTGCTAACGCTCATTTCCAAGGTCCCACAACCAGACCTTTCTCACCAGGAGTGACTATCGTAAATGGTCGGGAGGACACAGCTTAGCCGTCAGGCCGACCATGCGGTAAGTCAGCAGTCCGAACCATTCATGTGCGGCAAGATCGGTGGCGGCCAAGCCGACGGCGATCGAACCGGTCGGGCGCTTGATATCTGCTGTGCCACGCGTTCGATAGTCGACTGGATAGGGGTAACATCAAATCCGGCAGCGCGAAAACATCCCACCGCCCTGGGCATTTGACTGGCTGACGTAAGCCAGAGTTCGCCTGGCTTCGGCTGAACCGAGGCGGCGCTTTCCGTTCCGTTTTCGCACGTGTTTCGCGGCCGTTCCTCCATATCGATGCGTCGTGGGGACACGCTTAGCGAAATGCGGATATCCTGGGCGACTTGGGATTCAGTCAGTGCCAGCAGCGCCGATATGGCCGGATCCTCCGGATAGGAAGATTCGCGCATCCGGATACCGCCTGCGGTCAGCCGTTCTCCCGCCTCATTCATCGCCAAGGTGTCGCGGTAGTTGCTGGCCATTGCTCTCACTCCTTCGTCTTCTTGCGGCGTTTGTAATCCGCCCATCGTTCGAGAGCCTGGGCGATGCCGGCTTGCTGGCCATTGTCCCGCAGTTTCAAGGAGACCGTGAAGGGGCCGCGCGGAGCGCGATCCCGAGTTTCGTGCCGCACTTCTGGGAGAAGCGATGGAGGCCTTTACAGCCGGGGAGCCAGATACGGGCAAGGCGCTGATCCGCGACTACATCAATGCAACTGTCGGTTTCGAGCAGCTTGCCGAAGCTGCCTCAATCGATCCCAAAAACCTGATGCGCATGTTCGGTCCGCGCGGCAATCCGCGTCTGGTCAATCTGTCCGCTGTTCTTCGCGAACTCAATCGCCGCGAGGCGGTTGATTTCCGGGTCGAAGCAGAGCGGCTGGCCAGCTGAGCTCGCGCACGAGTCGGCAAGCGACTTCGCGCCAACCATTTCCAGCACCTTGTCGGTAAGCACGGTGTGGATCTTGTAGGGCACGGCCGCGATCAACCGCAGTAGAAAGTCTCTTGATACGGCTGTGGGGCCTTCTCATGCAACTCGACGAAGGCGAACTTCGAGGTGCGGTCGATAGCGACGAACATGTTCAGCTTGCCCTGCTCGGTCCTGACCTCGGCAATGTCGATGTGGAAGTAGCCGATCGGGTAGCTCTTGAATTTCCTCTTCGCCGGTTTGTCGCCCTCGACATCCTGCAGCCGGCCGATGCCATGGCGTTGCAGGCAGCGATGCAATGAAGATCGCGTCAGGTGCGGGATGGTCGCCTGAAGCGCATAGAGGCAGTCGTCGAGCGGCAGCAGCGTGTAGCGGCGGAAAGCGACAATGACCGCCTCCTCCTCAATCGAGAGCACCGTCGATCTCGGTTCCTTCGGACCAGTTGGCAGATCGGCGACCGAAGCTCGCCTCTTCCACTTCGCGACCGTCTTCTGGTTGATCCCGTAGCGCTTGGCCAGCGTCCTCAGGCTGTCTTGACTTGCTGTATCGCTCGACGGACCGCCTCTGTCGTTGTGGCGCTCCCATGAAGAACTTGGCCCATTAAAGCCTGGGATCAAACATCTAGGCTTTCCGCGCGCATTTGTTGCACAATAGTCGCTGTCACGGTCACGTGAGTAACCATGCCGCTGATCTGGCGATCCTCATCATTGACACGCACTGTTAATCGCCCTTAACATTTCGTTAACAAACAGGGGCGAGCGGGGACGATGATTTCATTTTCGGCGGCTCGGATCGTGCATATGACTATCGGGATCGCCGCCGGGCTGGTCGTTTCGGCGTTGGCTGCGGCGCCAGTGGTTGCTGCCCATCCGATGGCAACGGGCGGACTCACTTCTCAGCCGATCGGACACTACGATTTCTGCAAGGCCAATCCGGCCGAGTGCTCGATTCGTCCCGGCAATCTCGCACCCGCCACCATGACCGACGCGCTGTGGCGAAAACTGACCAGCGTCACCGCAAAGGTCAACGCCGCGGTCAAGCCGATGAGTGACTTGGACACCTATGGCAAGGATGAGGTCTGGGCCTATCCGGACAAGGGCGTTGGCGACTGCGAGGACTATGTGCTCGAGAAACGCCGTGAACTGAACCGCATGGGAATGTCTCTCGCCGATCTTCTGATCACTGTCCTGCGCAAACCGGACGGCGAGGGCCACGCGGTGCTCACCGTGCGCACCGACAAGGGCGACTACCTCCTGGACAACCTGACCGACAAGGTGCGGCAGTGGGACGAGACAGACTATATTTTCTTGAAACGGCAGGCGATCGATAACACCGGCCGCTGGGTCTCGATCCGCGACGCACAGCCCTTGTTAGTCGGAGCCGTGCAGTAAGGATGTGCTGCCTCGCTTGTCGTGCGAAGGCTGGGCTTGGTCACGGGTATTCCGCTGAAAGCTGCAAAATCGACCGTCATTCGCCTGGACTATGCGGGTCCGCCAACGCGGCTTCCGGCCTGCTAATGGGCACTTCGTCCAATGACGCCTTTTTGGCAAGGGCCGCGGCGCCGCGGCTTTTTAGAAGTTTCCGGAAGCTTGGGTGCATGCCTCCATCTGCATAGGCATGAGCTTCGACGATTGTGCCCGAGGAGAGAAGTGCTTCCGTCTTGCGTGCGTCGGCATCGTCTCGCGCGGCCACAGCACCATTTTCCGAATTTAGCAACGGTGGACATGAAGCGAGCGGATCGCGTGGATCGCCACCTTCGAAATCCGCGTCAAAGACATACCGTCTACCGCAGTAGGAAACCTTCGGCGGACGGCCTGTAACTTCGAAATTGTCGTAGCCCTGCTTAAGGTTCGTCCAAAAGCTATAGTTTGGGTCGTTTCGATTCTTTGCCATATTTCCCGGGGTCATCCGGAATGGAAAAGCCTGTACCTGAAATGATGTCTGGCCGCCCCTTATGGCTTCTCGGACGACCGGATAGATTTCGGCAACACCTGCATCCGTGAGCGCGAAACATCCTGATGATGAGCAGGCGCCATGAACCATCAGCGCTTCGCCGCTATAGCCAAGGGCGCTCTCCAACTTGTTCGGGTAACCAAGGTTGAAGGAGAGATAATACTGCGAATTCGGGTTTAGCATGCCCGCGGAGACCTGGTAGAATCCCTCTGGCGCTTGCCGATCACCATTCTTGGTTTTGGGTCCAAGTTTGCCGGACCAGCGGCACATCGGAAACGTCTTCAAGAGCGCGTAGCGCCCGGAGCGATCGCGTTTCCAGATCTCCAGCTCACTCTCATCTTTGAATATCCGGATCAGGATCGGATCGGCCGGCCTCATTTTCCGCCTGCTCATATCGCTGACGAGGCTTGCATTGATTGGCTGGTTTGCTTTGTCAGCGACGTCCAGAACCGTCGACACGCACCCTGAGAGCCTGAATCAAAAAGAATGGTTTGATATCAAGCTCTTGCGAGCCTGCGTGTGAGCAGGCGAATGTGGGCGACGTATATCCAGGCTTCTGCAGAAGCGATGGATTTCT
>NZ_SCNN01000057.1 GCF_005503535.1 Mesorhizobium comanense | reverse complement strand
TGTTTCGGACCGCCGAGGGCGAAAAACTGGCCTATCGAACCTACATTCAGACTGTGCGTCAGAAAAATAATGTCACATTGACGACGCTGCAGATCATGGCAAACGGCTTGCAACTGTCTTTTGCATCACTGCTCGCCGGCGGCAAGAAAGTTCCGGAATGGGCGCATCAGTTGGACGACAATGCGATTCGCAAGCGGCTGGCGCACATCATCGATTTTGAGCGACAACGACGTACTTTGCACCGCTATGAGATGGCCGAACTAATCGGCGTGGCGGAGGCGACATTCACGAAACTGGAACGCGCGAGCGGCAATATCAGCGTGGACACGATTGCGGCGATCGCCAAGGCGTTGAAACTTGATCCAGCGACCTTCCTCTTTTCCGAAAAGATCCCGCCTGGCGGAGCCGACACCTAGCCGCCTGACGAGTGTTCCTAACGGGCCTATAATACGCCCCAGCCGGCGACCGCTCCATGCCCCTGCCGGCCAAACTCATGCTTGCCGGGCAGACTTGTCAGCACGCGACAGAAACCGCTTTAAGCTCAAACCGGCCAACAAAATGTATGGCGGCATGGCGAGCGAATAATGACCACAGTTTAATTCCAAAATATTTGGCCTAGCTCCGGCGTCCTTCAGCCTCTGCATGAACCTCTCCGATAGCTCTGGCAACACCACTTTGTCTCTCTTAGCCAACACAACGTGAAGACCGAGATCAGGCCGTGCCAAACTATCTGCGTAATTCTCCAAGTTAAGTGGACCCCAAGCCCTTCTGAGCTCGGTCATTTTAATCGCTGGCTCGAGACTAGCACGTATCAATCGTGTCGCGCGACCCGTCCAAACCATATCCGCTAGACTCCCCGCCGTCAGAAACAACGAGGCTTTCGACACAGCCGAGTCGTGCGCCGCGAGAAGGCCCGCAACCCAGGAGCCTAAGCTCATACCGAGAACCGAAATCTCTCGATAGCCTTCGATCTTCAACCAACGTATGAGTTTTCGCCCATCCAACACTGCTTGCCTTACAGATTGGATCGTTCGACCGAGACTAGGGCTAAGCATATAGTCGGCGTGCACGGAGCCGGGACGGCTGCGTTCGAAGTGATAAGGCATAGCGATCTCGACAACCGTGGTGCCACGCTGGGAGAAGAAGTTGGCAATCTGACGATTCCGGGAGCTTGCATTCCAATGGTGAAAAATCACCATCGCCTGATCGAACGACCCGCTTTCTGTGATTTTCGCCGAGACGACATTGTTCTGTTCGATATCAGTAGATATGTCCGATGGAAATTTGAGCCACCCATCTAGCCTTTCAAACCCCTGAACACTCACATTCGGGTCATCGAAAAAGGCTGGATCAGCCACGGCTTGGTCCGCAAGGGCACAGAATTCCTCGATACTTGTTATCTTATCCGCACCTGGAAAGGCGCGTTCCGCGTCAAGGGCGAAATCGGTTGATTTCTTCCCTTCCTCACCGCGTCGCGCCCGCCGCTCATCCCAATGATCAAGCCAACTATGATACACTCTGATTGTTTCCCAACTTAATCGCTTGCCGTCGCCCCAACCCTGGATCAAACAAGCCATATATTGCGAACAGCACTCCAACGCCCAGAAGGATCGAAAAGCCGGCAAATGCATCGATCAGCAAGTAGCTAGCCACGAGTAACGCTACGATCGCTGACATCTTCCACAAAGACATACGAAACCGAGGTTCGACACCTACACGGATGGAGCCGTACAGAAATACAGCACAGGTCGAAATAGCGATAAGAAGGCTACTATAATGGGTCGGCCTACGGTAGCTGATCACGGCGGTCACATCATTTCGCCCATAGAAGGCGGAAGACATATCGCCGACCAACCACGCCACAATATTCTCCCCACGCGATGTCAGGTAAGCACTCTGGAGCTTCATGACTATGGCGATCAGAAGCCCCAAAACAGTACACCGAAAAATCGCACGCATAACCCTGAGGCTGGCTTCATGGAAGCCGTATTGATAATCCACCTCGGGCGAATTACTCGCTGCTTTTCCAATTTTCCAAAGATCATGGATCACTGTATAAAGCAAAATTAGACCTACGAAGAACAGATAAAAACATAGGCACATGTATAGGTAAGCGAGCCCCGTGAACACGATCGCTTCCGGCACCGATATAACTTCAGGGCGCACAATCGCTAACGAGCCCCAGTCCGTCGCATAGCTGCCACCACCTTTGAGCAACGGGATTAAAGACACGCCGATCCACTGAAAAAGACCGGCGAATACCACACAAATCAAAAGAACCGCCCAATATGAATACGAAGAAGCTTGTACGCTGCGCGCCCAGGCATCGTCGCTTTCCATCTTGTCGCCCTGCGCTACAAGCTTTGGGCGGCCTTCATCTTTCCAAAAGGTCACCAGCTCTGTCACGAAGGCAAAAAACAGTGGCAAAAATACCATGAAGACGAATGTCCAATTCGCTGTCCAAAGAAACCCAACCTGCTTGACGACGCCATCCGCCCGGCCATATGTCACGCTGTGAATCCCCGTAAGATACGACAAAAACCCAAGAGCGGTGACACCCGCAAACACCGACGCCGGTAAATTCAGGGGAGATCCGCGACTAAAAAACGCCTCCGATTTCCTCGCCAAACTAAAACGCCGGCTCGGCCCCTTGGGGTCAGTATCCCGTGTCAGCACTGCTGGGGAGTCTGTCTCGTCGTCGAAGGTCGCCGTCAGTGCCGTATCTGGAATCTCCTGTGCAACGCTGCTTCCGGCTCTCTTCCATCCTCGTCTCTTGATCGATAGCCGCGATTGCGCCGCACTAAGCTCCATCTGCCATTCGCTAGTTGCGACCGGATCATCGCATCCGAGAATCCTCGCCAGCCAACGAATGTTGGCAGTGCTAATACCCTTCTCGTTCTCTTGAAACCAAAGCTGCACCGTTCGTAGATCGACCCCAACCCGGTTGGAATCAATCTGTGAAATCGCCTCTGCAAGGAGCTCGGGCGTCCATGGGCCGGCAGGAAACCCGTCTTTGCCCAGTAGTCGACCCGCGCCCGCCGCCGCCAATCGTTTGAATAATTCTTTGAAATCACTCCCGTCTCTGGGCGGAGGGAGAAATAACTTTCCGTTCTTAAACAACAACTTATAGGCTCTAGTTTCGTTCCGCTTCGCTAGGCTTCGTATCTTATCGTGCCTTCGTGCTCAATCAACGCTTTTATTAACTGGATTTGGCCGGCACGGGAGACGATCGATGACTGGTGACCCGCTGGAGAGGCTGCACACGGTTGTTGCGGGGGAGATGTTTCGCAAACCGCCGGCCAAGGCACTGAGCTGCCCGGATCGGTCGCGACCGCATGAGCGAAAAGTAGGGGAAGCCAGGGCTTCGGGAGCCTGAGAAGCAGAGGGATGAAGCCATCCCTATTTTTCTCGCCTCCCGAGGTATCATTTACGAATTGTCATGAGCGTGGAGCCAATCGATGCCCATTCAAGTGGTCTGTAACAACGGAGTGGTGGAAGAGGCCGACGGGGTCCCGAATCTGATCGCGGCGCATCGTCAAGCAGTCGCCATGGTTGAACGTCTCGGCAAGCGATGGATGGGGGCAGAAGGGCCGGACGCGACCCTGACCGGCCGGCGATTGGATTCGGTCATGGCGGAAGAGGTTATCGCGCGTCGGCGCGCGGCCGCTGCGCCGGTGGCCGATGTCGTTGAGATGAAAATGAAGGCAGCTTATTTCTGTCGGTTGTTGGGGAACGACTGGTGCGAGATTGACGTCGACGATTTGCGCGCGTTGCTCGGTTCTTTCGCGAAACTGCAGGCCTAGGAGAAGAGCGCTGAAATCCATGAGGCCACGGTATTCCAGGCCACGTAGATTCCCGCCGGCACCAAGATGATCGCGATGAATGCGATAGCATCGCCGATTGCGCCGTCGGTGCGTCCTTCCACGGGATAGTAATATTTGTGCGCCTCATCGTCGTGCTTCATTCTTGTCTCTCCGATCGCTTATTTAGCAGCAGCTGAACAGGGTGCTGAAACGTCGTGCCCCACAAACCTGCACGTTTCATCTTAGCGTTGATTTCCGCGACGAGGTAGTTCTCATTGACGGCTTTGCCCTTTGCTGTCGTTGCGGCAAACGCGTATCCGGTCGCTATGAGCGCGGTGCCGACGTCGATTGTGTCGCCATTCAGCTGCGCACCGCAGACGACAAAGGCCGCCTTGTCGAGGGCGTAGCCGATTGGCTGGCATGTCACCGCCGCGCTATCGAACAGTGCTGCCAGATGCGCCAGCGAGATGTTCCCGCAATCGAGTTTGTTCCCATTTCGCTGTTCAGCCGACGTGCCGCGAAGACATGACTGCACGCCATAGAGGCGGAAAAGGTGGTCGCCGTCACGCCAGGTATCTCCGGTCAGCAGTTGAGCCGATTTCGATACCGCGAAGGGCGTTGGCGCGGCAGATTCGGATGCACCCTGGGCCTGTGCCGATGCGCACAAACCAAAAGCGGCCAGCACTGCAAAGCGCGCCTGTTTCATTCCTGGAACTGTCCACCGAGGTCGGCGGAGTGCTCCAGATCGGGGCGCAGCGACTTGCCGTCCTTGTTGCGTCCGATTGCGGCCATGCCGAAGAAAACCATTTCGTCATCGTCGTAGGCGACGTTGTACGGGTCGTTTGTATTGCCCGCACCCACGAGAGAAAAACACGACACGGCGTCGGGTTCCCCCTTCCTGCTCTGCAGCACAAGCGTTTTGCAAAGCACGACAGAAGCACGATGGTTGTAGATTCCTTCTTCATAGTCCTGCGCGGCCTTCGTGCAGTCCCACGCCTGCGTCTTGTAGGTAATCTTTGGATTTGGGCAGGCGGCGAGGCCGCGCAGTCGATAGGCCACGCCGTTGATGACGCGCTCGGTCGCCGACGACGCCTTAACCGGCGAACTGAGGGTCGCCGCGTCGCGCTGAAAGAGCGCGCCTTTCGCATCGTAGCGCTCATAGACGAACACCTTCTCGCCCGGCTTGGCAAACTGGAGCAGGTAGTGTTCCGACGGCTGCGCGAAGGCATTTGGAGCGTCGGCGCCGGCAGCATAAGCCGCGGTGCCCTGGAGCAGCAAAGCCGTGCAAAGGGCAATCTGTTTCATCGAAATCCGTCCCTGCGGTGCATATGGTGTTGACACTTTACTAGGGCTGCGTGTAGCCATAGTAAAGTGTTAAATTTTGGCGACAGTATGAACACTCGAACAGCTCTTCTGCTCACCCTGTGTGCCGCTACAATGCCCTTGGAAGCGCACGGCCGGGATCTGGCGTCAGACCGCGTCGCGGTCGCCTTTGCAACGCCGGCGCAAGCCCTTACCTCAGTCGGGGCGCAGAGGCCTGGGGCGTGCAAGACCGGAAACCGTACTGAAGTCGCCGAACTTGTGCGTTCAGTCGCGCTGGACGAAGGCTTCGACGCCGATCTGGCCGAGGCGATCGCATGGGCTGAAAGCGATCTCGGCGCCAATCAGGGTCCGTCCAAGGCCGGAGCCCTTGGGATCATGCAGTTGATGCCGGGGACGGCGGCCGATCTCGGCGTGAGCGACCGTTGCGATACGCAGGCGAATGTTCGGGCTGGCTTGCGCTATCTGAAGTCACTCTATGACGAGTTCCAGGATCCGCTGCTGATGCTGGCGGCATATAACGCCGGGCCCAACAGCGTCTACAAGGCGCAGGGCATTCCGGTGAATCCGGAGACCGCGGAATACATCGTGAAAATCCTCAACCGCTGGAAGTTCGGCGGTGTCGCGACGAAGCCCGTCCTGACCAAATCCGAAATGCTCGCGGCCGGTCCGCCAGCAAGCGGAGACGCTTGGCAGGAGGGTCATGTCATGGATTTCGGCAACTGAAAGGAGCCAAGGGTGGAATACAGGAAAGCAGGCAAATTTGCTCTGAAACTGGCCTTGGCCTCGGCGGTCGGAATAGCTCTGGCGCCAGCCACCGCATACGCCCAATCGGCGGCGCCAGTCGAAAACGTGCTGGAATGGTTCGTCGGCGTTCTGCAGGGCAACATAGCGCGCTCATTTGCCATCATCGCGGTCTGTTTTCTCGGCTTCCTCGCCATGACGGGACGGCTGGCGTGGATGATGGCTTTTTCCATCATCATTGGCATCGCTCTTATCTTCGGCGCTGCCCAGCTGGTGGACGCGGTTCGCGCGACGGCAGGAGGCAGCTGAGCCATGGACGACGAGGAAGTCTATGTCGAGCCGGTCAGCCTGCCCCTGACACGCCCCCCTATGAAATGGGGCGTGCGCTATGAAGTTTTTGCACTGAACGGCATCCTGGCGGTGATCGGCTTTATCGCCACGAGCAGCTTCATGCTCGGTCTTGGCGTGTTCGGCGTGGTGCATCTGGTCAGTGCATATCTGTGCCAGCGCGATCCGTACATCTTTCATATTTTCGAGCGGCGCGTCTCCAAACGCGGAGCGGTGGCGAACCTCACTTTCTGGGGGGCGAGGAGCTATTCGCCATGAGCCTCGATGCAGACCTGAAATTTGGCCGTGAGCGCCGCCGCGAAAAACCCGCTGCGATGCACATCCCCTACCTTCGCCACGTCGATGACAATTTGATCGTGACGAAGAGCGGCTTTCTGGTCGGCGCCATCCAGCTTAGTGGCCTGCCGTTCCAGACGATGGATCAGGCCGAGTTGAACAGTCGAATGTTCAACCGCAACACCACGTTCCGCAATCTCTCGACCTCTCGCTTTGCGGTCTACACAACGATCATCCGCCGCCACGTGACGCCGGAGATCGAAGGCGACTTTGACAATCCTTTCGTGGCCGAGCTCGACGCCCGTTACATGGATGAGCTTGGCTCGAAAAACCTTTTCGTCAACGAGGCGTATCTGACGGTCATACGGCGCCCGATGGTCGGCCGTGTCGGATGGGTGGACAAGGCGCTCAATGCATTCCGCATCAGCACTGCCGGCGAAGAAACCCGCGAAGAGGCGATAGCCGAACTGCATGACATCCTCGACGGCATGGTCAAGGATTTCGCCGCTTATGGGGGGCGTCTTCTCGGTGTCGTGAAGCGCCGCGACAGCTTCTTTTCCGAGGCCGCCGAATTTCTGGCGAAAATCCTCGCTGGTGGCGGCGACGTGGAAATTCCTTTGCCGCGCATGTCCCTTGGCGATGTTCTGGCGACGCGGCAGCTGTTTTTCGGTAAGTCCGCGCTGGAACTGCGCGGGCCGGACGCAGCCAAGCTCGGCGCCATAGTGTCGATCAAGGAATACCCGCCGTTTACCGCTCCGGGCTCATTGGACGGTCTCTTGCGCCTGCCACATGAGTTTGTCCTGACGC
>NZ_SCNN01000056.1 GCF_005503535.1 Mesorhizobium comanense | reverse complement strand
AGAAATCCATCGCTTCTGCAGAAGCCTGGATATACGTCGCCCACATTCGCCTGCTCACACGCAGGCTCGCAAGAGCTTGATATCAAACCATTCTTTTTGATTCAGGCTCTTAGCGCGCCAAGACCGCAGAGTTCGTAGCGGGCTCAAAGGAATCACAGAGGAGATCATCCAGCGCCATCCGCTTGATGTTGGTCGCCGATGCGGGCGATCTTGGTTCCTTCAACAGGCACAGCGGCCGCCCCCATTTCATACGCTCGCTCAGCACCGTCTGTAGGTTGGGTGCATCTACGATCCTGAAACTCAGCATCACCTCCATCGCTTCGGATCGCCGCACCTCCCGCCGGTCATTGAGTCATGGCTCTCTAACAGCGCAACCCGCTTGAGCGCAGAGAGGGAGAGCGGGGCCGGGAGGATCGCGGCCCGGCCGGGGCGCAGAGAGTGCCGGCGGCGGAGCCTCTCTCCCGCGAAGGATATCTCCATGAACATTGTCACAACCACATCCGTTGCCCGGACGGTCGCCCCCCTTGCCGCGGCGGCATCCGCCGCCATCAACACCGCCAAGGCGATTCACCAGGCGGCAGTGTCGCTCTTGCCCTTTCTGGAACAGGGAAAGACCATCACCACCGCCGCACTGCGCACGGCCATGACCGACGGTTTCGGCGGCACCGATGCACAAGGCTTCTGGGTCTGGAAGGACGCCTATGAGGCGCTCGAAACCGCCCAGGTTCTGTTGCTGCGGCGCTTCGGGCCGGCGATCCTGTCCCGGTCGATCACGCCCCAGGCAATGCTGGCGATGATGACGCGCATCGCCGAACTTGTTCCCACTCACACTCGCCGCTCCGACGAGAGCCAGGCCATGCAGCAGCTGTCGACACCGCTGCCACTCGCTTTTGTTACCGCTCACGCGGCCGCGATCTGCTCTTCGGATCTCGTTCTCGAACCCTCGGCCGGCACTGGCCTGCTCGCAGTCCACGCCGAGATCGCCCGGGCTTCACTCGTCCTCAACGAGCTAGCCGCGACGCGCGCAGATCTGCTCGGCCTGTTGTTCCCGCGCGTTCCCGTCTCCCGGCACGACGCATCCCATGTCGACGATCATCTCGATGCGGCGGTGCAGCCCTCCGTCGTCCTCATGAACCCGCCCTTCACCGTCGGCGCCCATGTCGACGGTCATGTCGCCGATGCGGCATGGCGGCACCTGTCTTCGGCCTTTGCCCGCCTACGTTCCGGCGGCCGCCTGGTCGCCATCACCGGTACCGGGCTTTCTCCCGAAAACCCCAAATGGCGACCCGCCTTCGAGCGGCTCCAACAGCAGGGCAGGGTCGTCTTCACCGCAGCGATCGACGGCCGTGTCTATGCCCGCCATGGCACGACGGCCGAAACCCGCCTGACGATCATCGACAAGGTACCAGCCGCCGATCCATCGCGTTTCGGCACCGCGCTAGGCAAGGCCAAAGACGTCGAGACGCTGCTCGCCTGGATCGCGGATCTACCGCCCCGAGCATCGGGCGGCTTTCCGGATTCGATCGGCGCCCTGTCTCACGGTATCCTGCGCAATGCCGCCATGCAGATGGCCGCGAAATCCGCGCCGAGAGTCGCAACCACCGCAGCTGTGGCGTCTGCTGCCAAAACAATCCGGCCGATCCGTCAAGTTGCCCGGGCAAAGCCCAGCCGACCAGTCGTGCCAGACGCCAAGCCTACCGTTCCGGTTGCCTATGAACTGCGCGACTGGATGCCGGAGGACGGCGGCAGGCTCACCGACACGATCTACGAGCCCTATGCGCTGCAGTCGATCGACATCCCGCGCGCCAAGCCGCATCCGACGCCTCTGGTCCAGTCGGCCGCAATGGCCGCCGTCGCGCCGCCGAAGCCTGCCTATCGACCTCTCCTGCCGGATGCGATCATCGACGAAGGCCTGCTGTCCGACGCTCAGATCGAAAGTGTGATCTATGCCGGTGAGGCACATTCCGGGCATCTCGCCGGTACGTGGACGGTCGACGACACCTGCGATGTCGTCTCGGCCGCCTCCGAAGGCGCCGAGAATGTGCTCCGCTTCCGCCGCGGATGGTTCCTGGGTGACGGGACCGGTTGCGGCAAGGGCCGGCAGGTCGCCGGTATCATCCTGGACAACTGGCTGCAGGGTCGCCGGCGCGCGATCTGGATTTCCAAGTCGGATAAGCTCTTGGAAGACGCCCAGCGCGACTGGTCGGCACTCGACCAGGAACGTCTTCTCGTCCAGCCGCTCTCGCGCTATCGGCAGGGCACGCCTATCCGCCTTGCCGAAGGCATCCTTTTCACCACCTATGCCACCCTCCGCTCGCAGGAACGCGATGGCAGGAAATCCCGCATCGCCCAGATCCTCGACTGGGTCGGCAAGGACTTTAGTGGCGTCATCGTCTTCGACGAAGCGCACGCCATGGCCAATGCCGCCGGGGGAAAAAGCGAGCGTGGCGATGTTGCGCCTTCACAGCAGGGTAGGGCAGGCTTGCGGCTGCAGCACGCCCTTCCCGACGCGCGCGTCGTCTACGTCTCCGCGACCGGTGCGACCGCGGTCGAGAACCTGGCCTATGCGCAGCGTCTCGGCATCTGGGGCAGCGAGGATTTTCCGTTCGCCAACCGTGCCGAATTCGTCGCGGCCATCGAGGATGGCGGTGTCGCCGCCATGGAAGTGCTTGCCCGCGATCTCAAATCGCTGGGCCTCTATACGGCGCGTTCGCTCTCCTATGACGGCGTCGAATACGACTTCCTCGAGCACGCGCTGACCGAGGAGCAGATCCGCATCTACAACGCCTATGCCGATGCATTCCAGGTCATCCACAACAATTTGAACGCCGCGCTCGAGGCGGCCAACATCACCAGCGAAACAGGCACGCTGAACCGCAACGCCAAGGCGGCGGCGCGTTCGGCGTTCGAGAGCACCAAGCAGCGCTTCTTCAGTCATCTCATCACCTCGATGATGACACCGACCCTGATCAGCGCCATCAGGCACGACCTCGCCGACGGCCACGCGGCCGTCGTGCAGATCGTATCGACGGGCGAGGCCCTAATGGAACGCCGGCTGGCCGAGATCCCGACCGAGGAATGGTCTGACCTGCACGTCGACGTCACGCCGCGCGAATACGTCGGCGGGTATCTGATGCATTCCTTCCCGACGCAGCTGTTCGAGGAATATTCGGACGCCGAGGGCAACGTCTATTCGCGACCCGTCCATGACGTCGACGGCAATCCCGTTCAATGCCGGGAGGCCGTTCGCCGGCGCGACCAGATGATCGAAAAACTCGCATCGCTGCCGCCTGTCGGCAGCGCGCTCGACCAGATACTTCATCACTTTGGCACCGACACCGTCGCCGAGGTGACCGGCCGTTCGCGCCGCATCGTCAGGAAGACCGGCCGCGACGGCATCGACCGCCTTGCCGTCGAGAACCGTCCGGGCTCGGCGAATCTCGCCGAGACGCAGAGTTTCATGGATGACGACAAGCGCGTACTGATCTTTTCCGACGCCGGTGGCACAGGGCGCTCCTATCATGCCGACCTAGGAGCGAAGAACCAGAGGCTCCGCAAGCACTATCTGCTCGAGGCCGGCTGGCGCGCTGACAACGCCATCCAAGGCCTCGGACGGACCCACCGCACCAACCAGGCGCAGCCGCCACTGTTCAGGCCGATGGCCGCCAATGTGAAGGCCGGAAAACGCTTCCTGTCCACTATTGCACGACGCCTCGACACGCTGGGTGCGATCACCCGCGGCCAGCGCCAGACCGGCGGGGCAGGGCTGTTCCGGTCTGAAGACAATCTAGAAAGCCCCTATGCCCGTGCCGCCCTGCGCCAGTTCTACATGCTTCTGCACCAGGGCAAGATCGAAGGTTGCTCGGTCACGACCTTCGAGGCGGTCACCGGCCTGTCGCTGACCACCGACGAGGGCGGTTTGCGCGACGAGCTGCCGCCGATCACGACCTGGCTCAACCGCCTGCTGGCGCTGCGTATCGAGACCCAGAACCTGCTGTTCGAGGTGTTCGAGCAGCTGATGACGGCGAAGGTGGAGGGCGCCATCGCCGCCGGCACCTACGACAAGGGGTTGGAGACGATCACGGCGGAGAGCATTGTCGTCACCGATCGCCGTGCCGTCTATACCCATCCGGTCTCCGGCGCGCAGTCGCATGTGCTGACAGTCGCGCGCAAGGACCGGATCAGGCCACTCGGCCTGGCGGATGCGCTGGCAATCGCCCGCGCGGAGCCGCAATCGGTCCTGCTGGTCAACACGCGGTCCAACCGCGCGGCGACACGGCTGCCGGCGGCGAGCCTGATGCTCGACGACGGCACGGTCGAGCACCGCGTGCGCCTGCTGCGACCGACCGACGAACTGCGTTTCGGTCTCGACGCGCTTGCCGAAACCCACTGGCAGCCGGCTGACCGAAAACTGTTCTGCGACCTGTGGCAGGCAGAAGTCGACGCCGTCCCGGAGTTCACCACCAGCACTTTCCACATCGTCACCGGCCTGCTGTTGCCGATCTGGCGTCGGCTGCCGGACCATGATTGTCAGGTCTACCGGATCCAGACCGATGCCGGCGAGCGCGTCATCGGCCGTCACATCGCGCCAACCCAGGTGGCGACCATGTTACGCAATCTCGGTATCGACAATGTGCCTTCGCTCGCGCCGGACGAGGCATGGGCGGGGTTGGTCGATGGACGGATCGGATTGCAGCTCGCCGACGGCCTGATCCTGCGCCGCAGCCGCGTCATGAATGACTACCGCGTCGAACTGATCGGCTTCGCCGATGCGATGGTGCCGCGTTTGAAGGCTCTGGGTCTGATCGCGGAAATCATCTCCTGGAAGCTCAGGTTGTTCATCCCGACGGGCGGGCAAGGCTCCGCCATTCTCGCCTCGCTTCTCGATCGCCACACGCTGGTCGGCGTCACCGACCGCGCATCCGCAGCGTGAATGGAGGCGATCATGACCGGCTCGGCCTTCGAGCTGGCGCGCCGCCTTGGTGACCATGCCGAGGCGGTGTGCCGCGAATATCTCTCCAACGGTTATCGCTCCGGCAACCACTGGATCGTCGGTGATGTCCGCAACACGCGCGGCCGCTCCATGCATGTGCGGCTGAAAGCAAATGCCAAGGGCTCTGCGGGGAAGTGGGTCGATGAGCAAAGCGGGGAACATGGCGACCTGCTTGACGTCATCGAGCAGAGCTGTGGTCTGGTCGACTTCCGCGAGGTCGCGGATGAAGCCCGTCGGTTTCTCTCCATGCCGCTGCCACCGCCCCAGCCCACTGGCGCGCAGGGTCAAGCCGCCGCGACAAGCGGCTCGCCTGACGCGGCACGTCGGCTGTTCGGCATATCCCAGCCGATCGTCGGCACGCTGGCCGAACGCTACCTGGCCGGCCGCGGCATCCTCTTGACCGCCCGTGAGCGCGCGTTGCGCTTCCACCCCGGCTGCTACTACCGCGATCTGGTGACCGGCGAGACGCAGACCCTGCCCGCATTGATCGCCGCCGTCGCCAGTCTGGACGGACACCTCACCGGCCTGCAGCGCACCTGGCTCGCTCCGGACGGCAATGGCAAGGCTCAACTCGACGATCCGCGCCGCTCTCTTGGTCACTTGCTGGGCAACGGCATCTGGCTCGGCCTGGAGCCCGGCACGTCTGTCCCGGTGACGGTCGCCGGCGAAGGTCTTGAGACGATGGCCTCGCTCCGGACTGTGATGCCGGCGCTGCCGGTGACCGCCGCCACCTCGGCCAATCACCTTGCCGGCCTGATCTTGCCGCCCGGCTGCCGTCGCCTCTACATCGCGGCCGATGCCGACGCTGCCGGCCGGCACGGCATCGAGCGTCTCAGCCGCCGTGCAGGCGAGGCCGGGATCCTTACCCTAACGTTGCGGCCGCAGCTCGGCGACTTCAACGACGATCTGCGCCATCTCGGCCCGGCCCATCTCGCGGACTGGCTTCGCGATCAGCTCGTCCCGGAGGATGCCCGTCGCTTCCTGTCGCCCGGATGAACAGCCCCGACCGGCAGGCGGGCAGGGGTGGCGTCACCGGAAGACTTTTAGGCATGGCGGCGGTCCGCCGGAGGGGCAGCGCCCGCGGCCTGCCTGAGAGGCGACCCCTGACACCCCCCGGTCCCGGCCGCAACGGCTGCGCCGTCCTCCGCTCGCGCTCCGGCCTTCGGTGCGGCCGCGCCCGGGGAGCGGTCGGGGAGCGCTGTCAGGCCGCGATAGGCGCGGCCACAACCGACGGAGACACGCCATGACCTACGAGCTTCCTTTCGACGACGGCTACGAGCCCCACCACGCCTCCTCGCCGACCGACCGCGTCATCCTCGAACTGCAGATGTACGGCCATCGCCCGCATCAGGACGAACCTGATCCTCGCCCACTTCCCGACGACGAAGTGATCCGGACCGGGCTTGCCGGTATCGTCGAGACCTTTGCCGGCATGCTCGGCGACACCAGGCTCGAACCCGATCTCGATGACCTGCTCTGGTCTTTCGCAAACGTCTTCCACCGTGCCGCCGAGCGCGTCGCCCGCAGCCTCGATCGCAACGAGGAGGCCCAGCGCTCGAGCCAGCAGGAGCAGGACGGCTCGGAGGTGAAGTCGGTCGAGCTGGAACGGCTCACGGCCGAGGGCATCACCTATATCGAGCGCCGCAACGTGCTCGAAATCATGCGCGACGAGGCCGCCGACCTCTACGAGGCACAAACCGGATCGGCATGGCGGCCGCGCACCGGCTCCAAGGTCTCCCACCAGGCGATGACTGCGGCGGTGATCGACTCCCGCGATTTCCTCGCCGCCCGCCGGCTCGCCGAAACCGAGGTGCTCGTCCCGGCCGGCACCAAGATTGCTTTTGCCGGCGGTCTCGACTGCAATGATCACGACCGGATCTGGGACGCACTCGACAAGGCCCGCGAAAAGCATCCCGACATGGTGCTGCTTCACGGCGGCAGCCCGCGCGGCGCTGAGCGCATCGCCGCCTGCTGGGCAGAGAACCGGAAGATCACCCAGATCGCCTTCAAGCCGGATTGGAACCGACACGCCAAGGCGGCTCCATTCCGCCGCAACGACCAGCTTCTCTCGGTGGTGCCCTACGGCCTGATCGTCTTTCCCGGCTCCGGCATCACCGACAATCTTGCCGACAAGGCCCGTCGGCTCGGCATCCCCGTCTGGCGGTTCGTGGAGGGCGGCGCGTGAGCGCCGCTTTCCTCGCAACCGCACCATCGAACCCGACCGCGCGGTCGGGTTCGATGGTGCGACGTGCAGCAAAGCGCGCGGGAAGCACGGCAACCTCCGCTTTCAAAGATCTTATCGACGCGGTGGAGCGTCCCGCCAGGCAAACGTGTATTGCGTTCCGCGTTACATGAACGTATATACGTCCGCAGGACAGGAGCGCGCCATGGCCACCACAGTCACGAGGAAGGAAACACCCGTCTCGATGCGGTTTCGCGATGATGATCTCACCATCATCGACCGCGGCGCGGAGCTGCTTGGCTTGTCGCGCACGGAGTTCATGCGGCGCGCAGCACTCCACGAGGCGCAAGCGGCCATCCTCAATGAAACCGTCATCCGCGTGTCCCCGCAAGCCTATGACGCTTTCATGCAGGCGATCTCAGCCCCTGCCGCCGCGCCCCCGCCGAAGGCGGCGGAGCGGCTGCGTCGGTCCCCGCCCTGGGATCGCTAGGTGGCACTTTCAGGCATCGAACTCCTCGACGACGCGCACCGCCTCGACAGCTTCGATTGCGGCAAGCCGGCGCTCAACGCTTGGCTGGCCGGCTTCGCGCGAACGAACCAGGCCCGCGGGTTTACCCGCGTTCTGAACGTTCACGACGAGGGAACAGTCGTCGGCTATTACGGCCTTGCGCCGGGCGTGATCCAGCCAAACAGCGCACCGCGCGCCATCCGCACCGGACGCCCGCCCGATCCGATCCCCTGCCTGCTGATTGGACAACTCGCCGTCGACCATCGCTATGCCGGACAAGGCATCGGCAGCGGCCTGGTCAAGGACGCGCTTCGTCGCTGCGTCGCCGGCGCCGACATTGTCGCCGGCCGCGCGGTGGTGGTGCGGGCGATCGACGCCGAGGCCGAGCGCTACTGGCAGAGCTGGGGTTTTGTCCCGTCGCGAGACAACCCGTCTATCCTGATGCGCTCGATCCAGGACGTGAGCCTCTGGCTGGCCGAAGGCCGCTAGTCCACGGGCGTAGCGTCTCCGGCAGCGGCAGGGCCTAGGCGCGCCGGCCTGCGGCCTGCCGGGCTCTAGTCGCGGCGTCCCGCCGCTCCCCGCGCCGGCTTCGCCGTCTCGCCCTTCGGGTGACGATTCCTCGCGCAGGGCCAGAGGGAGAGGGAGGCCGGCGCGGGGCGGGGGACGCTGGAGAGAAAGGAAAGCCACGATGTCGATGATATTCATAGGTGGATCACGCGAGATATTCGAGCTGCCGGACCCCGCCATCACTCGCATCGGCGCAATCGTTGCTGCCGAGCACGGCGTGCTGATTGGCGACGCGTCGGGAGCCGATGCCGAGGCGCAAGGCCTGCTCGCGGGCTACAAGTACGAGCATGTCGGCGTCTTCCATGCCGGCAAGGAACCTCGCAATAATCTGGGCGACTGGGCCGCCTACCATGTTCCTTCGCCTGACGATGCCAGAGGATACTGGGTCCAAGCCGCCAAAGACCGGGAGATGGCGCGGCGCGCCAACTTTGGGATGATGGTCTGGGACGGCGCATCACCCGGCACGGCCGTCAACGTGCTTCGGCTCGCCATGGCGAACAAGCCGTGCGTCATTTACGATCTGGCCAGGGGCAGCGTAGCGACCACGTACAATGTGGAAGACTGGTGTGCCATGCTCCGCCATGCCCGTCCCGACATTCGCCGGCAGGCCGAAGCCCGCATGACGCCGGACGAGCGTATGGTGCTGCCAGGATGATGTAGGCGCGATCCCGCCGACGGCCCGGCAGGTCCGATCCGATATGCTTTATCAGGCCCCGAGACCCCAACTCCACTTGTATGAGCGGCCGGAGCGGCCCCTTTCGAAACCGGCCCCACGCAAAGAAGCCGCAGGGCGTTGTGCAAGATGATTATCTTGTCCATCTCGCATCTGAAGCGGGTGCGAGCGTGCCGAACATCCTGGCTTGCACGGTCATCCATCGTGCCTTCGAGGCATTGCTACCGAGGGGCGTGAAGTTCGCTGCCAGTCGGCTCCGATCTCGAAAACGCTGTGCCGCCATCCCGACCAGCAAGGCGGTTCACGCGCCATGCTTCTGTTCGAGCTATTGACGACGCATTCGACATGACCCGGGAGGTGCGCGGCAAGCATCCCGGCGATCCGGCAGCGTTGCGTCGGCGGTCAAGCGATGGCGGCCTGGGTTCTTGTCCATCTGCCGCATCCGGGGCCATTCCCGTTTCATGTCGCCTTTGTAGACGACCGCCTGCTTTGTGCGGTCAACCCCCGTTGGGGGTACACTCGGCGAATATTCAGGAAAATTCGATTTCTG
>NZ_SCNN01000055.1 GCF_005503535.1 Mesorhizobium comanense | reverse complement strand
GATACGCCCGGGTGCGATCGTCTCCACGGCCACGACATCATAGAAAGCGACGGAGGCAAAACTCACGGCTGTCAGCGCAAGTGCGATCAAGAGGTGCTTGCCGGGAATATTTCCCGCCGATTCCAGCACACGTTCTACCGAGAGCTCGACCAGGAATCGCTGCAGCACCACCACGGTGATGGCCGCGATGACCACGCCTGCGACGGGCATGGCAAAATGCTGGTAGCGGCTCCAGAAGCCAAACATCTGCAGGCGCGCATCGGGCCCAGGCAGCGTATCGGCCTTGGAATCCGGATTGTCCGGATCGGTCAGCTCAGACTTCGGCGGCATATGCAGTAAAGTCCCTGATCTTATCGAAGTTGAAATGTGCTACGGCGCTCTCAATGGCAATTTTACGGCAGCATGAGCGGAAACGAACAAACTGACGAGCCGTGCGACGCTGCATAGCGCCGCCTCTGTGTCGGCTCTGTGACCGCAACGCGGTTCTATAGAACCGCTAAGGAATCGAGAGAGTGGGTAGATGGCGCTGCGGTCAGCTCGAGCGACGGCTTTTGAGCGCACAGCCAAATGGAAGAATATTTCAAAGGAGCAAGCCACGATGATGGGCAGCGCCGCCGCACCATACGAGTGCAAAATCTGGCAATGCGCATCAGGGCAGCTACAAGCACAATGCAAGTACCCCCACGGCCTTGTCGGCTTGTTGCATGATCGATAGGCCAAGCCATGGCCGTCAAGCGCTGCGTCAAGGATCCGGTCGATGGTGTTCAGCACCGGCGGCTCCTCGACCGCACGCGGACATCGCGGCCGCCGCTTCCGGTCACCGCCTGGAGCGATGTCGACACGGGTCACAAGAAGATGCTCACCGACAGTACCATCGCCCTCGGCCGGCGCATTGGCGAAGATTTTCGCCGTCTCAAACTGAAGCCTGACGGATTCGAGCCGACTTGACCACCGCGTTTTGGGTCTGCCGCGTCGAGGCGCCACCGGGGACGGCGTACATGCGCCGCCCCCGTGATTGGGCCGAGGTGGTCCGTTAGTCGTCGGTCTCGGTCTCGGTCTCGATCACTTCGCCCGAGACCGGGTGCATGGTGACCTCGACCCGCTGGCCCGTTGCATCGAGGCCCTTGATCTCGTAGCATCCATTGTCCCGATCAACCTCGCGGACGGTCAAGCCGTTCGCTTCGGCTTTGGCCGAGATTTCTGAAACGCTCATCCATTGCGTGCGTTCGACGTTTCCGCAGTGGCGGTAACTGTCGTCGGCGAAGGCCGGGCTTGCCAGAGCGAGGGTGGCGGTCGCAGCGAGGGAGGCGAGAATGATGCGCATGGGTCTGTCCTTTCGTTTCGATTGCCTCTTTGGCCGCCGAAGCGGTTGGCCGGGGTTTGACAGGATCGCGATGACGGACCGCTGACGGAGCCTTTCAGTGTTTTGTCATCTTGAGCGGGCGACAAGACACGGATGGATCGGCGTCGTTTCCTGCTCATGGCTTTCGGGGTGCTTGCAGCGCCGGTATCTACGCGCGCGGACGACGACGACAATGACCGTGAGGATGCCGACCGCGCGCTTCGGGATCGCGCGCGGGGCGCGACCAAGTCGTTGAAGGAGATCATCGAGATCGTTCAGCGCACGGTTCCGGGGGCCATCGTTGAGACCGAATTCAAGGATAAGAAGGAAATTCCGATCTACGAATTCTATGTCCTCCAGTCGGGAGGGAGACGGCGTGAGGTGAAGGTCGATGGTCGCGACGGACGCATCATCGAGATCGATGAGGATTGACCATGCGCATCCTCCTCGTTGAGGACGACCGCAGGATCGCGGCTGACGTCGCGACCGCGCTGCGTGCCCATGATTACCTCGTCGACACCGAGAGCGACGGCGAGAAAGCCTGGTTCAAGGGCGACACCGAGGACTACGCCGCCATCGTGCTGGACCTCGGCCTGCCCGGCATGGACGGCCTGACAGTGTTGAAACGATGGCGCCACGCTGGCCGCCGCACCCCGGTGCTGGTTTTGACCGCGCGTGGCTCCTGGAGCGAACGTGTCGAGGGCATCGACGCCGGCGCTGACGACTATCTGCCAAAGCCATTCGAACTGGACGAGTTGCTGGCGCGGTTGCGGGCGGTGCTGCGCCGCAACGCCGGTCACGCCGACACCGTGCTCCGGTCCGGCGAGGTATCGCTCGACACACGCCAGATGCGGGTGACGCGCCGCGGCGTTCCGGTTTCGCTCACCCCGCAGGAGTACCGTCTTGTCCAATATCTGATGCACCATTCCGGCCGGGTCGTTCCCCAGCAGGAGCTGTCGGAGCATCTGCAGGCGGAGCATTTCCAGCGCGAGTCGAACGCCGTCGAGGTCCTGGTCGGCCGTGTACGGCGCAAGCTCGGCGGCGATTTCATCGAAACGCGCCGCGGCTTCGGCTACTGCATTTCCGGCGTTCCGAACCCGTGATCGGCCCCAGCAGTTCCATCCGCGTCCGGTTGTTCCTGTTTGCGCTGGCGGGCATCGCGGTGGCGCTGTCGCTCGCGGCCTATGGACTCATGGACCTGTTCGGCCGTTATCTCGACCGGCGTCTCGCCCAAGAACTCGATGGTTATATCGGGCAGCTCGCCGGCAATCTCCGCGTCGATCAGCCAGGCGGCGGGCTGCGCCTCGCGCTTGACCCGACGGACCCACGGTTCCAAGATATCAATTCCGGCCTCTATTGGCAGGTCCGTGACGAGACGCGCCATACGTCCTTGCGATCTCGCTCCTTGTGGGACGCCGAGCTGCCGCTCGCTGAAGGCGTCCTGTCACCGGGACAAACTCTTGCCAGCAACGTCGAGGCGCCGGACAGTGGAATTCTGAAGCTGCGCGAGACAAGCATCATCCTGTCAGGTGGGCGGCCGGTGCGGATCTCGGTCGGGGTCAACCGCGCGGAATCCGATGAACTGGCTTCTGGCTTTGCGTGGGATTTGGTGCCTGGCCTTGCTCTTCTCGGACTGGTGCTTCTCGTCGGCGCCTGGATTCAGTCGGGCGCTGGCCTGCGCCCGATCTCTGGTATTGGCGCGGAAGTTCAGGCCGTGCGCGACCGGCACCGCAGGCGTCTCGGCAGCGATGTGCCGAGCGAGATACGGCCGCTTGTCGACGAGTTGAACCGCCTGCTCGAACACCAGGAAATAGACATCAAGCGCGCCCAGGACCGCGCGGCCGACCTCGCCCACGGCCTCAAGACCCCGCTCACCGCCCTCGCTTCGGACATCGCTCGTTTGCGCGATCGCGGGGAGCGGGCGATCGCGGACGACATCGATGCCGTGGCGATCCGCATGCGGAGGATCGTCGAGCGCGAACTCGTGCGCGTGCGGCAGCGCTATCAAATGGGCAGCACGCCACCGGTGCCGGTCGTCGCCGTCGCCGAGACCATCGCAGGCATCCTGAAGCGGACACCCGCCGGCGAGATCGTGGTCATCGATGTGACCGGAGAGACGGCATTGGCTGCCGCGGTCGATCGCGATGACCTCAACGAGGTGCTGGGTAATCTGATGGAGAATGCCGTACGCCATGCGGCCACACGCGTCGAAGTGGTCGCGACGCGGACGGAGCAGGGTCTTTTGATCGAAGTCGGCGACGATGGCATGGGAGGCGTCCCCGACGATCTGTCGCGCCTGACCGAACGGGGCCGTCGGCACGACGAGAAAGGCGGGTCGGCGGGGCTTGGCCTCGCCATCGCCTCCGACATCCTCGCGATCTATGGCCAGGACATTCAGTTCCTGACGTCGCGGTTGGGAGGGCTTGGCGTCCGCTTCCATCTGCCGACAGCGTAACGCGGCGGCATCGTCGATGATAGAAGAAGATCAAGCAGGTAGTCTATAAACTGCTCCGCACCCGGGTAGCCGCTTCGATCGTGCGGGACAAACTGCCGTTCGGCGAGTTCGCACCTATTTCATCGGTTATGCGCGCTCGCCGACGCACATCGAGCGGATGCTTGAGAATATGTTCGTCGCGATCCGCCGGGAAACACGACCGGCTGCTCGATTTCAGCCGTGCGACGACGGGCAGCCTGTTCTTCGTTCCGCCCTCGACATTCCTCGGCGACGACGGCCCGGCCGCGCAGAGTTCGCGACACGGCTTGTCAAGTGATGGCCGTCAATCGTGCCTACGCATGATCTTGTGCTAAAGACGCCGACAAGGCAGCTTGCATGTAGCTGCGCGGACCAACCGCTTCTTGCAAAAAGCGCTAAACAATGAGCATCGCGACCGTGCAGTGTTTGAGGACCAGCACTGTTTCGCTCTCATGCAGAACTGCTGAAATGCCGCGATGCCGGTTCAAGGCCATGATAATTAGATCGCAGCCTTCCTTTTGCGCCGTTTCAACAATCGCCCTGTGAGCTGGCTCAGCGCACACATGGACAGTATTGCAGGTCACGCCAGCTGCTTCAGCAGCGGCGCTCGCACGGCTTAGGATCGTCGCTGCGCTACTCTCGGCGAGCCGATCATGAGCCTCCAAAGTCTCCTTTACGCGCATCGGTTCGACGATCGAGGCGTGAAAGGGATCAGAGATGGCAACCACCGTGATCTTTGCCCCGATCTCTTTTGCGATCTCGACAGCATGAGCAAGAGCCCCTTGCGCCAGGCTTGAGCCATCGGTCGGGATTAAGATATGTTTGAACATGGCATCACCTCAGCAGCGTAACCCTAGCGAAACTTACCAGCGCTAAACGCTCCGCCGTATTTCTACAGGTTCGCTAGGATACGTCCTGTAGCCGCTACACAATCAACTCGTTTTTTTTTGGACACCGGCATGCTTTGCTCTACTACGTTTTAAGGCCGTGCAACGAGCGGATCAGGCTCATACCCCCGCCGCCCGTCGCAACATCGGAATAATCGTTCCCTCCGGTCGCGATTCGAACCTCTGCGCGCGGACCACATACCTCCTGTTGCCGCTACAGAACTGTAAAATTGAATTTTGGCCTTCCGTAGCATGATGCCGGCGCGTCCATGCAAGCCGATGGTCGCAGGTCCCGCGCACCATCCTTCGCAGTACACCCTGCTTAGGCGGTCGTCACTTGTCTTAACGAGGCACGGCCGCAATTCAGAAGCATGGTGGGGACAAGTGAGCCGAATCGTCACCGATCAATTAACCGCTGCTGAAAGCCGGATTGCACCGCTGCTAAGGAAAGAACTCAACCGGATGATCAACGAGTGCGAAATGGTAAGTCGCCGCGTGCGAATTATCAAAGTCCTCGCCGAAGTTCCCGGTCATTCTGACTGAGCATGAGGGGATTTGAGGAACTCCCGCCACCACCGCGCCACGACGAACTCACGACGCGGGTACACGGCAGGCACATCGAAAACAATGTCCGATGACGGCGGAAAACACTGCTAGTCAGGGGACCGGCAGTGTTGCGCATCATGAGTAACGCCTCTGTCTGTACCGAAACCCGGACGTCGCGGTCAGGTCGCGTCCGATCCGAAGACGAAACATCTAATCGACTGGCCGGGGGGCCAGAGCGAAGGTTACAGAGGCACCAAACACAACGGGGGAGGAGGCCGACTTGTCGGCGTTCCACAGCGCTTCACGCACCGTCATCAGGCGGTTGGCTGTGTCGAGCGTCACAAGCTGAAATGAAAGCTTGGTTTCGTCCTTGGCGGAGACCTCCCCCTTCATCGGAGAGTCGACGCGCACGACGTGCAGGCCCAGGCTGTTGTCCGGACCAGCATAGTCGTAATACTGGCTCAGATTTGTATTGCCGTGAAAATAAGCCGCAATGTTGGGATATTTTTTTACAAAGTCGACGAAGGTCTGCTGTTCGGTCAGAGTCGGTTCTTTGACGGTTGTCTCGCTTGCTTTCACCAACAGATTTTCAAATTTATCCGTGGCATTGATGTCCCCGGCCCCGTTGGGGTTGGTCAGATGTTTGGCCTCCAACACAGGCCCGTCGTGAGTAAATAGTACGACGGGAGTGGTCGCAGGAACATTTTTCAGGTCGGTTTCAAGCCAAGCCTGCTCAACCGCATCCGGCCAAACGTTAAGAAACACGAAGTGGATTCCGCCAACGTCGCGGCTGTAGTGGATCCGATCGGTAGCATAGTTGTAGGTGCTAGTGGTAATGGGGGTAGCGGGCTTGACCTCCATGTTGTAGATTTCCACCATGGACGTCGCGTCGGTGGCAGGCTCCATCTTCTTGTAGAAGCCGATAGCGTTGGACACGTCGTGGTTACCCGGAACGACGAACAACTGTGACTTGTTGCCTGCTTCGTCCTTCAGGGTCAAACCATCAACAAAAACGGTCTTGAACTGCGCCCACGACGCGGCGGCGCTTTGGATGGCGGTGCCATCATTGACCTCCATGCGGTTTGCGATGTCGCCCGTTACCGCAACGAAGTCGATCGGACCGATCTCTTCGCCGGATTTCACGCCGTAGTCGGTCGGCAACGTTAGCGCCGGCAACGCGTTCATTTTGCCGACCATCACTTTATTGACGGCCTCGGCATTCACATCCTTGCCGCCTTGGAAGTCCGCGCGGGTGATGCCAAAGTGGACATCCGAAGTGACAATAAACTGGATCTCTTCGGCAGAAAGGGGCTCGGCGGCGAGGATCAGAAATGCAGCGGCAAAGCCGAGCAAGGTGGTTTGAGCAGAATGAGCGCTTTTGATGTTCATGGATGCCTCTCCGTTTTTGGTGGCCGGAACAGACCGGCTTGCCAGTCCAAAGTGAATTAACTGCATTGCCCAAAGCCGCGCGGCGTCGCCTTGAAGCGGAACACTCGCGTGTGGCCAGTCGTCCGCGGATCGTCGGAGCTCGGACCTATCGCAGTGATTAAGACGTCCTCCGTGGAATGCACACCGGAAATGGCTTCCGATCCCAGCAGTTTACGATTTGACCAAAATCATTTTACGACTGGACAAAGATACTTTTGTGACACCGTTCCTGACCGGCTGTGCGCCGGGCGCCCCTCAACAATCGTGACATCGACGCCCGCCAGCGCTAGCTCGCCTTCGCAACATCATTCCCGTCGGACCGCCCTCCGCCGATCACCACCGCGTTGCAACACCGGTTTTCATAGTTCTCTCTACAGTCGCGATTCGAACTCAGTCCCTAGTCTCCCCGCGGACCACGCGTCCTGTAGCCACTACAGAACAAGGGGCACAATGAAATTGGATTTGGCCTTCCAAGGCCGCACTGTCAGATGAAGTTTTCGATCGAGAATATAGTCATTGATCCCGTACTGGCTACAGGATGTAACTATTGAGCGGCGCGGATCGCGAACGTCCGGGACGTCAGCTGTCGTGCGCGGCGCGAGAAGCATCATGGGTGCTGATCAGATTCCGGGTTTGAGCGGAACTGTTCGAGCAAAATCTGAGGGAAAGCCGAGCGTGCGAAAACTCTGGATCTCAATCATAGTTGCAATCCTTGCAATGGTTCCGGCGATCCTTTTGCGGGCGGTCGGCTGGCGACCCGACCCTATCCTCGACGCGGCGGTCTTCGGTGCAGCGATCCTTTCAGCGGGCTTCACGCTGTCGTGGGGGGCCGAAACCGCGGAGGGGCAGATTTCAGCCGGGCTGATCCTCGCCGTTGTAGCGATCATCACGGTGCTGCCCGAATATGCGGTAGATATCTATTACGCTTGGCGTGCCGGGCAGGCGGGCGCTCAAGGCGTAGCAACCCTGCCTCAATGTCGGAGATCTCTGCGGCAGACGATCTGCCGCGCAACCGCATGATGTCACCGACGAATCTCAGTGCTGTTCGTCCAGGGACCCGATCGGTCTGCTCCGGAGATCAATCCATCATTGCGCAACTTCCCGAGAAAGCCGGCCAAGACATTCTCAAGAGCATTGAAGTCGCCCGCTGCGAGGACACTATCCAGCCGATCCGTTCCCAGTTGCGTCTCGGCCGACACATAAAAGCGCTCCAAAGCGCCGAGATGCACCTGCTGGGTTCGGCTGGAAGCGCGAGCATGGCCATTTCCACCCAGATTGTCGGCCAATAGCGCGGCCAGCCGTGGTGGTCCGTTAGGACCCAGCCAGCCAACGACGGAGGCAGCGATGGATTGCGCAGCTTCAAACACGGCATGACTCGAAGGTAACTTCAAACTGCGACGAGAAACATACCTTCGTTGAAATTTCCCCAGCGTGCCGGTGTTCACGGGCCGCTACGCTCCTCTATTGAGGAGCTCCGCTTCGCGGCCCGCAACCACCTCATTCAACGTTGCGAATGCGTCGACGAAGCAGTCTTCCTCCGGAAGAAAGGAAGCCCATGCGCAGATACGGCTCGCGGCCTGAATTGCAACACTTCTGAAACTGCCGGCAAGTTCCATAAGATAGATTATGCGACTTTCACCAGTAAAAGTTTAATATTTCTTAATGCTTCTAGGTATTTATCGCGCTTACTAAAAGTCTTGTTGACTATAATCAAGAGACAACCGATCAGTTCTGCAACATTATGGCTTCCTCTAAGCCTCGGCTTCGACAGATCGATGTTAATTAACACCACCTCCCTGTCTGGTTACAACTTTGCTGGAGACTCTGAACTCTCCTTCACCGCCGGCGTCCCAAGTGGGACCATATCGGCCTTCGCTCGCCCCCCTCTCGGCGCGCTCACTTGTGCGGCCAGCAATAGACCCCCTCGGATTCCATCAGTACCGCGCCACCCTTCAATTCGCTCAGTGCGCCGACCCACGCTTGCGAATAAGTGCGGCTGGCATCCACGGCCGTCAGCCAAAGAACGCGATTGTCGGCCAGTTCAACTTTAACTTCCTGCTGCAAAGGGCTCCCCTGCACGGTCTGCTGATAGTGGCGTTTGATCCTGACATTGCTGGCCGGAAACTCAGCTTCGTTGCTGCCGTAGTTCAGCACAAATCGAGTGTGGTCCTCAGCCACGGAGCAACTGCCATCACGCTCACACACGATTTTGGCTGCGGTCTTGCAGTCCCATTTCAGTGAAGCGGGCCACATAGGATTGTCCACGTTTGATCGCGGCTTGTCGCTCTGACTAGCCGCCATCAACACAGCGCCTGTGTTCAAAATCACAGTGGACAGGAGAAGTACCTTAAACACTACAAACCTCCAGAATTGTGACCCTGATAGTGCCTCGTCCTGCTCGATCGCCTGGCTTAGGGCATGTTGAGATTGAACCAGCTTTTCTGGCGCACGCCGTTCGCGTCATCATACTCGATGAACCAGGGCTTTCCGCGCATCGGTCGAGGGATGGTGAAGTAGGTGGGGCCATTACCAAGGGAATGCCCTCGATCGTTTCCCGCGGTCTGGATTGTTGCCGCAACCACCTTACCGTCGATTTCGATTAGGACCGAACGGGATCCCTCTCCATGATGCCCGCCGAGGGCGCTGTTTTTGAAAACAACGGGCAAGGAGAGCCTATCGGCCGCGATGCGGCAGATGTTCCGTTCTTGACCTAAGCCCGGCCGATCGGATTCGGAACTGCCAACTGCTTGCCAGCCAGACGGACAATCCTCATACTTCTCAAATCTCGCCGCGCTGGAGTTGGCTTGCGGGCAGGTCGGCCAATTAAAACCCGGGGCTTCCATCGCCGCAATCAACTTGTAAATTGGCGGGTGGCACGAGGGGGTGCCTTGCCAGTCGCCGGAAAGACATAGGAGGACCTGACAGCCCCATTCCGAAGCTTTCGATTGGGATGGAAGAGCTGCGGCGCCCGCGATGGCGACGGCACCCCCTAGTAGGAATTTGAGTATGGTCATAGCCTTTTCCTCGCTGCAGATTTGACAGTTTACTATGGATGATCCGCGCGAAAAAGGACAGGTCGAAAAGGCAGGTTTGTGCGACTACATCGATTTATGAAACGAGACGACGGAGGCGTGGTCAACAACCCGTTGCGCGCCAACATTGCACTGACGCTTGAGCGGGAGAGAGCCAGACGCGGCCTAT
>NZ_SCNN01000054.1 GCF_005503535.1 Mesorhizobium comanense | reverse complement strand
GGCAATACCGCATGCTACAATCCGATGGACTTCATCTCGCTGGACTCAGCACAGCGCGACATCGACCTTCGCAACATCGCTGCGGCTCTGTTTCCGCGCCCCCCTTCGAACGCGGATCCCTATTGGGTCAACGATGCCCGCCTCCTTTTTACCGGCATCGCGTCCTTCGTCATGGAATCGCCTGCGATTCCGAACGAGAAGAAGACCTTCTCCACAATCCTCGAGATTATGAACGGTGCCGAGCAGCCGCTCCTGGAGTTCATCGGCTCTCTGCGCGAGGAGCGCCGCCGCGAATGTTCGCATTTTACGCTGCAAACCCTGCTGCCATATTTCGAAATGTCTGAGCGGCAGTTTTCCGGAATCTACGCCGGCGTGCGGACCGGCATGGCTCCCTTTCTCAACGAGCGCCTGATGCGAGCTACCTCGCGCAGCACGTTCGATATTCGCAAACTCAAGCGCGAGCGGATTTCTCTCTATCTCGACGTACGGCGCGAGCAGATCACGTCGCTTGGACCGTTGTTCAACGTCCTGATCACGCAGATGATGAACTTCATGTCGGAAACTATGCCGCGTCCGGACGAGCATCCAGTGCTTGTGCTGCTCGACGAGTTTCAGAACCTTGGCAAGCTCGAGAACGTGACCGAAATGGCGAGCGTGCTTGGCGGCAACGGCGTTTCCATGTGGTTTTTCGTGCAGTCACTGAAGGCCGTAGACGAGATTTATCGCCAGGAAGGGCGCAAGACGCTCATCAACGCTGCCCGCGTGCAGATCTTTTTCGGCGCGCAGGACGCCGACGATCTGCGCTACGTTTCCGAGCAGCTCGGCGAAACGTCGGACGTGCAAAAGGACGTGACGCGCACCAAGGCAACGTTGTTCGACACTTACTACACGCGTTCGGAGCACCGCAAGGAAGTGCGGCGGCCGCTGATGCGGCCAGATGAAATCCGCACGCTCGACAAGAACAAGGTCATCATATTGCCTCGCGGCGAACTGCCGATCCTCGGCACCCGCAATTTCTATTTCACCGACGGTCAGCTAGCCAAACGCGCGTTCATGCCCCTGCCCGCCTCTACCGACGCTTCGCGCACCAAAAGCCCCGCATTGGAAGCTTCTGCGGTCGTTCCATCTCCTGTTGTCTCGACGATTGTCCCGACAGCGCCGGCGTACCGCTCCGGTCTCCTGCAGGCCCGCCTCCGGCGCGGCGCGACATTTGCCGCAAAAGCAGGCCGCATAGCACCGCCTCCAAGCCGGCGCGCAATGACAAAAGACCGGCTGAAAGCAACAGACGCTACAGCCGTACCAGCTTATGCCGCCATAGATTTTACCGCTTTGGCGGCCAAAGCAGTGACAACATGCATAGCGCCCGACAAAGAAGCGGCGGTTGCGGCCATCCTGAACAAGGTGCGGTCTCTGCGCGCCAACGCATCCGACACCGAGACTTTCGATCGAAATCTCAGCATCGTCGAAGATACTTTGCCTGAGGTAGTCGATGGGTAGGCTAGCATTCCGATGCGGCGGAGAGGTCATTGTCTACCGTGACCTTGTCGCACACGTCATTGCGGCGGAGGACATTGCCGCGCGTTTCGGGCAGTGCCGAGGTCTCAATCGAGTTCAAGCGCAAAACCCGCATAGACCGCGCTTCGCGAAATGAGATCGCCAAGTGCCCAGTCCGTGAGTTCGCAAAGGGGAAAGCACTTCTTGTCTGAACAGCCGCTGACGTCGCGATGAGAGCTCCGCTACACTGTCCGAGGATTAGTTCCGCTCGACGACATAACTCTTGTCCCTGACGCCAACGAAGCCGCTCACAGGCGTGACGACACTCTGTGACGGTAGCGGTTCTCTCAGTGTCCGCTTCAACATCCACAATGTCGATTTTATTGGTGTAGCGTATGACCGTTTACTGCGAACGCGCTTCCGCACAGGCCTCAGTAAGCAGGCTCGCAAATTATCCGCCCTGTGAAAAGCGGGCGAAAACAAGAATCTCATGGGGCGTGTTCGCATAATGTTCTATAGTGCGAATATGGCAAAAACTATCACCCCGAATCAACTCCTCGGCCAGATCGGCGAGACTGCGGTTCAATTGCGATTTCTCACGATGGGATTCCAATTCGACGTGCGCTCGCGGCTCGAAGCGGGAATCGATGGCATCGCCGAAGTGATGATAGAGGGGCAGCCCTCCGCCAGAATGATTGCGGTTCAGGTCAAGACAACCGAGTCCAGCACGTACACGTCGGAGGATGCGAACGGCTTCGCCTATCTCTTACGGAGCGAAGACCTTGCGTACTGGCGCGGTGCCAATCTGCCAATCATTCTTGTTCTCTACCGCAGAAGTGACGAGAGTTACTATTGGAAGGAAGTCCTTGGAGGCACGGGGCCGGGCGAGCGGCGGTTGCGCTTCGACAAACAGCAGGATGTGCTCGACACGAATGCTGTCGACAGGCTTGCTGCTCTTACAATTCCCAAAACCGGCTTCGGCTACTTCGTTCCACCGCTTGGCGGCGGTGAGGAAGCGCTCGTCAACATATTACCTGTGGCCCTTCCGGATGAGGTGTTTGTGACGACTACCGCATACACCGCAAAGCAAGCCACGGCGATGCTGCTGGCGGCAGAGGAGCCTGCGCGATTTGATTGGGCGATCAAAGGTAGTGCATTCTGGTCGTTCCACGATCCGCGAACTTCATCGTGCGATCAAATCGTCGACCTTGATCAGGTGGAGGCTATTGAAGTGGAACATCTGGCGTTCCACCAGGACCTCGACGAGAGAAACAATTTCGCTTTCCTGCTGGCCCAAACTCTCCGGCATCAAATACGAGCCGACCTCGGGTGGGACAAAGAGGGCAGGCTTTTCTATTTCAGGGCTCGCGTCGAGAACGAGTCCCGCGCCTATCACTACCAAGCCTCGAAGAAGAAGGCTGAGGCAGACGTCGTCAATGTCGTTCGCAACAAATTTGACGCTGCTCGCGTCGAGTTTGTGAGGCACCACGCGTTCGTCCCGCGGTTCGAACTCCTCTACGACCAGTGGTTCCTGGTGATCAATCCAACCTATTTCTTCACCACCAACGGCTTCATTCCACACTCCTACCCAAGCGCGCTTCTTGCGGGGAAGAAGCGGCTGGATAAGAGCGCATCGCTGCGGGGGCAAGTCATCATGTGGCATCGTTTCCTCACCGAAGCGGATCGCAATGCAGACGATCTTTTCGCCATCGCCAGCACTGATCCGCGCCTGACATTTGGTGATCCACCGACGGTAAAGCTCCCCACCAAGGTGCCCGAAGACGTTTGGGGTGCGCAGAAGAAGGCGAGTGATGACGAAGAGAGCAATCAAGAACTGCTGAGGTTCGCATGAAGTTCGAAACTAAGATCTTCGAGGAGCCCCTGTTGGAATTTGGCAACCAACATCAACACCCCGATCCTCGCCTCGGACTTTTCGAGGCCGGTCCGCTGCAGACGCCCTTTGGCGACGTGATCAACATCGCGGTCATCGGCAGCCAGAAGACCATTGAAGATGCCCGTAACTTTCTTGATGCCGCCAGCGTCGGGTTTGCCGGGAAGTCTGAAAAACATCCCAACATGCATCCGCCCTTTCCGGGCCTTGGCAATCGCAATCCTTTCCGATGTCGGTTCGAGATTCCCGACGGCGCCGTCGCGGCTATTCCGCAGGCACGCATCGAGCGAATCAGGAAAGAGCCGCATCACGGCAAAGCCGTCGAGATGGCTGTGGATGAGATCATCCAGCAGCTGCAGGCCCTCGACGAGGGCAGCAGTCGGCCCGACGTCGCGATCATCGCTCTTCCCGTAGAACTCATCGAGCGCGTCTGGAACGCCAAGGTCGATTCCGACGCTACTGTGGAGCAGGAGGATAGCGGAGGCTCGGATGCCCCTAACTTCCGCGGCTTGCTCAAAGCGAAAGCGATGCACTTCCGGTTTCCCATTCAGATCGTGTGGGAAGATGTGCTCGACGAGCGGGCCGTCATTCCTCTCAAGATCAAGGAGAGCAGTGCCCGTCAGATACAGGACCAAGCGGGACGAACATGGAATCTGCTCACCACCCTCTACTACAAAGGATCAGGGCGCGTTCCATGGCGCCGGGCTCCGCAAGAAGGCGAGTTCTCCGCCTGCTACATCGGCGTCAGCTTCTACCGCGAGGCTGGTGGCCAGCAGCTTTTTACGAGCGCTGCTCAAATGTTCGACGAGCGAGGCAGGGGGTTCATTCTCAAAGGAAAGGGCGCACAAACCGAGAGTCGGGGAAGGCATCCTTACCTCACGCAAGACGATGCAAAGTCACTCATCGCCGACGCGCTCGCTGCGTACAAAAAGCATCATATGAATTATCCGGCGCGCGTCATCGTTCTAAAAACATCAAAGTTTCGCGACGAAGAGGCCGACGGGATTTTTGAAGCTCTCGACGAGGTAGGGACCGAGCTGCGCGATTTGGTCTGGGTGCAGGAATCGTCGTTTGTGAAGGTTTTTCGCGATGGCAACTACCCTGTTATGCGCGGCACGTTCGTGGAACTCGATGGTAAAGGGCTGCTCTACACAAACGGCAGCATTCCTTACTACGGGACCTACCCCGGTATGTATGATCCAAAGCCTCTGTTGATCTGTCCCTATAAGTCCAGCGACAGCACGGTAGCCCAGATCGCGAACGAGATTCTCGGGCTGACCAAAATCAATTGGAATTCCACCCAGATGAACCAAAAGCTGCCAATCCCCATCAGGGCAGCGCGCAAGGTCGGAGAAGTGCTGAAATATATCAGCGAGGGACAGGTGAGTTCCGACTATCGCAAGTACATTTGATTCTGGTTTGTCCGGCGTTTTGTGCCGCACCGGCCAACGGCAGCCCGAGCTATATCTCGTTTTCTTTCGACGAAGCCACTTCGTGCCTTCGTCCAACTGCCCTGCAGCCTGATCATTCTGTGACGAATGCGGCGTTTTGATTGACCACCGCGCCAGACGCTAGGTTGGCCCTTGCTCAGCGCTCATAATCGTTATCGTTCGAGCGCTGCGTCTTGCGGTCCTGCTCTTCAGCCTGCTGAGCCGTCTGTTTGTTCGCATCCTTCTGGTTGGCTTTCACCTTTTCCTGCTCGGTGCCTGTGCGCGGCTGCTCTGGCTCGCGCGGATCGTCGCGAGTTGGAAGGTCTCGCCCTCGCGCCTCGCGCTCGGGGAGCGGCTCGCCACCACCACGACGCTGTTGCTGCCGCTCGAATTGCAGCCGCGCGAGACGGTCGTGCATCTTGTCGTTGACCTCTTCACGATACTGTTCGAACTGTCCTTGATGCGACGGCGGCAGCGTCTCGCGCATGTGGTCGAGAGCCTGATTGACGCGGGCCATCTGACGCCGCATTTCCAAGGGGGTTTGCGCCATGTTCAAATCTCCTATCAGTGCATTCAATTCTCTCATACCGGGATGGGACAGGAAAGACTCCTGCCCCGACTGATCAGTCCCACGACCCGCGCCAGGACCTGGCTGCCCCTCCCCTGCCCGATCGCGACGGAACTGCAGAAAATTGTTGCCGATCGACTCCGCTGCCGTGAGAGCCTGACCGACTACGCCCGCGGTCCGCATCGTCGTCACAGTCTTTTGCCATGCGGCAGCGATTGCATCGCCGTTCACGACAAGGGATTGTCCATCGATACGGCGTTGCCGCTTGGCCTCCACTCGCTCGATCGTCCTGGCGCTGACCTGGTAGCGCGGATCGCTCTGGGCGCGGCCGTAAGCTCCGGCATGCTCCTTCGTGAATGGTCGCGTCATCGCATGATCCATGCGCCGCGTCGCCACCATGGCAATGCCGTTCTCGCGTGCTTTTTCCGCAAGGGTCTCGCGCCAGGCGACCAGATCTGGCTTGTAGAATTTCAGGCGCTCGCCGTCGGCTGACCGTGCCTGCACCATGGCATGGATATGGACGTGCTTGGTGTCCTTGTGATGCGCCAGGACGAACTTGTATCCTGGCGCTCGCTCCTCCATCACGGCGCGTGCCGCAGCCATGACGGCGTTGGCATCGGTGCCGGCCTTTGCCGAGAAAAGCAGGTGATAGGCATTGCGGCGTTCACGCCCCGAAAACTGCGGGCGCCATTGTTCGTAGACAGAAGCCGCCGCCTTGGTGGCATTCTTCGCCCCAGGCACAGGCTCGCCATTTGCGTTGCGGACCTGGTTGTGGGTGCGGATGAACTTCTGCAGGAAATATTTCGCTTTGGGTTCACGGCTCACGGCCACAGTTACCTCTGCCTTGGCGACCACGCCAGCGGCGCCCATGGCCTCGGACAAGTGCACCTCGATCTTGTCGAGCGCCTTGCTGCGCGAATTCTCCCGACCGCCCGCAAGCACCTTGGCGAGCGGCCCCGCCCGCTCATCGGTGTGTGCGTAAGCCTCCACCGTCTGCCCGTCCTGTGCATAGATGAACGGCTTTGCGCCGAGGGCCTTGTTCAACGCCTCGCTCAAGGCGGCGTCGGTGACCCCGCCGGCGAGCTTGAAACGAACCTCCAGAAAATTGGTGTTTTCCAGGGGCGGTTCGAACGTCTGGCAAAACGTCTCCAGGAACGCTTTTCGTGCGCCTCCTGTCGCAAGGATCTGCCCGTCCTCGTCAAAAATCTCGATGTCGTGCTTCTCGCCTTTTTCGTCCTCGCGCTTCCCGATGTAATTAAGCAGCCGACCGGCGGCTTCGTTGGTCGATGGCGGATTGGGCATGACCTTGAACACAGCAGGCTGCGCACCCGCCGCATAGCCTGCCCGTGCCGCCACGGCGCGTGCCTGCAAGGCGACCCGCGCCGCTCGTCCTGTAGCGCTCGCGCGACCCGCACCACGGCCGCCGCCGCCGCGCCGCTTCCAGTCTTCCTCCTCCTCTTCCGGCCGGAAACCGGCGAGCGTGGCGCCATAGACCATGATCGGAGCGCTAGCGGCCTTGGGTGAGCCAGCAGCTGCAGTGGACTTCGGAGCCCCGCTGGCGACGGAGCTCCCTGCCACTCCTGTCCCTGCCTGCGACCAACGAGGGGCGTTCCTGCCGCCAGCTAGCGTCGAGCCGGCTTGTCCTTGCCCGAGGGGTCCGCCGCTCGTCGCGGACTTGTCGTCGTCCAGCTCCTCACGCTTCACGCCGGCAGCGCCCCGCAGATAGCGTTCGATTTCGGCCGCGTAGCCAGCAAGACGACCGCTCATGGCCTGGCCTCCCTCGCCTTGCGAGACTCGACGGTCATCGTTTTCAGTTCATCGCGAAACTGCCGCACAAGGTCGCCCACGGCGATCAACGCCAGCTCAAGATCCTCATCATGGGCAACGCGGCCGTCGTTCATGGCGCGCACGGCTTGATTGAAATTGACGCCGACACGTCGCAGCTGATCGGTCATGTCCACGATCGCCGGCCGCAACGCCTCTGTCGCGATAGGCAGGTGCCCCGCCTCTGCCCGCACCAGACGCCGGACCACCTCGCTGACAGTTACGCCGTCCCGCTCAGCAATGGCTTTGAGGCCGGCCAGCTCGTCACCCGAAAACCGGATGTGCGTCACCTCGCCATAGCGTCGTGACGCGCTCTTCACCACAGCTCTCTGGGCGTCTGCATCCATCTCTCAAGCCCGCTTGCGGGCGCTAAGGCCCGCCAGGGTCGCGCTCCTATTTTTGTGTATCACAAAATAGGCTATCCTGCCAGTAGAAACAGGGGAAGGGCGGTGAAAACGGCCGCGGACGCCCCTCCTCCAACTAGCCAGTTTTCACTCCAGACCGCCGGTACGCAACGTCGTGATGTTTCCATCGTGATTTGTTGTGATGTGTCTATGATGCGGTGAGGACTTGTCTCCATGTTAACATGGAGACATCCGAGCGGTTCGCAGGCGGGGATCGGCCCACCGGATCTCCTCCTCACTGAAGATAGCAGCGCGCAAAAATTGCGGCTGTGATCGAGCCTTTACGATGCGCGCCTGGGTTGCCAAACCGGTCTGCCGCGTTGACTATGTCACCATGTTTCGACCGTGACATTAATCCATGTGTCCATGATGACTTGTTTCCATGTTAACACGGAGACAAGGAGACAACGCCCGGAAGGAGGCCCCCCATGATCATCTCCGCTGCGATCCCCAAGGGCGGCACTGGCAAATCGACGCTGCTGCGCACCCTCGCATCCGTCGCGCTGCATCGCGGCTATTCGGTCACTCTTATCGACGGCGACCGGCGGCAGAATATGAACCGCTGGTTCCAGATGCTGGGCGAAGCTGGCAATCGTCCTGACAGGCTCCAGCTGGTAAGCGCGATGACCCCGCAGGAAATCCTCGACGCCGCAGCCACTCACAACGGTGAGCGCTCCGTCGTCTTGATCGATACGGAAGGCACCACGAATGACAACCTCATGGCCGGACTCTTCGCGGCCGATATTGTCGTCGTGCCGGTCTATTTTGCCCTCGACGATGTGACCGCCGCCATCCAGATCACCGACCACTACATTCCGCTGGCGGTCGAGAGCCGGGGTAGACCGCTGCCTGCGATATTCGTGCTGACCAAGCAGACCATCATCGATGGCAGGGCGCGAGCCCTGACGGAACTGCGCGCCATCATCCAGGCCAACGGCACGCCGATTGCAGAACACGTCCTGCACAACCGCGTTGCCTATCGCGACCTCCAGACCGGGCAGACCCTTTACAGCCCCGCGGTGCCCGATGCGAAGGCGGTTGCCGAGAGCGAAGGAGTCTTCGACGACCTTCTGCAAACTTTCATCGAAGCCACGAGGAATGCGGCATGAGTGAAGAAACCGCGCCGAAACCCGGTGACGACAAGAAAGCCCGCATGATGAAGGCGATTTCCACGCAGCCGCCGGCGCTGCCGAGCATGTTCATCACACCGAAGGTCGAGACATCAGGGACCAAGGAGCAAGCTGCGCCACAGGTGCAGGCACCGACAAAGCCGTCCCCGGCAGTCGGGCCCGATTTTCGCAAGCTGCTGCGACAGGGTCAGAAAAAGGATCCCATCGCCGGCAAGAAGATTCGCGAGGAGGAAATGGTTCGCTGCGGGTACTATCTGACGGCCGTGGAGCAGCGCCAGTTCAAGTTGTTGGCGATCAGCAACGGGCACAGCATGACCGAGCTGCTGCGAAAGGCCGTGCAGGATTATATCCGCATTCATAAGCACAAACTCCCGAAGGAATAGTCGGCGGTTTGGAGTCGCTGTCGCATGCTGCGACGGGTGATGTTCGTGGCTCTTTTGCGACGCGCAAAAAAAGGGCCCGCGACGGAGCAATCCGTCGCGGGCCCTTTTTTTGCGTTTGCCTACTTGGGTTGGTTGGGGTGTTTCAGCCGTTCCCCGAGGATGCCGTCCCGCTCCGGGCGCCCGCTGGCGGCCGCTTTGTCGTCGACCAGCTTTGCGGCCAATTCGGGCGGCAGCGGCATGAAATCGTAGCCGTGTGCGATGGCGGCGTGGCGAAGATATCCAAGCGTTTCGAAGGCATGATCGTGGGTGCCAAGCCAGAGCGCGGGGTCGTCGGTCTCCTCGTGCGGGAACGCCTGCAGGAAATAGGTCCGGAGCGGTGGGTCGTAGCCGATGACGGCGTCGGGGTCTGATCGGCCCTGTCCGGTGACGGTGATAGTGTAGCGGCTCATCGTGGCCTCCTATTTTTTTTGCCGGCGGGGAAGCCGGCCCCTCGAGGGGGCAGGCCACCGATGCCTCACTGGGGGTTGTTCCAGAGGATGACCTTCTTGTTTTCCTCGCCACCTGGGGCGGGAGCGAGATTGCCGAAGATCACGCCGATCTCGGGGGCTTCCAGCTTGACCGAGAGGTACTCCTCTCCCGAACGCTGGGAGATGCGGTGCCAGCCGGCTCCGATCTCGAAGCCCGTGCGCTTGTTGACGATCCGGTAGTCGGGCGCGTCCTCGCGCGACTTGTTGGTGTTCGGGATAAGGGTGATCGGGGCGTTGACCCGGAGCGTGGCAAAGACGCCTTCCATCGAGCCGTCGGCCTTGGTGGTGAGGTTTGCGATCGTGGTGGCCATGGTAGTTCTCCTTCGGTTGCATCGGGACCATTCCCG
>NZ_SCNN01000053.1 GCF_005503535.1 Mesorhizobium comanense | reverse complement strand
GGTTTCCACGACGATCCGGCGGCTGACGCCCGCGTCCACGAACACGCGATCTATTCGCGCCCGCGCGGCGTCTTCGGCGGCCAGAGAAACAAACCGGGCGTCGGCAAGATCTGCCGGGCCGACCATCAGGCGCGCTGCCAGGGGATGCCCGCGCGGCATGATGCAAACGGCCTCGGGGGCAACGATCACCCTGGCGTGAACACCTGCACGGTCGATTTCATCAGCCGCGAAGCCGATCTCGAACTGACCCGAAGCGACCAGATCCTTGACGGCCTCCGAACTTCGGATGTGAAGGAGGATCGAGACGTCGGGGAAGTCGCGGCTGAAGGATCCGACGGCGCGCGGCAAGAAGGCATTGCCCAGAACCGGGAGACTTGCCACCCTTAATGTCCCGGAGGAAAAGCTGCGAATATTGTCGGCGGCAAAGCGCAGCCGCTCAAGGCCGATGAAGCTCCGCTGGACCTCGTCATAGAATGCATGCGCCTCGGTGGTTGGTCGAATGCGACCCTTGCCTCGGTCGAAGAGCTTGAGCTTCGTGCTTCGTTCGAGATCCGACAGGAGGCGGCTGACCGCCGGTTGTGCAATGCGTAGGACCTCGGCCGCGCGGGTGGTTGTTCCGCATGCCATGACGGCCCTGAAAGCCTCGATTTGGCGAAAGTTCATGAGACCTCCCAACATATAACATAAGTGAATAACATTCACTCAACTTAGCATTTGAATGCAAGGGCGCGATGCCGTTGGAATGTGGCGTGGTGTCCTCGGCGTAAGCACGACGACCATCGAGCCCCGGGGCAAAGGAGACGGTGGATATGCGATACAGGCTTGGTGAAATGGTTTGCGCGGCGGCGATGGCGGCGTTGTTGGCAATACGGGGTCGGAACAAGAGCAGTGCGAAATCGTACGCTAAGGTCGAACGGAGCAGGAACGTTATGCGGCACGGCGTAGCCCTGCCGGGAGGCGAAGCGACCTGAAGCCTTCCGGGAGATGTTGCTCGCTGTCCCAGGTGTAGATACCTGTCAGGTTGATGTGCTCCCAACTCAGCGGCGAGATATGCTTCAATAGCGTATCTGAGATGTTCCTTCCCGCTCGTTTGAGCTCTGTGACCGCGCGGTCGAGATAGACCGTGTTCCAGTGGACGATCGCGCTGACGACAAGATTGAGGCCCGATGCGCGGAATGCCTGACTTTCGAACGACCGGTCGCGGAGCTCGCCACGCTCATGAAAGAAGACTGCGCGTTTGAGTTTGTGCGCTGCCTCCCCCTTGTTGAGGCCGGCTTGGCAGCGCCGGCGCAGTGTCGAGCTCGAGTACCATTCAATCATGAAAAGCGACCGCTCGATGCGGCCGAGTTCCCGAAGAGCCTTGGCCAGTTGGCTTTCCTTCGGTGATGCAGAGAGCTTCTTCAAGATCGTCGAGGGCACGACGGCACGGGTGGTTATCGATGCCGCCAGATGAAGCAGATCGTCCCAGTGATCGAGGATCAGGGTGGTGTTGATTGGCGCTCCGATGTGGTTCGACAGCGCCGGGTATGCATCGCCTTTCTCGAACGTGTGGAACTTCCGATCTTTGAGATTGCGCAATCGCGGTGCGAACCGCTTGCCGATTAGAGCGAATAGCCCAAAGACGTGATCGCTCGCGCCGCCTGTATCGGTGAAGTGTTCCTGGATGTCGAGGATCGTGTCCTGATCGAATAGTCCGTCGAGCACAAAGGCAGCCTCGCTTTCGGTCGGGCTGATGGGCAAGATGCTGAAGTAGCCGTACTGGTCTGACAGATGGCTGTAGAACTTCGATCCGGGCTCACTGCCGTAATGCAGATTGATATCTCCGCGCTTTGCGGCTCGGTCGCTTGCTCGGAAGAATTGGCCATCAGATGATGACGTCGTGCCATTGCCCCAAAGACGAGAATGCGGATGGCGGGTGTGTGCGTCCGTCACGCAGGCCTGGGCCGCACGGTAGGTTTCTGACCGGGCATGGAAGGTGCGCATCCAACTGATCTGGTGAGCGCTGATGCCTTTGGACGCGCTGGCCATCCGTTTCGGACCAAGGTTGGTTGCATCGGCCAGTACGCCAGCCAGCATGGCCGAGACATTCCTCGGAGTGTCACCCGTGCGAACATGGGTGAAGCAATCCGCAAAGCCGGTCCATTCATGCACCTCCCTCAAGAGATCTGGCACCTCGACCAACGGATAGAGCTCGCTGATCTCGGCATTCAGGTCCTCGGCTGCTGCGGGAACTTCGCCAGCTGCCGGCGTGACGATAAGCGTTCCACCTTCGAGACGAACACCGTCGAGCTTCCCGGATCGTGCCCTGTGCGCCAGGCGCTTCAGGTTGAAGTCGAGCATCTGCCGCGCTTCGGTAAGCCACGCCGCACCGTCCTCTTGGACACCAAGTCCGAGGCGACCTTCATCTTTCAGGATTGTGAACGTTGGCCGCGGCATCAGGTGCTCGTCGATCGGTCGGAAAGATCGGCTGCCGTCGACCCAAATGTCCGCGGATCTAAGGCGGTCTCGCAAAGCGGCGAGCGTAGCAATCTCATAGAGACGGCGATCGGGCTTCTCCTGCCCGAGGATTAGCCGTCGATCAGCTTGGCTGAGGTGGGTGACCGGGACGCGATCCGGAAGGCTCCGCCGCTTCTCGGCATAGAGCCGTTTCAGCAGCGAAATCGCCGCAAGAAGGGGATCATGGCGGCGCGCTGAGCGGAATGTGAACGCCTGCAGGAACGCACCGGCGTACTTGTTGACGGTCGCATATTGCTCGGCCGCCAAGGTCAAAGGCGACGCCTCGTTGTCCTCGACCATCGACTCAAGCTCAGGCTTCATCCGAAGCAACCGGTGCCATCCAACTTCTTGATCGAGAACCTCCAATGCGTTGCGGCCATAATCGTTCGCGGACTGCAGGGCTGTGATCGTGTCCAGGAACATGCGTAGCGCTTTGGCCGTATCCGGCCTGCAGTCCATGTGCCGCTGCTTCTTGCGGTTATTGGCTTGCGAGAACAGCCGGCCTATCAACTTGATGAACATCGACACTGCATCGTCAGTGAGCTTCTGGCCGAGCTTGATAATCTGCGCCACGATCAGCGCGTGTCGACGGCTGGCATTGAAGTCGTTGGCCAGCCATGCCGGTGTGGCGTTGCCCTCACGGATCATCTGATCCCACCGTCCAGATGATATACGCATCTGCAATTTCGGATCGATTTCTAGCTTGCGCAGGAAGGCGATCCGTTCGGTCAGCCCGACCAAGTTTGAAGCACCTGGCGCATCCGGCGCTGATCGCAGCCAATGAAAGCGCGTTTGGCCAATGGCCGGGTCAACCTCCAACAGCTTATCCAATGATTGAAGTGTATCGACCGAAATTTCTTCGATCAGCGCTCTCTCCGCCCGCCGACGGGCAATGGCGCGGGCGGCAAGACCGATCCGTTCGATCGTGTCGATTGACGGCAGAAGAGATCCGCGTTCACTAAACATGGAGACAGTAGCACTCGCTATCGCGCCACCGTCATCGGAGATCGCGGCCGCCTGAATTGCAGCTAGCAGCGCAGCTCTACGGTCTTGCCCCGTCGCGCTCCGCGCGGCCAGATAAACCATCAAGCGAGCAATGTGATCGCGACGCGTTTCTTCACGGCGTGCATAGAGCGCAAACTTTCCAGCGTCGGCGCCAATCTGCTCAGCAACGTACTTTAGCATTGCGCGAGGCGGAGTTTCGTCGGTCGATAACACCCGGCCTGGATATCGCATCAGGCAGAGCTGAACGGCAAATCCGAGCTGATTGTGTTCTCGTCTGCGAAGTCCAATCTCAAGCCTGTCAGCCGACGACAACGAATAGTGTCGGATGAGGCCGTCCTCATCGGTTGGTATATCGAAAAGTCTCTGTCGATCCTGAACCTTGAGAAGCCTCCGTTTACCCATCGCCCAACTCCATCCACGACCAATGTGCCGGGAGCGTCGTCGAGTCGGTCAGGCGAAGAAATCAAAACTGGTGCCCTGCGAGGGCAATCCACAGGGATCGGATGCTGCATAGCAGCACTACAGAAGAGTTCATGATCCGTTCGCCCTTAGCGTACGATTTCGCACTGCTCTTGTTCCGACCCCGAAAACGAGTATTGTTTGATTTATCCCGTTATGGAGACTTAGCGAAACTGCCGAGCAAATACCTGAGTGGTTGGCTTAACAACAGGTCGCGGTCCGGAGCGATGGCAGAGGCCGGTTTATTTCTGGGTATTCTTATGCTCATCAACACCCGCAATGGAACAAAACAAGGGCCGTGCGATCTAGGCAAACTCAACACAGCACGCGCCAAGCGGCGATCATTTCCGCTCCTTGACTATTCAACTATCACGCTTCACCTGGATCGTCATTCTCGCGAATTTCCTCGCGCCGGGGACTCCCATGCAGATCTGGAAGCACATCTGGTGCGAGGGCATTTCAAAGTTAGACGCACCGGAATTTTTTGGTGGTCGCCACATGTTCGCGGCACATTGGATGATACGCCTGAGGTTCGAACCTATCACGTAAAGCGGTAGCGAATATGACTTGCGGGTGAGAGACCGTGAACTCGTTTAATGCTCTTAGAGGAACAATTGCTGTGGTAGCTATCAGTTCCAGTAAAGCTGAGAGTGGTGCAATGCAAAGGCAGAGAAACAGCACCCTCGTTACTTCGAGCGCGTCCTCTAGAACATCCCCGCTTCGTATTGCTGATTCGCACTCGCGCGTAGTTCCTGGAGCGCTCGGGACTAGGTGATCCTGCCCATGGCGATGGCCAATAGGAGAATGATACCGAGAGCGCCTCGGTATATCACGAACGGCCAGGCGGAAAAACGCTCGAGCACGCGCATCAGCCCCCAGATCGCGAAGAATGCCGAGAGCGAGGCTACGACAAGCCCAACCAGAAGAATGAGCCAGCCGTCGAGAGACAGATGGACTTTGTGGAGTTCCCAAAGTTCCTTGAACCCGGCCAAGGCTATTGCCGGCAAACCGAGCAGGAATGAGAATCGCGCTGCCTCCTCTCGCTTAAAGCCGAGCGCTAGCGCAGCGGTCAAGGTGGATCCTGAGCGCGACACTCCAGGGATCAGGGCACCGATCTGAGCGACGCCCACACCCAATGCGTCGATGAAAGATACATCCTCTAGCGTCCGTCTGTGGCGAGCAAAAATCTCCGCAAGCGCGAGTAGGATGGCCATGACGATGCAGGCCCAGCCAATCACTGTGAGGGACCGCAACGGCGAACCGCAGGCGTTCAGCACGCCCGACAAGGACATGCCCGCCACACCGATCGGGATAGTCGCAACCATAATCCAAAGAGAAAAGCGGAAGTGTCGGTCCCGGAAATTCCGATGCGCAACGGCGCGCACCGAATTTGTGGCTAACTGGCTCACGTCGCCCCAGAAATAGCTGATGACGGCAGCCAGCGCTGCGAGTTGCATGGCGGCGGAGAAGGCAGAGCCGGGATCTTGCCAACCGAGCAAGGCAGGCACGATCCGCATGTGCGCCGTCGAGGAGATCGGGAGCAGCTCGGTGATCCCCTGGACAACGCCCAGTAGGGCAACTCTTGCGTAGCCCAATGCTACAAATCCGGTATCGACGCCTTGGGTACAAGCGTTTGTCATGCAGGCTCCTTCAATTGGCGAGTGGCGGCTAAGGCCAAGCGACTGGAATGAGTGAAAAACGTGCGCGCGGCTGAGCGGCCAATCTGTCGAGCGAACCGCAACGCGGTGACGCGAGCGCGCACTTTTCGTTGAAACGAACCGTTGACACCTTCATGCCGGTCCCATGTGACGATAATGTCGACGAGGAATTTTGTCGGTCCTGCAGAGTTTGCACAGAGTCATGTTCGCCATACCTTGCCGTTCAACGGCCCAACGCAATCGCCGACCGGGATGCCCTGAGGAGGGCCCAAACATGTCTACGGCAAACGACGAGATAGATGAGCGTCAGCGCGAGGTAGGTCCACGCAAGCGTCACGTGAACAGCTTCGAACGGCAGAAAGAACTGGATCAAGAACAGGCCGAGCAGGGCGAAGGCCTTCCAAAGATCGAAGCGCAGGGTTAGGAGGAGGACCGTGCCGAATAGCGACTGCGCGGCGGTTAGGAAAATCTCATCCCGCGCAACCGTGCCAAGCGGCAACGCTTGCAAGTGGCCCGCGCCCAAGCTGTAGGCGATTGGGATCGTGGCGATGAGCAGCGTCCACTGATTCAGCTTGGAAGAAATTAGTGTTCCAAGTCCCATGGCAGCCGCGATGATCGTTGCGGCCCAAATATAGGCTGTCAGGCTTTCGGGAAACTCGGACAGGAACGGCGCGAGCCACTGGATGAGGGCGAACTGGCTGATCCCCAGGCCACCGGCAACCTTAAGCACCGCGTCCAGAAACGGTTCGGCGCCGGCGTAGAGAATGAAGGCGCCGAACGCGAAGAATGAGCCGATGGCCGTCCACTTGCGAGCAGGCGCCATGCCCTTCGTCGTGGCCGCTATTCCGATCGCTTCTTCAGCCTCCTCGTGTCCTTCCTCCAGCTCTGGCTCGCGTCTCCGCAGCATGACCCAGATGTAGGCCCCGTACATTGCGATCAGCACTCCTGAGTCAATGAGCGACAGGGTGCCCTTGATCACGATGACGAATGCATAGACGGACGCGATCAGGAGGAAGAAGACGGGCACCCCCTGCTCACGGGAGAGCTCAATCGCTGTGTAGCGCTGGCCTCGCGCCCGTGCAGCGATGGCGGCCGTGAACAGGATCAGAGGCCAGCCCAAGCCTAGCAGCAGCCGATTTGCACCCGTCATCGAGGCGGCCGCGAGTTCGATCTGTTGGCGGTAGGCGAGGATGGCCTCGAAGGTGTATTCGGGAGCGACCTCGATCAGTGCCAGGATGGCGAGCGCAACACCTTGAGGCATCACGCCTTCCAGCGCCTCGACGCCCCAGGAGAGCGCGAACGATGCGGCAACGATCGCCAGGCCCGTGACGATCGCGATGGTCGCGGCCGAGCCGCCGCCCACTCCGAAGAATCGTACCAAAACGAGCGGAACAAGTGTTACGCCAACAAGTCCGATCGTCGACCACTGGCGTGCGGAATAGGAGCGCGGGAGAGCGGTTGAGTGGTCCCTGGGTGCTAATTCCATCGTCTATGTCTCCGCGTGCTTCCGATGCAAAGGCTTTTAGGAGATACAAATGCCTTTAGGACAGGAAACGGCGGCATTCGGCCGACGGGCAAATGACGGTGTTGCCGTGCAGGATGGAGGCTGTCCAGCGGTGCGCCAATGCCCTGAGGGCGGGTCGCGGCCCGTCAACCGCGGCGCCGACCAAGCGCTGAGATGCGGCCCCACGCCTCATCCGATGCTCCCAAGCACCGGAAACGTCGTCAGCATCCAGATGGCGATCACCTGCAGGCGTCCTGTCATCATCAGAATGCCGACGCCTACCACCACCGCCCCCGCGCCCACGTTGAGCGCTGCACCGGCGCGTCGCATACGTTTCAAAGATACGGCCGCGCTGCCGAAAAACAGCGCCGCCAAGAGAAAGGGGACGCCGAGCCCGAGGCCATAAGCGCCGAGCAGCACCGCTCCATTGCCCGACGAGGTCGCCGCGACAGTGAGGATCGAGGCGAGCACCGGCCCAATGCAAGGCGTCCATCCAAAGGCAAAGGCAATCCCAAGAAGGAAGGCTCCGACGGGGCCTCCAATCTGCTTGGGGCCATGCCAGCGCCGATCAGCCATCAATGCGACGGGCAAGCGTAGCAGTCCTGTCATGGCGAGACCGAGGACAATGATCAGCGCGCCACCGATCAGATTCGCTTCAATATGATAGCGTTGCAGAAATCCGCCGAGGGCCATCGCACTCAGCCCAAGCAGAACAAAGACGGTGGTGAAGCCGAGCACAAAGAGGAGCGCTGGTCCGATAACATGGAACTGGCGGCTCTCTGCTCCACCAGCGCCCGCTCGGCCAGCGACATAGGACAGATAGCCCGGCACGAGCGGTAGCACGCAGGGTGAAAGGAAGGAGATGGCCCCAGCCATTGCGGCTGTGGCCAAACCAAGCAACGATACGTCGATGGGTTCCATCGTTAGGACGCCACGCGGCTCGGCCGCCCACGATCCGAGACCGTCGGCCGCGCCGGCCAAAGGGAGCCTGTAATCAACAGGACAACGCCGATGGCGATCACGACGTCTGCCATGTTGAAGGCCGGCCAGTGCCAGTTACCGACATAGAAATCGAGAAAATCGGTCACGGCACCTTGACGTATCCGGTCCAACACGTTGCCCGTCGCCCCACCTCCGATCAGGCCGAGACTGATCGTCTCCGATCGCCTTGGCGTTCTCATGGCCCAGACGACAAGCCAGGCCACGATCACCATCTGGATTCCGGCCAGCACCAACGGGCGATCGAGGAAGATCCCCCGGAACATCCCGAAGCTGACACCCGTGTTGAAACCGAGCGTCAGATTGAAAAATGGCGCGATTTCGATCGTGCGCGGCGGCACCATCACGATGTTGACCATAAGCCATTTCGTGACAAAATCGACCGCAACGGCGGCAGCCAAGGCACCACCGGCCAATGCAGTTCGTCGAATCAACATAGGGTATGCCACGATCAATCAGTCCTCATTGTTCAGCCGTTGTCCGCGGCCAGTGCATTTGTGCTGGGTCGAAATCGTGCCGGCGCTGCCTGAACCAGTTACGCCGGGGCCGTCTCGGTGATCGCGGGGGCCAGACGCGGGTGCCTCGAAACGCCAAAGCCATCGGATGGGCCTCCCTTTTGAGTGCTGGTCTGAGCACGATTGAGCAGGCGCAGGCCATTGAGAACGACCAGCAGCGATGCGCCGACGTCAGCCGCGATGGCGCCCCACAGAGAAGCGAGACCAATCACTGTCAGTGCAGTGAACAGCAGCTTCACGGCGATTGAGAAGGCAACGTTCTGCCGGATCACCGCGAGCGTCGCGCGCGAATGGCGAACCAGCCAGGGCAGCTTCGAAAGGTCGTCCGACATAAGTGCCACATCGGCCGTTTCGATGGCGGCGTCGCTGCCCATGGCGCCCATGGCGATGCCGAGATTGGCCCTCCCCATCGCGGGAGCATCGTTGACCCCATCGCCGACCATTGCGACAGATCCGTATCGCCGCACCAAATCCTCGACCGCCGCCACCTTGTCGCCAAGGCAGCAGTTCGGCCCGAACCTCGTCGATGCCCGTCTGCTTCGCAATCGCCTCGGCCGTCGCGCGATTGTCCCCCGTGAGCATCACCACGTGCTTGATGCCGGCGCGGTGAAGTGCGGCAACAATGTCCTTCGCTTCCGGTCGGACAGCATCGGCAACGGCGATGAGCCCCCAGACGTCCTGGCCATCGCCGACCGCGACCATGGTGCGCCCGGCACTCGAAAGCGTATTGGCCTGCTGCAAAACCCCATCCGAAGTGATACCGCGCTCCTCGAGGTAGCGGCGCGAGCCGAGCCAAGCCTGTCTGCCTGCCACTCGACCGGTGACGCCTCGGCCGACGATGGCTTGGACGGCCTCGGCAGGCTCGGCGGCAATCTTGAGTTCGACGGCTTTCACCAGGATGGCGTGGGCGATCGGATGCGCGCTGCGCGCCTCCAAGGCCGCGGCCAAGCCGAGGATGTCTGTTTCACTGCGGCCTCCAAACGGCACGATCTCGACGACCTGCGGCCTTCCTTCGGTGAGCGTTCCAGTCTTGTCCATGGCAATGGCTTTGAGGTGCGCGGGAGTTTCGAGATGTGTGCCGCCCTTCACCAGGACGCCCTGCTTCGCCGCGCCGGCGAGTGCCGCCACGATCGTCACCGGTGTCGAAATCACGAGGGCGCAGGGGCAAGCGATCACGAGTAGCACGAGAGCCCGGTAGAACCAGACGTCCCATGCGCCGCCCAGGAACAGGGCCGGAGCGAGGAAGATCGCAACGGCGAGTGCCATCACCACAGGCGTGTAGACACGCGCAAACTTCTCCACCCATTGCTCACTGGGCGCGCGGCGGCTCTGTGCCGAGCCGACCATTCGGATGATCTGGGCGAGCGTCGTGTCATTGGCTGCTTTGGTGGTCACGATCTCAAGCACACCCTCGCCGTTGATGGTCCCGGCAAAGACCACGTCGCCCTCTGCCTTGAATACGGGAACGCTTTCACCGGTGATCGGCGCTTGATTGACTTCGCTCTCGCCGGCGGCAACCCGGCCGTCGAGTGGCACCTTGTCTCCTGGCCGGACGACGATGTGCGCGCCAACCCGAAC
>NZ_SCNN01000052.1 GCF_005503535.1 Mesorhizobium comanense | reverse complement strand
CATTCCCTTCATGCTGAAAGGCAGCGATGCCTATCACATGACCATGGATGCCATCCGCGCCGATGCGAGGGTGAAGGCGGCCATTGGTGACGATGTGGCCGACAATTTCTGGGTCGGCGGCAATCTCAACGTCAACGCGAACGGAGCGGGTGATGCGCAATTCAGCATTCCCGTCCACGGTGCCAAGGGCAAGGGAACCGTGTTTTCCCATCTGGTTCGCAATGCCGGCACATGGAACATGCGTCTGCTCGTGCTGCGCGTGGACGGCGTCGATGCGCCTGTTGTGCTGACCAATGAGGATCATGTGCCGATCCCGGGCGCGGCGATCGGGATATAGGCGGGTCGCCGACAAGCAGGCGCATAAACGCAAAAACCGCGCTCCATCGGGAACGCGGCTTTGCCAGATACGCATGGCGTTTCGCTACAAGGCACTTGCGAAACTTACGGGCTCCGGTACGCGAGACCTGATCCGGAGCGCCGGGCGGCTGCGATGTCCGCCTCGCAATCTGTTTTATAGGGACATCGTTACCGCAGAGTTATCGAGAGCTTAAGCAAATCTAAATTTGGCGATTTTCTCGCTGAGCAGGCGAAAAAACTCAATTATATTAGCTAGTTATGGATTAGCGCCGCGCAAGAAATTAATGATCCCTGAAAAATCGGCGCCCGCGTGCCCTTGGGCGTTGAACAGCGCATAGAGCTGTGCCGCCTCGGCGCCCAGCGGGGTCACGGCGCCGGACCCTTGGGCCGCTTCCTGGGCCAGCTTCAGGTCCTTCAGCATAAGCGCCGCGGCAAAGCCCGGCTTGTAGTCGCGGTTAGCGGGCGAGGTGGGCACCGGGCCGGGCACAGGGCAATAGGTGGTCAGGGACCAGCATTGGCCCGAAGAGGTCGAGGCGACATCGAACAGCGCCTGGTGCGACAGGCCGAGTTTTTCAGCCAGCACGAAGGCCTCGGCGACGCCGATCATCGAAATGCCGAGGATCATGTTGTTGCAGATCTTTGCCGCCTGGCCGGCGCCGTCGCCGCCGCAATGGACGATGCGCCCGGCCATCGGCTTCAGGATCGGCTCGGCGGCGGCGAATGCATCGTTTGAACCGCCGGCCATGAAGGTCAGCGTGCCGGCCGTCGCTCCACCCGTGCCGCCCGAGACCGGCGCATCGATCGACTTGAGGCCATGCTTCGCGGCGACGGCATGCGCCTTGCGCGCCGAGTCCACGTCGATGGTCGAGGAATCGATGAACAGCGCGCCCTTTTTCGCCTTCGGCGCGATGTCTTCGTAGACCGACAGCACGTGCTTGCCGGCGGGAAGCATGGTGATGACAACGTCGGCATCCTTGACGGCTGCCGGTGCATTGGCCATGACGACGACGCCATGCTCGCGCGCTACAGTGAGATTCTCCGGCACCAGGTCGAAGCCGTGCACCGCATGCCCGGCCTTTACCAGGTTGGCGGCCATCGGATTGCCCATGTTGCCCAGGCCGATGAAGGCGATTGTCGTCATTGTCTGTCTCCCGGAAATGTCTGGCTTCAGCGCCCGATCAGCGTGCGCGCGATGATGACGCGCATGATCTCGTTGGTGCCTTCGAGGATCTGGTGGACCCTGAGGTCGCGCACCAGCTTCTCGATGCCGTAATCGTGCAGGTAGCCGTAGCCGCCGAGCAGTTGCAGCGCGTTGTTGGCGACGTTGAAGCCGGTGTCGGTGACGAAGCGCTTGGCCATTGCCGACCATTTTCCGGCGTCCGCCGCCTTGCGGTCGAGCTTGGAAGCGGCGGCGTAAAGGAAGATGCGGGCTGCCTGCAGTTCGGTCTCCATGTCGGCCAGTCTGAACTGCAGCGCCTGGAACTGGTTGATTGTCGAGCCGAATGCCTTGCGTTCGGCCGTGTAGGAGAGCGCCTTGTCGAGGGCCGACTGACCGCCGCCCAGCGAGCAGGCCGCGATGTTCAGCCGACCGCCGTCGAGACCGGCCATGGCTATGCCGAAACCGGCGCCTTCGCCGGACAGAAGATTTTCCGCCGGTACCTTGCAGTCCTCGAAGATGACCTGGCGGGTCGACTGCATGTGCCAGCCCATCTTGTGCTCGTTGGCGCCGAAGGAGAGGCCGGGCGCGTCCTTCGGCACGATGATGGTGGAAATGCCCTTGGGGCCGTCGGCGCCGGTGCGCACCATGACGGCGTAGACATCGCTGTCGCCGGCGCCGGAAATGAACTGCTTGGCGCCGTTCAGCACATAGTCGCCACCGCTTTTCACCGCGCGCGTCTTCAACGCGGCGGCGTCGGAGCCGGAGCCCGGCTCGGTCAGACAATAGCTCGCCAGCCATTCCATCGAGGTCAATCTCGGCAGGAAGCGCTGGCGCTGCTCGTTATTGCCGAAGCGGTCGATCATCGAGGCGACCATGTTGTGGATCGAGATGAAGGACGAAAAGCCCGGGTCGGCATGTGAGAGCGCCTCGAAGATCAGCACGGCGTCGAGCCTGCCGAGCGCGGATCCACCGAAATCGTCCCGCACATAGATGCCGCCCAGACCAAGTGGACCGGTCTCGCGGATCACGTCGGCTGGAAAGTGCTTCCTGCGATCCCAGTCGAGCGCGTTCGGCGCCACCCGGTCGGCGGCAAATGCCCTTGCCATCTCCTGAATGGCGCGCTGCTCTTCGTTGAGTTCGAACTGGCTGGTGCTCGCATCGACCGCGGCGTCCATGGCGTGCTCCCTATATGCTGGCCAGCGAGCCCGCTGGCCTGTCGTTTTTGGCTATGCGCGCGCACCAATCTAGACCAATGATGCCGCCGCGCAACCCGATCCCCTGCGGAGCGGCTGTGCATCAATGCATGTCCGGAGCGAGATGTGACGACAAAATTCGATGAACTGCTTGGACAGTTCCATGCCTATCTCGCATCCATCGACAGCACCCTGGTCGCGGATGCCGTGGCGCGCATTGATTGGAATATGGCCGTCCGCAATCTGCAGCCGCGTCCTCTCGCCTGTGTGCGCCATCTGGATCGCGCGGTGGAATTGGCCCCGCCGGCCGCGAAACCATTGATGCGGTTGCTGGCGGGGCAACGCAACGAATTGCATTGGGGGCAGACCTACACCGAGGCTGATTTCGGCAAGGCCTTCATCGACAATTACGGCTGGCTGGAGGTCTTCGGCACGCGCGGTCATTTCGCCAATGACGCGGTTGCCGCCGGCCTGCTCATCCTTGGGCCGGAGATTGTCTATCCCGACCATCATCACGTCGCCGAGGAGATCTACATTCCGCTGACCGGCGGCACGGAATGGCGCATGGGCGAGGGCAGTTTTGCCAAACGGGAGGCTGGCGAGGTGGTTCATCATGCGTCCAACGTGAACCACGCCATGCGTACCGGCAAAGAGCCGCTGCTGGCGCTCTACATCTGGCGCGGCGGGCCGCTGGCTCAGAAATCGAACATCACCGGAACCGTCACGCAGGGCAGAGGCTGATGGCCAGGGCAATCATGCTGCAGGGCACGGGGTCGGATGTCGGCAAGACGGTGCTGGTCGCCGGGCTTTGCAGAGCCGCCAGAAAACGCGGCCTGAAGGTGCGGCCGTTCAAGCCGCAGAACATGTCGAACAATGCCGCCGTGGCCGATATTCCCGGCGACAATAATCGTGGTGGCGGCGAGATCGGGCGCGCACAATGGCTGCAGGCGATCGCATGCGGGGTGGCGCCGACGGTCCATATGAATCCGGTTCTGCTCAAGCCGCAGACGGATGTCGGGGCGCAGGTCATCGTGCAGGGCAAGGTGTTCGGCGAAGCACGGGCGCGCGACTACCAGGCGCTGAAGGGCCAGCTGATGGACGCGGTGCTGGAGTCCTGGGCGAAAGTCGGCGAGGGGGCCGATCTCGTCATCGTTGAAGGCGCCGGCTCGCCGGCCGAGATCAATCTGCGCAGCCGTGACATCGCCAATATGGGGTTTGCCACGCGCGCCAACGTGCCGGTGATCATGGTCGGCGATATCGACCGCGGGGGTGTCATCGCCTCCGTCGCCGGAACGCATCTGATCCTGCCGGAAGGGGACCGCGAGATGATCGCCGGTTACCTCATCAACAAGTTTCGCGGCGACGTCTCGCTGTTCGAGGACGGCATCAAGGCGATCGGCAAGTTCACCGGCTGGCGCTGTTTTGGCGTCGTGCCCTGGCTGAAGGCGGCCGCAAGGCTGCCCTCTGAAGATTCGGTGGTGCTGGAGCGGCTGGCGTCCGGCGAGGCGCGCGCGCTGAAGGTGGCGGTGCCGATGCTTGGCCGCATCGCCAATTTCGACGATCTCGACCCGCTCAAGGCCGAGCCGCAGGTCGAAGTGGTGTTCGTGCCGCCGGGCAAGCCCCTGCCGCAAGATGCCGGGCTTGTGGTCATTCCCGGTTCCAAATCGACGATCGGCGACCTCATCAAGTTTCGCGAGAATGGCTGGGACCGCGATCTTGCGGCGCACCGCAGGCGCGGCGGCCATGTCGTCGGCATTTGCGGCGGCTACCAGATGCTCGGCCGCATCGTACGCGATCCCGACGGCATCGAAGGCAGCGTCACCGAGGCGGAAGGGCTCGGCCTGCTCGACGTCGAGACGGTGATGGAGCCGGAAAAAACGGTGCGCAATGTCAGCGCGCGATCCGTGTCGTTCGACCTGCCACTCGAAGGCTATGAAATCCATCTCGGCCGCACCACCGGGCCGGATACCGCGCGACCGACGACGATTATCAACGGCGCCGAGGACGGCGCTGTGTCGGCCGATGGCAAGGTGATCGGCACCTACATGCATGGCCTTTTCGGCGCCGACGATTTTCGCGCCGCCTACCTGGACAGCCTGGGCGTCAGGGGAGGCGGCGTCGATTATCGCGCAGAGGTCGAGCGGGCGCTGGACGAGATTGCGGCCGAACTGGAAACGCATCTCGACTGTGACGCGATTTTCGGGCTGGCGCGGTGATTTTACGGCGCTACAACTCAGCCCTTCTCGCCCGCCTTCGGCCAATACGTCCCGAAAGACCAGACGCCGCCTTCCGGATCGCGGCAGATGAATTCGCGGCTGCCGTAATCGCGGTCGGTCAATTCCTGGATGATCGTGGCGCCGGCCGTCTTCGCCCGGGCGTAGGCGGTATCGGCGTTCTCGACCGCGATGTAGACCGACTTGCCGCCACCTGTTCCGAGTTCGCCGACCATCTTGCCATAGTCGTCGTCGCGCACGCTGCCCAGCATTATCATCGAGGATCCGAAAACGAGTTCGGCGTGATGGATGACGTCGCCCTCGCCATAGCGGGCGCGCACGGCGAAGCCGAAGGCGTCGCACAGCCAGTCGATCATTTTCGCGGCATTGCGGTAGCGCAGGGCGATGTAAAGGCGCGGTGGTTCGATGGACATGGAAATCTCCTTCATCTGGGTTGATGACCCACTCTGTTCGCAAGCGGCCGCCGCGTCTTGAAGGAATGTTACCTCGTGCCAAGCGCAGTCGGTGTCTCGCCGGCCAGGGCACGGAATTCGCGCACCAGATGGGCCTGATCGGCATAGCCGCAATCGGCGGCTATGCCGGCCCAATCGTCGGCGCTTCGCCGGGACAGGCCGAGCGCCCGGTTGAACCGGACGATGCGTGAGAGGGTTTTGGGACCGATGCCGGTGGCGTCGGCGAATTTTCCGGCAAGGTGCTTGCGGCTCCAGCCGAGTTCCCCGGCAAGCCAGGCAATGCGTGTGTGGCCGCCTGAAAGGATGATCCTGTCATAGGCCCAGGCGATCTCGGGCGGTGTTTCCAGGGCATTGGCAAGGCGAGCGGCGACGAAAGCCTGTGCGATGGTGAAACGGCTCTTCCAGTCCCGCGCGTTGCCGAGCCGTTCACGCAGCGCGATGCCCTCGATGCCGAGCACGTCGTCGAGGACGACCATGCGGTCGGCCAGCGCGCTCATGGGCAGGCCGAAGAAACGACGCGCGCCGAGCGGGGTGAAGTTGACCTGGACGCAACAGGCGCGGCCGAAGGATTCGATCGTCACCGGGCCGGCGAAGAGGCCGGCGGCGAAACTGGCGAAACGATCATTGTCGCCAGGCGCCTTGCCCAGTCCGATGGCGAAGGCTTCGGCGAAGCTGATGACCAGCGGTACGGTGAGCGAAGCATATTCGACGATGCGGAAATGACCCGGCCGAAGCTCGCGATACCCGCATAAATCGGTGACGGCGCCTTGCAGCGACTGTTCGGGCGCACTCCGCACCATCTCGAAATGGAGGGGCGACCTGTCGTCTTGTCGATGGCGCTCGGTCTCTGCGGACATCGCACGATGCTAGCAGACAGCGCCTGGGAATCAAAAACGCGAGGAGTGGATCACACGCCGATGATGACCCGCAACGGGTTCGCCGGGTCGGCCAGAAGCTTGACCGCCAGCGCCACGCAGACAATGACCAGCAGCGGCTTGATCAGTCTGGCGCCGATGCGCATGGCAAGGCTGGCGCCGAGGCGGGCGCCCAGGAACTGGGCGACACCCATCATCAGGCCGATCTTCCACGAGATGACGCCGACGGCGGCGAAGACGACGAAGCCGCCGATATTGGAGGCGAAGTTGAGCAGCTTGGTGTGCGCCGTTGCCTTGAGCACGCCGTAGCCGGCGAGCGTCACGAAGGCCAGCATGTAGAAGGAGCCGGCGCCTGGTCCGAAGACCCCGTCGTAGAAGCCGATTGCAGGCACAAGGGTCAGCCCGAAAAGGAATGGCGACAGGCGTTCGGCCCGGTCGACATCGTTCATGTTGGGCTTGAGCGCGAAATAGAGCGCAATGGCGATCAGCACCAGCGGTAGCAGGGCGCGCAGCAAATCGCCCGGCACGATCGTGGCCAGCAACGCGCCGATGGCGCTGCCGACCAAAGCGAGCAGGGCGGACGGCAGTTGCCGCCGGAGGTCGACATGACCCTTGGAGGCATAGTGGATGGTGGCGGAACCCGAACCGAACATGCCTTGCAGCTTGTTCGTTCCAAGCGCTTCGACCGGCGAGAAGCCGGCAAGCAATAGCGCCGGAATGGTGATCAACCCACCGCCGCCGGCGATCGAATCGACGAAACCCGCCGCGAAGGCGGCGAAGGCGAGCATGGCGACGGTTTGCAGGCTGAGGTCGATCATCGATGTCTGGAGGCGGTTCGCTGGGCTACCAGGCGTTCGATCATGGCCGCCTTGTTTGCGCAAGGCCGATTCCGCGCTAACTCTAAGGAAGAGGAATCGGAAGGGGCCGCCCATGGCGTTCGCATTGCTAGACCAGATACGCTCGATCTTCGATGGCGACCCGGGTGTGCGCAAGGTGGCGGACGATCCCGTGCTGTCGGCGGAACTGTTGATGCTGTTTCGCATGATCCTGGCGGACGGAACGGTCAGCGAGAGCGAGATGGCGGCCTTCCGGCGCATCTGCAAGGAGGCTTTCGACATACCGGAAACCAGCATTGACGCGGTCATCGAATATCTCAACGAATTCGGCTACGAGACCAATGGCTCGCAGGCCATCGCGCTGTTTCGTGATCTCGACGTCGAGCGGCGCAAGCTGCTGGCGCAGCACATGGTGGAGATCGCCAAGGCGGATTCGCAGCTTGCCGAGACCGAGGTACGCCTTTTGCGGCGCACGCTCGATCTGCTCGACATCAATCCGGTCGATGTCGTGAAGCCGCAGGCGTAGAGGCGGCCTTCACCCCTGTTCCTGCATCCTGCGCGCGATCGCACGATGCAGATCCGGAGCGGCGCTGACCAACGCCCTGGCCGCGTCTGATTGCGGGTGATCCAGCACCTCGCTGGTCTTGCCGCGCTCCACGATCCTGCCTTCATGCATGACCAGAACCTCGTCCGTGATGGCGCGGGCGACGGTCAGGTCGTGGGTGATGAAGAGGTAGGCGACACCGAGCTTCTGGTTGAGCTCGGCGAACAGATCGAGGATCTGGGCGCGGATCGAGACATCCAGCGCCGAGACCGGTTCGTCTGCGACGACCAGCCGGGGCCGAGTGATAATGGCGCGCGCAATGGACAGGCGCTGGCGCTGGCCGCCGGAAAATTCGTGCGGATACTTGTCCATGTCGCCCTTGCCTAGGCCGACTTCGTGCAGCGCATGCGCCACCATCTCGCGGCGCTCGGCGCGGGTCGGTTTCTTCTCCAGGACATGCAGGGGCTCGGCGACCAGTTTTTCCACCTTCTGGCGCGGATCGAAGGAGCCATAGGGATCCTGGAAGACCACCTGCATGTCGCGCCGGGCCGGCTTCAACTCGGCTTCACTCCTGCCGGTGATGGTCTCGCCGCGAAACCGGATCGCGCCCGAACTCGGCCGGTCCAGCGCCAGGATCGTGCGGGCAAGCGTTGACTTGCCGCAGCCGGACCGCCCGACCAGCGCGACCGACTGGCCCGGCGCGATCGATAGCGAGACATTGTCGACGGCGCGGATGTCAGGCGCGCGCCGGAACAAAGAGGCGCGCCGACCGGGGTAATCGCGGGTGATGCCATCGACTTCAAGCAGGGGTTGGCCCGTCCCGACGCCATGTGGCCGGGCGCGTGGCGGTACATGCATCGAAGCCAGCGCCAACTGGCGCGTATAGGGATGGAGCTGCTCGGAGAGCGTTCGAGCGGTGTCACCGGCCTCCATGACCTCGCCATGGCGCAATATGGTGATGCGGTCGGCCATTTCGGTCACCACCGCGAGATCGTGCGAGATCAGCAGCAGGCCCATGCGGCTCTCGGCCACGAGATCGCGCAGGAGGTCGAGGATCTGCGCCTGCAGCACGACGTCGAGCGCCGTCGTCGGCTCGTCGGCGATCAGCAGTTTCGGCTTCAACGCGCAGGCGATGGCGATGACGACGCGCTGGCGCTGGCCGCCGGAGAGTTCGTGCGGATAACGCGACAGCGGGAATCTCGTCTCGGGCAGGCCGACACGGTCGAGCATTTTTCGCGCCCGCTCCTCGGCTTCGGCTCGCGTGACCCCGGTATGCCAGCGAATACCCTCGGCGACCTGTTCGCCGATGGTCTTGACCGGATTGAGCGCCGTCATCGGCTCCTGGAACACCATGCCGATGTCATCGCCGCGCAACGCGCACATCTGATCTTCGGTTGCGGAGAGGATATCGATACCGTCGAAGGTGACACGCCCGCTGGCGCGCGCGGCGTGCGGCAGAAGGCGCATCACCGTCAGCGCCGTCATCGATTTGCCGGAGCCGGATTCGCCGACCAGGCCCATGACTTCGCCGGGCGCGACCGAAAGCTCCACGTTTTTCAGGATCTGCGTATCGCCGATGGCAAGCGACAGGTTTTCGATTTGCAGCAGGCTCATCGCTGCCGCCGTGATTTCGGGTCGAGTATGTCGGCGAGGCCGTCGCCGAGCAGGTTCAGGCCGAGCACGGCGACGACGATCGCCATGCCGGGAAAGATCGCCATCCAGGGCGCCACCACCATGCGGGTCTGGGCGTCGAACAGCATGCGCCCCCAGCTCGGCATGGGCGGCTGCGCGCCGAGACCGAGATAGGACAGTCCTGCCTCGGCCAGGATGGCCAGCGCGAACTGGATGGTGCCTTGCACCAGGAGCAGCGTGGCGATGTTGGGCAGCACATGTTCGATCGATATCTGCGTGCTGCTTTTTCCCGCGGCGCGCGCGGCGAGAATGAATTCGCGCGGCCAGATGGCCAGCGCGCCGGCGCGCGCGACGCGGGCGAAGACCGGGATGTTGAAGATGCCGATGGCGATGATGGCGTTGACCGCGCCCGGCCCGAAGATCGCGGTTATCATGATGGCAGACAGCAGCGCGGGGAAGGCGAAGACGAGATCGTTGACGCGCATCAACACTTCGTCAACCAGCCCGCCGCGCGCCGCGGCAAAGGCGCCGAGCGGCACGCCGACGCCCATGCCGATGCCGACCGCCACCAAGGCGACGGCGATCGAATTGCGGGCGCCGACCATGATCATCGACAGGATATCGCGGCCGAAATGGTCCGTGCCGAACCAGTGTGCCGGTGAGGGGGCCTGCGTCTTGTCCGCGATCACCAGCTTCGTCACGTCGTAGGGCGTCCAGATGTAGGAAGCCACGGCCATCAGCAGGATCAGCACGGATATGATGAAGCCGGTCAGGAAAGCGGTGTTCCTGAACGCCTTGGCCAGGATGCTGGCAAGCGTCTCCTCGGGAATGTCGATGTGCAGGGTCATGACCGGCTTCTCAGGCGCGGATCGACCGCGGCATAGGAAAGGTCGACCAGGAGGTTGACGGCGATGACGGCGGCGACCAGCAGCATGACGACGCTTTCGACGACGATCAGGTCGCGCTGGGTGATGGCCTGGAAGACGAGCCGGCCGAGGCCGGGCAGATAGAAGACATTCTCGATGATGATGGTGCCGGCAAGCAGGAAGGCGAATTGCAGGCCGAGGATGGTCAGAACCGGGATCATGGCGTTGCGCAGCGCATGCCGCCACAGCACCGCGCGGTAGGGCAGGCCCTTGGCGCGGGCGGTGCGGATATAATCCTCGTTGAGCACCTCGATCAGGGCCGAGCGGGTGACGCGCGCCAGGATCGCCGCTTGCGGCAAGGCCAGCGCCACCGCCGGCAGAAGCAGCGATTTCAGCGCCGGCCAGATGCCGGCGCTCCAGCCCGGGAAGCCGCCGGCCGGCACCAGCCGCAGCCAGACGGCGAAGACATAGATCAGCATCAGCGCGAACCAGAAATTGGGCACGGCGACGCCAAGCTGCGCCGCGCCCATCGAGATCGTGTCGCCGGCGCGCCCGCGCCGGCTGGCGGAAAACAGCCCCACCGGAATGGCAATGATGGTGGAGAGCGCCAGCGCGATCAGCGCCAGCGGCAGCGACACGGCGAGCCGTTCTCGCACGAGATCGATGACCGGAACCGAATAGGTGTAGGAGCGGCCGAAATCGAGGCTGAGCAGGCCGCCGGCCCAATGCAGGTAGCGCCAGATGAGGGGGGCGTTGAGGCCCATCTGGTTGCGCAGCAGTTCCACCTGGTCGGCGCTGGCGTTCATGCCCAGCATCAGCCGCGCCGGATCGCCGGGCAGGATTTCCAGCACGGCGAACACAACGATGGATGCGAGGACCAGCGTGGCGAGCGCGATGGCGAGACGCTTGAGGAGATAGGCGGTCATGGGGGGTGGGGGGCGGTAGGGCTGCTTAGGCTGCGTTCCCGCCCACCCCTCTC
>NZ_SCNN01000051.1 GCF_005503535.1 Mesorhizobium comanense | reverse complement strand
ATGCGCACGGGTGATTTCAGTCCAGGCCATCGTGATCTCCATCGAATCTCGCAAATCCGACGGAATCACAACCTGCTGAAATCACTCAACTCTTTTTGGAACGGACACTCAGGATCCGCTGGAAAGTGCTTCGGCTAGCGACCTCCCACTGAAGATCTCCAGCGCGCGCGCCGGATCCCGCGCGATCAGCGCTTCGATGCGCGTCCTAGCCGTGCTCTCGCGCCAATCGGCTTCGGCCCTTTGCCTGCTTTCGGGGTCGAGGTTCATCCTGGCTATGAGGTCAACGCCGGCGCTGCGGGCGACGTCGAAGGCGGCGGTGTCGTCCGGATCCGCATTCGCGATGGTGCGCAATTCTTCGGCCTGGGCCGCCGCCAGATGGTCCTGCTCATACCGGGCGCGCCGCTGATTTTGCTGCAGCGCCATGCGTATCGAGCCTGCCTCGCGCAGCGCGGGCTTGCGGCCGGCGAGGCCCGGGCGCAGTTCGGCCGGCGCCTGTTTGACGAAATCGTCGAACAGCGTGTCGAACAGGCCGGTCTTCACCACCTGGCCGGTGCGCGGATTGACCTGCCCGTACATGGCGTCGTGCAGCCCGGCGCCGTCGGCCGCCGCGTTGGCCAAGGCGTCGGCCTCGGCCTGCGCGAGCTCGCCATTCAGCCGGCGCGCGGCGATCTCGGTGTCGAAGGCCTGCTGCTGCGCCTGGCGCCGCTGATAGTGCCCGGCAAGCGCCTGCCACTCGTCGTCGAGTGGCTGGGCCGCCTCGCCGGGTGGCGGCGAGTCCGCACCTTGCACCGGATTGCCGGCATCGCGCCGCCGCTGGCCGACGGAGAGAGGAATGACGTAGACCATTGGCTGTCTCCTGCCGGCTGGCTCTGGAAAAGGGCGCAGGGCAGCGGCGATCGCGGCATGGCCGGATCGCACGCGCGCTGCCGCGTCGCGGGTTTGGATCGAGGATTTGCTGGAGAGATCGGGCGCGCCCGCCGGAGTTGCGGGCTAGCGACGCAAGGCGGCGCGGCGTCTAGCCATTCGGGGCTCCCTGGCGGAGCAAGACGCGAAACGAGATACGCCGATCAGCGGATCGATGCCACGCTCAAGGGCATCGTAAGGCGTGGAATTTTGATGTGCCACGGTGCTCAGCCGAGGTCGCGGCATGGATCTCCGGTTCGAGCCAGGAGATGACGAAGTAAGTGAAGGGCGGGCCGCCGACTTCTTGACTGGCCTTACCGAAACGCCGCCAGCGGGTTGCTCTGCGCCAACGCTCCGCGCTGCATCCCTACACAGCCATTTCTAGTCGAGCTTAATTCGAACAGGTGTTCCATGGGGGAGTTCTTTGACCCGAGTTATAAGTTGGCCCATCAAATGCCAATAAACCTCAAGGTCTGACAGTTCGCGGTTTTGAAGATCGTCTTTTCCATTCAGAAAAAGCGGCGTCTTATAGCCCACACACTGGTCATAGGCCGGCTCGGCGCCTCCGGCATTGCGCCAATCCGTATATGCATTTGCCGCCAATGCCGCATCCGGATAGTCCACCATTTCGACCTCGTGAAAGGTTCGTATATTGGCAGGCACCTGAAGCGCCTCTCCTGCTCCCGGATCGAACATCACGACACCTGGTTCCCCCTGCTCCAAGCGCCAGCTGTCGGTTGCAAAAGCAGTGCCTTGCCAATCATAGCCAAAGCAGGCGATTCTCCCGGCAAACTCTGGAAAGCCCAAACAAACACGGGCATTCCAATCAGCCACCTCTGACGCCCGGACAATTCGGTACAGGCCATGCTTGAATGAAGCGCCGCCAAACCTGGCCAGCAGTTCGTTCATTTCGCTGATTTTCGTATCTAACATGAATTCTGCGCTCCTCATCACCGGGTGGGCATCCATTGGAAAATTTTTCACGAAGTCATCAAACATTAGCGATCTCCAATCGTCACCCTATTTATCTTGGTCCCGTGAGGTAGACTCTTGACACTGTTCTTTATCTGAGCGCCAAAACTTCTGTTAACACTCCTGTCCAAACGATCCAAATTAGATATTTCTTCCGATCCGTTTAACTGTAAATCTTGTATATGGTCGACATCCTCGCTAGGCGCGACCTTGTTGCCGGCTTCAATATATCTGCGGCGAGCCGATTTTGAATCTCGAACCACGTGATGGTTTACCGAAGCATCACTATCAGTCAATCGCTGAGCTTTGAGAGTAGCAGCTTCTCGTTGCGACGCGTCCCATTTACGCATGTGGTACACGTGGATGTCCTGACCCGTGGAGATTTCATTGGTCGCCGCTCCTGCTGCCGGAGTTTGATGGTCAGCGGCAGCGGGTTGGTCAGATACTGCGGGTTCGATTTTTGCTGGGGTTTTCGCGTTTTTGAAATGTCCTCGGATTTTCGCGGCGGCCCAGCGACCAGCCGCTCCAATTCCCTCAGCAAGCGCATTGCCACCGGCCCCGAAAAGCGCCCCGGTGCCCATCTCGCGCACAATGTCCCGGCCGTTGAGCGCGGCGTCGACGCCGCCGAACACCGCACCGTCAGCGGCGGCGGTCGCGCTTCGCGCGAAGAAGCCCGGCAACCCCTTCAGGCCTTCCGCTGCGAACCTTCCCGTGAAGGTAAGACCCGCGCGTTGAAGACCGTGGCCGGTCGCGAAAGCGCCGAGTAGGTTCGCCGCCTCGCCTGCCGAACCGGCCCGGTCCTGCGCGTCCTCCGTTTCGGCTTGCTCGGCCGCCAGAAGCTCATCGTAGCTTTTGTCGGAGAAAAGCGAGTTCACGCCGGCGGTGAGCCTGTCCGCCTGGCTGAACGTCGCGCCGTTGGCGATAAGCCTGAAAGTGTCGTTCGTGGCCGCGAGCGGCTTTTGCCACCATAAGCCGGCATGGAACCGCACCCTGGCGGGATGCGCGGCCATCTCGATCAGATTGGCTTCCAGGGCTTGCTCCTGGGCCTCCAACTCCGCTGGCGTGATGTTTGGATTGCCTGCCGCGTTCCGGCGCAGGCCGGCCAGGGCCGAAGGGAACACTTGTCCAACGACGATGAAGCGCGCTTCGGGGTCGCGCACCGCCTTGAGTTTCTCACTCAGCTCGATGATGCGCTGCTGCAAGGGCACGCTTTCATCGACGTATCTTGCGCCCAGCCCATCCGCCACATCCTGCGGCACGGACAACACTTTGCTGAAGCCCATCTGCGCCTGGGCGGATCTGACCCAGGCGACGGCGGACTGGAACTCCTGGGGCGTCTCAACCTTGCCCCAGTCAGGAGCGCTGTCGCGAAACAGGTCATTGACATAAGCGACGGGATCGGCGTCCCGGGCGGCCAACACCAACTGCGCGGCGCCGGACTTTATCTCGTACCGCTCGCGCTCTTCCGGTGAGCCATCGGGTCCCGGTTCGAGATCCCGCAACTCGGCATGTATCGACCGGTTCGGCGCTCGATACATGTCGGAGAATGCCTTGGCGACGGCGGTCGTTACCCGGAATTGGTCGAGATGCTTTGGCCCCTCTTCCGCGCCATAGATGTTGACGAAATCCTGCGCGGTCGGCTCTTCCTCAGGGTACTTTCCGGTGGCCGCGATGACAGCCGGCGCGTTCTGCTCGGCAAGCATGACCCTGGCATGTGCACCGATCGTCTGGGCCGCGCTGGCGTTGTTGGCCTTGTTCGTCAGTGCCGCGAGATCAGCGGGCTTGAGATAGGTAATGGCCTCGAGGGGAATGGCCGGATCGGGTGGAGCAGTGTCCCCAAACGCCTGCGCCACCCTTTCATCCGGCGTCAGTTTGCCGACGCGATCGCCTTTCGCTGCCTTCAGGCTGCTCGGCGCGAGCATCCAGCCCATCGTCTCGTCGCCGGCGGCATCGTTGCTGGCAGCTTGTGTTGTCGCTCCCGTCGTCAGCATATCCAGCGCGCGCTGCGGATCCCTGGCGATCAGCGCCTCGAAGCGCGCCTTGGCGGCGGTGCCATACCAGTCCTTCGCCATTTGCTGCCGGATGCCGGGATCGACTCCCATCCTGTCGATGAGGTCGAGGCCCTCCTGCCTGGCCGCTTCGAAGGCCAGGTGATCGTCGGGGTCGGCATTGCCGATGGCGATGGCGCCGGTCTTCAGCGCCGTGTCCACTTCGGCCTGCTCGTAGTCGCGGCGCCGCTGATTTTGCTGCAGCGCCATGCGTATCGAGCCTGCTTCGCGCAGCGCAGGCTTGCGGCTGGCGAGGCCGGGGCGCAGTTCGGCCGGCGCCTGTTTGACGAAACCGTCGAACAGCGTGTCGAACAGGCCGGTCTTCACCACCTGGCCGGTGCGCGGATTGACCTGTCCGTACATGGCGTCGTGCAGGCCCGCGCCGTCGGCTGCCGCGTTGGCCACGGCGTCGGCCTCGGCCTGCGCGAGCTGGCCATTCAGCCGGCGCGCGGCGATCTCGGTGTCGAAGGCCTGCTGCTGCGCCTGGCGCAGCTGATAATGCCCGGCAAGCGCCTGCCAATCGTCGTCGAGTGGCTGGACCGCCTCGCCGAGCGGCGGCGAGTCCGCACCTTGCACCGGATTGCCGGCATCGCGCCGGCGCTGGCCGACGGAGAGAGGAATGACGTGGACCATTGGCTGTCTCCTGCCTGGCGGTGTTCAGGCGCAGGGCAGCGGCGATCGCGGCATGGCCGGATCGCAGGCGCGCTGCCGCGTCGCGGGTTCGGATCGAAGATTGCTGGAGAGATCGGGCGCGCCCGCCGGAGTTGCGGGAGAGGCGCAAGGCGGCACGGCCGCCTGCCGCTCGTTGCTCCCTGACGGAGCAAGGCGCGAAGCGAGATACGCCGGCTAGGGGATCAATGCCGCGCGCAAGCGCATCGTAAAGGCGTGGAATCTTGATGTGCCGCCCCGGCCGAGGTCACGGCATGGATCTCCGGGTCAAGCCCGGCGATGACGAAAGCGAGGGAGCACCGTTGTCGAAACGCTTCCAGCGGGTCGCTCTGCGCCGGCGGCCGCCGGCGCTTCTTGATGGTGCCGGCCCTCTTCTCCACGCCCAAGCGGAGAAGAGTGTCACCGCCTCGTCAAGCACCATTGACATTTATCCGCGTACCCGGAGGCAAACCTCGAGCCTTCGCGATGAGCTGGGCCGAAATGTGCCAATAGACTTCCAGATCCGTCAGCTCCAGATTTTCCTCGCCGTCCTTGCCGCCAAGGAAGAGAGGAACGTTGTAGCCGATGCATTGGTCATAGGCGGGTTCGGCGCCGCCATTTGCAAGCCATGTCGCGTGAAAATTCGAGGCCAGCGCTGCGTCGCGATATTCGTCCAACTCCATCTCATGAAAAGTCCGCACATTGGCCGGCACCTCAAGCGCTTCGCCGGTGCCCGGTTCGAACATCACCACACCTGGCTCGCCCTCCTCGGTTCGTTCGGTATCGACAGCGAACGTCCTCCCAAGCCAATCATACCCAAAACAGGTGATTCGCCCGGCAAATGCAGGAAAACCCAGGGTTATCCTGTCGTTCCAGACAGATAAGTCCCGTGCTCGAACAATACGATAAAGTCCGCGACCGAAAGAGGCGCCGCTGAAGCTGGAAAACAGCTCATTCAGGCTTTTGACGCCGGTATCGATGCGGACAATGTCAAGCTTGCCGCTCGCATCCTGCGAAAAACCTTGCCGAAATTTTGGAAACATTATCGATCTCCGATCGTTAATTTACCAATCCTCGCTCCATGAGGAAAATGATTTTTGTTCTCGGTTTTATTGGTCAACCATCAGGAGATCTCGAATCTATTGCCAAAAGCATTAAATGCCCTGTATCAATCAGACTCGTGTTTATTCATCAGATTCAGCGCGGCCTTTGATGTCGACACGACATGATGCCACTCCTCGGAATGAAGATGGACTTCATCTTTCGCATAGTGACCGTCATTCGCAACAATTATGTATAACCACTGAGCTACTTTCTGTATTGCCAGAGCCTCCTCCTCAGAATACACAGAAACACCGATTTCAGCTTTCGGATCCTCCGTAAAATCGTTATCGTTTAGCAAAAAACCGAGATGCAACCTCAGCCGATCATGCTCCCGACCCGGTGGACAACGCCGCTCGATCCAGCAAGCCTGCTGATAATCAACATCGCTCAGACACGTCAAAGTGTGCCGTATCTCCGCGCGCTTGTATGTGGCTGTCAATTCCTTACTCATGGCTTAAGAATATCCTTCCATCCTTTGTAAACATCCATTGAAACGTGGGCGTTGAGCGGATCAATACTTATCCCGGTTAGATTGCCATCCACCCCGACGACACCTCGTCCGTTATTTACAACGACATGATCGATTTGTTGAGAGGGGAAGTCACTGTTTGGGTCACCCTTATCGACCCTGATGCTGACTTGCTTTCTTGTCGGATCAGAGAAGGTGAAGCCAAAGCCTTGGCCATTTTGCTTCACGGTCCAGCCCCTTGGTATTCGCGGCATGATCTCCTGGTTCACTCTCTCAAGAAACCTTTCTTCGTCTTTTTCCTCCGGGCTGCCTGCTGGATCTGATATCAACAAGCCTGCAACTGGTCCGGCGATTTTTGTCACGCCCCTACCCGCAAATCTCAAGAAAGCTCTGAATATGGCCGCCGCGGTGGCCGCACGGGCGTTCATGCGAGCTCGCCGTGCTTGATGAAATGCACGCCTTCTCGCGGCATCCGCATCTGCGTTTTCACCAACAATCTCTGTCTCTGAGCTGGTATCTTCAAGCGGGAGAGGCTCAACTTCAGGATTGTTGTGATTCCTTGGAAAGGAGCCCTCCCGATGCCCTCCGGCGTAGGCCTTTTGACCAGCAGCTAAGTCAGGGGGCTCCTGATCATTGCTCCTTTGCGAACTCGCATCGCTATAAGCTCGCTCATTGCTTCTGGCTTTGCTTTGTTGGAGAGCTGCACTGATCTGCGAGGACGTTGCCGCAGCTACGTCTGGGTCTGAGGTTGCTGTGAGAAATCTCCGCAGCGTCGAAGATTTCTGCTGCTGAGAAACGCCGACATCGGTGAGCATATTCGCGATGCTCACCGCCACGATCTGCGGCAAGGGTCTAACGTCGATGACGCCGATCTGCCTCTGCGCGGCCACGGAGCGAGCGATTGCATCTTGATAGGCTGTCGGGTCGCTGCCTTCCGACAAGTCGCGCCACGCGGCGTTAACGCTTGGGATGACCTGCTGAACATAGCCAGCAGGATCTTCGCGCCTCATGCTAAAAGTCTTGAGCGCAGCGGCGGCTGTAACCTGGTACCGTCTTTGCTTCTCCCCAGAACTGCCTGGCCCAGGCTCCGCATCGCGCATCGCCGCGTGGATCGCTTGGTTGGTCATGGTCCGCATGCGAAATGCTTGGCGGCCAATATCTATCTTTTGGGAAAAGCGGTAATATTGCTTGCTACCCTCTTCAGCGCCGTAGGTGGCTGCGAAATCTGAAAGAGTGGGTATGAAACCGAAGTAGTTGCCCGAGCTGGCGATTGCTTCCGGGGCATTCTGCAAAGCCAGTGCGATGTTTGCCCGCGCCTGGATCAGTTGTGCCGCCGTCGCAGTGTGCGCCTGATCTATCAGTCGCTCAATCTCGTTTGCAGGCAGGGCGGTTATATACTCCTGTGCCGCCATTGTCATCGTCCGGTCAGGCGTCAGGACGTCGTCCCCAAACGCCTGCGCCACCCTTTCATCCGGCGTCAGTTTCCCGACGTCATCGCCTTTCGCTGCCTTCAGGCTGCTCGGCGCGAACATCCAGCCCATCGTCTCGTCGCCGGCGGCATCGTTGCTGGCGGCTTCTGTTGTCGCTCCCGTCGTCAACATATCCAGCGCGCGCTGCGGATCCCTGGCGATCAGCGCCTCGAGGCGGGCCTTGGCGGCGGCGCCGTACCACTCCTTCGCCATCTGCTGCCGGATGCCGGGATCGACCCCCATTTTGTCGATGAGGTCGAGGCCCTCCTGCCTGGCCGCTTCGAAGGCCAGGTGATCGTCGGGGTCGGCATTGCCGATGGCGATGGCGCCGGTCTTCAGCGCCGTGTCCACTTCGGCCTGCTCGTAGTCGCGGCGCCGCTGATTTTGCTGCAGCGCCATGCGTATCGAGCCTGCTTCGCGCAGCGCGGGCTTGCGGCTGGCAAGGCCGGGGCGCAGTTCGGCCGGCGCCTGTTTGACGAAGTCGTCGAACAGCGTGTCGAACAGGCCGGTCTTCACCACCTGGCCGGTGCGCGGATCGAGCTGCCCGTAAATGGCGTCGTGCAGGCCTGCGCCATCGGCCGCCGCGTTGGCCACGGCGTCGGCCTCGGCCTGCGCGAGCTCGCCGTTCAGCCGGCGCGCTGCGATCTCGGTGTCGAAGGCCTGCTACTGCGCCTGGCGCAGCTGATAATGCCCGGCAAGCGCCTGCCACTCGTCGTCGAGTGGCTGGACCGCCTCGCCGGGCGGCGGCGAGTCCGCACCTTGCACCGGATTGCCGGCATCGCGCCGGCGCTGGCCGACGGAGAGAGGAATGACGTGGACCATTGGCTGTCTCCTGCCTGGCGGTGTTCAGGCGCGCGGCAGCGTCGATCGCGGCATGGCCGGATCGCACGCACGCTGCCGCGTCGCGGGTTTGGATCGAAGGTTCTGGAGAGATCGGGCGCGCCCGCAGGAGTTGCGGGCTAGAGGCGCAAGGTGGCGCGACGGCTTGCCGTTCGCCGCTCCCTGGCGGAGCAAGGTGCGAAGCGAGCTACGCCGATCAACGGATCAATGCCGCGACCAGGCGCTGCAACTGCGTGAAATCTTGATGTGCCGCGGTCCTCGGCCGACGTCGCCGCATGGATCCCCGGGTCAAGCCCAGGGATGACGAATGTGAGTGAAGGGCGGCCGCCGACCTCTTGACCGGCCTTACCGAAACGCCGCCAGCGGGTCGCTCTGCGCCACCGGCCGCCGGCGCTTTTTTGATGGCGCCGGCCTCTTCTCCACGCCCAAAGAGGAGAAGAAGGTCACCACCTCAATTCGCGAAGTTTTTGTTCACGAACATCTCGGCAAATTGCTGGGGCGTGAGCGTCACATTGTTGTCGCGGGCGATTTGGCCCGCCTTATCGAAACGCCGCCAGCGGATCGCCCTGCTCCGGCGAGCGCCAGCGTCCAGATGCTACCTGAAGAGTTCACTTTCACCGAAACTAAGACAGCGAAGGGGATAAACTTGAGTTTCGAAGATCTGGCAAACGAGCATCAGGCGCGAGACATGCTTTGCCCAACCAGCCGGGCTATCTTGGCCCTGGTGCCTACTCGCCGCCAAATGGGAACTAATGCATTGGAACCGTAATTCGTAATCCGTAATTTGACCGCCTTAATTCCATGCTACAGACTAACCATTGTAGGGTTCAACGATCGCAGATGGGATGCCGAAGTCTTCGAGAAGATTCAACACGCGCTCCGAGACGACAAGACGGAGATTCTGCGCGATGCCAAAATCATCCTCACCTGCTTTTCCACTTACCTTCAGCCACACGAAGCTCGGAAGCTCCACATCAGGTTGCAACTCTAGAAAGTCCTCTGACTTTATGACGTCAACATGAGCGAAACTCGCACCTGAAAAACCGATGTTCAGCAGCCCTTGCCTGACTTCATCTACAATCAGGAAGCAGGGAAACGTGGTTACAATCACATCACCAAACCAACCTTCCATCAAATAGACCAGTTTATTTACGACTGGAGGATGAACAGTCGCGTCCATGACCGTACCGCGACCAATTCCACCAGCGACATCAGGTTTTATGTAGAAATATGCCATCATTCACCTACCGGATGGTCAAAAAGATGTCCGTACTTCTTATCTATCTCTGTTACCTTATCAAGGATTTCTTTTTTAGTAGCAGTTGGGTGCGTCGCATAGAAATCATCCATTTCTCGACGAATTACCTTTTTATGAAGAGTTACATCAAATTCCTTTTTTATTCCGCGAAGATTCTCCAAAGAGTTAATTTCTTCATTGGTAAATACACCAGGATATCGATCAAAAATCTGCTGCTCAACTCCATGATGCACGATATAATCGTCGGGATTTAGCTTTGGGTTTGCGCTAAAAAAAGTCTTTCGATAGTCTGTTGATGGTTCCCACCCTACCGTAGCTCCCCCATACCGAACTCGGGACGGATCCCTCGCAAGCATAGCACCGAGCATTTCATTCTCAAACCTACGCTTAGATGTGTTCGATGAAGACTTGGAGGACGAGCGCGCCAGGCCTTGCTGAAATCGAAGAGTCTCGATCTCTACGCCACGGACAAATGCCTCACCGGCTGACTCATTGGACCGCCTAAGAAATTCCGGGAGTTTTTCAATCCAGGGCTCGGCGAACCTGCCAACGCGCTTTATAATGGGGGCAGCCAAACCGCTCGCAGGGAGTATCCCTACAGCCTCAAGCGCGGCATCGCCGTATCTGCCTTCCAATGTCGCAGCACCGGCTCTGTCTAAGGAAAAAGCAGTCCCTAAGAGCGTCAGATCGGCTGCCGAAAAACCGTCCTCGCCGAGTCCATCGGAACCAACAAGTTTTTGCGCGAGAAACCGCCTGAAACTGCCGCGCGGGCTGTCACCAGCGATAAACCTCCCATATTGTTCTTGAAGAGTGGGAATGTAGTTAGTGAGTTCCCCGGTCGCAGTTGATCGGCCTGGCTCGATAGCGTTGCCAAGATCGAGCAATCCCATCGGGTCGACTATCGCGTCTCGACCTGTTCGATCCGCCGGGCTGTAATCTGCTTGAGCTGAGCTTTGCTGAAGCAAATGGCCCAGCATTGCCTGGCGGGAGATTTCCGTGGGAAGCGCGGAGAAGATGCTGCTTAGCTCTGCGTCCTGGCCTTGCGATCGATCTCGGAGCCCGTCGACCATGCCATCCACCACGGCATTGGGCAGTGGCTGAGTTGTTTCGAAGCCCAGTTGCTCCTGAGCCGCTATCGAGCCGGCGATCGCCGCCCGATAGTCCTCAGGCTTCGAAATGTTGTTCCAAGCTGCGTCGAGGTTCTTGAACGACTCCCGAACATAGCCACCAGGATCACCTTGCCTGGCTCTGAGCGTCAGATCGGCCGCAGCAGCTATGGCTTCATGCCGGGCTTTGTCTTCAGTCGGCGTGACACTGTCCGGCTTCGGCTCGGAGTTCGCAACCATCGCCCGAACTGCATCGTTCGGCATGGTCAGCATGTCGTGGTAACGGTGACTTATCTCCAAGGTTCTGTTGAAGGCTTGGAAGCGTCGGCCTCCCTCACTGGAGCCATAGAGCGCCAGCAACTGCGCCTCGGTCGGCATCGGCCCGGAATACGTCCCGGTCTTTCTAATTGCCTCTGGTGCGTTCTGCTCCGCCAAGCTGATGCCGGCGCGCATCTCAATTTGTCTGTTGGCATCGGCGAGCCGAGCCCGCTGGAGCAGAATCGGCCGTTGCTCAGGTGAGATGCCGTCTCCAAACGCCTGCGCCACCCTTTCATCCGGCGTCAGTTCCCCGATACGATCGCCTTTCGCCGCCTTCAGGCTGCTCGGCGCGAGCATCCAGCTCATGGGCTCGTCACCTGCGGCATCGTTGCCGGCAGCGTCTGTAATCGCTCCCGTCGTCAGCATATCCAGCGCGCGCTGCGGATCCCTGGCGATCAGCGCCTCGAAGCGGGCCTTGGCGGCGGTGCCAAACCACTCCTTCGCCATCTGCTGGCGGATGCCGGGATCGACCCCCATTTTGTCGATGAGGTCGAGGCCCTCCTGCCTGGCCGCTTCGAAGGCCACGTGATCGTCGGGATCGGCATTGCCGATGGCGATGGCGCCGGTCTTCAGAGCCGTGTCCACCTCGGCCTGCTCGTAGTCGCGGCGCCGCTGATTTTGCTGCAGCGCCATGCGTATCGAGCCTGCTTCGCGCAGCGCGGGCTTGCGGCTGGCAAGGCCGGGGCGCAGTTCGGCCGGCGCCTGTTTGACGAAGTCGTCGAACAGCGTGTCGAACAGGCCGGTCTTCACCACCTGGCCGGTGCGCGGATCGAGCTGCCCGTACATGGCGTCGTGCAGGCCTGCGCCATCGGCCGCCGCGTTCGCCACGGCGTCGGCCTCGGCCTGCGCGAGCTCGCCGTTCAGCCGGCGCGCTGCGATCTCGGTGTCGAAGGCCTGCTGCTGCGCCTGGCGCAGCTGATAATGCCCGGCAAGCGCCTGCCACTCGTCGTCGAGTGGCTGGACCGCCTCGCCGGGCGGCGGCGAGTCCGCACCTTGCACCGGATTGCCGGCATCGCGCCGGCGCTGGCCGACGGAGAGAGGAATGACGTGGACCATTGGCTGTCTCCTGCCTGGCGGTGTTCAGGCGCGCGGCAGCGTCGATCGCGGCATGGCCGTATCGCACGCGCTCTGCCGCGTCGCGGGTTTGGATCGAAGGTTCTGGAGAGATCGGGCGCGCCCGCAGGAGTTGCGGGCTAGAGGCGCAAGGTGGCGCGACGGCTTGCCGTTCGCCGCTCCCTGGC
>NZ_SCNN01000050.1 GCF_005503535.1 Mesorhizobium comanense | reverse complement strand
TGCAGGCAGGGCGCACCGATGAAAATTATGTTGCCTATATGCGACCCGAAAAGGCGATTGAACTGATCTATAGGCTTGGCCGCAACATAACCGTCTATGCAACATATTCGAACTTATGTTGAACAGCACATAAGTTCGAGATCACCGCGTCCGAATACCACTTCATGCTAGATTTGTTGCCGCCGCTTTTCATGCGCACCGGCATGTTCGGAATGTCGGAGTATAAGGCCGGCAACGTCACCAGCGTATTCCTCGCGATCCGGATCCGGGGCCGCGAGCCTTGGTTTCACGGGTTCTGCGATCTCACCGATCGCCAGTCGCCAGACAAGATGCGCGCCGCCATCATCGCCCACGAGACCGGCGCGAGCGACAGCATGACCCGCTCGGAAAAGCTCGAGGCGATCTGGAACATCACCCCTGTCGAGCTCAGGGGAATCCCCCGCAACGCAGAGCCCGAGACCGGGTGGGCCGAGCATCGCGGCAAACGCACGATTCTCGTTAACGCCGGAAGGCATGATGCTGTCTTCAAGCTGCTCGATGATCTGTCGGATCTCGAGATCGACGAGTTCCTGTCCAAAGTGCGATTGCGTCGGAGCTGACGAAGGAAGGCGACGATGGATGTCTATGAGAACCGCGCCTCGACGGCGAAACCTCTCCATCACGGTGACCGACTTTCGCTCAATGGATGCAACCGCGTCCATCCTCAGCTGTTGAGACCTTCGAGACCGTATGGCCAACTGCCACGAGGAAATAAGCATCCGGCCCTCTGAAAAACGTCTGCTCAGTGCCTGCCACGCGGGAAGTACCCGGCATTGCGTAAAGCGCCGATGAACAGGCTGGCCGGGCCGGCGATACTCGTCCTGGCCTGTGTTGCGAGCGGCAGCGTGTTCCAGTCCTCCAACGGAGCGACAAAGTTGGAGAAAGTGCCATTGACCATGCAATGGCTGGTCAACAAGCCCTGCTTATCCAGCACCAGAACCCCTGTCTGATTGCTTGGATACCGGATGGCGGCGACGCGCTGAAGTTCCATGTCGCCATCGATGCGCAAATTGAAAAGCAGGACGCCGTGGCTTCTGTGGGCGATTTCCGCGACTTTTTCCGCGAAAGGAACAGAAAGCGCACGAACGCTGTCGACCGCCATCCCGAAAACAAGCGCGTCCAGCTCATCCGCCGCCATGAGAAGATTAGTTCCCAAGGATATAAGGATTGCAATCGGTCCAGCCGGGTTGTGCACAGTCATCGCACTCCGCCGGCTAGACGCCTGAGCATCGCGTGTATGAGGCAGCTCTCTCTCGGTAGGCATTTTTGCCCCCGTTGATTGAGCCGATTGCCCTAGGCCCATGACACACCGCTTGCTCGTTGCGGGGCTTCTCCGATAAAGCACGGCGAAAGCGATATGATACGTCGGGTACTCGCTAACACGAACTGCGACTTGGCTTGCAAGTCATGCTCATATCAAGGAACAGACTATGAAGCGCCAGATCCGGCCATTCATCGTGGAAATGAAACAGAGGCGCGGTAAGCAGAAGCCAAGCCATTCGATCTGGGGCGATCTCGACCTGTCCAAGATTGCCACGGAGATGACGCAACCGGCTCATGCTGCTCCGCTGCCAAATTCCCAGGTCATTGACTTCAGTATTAGACCCCTTGATGCTGAAGAAGGGGAAACACCACAAGCGGAGTATATGATGGCCGATTTTCAGGACGCTCAGACTGTTCAGACGACAGTAGCGCCAGCCAAAGTGGAAGTGCCTGAATCCAAGAAGAAAGTTCCGCGAGCAAAGAAAGCGAAGGCAGAGCTCGTAAAGCCGGTCCGCAAGAACGGAGCGAAACACGCGCCCCCGGCGGCAGAAGCTCCGGTGGCAGCGAAGACCGCCCGCAAGACATATTCCGAGAAGGAACGCTCCCACAAGCTTGCCCAGATCGAGAAATCGATCGCTGCCGGCGCGACCAGCAAGATTGCGGTCGGCCAGGCCGGCATATCGGAGCAGACCTACTATTATTGGAAGAGGGCTGTGGCGCCCGCTTCGGACAGCGGCGATCTCCGTGACCTTGTCGCGCTCGAAGAAGAAAACAAGCGCCTCAAGAACCTGCTTGCCGACCGTCTGCGCAAGGAAAATGCCGAGCTCAAGAAGAAGCTGGGCCTTGCGTAAGACATACTGAGCCACGTTGGAAATTCCGCCGACGCTCAGAGCGGCAGCGGCGGCATGTCGCCTTCGCCGACCCGCCACACCCAGGAGCCGATCTCCGGTCGCGCGGCGATCATTTCATCGAGCGACGCTTCGTAGTTCTCGCCCGCTCCGGCCGGAACGACAAAGAGCGCTATCGGCTCGTCCCTGTTCTGAAGTAACGCATTGGCGATCGGCTGGTCGGGTTGCAGGTCAAAGCGCAATCCCTTCACGCTCTTCTCGCGAAGGCGGGCGAGCCCATCGACGAGCCTTTTCTCCGGGACCGTCTCGTAAGGAATCCAGTTCTCGGAGACCACCATCAAGGCAATCTCCTCGACAATGGCGAGGCCGGCCAGGTTCAGTCCGAAGGTCGCGATCACCATCAGATGTGAGTTCGAATCCGCTGCCCACAGCGACAACTCTCTGTCGAAACGTGCCTGCAAACGGCGGTGCAATGCATCGTCGATAATCAAGGGAAAGCCGGGCAGGTGCCTGATGACAAGTTTCTGACCGGAACGAGCAGGAACAATCTCTTTCACCTCGCCGACCAGGACGAGCAATTTTCGGGGGCCGGATTTCGGCGGGAGCGCAGGTGTAAGAACCGCGTTGCGACGCTGCTCGATCGCTTGCTTGTTCTCGGCGCGAAATGGCTCGGGCACGAACAGGATATCCGCGAGCGGTCCTCCCCTCACTGTCATTTGCCCGGCTGCCTCGAGCAGATGCCAGCGGACATTCCACCAATGTCGCTTGCCAGCCCACCTCGATGTCCAGACCGTCAGTTCGGCCTCGTGCCAGAGATAATGAAGCAGGCCACGCAGCGACATCCGCCTAGGATCGGCCGTTACGCTGGCGGAACTTTGCCCGGCAGGCACGGACGGCGCCCGGCTCCCCGTCTTCGACAGGCTGAAGTCTACCTTGAGGGCCGCCATCCCGCTTTGCGGATCGAGTTGTACCGCGCTGCCCATCAAGGCGCCCAGGCCGGACAGTTCGTAAGGCGATTGATATGAATCGCAGGACGGATCATGCCCGCCGCCGCTCAGCGGCATGCGCTTGATCAGATGAAGGTCACCGATGCGGGCGATGTACATCTGGCAGCCCGGCTCGCTGCACAGGCACAGCGGGCGCTCGCTGCGGGCATAGGCGTTCGCCAGCGCCGACTGCAGGTCGGGCGCTCCCTCCTCATAGACCGCACTGCCAATTTTGAACCGTCGCATCCCCTCCACAGCTCCAGGTCGCCGCCGCATCCCTGTCCGGGCATTCAAGTCTGGCTTTGCGCGGAGCGCAACCCGTTTGTTGCATCAGCGCCAGAGGGAGAGGGGAGCCGTGAAGATTGGGGCCCGGCTGGCGCGGAGAGAGTGCCGGCCCGGGCGCCACTCCCCTCTCGCGAAGGACATTTCCATGAACATCGTTTCGACCACCTCGACCATTGCCCGCACGGCTGCTTCCCTCGCCGCACCGGCACAAGACGCCATCGACACCGCCCAGGCGATCTATCAGGCGGCAATGCGGCTTCTGCCGTTTCTCGAACAGGGCAAGCCTATCACCACCGCCGCACTGCGCATTGCCATGACGGCCAGTTTTGGCGGCAGCGATGCTCAGGGGTTCTGGGTCTGGAAGGACGCCTATGAGGCGCTCGAAGTCGCCCAGGTGCTGTTTCTGCGCCGGTTCGGCCCTGCGATCCTGTCCCGGTCCACCACGCCCCAGGCAACGCAGGCGATGATCAAGCGCATCGCCGATCTTCTTCCCACCCATACGCGACGGTCCGACGAGAGCCAGGCCATGCAGCAGATGTCGACGCCCTTGCCGCTCGCCTTCGTCACGGCGCACGCCGCGGCGATCGCATCTCGCGACCTGGTTCTCGAACCTTCGGCCGGCACCGGTTTGCTCGCCGTCCATGCCGAGATGGCGCGCGCTTCGATCGCCCTCAATGAGCTTGCCGCGACGCGGGCCGATCTCCTCGGCCTGCTGTTTCCCCGGTTCCCCGTCTCGCGGCACGACGCCGCCCATATCGACGACCATCTCGACGCGGCCATCGAGCCGTCCGTCGTGCTGATAAATCCACCGTTCAGCGTCGGCGCCTATGTCGACGGCCATGTCACTGACGCCGCATGGCGGCATCTTTCCTCCGCATTCGCACGCCTACGCGCCGGCGGGCGCCTGGTCGCCATCACCGGCACCGGGCTGTCTCCGGAAAACCCCAAATGGCGGCCGGCCTTCGAGCGCCTGCAGCAGCAGGGCACCGTCATTTTCACCGCGGCGATCGATGGCCGTGTCTACGCCCGCCATGGAACCACCACTAAGACCCGCCTGACAATTATCGACAAGGTACCGGCGGCCGATCCAAAAAGCTTCGTCCGGTCGCCGGGCAAGGCCACTGATGTCGAAACGCTGCTCGCCTGGATCACGGCTCTGCCGCCCCGGACACCGGGCGGCTTTCCGGACTCGATCGGCGCGCTGTCCAACGTCATCCCGCGCAATGCCGCCATGCACATGGGCGGCCGATCGGGGGCGAGAGCCGCACCCCTCGCTGTCTCAACGGCGGTCCGCCCGATTGCGCAGGCGAAGCCCGCCCGCCAGGTCAAGGCGAACAGCACGCCGGCTGTCCCCCTCGCCTATGAGCTGCGCGACTGGATGCCGGAAGAGGGCGGCCGGCTCACCGACACGATCTACGAACCCTACGCGCTTCAGTCGATCGACATTCCCCGCGCAAAGCCGCATCCGACGCCGCTCGTGCAGTCGGCGGCAATGGCCGCCGTTGCGCCACCAAAGCCTTCCTATCGGCCGCTCCTTCCTGATGCGATCATCGACGAGGGCCTGCTGTCGGACGCCCAACTCGAAAGCGTCATCTATGCCGGGGAGGCGCATTGTGGCCATCTCGCCGGCACCTGGACGGTTGACGAGACCTGGGATGTCGTTTCGGCCGCGCCAGAAGGGGCTGCGAACGCTGTCCGCTTCCGCCGTGGATGGTTTTTGGGCGATGGAACCGGCTGCGGCAAGGGACGGCAAGTCGCCGGCATCATCCTCGACAATTGGCTGCAGGGGCGACGCCGCGCGATCTGGATTTCCAAGTCGGACAAGCTGCTGGAAGACGCACAGCGCGATTGGGCGGCACTTGGCCAGGAAAAACTTCTTGTGCAGCCGCTGTCGCGTTTTCGCCAGGGCACGCCGATCCGCCTTGCCGAAGGCATTCTCTTTACGACCTACGCGACGCTCCGCTCGCAGGAGCGGGAAGGCAAGAAATCCCGGATTGCCCAGATCCTCGACTGGGTGGGCCAAGAGGCGGGGAGGGCCCAAAGCCAGACGGGGATTGGAGAAAACCCGTCGGCGGCGAAAAAATCGTTCGATGGCGTCATCGTCTTCGACGAGGCCCACGCCATGGCCAACGCCGCCGGCGGCAAAGGCGAACGCGGCGACTTCGCTCCCTCGCAGCAAGGTAAGGCAGGCCTGCGGCTCCAGCATGCACTGCCTGACGCCCGCGTCGTCTATGTCTCGGCCACTGGCGCGACCGCGGTCGAGAACCTCGCCTATGCGCAGCGCCTCGGCATCTGGGGCAGCGAGGATTTTCCATTCGCCAACCGCGCCGAGTTCGTGGCCGCGATCGAGGATGGCGGTGTCGCGGCGATGGAAGTGCTCGCCCGCGATCTCAAATCGCTCGGCCTCTATGCGGCGCGTTCGCTCTCCTATGACGGTGTCGAATACGACCTGCTCGAGCATGCGCTGACCGAGGAACAGATCCGCATCTACAATGCCTATGCCGATGCGTTCCAGGTCATTCACAACAACCTGACCGCCGCACTCGAGGCGACCAACATCACCAGCGAGGCCGGCACGCTGAACCGCGACGCAAAATCGGCGGCGCGCTCGGCCTTCGAGAGCACCAAGCAGCGCTTCTTCAGTCATCTCATCACCTCGATGATGACGCCGACCCTGATCGGCGCGATAGAGCAGGATCGCGCCGACGGTCATTCGGCGGTCGTGCAGATCGTCTCGACCGGTGAGGCGCTGATGGAACGACGCCTTGCCGAAATCCCGACCGAGGAATGGTCGGACCTGCATGTCGACGTCACGCCGCGCGAGTACGTCGGCGGGTACTTGATGCACTCCTTCCCAACCCAATTGTTCGAGGAATATTCGGACGCGGGAGGGAACGTCTATTCGCGGCCTGTCCACGACGAAGATGGCAATCCGGTTCAATGCCGCGAGGCCGTTCGCCGGCGCGACGAGATGGTCGAAAAACTCGCCTCGCTGCCGCCGGTCGGCAGCGCGCTCGACCAGATCATCCATCACTTTGGCACCGACACCGTCGCCGAGGTGACCGGCCGCTCGCGGCGCATCGTGAAGAAGACCGGCCGCGATGGCATCGACCGGCTGGCCGTGGAAAACCGCCCCGGCTCTGCCAATCTCGCCGAGACCCAGAGTTTCATGGATGACGACAAGAGCGTACTGATCTTCTCCGACGCCGGCGGCACAGGCCGCTCCTACCACGCTGATCTCGGGGCCAGGAACCAGAGGCTGCGCAAGCATTATCTGCTCGAAGCCGGCTGGCGCGCCGACAATGCCATCCAGGGGCTCGGACGGACCCACCGCACAAATCAGAAGCAACCGCCGCTGTTCCGGCCTATGGCCGCGAACGTGAAAGCCGGCAAGCGCTTCCTGTCGACGATCGCCAGACGGCTCGACACACTGGGCGCGATCACGCGTGGCCAGCGCCAGACCGGCGGGGCAGGGCTGTTCCGTGCCGAGGACAATCTCGAAAGCCCCTACGCGCGGGCCGCACTTCGCCAATTCTACATGCTGCTGCATCAGGGCAGGATCGAAGGTTGTTCGCTCACCACCTTCGAAACCGTGACCGGGCTGTCGCTGACGACCGACGAGGGCGGGCTGCTCGACGAACTGCCGCCGATCACGACCTGGCTCAATCGCCTACTGGCGTTGCGGATCGAGACCCAAAACCTGCTGTTCGAGGTCTTTGAACAGCTGATGACGGCGAAGGTCGAAGGCGCGATCGCTGCCGGCTCCTATGACAAAGGCCTGGAGACGATCACGGCGGAGAGCATCATCGTCACCAATCGCCGCACCGTCTACGCGCACCCAGTCTCGGGCGCGCAGTCGCACGTGCTCACCGTCGCACGCAAGGATCGAATTCGGCCGCTCAGCCTCGTCGACGCGCTAGCCATCGTCCGGGCGGAACCGCCATCGGTTCTGTTGGTCAACACGCGGTCGAACCGTGCGGCGATACAGCTGCCGACGGCGAGCCTGATGCTCGACGACGGCGCGATAGAGCAGCGAGTGCGCCTGCTGCGGCCGACGGACGAACTGCGCTTCGGTCTCAAAGCCCTTGCCGAAACCCACTGGCTGCCGGCCGACCGGAATCTGTTCTGCGACCTCTGGCAGGCTGAAGTCGCCGCCGTCCCGGAGTTCACCACCAGCACCTTTCACATCGTGACGGGTCTGCTGTTGCCGATCTGGCGCCGCTTGCCGGATCATGATTGCCAAGTCTACCGGATCCAGACCGATGCCGGCGAACGCATTATCGGCCGTCACATCGCGCCGACGCTTGTTGCGACCATGTTGCGCAATCTGGGGCTCGATCATGTGCCGACGCTCGCGCCGCAAGATGCCTGGACCGGACTCGTCGACGGACGGATCGGACTGCAACTCGCCGATGGCCTGATCCTGCGCCGCAGTCGGGTCATGAACGACCACCGTATCGAGCTGATCGGCTTTACCGACGCTTTTGTTCCCCGGCTGAAGGCGCTAGGCCTGATCTCCGAGATCATCTCGTGGAAACTCCGGCTGTTCATCCCGACGAGCGAGAAAGGGCCGTCCATCCTCGCCGAGCTCCTCGACCGCCACACACTGGTCGGCGTCACCGACCGCGCGTCAGCGGCGTGAGGGGAGACGATTATGACCGTCTCCGCCTCCGAGCTGGCGCGCCGCCTTGGCGAACATGCCGAGGCGGCGTGCCGCGAATATCTCTCCAACGGCTATCGCTCCGGCAATTACTGGATGATCGGCGATGTCCGCAACACGCGCGGCCGCTCCATGCATGTGCGGCTCAAGGCGGTGGGCGGCAAGGCAGCCGGAAAGTGGGTCGACGAGTCGTCGGGCGAACATGGCGACCTGCTCGACGTCATCGAGCAGAGTTGTGGTCTGGTCGACTTCCGCGAGGTCGCGGATGAAGCACGTCGCTTCCTCTCCATGCCGCTGCCATCGCCCCAGCCTGCGCCCCAGTCCCTTGGCGCGCAGCGCCAGCCTGCCGCGTCACGCGGCTCCCCCGACGCCGCGCGTCGCCTCTTTGCCATGTCGCAGCCGATCGCCGGCACGCTGGCCGAACGATACCTCGCCGGCCGCGGCATTCTGCTCTCCGTGCGTGAGCGCGCCCTGCGCTTCCATCCCGGCTGCTACTACCGGGATTTCGTGACCGGCGAGACGCGGACCCTTCCTGCCCTCATTGCCGCTATCACCAGCTTCGACGGGAAGATCACCGGCCTGCAACGCACCTGGCTTGATCCCTCGGGTCAGGGCAAGGCGCAACTCGCCGATCCACGCCGCTCACTGGGTCATCTCCTGGGCAACGGCATCTGGCTTGGCCTTGAGCCCGGTGTGCCCGCCCCGGTCGTGGCCGCCGGTGAGGGGTTCGAGACGATGGCGTCGCTTAAGGTGGTGATGCCGGCGCTGCCGGTTGCCGCCGCCACCTCGGCCAACCACCTCGCCGGCCTGACGCTCCCGCCTGGCTGCCGTCGCCTCTACATCGCGGCCGATGCCGATGCCGCCGGCCGGCACGGCATCGAGCGTCTCAGCCAGCGAGCCGGCGAAGCCGGAATCCTCGCCCTGGTGTTGCGGCCGCAGCTCGGCGATTTCAACGACGACCTGCGTCATCTCGGGCCCGCCCGTCTCGCGGCATGGCTCGGCGACCAGCTCGTCCCGGAAGATGCCCGTCTCTTCTTGACGCTCGGATGAACGCGTCGGGCCGGCACGCGGGCCGGCGCGGCGTCGCCGGACAGCCTGCAGACATGGCGGCGCTCCACCAGAGAAGCCGCGCCCGCGGCCTGCCTGAGAGGCGACCCCTGCCACCCCCCGGTCACGGCCGCAACGGCTTCGCCGTCCTCCGCTCGCGCTCCGGCCTTCGGTGCGGCCGCGCCCGGCGCGCGGCCGGGATGCGCTGTCAGGCCGCGATAGGCGCGGCCACAACCGACGGAGACACGCCATGACCTACGAGCTTCCTTTCGACGACGGCTACGAGCCCTACCACGCCTCCTCGCCGACCGACCGCGTCATCCTCGAACTGCAGATGTACGGCCATCGCCCGCATCAGGACGAACCTGATCCTCGGCCACTTCCCGACGACGAAGTGATCCGGGCCGGCCTCGCCGGGATCGTGGAAACCTTCGCCGGCATGCTCGGCGACACGAGGCTCGAACCCGATCTCGACGACCTGCTCTGGTCCTTCGCAAACGTCTTCCACCGTGCCGCCGAGCGTGTCGCCCGCAGCCTCGACCGCAATGAGGAGGCGCAGCGTTCGAGCCAGCAGGAGCAGGACGGCTCCGAGGTGAAGTCGGTCGATCTCGAACGGCTCACGGCCGAAGGCATCACCTATATCGAGCGCCGCAACGTGCTCGAAATCATGCGCGATGAGGCCGCCGACCTCTACGAGGCACAAACCGGATCGGCATGGCGGCCGCGCACCGGCTCCAAGGTCAGCCACCAAGCGATGACCGCGGCGGTGATCGACTCCCGCGACTTCCTCGCCGCCCGTCGCCACGCCGAAACCGAGGTGCTGGTGCCGGCCGGCACCAAGATCGCCTTCGCGGGCGGCCTCGACTGCAACGATCATGACCGGATCTGGGACGCGCTCGACAAGGCCCGCGAGAAGCATCCCGACATGGTTCTGCTCCACGGCGGCAGCCCGCGCGGTGCCGAGCGCATCGCGGCCTGCTGGGCCGAGAACCGGAAGGTCACCCAGATCGCCTTCAAGCCGGACTGGAGCAGGCACGCCAAGGCAGCCCCGTTCCGCCGCAACGACCAGCTTCTCTCGGTGGTGCCCTACGGCCTGATCGTCTTTCCCGGCTCCGGCATCACCGACAACCTTGCCGACAAGGCGCGTCGGCTGGGCATCCCCGTCTGGCGGTTCGCGGAGGGCGGCGCGTGAGCGCCGTTTTCTTGCAAATCAAGAAAATCCAGATAATATGGAGACTGATCAAGGAGTCCAGCCATGCGCCAGTTCACGACGGGGGATCTCAACAAGCAGGTCGGCGACGTCACCGACGTTGCCAGCCGCGAACCCGTTATCCTTACCAAGCACCGGAAACCCCGGTTCGTGCTGATGAGTTACGAGCACTACGAACGGATGCGCATCGGCGGCGATCCCCGCCGCGCATACCATGTCTCCGAGATGCCGGAGGAACACACGGAACTCTTCGCCGCCGAGATCGACCGCTTGGCGCGCGGGGAAGGATACGATGATGAGCGGTAGATTTCTGCCTGGTCAGGTGATCTCCTATCCTTATCTTTGGGCATGGCAACACGAGCGCGGCGAAACGGAAGGCCGCAAGAGCCGGCCGACCTGCGTGGTCATCGCTGTCCGCGGCGCAAGAGATGGCCTGACCCATCTCGCGCTCCTGGCGATAACCACTCAGCCACCGACCAGCGATCGGATCGGTTTGGAAGTCTCCGCTATCGAGTGTCGGCGCGCCGGTCTGACCGATCTCAAACGCTGCTGGATCGTGGTTGACGAATACAACTACGATATTGCCGAACGCTCCTGGTACATCGAAGCCGACGGCAAGCCCCTCGGTCGGTTCAGCAAGGCATTCATGATGAAGATCGCAGGCGCCTTTATCGAAGCGCGCAGCGAGGGCCGCCGCGTCAGCCGTCTGGATTGACGTTCTCTTTTCGCGGCCATGCGCTCGATCCAGGACGTGAGCCTCTGGCTGGCCGACAAAGACAACTAGCTCCAAGCGCGAAGCGCCACTAGCCAGATGCGCCTAGCGCCTCCGGCAGCGGCAAGGTCCGGGCGCGCCGGCCTGCGGCCGGCCGGGCTCTCGTCGCGGCGTCCCGCCGCTCCCCGAGCGGCTTTGCCGTCTCGGCCTTCGGGTGACGATCCCTAGCGCAAGATCAGGGGAGAGGGCGGCCGGCGCGGGGCGGGGGCGCTGGAGAGAAGGGAAAGCCACCATGTCGATGATATTCATAGGCGGATCACGCGAGATATTCGAGCTGCCGGAACCTGCCATCGCTCGGATCGGCGCAATCGTTGCTACCGAGCACGGCGTGCTGGTTGGCGACGCGCCTGGAGCCGATGCCGAGGCGCAGGGCCTGCTCGCCGGGTACAAGTACGAGCATGTCGGGGTCTTCCATGCCGGCAAGGAACCCCGAAACAATCTCGGCGACTGGGCCGCCTACCATGTTCCTTCTCCTGAAGGAGTTCACGAGCACTGGTTCCAAGCCGCAAAGGACCGGGAGATGGCGCAGCGCGCCGACTTTGGCATGATGGTCTGGGACGGCGCGTCACCCGGCACGGCCGTCAACGTGCTTCGGCTCGCCATCGCAAACAAGCCGTGCGTCATTTATGATCTGGCCAGGGGCCGGATGGCGACGACGTACAATGTGGAGGACTGGTGCGCCATCCTCCGCCATGTCGATCCGGACATTCGCCGCCAGGTCGAAGCCCGCATGATGCCGGACGAGCGTCTGGCGTTGCCAGGATGATGGATGCGGTCCAGCCGACAGCCCGGCGGGTTCCTTATGTTCATCCGGCTCCTCGCCGCCTAATCCACTTGTATGAGCGGACGGAGCCGGCCCCTTTTCCACGCGCAGAGCCGCCGGGCGTTGTGCGGATGATCATCTTGACCCGTCTCGCCTCTGAAGCGGGTGCAAGCCTGCCGAACAACATCCTGGCTTGCCGGGTCATCCAACCTGACTGCGCGGTATCGTCCCGAGGGGCGTGAAGTTCGCTGCCAGCCGGCTCCGATCTCGAAACCGCTATGCCGCCATTCCGAACACGCAAGGAGGTCACGCGCCGGGCTGCTGTTCGATGTGTTGGCAATGCCGACGACATGACCCGAGAGGCTGCATCATGTTCCTGCGATCCGGCACCGTTGCGTCGGCGGTCTAGCGATGGCGGCCTGAGTTCTTTTCCTTCGGTCGCATCCGGGGCCATTCCCGTTTCATGTCGCCTTTGTAGACGACCGCCTGCTTTGTGCGGTCAACCCCCGTTGGGGGTACACTCGGCGAATATTCAGGAAAATTCGATTTCTG
>NZ_SCNN01000004.1 GCF_005503535.1 Mesorhizobium comanense | reverse complement strand
CTCCGGCGCTTCGCGCCGACCCTCCCCTCAAGGGGGAGGGGTGCCAATCGCAAAGGATGAAACCCATGCCTCGCGTTCTCGTCTCGGATAAACTTTCCACCACCGCCGTGCAGATCTTCAAGGATCGCGGCGTCGAGGTCGACTACCTGCCCGATCTCGGCAAGGACAAGGAAAAGCTGCTCGAAGTCATCGGCCAGTATGATGGCCTTGCCATCCGCTCGGCGACCAAGGTCACCGAAAAGCTGATCAACGCCGCCACCAATCTCAAGGTCATCGGCCGCGCCGGTATCGGCGTCGACAATGTCGATATCCCGGCGGCAAGCCGCAAGGGTATCATCGTGATGAACACGCCCTTCGGCAATTCGATCACGACCGCCGAACATGCGGTGGCGATGATCTTCGCGCTGGCGCGCCAGATACCGGAAGCCAACGCGTCGACCCATGCCGGCAAATGGGAAAAGAACCGCTTCATGGGCGTCGAGATCACCGGCAAGACGCTGGGCGTCATCGGCTGCGGCAACATCGGCTCGATCGTCGCCACGCGCGGCGTGGGCCTGAAGATGCATGTCATCGCCTTCGATCCGTTCCTGTCGGACAAGCGCGCCGAGGAACTCGGCGTCGACAAGGTGGAACTCGACGAACTGTTCGCCCGCGCCGACTTCATCACGCTGCACACGCCGCTGACCGACAAGACGCGCAACATCATCGATGCCGAGGCCATCGCCAAGATGAAGAAGGGCGTGCGCATCATCAATTGCGCGCGCGGCGGCCTCGTCGTCGAGGCCGATCTGATCGCGGCGCTGAAGAGCGGCAAGGTGGCGGGCGCCGGCATCGACGTGTTCGAGGTAGAGCCGGCCGAGCAGAACGAGTTGTTCGGCATGGAGAATGTGGTGGCGACACCGCATCTCGGCGCCTCGACGGCGGAAGCACAGGAAAATGTCGCGCTGCAAGTGGCCGAGCAGATGTCGGACTATCTGATCAAGGGCGCGGTCTCCAACGCCATCAACATGCCGTCGATCACGGCGGAGGAAGCGCCGCGGCTGAAGCCCTTCGTCAAGCTGGCGGAAGTGCTCGGCGCCTTTGTCGGCCAGGTCACCGAGGATCCGATCAACGAGGTCGAGATCCTGTTCGACGGTTCGACCGCGACGATGAACACGCGCGCGCTGATCAGCGCGGCGCTGGCCGGTTTGATCCGGCCGCAGGTCGCCGACGTCAACATGGTGTCGGCGCCGATCATGGTGAAGGAGCGCGGCATCATCGTCGCCGAGGTCAAGCGCGACAAGTCGGGCGTGTTCGACGGCTATATCAAGCTCACGGTCAAGACGGAGCATATGACGCGCTCGATCGCCGGCACCTGCTTTTCGGACGGCAAGCCGCGCTTCATCCAGATCAAGGGCATCAATCTCGACGCCGAGGTCGGCCAGCATATGCTCTACACGACCAATGCCGACGCGCCGGGCATCATCGGCCTGCTCGGTACGGTGTGCGGTGAGAACGATGTCAACATCGCGAACTTCCAGCTTGGGCGCAACCGGCCGGGCGGTGACGCCATCGCGCTGCTTTATCTCGATGCGCCGTTCCCGGAAAAGGTGTTGGAGCAGGTGCGGGCGCACAAGTCGATCGACTCGGCCAAGCGGCTGCGGTTCGACGTCGGCGCGGCGTAGGCCGTCATAACCAACGCAGAGCTGGTCAAGCGAGGCACCCCGTCAGGCGCGGGGTGCCTCGAGCCGGTTACCCCAGCCGCGCCCAATCCACGGCTTCGAGCACATAGGGCGCGAACAGGAAGTCCCGGATGCCGGCGATCCTGTCTTGCGACCAGTCGATCAGGACGAAATGCGCGGGTTGCTCCATCGAGCCGGCGCCGTCGAAGACCAGCATGGCCGGGTGTCCCTCGATCGCTCCGAAGGCGAAGCGCCATTTCGTCACCTCGGCATACCGGGTGAAGTAAGGCGCGATCTTCTCGCGTCCGTCCAATCGCAAGCGGTTCACCAGTTCGAGCTTGACGTCATCGGCAAGCATGGCGCGGATCGCGTCGAAATCGCCCTCGCGGAACAGGTGGACAAAGGCGGTCATCCTGCGCCGGTCCGGCTCGGACATCAGCGGTAACCTTGTGTCCTCGGTCCGGGCAAGCTGCTTCAGCGCCGCACGTCCGCGCTGAAGCGCCGATTTGGCGGCGGCCCCGGAGCATCCGGCAATGTCAGCGATCTCCTCGATGGAATGCCCGAGGACGTCTTTGAGGATCACGGCGCAGCGCTGAAGCTCGGGCAGACGCAAGAAGGTCTGGAAACCGATCGCGACGATGTCAGCCTCGGGCATGGCTGCTGCTTCGAGGTTCTCGGTGAGCTGAACCACCGCATGGCGGGATCCAGATCGCAGGAAATCAAGGCTGGCATTGTGGGCGATGCGAAATAGCCAGCCCTCGAGATTATCGACCTCGGTGCCTTCGGCGCGGGCGCTCAATGCCTTGAGCAAGGCGTCCTGCAGGACATCCTCGCCAGTGATCGCCGATCCCGTCATGCGCGCGCAATAGCGGTGAAGGCGCGGACGCAATGTTCTGACGCGATCCTCGAAATCATCGTCGTTCATGTATCGAGCCCGCTGCGCTGGCGGCCGCGCCGCCGGTAAACGTGGTGGAGATGTCATGAATATCCTGCAAGCGGATCGCGTCAAACGTCCCGGCTGTCGAAGAGGAACATCTGCACGCCCGAGTGGTCTGGCGCAAACAGCCGGCGATCCGCCCCCGCTGCTTGCCCTTCGGGACTTGCGAACGCCGTTTCGATAGCCGCGAGGTCGTCGAAATGGAGCGTCCCGATCCGATGGATATTGGAGGCTCCCACCGGTGTCGCAATGGGGCCATCGCTGACCTCGTACCTCCTGAGGCCCGGTATCTTCAAGGCGAGAGGCACGTGGATATCGAAGTAATGCCGGTCGAAAGCCTCCACGTCCCTAGGGGTGGGGTAAATCACGATCATCCGCGCCATGGCGGTTCTCCTTCTCTGTCGGTTGATGAAACCGGTTGTGTCCGTTTTCACCGGCTCTCGCCCAAGACCTGCGGGCCCACGATGGACTCCAGGCTCGCCAGTTCGATGATCCTGGGAAAATAGGCTTTCATGCGCGGGTCGGCGCGCATCGCCTCGATGGCTGTGGGGCTGTCCCACTCCGAGTAGATGACGACACTGGCACCGTCCTTGGCGGCAATCAGCCGGGTCGCTCTCCAGCCCGGCAGCGTTCGGATCACCGTTTCGGTGTTCTGCCTCAAAAGCGCGATCAGCGCGTCCTGGCTACCGGGCTCGACCTTGAGCAGATTGATCAGGACGACGGATTGGTCGGACATGGCGTGTCTCCTTTTGTTTCGAACATGCCAAGGACGGACCGGACGATGAAAACGGATCGCGGCGCGTAAATTCTTTTACGAGCCTGCGACCGCGCATTGGCTAGTGGCGGCGACAGATGAGCCCGCGCGACAACAGGCGCTGAAACGAAGAGCCGGCCCTACCGGCTGTCGGGCATTCCCGTCTTTCGGCCGCTGTATTCGGCGAGCGCAATGCCGCCCAGCACCAGCACAAGCGCCAGCGCCTGGTAGAGCTGGAAGGTCTCGCCCACGATCAGCACCGAGAGCAGCGTGCCGAAGATCGGCACGAGATTGATGAACAGGCCGGCGCGGTTGGCGCCAATCAGTTCGTTGCCTCTGATGTAGGTGACCTGCGAGATGACCGACGCGCCGACCGCGGTGTAGGCGATGACGGCCCAGCCATGGGCATCGGGCACGATCAGCTTGCCGGCGGCGGCCTCCCAGAGGAAAAAGGGCAGGGATGTGAGGAGCGCGGCGAACGACATGGCCAGCATCAGGCTCTGCCAGCGCAGCGCCGGCTTCAGCCGCAGCCCCACCGAATAGCCGCTGTAGAGCACGACCGCGACCAGCATGATGGCGTCGCCGAAATTGAGTTCCAGGGTCAGCAGGCGGCGCGGGTCGCCATGGCAGGCGGTCAGGATCACGCCGGCGATGGTCAGCACCACGCCGGCGATCTGCGCCCAGTTCACCCGCAGGCGGAAGAAGACGAAATTGGCTGTCATGATCAGGATCGGCATTGCCGCCTGTTCGATCGAGACGTTGATCGCCGTCGTGTAGTTGAGCGCCGTGTAGAAGATCGTGTTGAACAGCGTGAAGCCGCTGGCGCCGAGTGCGGCCAGGACGAACCAGTGTTTGCGCACCACCGGCCAGTCCTCGCGGATCGTGCGCCAGCCGATCGGCAGCAGGATCGCGACGGCCAGCACCCAGCGCAAGAAGACCAGCGTCATCGGCGAGACGTGGCCGACGGCCAGCTTGCCGGCAACCGAATTGCCGCCCCACAGCAAGGTGGTGGCGAGCAGGAACATGTAGGCGCTTCGATGCATCGCGGGATTCCGGCCGCGGCTGAGGAGCCGCATGTTTGCCGGCCTATTGCCAGCGCCGGCCCAAGTAAATGATGTCAAAGCCAAAAATTGTTGTGCCTCAGGGCATTTTCGGCGGCAAAGAAAGGTCGCGCTCGCGCGGTCTTGACGCTATAGAGGCCTGTCGTTTCGAACCATATCCAAGCCGCGCCGCGGCCTCTCAAGGGAAAAGAAACATGGCCAATGTGGTGGTCGTCGGCTCGCAGTGGGGCGACGAGGGCAAGGGCAAGATCGTCGACTGGCTGTCGGAGCGCGCCGATGTCGTGGTGCGTTTCCAGGGTGGCCACAATGCCGGCCACACGCTGGTCGTCGACGGCAAGGTCTACAAGCTGTCGCTGTTGCCGTCGGGCGTCGTGCGCGAAGGCAAGCTGTCCATCATCGGCAATGGCGTGGTCTTCGACCCGCATGCTTTTGTCGCCGAAGTGGCGAAACTCAAGGCGCAAGGCGTCGAAGTAACGCCGGATCGCCTGAAAATAGCCGAAAACACCGCGCTTATCCTGTCACTGCACAGGGAGCTGGACGGATTTCGCGAAGACGCGGCCTCCAATTCCGGAACGAAGATTGGCACGACCCGCCGCGGCATCGGGCCCGCCTACGAGGACAAGGTAGGCCGGCGCGCGGTTCGGGTGATGGATTTGGCGGATTTGGACACGTTGCCCCTGAAGGTCGACAGGCTGCTGACGCATCACAATGCGCTGCGTCGGGGTCTCGGCCATGCCGAAGTTACGCATGACGCGATCATGGGCGAGCTGACCTCGGTCGCCAGCGAGATCCTGCCCTACATGGACCGGGTCTGGAAGGTGCTAGACGACAAGCGACGCGCCGGCGAACGCATCCTGTTCGAGGGCGCGCAGGGCACCCTGCTCGACATCGACCACGGCACCTATCCGTTCGTTACCTCGTCCAACACGGTCGCCGGGCAGGCGGCCGCCGGATCAGGCGTCGGGCCGGGCGCCATCGGTTATGTGCTGGGCATCACCAAGGCCTACACGACGCGTGTCGGCGAAGGGCCGTTCCCGACCGAACAGAAGAACGAGATCGGCGAGTTCCTCGGCACGCGCGGCCATGAATTCGGCGTCGTCACCGGGCGCAAGCGCCGCTGCGGCTGGTTCGACGCGGTGCTGGTGCGCCAGGCCGTCGCCGTCAACGGCATCAAGGGCATCGCGCTGACCAAGCTCGACGTGCTCGACGGGCTGGACGAGATCAAGGTCTGCACCGGCTACAGACTCGACGGTGAGATGATCGACTACCTGCCGGCCAGCCAGGGCGCGCAGGCACGTGTCGAACCGGTCTACGAGACGCTGGAGGGGTGGAAAGGCACCACCGCCGGCGCGCGCAGCTGGAACGATCTTCCGGCCCAGGCCGTCAAATATGTCCGATACATAGAAGAGTTGATCGGGGCGCCGGTCGCACTCCTCTCCACCAGCCCGGAACGGGACGACACGATACTTGTGACCGATCCGTTTCAAGACTAGTTTCTCAAGCCTTTCCGGGCATCGCGGCTGATTTGCGGGGGCCGGCGCGGAAACAAAATACAGGTCGACTGAAGCATGGCAGATTTCGTTGCTGTTCTGAAGAAAACGATAGACAATCTCAGCGATCAGTCGCCGGAGATGCGTGCAAGGGTCTATGACAAGGCCCGCGCGACGATCGCGGCGAAGATCGCCCAGCGCGATCCGCCGCTTTCACCGTTGGATGTCACCAAGCAAAAGCGTGGTCTGGAAGACGCGATCGCCAGCGTCGAGCGCGACTATGCCAAGAGCGTGCCGGAAACGGATCCGCTTGCCGAGCTGGAACACATCTTTTCCTCGATCGACCGCAACAAGAACCAGCCAAGCCATACCAAGCAGCCCGCCAAGCCGGATCCGATTCCCGCTCCGTCTCCGTATCGGCCGGTGCCGGCAGCGGCCCGACCGGAGCCGCACAGGCCGGAAGCCTACAAGCCCGCGCAGCCCGTCGCGAGCCCGGAACCTTACCGGCCCGCGCCTGCCCCCGCCGCGAAAACCGAGCCGAACTGGCAAAGGCCCGCAACGGCGCGGCCGGCTCCAGACTTCTCCGACAAGACCCTGCCGGGCATGGACGTGGCCCGGGATGACGATCAGGACGACGTCTTCGCCAATGATGACGCGCCGGTGGCCGACGACACTTTCCAGCGCCTGCGCCCGGTCGAACGCAAGCGCAGCTATGGCGGTCTGATCGCTGCCGTCGTCGCGCTGCTGGTCGTGGCCGGGGGCGGCTACGGTATCTGGCTGAACAAGGACGCGTTCGGCAAGATGCTGGGCCTGGGCGGCAGCAAGGTTGTCGCAAAGACCGAGCCGGTGAAGCCGGCACCAGCCAAGCCGGCGACCGATGCCGCGGCGACGCCACCGGCTCCGGCGACAGGCGCGGAAGGAACGAAATTCACGCAGCGGCTGACGCCTGAAGGCGGCGAGTCCGACCCCGGCCCGGCCGGCGGACAGAGCGGCATCGGCGAAGGCGAATCCGTCGCCGCGCTGACGACGCCGCCATCGGCCACGAACGCCCCTGCCAATCCACCGCCGGCCACAGGTACGCCAGCCGCCGCGACCCCGCCTGCCGCCGCCACGCCAGCCGCGGGCGCCGCGCCAGCGACGCCGCCCGCCAACGGAACCGCACCCGCGGCGCCGGCCGATGCGGCGACCACGGCGCCAGCGCCGGCTGGTGCAACGCCGGCGGCACCGGCAACCGCCGCCCCGGCGCAGGCCTCGGTGCCGGTCGGCCAGAAGGCGATCTTCTATGAGGAGCGCACCAGCACAGCCCAGGGTTCGGCCGAACCCGGCAGCATCGTCTGGTCGCTGGTGCAGGAATCGCCCGGTGGCGACCTGCCGCCCGAACCGGCGATCCGCGCCGAGGCGACCATTCCGGGCAAGGATATCCAGCTGCGCATGACCATTCGCCGCAACACCGACCAGACGCTGCCGGCGAGCCACATCATCGAGATGATCTTCCTGACGCCCGAGGGCTTCGATGGCGGCGGCGTCGACAACATCCTGCGCGTCGCCATGAAAAGCTCCGAGCAGGACGCGGGCAGCCCGCTGATCGGCATCCCGGCCAAGATCGCCGACGGCTTCTTCCTTGTCGCGCTCAATGATACCAAGGCCGACGAGGACGCCAACATGACCCTGCTGCGCGGCCAGGACTGGATCGACGTGCCCGTGGTCTACAAGACCGGACGGCGCGCGCTGCTGACCATGGAAAAGGGCATTCCCGGCGAGAAGGTGTTCGACGAGGCGATCAAGGCCTGGCAGGCCAAGACGGCGGGCTGAGAGCGGCGGCGCAGCGGTCGCCTTCGTTCAGAAGCCCTGGAACAACATGTCGAGTGCGGCGACGATGTCGTCATGGTGCCTGGAAAGACTTCCCTCAAGGTGCCGCAATTCGGAAGCACTGAAGGCCGACAGAAACTGTGTGACCATCACATGATCTTTACCGTTTACGGCAAAGATCGGGTTCAATCGCCGGGCGGGAAGCGGGGCGATCTCGGGCGGCATCAGAGGAACGACGACTCTCGTGCCAAGCCCTTCCAGAATGTCTGACTGCACATCCAGAAGATAACCGTCGCTCTCGCGAATCCGATAGAAATCATAGCGAGCCATCAGAACGGCCGGTATTTTGCCAAAGGCAGCCCGCTCTTTCTGACATACTCGTTGGAGCTTTCGATGGCCTCCTTGTTTTCTTCCTGCCATCGACGCGTTTTTTCCGCTGCAATCGCTTTCGCGATGCCTGCCTCGGCGGCGCGGGAGATGTTGATGCCCAGCGCTTTGGCGTCCTTGATCAACTGAGAGTCAATGGACGTGTTAACGGAGATCCTCTGAGCTTTCGGGGCCGATTGGAGCATGGATATGACCTCACTTACGCGCATAACATACGCGCATGAAAGGCCGCACGCAATCGTTCACCCCTCCATCTCTTCCCGCAGCATCTCCAGTTCCAGCCACTCTTCCTCGAGCGCGGCAAGTGTTGCACGCTCCTTGTCGAGGGCGGAGATGGTCTTCTGGAACGAGGCCGGATCGCGCTCGTAGTAAGCGGGGTCGGCGATGTTGTTCTCCAGCCGCGAGATCGACGCTGTCACCGCCTCGATCTTCTTCGGCAAGGATTCGAGCGCGAATTTCTGTTTGAACGACAGCTTTTTTGCAGGGCCTTTCGGCGTCGCAGGCTCGCTTCTGGCTGGCCCCGGCGCCTCGGCGCTCTCGGCTTTCGCACGCGCCTTGCGGTCATCGAGCCTGGTGCCGCCGCGCTGCGACAGCATGTCGGAATAGCCGCCGGCATACTCGACCCAGCGGCCGCCGCCGTCGGGCGCAATCACGCTGGTCACGGTGCGGTCGAGGAAATCGCGGTCGTGGCTGACCAGGATGACGGTGCCGGCGAAGCCGGCGACCAGCTCCTGCAAGAGCTCCAACGTCTCCATGTCAAGATCGTTAGTCGGCTCATCGAGAACGAGAAGATTCGCTGGCCGCGCCAGCACGCGGGCCAGGATCAGCCGTGCCCGCTCGCCGCCGGACAGTTCGCGCACCGGCGTGCGCGCCTGCTCAGGCTTGAAGAGGAAATCCTTCATGTAGGAGACGACATGGCGCTGTTCGCCATTGATGACGAGGTTTTCGCCGCGACCGTCGGTAAGGTACTGCGCCAATGTCTCCTGCGGGTCGACGGCCTCGCGCTTCTGGTCGAGCGTGGCGATCTCCAGATTGGTGCCGAGCCGCACGGAACCGGCATCCGGCGCCAACTCACCGGTCAGCATCTTCAAAAGCGTGGTCTTGCCGGCGCCGTTCGGGCCGACGAGGCCGACGCGGTCGCCGCGCTGGATGCGGGTCGAGAAGCCCTTGACCACGGTGAGGTCGCCAAAACTCTTCTCGATGTTCCTGGCCTCGATCACCAGCTTGCCGGATTCGGCGGCGTCGCTGGCCACCATGGTCGCCGAGCCCTCGGCACCGCGATGGCCGCGAAAATTCTTGCGCATGGTCTGCAATTCGCCGAGGCGGCGCATGTTGCGCTTGCGCCGCGCCGTCACGCCATAGCGCAGCCAGTGCTCCTCGCGCACGATCTGGCGGCCGAGCTTGTGCTGCTCGCGTTCCTCTTCCTCCAGCACCTGGTCGCGCCATTCCTCGAAATGGCCGAAGCCCTTGTCCAGCCTGCGGGTCTGGCCACGATCGAGCCAGACCGTGGCACGCGAAACGCGTTCGAGGAAGCGTCGGTCGTGCGAAATGACGATGAGCGCCGAGGAGGTGCGGACAAGCTCCTCTTCCAGCCATTCAATGACGGACAGGTCGAGATGGTTAGTCGGCTCATCAAGAAGCAGGATGTCCGGTTCAGGCGCCATGACGCGAGCAAGGGCCGCGCGCCTCGCTTCACCGCCGGACAGGTCATTCGGCCGCTCCTCGCCCGACAGGCCGAGATGTTCCATCAGATAGGAGGCGCGGTAGGGGTCGTCAGCGGGCCCGAGCCCGGCCTCGACATAGGCACGCACGCTGGCGAAACCCTCCATGTCGGGCATCTGCGGCAGGTAGCGGACGGTCGCCGAGGGCTGGCGGAAGACCTCGCCGTCCTGCGGCTCGATGAGGCCGGCGGCGATCTTGAGCAATGTGGATTTGCCGGAGCCGTTGCGGCCGACCAGTGCGATCTTGTCGCCGGCCGAGGCGCTCAAGGCAGCGCCGTCGAGCAGCGGCGTGCCGCCGAAGGTCAGCTTTATCCCGTCGAGATTGAGAAGAGGCGGGGCCATGTCAGCTTTCAGGCAGAGGATGAGGATGGGCAAGCAGCAACGCGCGGCCATGGCCGAGCGTGATTTCGAGGCGCCCTCCGGTCTTGTCGAGCCTGACCTCGTTGGAGATGGTCAGCGACGAACCGAAGGCAACCTCGACATGATCGAGCGGCCATTTGGCGCCGGTGACGGTCAGGCCGGCAAGTTCGGAGAAACCCAGGATCGAGAACAGCGTGCCGTCGGCGTAGTCGAAGCGCGCTGTTCCAGGAAGCAGCGGAATACCGTCCTGGGCGCCGCTGGTCAAAAGCACGTCCGTCCCTGCCTCGGCCAGTCGCAGGCCGAGCGCCAGGTGCAGGAAGGCGTGGTCTGCGCGCTTGCCGCCAAAGGCGCCTGCCAGCACGAGCCGGGTCGCGCCGCGTTCGAGTGCCGCCGCGATCGCCAGTTCGCCGTCGGTCGCATCCTTCTCGGCCGGGAAGGTCCGGCGAGGTACGGCGGCGAGATCGTCGGGCAGGCCGGCCGGGACGGAATCGAAATCGCCCACCCACAGTTCCGGGACGAGGCCAAGCGTGCGCGCATGGCCGATGCCGGCGTCCGCGGCGATGACGCGCGAGCCCTCGACCTGGCGGTCGAGCCGGGGCGTGCGGATGAGATCGCCGCCAAGCAGGATCGTGAATGTGCTCATATCCGGTGGCCTGTACCAGCCCGGCACGGGAAACGGAAGGCCGGCAAACTGCCACTTGCGCGGTTCCTCGGCCGGGCCTATGTGTCGAAACGCTCTAACGGGGTGCCGGCTGCGATCTTCGCGGACCGGCTGAGAGGCAATCTCGCCAACCCGCTGAACCTGATCCGGTTTGTACCGGCGGAGGGATTAGACGTTTCGGACAGTCCGACGCCTCAATTCCTTTTAATTCGAACGAAGGAGGCGCCGATGCGCACGCTTTTATACGCTCTTGTCTCAGCAGCCGTCATGGCCCTGTCCGGCCCGGCCCTGGCAAAGGACAAGCTCACCGTCTACACCTATGAGAGCTTTACCGCCGACTGGGGCCCTGGCCCCGTGGTGAAGAAGGAATTCGAGGCCGAATGCGGCTGCGATGTCGAGTTCGTCTCGGTCGCTGACGGCGTGGCTCTGCTCAACCGCGTCAAGCTCGAAGGAGCCTCGACCAAGGCCGACATCGTGCTTGGCCTGGACACCAATCTTACCGCCGACGCCAAAGCCACGGGCCTGTTCGCGCCGCATGGCGCGTTGAACAACGTCAATGTGCCGGGCGGCTGGAGCGACGACACCTTTGTCCCCTTCGACTATGGCTACTTCGCCGTGGTCTACGATACCGAGAAGCTGAAGAACCCGCCCAAGAGCCTGAAGGATCTGGTCGAAGGCAGTGGCGATGACAAGATCGTCATCCAGGACCCGCGCACCTCGACGCCTGGCCTCGGCCTGCTCCTGTGGGTCAAGTCGGTCTATGGCGACAAGGCGCCGGAGGCCTGGGCCAAGCTCAAGGCGAAGGTGCTGACCGTGACGCCGGGCTGGAGCGAGGCCTACGGCCTGTTCACCAAGGGCGAGGCGCCGATGGTGCTCTCCTACACCACCTCGCCGGCCTACCACATGGTGGCCGAGAATACCGAGCGCTACCAGGCGGCATCCTTCGAGGAGGGCGAGTACCTGCAGATCGAAGTCGCCGGCATCACGACCACCGGGGCGAAGAACCCGCTGGCGCAGAAATTCATCGCCTTCATGACCGGGCCGAAATTCCAGGACGCCATTCCCGAAACCAACTGGATGTTCCCGGCAGGCAAGACCGACAAGCCGCTCAACCCGGCCTTCGACAAACTCGTCAAGCCGACCAAGACCCTGCTGTTCAGTCCCGAGGAGGTGGCCGCCAACCGCAAGGCCTGGGTCGATGAATGGCTTTCGGTGATGAGCAAGTAGTTTTGGTCATATGATCGAAAGATGAGTGCTCTACGGCGCCCCCCTCTGTCCTGCCGGACATCTCCCCCACTTGGGGGGAGATCGGACGGCATCGCGACCTTCGCCAATCGTCGCCGTCGCAGGAGCGAGCGGAGCGCTGAAGCAACCAATCTCCCCCTTGGTGGGGGAGATGTCCGGCAGGACAGAGGGAGGCGCGAAGAAACGCAGTCCTTTGTGAGTACCGCGATCCTGAGACTGGCGGTCCAGCGTGCAACGCGCGTCTGATCCCCGCATCACCGCCGGCATAGCCGCGCTTGCAGCAATCACGCTGCTGATCGGCGGCGCCTTTGCCGGCATGCTCATCGAAGGCGCGCATGATTTCTCCGGCGCCTGGGCGGCGTTCGATCCGTACCTCCTGCGCGTCGTGCGCTTCACGCTCTGGCAGGCAGTCCTTTCAACGCTCCTGTCCGTCGTGCCGGCGCTGTTCGTGGCGCGTGCCCTGTCCCGGCATCCGCGTTTTTTCGGCCGCGCCTTCATCCTGCAGCTTTTCGCCGTGCCGCTGGCGCTGCCGGCAATCGTGGCGGCGCTCGGCATCCTCGCGCTCTATGGCCGCGCCGGCTATTTCTCCGGGCTGTTCAGCATCGCCGGCGGCCAGGGCTGGCCAGGCATCTATGGCCTGTCTGGCATTCTGGTCGCCCATGTCTTCTTCAACCTGCCGCTCGGCGTGCGCCTGTTTCTCGAGGCGCTGCAGACCATACAGGCAGACCAGTGGCGGCTTGCGAGCCAGCTTGGCATGGGAGCACGGCCGGCGTTCCGGCTGATCGAATGGCCGGTGCTGCGCGCGGCCTTGCCTGGTGTCGCCGGGCTGGTCTTCATGCTTTGCATCACATCCTTCACCATCGTGCTGACGCTTGGCGGCGGGCCCGCCGCCACGACACTGGAGGTCGGCATCTACCAGGCGCTGCGTTTCGACTTCGATCCGGCGCGCGCCGTCGCTTTGACATTGCTGCAGATCGCGTTGACCTTCGTCGTGGTGCTGGCGCTGATGCGGCTCGGCGCCAATGTCGTGGGCGACGCCAACCTGCCGGTGGCACCGCGCCGCCACCTGCGGGTCAGTGGCAGCGAGGCCACGCTCAACGCCGTGCTCATCGTCCTGGCGCTGCTGTTCGTCGCCGGGCCGATGGCGGCAACCGTCACGGCCGGGCTCGGCGCCGATCTCGGCCGGCTTGCCGGAGAGACCGCGGTGCGGCAGGCGACACTGACCAGCGCCGCGCTGGCGTTCCTGTCTGCACTCCTTTCGGTGATGTTGTCGCTGGCATTGACCATGGCGCGCCGGGCGCTGGCCTTGAGCCGCCGCACGGGCCCGAAGACACTGCTCGAACATGCCACCGATACGGGCGCCGGTTTCGTGCTGGTGGTGCCGCCGATCGTCATCGGCGCCGGCTGGTTCCTGCTGCTGCGCCATGCCGGAGACGTCTTTGCCATCGCCCCGGTAATGGTCGCGACCGTCAATGCCATCATGGCGATGCCCTTCGCGCTGCGCGCCGTGCGTTCCGCCTATGATGCGGCGAGCGAGCGCCATGAACGCCTCTGCGCGCAGCTCGGCATTTCCGGCTGGGCAAGGCTGTGGCTCATCGACTGGCCATCGCTGCGTCGGCCGCTTGCCACCGCTTTCGCCTTCGCCATGGCGCTGTCGCTCGGCGATCTCGGCGTCATCGCATTGTTCGGCAGTGATTCCGTGCAGACATTGCCTTACCTTCTCCTGGCGCGCATGGGCAGCTATCGCACGCAGGACGCCGCCGGGCTGGCGTTGCTGCTGGGCGTGGTCTGCCTGGCCCTGGTGCTGGCGGCAGACCGGCTGGGAAGGGGGATGGTGGTTCGTGACTGACCGGGCAATTGGCGGGAAGGGTGCTCCGGTTCAGCTGGACAAGGTTTCGTTCAGCTATGACGAGACGCCGCTCGCTTTCGATGTCGCGTTCGCCGCAGCGCGGATTACCGCCATCATGGGACCAAGCGGTTCGGGAAAGTCGACCCTGCTCAACCTGATTGCCGGATTCGAGACACCGCGGGCCGGACGCGTGCTGATCGGTGGAGCCGATGTCGGCGGCGAGCCGCCGGCGGCGCGGCCGGTGTCGATGGTGTTCCAGGAAAACAACCTGTTTGCCCACCTTCGCGTCGAACAGAATGTCGGGCTCGGCCGCTCGCCATCGCTGCACTTGACCAAGACCGACCACTCGGCGGTCGCCGAGGCGCTCAAGCGGACCGGGCTTGCCGGCAAGGAGAAGCGGCTGCCGCGCGAACTGTCCGGCGGCGAACGGCAGCGCGTCGCCCTGGCCCGCGTGCTGGTGCGGGATCGTCCGGTGCTGCTGCTCGACGAACCGTTCGCTTCGCTCGGCCCCGCCTTGCGCGACGACATGCTCGACCTGGTTTCCGGCCTTCATGCCGAGCGCGGCATGACGGTGCTGTTCGTCACCCACCAGCCGGAGGACGCCCGCCGCATCGCCCAGAATGTGGTGTTCCTGGACAATGGCACCGTAGCGGCGACGGGCACGGCGGATGATTTCTTCACCGGGTCTGGTCCCCCAGCATTCCGGCGCTATATCGGCGCGAGTGCCCTATCACGAGATGTTGCCCGGAAGCGGACATAATTTATGGTCAAACCGGCTTCAGGCGATGAGGCGCTTGCTTGCCATGGCTGGAGTAGTGTGGCTAGGTCCGCCCTACCGGTCCGGCACAGGCCGTGATTTGCCTGCGGCAGACACCCGCCCCAAGGGAGGCGAAGTGGATGCCGCAGCAGTTTGTTTGCGCATGACAGTTCTGAGGACCGCCCCCGGTTTTCGTGGTCATGCGCCGGGACCCGAAAGGATGCCGTTCTGGCGATCGGCGCTGAAAGACGAAGATTGAATCCGCTGGTGCGCTTCATGGCGCTGGCCGGCCTTGCCGTGGCGCTGGCAAGCTGCCAGATGTTCACGCCTCCGGACGTGCAGGAATCAGGGTTCCAGCCCTCCGACAAGCCGATCACGGTCGACAATGTCGTCGCCAATGCCAAGCTCGCCGAAATGGCCAAGGCGCAGCATCCGCGCATCCTGGCGACCTATGGCGGGGAATATTCCGATCCCAGGCTGGAGCGCATGGTCGCCAAGGTCGTCGGCAATCTGACGGTCGTGTCGGCCAATCCGACCCAGACCTATCGCATCACAATTCTCAATTCGCCCAACGTCAACGCCTTCGCTCTGCCGGGGGGGTATCTCTACATCACCCGCGGCCTGCTGGCGCTGGCGAACGATTCGTCCGAGCTCGCCGCCGTCATCGCGCACGAGATGGGTCACGTCACCGCCAATCACGGCCTGCAGCGGCAGCAGCTGGAGGCTGAGGAAGGCCTGGCGACCAAAGTGGTCTCGGACGTGCTCGGCGACAGCCCGACCGCCAAGGCGGCACTCATCCGCGGCAAGCTCAGGCTGGCGCAGTTTTCGCGCAACCAGGAGCTGGAGGCCGATGCGATCGGCATCAAGTCGATCGGTGAAGCCGGCTACGATCCTTATGCGGCCGGCCGCTTCCTGCAGTCGATGTCGGCCTATACCGACTTCCGCTCGATATCGGGCGCCACCGATGCCAGCCTCGACTTCCTGGCCACGCATCCGAATACGCCGCAGCGCATCGACCTTGCGCAGCGCCACGCCCGCCAGTTCGGCGCGCCCGGCGTCGGCACGCGCGACCGTGATTCCTTCCTCGCCGGCATAGACGGCCTGCTCTACGGCGATACGCCGGAGGAAGGCTATGTGCGGGGCGAGACCTTCCTGCATCCGGGGCTGGGTGTCTCGTTCACCGTGCCGGACGGGTTCATCATCGACAACACCGCAGCGGCGGTGACGGCCACCGGGCCGGGCGACATTGCGATCCGCTTCGACGGCGTTTCGATCGACAAGAACCGTGCCCTCACCGATTACATCAGAAGCGGCTGGGTGGCTGGTCTCGACGACAGTTCCGTCAAGCAGGAAACGATCAACGGCAACGAGGCCGCGACGGCCCATGCCGGTGCGGAAGGCTGGCAGTTCGACATAGCGGTGATCCGGGCGGGCGGCCAGGTCTATCGGCTGCTGACCGCGGCACCTTCGGCCAGCACCTCGCTGGAGACCGTGGCGCGCTCGGTAAGCGGTTCGTTCCGTATCCTGAGCCCTGCCGAAAAGGCGGCGCTGAAGCCCTTGCACATCCGTGTGCTGACCGTGCAGCCCGGTCAGACCATGGGAACGCTGGCCGCGCAAATGGTCGGCGTCGACCGCAAGCTCGACCTGTTCCGCGTGCTCAACGCGTTGTCGCCGGGCGCGGCGGTTTCCGCCGGCGACAAGGTCAAGATCGTTACCGACAAATAGCGTTCGGTCGCGGGAGTCAGGCGGCCGTCGCCAGAAATTCCGGATTCTGTTTCACCAAGGCGACCTTGAGCTTTTCCATCGCACGCGCCTCGATCTGGCGCACGCGCTCCTTGGAGATGCCGAGCGTCTCGCCAAGCGCTTCGAGCGTCGCGCCATCGTCCGTCAACCGGCGCTCCTCGATGATGCGGAGCTCCCTTGTGTTGAGCGCGGCGAGAGCGGCCTTCAGCCAGACCGAGCGGCGCGCGACGTCGATCTTGTCGCCGACGACCTCGTCGGGCAGCGGGTCGTCAGAAACCAGGAAATCCATGCGCTCGGTGGCGCCGGAATCGTCGGCAAGCGGGACATTGAGCGAGGAATCGGGAGCCGACAGCCGCGAATCCATCATCGCCACGTCGGCTTCGGAAACGCCGAGTGCTACCGATACCTCACGGTAAAGGGTTTCGTTGGAAAGTGGTTCGGCGCCATTGGCGAGACGGGCGCGCAGCCGCCGAAGATTGAAGAACAGGGCCTTCTGCGCTGAACTGGTGCCGCCGCGCACGATCGACCAGTTGCGCAGGATGTAGTCCTGCATGGAGGCCCGGATCCACCACGTCGCATAGGTCGAGAAGCGCACCTCGCGCTCCGGCTCGAAGCGGGCGGCGGCCTCGAGCAGGCCAACATGGCCTTCCTGGATCAGGTCGCCGAGCGGCAGCCCGTAGTGCCTGAACTTCGAAGCCATGGAGATCACCAGCCGCATATGGGCGACGGTGATGGAGTGCAGCGCATTCTGATCGCTGTCCTCCTTCCACAGCAGGGCCAGCCGGTGTTCCTCGTCGCGCTCGAGATAGGGCGCTTTCATCGCCGCGCGGACCATGATCCGTCCTGCCGTGTCTTCCATCATGAGGCGCTCCCTGGCTCAGGCGATATGATCGATGTCTCGAACTTGGCGGGCACCAGCTTGAAATCGTGTCGCCGTGCCCTAGAACAGCCAAAACAGCCACGCGTGAGAAAGGTTCCGATGGCGCGGGGGCAGTTACGCTGTCCGGGCGCCCTCAAGAATGGTTCCGGTTGTCCCGAACTCCGCGGTGAAATTCCGTTGGAGAATTTGGTTTCGGAAATGCCCCTCTTTTGAAAATCTGTTCCTTATTTTTTCCGTTGGCATCTGTCATTTTCCAGACCTCACAACATGCCGGGTTTCCGGCCAAGGACGGGATCACAGAAAAATGAAATGGCTCAAGTCACTCATCATTGCCGGAACGCTGCAGGCGCTGGCTGTCGCATCCGGCCATGCCGGCGCAAATCTCGACCAGATCAAGCAGGCGGGCGTCATCAAGGTCGGCACGGAGGGCACCTACGCGCCCTTCACCTATCATGACGCGTCAGGCTCCCTGGTCGGCTTCGACGTCGAGATCGCCAAGGCGATCGGCGACAAGCTCGGCGTCAAGGTCGAGTTCCTCGAAGGTAAGTGGGACGGGCTGATCGCCGGTCTCGACGTCAGCCGCTACGATGCCGTCATCAACGAGGTCGGCATCACCGATGCCCGCAAGGCCAAGTACGACTTCTCGGATCCCTATATCGCGTCCAAGGCGGTGCTGATCGTGCGCGGCGACAACACCGACATCAAGAGCTTCGCCGACCTGAAGGGCAAGAAGTCGGCGCAGTCGCTGACTTCCAATTTCGGCAAGCTGGCCGAGACGAACGGCGCCGAACTCGTCGGCACGGACGGTTTCGACCAGTCGATCCAGCTGCTCCTGACCGGCCGCGCCGACGCAACCATCAACGACAGCCTGTCGTTCCTCGACTTCAAGAAGCACAAGCCCGATGCCAATGTGAAGATCGCCGCGCAGGAGGAGAACGCCGACTATTCCGGCGTCATCGTGCGCAAGGGCGATCCCGAACTGGTCGCCGCCATCAACAAGGCGCTCGCCGACATCAAGGCGGACGGCACATATCAGAAGATCGCCGACACCTATTTCGGCCAGGATGTTTCGAAGTAACTGGCAATACGGACCAGGCGCTGGTCCGGCAATCCCTTGAGCGGCGGGTCGTCTTTGACGGCTCGCCGCTTTTGTCGTGATATGACGCCGGTACTGGCAATATCGATAAAGCTGTCTCGACCGTTCCCGGAGGGTCTTTCGTGCCGCACTGGCTGCAACTGATGCTGGACTCGCTACCCTCCCTTCTATGGGCGGCGCTGATCTTTACCGTGCCGCTGACGCTGTTGTCCTTCGTCCTTGGCCTGACCGTTGGCCTCGGTGCCGCGCTCGGCCGGCTGTTCGGTCCAAGCCCGCTGGTCGCGCTGGTGCGCTTCTATGTCTGGATCTTTCGCGGCACGCCGCTGCTGGTGCAGCTGTTCCTGATCTTCTACGGCTTGCCATCGGTTGGCATCCTGCTCGACGCGTTCACCGCGGCGCTGATCGGCTTCACGCTCAACATCGGCGCCTACACGTCCGAAATCATCCGCGCGGCCATCGGCTCGGTGCCGAAGGGACAGTGGGAGGCCGCTTATTCGATCGGCATGACCTGGAGCCAGGCGATGCGGCGCACGATACTGCCCCAGGCAGGGCGCGTCGCGGTGCCGCCGCTCTCCAACACCTTCATCTCGCTGGTCAAGGATACCTCGCTCGCCGCCGCCATCACGGTGCCGGAGATGTTCCAGGCGGCGCAGCGCATCGTCGCCACCACCTATGAGCCGCTGATCCTCTATGTCGAGGCGGCCATCCTCTATCTGGCCCTGAGTTCGGTGCTGTCGGCCTTGCAGACAAGGCTGGAGGGGCGGCTCAACCGCTATGGCGGCTTCCTGGAGGCGCGTTCATGATCGGCCTCACCAACATCGAAAAGCGCTTCGGCGACAATCTGGTGCTGAAGGGGGTGACGGTCGCCATCGCCGAGGGTAGCGTGACCGCGCTCGTCGGCCCGTCGGGTGGCGGCAAGAGCACGCTGCTGCGCTGCATAAACCTCCTGGAGATCCCGACATCGGGCGCGGTGCGCATCGGCGACGAAACGCTGGAATTCCGCCCCGGTGGCAAGGTGCCGGCCCGGGACATCCAGCGCCTGCGCCTGCAGACCGGCATGGTGTTCCAGAATTTTCAGCTCTTCCCGCATCGCACCGCGATCGAGAATGTCATGGAAGGGCTGGTGACGGTGCTGAAATGGCCTGCCGAGAAGGCGCGGGAGCGTGCGCTGGCGCTGCTGGAGAAAGTCGGCATGGCGCACAAGGCCGATGCCTGGCCGGCGACCTTGTCGGGCGGCCAGCAGCAGCGGGTGGCGATTGCCCGCGCCCTGGCGCCGTCGCCGAAGGTGCTGTTGTGCGACGAACCGACTTCCGCGCTCGACCCGGAATTGGCGCAGGAAGTGGTCGATGTGCTGGGCCAGCTCGCCAGCGAGGGTACGACCATGGTGATGGCCACGCATGATTTGCGTCTCGCCTCCAAGATCGCGCAGGAAGTCGTGTTCCTCGATGCCGGCGTCGTCGTCGAGAAGGGGCCGTCCGCCGTGCTGTTCGGCAATCCGGAGCGCGAGCGGACCAGGCGGTTCATCGCGACGCTGAAGCAGGAAGCGGAGAAGGAAGGCGGGGTCGCGTAGGCAATGACCTTGATAGGTCTGCGCCGCCCCTCATCCGCCTGCCGGCACCTTCTCCCCGTATAGTGACGGGGAGAAGGGAATCTCGCCAGTGAAGGCAACTTATTCTGCAACGCTGGCGATAAGCGAAATCATTGGTGAAGGCGACTTTTCTCCCCGTCCCCATACGGGGAGAAATGCCCGGCAGGGCAATGAGGGGCAGCGCTGACGTTTCCAATGTTGCTCTCAACAAAAAACCCGGCGCGAGGCCGGGTTTTCCATGAATTCAAATCCGAAAGGGGCTCAGGCAGCTTCTTCCTGCTCGGCTTCCTCATTGTCGGCCTTGGCGCCGCGCTTGGGGCCCTTGTTGAGGTTGACCTCGATCAGGCGCACGGCTTCGGTTTCCGACATGCGGTTGACGGCGGCGATCTCGCGGGCCATGCGGTCGAGCGCGGCCTCGTAGAGCTGGCGCTCGGAATAGGACTGCTCCGGCTGGTTGTCGGCGCGGTAGAGGTCGCGCACGACTTCCGAGATCGAGATCAGATCGCCCGAGTTGATCTTGGCATCATATTCCTGGGCGCGGCGCGACCACATGGTGCGCTTGATGCGGGCGCGGCCCTGCACGACCTTCAGGGCGCGTTCGACATAATCCTCTTCCGACAGCTTGCGCATGCCGATGGAGGTTGCCTTGGCGACCGGCACCTTCAGGCGCATCTTGTCCTTCTGGAAGTCGATGACGAACAGTTCCAGCTTGTGCCCGGCCACTTCCTGCTCGTCGATCGAAACGATCTGGCCGACGCCGTGCGCCGGGTAGACGATATACTCGCCGGTCTTGAAACCGTGACGCGCACCGGTGGACTTCTTCTGCGGGGTGGTTGTTGCCATTACGCCCTGAACTCCTTGTTGTGGTACCGGCATCCTGCCGGCCCGAACTCGTGCGATCGGGAACCCGATCGTTAGCCGCACAACTGGTGTACCCACCGGGAAAGGCCGGGACCGGCAAACCGCACGATTGCGACCGCCTGGCCCAGATCGCTCTGGTCCGGATTGGGATTTTCACCTTTCAGTGATTTGGGGCTTCTGCGCCATAAATCGACGTTGTGTCACCGGCATGTTTCATTGGTGTAACACAAAAAGTCGGAAGAATCAAGGTTTTGCTGCATAAGCGAAGGCCACGGCCAAGCGCCGCCTGTCAAGCCGGTTAATGCACCATGCCTCTTACGCAGCGTCATATTGCCTGAACGGCAGCGCTGTCAGTCACCTTCTCCGGGCTCGGCGGAGAAATATTTCTCGAACTTGCCGGCCTCGCCGTCGAAGGTCTTGGCGTCGGCTGGCGGTTCCTTCTTGGCCGTGATGTTGGGCCATTTCTCGGCATATTCGGTGTTGATCTGCAGCCATTTGTCGAGACCGGGCTCGGTGTCCGGCTTGATCGCGTCGGCGGGGCATTCCGGTTCGCAAACGCCGCAGTCGATGCACTCGTCGGGGTGGATGACGAGCATATTCTCGCCCTCATAGAAACAGTCGACCGGACAGACCTCGATGCAATCCATGTATTTGCACTTGATGCAGTTGTCGGTCACGACATAGGTCATCGGTCGGCTCCGGGACGTCCCAGCTTTATTGGGCTTTTTCCGTGAGGTAACGCCTTTATCCGCCGCTTGCAAGGGCGGCTGTGCCCGCCGGCGCCGGCGTTCATGAAATGGAATTTCATGCCGCAAGCCACGGTAGGGGGCCTTTGCCATTCCCGGAATATCTTGTTTGCCGGATTGAGCCCCGGCCCGCGTTCGCCACGGTCGCGCCAAACGTTGCCGGTCGCGGAGCGATGAGCCTCAGTTCTCGTCGAACAGGCGGTCGGTCTGGCGGCGCTCTTTCTTTGTCGGGCGGCCAGAGCCCGCCTCGCGCAGTGCCGGGACCGCATCGGGAAGGGCCTCGCCCTTTGGCGCGGGCGGTGGCGAGATATCCTCGTAGAGGGTGCGGGCTTCCTCCGCAGGGCCGCGCCGCGTGCCGGCGGCGACCACCTTCCAGATGAAGATGCGCTGGTCGAGCGTGATCGTCAGCACGTCTCCGGGCTTGACCAGATCGGAGGCCTGCGCTGCTTTGTCGCGATTGATGCGCACCCGGCCGGCGACCACCAGTTTCGCCGCCAGCGAGCGCGATTTCACCGCGCGCGAAAAGAACAGCCATTTGTCGATGCGCTGGCGGCCTTCCGCGACCATCGAAACGCCGGGCCTAAAGCGTGTCGCGTCTGCGACGCGCTTCTGGCTTTTGTCCGCTTCCGGGCAGCATGCACTACTTCTTCAGCTGGTCGCGCAGGGCGGCGAGCTTGGCGAAGGGCGAGTCCGGATCGAAGCGCGCCGGGCGCTCCTCGCGCGGCTTGGGCTGGAAGGCGGGCTTTCCGCCGCCCTTGCCCCGATCGGGGCCTTTGCCGTCCGGCCTGCCACCCTTCCAGTCCGGGCGGCCCTCGCGGCGATCGGGACGCTCGCCTTGCGGGCGGCCGTCACGGCGCTGTTCGCCTTCGCCCTGCGGCTTGGGCTTGAACTTGGAGCGGTCGAAGCGCGGCTTGCCGGCGCCGTCACGGCGCGCCTCATGAGCGGGGCGTTCGCCGGGGGCGCCCGCCGTCTGTGCGCCACCGGCCTCGGCCGGCGCATTGCTGCGTCCGCGCGCCTGTCCGTTGCGCTGGCGATTGTTGCGGCCTTCATGGTGACGGGGTCGCTGTTCGAAACGGCCCTGGCGCCACAGCAAGATAGGCTTGGGCGCCTCGGCCACTTCACCCTCCCCCTCGTGGGGAGGGTCGGCGCGCAGCGCCGGGGTGGGGGGCGCGGCGGTATCGTCAGCACTGCCTGAATCGTCAGCGCCATCACCCCCACCCGCGTCGCTTCGCGCCGCGACCTCCCCCATCGAGGGGGAGGTGAGGGCGTCGGCGCCTTCGGCGACGGTGACTTCAGCGATCGTTTCCGCCTCTGGCTCGGGAGCAGATTCACTAGCGGCTTCTGCGGCAGCCTGCGTTGCAGGCTCAACTTCGGCCGCAGCTTCCGGCTGCTCTTCCGTGACAGGCTCCGGCGTCTCTTCCGCGATGGCTCCAGCGGGAACGTCGCCGGTGGTCTCCGCGGCAACAGCGCCCGGTTCCGAACCCTCGACTGCCGTCTCGACGACCGCTTCCGATGCAGCGGCTTCGGCTGCCTTGGCCTGCTCGGCGCGTGCGGCCTCTTCGGCCGCGAGTTTGGCCGCCGCGGCTTCGCGCGCGGCGGTGTCCTGCGCCTCGATCCGCGCCTTGACCTCGGCCGCCGGCTTCGGCTCGGCGCGATAGCCCAGGCCTTTCAGGATCTCTTCCATGTCGTCGGCGGTGGCGCCGAGGATCGACATCATCGGCGGCGTCACCATGAAGGACTGGCCGTCATAGGCGCCGTCCGGGCGCTGGCCGAGGCCGGGCTTCCAGTTGGTCGCCGGGCGGATCAGGTCGGCTAGCCGCTCCAGAATGTCGATGCGCACCGCGCGGCGGCCGAGATTGCGGTAGCCAGCAAGCTTGTAGAAGGCCTTGTCGAAGGCCGGATCGATGACGACGGAGGTGCGGCCGGACGCCAGCGCGTGGACGACATCGCCGAAGCCCGGCTTGTCCTTGCCGTCGTTCTTGAGCGCCCACAGCAGCGTCACCAGACCGGCGGGAGCCGGCTTGATCAATGACGGCACGAACACGTGATAGGCGCCAAAGCGCACACCGAGCCGGCGAAGTGCGGCACGACCCTCCTGGTCGAGCGACTTCATCTCCTCGGCTATGTCGCGGCGGTTGATAAGGCCGAAATTCTCAACCAGTTGGAAGGCGATGCCCCGGCCGATGCCCGAGATCTGCTCGGCACCCTTCAAATCGACCAAGGGCTTCAGCAACGACTCGATCTGGAAATTGACGAACCGTTCGGCGCGGACGGCGACCTTATCACGCGCGGGGCCGGTCAACTGTTCGTCGGCGAGCAGCACGAGGCGCGGCTTCAGCGCGTCCTCGCCCGACACCAGCGTGCCGATCGGCGCGCCGATCCAGCGCAAGACGCCATCCGAGCCAAGCGCCAGGTCGCCATTGGGGCAGGCGCCGAAGCGTTCGGCGCGCGCCTCGAATTCGGCGGCGAGCGCCTTTTGCGCGGCGGTGCGCACGGCCTTGGCGTCTTCGCCGCCGGCGGTCTGGTCGGCAGTGAAGCGGAACCCCTGCAATTCGCCGACATGGTGGCCTTCGACAAGGACGGTTCCGGTAGGACTGATTTCGGCTTCAGGCATGGTATTTTCTCTAAGGCGCCGCATGAGGACGGAAGTCCTGCGGTCTACGAAGCGTTTCGTCAACCGTTCATGCAGCGCATCCGACAGTCTGTCTTCGATTTCGCGCGTCTTTTCCTGCCAGTGTGCCTGATCGGCCAGCCAGCCGGGCCGGTTCGACACGAATGTCCAGGTGCGTATCTGCGCAATACGGTGCGACAGCGTGTCGATGTCACCCTCGGTGGTGTCGGCGCGGCGCACCTGCTCGGCCATGTAGTTCTCGTCGACATGGCCGTGGCGGGCAAGGTCCATGTAGATCGAGGCGATGAGATCGGCATGCTGCGCGGGCGCGATCTTGCGGTAGTCCGGCAGCGCGCAAGCCTCCCACAACAGAGCCACGCGTTTGGCATCGGTGGCAAGCGAACGGATTTCTTCGTCGCGCGACAGATATTCGAGCGCCTGGGCATCGACGGCCGGCAACGCGCGGGTCAGTCCCTCGACCGGGGCGTTGGTCTCGATCGAGCGCTTCAGCGCGTCGAGGCTGGTGAAGTCGAACCGGGCGGTGCGCCATTGCAGCACCTTCACCGGGTCGAAGTCGTGGCCTTCGATCTTCTTGACCAGATCCTCGTCGAGCGGATCGACCTGGCCTGTTACGCCGAACGTGCCGTCGCGCAGGTGCCGACCGGCACGCCCCGCGATCTGGCCGAGTTCGGCTGCAGTCAGATTGCGGTACTGATAGCCGTCGAACTTGCGGTTCTGGGCGAAGGCGACATGGTCGAGATCGAGGTTAAGGCCCATGCCGATGGCGTCGGTGGCGACGAGGTAGTCGACATCGCCCGACTGGAAGAGGGCCACCTGCGCGTTGCGGGTGCGGGGCGAGAGGGCGCCGAGCACGACGGCGGCGCCACCTTGCTGGCGGCGGATCAGTTCGGCGATGGCGTAGACCTCGTCGGCCGAGAAGGCGACGATCGCGGTCCGGCGCGGCAGGCGGGTCAATTTCTTGGAACCGGCATAGGCCAAATGCGACAGGCGTGGACGGGTCACCACCGAGACGCCCTTCAGCAGGCGCTGCAGGATGCCGTGCATGGTGGCCGCGCCCAACAGCAGCGTTTCCTGGCGGCCGCGCAGATGCAGGATGCGGTCGGTGAAGATGTGGCCGCGCTCGAGGTCTCCGGCGAGTTGCACCTCGTCGATGGCGACGAAGGCGGCGTCGGTCTCACGCGGCATGGCCTCGACGGTGCAGACCGAATATTTGGCCCCCGGCGGCTGGATCTTCTCCTCGCCGGTGATCAGCGCGACCTTGTGGGCGCCGACCTTCTCACAGACGCGGCCGTAGACCTCGCGTGCCAGAAGCCGCAGCGGCAGCCCGATGACGCCGGTTTCGTGCGCCACCATGCGTTCGATGGCGAGATGGGTCTTGCCGGTGTTGGTCGGTCCCAGCACGGCGGTGACGTCGCGGCCCGACAGGATCAGCGGCTCGGTGTGTTTGGGCTGAATGTTCATCGGCTCGGAAATAAGGCTTCTGGCCTCTTGTTGTCGGGAGCGCGCCCTGGACGGCGTGTGACAGGCGACACATAGGGATTTCGGGCGCGAAGCGAAAGTGGAATGTTCCAGACGGGTCTGAAGGTGGCTTGGTCAATCCGCAAATCAGCCAGCGCTTAACAGTTGGAACGAGTCTGGAACGAATCGGCGACGAATCGCTGACTCCCAAGGATTCAGCTTTTGTTCACGGCTACATATGGATTCTATGACGATGAGTCTCACCACATGCTGAATCGTCGAACTGGCCCGTTTTATGCAGGGCCGCCTGTGCAGTTAACCTTCGCCGGAAAACGACTGGAGCGTGTCATCAGCTGCTCCTCAAGATTATGAAATTGTTAATCTTTTTGAATTGTGCGTTAAGAAATCGGGTCTGATTCAGGCGGGTAACGTTAACATTGCGCTCAAAGCCGGAACGAATCGGCGACAAACCGGCGCCGTCGCCATTTTCTCCTTTTGTTCCGTCAATATGTTGTGTTGCCAACAGCTTATCCACCGACAATCCACAGGCTTGCCCACAGGGTTCTCAAAAGGCGGCGATCACGCCGTTAACCTTTGCGTGCCGGATTGGAGCATAGCGCCGTGGCAAGGTATTCGGTGCGCCTGGTATCAAATGAAAACGGACCAGTTTCCCGGTCCGTTCGTCACAGCCTGAGACCGTTGGCCGTTTCAGGCGAAGTACTGGCCACCATTGGCCGTGAGTGTCGAACCTGTGATGAAGCCGGCTTCTTCCGACGCGAGGAAGACGACGCAGCGCGCGATCTCTTCCGGTTCGCCAAGGCGGCCGACGGGGATCTGCGGCAGGATGCGTTCGTTGAGCACCTTCTCGTCGATCGCCTTGACCATCTCGGTGGCGATGTAGCCGGGGCAGATGACATTGACCGTGATGCCAGCGCGCGCCCCTTCCTGGGCGAGCGCCTTCGAGAAGCCTATGTCGCCGGCCTTGGCAGCGGAATAGTTGACCTGGCCGGCCTGGCCCTTCTGGCCGTTGATCGAGGAAATGGTGATGACGCGGCCGAACTTGCGGTCGCGCATGCCGCCCCACAAGGGGTGTGTCATGTTGAAGACGCCCGACAGGTTGGTGTCGATGACCTCTTTCCACTGCTCGCGCGTCAGTTTGTGGAACATGGCGTCGCGGGTGATGCCGGCGTTGTTGACCAGCACCGCGACCGGGCCGAGATCGGCCTCTACCTGTCTGATGCCGGCGGCGCAGGCGTCATAGTCGGCGACCGACCATTTGTAGACCGGGATGCCCGTCTCCGCCTTGAACTTCGCGGCCGCGTCATCATTGCCTGCATAGTTCGCGGCGACCGAATAACCGGCCTTCTTCAGCGCGATCGAGATGGCGGCGCCGATGCCGCGCGATCCACCGGTGACGATTGCAACCTTGGTCATATGTCCTCCCTTTGGTCGGGATAGGGGATAGGGAGTAGCCAATAGTGAGTAGGGATTTCATCTCCCGCAGCACTGAAGCCATTCTTCCCTATTCGCTACTCCCTAATGACTACTCACTTCTCTTTCAGAGCGCTTCCACGCACATGGCGACGCCCATGCCGCCGCCGATGCAGAGCGTGGCGAGGCCCTTTTTAGCGCCGCGGCGGCGCATCTCGTAAACCAGCGTGTTGAAGACACGGGCGCCGGAAGCGCCGATCGGATGGCCGATGGCGATGGCGCCGCCATTGACGTTGACGATGGAGGGATCCCAGCCCATGCCCTTGTTGACGGCGCAGGCCTGCGCCGCGAAGGCTTCGTTGGCCTCGACAAGGTCGAGATCGCCGACCGACCAGCCGGCCTTTTCCAGGGCGCGCTTGGAGGCCGGGATCGGGCCGGTGCCCATGATCGAGGGATCGACACCAGCGGTTGCCCAGGAGGCGATGCGCGCCAGCGGGGTAATGCCGCGCCTTGTGGCTTCGGCTTCGCTCATCAGCAGTGCGCCGGCCGCGCCGTCATTGATGCCGGAAGCGTTGGCGGCGGTCACCGTGCCGTCCTTGTCGAAAGCGGGCTTCAGCTTGGTCATGGCGTCGAGGGTCGCGCCATGACGGATATATTCATCCTGATCGACAATGGTGTCGCCCTTCTTGCCCTTGATGGTGAAGGCAACGATTTCGTCCTTGAACTTGCCGGCCTTCTGCGCGGCCTCGGCCTTGTTCTGGGACGCCAGCGCGAACTGGTCCTGGTCGTCGCGGGTGATCTGGAACTGGCGGGCGACGTTCTCGGCGGTGTTACCCATGTGGTAGCCGTTGAAGGCGTCCCAGAGTCCGTCCTTGATCATGGTGTCGATCATCTTGTAGTCGCCCATCTTGACGCCGGCGCGAAGATGCTCGGCGTGCGGCGACAGCGACATCGATTCCTGGCCGCCGGCGACGATCACCTTGGCGTCGCCGGTGGCGATCTGCTGCATGCCGAGCGCGATGGCGCGCAGGCCCGAGCCGCAGACCTGGTTGAGGCCCCAGGCGGTGGTTTCGATGGGCAGGCCGGCAAGGATCGAGGCCTGGCGGGCCGGGTTCTGTCCCTGAGCCGCGGTCAGGACCTGGCCGAGGATCACCTCGTCGACCTCGGCGGCCTCGACGCCGGCGCGTGCCAGCAACTCCCTGACGACGACGGCGCCGAGTTCATGCGCCGGCGTGGCGGCAAACGCGCCGTTGAACGAGCCGACGGCGGTGCGCGCGGCGCTGGCAATGACGATGGAAGCGGACATTTTCTTCTCCAGACTTCAAGGGTGTCGTTCGGTCGTTGAGGACTTTTCTTGCCCGTTCCAAACCCCAAGTCAAACCGGAAATCGGCATGGCGCCCATGCACGCCGAGCAGACCGCGCATTGCGATGCCGGCAGGCCGGGCGTTGCTGCGCAGCATATTTTGCCTGCTATGCAGCATTATGTGATCCCGCACTGCACAAACTGCTTGGAATTATGAGGCTTTTGCGCATATCCTCAAAAAGGGCGCAATCGTTACCGGCAGCTTACTCAGGCGCGCCGGTGTCCGGGGAGGATGCAGATGGCCGCAAAAGACGATCCGATCATTATCAAGAAATACGCCAACCGCCGCCTCTACAATACGGGGACGAGCACCTATGTGACGCTCGAGGACCTCGCCGAAATGGTCAAGAAGGGCGAGGAATTCACCGTTCAGGACGCCAAGACCGGCGACGACATCACGCATCCGGTGCTGACCCAGATCATTTTCGAACTGGAGAACAAGGATGGGCAGAACATGTTGCCGATCCCATTCCTGCGCCAGCTGATCGCCTTCTATGGCGACCAGATGCAGATGATCGTGCCGAGCTTTCTCGAACAGTCGATGATCGCCTTCTCCAAGGAGCAGGAGCGGTTTCGTGAGCAGATGAAGGGCGCCATCGGCAAGTCGCCGCTCGATGTCATGAAGATGGCGACGCCGATGAAGGCGCTGGAAGAGCAGACGCGGCGCAACATGGAAATGTTCCAGAATGCGATGCGGCTGTTCACGCCGTTCCCGCCCACGGCCCCGGCGACTGCCGCGCCTCCCGCCGAGCCGGCCCGCAAGGAAGCGCCCGAAAAGCCCGATGATCTGCAGCAGCTGAAGGATCAGATCGCGGCCATGCAGCGCAAGCTCGACACGATGTCGTGACAGCCTAAAGCGCGTCGCGTGAGCGACGCACTTTAGGTCATTGTCTGATGCATGTCGTCGTCGCAAAACCGAGGTCACTTTTGCGCGACATGCATTAGCGATCAGTCGGCGGCAGCAATCCATCATAACGGCCGCGCGGTCTGATGATGTTGCCGCTCATGATCTGTTCGACAATGTGCGCGGCCCAGCCGACGCTGCGTCCTAGAGCGAACAGCTGGAAGGGCGCGTCGCGCGGCAGGCCGAGACCGCGCGTCAGCACGGCGAGTGCGAAATCTATGTTCGGGCGCGCGCCGGTCGCGGCGATGGCGGCGGCCTCCAGCGACTGCAATGTCTCGTCGCTGTTGCCGATTGCCGCCAGAAGCGCCGTGGCCCGGGGGTCGCCCTCGGGGTAGAGCTGATGGCCAAAACCCGGTAAGGGCCGGTCATGGCCGAGCCAACGCCGGATCGCCGCCTCGGCGCCATGCCGCGCCGCATCCTCCGCCAGATGCATCACCGCTTCGCCAGCGCCGCCGTGCCGGGGTCCGGACAATGTCGCCAGGCCAGCCATGAGGCATGCGGCGGGCGAAGCGCCGGTCGAGGCCGCGACGCGCGCCGCGAAGGTCGATGCGTTGAGCTCGTGATCGGCGAGCAGGACCAGAGCGCGGCGGATCGCGTCGGCGACGTCATCACCAACCGACCATCCCCGCGCCAATCGCCGATGCAGCGGATCAGTCCCTGCCGAGGCGCCGAGGGCGCCGACCAGCACGCCGATTGCGCGCGCGGCGTCGGCGCACAGCGAGGCAGCACTTCGTCCAAGCGAAGGCCGTTCCTGACCGGCAAGCATGGCGAGTTGCGCGAAGGCCGAAGCACGGCCGAACTGAAGCGGCGCATCCGGCAACGGCGCTTCGAAACGGGCCGGTTGGGGCATGGCCCAGAGCAGGGCCGCGGTTTCCTCCAGCGTGGCATGCTCGCTGAGTACCGCGGCATCCTGGCCGCGATAGATGAGCTGGCCGTGCCAGACGGTCGAAATCGCTGTGACGATTGACGGCTCGCCCCAGGCAATGGCGCTCTCGGCTATTGCCGAGGGGCTGCGTCCGCGCGCCCGGCGGGTCGCCAGGGCCGCGATGTCATCGGCGCGATATTCGCTGCGGCGCGGATCGGCGTGGTCAGGGCGCATGCCGATGCGGCCACGGCTGACATAGGCATAGAGCGTCTGCGGCCGCACCTTGAGCCGTTCCAGTGCCTCTTCCCGCGACAGCCATTCGGACATTTGGATCCTGATATTGATTCTATTGATCAAGATTGATGCATGTATTGCCTAGCCTTATCTCGACGCTGGAAAAGCTTCAAGGAGACAGATCATGGCGAATGGGCTCGATGATGTGGTGGCGGCGGAAACCGTGCTGTCCGATGTGGACGGCCTGGGCGGACGCCTGACGATCCGCGGCCATTCCCTCCCGGAACTGGCTGGACGGTGGAGCTTTCCTCAAGTGGTGCGCCTTCTGCTCGACGGCTTCTTCGACGATCTTCCTGGTGAAGCCGAATTTGCGGCCCGATTGGGCAAGGCTCGCGTCGCGGTGTTCGAGCGGCTTCAGCCTTCGCTGGCCGTGCTGGCGCCGCTCGAAATCTACAGCGGCATGCGCGCCGGCATGGCCCTGTTGCCCGATGGCGAGACGCTGGCGGATGCGTTGCTGCTGATCGCGGCACCCTCGGTGCTAACGCCCGCCTTGCTGCGCCTGCGGCGCGGCGAGCAGCCGATCGCGCCGGACGGCAAGGTCGAGCATGCCGCCGACATGTTGAGGATGCTCAAGGGGTCCGCCCCGTCGCCGGCCCTGGCAAAGGCACTCGATACCTATCTGGTGACCGTCTGCGATCACGGACTCAACGCCTCGACCTTCGCCACCCGCGTCGTCGCGTCGACACTGGCCGGGCTGACATCGTCGGTGCTGGCCGGGCTTGGCGCGCTGAAGGGGCCGTTGCATGGCGGCGCGCCCGGGCCGGTGATCGAGATGCTCGACGCCATCGCGGCGCATAGCGATGCCGCCGGCTGGCTGCGCGACGAGATCGCGCAAGGCAGGCGCATCATGGGCTTCGGCCACCGCATCTACCGGGTGCGCGACCCGCGCGCCGATGTGCTGAAGGCGGTGGTGCGAAAGCTTGGCGGCGAGGGTGCAGCGGGCCGCCGGCTGGCTTTCGCGGAGACGGTCGAACAAACCGCGCTGGAAGTGCTCCGGATCGCCAAGCCGCAGCGCGCGCTGCAGACCAATGTCGAGTTCTACACCGCGCTCGTGCTGGAGGCGTCTGGTTTTCCGCCACAGGCTTTCAGCAATGTCTTCGCCGCCGGGCGTGTCGCCGGCTGGGTCGCCCATGCGCGCGAGCAGCAGACCACCGGCAGGCTGATCCGCCCGCAATCACGCTATGTCGGACCGGTGCCGGAGCTGGTTGCCTAGAACATCAGGAAGGTCAGGGCGCTCCGGTTGTTGTACACGGATGTTACATCACGGTGTAACTGCGAGGAGATCCCTATGCCTGAAAGAATCACCATGGCCGAGTCATTGCCTGCAACCGCCGTCGTCCGCGTCTCGCGCGCCGGCTTCGACCCGAACCGGTTCGCCGAAGTCGACGCCGCGAGCAAGAAAACCTCGGAATACATAATCCCGGCCATCAGACGGCTGCCGGGGCTCCTACACTTCTATGCGGGCCTCTCGCCGAAGGGCTCGATCGTTCAAGTTAGTGTCTGGGACACCGACGAGCATGCGGCACAGCTGGACCGACTGAAGGAGATGGTCGTCGACGGTCGTAGAGATATGGAGGCGGTCGGCGTGACGTTCACCCCGATCTTCAACTACCCGATCGACTGGACCTGGACGGTCTGATCCGAGGCTCCTAGCGCGGCTCAGCGTTTCACGGGATCGCCGAACCGCTCTAAGCCTTTGTTTTTACGCAATTCCCAAGGGGAAGCGCTTCGCGCTTCTCCGGGGAAAACCGCTACGCACTTTTCCTGGAATTGCTCAAGCCTGTTTCGGTTGACGCAGCCCGCTTCGACGCGGGCTTTTCTTTACGATCGAAATTTCATGTGATCACGCGACGGTGTTCGTGTTCTTGCCTTGGTCCGTCCCTATATGCTGCACTGCAACATAGATCGCCGGCAGCTGCATCTTTCAATGACGTTGGGGCAGGCCGGCGCATCAGGATGACAGGAACGCCATGACCAAGAACGGCAAGGCGGAGGAAAAGAAGAAGATCAACATCGCGCTTCAGGGAGGCGGCTCGCATGGCGCCTTCTCCTGGGGCGTGCTCGACCGCCTGCTGGAGGATGGCAGGCTGGAGATCGCCGCGGTGTCCGGCACCAGCGCCGGCGCCATGAACGCGGTGGCGCTGGCCGATGGGTTCATGCGCGGCGGCGTCGACGGCGCGCGGCGGAAGCTGGAGGATTTCTGGCGCGCCGTGGCGGCGAAAGGCCGGTTCAGCCCGGTGCAGCGCATGCCTTGGGATGTCGCCTGGGGCAACTGGTCGATCGAGAACACGCCGGGCTACGTCTTCTTCGACACCATGTCGCGGGTGTTCTCGCCCTATGTCGCCAACCCGCTCGGGCTCAATCCGCTGCGCGACGTGGTCCAGCAGCAGATCGATTTCGGCAATGTCCGCGCCTGCAAGTCGATGGAACTGTTCATCTCCGCCACCAATGTCGAGACAGGGCAGTTGCGTGTGTTCTCCGATGGCGAGATCGACCTCGACACGGTGATGGCCTCGGCCTGCCTGCCGCAGCTCTTCCGCGCCGTCGAGATCAAGGGCGTGCCCTACTGGGACGGAGGCTATGGCGGCAATCCGGCGCTCTATCCGTTCTTCAAGACGGCGGCGACCGAGGATGTTCTCCTGGTGCAGATCAACCCGGTGGTGCGCGAAGGCACGCCCAGAAGCGCCAACGAGATCCAGAACCGCATCGACGAGATCACCTTCAACGCGGGACTGCTGCGCGAATTCCGCTCGATCGCCTTCGTCAAGGAACTGATCGCCGCCGGCCGCCTGCCGCGCGGCGAATATCGCGACATCCGCATGCACCGTATCGATGCCGACGAGGCGTTCAAGGATCTGTCGGCGTCGTCGAAGGTGAATGCCGAATGGGCTTTCCTGAGCTATCTCAGGGATCTTGGCCGCACCGCCGCCAGCGATTGGCTGGAAGAGAATTACGATGCCGTCGGCAAGCGGCCGACGCTTGATCTCTCCGGCGAGCTCGATGACGGCTTCAAGCCGGTGCGCGGTCCCGCACCCGGTCGGCGGGTGAAGGAATTCCTCGCCGTACGCAAGAATCCGGAAGCCGAGCGCCGCCGGGCCTGAGCCCGCCGGCGCCCGCTGTCATTGCATGGCGATCAGGCGTCGGCGACGTCCTTCTCGGCCTTGGCGGGGGCTGCAGGCTTTGCAGCAGGGGCGTCGGTTCCCAGTTTCGAACCGGCCAGCAGGCCCTTCGACTTCGCGAACTCGGCGCCGGACATCTTTGCTCCGGCCTCGGTGCGCACCTTGAAGATTTCCAGATTGCCACCCTGGACGGTGACCTGCAGGCTCTTCTCGCCGACCCAGCTGATTTCGCCCGGCTTGCCGACCACGTCGGCGAACTTGCGCGCCACGTGCTTCCTGACCTCGAACAGGCGGATTTTCTCGCCATCCACCGTCGTCCAGGCGCCGGGCGCCGGATCGCAGCCGCGAATGAGGTTGTGGATGGTGTCGATATGGCTGTTCCAGTTGATCTTCGCCTCGGCGTCCTTGCACCAGCCTTCATAACTCGCCTGGGATTCGTCCTGGGCGATTTCCTGGTGCCTGCCGGAGACGACGAGATCGGCGGCATCGAGCATGGCCTGGACACCGAGCGGGAAAAGCCGGTCGAAATAGACCGTGGCGAGAGTGTCTTCCGGACCGATGCCAACCGTCACCTGCAACAGCACCGGACCCTCGTCGAGGCCGTCGGTCGGACGGAAAATGGTCAGGCCGGTCTGGCTGTCGCCCTTGATCAGCGGCCAGTTGATCGAGCTCGGGCCCCGGTATTTCGGCAGCAGCGAGGGGTGATACTGGATGGTGCCGTGCTTGGGAATGTTGACGAAGGTCTGCGGGGCGAACTGCAGGACATAGGCCATCACAGCCAGCTCAACATCGAGTTCGCGCAGCGCGGTCTCGGCGGCCTCGCCCTTGAGGCTCGGCAACTGGAACAGTTTCAGCCCGCGTTCCTCGGCGGCAAGGCGAAGCGGATCCGGCCTGGAGCCGGGCTTTTCGGGGGCACAGAAGACGCCGGCGATTTCATCGCCACGGGCGAGGAAGGCCTCAAGCACACTTTTGCCGAAGGCCTGCTGTCCGATGATTGCAAGACGCATGATCCGATATCCTGTTGCTGGGCAAAGTTTCGCCGTGCCCTCGTCGACCGGTGGCCGCGAAGGTTGGGCTGGTTGGGGAATAGGAAGGTTCAGGCCGGCGGGCGTATCACTTGCCGGTCTGGATCCAGACGACCTTCTGTTCGGTGAAGTTCTCGATGGCGGCGTCGCCGTGTTCGCGGCCGAAGCCGGAATCGCGTGACCCGCCCCAGGGCAGGCGGATGTCGGTCGGGCCATAGGTATTGACCCAGACCGTGCCTGCCTTCAGCTCCCGGGCGAAGCGGTGGACGCGTCCGATATCGCTGCTCCAGACGCCGGCCGCCAGGCTGTAGACGGTGCCGTTGGCGAGGCGCAGCGCATCCGCCTCGTCGGTGAACTTGATGACGGTCGCGACTGGCCCGAAGATCTCTTCCTGCGAGATGCGCATCTGGTGCTCGACATCGGCGAACACGGTCGGCTTGACGAAGTAGCCGACATCGCCATGGCGGCTGCCGCCGGTGACCACCGTGGCGCCTTCCTTGCGGCCGATCTCGATATAGTCGAGCACGCGCTTCATCTGCACTTCGGAGACAAGCGGGCCCATCGCCGTCGAGGTCTCCTGCGGATTGCCGATGCGGGTGGATTCGGCACGCGCGGCGAGGCGTTGGACGACCTCGTCATAGACCGATTCATGGGCGAGAATGCGCGAGCCGGCCGAGCAGACCTGCCCGGTGTTGAAGAAGATGCCGGAGCCGGCCGCCTTGACCGCGGCGTCGAGGTCAGCGTCGGGGAAGATGATGTTGGCGGACTTGCCGCCGAGTTCCAGCGTGACCCGCTTCAGATTCCCGGAAGCGCCTTGCAGGATCTGGCGGCCGACGACCGGCGAGCCGGTGAAGGTGATCTTGTCCACATCGGGGTGATCGACCAGCGCCTGGCCGGCGACCTTGCCGAAGCCGGGAACGACATTGAGGACGCCCGCGGGGAAACCGGCTTCCAGGGCAAGTTCGCCGATCTTGAGGGCCGTCAGCGGCGTGATCTCGGCTGGCTTCAGCACGACGGTGCAGCCGCAGGCGAGCGCCGGCGCGATCTTCCACATGCCGATCATCAGCGGGAAGTTCCACGGGATGATCGCGGCCACGACGCCCAGCGGTTCGCGCACCGTGTAGGTCAAGGCATCGGTGCGGGCCGGGATGACCTGGCCGTTTATCTTGTCGGCCATGCCTGCGTAATAGGTCAGCGTGTCGATGACCGCGGGTAGGTCCTGGCGGCGGATGGCCGAAACCGGCTTGCCGGAATCGATGCTCTCCAGACTGACCAGTTCGTCCTCGTCCCTGCGGATCAGCTCGGCGAGCTTGAGCATCAACTGGCCGCGATCGGCGGCGCGCATGCGCTTCCATGGCCCTTCGAACGCAGCCCGCGCCGAGCGCACGGCGGCGTCGATGTCGTCGGCACCCGCCTCGGCGACCTTGGCGATCACTTCGCCCGTGGCAGGGTTCACCGTGTCGAAGGTGCGGCCGGACAAGGCGGACACGCGCCGCCCGTCGATCAGGAGATTGTGCGTCTGGTCGGAAGCGCGGGTGAGCATGTGAGTGTTTCCCATATATGAACCAAAATGCATATCTGGCGGATACTGCCACGACGTGCGCTGTCGCAACGGAACGTACGTTCGCGGCAAATCATTGGGAATATGATATTTATTGCCTATGATAACAGGCAGAGATATGAAGAATGGTTCCTATCTGAGGCTGATCGTAGATATGATTGTGAGTTCATATTTATGATCCGATGCGAGCCCCTTCCCGGGAGGAGACGGTTGTGATCCAGATCGAAATCGATCCGGTATGGCGCTTCCGGCGGCGCGAGGACGCGCAGTCGTTGCAGATCATGCTGGATTTCCTCGCCGAGATACGGGCGACGGGAAAGATCACGTCCGCAGCCGACAAGGCGCGCATCTCCTATCGGCACGCCTGGAACCTCATCGAGAAATGGTCCGAGTTCTTCAACATGCCGCTGGTGGTGCGCAAGCAGGGCAGCGGCACCAGTCTGACGCCGTTCGGCGACAAACTGGTCTGGGCCGGGCAGCGGCTGGAGGCGCGGCTGCGGCCCTTGCTGCAGAATCTGTCGCAGGAACTCGAGACCGAGATCAACCAGATGCTGCCGCACGGCCCGCTGGTTCTGCGGGTCCATGCCAGCCACGGTTTCGCGGTGCCGAAACTGCGCGAGATACTCAGCCGCGAGCCCGATATCGGCGTCGACTTCCGCTATATCAGCAACCAGAACTCGCTGGCCTCGCTTGCCCATGACGGCTGCGACCTCGCCGGCCTGCATCTGCCGCAGGGCGAGTTGCGCAAACGGGCGATCGCCGCCAGCAAGGGCTGGCTGACGCCGAGCATGCACCGCGTCATCAGCTTCGTGACCCGTGAAATGGGCCTCATGGTCAGGCGCGGCAATCCGCTCGGCATCACCTCGCTGGAGCGCCTGCTTGATCCGTCGATCCGCTTCGTCAACCGCGATCCGGATTCCGGCACCCGATTGCTGTTCGAGCAATTGCTGGCGCAGCACGGGCTCGATGGCACGCGCATCAACGGCTATGAGCATTCCGAGTTCACCCATGCCGCGGTCGCCGCCTATGTCGCCAGCGACCTGGCCGACGTGGCCTTCGGCGTGGAGGCCGCGGCGCGGCAGTTCGGGCTCGATTTCGTGCGGGTGCTGACGGAAGATTATTTCTTCGTCTGCAAGAAGCAGATACTGGAGGTCGAAGCCGTGCAGAGGGTGCTGTCGATCATGCGCGGCGAGGAATTCCATGCCGCCATATCGCAACTGCCAGGCTACCGCGTGAAGGATGCCGGATCGATCAAGACCATCGGCGAGGTGTTCCGGAAATCGGAATGGGCTTAGGGCCGCCCGCCGAGGTGACAACCTTGGCGTGTGCGGAATGTTTCATCATGCTGACGCCTGCTGCCACCGATGTGCTGAAGTATACGGTGCGGTACTGCCGCAAGTCGACTGCTTAAGCTTTGACGCTGATCCGGTGGATGGGGCGAAGCTCGGGCCGGGTTTAGAGGCTGGCGTCGTCGCCACTGTCCTTCCGTAGAACGGCGGCAGGGCCTATTCCCGATGTGCCGGAGCCGCGTGCGTCGGCGCTCCAAACGCTTGTTGCCCTGTCGAATAATTGGTCCGGATCAACATTGAGCAGCGTGGTCCCCAAGCTGATTTATAAGCAGTTCCAATGTGTTGGTTTTGATCATGCAAGCTGGCGCCTGATTTCTCCGGCTAACCGAAACCGAATTGGTGTGTCGGCCAGACCCGCGTCCGGGTCGGAAACTCGGCACGGCGCGGCGGCCGTCTCTCCGACCGCCTCGCGCGGTCTTCCGGCGATGGCGGATCGGCCGTTCGCGCTTGATCCTTCTGCGCAGATTGTGAACCGGCCGCGAGGCCGCTGTACTGGTATTTTAGCAGATCGAGAACAGTTTCGTGACGGCCACACCTTGGCCGGCTACGCAATGCTGATGCAACTTTCGGACTATATTGCGATCCAACTTTGATGTAGAAGCGCGCTCGCCCATCACGGCAATTTGAACACGGTCATGCGCGCACCCATATCGGCGACGCGCCCGCGCACTGGAGGCGCGGTGCTGGCCGAACCCGCAACGGAAAAACGACGATGCCTAAAATCAGGTTTCACAAGCTTGCCGCCATTGTTGTGCTCATAGGTTTCGCGGCCTGGATGGCGACAGGCGAGTTCTCGTCGGTCGGCAGCGCAGCGGCCAGCAAGGCCAAGGCGGGCGAAGTCGAGCAAGGCAAGGCGCCTGATGCGGCCAAGCCGAAGGCTGCCGAAGCCGAGCCGAAGGCTCCGTTGCGCACCGTCGCCGTGGTGACGCCGCCGCGCAAGACCTATGCGCGCGCCATACGCATTTCCGGCCTGACCGAAGCCGACAAGCGCGCCGTGCTTGCAACACGTGTCGCCGGCGTCATCGACAAACTGCCGGTCAAGCAAGGCGATCACGTCAAGACCGGCGATCTGGTGCTGATGCTCGCCGCCGAGGAAAAGATCTCGATGGTCGACAATGCCAAGCAACTCGTCGCGCAGCGCCAGGCCGAACTGGACGCGTCGCTGCGGCTTATGAAATCAGGCAATTTGCCCAAGCTGCAGCTCGACACCGCCCGCTCCAATCTGACCCTGGCGCAATCGCAACTGGATACCGCGCAGGCCGAGCTTGACCGCAACGAAGTCAAGGCGCCATTCGACGGCGTCATCGACAGGGTGCCGGTGGAACTCGGCAGCTCGGTTATGCAGGGCGGCGAGGTGGCAACCATCCTCAAGCTTGATCCGGTGATCGCGCGCGGCGAGATCAGCGAGCGTGACCTCGGCTATCTCAAGCTCGGCGACAAGGCCTCGGTGCGGCTGGTCAGCGGCCAGACTGTCGAAGGCACGGTGCGCTACATCAGCCGCGATGCATCGTCGGCGACACGCACCTTTCGCATCGAGGTCGCCATCCCCAATGGCGACGGCTCGGTGCCGGCCGGCATGACGGCCGAAATCCAGCTCAGCGCGCTGCCGACCGACGCGATCCTTCTGCCGCGCTCGGTGGTGACGCTCGGCGACAAGGGCGATCTCGGGATCCGTGCCGTGGGCAAGGACAACAAGGTGGCGTTCTTCCCGATCGACCTGGTCGACGATACGCCGACCGGCCTGGTGCTAGGCGGGATCCCGGCCGATGCCCGCATCATCGTCGCGGGTCAGGAACTGGTGAAGGAAGGCGACGAGGTCAAGCCGGTCGAGGCCGACCAGGCGACCATCAACAAGCTGATCGGCGAAGCCACCGCCGGGACGCAGTAGCGCGGGGGCGCCGGCGCCGGGTCTTCCCGGCGACAGGTCCCTTCGCCACTCCCGCAGCAACAGCAGGCACAAGTCATGGATATCGTCAGACTCGCAATCAACAATGCCCGCCTGACCATCTCGGTCCTGGTCTTCCTGCTGATCGCAGGTTGGGTCGCCTATCAGTCGACACCGAAGGAAGCGGAACCCGACGTTCCGATTCCGATGATGTATGTCAGCCTGATCTATCAAGGCATTTCGCCTGAAGATTCCGAGCGTCTTCTGCTGCGGCCGATGGAAAGCAAGCTGAAGAGCCTGAAGGGCCTCAAGGAGATGCGCTCGGCCGCCTTCCAGGGCGGCGGTTATGTGCTGGTCGAGTTCCAGCCGCAGACCAATCTGGCCACCGCGCTGCAGGATACACGCTCCAAGGTGCAGGACGCCAAGGCCGACCTGCCGCAGGCGGCAGAGGAGCCTGTCGTCACCGAGGTCAACATTTCCGAGTTCCCGGTGCTCGTCGTCACCCTGTCCGGCGAGTTGCCAGAACGCGTGCTGGCCGCCGCGGCGCGCGAGCTGCGCGACCGCATCGAGGAAGTGCCCGGCGTTCTCGAAGGGTCGTTGCAGGGCTCCCGCGACGATCTCGTCGAAGTCGTCATCGATCCGATGAAGCTGTCGTCCTACGGGCTGCAGCTCGACCAGCTGATCGGCGCCGTCGGCGCCTCCAACAGTCTGGTCGCGGCTGGAAACATCGAAGGCTCGCAAGGCAAATACGCGGTCAAGGTGCCGTCGCTGATCGAGACGCCGGAGGATGTGGCGGCATTGCCGGTGGTCGCCGGCCCCAATGCCGTTGTCCAGGCCAAGGATATCGCGACGATCCGCTCGACCTTCGCCGACGCCACGACGATCACCCGCCTCAACGGCAAACCGGCCATCGCCATCGAGGTCAAGAAGCGCATCGGCGCCAACCTGATCGACACGCTGGCCAAGGTGAGGGAAGTGTCCGACACCTTCGTCAAGACAATGCCCGAAGGCATGCACGTCACCTACACGCAGGACAAGTCGGTCTTCGTCAATCAGCTGCTCGGCGACCTGCAGAACCACGTGATGATCGCCGTCATCCTGGTGTTCATCGTCATCCTCTACGCGCTGTCGGGACGGGCCTCGCTGCTGATCGGCCTTGCCATTCCGTCATCCTTCCTGATCGGCATCCTGCTGCTGGCCATGATGGGCTACACGATCAACATGATCGTGCTGTTCAGCCTGATCCTGGCGGTCGGCATGCTGGTCGACGACGCCATCATCGTCACCGAGTTCGCTGAGCGGCGGATGAGTGAGGGCATGCCGAAGCAGGAAGCCTTCGCGCTGGCGGCCAAGCGCATGGCCGGTCCGGTCATCGCGGCGACGATGACCCGTATCGCCGCCTTTTCGCCGCTGCTGTTCTGGCCCGGCATCATCGGCGATTTCATGAAGTACATGCCGATCACGCTGATCGTGACACTGTCGGCTTCGATGCTCTATGCGCTGGTGTTCGCCCCGACGCTCGGAGCGATCTTCGCCAAGGCGCCGGAGCACCATGAGGACGGCAACCGCGATGGCTGGTACATGGCCGTCGTCAAGCAGGCGGTGCGCTTCCCGATCACCGTCATGGCTCTCACCGTCATCCTGCTTGCCGGCATCTTCGTCGGCTATTCGAAATACGGCGCCGGCGTGGAGTTCTTCCCGAGCGTGGAGCCCGACTACGGCCTGCTCTATGTGCATGCCCGAGGCAATCTTTCGCTGGCCGAAATGGATACGGCGACCAAGATCGCCGAAAACCGGCTGCTCGGCTGGCCTGGGGTGAAGTCCGTCTATACGCGCGTCGGCAAGTCCGACGGCGGCGGCGGCGATGTGCCCGAAGACGTCGTCGGCGTCATCCAGTACGAATTCATCGACTGGCGCGAGCGCAAATCGGCGAACGATATCCTGAACGATCTGCGCGGCGTCATGGCCGGCATTCCCGGCGTCGATGTCGAAGTCCGCGTGCCCGAGGCCGGCCCGCCGACCGGCAAGCCGATCCAGATCAGGCTTTCGGCCGTCGACCCCAAAGGACTGGACGAGAAGGCGCGCGCGGTGGCGGCCCGCATCGCCAAGGTGCCCGGCGTCATCGACATTTCCGACGGCCTGCCGCCACCCGGCGTCGACTGGGCGCTCGAGGTCGACCGCGCCAAAGCCGCGCAGTACGGCATCAGCCCAACCTCGGTCGGAACGGTCGTGCAACTCGTCACCAACGGGCTCAAGCTTTCGGAGTACCGGCCGGCCGGCGCCGACAAGGCCGTCGACATCAGGCTGCGCCTGCCGGAAGACCGGCGCACGCTGTCGACGCTCGACGAGCTCAGGGTGCAGACCTCGCAAGGGTCGGTGCCGATCTCGAACTTCGTCGTGCGCAAGGCCAAGCCCAGCGTTGGCGTCCTCAACCGCATCGACGGCGCCCGCACCGTGGTCGTGCAGGCCAACGTCGCCGCCGGCGAGCAGGTCGCCGCCGTGCAGCAGGAGGTCACCAAGGCCGTCGCCGACATGGGCCTGGGCAATGGCATACGCTGGAAGCTGGCCGGCTCGAACGAGGACAGCGCAGAGGCCAGCGCCTTCCTGAGCAAGGCCTTCGGCGCGGCGATCTTCCTGATCTTCCTGGTGCTGCTCGCACAGTTCAACAAGTTCACCAGCGTCTGGCTGGTGCTGTCCTGCGTGGTCATGGCAACGATCGGCGTGTTCCTCGGCCTGCTGATAACAGGCGAGACATTCGGCATCGTTATGTCGGGCATCGGCGTCATCGCATTGGCCGGCGTGGTGGTGAACAACAACATCGTGCTGATCGATACCTATGACCGGCTGCGTGAAGAAGGCTGGGATAAGATGGATGCCGTGCTGCAGACCTGCCGTGAGCGTGCGCGTCCCGTGGTGTTGACCGCGGTGTCGGCCATTCTCGGCGTGCTACCGATCGCCTTCGGCCTCGGTCTCGAAATCTTCCATCACGAGACGACGATCAACGCGCCGTCGACGCAATGGTGGATATCGCTGTCATCGGCGATCGTCTTCGGCCTGTCCTTCGCCACCATCCTGACGCTGGTGGTGACGCCTTCGATGCTGATGATGTTCACCAGGGCCAAGGTCAAGCCCGGCGCGCGGCGCGGCTGGTTCAGCCGCCTCTTCCGTCGTGGCAAGGGCAAGATCGCGTCGGCCGAGGCATCCGGTCCGGATGCCGGCGCCGAGCCTGCCGTCGCCTTCCCGAAAGCCGCCGAATAGGCTGATTTCCGGATTTGAATGCAAAAGGCCGCCCGGAACAACCGGGCGGCCTTTTGCATTGTTCCCGGCAGTAACGTCGAGCCATGGCTTCGTGCGGCGCCAGCCGCCGCACCTTTGCCAGCCGCTACCGGCTAAACGTAAATGCGGGGAATGCCTCATGCCGATCACCACCATCGTCATCATCGTCCTGATCCTCGTCCTCATCGGCGCGATCCCGGCCTGGCCGCATTCGCGCTCCTGGGGGTACGGACCCTCGGGTGTTCTCGGCGTGGTGCTGGTGGTGGTCCTGGTGTTGCTGCTGATGGGGCGGATCTGAGCCGTCCTGACAGGTTTGAGGGATGCCAGCGGGCAGACCCCGCCGGCGCGGTTCATGCGGCCATCGCATGCCCGTGCACAGTGGCGATGCCGATGTCTTCCAGCGCCTGGGCGACGGCCTGATTGAGCGGTGTATGCGGGATCTCGCCGATGATGCCTTCCAGCCGCGCGGACGCCAGGCGGTGCGGCTCGAAGCGCAGGTATGACATCGAGACGATCTCGCGCCACATCGCCACGAACGGGCTGCCGGCACGCAGCACCCACCACGGCATCGACGTCATCTTCAGCTGACGGCCAACGGCCTTCTCTGCGGCAGCCTTGATGTCGAGATCGGTGACGGCGTGGCCCGGAAAATTCAGCGCCTCATAGGAGCCGAGCTTGTCGAGGTTTTTGGCCAGCGCGACGAAGCCGACGGCGAAGTCCGGCAGATAGGCCCATTCATGCACAAGGTCGGCCGGGCCGGGCGCGGTGTAGGTGCCCTTGCCGATCTTTGCGGCGACGACGAGGTCGAACCAGGAGCCGCTGCCGGTGCCGCCGAAGAAGTCGCCGGCGCGCAGGATGATGGTGCGGACGCGGCCGGCTTCGGCCTCGCGGCGGAACAGGTCTTCCATGGCGCAGCGAATGCGGCCCTTTTCGGTGGTCGGATGGAACGGCGTGTCTTCCGTGATCACCGCCGGCATCGGCGACCCGTAATTGTAGACTGTGCCCGGGAACAGGTGCAGCGCGCCGTTAGCGTGGCAGGCGGCCATCACATTCTGCGCCATCGGCATGCACTTGCCCCAGTCGGTGTAGATCGGGTTGAGGCCGTTGAAGATGATGTCGACGCCTTCCGTGGCGGTGATCAGCGATGGGCGGTCGAGTGCGTCGCCGGCAACCGCCGCGGCACCCCTGAGTTCGGCCGGCACCTTGCCGGTGCGGGTGACGGCGCGGACGTCGAAGCCCGCGTCGATGAAGGCCTTGCCGACGACACGGCCGAGCCGGCCATTGGCACCCAGAATTGCGATCTTGGTCATTGTTCGTCTCCTTGCTCGAGGCGACGGGACCAGCCCGTCGCCCGTGGATTTCGCCTTGGAATTTCTGTTGGTTCAGCGGTTGCCGAAGAGGTCGCGGTTGCTGCCCTGGACGACCGGCTCGCGGTCGGTGGCGTCGGGCTTGCCGATCGAGGTGGTGACGGTGTCGTCGATCTTGGCGACAGCCGGTTGGCTGGCATCGTTCGAGCCATATCTGTCGCTGCCGGCAAAGGCGGTGCCGGCGGCGATGAGGAGGGCGGCGGCGGTGAGGGCGATCCTGGTCATTTTTGAAGGTCTCCTGGTTGGGGTTTGCAGTCCGTATCGGTGTTTGCAGAGGGAATATCGGCGCTCCATTGATGAATTGAAATTGACCATGAATGCAGTTTTGATATTCATTATTGAATGAGCGAGATCGACTGGAACCTGATCAAGAGCTTCGTCACGGTCGCTGAAACCGGGAGCCTGTCGGCGGCGGCGCGAAAATTGTCCGCCAGCCAGCCGACGCTTGGCCGTCACATCGGGGAACTGGAGCAGGCGCTTGGCGTCACCCTGTTCCGGCGTGGTCGCAGCGGCTATGCGCTGACGGAGGCCGGGGCGACATTGTTCGAGCGCGGCAAGGCCGTCAGCGAACAGGCGATCGCTTTTTCACGGCTGGCGCTGGGGTCGGTCGAGGCGATCGAAGGCACGGTGCGGATCGCCGCCAGCGAGGTGGTCGCCGCCTATGTGCTGCCCGGCATGATGGCACGGCTCGGCATCGAGGAGCCCGGCATAGAGGTCGAGATCGTCGCCTCCAACCAGGTCGAGAACCTGCTGCGCAGGGATGCCGACATCGCCATCCGCATGGTCAAACCGGCACAGAACGAACTGGTCGCGCGCAAGGTCTGCGATATCGAACTCTGCGCCTGCGCGGCCGTGTCCTATCTGAACCGTCGCGGGCGGCCACTCGGTCCAGCCGACCTGGTCGATCATGCCTTGATCGGCTTCGACCGCAGCGACGAGATGATCCGAGGCTTCACCCAGCACGGCGTTCCGGTCACCCGCAGCAGTTTCCGCTTCAGGGCCGACAATCAGATCGTGCTGTGGGAGGCGGTGCGGGCTGGAAACGGCATAGGCCTCGGCCAAGAGCCCCTGGCAGATCGCGATCCGCTGGTGGAAAAGGTTCTGCCCGGCCTGCCGCTGCCCAACCTGCCGGTATGGCTGGCCATGCACCGCGACGTGCGCGGCAGCGTGCGCATCCGCCGCGTGGCGGATTTCCTGCACGAGGAGCTGAAGCGCTATTCGGCGGGTGCGGGCGCGAACTCGGCGCGGTGAGCAAGGCCCGCCATCAACAGGACCACGATCAGCAGCACCGACATGGCAATGAAGATCGGGCCGAAGCTGAAATGCTCGGCGACGAAGCCGATGGCCGACGGCGCCACCAGAATGCCGGAATAGCCCATTGTGGTGACGACGCTCATGCCGGTGCCGGATGACATGCCCTCCTGGTTGCCGCCGGCCGAGAAGATGATCGGCACCATGTTGGCGATACCAAAGCCGCACAGCGCGAAGGCCGAGATGGCGAGCCAGGGCGAGGGCGACAGGCCGGCGATGAGCATGCCGGCGGCGGCGACCACGGCCGAGCCGCGCAGTGTTGTCACCGCGCCGAAGCGGTTGCGCACGCCGTCGCCGAAGAAACGCATGATCGCCATGACGCCAGAGAAAGCCGCATAGGCAAGGCCGGCGACGGCGAGGTCGGCGCCAAGCTCCTGCCGCAGATACAGGGCTGCCCAATCGAGCACCGCACCTTCGGAGATCATCGTCAGCAGCGCCATCAGGCCGATCAGGTACACCAGCGGGTTTGCCGGCAGGGCAAATTTATGGTGCTCGGCCGCCTGCGGCCTGTCCTCGGCGACCAGATGGCCGACGGCAAACGCGACCACCGCGAAGGCAAGTCCTGTCACCACCGCGGCGTGGGCGAGATGGCCATAGTGCTGGATGGCAAAGCCGCCGAGGCCGCCGCCGGCGAAACCGCCAAGGCTCCAGAAGCCGTGCGAGGAGGACATGATCGCGCGCGACAATTTTCGCTCCACAACCACTGCATTGGCATTCATGGCGACATCCATGCCACCGATCGAGCCGCCGAAAATGATCATGGCGATCGCCGCCAGCGGCACGTTGGGCGCCAGCGCCACGACCAGCAGGCCAAGGCTGCCGCAAAGGGCGAACCAGCGCAGCACGGTGCGCGAACCATGTCTGGAGATCAAATGGCCGCACCAGCTCATGGCTGTGACGGCACCGACGCCGAACAAGAGGATGAGCAGGCCGAGTGTGAATTTGGTGATGTCGAGCCGGGTCAGGAACACCGGGATCTGCGGCGCCCAGCTGCCGGTCAGAAAGCCATTGGCCAGGAAAATGGCGGCCACGGCCCATCGCCCGCGAATGGCAGTCTGTATGGCTGTTGGCGCGTTCATAGGGTCGAATCCGGTACAAAAATGGCTTTGGCCGGCAAATTAGATCGATTCAATTTCCAGTCAAGCGCTGTTTCGGGGGAAGTGCTGGACCAGGGATGTGCGGAGGGACCTGTAAGGGGAGCCTGCTTCGCAGATCAGCTCAAGTGCTCCTCCCTTGTCGTCATCCACGGGCGGAGCAAGGAGCGAAGCGACGCGCGCAGACCCGAGGATCCATGCCGGGACTTCGAAGCTTCACAGCGGTGCAGACCTAGCACCGGAGCGCTAGCGGAAACATACTCTTTCCTGCACTGAGGCGTTCCCCGGTAGCCGTCACGGAATGGATTCTAGGGTCTCCGCGACGTCGCTTCGCGACTGCTTCGCCCTAGAATGACGAAGCAGTAGGCCTCGTAAGGCCGCTAATGATCCTTGGGCCGTCTGGCCTCGAACTCGGCCTTCTTGGCTTCCGAAGCCTCGGTCTGGTGCAGCGCCTGCCAGTCGGCATAGGGCATGCCGTAGACGATCTCGCGCGACTGGTCCTTGGAGAGGTCGACACCGTCGGCATTGGCCGCCTCGCGATACCAGTTCGACAGGCAGTTGCGGCAGAAGCCGGCGAGGTTCATCAGGTCTATGTTCTGAACGTCGCTGCGTTCCCGCAGATGCGCCACGAGCCGGCGGAACACGGCAGCCTCGAAGTCGCGCTTCTGCTCGTCATTGAGTTCGCTCATCGCTGCCTCCATCACATCGGCCCGGTGCGCGAGCCGTACATCTTCACGTCATGTATATCGGCACGGCGGTCGATGGCGTCAACGATCGGCGCCAGGCGGGCGGCCCAGGCGAGAGCGCCCTTCTGGTCGGAGATCAGGTCCTGGCGGATCTCGATCAGCGCATGGGCATAGCCGTTGACGATGGCATGCTTGAACATCGTGTCGCCGCGCAGCGCGCCGTCATAGGGCTCGTTGTCGCCGACGACGAGGTTCCCGTCTGCGGCCAGCATGTCGATCAGCGGCCGCGCCACCCGGTCGTCCCGATCCCACAGGATGCCGACGTGCCAGGGCCGCTGCCTGCCCTGCATGACCGGGGTGAACGAATGCACCGAGAAGATGAAGGGCGCCTGGCCGGATGCCTGTGCCACCGAAGCGATCATGGCGCCGAGCGCATCGTGATAGGGACGGTAGAAGCGGTCGAGCCGCCTTTCGCGCTCTTCCGGGGCGAGGGGGTAGTTTCCCGGGATGATGGTGCCGTCATAGAGCTGGCGGATCAGCGTCGGGTCATCCTCGCCGCGGTTGGGGTCGATCAGCAGACGCGAGAAATTGGCGAGCACCGCCGGTACGCCGAGTTGGGCGGCGAGTTCGCGCGTCACCGTCTCGACGCCGATGTCATAGGCTATGTGGCGCTCGAACTCCGCCGCCGGCAGACCGAGGCTGCCATAGTCCTCGGGCAGGTCGCGGCGGGCGTGATCGGCCAGGAGCACGATGCCCCGCTTGCGGTCGCCCTCGACGATGTCGAACGGCGCGAAAACTGTGGATCGGGTCATCGGCGGAAAATGGTCGTTCGCTGGCTTTCGGGGAGGGTGCTATCGTCATTCCACGAAGACGACGTGTGCGCAATGCCGTTGTTTGGCCAAGGTTTCCCGGGAAATCTGGCGAGGGGCGACGGATCGTGCGCCGGGAGCCTTCTTAAATCGATTGGAATTGGTCAAAACGGCGCGTTGACATGCGCCCGGACTTTTCCGAAAAGGGGCGCAGAGAGATGCTGATGTGGTTCTTGAGGGGTTTTGGGATGGGTTCCGCCGGCGGGCAGCGCGCGCGCTTTGCCTTCGCCATGCCGCTCCTGACGCTTGCCGTGGGGCTGTCCGCTATGGTCGCTGCCTCACCCGCGCGTGCCGATTTCCGCGTCTGTAACGCCACGCAGAATCTGGTCGGCGTCGGCATCGGCTACCGCGCCAAGGCCGGCTGGATCACCGAAGGCTGGTGGCACATCGAAGGATCGAGCTGCAAGACGTTGATCGAAGGCCCGCTGTCATCAAGGTTTTACTATCTTTATGCAGAAGACGCCGAGCGTGGCGGACGCTGGGACGGCCCGATCAACATGTGCGTGGCTGAAAAAGAGTTCAAGATCGCAGGCGTGAACGACTGCGTGGCCCGGGGCTTCCAGCGCGCCGGTTTCCAGGAATATGACACGGGCGAGCAGGCAAGCTGGATGGTCCAGCTTACCGATGAGCCCGCAACGGGAGGCGCCCCAGCCGCCCCGGGAACGAACAGTCAATGAGACGCAGCCGCAAGGTCAAGATCCTAGCCACGATCGGTCCGGCCTCCTCTTCCGAGGAGATGCTGAAGAAGTTGTTCGAAGCGGGCGCCGATGTGTTCCGCATCAACATGAGCCATACCGATCATGAGCTGATGCGCACGCTGGTCGACCGTATCCGAGCGGTCGAGGAAAAGGTCGGCCGGCCGATCGGTATCCTGGCCGATCTGCAAGGCCCGAAGCTGCGGGTCGGCAAGTTCGCCAACGGCAAGGAAGTGCTGACCCCCGGCCAGATCTTCACGCTGGACGACAATCCGGAACCCGGCACCTCGACCAGGGTTTACCTGCCGCATCCCGAGATCCTGAGGTCGGTCGAGGCCGGCCATCGCCTGCTGATCGACGACGGCAAGCTCGAACTGAAGGCGGTGAAGAGCGACGGCAAGTCGATCACCTGCACGGTCGTCGCCGGCACCACCATTTCCGACAAGAAGGGTGTCAGCCTGCCCGACACCGACCTGCCGGTCGGCGCGCTGACCGAGAAGGACCGCAAGGATCTCGATGCAGTGCTCGCGGCCAGCGTCGACTGGGTGGCGCTGTCCTTCGTCCAGCGGCCCGAGGATCTCGCCGAAGCCCGCAAGATCGCGCGCGGCCGGGCGCTGATCATGGCCAAGATCGAGAAGCCGCAGGCCGTCGCCCGTCTGGCCGAGATCATCGAACTGTCGGACGCGCTGATGGTCGCGCGCGGCGATCTCGGCGTCGAGATGCCGCTGGAAGCGGTGCCCGGCATCCAGAAGCAGATCACGCGCGCCGCGCGCCGCGCCGGCAAGCCGGTGGTGATCGCCACCCAGATGCTGGAATCGATGATCACCGCGCCGGTGCCGACGCGCGCCGAAGTGTCGGACGTTTCCATCGCCGTCTTCGAGGGTGCTGACGCCATCATGCTGTCGGCGGAATCGGCGGCAGGCGCCTATCCCGTCGAGGCCGTGGCGATGATGAACCGTATCGCCACCAAGGTCGAAACGGATCCGACCTATGCCGGCATCATCAATGCCCAGCGCTCCGAGCCGGAGGCGACGGGCGCCGACGCCATATCGCTGGCCGCGCGCGAGATCGCCGAGACGCTCAAACTGTCGGCGATCATCACCTACACCGCCTCCGGCACCACCGGTCTGCGCGCCGCGCGCGAACGGCCGCAGGTGCCGATCGTGGCGCTGTCGCCGATCCTCAACACGGCAAGGCGCCTGTCGCTTTTGTGGGGCACGCACTGCGTGGTGTCGCCCGATGCCACCGATCTCGACGACATGGTCAACCGCGCCTGCCGCATCGCGCTCGAGGAAGAGTTCGGCAAACCGGGCGACCGTGTCATCATCACGGCTGGCGTGCCGCTCAGGACCCCGGGATCGACCAACATGCTGCGCATTGCCTATGTCGGATCGGAAGCGGCCGGCCGGTAACGGATTTCGCGACGCACGCAATTCTCACTGTGGCCGCAATGCAACAGCTGCGCGCGCAATGATCGCAGCCCCTGTCTATGACACAGCGTCGCCGTGATCGGCTCTACAAGGCGCGGTAGGGCGGCATCGAAAGCCGCTCCGCCCGCCCTTTCCATCGTTTGAAAGTATATTGAATGTCCTTTTTCGTATCGCGCCGGTCGCTTTTGACCGGACTGTCGCTTGTTGGGGTTTCGGCGATCTCGGCCTGTGCCCAGATGCCCAGACAGTCGATCAGCATGGCCGGCCCCCTCGGCGCGGCGCCGCTCGAACCGGCACCGCAATTGCCGCCCGTCGAAGCTGCGGCGCCAGAGCCCACGGCCCCCGCGTCGCCCGATTATGCCAGCATGTATGCTGCGGTCGAAGATGGCGGCCACGCGCTGCCGGCGATCCCGTTCGCCAAGGTCGACGGCCGGTTCCTTAGGCAGGTCGTCGACGACCCGACAGGCGAGAAGCCGGGCACGATCGTGGTCAATACCAGCGACAAGTTTCTCTACTGGGTGCTCAAGGACGGCAAGGCCATGCGCTATGGCGTCGGACTGGGGCGCCAGGGTTACTCCTGGAAGGGCCGCGCGATCGTCCAGTGGAAACGCAAGTGGCCGACCTGGACGCCGCCTTCGGCGATGATCCGCAGAGATCCGAAGCTGGAGAAATGGCGCCAGGGCATGCAGCCGGGTGTTACCAATCCGCTCGGGTCGCGGGCGCTCTACATCTTCAAGGACGGCGTCGACACGCTCTACCGCATCCATGGCTCGCCGGACTGGAAGTCGATCGGCAAGTCCGCTTCCTCCGGCTGCGTGCGCATGTTCAACCAGGACGTCATGGATCTCTACGAGCGCGTGCCCGGCAAGACGCCGCTGCTGGTCATATAGGGCACGGTGCGGCGTGGCCGTGGTTCAGACCGCGGCCCGGCAGGCATCGCCGCTGGCGATCGCGGACGCTTTTGCGGCGGCTTCGACGTGGTTCACGCGCTCAAGGAACCGGCATGCGCGCGGAATGGGGTCGTGCAGATATTGATCCGGCCCCAGCATCTTTCGCCGGTTGAGCTCGGTCGTATCGAGCAGATCGAAGTCGACCTTCTCGATCGTGCAGTGCCAACCGGCACTGTGGCCGGCCCATCCTTTTTCGTGATGTTCCAGCAGGCGCTCGCGGTTGGAGTAGCCGTGATAGTCGAAGGCAACCAGCCCGTTGGTCACATAGATATGGTTTCCCGCAAAGCCCTCGGCCGGAACGATCCGCTCCGCATGGAATCCTTCACGGGGGGCGTGCCTGAGGAAGGTGCCGGCGAGAATCGCGCAGGCGCCGTGACCGAAGAAGATGCGATCCGGCAACGCCCATCGCCTTTCCGGGTTTTTCTTGATGCCATGCTTCAGGATGTACATCTCAGGTCGGCGCGAGCTCCATCTGGGGCTCCTTGATGTCGGCGCACTTGCCCGCGCCATAGACATCGCCGGCTATGCGCGCCTCCACCGTCCTGGCCACCGCCTCCAGGTCAACATCCTTGCCGGCGACCTTCTCGATGGCGCCGACAACGAGATCGGGGGCTATCCAGTCCGGCTTGTGGCCGAGATTGTGTACCCAGACGAGTTCGGCGCCCGATATGTCGCGTACCAGGCCGACGGAGTGGATCCTGGCATAGACGACCTTGTCGCGGTCGCCTGATATAACCACGGTCGGAGCGGTGATCTCCTTGTAGTGCGGCGCGGCGGCGAGCGCATAGTCGTAGAGCCCGGCGACGTCGGTGGCGTTGGCGCGAAAGGCCGAGGGCCGGAGCACCAGCGGGATCGACGCGGCGGCGAGATAATTGTCCGGGACCTTGTTGGGCGAGAATACGCAGGTGGTGGCGTCGGCCATCTGCAACGTTCCGGCTGGATAGGTCAGGGTCTCGGAAAACAGCCTGCCGATGACCGGAATGGTGGTCAGATCGTAGTACCAGGAGGTTGCGCCCCCGGGCCAGGGATGGGTCGCCGGCGACAGAAAGACGAGACCAAGCGTCTTGTCGGCATGCTCCCGGCCGAACGCAGCGGTGACCACACCGCCGAAGGAATGGCCGACGATGATGGCCCGCTTGATGCCGAGCTGGTCCATCAAGGCGGCGATGGTGTTCGCCTGCGCCGACGGGTTCTCGTTGTTGCCAGGACCGCGGCCCGACCATCCGAAGCCTGGCCGGTCGAAGAACAGCATTTCGGCCCGGCCTTCCAGCAATGGCCGCAGCGGCAGCATCTGGTCCTTGAGATTGGCGCTCGCGCCGTGGATGAACACGATCGGCGGCAGATCCGCATTGGCCGATGCGGGAATGTGGACATAGTGGATGCGGGCGCCGTTGATATCCGCGAACTGACCAATGGGCGGATTGCGGCGCTCGATCAGCCAGGAGCCGACGCGATTGACGCCGACGAGGGCAAAGATGAGTGCGAACAGGAGGGCGAGCGCGGCGTAGATCAGGTTCATGCGGGGATATACGGGGGTGGAATGGGATAAGTTCTGGGGTAGGCAGTAGGGTCTTCTTGCTAATGTCTAATCCCTACCGCCTGATCCCTTAGATGCCTTCGCCCGCGAGCTCTTCCGACAGGGTGGCGACCTGGTTCTGGGCGCTGCGCATCATGGGATAGATGGCCAGCACCTTCTGCCAGGCTTCCAGCGCCGACTGCTTGTGGCCGGTCAGCGCCATGATCTGGGCGAGGCCCGACAGGGCGCCGAAATGGCGGGGTTCGAGCTGCAGCGTGCGGTCGATATCGGCCATCGACTTGCCGTAGTTTTTCATCATGAAATGCACGGTGGCACGCCGGTTCCAGCCTTCGGCATAGGCCGGTTGCAAGGTCACCACCTGATCGAGAAAGTCGAGCGCGACGTCGAACTTCTGATTGTCCATGGCTTTTTGCGACCACAGCATCATCAGGTCGATCGAGGCGCTGCCGGACTGGAACCATTCGGTCCAGATGTTGCCGGCAATGCGTTCCGCCGCCTTTTCGTTGCGTTCGCGCTTCAGGTCGCTGAACAGCTTGTCGAGCCGGGCCTGCTTGGTCATCGGCTGGGCCGGCGTGTCCGGAACCGCTGGCTGGGCATCGGAGGGCGCTGGCTGAGCATCCGGTGTCGCCAGCGCGATCGGACGGTCATCCGCGCGTGCCGGCACCGAAATGGCGCCGCAAACAAGGAAAGCCGCCGAAAACGCAAAAAGAATCCGCATCGCCCGAGTCTATCCCCGGGCGGCGGAACATCAAAGTGATTTTAGCGTGAGGGAGCGGGCAAGGCCCGCGCAGCATCAAGTGGCGGGGGCAAGGCCCCGGCCGAAAACTCAGCCCTGACGCGCCTTGTAACGCGGGGCGGTCTTGTTGATGATGTATATGCGGCCCTTGCGGCGAACCAGCTGGTTGTCGCGGTGACGCGCCTTCAGCGCCTTGAGCGAATTCTTGATCTTCATGGTCTTGCCTGTCGGTGTGGACCCGGTCCCGGGTCGAAATTTTAAGGCGCGCCAGAAGACGCGCCTTTTCAACGGTGGGTGGCTCATAAACGAGGAGGCTTGTCCATGTCAACCGCAACCATCTCCGGCATCCGCATAACATCAAAAATCCGCCGCCCCTTCGCGCGGGATTGCGCGGCCCGGCGTGGGCTGGGATGATGCGGTGGCCATAAGATGATTTGGGGGACCACCATGCGCCGAATTTTGCTGCCAGCCTGCCTGGCCTTGCTGGCGGGGACTTCGATCCTGCAGGCGCAGGAATGCGACCGGTCCGACGACAGCCAGCAGATGATGAATATATGCGCCAACGAGGATTATCAGGCAGCCGACGCCAGTCTCAACAAGGCCTATCAGGACCTTATCGGCTCGGAAGACGCCAACGGCAAGAAACTGCTGCAGGCGGCGCAACGGGCCTGGATCTCCTTCCGCGACGCCGACTGCGCGCACACGACGGCGGCGAGCGCCGGCGGATCCATCCACCCGATGGTGGTTTCGCAATGCCTGACCAAGCTGACCAACGATCGCATCAAGCAACTCGCCGCCTCGGCCAATTGCGAGGAAGGCGATGTCAGCTGCGCCAGTTCGGATGAAGACGACGCCCAATAGTCTGGCCGCGCCGGGGATGGACAGTTCCGCAATGCGCGGCCCTATTGGCGGCCGCCGATCCGGGTAAAATGCCCCATCTTGCGGCCGGGCCGGGCCTCGGCCTTGCCGTAGAGATGCAGCATCAGGTCTGGCTCCGCCAGCAGCGCGGGAACGCGCAGCACGTCGTCGCCGATCAGGTTTTCCATCACGCAATCGGAATGGCGGCGCGGGTTGCCGAGCGGCAGGCCGGCAACGGCGCGGATATGCTGCTCGAACTGCGAGACGACGCACGCGGCCTCGGTCCAGTGGCCGGAATTGTGAACGCGGGGCGCGATCTCGTTGGCGAGCAGCGAACCATCCGCCAGCACGAAGAACTCGACGCCGATGACGCCGACATAGTCGAGCGCCGACAGGATCTTTCCTGCCGCCGCCCGCGCCGCCTCGGCCGTCCGTGGCGGTACCGCCGCGGGCAAGGTCGATGTGTGCAGAATGCCGTCGCGATGGACGTTCTCGGCCGGATCGTAGGCGGCGATCGTGCCGTCGAGGCCACGCGCCGATATCACGGAGATCTCGCGCTCGAATGGCACGAAACTTTCCAGGATCAGCGGCACATTGCCCATCGCTTTGCAGGTGCCAGCGAAACCGCCTGTCTCCATGTTGCGGAAGACGCGCTGGCCCTTGCCGTCATAGCCCATGCGCCGCGTCTTCAGGATGCCGCTGCCGCCGAATGCCTTCAGCCCCGCCGTCAATTCGTCATCGCTGTCGACCGACCGGAAATCGGCGGTGGCAATGCCAATGCCGTTCAGGAACGTTTTCTCGCTCACCCGGTCCTGAGCCACCTCAAGCGCGCGCGCCGGCGGGTAGACAGGCACGCTCGCGGCAAGCGCGGTAGCCGCTGCAACGGGAACGTTTTCGAATTCGTAGGTGACGACGGCACTCGCGGACGCCAGTTCGGCAAGCGCTGCCTGATCGTCATAGGCCGCCACGATCTGACGGTTGGCGACCTGTGCGGCCGGGCAATCCGCCTGCGGCTCGAGCACGACGGTGCGGTAGCCGAGGCGGGCGGCGGCAATCGCCAGCATGCGGCCGAGCTGGCCGCCGCCGATGATGCCGATGGTCGATCCGGCGGGCAGGCTCACGGCGTATCCGTCGGCTCTGCCGCGACCTTGGCGGTCTGCGAGGCGCGCCAGGCGTCAAGCCGCTGTGCGAGCTTGTCGTCGTTCAGCGCCAGCACGGCGGCGGCCAGCAAAGCGGCATTGGCCGCGCCCGCCTTGCCGATGGCAAGCGTCCCCACCGGAATGCCGGCCGGCATCTGGACGATCGAGAGCAACGAATCCTGACCCGACAGCGCCTTCGATTCCACCGGCACGCCGAACACAGGCAGCGGGGTCATCGCCGCCGTCATGCCGGGCAGGTGCGCGGCACCGCCGGCGCCGGCGATGATGACCTTGTAGCCGGAGGCCTTGGCGCCCTTGGCGAAATCATAGAGCCGGTCGGGTGTGCGATGCGCTGATATGATCAGCCGTTTGTGGGAAACACCCAGGGCTTCCAGCGTTTCGGCCGCCTGGCGCATCGTCGCCCAGTCGGATTGGCTGCCCATGATGATGGCGACGTCGGCGCGTTGATCGTTCAAGCTTCTGCTCCCCGGCGACAAAGGCGCGCCTTAGCGGAATTCGCGCCGGGCCGCAAGGATTTCAGGCCACCGGCGAGGTGCCGCCGGCCGCAATCCGGCTCACACCGCCGCCTTGCGGAAGCGGGCGACGAAATCGTCGAGCTCGGGGCGCTCCATGTCGGAGATCGCCCAATACGAAAAGCCGCCGTCGCTCCAGTGCACCATGAAGAAGCCGCCCGACGAAAGATCGTCCGGTTGCGTGACCTTGCCGCCCTGCTGCGGTTCGGCGACCAGCGTGATCAGGTGTTCGCGGTGGCGATAGACCAGCGCCGGCACCGGCCGGCCCGATATCACCTCGACCCGGCCGCCGATCAGCGCGTAGCCGTCCTGGGCGAGATCGGGCGCGGGCGGCGAGACGCCGATGCGGGCGTCGAGCCAGGGTTTCACCGTGTGGCGGTCGGACGAGACGATGTCGATCGGGCTCGCGGCAAGCAGGCTGCGGCGATGGCCGCTGGCGACGGCGGCGGCAAAGCCGTCATCGACGCCGCTCTGCATCACCCATTGCGTCGCCCCGCTGGCCAACACGGCGCTGATCATGATCGAGGCGGCCATGGCGCGCCAGTCGAACGATCCGAAACGGCGTGCCCCTGGCGATGTCCGCGTCTGGGAGGGTCGCGTCCCCGCTGCTCGCCTCTGGCCAGCGCCAGCGCCTGCAATCAATCCCGGCAGGGCCGATGGCGAGCCCCGCTGTGGCTCCGTCGCCTCGGCAGACGCCGGCTGTTCGGTGCCGGCCATGCCGATCGCGGCGATGCGGGCCCGAAAGGCATCGCTGACATCGGGGTGCGGCAAGCGGCTCACCGCGCCTTGCAAGGCGACGATGCGCGCGTGCTCGGCGGCAAGCCGTGGGTCGGCGGCAATGCGCCGCTCCACGGCAAGGGCAGCCGCCGCATCAAGCTCGCCATCGACAAGGGCATGGATCATCAGTCTGATACCTTCGGGATCATTGGGCAGTCCGTCGTCGTGCGTCATGACGTTCTCCCCAATTCAGACGCCAGCAGGCCACGGGCACGGGCCAGCCTGGACATCACCGTGCCGATCGGCACGTCGAGCATGGCCGCTATCTCGCGATAGGCGAGGCCGTTTATGTCGCGCAGCACCAGCGTTTCGCGAAACGGCTGCTGCAGCGCCGCGATCGCCGCTTCGAGCGCTGCCGTGTCGGCCTTGGCGATCAGGCTGGCCTCCGGCCCGTCCTCGTCCGGCAGGCTGGTGCCGTGTGCGGCCGCCATGTCGTCGAGATCGCCGAGGTCGCCGACGGCCATCATGCCGCGCGGCCGGTTGCGCGACATCCAGGTGTAGGAGGTGTTGCGCACGATGGTCAGCAGCCAGGCGCGCGCATTGCCGCCGGCATATCCTGATATGCCCGCATGCGCCTTGATGCAGGCATCCTGCACCACATCCTCGGCATCGGCGGCATTGCCGGTCAGCCAGCGGGCAAGCGCCAATGCGTCGCCGAGATGGGGCAGAACCACCTGGTTGAAGCGTTCCGCCAGGGCCCTCTCGCTCAAAGCAGCACCATGGTCCGATACTCCGGGAGGGGTTGGCCGTACCACCTCAAGACGCGACGGCGCCCTTGCCTTGCTTCCGAGGGCAAGGCTCCCGGAAGCGGGCAAAGCCGGCTGCCCTGCTGAAAGTGAATTCATCCGTGCCACCAGTGTCAAGCATCACCGACGAGGAGGCCATTCCAATCAAGCCCGCCGACGCCTGGCGACGGCCGATGCCGTGGCCGGCTACGCCGTGCGTGCGATGATGGGGCATGCCGATCTCCTCAACGCCAGCAATGGCGTATGGCGAGAAGACCTGTCCGGCAGACGGTTTATTCCCGCCCGGTACGATGGAGTTTGATCACGGTTTTGTGATCAACTCCCATCGGATACTTCGCAAGCGGTTTGTTTCCTCAATCCGGCCAGCGCAATGCGCCGGAAGAATCCTTGCGTACGGTCTTCATGGCATCGGCCGGCCGGTCCTTCGAGGTCAAAACCGAGTGCAATTGGCCGGCGACGATCTCGGCCTCGCCGGGATGGAGGTTGCAGGGATCGAGGAAGAAATAGCCGAGCTCGACCTCGTGATCGCGCACGATGATCGGCGGCGATCCGGCCGCCAGTACCGAGGCGAGGCCGGCCGCGGTGAAGCGGCTTTCCGGCCGCACGAACACCTGCAGACGGTCGAGCGGATTGGCGGTCGGATCGGGAATGATCTCGGCGGATATGCCTTCCATGCCTTGCAGCGACTGCTTCCAGAGATCGAGCGCTGCCTTCTCGCGTTGGCGGATGCCGGCATGGTCGCGCTTTTCCCAGGCTTCGAGCGCGGCCATGGCGCCGGCGATGCTTTCCTTGCCGACCTTCATGGCGCGGGCGACGCCGCGATTCTGCAGATAGGCCGATCTCACCAGATCCTTGCGTCCGGTGACGATGCCGCTGGTCGGTCCGCCAAGGAATTTGTGGCCGCTGTAGATCACGATGTCGGCGCCGCGCGCCAGGAAGCCGCGCAGATCATATTCGGACGCGGCGTCGACGATCACCGGCACGCCCCTGGCATGGCAGATCTCACAGAATTCCTCCAGCGACAGCATGCCGTACTGCGCGGTGTGATGGGTGACGACATAGAGGCCTGCGGCCGTGCGTTCGTTGATTGCCTCGCGCAGATGATAATCCTGGGTCGCGCCGACAGTGCCCGCCGGCACGACCCGGGCGCCGGCGACGCGGACGGACTGGTCGAGCGGCGCGCCGTAGTTGACGAGATGGCCAAGCTGGATGATCACCTCGGACTTCAGCCCGCCCGTGTCGTCGGGCAAGCGCTCGATGGCGAGCAGGCTGGTTCCCGTCATGGCGCCGGCTATGGCCATGGTGATACCAGAGGCGGAGCAGGCGGTGATGAAGCCGGCCTCGCCGCCGGTCAGGCGCGCGATGACGGTGCTGGCAGCGCGCTGCAGATCGTCCATCTCCACCCATTGCGGGGCCATTTCGGCCATGGCGCTGATCGCTTCCGGCACGATGATCGACGCGCCGAGCGCCGTCATCGTGCCGGAGACATTGATGATCGGCCTCAGGCCCAGCCGTTCGCGGATGTTGGTGTTGGAGCCGGCGGAGGAAGAGGTTTTCATGTGAGCGGATCCCCCGTGACAGGTCGGGCGGCGATCTCGACGGCCGCATGGATTTCGTCCAGCAGCAGAATCCTGGGCCCCGTGTCCACCGCGCCGGCTAGGCAATGATGTCCGGGATGATCCTGTCTTCCAGCTTCATCAGCCGGTCCTTCAGCGCCAGCTTCTTCTTCTTCATCCGCTGGATCTGCAGCGGGTCGCAATTCGTGGCGATCATCGCGTTGATCGCCGCGTCGAAATCTGCGTGTTCCTGTTTCAGCCGGGAAAATTCGAGGCGAATATCGGCCTGTTCCTGATCGGACATTCTGTACCGTCTGCACGTCTGCGGCGCCCAAAGCTGGGCCTGATTGGGCGGGGGCGGCACTTTCTGCCGCCGGTGCGCAGCCCATATCACATTTCACATTGCCGTGGAATGCTACCACGCAGCATTCGACATCGCAGTCGGAAGGTGGCAAAGTGTCATCGTGCCGTCACAGAAGCGACCTGCGGTGGACGCGCCTTTGACGGCTGCAATCGAGGAAACCATGAAAGGGAGAACCAATCATGTCTCTTGCATCCCATCTTGATGAGTTGCAGCGGAAACACGGCGACATCGAACGCGAGATCGATGACGCGATGAACCACCCGTCGGTGGACGACCTCGAAATCGTGAATCTCAAGCGACGCAAGCTGGCACTCAAGGATGCGATTGAGAAACTGAAGGCGCAACCGACCACGCATTGATGCTCGACTGACATAACCGCCCATTACGCGCGGTCTTCCCTGCCGGCGGCATGCAGCCGCCGGTGTAGTAGGCTTGATTTTCAAGCTTTGCCATGAGCGATAGCTAATATCCTTCAAAACCCTGTTTTGGCCGCGGGCGCCCTCTCTGGGCGCTTCGGCGGCCATCAATTGCCGCCAGTGGCGACCTGTCGCCATTGACAAGCCATCTTTGCTCCTCCACCTCATGCCGGACTCTCGCGCTTCGGCCCCGGGGTGTGTTTGTGCGTCGGAGTGGACGCATGGCGCTTCAAAGACAAAGGCTGCCGGCATGACCGGATATTTTTCCTTTCCTTTCCCCCGCCGCACTTCGGTCGGCGTCGATGTCGGCGGCGTGGTCGTTGGCGGCGGCGCGCCCGTGGTCGTGCAGTCGATGACCAACACCGACACCGCCGATATCGACCAGACGGTGGCGCAGGTCGCGGCGCTCCACCGCGCCGGCTCCGAAATCGTGCGCATCACGGTCGACCGTGACGAGAGCGCGGCCGCGGTGCCGCGCATCCATGAACGCCTGCTGCGGCTCGGCATCAACGTGCCGCTGGTCGGCGATTTCCACTATATCGGCCACAAGCTGCTGGCCGATCATCCGGCCTGTGCCGAAGCGCTGGCCAAATACCGGATCAACCCGGGCAATGTCGGCTTCAAGGACAAGAAGGACCGCCAGTTCGCCGCGATCGTCGAAATGGCGATCAAGCACGACAAGCCGGTGCGCATCGGCGTCAACTGGGGCTCGCTCGACCAAGAACTGCTGACCCGGCTGATGGACGACAACCAGGACAAGGGTTTTCCGCTGACCGCGCAGGAAGTGACGCGCGAGGCGATCGTGCAATCGGCGATCCTTTCGGCAGAGATGGCCGAGGAGATCGGGCTTGCCCGCGAAAAGATCATCCTCTCCGCCAAGGTCAGCGGCGTGCAGGACCTGATCGCCGTCTACACCGAACTTGCCACCCGCTCCGATCATGCGCTGCATCTGGGCCTCACCGAGGCGGGCATGGGCTCGAAAGGCATCGTCGCCTCGTCGGCGGCCATGGGCATCCTGCTCCAGCAAGGCATAGGCGACACCATCCGCATCTCACTGACGCCCGAGCCGAACGGCGATCGGACGCGCGAGGTACAGGTCTCGCAGGAACTGCTGCAGACCATGGGTTTCCGCCAGTTCGTGCCGATCGTGGCGGCCTGCCCCGGCTGCGGCCGCACGACCTCCACCGTGTTCCAGGAACTCGCCCAGAACATCCAGGCCGACCTCAGGAAGAACATGCCGGTGTGGCGCGAAAAATACCCGGGCGTGGAAAACCTCAAGGTCGCGGTGATGGGCTGCATCGTCAATGGTCCCGGCGAATCCAAGCACGCCGATATCGGCATTTCGCTGCCCGGCACCGGTGAGACGCCGACAGCACCGGTCTTCGTCGACGGCAAGAAGGCGGCGACGCTGCGCGGGCCGTCGATCGCCGCGGATTTCGAGAAGATGGTCGCCGATTATATCGAGCAGAGATTCGGCCGCGGCGGCAAAGCCGCGGCAGAGTAGGGACAATGCAGCGTTTGCTCCTGGCGACGCTGATCCTGTTGTGCGGACTGGGCTGGTCGACATTCGCCGAGGCCGATCCGCCGCAATCGGCCAAGCAGAGGCTGATCGACAAGGTCTGCAACCTGATCCAGGCCCATGCCGATATCAACGGGCTGCCCAGGGATTTCTTCGCCCGGCTGATCTGGAAGGAAAGCCGCTTCGATCCCAACGCCGTCAGTCCTGTCGGCGCCGAGGGCATCGCCCAGTTCATGCCCGGCACGGCCAAGATGCGGGGGCTCGAAAACTCCTTCGACATCAACCAGGCGATTCCGGCATCGGCGCAATACCTGGCCGAGATGAAGGCCAGCTACGGCAATCTCGGCCTGGCGGCCGCCGCCTACAATGCCGGTGAAAGCCGGGTGTCGCGCTGGCTCGGCTCGGGCGGCTTCCTGCCGATGGAGACCGAGAGTTATGTGTTCGACGTCATGGGCGAGCCCGTCGACAAGTTCACCGACCGGACCTATGCCGGAAAGGTCGAGCCGCTCGACGCCAAGCTCGATTTCGCGGTCGCCTGCCGCAAGCTGCCTGTCATCATGTCGCAGACCGTGGCGATGGCCTCGATCAATGTGAAGCCGTGGGGCATCCAGGTTGCCGGGAACTTCCGCCGCAGCGCCGCGATCAGCCAGTGGCTGAGGGTCAGGAGCCGTTTCCCGGCCCTGCTTGCCAGCCATGATCCGGTGGTGAGTCGGGTGCGCACGCCGATCGGCCGGCGCGGCATCTATGCGGTGAGGATCGGTGTCGACGACCGCGCCGCCGCCAATGTGATCTGCCAGAAGCTGCAAAGCGTGGGCGGCGCGTGCGTGGTGGTGCGCAACCGGTAGGCGCCCGGACCGTGCCGGAGAGGGGCATTCTCGATGACAGCCAGGATCGTTCTTCTCAATGGCGTCGGCGGTGCCGGCAAGAGTTCGATAGCAAGGGCCTTGCAGGGGATAACCGCCGAGCCGTTCCTGCATCTCCAGATGGACAGTTTTCTCGAAATGCTGCCCGATTCCCTTCAGGACCATCCCGATGGATTCTCCTATGAAACCATGGAGCAGGACGGCCGCCCCTCGGTCGTGATCAGCGCCGGGCCGGTGGGCGAGAGAGCCTTGCGCGGCATGCGCCACGCCGTTGCCGCCATGGCCGGGCAAGGCAACAATCTGATTGTCGATGACGTGCTCTGCAATGGCGAGATATCGGACTATGTCGCGTTGCTGTCCGCCTTCGATCTCCGCCTTGTCGGCGTCATGGCGCCGCTGGAGGTGCTGGAAGCCCGCGAAGCCCAGCGCGCGGACAGGTTGCCGGGCCTGGCGCGCTGGCAATATGCCCGCGTGCACGCGGGTATGCGTTACGATCTCGAAGTCGACACCAGCGCGCTTTCGCCGCTGGAATGCGCCCGTCGCATCCAGCAACGATTTCGATTATAGGCGGCGGATTGGCCGGGTTCGCTCCGCCTGCGATGAACGACAAGGGCAGCGCGATGTTCGACGCATACATTATCTGCGGCACGCCGAGAACCGGCAGCACTTTGCTGTGCAAACTGCTGGAATCCACCGGGAGATCAGGCGCTCCTCACTCCTTCTATCGGCGACAGGACGTGGCCGAGTGGGCCGAGGAGTGGAAGCTGCCCGGCCGCGACACGATGGGCGAGCTTGCATTCAATCTTGCCTATCTCGATGCGGCGATCATGGCCGGCAAGGGCGGGACAGATATTTTCGGACTGCGCCTGATGCGGGAGAACCTGGATGAGCTTTCGGCGATCCTGGATCAGGTCTATCCCGGGCTCGTGTCAGACGCGGCGCGTTTCGAAAACGCCTTTGGCCGCGTTCTCTACATACACCTCTCGCGCGAGAACAAGCTCGCGCAGGCCATCTCCCTGGTCAAGGCGGAGCAGACCGGCCTCTGGCATGTCGCTCCAGACGGAACGGAGATCGAAAGGGTAGCGCCGCCGGCGAAGCCGCAATACGACTTTCGGCGCATCAGCGGCGAAGTCGCCGAGCTCGAAGCCTATGACGCGGCCTGGAACACATGGTTCGAGCGACAGGACATAACGCCGTTGCGGCTTGGCTATGAAAGCCTTTCAGCCGATCCGGCCGCCACGCTCGCTGGCATCTGCAAGGCATTGGGCGTGACGCCGCCGAACATGGCGGACGTGAAGCCGGGCGTGGCGAAGCTCGCCGACGCGACAAGCCTGGACTGGATGCGCCGCTATCGTCTGGACGCCGCCGGCTAAGGTGCGGGGCAAGACCACAACGTGATGGACGGCGCGCCTGTCGCGCATTGCAAACATTTGGGGTATAGCCGGCGGCATGACCGATCCGATCTACAATGATCCCGATTTCGTTCAGTTCTACGACATCGAGAATCAGGATGGCCGCGCCGATTTTGACTATTGCATGCGTCTTGCCCGGGATGGCGGCTCGGTCCTCGATCTTGGTTGTGGCACCGGTCAACTGGCGGCCGAAATGGCCATGGGGTGCAGCGTCACCGGCGTCGATCCAGCATCGGCCATGCTCGACATCGCGCGGCATCGGCCTGGTGGTGACAAGGTCGACTGGGTCATGGCCGACGCGCGGACGGTGCGGGTCGGACGACGGTTCGATCTGGTGCTGCTGACCGGTCACGCGTTCCAGGTTTTCCTGACGCAAGAGGATCAGCGCGCGGTGCTGCGCACCATCGCCGAACATCTCGCTCCCGGCGGTCGCTTCTTGTTCGACACGCGCAATCCCGCCGTGGAGGCGTGGCTGGAATGGACGCCGCAGCGCTCCGAACGGATGGTGCAGCACCCCAGCCTTGGCACCGTCAGGGCCTGGTATGATGCCGACCATGATGCCGCCACCGGGGTGGTCACCTATTCGACCTTTTACGAAATTCCCCGCGGCAGACCGGTTCTGGGCGCTGAATCGAAAATCGCTTTCCCCGAGAAGAATAGTCTTGCCGGGATGCTGGATGAAGCCGGCATGGTGGTGGAGCAATGGCTGGGCGGCTGGCAGGGCGAACCCTATACGGACACTTCCGCAGAAATCATCCCGGTCGGGCGGCTGCGCTGATCCGGCAGCCTCAGCGGATGCTCAGGCCGTCCTGGCCACCACCGTTTCGCTCAGCCAGGTGCCGATCTTGGCGCCGAGGCGGTCGGGCGAAACAGGCTTCGGCAGATAGTCGTCCATGCCCGCCTCGATGCATTTGTCGCGGTCGCCCTTCAGCGCGTGCGCGGTGACGCCAATGATGGGGATATGCTGGCCCGACGAGGACTCGATCGCGCGGATGGCGCGGGTCGCCTCGTAGCCGTTCATCTCCGGCATCGAGACGTCCATCAGGATCAGCCTGGGGTGCAGCGACCTGTACATCTCGACCGCCGTGCGGCCATTGCCGGCGATGCGGTAGCTCAAGCCGAGCCCATTGAGGATCTGGCCGAACACCAGCTGGTTCACGTCATTGTCCTCGGCGATGAGGATGTCGATCGGGCCGTTGGGCGTGGCCGCGGATTCCGGCATCGCCGCGACCGGCAGCACGGGACCGCGAATGACGGTGAAGGCGGGCGGTGCCGCCAGCGCCGGTGACGGCGCCGGTTCGCGCACGAACTGTGCCTTGCCGACCTGCGAGCGGGCCTTCTGGATGACCGAGATGACGGTGCCGAGCAGGACTGCCGACCGGGCCGGCTTGGTCAGATGCGCCGATATGCCGAAGTCGATGATCATCTTGCCGAAATCGACCTGGTCGACAGAGGTCAGGAGGACGACGGGGATGGCGGACAAACGGCTGTCGGCGGCGATGGCGCGAGCGACGTCGGCGCCGTTCATGCCTGGCATCTGATAGTCGAGGATGATGCAGTCGACCGACGCGCCCAACTGAAAGGCACGATCGAGGAAGGCGAGCCCGACGGCGCCGCTTTCGGCGGCGGCGCAGTCGAAGCTCCAACTGCGCAGTTGCTCCAGCAGGATCTCGCGGTTGACCGGATTGTCGTCGATCACCAGCACGCGCGCGCCGGTGACGTCGACCGGCACGATCTCGTCGCGCGCCTGGGCGTTGTGCACGGGCAAGGGCACCGCGAACCAGAAAACGGAACCGCGCCCGATCTCGCTCTCGACGCCGATCTTGCCGGCCATCAGGTCGACGAGACGCGCCGAAATGGCGAGCCCGAGGCCGGTGCCTTCGTGACGGCGGGTCGAGGACCCGTCGACCTGCGCGAACTTCTCGAACACATTCTGCAACTTCTCGGCCGGGATGCCGATGCCGGTATCCTCGACGCGCAGCTTGAGCTGGACGACGTCATTGACGGTTTCGCCGCCGACATCGATCAGCACATGGCCCTTCTCGGTGAACTTCACCGCGTTGCCGACCAGGTTGGTGACGATCTGGCGGAACCGGCCGGCGTCGCCGACGACATAGGCCGGCAGCCGCGGATCGACCCGCACGATCAGTTCCAGGTTCTTCTCGGCGACTCGCGCCGAGACCAGCGTCGCCACGTCCTCGACCGCTTCGGACAGACGGAAGGGGGCGGGGTCGAGCGTCAGCTGTCCGGCATTGATCTTGGAGAAGTCGAGGATGTCGTTGATGATGGTCAGCAGCGCATTGCCCGACTTCACGATCACGTCGGTGAAGGTCTTCTGGCGCGCGGTCAGCTCGGTCTTGGCAAGCAGTTCGGCCATACCGAGCACCCCGTTCATCGGGGTGCGGATCTCGTGGCTCATATTGGCCAGGAATTCAGACTTGGCGCGGTCGGCGGCCTCGGCCTTGAACAGGGATTCGGCCGATTGGGCAAAGGCGCGGCGGATCGCCTGTTCCATCGGTCGGAAAATCCAGAAGGCAACGATGGCCAGAACGGCGAACAGCAAGCCGCTGGCCCAGAGCAGCAGCCGGTCGCTGGCGACATCGGCCAAGTGGCGTTCCTCATCCATGGCGGTGCGTACGCGCACCAGCATCGGCTGGACAAAGAGGTCGTTCTGGTTGCGGATTTCGCGCGAGCTCCATTCATTGGTCCTCTGCGCCACCGACATCAAATTGAAGTTGCGCACCATGTCGCGCGGCGACCAGAACAGATCACCGTTGACGGAAGCCGCGGATAGCTCGTTGACAGTCTTGGCCGAGAGGCGCGGGCGGATGGCGGCCAGTTGGGCGGTCAGGGTCTCGATCTCGCGGGTCAGGCGCTCGGAATGGTCGCGCGCCGAGGCGGTCAGCGCATCGCGCGTCTCGTTTCGCCAGGCCGAGCTCGTTGTCTCGGCGAAGCTGGTGGCGTTGCGCAGGTCGCGGGTGAAGACGACGAGGTTGCTGCTCAGCGCATCGATCTCATGGCGCAAGGAGTTGACGCGATTGAGCGCAATCATGATGGCGGCTGAAGCCAGCGCGAAGACCAACAATCCTGAAAGATAACGGATCCGGATGGACCGGATGAAGGAAGAATATTCCGGCATGCGCAACCCCAACACATACGCATTATTCTAATGATCGAGATTACGCTTCATTTACATTAACATTTCGTTCGCGCGCACCTATGGCGCGTCCGCGGATCGAGGCAGGTCGCGGATTTTGCCGATGATGCTTTTGACGATCTCATCGAGCGGTGCATCGATCGCGACGGCGACAGCATTCTCGTCTGCCTCGGGCGGCTCCAGCGCCGCGAACTGGCTGTCGAGCAGGCTTGCCGGCATGAAGTGAGCGGTGCGCTCCCGCATGCGCCGGGAAATCAACTCGCGCGAGCCGTCCAGATAGATGAACAGAACAGGGGCTCCGGCGCTCTCGGTGATGAAATTGCGATACACTCGCTTAAGCGCCGAGCAGCCCACGATGACCGTTTCGCGACCCGATCGGAGCGTTTCGCCGACCTTTGCCAGCCATGGCCAGCGGTCCTCGTCCGACAGCGGAATGCCGGCGCTCATCTTGGCGATGTTGGCTTGCGGGTGAAGCTGGTCGCCATCGACATAGGCGGCGCCGATCGCCAGGGCCAACGCCTCGCCGATCGTGGTCTTGCCCGATCCCGCAACGCCCATGACGACCATGCGGCGGGGCGGATCAGATCGATGCCGTGATGCCGCCGTCGACATAGAGAATGTGTCCGTTGACAAATGACGAGGCGTCGGAGGCGAGGAAAACGCAGGCCCCGGTGAGTTCCTCCACCTTTCCCCAGCGGCCGGCCGGCGTGCGCTTTTCGAGCCACGTGCTGAACGCCGGGTCGGCGACAAGAGCTGCGTTGAGCGGGGTGTCGAAATAGCCAGGCGCGATCGCGTTGCATTGCAGGCCGTATCTGGCCCAGTCGGTCGCCATGCCCTTGGTCAGGTTGCCGACCGCGCCTTTCGTGGCCGTATAGGGGGCGATGCCGGGGCGGGCGAGCGCGGTCTGCACGGAGGCGATGTTGACGATCTTGCCGCGACCGCGCTTGATCATGTGGCGCGCGACCGCCTGGCCGACATGGAAGACGCTGGCGATATTGGTCTGCAGCAGCCGTTCGAACGCATCGGCGGGAAAATCCTCCAGCGGCGTGCGGAACTGCATGCCGGCGTTGTTGACCAGTATGTCGATCGCTCCGTGGGACAACTCGAAATCGTCGATCGCGGAGCGGACCGCGTCATGATCCGTCGCGTCGAAGGCGAGGATTTCAGCACCGGGGATCCGCGCTCCCGCCGCGCCGAGCTTGTCGGCGTCGCGGCCGTTGAGCACCACCTGGGCACCGGCTTGCGCCAACCCCGTGGCGAGGGCGAACCCGATGCCCTGCGACGAGCCGGTCACCAGCGCGCGGCGCCCGGTCAGATCGAACAGATTGGACGACATCGATCGAAGCCTCTCATTGCGAAACAGCACGGGTCAAATGAAACAAAACCGATGCGGCGCGCAAGGCCGCCGGCAAGCGCTGCGCGACGGATCGAGGTAATTGGACAAGGGCCGACCGATGACGCGGCTGGTTCAGCCCTGCAAGTCAAATCCGCTCTGCGCACCGCCATGTCCTCGTGGGACTGAAGCAGGCGCGCGTCACGACGGTGCAGATAGCCCAAATGCCGCAACCGGAAGGAATGGGCTCAGTTCCGGAGAGCGCCGGACCCTGTGCTAGATCGTGGCTACCCCCGACATGGCTGTGAACATTCTCACTCGCTTGGTCTTCAGGCTGCCAGCGGCGTATTTGCCAGTCCATCTATCCGTCTCGTCGAGAAAGAGACTGGCCTTCTCGGTTGAACTCGTGGCCGCGACGCCAAGCGTATCGGCGGGCTTGCGATGGCTGATCGCTTCGTGAACCGAGCGGAAATAGTAGTGAAAGAACAGCCGGTTGAATTCAGTGAAATAGATATCGGCGACCCGGGCCTCGCCGCGGATCAGCAGCATGTTTTCATCATTGTCATTGGTCGAGGCGGTCGAGAAATTCGCCGACCCCGTCACCACGATCGGGTCCGCGCCAAGGGGATCATGCAAGAGGAATTTCGAATGGATATAGCTCACATGCTGGTTGAGCTTGAGTGCCCCGGCATTTGTCTCCCGCGTCCAGCGATACAAAGGATCCTCGATGTAGGATCCCCATGCCGAATAGACGTTCTGTCTCCAGCCGAGCGCGACGAAGGGTTTCGGGGCGGCTCCGGGCCTTGGCTTTGAGGGCGCGTCCTTCTTCTCCAGCATCAGAAAGGTCAGCGGAGAGGTCTGCGCATGTTTTACCAGGCGGTCCTTGAACACCGCCGAGATGCCGAAAGCCAGCGTGATGCAGCCCAACGCGTCCGATTCATCGAGCACCGCCGAATACATGTCGAGCACGCCGCCGCCCGCCCGCGGGCTGAAAACCGGTGTGGTGCCTTCTGGAATGGTTCGCCAACCGGCAGGAGTCGCCAGCAACGCCGCGACACTGGATCTTAGCCCATTCATCGCAGCCTTCTCCTCGGAAGGCGTACCGGTTCCGGGTTTGCCAGGATCGCCCGAGAGCAATGTCCAATAGTCTCTGAAGTGGCTCGCGACGGCCACGTCCCTGATCCAGTGTCCGACATTGGTCTGACCGTGAATGCCGCCGTCGGAAAGATTTGTCGAACCGGTCCAAACCTCCACCGGTGCCTTTGCTGCGCCCTTCAACAGGACTATGAACTTGTTGTGCGCGATCTCGTTCTTGTTTTTCTCGCGCCAGCAGGCGATCGCGCTTGCCGGCAGTTGGGCGTCAGCGACCGTTTTCATATTGTCGTCGCGCGGAAAGTTCGGAATCGGCTTGCCTTTCTTGTCGACACCGCCGCCATTCTTTTTCGCATCGAGGACAAGTTTGACGTCGACGCCGCGATCGATGGCCGCCTTGAACCATTGCGCGGCCGGTGCGTACCTGAACTCGTAAAACGCTCCGAGCAACGTGTCGCCTGGCTCTGCCTGGTCGATGAATTTCTTCAAGGCTTCGTCCAGATCGCGGCTTAGCCATTGGAGGGCCTGCGTGCGTTTGGGCTCGGGAAGCTTGTCAGGTTGCTTGTTGTTGAAATTCCGGGCGTAGGCCTGGCTGCTCGCCACACCTCGATTGAAGAAGATGTCATGGGTCCCGTCCGTGAAAGCCTTTTCGGTTCGAACCTTGATGGGGATCGCAGGCGCGGAGCGGTCGAGATTCTTCGGCGTGCCTTTCAGAGGATGAAAATAGTAGACGTATTCACGGCCGTCCTTGGCGGTGAAATCATCCCAGACAAAACTTTGGACCGGCTGATCGTAAGTCGACACCTGCAATGTCGGATCGGGGTTCGGATAGATGCTCTCGAATACCTTGAATCCGTACATATAGTAGCGCTCGTTCTCCTTGATGTCCTGGCGCTCGACGGCAAAGCCCATCAACCCGCCGATCCTTGCCGGGTCAAAATCGATGCCGAAGGAGACGGTATTGGTTCCCGATACGGCGAAGACCTGAAAGCCCTGAATCCTGTCCGACTTGAATCGCATGCCCATTTCTCCTCATATCGCAGGAGGCCAGGTGACAGCATCGACTGGGGATGAGACTTATCTGTAAGGCCGCAAACTATTCATGTAACAAGAAAATTATTCCTCAACCCGACACCGTGGCCAACCCATCCACTTCAGTAAGTATTGCTGTAATATGGAAATATGCAATCGGATTTTGATGCGGATTTGCGTTTCAGAAAGAAATGCGTAGGCTTGGCGCTCCTTTTATAAGATGCGCGGCGTGGGATTATTTAGTCGGTGAATAATTATGCGATGTTGGCGGGCGGCATATGTCTACGCGTTGACTGGACCGCATCCGTCGAACGCAAGCCGGCCGGGAGCCATCAGTTGTTGCGCGTCGCGATGAAGGTCGCGGCCTGTTTCAGCCGCGCCGAGCCGTCGCCATAGGGCTCGAGGAGCTGATGTGCCTGCGCGACAAGGCCGTTGAGCTGGCTGCGCGCCCAGCTTGCGCCGTGCAGCGCAACCAGCGTTCCCTTGCCGGCGGCGGCGTCCTTGCCGGTCGCCTTGCCCATCTGCTTGGCGTCAGCCGTAAGGTCGAGCAGGTCGTCGGCGAGCTGGAAGGCAAGACCGATCGCGGAGCCGAATTCCGCCAGCCGCTCGCGGTCTTCGGCCGGAGCGCCGGCGACGATGGCGCCCGCCTCGCAGGCGAAGCGGATCAGCGCGCCGGTCTTCATTGCCTGCAGCCTGATGATGCCGGCTTCGTCGGGCCGAATGCGCTCGGCTTCGAGGTCCAGCATCTGGCCGCCGACCATGCCGCCGGCGCCGGCCGCGCGGGCAAGCGCCAGCACGAGAGCTGCCCGTCTCTCGGCCGGCAACGCGGTCGCTTCGCCGGCAACGATGTCGAAGGCCAGCGTCAGCAACGCATCGCCGGCCAGGATGGCGGTCGCGTCGTCAAAGGCCTTGTGCACGGTCGGCTGGCCGCGGCGAAGGTCGTCATCATCCATGGCCGGCAGGTCGTCGTGGATCAGCGAATAGCAGTGCACGCATTCAAGGGCGGCGGCGACACGCAGCGCCGCCTCGCCATCAGCCGAAAACAGGGCGGCACTTTCCATGACCAGGAAAGGGCGCAGTCGTTTGCCGCCGTTCAGCACGCCATGGCGCATCGCCGCCATCAGCCGATCGGGCCGGACGATCTCGCCCGAGAGCGGGCGGTCGTCGAGCAGCCGCCGCAGCAACACCTCGACGGCCGCGGCCCGCCGGATGAGTGCCATTTCGAACGCCATTTCGTCGTCATTCGTCATGGCGGGGAGCGGTAGCCGACACTCAGACGTTGCGCAAGAAGGCAAGCGCCATTATGCCGGAGCGGTAAGAGCCCGTTTGGAAACTCTGCTCCTGCGGTCATCTGAGGGCGTTTTCCGCGCTTCCGGTGCTCGCGTACTCGAATGTACGCTCCGCTCCGGTTCTCGAAACACCGTCATATGACTCACCGAGGCGAGGTTCGAAACGAGTTCTCTGGCACGGGTTGGGCGGCTTGGCGGAACCGATCGTCGATCATGAGACCGAAAAGCTGGACATGGCGACGGGATCGCGAGGCGTGAAGCGTCGCGGTCTCAGGCGCTGGGTCCGGCGCGGCATCGTCGTGGCCGCAGTGCTGGCGCTGATCCCGGCGGTGCTGACTTTCCTTTACCTGCCATCCTTCGTGCATCCGGTGTCGACGCTGATGCTGAAGGATCTGGCGACCTTCTCCGGTTACGACAGGCGCTGGGTGTCCATCGACGACGTCGCGCCGGTGCTTGCCCACTCCGTCATCATGTCCGAGGACGGGCAGTTCTGCTTTCATCGCGGCGTCGATCTCGGCGAACTCAAGGGCGTGGTCGACGATGCACTGGCCGGCGAGGCGACGCGCGGGGCTTCGACCATCACCATGCAGACGGTGAAAAACCTATTTCTCTGGTCGAGGCCGCTGGGCACGGTGCGCAAGGTCGTCGAACTGCCGCTGGCGGTCTACTTCGACGCGGTGATGTCGAAACGGCGGATCATGGAAATCTACCTCAACATCGCCGAATGGGGGCCGGGCATCTATGGCATCGAGGCGGCCGCGCAGCACCATTTCGGCATTTCCGCAAAGCAATTGAACAGACGGCAGGCGGCGCTTCTCGCCGTCACCCTGCCCAACCCGATCGCCCGCAATCCGGCCAAACCCGGGCCCGGCCTGAGGAGACTCGCCAACCTGATCGAGCGCAGGGCAGGCCGATCCGGCGCTTATGTCGGCTGTCTCGACTAGCCGGCATAAAAAAATTCGCGCCAGTGCTGGCCAAAACGGCATCAGGCGTGTATAGGCACCCGACTTTCTCAGATTTAGGCCCCGACATGGCCCTTTCACGAGGGCGGGCGGGGCTTTTGACCATGTAGTGGAGCATATCCATGGCCGTTCCGAAACGCAAAACCTCTCCGTCCAAGCGCGGCATGCGCCGCTCGGCCGACGCCCTCAAGGCCCCGACCTATGTCGAGGACAAGAATTCCGGCGAAATGCGCCGCCCGCACCACATCGACCTGAAGACCGGCATGTATCGCGGCCGTCAGGTGCTGACCCCCAAGGAAGGCTGACACCAGCCTCTTCCCCGGGTTTGAGTTACAAAAGACCGGCCTCTGGCCGGTTTTTTGCGTTTGGCGCAGCGGATTGACCGCCGCCGCCCGCAGTTCGGGCCGCAGCCGATGTGTCCGGCCTGGCCGCCCGTTTTCCTGGTGGACGCGTGCCCAAAGCGTTGACGGCGGCCGCCGAGCAGTTGCTGGTCGCGGGTCCTCGGCTACATGGAACCGGCGGTCACCAGCCCTTTCCATCACGCTGATCAAGGAATCGGCATATCATCCTCAACGTCATCGGCGCCGCGGTGCGCGCCGGTTACTTCAAGCGCTGAGCCGGGTTTCGGCTGTTTCCTGTCGTCCGGCCAATGGCCGACAGCATTTGTTGCACGCGGTCTTCGACCGTGTTCGCGGCCTTGCGCGAAAAATCTTGACGGCGCGCCTGTGGAGCATTGTACAGAAGATGCCCCCAAATGGAGACGCCGGATGTTTGGTGCCGTCCCGCTTCTGATCGTGCCCTTCGTGCTCTACAATCTCGGCCTGCTTGGAATATTCGGCGGCGGCGACGATCCGTGGGCGAGCGAAGTCTTCTCCTTCCACATGATGTCGGGTGGGGTGTTTTCGATGACACTCGGCGATCTGATGGTGCTGATCGGGCTGATCTTCCTGTTCCTCGAAATGGTGAAGTCGGCACGCACCACGACCGCGTCGATCATGGATCATCTCCTGTCGACACTGGTCTTCGTCGCTTTCCTCGTCGAGTTCCTGCTGGTGAAGGGCGCGGCGCACTCCATCTTCTTCACGCTGATGATCATCGCGCTGTTCGATGTGCTTGCCGGGTTCGCGGTGTCGATGCGCTCGGCCAGCCGCGACATCAACTTCAACTGAGGGTTCAGCCCGGATCGGCGGTGAAGCCCGCCGCCTCGATGCCGGCGATGGCCGCTGCCTCGTCATTGTCCGACGTGTCACCTGATATGCCGACGGCGCCGACAATGGTGCCGGCCTTGTCGCGGATCAGCACGCCGCCGACCACCGGCAGCACGCGTCCGCCCGACACGTCGGAAATGCCGGCGACCAGATGCGGGCGCTCCTTTGCGAAGGCCTCGACCCGGCGCGAACCCATGCCGATGGCCAGCGCGCCATAGGCCTTGCCGGCCGACATTTGCGGGCGCAGGAACGAGGCGCCGTCCTGACGCTGGAAGGCGACGAGGTGCCCGCCAGCATCCAGCACCGACACGCCGAGCGGTTTGAGCTTGAGGCTGCTGCCTTTGGCGAAGGCGGCATTTACGATCACATTGGCTTTTTCGAGCGGCAGCGCGGTCATGGCGGTCTCCTGTTTGAGTAGGTCAATCTTCGGCGGTCCGCCGGACGAAGCAATCCCGGTTTCCGTTGAAATTGCTTCTCGTGAAGCGGCGGGTCGGCGGCGCCTTCGGGCAGAGCCGTCTACAGGCGCCCAGAGCGGTTCAGCGTTTCACGGAATCGCCGAACCGCTCTAAGTCTTTGTTTTCAAGCAATTCCCAAGGGGAAGCGCTTCGCGCTTCTCCCGGGAGAACCGCTATGCACTTTTCCTGCAATTGCTCTAGCCGATCAAGGCCGGCGACCAGATCATCGGGCACGGTCGACGCTGTAGGAGTTCAGGCTTACTTCTTCTTCTTGGCGCGGGCCGGCTTCGCGGTCGGCGTCGCTGCCGAGTTGGCGAGGTCTTCGGCTTCCTTGGCGAGCCGGAGCGCCCGCAGCTTGTCGGTCTTGACCTTGCGGGCATCGCTCTCGGCGGCATATTCGGCCATTGCTTTCTGACGAACGGTTGCGGCCTCTTCCTGCTTCTTGAAGCGCAGATCGGCACGCGCGCGGGCAGTATCCCTAGAGTTCTCGACCAAGAGCCTATCCAATCCCGTGAGATCTGATTTTCCACCGTTGTAGCAGAGCCGGCTGCCAAACGGGGAAAATAGTTGTTCAGGCGGCCGGGTTGGCGCCGAGAGCCTTGCCGGCGACGACAGTTTCATAGGCCGCCTGCAAGGTGGCGCGTACCGACGGGCCTGTCGTTGCATCGAGCGGCGCGCCGAGATGTTCATGGCGCAACTCGTCCATGAACTTGTCCCATAGTGGCGGCCCGCCTTTTTCCAGAAGCTCGGCCCGGATCGAGAGCTCCTCGGTCGTGGGCAGCCAGACGCGGCCCCAGGCGCCGAGATGGGCAAGGATCGGCACCAGCGTGATCGCCATCTCGGTCAGGCTGTAAATCGCCTTCTGCTTGTGGCTGGGGTCATCAGCCTTGGTCAGCATGCCGAGTTCCATAAGCCGCTTCAGCCGGTCGGCCAGGATGTTGGAGGCGATGCCTTCCATCGATCCATTGAGCAGTTCACGAAAATGCCGCCTGCCGCCGAAAATCATGTCGCGAAGAATGATCAGGCTCCAACGGTCGCCGAACACTTCCAGCGACAGGTTGATCGGACAGCCGGACCGGCGATCAAGCGTCATTTTCATTTTTCTCCGCAAAACCAGTTGCATTATCGTATCAGTTTGCCTATCGTGCAACTGATTTCAAAATGCAATCAGTCTGGAGGGCCCAGCAATGACCGCCACGCAAGCCACGATTGTGTCCGAGACGTTCGGCGACGCCCAAAATCCTGCATTGCTGCTGATCATGGGCGCAATGGCATCCATGCTCTGGTGGCCGGAGGCGCTTTGCCGGAGGCTTGCCGATGGAGGCCTGTTCGTGATCCGCTACGACAACCGCGACACCGGCCGCTCAACCAAATATCCGCCGGGAAAGCCGCCCTATTCATTCGACGACATGGCTGACGACGCGGTCGGTGTGCTCGACAGCCACGGCATCGAAAGGGCGCATGTCGCCGGCATGTCGATGGGCGGCATGATCGCACAGCACGTGGCGCTCAGGCACCCCTCGCGCGTCGCGTCGCTGACCGTGATCAGCAGTTCGCCGGTGGGAATGGACACATCGCACCTGCCGACGATGAGCGCGTCCTATATCGAGCATTCCGCCGGCGGCGCCGACGTCGACTGGTCGGACTGCCGCCAGGCGATCGACTTCGTGGTCAGGGATGCCAGGGCAATTGCCGGCGTTGCGCATCCGTTCGACGAGGCCGGGGCGCGGGCTTTTATCGAGCAGGACTACGACCGCTCCGGCGGGTTCCTGAGCGCGACCAACCACTTCATGCTCGGGGGCGGCGGCAACTCCAAGGGCCGCTTGCATGAGATAAGGGCGCGATTGCTGGTCATCCACGGCACGGCCGATCCGATCTTTCCCATCGAACATGGCGAAGCCCTGGTCCAGGCGGTCGGCGGCGCCAGGCTTCTTCGCATCGAAGGCGGCGGCCACGAACTGCATATGCAGGACTGGCCTGATATCGCCGGCGCGGTGCTCGCCCACATCCGCTCCATCTGAGGTTCGTCCTCAGCCGAGCTTGACGGACAAGGTCCATCTCAATAGTTAAGTAACTGCTTCAGTTTTCCATGACCCGTACCGCTGACAGGTCACACGCGAGGTGAGAGAAAAATGTCCCTGACGTTGTACTTCCATCCCCTGGCTTCCTTCTGCTGGAAGCCGCTGATCGCGCTCTACGAGAACGCCACGCCCTTTAATCCTGTTATCGTCGATCTCGGCGACGAACAATCGCGCGCTGCCTTCCTGAAAATCTCGCCGACCGGCAAGATGCCGGCGCTGCGCGACGATGCGCGCGACCGCACGATTCTGGAATCGACGATCGTCGTCGAATATCTGGCCGCTCATTACCCGGGACCGGTCGAACTCGTTCCCGACGACGTCGATCCGGCGCTGGCGGTTCGCCAGGCCGATCGTTTCTATGACTTCTATGTCCAGGAACCGATGCAGAAGATCGTCGCCGACCGGCTGCGGCCGCAGGACAAGACCGATCCGTTCGGTGTCGAGCAGGCACGCGCGCAATTGCGCAATTCCTATGCGATCATCGAGCAGCAGATGCAGTCGAGGGAGTGGGCGGTGGGCGACGCCTTCACCATGGCGGATTGCTCGGCATCTCCCGCGCTCTTCTACGCCAACAAGGTCGAACCGTTCGGCGACAAATATCCGGCCGTGAAGCGCTATCACGACCGCTTGCTGCCGCGCCCCGCCTTCGCCAGGGTGATCGAGGAGGCGCAGCCCTACTTCAAGTTCTTCCCCTACAACAACGGCTGACCACGATGCTGCACGATCCCGCCCAGCTCGACCTGATGTTCCAGGCGCTCGCCGATCCGGCGCGGCGGCAGATGGTCGACCGGCTGTCGCGTGGCCCGGCTTCCGTGAGCCAGCTGGCCGAACCGCTGGCGATGTCGCTGTCGGCCGTCGTCCAGCACCTGAACCTGCTGGAGGCGAGCGGCCTGGTGCGCACACAGAAGGTCGGGCGGGTGCGCACCTGCCAGATCGAGCCGAAGGCCCTGCGCGCGGCCGAGCACTGGATCAACGAGCGGCGCCTCTCCTGGGAACGCCGGCTCGACCGGCTCGGCGATTTCCTGGCGGAAACCAAGGACGAGACCTGAAGGAGGCCATCATGACGGAGCCATCCGTAATCCATGCGACCATCGTGCTGGAGCGCGTCTATGACGCCTCGCCGGCGCGGGTCTTCCAGGCATTCGCGGATCCACGCGCGCGGGCCCGCTGGGGGACACCATCGACGGCAGCCGACCTTGTCTACGACAAGACCGATTTCAAGGTCGGCGGGCTGGATGTCAGCCGCTGCGGGCCGCGCGGCAAATTGATCTACCGCGTCGAGACCCGTTACCTCGACATCGAGCCGGATCAGCGCATCGTCTCGACGGAGCTGGTTTGCGAGGGCTGGAACCGGCTCTCCGTCTCGCTGATCACGGTCGAGTTTCAGGCTCTGGGCGCGTCGACGCGGCTGGTGCTGACAGACCAGATCGCTGCTTTCGGCGGCAAGGACATGGTCGCCGGCAGCCGAGCCGGCTTCAACGCGGCATTGGACAATCTCGCCGCCGAATTCATGGCCGAGACCGCCGATGGTTGAGGCCCAAAGCCTTGAAGCCATTCCAGCCCGAAACCAGAGGAGCAACCATCATGCCCGGCAAGAGTAGATCCGACTTTGTTCGGGGTTACTTCGCCGCCTTCCAGGCCGGGGATCGCGCGGTCATGGAAGCAGCCCTGAGCGACGACTTCACCTTCACCAGCCCATATGACGATGCCGTCGACCGAGCGGCCTATTTCGATCGTTGCTGGCCCAACAGCAAGCTCTTCCGCTCGATGACGATCGAAAGGATCGGCGAAGACGGCGATGGCGCCTTTGTCCTCTACAGCTGCGAGACCGTGGACGGCAAGACGTTCCGCAACACCGAACTGCACCGGTTTCACGGTGACAGGCTGCGCAGCGTCGAGGTCTATTTCGGCGCCACCTATCGCGCCGGCGTCTTCATTCCCCAGAACCAATCGAACTGACCAGCGAGGAAGCAATCCATGACCGAACGTTCCGTTGTCCATTCCACCTTCGTCATCGAGCGTCTCTACCCGGCGGCGCCGTCGAAGGTCTTCTTCGCGCTCAGCGATCCGGACGCCAAGCGCCGCTGGTTCGCCGACCCCGACAACCCCATGCCCAGCCGGCATGAAATGGACTTCCGCGTTGGCGGCAAGGAGGTCAATGCCGGTGGACCCAAGGACGGTCCGATCCACGTCTACACCGCCACCTATCAGGACATCGTTCACGACCAGCGCATGGTCTACAGCTACGACATGCTTTTCGGCGCAACCCGCATATCGGTGTCGCTGGCCACGATCGAACTTTTCGCCGAGGGCACGGGCACGCGGCTGGTGCTGACCGAACAGGGGGCTTTCCTCGACGGCCATGACACATCCGAGACGCGCGAGCACGGGACCGGGGTGCTGCTCGATCTGCTCGGCGCTTTTCTGGCTTCGAATAGTTGAATGAGGCTCGTGAGGTGGCTGACCAGAAGTGGTCAGGCTTCCCAGAATTGATCGAGCCAGATGTTGAGTTTCAGGAAGCCGGCGTTGCTTACCGTGTAGACACGCCGGGTTCCCTCTGCCTTGGCATTAACCAGGCCGGCGTCCAGCAACACTTTCAAATGCTGTGATACGGCCGGGCGTGAGACCGGCAGCCCGGCGGCCAACTCGTTGACGGTCTTCGGACCGCGTCGAAGTTCTTCCAGAAGATGGCGCCGATTGGGATCGGCGATCGCCATGAAGGCGTCGGAAAACATCATGCCTCATTTGTGAGGGAAAGTTTTTCGATTCTCAACTGTTTGCTTCTGCTTTTCTTCTTGGATCGAGCCGCAATGCTTCCGGTGTCACCGAACGGTCCGCCGGCTGGGTCTTGAAGGCGTCGCGATCGCCGATCGGCACCGGCGCGCGGCGGCTGATGCGCAGCAGCGTGTAGCCGGCCAGACTGAGATGGGCGAAGGCGGTCGCCAGGAACAGCCCTTCCGGCCGCATCCAGCCCATCAGGGCGGCGGCCAGCAGCGGTCCGATCATGGTGCCAAAGCCGTAGAGCAGCAGCAGGCCGCCGGAAACCTTGACGAAGTCCTCGGCGCGCGCGTGGTCGTTGGCATGCGCCACGGCGATCGAATAGAGCGTGTAGGCGAAGGCGCCGTAAGCGGCGGTGAAGACGATGACAAAGAGGCCGGAACGCGGTTCGAACAGGAAGATGAGGAGTGCAAACAGCGCGGCACCGAACGCAGCGCCGGCCAGCACGAAGCGGCGGTCGGTCTTGTCGGAGAGGCGCCCGGCCGGGAGCTGCATGGCGGCGCCGGCCACCACCACAAGGCTCATCATCAAGGCGATCTCAGCCGTGGAAATGCCGATGCGGGCGCCATAGACGGCGCCGAGCGTGCCCCAGGCGCCGTTGGCGATGCCGATCAGCAGACAGGCGATCGCTGAGACTGGCGAGTTGGCGTAGAGGCCCTTGACGTCGAGCTTGACGTCCTGCAGCGGCTTGGGGTGTGAGGCGGTCGAAACAGCGGTCGGGATCAGCGACAGGCAGAACAGGATGCCGGTGATCATGAACAGTGACGCGGACTTCACATCGCCGCCGGCGACGATCATCTGACCGCCCATGATCGAGGCGTAGGTCACCATCATGTAGAGACCGAACACCGTGCCGCGATTCTCGTTGGTGGCCTTCTCGTTCAGCCAGCTCTCGATGACCATGAAGGCGCCGGCCATGGTGAAGCCGGTGAAGGCGCGCAGCAGGATCCACACATATTCGTCGATGATGAGGCCCGTCAGCAGCGCCACGATGGCGCCCGATGCGGCGAAAGCGCCGAAGGCGCGCACATGGCCCGCGCGGCGCACAAGGCGTGGCGCGAAGAAGCAGCCGGTGACGAAGCCGCCGGCCCAGGCCGTGCCCATCAGGCCGAGCGATGCGGTCGAGAATCCCTCGACCTGGCCGCGCAACGGCAACAGCAGCCCGTGCAATCCAGACGCCGCCAGAAGAAAAGCCGTGCCGCGAAGCAGCGAGAGGATCGGTCGGTAGGCTGCGAGCATTTTTTGATCCGGCTGAAATCGAGAGGGACGCAAGGTCTGAAGACAGTCGCATTCGGGCTTTTCGGCGGCAGGCTCGCCGGGAATTATCCGCGGCGGAACAGCGCTTCGGCGGCCGACTTCGTGGAGCCCTTGGCTTTGAGTTCGGCCTCCAGCCGCTCGATCTCCTCGCGCAGGATGCCGATGCGTTCGGACAGTTCATCGGCGGAAAGCAGCGACAGATCCTGCCCGATTTCATGCGGGCGCGGCTTTTTCCTCGGTTCGTCGTCGAAGATCGCCATCGTCGCTCCTCCCTGCGTCACCGGATTGGCCATTTGCCTGATTTGGCAATCAGCATACATAGGGCAGGGGCGTCGATGCAAACAGCCGATATGGCACGGCGAGGAAGACAGGAAGATTCATGGCGAACGGACAGAAAATTCCGGCACGGATGACGGCGATCGCGATCTCGGAGCCGGGCGGCCCACGGGTGCTGAAGCCGGAAACGCGCGATGTTCCCTTGCCGGGCCCCGGTGAAATCCTGATCAAGGTCCATGCCGCGGGCGTCAACCGGCCCGACGTCCAACAGCGCAAGGGCGCCTACCCGCCGCCGCCCGGTGCGTCCGACCTGCCGGGCCTCGAGGCGTCGGGCGAAGTGGCGGCCCTTGGTGACGAGATATCGCGCTGGCGCATCGGCGACCGGGTCTGCGCGCTCACGCCCGGCGGCGCCTATGCCGAGTATGTCAAGGTTCATGCCGGCTCGGTGCTGCCGCTGCCGGCCGGGTTCACCCACACGGAAGCGGCCGCGGTGCCGGAAAACTACTTCACCGTCTGGCACAATGTGTTCGAGCGCGGCGGTCTGAAGAAGGGCGAAACGCTGCTCGTCCATGGCGGGTCGTCCGGTATCGGCACGACGGCGATCCAGCTCGCCTCGGCCTTCGGCGCCTATGTCATCACCACCGCCGGCAGCCAGGATAAGTGCGACGCCTGCCTGAAACTCGGCGCCGACCGGGCGATCAACTACCGCGAGCAGGATTTTGTCACCGCGGTGAAGGAGGCGACGGATGGCAAGGGTGCCAACGTCATCCTCGACATGGTCGGAGGCGACTATGTCCAGCGCAATTACGAGGCCGCGGCGGTCGAGGGCCGCATCGTCCAGATCGCTGTGCAGGCCGGTGCGGTGGCGAGCGCCGACTTTTCCAAGATCATGGTCAAGCGGCTCACCCATACCGGATCGACGCTGCGGCCGCGCACGGTCGAGTTCAAGGCCGCGATCGCCGCGGCGCTGGAGGCGCAGGTGTGGCCGCTGCTCGGTACGCGCAAGGTCGCTCCGGTCATGGACATGATCTATCCGCTTACCGATGCCTGGCGCGCGCACGAGCGGATGGAGGAGGGCGAGCATATCGGCAAGATCGTGCTCGACGTCGGCTAGGACGTGCCGATATTCCGGTGAGGCCGGCCCGCAAGGGACTGATATCAGCCATTTCCGGCTCGGCCTGACCGGAATCTCGACACGTCCTGGGTCAGCGCCCTTCATCCCTGCCCACAAGATGAACAGAGGCTTAATGGTGCAATGCAGCATTTGCATCATTGCTATGCAAAATCGGCCGTTCAAGTCGGGGTCGTTGATGACTATTTGAGCAGCATCGAAACGAACACCCCATCAGGAGGACTACCATGAACCCGATCCGCGCTTTCCGTAACTGGCGCATGTACAACGAGACCGTGCGCGAACTGAACCGCCTCAACGCACGTCAGCTGAGCGACCTCGGCATCAGCCGTGCCGACATCGAACGGATCGCCCGCCAGGCGATCTGATCCCAAGGGGTGGCCGGCTATCGGTCGCCTCATTCAGGGAAGTAGAGCTGTCGCAGACGCTTGTCGTCTCCGGTTCCGAGCCCGCTGGACACCGTCCAGCGGGTTTTGTCTTTTTGGAATCCAGACAATTGTTCTGGCAATTCCGGGAGCGCGAGGCGCTTTTGCCAACGGGTTGTACAAGATTGGCCGCAAGAAGCGCTTCAATGACGCTGCCCGGACGAAACCGCTCTATGGCATTTTTTGCTTATTCGTGATTGACGGCGGGCGCTGTGGCATGTTGACGTTAGAGAAGATCGGTCGACCTTAAGCGTTGATTGCTTGGGTCCGGCGCCATGCTTTCTACGGAAGGGCTTCGTGCTCATGCCCGACGACCTGATGAACCGAATCTACGAGGCGGCCTTCGTGCCGGACCTCTGGCCGGACGTGCTGGAGGACATCGATACCTTGTCCGGCTCCGTGGGCGGCGCCCTGTTTCTGTTCGGGGAAGACCAGCCCCCGCGCGGCAAGGCGATCGAGTTCCTGCAGGATCTGCAAGATGAATTGCTGGCGAGCGATATGCTGCAGTTTTCGACAGCAGTTTCGCGCATGTGTGCGCTGCAGCCGGCGAGCTTCGTTGACGTCGAGGCTTTCCTGACGCCGGAAGAAATCGAGAATGATCCGGTACGCAAACGGCTTCGCGCCATGGGCATCGGCGCGCACGCCTGCACCGCGATACCGATGCCCAGCGGCGAACTGGCGACTTTCGTCTTCCAGCGACGGCTCGGAGAAGGCGATTACGATCAAAGCAGCCTGGATGTTCTGGACAGCCTGAGGCCAGCCATGGCGCGCGCCGGCCTGATAGCAGGGCGGCTCGGCCTCGAGCGCGCCGAGGGAACGGTCGCCGTGATGACGGCTATGGGACTGCCGGCTGCTGCCTTGTCGCTGAAGGGGCGGATGATGGTCGCCAACGCGTTGTTCGAAAGCCTGTCGTCTTTGTTCCTGCCCACCGCCTTTGGCGGCATGGCGATTGCCGACGCCGAAGCCAACCGGCTGTTCCAGCAGGCCGTCCTCGCCGCGCGCAACGACATGGAGCCGACCGTCCGCTCCATACCCGTGCAAGGCGCGGAGGGCCGGCCGCCGATGGTTCTGCACATGCTGCCGCTGCGCCGATCGGCGCATGAGATCTTTTCAGGCGCCGACATATTGTTGGCGGCGACGGCGCTCAACTCCAGTTCGCTCGTGCCTTCGCCAACGCTGCTTGCCGGGCTGTTCGATCTGACGCCTGCCGAGGCCCGCTTGGCCACCGCACTCTCGCAAGGGCTGGCCCTGAAAACCGCCGCCATCAACTCCAACGTCACCGAGAAGACCGCCCGGACCTACCTAGAGCGAATATTCGCCAAGACCGGGACACGCCAGCAAAGCCAGCTCGTGGCGCTGCTCAAAAGTGCCGGGCCCTTTGGCTGACCCCGGTCGATCGAGCGACGTCCGCGGTTCAGTGTTTGCAAATTAGTAAAAATGAATGTGTGCCCCGGATGTGGCAGTCCGGCCCCTGAAAGCTGTCGCCCACGCCACAAAGCTGCGATCGGTCGTCATATGCCGACTAGGAAAACCCGCCGCATTCGATCAGTCGTGGTCGAGAGTAACGACGGCCGACTCGGCTTCCCGCCGATGGCCGATTGTCGATATGGGGCGGGGCTCGAACATGAACGTCAGCAAAACCAGTCGCTACCGCAATCGCTTGCTGGTCAGTACGGCAATAGCCGGTGCGGCGCTTCTCGGCTTTGGTCAAAGTGCCGATGCGGCTTGCACGGCGGGGGCACCGCCCAACTATGTCTGCTCCGGTGCCAACACGACCGGCCAGATCGTGCCGACCGGTATCGGCCTGCCGCTCGACGCCGTCGATCTGTTGACGCTTCTGCTTGCGCCGGCCAACCCGACGGTCACCACCAGCGCGGGGTTCAGCGTCACCACCACCGATCCCTTCGCGCTCGGCATCCTCGGCAAGGGCGCGGTCAGCTACACCGACGCCAATTCCTCGGCGCTGAGCTCGACGACGGGCATCGGCCTTGGCGTGGTGTCGCTGGTGCCGCAGATCGCGGATCCGTTCTACGGACCCAATCCGGGCGGCGCGGTCGCGATCGACACGGGCGGCGCCATATCGGGCGCCCTGATCGGGCTGGCGGCCATCAACACGGGCGACGGCACGACCAGCGTCAAGGCCACGGGCGACATCAAGGCGACGGACGGCTACGGCGCCGTCATCTATTCGCAAGGGGGTGATTCCACCGTCGAAACAGGCAAGGTAACCGGCACCGAGGGTGGCATTGTGGCGTTGAACCAGGGCGCTACGGCCAATCTCAAGGTCACGGCAGATGGCGATGTCGTTGGGGGCGTTGTCGATGGCGCTGGCGTCGTTACCGGCGATGGAGACGGCATCCGTGCAGTCAATGGCGACCTACAGGTTGATGTCGTCAACACGATTGTGAGCGGTACGCTGACCTATGAAACCGGTCCGGGCACCTATGCAGGCCATGATCTCACGGTCCTCGCCAAGGGCACGGCGACCGGCGGAGCCAACGGTATCTATGCCTACAACAATGGCACCGGCGCCACCAACGTCACGGCAAAAGGCGCAGTGACCGGAACGAGCGGAAACGGCATAGATGCCTTCGGCGGCGGCGCGACGACGGGCGACACGACGATCGACGCCAAGGCGGTGACTGGCGGGACCGACGGCATCCACGCCAGCAACTTCGGCACCGGCGCCATCGGCGTCACGGCAACAGGCGCAGTGATCGGAAGCAGCCGTTACGGCATCTATGCCTACAACGGCACCACGTCGACGGGCGACTTGACGGTCGACGCCATGGCGGTGACCGGCGGAACCGACGGTATCTATGCCGTCAACAATGGCACTGGCGCCACCAGCGTCACGGCAGGAGGCGCAGTGACCGGAACGAGCGGTTCCGGCATCTATGCCTCCAACTCTGGGACAGGCTTGACGGTGAGTGCCGCCGCGGTAAACGGCCGCTTCGGCATCGCCGTCACAAACAGCGGAACCGGCGCCACCAGCATCACGGCAACAGGTGTGGTGGCCGGGACGAGCGGTAACGGCATAGACGCCTACAACGGCGCCACGGCGACAAGCCTGACCGTCGAGGCCGTGGCGGTCAGCGGCGGCTTCCATGGCATCCACGCCGAGAACAGAGGCACGGGCACCATCAGCATCACGGCAACGGGTGTGGTCCAGGGCAGCGATGCCGCCATCAGCGCGACATCGAACGGCCATGCGATTACCATCACCACTGACGACCTGGTGCAAAACAGCTCCGGACTGACGACGGACCTGGCTGTCGAGACTTCGGGCGGTCCGGTTAATTTCACCAACAAGTGGGTGGTGAAGGGAACACTCAAACTGGGCGCCGCAGCCGGCAACATCGTCACCAGCAGGCTCTGGTATGCCGCCGGCGCCACCAGCGAGTTTGGCGGCGGCACGTTGATCAACACCGAGTGGATCGGCGCGGCCAACTTCGGCGCCACCGCGCCGGTGACGACGACATTCAACGATCTCGCGACCTTCACCAACAATGGCTGGCTCTCCATGCTCAACGGCATCGCCGGCGATGTGACCAGGCAGATTGGCGGCAATGCGGTATTCGGCGCCGGTTCGAGGCTGGTCGTCGATCTCAGCGGCACCGGCGCCGACAAATTCACCACCACGGGGACGGCCAATATCACCGGCTCGACGCTGGACGTGAATGTCGGCGGGCTTGCCGTCGGCACCTATACGGTGCTGACCGCCGATAGCGGGTTGACCGGCCAGTTCGCCACGGTGCTGGGGTTGACCAACACCGCCTTCCTGGCGATGACGGATGATTACGACGCCAAAAACGCCTATCTCAAGGTGACCAAGGTGCGCGATTTCGCCGATGCCGGGCTGACGCCCAACCAGATCGCCACCGGCGAAGGACTGGACAGTTTGAGCGGCGGACCGCTGGCCGGCGCTGTCGCCAGTCTGATGACGGATGCGGAGGCCCGCGACGCCTTCGACCAGCTGTCGGGCGAAATCCATGCTTCGGCCAAGGGCATGCTGGTCGAGGACAGCCGCTTCATCCGCGAAGCTGCAACGTCGCGCATACGCGCCGCTTTCGGCGGCAGCGGCACCACGGCCGCCATCCCTGTCATGGCCTATGGCGAGGGTGGGCCGGAAATGGTCGCCGCCGATACAGACAGGTTCGCGGTCTGGGGCCAGGCCTTCGGCTCCTGGAGCAACACCGATAGCGACGGCAACGCCGCCGCCATCGGCCGCTCCACCGGCGGCCTGGTGGCGGGCGCCGACACGCCGGTGGGCGGCTGGCGTGTCGGCGTGCTCGGCGGCTACAGCCATTCGAGCTTCGATGCCGACGATCGCAGCTCCTCCGGCAAGGCCGACAACTATCATCTCGGCCTCTACGGCGGCACCAATTGGGGGGCGGTCGCCTTCCGCGGCGGTGCCGCCTACAGCTGGAGCAGCCTTTCGACACATCGCTCGGTTACCTTCGACGGTTTTGCCGACGCGCTTTCAGCCGACTATGATGCCGGCGCCGCGCAGGTCTTTGGCGAACTCGCCTACAAGGCCGACCCCGGTCGACTCGAGTTCGAGCCGTTCGCCAACCTCGCTTATGTCAGCGTGCATACCGATGGCTTTACGGAGACAGGCGGCGCGGCGGCGCTGACCAGCACCGGTTCGACGACTGATGCCACCTTCACCACGCTCGGTCTGCGCGGCTCGACCGAGCTTGCGCTTGATGGCGTGAACGCCACCGCCCGCGGCATGCTTGGCTGGCGGCACGCCTTCGGCGATGTCACGCCGCTGTCGAGTTTCAATTTCGCCGGTGGCAACGCCTTTGCCATTGCCGGCGTACCGTTTGCCAGGGATGCCGCCGTCATCGAGGTGGGCTTGGACCTGAAGATGTCCGCCAAGGCCAAACTGGGCCTGTCCTATTCCGGCCAGTTCGGCGGCGGCGCAGCCGACCAGGGCGCCAAGGTCAATCTCGGCCTGAGCTTCTGACGACCTTCGCGACAAAGCATTCCCCGGCGATCCGACGACCGCCGGGAGCGGCCGCGCATCCGCTGCCCGCCAGCTCGGTTAGCGATCCGTTCAAGAGCGCGAGCACAATTCGGTAGTCATTCCCAAAATCATTGCGAAACAGCAAGGGAACGGTTATACAGGCCGCGAATTTCCCATTTTGGTGGCTCTAAACCACCGCCCGCGCGGGAACGCGGGCGAACGAGAAGGATATCTGGAATGGCCAATACGCTGCTGATGCCCAAGGCGACCGCCGTCTGGCTGGTCGACAACACCGCGCTCTCCTTCGAACAGATCGCGCAGTTCTGCGGGCTGCATCCGCTTGAGGTCAAGGCGATCGCCGACGGTGAATCGGCGCAAGGCATCAAGGGCATGGACCCGATCATGACCGGCCAGCTGACCCGCGACGAGATCGCCCGCGCCGAGAAGGATCCGAACCAGCGCCTGAAGCTGTCCGACCCCAAGGTCCGGGTGCCGGAATCCAAGCGCAAGGGCCCGCGCTACACGCCGCTGTCGAAGCGCCAGGACCGGCCCAACGCCATCCTCTGGCTGGTGCGCAACCACCCCGAGCTCAAGGACGCGCAGATTTCGCGCCTCGTCGGCACCACCAAGTCGACGATCGAGCAGATCCGCGAGCGCAAGCACTGGAACTCGGCCAATCTGCAGCCGATGGATCCGGTGACGCTGGGGCTGGCCTCGCAGATCGACCTCGACATGGAAGTCAACCGCGCCTCGCGTGGCCGCGAGCAGGCACAGCCGGTTGGCGACACGCTGCTGCCGGCGGCGCTCACCGAACGGTTGGTGCCGGCTCCGGAAAAGCCGAAGGACGAGGATGCCGAACTCGACGCCAATGCCGTGTTCGCGAAGCTCTCGGCGCTGAAGTCGAAGAACGAGGATGCGGACGACGAATAAGGTCGTCAACGCCCTCAGGATTCTTTTGAAGAGCCCGCTTCCAGCGGGCTTTTCTGTCTGTACGCGATGTCAGTTCCGCGCCGCGCGATCCGGCGCCATGCCGTAATCCTCGCTGCGCTCGACGGCGCGATAGAAATCGGCGAGTTGCTTGCCGCGTTCGGGCTTGAAGATGCGGCCGGCGATCACCACCGAGGCGATGCGGTCGATGCGGAAGGCGCGGAAGTCGTCGCGCATCTCGCACCAGGCGACCAGTGTCCACACCTTGCCCCAGAACCACAATCCGAGAGGCCTGATGTCGCGCGCGGTGCCGCGCCCGGCCTCGTCCGAATAGTCGATGGTCAGCACCTGGCGTTTCTCGACCGCGCGTTCGATCAGGTCGATCGCCTCGCGGGCGGCGTCGCTGACCACCCACATCGGCGTGTGGATTTCGGTGCGCGCTATGCGGTCCTTTTCGGTGTCGGGCAACACGGCGCCGATCTTGACCAGCGCCTCGTCGGCGGCCCTTGCCATGGCGGCGCCGCCAAAGGCGCGCACCATGCGCGCGCCAGCCACCAGCGCCACGATCTCGTCACGCGTGAACATCAGTGGCGGAAGGTCGAAACCCTCCCTCATCATGTAGCCAACGCCAGCCTCGCCGTCGATCGGCACCCCGGTCGACTGCAGGTCGGCTATGTCGCGATAGATCGTTCGTTCGGAAACCTCCAGCCACGTGCCGAGCTTCTGGGCGGTGACCAGACGGCCACCGCGCAGATGCTGCACGATCTGGAAGAGCCTGTCGGCGCGTCGCATCGTATGGTCTCCCGACGTTAACTCCGGAGCGGTGTGCCGTTTCACAGAAACGACGGGCCGCTCCACCTCCTCGTTTCGATGCAATTCCGAGCGGAAAACCGAGGTCCGTTTTTCCTGGAATTGCTTCGGGCATGCCGCGGTCCCGGAACCGGTTCGGCTTCCGGGCGGCATGCATTATGGCTTCAGTCCTTCACGCTTGCGCTGCGCCGCGACGAATTCCGCGCCGAACGACAGCTTGCCCGTTGTCGGCGTCCTTGCGTCCAGCACGCGCCAGAAGGGCGCGACGTCGCCCAGCGACAAACCGCGCTCGAGATCCTCGTGGGCGGCTTCGGCGACGGTCCGCAGATGATAGCCGATCGTGACGGGACATGTCACTTCCGCGCCATGTTCGATCGCCAGCGCCGTGCGCAGCGCGCGAACGTCCATCTCGACCCCTTCGGGGATCGACCGGACGAAGTCGTCGACCTGGCGCGCCGTCGGCACCAGCATGGGCTGGCCCTCGACGACATCGCTCATCGTGCGCGGCGTCGGCTTGATGCCGTTGATGCCTGGCGTGTTCAGTCTGTCGTTCCAGCTTTTCATCGACCGTCCCTTCGGCCCTCGTCCATGCGCATTGTGTCACCATTGCATGCCGCTCCTGACAGCATTCTGTCAGGAGGCTTCAGCATACTCCTTGGCGAAGAGCGTCCGCATATGGGCGACATCGCCGCTTCTCTCGGGATAGAGCGTCTCAAGGAAGGCGAGCGCGAACGTGCCCGGCGCCGATCCCGGCGCGGAGACGATTTTGCCATCGGCCACGGCGTGCGCCACGTCCTGATAGTTGCCGTCGCCGGCATAGCCGGCTTCATGACCATTGATCCACTCGCGGCCGTTGCTGGTGTGCCTGGCCTTTTCGAACATGCCGGACCGGGCCAAAGCCAGGGTGCCCGCGCATATGCCGCCGACCACCCCGCCGCGCGAGGCAACGCTGCCGAGCAGTTCAGCCACATCCGGCGCGGCATCGCCGGCCCAGCTGTCCGATCCGATGACGGCGACCGCATCAAGGTCGCTGTTCTCGTCGACCCCGGTCGAGCGGTCGGGCGCCAGCCGGAACCCGCTTATGCCTTTTACAGGCTTGCCGTCCGGCGTCAGCGAGACGGCGCGCGCGCCAAACCATTCGGTCGCCGAGGCCGCCAGGAGCCCGTACTCCCAGTCGGCAAAGCCCTCGATGAAAAGGAAGCCGATCGTCTTCTGTCCGGGCATAAGCTCGCTCCATCCCACGCGTGCCGGACCATTTATCTGGGCGCTGGTCCGGCTACATCCAATATCGGTGTCGAAAAATATGCTCAATTGCCGTGGTGACGGCGTTCTTCATACATATCCGGCCAGCCGATATCCTTGCGGATATCCGCGGGCAGGGCGTTCATGAAACGCTGCGTGCGGATTTCATTGCGCATGGTGCGCACCTTGCCGACATAGTGCTGCATGCCGCGCAGAATGGTGAAACCGTTCATGACCTGTCTCCTCTCTCGCTCTCTCTGATGAAGGCACTATCGCACACCCCTCCTGACAGCAGTCTGTCAGGAGGATGTCAGGGCGCCCGGCGATAATTCCGCTGGATGCCCCTGCTGAGAAAGAGCCTGGCATCTCGCTGCCCTCGTGTCTCGCCACAGCAAGCCTCAGGGTGCCGATTGTTCATCAATGAAGTGACAATTGATGCACGATTGTTCACCGGGTGGCGACAGTCTGTCGGGGCGGGCGGCCTTCAGCGAGGCGGCCTCCGTTCTGATATGAAAGGAGAAAATTCTTCCCCAAAACCAGGGAGACGACCATGAGCCTGCAACTGACAGGGATACACCACCTGACCGCCATCACAGCCAATGCGCCCGGCAATCTTCACTTCTATACGAGGGTGCTGGGTCTGCGGCTGGTGAAGAAGACGGTGAACCAGGACGATACCTCGGCCTACCACCTTTTCTATGCCGACGGCGAGGCAACACCGGGCACCGACCTCACCTTCTTCGACTGGCCGGTTGGGCGCGAGCGGCGTGGCACCCACAGCATCGCGCGAACCAGCCTGAGGGTCGGTAGCCAGGAAAGCCTTGCCTGGTGGAAGCAGCACCTCTCCGCCGAGGGCATCGAGACAAGCGAGATTGCCGACATTGGCGGTTATCCGTCGCTGGATTTCGAAGACCCCGAAGGCCAGCGGCTGCGGTTGGTCAGCGATGGCGGCAAGGGCGGCAGCCATCCCTGGGCGCGCAGCCCGGTGCCGGCCGAGCATCAGATCCGCGGGCTCGGGCCGATCGTCATCAGCGTTCCCGACATCACCAACACCGAGGCCGTGCTGACCAGGGTGATGAACATGCGCAGGGTTCGCGACTATGCATCGCCGGACGGGGAGGGCCAGGTCCATGTCTTCGAAATGGGCGCGGGCGGGCCGGCGGCGGAGCTTCATGTCGCGGTGCAACCCGGACTGGCGCCTGCCCGACAAGGCGCCGGCGCGGTTCACCACGTCGCGTTCAGGGCGCCGGACCAGGAGACGCTGCATCAATGGACGGCGCGTCTGGCCGAATTCCGGCTGCCGTCGAGCGGCGAGGTCGAGCGCTATTACTTCCGCTCGCTCTACTTTCGCGAGCCGAACGGGATCCTGTTCGAGATCGCCACGGACGGGCCGGGCTTCACCGCCGACGAGCCGCTGGAGACGCTGGGGGAAAGCCTGGCCCTGCCGCCGTTCCTCGAAGCAAAGCGCGCCTCGATCGAAGCCGGCCTCAAGCCGCTGAAATAGATCGCTTTCCAGCCAGGGTCGGCGCCACGTTCCGCAATCGTGGCGCCGGCCCTGCCATTGTGGGCGCGGATGAATGGCAGGCTTTGACAGCCTGGCGTGTTGCTGCTCAAAAGGCGGCATGTCGAAACGCCTCGCCCCCGCCGCCAAGCCATGACCGTCAGCCAGTCGATAAAGCAGCCCGGTTGGGCAGGCCTGGCGCGATGGGGCGATTCCCAGGTGCTGCCCATCTTGCTGCTGGCGGCGATCTCGGCATTGCTGGCCTTCTGCAACCTCGACTTTCCGTACGGAATCCAGCCGGACGAGCCGATCAAAGTGGCGTTTGCCGCAGGGCAGCACCACAATTATGCACATCCGCCATTGCTGATCGTACTGGCCCGCTTCGCGGGATGGCTTTGGGGCGCATCGAGTGACCATGACTATCTGCTGGTCGGGCGCAGTGTCAGCGCCCTAGCCTCGGTTGCCGCAAGCGTCCTCTTCTACGTCGTCTTGCGACGCCACGCCGATGGCACCAATGCCTTCCTGTGGGCGTGTGTTTTCGCGGTGTCGCCGGCCATCGCGGTTCATGCGCATTACTTCAAGGAAGACGCCGTCCTGGTCTTCGCCATCTGTGTCGGGCTGCATGCACTGGTGCGGTTGAAGGAACAGGTCAGCACGGTAAATCTTGTCTATTTCGGATTCGCGCTCGGGCTCGCCGTGACGGCGAAATATGTGGGCGCCGGCAACAGCCTCGTTCTCTTTGTCGTGGCGGTCGTCGCCTGCCGCCTCAGTCTCCGGCAAAGCGTCATCGTTGTCGCCATGGACGCGCTTACGGTGGTCGCCATATTCGGCGTGTCGCTGTTGACCGAAACCGGAAGCGGGCTTTCTACCGTGCTCAGTGGCCTTCGCACGGAACTGGCGCACGCCGAATCGGGCCACGACCTCAAGGAGTGGTTCTGGGATGGCTATGGGCTCACGCATTTCCGCTACCATCTGATCCCCAGCCTGACAGGGCCTGCCTTGGCTATCGCCCTTGGGGTAATCGCGATCGCCATCGTCGCCGACCGCAACAGATATGTTGCCGCTTACGCCGGCGGGGCTTTCATCTGGCTCTTCCTGCTGGAGCTCTCGCCGCTCAAAATCGTCGGCCAGATGCGCTACATCCTGCCGGTTGTTGTCTACCTGCTGCTGGCCGCCGGCATCGCCTGTTCAAGGTCGATCACGCCTCGAAGCCGGCTGGCGGCGATTGGGCTTGGACTTGTCGCCATGGTTGCCAGCGCGTATGCCGGCATGGCGTATGTCGCCAACCTCGACCGGCAAACAGATACGCGCTTTGCGGCCATGCGCTTCCTTGAAAAGCAAGGCATCACGCGTTTCGTGGCGGACTATCCCCTGGGAGAACCGGCAACGGTAACCAGGGACTACCGCGATCTCGCGCCAGCTGATTACCTCGTATCTTTGAAATTTCAGCGGTACATACGCGGCGGCGGGCTGAGCGCGCAGAATCCGAGAATATACGAGCTTGCCGATATGTTCCGCTGCCTCGACAGCCATGTCACGGCACAATTCTCGAAGCCATACGGGGACTATGGCTTCGTTGCCCCGACGGTAAGGATCTATGACCTGCGCGATGCACGATCCTGCATCCCCCAGAATGGAACATAGATGGCCGAAAGCGGACTTGGCAGATAGGAGACACTGAAGTCTCCGGCCTGCGGTTTACTTCAGACCAGACGCAGATTTTGACAGCCGGCCACGTTGCTGGTCAAAGGCGGCATGACGAAACTCCTTGCCCTTGTCATCGTTGGTTTCATGGTCATCCAGCTGATCAAGCCGATCGGCTGGCCCGGGCTGAAGCGCCGCAGCGATTTCTGGAAGCTGGCGCTGCTCGCCATGGCGGCGATTTCGCTGGCGGCCGTGCTTGGACATTTGACATAGGCTTCGGGCGGCGATGGTCAGTCGCCAAGCACCGGACCGACAAGATGTTCCGCCCAGGCGCGGTAGCCGGCTTCGGAGGCGTGAAAACCGTCGGAGGCAAAGCCCTGTTCGGGATTGGTGATCGGCAGGCGCGGCGCCGGCACCGCGCCGCGCTCGAAACAAAGGCGTTCACCCATCCGGTTCATCGCGGCGGCGCGGACTTCGAGGATCTTGCCGAGCAATGCCGGCATGGCCGGCGCGCGGGTGAACTCCAGCACCGGCGACCACACCACGCGCGCCTCCGGCCATTTGGCGCGCAGCGCATAGAGCAGGCCGCCGAATTCCTTCTTGAAGCGTGGCACGGAATGAAAATTCTTGGTGTCGTTGGTGCCGATGGCAAGCACGATATGCGTCCACGGATCGGCCGACAGATTGGGCAGGACATGGTCGCGGATCTGGCCTGACGTGGCGGAGTTGAAGCCGGCCGCCCGCCATCGTACGGCGCGTCCGGTGCGTTGGGAGATCAACACGGCGAGTTGTGCCGCAAGCCCGTTCTCGGAATTGCCGATGCCGACCGAAGCGGCCGAGGAATCGCCCAGCACCAGCAGCGAGATCGCGGGCGCCGTGCCGGCGAGGTCGTGCATGACCGGACCTTTCGCCGGAAGCATGCGGGAGGTGCGGCGGCGCACGCCCAGCCCCTGCCAGATGTAGACGGGGAAGGCGAGCCAGGTGAGAAAGGCCGGGACAGGCATGGGCAAATCCGAGAAGTGACCAGCGGCAGGCTGTGTCTCTTTATTCTTAAGCAATTCCGGAACGGAAAACCGCTCACACTTTTCCTGGAATTGCTTAGCGCAAGTCGCGGCCGGCGGGAACGGACCGCCGCAACCCTGACAGCTGCCCCCGCGTCATGCGACGTCCGGCCGCGATCTCTTTTCGTACTCGTCGTGCAGGCGCACCCAGTCCATGGATGTCCTGTAGGGACCCGGCTCGTCCCGGCCTTTCGGCGCCATGTCGAGATATTGGTAGGCGCCGATGAACTGCTCGCTGCCCCGGGCGCGCGACATGAAGGTGAGGAAGATGTCGCCGGTTTCGCCCTTGTAGAAGACGGTGGTGCCCGGCAGGTCCTTCGATGTCAGCACCGGTGTCTCGAAATTGTAGACGGCTTCGCCCGCGGCGATCTGTCTGTCGGAGAAGGATACCTGCATGTCGAAGTTGAAGTCCGAGGCGTAGCAGGACACCCAGTCGAACTTCCAGCCCATACGCTGCCTGTAGGGCAGCAGTTCCGCGAGCGGCGCCCGCGACACCGCGACAAGCGACACGTCATGATGCCTGAGGTGCTGGTTGGCGCCATCCATGTGGTCGGCGACGAAGGCGCAGCTCTCGCAGTGATGGGTCGAGCCCGGCGCGAAGACGAAGTGATAGACGATCAGCTGGCTGCGGCAGCCGAAGAGATCGGCCAGTTTGCGCGGTCCTTGCTCGGTCTCGAACACATAGTCCTTGCGCAGCTTCAGCCAGGGCAGTTCCCGCCGCTCGGCCGCGACGCGCTCGCGCAAGCGCGTCAGTTCCTTCTCGCGCGCCAGATGCGCCTTGTGCGCCAGAAACCAGTCCTCCCGCGATACGGCCTTGTTGCGATGCATATGCCTCTCCCTGTCGGTCGCCCCAAGGACGTTCGGGACGGGCGTAATCCGACATCGCGGCCGGAAATGCCGCAGAGGACATAAGGATGGTCGGGCAAGATCCCAAGTTCTGGCCCAATTGCTAGATCAGGCTCTAGGCTCGACAAGCAAAACCCGGGCGATAGAGCGTTACCGGCGAAAACGGAATCGCCGGTAACGCTCTATCTTTTTGTTTTGCCGCAATTTCCGGACGCAAAACCGCTTCGCACTTTTGCTGGAATTGCTCCAGGCCCGGGTCTTCGATGCGATGGCGCCGATGCTCAGGCGGCGTTTTCCAATGCCGGCTGCCATTTTCCAAGCGCGGCCAGGTAATTCATGTGGGCGCGATGGGTGAAGGCGGCCTGGCCGGCGGCGACGTTGGCGGCCTTGCCGCTCCATGCCTTCTGCGGCGCTGCCTGCAGCGCGCGGCCATAGGAGAAGGTCAGCTTCCACGGATGCGGGCCGATGGCGTTGATAGCGTTGAGGTTGGCCGTCGCCTCCTCGTCTTCCTGGCCACCTGAGAGGAAGGCGATACCAGGCACCGCGGCCGGCACCGTTTCGCGGAACAGCTTTATCGTCTTCTCGGCGACTTCTTCGGGGCTGTCCACCGTGCCAGATTTCTTGCCCGACAGCACCATGTTGGGCTTCAGGATCGTGCCTTCGAGCACGACGCGGGCCGCGTAAAGCTCGTCGTAGAGCTTCGTCAGTGTTGCCCTTGATACCTGGTAGCAGGTATCGATGTCATGGGCGCCGTCCATCAGCACTTCCGGCTCGACGATCGGCACGATCCCGGCTTCCTGGCAAAGGGCGGCGTATCGGGCCAGCGCATGGGTGTTGGACCTGATAGAGGTCGCCGACGGCACGCCCTTGCCGGTGTCGATGTCGATGACCGCCCGCCATTTGGCGAAGCGGGCACCGAGCTTGTAATAGTCGGCCAGGCGTTCGCGCAGGCCGTCGAGCCCTTCGGTTATGGTGTCGCCGGGAAAGCCGGCCAGTGACTTTGCACCGGCGTCGACCTTGATGCCGGGGATGGCGCCCGAGGCCTTGATAATGTCGACCAGGGGCGTGCCGTCGGCGGCCTTCTGGCGGATGGTCTCGTCATAGAGGATGACGCCGGAAATGTACTTCGTCATCGCCTCCTTGGCGCGGAACATCATCTCGCGATAGTCGCGGCGGCTGTCGGCGGTCGATTCGACGCCGATGACGTCGAAGCGCTTCTTGATGGTGCCGGAGCTTTCGTCGGCGGCCAGCAGGCCCTTGCCATTGGCCACGATCGCTTCGGCAATGTCTTCGAGACGTTCGCTCATCATGCTTCTCCTCAACCGGTTGGTCTGCGCCTAGCAGAACACTACCGCCAAAGGAATGACGCCGGAAAGCTCGAATCGATTGAAAGTCACCGGCCCTGCCGGTGGCTCCCCTCGATTTGATCGGATCGTGGCTCCTCAGCGCTTGAGCACGTCGACGCCGGGCAGCGGCTTGCCTTCCATCCACTCCAGGAAGGCGCCGCCGGCGGTCGAGACATAGGTGAAGTCGTCGGCGACGCCGGCATGGTTGAGCGCGGCCACCGTATCGCCGCCGCCGGCGACCGAGACCAGCTTGCCGGCCTTGGTGCGCGCGGCCGCGTGCCTGGCGGCGGCTACCGTCGCGTGGTCGAACGGTTCGATCTCGAAGGCGCCGAGAGGGCCGTTCCAGACAAGCGTCGCGGCGCGGTCGATCCATTCGCCGACGGTCTTCACGGTCTTTTCGCCGACGTCGAGGATCATGCCGTCCGCCGGCACATCGGAGATTGCGACGGTCTCGCAGGCGGCGCCCGCCTTGAACTCCCTGGCAACGACGCCGTCGACCGGCAGGATGATGGCGCAGCCGGCTTCGGCCGCCTCGATCATGATCTGCTTGGCGGTGGCGGCCAGGTCGTGCTCGCACAGCGATTTGCCGACATCGGTGCCACGCGCGGCAAGAAAGGTGTTGGCCATGCCGCCGCCGATCACCAACGCGTCGACCTTCTTCACCAGGTTCATCAACAGGTCGATCTTGGTCGAAACCTTGGCGCCGCCGACGATGGCGACGACCGGCCGGACGGGATTGCCGAGGCCCTTTTCCAGGGCCTCTAGCTCGGCCTGCATGGTGCGGCCGGCAAAGGCCGGCAGCAGGCGCGCCAGGCCCTCGGTCGAAGCGTGCGCCCTATGGGCGGCGGAAAAGGCGTCGTTGACGAAGATATCGCCATTGGCGGCGAGCCTTTCGGTGAAAGCCGGATCGTTCTTTTCCTCGGCTTTGTAGAAACGGGTGTTTTCCAGGAGCAGGACATCGCCCTTGTTCATGGCCGCGACGGCGCTGCCTGCCGCATCGCCGACGCAGTCGCTGGTGAAGCCGACGGGGCGGCCGAGCACCTCGGCGGTCGCCCTGGCAATCGGCTCCAGCGAGAATTCGGGCGAGGGGCCGTCCTTGGGCCGGCCGAAATGGGCGAGCAGGATGACCTTGGCGCCCTTGCCGGAGAGTTCGGCGATGGTCGGCGCGATGCGCTCGATGCGGGTGGCGTCGGTGACCTTGCCGTCGGCGACGGGAACGTTGAGGTCGACGCGCACCAGCACGCGCTTGCCGCTGATGTTGCCGATGTCGTCCAGTGTCTTGAAGGCAGCCATGCCGGTCCCTTTCGTCGGAAAATCGCCGGGACCATACCCCGCATCGGTGACGATGCAAGGCTTTGGCGGTGGCGCCGTGCGAAATTTTGAGGCCGGCCGGGACATAGCCCGTGAAGACTTGCCCCGTTGAGGACGGCGAAACCGGCGGCCGTCGTCAACTTCCGGTCGTGGCCTTTCCAATCGGCGGCTCGGGTGCCTCGTCTCCCGGTACCGCCTCGGTCTCGACCGGCTTGCGCCAGTTGCGGATGAAGGCGCCGAGACGGTCGCCCATCTCACCGGCGCTGAGGAAGACCGGCACCCGCGCCACCGGCGCGGTCGGCTCGAAGGAGAGACCAAGACCCGTGATCCTGCCCTTGTCGTCGACGTCGCGCACGATGAGTTCGATCGGGCCGAGCAACACCCGGTCGGCATATTCGGCATGGCCGCCGAGCCGCGCCGTGACCAGGGCGCCGACGGTGAGCTTCTGTTCCGCCTCGGTCAGGCCCGGCCCGTAAGCTGCTTCCAGTTCAGCTGCGGAGCGAGCCGGGTCGACGGCGAAGGCGCCGAAGAAATCGGCATCCTCGGGATCGACCACCGCCCGGCTCGCGAACAGCTTGTCGAGCAGACGCGGATAGCGGTCCGGCACGAAGATGTAGACCTGGTCGCCGGCGGCCAGCCGGCCCATGTCCTGGAAGCGCATGGAACGGCCGTCGCGCAGCACGAGCGACGGCCGCGCCCAGCGCGGAATGCGTTCGCCACGCGCCACCGGACTGCCGGGCGCGACACGGTAGGCGAGAAGCTCGTGATGGGCCGAGCCGGGGAGTTCGAGCTCGACCTTGTCCAGCGGGCCGAGCCGCGCCGGCACGATCAGGCCGAGCCGCCGCGCCAGCGGGCCGACGGTCCAGCCCTGGATGACCAGCGATACCAGGACAATGATGAAGGCCGCATTGAAGATGGTGCGGCCATGCTCCAGCCCGCCGAGCAGCGGGGTGATGGCGAGCAGGATGGAGACCGCGCCGCGCAGCCCGACCCAGGAGACGAAGGCGACTTCCGGGCGCGGCAGGCGGAACGGGATCAGGCAGAGCCAGACCGCGACAGGCCGCGCGATAAACATCAGGAACAGGCCGAGCGCGATCGCCGGGAGCATGATGGCGGGAAACTGCGAGGGCGTCGCGAACAGGCCGAGGATCAGGAACATGATGATCTGCGCCAGCCACGACATGCCGTCCTGGAAACGCTTCAGGATGGTGACGGCACGGATGTCGGAATTGCCGGCGATGAGGCCGGCAAGATAGACGGCGAGAAAGCCCGAGCCGCCAATGGCGCCGGCCGCGGCGAAAACCATCAGCGACAAGGTCAGCACGAAGATCGGCAGCAGGCCATGGTCGAGATTGAGCCTGTCGACGAGACGCACGATTCCCAGGCCGCCCAGCACGCCGACCACGGCGCCGAGGCCCATGTTGAGCAGGAAGCCGAGGACCAGGTTGGTGGCCAGGACATTGGCCTCGGGATTGGCATGTGCGGCGATGATCTCGACCAGGGTGATGGTCAGGAAGATGGCGATCGGATCGTTGGTGCCGGATTCCACTTCAAGCGTGGAGCGCACGCGCTCGCGCAAATTGATCTCGCCCGCCCGCAGCAGGAAGAAGACGGCGGCGGCGTCGGTCGAGGCAACCGAGGCGCCCAGCAGGAAGGATTCCAGCCAGTTGAGGTCCAGCAGATAGTAGGCGGCGGCGCCGAACAGGCCGGTCGTCAGGATGACGCCGACCGTGGCCAGCGAGAGCGCCGGCCCGGCCGCCTGCCGCAAGGCGTTGAGCGGCGTGCCGAAACCGGAATCGAACAGGATGATGGCCAGCGCCAGTGAGCCGGCAAAATAGGCGACGCGGGCGTTGTCGAACTCGATGCCGAGGCCGTCGACGCCGCTGGCAAGTCCGATGCACAGGAACAGCAGCAGGAGCGGGGCGCCGAAGCGAAACGCGATCAGGCTCGAAAACGCGGCGGCGACGACAAGCGCTGTGCCCACCAGCGTGACGAGATAGATCGCATGCTCCATCCGTGATTTGCCCCTCGAATTCCTCTGTTTCCGGCTTTACGTGAGAGTGGGGCGAAGGCGTGGCCGGCGCAAGGCGGCAGGATGGTTTTTTGGCCAAACATCGTCATTCCAGGGCGAAGCAGGAGTGAAGCTCCGTCGCGAAGACCCTGGAATCCATTCCGTGATATCAGCCATGGAGCGCGGTCCTGCGCCGCGTCGCTTCGCCCCTTGCTCCACCATGGAGTGACGAAGCTGATAGGGCAAAACGAAAACGCCCGGACGAAGCCGGGCGTTTCAAGCTGTGGGACGAGGCCTGCAGATCAGGCGATGGTCTTGCCGAAAGCGACGGCGGTGTCCGACATGCGATTGGAGAAGCCCCATTCATTGTCGTACCAGGACAGCACCGAAACGAAGTTGCCGTCCATGACCTTGGTCTGGTCGAGCGCCATGATCGACGAATGCGGATCGTGGTTGAAGTCGATCGAGACGTTCGGGTGATGGGTGACGCCCAGTACGCCCTTGAGCTTGCCATTCGAGGCGGCGATCACCGCATCATTGATTTCCTGCACGGTGGTCGGACGCTTGGCGATGAACTTGAAGTCGACGACCGAGACGTTCGGGGTCGGCACGCGGATCGAGATGCCGTCGAGCTTGCCCTTGAGGTCGGGCAGCACGAGGCCGATCGCCTTGGCGGCGCCGGTCGAGGTCGGGATCTGCGACAGGGCGGCGGCGCGGGCGCGGTAGAGGTCCTTGTGCATGGTGTCCAGCGTCGGCTGGTCGCCTGTATAGGAATGGATCGTCGTCATCATGCCTTTTTCGATGCCGACCGTCTCATGCAGCACGGCGGCCAGCGGCGCCAGGCAGTTGGTGGTGCAGGACGCATTGGAAACGACGACATGGTCCTTGGTCAGCTTGTCGTGGTTGATGCCGTAGACGACGGTCAGGTCGGCGCCTTCGGCGGGCGCCGAGACCAGAACGCGCTTGGCGCCGGCCGTCAGGTGGGCGGCGGCCTTGTCGCGGGCGGTGAAGATGCCGGTGCATTCCATCGCGATGTCGATGCCCAGTTCCTTCCACGGCAGCTGGGAGGGATCCTTGATGGCGGTGACCTTGAACTTCTCCTTGCCGACGGAGATCTGGTCGCCATCGACCGACACTTCATGCGGGAAGCGGCCGTGCACACTGTCGTAGCGCAAGAGATGCGCGTTGGTCTCGACCGGGCCGAGATCGTTGACGGCTACGACCTGAATGTCCTTGCGGCCGGACTCATGGATGGCGCGCAGGATGTTGCGGCCGATGCGGCCAAATCCGTTGATGGCAACTCTGACGGTCATGTTTCTCTCCCCGGGGAGCTGGAGGGCAGACTGATGGTCCGCAGCTTCATAGCGGCGGACCGACAAAGAATCCAGCCGTCCAGCGGCTGGATTTAAATCGATTAGGTTAGGCCAGTCCGGCGAAGCCGCAAGGATTTCGCCGGCCGCTGATCCCTACTTGGCGTGCAGGCGGGCTTCCGCCGCCTTGGCCGCTGCCTCGGCGGTGATGCCGAAATGCGGGTAGAGCTGCTCGATCGTGCCCGACGCGCCGAAGCCGGTCATGCCGATGAAGATGCCATCCGAGCCGATGAGGTGATCCCAGCCCTGACGGATGCCGGCCTCGATCGCCATCTTGACCGGTGCGTCGCCGATGGTCTTCACGCGGTAGTCGTCACTCTGCTTGTCGAAAAGCTCGAAGCAGGGCACCGAGACGACACGGGTCGGGTGGCCATGTTTTTCCAGCAGGTCACGGGCGCCAAGCGCGATCTCGATCTCGGAGCCGGTGGCGAAGATCGTCACCGCCGCCTCACCGCTGGCCGCGGCCAGTTCATACGCGCCCTGGCTCGACAGGTTCCTGGCCGAGTGTTCGGTGCGCACGGTCGGCAGGTTCTGGCGCGTCAGCGCCAGCGTCGAGGGCGTCTTTTCGGATTCGAGCGCGATCTGCCAGCATTCGGCGGTTTCCACCGCGTCGGCCGGACGGAAGACGTTGTGGTTGGGGATGGCGCGGAGCGCCGCCATGTGTTCGACCGGCTGGTGGGTCGGGCCGTCTTCGCCAAGGCCGATGGAATCGTGGGTCATGACGAAGATCGAGCGGATGCCCATCAGCGAGGCGAGGCGCATCGAGGGACGGGCATAATCGGAGAAGCACAGGAAGGTGCCGCCGTAGGCGATCAGGCCGCCATGCAGCGTCAGGCCGTTGATGGCGGCCGCCATGCCATGCTCGCGAATGCCGTAGTGGACGTAGCGCTGGCCATAATCGTCCGGCGTGATGTTCTTGGTCTGGCTGGTCTTGGTGTTGTTGGAGCCGGTGAGGTCGGCCGAGCCGCCAATGGTCTCGGGCACCGCGCCGTTGATGACTTCCAGCGCCATTTCCGAGGATTTGCGGGTGGCGACCTTCGGCTTGTCCGCCGAAAGCTTCTTCTTGTAGTCGCCAATGACGGTGTCGAAATTGGCCGGCAGCTTGCCACTGAGCCGGCGCTCGAACTCGGCCTTCAGTTTCGGGTCCGCCTTGGCGAGCCGGCCTTCCCAGTCGGCGCGTGGCTTGGAACCGGTCTTGCCGGCTGCGCGCCAGGCGTCGAGGATGTCGGCCGGGATCTCGAAAGGCGGCGACTGCCAGTCGAAGAACTTGCGCGCGCCGGCGATCTCATCGGCGCCGAGCGGCGAGCCGTGCGCCTTGTTGGTGCCTGCCTTGGTCGGGGCGCCGAAGCCGATCGTCGTCTTGCAGGCGATCATCGTCGGTTTGTCGGAATGGCGGGCGGCTTCGATGGCGTAGGCGATGGCCTCGGGATCGGTGCCGTCGATATGGCTGGCGTTCCAGCCGGAGGCCTGGAAGCGGGCGACCTGGTCGGTGTTGTCGGCGAGCGAAACCGGACCGTCGATCGAGATGTTGTTGTTGTCCCAGAAGACGATCAGCTTGTTGAGCTTCAGATGCCCGGCCAGCGCGATGGCTTCCTGGGAAACGCCTTCCATCAGGCAGCCGTCACCGGCCAGCACATAGGTATAGTGGTCGACGAGATCGTTGCCGAAGGCGGCGTTCATGATGCGCTCGCCGAGCGCGAAGCCGACCGAGTTGGCGAGACCCTGGCCAAGCGGGCCGGTCGTCGTCTCGATGCCGGTGGCGTGGCCGTATTCCGGATGGCCGGCGGTCTTGGAACCCAGCTGGCGGAAGTTCTTGATCTGGTCGATGGTCATGTCTTCGTAGCCGGTCAGGTACAGCAACGAATAGAGCAGCATCGAGCCATGGCCGGCCGACAGGATGAAGCGGTCGCGGTCGGCCCAGTGCGGAGCCTTGGGGTCGAATTTCAGGAAGCGGGTGAACAGCACCGTGGCGATGTCGGCGCAGCCCATGGGCAGGCCGGGATGGCCGGAATTCGCTTTTTCGACAGCGTCCATGGAGAGAAAACGGATCGCATTGGCCATCCGGTCATGTTGTTCACGCGACGTCATGGTTCCTCCAGGGTGGGGGTTTGGGGGCTTGGGAGAGCCCTTGAAAAGGGTGCGCGACACATAGCAGGCGCGCGCTTTTAGTCAACAAATCGGGTGCATATTTGCCGGTCTTGTGATGCCGGCGGCGGGCCTACATTAGCGTTAGCGGGGGACAGTCGCGAGAGCTTTGTTGACGCCGCCTTCACCCGGTGCCTAATGTTTCCGGGATAACGCGTTCTGAACGCGAACGATTCGGTGATGGGCAGGGCAGGATATAGGCCATGACCGGGGAAACCACGCTCAAGGAAGTCATCGCCAGGCTGGGCAAGGCCATCGAGGGGCTGGAAAATGCCGTCGCGGCCAAGCTGGAGCATGAGCGAGATTATTCGGAAGCCGAGGCAGAAGTGCAGCGGATGAACGCCGACCGCTCGCGCCTGGCGCAGGAGCTCGACAATTCCGAAGCGCGCGCCGAACGGCTGGAAGATGCCAACAAGGAAGTGTCGCGACGGCTGGTGACCGCCATGGAAACCATCCGCGCCGTGTTGGACAGATAGGAGCTGGCCCATGGCACAGGTCACGGTTTCAATCGACGGCAAGCAGTATCGCATGGCCTGCGACGAAGGCCAGGAAGAGCATCTGATCGATCTCGCCGAGCGCTTCGACCGTTATGTCTCGCATCTGAAGGACTCTTTTGGCGAGATCGGCGACCAAAGGCTGACCGTGATGGCCGGCATCATGGTGATGGATGAGCTCTCTGAGTTGCAGAAACGCGTCAAAGGCATGGAGAGCGAGGTGCTGACCTTGCGCAAGACGCGCGACGAGGCGCTGACCAAGGCCGACAAGAGCGACAGCGTGCTGACCAACGCGCTCGGCGCGCTGGCTCAGCGCATGGAAGACTTGACGGCGACGCTGGCCATCAACAAGGCCTGAGCGGGCGCGGATCGCTTCCGGCATGGAAGGTTCTTGTAGGCCGGGATAGCCGGCCGCATGAAAATGCTCTTTCCTGCGCCGACAAGAGTTTCATATTATCCTGCAGTCGCAATTTTTGCGCTAAGATGCGGCCATGGCGGGGTGTGGGCGCCTTGACTGCGGCACGGTGTGCCGCCCGCCGCGCTGACCGCTGACCGGATTTGCCATAGGGGAAATGTGCCATGAGTCTTCGTATCAACGACATCGCGCCGGACTTCTCCGCCGAGACCACGCAAGGGACCATCAAGTTCCACGACTGGATCGGCGACGGCTGGGCGATCCTGTTCAGCCACCCGAAGAATTTCACGCCGGTCTGCACGACCGAGCTCGGCACGATGGCGGGGCTGGAAGGCGAGTTCAAGAAGCGCAACGTCAAGATAATCGGCATCTCCGTCGATCCGGTCGCCAGCCACGACAAATGGCAGGCCGACATCAAGACGGCGACCGGCCATTCGGTGAACTACCCGCTGATCGGCGACAAGGACCTCAAGGTCGCCAAACTCTACGACATGCTGCCGGCCGGTGCCGGCGAAACCTCGGAAGGCCGCACGCCCGCTGACAACGCCACCGTGCGCTCGGTCTACGTCATCGGGCCGGACAAGAAGATCAAGCTGGTGCTCACCTATCCGATGACCACGGGGCGCAACTTCGACGAGATCCTGCGCGCGGTCGATTCCATGCAACTCACCGCGAAGCACCAGGTGGCGACGCCGGCGAACTGGAAGCAAGGCGAGGACGTCATCATCACCGCCGCCGTTTCAAACGAGGATGCGATCAAGCGCTTCGGCGCGTACGATACCATCCTGCCTTATCTCAGGAAGACCAAGCAGCCTTCGGCCTGACCTTCTTTCGCCCGCGCCGTTTCGTTTTCTGTCCTTTTTCCAGCAAGGCGTGCTTGACGGGCGCGCCTTGCTAGATAACCGTACCCTCATTGTGCCCTGACGGGGAAAACCATTCTGTCGGGCTTGAGGGAGGCCGGACGTTGGACACTGCCTTGGTCAGACCGCGCGTCGCCGGCTTTTACGACAAGCCGACCGGGGCCATCCAGTATGTCGTCACCGATCCCGCGACGAAGCGTTGCGCCATCATCGATCCGATCCTCGATTTCGACGAGAAATCCGGCGCCACGGCGACGAGGAGCGCGGACGCTTTGCTCGATTTCGTCAGCGAAAATGAGCTGGAACTCGAGTGGATCCTCGACACCCATCCGCACGCCGACCATTTCTCGGCCGCGCACTATCTCAAACAGAAGACCGGGGCGCCGACGGCGATTGGCGACCGGATCGTCGATGTCCAGGCCCTGTGGAAGGTCATCTACAACTGGCCGGATTTTCCGGCCGACGGCTCGCAATGGGACAGGCTGTTCGCGCAAGGCGCGACCTTCCGGATCGGAACCATCCCGGTCAAGGTGCTTTTCTCGCCTGGACATACGCTGGCATCGATCACCTATGTGGTCGGCGATGCCGCCTTCGTCCATGATACGCTGTTCATGCCCGACAGCGGCACGGCGCGGGCGGATTTCCCCGGCGGCAGCGCCACGCGGCTCTGGCGCTCGATCCAGGACATTCTGGCGTTGCCGGACGAGACCCGCGTCTTCGTCGGGCATGACTACCAGGCCGGCGGCCGCGAACCCTTGTGGGAAAGCACGGTGGCCGTGCAGAAGGCGACCAACATCCATCTTGTGGCCGCGCGCGACGAAGCCGAGTTCGTCGCCTTGCGCGAGGCGCGCGACCGGACGCTGCCGATGCCGCGGCTGATCCTGCATGCTCTGCAGGTCAACATGAACGGCGGCCGGCTGCCAGAGCCGGAAGCCAATGGAAGGCGGTATCTGAAGTTTCCGCTGGATGGGTTGTGAAGGCGCGGTGCTGCGCGATCAGTCCCTTCTCCCCGTCACTATACGGGGAGAAGGTGGCGGCAGCCGGATGAGGGGCGGCGCTGACGCTTGTTGTGATCGTCCCGCTGCTGGTGACAAGCCCGCGATATTGGCGCTGCCCCTCATTGTCCTGCCGGACATTTCTCCCCGTAGAGTGACGGAGAGAAAGGGCTGTCGCGCGGGTTTCGCCAATTGCTGGCATCGCAAAAAAGGCGGCGCCGGTTTCCTGGCGCCGCCTTCTGTTTTGTAGCCGAACCCGGCTTTACGCCGCCGGCTGTGCCTCGATGGTGCGCAGCGCCTGGGTCTGGCGCTTGGCGGCAGCCTTGACCGCGTCCTGCACCTTCTCGAAGGCGCGCACCTCGATCTGACGCACGCGCTCGCGGCTGATGTCGAACTCGGCCGACAGTTCTTCCAGCGTCAGCGGCTCCTCGGCGAGGCGACGTGCCTCGAAGATGCGCCGCTCGCGATCGTTGAGCACCGCAAGGGCGCCCGACAGCATGCCGCGCCGGTTTTCCAGCTCGTCCTGCTCGATCAGCATTTCTTCCTGGCTCTCATGGTCGTCGACCAGCCAGTCCTGCCATTCGCCGGACTCGCCTTCGGTGGCGCGGATCGGCGCGTTGAGCGAGGCATCGCCCGACAGGCGGCGGTTCATCGACACCACCTCGGCTTCGGACACATTGAGACGCGTGGCGATCTCGGCGATCTGGTCGGGCTTGAGGTCGCCGTCGTCCAGCGCCTGGATCTTGCCCTTCACCTTGCGCAGGTTGAAGAACAGGCGCTTCTGATTGGCGGTCGTGCCCATCTTGACCAGGCTCCACGAGCGCAGGATGTATTCCTGGATCGAGGCCTTGATCCACCACATGGCGTATGTCGCGAGGCGGAAGCCGCGCTCGGGTTCGAATTTCTTGACGGCCTGCATCAGGCCGACATTGCCTTCCGAGATCACCTCGCCGATCGGCAGGCCGTAGCCGCGATAGCCCATGGCGATCTTGGCGACGAGCCTGAGATGGCTGGTGACGAGCTTGTGCGCGGCGGATGTGTCCTCATGCTCGGCATAACGCTTGGCGAGCATGTACTCTTCCTGCGGCTGAAGCATCGGAAAGCGGCGGATTTCTTCCAGATAGCGGCTGAGGCCGCCTTCACCGGAAACGATACTGGGTAGTGACTGGGCCATGATAGCGCCCCCTCTCTATTGGAGTGATGCCCCCGAAACGCGGCGGGCATGTGACGCAAGCACCAAAAGGCTCGCTCGCGACATCCGATCTTATACAGGAACAAAACCAGAAAAGACAGGCATTTGTTCAACGCTAAACAGTGCGTCACGCTGAAGTGAACAATGCCAGTCAGGTTTTTTGATGGCAGGTTCAGAGATTGCGGAAGCCGCCGACGAGTTCCTCCATGTCCCCCGGTATCGGCGCCTCAAACCTCATCGGTAAATGGGTATCCGGGTGGCGAAATGCAAGGAGCCAGGCATGCAAGGCCTGGCGGGAAAATGCCTTGACCTGACTTTTCAGGGGTTCAGGCAGCCGGTTGGCCTTGGTGCGGAAGGCGAGGCCATAGTCGGGGTCGCCGATGACGGGATGGCCGATATGGGCCATGTGGACGCGGATCTGGTGGGTGCGGCCGGTTTCCAACCGGCATTCCACAAGGCTCGCGGTGGCGAATTCGCGCTGCCGTTCGCCGAACTGCTCCTGGACGGCAAAGTGGGTGACGGCATGGCGGGCGTCGTCGCGCCCATCCGGCACCACGGCCCGGCGCACCCGGTCGGCGGCGCGGCCAAGCGGGGCATCGACCGTTCCGGTCGGCCGCTGCGGTATGCCCCAGACCAGCGCCAGATAGGCGCGCTCGAGGTCACCGGTCCGGCCGTGGTCGGCGAAGGCTTCCGACAGCGCCTTGTGGACGCGGTCGGTCTTGGCCACCACCATGACGCCGCTGGTCTCCTTGTCGAGACGGTGCACGATGCCCGGACGGCGCACGCCGCCAATGCCCGACAGGCTGTCGCCGCAGTGGTGGATCAGCGCGTTGACCAGCGTGCCGGTCCAGTTGCCGGCGCCCGGATGGACGACGAGGCCCGCCGGCTTGTTGATGACGATCAGTGCACTGTCCTCATAGAGCACGTCGAGCGTGATGTCCTCGCCCCGCGGCTGCGCCGGCTCCGGCTCAGGCATGACAACCGACACGCTCTCGCCGGCGCTCATCTTGCGCTTGGTTTCCTCGACCGGCTTGCCATCGACCATGACGGCGCCCTGCCGGATCAGCATCTGTACGCGGCTGCGCGACAGATCGGGCCCAAGCCGGGCCGCCAACCATTGATCGAGCCGTTGGCCGGCCGCTTCCGCGTCCGTCACCAGCACGGTCGGTTCGGCCTCCATCATTTCGTCCTCTATCAATTGAGGGGCCTCTTCGCTATGAGCGCTCATCGAAAAACCATTCCGGAATATTTGCCATGGCCCGGCCCGATGCCGATGACGAACAGGAAAAGCCGCTTGACCCCGAGGTCGACAAGCTGCGCGGCAAGCTCGTCCGCTTCATGGCCGTCAATCTAGGCCTTCTCTTCCTGGCTCTTATGGTGGTGATCGCGGCGATTGTCTACAAAGCCCGCAAGGCGCCCCCGGCCAACCCGCCGCTTTCGGGCGATGTCCAGACACCGCCGGGTGAGCTTGCCAGCGGCGACATCGTGTTGCCGGTCGGCGCCAAGGTGGTCAGCCAGTCGCTTTCGGGCGACCGCCTTTCGATCGACGCCGAACTGGCCGACGGCAGCCGCGCCATCTTCCTCTACGACATCGCCGGGCGCCGCCTGATCGGCCAGTTCGCGATCCGCAACAAATAGGCGGGCGGCGGTGCACAGACAGGTTTGCCGCTGACATGACCGGGTTTGCCGAACATCGCCGTGTCGCGACCGTGGCGCTTGTCGTTGCCGACTATGACGAAGCGATCGCCTGGTATGTCGGGAGCCTGGGTTTCGTGCTGCTCGAGGATGTCGATCTCGGCGGCGGCAAGCGCTGGGTGACGGTGGCGCCGGCCAACGGGCAGGGCGCCCGGCTGCTTCTTGCCGAAGCGTCCGACGAGGCGCAGCGAAAAAGCATCGGCAACCAGACCGGCGGCCGGGTCTTTCTCTTTCTCGAAACCGAGGATTTCGCCCGTGACCACCAGGCGATGCTGGAAAAGGGCGTCGAATTCCGCGAGGCGCCTCGCTTCGAGCCCTATGGCACGGTCGCGGTTTTCGCCGATCTCCATGGCAATCTGTGGGACCTGATCGAGCCGAAACGGCGCGGCTGATCCGCGCCTTCGGACAAAGTCCGCAAAGCGGCCGACCCCCCGTTGCTTTTTGCCGGCCGCCAGCCTATGTAGCCGGTTCTTGAGCGCGCCCATCGTCTAGCGGTCAGGACACCGCCCTCTCACGGCGGGAACAGGGGTTCGATTCCCCTTGGGCGTACCAAGCTTCCCAACCGCTTGCAGCTGACGGATTTCAACGCGCGTATCTCGCCGGCCTTCCCGGCTAGCTATTTCACGTAGACGGTCATCGTATAGGTGCGCGCGTTCAGAGGGTCGGCTTCATCCTCGCTGACCCGCTTGTAGGTGAATGTGTCGACGCCGGTGTAGCCTGGGTCCGACTTGTAGAACACCTGCTTCACGGCGCTCATCCGCATCACCCCGTCATGGTACGTGATCGGCGCCGTCCCGTCCTGGATGGAGACCGTGCCGTGCGTGGGCGGCGAGATGATCGTGATCGCAATGGGCCAGTCCTGCCCCTGGCTGAAACGGTTGTGCCTGTTGATCTTGACCAGCACACCGGGCGAGACGGGGATCGTTCCAGCAGGCTGATCGGGTGCGGCCGCCTGCGTCTGTGCGGCAGGGACAGTCGTGTCTTGTGACGGATCGCCATGCGCGTTGGCTGGCCCGGGCTGCGCAGGCGACGAAACGGTGTGAGATGGCGGGGCGGCGGACGAATGGTCAGTATCGGCGGGCTGGGGCAACAGCAGCGGTGCGGCCACGGCCGCCAGTGTGAGGAACGAGGCGGCGATGGTGAGATTGCGCAATCCTGAACCGCGGTGGCGCAGACCGTGTTCGCCCTTCCGGGCACGCGGTTCGGCCTGCGCCAGAAGGTTCGGCTCGCTCATGCTTGCGATCCCTCGATCGCGGCATCGTCGGCCTCTGCGGGTTCGGCGGTGATCCCCTGATCGCCCTGAACGATCGAGACGGCCCTGGCCCCGTTCTGCTTGGCGGCGATCAGGCTGTCGGCCAGGGATTCCTCAATCGCCCTTGTCAGATCCCGGGACGAGGCGCTGTGGCCCATCTTCTTTTGCCGGTTCATCAAGTCCAGCAGAACCTGCGGATCGATGCCGCCCTGAGCAACGGTCAGCCCGTAACCGGCGATCATCTGCTCGATTTCCAAGGCGGCGACACGGGCGACATCGAGGCCGGACAACGGCTCGAAAACGAAAATCCGGTCGATGCGGTTCAGCACTTCCGGGGCAAATCCGGCATTGCGCAGGGCGCTGACGGCACCGGAGCGCAGCGCGTCAGGGTCATTGGCGTATTGCTTGGACAGGTCCGCGAGGGCATCCACAGCCGCGTTGGTGGTCAAGACAAATATATTGCGGATCGTCGGAATGTGCTTGCCGTCGGAATTTTCGGTGACAAAGCCGTCGTTCCAGGCGGTCAGGAACTTCTTGTGAATATCGTCATGCGCCTTTTCGATCTCGTCCAACAGGACGACCGCGTCCGGCGTGTCCTGGAGCGCCGCGGTCAGGCTCCCGTAAGTCCGCGAGCCGATATACCCTTTGGAAGCGCCAAAAAGTGACGATGCGCCGAAAACGCCGTTCGAATGTTGCGCCATGTCGATATGGATCAATTTCCTGCCCAGCGCTTCCGCCAGCACTTTGCCAAGCCAGGTCTTGCCTGTGCCGGGAGGGCCGGCAAATAGAAAGACACCGATCGGCTTGCCGCGTTGTGTGAGTGCGAGGCGGCGGCGGATCTGTGCCGCCAGATCGTCACATATGCGGTCCTGGCCCACCACCTTGGCCTTGAGTTGGGCGGCCAGCGCCTCGGCATCGACGAAGACCGCTTCCACCTCTTGCGCCAGGCGGCGTTCAAGTTCGGCCCGGTTGGTAAGGCGGTCCAGAATGTCCATCAGCCATCTCCACTTGGTCAGGGATTTTGGAAGCCGTTTCCTTCGGCGCGCCATTGCAAGGAACACGACGAACCATGCCAGCGCGGCCAGCGCGGCAAGGATACACGCCAGAAACAGCCGGTTGTGTTCCGCCCAGCCAAGGACTCCCATCAGCCGGAGAAGTCCCAAAAGCATCGAGCCCAGCCCCAGCAGCATCTGGCTCAGGGAAACGATGGCCAGGATGCCCATGGCCGGCCAACCCCAAGACAGGATACGGTTGAGCGCGACAGAAAGCATGAGAGTTACCTACCGGGGCGGCAAAGCGCAGCTGAAGAGAAGGATATCCGTCTGTGCCCGCGGCGGGTAGCGCGAAGTTCCCCAGATTGCCGCGGAGCAAATCACGTCATGGTGAAGAGTTTCAACTGACTCGGGCAAGATGTTCCTATGCCGCGGGTCCGATTTCTCTTGCCGCGCCGGGACAGGCCCAGGTCATTTCTCGCACTCATAGAATAACCTTCAGACAAGCAACCGCAGCGGCCGCATTGACCCGGAAAGGGTCGGCAAAGTTTGCGGGAGCCTGGGGATTTCGAATGCCGGGATACACCCAATTTAAGTCAGGCGGCGACGCTTGAAAGCGTAGCAATCTCTGTTACTTGCGATCTGGGGACGGTGTCCGCGGCAGCGCGGATTTTGGGTCGAGTAGAGTGCAATGACCTCAGTGAAGATGACATGCCCGCGTTGCCATGGCGGCGGCAAGGTTTTCGATTGTGCGAGATGGTGCGACTCGAAAGGGCATTGCTGTCCGCAAGGTACGCATCAGACCGGTTGCCCCGGCAGAACCGCGGCATGCGCCGAATGCGGAGGGGAAGGCACGCTGGAGGCGCCCAGGCTTAGAGCCGTCGCCTAGCCCTGGGCCCTCTCGCGGTAAAGCAGAGGCCGTCCTGGAGCGGCAGGGGATTTCCACCGGACGCATTCTTGCATCGCAAGGGTTGTTAGAGCAGGCTATCGGAATGAAGCAACAATCCTTGACCCTGGCCGTCGCTATCGCGGTGTTTGTCGTGGCACAATGCGTCCCGTCCCTTGCCAGGGACAGGACGATTACCGGCACCATTCGAGGTTTCGAATGCGGCGACAACTGCTACCTCACCATTCTGGACCGCAACAAGGCCGAACAGGTCGGCCTGTGTGCCGCGCCCGAATGTAAGAGCTGGAACGAGCAGACAGCGATGCCGTCACGCTATAAGGGAAAGCGTGTGGCGGTCACGGTCGGGCAGGGGCAGCAGGTCGACGGCAGCGGCAACGTCATGGGCGAGATGATGGCTTTCAAGAAGATCAGATTTCTCGACTAGCGCAGGGTCGTTAAGGTTTCGTTTACCAATAGCCTGTCTACTGGAGCCAATTCACTTCCGGCTGGCGACCACGGATGTACTGGCGCAATGTCGAGGTGATAGGAAAGGTCGGCCCAGCGCCGGCCTTTTTGTTTCCGGCAGGGCCGAAATCCCGGGCTAGGGCGACATATCGGAAGCGGCAGCCCCGCGATCAGCAGCAACTTTTGGCGAGGCATATTGCCATCGCCTGTGTCGGCCCTAGCATCCATCAAGGTAGCGGGCGCGCATTGCCCGTTGGCCGCGGAGATGAGGGTTCGTGATGACAGGCGTTGCCAGACTGAAGATTAGGGGGCCGGTGATTAGCAGAGCGGTGATTGCAGGCTCGATGTGGGCGGCCACCGTCTTCCCGTCGAGTGCAGCGCCGCTCAAGAGCATGGACGATGTCGGGACCGCGATCCAGGCGTGCTGGACACCGCCTGATGATGCGGGGACTTCGACCGTGACCCTGAGTTTCAGCTTCAAGCGCGACGGCACGCTGATTGGTCCACCGAGGGTGACCGCCGCGAAAGTTGCCGGCGATGAGAAGGCACGGAAATCGTTCATCGACGCGGCGATTGCCGCCGTGAAGAATTGCACGCCACTTGATTTCTCACCGACGCTTTCGCAGGGAATAGGCGGCAACGTTTTCACGCTGCAGTTCATTTCCCCCAAGCATTGATCTTGTCCACGCAAGCGACAATTCGCGGGCAAGCCTGCTTGCCGGGCCGGCGAGGGTCCGCATGATTACTGCGTGACACTCTTCGAAGTGTTCTACCGGCCGATCAGTGGCTCGACCGCCGCGCCTCGGCGTGCCGCGCCAGGCTCGGTGTCTCGAAAACATAGTCGCTCCAGGCCGATTCCGGAATTTGACCGGCCAGATAGCATTCCAGCAACAGCTTCTCTTCGGGATTGAGGGACCGCGGTGCGCGCTCGTGATCCAGCCCGAGGGAATGAAAAAGGTTCCGTGTCAGTTCCGATACCGTGAAATGGATCGACATCTGCGTTCTCCTTTGCCTTTCAACGTGGCAGCCGGGCAAAGGTTTCAGTACCGGACAGCGGTAACGGCGGATTGATCGCTTGTTCCGGCCCCAAGCCTGCCTGCGGCCAGCGACGCGATGCAAGCACCTTCTTCGGCAGCAACCGCCCGCGCGGCCATGGTATTTTCGTGTCGTCTCAATCTTGAAATAAAAATGTAATATCGAATTTACAGGGCAATTATATTTCACCAGATCAAAGCCTTTCCGGATCGACTTCATCGGATATTAGGAATGGCTCATCTATATAAATATTGCCTGACCAAAGAATGTGAATTCAGACTATCGGCATCAAAAAGGACCAAGTCGGCCCGATGACCCGTTTCTGGTTCCTCATCACAAGCATGCTCGCCGTAGGGGCCAGCCTTACGCTCGGCTCGACATCTTCCCGGGCCGATAGTTGCGAGGCGGTCAAGAGCCAGTTGATCTCTGCGGGCCACGCCGGGGGCGCCAGTCCGGAACTCGCGCAACTGCGCCGCCAGCTCATGGCGATCCAAGGTCTGGAGAGGCAGCGTAAATGCACAGCGCAAAGCGCCGCGGGCGGCTTCTTCAACGCTTGCGCCGACCTTGCCCGCAACCGCGTGCAGGTGCAGCGCCAGATGGCGTCCGTTTCCGGCCGAGACCTGTCCGGTCTTCAGGCGCGGTTCGCGGCGCTCGGCTGTTCGCCTGGAGCAAAGGACGCGCGCGGGGCATCGAAGGCCCAGTCCGAAGCGGGCTCCCTGATCGGCGGCGGCACGATGCTTTTCTGCGTGCGGCTCTCGGACGGATACTTCTTCCCCGCTCCGAAGTCGCAGTTCGCCACCGGCGGCGACATCAAGGACATGGCCGATCAGTGCCGTTACATCTGCGCTGATCCGGCCGTCGATCTCTATACGCTGGGGGATGCCAGTCTGGAGACCGAAAAGATGGTGGCGCTTGATACGCGCAAACCCTACACCGAACTGCCGACCGCCTTCCGCTATCGTGACAATGCCGATTTCAAAGCGTGCGACATCAAACGCTACTACCAGCGGGTCGCCGAATTGAGGGCGCGGACGGTGACGCCCACGAACATGGCCAATGCCATCATCCCGCTGCCGCAGTCAAAGCCGGATCTCGGCAGTGTCGCGGCAATCGGGGAGCCTGTCGGCGAAGCTCCGGGCGCCGCTCAACATGGTTCGGTCGATGCCACCAAGCGTTCCGTCCGCGTGGTCGGCCCCGCCTTCTTCCCCTCGCAATGACCATCGCCGACTTCAGTCCGACGCATTGGAACGGGGGCCTGCTCCCGACGTTGTGATCGACAACAGCCAGGAGGAACGCCATGGCCACGTTCAGGGAAATGCGGGTTCTGGAGATTGTCGAAGACGGTTCTTTGACCCGCGATCAGAAGATCGCCGAGTTGCGCGACATCGAATCGGAGGCGCGCGGCTTGCAAAGGGCCGCTTCGGAGAGTCCGATGGGCGATGATGACGGCTGGCAAGGCGATCTGCGAGAGGTCCGTCTCGCACTCGACCGTCTGGGAGCGAAGGAACCCAAGAAGGGAGCGGCGTCGCTCTAGCGGAGACATACGGCTGTCGGGCGATATCCGGCTGTCGTGTCTTGCCTGCGATATGGCTGCTCTTCGGGCTTTAATCGCAGACCATGCGGACCCGCTGGCCCGGTGCGCTGACATTCTTGCACGCCAGTTGTTTCTCAGAATCCGGCGGCGGCGCGGACGGCATCGACGATCTCGTCGAACGCCGTCTCTGCAAGGCGGGTTTGGCGGGCCTGTTTTCGGAAAAACGCTCGGGCGGCTGTGGCGTCACCGGAAAGGCGCCATTGTCGGCTGGTTGCTGATAGTCGACATTGGGTGGCGGCCGGTCCCAGAACCGCCTGGCGTCAAGCGGCCGCGGGATGATGACGGTGCCGTCATAGCTACGCGTACAGCCGCTGCCGAAAAGCAACGCGACGCCCACCAGGAAAGGCCCAATTCGTCCAAGCATGAAACACCCCTACCCGGGCTTATAACGCGGCCTTGGCCCGCCCGACAACCGGACGGAATAACGCAGGAGAAGCCGGTCGGTTGCGCCGTTAAGGTTAGCGGATCGTTAATGCTTCTGCGGCACATTCCGCCGACGAACCGCGGAGGGAGGGTTCGGCCTTGATTTTCGGGGTGGGGACAGCATGGCGGAAGCGGACGAAGCAATCGGCGCGCGCGGACCGGCGGGGCTTGGCGCCGCGGCACCGGCAGGCGCCGTCGAGGACACGGCGGAGCGGCGCGGGGGAGACGCATCCTCCGGCAATCTCACCGATATCGGCACGATGTTCGATTCGATGCCGATCGGCGTCGTCTTGCTCGACGCGGATCTGCGCGCCGAGGTCATCAACCGGGCCTTCTACCAGCTGTGGAAGATCGACCCGCGCCGCGCCAGCGTAGGTTCCAGTTTCCGCGACCTGATGGAGGCCAGCCGTTCGATCGATTCCTTCGGCGCCGATGACGTCGCCTGGGAGCGCCACATTGCCGGGCGTGAAGCCGAGGTGAGGGCCGGTGTCGCGGGCTCCAGGGAGATGCCGCACAATGACGGACGCACCCTGGTGGCGTCGCTGGCGCCGCTCGCCGGCGGCAAGCGGCTCATCTCCTATGTCGACGTCACCGACATGAAAAACCGCGAAGCCGAGGCGCAGAATGCGCGCCGGCATCTCGCCAGCGTTCTGGAATCGCTGCCTGCCGGCGTGATCATCTACGACCGTGATGACAATTTCGTCTTTGCCAATCACAAGATGCAGGACGCGCTCCCGCAACTGAAGCCGGTCTGGCAACCGGGCCGCACATTCCGCGAGGCGCTGGAGTACGGACATGCGGCGGGATATTTCCGCCAGAGTGGCGATGCGGACCTCGACATCCTCTATGACAGGGATCCCGACCGGTGGGCCGATGGCATCCTGAAGCGATGCCGCTTGCCCAGCGCATCGTTCGAGCGTGTCAATCCCGACGGCAGCTGGCATCAGGTCTACGACATGCGCACCGATGACGGCACGTTCATCGGCGTGCGCGTCGACATCACCGACATCAAGAGCCGCGAGGCGGCGCTGCGCGATTCGATGCGGCAGATCGATCTCTTCCGCCACGTCATGGACGAGTTGCCGGTCGCCGCTTTCATCAAGGCGCAGGACCTGAGCATCGAATTCGTCAACAAGGCCTGGTGCGCGATAACGGGCCTTGCCAAGGAAGACGTCGTCGGCCGCACCGATCGCCAGCTGTTCGGCGTGGGCGAGGCGGAAAGCTTCAGCCGTGACGACGCCGGTGTGGTGGCGACCGGCAATGTGCGTGAGGTCGAGGAGCCTGTCACCCACCGCGACGGCACGGTCCGGCAACTGATGACCCGCAAGAGCCGCCTGGTGGCGACGGACGGGTCGGTGCATCTGGTCGGGTCCAGCACTGACATCACCGAGGTCAAGGCGCGCGAGCGGGCGCTGGAAGAAAGCATGCGCGAGAACGAGGTGTTCCGCAGCCTGATCGACAACGTGCCGGTGTCGATCTATGCCAAACGCTCCGACCTCAGGCAGTTCTACGTCAACAAGGGCTGGTGCGATCTTACCGGCTTCAGCCAGAAGGACGCGATCGGCAAGACCGACGTCGAGATTTTCGGGCCGGACGGCGAGGCCTTCGTGGCCGGCGATCTCGCCGTGCTGCGCACCGGCGAGACCCAGGAGATCGAGGAGACGGTGCGGCTAGCCGACGGCAGCGTGCGGCATCAGTTCGCGCGCAAGGGCGCGATGATCGCTTCCGACGGGTCGCTCTACCTGATCGGTTCGACCACCGACATCACTGAATTGAAGATGCGCGAGGCTGAGCTCAGCGAGGCGCGCCAGCGCGCCGTGCTCGCCGACCGCGCCAAGTCGGAATTCCTCGCCAATATGAGCCACGAGATCCGCACGCCGATGAACGGCGTGCTCGGCATGGCCGAACTGCTTGCCAAATCCAATCTCGATCCGAAGCAGAAGACGTTCACCGACATCATCGTCAAGTCGGGCAACGCACTGCTCACCATCATCAACGACATCCTGGACTTCTCCAAGATCGACGCCGGCCAGCTGGTGCTCGACCCCGCTCCGTTCAATCTCGCCGAGGCGATCGAGGACGTCGCGACGCTGGTGTCGACACGCGCCAAGGAAAAGGACCTCGAGCTGATCGTGCGCATCGAGCCGCGGCTAGAGAGCCTGTTTGTCGGAGACGTCGGCCGTATCAGGCAGATCGTCACCAACCTGCTCGGCAATGCGGTCAAGTTCACCGACGAGGGCCATGTGCTGGTCGACGTGACCGGTGAGCGGGTACCGACCGGCACCACCCTGACCATCTCAGTGACCGACACCGGCATAGGCATTCCCGAGGAAAAGCTGAAGCTGGTGTTCGAGAAATTCAGCCAGGTCGATACTTCCTCGACACGGCGGCACGAGGGCACTGGGCTCGGTCTTGCCATCACCTCGAGGCTGGTCGAGCTGATGGGCGGGAGCATCGGTGTGGAAAGCGCCGAGGGCAAGGGTTCGACCTTCTGGTTCACCGTGACATTGCCCAGCGCCGCTCAGCAGAACGGCCAGCGCATCATGCCGGTGGACGTGACCGGCGCGCGCGTGCTGATCGTCGACGACAATGCCGTCAACCGCGCCATCCTGACCGAGCAGATGACGTCCTGGACATTCGATTCCTGCGCGGCCGAGAGCGGCGCCGAGGGCCTCAAGGTGCTGATCGCCGCCGCAGCCTATGGCGTACCGGTCGACTGTGTCGTGCTCGACTACCAGATGCCGGGCATGACGGGCGCCGAAATGGCGCGGGCCGTACGCAGCACGGCAGGCCTCGCCGACACGCCGATCATCATGCTGACCTCGGTCGACCAGTCACTCGCCAACACCAGCTACCGCGATCTCGGCATCGACGCACAGCTGATCAAACCGGCACGCTCGTCGGTGCTGCTGGAGACCCTCGTGGCAACCATCCAGCGCCATCGCCATGCCAGCGTGGGCCATGCCCAGCAGGCCGCGGGCGAGGGGCCCGACCTTGCCCGGCATCCGCCATTGGCGCCGTCCGAACAGCGCGCGCAGCTGCAGCCACCGCCGGTCCGCCCCAGGGTGGCGGCCGCAGGCGGCGGTGGGCAGAGGCTGGATATCCTCGTGGCCGAGGACAATGAAGTGAACCAGATGGTCTTCACCCAGATCCTTGGCGAAACCGGTTTCGGGTTCGAGATCGTCAGCAACGGCCGCAAGGCGCTCGACGCCTTTGGCAAGCTCAATCCGTGCATGATCCTGATGGATGTCTCGATGCCGGAGATGAGCGGGCTGGAGGCGACGGCCGCGATCCGGCGGCTGGAGGAGGGGACGGGCACGCATGTGCCGATCGTCGGCGTCACCGCGCATGCGCTCAAGGGCGATCGCGAACGGTGCCTGGAGGCGGGCATGGACGACTACCTGCCCAAGCCGATCAGTCCAAGGGCGCTGCTTGAAAAGGTCGAGCGCTGGGTGGGGGCCAGCCGCCAGATCCAGCGCAACGCAGGATAGCTCCACCTCGCCGGGCCTCGGCCCGAAGAAGCAAATCCGGTGGAATCAGCGGGACCGGCTGCTACCTCCGCGTGCGAAGACTATGGCGCGATCGCACCATATCAATGGCGGTGCCCAGCCGGGACAATAGCCTCATCGAATTCCGCTCTTCCCAGTTACGGGCGGGAGCAGCGACCGCCAGCATGGAACAGCGTCACTCTACCCCAACGGACCTGTTTTTGGCGATGGCCCGGCCACGACACGCTCTGGCCTTGAGCAACGCGCTCCCGTCCGGATTTTCTTCATCGAAGACGTGCTCCCGAATCCAGGGATGTGCGGGAGCTCCAGACGGCTCAACTCACTGATTCAGAGGGCAAACATGGGCCATGTCGCCAGTGCCGGTCACAGCCGTCTTTTCGGGCTCCGGCAACGCGTTACCGGGCTGACATGAAACTGTCATGCGACTGTAATAATCGAAGGCTATTGGCCTCAGCGGGCGCTGGTAAGCAATGGCGCCGAGAGACCATCTTCCGAACAGGAGCAGGCCACATGAGACATTTCATCCGCTCGGCGGCCGTTGCGATTGCAATGGCTACAGCGTCTACCTTCACCCTTTCCGCAGCAATGGCAGCTGACCTTTCCGGCGCCGGCTCGACCTTCATCTATCCGGTGTTCGCCAAGTGGGCCGACACCTACAAGAAGGATACCGGCATCGGCCTCAACTACCAGTCGATCGGCTCCGGCGGCGGCATCAAGCAGGTCATCGCCAAGACCGTGACCTTCGGCGCCACCGACAAGCCGATGTCCGACGCCGACCTCGAAAAGAACGGCCTCGTGCAGTTCCCGATGGTGATGGGCGGCATCGTGCCGATCGTCAACCTCTCGGGCGTGAAGCCGGGCGAACTCGTCCTCGACGGCAAGACGATCGCGCAGATCTATCTCGGCGCCATCACCACCTGGGACGACGCCGCCATCAAGGCGCTGAACCCCGACCTGAAGCTGCCGTCGACCGCGATCGCCGTTGTTCACCGTTCGGACGGTTCGGGCACGACCTTCAACTTCACCGACTACCTCGTGAAGCTCTCGCCCGACTGGAAGGAAAAGGTTGGTTCGGACACGGCCGTCGAATGGCCGACCGGCGTCGGCGCCAAGGGCAGCGAAGGCGTTGCCAACACCGTCAAGCAGACCGACGGCGGCATCGGCTACGTCGAATATGCCTACGCCAAGCAGAACAACCTGTCCTATTCCAAGATGCTGAATGCCGCCGGCAAGGTCGTCGAGCCGTCGCTCGAATCCTTTGGCGCGGCCGCTTCGAATGCCGATTTCAAGGGCTCGAAGAACTTCAACGTCATCATCACCAACGAGCCGGGCGACGCGACCTGGCCGATCGCGGCCTCGACCTGGGTTCTGATCCACAAGGCTCCGGATGACGCGGCTGCCACCGGCGAAGCGCTGAAGTTCTTCGCCTGGGCCTACAAGGACGGCAAGGAAACCGCCAAGGCGCTCGACTATGTCTCGATCCCCGACAGCGTCGTCGATCTGATCAAGGCCTCGTGGAAGGCCGACATCAAGGCCGACGGCAAGCCCGTCTACGCCGGCGAGTAATGTCTTGCGAAGGAGCGCCGCGCCCGCGGCGCTCCTTTTTCTTCAACACAGGAAGCCGAGCTTGAGATGAGCGCTGTCCAGGAAGCCTTGCCAGCCATTCGTGGTTCACGTGACGCGACGGTGCGACGGTTCGCGTTTACCGATGCGATCTTTCATGGCCTGACCCGCGCCGCGGCCATTCTGGTGCTGGTGCTGCTTAGCGGTGTCGCCATCTCGCTCATCGTCGGCGCCTGGCCGGCACTGTCGACCTTCGGCTTCTCCTTCATCACCACGGAAAGCTGGAACCCGGTGACGGAGAAGTTCGGCGCGCTGGCGCCGATCTACGGCACCATCATCACTTCCGCGATCGCCATCCTGATCGCCGTGCCGCTCGGCATCGGCATAGCCATCTTCCTCACCGAGCTTTGCCCGCGCCCGCTGCGGCGCCCGATCGGCATGGCGGTGGAGCTGCTGGCCGGCATTCCTTCCATCATCTACGGTATCTGGGGCCTGTTCGTGCTGGCGCCGTTCCTGCAGACGACGGTGCAGCCTTTCATCATCAGCGTCTTTCACGGCATTCCGGGCCTCAACAGCCTCTTCGCCGGACCTCCCTACGGCATCGGCCTGCTGACCTCGGCGATGATCCTGGCCATCATGATCCTGCCCTTCATCACCTCGATCACCAAGGACGTCTTCGACACCGTGCCATCGGTGCTGAAGGAATCGGCCTATGGCATCGGCTGCACGACCTGGGAGGTCACACGCCGGGTTGTCATTCCCTACACCCGCATCGGCATCATGGGCGGCGTCATGCTGGCTCTCGGGCGCGCGCTCGGCGAGACGATGGCGGTCACTTTCGTCATCGGCAACGCGCACCGCATCTCGACGTCGCTGTTCGCTCCGGCGACGACCATCTCGGCCACCATCGCCAACGAATTCACCGAAGCCGTCGGCGATCTCTACACCTCCTCGCTGGTGGCGCTCGGCCTGATCCTGTTCATCATCACCTTCCTGATCCTTGCCATCGCCCGCTACATGCTGATGCGCATCGACGCCCGCACCGGAGCCTGACCGATGTCGACTGCCGCATCGCTTCACCAGAGCCGCAAGAGGAAGAATGCCGTGATGATGACGCTGTGCGTCATCGCGGCCGGCATCGGCCTCGCCTGGCTGGCGCTGATCCTCGGCGCGCTGCTCTACAAGGGCCTTTCAGGGGTCAATCTTGCGGTCTTCACGGAAATGACGCCGCCGCCCGGCGATGCCGGCGGCCTGCTCAACGCCATCTACGGCAGCATCGTGATGACCATCATCGGCATCATCGTCGGCACGCCGATCGGTGTGCTGGCCGGCACCTACATGGCCGAATACGGCCGCTTCTCGAAGCTCACCACGGTGGTGCGCTTCATCAACGACATCCTTCTGTCTGCGCCCTCGATCATCATCGGTCTGTTCGTCTACGAACTGATGGTCCGGCCGATGGGGCACTTCTCGGCGATCGCCGGCGCCGTCGCGCTGGCCATTCTGGTCATCCCGGTCGTGGTGCGCACCACCGAGGACATGCTCAACCTGGTGCCGAACGCCCTGCGCGAGGCCGGCACCGCCATCGGAGCGCCGCGCTGGGTGGTGATCCGCTCGGTCGCTTATCGCGCCGCACTTTCCGGCATCGTCACCGGCATCTTGCTGGCCATCGCCCGCATCTCCGGCGAGACAGCGCCGCTGCTCTTCACCGCGCTCAACAATCAGTTCTGGTCCAGCAACCTCAACGCACCCATGGCCAGCCTGCCTGTCACCATCTTCCAGTTCGCTCTCAGCCCCTATGAGGAATGGCAGCAACTGGCGTGGACCGGCGCACTCATAATCACCCTTACGGTTCTCGGGCTGAGCATCTTCGCCCGCAGCCTTACCGGACGCAGAGAGGACAGATGAAACCGATGTTGTCCACCGAATTGAACACGCCCGAAGTGGTCGTCGAGAAAGCCAAGATCGAGGTCAGGAACCTCAATTTCTACTATGGCCAGTCGAAGGCGCTGAAGGACATCAACCTGTCCCTGCCCGAGCGCAGCGTGACCGCCTTCATCGGCCCGTCCGGCTGCGGGAAGTCGACGCTGCTGCGCGTGCTCAACCGCATCTACGAGCTGTACCCGAAGCAGAGCGCGGAAGGCCAGGTGCTGCTCGACGGCAAGAACATCCTCGACCGCTCGCAGGATCTCAACCTGCTGCGCACCAAGATCGGCATGGTGTTCCAGAAGCCGACGCCGTTTCCGATGTCGATCTATGAGAACATCGCCTTCGGCGTCCGGCTCTATGAGAAGATCAGCAAGTCCGAGATGGACGGGCGTGTCGAGCAGGCGCTGAAGCGCGCCGCGCTGTGGACCGAGGTCAAGGACAAGCTCAACGCCAGCGGCCTCAGCCTGTCCGGCGGCCAGCAGCAGCGCCTCTGTATCGCGCGCACGGTGGCGGTGAAGCCGGAGGTCATCCTGCTCGACGAACCGGCTTCGGCGCTCGATCCGCTGTCGACCGCCAAGATCGAGGAGCTGATCGACGAACTGCAGGCCGACTACACGATCGTCATCGTCACCCACAACATGCAGCAGGCGGCACGCGTCTCGAAGCAGACAGCCTTCATGTATCTGGGCGAACTGGTCGAGTTCGACCGCACCGAGAAGATCTTCACGTCGCCTCGCGAGAAGCGCACGCAGGACTACATCACCGGCCGCTTCGGCTGATCGCACGCATACGAGGACCAGGATCATGGCCGAACACACAGTCGCAGCCTTCGACGAGGATCTCGGGCAGATCAGCCGGCTGATCAGCGACATGGGCGATCTCGCCGGCTCGATGGTCGGCGGCGCCACCAAGGCGCTGCTGAACTCCGACAACGCGCTCGCCCAGCGCGTCGTCTCCGACGACGCCATCATGGACGCACGTCAGCGCGAACTCGACGACCGCGCCATCACGCTGATCGCAAAGCGGCAGCCGATGGCCGACGACCTGCGTCACGTCGTCGGTTCTATCCGCATGGCCGGCGATCTCGAACGCATCGGCGACCTTGCCAAGAACATCGCCAAGCGCGTCGGCACAGTCGGCCTCTCGGCCACGCCGCGCGACCTGTCGCATTCCATCGACGCCATGGCGCAGCTGGTGCTGATCCAGGTGCAGGGCGTCGTCGAGGAATACGCGGCGGGCGACGCCGCGGCGCTGGCCAAGCTGCGCAACGACGACGAGCGCATCGACGTCAAATACACCTCGGTGTTCCGCGAACTCCTGACCTACATGATGGAGGATCCGCGCAACATCACCGCCTGCACGCATCTGTTGTTCTGCGCCAAGAATCTCGAACGCATCGGCGACCACGTGACCAACATCGCCGAGAATGCCTACTACGTGCTGACCGGTACGCAGCTGCCGGCCAACCGTCCCAAGCAGGACGAAACGGCGATGTCGGCGCCGGCGGCCTGACGGTTAGAGCGGTTCATCGTTTCCCACAAACGCTGAACTGCTCTATCTCTTTGTTTTCACGCAATTCCCCAGGGAAAGCCGATCCCACTTTTCCCGGAATTGCCCTAGAGGTGACAGGCCGATGATCGCGCCACGCATCATGGTGGTGGAGGACGAGGAGCCGCTTGGCGTGCTCCTCCGCTACAATCTGGAATCCGAAGGCTATCAGGTCGAGGTGGTTACCCGCGGCGACGAGGCCGAGATTCGCCTTCAGGAGAATGTGCCCGATCTTCTGGTGCTCGACTGGATGGTGCCGGCGGTGTCCGGCATAGAGCTTTGCCGGCGCCTGCGCATGCGGCCCGAGACCGAGCGGCTGCCGATCATCATGCTGACGGCGCGGGGTGAGGAAAGCGATCGGGTTCGCGGCCTGTCCACCGGAGCCGACGACTATCTGGTCAAGCCGTTCTCGACGCCGGAATTCATGGCCCGCGTCAAGGCGCTGCTGCGCCGTGCCAAGCCGGAGGTGCTGTCCAGCGTGCTCAAGGTCGGCGACATCGTGCTCGACCGTGAATCGCACCGGGTCTATCGCAAGAAGAGCGAGATCAGGCTCGGACCGACCGAGTTCCGGCTGCTCGAATTCATGATGCGCCACCCTGGCCGCGTGTTCTCGCGCAGCCAGTTGCTCGACAATGTCTGGGGCGAGACGATCTACATCGACGAGCGCACGGTGGACGTGCATGTCGGCCGCCTGCGCAAGGCAGTCAACAACGGCCGCATGCCCGACGTGATCCGCACCATTCGCGGGGCGGGCTACGCGATCAGGGAAGACTAGGGGCCGGTCCGGGATTCACTCGGGTCTTCCAGGAGGCGAGACAGCACAGACCAAAGCGCCTCGAACTCCACTTTGGTGATGTCGCGGGTTTGCAAGTCGCCGTCCCCGGCGTCTTTCGCCATAGGCAGTTCTCCCTCGGGCAAGAGATCGCCGTCGAGGCCTCCGGGATATGCGAGGAACATACGCCCATCAGCGTATACGTGTATTGCCCGACAGCCCAGATTCTCGCCGTCGCATTCGAAATAGTACAAGGTTGGCAAATCGGCATCCCCGGGCGTGACAGTCATGAGCCAGCGAACGGGCGGGCCGAAATCCGGCAGGTAATATGTTACGCCAAGTCGGTTCTTATAGCTCTGCATTGGCACTGGTCGTCCTCAGGCGACGTTCTTCCCAGCGCCGGCCTTTGCCTGCACGCCCGGCGCGAAAATCTCCTGGTCGACAAAGGTCAGCGCGCGCATGGCGCAGCCTTCGCGGATCAGAGGCAATTCGTTCGGCTCGGTGTCGAAGGAGATCGATTTCGAGTGTTGGCCGCCGGCGGTCTGGGCGATCGCCTCGCGCAGCGCCGGCTCGATCAGGTCGAAGGCGGCAGCGCTGACCCCGACCATGGCAACCGGGGCGGGGTCGATGAGAGCGAACAGGCTGCCGAGACCATAACCTAAGGCCTCACCGGCCTTGCGGTAGGCTTCGCGCTCCGGTCCGGCCCGTTCCCGCGCCGTGGCGGCCAGTGCCCGCATCTGCGCGTCGCTGACATCGGCGACCGGCTCGGTGTCCTCGCCGAGCTGCTTGGCATTGCGCCAGATGGCATAGTTGCCGGCATAGGCCTCGACGCAGCCGCGCCGCCCGCAGCGGCAGAGTGCGCCGCCGGGCCTGTGGATCATGTGGCCGAACTCGCCACCCGAGGAGTGGGTGCCGGTGAACAGTTCGCCCTTCAGCACCAGGCCCATGCCGATGCCATGGGAAAGCAGGATGGCGATGAAGTCGTCGCGGTAGCGTTCGGGATCGCGCCAGCGCAGCGCTACCGCCATCATGTTGCAGTCGTTTTCCATGGTGGCGGGAATGCCGAACTCGGCCTCGAGTATGTCGGCGAAGGCGATATCGGTCTGCGGCGTGATCGGCGACCACAGCATGGCGCGCGCATCCGTATCGGTGATGCCCTGGATCGCCAGCGCGATGCGGGCGACGCTGCGCACGTCGATGTCGGGATCTTCGAGACGCCGCCGTACGATGGCCACGCATTCGCCGATCAGCGCCTCTCGCGACATGGTCAGCGTATCCAGCCGGCGCTGTTCCTCCGATATGACCTGGCCAGCGTAGTCGATGACGGCGACGGAGAGGAAATTCAGCGACAGCACCACCGTCATCACGGCGGCGGCCTCGGGGTTGAGGCCAAGACCGACCTGCGGCCTGCCGCGTTTGAGCGAGCCGGCTTCGCTCGGCTTGCCCTCGGCCAGGATGCCTTCGCCGATCAGGTCGGCCGATATCGCCGATATGGTCGAGTGGCTGAGCCCGGTGGTAGCGGCGATCTCTGTGCGCGAGGGGCGGCCGGCCCGGCGCACGGCCGCGATCACCATGGCGCGGTTGCGCCGGCGCAGATCGTCGTGACGGATTCCGACCGACATTGCTTCCCACATCCTCCCGGTCGCCGTGGTCTACAACCCCTCGAACACCGCCGGCAACTGCTTCAAATACTGGCAGAAGCGGCCGGTGCTGTCATTTATTTATTGCGGAGCTCGAAAAAAAGTTCCGGTCACCTCAAAATCCATCAGAATCATTGTTGACAGCGCTGCGGGGATGGATCAGAATTTTTTTGAGGCTCGAAAAAATGGAGCCTTTGTGCCGGCCTTCGGGCCAGTTTGGTCGCGCCATACGCGGCGCAGGGAGGATATCATGAAGAGATTTACAGCCGCCATCCTGGCGGGTGTCGCCATGTCGCTGACGCTCGCGTCGGTCGCGCAGGCGAAGGACAAGGTCATCGGCGTTTCGTGGTCCAACTTCCAGGAGGAGCGCTGGAAGACCGACGAGGCCGCCATGAAGAAGGCGATCGAGGCCGCTGGCGACAAGTATATTTCCGCCGACGCGCAGTCCAACCCCGGCAAGCAGCTCACCGACGTCGAGAGCCTGATTTCGCAGGGCGCCAATTCGCTGATCATCCTGGCCCAGGATGCCTCGGCCATCGGCCCGGCGGTGCAGAAGGCGCTCGACGAAGGTATTCCGGTCGTCGGCTATGACCGCCTGATCGAGAACAAGGACGTCTTCTACCTGACCTTCGACAACAAGGAAGTCGGCCGCATGCAGGCCAGCGCGGTGTTCAAGGTCAAGCCGGAAGGCAATTATGTCTTCATCAAGGGTTCGGGCGCCGACCCGAACGCCGACTTCCTGTTCTCCGGCTCGATGGAAGTCCTCAAGGCCGCCATCGACTCGGGCAAGATCAAGAATGTCGGCGAGGCCTATACGGACGGCTGGCTGCCCGCCAACGCCCAGAAGAACATGGAACAGTTCCTGACCGCCAACGACAACAAGGTCGATGCCGTCGTCGCGGCCAATGACGGCACCGCTGGTGGCGTCGTCGCGGCGCTTACCGCGCAGGGTCTCGCAGGCACCGTGCCGGTGTCGGGCCAGGACGGCGATCACGCCGCGCTGAACCGCATCGCGCTCGGCACCCAGACCGTCTCGGTGTGGAAGGACGCGCGCGAACTCGGCAAGAACGCCGCCGAAATCGCCTCGCAGCTGGCCGACGGCAAGAAGATGACCGACATTGCCGGCGTGAAGGACTTCACGACGCCCGGTGGCAACACCGTCAAGTCGCTGTTCCTGACTCCGGTCGCGATCACCAAGGACAACCTCAACGTCGTCATCGACGCCGGCTGGATCAAGAAGGATGAGGTCTGCGCGGGCGTCGCCGCCGGCACCGTAGCGGCCTGCAACTGAGCCGGCCCGATCCTGCATAACATCGACGCCGCGGCCTGGAGCGGTTCAGTGTTCGAAAGATCATTGAACCGCTCCAGTTCTTTGCCTGCGCAATTCCGGACGGAAAACCGCTATGCACTTTTCCTGGAATTGCCCCAAAAGCCGCGGCGTTTCTCAAAAAGATTTGTGTTCCCGCGTCAGAGGGATAGCTTCTAGGCTGGGTCCGGCATCCGCGTCAGACGGGCAGGCCGGTGGGAGGAAATCATGACCGACACGACGTCCAACCCGCAGGTGGACACCGCGCGAGCATCCGAGCTCGGCCCGATCGCCCGGTTTCTCAAGGCAACCGAGATCGATACCAGAATGCTCGGCATGATCGGCGCCCTGCTGCTGATCTGGGTCGGACTGCATGTGATTTCCAGCCTTCGCCTGGGCGTCAATCCACTCGATTTCGACAGCCGTACCTTCCTCACGCCGCGCAATCTGTGGAACCTGTCGGTGCAGACATCCGCGGTCGCCATCATGGCCTGCGGCATGGTGCTGGTCATCGTCATGCGCAACATCGACCTGTCGGTCGGCTCCGCCGAGGGTGTTATCGGCATGGTCATGGGCTTCGCCCAGGTGCATTTCCTGGTGCGCTTTGTCGGGCTCGAGCTCGGCAATCCGTGGATCTGGGTGCTGGCGCTGGTCATCGGCCTGGCGCTCGGCCTTCTGATCGGCGCCTTCCAGGGCTTCATCATCGCCTATCTTGAAGTGCCGGCCTTCATCGTCACGCTGGGCGGGCTGCTGGTCTGGCGCGGCGCGGCCTGGTGGGTTACCTCGGGCCAGACGGTGGCGCCGATGGACGCCACCTTCCAGCTCATGGGTGGCGGGCCGGCGGGATCGATCGGCGCCACATGGAGCTGGATCGTCGGCATCGTCGCCTGCCTGGCCGTCGTCTTTGCCCTGTTCAATGGACGCGTGCAGCGCAAGCGCTTCCGCTTCCCCCTGCGTCCGATCTGGGCCGAGACGCTGATGGGCGCCGTTACCTGCGCCGTCATCATGGGCGCGGTGTGGCTGGCCAATTCCTATCCCTGGCCGGTCGGCATTGTGAACAGATACGCCGCCGCCAACAACATCACCGTGCCCGAAGGCGGCCTGTTCATTGCCCACGGCATCGCCATCCCCGTGCTGATGGCGATTGCCGTCGGCCTGATCATGACCTTCATCACCAACCGCACGCGTTTCGGCCGCTATGTCTTCGCCATCGGCGGCAATCCGGAAGCGGCCAACCTCGCCGGCATCAACACGCGCTGGATCACCATGAAGGTGTTCATGATCATGGGCGTGCTGGCCACGATCGCCGCCGCGATTTCGTCGGCCCGGCAGAACTCGTCCACCAACGTGCTTGGAACGCTCGACGAGCTGCTGGTCATTGCCGCGGCCGTCATCGGCGGCACATCGCTGGCCGGCGGTTCGGGAACGATCATCGGGGCGATGCTTGGCGCGCTGCTGATGCAATCGCTGCAGTCCGGCATGGTGCTGCTCGGCGTCGACTCGCCGCTGCAAAGCATCGTCGTCGGCGCGGTGCTGGTCATCGCGGTGTGGCTCGACACCGTCTATCGCAAGCGGGTCTAGGGGATACGACCATGGCTGACAAAACCGCTCCCACGACTGCCCACACTGGCACTCCGCTGGTCGACATGCGCAACATCTCGATCGCGTTCGGCGGTATCCGCGCCGTCGACGACGCCTCGATCGATCTTTTCCCCGGCGAGGTGGTGGCGCTGCTCGGCCACAACGGCGCCGGCAAGTCGACGCTGATCAAGATTCTGTCGGGCGCCTACAAGCGCGATGCCGGACAGATCTTCGTCAACGGCCAGGAGGCCTCGATCTCAAACCCGCGCGACGCCAAGAAATACGGTATCGAGACGATCTACCAGACGCTGGCGCTCGCCGACAATGTCGACGCCGCCGCCAACCTGTTCCTCGGCCGCGAACTGATGACCGCTTGGGGCACGCTCGACGACGTCGCCATGGAGGCCGAGGCGCGCAAGGTGATGGGGCGGCTCAACCCGCGCTTCCAGCGCTTCAAGGAGCCGGTGATCAAGCTGTCGGGCGGGCAGCGCCAGTCGGTAGCGATCGCGCGCGCCATCCTGTTCAACGCCCGCATCCTGATCATGGACGAGCCGACGGCGGCACTCGGCCCCCAGGAAACGGCGCAGGTCGGCGAACTGGTCAGGCAGCTCAAGACGGACGGTATCGGCATCTTCCTGATCAGCCACGACATCCATGACGTCTTCGAACTCGCGGACAGGGTCTGCGTGATGAAGAACGGCCAGGTCGTCGGTACCGCGCGCACGACCGACGTTACCCAGGACGAGGTGCTCGGCATGATCATCCTGGGCAAGTGTCCTCCAGGCGCCATCCCCGGGCCTGGCGCCTTGAAAATAGCCGCCTGACCCCGGCGCGGCAGGCCCGCGCGCCGCCGAGCGGCACGCCGGATTGCCGCTCACGTGATATGCCAGTGATCGCGATGGCTTGGCCTGGCCATTGTGTTGGCCTGACGACTTGCCCATAAAGGTCCGGTATTGCTCATGGACCGCAGCATCCGTTGAAGAAGCTTTTTCCAATCGTCGCCTTTATCGCCGTTGCGCTGATCAGCCTGATGATGGCGGGCTTTGCCTACTTCGCGACGCAGGAAGCAGCGCGCATCAAGTTCGAGGCGGCCGCCGACGACGCGCTGAACCGGATCGAAAGCCGCATCGACCTGCATCTGTCGCTGCTGCGCTCGACCCAGGCCCTGTTCGATGCCCGCAACGGCGACATCTCCCAGACCGAATTCAAGGCGTTCTTCAACGCGCTGGATGTCGACAACAATTTCGCCGGCCTGCGCGGCATCGGCTTCCTGCAACTGGTCAAGACCGGTGACGAAGCTTCGGTCGAACGCGACATACTGCACGATTTCGGCACTCCCCATCCGGTCTATCCGGACACAACGCAGCCCTGGCGCGCGCCCATTTCGCTGTTCGAGCCGCTCGACCCGTCCAACCAGGCCAGCATCGGTTACGACATGTTCAGCGAGCCGGTGCGGCGTACCGCGATCGAGAAGGCGATGGCCGACGACCAGCAGCATGCGAGCGGGCTGGTGCAGTTGGGCCAGGGCACGGGTGCGGCCCAGACCTTCACCGGCTTCCTGGTCTTCGTGCGGCTCAATGTCGAAACCGCGCCTGAAGTCATCAACGCGTCGCGGTCCTCGACGGCGGGCTTCCTTTACGCGGCCTTCCGGGCGCGGGACCTGTTCCAGATCGCGCTCAGCCGTGCACCGCTGCTGCCCGTCAATACCGAGATCTATGACGGCGCGGTGAACAGCGACGACCTGTTGTTCCGCTCGGAAACGCCGCCGGCTTCGTCATTCGGCGAGCGACTGCTGGTCACCCGCAAGATCACCGTCGCCGGCCGGCCGTGGACGGTGCAGTTCAGGCCGACCAGCGCCTTCTCGCAGCCGTCGTCACGCGCCATCCCCGTGATGCTGGGGTTGTTCGGCCTGTTGCTGGCGGGTGCGATCGCGCTGGTGGCGCGCTATCAGGAGCGTGCCTATGACGCGGTGTCGGCCTTGCACGAGACCACGGAGAAAAGCCTGCTCGAAAAGGACCTGATGCTCCAGGAAATGAAGCATCGCATCAAGAACTCCATCACGCGCGTGCTGGCGATCGCGCGGCAGACGGCTTCGCGGGCAACCGACGTCAACGAGTTTTCAGCATCGTTCTCGGCGAGGCTCCAGGCGATGGCCGCTTCGCAGGACATGCTGACGCGCTCGCGCTGGCAGAAGGCGGATCTCGCCGATCTGCTGCGCATCGAGCTTGGCCAGGTGTTCGGCAAGGACCTGCCCGAGGAGTTGCTGTCGGGACCGGAGGTGCTGCTCGACGAAACCACGACGCAGTCACTTGGCCTGACCTTCCACGAACTGGCGACCAATGCGCTCAAATATGGCGAGGCCGGGAATTTCGTTGGCGCTCTCAAGGTGGACTGGTCGCTTGAAGGGCATGGGCGCGAGCGGACGCTGACGCTGAACTGGCGGGAAGCGGGGAAGAAGAAGGTGGAGGCGCCGTCGCAGACCGGATTCGGCACCAAGCTGATCGACCTCAATGTCACGCGCGAACTGCGCGGTACGATCAGACGCGATTTTCAGGCCGATGGCCTCAAGGTGGAAATCAAGATTCCGCTGACTGCTTGAAGGACAGGAAGCCGTTCCGAGGCTACGCCAGGCATGGCGGCAGGCGGACCGGCGACCTGAGCTCTAAAAACAAGGGGATGCGGAGCCGGTTGCGGTCCCCGCTTCCCCCAGATTATGGGATCAGTTGCAGCGGGCCCAGTAGGTCGTACCGTCACCGCGGCGATACTTGCAGCGGCCAGTTTGCACGTTACGATACAGCAAACCAGATCCCGCGCCGACCGCTGCGCCGATCAGCGCGCCCTTGCCGCCGCCGATCAGGCCGCCGGCCAAGGCACCCACGCCGGCACCGACGCCAACGTCCTGCTCCGTCGTAGTGCAGCCGCTGACGGCAACCACCGCAACGATGGCAATAATCATTTTCCGCATAGAGTCACTCCTCACTTTGTGTCCTCACTTGGTAGCTCCAACCGCCATCTAGCATGAAACAACGGTCTTTGCTGCTCCAATTTATTGTTGGCTAAGGTAGTCTTTTTCTGGACGTGTCGTGTTCGAAGCCACGACAAGGCTGGAAATTGCCAGAGAAGCGTCCAGGCTGCCGTCGGGACGGACTTTCCAGACGATCTGGTCGTAGTCGTCCTCGAGGGCTGGGTCGACCGCCAGGCATCTGGCAACGATGTGCTGGGCCTGCCCCTGGACGTCGCCCATGGCGAAGGGGCGTTCCGCGGTGCATTCGTCTGCCGTTTCAAAAACGCTGACGGGCACCTGCAACTCACGACAGTCGGCCATCGTGTTTGTGCAGCCGATGACCAGCAACAGTGCGGCGATGTGTTCCATGGCGATTTGCCCTCTCGCCGCAACAACGGCCGAAACCGGCAAAAAGTTCCTGGGTGTAAGACGCGGGCAGCGAATAATCCCCCGCGTTCCAAGGGTTTTCGCGCCAGATTCTGGCGGCGCTCAGGTCAGTTGGAGCACCACGAGCAGCAGGGCGATCCCGCATAACGCCAGGCCGATACCCCACAAAAGGCGGCGGTGCGGCAGAGGCAGCGGTTCCGCGGATGTGTCGGGATCCTGAAATTCGCCCATCGAAACACGGGCGGCCTGTTCCAGTCTGTTCATGTCGGCGACCGTCATGCATCCCTCCCAAACTGTGCCGCGAAACCTGGCGGTTTCCGGCGGTATCTGGGTAAGACAGCATCCGCTCTTATGGTGAACGGCCGGTTAAGGATGTTTGCCGGCCAAGGATTACTGCGTCTCGAAATTGCTATGCGGAACGATGAGACGGTATTCAAGGCGGTCCTCGGCGATATCGAGCCTGGCGGTTCCGTTCAGGGACGCCGGCACCACCCGTTCGAGCGCGACGCTGCCGAAGCGCTTTCGATTGCCGCGGCTGCCGCTGGTTCCAATCGCCTCCGACCACGTCAGTGAAAGCACCACCTCGCCTGTCGGCGCTGCTTCGAGATCGGCGCTTACCTCGACGAACCCGTCAGGGCGCGACAGCGCGCCGTAACTGAACGAGTTGACGGCGAGTTCATGCATCGCCAGGCCGATATGCAGGGCGGCGTTGGGGTTGAGATAGGGGTTGGCGCCGCGAAAGCGAAGGCTGTGCGGCGCGCTCGGACCGTAGCGGCCAACCTGGCTCGCCACCAGTTCGTGAAGGGCCGCGCCCCGCCAGTTGGAGGACGTCACCAGGTCCTGGGAGGAGGCCAGGGACTGTAACCGGCCGCGAAAGCGCGTCAGGAAATCGCCGATGCCATCGGAATGGCGACCGGTCTGCGTCGCGATGCTCTGGATGATAGCCAGCAGATTCTTGGAACGGTGGCTGACCTCACGCAGCAAGGCGGTGAGCGTCTGTTCGCGCCGTTTCTGCTCGGTCGTCTCGACCATGGTGGTAACGACACCTTGCACCTCGCCGTCGTCACTCCGGTCGGCGTCGACCCAAATCTGGAACCAGCGGACACCGTTCTCGACTGGAACGCTGATCTCGATGCGCTCCGGATTGCCGCTGGCGATCACATCGCGCTTGGCGGCATCGATGCGGTCGGCATGCGCTTGCGGCAGGATGCCATTGCCGTCGGCATTGTCCGAGGCCCAGGGCGCGCGCATGTTGCGAGCCCATACGGTCTTCATTTCACGGTCCTGATAGAGCACGGAAATGCCGGCATTGTGCAGTGCGTGAAGAAGAGCCCGGCCAAGCTGCATGCCGCTCTCCGCAGGATGCAGCGCGATGACCTCGTCGCTTCGTGCGCCTTCCGTTTTATCTGCAGTTCTGGAGCGCATCGGTCAATCTGTCCACCCAACTCAGGCTGAACGGCTTACGGCCGAATGGGTTCCCAAATTCCGGGCACCCGGTCCCCTAAAGCGGTCCGCCGGACGGTGTCCTTTGCAGGATACCGCCCGGCGGTGGCTGGAAACCGTTTGAGGGGTGCGGCTTCCAGTGTTCGCTCGGATAGACTGATCCGCCTCAGGCCCGTTTGAACAGGCCGGCAAGAAGCGAAATGACGAGGAAGGCGAGGAAGATGAAAAACAAAATCTGCGCTATGCCAGCGGATGTGCCTGCTATTCCGCCGAAACCAAGCGCGCCGGCGATGATCGCCACGACGAGAAATACGAGCGCCCAGTAAAGCATGGTTCATCTCCTTGCGAATGCTGCGATAAAAACGTGAGCGGATGAGGTTTGTTCCACCCTTTGCCGAAAAAGACGATGCTGGCAATGGCCCCGGGCTTTCGCCGGTCAAGAACCACAAGGGCCGCCCGACGCATCGCATCGAGCGGCCCTTTGTCATTGAAATCCCGCAGTGCGGACGCTTGCCTATGCGGCGGCCTTGGCTTGACGGTCGAAGAACAAGGCCTGGCTGATCAGCGCCTTGACCATGTCGGGGTTGAAAGGCTTGGTCACCAGGAACGCCGGCTCGGGGCGCTCGCCGGTCAGCAGGCGCTCGGGAAAAGCGGTGATGAAGATGACCGGCACGGAGGTCGACGACAGAATCTCGTTGACCGCCTCGATGCCTGAGCTGCCATCGGCGAGTTGGATATCGGCCAGCACCATCTTAGGCCGGGTCTTGCCGAACATCGTCACGGCTTCGGCGTGGGTGCGTGCCGTTCCCACGACGCGATGGCCAAGGCTTTCGACCATCTCTTCTATGTCCATGGCGATCAGCGGCTCGTCTTCTATGATCAGCACGTCGGTCGCCACCTGGCGGGAAATCTCATTGCTTGCCTGAGCAAGCAGGTCGGAGAATTCCTTTTCGCCGACGTCGAGGATTTCGGCAGCCTCGTCCTCACTGAAGCCTTCGACGGCAACCAGCAAGAAGGCTTGCCGGGGCAGAGGGGCGATCGCATTGAGGTTGGCCGCCGCGCGCTGTTCCCAGGCCGACTGCGCCTGTTCCTGCGGGACGCGGATCGCGACGGAGGTGAAGAGCTTGGCGAATATCTTGTAGAGGGCGATGCGATCACTCGACGCTTCGGGGAAGATGTCGACATCGGCGATGATGGCCTCGAGCATCGCGGCGACCAGCGCGTCGCCACTCTCCTGCGATCCCGATACGGCACGCGAAAAGCGGCGCAGGAACGGCAGATGCGGAGCGATGGTGGCGGATAAACTCATAATGGACGTCTCCCTCAGATGACGTGAGTGCATGGATTGCAGGTCAAGCTGATTGCAAGCCCCGGGGTATAGAACGCGGGGTTTCCGAAAAAGTTCCGGCGCAAATGGAACGAATGAGCGGCGACGGCGTTTGATGTCGGGATGGGCAACCAGACGAGGGCGCCGCTTGCCTTGTGTTGAGTTGGATAATAGCGGCTTGGGTGCTGGGAATATAAGGGCGAAATGAAAGATATGACGAAAGATGTCTTGGCTGGCGCCGCGGGCAGGGGCCGGAACGGTGTCGGCGACCCGCTCGGGCCGAATTCCGAAATCGGGCGCAAACTCAAACAATACTATGACGACCTGGTCTCCGACGATGTGCCGGATCGCTTCGCCCAGTTGCTCAGCCAACTGGAACAGGCTGAACCCGCACAGAAGAAGGACTGAGGCATGGCAGCGGTCTCCCAGGGCTTCAAGACCGATCTGCTTGGGGCAATCCCGAGCCTGCGGGCTTTCGCCGTGTCGCTGACGCAAAATGCCGACAAGGCCGATGACCTCGTTCAGGAAACGCTGGTCAAGGCCTGGGACAAGCATGAGAGCTTCCAGCCCGGCACCAATCTCAAGGCATGGCTTTTCACGATCCTGCGCAACGAATTCTATTCGCAGATGCGCAAGCGCGGCCGAGAAGTGCAGGACAGCGACGGCATCATGACGGCAAGGCTGGCCGTGCATCCGGCCCAGCACGGCCAGCTCGACCTCAAGGACTTCCGCGGCGCGCTCGAGCAACTGCCCGAAGACCAGCGCGAAGCCATCATCCTTATCGGGGCGTCGGGCTTCTCTTACGAGGAAGCCGCCGAGATTTGCGGCTGCGCGGTCGGAACGATCAAAAGCCGGGTCAGCAGGGCGCGCACGCGCCTCCAGGAAATCCTGAAGATCTCGGGCGAGGACGAATATGGCCCCGACGCGATCTCGGCTCAGGTGACGGGAACGGCGGCCCATTGAAATGCCGGCTGGACCGCGGGAATCCCGGTCCGGCCGCATCAGTTCGGGGTGCCGCGTCCGTAGGCCAGCGCCAGCGCTTCGACGAGGTCTTCGCCTGAATAGGGTTTGGTGACGAGCTTCACCCCGGGAAAGGACGCACCGATCTCTTCCGCGTCCGAATAGCCGGAGGCAAACACAAAAGGGACGCCTGTTTCACGCAAGCCCGCGGCGAATTCCAGGGTCGAGTTACCGCTCAGCATCAGATCCACGATGGCCGCGTCGAATTGTGTGGCGATCCGCTGTGCGTCGATCTCGGCCAGGTCGCGGGCTATCACAACTTCCTGTGCGCCGTGGTCGCGGCACAGCTGCTCGACATCCATGGCGATGAGAAACTCATCCTCCAGGACAAGAATCCGCAATCCGTCAAGCAATGGGGGCACAGGCGAAAGCTCCTTGGAACGTCGGGAGTCATGATCGCTATTGCGCGCGTTGTCATTTAAAAAAGACATGCCTGCACCCGGAACTCCGATCCCGGCAAAACGTTTAAGCGTACCTGCCGGCCGGCAGGCTTTCGAGAGGGGTCGAAATGCCAAGCCACAATGGGCATCCTGCCAGCCGACAGTATCCTTGCGAGAACTGTCCCTTGCGGCCGTTGCCGGTTTTCCGCGATTTCGAAAAACAGGAACTGGCTTTCATCAGCAAATTCAAGAAGGGAGAGCTTGCTGTCGACAAGGGAGCCACGGTGCTGGTCGAGGGGAGCCACAGCGCCCATCTCTATACAGTGCTGTCGGGCTGGGCGTTCCGCTATAAATTGCTGACAGACGGCCGCCGCCAGATCCTCAATTATCTCATGCCCGGCGATCTCATCGGCCTGCAGGGCAGCGTCATGGGCGAAATGCAGCATTCCGTCGAAGCCTTGTCGCCGATGCTGCTTTGCGTTTTCGAACGCGACAACCTGCACGAACTCTACCGTAACCATCCAGGCCTCGGCTACGACATCACCTGGATCGCATCGCGCGAAGAGCGCATGCTGGACGAGAACCTGCTCAGTGTCGGCCGGCGCAGCGCGATCGAACGCGCTGCCTATCTGATTGCCTTCATAGCCAGCCGTGCCAAGGTCGTCGGGCTGAACGGCAAGCAATCCATCCAGATCCCGATCACGCAACAACATATCGCCGATACGTTGGGCCTGTCGCTGGTTCATACCAACAAGACGATCCGCAAACTGATGGATCGCAAGCTGGTCCTCTGGCGTGACGGCGGTTGTGAGGTCGTGGACATCGAGGGCCTGAAGCAGCTTGCGGGCTGGGAAGGGCTCGGTGAAGGTAGACGCCCGCTGATATGACGAGCTTGTCGGTCGGATCGGGGCGGGAGGTGGCGTTCGGTTGCGGCATCCGACACACTGGCCAGGCGGAAAGCGTCTCACACTTTTCCCCGAATTGCCCTAGTTTGGTCCGATGCCGGAACCTTGAGACGCACCGCGCGTTTGAAATCGAGCAATCACAAGGAGTTAAGCCATGGCAACCGCCGCAGGGAAAACCGCCAACGACGCTCGGGCGAATTCGGACCTCGAAGCTGACATCAGGCAGTTGAAGGCCGATATCGACAAGCTGACCAAGCAGTTGGCCAAGACCGGCGAACATGGCTATGGGACTGCTCGCCGCGCCGCGGCGGAAGGTGTCGAGCAACTGCGTGCCCAGGGCGAAGCGGCGTTCGACAGCCTGCGTGGCAACGCCAGGGATATCGAGGCGCAGATCGTGGCGAACGTGCGTGAGAAGCCCGTGACGTCGCTGGCTATCGCCGCCGGTGTCGGCTTCCTTTTCGCGCTTATCGCGCGTCGCTAGCCCGGCCCCAGATGGGAATGCTGGCATCCCTGCTTTCGGGTCTCGCCTCGGGCGAAACCGTGGCGGCCGTGCGCCGTGCGCGCACCGCGGCAATCGTCTACGCGCTTGCCGCGCTGGCGGCTTTATGCGGCCTGGGCTTCCTGGTCGGAGCTGGTTATATCTGGGCAGCCGGCCGCTACGGTTCGCTGGCGGCGGCGCTCGGTTTCGGGATCGGCTTCCTGGTCATCGCCGGCCTTGTTCTCCTGATCCATCGACTGATGTCGGGCGCGCGCGCCCGACGCGAGGCAAGGCGGCGCAACGCTGATATGAAGGCCATCGGCATCACCGCCGCACTTGCCGTTCTGCCGACTCTTCTCAAGGGAAAAGGCGGCCTCGGGGTCGTCCTGGGCCCGGCTGTCGCGCTCGCGGCCTATGCGATCTACCGTGAGAACACAAAGCCTGGCGATGACGGCCCGGATGGCCGGGAAAGCCAATAGCGTTTCGCGACAGGATCACGGGCCGTCGGCCCGAAGATCTTCCAGCGGCATCGATATTTCGGCGAATACGCCTTCCCGGCGGAACTCATGGGTCACTTCGCTCGAAATGACCTTGGCCAGGCTGCGGCGGATCAGGATCGAGCCGAAACCGTGCCGCTCGGGCGGGGCAACCTCGGGACCGCCGCTTTCGCGCCAGGTCAGCACCAGACGCCGGTTGCCTTTCCTTCCCTGCGTCTTCCAGTCGAGATCGACCCGGCCAGAAGCGACCGAGAGCGATCCATATTGCAGCGCATTGCTGGCCAGTTCGTGCAGGATCAGCCCGAGCCCGACGGCCTGGTCCGGCGACAGCAACAGGTCAGCCCCGGAGATCGTCATGCGAGGCTGATCGGCGGTGTCGAAGGGCCTGATCTCGATCTGGACCAGCTCGCGGATGCCGATGCCGCGCCACTCGCGATCGGAAAGCAGGCCATGGGCGATGCCCAGCGCCTGGAGCCGGGCGCTGAAGGCTTCGAGAAACTCGCTCGGCTGACGGGCATGACGCACGGTCTGCGTCGCGAGAGCCTGGACGGTGGCCAGCGTGTTCTTGACGCGATGGTTCAGTTCGCGCAGCAGGAGCCGCTGCCGCTCCTCGCCCAGCTTGCGTTCCGTTATGTCATAGTTGACGCCGAAGATCAGCGTCGGCTTGCCGTCGCCGTCACGCTCGATGACGCGGCCGCGCGTCCCCAGCCAACGCGGCGGATGAAAGCCGTTCACCCGGTATTCGCCAAAATAGTCGTCGCTGCCGGTCAATGCGTCCCGAAAGCGGGTTTCGGTCTGGTAGACATCGCGCGGGTCGATGGCCTTCAGAATGTCGCGCGCGCGCAAGCGGGTCGAGCGCGGCAGATCGAACAGTTCCGACATGCGGACATCGCATTCGATCATGTCGGTGCGGATGTCCCAGACCCAACTGGCGAGCGACGCCGCATCGAGCGCGATGGCACGCCGTTTTTCCTCGCGCACAAGCTCCGCCTCGGCGATGGCGCCGCTGCGGGTCGCATCCTTCAGCGTGAACAGGCTGGCGGCGAGCGCTGCCAGCGCCTTCAACTGGTCGAGACTGGCACCGGACGGATAGGCATGCGGCTTGCGGTCAAGCACGCACAGCGTACCGATCCTGGCGCCGCCCACGATCATCGGCGCACCAGCATAAAAGCGGACATGATGTTTGCCGGTGACCAGCGGATTGGCCATGAAGCGCGGGTCGGCGGTTGCGTCGGCGACCACCATCGGGTCGTCACCGGCGGCAATGGCGTGCGCGCAAAAGGAGATATCGGTCGCGGTTTCGCTTTCATCGAGGCCGAGGCAGGATTTGAACCATTGCCGTTTGCTGTCGACGAGCGTGACCAGCGCGATCGGCACCCGCATGGCCGCGGCCGCAAGGCTGGTTATACGATCGAAATCCGGATCGGCCGCGGTATCGAGCATCTCCAGCCCATGCAGCACGGCCAGCCGCTCCTCGGCGTTGACCGCGAGCGCAACCCCGGCGGGCAAGCTTGCCCCTATTTCCGCCTTGCTGTTCACCCCAATCCCCAGATGCCGTTCGCCGTCCTGCCGGTCCGCCCGGCCGTGGCCGGCTGCCCTGCCCGGAACCATCCTAGCGGGGAACCGTTACCCGACCATGTTCTGCCGGTCGCGCCCGGTGGCGCAAAACGACACAGGGACCGGCCATGACCAAGATCATTCCCGAAGACAAAGCCCGTCAGGGGCGCTGGGGCTGGCACGGTCTGCGTATCCTGGTTGCCGCTCTGCTTCTGGCCTTCATCGCCTGGGGCATTGCCGAAATATATGGGGAAGTCGCGAAGTCGCCGACCACCGAACAGGGTACGGGTTCGGGTGGTGGTTGACGTATAGTCCACCTCAAACATCACGCTGCCTTCGCCCATGCGGTATGCCTGGGCACCAGAACGTTCAACGCGCCAGGGTGGATTTCGATAGTTGTTTCACGGTCGAGGTCGGTCAATTCGCCATCGATGACCGCGCGCCACTTTCTGGAAGACTGGATTTTCAACACCGCACGGTTGGTCTGGTGGATTTCGACATGTTCGTTGTCGCGCCATTTGCCGCGCGCCATGTTGAAGAAGAATTTCAGCAGTTCGGAACGTTGCCGCGCCATCGTCACATAGATGCCGAGCACGCCGCCGGCGGGGTTGTCGGCAAAGGGCAGGTGGCCCTCGCCGAACAGATTGTTGGTGATGCCAATGCCCGTCGTGCGCGCCATGATCTCGGCTTCGCCGACGGTCAGGGTGACGGTCATGGCCGGCGGGTTGTTGATGGTGGTCCAGGCAGCCTTGGCGGATGCGCGTATCTTTCCCAGCCTTGAGCCAAACTCCATTCTCTGGCGCAACTGCACCATGCGGGCGTGCATGCCGATCGAAAACTGATGCACGAAAGGGCGCCCGTTGGCAGTCGCGATATCGACGGAAGCCAGTTCGCCATCCGCAAAGGAATGCAACGCAGCGTCCAGCGTCTGGGGTATGCCCAATCCCCGTGCGAACAGGTTCATCGTACCCGCCGGCAGAATGGCCAGCGCCTTGTTCCTGCCCATCAGCCGGGCCGCAGCGGCGGAGATCGTGCCGTCGCCGCCACCGGCCAACACCACATCCACACCCCGCCGCGACGAAACATCGTCCAGGGCCGCGACGATCTCGGAGCCGGCGACAACGTCGATCTCCACACTATGGCCGCCGCTTTTCAGGGCTAAATGCATACGATCGCGGAAAGCGTCCAGGTCGGTGGTGCGCAAGGTGCCGCCGTCCCGGTTCAGCACCGCTGCAAACTTCATGCCCCGCTCCGAATTCTCAATCCAAAAAGGCTGAATCCATCCAGCCAGAGGCTGAAACGAAACCGAGCCGGAAAGGTTCCTTCCCGCGTGGCGAAATTAACGTGCAGGCACGCGCCCGGGCGCAACCGAGCCGTGTACTCCCGACTGTTCATCCGGCTGGTTTTTTGTCGGAACAACGGTCTGGTCACGACGTTGTGAATTCGTAGCGCACGCCGGTCCGGTCTCCGGACGGAGGCCAAATCCCAGTACGGGCGTGCATGAGATCACCACGAGGAGACAACACCATGATCCGCAATCTTTTGGCCACGACCGCGCTTGCAACGCTCATCGTTACTGGTGCCGCCCATGCACAGAACGCCACTGAGGCCCCCTCGACCGCTCCAGCGGTTGAAGCGCCGGCGGCAAGTGTATCGGTGCCGAAAGCCGAGGGCAGTATCGTCACCAACATCATCGGGGAATCCGTCTACAACGGCACCGATGACAAGGCCGAGAACATCGGCAAGGTCAGCGACGTGGTCTTCGACAAGGACGGGCAGGCCAAGTCCGTGATCATCGGCGTCGGCGGCTTCCTGGGTGTCGGTGCGAAGAATGTCGCATTCGACTACGACAAGCTGCAATGGGCCGAGAAGAACGGCGACCGCTGGCTGGTCGCCCAGACCACCAAGGACGAATTGACCGCGCAGCCGGAATTCGACAGCAAGCCGTATGGCCCGGCGCCTGCTCCTGCTTCGACAGACGCGGCGGCACCAACGGCTCCCGCAGCCACGGACACAGCGCAGGCTCCTGCCGCTGCGCCCGCCGAGCCGGTCAAACGCGCCGACGGTAATCTTGCCACCAATATCATCGGCGAGACCGTCTACAACGGCACGGGTGACGACGCCCAGAACATCGGCAGCGTCAACGACATCGTGCTGACCAAGGAAGGCAAGGCCGAGTCGCTGGTAATCGGCGTGGGCGGGTTCCTGGGCCTTGGCGCCAAGAATGTCACCTACGAGTTCGACAAGGCGCAGTGGGCCGAGAAGAACGGCGATCGCTGGCTGGTGGCGCAGACGACAAAGGAGGAACTGCAGGCGCAGCCGGATTTCAACCGCAAGGCCTATGATCCGACACCCGCGACCACCGCTTCCAACGAACCGGCGGCAACGACTCCGGCCGCACCCGCCACTGCTCCGGCGGACAAGACGGCGGAAGCGCCTGCCGCGGCGAACCCGGATGCCTCGGCTCCGGACCAGACGCAGACCGCCGCTATCGACAAGTCGACGCTGACCGCCATGCCGATGGGCGAAATCAGGGCCGACGACCTTAAGGGCACCACGGTCTACGGCGCCAATGACGCGAAGGTCGGAGCGATCGGCGATGTCGTGCTGACGCCGGACAAAAAGACCGATGCGGTCATCGTCGATGTCGGCGGGTTTCTCGGCATAGGCGCGAAGGAAGTGGCGGTCGGCATGGATAATCTGAAATTCATGACCGACAAGGACGGCAAGAAATACCTCTACACCACCTTCACCAAGGAGCAGCTCGAAGCGCAGCCCGCCTACGACAAGGGCAGCTACGCCGAGAAGCGCGACCAGCAGCGGATGATTCTGCGGTGAGGGAGTAGGGAGTAGGGAGCTCCTACTCCCTGCCGCCTGCCACCTTGCTCACATGTCCGGCCACGCCATTTTCCGTCAATTCCGCCAGCGCCAGCGATTGGTCGAGATGTTCGGCGCGCCAGGCGAGCAGACGTTCGGCGAGTTCCAGCCGAGTGGAAAGATAAGCGGGACTGCCGGCGAGATTCTTCAGTTCGCCCGGGTCGTTTTCCAGGTCGAAAAGCAAGGGCGGCAGGCGGCCGCCGAAATGGACGTATTTGAACTTCTTCGTGCGGATCACGGCGAGGTTGCACTGGCGCGAGGCGATGCCGAAGTGCTGCTCGGGTTCGCCACCCGAGATCGAACGGAAGTCGAACTCCCAATGCGCGGCGTCGCGCCAGGCGGCGGGTACGCCGCCGCTAAGGAAGGGTCTTAGCGAGCAGCCGTCGAGATGCGGCTCTGGAGGCGCTCCCAAAAGGTCGATGAGCGTGGGCAGGATGTCGACGGCTTCGGTAAAGCGGTCGACGCTGCTGCCAGCGGCCTTGCTGTGCCGCGGATCGCGGATGATCAGCGGGATGTGGTAGCTGCCGTCAAAGTAGCCACCCTTGCCCAGCATGAAATGGTCGCCCATCATCTCGGCATGGTCCGACGTAAGCACGATCACGGTGTCGTCCCAGCCGCCGGACGCCTTGACGGCCTGCCATATCAGGCCGAGCTGTGCGTCGACCTCCGAGATCATGCCGTAGTAGATTGCCCTTATGCGGCGGAAATCGTCCTCGCTCCAGTCGTGCACCTTGCCTTCGGCGCCGACGCGGAATTTCGCGCGTTTCTGCTTGCCCAGATCATAAGCGACATAGGGGTGGCCCTGAGCCTCGGCCCGCCAACTTTCGGCGCGGTGAAAGGCGGGACCGTCGGCCGGATCGTATGACGTGTTGTACGGCTCCGGGACGATGAAGGGAGGATGCGGGCTGATGAAGGACAGATGCGCAAACCATGGCGCGGCCTGCTCCTGCTCGCCCAGCCAGCGGATGAATTCGCCAGCAAGGAAGGCGGTCGGCGTCTGGTCTTTCGAATAGACGGGCGGTGCTTCGCTGACCGCCCCGTCCGTGTCGCCGACGGGACGATGGATGTCTGGAAATCCGGCGCCGGTGTCGACGCCTTGCTGCTTCAGCCAGGAGAGCCATTGCTTCTGATGCTCGGGCAGCAGCTGACGCGTGGTGAAGCCAGGAAGAACGCCTTCATAGCTGCGCAGCCGCGGATCGGCGGGCGCAAGCCGGCGCGGGTCGAGCGACACGTCGGTATAGCCAAACAGCGTCGGATCGTAGCCCAGCGCGCGGGCCGAGAGTGCGATGTTGCCGTGCCTGGCGTCGAGCGGCGTGCCGTTGCGGCAGACCCGGTTGTTCATCTGGTAGAGGCCGGTGTAGAGGCAGGCGCGAGCCGGCGAGCATGGTGCGGCGCCGCCATAATGGCGCTTGAACAGCACGCCCTCCGCGGCGAGCGCGTCGGCATTCGGTGTCTTCACAACGGGATGGCCGGCCGCGGAAAGGCAATCGCCGCGCCACTGGTCGCAGGTGATCAGGAGAACGTTGGGGCGCCTGGCTTTGCCTGTCACTCGCGAGACCTTTCGATGCATGTTCGAATGCGCTCATGGAACCGATTTCCAGCAACGGCGCAAGATCATCCGCATCTGCAATTGGTGAACAAATATCCTTTCATTGTTCACTTTTAAAGCACAGTCCATTCTGTGTTTGCCGCCTTTGCCGCCGCCGGCGGTGTCCTCATATTGGCGTGGACAGCGGCGAGGGCCGCACCAACACAAGGGAAGGAGCAAGACCATGCTCGACCAGATCAAGGGCCTGCATCACGTGACCTCCATGGCCGGCGATGCCCGGCAGAACAATGATTTCTTCACCCGCAAGCTCGGCCTTCGCCGGGTCAAGAAAACAGTCAATTTCGACGCTCCCGATGTCTACCATCTCTACTATGGCGATGAGGCCGGCACGCCGGGTTCGGTGATGACCTATTTTCCGTTCCCCAACATCGGCAAGGGCCGGCGCGGCGTCGGCGAGGTCGGCACAACAGTCTATTCGGTGCCAGAAGGCACGCTCGCCTATTGGGAAAAACGCTTCGCCGACGAAGGCGTGAAGGATGTCTCGCGCGACGAGAGCTTTGGCGAGAAACGGCTCAAATTCGCCGGGCCCGACGGCGACGGCTTCGCGCTCGTCGAGGACAAGGCCGATGGCCGCGCGCCCTGGCTGAAGGGCGGCGTTCCCGCCGACGAGGCGATCCGCGGCTTCCACTCGGTGTCGCTGCGGCTGAAGGATGGCGGCGCCACCGAGGAACTGTTGAAGTTCATGGGCTACGAGGAAGTCGACAGGTCCGGAAATATCAGGCGGCTTGCCGTTAAGAACGGCAATGGCGCCGATGTCGTCGATATCGAATCGCTGCCGAGCGCACCCTTCGCCGATCTCGGCGCCGGTTCGGTCCACCATGTCGCCTTCGCCGTGGAAAACCGTGCCCGGCAGCTCGAAGTGCGCAAGGCACTGATCGATACGGGCTACGGCGTGACGCCGGTGATCGACCGCGACTATTTCTGGGCGATCTACTTCCGGACGCCGGGCGGCGTGCTGTTCGAGGTCGCCACCAACGAACCCGGTTTCGATCGCGACGAAGATACCGCGCATCTGGGCGAGGCGCTGAAGCTGCCGACACAGCATCAGCATCTGAGGCCCTATCTCGAACAGCAGCTGCAGAAATTGGAAGGCTGAGACGATGAGCAAGGACGCCTACATCCACAAAGTGCTGCCCGGTTCGCCGGGCGGCCCGCTGGTCTTGGTCTTCCATGGCACTGGCGGTGATGAGAACCAGCTGGTCTCGCTCGGGCGCGATCTCGTGCCTGAGGCCACCATTATCTCGCCGCGCGGCGATGTTTCCGAACACGGTGCGGCACGCTTCTTCCGCCGTACTGGCGAGGGCGTCTACGACATGGACGACCTCGCACGGGCCACGGGCAAGATGGCCGGCTTCGTCAAGGCCCATGTCGCGGCGGCCAAGCCGTCGGCGGTCTACGGGCTCGGCTATTCCAACGGCGCCAACATACTGGCGGCGCTGGTGTTCGAGGCTCCCGACCTCTTCGACGCGGCGGTGCTGATGCATCCGCTGATCCCGTTCGAGCCCAAGGTGAAAGGCAGCCTCGCCGGACGCCACATCCTGCTGACCGCAGGCAGGCGCGATCCGATCTGTCCGCCCAACCTGACTACGCGGCTCGAAGCCTATTTGCGTGCCGACGGCGCCGATGTCACAGTGGAATGGCACGAAGGCGGGCACGAGGTGCGGCCGAACGAAATCGAAGCGGCGCGGCGGCTGTTCGCCGGCGCCGTACAAGGAGCCTAGCGATGCCTGACCAACTGCCTGAGATCGAACTGGAAGATCGTGGCTCCAAGGGCCGCTACGTCCTGCGTGGACCCGGCGGCGCCGAAGCGGAGATGACTTTCACGAAAATCGGCGAGCATCAGCTGATCATCGACCACACGGAAGTGTCCGATGTCTTTCGCGGCCAGGGTGCCGGTCTTCGGCTGGTGACCCGCGCCGTCGAGGACGCCCGTGCGGCCGGCAAGAAGATCATCCCGCTTTGCCCGTTCGCCAACGCCCAGTTCCGCCGCCATCCCGAGTGGGCCGACGTGCTGAAGCAATAGGAGCGAATGAGTATCGGGTTACGGCCTTCAGTCTACAGGCGACAGCGGGGGATAAAGAGGAAGTCCCCCGCTGTCGGCCGGCATTGTAATTTGCCCCGGCGGCGCATCTTGCCTAGATATGATATATCGCCGCGCCGACAAACGAACTGAATGACCCCCCGATGACCGAAACCGACCTCGTCCCCGTCTTCGACGGACACAACGATACGCTGCTGCGTCTCTATCAGTCGAAAGACAAGGACGTGGAAAAGCTGTTCATCGATGGGAAATCGGGCGGCCATATCGACCTGCCGCGCGCCAAGGCCGGCGGCTTCGCCGGCGGCATGTTCGCCATCTTCCCACCGCCGGTCGAAAAGGCCAGGCGCAGCGCCGTACCCTTGGCGCCCAGCGACAGCGAGCCATTGCCGCCCGAGGTGCCGCGCGCCGATGCGCTCAACTCGACGGTGGCGATGGCCTCCATCCTGTTTCGGTTGGAACGGGCCGGGGCGCTCGCGGTCTGCCGCAGCGCCGGCGATGTGCACAAAGCCATGGCGCAAGGCACGATCGCGGCTGTGTTCCACATCGAAGGGGTCGAGGCGATCGATCCCGAACTGACCATGCTCGACGTGCTGCATGCGGCAGGCCTGCGTTCGCTCGGCATCGTCTGGAGCCGACCGAACGCTTTCGGTCACGGCGTTCCGTTCCGGTTTCCGTCCACGCCGGACACCGGGCCTGGCCTGACCGATGCCGGCAAGGCGCTGGTCAAGGCCTGCAACCAGTTGAAAATCATGATCGACCTCTCGCATCTCAACGAGAAGGGTTTTCGCGACGTGGCCGCGCTTAGCGATGCCCCGCTGGTTGCCACGCACTCAAACGTGCATGCGATCTGCGGCCATTCGCGCAACCTCACCGACTGGCAGCTCGGCGCGATCCGCGAATCCGGCGGCATGGTCGGGCTGAACTTCGCCACCGGCTTCCTGCGCGAGGACGGCCGCATGAATGCCGACACCAGCCTCGACATCATGATTCGCCATGTCGATTCGCTGCTGCAGGCGTTGGGTGAGGACGGGGTCGGCCTGGGTTCGGATTTCGACGGCGCCATGATCCCGGCGGTCATCGGCGACGTCGCCGGCCTGCCCAAGCTGATCGATGCGCTGGCCGCGCGCGGTTTCGGGCGCGCCTTGATCGAGAAGATCGCCTACCGCAACTGGCTGGGCATGCTGGAGAAGACGATCGGCTGAGCCAACGCTACTGGTCGTAGCCCATGCGTTTCAGCCAGTCCTTGCCGACGCCACGGTCGCGGATGATCGGCAGCGGGTTTTCCGAATCGAGCCGGGAGCAGATGCGGTAGACCTCCAGCGTCTCGGCACTCATCTCGTCGCGCTTGTAGAAGAACATGGCGGCGGCATAACGCGCCCGGCCCGACCATTTTTCGCCGAGTGGTGTGTTGACCAATTCCCACTGCTCGGCGGCTTCCGCGTCATCACCCTGTCTGTCGGCGTCGCCGGCCATGATCAGAAATCCGCCGGCGGATTGGCGGTGCGGCGGTCGAGCTTGATGAAAGGACGCGCCACCACCTTGGCCCGTTTCATCAGCTTCTGGTACTGCAATTCGCGCATGGCGTAGATCTCGACCCAGAGGTCGTCGACGATCGTATCACCATATGGCCTTGTCAGCGAGGCGATGGCGACGTTGCGCTTGGCCATGGGAGACCACATGGCGGCGCTGACCAGGCCGACCTCCTGGCTCTTCTTGTGATAGACGATGGCGTGCTCTGCCGGGATGTTGCCTTCGATCTCCAGCCCGACCAGCACATGGCGCAGCTTGCGTCTGGCGCGCGCTTCCAGAATGGCGCGGCGGCCGTTGAAATGGCCCTTTTCCAGGTCGACCATGAAGCCGAGCCCGATTTCGTCGGGCATGCGCAAACGGTCGGCGCGGATGGCGTGTTCGGCGGTGGTGAAATCGGCATTGGCCACGATCAGCCCGGCCTCCAGCCGGGCGCGGTTGAGCGCGGTGTAGCCTATGGCCCGGATGCCGCGCCGTTCGCCTGCCGCCATCAGCCGGTCCCACAGGCCGAGTGCCTTGTCTGCCGGCACGAACAGTTCGTAGCCGAGATCCCCGGTGAAGCCGGTGCGCGAGATGGTGATCGATGTGCCATCATGCGGGAAATCGGCGAGATCGAAGACCTTGAGTTTCTCGACGCCGGAGAAGCCGGCATCGCGCAGCACGGCGAAGGAGGTCGGTCCTTGTAGCGCCAGACCCGCGACCGCCTCGGTTTCTTCCTCGACGCTCACCTCGTAGCCGATGGCGCTGTCGAGCAGCCATGGCAGATGCCGCTCCTGGGAGCACAAGCGAAAGCGCGTTGGTGAGAGCCGGAACAGCGTGCCGTCGTCGAGGACGAAGCCTTCATCGTCGCACCATGCTGTGTAGTGGACGCGCCCCGGTTTCAGCCTGGTCACATCGCGCAAGGTGACACGGTCGAGGAAGGCCTCGGCATCCGGGCCTTCGATCCGGTATTTGGTCATCGGCGAGATGTCGAACACAGCCGCCTGGCTGCGGATGGCGAAATATTCGAGCTCCTCGTCCCACAAGGAATGCGGGGCGCGGTAGCCGGCCCAGTTGTACCAGTCCTGCGTCTTCGCCAGCGCGTCGAGGCGCGGCTGGAACGGCGTGCCGAGGCGCAGCGTGCGGAAGTGGGATTGGGCGAGGGTGCGTGCAGTGGGTTGATGGTTCATGACAGCGTTCCTTCGCGCCCCCCTCTGTCCTGCCGGACATCTCCCCCACTTGGGGGGAGATTGGATGTCATCGCGGCTTTCGCCAATCGCCAACGTTGCAGGAGAGGCGCCGACAAATCGAGCTGCTGATCTCCCCCCAAGTGGGGGAGATGGCCGGCAGGACAGAGGGGGGCGCCGTAGAGCGCGGCTTTGGCGAATTGCAAAATCATGCTCACCCCTTCATCGCAATGATGCGCCGCGCGGCATTCAACCCCGGCGCGCCCGAAACACCGCCGCCGGGATGCGAACCGGCGCCGGCCAGAAACAATCCGTCGACCGGCGTGTCGTAGCCGGACCAGCCGGAGACAGGCCGCGAGATCAGCATCTGGTCGGCCTGCAACTCGCCATGGTGCCAGTGGCCGCCCGGCATGCGGTAGCGCGCCTCGATATCGGCCGGCGTCAGCAGTTCGGCATGGACGACGCTTTTGCCGATACCGGGCGCGTAGGCTTCCAGTTGCGCCATGACCGCCTTGAGGAATTTCGGCTTGCCGGCATCCCATCCCCCTTTCAATCGATAGGGCGCGTACTGCACCACCGCCGACAGCACGCAGGCGCCGTCGGGCGCGAGTGAGGGATCGGCGAGGCTGGGCAGCGTGATTTCCATCACCGGCTCAGGCGAGAATTCGCCGTATTTCGACGGGTTGAAGGCGCGCTCGACGTGATCTGGCGAGGGGGCGATCACCAGCCGGCCCTTGTGGCCGGCTGCATCGACGCCGGCGAATTGCGGCGGCCGGTCGAGCGCCAGATGGAGCTTGGCGGCATCGCCCTTCATGCGGATGTTTTTCACCTTGCGCACGAAGCCGGTGTCGATCTCGCGTGGCCCGACAAGGTCGAGGAAGGTGGTCGCCGGATTGATGGCCGAGACAACAGCCCTGGCGCGCAATTCTTCGCCGGTGTCGAGGGCGACGCCGACGGCCCGGCCCTTTTCGATGATGATCTTCGCGACTGGAGCCGATGCACGGATGGCAACGCCGGCCTGTTCGGCTGCGGCGCGGATTGCCGCGACGACCGCACCCATGCCGCCCTTCGGCAGCATCTGAGCGCCGGCGGCTCCGCCGGTCTCGCCAGCCAGCCTGTAATAGAGGCCGAGCAGCGAGGTCGGCGAACGCGGGCCGAGATGGCTGCCGAGCGTGGCGTCGAAGGCAAGCAGCCCCTTCAGCCTGTCGTCGGTAAGCTGCTCGTCGAGCAGGTCGGCGACGTTCATCAACAGCACGCGCAGGAAGTCGCGCATGTCCTCCTTGCCGAGTTTTTTCAGCGAAAGCGCCGCCTGGCCGAGCGCCGCCGTCTCCTTGAACGACATGCTGGCGAGATCGGGCGGGCGCCGCGACAGGAACGGCTTCAATATGCCGGCATAACGCAGCAGTTGCGCGCGCAAGTCCTTCCAGGCCATTTGTTCGGATGAGGCAGCGCCGGTCAGCACCTCGCCATAGGCGCCATGCAGGACCAGCGGGCCGTCTCGCGACAGGGCGACGGAGGGCAGGAAATCAGCACGGGCAAATTGCAGTCCGTGTTTCTCCAGCCCCAGCGTTTTGACCACATCGGGATGCAGACGGTTCAGGAGATGGGCGACGGCCGAGACGCGAAAGCCCGGGGCGAATTCCTCGGTGCGTGCGGCGCCGCCGAGTTCGGCCCCAGCCTCCAGCACCACGACCTTGCGGCCGGCCTTGGCCAGCGTGGCGGCCGCCACGAGGCCGTTATGGCCGCCGCCAATGACGATTGCATCAAATGACGTCATGGGCCGGGCTCATATGCGAGGTGGACTTGGCGAGATCGCGCAGGATTTCAGCCGCGGCATTGCGGCCCGGAGCACCCATGACGCCGCCGCCGGGATGGGTCGAGGAGCCGCACATATAGAGCCCGCCGACCGGCGAGCGGTACTGCGCGTAGCCCGGTACAGGGCGGTTGAACAGCAATTGGTCGAAGGTCAGTTCGCCCTGGAAGATGTTGCCTTCGGTGAGGCCGACCTCCGCCTCGATCTCGCGCGGCGTGCGCACCTCCATATGGACGATGCGGTCGCGGAAGCCGGGCGAGTAATCCGATATCTGCGAAATCACGCTTTCGGCGAAGCCATCCCGATCGGCGTCGGTCCATTCGCGGCCATCCACCTTGGGTGGCGCGTATTGCACGAAGCAACTCATGAAGTGCTTGCCCGGCGGCGCCATGGTCGGGTCGAGCGTCGTCGGGATGACCATGTCGAGGAACGGGTCGGCCGACCAGCGCCCGGCCTTCCAGTCATCATAGGCGCGCTCCATGCGCTCCATGGAATCGGTGAAATGCATGTCGCCGCGATAGACCGGCGAGTCCTTCGGCAGAGCCGGAAATTCCGGCAGCGAATCGAGCGCGATGTTGACCTTGCCGGAGGAGCCGCGAATCTTGAAGTTCTTAACCCGGCGCAGGAAGATTTCGGGCAGTTCCTTTTCTTCCACCAGCTTTAGGAAGGTGCGCTTCACGTCGGCATTGGAGACGACCAGCTTGCCGTAGATCTCCTCGCCGCCGGCCAGCACCACACCCCTGGCCTTGCCTCGGCTCACCATCACATGGTCGACCTCGGCCCCGGTCCGGATCGTGCCGCCCGACGCCTTGAAGGACGCGGCCAGCGCCTTGGTCACCGCGCCCATGCCGCCACGCGCATAACCCCAGGCGCCGACCGAGCCGTCGACCTCGCCCATATAGTGGTGCAACAGCACGTAGGCGGTGCCGGGCGACATCGGCCCGAGCGCCGTGCCGATGATGCCGGAGAGCGCGAAATTCGCCTTGATGACATCGGTCTCGAAATATTCGTCGAGGAATTCCGATATCGACATCGTCCAGAAGCGCAGCGTCAGCGCCATCTCTTCCGTCGAGAGGCCGGCGAATTTCTTGCCGAGATAGAGCAGTTCGCCGAGATCGCGCGGCTTGAAGCTGGTCGGGTCCGGCGCGGTGCGCATCAACAGCGGCTGGATGAAGCGGCACTGCCGGGTGACGTCGCGGGCGTAGCGGTCATAGGCTTCGGCGTCGCGCTTCGAGAAGCGGGCGAACTCGCGCCGGTGCGCGTCGTGGTCGCGGTAATTGGCGAGGTAGTCGCCGTCACGGGTGAACACCGCGCCGCCTTCATAGGAAATGACCTGCAGGCCGAAGCGCGGCAGTTCGAGATCGCGCATGATCTCAGGGCGAAACAGCGAGCAGACATAGGAGCAGTTGGAGTAGAGAAAGCCCGGTGTCAGTTCGCGGCTGGTGGCCGCGCCGCCAACCCATCCGTTCTTCTCCACCACCAGCACGTCCAGCCCGGCGCGTTGCAGGTAGCAGGCGTTGACCAGGCCGTTGTGCCCGCCGCCGATGATGATCGCGTCCCAAGCTTTCATGTTGGCCCAGTCTCTTTGTTTCTACGCAATCCCGGACGGAAAACCGCTCACACTTTTCCTGGGATTGCTCTGTGCGACCCGCTGTTCATTTTTGCGTGATCTGTTCCCGAATATGCGGAATTTGGCACGATATCAGCCGTTCTGTCCAGCCATACTGAATGAATGTTCAACAAACTATGTTGCGTTTTCCCCGGCATGGGGTACGCTTTGCCGGCATTCGAAATTGATGAAATCGGCTGACGGAGCCGGAGCCCGATGATCGAAACGGCAGATACCGAGCCGGAGTATGATGACACCGCCATCCGCTTCCTCGAGGCGCTGTGGGGCGATGGCTACCTGTCGCCGGGCGGGCCCGAAGAAGTCGACCGGGTGGTTGAGGGCCTTTCGCTCGAGGGCAAGACGATCCTCGACATCGGCTGTGGCTCCGGCGGGATCGCGCTGCATCTGGTCGAGCGCCATGGCGCTGCCCGCGCCACCGGCTTTGATGTCGAACACCCGGTGATCGAGGCGGCCAGCCGGCGCGCCGCGGCGCGTGGGCTGGGACAAAGGGCCAGCTTCATCCAGGGACCACCGGGGCCGTTGCCTTTCATGGATCGTTCCTTCGATGTCGTCTTCTCCAAGGACGCGCTCCTGCATGTGCCCGACAAGGATGCGCTGTTCGCGGAGATCTTCCGGGTGCTGAAGCCGGGCGGCGTCTTTGCCGCCTCCAACTGGATGATTGGGCATGACGGCGAACCGTCATCCGAGATGAAGGCCTATGTCGCCGCGGAGGGGCTGTCCTTCGCCATGGCCTCGCCCGCGCGCTATGCGCAGGCGATGACCAAGGCCGGCTTTGCCGACGTGAGCCTCAGGGACCGCAATCCCTGGTACCGCGAGGTGGCGCGTGGCGAGTTGCAGAGGCTGAAAGGACCACTCTATGCGCCGGTCGCGGCGGTTGTCGGCGCCGCCTATGTCGACAAGAACATCCGAACCTGGGAAGCCATGCAGAAGGTGCTTGACAGTGGCGAGCACCGTCCCACTCATCTGCGCGGTTGGAAGCCGGTTGGATAGCCGGCAATGCTGGAGACCGTCACACCCATGAAGACAGCGGAAGCCAGGGACGTTGCTGAAACGACGCGCAAGGGCGATGCCGAGAAGCGCGGCCGCAAGGCTTCGAAGGAGGTCCGTCAGCTGCAACTGATCGAGGCGACGATCGATTCACTGGCCAAGCGCGGCTACGCCGAGACGACGATGGCCGATGTCGCCGATGGCGCGGGGCTGTCGCGAGGCATTGTGAACTTCCATTTCGAGAGCAAGGAAAAGCTGCTGATCGCGACGCTGCAGCATATGTATGACGAGTACTCAGCGCATTGGCGCGCTGCCCTGCAGAAGGCAGGCGACGACCCGGCACGGCAGCTGCAGCAGCTGGTATGGGCCGATTTCGACCGCTCGATCTGCAACAAGCGCAAGCTCGCCGCCTGGCTCGCCTTCTGGGGGGAGGCCAAGTCGCGGCCGACCTACCAGGCACTGAGCAGCTCGCGCGACAATTACTACCAGCAGGTCTTCATCGACCTATGCACAACGCTCAAGCAAAGCGGCTCCTATGCCTATGATCCCCAGGCGATGGCGCTGGCGCTGTCGGCAATGCTGGAAGGGCTGTGGCTGCGGCTGATGATGGGGACCGAAGACACCACCCGCGAAACGGCGCTGCAGGCGGCGAATGCCTTCCTGGCCGCTGCCTTCCCAAACCACTTTAGTTAGCAACAGCCGGCCAGCAAGACCGGCAAAACCAAAAGAGGATGGAACGACATGAAAAAACTCAGCCGACGCCTGACATTGACATTGGCGCTTGGCGGCGCGCTCGCCGCTTCGGTGACAGCGTTCGCCGTCGCCGCCGACAAGGACCTGATCGTGTTCGATTGGTCCGGCTATGAAGACCCCAGCTTCCATCCGAAATATGTCGAGAAGAACGGCGATTCGCCGACCTTCGCCTTCTTCGGCGACGAGGACGAAGCCTTCGAAAAGGTGCGCTCCGGCTTCAAGGCCGATCTCGGCCACCCCTGTTCCCAGAGCGTGACGAAGTGGCGCGAAGCCGGGCTGCTGCAACCGCTCGACACCTCGAAGATAACAGGCTGGAAAGACCTCAATCCCGGCATCATGGCGATGAAGAATCTCGCCACGACCGATGACGGCAAGGCGTGGTTCATGCCCTGGGACTGGGGCAATACGCAGCTCACCTACAATTCCTCCAAGATCGACGAAAAGGACGTGCAGTCGCTCAAAGCGTTCGCCGATCCGAAGTACAAGGGGCGGGTGTCCATCGGTGACAATGTCGACGACGCCTATGCGCTGGCGGCGCTTGCCATCGGTCTGAAGGACTGGACCAAGATGACGGATGACCAGTTCAAGCAGGCGTCTGACTTCCTGCGCCAGGTGCACAAGAATGTCCGCTCCTACTGGACCGACACCACCGACATCGTCCAGCTGCTCTCCGGCGGTGAGGTCGACCTCGCCTGGGCCTGGAATGATGCGACTGTGCAGTCCGTCAAGGCGGGTGTGCCGATCAAGTCCAAGAAGGACACGGCGGAAGGCATCTCGACCTGGGTCTGCGGCTACGTCCTGTTCAAGGACGCGCCCGGCAATGTCGACAAGGCCTACGACTATCTGAACGCCATCAACGATCCAGAGACCGCCAAGGTGCTGGTCAAGGATTGGGGCTACGGTCAGGCCAATGCGAAGGGCATGGCCGGCGTCGACCAGGCGATCCTGAAGGAAAAGGGCTATGACGACGTGCAGAAATTCGTCGACAAGACGCTGTTCCAGTCGCCGCTGCCGTCCGATCTCAAATTGAAGATGATCGCCGAGTTCGAGAAGATCAAGGCCGGCTATTGAGTCTGCGCCGGCGAGCCCGCCCGCGTCCGCGGACGGGCTCGCCAAAGCGTTCGAATTTGCCTAACCTTGCTCCCGACATCTTTTGCGATGGGGGAGTTTTCGCGCCATGAATTCCATGCTTCGCCGCCTTGCCCTTGCTGCCACCTGCATCATCGGTGCGGGTGCGGTCTATGCCTTCGCGGAAGGCGGCGGCGACCTCGTCGTGTTCGACTGGTCCGGGTATGAAGATCCGCTGCTGCACCCTGCCTACACCGCCAAGAATGGCGCCGAGCCGACCTTCGCCTTCTTCGGCGACGAGGACGAGGCCTTCGAGAAGATGCGGGCCGGGTTCAAGGCCGATATCGCGCATCCCTGTTCGCAAAGCGTGTCGAAATGGCGCGACGCGGGCATGCTGCAACCGCTCGACACCAGTCGCATCGCCGGCTGGAAGGACCTCAATCCCGGCATCATGGGCATGAAGAACCTCACCACCACCGAGGATGGCAAGGCCTGGTTCATGCCGTTCGACTGGGGCAACACGGCGCTGCTTTACCGTACGGACAATGTTACGGCCGACGAGGCGAAATCGCTCAGGATCCTGGCCGATCCGAAATTCAAGGGCCGCGTCACCATCGGCGACAATGTCGATGACGCCTATGCGCTGGCAAGCCTGGTCATCGGCCTCAAGGACTGGACCAAGATGACGGACGCGCAATTCAAGGAGGCGTCCGACTTCCTGCGCCAGGTGCACAAGAATGTCCGGCTCTACTGGACCGATTCCAGCGACATCGACCAGGCCTTTTCCGGCAATGAAGTCGACCTTGCCTGGGGATGGGGCCAGACCTTGATCGCGATGAGCGGGCAGGGGGTTCCCGTGGCCATGAACCGCGATACCAAGGAAGGCATGTCGACCTGGGTGTGCGGCTATGTGCTGATGAAGGATGCGCCCGGCAAGCTCGATCAGGCCTATGATTTCCTGAGTGCGGTCAACGCGCCTGATATTTCGAAGTACATGGTCACGACATTCGGCTACGGCCACGGCAACAGCGCCGGCATGGCTTCCGTCGATCACAAGGTGCTGGCGGAGCGAGGCTTCGACGACATCGACAAGTTCCTCGACAAGACCCTGTTCCAGCAGCCGGTGGCGCCGGAGCTGAAAAAGCGGATGGTCGACGAATTCGAGAAGATCAAGGCCGGCTATTGAACGACAAGACCGATAGAACCGCAGTCGTCATAGTCGGCGCCGGATTTACCGGCCTGTCGGCTGCGCTCGAGATGAAGAAGGCCGGTGTCGATTTCGTGCTGCTCGAGGCGCGCGACCGCGTCGGCGGGCGCGTCGAAGCAAGAAACAACGGACTTGGCGAGCACATCGACAGTGGCGGCCAGTTTCTCTGCGAGGACATGCCGCAGCTGATGGCGCTGGTGGAGGCACGCGGCAAGAGGCTGGTCGAGACCTATGTCGACGGCGATTTCATCACCCATCCGTCCATGTCGGTCATGCAGGCCGAACGGACCTACCATGGCGCGATGGCGATCCGCGAGCGCATGAACAGGATCGAACCTGACGACCCGGCGATTGCCGGTATGAGCGCCGCCACCTGGCTCGAAAGCCAGCATGATCCTGCCGATGCCAAGACGGCTTTCCGTTCGATGATCGAGGGCCTGTGGTGCCTGCCGATGGACAGGGTGCCGCTCTGGTACCTGATCGACAACGACCGCCGCATCACCAACGACGTGCCGGAACTGCAGTATTTCCTGCATGAGACCATGCTGTCTCTGGCCGACGACCTGGCTGGCGATCTCGGCGACCGGGTGCGGCTGAATGAGCCGGTCACACGCATCGAGCATGGGCCGCAAGGTGTCCTCGTCGTCTCGGCCAAGCGCGCCATCGAAGCGCGTGAGGTGCTGATCGGCCTGCCGCCGGCAACGGCGGCCAAGCTCGATTTCGCTCCCGGCCTGCCGGAGCCGCTGGCCAAGGCGCTTGGCGTCTGGGAAAGCGGTGCGGTGATCAAGATCCTGGTGCGCTATCCCAAGCCGTTCTGGCGCGGCCGCGATCTGAGCGGCATGGTGATGTGGCGCGACCTGCCGGGGCTGTTTGCCTGCGACGCCAGCAAGGACGCGGAGCATGCCGCGCTCGTCGTCTTCATCGGCGGCCCGCTGGCGCTGCGCTGGCGGGCGCTGAGTGAGGTGGCACTTCGCGCGGAAGTGACGGCACGATTGCAGGACGCCCTTGGCCCGGATGCCGGAGATGTCATCGATTTCAGTTCGCGCGACTGGATAGGGGACCGTTGGAGTGGCGGCGCCTACAGCGACCTCATTGTCGATGTGACGGCGAAGGATGCCGAGCGCACAATTCTCGCCGGCGCGCCGCGGCTGCATTTCGCCTCGTCGGAAGTGTCGCCGTCATTCCCGGGCTATGTCGAAGGCGCGATCGTCGCCGGGCGTATCGCGGCGCGCAAGATCATCGCCGCTGTTCAGTCTGCCATCGCCACCAGGGCTTCCGGATCATAGGCGAGGCGGATCGGGGTGCCGACCGGAATGTCGTCGGCGCCGAAATCATTGGTCTCGGTGACCGAGAGCGGCTTCTCCAGGCCGGGAATTTCGACGATCAGATGGGTGATCTCGCCGAAATAGTGGCGCTCGACCACCTTGCCGGCGACCTCGAATTTCGCCGTCGCATTGTCCCACAGGACACGCAGCCGTTCGGGCCGGATACCAAGCGTCGCGCCGCCGCCATTGCGCACGAAGGCCTTGGGCTTGTCGGTCCTGACGCGGCCGAAGCCGAGCGTGTCGACGACCAGCGAGGCGCCGCTCTCCTCGACGATCTCGGCCTTGACGAAATTCATGCCGCCGAGGAAGTCGGCGACCTGCCGGTTGACCGGCCGCTGGTAGATCTCCTTGGGCGACGCGACCTGCGCGATCCTGCCGCCGAACATCACGGCGATGCGGTCGGACATGGCGAGCGCCTCGTACTGGTCGTGCGTGACCAGAACGAAGGTGATGCCGACCGCCTGTTGCAAGCGGCGCAGCTCGACCTGCATCTGCTCGCGCAGCTTCTTGTCCAGAGCCGATAGCGGTTCGTCGAGCAGCAGCACCTTGGGCCGCATCACCAGGGCGCGGGCGAGCGCCACGCGGTGTCGCTGGCCGCCCGAGAGTTCGGTTGCCCGGCGCTTGCCGAGACCGGTGAGCGAGACCTGCGCCAGCGCCTCCTCGACGCGACGCTTTTCCTCCGCGCCCTGCAGCTTCAGCCGCTTCAGCCCGTAGGCGACGTTCTGCTCGACATTGAGATGCGGGAAGATCGCATAGCTCTGGAACACCATGTTGGTCGGGCGGCGATTGGCCGGAATGCCCTCCATCGGCTGGCCGCCGACCGCGATCGAGCCACTGGTCGGATTGTCGAAGCCGGCAATCATGCGCAGAAGCGTGGTCTTGCCGCAGCCGGAGGGGCCGAGCAGCGAGAAGAATTCGCCTTCCCTTATGGTCAAGGAGGCATCGTCCAGCGCCTTGAACGCACCGTAGCTGCGGGTGACGTCGCGGATCTCGATCATCGGCTTTTCGGATTGCGGCCGCTCCGCGCGGGGGTGCTCGATCCGCGGCTGGTCAGGCATAGAGGCCTCCCTCGTTCTGGGTGCGTCTGGCCGCGCGGCGGCGCAGGATTTCGGCGACGGTCATCAAAAGGAAAGAAGCGACCAGAAGCAGCGTGCCGAGCGCCAGAACGCCCGGCAGTTTCGATGCGAAACGCAACTGGCCCCAGATGTAGATCGGCAGTGTCGCCTCGGTTCCGGTCAGGAAGAAAGCGATGATGAACTCATCCAGCGAGATGGTGAAGCAGACGAGCAGGCTGGAGATGATCGCCGGCGCCACCATCGGCAGCGTCACGCGCCGGAAGGTGCCGAAGGCGCTTTCGCCGAGATCGGCGGAGGCTTCCTCAAGGCTGCGGTCGAAACCTTCGAAGCCCGACGTCAGCACAGTCATCGAATAAGGAATGCAGACCAGCACGTGGCCGAGCACGACGGTGAACAGCGACAGGCTCAGTCCCAGCTGCAGCATGACCAGCAGCATGGAGATGGCCACGATCACCTCGGGCAGCACCAGCGGCGCCATGATCAGGCCGTTGATGGCGCGGCGGCCAGGGTAACGGTAGCGGGTGATCGAACGGGCGGCGAGGATGCCGAGCACGGTGGAAAGCACGGAGGCCGAGATGCCGACGATCAGGCTGTTCCAGGCGGCGTCGAGGAGCGCCGGCGTGTGCGGCAGGTCCTCGTACCATTGCAGCGTGTAGCCGGTGAGCGGGAATTTCGGCGTCGGCGACGTGTTGATCGAGAAGATCGGCAGGAAGATGACGGGCAGATAGAGGAAGACGATGTAGAGGAACGCGTAGACGGACAGCCAGCCGCCCGGCAGGAAACGGGAACGCGCTCTCATCGCGCCATCCTCTGCAGGGTGCGGATGATCAGCACCGTGGCGCCGGCCATCAGGGAGACGATGAGCATGGTGGTGACGGAAAGGGCGGCACCCAGCGGCCAGTTGGCCGCCTTGCCGAACTGCGCCTGGATGGCGTTGGCGATCATCACGCCATCCTTGCCGCCGACGAGCTTGGGCGTGACATAGTCGCCGACCGTCGGGATCATGACGATCAGCGCCGCTGAAATGATGCCCGGCGCCGACAGCGGCAAGGTCACGCGCAGGAACGACCGCAACGGACCATCGCCAAGATCGGTGGCGGCCTCGACCAGCGTGCGGTCGACTTTTTCCAGCGACACGAAAATCGGCAGGATGGCGAAGGCCGCCCAGGCATGGGTGAGCGTGATGATGACGGCGCTCGAATTGTAGAGCAGCGCCGTCGACGGTTCATCGATGATGCCGAGGCCCATCAGGCCCGAATTGAGCACGCCATTATAACCGAGGATGACCTTCCACGACATCACGCGCAGGAGATAGCTGGTCCAGAACGGGATGGTGATGAGGAACAGCCACAGGCTCTTGTGGCGGCCGCCATGGAAGGAAATGAAGTAGGCGATGGGATAGGCCAGAATGACCGTAAACAGGCTGACCGTCAGTGAAATGTAGAGCGAGCGCCACAACAGATCGCGGTAGATCGGCTCGGTCAGCGCGATGCGGTAGTTCTCCAGCGTGAAGGTGCGATCGATGGTCAGGTAGTGCTGCGTCCAGAAGGAATGGGCGATGACCACCAGGATCGGCAGGACCAGCAGGACAAGCGCATAGAGAAAGGTGGGACTGATCAGGGCAAAGCCCTGTACCGGCTCGGATTGCAGAAGGGCATTTCGTCTGGCCCGCGTCATGCGTAACGGGGCCGACCCTTCCGCCGCCGCCGTCATTGCAAGGCTCCCGGCGTCAGCGCTCCGGGCGTGATCTCGGTTGCTGGCCTCGACGGTTGCGCCATGCGGCTTCCCATTGTGCTGGCGCCGGCTGTTTGTTCCCACTTCATGATCGGGGCGCGGTCGAACGCAAAACCGGTGACCATTTTGCTGATCGCTCCCCTAGCTTGCCGGCTTTCTTTCATCATGCGCGCATCCGTGGATTGAAATCAAGCGCTATTTCTGAGATATTGATTGAACGGACATTCAAAATTAGGTGAAGAAAACGCCTATTTCCGGCGTTTGACGCTCAATTCGGTGTTCAGGAAAAAATCGACGAGAGAAGTGGAGGCGATGATGGCTGCGGTGAGGGATCTGAAGGCGACCGAAATGGCGATGCCCGGCGGCGACGATGCCGTCGAACTGGCCAAGCGGCATCTCATCCAGCCCTGGCCCTATGCCGGTTCCGTCGGCGCCGAGGCGCGCGCGCTGATCGGCGAAGGCGACGGCATCTACATCACCGACAGTACCGGCAAGCGGCTGATCGACGGGCCTGCCGGCATGTGGTGCGTCAATGTCGGCCACCGTCGCGAGGAACTCGCCAGGGTGATGTACGATCAGGCCATGGCGCTGTCCTACAACACGCCCTGGTACACGATGAACACGCCGTCGGCGGAGCTTGCCGAGCGGATCGCGGGTCATGCGCCGGGCGATCTCAGCCATGTCTTCTATACGACCGGCGGTTCCTCGGCCGTCGAAACGGCGCTGCGCTTCATGCAGTTCTACAACAATGTGCGCGGCCGGCCCGAGAAGAAGCTGATGTTGAGCCGTGGCGGCGCCTATCACGGCTCGACCTATCTGTCGGCCTCGCTCAATGGCCGTCCGCGCGACCGCGACTGGATGGACGGCGCCGATGAACTGGTCGTGAAACTGTCTTCGCCCGATCCGTTCCGCCGGCCAAAGGGCATGAGCATCGCCGCCTTCACCGATTTCCTGGTGGATCAGTTCCGCGACACGGTCGCGCGTGTCGGCGCCGACAGGATCGGTGCCTTCGTCGGGGAGCCCATTCAGGCCTCCGGCGGCGTCGTCATACCGCCCGACGGTTATCTCAAGCGCATCCGCGAGATCTGCCGCGACAATGATATCCTCTACATCTCCGACGAGGTGGTGACCGGCTTCGGCCGGCTTGGCCATGTCTTTGCCTCGGGCGATGTGTTCGGCATCGATCCGGACATGATCACCTTCGCCAAGGGTGTCACCTCGGGTTATTTCCCGCTCGGCGGCGTGATCATCTCGGAACGCTTGCTGGAAGAGTTGCGCCGCTCGAATCATCCCGATGCCATGTTCGGCCATGGGCTGACCTACACCAGCCATCCGGTCGGCTGCGCGGTGGCGTTGAAGAATCTCGATCTTCTGGAAGAAGGCGTGCTCGCCCATACCCAGGCGGTCGCGCCTTACTTCCAGGCGCAGCTGAAGACGCTGGAAGAACTGCCGCTGGTCGGCGAGGTGCGCGGCGTCGGGCTGATGGGCTGCGTGGAATGCGTCGCCGACCGCGAAAGCAAGGATCCGCTGCAGCTCGACAAGGATGTCGGCAAACGCATCGATGCGCATTGCCACGAGCTTGGCCTGCTGGTGCGGCCGCTCATCAACATGTGTGTGATGTCGCCACCGCTCATCATCACGCGCGAGCAGATCGACGACATGGTCGGCATCCTGCGCGAAGGCATTTCGCGCACGATGGACGATTTGCGCAAGGAAGGCGTGTGGCGGGGGTAAGTTCTTCCTTCTCCCCGTTCCACGGGGAGAAGGTGCCGGCAAGCGGATGAGGGGCGGCGCCAGCGTTGGCGATTGGCCGCGTTTTGAGAGCGTCATCCGCCTGAGGCGATAACCTGGCGCGGCGCGGGCTTCCAGGAATTCAGTCGCACGATCATCTTCCGAGGTTGCGGGCAAGCCAATCGCGAAGCGTTGGCGCCGCCCCTCATCCGCCCTTCGGGCACCTTCTCCCCGTAAACGGGGAGAAGGAAGAGGCGCTACGAGCGCGACCTCAGCGCGTCGTTCAGATTCCACATGTCTTTTTCCTCCGGCGCGGTCTCCAGGCCGAGCACCGGGATTTGCCGGCGCAGGTGGTCGTGATGGGTGCGCACGCCATATTCGAGGTCCGAGAGGTAGAAACCCTCGAAGGCTTCGGACAGCATGGATTCGTTCGACCAGACCGAGAGCTGCACATCCTCCGACATGGTGTCGCGGTCGATGCGGAAGGAGAGGTAGCGGGCGGCGGCCTGTTCGCGGCTTTCGTCGCGGTAGCGGTAGATGGCGCCGCGCAGCAGCGTCTCGCCGGTCGACAGCGGAAACTCCTGATAGAACTGCACCGATTCCGGCATCACCGAGAGAACCGCGTTCGGAAAGATGCCGTAATAGACCCAGGCCTTCCTGAGATAGTCCGGCAGATGCGCCGGCTCCGGCGCGATCTTGACATAGTTCTTGACGCTCCAGCGGCGGCCGGCATGCGGATTGTAGGTGGCGAAGGAGCGCGACACGCCGTTGACGAAAGGCTCGTCGAAATAGGTGGCGCCGTAGAGATCCTGCAGGGCGGGATGGGCCATGGCGACGTGGTAGCCCTCATTGTCGACATCGCGCACCGACTTCCAGTTGACCGGCGTCTTCTGGGTCCAGATGCCCCAGGACGGCACCATGTCTGCGGCATTGTAATGCGCGAATTCCGGCTCGATCGGCTTCAGCAATTCGGCGACGGAAGGCTGTGGCCCGCCATTGCGGAAGCGGATGAAAATGAAGCCCATCCAGACTTCGAGGTCGAGCGGCATCAGGCCGAATTCGGTCTTGTCGAGGTCGGGGAAGGAGCGGGGGCGGGCAGCACCCCGCAACGTGCCGTCGAGATTGTAAACCCAGCCGTGGAACGGGCATACCAGCGCGTTCTTGCAGTTGCCCTGGCTGTCGGCCACGACACGGCTGCCGCGATGGCGGCACATATTGTTGAAGCCGCGCACCACGCCGTCCTTGCCGCGCACGATCAGGGCGCGCTCGCCGATGACGTCCATGGTCAGATAATCGCCGGCGTTGGGAATGTCACAGACATGCCCGGCGATCTGCCAGTGATTGCGGAAAACATGCTCCTTCTCGAGCTCGAGAAGGGCGGCCGAATGGTAACTCCAGCCCGGTAGTCCCCGCCGGTCCCAATCATTCGGGATTGCCACGTCACGGAGGTGCGGGTTCATAAAACGTCTCGTCTTTTTATTGAATACTCATTCAATATAATCATATTTTGCATTGAAATGCAATGGCTTGTGGGAGGGCGTCGTTTCTGTGACGAAAACGGCAGCGGCAATTCCAGTTGAATTTCGTACCGCCGCGGGCTCTGAAAACGCCGGAAAATCTGGGTGTTAGCCCGGGTTTCCGTGCCGCGCCCGGCGGTGATCTCGGGGCCTGGAAACGGGATCCGCCCGCGAAGTTCCGGCTTGGGCAAAAAGCGCTTTTCGTTCACGGACCACCCGCCGGGGGCGTGCATTCGTCACCACCGGTAATGCCAATCGTAGAATCAGGAAGTTGGTTGCCCGATTTTGCCTGTTTTTGCCCGAATCAATGTTTCAATCCGGTTACATTGTCAGATAATCGTCACCGTAGCGCTGTTACAAAGCGCGGTTAAATTCGTTTTATCGAAAAAAGAAAATCAACGAAGGGGAAGGCAATGCATGCGAAAGTTCAGATCACCCGCGGCGAGCGTCGGCTTCAGGCTCCGGAGCGCGCTGACCGCCGCCCGAAACTGGCGCTCCGCCAGCGCGCCAGCGATCACCCCATGGCAATGTTCATGGCGTTGGCTGCTTGCGCCTTCGCCGGCATGGCGTTCGCGCCGACGGTCGGCCCGGCCTTCGCCTCGCTCAACCCGCCGGCCAACATCGCCGACGGTGCGCTGACCACCACCAGGACCGCGCGGCTGCCCATGCCGGCCATCGATTTCGCCTGCAAGGGGCAGGCCTGGGGCGCCGAGAGCGTGGATTGCCTGCGCGCCATCGCCGAGCAGTCAGGAACCCACAAGGCGCGGGCCATCCGCATGATCGCAAACGCGGCGCCGCTGACCAACACGCCGAACATCTTCTGACTTTCGCCAGGCACGATCCCGGCTGCCGTTGGGAATTGGGCCTTGAACTCCCCGAGCGCTTCCTCCAGCGCTCCCTTCGGCTCCCGCCGCATTGTCGGCCGGGAGCCTTTTTTTACTTCGGCGCGGCCTGGTCGGCGATCGTCGAAAGCACGCTGCGCACGTCCAGCGTGCTGAACGGTTTCTCTAGGATCTGCGGCCGCTGCTGCGCCGGCAAGGCTTCGATCTCGGCCTTGGCGCCGATCAGGTCGCCGGTGACGAGCACGAAACGCCGCGCCAGGTCGGGCCTCTCCGCAAGCAGTTCGCGATAGATCGATATGCCTGAAATGCCGGGCATGCGCAGATCCGAAAAGACGATGTCGGGCGGCATGTGGCCACTCAAGGTGGCGGAACCCGATTCCCACACGGGTGCGACCCGCGACTTGATGCCCATCAATTCGAGAATGTCCGACAGCGAGCCGGCGACGTCGGGCTCGTCATCGATGATCAAGGCATGGCGCAGGCCGCTTGAGCGGGGCTGGACTTCGCCAGGGGCGGCTACGCCCGCCGAAATCGCCGGCAGCTGGACGACGAAACGCGCGCCCTTCGGCAGCACTTCCTCGAACCAGACATTGCCATTGTGCCGCTCGATGATCGATTTCGAGATCGACAGGCCGATGCCGGTGCCGACGCCGACCGGCTTGGTGGTGAAATAGGATTCAAAGATGCGGTTGCGGATCGCCTCGGGAACGCCGGGACCGTTGTCCTCGACCGAAAAGCCGGGATTGCCACGGTCGCTGCGGAACGTCCGCACCTTGATCTGCCGGTCGCCGGGGATGCCGGCCAGCGCGTGCTGGCTGTTGATGAGGAAATTGGCCGCCACCTGCGTCACGTGATCGGCATCGGCCATGGCCAGGAGCGGACCGGGCGCGAAATCGGTGTCGATGACGATGCCGCTCGAGCGCGCGCCATAGGCGGTCACCTCGAGCGCGGCGCGGATCACCTGGTTCAGGTCGGTCTCGGCCTGTGCGGCGGGATGGAGGCGCACCATCGAGAGGAAGCTCTTGACGATGCGGCCGCAGCGCTCGGCGGCGGCACGCACCTTTTCGGCACGAACCTTGGTCTGCGGGTCGGAGGCGAATTCATGCAGCAGCGTCGACTGGGCAACCACGACCGCCAGCGGATTGTTGAGCTCATGCGAGACGCCGGCCAGCAGTGAGCCCATCGCCGCCATCTTCTCGTTCTGATGCAGTTTCTCGCGTTGCCGGTTGATCTCTTCCTCGGCGCGCAGCTTGTCGCGCAGGTCGCGGATGGAGCCGAAGATCAGGCGGCGGTCGGCGACGCGCATCTCGGTCGCGGTCAGTTCGATCGGGAAGACCTCGCCGGCGGCGTTCTGCGTCACCGTCTCCAGGCGCTGGCCGACCATGGGCGCCCCGCGCCCGGACATGTACTCGGCGCCCGAAGTATAGCCCTTGCGGTAGTATTCGGGCACGACCGTGTCGAGCAGGTCCTTGCCGAGAATGTCGCTGCGCAGGAAGCCGAACATCTTTTCGGCCGCCGGGTTGAACTCGATGATGGAGCCGGTTTCGTCGATGACGATGATGGCGTCGAGCGATGCCTGCAGCATGGTGCGGCGGATGACTTCACTGGCATGGGCGTCGGACGGCGAGCGTTCGATGGCGTCGCCGATGGCGAGCGCGATGATGTGCAGCGTCGCCTCTTCCTCGTCGGTCCATTCGCGCTCGTCGACACAGTCATTGACCGCCAGAGTGCCCCAGAGATGGCCATGCGCGAAGACCGACACCGACAGGAACGACTTTATGCTCTGCTTCTCGAAATCGGCCCTCAGGAAGCCCTCGAGGTCGCGTGTGTGGCCGGCGAAGATCTTACCCTGCCGTTCGTCTTCGGCAACGCGCTCGAGCAGCGGATCGGAGTTGACGATCGACTGCATGATGACGGTCGGCGACGCCAGCTCTCCGCCGAAATCGGGATCGATCCAGTAGGCGGCGACAGACTGAGCAAAGCCCTGGCCGGGAAGTTCGCGCAAGCGGAACAGGATGCCGCGCTGGCATTCGATGGCGCGGCACAGCACTTCCAGTATGCCGTCCATCTCGCGCTGCCAGTCGCCGGCCTCGCGCAAGCGTCGCACGACGCGCACCGCGGCCATCGCCGCGCCCTGCCTGAACTCCTGCATATCCGTGTTTGCCGCTTCGCCCGTCATTGTCAGCCGTCATTCCAAAGCCATGCCAGGTCGGTCGGCGGGCGACGGCTGCGAACCCTCTCGGGTGTCGCGCTCAGTTCCCGTCGCCGGCCGGCAGCGAAAATATATAGCCCTCGCCGCGCACCGTGCGCAGGAATTTCGGATTGGCGGGATCCGCCTCGATCTTTTTCCTCAGGCGCATGATGCGGATGTCGACGGCACGCGAGGATTCGGGATCCTCGGTGAAACCGATCGCCTCCGAGATCGCGGCGCGCGTCAGCAGCCGGTTGGCGCGGGTCAGAAAAACCTCCAGCACGTCGAACTCGCTCTTGGCCATATCGATCACCGAGCCGTTGGCGCCGGTGACCAGCCTGCCGTCGAGATCGGCGTGGAAGGTGCCGAAGGCGACGGAGCGGCGCTCGGTCCTGTCCTTCCTGTCCATCAATTCCGTTGGTTGCGGGACGCGGCGCAGCACGCTGCGGACCCTCGCCAGCACTTCGCGCAGCTCGTAAGGTTTGACGATATAGTCGTCGGCGCCCAGTTCCAGTCCCACGATGCGGTCCAGCGCGGTGCCGGCGGCGGTCGCGTAGATGATGCCGATGGGCAATTTCGATCGCAGCCAGCGGCCGAGCGAAAGCCCGTCCTCGCCGGGCATGGCGATGTCGAGGATGGCCAGGTGGAAGGACTGCGTCTCGACCAGGGCACGCGCAGCGGCCGCGGTTTCCGCGGTCGCCACGTCATAGCCGGCGGCGCCGAGATACTCGGCCACCGCGTCCCTCAGGTCGGGCTCGTCCTCGACGATGACAATTCTTGCCCGCACGATGCCCTCGCTGCCACTTTCAGTGGAAAGTAGATTGGGTATAAACATGATGTCCAGCACTCATATCCGGTTGCCAGGGAACGGTTGGAAAACATGGCCGCACGAGCCGTCATCGCGCTTGTCTCCGTCGCCGAAGTCGTGGCGAGCGAACTGGCCGACCATCTGGAGCGCCGTGGCCATGATGTGCGCCAGGCGCGACAGCCCTGGGAGGCGGAATCGCTGCTGGCCGGCTCGGGTATCGATGTCGTCGTCGTGGGTGACAGCCTCAGCCAGGCGGAGGGGCGGGAGCTGCTCAGGCGCTACGGGAGCAAAAGCGGCGGCGAGGAAGGACCGGACTTCATCCTGATCTGCCGGCCGGGCGATCTCGTCGACAAGGTGCTGGCGCTTGAGCTTGGCGCGGCCGATGTCGTCGAAAGTCCGCTCAATGTGCGCGAACTCGCCGCCCGTGTCGGCGGCCTGCTTTCGCGGCGCGGCAGGGGCAACCAGGAACTGATCGTGCTGGAGAACGCGACCGTCGATCTGCGCTCGGCGATCGTCATGCACCGCTCCGGCGCGGAGGAACAGCTTTCGCCCGGCCAGGTGGCGCTGCTCAGGCTGTTCCTGGCAAGCCCACGCAAGGTGCTGACGCGTGACGACATCATCGCCGCCGCGCCGGCCGAGAATGCGGATGCCTTCGACCGGTCGATCGATTCGCGCATCGTGCGGCTGCGCCGCAAGCTCGATACCGAGACCATCACTACGATACGTGGCGCCGGCTACCGCTTCGATCCGCCGCGGCAGTTCGCCGACTGACGGCGGAGCACGCGGAATATCTTGGTGATCGAGCATCGGAGGTTCCACTTGCCGATGCCCCGGACGCTCAGCGCACCACCAGCAAGGACGGACCCGACGGCATGTCCTTGCCAGAAGTGAGTTCGCTCGCGTGGGCGCGGTCCTTGAGAAGCACGGTGGCGAGGGCGGCAAAGCCGAGCAGGCCCTGCGCGTACAGCAATGCGGAAAGCACGGAGGCCGCGAATTTCGTCTTCATCGTTCCAATCTCCGGAAATACCAATTCTTCAAAAAAATGATCTGTCGCGGGTCGCTTCAGGAGCCTCCCGAAGTGCCCGCGCCGCCTACGGAGCCCCCCGCGGCGGCGCGGGCCTTCGGTCCTCTCGGCAGCAAGTTGCCGGAGGGGCCGCGCAATGCCAGCCGAAGGCCAACCCGCCAGAGGGCCTTGAGCCGGGCGATGCGCAGGCTGGATAAAATCCAGACCGTGGCTGAAAACAGGGCGACGTGAAGGGTCGAGATCTCGCTCGATGTCATCGCCGCGAGCCGCGCCACAGGGTCGCCGGCAACAATGCCGACACCGCCGATGGCTGCCGCCGCGATGCTGATCCCGAAAATCCAGGACCAGATGTTCGATTTCGTTCCCATGGCCGTTGCCGTCTGCTTTCGTTGCGTCAACATTGCTTCGGCTCCGTATCCGGATCATGCCGCCAGAACCCGCGCTTTGTTGCAGATTGGTTTCGAAAATAGAGGTAAAGTTTTCATATTAGCGCAATCCGAACTTTCGTTTCGGAGAAAATACCCATGTGTAGTGACAAGCCATGCGCGATGAAGATGGGAGAGCCTGTCTTTGGCGCGCAGCGCGTTAACCAGAGGAAACACACTCGAAACAAAAACGAATATTTAGCGAAATCTCTCCGAAACATGATGCAACGATAAGCCGGTCATCAGATGGAGCCGGCCGGGCCGGCAGAGAGAGGGACATCATGCACATCGCCACTTCCGCAAAGCTCATCAACATCACCGCCGCCGCGCTGACGGGGGCGGCACTTCTGTTCGGTGCCGGTTCGGGCGCCGCCCATGCGGCCAACAGGATCGTGGCACGCGTGTCGCTTTCGGAGCAGATCATGGAGGTATCGGTCGACGGACGGCCGACCTTCGCCTGGAAGGTCTCCACCGGCGACAGGGCGCATGTGACGCCGACCGGTTCGTTCAAGCCGACGCGCATGCATGAGATGTGGTATTCGAAGAAATACGACAACGCGCCGATGCCGCATTCGGTGTTCTTCAGCGGCGGCTACGCGGTGCACGCCACCTATGCCATCAAGCGCCTCGGCCAGCCCGCCTCGCATGGCTGCGTGCGGCTGCACCCCGACAATGCCGCCGATTTCTATCAGCTGGTCGAGACCTTCGGGCCGGCCAACACCAGCATCGTCATCGTCAAGTAGCGGCCGGGGTCAAGTAGCAGGCTGTGGGCGGGCCGGCGGACTGCCGCGCCCGCCCAGGGCTCCCGGCGGAGCATTTCGCGCGGTACCGAGCACAGCCAAAAAAAGAGGCCGGGAAATTCCCGGCCTCTTTTTGTTGTTCGGCTTTTGTCAGTCCTGCAGCGCCGGCATCAGTTTCGGATCCGGCTTCTCGGCGTGCTTGGGCAGGTCCTTGCTGGCGATGAAAGTGTAGAACATCGGCACGACGAACAGCGTGAACATGGTGCCGACCAGGATGCCGGTGAAGATCACCAGGCCCATTGAATAGCGGGCCGCGGCACCGGCGCCGCTGGAGGTGATCAGCGGCACCACGCCAAGCGCCATCGCCGCCGTCGTCATCAGGATCGGCCGCAGACGCACCTTGGCCGAAGCGATGATGGCGTCCCGCCGTCGCATGCCATGGGCCTCGCGTTGCTGGTTGGCGAACTCGACAAGGAGAATGCCGTGCTTGGTGATCAGACCGATCAGCGTGATCAGGCCGACCTGCGTGTAGATGTTGAGCGTACCGAGACCGATATTGAGCGGCACGATCGCGCCGAAGATCGACAACGGCACCGCCATCATGATGATCAGCGGGTCGCGGAAGCTCTCGAACTGCGCCGCCAGCACCAGATAGATGACGACGACGGCGGCGGCAAATGCGATCAGGATGGTGTTGCCCTGCTCCTTCTCCTGCCGGGACTGGCCGGAATAGTCGACGAAGAAGGTATCGGGCAAGGTCTCCCTGGCGAGGTCTTCCAGCACTTTCAAGCCGTCGCCGGTGGTGACTCCGGGCAGCGGGAGCGCTGAAATCGTCGAGGAATTCAACTGGTTGAACTGCTCGATCGCCGCGGGGGCCGCGTTGTTGGAAATCTTCACCACGGCCGACAGCGGCACCATCTCGCCCGTCACGCTGCGCACGAAATATTCGCCGAGCCTTTCTGGGTTGTCGCGGAATTCCTGCGGCACCTGCGGGATGATGTCGTAGCTGTTCGAGTCGCGGTCGAACTGCGCCACTTCGGCGCCGCCCACCAGCAAAGTGAGGGTGCGGCCGATGTCGGCGATCGGCAGGTTGAGGGCTGCGGCACGGTCGCGGTCGATGGTCACCGTCACCTGCGGCGCGTCATAGGCCATGGAGTTCTGCACGACGATGAAGCGGCCCGAAGCCTGCGCCTTGTTCTTGATCTTCTCTGCCTCCTCGAAGACCTCCGCCGGGGTGCCGGTCGAACGCACCACCATGGCGATCGGCAGGCCGCCGCCGGAACCCGGCAGCGTCGGCGGCGCGAAGACGAAAGCCTGTACGCCCGCCACCTTGGCGATACGGGCGGTGATGTCGGCCTGCAATTGCTTGGAATTGCGCTTGCGCTCGGCCCAGTCCTTGAAGGCGAAGCCGACGAAGGCGCTGTTGGTCGCGCCGCCAAAGGCGACGGCCGAGAATTGCGCCCGCGTTTCGGGAATGTCCTTCACAAGGCCCAGGATCTGATTGACGTAGGTCTCGGTGTAGTCGGATGTCGCATAACGCGGCGCCGTGACCAGCGAGAGCAGGAAGCCCTGATCCTCTTCCGGTGCCAGTTCGCTCGACGTCTTGGTGAACATGAAGCCGGTCACGCCGACGAGCGCCAGCACGATGATCAGCGTCAAGGGGCGATAGTTCAGCGAGCCGGTGACGGCTCGCTCGTAGACATGCTCGACCCGCGAGAAGGCGCCGTCGACGATACGCTGGAAACGGCCGGCATTGCCGGGCTTCAGGAGGCGCGCCGACATCATCGGTGTGATGGTGATGGCGATGATGCCCGACAGCACCACGGAGCCGGCCAGCGTCACCGCGAATTCGCGAAACAGCGCACCGGTGAGGCCGCCGGTGAAGGCCAGCGGCGCGAACACGGCCGCCAGCGTCATTGTCATGGCGACAATGGCGGTGGCGATCTCGCGCATGCCGTTGAAGGCGGCCTGCATCGGCGACATATGGTCTTCCTCCATATGGCGGTGGATGTTCTCCACCACCACGATGGCATCGTCGACGACAAGGCCGATCGCCAGCACCATGGCCAGCAGCGACAGCAGGTTGATCGAGTATCCGACCGCGAACAGAAGGAAGCAGACGCCGATCAGCGACAGCGGAATGGTGACGATGGGCATCATCACCGAACGGAAGGAGCCGAGGAACAGAAGAATGACGACGACGACGATGGCGACCGCTTCGGCGATGGTCTTGAACACTTCGTCGATCGAGGCGCTGATCTGGCCGGTGGCGTCATAGACGACCTCGATCGTCATTCCCTTCGGCAGCGTCTCCTGGATCTGCGGGACGAGCTTGGTGAGCGCGGCCGCGGTTGTCAGCGGGTTGGCGGCAGGCGTCGGGAAGATGGCGAGGAAGGTGCCGGGCTTGCCGTTGAAGCTCACCCGGGTGTCGGTGTTTTCGGCGCCGAGTTCGATGCGTGCCACGTCTCGCAGCCGCACGACATTGCCGTCGGTGGAGCGTAGCGGCAGTTCGGCGAAGGCTTCCGGCGTCTGCAGCGTCGAGCGCACGGTGATCGAGGAGACCACGAACTCGTTCTGGGTGTTGCCGGGCGCCGACAGGAAGTTGGAGTTGTTGATCGCCGTCAGCACTTCGGCCGCCGTCACGCCGCGCGCGGCAAGCCGGACCGGATCGATCCAGACGCGCATAGAATATTGCTGGGCGCCGAAAATCTGGACGTCGGCGACGCCCTCGACCGTCGACATGCGGGGCCGGATGACGCGCTGGATGTACTCGGTCAGCTGCTCCTTGGTCATGTTCGGATTCTGCATCGAGATGTACATCATCGCGAACTGCTGGCCGGTACCCTTGACGATGACAGGGTCCTTGGACGCGTCCGGCAAGGTGCCGCGCACGCCCTGCACCTTCGACAGCACTTCCGTCAGCGCGGTGTCCGGATCGGAGCCGAGCTTCATCTGCACCGTCACGGTGCTGGAGGACGGGCTGCTCGACGAGGTGACGTAGTCGATGTTTTCCGTCGAGGCGACGGCGCGCGCGATCGGGGCGGAAATGAAGCCCTGGATCAGGTCGGCGCTGGCGCCCGGATAGGCGGTCGTGATCGTGATCGCGGTTTCGTCGACCTTCGGATACTGCCGGATCGACAGGTTGAAGATGCCCTGGAACCCCAGGAGCAGGATCATGCAGGCAAGCACCGTCGACAGGACGGGCCGGCGAATGAAGAGATCGGAAACGCTCATTGCTGGTCGGCCTGCTTGTTTGCCGATTTGGTCGGGTCGATGGTGTTGTCGACGTTGACGGACATGCCGTTGAAAAGACGGTTCTGGCCGGCGGTGACGACTTCTTCACCCGCCTTCAGCCCTTCGACGATCTCGACCATGCCCTGGTTGCGCCGGCCTGGCTTGACGAAGACCTGCGACAGCACGAGCGCGGGCTTCTCGGCCTCCGCCGGCTTGGCCGCATCGGCCGGTTTGGCATCGGCGGCAGGCTTCGCGGCATCGGCCGCCTTGGGGTCCGCGGGCTTGGCGTCCGCAGGCTTGGCGTCGGCAGGCTTGGCGTCCGCGGGCTTTTCCACCTGTGCGGGCGCCGCTTCGGCGGGCTTCGCCGGCTGCACCACGAAGATGTAGTCGCCGTAGAGGCTGGTGGTCAGCGCCGTCTGCGGCAGCGACAGCACGTTCTGCTCCTCGGGCAGTTCGACACGCACCTGCACGAACTGGCCGGGGGTCAGCTTGCCGTCCGGATTGGCGACTTCGGCGCGGATGTTGACCAGCCGGCTGGACGGGTCGATCTTGGGATCGATGCCGCGAATGGCGCCGGCGAAGGGCATATCGCCGCCACCACCGCCGCCGCCGAGGCCGAGCCGGACCGTCTGGCCGATCTTGAGCAGCGGGAGCTGCTGTTCGGGAACCGAGAAGTCGACTCGCATCGTGTCGAGATCCTGCAGCGTCACCACCGAGGTGCCGGGCGACAGATATTGGCCGAGGTCGATCTTCGGGATGCCGACCGTGCCGGCGAAAGGCGCGGTCAGCTGCTTCTGGTCGAGCACCGCCTGCAGCCTTGTGACCTGGGATGCCGAGGCGGATGCCGCGGCGCGCGCACTGTCCAGCGTCGAATCAGAGCCAACACCACGCTTGGTCAGTTCTATGGCGCGGGTCAGCGATACCTGATCGAGCGCGGCCTGTGCTTTCTGCGCCTCGAGATCGGCGCGCTCGACAGCGTCGTCGAGCTGGAGCAGCACCGCGTTGGACGCGACCTTCTCGTTGGCATGGAAAGGGATTTCCTTGACGATGCCGCTGACTTCAACCGTCAGGTCGACGCCGCGCACGGCGCGCACCGTGCCGATGGCCTCGACGCCCGGCGTCCAGTTCGACGGCTTGGCGATCGTCGTCGACACGGTCGCCGCTGGCGGCTTCATCGTGGCGAAATACTGCTTGATCATGCCGTCGCGGAAGTAGTTGAACCAGACAATGCCGCCGACCACGACCGCGAGGACGAGCAGAACCACCAGGATGATGAAGATACGGAGTATGCGCTTGAACAAGGAAGTCCCCTCAGTCGAAATCCGGCGCGAAGCTCGGACATCGGGACGCATATCGACCGCGGGTCCCGATTTCAAATAGTGGCGGTCTTACTGTACCGTCTGGACGGTCTTGTCAATTGGGCCTAAGCTTGCGAAGGGAGGCGCCATGAGAGCCCAACGACCGAACTCGCGCGAGAAGATCCTCGCCGCGGCCGCTGATGTTGCACGGGAATCCGGACCCGGCAGCCTGTCGCTGGACGCGGTGGCCAGCCGCGCCGGCGTCTCGAAGGGCGGACTGCTCTATAATTTCCCGACCAAGGCCAAATTGATGCAGGCGCTGGTCGAAGGCTATCTGCGCGAATTCGAGCAGGCCCTGGAAGCCGCCAACAGCAACGACAAGGGCGAGAACCCGCTCGCCGTCTATATCAGGTTGTCGGCCAATGACTGCGAGGACAAGCAGCCGTCGGCATCCTGGATATTTTCGGCGATCGCCGAGGACCCCGATTTCATGACGCCGATCAAGACGTTCAAGCGGCAGCTGTTCGAAAGACTGAAGGGCGGCAGGAACGATCTCAGATCGCTGCTGGTCTGCTATCTGGCCATCGAAGGCCTGCGCAGCATGAACCTGTTCGATTCCGACGTGCTGTCGAAGGAAGAGCGCGAGCTGCTGGTATCCTCGCTCCTCGAAATCGCCGGATAGGCCGAAGGCGTCGCGAAGGCTATGCCGGGACGCTCCGTCACTCGGCGGCACGTTCGATGTCACGGCGAAGCACGATGGCGGTCGTCAGGTCCTCGACACCGCCGAGCGTGGCAACGAGATCGCGAACCGTGTTGAGCCTGTCGATCGATTTCACTTCGACCTCGACGATGAGATCGAGCTGACCGCTGACCGACGACACCCGGCGCACTTCCGGATAGCGCGCCAGCTGGTCGAGGATGCCGATCGACGGCGTGCGGATAAGCGTGACCAGCAGGAAGGCGCGGACAAGCCCCGCGTCCATCTGGCCGATATCGGCGCGGTAGCCCCTTATGACGCCGCTCTTTTCCAGCGAGGCCACGCGTTCGCTGGTCGCGCTGCGCGACAGGCCGATGCGCCCGGCAAGCGACTTCAGCGGGATGCGGGCCTCCTTCGACAGGATGGCGAGAATGTCCCTGTCCTTGGCGTCCAGTTCCCTCATGTCCCCATGCTCCTGGCGGTTCCGTTAATGTGCCGGTCAAAGCAGTCATTGTGCCGGCGTAACCGACGCTTTGCCGGATGCCCGATTTTTTGGCCCATGCCAAGCTTCGACAGGACAGATCGGATTTCACATGACTGACGTTTCCCACCCAGCGCCGCATTTCCCGCCCGGCGAAGCCGTCGATCTCGCGGCGCGGCATTTCGGCATCGCCGGAACAGTCGCGCCGCTCGACAGCGAGCGCGACCAGAATTTCAAGCTGATGGCGGCGGATCATTCGGCGTGGATATTCAAGATCGTCAATGCCAGCGAGCCGCGGGTCGAGAGCGATTTTCAGGCAGCCCTGTTCGACCATCTCGAACGCCACAGCCCGGATCTCGCCGTGCCGCGCCTCAGGAAGACAGGGCAGGGAACATCGCTCGCCCATGCCAGGGGCCCCGGCGGCGAAGAGCATGCGTTGCGTCTGGTGTCGTGGCTTCCGGGACGGCCTTTGGCAGAGAGCGAGACGAACCCGGCGCTGCTCGAGAGCCTCGGCGGCGTGCTCGGTCGGCTGGACCGGGCCTTGCAGGGCTTCATCCATCCCGGCGCCTTGCGCTCGTTCGACTGGGATATCCGCCAGGCGGGTGGCGCCCGGCATCGTCTTCATCATATCGATGACAGCCGGGACCGCGCCTTGCTCGAGCGGTTCCTTGATCATTTCGATGCGGAGGTCGCACCCCGGTTGCCAGCATTGCGCGCGCAGGTGATCCATAACGACGCCAATGACTGGAACGTGCTGGTCGACCCCGACCGGCCAGAGCGCGTCGCCGGGCTTATCGACTTCGGCGACGCGTTGCACAGCGTGCTGATCGCCGAAGTCGCCGTCGCCTGCGCCTACGCCATCCTCGACGCCGAGGATCCGATCGGCGCGGCGGCGCGGCTGACATCGGGCTTCCATGCCGAATATCCGTTGCGCGAAGAGGAACTCGACCTGCTCTTCGATCTGATCGCGATGCGCCTCGTCACCTCGGTGACCTTGTCCGCCGCGCGCCGGGACCGGACCGTCGACAATCCTTATCTGTCGATCTCGGAAGCACCGGCCTGGCGGCTTCTGCATCGCCTTGGGCGGATGAACCGGCGCTTCGCCACCGCGATCGTGCGCCATGCCTGCGGCTTCGAAGCGGCTCCCGGAGCCCGCGCCGTGACAGGCTGGATCGCGGCGAACCGTACGCGGCTGGCGCCGATCCTCGACCGCCACCCGGCCACGCTCGCCAAGGCGCTCGTGCCTTATGGCGAACCGCAAAATCCGATGACCGTGGCATCGGCCGCGCAGCAGCCCGACGAGGCGACCGCGTGGTGGGACGCCTATTGCGCCGAGCATGGTGTTGCGCTCGGCATCGGTCCATGGGGTGAGGCGCGCACGGTCTATGCGGGCGAAATGTTCCAGTCGCGTTTCGTGGAAGGCGCGCGACGGGCCAATCATCTTGGCCTCGACCTCTTCATGCCGGCGGGTACGCGGCTTTATACGCCGCTCGCCGCCACGGTCAGAAGCGTCGAGATCGAAGAGGACCCGCTCGGCTATGGCTGCCTGGTGGCACTGGAGCACGCGCCGCCGGACTGTCCGCGTTTCGTCACGCTGTGGGGCCACATGGCGCATGAGGCGGGACAGCGGCTGAAGGTGGGCGACCGCCTGGACGCCGGCGCGCTTGTCGGCGAGATGGGCAGGCCCGCGGAAAATGGCGGCTGGGCGCCGCACCTGCATTTCCAGATTTCGACGGACACCAGCCTCGCCGCGCGCGACATACTGGGTGTCGGCGAAGAGCGCTATCTCGATGTGTGGCAAGAGCTCTTTCCCGATGCCGCCGACCTCGCCGGCATTCCACCGGAAACCTTCCGGCAGAGCGGCCGCGCCCGCTCGGAGATCGTCGCGGCGCGCAAGGCGACGCTGCTGCCCAACCTCTCCATCTCCTATTCCGAGCCGATCAAGTTCGTGCGGGGCGAAGGCGCCTGGCTGATCGACGATCGCGGCCGCGCCTATCTCGACTGTTTCAACAATGTCTGCCATCTCGGTCATGCCCATCCCGACGTGGTCGAAGCGATCGCCAGGCAGGCGGCGAAACTCAACACCAACACGCGCTATCTGCACGACGCCATCGTGACCTACGCGGAGCGGCTGACGGCGACGCTCCCGGCCGGGCTGTCGGTCGCGTCCTTCGCCTGCTCGGGCAGCGAGGCCAACAGCCTGATGCTGCGCATGGCGCGAACCCATACCGGGCGCAGCGAGGCGATCGTGCTCGACTGGGCCTATCACGGCACGACGCAGGAACTGATCGACCTCAGCCCCTACAAATACAAGCGCAAGGGCGGCAAGGGCCGGCCGCCACATGTGTTCGAGGCTGTCATTCCCGACAGCTACCGCGCACCCGCCGACTGGCCCGCCGAGGAGTATGCAAGGCGGTTTGCCGAGAGCGTCGCCGAGCAGATCAGCGAGATGGCAAGGCAAGGCCGCGCGCCGGGCCTCTTCCTGGCGGAATCGATTCCGAGCGTCGCCGGCCAGGTGTTCCTGCCGGACGGCTATCTCGAGGAAGTCTACGCCATGGTGCGTGCCGCCGGCGGCATCTGCGCCGCAGATGAAGTCCAGGTCGGCTTCGGCCGGGTGGGCAGCCATTGGTGGGCGTTCGAGACCCAGGACGTGACGCCCGACATCGTCACCATGGGCAAGCCGATCGGCAACGGTCATCCGATGGCGGCGGTGGTCACGACCCGGGAGATCGCCGCCTCGTTCAACAACGGGATGGAATATTTCAATACGTTCGGCGGCAATCCGGTGTCGTGCGCGGCCGGGCTCGCGGTGCTCGACGTCATCGAGCGCGACGGCTTGAGGCGCAATGCGCTGGAGATCGGCAACTATCTCCTGACCCGGTTCAAGGAACTGCAAGCGCGCTACGCCATAATCGGCGACGTGCGCGGCCAGGGCTTGTTCCTTGGTATCGAGCTGGTCGAGGACCGCGAGAGCAAGACGCCGGCGACGGCGCTCGCCCGCCGCGTCAACGACGGCGTGCGGGCGCGTGGCGTGCTGATCGGAACCGAGGGCCCGCATGACAATGTGCTGAAGATGCGTCCGCCGATGATCTTCAGCCGCGCCAACGCCGATCACCTTGTCGGCGTTCTCGACGAGACGCTGGCGGCGGTCCTGGCGGAAAGGGCAGAGGGCTGACGCCGCGCGCCGAGGCGGCGCGCGGCAATCTCGTAAGTAGCGATTTTCAGGAACGTCCGGCGCTTGCGCGCCGGCGGGAGGAGAGGCTTTGCCTCAGCAAGGGAGGAAACCATGAGACAAGCAATCATTGCCGCGCTCGCGCTGGCATCGGCCATGATGGCCGTGCCGGCGAAGGCGGACACATTCGACATCGTCAAGCAGAGAGGCTCGATTCTGTGCGGCGTCAGCCAGGGCGTCGCGGGTTTTTCAGCGCCCGACGATCAGGGCAAATGGAGCGGCTTCGACATCGACTTCTGCCGTGCCGTTTCGGCCGCGGTTTTCGGCGATCCGGACAAGGTGAGCTATGTCCCTCTGTCGACCAAGGAGCGCTTCACCGCCCTTCAGGCCGGTACCGTCGATATTCTGTCGCGGCAGTCGACCTGGACCTTGTCGCGCGACACCGGCATGGGCATCCATTTCGCCGGTACCGCCTACTATGACGGCCAGGGCTTCATGGTGCGCAAGAACCTCGGCGTGGACAGCGCGTTGAAGCTTTCGGGCGCCACGGTATGCGCCGAGCAGGGTACGACCACCGAGCAGAACGTCGCCGACTATTTCACCGCCCACAACATGAAGTATGAGGCGGTCGTCATCGATTCCGCCGACAGCATCATCAAGGCGTTCGACAGCGGGCGCTGCGATGTCTACACGACGGACGCCTCGGCGCTCTACGCGCAGCGCCTGAAGCTGACCGATCCGGCCGCCTTTGCGGTGCTGCCCGAGATCATCTCGAAGGAGCCACTCGGTCCCGCCGTGCGCAAGGGCGACGACAAGTGGTTCGATGTCGTGCGCTGGACGCTGTTCTCGCTGATCGAGGCGGAAGAGGAAGGCATCACGCAAGCCAATGCGGAAACCTCGCTGAAGTCGCAGAATCCGACGGTCCGACGGTTTCTCGGCGTCGAGGGCGATAATGGCAAGCAACTCGGGCTGGATCCCGCCTTCGCCTACAACATCGTCGCCAAGGTCGGCAATTACGGCGAGATCTTCGAGCGCAATCTCGGCCAGTCCAGCCAGCTGAAGATCGCGCGCGGCATCAATGCGCTGTGGAGTGCCGGCGGACTGATGTACGCGCCGCCGGCGCGCTGATCTTTGTTCTGCCGCAATTCCGGACGGAAAGCCGGTTCCCACTTTTCCTGGAATTGCTTTGAGACCGTGCACGCCGGGCAGGCGTGCACGGCCGGTTTCAAGCCGTCGGCAGGGCCTTGCCTGTCGACGGATCGAAGAGGCGAAGTGCCGCCTCGTCGAAGGCGAGGTCGCGCTTGTCGCCTTTGGCGAGAGAGGCACGTGGCGGCAGGCAGGCCGTCAGCCGCTGCGTGCCGAGGCGGGCGGTGGTCACCAGCTCCGGGCCGGTCAGTTCGACGACCTCGATCTCGACGGGCAGCGAAAGGTCGGTCGCCGCGCTCTGCGCCGCGCGCAGCGCCTCCGGTCTGATGCCGATGACGACCGGCGCACCTTCTCGCGCCGCGCCGGCATAGCGCGCCGGCAAAGGTATGCGTGCCTCGGACCCGTCGATGGCCAGCCTGCCATCCGTGACAACCGCCTGCAGCATGTTCATCGAAGGCGCCCCGACGAAGCCGGCGACATAGAGCGTTGCCGGCTCGTTGTAGATCTCCTCCGGCGTGCCGAGCTGCTCGATCCTGCCGTCGCGCATGACGGCGATGCGGCTCGCCAGCGTCATGGCCTCGATCTGGTCATGGGTGACGTAGACGACAGTGGTCTGCAGCATCTGATGCAGCCGCTTCAATTCGGTGCGCATTTCCAGCCGCAGCTTGGCGTCGAGGTTGGACAGCGGCTCGTCGAAGAGGAAGACCTGCGGCTTGCGCACCAGCGCCCTGCCGATGGCGACACGCTGGCGCTGGCCGCCGGAAAGCTGGCTCGGTTTGCGGTCGAGCAGGCTTTCGATCTGCAGCAGTTTGGCGGCTTCGGCGACCGCCTTGTCGCGCTCCTGCGCCGCGACACCACGCATTTCCAGGCCGAAGCCGATGTTACGGCGCACGGTCAGGTTCGGATAAAGCGCATAGGACTGGAAGACCATGGCGATGTCGCGGTTCTTGGGGTGGACGCCAAGGATCGACCGGCCGCCGATCAGCACATCGCCGCTCGTCGCCTCGGCCAGGCCCGCGATGATGTTGAGAAGCGTCGACTTTCCGCAGCCGGAGGAACCGAGCAGCACCAGGAATTCACCGCTCTGCAGCGCGATGTCGATGCCTTTGAGCGTTTCGACGCTGCCATAGTTCTTGCGGACATTGCGGATTTCAAGCGCGCTCATGCGTGACTTCCCTGGGGTACATTGGTTCGCCGTAGTTGCGCGGCAAGGTGGATATGGCACGCGACGCCACCTGTGTGGCGGCTTCGAGCGAGGCGCTCAGCGGCTGGTCCTGCGCGAGCGTGGCCAGGAACGCGGCGTTGAAGACATCGCCGGCGCCGATCGTGTCGACAACCTTGACGTTGGGGGCGGCCGCCCGCACCAGCGCTCCGCCGGGGCCGATGGCGATCGCTCCGTCGGGGCCGCGCTTGACCACGGCGGTCGCGCCTTTCTTCATCATGGATTGTATCCGCCGCGCGGCATCGACGGGCGCGGGCGTACCGGCCAGCGTCACCGTCTCGACCTCATTGAACAGGGCAAGATCGCAGCGCGCCAACCATTCCCGCGCCGCCTTGCAGTTGGCCGGCGTCCAGCCCTGTATCGGCCATCCGGTGTCCAGCGCGACGGCGATGTCGTGGCTGGCCGCCCAATCGAAGAAGGCGTCATACTCGCCGGTCAGGTCGTCGGTGAGGAACGAGCCACACAGCAGCGCGTAGCCACCGCCAAGCCGCTTGCCGTCGAGTACGGAAAGCACATCCGCCAGGCTGAAGCGTGGCAGGTGCCCGCGCGTGGTGAAAAACGTTCTTTCGCCATCGGGATGGGTCATGCCGACCGAAAGGGTCGTGCTTTCGGGGCGCACCGGCCATTTGTCGGCCCGGGCGCCAAAAGCCTCGCGCAGCCAATGGCCGAACTGGTCGTCACCGACATTGGCGGCAATCTCGAAATCGACGCCGAGCGCTTGCCAGGCAAGTCCCGTGTTGCCGGCCTGGCCGCCGACGCGCAGATCGTCATGGTCGACGACGGTTTCGGTGCCGGCCTTCGGCCATGGCGCGACCGGGCCCATGATCAGGTCGACATTGACGTTGCCGATCACAGCAAGCGGACGCATCACTCGCTCCTGGTGATCTTGGTCGTGCGCACGGGCGTGCCGGCATTGTCGATCCGGCTGTCGGCGAAGGCGATCATCAGGCGCTGAGCGACAGGCAGCATGGCGAAGATCGCGCCCATGCCGGAAGCCGGCCTGAAGGCAAGCGTCACGGCACCCGCCACGGGCAGTTGTCCGGACGCGTCGAAGATCACCAGCGGCGCGCCGGTCTCGACCACCGAAAGGGCCATCGCGGTCACCAGCTCCGATGTCGGGTCGTTGCCGCGAAACAGGACCACGCCGATCTTCGGGCCGAGCATTTCCATCGGGCCATGCCGCAGCTGGCCGCCTTCCAGGGAAAAGCACGGCAGCCGCGAAAGCTCGGTCAGGCCGAGCGCCAGGGCTTCGGCGATACCTTGCAGGCGCCGGCCCGAGGTGACGATGGTGTCCACGCCGCCAAGCACAGCGAGCGCTGCGGCTATGTCACAATCCTGCGGCGCTTCGAGCGCGGCGACGGCGGGAGCGGGATCCTCGCCCAAGGCGGCGAGGATTGCCAGATGCAAGGCGAGGGTCACCGTCAGGCTGCGGGTCGCGGCGAAGGCTAGTTCGGTGCCGCCGGCGCCAACCAGACAGGATGCCGTGCGGGCAAGAAAAGAGCCGCCTTCCAGCGTCAACCCGAAGATATCAGGGCCGGCGCCAACCTCCTTGAACCATCTGACGACCTCGGCGCTCTCGCCGGATTGCGAGGTCACGATAACGGTGCGGCCGTCGAGCGGCAGCGGCTGGCCGAGCTGCTCGGAAAGCGGCGTTGCCAGGGCATCGACGCCAAGCGCGCGATAAAGCGGTTCCACCGCACGGCCCACGGCATGCGAGCCGCCCATGCCGAGCAGCAGCAGCCGGCCCGTTTGTCTGATGGAAGCCGCCGCTTTCCGCGCCTCGGCCGTGTTCTGCCTGAACGAGGTCAGCGCATCCGCGTGCTGGCGCGCCATTTCGCGGTCGATCGCGGCCAGTCCGGCCGGACGGTTCTTGGGTTCGTTCATTGTCATCCTTTCACACCGCCGCTGGTCAGGCCCGAGATCAGCGCCCGCTGCATCACCAGCCCGATCAGGACCGGCGGCAGCGCGGCCAGAACGCCGGCGGTGGCGATCAGCCCGTAGTCAGAAACACGGCCGCCGGCGAGATCGGCGATGGCGACCGTGAGGGTCTTGGCGCGCTGGTCGGAGGTGAACAGCAGCGCATAGAAGAATTCGTCCCAGGCCAGAAGCACGGCAAACAGCGCCGATGTCGCCATGACAGGCGCGGCGAGCGGCAGTGTGATGATGCGCCATGTCTGGAGCAGGCCGGCGCCGTCGATCATCGCCGCCGCTTCGATTTCGCGCGGAATGGAATCGAAGCCGGATTTCATCAACCAGGTGGTGAACGGCGCCAGTATGGTCAGGTAGACCAACGCCAGGCCGAAGACGTTGTTGAGCAGGCCAAGATGCGACAGGCCCATGTAGAGCGGCACGGCCAATGCCACCGGGGGCAGCATGTAGGTGGCGATGACCATCGACAGCGACCAGCCGATCGCCGGCGTGCGCGACACCGCCCAGCCGGCGGGGATTGCCAGGGCGAGTGCCGCGAGCGTCGCCATGCCTGATATCTCCAGGCTGTTGCGCAGCGACGAGGTGAAGGCCGCGCCGGCGCTGTTCTCGGCGGTCGACAGCAATTGCCGGTAACGGGAGAGATCGACGGCCTGCGGCCACCAGCGCAAGGGCTTGGCGGCGAGATCGGCGGCCGGCGAAATGCTCATGATGAACAGCCAGGCGATCGGCGCCAGGATGATCGCCGCGAGCAGGAGCGCACAGGCATAGATGAAGACGGTGAAGGCCGGGCTCCTGCGTTCCATCAGGCGGCGCTCCCGGCGGTCTTCCTCACCAGCGCGGCATAGGCAACGGCAAGCACCGTGACGAGCAAGGTGACGATCAGCGCCAGCGAGGCGCCGGAACCGGCGCGCTGGAAGGAGAAGGCCTCCTGATAGACCAGGATCGACAGCGTGCGCGTGCTGTTGGCGGGACCGCCTCGCGTCATCACCCAGATGATGTCGAAGACCTTGAAGGCTTCGATGGTGCGCAGCACCAGCGCCACCATCAGCGGGCCGGCGAGATAGGGCAGGATGACGAAGCGGAAGCGGTTGAACGGGCCGGCGCCGTCGACCAGCGAGGCGGCGGTTATGTCGCGCGGCACCGCCTGCAGGGCGGCGAGCGCGATCAGGGCCACCAGCGGAAAATTCTTCCAGCAGTCGGCGACGATCAGGGCCGCCAGGGCCGTGCCCGGTTCGCCGAGCCAGGAGCGGTAGGCGTCGATGAGGTGCAACTGCGTCAGCGCGGCGTTGAGCGCGCCGTATTCGGGATTGTAGATAAGCCGCCACAGCGTTGCGTTGACCACGGTGGGCAGCGCCCAGGGCAGGATCATCAAGGCGCGCAGGATGGCGCGGCCTTTGAATTCCTGGTTGAGCAGAAGCGCGGCGAGAACGCCGATCACCATCTCGGCGGCCACGGAGATGACCGCGAACAGCGTGGTGGTGATCAGCGTGCGCGAGAAGTTCGGGCTGGACAGCATGTTGGTGTAATTGTCGATGCCGACGAAATCGCCGCCGGTGCCGACCAGCCTGGCGTCCGTGAAGGAAAGGCCGATCGTGTCGACCAGCGGCCAGCCAATGACGGCGACCATGACCACGAGAAGAGGCAGCATCAGCAGCCACGCACGGGTTGTCATCCAGGTGCCCGACATCAGAGCAGCCTCTCCTCGTTCATCATTGATCCGGATATAGCACGGCGGCACTACAGCGTTGCGCGTCCGATTGGACGCGCAACCGAGGCTGCGGCACTTCGACGTCGGGCATGATCCCTAACGAAGATCATGCCCCTGTCGCCCGTGAGGAAGGGTCGACGCTTAAAGGCCGCTGTTCTTGGCGGCCGTATTCAAGGCATCTTCCGGCGAAGACGTGCCAAGCAGCGATTCCTGGATGGCCTGCTGCAGGGCGGTCGACAGTTCCTGGTATTTCGGCGTGGTCGGGCGCGGATACATGGCGGCCAGGCCGAGCTTGGCGGCGGCGATCAGCTCTTCCTGGCCCTTGGTCACGGCCGGATCGTCGTAGGACGAGGCCCAGATCGGCAGCGAGAGCTTGGCGTACTGGTTCTGCGTCGCCTGCGAGGTCATGAAGGTGATGTACTTCCAGGCTTCGTCCGGATGCTTCGACACCGCCGTGACGCCAAGGCCCATCGAGCCGTTGACGGCCGACACCTCGCTGGTCCCGGAAACGCCCGGCGCCGGCACGACGCCGACCTTGCCCGCGACCTTCGAATCCTTGGGGTCGTTGGCCATGTTGTACATGTAGGTCCAGTTCAGCGCGAAGGCGGCATCGCCGTTCTCGAAGACCTTGCGGACGTCCTCCTCGAGGAATTCCTTGGAATTCGGATTGGTGAGGCCCGACTTGTAGCTGTCGACCATGTATTTCAACGCCAGCAGGCCGCCGCCGTTCTGGAAGTCAGGCTTGCCGTCCTTGAGGAAGTCGCCGCCATAGGCGCTGACCAGCGTGGTGTAGTCGCAGATCGCGGCTTCGGCCTGCGACCAGCTCCAGGCGATCGGCGTCTTCAACAGGCCCTTTTCCTGGATGGTCTTGGCCTGTGCGCCAAGCTCCTCCCAGGTCTTCGGCGGTGTCTTGATGCCGGCCCTCTCCAGGATTTCCTTGTTGTAGAACAGGTATTTCGTGTCGAGGATCCACGGCATGCCGTAATATTTGCCGTCGTACTGAACCGTGGTCCACGCGCCGGGCAGCACGCCCTTCTTCATGTCGTCGGTGATTTTCGACGACACGTCGACCAACACCTTGTTGGTGGCATATTCGGCGGGCCAGATGACGTCGAACAGCACGACGTCGTAGCCGCCGCCGGAGCCCTGCGCGAGCACGGTCTTGTCGTGCAGGCCTTCATAGGGAACGAATTCGAGGTTCACCTTGACGTCCGGATTGGCCTTGGTGAAGGCGTCCGTCATGGCGCGCACATCGGCCTCGCTATAGGCGGCCTGCGCCATGAACAGCGCATTGAGCGTGGTCTCGGCGAAAGCGTGGGGGACAAGCAGCCCCCCGGCAAAAACGGCACCCAACAGGGTCTTGCCGATCGATTTCAGCATCTTCTTCTCCCATTTCCGATGTTGTCGGGCCGGCGTTCCCTGCCTTCCCGGGTCGAGGTCGCGTGACCTAATGTTTGCCGACGAGACAAAAAGCCTAGTGTCCCGGTGGTTGGCACGATTAAGTCAATTCGCTTGACTTAATTAGTCGATGAATATCCTAATGGAGTCAAGAGGGGAAAAGCCGTGGACGATATCAGCCCGATCCGCGCCAAGAGCGGCACCAATCAGGAAGGCACCAGCGCGCACAACCGCCGCGTCATGGTCGAGGCGCTGCGCCTCAATGGCGCGCTGTCGCGCGCCGACCTGGCGCGGGCGACGCAGCTGACCAAGCAGGCCGTTTCCAACATCATCGAGGACCTGGAAAGCGACGGCCTCGTCGTGGGGCTGGATGCGGTGCGCAAGGGCAGGGGGCAGCCGTCGACCCCTTACAGGCTGGTGCCCGAAGGCGCCTTCGCCATCGGCCTGCAGATCGATCGTCACTTGACGCGGGCGGTCGCGGTCGACCTGATGGGCAGCGTGCTGGCGCGGGCCGAGGCCAATCTGCCGCTCGACGAACCGTCCAAGGGGGTGGAGATCATTCTCGGGCTGATCGGCGGCGTGCGGCGCGATCTGGCCGCCATCTCCTCGCAGTCGGAGAAGCGGCTCGTCGGTCTCGGCGTCGCCATGCCCGGGCCTTTCGGGCTGGAGAATTCGGACGACAAATGGATGATGCCGGCGTGGCAGAAGTTTCCGCTACTGGAGACACTGGCGGCCGGTACGGGCCTGAATGTCGGCCTGCAGAACGACTCGGCCGCCTGTGCAACGGCCGAACGCATCGTGGGCGCGGCGCACGGGGTCGACCATGCGGTCTGCCTCTATGTCGGCTACGGCATCGGTGCCGGCCTGATCCTCAATGGCGAACTCTACAGTGGCGGCCATGGCAATGCCGGCGAAATCGGCATGGCGCTGCTGTCGCCGGCGGGGCCCGGGTCGACGCCGCTCGAACATCGCGCTTCGCTGGCCTCGCTTTACCAGCATCTCGGCCTCGATCCGGAGGACAGGGATATATACCAGCGGATGAATGACCTCGTGCTGGCCGAGAACCCCCGGATGATGGCCTGGATCGACGGCGCGGCGCATGATCTGCGCTGGAGCGTACATCTGATCGAGACGATCTTCGACCCGCAGACCGTCATTTTGACCAGCGGTGCGCCGCAAGCACTGGCGCGCAGGCTCGTCGAGGCGATGCATCCGCTGCTGCCGTCGATCGCCGACCGGCCGGGACGAAGCTTGCCGCGCCTGCAACTCGGCACCACCGATCCCTGGTCGATCGCGCTGGGCGCCGCGGCGGCGCCCATCAGCCGGGCCTTCGATCCCCTGTTTTCGGCGATCCTGAAGACGCGCTCCAGCCCGGCCTAGAGCCGGATGATTTCAGGTCGAATCGACCCTTCCAGCATCATGCCTGAGCCGGATCAACGCCGGCTATCGGCGTCACACAGGGTTCATCGTGCGGACTTAGCGTCCCTTCCGGTTCTTTGCTGCAATGCAAAAGGAGTGGGATATGGTGGACATAGTTTCAAACGAGGCGGGCATTCCGAGGCCGGATCATCCGCTTGAACAATCGGGTGGAGCCAAATGGTTCCTGCCCGCCTTCGGCGTGCTGGTGCTGGTCGGCATCATCTATGTCGGCTACGCACTCAGCCAGGATCTGGCGGTAGCCAAGACCGTGCCGTGGATCCTACTCGGAATTGCCCTGCTGATCGCGCTCGGCTTCGAATTCGTCAACGGCTTCCACGACACCGCCAATGCGGTGGCAACGGTCATCTACACGCGCTCGCTGCCGGCCGAGTTCGCCGTCATGTGGTCCGGGGTGTTCAACTTTCTGGGAGTTCTCACCTCCAGCGGCGCTGTCGCCTTCGGCATTCTGTCGCTCTTGCCTGTCGAACTGATCCTCCAGGTCGGCTCCTCCTCCGGCTTCGCCATGGTGTTCGCGCTGCTCGTCGCGGCGATCCTGTGGAATCTCGGCACCTGGTTCCTCGGCCTGCCCGCCTCCAGCTCGCACACCATGGTCGGCTCGATCATCGGTGTCGGCCTCGCCAACCAGTTCATGGCGCCGGCCGGCAGCGCCACCAGCGGCGTCGACTGGTCGCAGGCGACCAATGTGGGCACCACCTTGCTGGTGTCGCCGATCGTCGGCTTCTTCGCCGCTGCGGCCCTGCTCTATGCGATGAAGCTTCTGGTGCGCAACAAGGCCCTCTACGAGGCGCCGAAGGGCAACACGCCGCCACCCTGGTGGATCCGCGGCCTGCTGATCTTCACCTGCACCGGCGTCAGCTTCGCGCACGGCTCCAATGACGGCCAGAAGGGCATGGGCCTGATCATGCTGATCCTGATCGGCGTCGTGCCGACCGCCTACGCGCTCAACCGCACGCCCGATATCAATTATCTCGAAGCCTACAAGTCGGCCTCGGTCAATGTCGAGCAGGCGCTGGGCAAGTATGTGAAACCCGGCGTCACCGTCGCCGACGCCAAGGATGCCAAGGCAGCCGTGCAGGATGCCGTGCGCACACGGACCTGGAGCGACAAGACGACGGTCGCACTGCAGACCTACATTCACAACACGACGGCCGAACTGCAGCCCTACGCCTCGGTCGACAACGTGCCGACCGACCTGGTCAGCAACGCCCGCAACGACATCTACCTCATCGGCGAGGCGCTGAAGCTGATCGACAAGAAGCAACTGCTGCCGATGCAGGCCGCCGACCTCAAGGCGGTGACCGATTATCACAAGGCCGTCGACAATGCGACGAAGTTTATCCCGCTCTGGGTGAAGGTCGCGGTTGCCCTGGCGCTTGGCCTCGGCACGATGGTCGGCTGGAAACGCATCGTCGTCACCGTGGGCGAGAAGATCGGCAAGAGCCACCTGACCTATGGCCAGGGCGCCGCCGCCGAACTCGTCGCCATGGTGACGATCGGCATGGCCGACCGGCTCGGACTTCCGGTGTCGACGACCCACGTGCTGTCCTCCGGCGTCGCCGGAACCATGGCCGCCAACGGCTCCGGCCTGCAATGGTCGACCGTGCGCAACCTGCTGCTCGCCTGGGTGCTGACCCTGCCGTGCTCGATCGCACTGGCCTTCGTGCTGTTCATCGTCTTCCGCCAGGTGTTCTGAACGGAGCGCGATCGATCACGCAAAAACGCTGCCGCTTGGGGCCAACGCCTGACCGAAAGGTGGAACCCAAGCGGCGATTGTGTCAACATCGCTTGCCGCTTGGTTGTGGCAGGCGTAAATTTTGCCGGCGAATATCTTGGCTGGGCATTCCGCGCATTCGACTGTCGCAGAATGCCCTTCTTCGCCACAGGCCAGAATGAGGTCTTCAGGATCCGCAATCAAGAGACCTTCTTTTTCATGCGCATCGGCACAGGAATTCTCGCTCCGGCAATCATAGGCGCTTTGCTTTCGGCCTCTACGCCTGGGCGAGCGTCGGCCGAAAACGCAGTGGGTGCCTTTTCGCCCGACCTCAAGGAATTGTGCGCGCCTGATCCGCATGACCCTCCCGCTCAATGGCTGATCAGCAAACAGCTCTCCCCGGATTCCTGGGCATCGCGGTTCTCCTGCGACGCCCCTGCATCATCGACAATTCTGCGCATCTCCGTTCATCCGGGAGATGCCGCCAATCCAAATCCGGACGACAAGCCCACCGAACGCGTAGAGGCGCAGGTCCGGCAGGAAGTCGTGAAGTTCGATCAGCCTACCTGGTACCATTTCAGATTTCGCCTCGAAGCACCGTGGCAAGGCACGGACAACCGTACCGTAATCCATCAGGTCAAACAGGACATCCCGTACGCCGATCAGCTGCCTAAGGGTGATTGTCACGCCGCGATCCCTCTTTTCGCCGTGCAAGCGCGACGCTCGCCCACGGGCGCCGACTTCCTGGCGCGGGTCCACGGCGCAAAGGATTGCAATCAGGGCAAGAGCAAAACCATATGCGGGCCATGGCACGTGGATGTCGGCACTTGGAACGACGTAAACGTCCTGTTGAAACCGAGCCTTGCGGACGGTGCCAGCGAGGTTCGCGTGTGGTTCAATGGCCGAAGCTGCAAGCCCTATTTCGGCATACTGGGTTATGCCGACCATGGCGCGCGGGACGGTGCGGGGCACCCATTCATCGACACGCAGCCACGCTTCGGGATTTACCGTGACGCGCTTTCCGACATAACCCAGACCATCGGGTTCAGCGATATCTCGTTTTGGTCGTCTGCCCCGACACGCGATCCCGCATGGTCATCCATCGCGCTACCGAATGACTAGTTTTCCAATAGACCAGTCGCGTCCATGATTCCGAAGCGGGAGCCGAAACCGGAAAAGCCCCGGTCAAACAGACAGAGGCGCATTTCGATCAGCGCTGCTCCAGCTGGAACCGTACCCGCTATCGTGATCTTCCGGAGGGACCTGAGCTCCTCAGGTCGGGTCTTCGCGATGCAGGTCGTGGATGGTGACGCCGTCGGCATTGGTCGGCAGCATAAGCCATTTCTTGTGACGCAGCGTGCGCTCGGTGTCTTCCTGGCCCATTTCCCAATGCTCGCGCATCGAGGTGCCGGAGAACTCATAGTCCTTGGCGTGGCCTTCGTAGCCTTTGTGCTGGTAGATGAGGTGGACGATGTTGACGACACCGGCGTCTGAATAGTCGGCCATCAATTCCTTCTCGCCTTCCTTGAGCTGGTCCGGCGGAACACGCTTCAGCGCGTCGAGCAGCTTCATCTTCAGCGCGTGGATGCGCTGGAAATTGTCGGTGTTCTGTCGCGTGCGGCTGGAATACATGATGTCCTTGTGGCGCGACAGCACATCGGCCATGCCGCGCGGCAGCACGCCACGCGCACTGAACAGATCGACCTGGAAGACCAGCGAGGAGCGGTCCTCTTCCTGGTCGAGCAGATATTGCAGCGGCGTGTTGGAGACGATGCCGCCATCCCAGTAGTACTCGCCCTCGATGCGTATCGAGGGGAAGGCGGGCGGCAGAGCGCCGCTGGCCATGATGTGCTCCGGTCCGATGCGGACCTTGTCGGTGTCGAAATAGACGAAGTTGCCGGTCCGCACGTTGACCGCGCCGACGCTCAGCCGCTTCTTGCCGTCGTTGAGGACATCGAAATCGATCAGGCTCTCCAGCGTGTCCTTCAATTCGGCGGTGTCGTAGAAGCTGGTGGCGCCATCCGCCCCCGAAAGCTGGAACCAGGGATTGGGATTGCGCGGCTTGAAGAAGCCGGGCTGGCCCATCGTCATCGTCATCAGCGACGAGGTCTGGTTGCGGATGTCGCGGTAGAGGTCTCCTTCCGGCGTATAGGCCCAGATCTTGCGGCCCGAGATCGTCTGCCAGAATTGTTCCAGACGCTGCAGGCGGCGGCTCGGCTCGTTGCCGGCAATGATGGAGGCATTGATGGCGCCGATCGAGACGCCGGAAAGCCAGGTCGGCTCACAGCCGGCGTCGGCCAGCGCCTGGTAGACGCCGGCCTGATAGGCGCCGAGCGCACCGCCGCCCTGGAACACCAGCGCGATGCGGTCGTACTGCGCGGAGATTTCCTCGATGGTGGCGGCGGCTTCCTTGTTGCGGTTGCGTTCAAGCACGAATTTTCTCCGGCATGTTTGTGCTGGCCGCGGACCGGTCGTGCTCGGCGAGGTAGTCGTGGACGACCTCGCCCAATCCGAGCGTCAGGTCGGCTTTGAAATGGACGGCGGAAACGATGTCGAGCACCGGCAGTTTGGCCACGTCGGCCATGACATGCGGCCGAAGGTCGAGCGCGGCGGGTGCTGTCCAGGCTTCCTTCAGCGTGATGTCGGTGAGGTAGTAGCGCACCAGCTCGCAGATACGTGGTCCACCATCGACATGCGGGATGATCTTGATCAGGAAGTTGGGCGCCGCCAGCGAGGCGAGCACCTGGTCATGGTCGGCCTCCCTGTGCTTGTAGCCCATCGTGCCGGTCGCGCACAGAACGCTGCCATAGTGAAGCGTGCCGACGATCACCTCGCCTTCGTGCACGATCTTCGGGTTGGCGAGCTTTTTCGGGAAACCCCAAAGCTCGCGCCCGCCGGCGATCGGTGCGTCGTCGTCGAGATACATCGAATGGACGAAGCCGCCATGCTGGCCCTTGTAGCGTACCGGGATGACCTGGCCGGTTTCGGTGTAGTCGCCGAAACCCGTCGAGTCGGGCATGCGGATGAATTCATACTTGACCAGCGGCTCGTCGATCTCCAGTGGCGCCGGCACCACGGCTTCGAGCGCCTCGCGGGTCGTGCGGTAGGTGATGATGATGTATTCGCGGTCGAAGAAGCGGTAGGGCCCGGGCGGGAAGGACGGGTTGGTGAGCGGCATGGCATAGGCGCGCTTCACGACATCGGCGATTTCCATCCTCGTGTCCTCGTGATTTTGAAAAACGACCCCGCGCGAATGCGCTGGCAAATATGTTGCACGGCACCATGACAGTGCCGTGTCAGCCCGGCGAACACGGTTCGGGGCGTTGCGAAAGCCATGCCGGCAGCGTCATCTGGCTGTAATCGCGCCGACACATGGCTCTGTCATTGTCATGTTGCGACGCACAATTATATGCTCCTGTTCCCTCCCACATCTTGCGAGATTGCCATGGGCTCCCTGTCTTCGAAGAATGCTCTCGTCACCGGCTCGACCAGCGGTATCGGCCTGGCCATAGCCCGCGCCTTTGCCGCCGAAGGTGCCAACGTCACCATCAATGGCCTCGGCGATCCGGCGGCGATCGAGCAGGAGCGCGCCGGCATCGAGAAGGATTTCGGCGTCAAGTGCCGCTATTCGGATGCCAATATGATGGACGGCGCGGCGGTGAGTGCCATGGTGCACGATGCAGAGGCGGCGTTCGGCAGCCTCGACATCCTGGTCAACAATGCCGGCATCCAGCACGTCGCGCCGATCGAGGAGTTCCCCGACGACAAGTGGGAAGCCATCATCCGCATCAATCTCCTGGCGGCCTTCTACGCCATCAAGGCTGTCGTGCCCGGCATGAAGGCGCGCAAATGGGGCCGCATCATCAACACGGCCTCGGCGCACGCTCTGGTCGCCTCGCCGTTCAAGTCGGCCTATGTCTCGGCCAAGCACGGTATTGCGGGCCTGACCAAGACGGTGGCGCTCGAGGTCGCGCAGGACGGCATCACCGTCAATGCGATCGCACCCGGCTATGTCTGGACGCCGCTGGTCGAAAAACAGATCCCCGATACGATGAAGGCGCGCGGCATGACCGAAGAACAGGTCAAGCATGACGTGCTGCTCGCCGCACAGCCGACGAAGGAATTCGTCACCGTCGAGGAGCTTGCCGCGCTGACGCTGTTCCTGTGCTCCGACGCGGCCAAGCAGATCACCGGCACGACCTTGCCGATGGACGGTGGCTGGACCGCACAATAAGGCGCCTTTCCGGCCCTTTTCGTCCTATCTCCTTGACACAATTCCGGACAGAAAACCGCTTCGCACTTTTCCTGGAATTGTTCCGTACCGAGCCCTCCGCAAAAATGCTTTCCCTATAGCCGCCCGATCATTGTATCGTGGCGGCGGCAGCGGAAAGATCGGGAGGTTTTGCGTTGCCCTTCACCGTGGCGGTGACTGACGGAGGATCGGGAAGAGGAGGACTTTCCCCGCAAACCGTCACAAAGACGTTACCTAGACCTCCTATTTCGATCTCAGGAACGGGCAGCTTGCGTCTTATGATGCACAGCTGTGCAAAAGGGTGGTGAATGACGACGGAAAGCTTCCTCGAACTTGGCGGTGTCAGTGCCGGATATGGTGCGTCGCGGGTTCTGGACGGCATAGACCTGGGCATTGCCAAGGGCGAATTCGTGGCGTTGCTCGGCGCCTCCGGCTGCGGCAAGACAACGCTGTTGCGCGCGATAGCCGGCTTTGTTTCGCCGAACGCCGGCTCGATCAGGGTCGCTGGCCGCGATGTCACCCGCCTGCCTCCCGACAAGCGCGGCATGGCGCTGGTTTTCCAGTCCTACGCGCTGTGGCCGCATATGACGGTGGCGCAGAACATCGGCTACGGGCTGAAGCTCAAGCGGCAGCCGCGCGCCGAGATCGCGCGGCGCGTCGGCGAGATGGAGAAACTGCTGGGGCTCGATGGGCTCGGCGACCGCAAGCCGGCGCAGCTTTCAGGCGGCCAGCGCCAGCGCGTGGCGCTTGGCCGGGCGCTGGCCATAGATCCGGAAATCCTGCTTCTGGACGAGCCGCTGTCCAATCTCGACGCGCGCATAAGGCTGACCGTGCGCCATGAAATCCGCGCCCTGCAGAAGCGGCTCGGCATCACGGCCGTGCATGTCACGCATGATCGCGAGGAAGCCATGGTGATGGCCGACCGCATCGTCATCCTCGATGCCGGGCGTATCGCGCAGCAGGGCACGCCCGAAGCCGTCTACAACCGCCCGGCCTCCGCCTTCGTCGCCGCCTTCATGGGCGCGGAGAACCGGGTGGAGCTCTGGGGCCAGCCGTCGTCTGGTCGTTTCGAGATCGAGAGCGGCCCGGCGAATGCCGCCTGCGCGGTGCCGCTGGAGGGGCGCCCGCTGGCGCGCGGCTTCGTCGAGGCGCGCTTCCGCGCCGAAGCCGCGCAGCTTCTGGCCGTCACCGCCGGAGATGCGCCACCTGCCGGAACGCTCGAATTCTCGGGCCGCATCGAAAGCGTCAGCTATCCAGGCGGCCTCTGGCGCCATGCAGTCAGGGTCGGCGACGACGTGGTGCTGGTCGATGCCGGCATGGCCTTCGCCGCCGGCGAAGCGGTCAAGGTCCGCATCCCGTCCCAGGTTCTCTTCCTCTTCAACGCGCCGGCGGCTTCGTCGCCCGCGCCAACCCGTTCCCGGCAGGGCGGCGACAAAAGCCGCTCCCTGGAAGCATCCGAAGCTTGAACCCTCTTCATCCAACTGGAGACTTTCCCGTGAAGACAATCCTGCAGGCCGCATTGGCTCTCGGTCTCGTGGCGTCGCCCGCGACCGCCGCCGAACTGACCGTTCTCACCGCCGGCGACCAGAACATGGTCGACTACATCAACGACTATCTCGGGCCGCTGTTCGAGAAGGAAAATCCTGGCAATACGGTGCGCGTTGTCGGCACCGGCCCCGGTGACGCCGGTTCGCAGAAGATAACCGAGCGCTTCAAGGCGCAGGCCGATGCCGGTTCGGACAAGTGGGACACCGACGTCGCCGTCGTGCACGAGAAGTTCGCCGGCCCGATGGTGACCGCCGGCTATCTCGAAGCCTATCGGCCGAAAATCGACACCGGCAAGATGGTGACGCGTTCCAATGCCGACATGGCGCTGGGCTCCAATGTCAGCGGCTATGTCATGCCGATGTTCAACAGCCAGACCGCGATCGCCTACAATCCGGCGATGGTGCCCAATCCGCCGAAGAGCTACGACGAACTCGTCGCCTGGGCCAAGGAACACCCCAAGCAGTTCGGCTATAACGGCATCAAGGGCGGCGCTTCCGGCGTCAGCTTCGTCATGGGCTGGATCTATGCATTCGGCGAGGGCGACGCCAAAAAGCTGATGAACGGACCCTTCGACGAGGCCGAGACCAAGAAATGGGACAAGGCCTTCGCCGGCCTGAAGGAATTCACCGCCAATGCCACATTGACCCCCGGCAATGCCGGCACGCTCGACATGCTGTCGCGCGGTGAGATCGCCATGGGACCGGTCTGGGTCGACATGTTCTACTCCTGGCAGGCCGATGGCAGGCTTCCCCCAGACCTCAAGCTGGTGTTGCCGGCACCGGGCATGCCAGGCCAGCCGATGCACTATGTGATCCCGGCCAAGAGCCCGAACGAGGCGCTGGCCGAGAAGTTCGTGGCACTCGCGACCAGCCCGCAAGTGCAGGCCGAGGGCATCGTCAAGAAGTTCAACTGGTATCCTGGCATCGATGCCGAGTTCGTCAAGCCGAAGCTCGACGAGGCGACCTGGAACAAGCTGTTCGTCGACATCTCGCCGGAAGACCTGGCGAAATACGGCAAGCCGTTCCCGATCGCCCCCTACAACAATGCGATCCTCGAAGCCTATGAACGCCAGACCGCGAATTGAGTGAGCGGGCTCAATCCTGAACCCGGACCGCCCGACATCGCCGGGCGGTCCAAGCCTGTCTGATGCAAGGTGAAAGAACAGAGATGTCGAAACGGTTTCTCGGCCTGCTGCTCGTGCTGCCCGCCCTGGCGGTGATCGTGCTGCTGTTCATCGTACCACTTGCCGCGTCCGTCGTCGGCGCGTTCGAAGTCGAAGGCGGCCATGGCTTCGGCAATTTCGTCAAATCCGTCGAACTCTACCGCGGCGATACGATCTTCACGGTTCTCATCGTCAGCCTGTCGACGCTGCTCATCGGCCTGTTTTCCATCGCCATCGGCGGCTATCTGACGCTGGGTGAAAATCCGCGCGCGGTGGCGATCCTGCGCTGGCTCTACCGCTGGCCGATGTTCATCCCCTTCATCGTCGTCGGTCAGATCCTGCGCACCTTCCTGGCCAAGAACGGCCTGATGAACAATCTCTTGATCAGCGCCGGCGTCATCACGCCGATGCAGGCCACGGCCTTTCTCGACTGGCGCGGCATCGTCATCGCCTTCGTCTGGAAACAGGTTCCCTTCGTCGCCCTGCTGGTCGCCGGCGCCATGGCATCGATCGATCGCGGCACCATAGAAGCCGCGCGCAATCTCGGCGCCTCGCGGCTGCGCATCCTGATCGAGATCGTGGTGCCGCAGGTCGCCACCACGCTGCTGGTCGGCCTGATCCTGTCCTTCGTGACGATGATGTCGGTGCTGTCGGTGCCGTTGATGATCAACGCGCAGTCGCCGACCATGCTGACCGCCGACATCGCCTTCCGCATCAACGCCTATGGCGACTACGGCGTTGCCAACGCGCTCGGGCTGATCTCGCTGGTCATCACCTCGGGCGTCGCCTGGATCTATCTGCGCCACACGATGAAGGAGCGCGCATGAGTCTCGTCTCGGCATCGCCCGGGATCGGGCAGAGATTTCGGATCGACCTGTGGTGGCTGCCCAGGGCTCTCATCCTGGCGCTGCTTGCCTTCGTCATATTCGGCCCGCTGCTCAACCTGTTGCTGTGGACGGTGGCGGAGCGCTGGTATTTTCCGCATGTTCTGCCGCTCGACTACGGCTTCAGCGTCTGGACGAGGGTGTTCTCGCCGCGCGGCAATGCGATGGATTCGCTGCAGAACAGCATACTGGTGGCGGTGCTGACGGTGATCGTCTCGCTGGCGCTGGCCATACCGGCGGGTTACGCGCTGGCGCGGCTGAAGCTGCCGTTGCGCAGCCTGATCCTGCTCGCCTTCCTCATCCCGCAGGCGTTTCCGAACCTGCCCGTCTATGTCAACATCGCGCGCCTGTTCTACCAGATCGGTCTCAACGGGACGATCACCGGCGTGGTGCTGGTGCATGCCGTGCATGGCCTGGTCTATGCGGTGTGGATCGCGACGGCCGCCTTTTCCGCCGTCGATCCCGAACTCGAGCAGGCCGCCCGTTCGATCGGCGCCGGACCGTTGCGCGCCTTTCGCGACGTGACCTTGCCGCTCGCCATGCCCGGCCTGATGGCCAGCGCCATCTTCGTCTTCCTGGAGTCGCTCGACGAGTTCACCGGCAGCTATTTCGTCGGTGCGCCGGATGTGAACATGCTGCCGCTGCTGCTCTACTCGGCTGGTGCCGGCGGCAACTACCAGATCGCCTCGATCACGGCGCTTCTGTTGCTCATCCCGTCGATCGGCTTCATGCTGATCGTCGAGCGATTCCTGAAGGCCGATGTGCTGTCGCGGGTTGGCCATTGAATTTCTCGCGCATGAGCACCGACCGATGACTGCAGACAAGACTTCAGGCGACAAGACCTCGGACAAGCTTCGCTCGGTCAGCGCGCTGCACGTCGCGCGCCAGGCGGGGGTATCGCGCTCGGCGGTGTCGCGCGCCTTCACGCCCGGCGCCAGCGTCGCCGCCGAGACGCGCGAGAAGATCATGCGCGCGGCCGAGGAACTCGGCTACCAGGTCAACGACCTGGCGCGCGGCCTGCTCGCCAACCAGAGCCGGCTGGTGGGACTGGTGGTGACCAAGCCGGAAGTCGGCTTCCGCGCGCATCTGGCCGCCGCACTCACCAAGGCACTCATCCATCGCGGCAATGTTCCCGTCCTGATCAACACCGGCCAGACCGAGCAGGAGTTGATATCAGCCCAGAAGACGCTGCTTGGCCATCGCGCCGAGGCGACCATCATCCTGTCCGGCTCGCCGCCATCGTCCTTCTTCGAACTGGCGCGGCGCAACGGTCAGCCGCTCGTGGTCATCGGCCGCTCCGAGCCCGAGGCCGACCACATTCAGACGGACGGCGCCGCAGCGGCGAAGCTCGCCGCGGCGCATTTCGTCGCGTGCGGCATGACCAGGCTCGGCCTCGCCGGATCGCTGTCGGGCACGCCGACCATCACCGAGCGCGAGGATGCCTTCCGCGCCGAGGCCCGCCGCCTTGGCGCGGACGTCGCGGTCGAGCGCGGCAACGACACGGACTACGCCGGCGGATTGCAGGCGGGCCGGTTGCTGATCGATCGTGCGGACAGGCCGCAGGCAATCTTCTGCGTCAACGATCTCATCGCCTTCGGCGTCATGGACCATGCCCGCAAGGCCGGGCTCGCCATACCGCAGGACCTTTCGGTGATCGGTTTCGACGATGTCCCCGAAGCCGACTGGCTTGCCTACCGGCTGACCACCTTCCGCCAGGATCCGCAGATGATGGCCGCCAAGGCGGTCGACTTGCTCGACCTGCGGCAGCGACAGCCCGACCTGCCCCCCATCCGCGAGCGCTTCAACGTGCCGCTTGTCGTGCGCGGCAGTTTCGTGCCGCATTCCGCGGAATGATGTTGAACAGCTCCTTCCGAATCCTCGATCGCAGGCCGATGCCCCATGAAAATCATCCAGCTCTCCGACCCGCATCTGATGGCGCCCGGCGGCCGTCTCTACGGCTCCGATCCGCTTGCCAGGCTGGACGCCTGCCTCGCGGACATCGGCAGGAACCATGCCGATGCCGATCTGGTGGTGGTCTCAGGCGACCTGACCAATGATGGCGAGCGCGCCGCCTACGCGGTGCTGCGGGACAGGCTTGGGAAATTCGCTCCGCCTTGCCGGTTGATGCTCGGCAATCATGACGACCGGGCGCTCTTCCTCGAAATGTTTGCCGACGCTCCCGCCGAAGGCGGGTTCGTGCAGAGCGTTTTCGACAGCGGCGATGGACGCCTGATCCTGCTCGACACGCTGGACAGCGGGCATGTCGAGGGCAAGCTATGCCAGGCGCGGCTCGACTGGCTCGACGAACGGCTGCATGAAGCGCGGGACCGGCCGGTCTTCCTTTTCATGCACCACCCGCCGTTCCGCATACACATGCCCGTGCTTGACGAGGTCAGGCTCGCCGATGCCGATGCCTTGCATGAGGTTCTTTCTCGCCACGGCAATGTCCGGCACATCTTTGCCGGACATGTTCATCGGCTGATCGCCGGCAGCTGGCGCGGCATACCGGTCAGCACGCTGCGCAGCACCAACCACCAGACCGGGCTCGATTTTTCAGACAGCTGGCAGCTTGGCCACGAACCGCCTGCCTATGCCGTCATCTTCATCGATGCCGACGGGGTGATTGTGCACTTCCACGATTTTGCCGTTGCGGCCTGAGGCATATGCCGCAAGCCCGATCGGGGAGCCGATGCCCGTTCGAGGCCATGGGTGCACTGTCGCAACTGTGATCTGATACCCGTATCATCCCTGAGAAAAATTCTTACCGATTTGTAAAGTCATGCGTTAGAACCGCTTTGAGGGTCCATGCGGGGGTCTATATGCTGGCTATGATTTTTCGCGCGTCGCGCGCTGTTTCCTTGCTTGTCGCCGTTCTGGCCGTTGCGATGTGCACGCAGGCGCAAGCGGTCGAATTCAAGACGATCACGATCAAGGTGGGCTATGGGCCCGGCGGCGGCTATGACCAGACGTCGCGCGTGATCGCACGTCATTTCGGCCGGTTCCTGCCCGGCAATCCGGATGTCGTCGTCCAGAACGTTCCGGGAGGCGGCAGCCTCAAGCTCACCAAGATGGTGCTGGGCAGCGAGCCCGCGGACGGAACCGTCATCGCATCGATCAGCGAGGCGATGTCCTATGCTCCGGTGCTTGACCCCCAGAACGCGAATTTCGACCCGCTTGCGCTGCAATGGATCGGTTCCCTCGTCAACGAGCCGGCCTATTGCATGACCGCAAGAAGCACCGGCATCGACACGATGGACAAGTTCCTGCAGTCGGACTTTCTGATCGGCGCGACCGGCAAGAGCAGCGTCACCTATATTTTCGCGGCACTGGTCAAGAACGGGCTGAAGGCGAAGTTCAAGATCGTCACCGGCTTCGAGGGCACCGCCGATATAGAACTGGCGATGCAGCGCGGCGAAATCGCCGGAATGTGCGGGGTCTCAAGCTACAACATCTCTGGAAACCGCGACACGCTGAACCTTATCGGCACGTTCGGCTCGGGCCCGGTCGATGGGCAGAAACCGCTTGAGCGATTTACCGCGCGCATCCAGGATCCGAAGCTGCAGGAGGCGGCCGCGCTTATCGAGACGGCCCTGCACTTCCATCATCCGCTGGTTGTTCCGCCCGACACTCCCAAGGAAACCGTCGAGGCGCTTCGCAAGGGATACATGGATATGGTCCGCGATCCCGCCTTTCTGGCCGACATCGGCAAGCTCAGCGAAATGGCCGTCAACGCCACAAGCGGCGAAGACATAAGCCGGCTTGTGTCGCGACAGTTGCAGGTGGACCCGGGGGTGTTCGAGACCGCCAGGGATCTTGTGAAATAGGTTCGGGGCGGGGCTTAGAAAGGTGGACCTGATCCTGACCGCCATCGTCGAGATGGCCCAACCATTCCGCATGCTGATGCTGGTGACCGGGGTTTTCGCCGGCCTGATTGTCGGCGTCGTTCCAGGCATTGGCGGGCTGTTCGCGATGGCCCTGCTCATCCCCATGACCTACAACATGGACGCCTACGCCGCCTTCGCGCTGTTGCTTGGCATGGGTTCGGTCAACACCACGTCGGATACCATCCCGGCGATCCTTTTCGGCGTTCCCGGCTCGGTCGGCGCCGCGGCGACGGTGCTGGACGGGCATGCCATGGCCAAGAAGGGCGAAGCCGCGCGCGCCTTCGGCGCCTCTTATTCCGCATCGATGATCGGCGGCGTGTTCGGTGCGCTGGTGCTTGCCGCGGCCATCCCGGTGATGCGGCCGCTTGTCCTCTATCTGAAGACGCCGGACTTCTTCGCGATTTGCGCCTTCGGTCTCTCCATCGTGGCGATGCTGGCGGGGAGCCAGCCGCTGAAGGGGCTGGCCGCGGCCATGTTTGGCATGCTGGCCTCGTTTGTCGGCATCGACAAGATCGCCGGCATCGACCGATGGACCTTTGGCGAAATCTATCTCTGGGATGGCCTGCCCGTGGCGCTGGTGTTTCTCGGCCTGTTCGGGCTGCCCGAGCTCGCTTCGCTGCTGCTGCGCGGTTCCATTCAGGGCAATGCCGAACGGCCAACCTATGCCGGCATGTGGCAAGGCATCATGGATACCGTGCGCGAGTGGCCGCTGGTCCTGCGATGCAGCACCATCGGCTCGCTGCTCGGTGCGGTTCCCGGCGTCGGCATCGCGGTGCTGGACTGGATCGCCTATGGCTATGCCGCGCGCCGGCCAGGATCAGGACCGAAGTTCGGCGAGGGCAATGTCAGGGGCGTCATCGCGCCCGAAAGCGCCAACAATGCCAAGGAAGGCGGCTCGCTTATTCCCACCATTGCCTTTGGCGTGCCGGGTTCGGCCTCGATGAGCATCCTGCTCGGTGCCTTCGTGGTGCATGGTCTCGTTCCGGGCCCCGACATGCTCGGCAAGAATGCTGCGCTCACCATGTCCATGGTGTTCAGCATCGCCGTGGCGAACATAGTGGGCGCGGTTACCTGCTTGGTGCTGACGCGGCCGCTGGCGCGCGTCGCGCAGGTCTCGGCGGCCATACTGGTGCCGCTGGTGGTGACCTTCATCGTGGTCGGCGCGTACCAGACCAATATGAGCGCTTTCGACTTTGCGCTGGTCATCGGCGTCGGCGCGATCGGCATGGCGATGAAGGAGCTCAACTGGCCGCGCTCGGCCTTTTCGCTTGGGTTCGTGCTTGGCCCGAGCCTGGAGAACTACTTCTTCCTTGCCTATCAGATTTCCGGCTGGTCGTGGCTTGCGCAGCCCCTGGTGCTGCTGCTGCTTGGACTGGCCGTGGTCGGGGTCATCAGGCAGACGCGATCGTGGATAAAGGCCAGAAAGGCCGGCGGTCCGTTGCCGCCCGCGCTGCCCGATATCATCGCCGGCACCGCCGTGACGTTGCTGGCACTGGCCGCACTGGTGACTGCCGTGACGGAGTTCCCCTTCGAGGCCGCCATCTTCCCCGTGATCACCGCCGGACTGCTCGCGGTCTTCTCGCTGGTCACCACTGCGCAGACGATGGTGAGGTGGCGTCGCCGGGTTCCTCACGAGCCTGAACTGCAGCCGTCCGCCGAGGCCCCGGGCGAATGGACGCCGGCTACCGAGCCGACCATGAAGGGCAATCTCGCAATTATCGGCCTGTGCCTTGCGCTTTCCGTCCTGATCCTGCTGGTCGGTCATCTGGCGGCGACGTTTGTCTTCGTTGCCGGGAGCATCGTGCTGTTGGGCGTGAAGTCGTGGCGCAAACCGCTCATCATAGCCGCCGTTACGACGGTCTTTGTTTATTCCGTCTTCGACATGCTGGCTTCACAGCCGTGGCCCACGCCCTGGCTCGGCCACGTCAATAAGATGTTTTAGGCTATTTGCGGGCCAGCGTCTCGACGAGCTGGCGGCGCAGCAGCTTGCCGTTGTCGCTGTACGGCAGTGATGCGACGAGCCGTATCTCCCGCGGCCGCCGGTCGGGCGCGATGTTGGCGCGCATGAAGGCCTGAAGTTCCTCGGCCGTCCCTTCCCTGGAGACGATGAACGCGGCGATCTCCTGTCCCATGGTCTCGTCCGCGAAACCCGCGACGGCGACATCCTGCACCTTGGGATGCGCGCGGATCAGTTTTTCCAGCTCCTGCGGCGCGACGCTGACCCCGCCGCGCACGATCATGTCGGCCTCCCGATCGACGATCGTCACGAAGCCGTCCGCGTCCAGGAAACCGATATCGCCGGGAATGCCCCAGTCCGGGCCCATGACCTGCGGATCGACGAAAAGCCGGTTGCCGGGCATCAGCACGGCTGATGCCATGGTCGGCGTCCGGGCCTTGATGAGCCCGCGTTCGCCTTGCGGCAGCACACGGCCGTCCGCGTCGAGAATCTCGATCTGGACACCGGCCACCGGCCTGCCGGCGCTTTCCGGCTTGGCCAGGATATCCAGGCCTGAAAGCGACGATATGATGCCGGTCAGGCTCGATGAGTAGCTGATGCGATATCCCGGCGAGATGTAGCGATAGGCCGCGATCTTGTCCTCGCCCCTGGCCGGTCCGCCCACGCTGTAGAGAACGGAGAGATGGGGAAGCAGGTGGGTGGCGCGTTCGCCAACCTCCTTGACCATCCGGGCTATGACCGATGGCGCCAGCGCCGTGCCGCTCGCCTGGAACGACAGCAGCGCCTCGATGAGCTCCGATGGCGTGAACAAAGGCGGGAAGAACCGGACGACACCGCCATAGAGCAGGTAGCCGAAGACCTGGTGGCGCATCGCCGAGTAGGACAGGGCCATCGGCGTCAGGAAGCGCTTGGCGGTGCCTTCCACCACGGCTTTGCGGGCAGCGATCCGCCTTGCCAGCGCCTGATGCGACTGGATATAGGCTTTCGGATCGCCGGTGGTGCCGGACGAGAAGATGAGGAAGGCTGGATTGGCATCGCTCATCGGAGCGTCGGTGCCGAAACCCGGCGCCGACGCGTCCGTTTTCCAGCCGGCGTCGAAGAGGGCGCGGGGATAAACCTCGTCGCCCGGCATGGCGCGGTTCTCGAAAATGATCTTCAGGCCGAAGTCGCGGGCCTGCCTGGCACGCTGGCTCGCGGGCGTTCGAAAGTCGATGACGACAGGAGTGGCGTTGTTTTTCCAACAGGCAAGGATGGAGAGCACCACGTCGATGTTGTCGACCATTGCCAGGCCAACACGATCGCCGGGCCCGATACCCGATGCGCTGAAATTGGCGCTCAGATGCCCGATCTGCGCCAGCGCCTGCGCATAAGTGACCTGTGACCGGTCACTGACCATCGCCACCTTGTCGCCATGGCTGGCGAAGGCCTCCAGCAGCTGCCGGCCAAAACTCATGGATTGTGCCGGGCTTCCCGCGCCGCGCCTTGCCGTTCGGCGAGGAAAGCGAGGATTTCGGCGTCGATCGCATCCATGTTGGCTTTGCGGAATTTGTTGTGCGTGCCGGGCATAACCACCGTCTTCACGCTGGCTTTGTCGGATGCCCAGCCCTTGTAGTCGGCAACCGTCGTGGCACCCCATTCCGAACTGGCGAGGATGAGGATGTCGCAGGGGTAGGATGAGGGCACGAAGCCGGCGGCCGCCTGCAGGAGCGTGCTCTTGTAGGCCTTCTTGCGCAGGTGCCGTCCAAGCCGTGTCTGTCCGAGCCCGACCGCCTTGAGCGCATCGCGCAAGATGCGCCAGTAGATCACCTTGCGGGCGATATTGCGCCGCCTGCCTTCGGTCAGCCGATCGTCCGGCATCGGCTTCAGCCAGGCCGAACCTGGCGAGGGTGGGTCGATGAGCACGATCGCCGGCCGCTTGCCGGTCGCCTCGTGGCTCAACCGGCCGACCTCGATGGCCAGCAGCCCGCCAACGCAGATACCGCCGACAATGTCGGGATGTCGGCCCGTCACAGAGGTGAGGGCCTCGAAATAATTCGAGCAGATCTCACCCATGCCGGAATAGGGCGTCTCGCCGGGCTCGGTGCCCATGCCGCGTACGGCCAAGATGGCGTATTCCTGCTTCAGCTGCCTGCTGAAGCGGTTGGCGAACAGCGCCGAGCCGGTAATGCCATGGATCATGGCGATCGGTTCGTGGCCGGTGCTGCCCGATACCGGCACGATCAGTTCGCGGGCAGGGTGCATCGGCACCAGCGAGCCGATCAGCCGGCCGAACTCGCGCGGTGTCTGTGCCTCCAGCAGGACGGAGGTCTGCAGCTTGACCCCGAACCGCTTCTGCACGGCAAGCACCAGCGTCTCGGCCATCAGCGAATCGCCGCCGAGATCGAAGAAATTGTCGTCGAGACCAACCGAGGGAACCTGCAATTCCCCGGCGAAGATGCCCGCGATCGCATGTGCCGGTCCGTCGCCCGGCGACGCGACCGGGCGCGCCCTTGGATGAACATTCATCGGAAAGCCCCTGCCGATGTTTCCATGACCTTTTACGCACAGCTGTGTCCAGGGACAACCCCACGATCCGACGGCAGGCAAAATGGCCGTCTGCATGACGGTTGCGGGTTCGTGGAATGGGAGGCGAAAGTGCGGTAATTTTGGACATTAGTCTTGACAGAAATACAGATGTTCAATACCCGTCAACCACTTGAACAAGCCTGCAATGTGGGAGGAATGAGCGGTATGGCTTCCAATATTTCGTTGACGGGGCTCGCCCGCGATCTCGATGAGCGCGGCAAATCGGGCAAGCCTATCCGCATCGGCCTGATCGGTTCGGGTGAGATGGGAACCGACATCGTCACCCGCGTCGCCCACATGTCCGGCATCGAGATCGGCGCCATTTCCGAACTCAACCTTCCCGCCGCCAGCAAGGCGGTCGACATCGCCTTCCAGGAAACCGGCCATGCGCGCGAAGTGTCGAACGCCTCGGCGATGACGTCAGCCATGGAGGCCGGCAAAGTCGCGGTCACCAACGATGCCAGCCTGGTCATCAACAACGATCTCATCGACGTCGTCATCGACGCCACCGGGGTTCCGGCTGTCGGCGCCGAGATCGGCCTGCGCGCCATGGAGCATGGCAAGCATCTGGTGATGATGAATGTCGAGGCCGACGTTACCATCGGCGCCTATCTGAAGAGCGAGGCCGACCGGCTGGGCGTCACCTATTCACTGGGCGCCGGCGACGAGCCGTCCTCCTGCATGGAGCTGATCGAGTTCGTCTCGGCGATGGGCCATCCGATCGTTGCCGCAGGCAAGGGCAAGAACAACCCGCTCAACATCGACGCGACGCCGCCCGCCTACGAGGAAGAAGCCAGGCGCCGGCACATGAATGTGCGCATGCTGGTCGAGTTCGTCGACGGCTCCAAGACCATGGTCGAGATGGCGGCGATCGCCAACGCCACCGGGCTGGTGCCCGACAAGGCCGGCATGCATGGCCCGGCCGCGACCCTTGGTGAGCTGAACAAGGTGCTGGTGCCGCAGAAGGACGGCGGCGTGCTGTCCAAAGTCGGCGTGGTCGACTATTCCATTGGCAAGGGCGTTGCGCCCGGCGTCTTCGTCGTCGCCGACATGTCGCATCCGCGCATTTCGGAGCGCATGGAGGATCTGAAGATGGGCAAGGGCCCGTACTTCACCTTCCACCGCCCCTATCATTTGACCTCGCTCGAAGTGCCGCTGACCTGCGCCCGCGTCGTGCTCTACGGCAAGGCCGACATGGTGCCGCTGGCCAAGCCGGTGGCCGAGGTCGCCGCCGTTGCCAAGAAGGACATGCAGCCGGGCGAGAAGCTCGATGCGATCGGTGAATATTGCTACCGCGCCTGGATCATGACGGCGCCGGAAGCGCACGCCGCCAGGGCCATTCCCTGCGGCCTGCTGCAGGGCGGTTCGGTGACGGCGCCGATCAAGAAGGGCGAACTCATCACCTATGCGAATGCGGCGCCCGCACCGGGCTCCAAGATCGCCGAACTGCGTGCGCGGCAGGACAAACTCGTCTACGGAACCGTGGAGGCGTGATCATGGCCACAGCCAGCAAAGCGGCCGCGGACAGCCGCGCCAACCTGCCTTTCGTCTATCGCCAGTACAGCGCCGAGCAGCTCAGGGAGGTGCTTCACAAGATGTACCTCATCCGCCGCTTCGAAGAGGGCGCGGAAGAAAGCTACATGCGTGGGCTGATCCACGGCACGATGCATCTGTCCATCGGCCAGGAGGCCAGCGCCATGGGCATCTGCATGCCGCTTGCCGAGGATGACCAGATCACCTCGACGCATCGCGGCCATGGCCACTGCATCGCCAAGGGCGCTGAGGTCAAGCGCATGTTCGCCGAGTTCTTCGGCAAGACGACGGGCTACTGCAAGGGCCGTGGCGGCTCGATGCACATCGCAGACGTCGCCAAGGGCAATCTCGGCGCCAACGGCATCGTCGGCGGCGGCATTCCGATCGCGGTCGGTGCGGCACTCTCCTCCAAGATGATGAAGACCGGCAAGGTGGTGGTCTCCTTCTTCGGCGACGGCGCCAACAATGAGGGCGCCTTCCACGAGGCGCTCAACATGGCGGCAGTCTGGAAGCTGCCTGTCATCTTCGTGTGCGAGAACAATGGCTACGGCATGTCGACCTCGACGGCCCGCTCGACCGCTGTGAAGAACATCGCCGACCGCGCCGCCGCCTATTCGATGCCCGGCGTCATCGTCAACGGCAACATCTTCTCCGAGGTGGCAGAGGCTTCGCACAAGGCTGTCGAACGGGCTCGCAACGGCGAAGGTCCGACGCTGATCGAATCCAAGACCTACCGCCATCGCGGCCATTCCAAGAGCGACCGCAACCGCTATCGCACCAAGGAAGAGATCGAGGACTGGATGTCGAACCGCGACCCGATCACGCTGTTCGAGAGCGAGTTGCGGGAATTCGGCTTCATCGACGACAGGGGCATCGAGGCCATTCGCGAAGCGGTGGCGAAGGAAATCGCCGACGGCATCGAATTCGCCAAGGCGAGCCCGTCGCCCGACGTCAGCGAGACTGGAAATTATGTTTATACGGAGCAGGCGTGATGGACGCGATGGTGCGTGAACTGAGCTACGCCCAGGCGATCCAGGAAGCCATGGCGATCGCCATGGACATGGACGAGCGCGTCTTCCTGATGGGCGAGGACATCGGCGTCTATGGCGGCGCCTTCCAGGTGACCGGCGACCTGGTCGACCGCTATGGCGCCGACCGGGTGCTGGACACGCCGATCTCGGAACTGGGCGGCGCCGGCGTCGCGGTGGGCGCGGCCGTCACCGGCATGCGGCCGATCTTCGAGTTCCAGTTCTCCGATTTCGCCACGCTCGCCATGGAGCAGATCGTCAACCAGGCGGCCAAGATGCGCTTCATGCTGGGCGGCGAGGTTTCCGTGCCCGTGGTGATGCGTTTTCCCGCGGGTTCCGGCACGGGTGCCGCCGCGCAGCACAGCCAGAGCCTGGAAGCTTGGCTCGGCCATGTGCCGGGCCTGAAGGTCATCCAGCCGGCGACACCCTATGATGCCAAGGGCATGCTGCTCGCGGCCGTCGCCGATCCTGATCCGGTGATGATCTTCGAACACAAGCTGCTCTACAAGGCGAAAGGCCCGGTGCCCGAAGGCTACTACACCGTGCCGATCGGCAAGGCCGACATCCGCCGCGAGGGCCGGGATCTCACCATCGTCGCGACCTCGATCATGGTGCAGAAGGCGCTGGACGCCGCCGCCACGCTGGAAGCCGAAGGCATCGACGTCGAAGTCGTGGACCTCCGGACCATTCGGCCGATGGACAAGCAGACCGTCATCGACAGCGTCAAGAAGACGTCGCGGCTGATGTGCGTCTACGAAGCGGTCAAGACGCTGGGCATCGGCGCCGAGGTCAGCGCGATGATCGCCGAGAGCGAGGCGTTCGACTATCTCGACGCGCCGATCGTGCGTCTGGGCGGCGCCGAGACGCCGATCCCCTACAATCCGGAGCTCGAAAAGGCCACCGTGCCGCAGGTTCCCGACATCATCGCCGCCGCGCGCGACCTCGTGAAAGGGGTTCGCTGATCCATGCCGACCGAAGTCATTCTTCCCAAGGTCGACATGGATATGGCGACCGGCCAGATTTCGCGCTGGTTCGCCACGGAAGGTCAGCAGGTCAAGAAGGGCGACGTGCTGTTCGAGATCGAGACCGACAAGGCGGCGATGGAGATCGACGCTCCGGCCAGCGGCATCTTGCGCGATGTGACCGGCAAGGAAGGCGTCGACATCGCGGTCGGCGCGCCCGTTGCTTGGATCTATGCCGACGGCGAGGCTTATGGGGCCAAGCAAGATTTGACGCCAATCTCCCCCCTTGTGGGGGAGATGTCGGCGAAGCCGACAGAGGGGGGCGCTGTCCCTCCAGCCTCTCATTCTGTCGCGCCCCCCTCTGCCCTGCCGGGCATCTCCCCCACAGGGGGGGAGATCGGCCAGTCGCCGTCGGGCGGACGCGCGACACCGTTGGCTCGTCGTCTGGCCCGTGAAGCGGGCATTGCCCTCGCCAGCATCGCCGGAACCGGCCCGCATGGCCGCGTGGTCAAGGCGGATGTCGAGGCGGCGGTTGCCGGCGGCGCAAAGGCTGCGCCCGAAGCCAAGGCGCCGCCCGCTGAGGTTCCAACGACCACCGCTCCCGCACCGGCCAAGCCGATGTCGGACGATCAGGTGCTTCGCCTGTTCGAGGAAGGCTCCTACGAGCTCGTGCCGCATGACAATATGCGCAAGACCATCGCGCGCCGTCTGGTCGAAGCAAAGTCGACCATCCCGCATTTCTACCTGACGCTCGACTGCGAACTCGATGCGCTCTTGGCGCTGCGTTCGCAGTTGAATGCCGCGGCTCCGATGAAGAAGACCGGCGAGCAGTCCAACGGGGGCGAGGCGCCCGTCTACAAGCTGTCGGTCAACGATATGGTGATCAAGGCGATGGCGATTGCGCTAAAGGCGGTGCCGGATGCCAATGCCTCGTGGACCGAAAGCGCCATGGTCAAGCACAAGCACGCCGATGTCGGCGTGGCCGTGTCGATCCCGGGCGGGCTGATCACGCCGATCATCCGGCATGCGGATGAAAAGACGCTGTCCACCATCTCCAACGAGATGAAGGACCTGGCCAGCCGCGCGCGCAGCCGCAAGCTGAAGCCGGAGGAGTACCAGGGCGGCACCACGGCGGTGTCGAACCTTGGCATGTTCGGCATCAAGGACTTTGCCGCCGTCATCAACCCGCCGCATGCGACGATCCTGGCGGTCGGCGCCGGCGAGGAGCGGGCGGTGGTCAAGAACGGCGAGATCAAGATCGCAACGGTCATGTCGGTGACGCTGTCGACCGACCATCGCGCCGTCGATGGCGCGCTGGGGGCCGAGCTGCTGGTCGCCTTCAAGAGCCTCATTGAAAATCCGATGGGCATGCTCGTCTAGCCATAAGGCATTAGCCGGCGCCAATGTTGCGCCGGCTCACGACAGAAACGACTTGTCAGGCGCCGACCCTTGACCCATGTTCTTGATGGAACGCGATCAAGGGAGGCCCGCATGCCCGCATTCGACCCGTCCGACGTCAAAACCCTGTTCGGCAAGGTCATGGGCGCGTCGCCGTCCGACATCAAACTGGTGGCGCAGCGTCTGCACGATCATGCATTCGAGCCGCGCATGTCGGCGCAAGAGACCAAGCAGCTTGTCGCCAGCCTTGGATTTGAGAGCCTGGATGCGTTCTGCGCCGATATCGGCCTGCCCGCGCACATCGCCGAGCGGTGGAGCCGGTTCGGCGTTTCCGGCGAGATGAAGCAGGTGTTCACGCTGCTGGCGGCCCAGCGCAAGCGGGTGGCCGAGGCGATCGCCGAATTCGAATCCATGACCCATGTCGGCGTCGAGGACTTTTTGCGCGACCGCGGCCTGATCTAAAACCGAACTCAGAAATTCGAATCGAAGCCGTCTCAGCCGCCTTTGGCCAACAGTGCCGCGGCGGTGTCGCTGTCGGTGATCAGCACATTGGTGCTGACGGCCTTCAGCGCCGCGAGGATCGCCGCCACCTTGCGTTTCCCGCCGGCGGCCAGCACGACATTGGGCACCTTGCCGACGACATCGAGATCGATGGCCATGACCCGGCCGTTGACCTCGTGGTCGACCAGGCGCCCGGCGGTGTCGACGAAAAAGCACAGCATGTTGGCGACCGCGCCCCTCGCCTTGAGCGGTGCGATCAGCGATGACGGAACAATGCCGTGCCGGAAGATCGTGGCATCGGGCGACATGTCGCCGACGGTGAGCAGCGCTATGTCGGCGGCAGCCGCGCGCCGCTGCACGTCTTGCAGTGTGGGTTGCGCCCAAAGCAGATCGCGCAGCGCAGGATCGTCCACGGTTACCGGTGCGGTGATCTGGTAGCTGTCGACCTCGAAAACGTCGGCGACCTTCGCCGCGACGATCGAGGGGTTGATCCATTGAGAATGCGGCAGGCTGCCGACGAGCGCGACCACGGAAGCGCGTTTCAATTGCCGGCGGGCAAGGAAGCCCAGGCTGGAGTGCAGCGTGGCGCCGCCGCCGATGGCGAGCGTCATGCCGTCCTGCATCTGTTCGCCGAGATAGGCAGCGACGGCATGGCCGATCGCCTTTTCCAGATGCTCATGCGCCGAAGGCGTGGGGACGACGACGGCGGCATCGAGGCCCCAGCGCCTTTCCAGGTCCCTTTCGAGCGCCACCTGTTCGGCAGTTGGCGCATTGATCATGGTAACGACGATGCCTTCGGCCGTGCAGGCGGCGAGTGTCCGCATGACCTTCACCCTGGAGACATCGAGCTTTTCGGCGATCTGCTCCTGCGTGAGGCCTTCGACGTAATAGAGCCAGGCGGTCTTCACATTCAGGTCGGACGAAACCATCGGCAGGCGGGCCGGTCGGGGCTTTTGCGTGGACATAGGTTCTCATCCCTCATGAGTCCTGGCGGGGGCGCTGCCGACATCGGAGAAACGCCGGCCTTGTGTCAACTGGATGCCGGATCGCGGCTTGATGGATTGTGGCACATCTCTGTTCATTTGTAATTGACATTGAACATATGAACATATTTTGTGGGTTTCACGCGCTGTGTCATCCACCAGTCATATGCGCCGTGCAGGGAGGAAGAGACGGGGTATCGGCCTGGGGCCGGTCCGGTCGTGCACAGACAAGACAGGAGGTCTCATGAAGACGCACTTCATCACGCTGCTGGCCAGCCAGCTGGCGCTCGCGGCGGCTTTGTTTGCCGGCGTGGCAAACGCCGAAACACTGACGCTCTACACATCCCAGCCCGAAGCCGACGCGGCCAAGACCGTGGAGGCCTTCAAGAAGGCGCAGCCCGGCATCGATGTCACCATCTATCGCTCGGGAACCAGCGACATCCTGACCAAGATGGCGGCGGAGTTCGCCGCCGGCAGCCCGCAGGCCGACGTGCTGTTGATCGCCGACGCGGTCTCGATGGAACTGCTGAAGAAGGATGACCGTCTGATGGCCTATCCAGAGGCCAAGCTCGACGGCATCGAGGCCGATGCCTATGACGCCGGCAAGACCTATTTCGGCAGCAAGCTGATCACCACCGGCATCGTCTACAACACCGCGGCGGCCGAAAAGCCGCAGCATTGGGCCGATCTGGCCAAGCCGGCCTATGCCGATGGCCTGGTGATGCCGAGCCCGCTCTATTCGGGTGCGGCCGCCTATCTGCTGTCGGGCTTCGCGGGCGACAGCAATTACGGCTGGGACTTCTTCCAGAAGCTGAAGACCAACAACACCGTCAGCGTGCGCGGCAATGGCGCGGTGCTGAAATCGGTGGCGTCGGGCGAGAAGCCCTATGGCATCCTCGTCGACTTCATGGCGATGAACGCCAAGAAGAAGGGTTCGCCGGTCGAGTTCGTGTTCCCCAGTGAAGGCGTGCCCGCCGTGACCGAGCCGGTGGCCATCATGAAGACCGCCAAGAATGTCGACGGCGCCAAGAAGTTCGTCGACTTCATTCTGTCTGACGAAGGCCAGAAGCTGGCGCTGTCGATGGGTTACCTGCCGGCGCGCGCTTCGGTCGGCCGTCCCGAATGGCTGCCGGAAGGTGTCAAGGTCAAGGTGATGCCGTTCGACACCAAGGCGATCGTCGCCAAAACCGACGCCGACAAGGCGAAGTTCCAGGAACTGTTCGGCGGCTGAGCCGTCAATGACGGCGGGATGCCGGCCGGCCGGCATCCCGCTCGCCTCGACCCAGGAAACACAATCATGCCCACACGAGTGAGGGAGAGCCGGGGCCAGGAAATGGCCCTGACCGTGGCGGTGGCCATCGTCATTGTCCTGCTTTCCCTGTTGCCGATGCTGCGCCTGATCAAGGAGATCGTGGCGCCCGGCGGCACCCTGTCGACAATAGCGGTCGAAGCCGGATTGCGAAGCCCGGCGACGTGGATCGCGACCTGGCACACGCTGGTCGTCGGCATCGGCGGTACATTGCTCGCCGTGCTGTCGGGAACCCTGGTGGCTGTGCTGGTCTCGCTGACCGACATACGCGGCCGCGGCGCCCTGGTGCTGTGCTACGTCATGCCGCTGATGATCGCCCCGCAGGTGACGGCGCTGGCCTGGCTGCAACTGTTTGGACCGGCAAGCCCGTTTCTCAAGCTTTTCGGGGCGGCGCCGCCGCTCGGCACGAAAAATCCGCTCTATTCGACCTCGGGCATCATCCTGCTGCTCGGTGTGCAGTATGGGCCGCTGGTGTTCCTGCTGGTGCGCGCGGGCCTGCGCAAATTGCCGCGCGAACTGGTCGAGGCGGCACGCGCCGGCGGCGCGAACTGGTTCACCGTGCTGGTCACCATCGTGTTGCCGCTGATGACGCCTTCGATCATGGCGGCCGCGGCATTGGCCTTCGTCTCCTGTGTCGGCAATTTCGGCATTCCGGCTTTCCTCGGCATTCCGGCCAACTATCTCGTGCTGCCCACGCTCATCTACCAGAAGCTGGCCGGCGGCGGCCCGGCGGTGCTCGGTGAGACGGCGTTCCTGTCGGTGCTGATCGGCGTCATCGCCATGGCCGGCATCCTTGCCCAGGAAGTGATGAGCCGCCGGCGCGACTACCGCATCTCCTCCACCTCGCTGCCTGCCGAGCCCTATGAACTGGGCGGCTGGCGGCCCGTCGTCCAGGCCGGCATGTGGCTGCTGATCCTGCTGGTGCTGGTGCTGCCGCTGTTCGGTCTGGTGCTGACGTCGCTCGTGCCGGGCTACGGCATCGCGCTTACGGGAAAGACCGCGACGCTCGACAATTACCGCTTCGTGCTGTTCGAACACGATGCCGCCAGGCGCGCCTTCTTCAACAGCTTCTGGCTGTCGATCGCGGCCGCCTTCTTCGCGGTCATCGTCGCCGTCCCGGTCGGCTATCTCATCGCCTGGGGCAAGCAGCGCTGGGTGCGGCTGCTCAACCTGTCGGTCGAACTGCCCTATGCCTTGCCGGGTGTGGTGCTGGCAATCGCTTCGCTGCTGCTTTTCCTGCGGCCCATCCCGCTCACCGGCATCCAGCTCTACAACACGGTCTGGATCATCCTCTACGCCTATCTCGCCCGCTTCCTGGTGCTGGCGCTGCGGCCGACGATCAGCGGCTACCACCAGATCGACCGGGCACTCGAGGAGGCCGCGCAGGTGGCGGGCGCGGGTCTGTTCACGCGCATGCGCACGATCGTCTTTCCGCTTGTGGCGCCGGCGGCCGTTGCCGGCGGCCTGCTGATCTTCATGACGGCGCTCAGCGAGCTCACCGTCTCGGCGCTGCTGTGGTCCTCGGGGTCCGAGACCATCGGCGTGGTGATGTTCTCCTTCGAACAGGGCGGCGATTCCAACTATGCGGCGGCGATGTCGGTCATCACGGTCGCGGTCACCTTCGGGCTGATGCTGGTGACCAATCTGCTTGCCCCTCATCTTCCAAGCGGAGTTCTGCCATGGCGAGATTGACCCTGGACCATGTGACCAAGAGCTTCGCCGATTTCGATGCGGTCAAGGATGTCTCGATCGACGTCGCCGACGGCGAGTTCCTGGCGGTGCTCGGGCCTTCCGGCTGCGGCAAGACGACATTGCTGCGCCTAGTTGCCGGTTTCGAGAAAGTGAGTTCAGGCGAAATCCGCATCGGCAGCGACGTCGTGTCGAACAGCGGCGGCGGCGTTGCGCCGGAGAAGCGCCGGGTCGGCATCGTTTTCCAGAACTATGCGCTGTGGCCGCATATGACGGTGGCCGAGAATATCGGCTATTCGCTGAAGGTGGCCAGGCTCGACAAGGCCGTCGCTCGCCAGAAGGTGGAAGACGCGCTGGCCCTGGTCAACCTGCAGGGACTGGGCGAGCGCCGGCCCGCCAACCTCTCCGGCGGTCAGCGGCAGCGTGTCGCGCTGGCGCGCTGTCTTGTCGCCGCGCCTTCGCTGGTGCTGTTCGACGAGCCTCTGGCCAATCTCGACGTGCATCTGAGAGCCTCGATGGAGGATGAGTTCGCCGCCTTCCACAAGCGTTCGGGCACCACCATCGTCTACATCACCCATGACCAGGCCGAAGCAATGGCTCTAGCCGACCGCATCGCGGTGATGGACCATGGCCGGCTGGCGCAGCTTGCGACACCGCGCGAACTCTATCATGAGCCGGCAAATGAAATGGTGGCCTCCTTCATTTCCCAGGGCATCCTGCTGCCGGCCGATGTGCTCAGCGGGGAGGAGGCGGGCCATTGCAGGGTGCGGGTGCTCGGAACCGAACTCGTGGTCCGCTGCCGGCTTGGCGAACGGCCCCGTACCGGCGCCAAGATCTGCTGCCGCTCCGCCGATCTCGAAGCGTCGGCCGATGTCTCCGGCTTCGACGGTCTGGTCAAGCGGGTGGTCTATCAGGGCGGCGCGGCGCGGATCGAATTCACGCCCACTGCCGGCCCTGGCCTCACCCTGCATTTCGAGCAGCCGGACCCGGTCCTCCTGGAAAGCGGATCCCAGGCGCGGCTGCGCGTGAAATCCGGCTGGCTGATCCCGGCGGCAGGGACATCATCGTGATGATGCTGGACCTGCTCGGCGGCTTCGGGGAAAAGGGCCGCACCAGCGTTGCCGTGAGCAGCGGCGGGGACCGTATCCTCCTCGACGCCGGCATCAGGGTGGGAGCCTCGGGGCCGGCCTACTATCCCGCACTTGAAGGTTCGGCGGCAGACATCGATGCGCTTTTCATCTCGCACGCGCATGAAGATCACGTCGGCGCGCTGAGCTGGCTGTTGTCGCGTGGTTACGCCGGCCCGATCTTCATGACGGCGGAGACCCGCGATGAGGCCCCGGCCACGCTTGCCGCCTATGCCGATGCCGGAGACCTGAGCCGATTTCCTTTTCCGGGAGACCGCATCGAGCTGTTTGAACCCGGAGATATGCTCAAGATCGGCAATCTCACGATCAGCACCGGACGATCGGGGCATGTCGTCGGCGGCGTCTGGTTTGCCGTCGACGATGGCGACAGCCGGGTCGCCTATTCGGCCGATGTGGTGCCCGACAGCAACGTGTTCGTCATGGACAGGATTCCGAATTGCGATCTTCTCATTCTCGACGCTTCCTATGGCGCCGACCCGATCGCGGGGGCTGCGCGGGCGCGACAGATTTCCGAATGGGTAGCCCGGCATCCGCAGGGGTGCCTGCTGCCGACGCCCTTGTCCGGCCGGTCGCTGGAGCTGATCGCGGCCTTGCCTGGCCCCTTCGCCATCCATGCCAGCATGCGCTCGTCGCTGCAGGCGCAGATCGATGCCTCGGCATCCCTGTTGCCGGGCGTTCCGGGCATTCTGCGCCATCGCCTCGCGGAAGCGCCCGATTGGACCGACGTCGATCCTTTGCCGGCACTGCCGCTGCTGGCCGACGACGGCATGGGCGAAGCCGGCCCGTCGTCGCGCCTGCTGCCTCGTGCGGGGGAGGCGGGCTATCCGGTCTTGCTCACCGGACACCTGCCGGCGGGCTCCCCGGGCGACTTGCTGCACGCGGCCGGCCGGGCGGATTGGGTGCGCATGCCCACGCATCCCACCCTGTCCGGCAATGTCGGCATCTGGGAGAAGGCCGGCCGGCCGGCGGCGCTTGGACATTCCTGCGCGCCCGACCTTCTCGATGAGCTGAAGAGCCATATCCCGTCGCTGCTTACGAACTATCGCACGGGCCAGCGGATCGCGGTGCCGCAAGGGAGCAATCCATGAGAATCCTGATCTGCAACGATGACGGCATAGAAGCGCCGGGACTGGCCCGACTGGTCAATGCCGCCAGCGACCTGAGCGATGATGTCTGGGTGGTTGCGCCCGAAGGCAAGCGGACGGCTGCCGGCTCGTCGCTGACCATTGCAAGGCCATTGACGATGCGGCGCGTCGGGCCCAACTGGTATTCCTGCTCGGGCACGCCCGCCGACTGTGTGGTGAGCGCGATGGCATGGCTGTTCGCCGATGCGATGAAACCCGACCTGGTGCTTTCGGGCGTCAATGACGGCCGCAACGTCGCCGAAGACCTTGCCTATTCCGGCACGCTCGGCATTGCCCGGGAGGCGAGCTTCTGGGGCGTTCCCGCCATCGGCTTCTCGCGCGTGAAAAATCCCGATTTTACCGATGCCGATGACGGATGGCTCGGAGCACTGATCGCCTCATTGTGGCACTCGCGCGCCGATTGGGTTGCCGAAGGGCATTGGCTGAGCGTCAATCTGCCGGCCGCTCTGCCGGCCGAAATCAGGCAGCCGGCCATCGGCCGCGACAAGATCGCCCGGAGCGCGCAGATCGTGGAAAGCGGCGGCGACCGCACGGTGATTACGGTCCCGCGCGGACGCGCGCATGCTAGTGAGCCAGGCGACGAGAATGAAGCGATCGATGCTGGCTTCGTCGGCATCAACCGGTTGAACTGGTTTGGCGAAACGCGGCTGGACGAGGGGCTCCTGGACGGGATTCAGCGCAACGAAGCCAGCTGATTTCAGGTTTGGCTCGTCGAGCCGATTGAATGGCGCCAGCGCTTTGGAGGCGCGGCCCGCGAGACCGCAGATCACCAAGCTGTCAGCGGCCAAATTGCGTCAATCCAATGCTTATGCTTGAAGCTGCCGCTTTTTCATTCCACATCGGTCAGGATGAAGGGCGAGACAGGAGAACGGCGTCAGAATCTGTTGTGGGGCATCCCCGCATCGCTGCTCCTGCATGCGCTTTTCGTGGTGGCCCTGGTATACGGCGTACGCACGCCCCCCACACAACCTCAGCAGGACGAGCCGGTCAATGTCGCGCTGGTGCCTCCGCCGGAGCAGCCAAAGCCGAAACCTGTTCCCCCGCCGCCACCCAAGCCCAAAGCCGAAAAGCCGCCGGAACAGAAGGTCGAAAAACCGCCCGAGCCGCCGCCCAAACCCGTGAACATTCCGGTTCTGAAGCCTGTTTTCCAGTATGGCAAGAAGGATACCGGGCCCGAGAAATCTCTCGACGGCGGCAGCGCTCAAGCCAATGCGCCTTCGCCGGCCAAGGATGAGGCTGCGAAGCCGCCTATTACACCGACACCCACGCCGGCCCGGCCCGCCCCGGCTGCAACGCCAGAGCAGAAGGCAGAGCCGAGCAAGCCCGACGAGAAGCCGGCAACCGCCCCGCCGGACGAAAAGCCTGTGCAAAGCGAGGATAAGCGGCCGACTGAGGATGCCGACAAACAGCAGCCGGACAAAGAGGAACCCGCGCCGCAACCCGCCGAAAAGCAAGCGGTTGCGGAGCCAAAGCCATTAGCAGCCGAGACCGGCGACAAGCCGGCGCCTCCAGCCTCGACTGCCAAGGCAAAACCCAAACCAGCCAAGACAATGGCATTCAAACCGGCAAGAGCCTTCAAAGCCCCAAGCGGGAAAGCAGGGAAATCAAACCCTACCAGCAACGACGTTGCAGGATCGCCGATGTATTCCGGTCTTCCGGGCGTCAGAAAGCTGTTCTCGCAAGGAGCAACCGGCGATGCGTTGGCGACAAGCTCCATGGATAATGTGCCGCGCGGTCAGCGCGTGGCCAATCTTTGCGGCAACGTTCTGAGCCAGGAATTGCAAGGAGCCGACTATTCGATCAAATGGGTACCAACCATTACCCTGGACAAAGGTAATGTTCTTAATCCGCCGCAGGCGGCCTTCAGCACCAGAAACACCTGGTACAATCTAAACTTCCGGTGCGAAGTCGACGCGGATGCGACGAGGGTCCTATCCTTCAACTTCCGTGTGGGCTCATTGGTCCCGCCTGGCGAATGGGCCAGCCGTGGATTCACCAAGTATCCGCTGAATTAAGCCGGCACGCCAAGACCAGCCAATTGCCGGCTGATCTCATGCCAGTCCGGGCAGACGAAATCGGCGCCGGCCGCCTTCAGCCGCTCGGCGTGCTCGGGATAGGTGTGGCCACCGCCGGTGTAGCCGATCGCCGTCATGCCGGCGGCCGCCGCGCCCTGGATGCCGAAGGGCGAATCCTCGATCACGATGCAGTCGGCGGGGTTGGCGCCCATCCGGGCCGCCGCGAAGAGGAAGATGTCGGGCGCCGGCTTGCCGTTCTTGACCATGGAGGAACTGTAGATCGCGTCCCCGAAAAACCGCGCCAGCCCGGTGACGGCCAGGCTGTGGTTGATGCGCTCGACAGAGGATGACGAGGCAACGCAGCGGTCACAGGCAAGTTTGGCGAGGAACGAGGCGATGCCCGGCGTCGGCTTCAGCTCCTCGGAGAAGACAGCCTTGGTCTCGGCCCAGATATCGCCATCGGCCTCGGCGGGAAACTGGTGGCCGGTCAACTCCTTGATCTTCACGATGATATCGGCCTGCTTCATGCCGATGCACTGGGCGATGATCCCGTTATGAACACCGGGCATGCCGTGCTTTTCATAGACGCGCTCATAGGCCCTGGCGGCCAGGGGTTCGCTGTCGACGAGGACGCCGTCGCAATCGAAAATGATAGGTCTTGATCGCGCCACGCGCTTCTCCCGGAAGTCAAATTTCGCACATCGCTATCGATAAAAAGTCAAATGTTCAATAGCGGGATAGCGGTTGTACGGGGCGGCGGGGCCTAGAGCTGGCGCAGCGCATCGCTGGCACGGGCGGATCCGAGTGCCCGTTGCATGGCCTGGCGCGATTGCGCGCGGTCGGGCGTGATCCAGTTGGGCTCGGCGCCCAGGAAGCGGTCCAGGAAAGCCACGGCATAGGCCGGCATCTCGGTGACGTTCTCGCGATAGGACCACCAGGTGCGCAGATCGTCGGCGCATTTGTCGATGCCGGGCGCGGAGCCGAATTCCTGCTCGTGGATCGCCGAAATTACGGAAACGCAGTAGTTGGTGTAGAGGAAGCCCTCCGGCCAGAAACGGATGATCTCCAGCGTGCCGGCATTCTCTCCCGTTTCGATGAGCCCTGTGAGGCCGGAGACTTCCCTGGCCGGCGCCTGTTTGATCAACTCTCGCAGCACGAGCCCGGCGGCAAAGACGATGAAGTCGGCGCGGTCGATCGCGGCGAAGCGCTTCTGCGCCTCCATGATCTCGACCCAGTCGAGAAAGGCTCGTGTGAGCCGCGCCTCGTCGATCTCGAAACGCACGCCGAATGTATCGGAGACCACCTTCGCGCTGCCGCGGAACGTGGCGCGAAACCAGCGCAATTGGCGCAGCCGGTGCCGCAGGTCGGGCATGAGGGCCAATTCATCCCTGAAGGGCAGTTCCATGTCTCTCATCCCGTTTCGGACAGGCTAGCACAGCCGCGGCGCCACCGAAATCCGCCGATGGCCTGTGGATGACCGTGTCGGGTGCCAATATCATACATATTGACATTCTCGGAAACAAATGTTCTCACTTTGCTGTTGTCTCGCATCGGTCCAAGGTGCGGGTTCAACGCAAGCTTCGGGAGGAGAACTGGATGGCGATCTGGCAGTGGGCACTGCTTCTGCTGGTTATTGTGTGGGCGCTGCAGTCGCTCGGTGTCTGGCTGCAGATGCGGCACTATTCGGATGTCTTCCGGGGCGTCACCGACCAGTACAAGGACGGCTTCGTCGGAGCCGGCAATTTTCGCGGCCGGCTGGCCAAGGGCACCATCGCGCTCGTCGTGGTGACGCCTGACCTGATCGTGCGCCGCATGATGGTGATGAGCGGCCGCTCCGTCTTCACCAAGTTCAAGAGATTTCAAGAATTCGAGGGGGTCTCCCTCGATCGACTCCGGTCCAATCCTGCAATCATGGGAGAGGGGGAACCCGGTGTGGCCGAGGCCGTGAAACGGGCGATCGAACAGATCGACAAAGCACGGTCGGAGCCGGGCAAGAAGCCGGGCCTATCCGGTTTGAATGTAGCAAGGGCCTAGAGTCGGATGATTTCAGATCCAGTCGATCTGAATCTGAATCCGCCTCTGAATCAAAGGGATAGAGCATGAAGTCGTCCGAAAACCGCTTCGCACTTTTCGGCATCATGCTCTGAGGACGCCGCGCACCGACTGGGATCAACCGGCGGGCGGCATAAGGAGGAGAAATGTCTGTATTTTCGTTGTTGGCGCAGCATGCCGACCTGGCCGTTCACAATTTGCATGTGGCGGGCACGATGGTCTCGGATGCTGCTTTGCATGGCAAGCTCGCCGTCGAGCATGCTTCCGACCATCTCGTTGTGCTGGCCCAGGCCGACAGCGGGCCGATCACCGTCGATCAGTTCAAGGAGAAGCTGAAGGACGTCCAGCAGGAAGAGCAGCTGGGCTGGCTGACCGCCATCGGCAAGTACTTCATCGGCATCTTCCAGAAGGGCGGCGAAGTGTTCGCCGGCTTCGTCACCGGCATCATCCCGACGCTGGTGGTGCTGATGACCGCCTTCTACGCCGTCACCGAACTGGTCGGCGAAGAGCGCGTCCACGGCCTGGCGCGCGGCGCCGGCAGGATCGCGCTGACGCGCTATACGCTGCTGCCGCTGCTGGCGGTTTTCTTCCTCACCAACCCGATGGCCTACACGTTCGGGTCGTTCCTGGAGGAAAAGCACAAGCCCGCCTTCTATGACGCGGCCGTGTCCTACGTGCATCCGCCGCTCGGCCTGTTCCCGCACATCAACCCGGGCGAATATTTCGTCTGGGGCGGCATTCTCGTCGCTCTGCTCGAGCTCGAGAAGAAGGGCGTCGTCGTTGCCGGTTACCACGTCAAGGTGGCGATCTGGTACGCCATCGTCGGCCTCGTCGTCATCCTGCTCAAGGGCATGCTGACCGAGCGCATCACCGCCATCATGGCACGCCGCCAGGGCGTCGAGCTCTAAGGGCGGGGAGGACATCATGGCCAAGACATACAAAGCCGTAAAAATCTCCCGGGGCTCGACCGGCTGGGGCGGTCCGCTCGTCATCGAGCCGACCGCGCAGCGTGACAAGGTCGTCTCCGTCACCGGTGGCGGCATCCACCCCGTAGCGCAGCTCATCGCCGACATGACCGGCGCCACGGCCGTTGACGGCTTCAAGGCGCCGCCGATCGAAAGCGAGATGGCTGTCGTCGTCGTCGACTGCGGCGGCACCGCCCGGTGCGGCGTCTATCCGCGCAAGCGTATCCCGACCGTCAATCTGACGCCGGTCGGACAGGCTGGGCCGCTCGCCCAGTTCATCACGGAAGACATCTACGTTTCGGGCGTGAAGCCGGCCAATGTCGCAATGGCGGACGGATCCGAGGCGGTCACCACTGCGGGGGGAGCAGCATCGATGAGTTCAAGCAACAACACTACAGCCGCGGCGCCACAGCCGCTGCCGAGCGAGGGCGGGCTTATCGGCCTGATCAGCTCGATCGGCCGCGTCATGGGCCGCGTGGTCGGCATCTTCTTCAATTCCGGCCGCCGTACCATCGACCAGGTCGTGCGCAACGTGTTGCCGTTCATGGCCTTCGTGACCATGCTTATCGGCCTGATCCTCTACACCGGCATCGGCGACGTGCTGGCACAGCCGATGGGACCGCTGGCCAACAACATCGTCGGCCTGCTGATCATCTCGGCCATCTGCGGCCTGCCGTTCCTGTCTCCTATCCTGGGGCCAGGCGCCGTGATCGCACAGGTCATCGGCGTCGCCATCATCGGCCCGCAGATCGCCAACGGCACGATTTCGCCGGCGATGGCCCTGCCGGCGCTGTTTGCCTACAACACCCAGGTCGGCTGCGACTTCGTGCCGGTCGGCCTGGCGCTGGGTGAAGCCAAGCCGAAGACCATCGAAATCGGCGTGCCGGCGGTGCTCATCAGCCGCCAGATCATGGGCCCGGTCTCGGTGCTGATCGCCTGGATCGTCTCCCTGATCGTATTCTAAACACTAACAACAACGAGGTTCGCCATATGTCGGTTCTTCTCAAGACACGGGTCACAGCAATAGGACCCGAAGTGGCGGACCTTGCCGAAGGGGGCGTGGTCATCCTGTTCGCGGATGGCTCGCCGCCGGAGCTTGCCGAAGTCTCCGTGCTGCACAAGACGGAGCAGGGACCAAGTGACGGAGCGCCCGCCAAGGGCGCTTCGATCACCATCGGGCCGGTTTCAGCTGTCATAACGGCCGTTGGGTCCAGCGCCTGGAGCAAGGTGCTCGAAATGGGCCACGTCGTCATCTCGTTCAACGGCGCCGCCGAGGCCGAGAGGCCAGGCGAGATCTGCGCGTCGCAAGTCGATGGTGGAGCGCTCGTAGCCGCCTTGAAAACCGACGCGATCATCACAATCGCCGCCTGACAGCATCCGCGCCGCCGCCTATGCTGGGCGAGGCGCCCATAACAAGAGTATTTGCCATGGAACGCTCGACCATCGTCAGAGTGCATGAAGGTTTGCATGCCCGTCCCGCCACGCGCTTCGTCAAGCTTGCCAAAGGCTTCGAATCCGATGTCGAACTGGTCAAGGACGGCAAGGCGGTCAGCGCCAAGAGTTCGGTCAAGCTGATGCTGCTGGCGGTCAAGGAAAACCAGGAAGTCACCGTGCGGGCCAATGGCGCCGACGCCATCGAGGCCATCGAGGCGCTGATCGGCTATCTCGAGAACCCCAAGGCGGGCCTCGACGACGAAGCGCCGCAGCATCCGGCGAATGACGCCGGCCAGGAGGCGATGCCCGCGCCGGTGCCCCAATCAGCGCCCGCCGCAGCAGGTCAAGCAAATGGCTTGCGCGGTGTGGCGGCCAGCGAGGGTGTCGCCATCGGGCCTGCCTTCGCGCATTTCCCGCCTGACATCACCGGACAGGGCCGCATGCTGCAGGCCGGAGAGATCGCCGGTGAGATCGATCGGTTCCGCGCCGCCGTCGCCGCGGTCCAGGCGCGCATGGACAACGCGCTGGCGCAAGACAATCTGTCGGCCGGCGACCGGGGTATCGTCGCGGCACTTCGCGATATCGCCGCGGACGACAGCCTGACCGGCCAGGCCGAGAAGGCTATCGAGGGCGGCAATGACGCGGTTTCGGCCGTCATCACCGCCGCCTCGACCATCGCCGCCGAGTTCAGCGCCGTCGACGATCACTATCTCAATGCGCGCGCGGACGACGTCCATGCGGTCGGCCGGCAGATCTGCCTGGTGCTGCTTGGCCAGGACGATGTCAGCCTCGAGAACATTCCCGAAGGCGCCATTCTCATCGCCGACGACATCGGCGCCTGGGATCTGGCGCGGGCCCCGCTGAAGCGCATCGGCGGTGTGGTGTGCGGCCATGGCGGCGCCACTTCGCACATCGCCATCATCGCCCGTTCGCACGGCATTCCGGCGGTGCTGGGCCTCGGCGAGCGGATCAATACGCTGCGCACGGCGAACCAGGTCGCGCTCGACGGCAATAGCGGTCATGTGATCGTCGATCCCGACGCGGCCGTCCGCGCCGATTTTGCCGGCCGCGTCGAGGCGGCGGCCAAGGAGCGCGCCGGCCTGGCGGCTTTCAAGACGGTGACGCCGAAACTCGCCGACGGCCGGGTGATCGAGGTCGCCGCCAATATCGGCTCGCTTGAGGAAATCGAAGCCGCGCAGGAAGCCGGCGCCATGGGCGTCGGCCTGTTCCGCACCGAGCTCCTCTTCATGCGCCATATGCATCTTCCCTCGGAGGACATGCAGGCCGAGACCTATGCGGCGCTGGCCAAGGCGTTCGCGCCCTATCCGGTCATCGTGCGCACGCTGGACATAGGCGGCGACAAGCCGATCGCCGGCATCGAATTTCCTGACGAGGAAAATCCGTTCCTGGGCTGGCGCGGCATTCGCATGTGCCTCGACCGGCCCGATATCTTCAAGCGCCAGCTGCGGGCCCTGCTCAGGGCCGCGGTGCACGGCAACATCAAGGTGATGCTGCCGATGGTGTCCGACATCGGCGAGGTCAGGCAGACACGGGTGTTGGTCGAGGAATGCGCGGCGGAACTCAAGGCCGAGGGCGTGCCGCATACCGGGTTCGATCTCGGCGTGATGATCGAGACTCCGGCAGCCGTGCTGATCGCGCCAGCGCTGGCAAGGGAAGTGGCTTTCTTCTCGATCGGCACCAACGACCTGACCCAGTACATCATGGCCGCCGATCGGCTCAACCCGACCGTCGCCAAGCTCAATGACGTCGCCAATCCCGCCGTGATGTCGGCGATCGAGCTGACGGCAAAAGCCGGCGTCGCCGCGGGCATCATGGTCGGCATGTGCGGAGAGGCGGCCGGGCGGCCGGACCTCATCCCCACCTTCATCGAAATGGGTCTGACCGAACTTTCGATGAGCCCGGCCTCGATCCAGCGCGCCAAGAAGACAATCACGGCCATGGTGACGGAAAGTGGGGCGGCCGGAAAGTAGCTCCGCGCGGCCGTTCCGGTCCCGGAAACGCGCTGGAGGCCTTACGGCAAATGCGCAAGCAAGGTGGCGAAGACAGCCGTCAGTTCCTCAGCCGGGCTCGCCTTGGCGCAGGCCTGCACGATGCGGTCGCGGCGGATGTCGGCGGCCAGGATCGCGATCTCCAGCATGTCGGGTTCCGGGGCGCCGTCGCGGCCGGTGGTCGCCAGGCCGCAGGCCAGGACGACCGGCGCAAGGCAGCTTATGTCGAGTGCCCTGTCCCCCATTGCTGCTGCTTCCGGCGGCGTGTCTCCAAAGCGGACCGGCCGCTGGTTCAGGCATTCGACCAGCAGCGCCGAGCATGTCGACGCGATTTCCCGCAGCCCCGCGCCGGGCGCGGTAAGAGCGGTCAACAGATCCCCGTGGCGCTTGCGCATGGTTGCATGGACGGCGGCGAACCCGGCTTCATGGATGCGGGCATTGTCGATCTTCAGCCCGGCAAGCACCGCCTTGGTCAGATAATACATGTCGCGCCGGAACAGCCGCTCCGCGCTCAACTGCCGTTCCTCGTCTCCAACGGGGAAATAGGTGCCGAGACCCTTTACCGTCGTTCCGTCCACCTTGATCGGGCGTTCATGCGGCACGAAGGATTCGGCGATCGACAGCGCCTCGTCGACGGCGCTGGCGGCATGGCTGAGCAGGTCTTCGATGCCCTTGCCAGGGAAGGGCGGCAGATGGCTGGTGGCTTCGCGCAGCACGCTGGCGTCGCCGGTGCCGTCATGGCGGCTCTGCCGGATGATGTCGCGGACCTCCCGCAACCGGTCCTTCAGGTTGACCCGGACATCTTCGGAGATTTGTCGCAGCATCGCGGATCGCCTCGAAACCATCTACTGATCGCGGCCGGTGGACGCCGACCGTCAACCCTACATTGTTCCTCTCGATTGGTAGATCAATAGGCGATATTAGACCAGCATGGAGAATCGGCGGGGGCTCGTCCGTCGCCGCGGGGAGAGAGACAATTGGGCAGGCGACGGCAAAGCGATAGCGAGAACGATCGGGCCGATATGTCCGAGCAGGTCGTCAGCGAGAGCCGGACGGACCGCCTTCGGATTCGCGCCGCCTGGATGTATTTCGTCGAGCAGATGACGCAGAACGAGATCGCCGACGTGCTCGGCGTCGGCCGCGTCACCATCGTGCGCATGCTGGCCGAGGCGCGCTCGCGCAACGAGGTGAAGATCACCATCGAGAGCGAGCTGCTGGAGATCGTGCGACTGGAGCGCGCGCTGGAAAAGACGTTCGGCCTGCAGCAGGCGCTGGTCGCGCCGCTTACGGCGGCCAGCGCCGATCCGATCCCGGCAATCGCGGCCAAGACCGGCATGTTCCTGTCCGACGCGATGAAATCCGGAATGCAGGTCGGCGTCGGCTGGGGCAACACGCTATTCCACACCTTGCCGTTCATCAGCGCCAAATCGCTTAGCGACTTCAAGGTGATTTCGCTGCTTGGCGGTGTCGGCGTCGCGCGCCGGGTCAACCCCGCCGAATTCGCCTGGCGCTTTGCGCAGATATTCCAGGGCGACGGCTATCTGATGCCGACGCCGGCCGTCGTCGACAGCGTCGAGACCAAGATCGCGCTGGTCGAACGTTGCGGCCTGCAGGAGGTTTTCGAAATGGCCGATTCGCTCGATGCCGTTCTGCTGAGCGTAGGCGGCATCGCCTCGGCCACGACGTTCTCACGCGGCGGCTTTCTGCGGGAAGCAGACCGGGAGGCCTTGCTCGAACGAGGCGCCGTCGGCGACCTCCTGTTCCATTTCTACGACCGCAATGGCGATCTCGTCGACCATCCCGTCAACAACCACGTTATGTCGGTGGATGTCGACCGGCTGCGCAAGGCGCCGATCCGCATTCTCACCTCCGGCGGCGAGGAGAAGACCGAGGCGCTACTCGGCGCCATGAGCCTGATCGCGCCGACGATCCTGATCACTGATGAGGAAAGCGCCAAGCGGATGCTTGCGGCGGTCAGCGGAAGCTGAAAGATGTGGTGACGTAGTCGGGCCAGGCATCGTGCTCGTCGAACACAGCGGCGAGATCCGACCTGTCCGCCAGAATACCGCCCAGCACCAGCGCTGTCGCGATGCCGGCGCCGTTGCCGCCGGCTATGTCATGCTCGACGCTGTCGCCGACGCAGACCACGCCGGCACGGTCCGGCTCGCCGGCCAGGGCCAGCGCCGCGTCGAAGATCGCCGGATAGGGCTTGCCGATGCGGGTGACGCTGCCGCCCAGATTCTCATAGAGATCGGCGATCTCGCCGGCGCCGAAGCGGGCGCCGACCGAAGTCAGCATGATCTTGTCCGGATTGGTGCAGAAGCACGGCACCTGGCGCGCCGCAGCCGGGGCCAGCAGTCGGCGATAGTGCTCGAGATCGTAACGATCTCCCTCGCTGGCCGAGATCAATACCAGTTCGGCATCCTCGCCTGTTCCCGTCATTATGAAAGGCAGGCGCTCGATCGCGCTGCGATCGCCATCGCGGCTGATCAGCAGACATTTCGTGCCGGGCCGTAACGCTCCGGCTGCCGCCATCCCGTCAAAGCGCCGCCACGCCACCTCGCCGGACGAAACAAAGTGATCCCAGCTTCCAGCTTCGAAGCCGAGTGTCAGCAAGCGATCCTCGTTGGGTCTGGCACGCTTGCCCGAATTGGAAATCAGCACCACGGTCTTGCCCGCGCGCTTGAGCGCCGACAGGGCCTCCACCGCGCCGGAATAGGGGGCCTGGCCGTCGTGCAGCACTCCGAACTGGTCGAGCAGGAAGACCTGATAGCGCTCAGCCAGCAAGCCGATGCCGTCCAGGCGTTCGATCTCTTTCGCACTCATGCAAGCCCTGCCTTCCTCGCGCCCTTGAGCGCCAGCCGCGCGGTACCGGCGGCGGCCTCGTCCGACAATGCGGGCAGAAAAGCGACGCCGAGCTTGCGTTGCCGTATCGCCGTCCAGGCCGGGTTCGCGGCGCCGCCGCCAACGCTCCTCACCGATGTCAGCGCCGGCGCGCCAAGTTCCGCCAGCCTGCCGTAGCCAAGCGCCTCGATCGAAGCCATGCCTTCCAGCATCGCCTTGAGATAGTCGGCGTCGCTGGCCGGACGAGGCGAAAGGCGAGGCGGCAGCGCCGGGTCGGCGATCGGAAAGCGCTCTCCCGGTGTACCGAGCGGATAGTAGTCGAGACCGGTCTCGGTCGTGGGATCGATCGCGGCGCTGAGTTCGATGATGCGCGCGAGCGGAAAATGCTGAGCCAGAACCTTGCCGCCGGAATTCGACGCCCCGCCCGCCAGCCACATATCGCCCAGCCGGTGGCTGTAAATGCCGAATCGCGGCGCCGAAATCGGCCGGTCGGACAGGATCTTGATGGTCAGCGAGGATCCCAGTGCCGTGACGCCGTCTCCGACCGCCGCCGCACCGGTTGCAAGAAACGAGGCGCAGCCATCCGTGGTGCCGGCGACCACGGCCACGTCGCGCGACAGGCCGAACAGGTCTGCTACCGTCGCGCTCAGGGGGCCGGTGACATCGCCCGGTTCGACAATGCGCGGCAGCAGATCCATGCGCATGCCGGTGGCGGCGATCCAGTCCGGCCAGTGGCGCGCTTCGACGTCGTAGCCGGTCTTGAGCGCATTGTTCTCGTCGCTGACATCGAACCGTCCGGACAGGTTTCCGGCGATCCAGTCCGCCTGGTGCAGCATGCGGCTGATGCCGGGCAGGTGCTGGAACCGCAAGGCCTTGGCGAGGCCGGAGGTCGCTCCGTGGGCGGCACTCGCTTCCGGAGCCTCGCGGGCGATGATGGCCAGGATATCGGCGTCATCCACTTTGTCATTGTACATCAGCGGCTCGGCCAGGGGCCGCCCATCGCTGTCGACCGGCAGCAGCGTGCCTGATGTGCCATCCACGGCGACGGCGCGGACAGCGGTGCGGTCGATGCCCGTAAGAAGCTCCGCCAACGCCGCCTGGACCGCCTGCCACCATATCAGGGGCTCGCGGGGGTTCTGGCCGAACCTGTCGAGCCGAACAGCGGCCTGGCCGGCAATGGAAAAATCCTGGCGCATGGCGACGGCGCGGGCGCCGGAGGTGCCGATGTCGATGCCGACGACGAGTGGCGTCATGCCGTCCGTCCCTTGCTAGGCCGCGCCGGCCGCATTGAGCTTCTGGCGATACTGCTCGGCGTCCCAATTGACCAGTTCATCGTTCTCGGCGGCGGTGAGATAGTTCAGCCGCGCTTTACCATCGACGCGCGCGGTGACATCGGCAAGGCAGCGCTGCATGGCGTCGGCGCCTGCACTGGCGTCAGCGCGCATCAGCACGCCGGCGCCGGGAAACAGCACCGCGACGGGCGGCGCGCCGAGCCGCGCCGTGACGCCGGCTATAGTCTCGCCCGGCCTCGCCACGGCCGATCCCTGGCCGAGGAAGATGACATGGTCGGGATAGAGGCTGCCGGCTTCGGCCATGCGGCGGCTCTCTGGATCTAGCGCGACGGCGTGCGCTTCGAGATCCGCTGGCAACCGGTAGGCACTGCCCCCGGCAAGCGTCGTCAGGGCCGTGATGTCGGGCGCGACAGTCGCACGCGCCGGCCGTGCCAGCAGCGATCGGACGCGGTGCAGCAGCGCGTCCGCCTCGGCGACGGTTTCGGCGGCGACGACCAGCCCGTGATTGCCGAGGATCAGCACGTCGACGCCGGGCCGCAGCTTTTCGGCAATGCCGCGAGCGAGCGGCAGGCCCGGCCGGAAATAAGGCACATAGGCCCATTCGATGCCGCCGAGCCGCCTGGCAACCTCGGCCTCGCCGTCGGCCTGCACAGCAAGCGAAATCGTGTCGACGCAGTGCACATGCAGGACCACGCGTTGCGGCATCAGGGCGTGCACCGTGGTCTCGATCGACGGGCGCAAGCCGCGCGGGTTGAGCGCCTCGATGGCGAATGCCTGCGGCTTTTCCGCTGCCGGATCGCGCTCCTCGACGGCCTTCAGCAGCGGCGGCATCGCCACCGGCACCATGATATCATCGGCGAGGGCATCCTTCAGCCAGGTGCCGGATGCCTTGATCCACAAAGTGTCGCCGGCTTTCAGCGAGGTATTGCCGCCCGCTGCCTGCGTCATATGCGGGTCGTTGCCAATGTCGGCCGAAAGCGCACGCAGGGCCGCCATTTCCCGCGCGTCAGCTTGGATTGCCATGACGCCTTCTTCTCCTACGCTTGCACGAAATCTCGCCGCCAGGCGGGATTGGCGCTGATATCGCAGATGCGAGTGATCTGCGTCAATAGTGATCTACTATCGTCAAAACCCGCTTGCAATCCAACTGATGTTGAGTAAGTTGCACCAATTGCCATGGAAAATGGCATTTGGGAGGAAAATAATTGAGCGACTCCGGCCGCCAGCGTCAGATCGTTGAGCTCTTGCGGGATCGTCCGTTCGCCTCGGTGCGCGAGCTTCAGGAGCGGCTTGGCGTATCGGCGGCGACGGTGAGGCGCGATATCGACCGGATCGACGAGGCCGGTGAGGCCCGCAAGGTCTATGGCGGCATCTCGGCGCTCGACGGCGCCTCCCAAGGCGGCGTGGCCTATGCCCGGCCCTATGACGAGAACCGCGACCTCGCGGTCGAGGCAAAGCGGCAGATCGCAAGTGTCGCGGCGACCATGGTGAGCGACGGCGATGCCGTCATAGTGCATGGCGGCTCCACTTGCTTCCATCTCGGTGTCAAGCTCGCCGACCGCAATATACGGCTCTACACCAATTCGATGCCGCTCGCCGCCTATCTCAGCGACCATGGCCATTGCAGTCTGACGGTTGCCGGCGGCGACCTGCATCGCGAGCCCGGCATCATTCATTCGCTGGCCCAGGCCAGCCCCTTCTATGCCTCGAAATTCTTTCTCGGCGCACAGGGCCTCAACCAGGAAGGGGTGTTGGAATCGCATCCGCTGCTGGTGCGCTCCATCATCGACCTGAGCCTGTGCGCCGACCAGATCGTGGTGTTGGCCGACAGCCGCAAACTGTCGATCCACGCCCGCAATGTCGCGCTGCCCTGGTCGCGCATCGGCACGCTGGTGACCGATGACGGCCTCTCCGATGCCGACGCACGCATGCTGGAGGATGCCGGCGTCATGGTGCGGATCGCTTCCGCCTCGGGAGCCGTCCCGTGAAAGTGGCCGTGCTCGACTTCGGCAAGACCAATTCGAAGCTGTTCGTCTTCGGCCAGGACGGTCGCATCCTCGACGAGCGCCGCACCCAGCCGAAATGGATTGATCAGGCCGGCTTCAGCGTGCTCGACGAGGCCAGCCTCCACGACTGGGCCCTCGGCGCGGTCACCGACGCGGCGGAGAGCCATGGCGTGGAAGGGGTCACGGTCTCGGGCCATGGGTGCACCTTCGCCCTTGTCGACGACAAGGCGCTGACGCATGCGATCCTCGACTACGAGCAGGAGCCGCCCACCGAAATCGCGGCGCGGATCGACCGGCGCATTCCGGATTTCGCCGAGACCTTCTCGCCGCGCCTGCCGCTCGGCTTCAACTATGGCCGTCACATGCTGTGGCTGCAGGAGGTCGACCCCGACGCGTTCGCAGGGGCAAGCTCGATCCTCGGTTATCCCCAGTACTGGAGCTGGCGGCTCGGTGGCCGAGCCGTTTCGGAAGTGTCCTATCTCGGCTGCCATTCGCACCTTTGGGCGCCGCGCAGGCGCGATTTCTCCTCGCTTGTCGATGCCCAGGGGTGGCGCGGCCGGATGCCGGCCTTCGAACGCGCCGGCGCGGTCATCGGCGAACGGCGCCTTGGCGGTGCTTCGCGGCCGATCGCCATCCACAACGGCGTTCACGATTCCAATGCGGCCTTGCATACCTATCGCCGGCAGGCGCTTGGTTCGCTCACCGTCGTGTCGACCGGCACATGGGTGGTCGTGCTCAATCCCGACTGTCCGCTGGACGCACTCGACCGCGAGCGCGACATGCTGGTCAATGTCGATGTCGATGGCGGCCCGGTGCCGACCATCCGCTTCATGGGCGGGCGCGAATTCGCCGTCATCAGCGGCGGCTGGCAAGGCGAGATCCCGCAAGGCTCGGTGCAGCAGGCGCTCGACGCCGACATCATGGCGCTGCCGAGCTTCGCGCCGGGCGGGCCGATGCCGGACCACCCGGGCCGGCTGGTCGGCCGCGAGCCCGACGCGGGCGAACGCGCGGCCGCGGCGCTGCTCTATGTGGCGATGATGATCGATCTCTGCCTTGACCTGATCCATTCGAAAAACACGGTGATCGTCGATGGCGGGCTGAACACTGGCGGCCTGCTCGCCGGGCTGCTGGCGCAGCTTCGCCTGGGGCAGGCCTTCCTGCAGGGGGCTTCGCTGGAGGGCAGTGCGACCGGCGCCGCCGCGCTCGCCTTCGAGAGCTTGGGGCGTGACTTCGCCGCCGAGCCGCCAGGGCCGGCGCATGCCGCACGCTTCAACGGCCTTGCCGCCTATCGCGATGCCTGGCGCGACCGCGTCGCCGGTCATGACAGCGCCACCAAAGCGGCGGGCGGTGCGCGATGAGTGTGGCGGCCCAGCCAAGCGCGGCACGCCGGCCGGTGCTGGAGATGCACCACATCTCCAAGACCTTCGGTGCGATCCGCGCCCTACAGGATGTGTCGCTCTCGGTCCATGCCGGCGAACTGCATGCGCTGATGGGCGAGAACGGCGCCGGCAAGTCGACGTTGATGAAGGTGCTGTCGGGCGCTTATCGGCCGGATGCCGGAGGCGAAATTCTTATCGACGGCGTGCCCGCCACGACCGGCGACCCGATCAAGGCGCGAGCCGCGGGCATTGCGGTGATCTACCAGGAGCTGTCGCTGGCGCCCAACCTGACGGTGGCGCAGAACATCTTCCTCGGCAACGAGCCGCGCCGCTTCGGCATCGTCGACCGCGAGCAGTGCCATCGGCGCGCCAGTGAAATCATCGCGCGGCTCGGCGTGTCGTTTTCCGCGCGCGCCCTGGTCTCCAGCCTGTCGCTTGGCGAGCGCCAACTGGTCGAGATCGCCCGGGCGCTGTCGACCAATGCGCGCATCATCGTCATGGACGAGCCGACGACGTCGCTGACCTCGCGCGAAACCGACCGCCTGTTCGAGGTGATCGCAACGCTGAAGGCGCAAGGCATCGCCATCATCTACATCAGTCACCGCATGGAAGAAGTCTACCAGCTCGCCGACCGCGTCAGCGTGCTGCGCGACAGCGGCTATGTCGGCACGCTGGAGCGCGCCGACCTCAGCGCCTCACGGCTCGTCGCGATGATGGTCGGGCGCGATCTCTCGGCCTTCTACAAGAAGGATCATCGTCCGCCGGACGCGAAGCGCGCCGTCGCGCTCTCTGTACGCGGCATGTCCGACGGGCGGCTGCTGAAGAACTGTTCGTTCGACCTTCACAAGGGCGAGGTTCTGGCGCTGGCGGGCCTCGTCGGCTCCGGCCGCACCGAGCTTGCACGATTGATCTTCGGCGCGGACAGGCGCAGCGCCGGCACGCTGGAACTCGAGGGCAAGCCCGTGACCATCGGCTCACCTCGCGAGGCGCTCGACGCCGGCATCGCCTATCTCACCGAGGACCGCAAGGAACTCGGCCTGTTCCTCGACATGTCGATCTCCGACAACATCAGCATGGGCGTGCTGAGCCGCGATGCGCGAACCGGCGGATTCCGCGACTTCGCGGCCGCCGACAGGCGCGCGGCGAAGGCCGTCGCGGATCTCTCCATCCGCACCCGGTCGGCGCAGGCCAATGCCGGCTCGCTGTCGGGCGGCAACCAGCAGAAGGTGCTGCTCGCCCGGCTGCTGGAGACCGAGCCCAAGGTCGTCATCCTCGACGAACCGACGCGCGGCGTCGATGTCGGCGCCAAGTCCGAAATCTACCGGCTGATCGACAGTCTCGCCAACAAGGGCATCGCCATCCTGATGATCTCCAGCGAACTGCCCGAGGTGATCGGTGTCGCAGACCGGGTGCTGGTCATGCGTGACGGCGCCATCGCGGGCGAGGTGACGGCATCCGAGGGCGAACCGCTTCGTCAGGAGGCGATCATGGAACTTGCGACGGGAGCGGCCCAGAAATGAGCGACAAAACGACGGTGACGAGCGGGGACCAGGCGGCGCTCAGAAGCCGGCGGCTGCGCACCGCTTTCGCCGCGCTTGGCATGCTGCCCGTATTGATCCTGCTTGCCGCCGGCTTCCAGTTCATCAATCCACGCTTCCTGACCGGCACCAACCTGTTGATCGTCACGCAGCAATCGTCGATCAACATCGTGCTCGCGGCAGGCATGACCTTCGTCATCCTCACCGGCGGCATCGACCTGTCCGTCGGTTCCATTCTCGCCGCCGCGGCAATGGTGGCGGTGCTGGTGTCGCTGGTGCCGGACTGGGGGCTGCTCGGCGTGCCGGCGGCCATTCTGGCGGGTCTCGGCTTCGGGCTGATCAACGGGCTGCTCGTCGCCTATATCAGGTTGCCGCCCTTCATCGTCACGCTGGGTTCGCTGACCGCCGTGCGCGGCATCGCCCGGCTGCTCGGCGAGGATACGACCGTGTTCAATTCGGACCTGCCGTTCGATTTCATCGGCAACGGCTCGGTCCTCGGAATTCCCTGGCTGGTCATCATCGCGCTCACCGTGGTGGTGCTGTCCTGGCTGGTGCTGAAACGCAGCGTGCTCGGCACCTGGATCTACGCCGTCGGCGGCAATGCCGAGGCGGCGCGGCTGACCGGCATCAAGGTGCCGCTGGTGCTGCTGTTCGTCTATGGCGTTTCGGGCCTGCTCGCCGGCCTTGGCGGCGCCATGTCGGCCGCAAGGCTCTACGCGGCCAACGGCCTGCAACTCGGGCAAAGCTATGAACTCGACGCCATCGCGGCGGTGATCCTTGGCGGCACCAGTTTCGTCGGCGGCGTCGGTTCGATCTGGGGCACGCTGATCGGCGGCCTGATCATCGCGGTGCTGTCCAACGGGCTCATCTTGGCCGGCGTTTCGGACATCTGGCAGTACATCATCAAGGGATTGGTCATCATCGTGGCGGTCGCCCTCGACCGTTACAGACTCCAGGCAGGGGCGAGAACGTGAGTGACCTGGTCGCCGGCATCAACGACCGGCTTGTGTAACGCAACGCGAGAGGCGCGAGGCATCAGGAGGAAGTAAGCGTAATGAAGACCATCGCCAAACTGCTTTGCGGCGCCGCGTTCGCGGCTGTCGCCATCGCGCCGGCATCGGCCAAGGACCTCAACAAGGTCGGCATCTCGGTCGGCCTGCTCGGCAACCCGTTCTTCGTCGCCACCATCAAGGGCATCGAGGACGCGGCCAAGAAGATCAATCCGAAGGTGGAGGTGACCTCGGTATCGGCCGACTACGATCTCAACAAGCAGGTCTCGCAGGTCGATTCCTTCATCGCCGCCGGCGTCGACGTGATCATGCTCAACGCTGTCGATGCCAAGGCGATCGCGCCCGCTGTGAAGAAGGCGCAGGCGGCGGGCATCATCGTCGCGGCCTTCGACGTTTCGGCGCCTGGCGCCGACGTCACCGTGATGACCAACAACGTCAAGGCCGGCGAGGAGGCCTGCCAGTATCTGGTCGACCACACGGGCGGCAAGGGTGACTACGTCATCCTCAACGGCCCGGCCTCGTCGTCGATCCTGGAGCGGGTCAAGGGCTGCAAGAACGTGCTCGCCCAGCATCCCGACATCAAGATCCTGTCCGACGACCAGAACGCCGAAGGTTCGCGCGACGGCGGCCTGAAGGTGTTCCAGGCGCTGCTGACCCGTTTCGACAAGATCGACGCTGTGTTCGCCATCAACGATCCGACGGCGATCGGCGCCCAGCTCGCCGCCAAGCAGCTCAACCGCTCGGAGTTCATCTTCACCGCGGTCGACGGCGCCCCCGACATCGAAAAGGAGCTCTCCTCCGGCAAGTCGATGATCAAGGCGTCGGCCTCGCAGGATCCCTATGTGATGGCCGGCCAGTCGCTGACCATGGCGGCCGAGCTGCTGGCCGGCAAGAAGCCGGCCGAGGCCACCGTGCTGCTCGATCCCAAGCTGATCACGGCCGAGAACCTCAAGGACTACAAGGGCTGGACCGCGGCCCGCTGATCCATCCGACACGGGCGCGGCCGGATTGATCCGGCCGCGCTTTTTCCTTCCTGCCCGTTAACCGGAGACGATCATGTCGCGCATCGGAATCCATTCTTTCGTCTGGTCGGCGAGTTCGGCGCAGAACGAGCTCGAACGCACGCTGGCCAATACAAGGGAGGCGGGTTTCGACCTGATCGAATTCTCCTATCTCGACCCCGCCGACGTCGATATCGGCGGGCTTGCCAAGCGCATCGCCGGTCTCGGCCTCGGCGTGGCGATCAGCATCGGGCTGCCCACCGATGGCGACATATCGAGCGCCGACAAGGCTGTCGCCGCGCGCGGCGTCGAAATCCTCAATGAGACCATCGCGCTGACGCGCGACCTTGGCGGCAGCAAGGTCGCCGGCATCTTGTCGACGAGCCATGGCCTGCAGGTCGAGGCGCCGACACGCGATCAATGGAACCGCAGCGCCGCAACGCTTGCCAAGGTCGCCGAGACGGCCAAGGCGGCAGGTGTCACGCTCAATCTCGAAATCGTCAATCGCTTCGAAAGCAACCTGCTCAACACCGCCGCACAGGGGCTTGCCTTCATCGAGGACACCGGCTCGGACAACATCTTCCTGCATCTCGATACCTTCCACATGAACATCGAAGAGGCCGATGTCGGGCTCGCCATCCGCCATGCCGCAGCCAAGATCGGCTATGTCCATATCGGCGAGAGCCATCGCGGCTTCCTTGGAACCGGCAACATCGACTTCGCCGGCATATTCGATGCGCTGACGGCCATAGGGTACAGCGACGACCTCAGCTTCGAATCCTTCTCGTCGGAGATCGTCGACGAGAACCTGTCGAAGAAGACCGCGATCTGGCGCAATCTGTGGACCGACAACATGGCGCTCGCCAGGCACGCGCGCGGCTTCATCGGGCTCGGGCTGGAGACGGCGCGGCGCAAGGCGGAATTGGTCTCGGCCCGGCACAAGCCGTAGGGCTGCCGGGGCAGGGTACCAGGCCGTGCCGGAGGCGCAAAAGCCTCTGGCCTCATGGCCCATGCATTGCTCCCGTCATGGGCATCGGCTATCCGATCCTTCGGACACATGCAGCAAAACGGAGCCCGGCATGACGAACAAGACGATCCTCAAATTCGGCGCGATCGAACACGCGGAAGCCGGCGACCTGCCCGGCTGGGTCGTGGTCGAGGGCCACCCGACCATGCAGACTGCCGTCCAGCACACGACCGAGGACGGCAAGGTGATGTCGGGCACCTGGCGCGCGTCCCCCGGCACCTACCATGCGACCTACACCGACTATGAATTCGTGCACATGATCGCCGGCCGCATCATCATCACCCCCGATGGCGGCACGCCGGTCGAAGTCGGTCCCGGCGACGCTTTCGTCGTCGAAGCCGATTTCAAGGGCACCTGGAAGATCGTCGAGCCGGCGACCAAGCATTTCGTGGTCAGGGTCGCCTGAACCGGCCTGCCTCGATCGCGCAAGACATGCAGGCCGGTGGTTCGCCGGCCTGCGGTATTTTTCTTCAATCCGGCTGCTCTTGCCTGTGATAGTTCGAGCTCAGTAAGCTTGTTCAGGGAGCGAAGCAGTGAGCGCGCGAAACGCGAAAGAGCACGCCCGTTATTTCACCGCGCCGACCACCGGCGTGGAATGCCTGACGGCTTCGTTCAGCCAGCATCAGTACGCTCCCCATGCGCATGAAACCTATGTGATCGGGGCGCTGCTCAGCGGCAAGGCCAGCGTGTTCATCCGCGGCGCCCAGCATTTCGCCGGCGCCGGCGACTTGACCCTCTACAATCCGCATGACGTCCATGACGGCATTCCGAGCAATGAGGGCTACAGCTATCGGGTCAGCTATCCCGAGGCCGGTCTGATCGTCGACATCGCCTCGGAAATGACGGGGAGCGGCATTCACGGCACGCCTTCGTTTCCGGAACCCGTCGTCAACGACCTCAAGGGCTGCGCCCTGTTCTTCGAGGCGCATCGCGCCTGGGAGGCCAACCAGTGTCCGCTGGAGGCCGAAGAGTTGATGCTGCGCAGCTATCGCCATTGCCTGTCCCGGCATGCGCGCGTGGCGCTGAAGCCGGCCGGCGTCGAAAAGGGACCGGTGGCGCGCGCGGCGGCGGTCATGAGCGAACGGTTCGACGAAAAACTGACCCTTGCCGAACTGGTCAGGGAAGCCAGGCTGCCGCGGCAGCGGCTGATCGCTGCTTTCCAGCGCGACACCGGCCTCACGCCGCATGCCTACCTGATCAACCGGCGCGTGGATGCCGCGAAGGCGATGTTGCGGCGAGGCCATGAGCCGGCCGATGTTGCTGCCGCTTCCGGCTTTGCCGACCAGGCCCATCTCATCCGCACATTCAAGGCGCGCATCGGTGTTACTCCCGGTGCTTATCAGGCCGCCTTCGCCATGTAGCGGGCATTCTGTCGCGGCTGTGACGAGGCCGCATCCATTCACTCCATACATGAACCAACCCAACCGGCGCAGCCATGCGCCGCAACGAAGGAGCATGCCGTCATGAAACGTACGCCGGAGCCATTCAGGATCAAGATGGTCGAACCCATCCGCATGACCGAGCGGCCCTATCGCGAGGCCGCGCTGCGGGAGGCCGGGCTGAACCCATTCCTCCTGCGCAGCGGAGACGTCTATATCGATCTGCTCACCGACAGCGGCACGGGCGCGATGAGCGATCGCCAATGGGCCGGGCTGATGCTGGGCGACGAGGCCTATGCCGGCAGCCGCAACTACTATCGGCTGGCGGAAACCGTCGGGCGGCTGTTCGGCTATCCCTATACGATCCCGACCCATCAGGGGCGCGGCGCGGAACAGATCCTGTTTCCCGAAATGATCAAGCGGCGGGGCTCGGCGACGCCGGTCTTCCTGTCGAACTACCATTTCGACACGACGAAAGCGCATGTCGAGCTGGCTGGCGCCAAGGCGGTCAACGTGCTGACCAAATCCGCCCTCGACACGGCCAGGCATGACGACTGGAAGGGGAATTTCGACCTGGCGGAATTGCTCCACGCGATAGAGATCCATGGCCGCCAGAACATTGCCGGCATCATCGCGACCATCACCTGCAACAGCGCCGGCGGCCAGCCGATGTCGATGGCCAATCTGCGCACCGTTTCCGGATATGCCCGCGAAATGGGCATCCCGATGATCATCGACGCCACGCGTTTCGCCGAAAACGCCTGGTTCATCAAGCAACGCGAGGTCGGCTATGCCGAGCGCTCGATCCGCGACATCGTGCGCGAGATGATGTGCTATGGCGACATGCTGACCCTGTCGGCGAAGAAGGATGGGCTGGTGAATATCGGCGGCCTCTGCGCCTTTCGCCAGGACGAAGACCTGTTTCGCGCCGTCCAGACCCGATGCGTTCCGATGGAAGGCTTCATCACCTATGGCGGCCTGGCGGGGCGTGACATGGAAGCGGTCGCCATCGGGCTCGAAGAGGCGGTCGAGAGCGACTATCTCGCCTACCGCATCGGGCAGGTGGCCTATCTCGGCGAAAGGCTGCGCAGCGCCGGCGTTCCGATCCAGTATCCGACCGGCGGCCATGCCGTGTTCGTGGATGCCACGGCTGTCCTGCCGCATATCAGGCCCGAGCAGTTTCCAGCACACGCGCTCGCCTGCCAGCTCTATCTGGAAGCCGGCGTGCGCGCCGTGGAGATCGGCTCGCTGATGCTGGGCCGCGACCCGAAAACCGGAAAGCAGGAGGCGTCGCCTCTCGAATTGCTGCGCCTGACCATCCCGCGACGCGTCTACACCAACGATCACATGGACTATATAGCCGAGGCACTGATTGCCGTCGCCGCGCGCGCCGGCGATATAAAGGGACTGGACTTCGAATATGAACCACCGGTCCTGAGGCATTTCACGGCGCGCTTCCGGTGGATGGACATGGCCCCGGCGGCATTGAACAGAGAACTGGCCGACGCATGAGCCCTTTGGTCAAACGCTATCTCGAAGAACGAGGCGCGGCATTTTCCGTGGTGACGCACCGGCCGCTGATCTCGTTCGAGGACGCAAAGGAGATCCTGAGCCTCGACCCTCGCAACATGGTCAAGACCCTGGTGTTCCGTTGCGCCGATGACAGCCTCGCGCTCGTCGCCCTTCGCGCCGCCGATCGCGCCGACTACAAGAAGATCGCCAGCGCGATCGGGGAGCGACGGGCGGAGATGCGCATGGCCGACGCCGACCTTGTCCGCGACAGGCTCGACATGGAGGTCGGCGGCATCGTCCCGCTGCCGATCAACGGCGCCCGCGTGTTCATGGACAGCAACGTCCTCGAACTGGAAGAAGTGGTCTGCGGCACAGGCCGCAACACCGCGACCCTGGTGATCGCCCGCTCCGAGCTGGTGCGGATCGCCGGCGCCATCTCGGGAGACCTGTCGAAGCCGGCCCCTGCCGCCGGCTGACGGGTGATGCGTCCCCCGGGCGTCAAGCTTGGCAGCGAGCGGGTGAGGGCCAGGATCGCCGGTCTTGCCCTGATCGGCCTTGGGGTGATCGGGTTGACCGGCGCATTGCTGAACTTGCTCGGATACTGAGCCGGGGGATCGGATGAGCGATCGGTGAGGGACAAACCGCGGCGCTCGCCGGCTGGACTGGCCTGGCTGCCGTTCCTTCGACCTCACAGCGTCTTCAAATACGCGATCAGCGCGGAACGCTCCTCCTCCTTCAGTTCGCGGCCAATGACGCCAAGCCGGGGTGAGCCGTCCGCCGGACTTTCGAAGGAATGACCGAGATTGGAGTTGCCGCGTTGCGTTACGTCGAACCGGGTCAATCCCGCCTCGCATTCCACCTTCTCGGGTTTAGTGGTGATTGCGACCGGCAGGCCGACCTTTTCGGGATCGAATTCGAGCGGGCCGACGCAGAAGGCCTGCGGCCGGTCGCCCTGCGGCCTGAGCAGATCATAAAGGGTTGGAACCGAACCATTGTGCAGATAGGGCGCGGTCGCCCAGATGCCGTCGAGCGGCCGGGCGCGGTAGCGGGGTGTCGCGAGATAGGCGATATCGGCCGGACCCTTTGCCGTTCGCGCCGCGTAACTGTCGTCGGCGGGCAGCATGGAATTGAAAACCCTCGGATTCGGACAGTTCGGTCTTTTGCTGGCCGCCGCGGTGGCTTCCTGCGCCGACATCGCACTTCCATCGGCGCGCCTGGGATCGCCGATCCATTGCTTCTGGGTTCTGCTCACCGCCGCCATCAGGTTGACGGCGTAGGATTTCTTCAAAGCCGCGTCACCCGTCATGCTGCAGCCTTTGAGCACTTCGGCTTGAGGATCCAGGCCAAGATATTTCGGCACGTTGACCTTCCGCTCGGCAAGCACGCGGGCCTGTTCGGGGTCGGTGCCCATTTGGACGACCGGTTTCTGGACCACGTTGAACAGCCACTCGCCGCCGATAAAAACCCAGTTGGCGTCGTCCTGCTGGCTGCCGGTCTGGTCGCTGTTTTTCTCCTGCCAGAACGAATCCGGATCGCTGGCCGGGATCTGCGCGTCGCGCAACGGTGCGCGGTGGCATTCGAAACAGAACTGGCGATAGAGTTTCCGGCCAGTGACCACCATGTCGGCGTCGACAGCCCACTTTTCATCGTCCTGGCTGTTCCAGTCCGGCATGGCTTTGAGCTTTTTCACCGCATCGTCCCAGCGCGGTGCTGCCAGCGACTCCGGAGGGCCATCGAAGCGCGTTGGTCTCCCGTCCACATGCTTGCGGCCTTGCAGCATGCTCTCGATCCTCGCTATCTCGGCGACATGGACCGTCGACGCAAACAGCGGGCGCTCGGGATTGGTCATATTGATCCTGGCGGTAACGCCCATGGCTTCGCCGATGTTGCGGATGCTGGGGTTGAGGATCGAGGCGTCGTACTGCGCCCAGGAAAAATTCGGAACGTCCCAGATCGGCGGGAAGCTGACCGGCGCGGTATGGGCGGCGAAATTGGCATCCATGGCTGTCTGCGAGAGGCCGCCATCCTTCTCGGGAACGGCCGGCTGTTCCGGATTTTCCTGGCTGGCGAGATTCTCGTGGAACACCTGGTTGCCAATGCGGTTGAGTGCATCGAGGCGGCCGAAGCCTTCCTCGGTATGAACCATGTGCTGGCGGGCGAGAATGTTCCTTTCGGCGGTCACCTTGCCGAAGACCTTCTTGTCGCAAATGTCCTTTATCCCGGCCGCGATTGCTTCCCTCGCCGGATAGTCCTGCCGGTCGGCAGCAGGGCCGGTATCGAGGACGGCCTCGGCAAAGCGCGTCCTGCGCCAGGGCGCCTTGGCCGTGTAGCAAACCGACAGGCCGATGATCCGCTCCAGGTTTTGCAGGTCGATCATCGCCTGCGCGCCATCGATGCGCAGTTCGAATCCCTTGTAGAAGATATGACCGGTGTGACATGCCGCGCAGGTCAGCCCCAACCCGTCCTCGAATTTCTCGCCTGTTGTCGGGTCGATGCCGCTCTTGAGCACGGCGAAGCCGACGGGCAGGGCGCCGTAGCCTTCGGGCTTGTCGGTGCCCGGCTTCGGATCGCAATCGCGCGGCGCCATGAAGCCGAGCCGGGACAGATAGTCGGGGTCGCTGATGAGGCCACGGCGCGCCAAGACATCGAACGGGCTGATTTCCGGGCGCTCGAGTTTCTGGAACCAGGCGTAGGATACGGGGAAGGTCGCCGTGCCCTGTGAAACATTGTGGAACCAGGCCCTGTCCGCCTCCGACCAGTTCTGGTCGAGCCAGGCACAGCCCTTTTTCGGCCGCTCGGCCACAAGTGGCGGCGCAAGCAGCGCCGAAGCCAGTTCCACGGTCTTGCCCCTGAAAGCCAGGAAGGACCGGGCAAGGTTCGGCGCGTAGCTCAGCACGAGGATTGCCACGACGGTGGCGGCAATCGTCACCAGCCCCAGTTTGAGCAGGGCTCGCCCGAATTTCCGCAGTGACGGCTGGAGTCTCATCATTGCCCCCGACGCGTTCTCCCGGCCTGCCGGCTATTGTACCTCTTGCAGCAACTCGTTCGCGGCCTTCACGACCTCATCGGTTTCGGTCGCGGTGCGGCGGGTGATCGTCGGCCTGAGCCCGCCGGGCTCAAGTCCCCAGCCGAAATTGCGCACGTTCCACCTGTCCTTTGGCAGAACAGCCTCCGCCACGCCCTCGATGCTGGTGGTCGGAGACCTGGAACGCAGCAGCCGGGTCTCGGTATGGCAGCTGACACAGTCAGTGTTGAAGAAATGGCTCTTCGACGGGTCGGCGATGGTCGCGGTCAGGGCTATGGTGTCCTGTTCGCTGGCTGTGCCGTTGAGCAACGTCGCCGTGGAAACGCCCCTGCGGTCGCCCGGCAAGCGAAAGCAGGTCGTCATCGTCTCGTTCAAATTGTCGGAAACGGGTGCAGGCAGCACCTTGTCTCCGAAAAACCGCACCAGTTCGGCCGTTGCCTTGCCGTCGAGGGCCGGGCTTGGAACCGCGACCAGTTTTCCCGTGCCGGGCTGTCTTTGCATGGCGATAAAAATCCATGGTTCCGGTGCGGATTTCGGCAATCCCATGGCCGCCATGGCGCCAAGCTGCCTTGCCGAAAGATCCTTGCCCAGAACGGCCACCAGCCTGTCGCGGAACGGCTTCCTCGCCTTGGCGTCCCTGAGCGCCGGATGGACATCGAGGGGACCCTCCGTGCTGATGGATGCCGCTCCCAAGCTGCCTTTGGCGAGGTCGTCGCGCAGCGACGCGAAGTCGGCAAGCGCAGTCCGGAAATGATCGAGGTCTGGGTCGATCCGGCTCAGCATCGGGATCGCGCACGTCTCCTGCGATTGGGCTTTTCCCTTGGCGAAGCTGAAGATCATGTGCGCGGCGCGGTCGTGGATTTTGACTGCACCGCCCTGAACCGTCACGGGCTGCAGGATCAGCCGGACCTGCGGTATCTGGCCGAACGCCGCCATGACGTTTTTCGAAAGACCCGGTGCGCCGACATCGACGCGGATCCCGGCGACGAACCAGTTCCTGATGTCCTTGACAGCGTCCGGGAGGCCGATCTGCGCCGGTGTGCCGCCAGGGACGGCAACCTGGCCGGCGTCGCTGGCCGCGATCGCCAGAAATTCCTGGAACAGCGGGTCTGGAACCAACGGCGCCCCGCCGGCGTCGGCCAGGTCCGCGACGGAAATGAAATTCGCAAGGTCGGCGGCGTCTTTCGGTGCTGGGAACAGGATCGACACATCAAGGGGATGGAGCGCCGCTGGCGCGTCGGCAACCGCTGCCGGAGAGGTGAAGCCCAGTATCGCGGCAAACGCCATCGTGCCGACTGACACAATTGTCCTTCGATAAGCCTTTGAAGACTTCCCCATGTTCCCCCCTTGCTGTGCCGAAAGTTCTTGCTGCTCCTCGTTGAACGCGTGGTCTGAAATGATCTGTCAAACATCGGCGCGTCAGCGCGCCGTCAACAATCGGCTGCCAAGTTTCCACGCCGTATATGTAACTTCAAAAAAATGTGATTGCTTGGCTATATTGATAAGCGTGGCGAACGGTCGATGTCAATCGGGCCGAATTCTATTTGAAACCACAATAGAGGTTCGTTTTGAATTTTATTCCAATTGAGAGTAGCGGCGCGCCGAGGCTGAAACCGCTTCCTGCATTCGAGGAGCTGGATGACATTTGCGTTCGACGTCCGTCGGGCAATCTGAAGCCGTATCAGGGTCGACGCGATCGTCCGGTCCCGGATGTCGCGCGGGGCTTCAGAGGTCGACTTTCGCAAGGTGAAGCGTGGTGATCCCGACAGGAATCGAACCTGTGACCTACAGATTAGGAATCTGCCGCTCTATCCTACTGAGCTACGGGACCACGCGGCCCGACACATAGCCGCTTCGGACCGTTTCGCCAAGGGGCCGGACGAAGGCAATTCGGCCGGTCCCCTTGCAGTGCGCCAGGGGTGTTTCAGGCGGCGAGCGCGGTTTCCGCCAGCTTCACCCAGTAGCTCATGCCATGCGGGATGGCCTCATCGTTGAAGTCGTAGCCGGGGTTGTGCAGTCCGGCCGTGTCGCCATTGCCGATGAAGATGAAGGCGCCGGGGCGGGCTTCCAGCATGTAGGAAAAGTCCTCGCCGCCCATCACCGGCTGGATGGCGCGATGCACCTGCGCATCGCCGGCCACGCCGGCCGCAACGTCGCTGGCGAAAACCGTCTCTTCGGCGTGGTTGAACGTCACCGGATAATTGGCGTCATAGTCGACCTCGATCGTCGCGCCGTAGGCGGTGGCCAGTCCGGCGCAGATCGCACGGATGCGTTCTTCCGACTTCTTGGCCACGTCCTTCTTCAACGTGCGTACCGTGCCGGCGATCTCGGCCGATTCGGGAATGATGTTGTAGGCGTCGCCGGCATGGAACTTGGTCACCGACACCACCACGGCCTCGACCGGATCGGTGCTGCGCGAGGCGATGGTCTGCAGCGCGCCGACCAGCTGGCTGGTGATGACGATCGGGTCGATCGTGCCGTGCGGCATCGCCGCGTGGCCGCCCCGGCCCTTGACGGTGATTGTGAATTCCGCGGTCGCGGCCATGATTGGACCCGGGCGGATGGCGAACTGGCCGACAGGCAGGCCCGGCATGTTGTGCATGCCGAACACTTTCGAAATGGCGAAGCGTTCCATCATGCCGTCCTTGACCATCTCGTTGCCGCCGCCGCCGCCTTCCTCGGCCGGCTGGAAGATCACCGCCACCGAGCCGGCGAAGTTGCGCGTCTCGGCGAGATATTTCGCCGCGCCCAGAAGCATCGCCGTGTGGCCGTCATGGCCGCAGGCGTGCATCTTGCCGGGAATGGTCGACGCATAGGGCTTGCCCGTTATCTCGTTGAGCGGCAGCGCGTCCATGTCGGCGCGCAAGCCGATCGTGGTGCCATCGCCCTGACGGCCGCGAATGATGCCGACGACCCCCGTCTTGCCGAGGCCGGTCACCACATCGTCGCAACCGAATTCCTTCAGTTTCTCGGTGACGAAGGCCGCCGTCTTGAACACGTCGAAGTTGAGCTCCGGCGTCTGGTGGAGATGGCGGCGCCAGCCGGCGACTTCGTCCTGCATCTCGGCGGCACGGTTCAGAATTGGCATGATGGGTCCATTTCGTTGTTGGAGCAGCCGGCTTCGGCCTGGTGTTTTTGCAATTGTGGCCGGTCTTTTGCGATTGTGATTGTCAGGCGCTTTGCCATGTTGGCGTCACATAGGGTAAATAGCACCGCAACAACAGGGTCCGGTTTTGAGGGGCGGATCCACTTTGCTCGCGGCCATGTAACGAAATCTTACGGAGCCAGAGGCGATTACGGCAAGAGGCGATTTCGGATTTCCATCATGCGGCACAGGCATTTCCTCAAACTATTGACGGCTGGCGCAATCATGCTGCCGGTCCTGGCCGGGTCAGCGCAGGCCAATCCGGTCATGCTGTTCGACCTCAACAGCGGCAAGATTCTCGAACAGCAGGACGCGTTCAAGCGCTGGTATCCGGCCTCTCTCAGCAAGCTGATGACTGCCTATGTCACGTTCCGCGCGATCGAGGCGGGCGAGGTGCAGTTGAGTTCGCCGATCAAGGTGACGAAGCATTCCGCCGCCGAGCCCCCAAGCAAGATGGGCTTCAAGCCCGGCTCGGTGATGAGGCTCGACAATGCGTTGAAGATGATGCTCGTCAAGTCGGCCAATGACATAGCCATGGCGGTCGGCGAGAATGTCGGCGGCTCGCAAGCCGCCTTCGCCATACGCATGAACGCCGAGGCCCGGCGCCTTGGCATGACCGGAACTTCTTTCGTCAATCCGAACGGGCTCTTTTCTCCGGATCAGTATACGACGGCGCGTGACCTCGCCCTGCTTGTCATGGCGATCCGCAAGGACTTTCCGCAATATGCCTCCTGGTTCTCGATCGAGGGATTGGCGGTCGGCAAGAAGGCGATCCCGAACTACAACCTGCTGATCGGCCGCTATCCCGGCGCCGACGGCATGAAGACGGGCTTCGTCTGCCCGTCGGGTTTCAACATGATAGGCTCGGCGACGCGCAATGGCCGCACGCTGGTGGCGGTGGTGCTCGGCGAGAAGTCGGCGGTCAGCCGCGCCGAGGCCGCGGCCAGGCTGCTGGACCAGGGCTTCGACATGCCGGCGACCGGGTCGGCCACCGTCGCCACCCTGGCGCCGTATGGCGATACGACCACGCCCAACGACATGCATGACGAGATCTGCAAGAAGAAGGCGCCGGAAGAGCAGTCCGAGGCGCCGGCCGCCGCAGCCAAGGACGCTCCGAAGTCGCCCTACCAGGAAAAGCTGGACCACGTGCCGACGTTGGTTGCCGTCGGCCTGGGCGGCGCCACCGGCCCGGCGCCGAAGGCGATGCTGGACCAGGGCGGTCAGGGCTATGCCGACGTGCCGATTCCGAGCTGGCGGCCCGACCGGCCGGTCCCGACCGGCGCCGGGTCGGCCCTGGCTGGCGCGGACGCTCAAGGCGACCAGCCGGCCAAGGCTCCCAACTAGGATATCGACTTTGGCCGTTTGGTCTGGAAAAGGCCTGCGTCGATAAGTAGATAGAGCACCATGGCGAACTTCCCCATTCCCGTTTCGGTGCTGACCGGCTTTTTGGGTGCCGGCAAGACCACGCTGCTCAACCGGCTGCTGAAAGATCCGGCACTGGTCGATACGGCGGTCATCATCAACGAGTATGGCGAGGTGGCGATCGACCACCTGCTGGTCGAGCAGGCTTCGGACGGTATCATCCAGCTTTCGGACGGATGCCTGTGCTGCACGGTGCGCGGCGAACTGGTCGACACGCTTGCCGACCTCGTCGACCGGCTGCAGACCGGCCGCATCGCGCGTCTTGCCCGCGTCATCGTCGAGACCACAGGCCTGGCCGACCCGGCGCCGGTATTGCAGTCGATCATGGCGCATCCGGCGCTGGTCCAGGCGTTCCGGCTGGACGGCGTCATCACGCTGGTCGATGCGGTCAACGGCAATGCCACGCTCGACGCCCATGTCGAGGCGGTCAAGCAGGCCGCGGTCGCCGACCGCATCGTGCTGAGCAAGGTGGATCTGGCCGCGGATGCCGCTGACCTGGGAACGTTGCGCAGACGGCTGCGGCAGATCAATCCCGGCGCAGAGCTGCTCGATGCCGGTGATGCCGGGACAGGCGTGGCGGCGCTGTTCGACTGCGGCCTCTACAACCCCGCCACCAAATCCGCCGATGTACGGCGCTGGCTCGGCGAGGAAGCAGCGCACGATCATCATGGTCACGGCCATGACGGGCACGATCACGGCCATGACCATGGCCACCGGCATGACGAGCGCGTGCGGACCCATTCGCTGGTCCATGACGGCCCGGTGCCGTTCTCGGCCATCGAGATGTTTCTCGACCTCCTGCGTTCGACGCATGGCGAGCGGCTGCTGCGCATGAAGGGCGTCATAGAGCTCAAGGAGGATCCGTCGCGGCCGCTGGTGGTGCACGGCGTGCAGAAGATCCTGCATCCGCCGGCGCGCCTGGCCTCCTGGCCCGACACCCAGCGCGGGACGCGGCTGGTGCTGATCACGCTTGATATGCCCGAGGATTATGTGCGCCGGCTGTTCGCCGCTTTCACCGACCGGCCGTCCATCGACACGCCTGACCGTGCGGCGCTGGAGAACAATCCGCTGGCGATCGCCGGCCGGTAGCCTTTACTGCGGTTGCTCGCCGCGTTCGACCAGAAAGCGGTGGCCGCCCGATACCGATGCGGTTTCAACCAGCCGGTGGCCGGCGTCCGAGCAGAAGGCCGGAATATCGATGACGGCCAACGGGTCGGTGGTTTCGAGCCAGAGCCGGCTGCCCGGCTCCATCCCAGCCAGCCGTTTCCTGGCCTTGAGGACGGGCAGGGGGCAGTTCAAGCCCTTCAGGTCATAGACGGTATCGCTGGTCACGGCGATCAGCCGCCGAACATGCCGAGGATCTTGTTCTTCAGCTTGGTCACCCGGTTCTCATCGGCACTTGCGGCCTGCGTTTCAGCCTGCGGCGCGGCTTCGGGGGGCGCGGCGATCGTCGCGGTGGCGACAGGGGCTTCCTTGGCGGCCTTGGCTGCGATCTTGGCCTGCTTGGCGGCTTCCTTCTCGGCGAGGGCCTGCGCCTTGGCCGCTTCCTTGGCCTGCTTGGCTGCCTCTATGGCAGCCAGTCTCTGTTCCTCGGCCTTCTGCTTGGCGGCTTTCTCGGCGTCGAGCGCGGCCATCTTGCGGCCGGCGGGCGAATCGATACGGCCCATGCGCGCCGTTTCGGTCACCGTACCGTCCGAATTGAGCGAAGGCGGATCGATCGGCACGCGTTCGCCGCGCGCGCGGCGCTTGGACCAGTCGGAGACGATGCTGGCTTCCTTGACGCCGGCAATGGTCGGCTTGGGCGGCGGCACGCTTGCCTTGAGCGCGCTGTTGAAAGCCGCGTCATAGGTGGTCTGATAGGCGTTGTAGGCGCTCTTCAGCGAATCCGGCTGCGTCGTCGCGGGGCAGGGGCCGGTCGGGTTGAAGGTCTGGCCGTCGGCTGCAACCTGGTTGAAGACGTAGCGCTTCTCGCAGACATCCACCTTCGGCGGCACCTTGGTGACTTCGAAATTGTCGTAGCCGACCTTCAGCATCTTCCAGAATTCGTAATTCGGGTCGTTGCGGTAGCGCGCCATGTTGGCGGCGGTCATGCGGAAGGGAAAGGCCTGAATCTGGAATTCGGTCTGGCCGCCCTGGAAGGCATCGCGGCCGAAAGCATAGATCTGCTCGATCTGCGCGTCGGTCATCGAATAGCAGCCCGAGGACGAACAGGCGCCATGCACCATCAGGTTCTGGCCGGTGCGGCCGTTGGCGCGGTCATAGGCGTTGGGGAAGCCGATGTTGAAGGACAGATGATAGCTCGAGCGCGGGTTCATCTGCGAGGGGCGTACCGTGTAGAAACCTTCCGGCGCCTGGCGGTCGCCTTCGGTGTATTTCGGCCCCAGCTTTCCCGACCATTTGCAGATGTCGTAGCTCGCCACCATGTCGTAGCGGCCGTTGGTCTTGGCCTTCCAGATTTCGAGCTTGCCCTCTTCCTTGAAGATGCGCGCCATCACTGAAGAGGTGCGCACCATGCCCTTGGCCTTCATGTCGGCCAGGATCTTGTCGGGCAGCGGCTTGTTGGCTTCCGGGGCAAAGTCCTTCATCGACGAATCATTGCAGCCGGCAATGGCTATCGAGGCAATCAGGACTCCGGTGCGGGCAAGCTTGGCAAACATGGATACGGCTATGTCTTTTCTCCCGGGCCAAGGCTTTGCGAAAAGCCGACCCGTATGCTGAACATCGACGGACCGTAAGCCCGTTAACCTTGAAAATTCCTTACCGCAAGCTCCAGCCGGTCTCTCGCGGCAATTTCATTGACCCGAATGGGGCGGCAATTTTGTGGCGAAATTGCTCATCGAGGCCACATTGTCGACCGTGACGGCCCGCTACGCCCTGCCGGGCCGGCGGCAGGTCAGAGGCTGCGGCCCATCGCCAGGTACTTTTCACGGCGCTGTTCGCGGAAATCCGTGTTGGCGCCGGCAAATTCCTTCATCGTCTTGGCGATGAGGTCCCCTGTCGCGGCAATCACCGTTTCGGGTGCGCGCTGGGCGCCGCCCATCGGCTCGGGGATGATGGCGTCGATAACCTTCATTTGCAGAAGGTCCTGCGCGGTGATCTTCATATTGGTCGCCGCGTCCTTCAATCGGGTCGTGTCTCGCCACAGGATCGAGGCAGCGCCCTCGGGCGAAATTACCGAATAGATGGCATGTTCGAGCATGTAGACGCGGTTGGCGGTGGCGATCGCGATGGCGCCGCCCGAACCGCCTTCGCCGATGACCACCGAAATCGACGGCACCTTCAGCGCAAGGCAGGCTGAGGTCGAGCGCGCGATCGCCTCGGCCTGGCCACGTTCTTCCGCGCTGACGCCGGGATAGGCGCCTGCGGTGTCGACCAAGGTCAGAAGCGGGATCTTGAAACGGTCGGCAAGCTCCATCAAACGCACTGCCTTGCGGTAGCCTTCCGGGCGCACCGAGCCGAAATTGTGCTTCAGGCGGCTGGCCGTGTCCGAACCCTTTTCCTGACCGATGATCGCAACAGGCTCGCCGCGAAAGCGGGCAAAACCGCCGACGATCGCCTGGTCCTCGCCGAAACTGCGGTCGCCCGCGAGCGGCGTGAAGTCGCTGAACAGGCCCTTGATGTAGTCGACGCAGTGCGGCCTGTCGGAATGGCGTGCCACCTGCACCTTCTGCCACGGTGTGAGCGCCTTGTAGAGTTCGCGCAACGCGTCGTGGGAACGCTTCTCGAGCCTGGTTATCTCATCGGCGACGTCGACTGCCTCGCCGTTCTCGGCAAGCTTTTTCAGCTCGAGGATCTTGAGTTCGAGATCCTGCACCGGCTTTTCGAAATCGAGGTAATTGTACATGCTTGAGCGGACCGATACGTCGAAAGGCAAGGACAGCGGAACCGATGAATTCAGGGCTCCGGGCGGCGAAATGTCGTCCTCACATAGCGATATGAGGCCTAGTCGGCAAGCGGATGATGATCGTTGACCAGCCGCACCAGCCGCTCTTCCAGCACATGGGTGTATATCTGTGTCGTGGATATGTCGGCATGGCCAAGCAGCTGCTGCACGGCCCTGAGGTCGGCGCCGTTCTGCAGAAGATGGCTGGCGAAGGCATGGCGCAGCACGTGCGGCGATATCTTCGCGGAGGCGATGCCGGCCCGGGCCGCCAGGCCCTTCAGGTCACGCGCGAAGACCTGCCGCGACAGGTAGCCGCTGTCCGATGCCGCCGGGAACAGGAACGGGCTTTCGGCGAAGGCGGGGACCCCGGCCCGAGCCGCCAGCCAGCTCCGCATCGCAGTGCGCGCCTTGGCCGACAGTGGCACCATGCGTTCCTTGTCGCCCTTGCCGCGCACCATGAAGAAACGGTCGTCGCGCTGGGCCACAGTGACCGGCAGGCCAACCAGTTCGGAAACGCGCAGGCCGGTGGCATAGAGCACCTCGACCAGTGCATGCAGGCGCACCGCCGCCAGGCTGTCAGCGTAGCCGAGCCCGGCGTCACCGGCTTCCTGCGCGGCGCGGTCGATCAGCCTGCCGGTTTCGGCCTCGCTCATCGTCTTGGGCAGCGGGCGTCCCTTCTTCGGGCTGTCCAGCGTACCGGTAGGGTCGTCGCCGCGCAGGCCTTCGGCATAGAGGAACTTGAAGAACTGGCGGATCGCCGACAATTTGCGCGCCTGCGAGGTCGGCGCAAAGCCGCGCGCGGCGATGTCGTCTATATAGGCGCGGATATCGGCGGCGGCCGCACCGGCAAGCCCGCCATCGATCTCTCGCGAGGCGTCCTCGAGGTCGCGGCGATAGGAGGAAAGCGTGTTTTGCGCCGCGCCACGCTCGACGCTCATCATTTCCAGGAAAGCCTCGATGCGCGCCGCGCTGTTCATTGCCTTTGAGGATCCGGGATCAGTTCTTCTTGGGATTCAGCTTTTCGGGCAGGATGCGAACGCTCATCTCCGCTTTCTTCGGCTCGACGAACATAACCAGCGCGAACATCGTACCATAGGCAATGCCGGCCAGAATCGCTGCTACCACGACAAAGCGAAACAGTGTCGGCATCAATTTTCGCTCGTCTTCTTGTTCTGCGTTTCCAAACCCTGTGCCCTTATGGGACGCCAATCCGTCCAATTCAAGGAAGAACCGGAGGCTTGTTAGCAAGTTCTGATGCACGCATTGCTTCCGAGCCATGCGCCGCATGGTGTTCGCCGCGCTTGACGCAACCGGGGTTTTCATGTCGATACGCCGGCAAAGAGGGCCTTTATGAACGCGTTGCCAGCAAATCCTCCAGGTGAGAGCCATGCCGGGCTGCTTGGCCGGCTGGGCAATCGCTCGATCGTCTTTGTCGGACTGATGGGGGCCGGAAAGACGGCGATCGGACGCAAGCTGGCAACCATGCTTTCGCTTCCCTTCATGGACAGCGACCACGAGATCGAAAGCGTCTCGCGCATGACGGTGCCGGAACTGTTCGAACGCTATGGCGAGAGCGAGTTCAGGGCGCTGGAACAGCGGGTCATCCTGCGCCTGCTGGAAAACGGTCCGCAGGTGCTGTCGACCGGCGGCGGCGCCTTCATGAACGCGCAGACGCGCGAGGGCATCGCCGCGCACGGCGTGTCGGTATGGCTGAAGGCCGATCTCGACCTTCTGATGGACCGCGTCTCCAAGAAGCAGAACCGGCCGCTGCTGAAAAACCCCGACCCGCGCGGCGTGCTCGAGCGGCTGATGGGCGAGCGCTATCCGGTCTACGCCACATCCGATGTCACCGTGCCGACCCGGGAAGAGCGCAAGGAAGTCATCGCCGCGGAGGTGCTGGCGGCGTTGTGCCGGCATTTCGGCATCGAGGAAATTGCCGCGACAGGCGAGGTCGAATCGTGAGCGTGGAACAGCCTGTCACCGTCGAAGTCGGGCTTGGCGAGCGCGCCTACGACATTCTGATCGGCTCCGGCCTGCTGTCTCGCGTCGGCGCCGAGATTTCAAGCCGGTTGCCCGGTACGCGCGCGGCCGTCATTACCGACACCAATGTCGCGGCCGCCCATCTGGACGCGCTGAAGGCCGGTCTCGAGAAAGGCGGCATCCAGCCCGCGATCCTCACCCTGCCGGCCGGCGAGAAGACCAAGAGTTTTGCCCATCTCGAAGAGGTCGTCGACGGTATTCTGGCCGCCAGGCTGGAGCGCGGCGATGTCGTCATCGCCTTTGGCGGCGGTGTCATCGGCGATCTCACCGGCTTTGCCGCCGGCATCGTGCGGCGCGGCATGAATTTCGTGCAGGTCCCGACCTCGCTGCTGGCGCAGGTCGATTCCTCCGTCGGCGGCAAGACCGGCATCAACAGCCCGCGCGGCAAGAACCTGGTCGGCGTCTTCCTTCAGCCGAAGCTGGTGCTGGCCGATACCGGGGTGCTCGACACGCTGCCGATCCGCGAATTCCGCGCCGGCTATGCCGAGCTTGCCAAATACGGGCTGATCGACCGGCCGGACTTCTTCGCCTGGCTGGAGAAGAACTGGGCGAAAGTGTTCGCCGGCGGACCGGAGCGGGCGCAGGCCATCGCCGAAGCCTGCCGCGCCAAGGCCGACGTGGTCGCCCGCGACGAGTTCGAGACGGGCGATCGTGCGCTGCTCAACCTCGGCCATACTTTCGGCCACGCGCTGGAGGCCGCGACACAATATGATGGCGCAAGGCTCGTGCATGGCGAAGGCGTTGCCATCGGCATGGCGCTGGCGCACCGGTTCTCCTCGCGCCTCAACCTCGCCAGCCCCGATGACGCGGCGCGCGTCGAGACGCATCTCAGGGCCGTCGGGCTGCCCTGGCGCATGTCCGATATCCCAGGCGACCTGCCGGATGCCGAGGCGCTGCTCGGCTTCATCACGCAGGACAAGAAAGTCTCGCGCGGCGCGCTGACCTTCATCCTGACGCGCGGCATCGGCCAGGCCTTCATCGCCAAGGACGTGCCGGCGTCGGAAGTGCTGGCCTTCCTGAGGGAGAACCATCCAGCCAGCAGCAAGGCTGGCTGAGATGGCCAGCGAGACGGGCTGGATCGTCGTCGCCGTCCTTGCCGTGCTCATCGTGCTGGCGGTTGCCCTGCGCTCGCGCCTGCTTGCGGCTTTCGGCTATCAGCTGTCGCGCATCGAGCCGCAGCGGTCGAGCCAGGACGAACTGCGCGGCGCGGTCGACGATTTCCGCCGCGACGGCCAGGTGGTGCGCGAGGACCGCGACCGCATCGGCGGCCTGTTCGACCTCGAGGAACTCGAAGTCTCGGACGTCATGGTCCACCGCACCAACATGCGCTCGGTCAATGCCGACAATGCGCCGGAAGCCGTGGTGCGCGAGATCCTGCAAAGCCCGCATACCCGCATGCCGCTGTGGAAAGGCTCGCTCGACAACATCGTCGGCGTGCTGCATGCCAAGGACCTGCTGCGGGCGCTGAACGAGGTGGGCAACGATTTTTCCCAGATCGACGTGATGAAGATCGCCTCGAAACCCTGGTTCGTGCCCGACACCACCACTTTGCAGGAGCAGCTCAACGCCTTCCTGCGCCGCAAGGCGCATTTCGCCGTCGTTGTCGACGAATATGGCGAGGTCGAAGGGCTGGTGACGCTGGAGGACATCATCGAGGAGATCGTCGGCGAGATCGCCGACGAGCATGATGTCGACATTCAAGGCGTCAAGCAGGAAGCCGACGGCTCCGTCGTCGTCGACGGCACGGTACCGATCCGCGACCTCAACCGGGCACTAGACTGGAACCTGCCCGACGAGGAGGCGACGACGATCGCCGGGCTGGTCATCCATGAGGCGCAGTCGATCCCCGAGGAAAAGCAGGCCTTCACCTTCCACGGCAAGCGCTTCATCGTCATGAAGCGCGACAAGAACCGGATCGCCCGGATCAGGATCCGGCCCGTCGCATAGGCCGCAAGGGTACACCTTACCGATCGTTCATTGGAACCTCGCCGCGCCCTAGTGCATTCTGCGCCGGGCTGACAGGAGAAAACGATGATCGACCGGCGAACCCTGCTTCTGGCCTCGATGGCGGCGTTCCTGCCCTTGAGGGCGCTCGCGCGCCAGCCGCAACCTGAGCCGGTGACATTCGACTACGGCCCGGCCAAACTCGATATCTACACCCCCGATGGCGCAAAAAACCTCCCGGTGGTCTTCTTCGTCCATGGCGGCGCCTGGGAGTTCGGCAAGCGCAGCCAGGTCGGTGAGAAGCCGGCATTCCTGCTCGCCAACGGATTCTGTTTCGTTTCGATCGACTATCGAATGCTGCCGCAGGCTGACGTGGCCACCCAGGCAAGCGACGTCGAAAAGGCCTATGCCTTTGTCCGAGCCAACATCGCCCAGCATGGCGGCGACCCGAAGCGCATCGTCGGCATGGGTCATGCGGCCGGCTGCCACCTGATCGCGCTGACCGGCTTGCGCGGCGGCTTGCCCGAGGTCGCCGGGCTGCTGCTCGACGATACCAGGGCCTATGATCTGGCCGCGCTTGAGAAAGACGGAGGCATGGTGCGCTCTTATGCGCGGGTGTTTTCCGATCCGTCGCAATGGGCGGCGCTGTCGCCGGCGAGCTATGTCGACGGTCGCAAGCATCCGCCGACCTTCATCGCCTATTCGAAGGCGCCCGGGCGGGGAGAGGAGTCGAAGGCCTTCGCCGAGCGCCTGCGGGCGACAGGCACGGAGGTGACCGTGTTCGATGGCAGCGCCTATACGCATATGTCGATCAACAGCGATTTCGGCAAGGATGGCGACGCGCTGACGGCGGCGGCGTTGAAATTCCTGAAATCAACGGTCGGTTGACCGCCTGCCGGTGAATTCACCGACCTGGCTCATGCCAAAAGCGGCGGCGGGATATTGCCGCGCGGACGTCCGTGGGTGCAATTGGTCCTCGATCCTGAGGAGAAAATTGCATGAATGGCGCCGATGTCCTGTGCGACGTGCTGCTGGCCAATGACGTCAAGGTCTGCTTCGCCAATCCCGGCACGTCGGAAATGCATTTCGTGGCGGCACTCGACCGGAAGCCCGAGATGCGCTGCGTCCTCGGCCTGTTCGAAGGCGTTGTGACGGGGGCCGCGGACGGTTATGCGCGCATGACCGACCGGCCTGCGGCGACGCTCCTGCATACCGGCCCGGGCCTCGCGAACGGACTGGCCAACATGCACAATGCCCGTCGCGCCAGGACGCCGATGATCAACATTGTCGGCGACCACGCATCCTACCACCTGCCGCTCGACGCGCCGCTGACGAGCGACATCGAAGGCCTGGCGGCGCCGATGTCGCAATGGGTGCGCCGCATCGAAGGAGCGGGCGACGTGCAGCCGGCGACCGAGGCGGCCTTCCGCGCCTCGCTGACGCCGCCCGGCGTCACGACGCTGATCCTGCCGGCGGACGCGGCATGGGGCGACGCCAGCCCGGCAGCACCTGGCAAGGTGGAGCTTTTGCCGCCTCCGACCGTCGATATGACCAGCGTGCGCGAAATCGCCACAGCGATCCGCGCCGCTCCCGGTAGGGTCGGCATGATCGTCCGCGGACAGGCGGCGCGCGCCGATGCGCTGGAGATCGCGGGCCGGATCTCGGCGGCCTGCAATGTCAGGCTGTTCAGCGAGGTGCTGATCGCGCGCATGCAGCGCGGCCTTGGCCGCGTCGCCCCGACCCGCATCCCCTATCCGGTCGATGCGGCGACGGCGATGCTCAGGGATATCGACGTGGTGGTGCTTGTCGGCGGCAAGGAGCCTGTCGCCTTCTTCGCCTATCCGGGAAAGCCGGGGCGGCTGGCGCGTGACGATTGCCGGGTGATGACGCTCGCCGCTCATGGCGACGATCTCCATGCGGCACTGGAGGCGCTGCATGATGAACTCGGCGTCAAGCCGTCACAGTGGACGGTATCGGCGAGCGCGTTCCCGGATGAAGCGACACCGGGCGGAAGGCTGACGGAAGATGCCATCGCGCTGTCCGTCGCGAGAAAGCTGCCCGACAATGCGATCGTCTGTGACGAGGCCGTCACTTCGGCTCGGCGTTTCTTCGCGCTTTCGGCCTTTGCCGCGCCACACGATTACATGATGGGCACGGGCGGCTCGATCGGCGGCGGCATTCCGCTGGCCACCGGCGCGGCGGTCGCCTGTCCCAACCGCAAGGTGGTCAATCTGGAGGCCGACGGCAGCGGCATGTACACCGTGCAAGGCCTGTGGACCCAGGCGCGGGAAAATCTCGACGTCGTGACGATCGTCTTCTCCAACCGCACCTATGCCATCCTGCATGGCGAAATGCGCAATGTCGGGGTCAACGCCATCGGCGAGAATGCGCGCCGCATGCTCGATCTCGACCATCCGGCGCTGGACTGGGTGTCGCTGGCCAAGGGCATGGGTGTGGAAGCCGCGCGCGCCGATACCTGCGAGCGGTTCGACGCGTTACTCGACAGCGCCCTGTCGCGGCGTGGGCCTTTCCTTATCGAAGCAATGATCTGAAGGCCTACCAGCGCGTCTGTTCGCCGGGCGCTGCCGGCTCGATCGCCAGGGCATGGACGCCGGCCTTCAGTTCGTCGGCCAGCAATTCGTTGACGGCGCGATGGCGGTCGATCCGGCTCATGCCGGCAAAATTCGGCGACACGATGCGGACGCGGAAATGGGTCTCGCCGGTGCCGTCATAGGCGCCGTGATGGTCCGAACCGTGATGGTGATGGCCGGCATGAAGGTGGCTTTCGTTGATGATGACCAGCCGGTCGGGCGAAAATGCCTTGTTGAGCTTGTCTTCCATCGTCGTCTGTATGGACATTGCCGTCTCCCTTCACCACATATCGGTGGCGCATCGGCCTGGGGCCGCCGCCGCGCGACAGAATCCACCATCCGCCTGTTTTATGCCGCGATTCAGCGGTTAGGGCGAGGATCGCGAAAATGTCAATTCTTGTTTCGCATCTGCGAACGCCCCATAAATGGGTGAGATGAAGCCGTATCCCAAATATTTCGAGAAGATTCGCATCCGCCCGGAGAAGGACGCGGAGCTGAAGTCGCACTCGCCGATCTGCCAATGGGACGGCTGCAAGGAGCCCGGCACCCATCGCGCGCCGGTCGGGCGCATGAAGGAGGGCGAGTATTTCCGCTTCTGCTTCGACCATGTGCGCGAGTACAACAAGGGCTTCAACTATTTCTCCGGCGTGCCCGACACCGAGGTCGCGCGCTTCCAGAAGGAAGCGATGACCGGCCACCGGCCGACATGGAAGATGGGCGTCAACGGTGCCTCGCCACGCTCCTCTCCCGATATGGCGTCGCCCGACATGGCGCAGATGCGCTCGGGCCGCGCCGGCTACTACAACCGCATGCGCGACCCGTTCGACCTGTTCAAGGGGCCGAAGGATCCGCGCGAGGCGCGCGAGCGCAAGGCCAAGCCGCTTGAGGCCAAGGCGCTGGAAACGCTTGGCCTTGATACAAAGGCGACTGGCAAGGATATCAAGGCGCGCTATAAGGAACTTGTGAAGCGTCACCATCCGGATGCGAATGGTGGCGACAGAGGTTCGGAAGACCGGTTCCGCGATGTGCTTCAGGCCTATCGCGTGCTCAAACAGGCAGGCCTGTGCTGAGCGACCCTATGGTTTGTGTCGTTTTCCAACTTTCATAAGGTTGGAAAAGGCTCTAAGACCGCCCCCGAACAAAATCGATTGCCGGCGAAACGGGACGTTTCGCTTGTGGAGACGTTGAGAGATATGAACAAGGTCGATCGCGACATCGCCAACCTGCCCGACACGACGGTGTCGGTGAAGGACAAATTCGGTTTCGATTCCAAGATGGTGGTGCCGGCCTATTCGGTGACATCGGAGCACGTGCCTGACGTCGATCCGGACTATCTGTTCGACAAGGCGACGACGCTCGCGATCCTCGCCGGCTTTGCCTACAACCGCCGCGTGATGGTGTCGGGTTATCACGGCACCGGCAAGTCGACCCATATCGAACAGGTCGCCGCCCGCCTCAACTGGCCCTGCGTGCGCGTCAACCTCGACAGCCATGTCAGCCGTATCGACCTCGTCGGCAAGGATGCCATCGTCGTCAAGGAAGGCCTGCAGGTCACGGAATTCCGCGACGGCATCCTGCCATGGGCCTACCAGCACAATGTCGCGCTCTGCTTCGACGAATATGACGCCGGCCGCCCGGACGTGATGTTCGTCATTCAGCGCGTGCTCGAATCCTCGGGCCGCCTGACGCTGCTCGACCAGAGCCGCGTCATCCGCCCGCATCCGGCGTTCCGGCTGTTCGCCACCGCCAACACGGTCGGCCTGGGCGATACCACCGGCCTCTATCACGGCACGCAGCAGATCAACCAGGCGCAGATGGACCGCTGGTCGATCGTCACCACGCTGAACTATCTGCCGCACGACAATGAGGTCAACATCGTGCTGGCCAAGGCCAAGCACTATCGCGACGCCAAGGGCAAGGACACCGTCAACAAGATGGTGCGTGTCGCCGACATGACGCGGTCGGCCTTCATCAATGGCGACCTGTCGACCGTGATGAGCCCGCGTACCGTCATCACCTGGGCCGAGAACGCCGAGATTTTCGGCGATGTCGGCATGGCGTTCCGGCTGACCTTCCTCAACAAGTGCGACGAGCTGGAGCGTTCGGTGGTCGCCGAGTTCTACCAGCGCGCCTTCGGTCAGGATCTGCCGGAAAGCGCCGCCAACGTGGTGCTGGGCTAAGAGCTGATGCCGGAAGGTCAGAGGACCTTTCGGGCACCATCATGCTCCAGGGAATAATTCATGGCGGGTCCAGGCGACAACACGCGCAACAAGTCGAAGACCGGGTCTGAAGCCGACAGCTTCAAGCGCGCCGTCACCGTGTGCATGCGCGCCATTGCCGGCGACAAGGAACTCGAGGTCGGTTTCGCCAAGGACAGGCCGGCACTAGCCGGAAGCCGCGCCCGACTGCCCGAACTGCCGAAAAAGGCGTCGAAGACCGACATCGCCATCACCCGCGGACTTGGCGATTCCATGGCGTTGAAACGCGCCTGTCACGATGTCCGCATCCACAGCAAGCTGGCGCCGGAAGGCAAGGCGGCCCGCGCCATCTACGACGCCGTCGAGCAGGCCCGCGTCGAGGCGATCGGCAGCCGCGCCATGCAGGGCGTGGCCGACAATATCGGCTCGATGCTGGAGGACAAATACGCCAAGGCCAACCTCGTCGACGTCAAGGACAAGGCCGACGCGCCGATCGAGGAAGCTCTTGCGCTGATCGTGCGCGAGAAGCTGACCGGCCGTCCGGTGCCGAAAAGCGGCGAGCGGCTTGTCGAACTCTGGCGGCCCTGGGTCGAGGAAAAGGCCAAGGCCGATCTCGACGGCCTTTCGGACAAGCTGGAAGACCAGCAAGCTTTCGCCCGCCTGGTGCGCGACATGCTCGCCTCCATGGAAATGGCCGAGGAACTGGGCGACGACCAGGAGACCGAAGACTCCGAGGACAATGACGACAACCAGCCGCAAGGCGAGGAGCAGAGCGAGGAGGGCGGCGAAGACGATTCCGGCTCCGAGCAGTCGCAGTCCGAGGACGCCGAGGCCTCGGTCGATGACGAACAGTCGTCCGAGACCGAAGCTTCCGACGCCACCGCCGACGATTTGTCGGACGACGACGATGCCGACGCGGAGACACCAGGCGAAGCGCGCCGCAACGACAATCCCTTCACCAATCTGCCGAAGGAAATCGACTACAAGGTCTTCACCACGGCCTTCGACGAGACGGTCGGCGCCGAGGAACTCTGCGAGGAGGAAGAACTCGACCGGCTGCGCGCTTTCCTCGACAAGCAGCTCGCCAACCTCTCCGGCGTCGTCGGCCGCCTGGCCAACCGCTTGCAGCGCCGCCTGATGGCGCAGCAGAACCGGTCCTGGGATTTCGATCTGGAAGAGGGCTATCTCGATCCGGCGCGGCTGGTGCGCGTGGTCATCGATCCGATGCAGCCGCTGTCCTTCAAGCAGGAACGCGACACCAAGTTCCGCGACACGGTGGTGACGCTGGTGCTCGACAATTCCGGCTCGATGCGCGGCCGGCCGATCACGGTCGCCGCCACCTGCGCCGACATCCTGGCGCGCACGCTGGAGCGCTGCGGCGTCTCGGTCGAGATCCTCGGCTTCACGACGCGTGCCTGGAAGGGCGGGCAGGCGCGCGAGAAGTGGCTGAAGGACGGCAAGCCGCCGAACCCAGGCCGCCTCAACGACCTGCGCCACATCATCTACAAGTCGGCCGACCATCCGTGGCGGCGGGCGCGCCGCAATCTCGGCCTGATGATGCGCGAGGGCCTGCTCAAGGAAAACATCGACGGCGAGGCGCTGCTGTGGGCGCACAACCGGCTGATTGCCCGGCCCGAGCAGCGCAAGATCCTGATGATGATCTCCGACGGCGCTCCGGTCGACGATTCGACGCTGTCGGTGAATCCCGGCAATTATCTGGAGCGGCACCTGCGCGCCGTCATCGAACTCATCGAGACGCGCTCGCCGGTGGAACTGCTGGCCATCGGCATCGGCCACGACGTCACGCGCTACTACAGGCGCGCCGTCACCATCGTCGACGCCGAGGAACTGGCCGGCGCCATGACCGAGCAGCTGGCCTCGCTGTTTGCCGAGGAACGCGCGCGCGATACGCGCCGCGGCGGCATGCGGCGCGCCGGATGATCTTTTCGCGGGGCGGCTTTCGGCGGGTGCTGCTGGCCGCTTGCGCGCTCGTCGGCACGGTCGTCTCACCGGCGATTGGCGCCGGGCAGGCCGCGATCGAGCCGGTCGAGGTCTCGGCAAGGCCGATAAGTCAGTTCAAGATCGGAAATGACGGGAAACAGTTCGGGCCGCTCGAATTCGTCGGCGGCCTGGAGATGACTTCGAAGTCACGCGACTTCGGCGGGCTGTCGGCGCTGCGTTTCCTGAAAGCGGGCAGCGACTTCATCGGCGTCGCCGATACCGGCTTCTGGTTCTTCGGCACCGTCGCCCGCGATGGCGAGAAGCGGCCCGTGGCCATCCAGAACTTCCGCATGCAGCAGATGGTCGACCGGAAGGGTCAGCCGGTCGACGAGAAATGGGAAGTCGACGCCGAAGGCCTTGCGGTGAAGGACGGCATCGCCACCGTCGGGTTCGAGCGCAACCACCGGGTCGCCCAGTTCAGGATCAACCCTGATGACATGAAGGCGCCGTTCCGGCAGCTGGATTTCCTCATCCCGGCACGCGAACTGCGCCAGAATCGCGGCTTCGAGACCGTCGCCCACGCCAATGCCGACGGCCGCCACAAGGGCGGCATCGTCGTGGTTTCCGAGAAAAGCCTGGACAAGGCGGGCAACATCTATGCCGCTATCCTCGAAGGGCCGCGCAAAGGCATCTTCACCGTCAAGCGCAACGACGATTTCGACATCACCGATGGCGCCTTCCTGCCGGACGGCGACCTGCTGCTGCTGGAGCGCAGTTTCACCATGGCGGGCGGCCTCAGGATGCGGCTGCGGCGCATTCATGGCGACAGCGTCGAGAAGGGCGCCATCGCCGACGGTCCGGTTCTGCTGCAGGCCGATATGGGCTACCAGATCGACAATATGGAAGGCCTCGACGTCTGGACCCGTGACGACGGCGCGCTGATGGTGTCCCTGATCTCGGACGACAACCACTCGATCCTGCAGCGCAATCTCTATCTGGAGTTTATCTTGCACCAGGATTGAGCGGTCATCAGATCCGCCTGATGCCCGCCTGCTGGAGGTTTTGCAGCGGCTGCGTGTTTCATGAGCGGCTTGCATTGCGTTATGCGGCGCTGGTCGACCCCCACTCCGTCTCGGCTTCGCCGAGCCACCTCTCCCCCGATCGACGGGGGAGAGGAAGGGCGCTAGGCTTTTTGTCGCCAGCGCTTGTCCAGCAAAGCTCCCTTCCTTTCCCTCCGGAGGGGGGAAAGGTGGCGCTGCGAAGCAGCGACGGATTGGGGGAACCACATCGCAAGAAAGCCTCGCGCCGACAATCACGCGAGATGTGTGCATCCCCTAGCGTTGATCAGGGAAGAGGTGTCGAGCGCAGCTTGAGTCGACTGCTCACCGCTCCCGCGAGCCGTTGGTCGCTATCCAGATGACGTGGCGCGCGCCGCGCTTGCCGTTGGCGCGCGTGTTCACCTCTTCGACCGCAAGGCCTGCCTGTTTCAGCCGCCGCGTGAAGCCGGCATCCGGGCCTTGCGACCACACGGCCAGCACGCCGCCGGGCTTGAGGGCCACGCGCGCCGCAGCGAGGCCGGCCGCGCTGTAGAGCGCGTCATTGCCCTTGTGGACGATGCCTTCGGGGCCGTTGTCGACGTCGAGCAGGATCGCGTCCCAGGACCCGCGCCCGGTGCGGATAAGCGCCCCGACATCGGTCTCCTCTATGGTGACGCGGGGATCCTCAAGACAGCCGCCAAACACCTCGGCCATCGGGCCGCGCGCCCAGGCGACGACCGCCGGCACCAGTTCCGCGACAACGACGCTTGCATCGCCGCCCAGTTCGGCAAGGGCGGCGCGCAGCGTGAAACCCATGCCGAGGCCGCCGATGAGAATGCGTGGTTGCCGATGGCCGGCAATCTTGCGGCAGGAAAGCCGCGCCAGCGCCTCCTCCGAGCCACTGAGGCGGCTGTTCATCAGTTCATTGGTGCCCAGCATGATCGAGAATTCGGCGCCACGCTGCTTGAGGCGAAGTTCTTGGGCACCATCCCCGGTCTTGGCGGAATCGAGTTGAACCCAAGGGATCATGGGCTAGGCGGCCACGACCGGCTGGCTCCAGCGGGCGGCGAGCAGCCGGTAGGGAATGAGCGCGACCACGGCGATGATCAGCTTGACGCTGAGGTCGCCGAGCGCCCAGGAGATCCAACGCATGGCCTCGACATGAAAGACGCCCATCAACGGCGCCGTCTCCAGCGCAAAACCGTCGCTGGGGCCGACAAACGCAAAGGCGGCAGAAAAGGCGACGCTGAAGAACACAAGCGTGTCGAACACCGAGCCGACCAGCGTGCCGAGAATCGGCGCACGCCACCAGCTCTGCCGACGCAAGCGGTTGAACACGGTGACGTCGAGCAGTTGCGCGGTCAGGAAAGCGGCGCCGGAGGCGCAGGCGATGCGCACCAGCCGGTCCGCCGATATCTCGAATTCGATTAAGCCGTGACGGAACAGGAAGGGCGGCACCAGGATGGAGCACACGACCGCCGTCATGAAGCCGACAAAGACGATCCGGCGCGCGACGGCCGGCCCGTAGCGGCGGTTGGCGAGGTCGGTGACCAGGAACGAAAAGGGATAGGTGAAAGCGCCCCAGGTCAAAAGGTCAGCCAGCGAGAGACCGCCGACCTGACCCTGCATGGGGAATTGCACCAGAATATTCGATGCCACAACGACAAGCGCCATGGCGGCCACAAAGGGCAGGTATCGCGAGAAGGAAGTCATTTTTTTATCCTGGGTAATGGAACCAGCGGAGCGTTTTGCCGAGGCAGCGCTCGCTTGATATCAGGGCATCGGACCATCGAACCTTGCGGGTCTTATCCGATGCCCAAGGCCAACAAGAGGTTGGCCAGGGCGGTTGTCCCCCGCCTGAAAGGATTAAGCAGCCGCCTGTTCGGCGAGCTTCTTGGCGATCTGCTTCTTCAGGAGGCGCGCGCGCTGCGACAGCTCCTTGGCATCGGCCTTGGCCAGGAAGGCGTCGAGGCCGCCGCGATGTTCGACCGAACGCAGCGCGTTGGCCGAGATGCGCAGACGCACGTTCTGGTTCAGCGCTTCCGAAATCAGCGTCACATTGACGAGGTTCGGCAGGAAGCGGCGCTTGGTCTTGTTGTTGGCGTGGCTCACATTGTTGCCGGTCATGACTGCCTTGGCAGTGAGTTCGCAGGTACGGGACATGGTTCTAACCTTCAGTTCTCTCGTGACCTGCCAAACCTTTGTGCCCGCGCCGGGTGGCGCGCGGTTCTGGTCAGGCGGCCTTATGGAAAAAGTTGGCGTTCCATAGTTGCATTTCACCGGGGCGTCAAGCTCCGGCTTCCCCAGGGAAGCGCGCGGCGTTTCATATTAAGGCCGGATTTCGCTCTATAAGCGGTCTCATAGGGACATGCCAGACCGGAGTCGCCCGCTTCCGGTCGAATATCAAGGATACGATCCCGCCATGCCTCGTTTGCCTCACGCGCTTGCCGCCGCGCTTGCCATCGCCTTGCCGTCCGCCGCCTCGGCCGCCTCGCCGCAATCCTTCAAGGGCGCATACACCGTATCGTTCCTGGGTTTGTCGATCGCGAGATCGACCTTCTCCAGCAGTTATGAGAACGGCGTCTATACGATCAATGGCACCGTCTCGGCGGCGGGTCTGGCCAAGCTGTTCGACGACACGCGCGGCACGATCTCGTCCAAGGGCACCATTTCGGGCCAGAAGATGGTGCCGCAGGCATTCCGCGCCGACTACACCTCGGGCAAGAAGGTGTCGGCGATCGACATCCGTTTCACCAACGGCAACGTCACTTCGACGCAGGTCATTCCGGCCCCCGGCAAGCGCGACCCCAAGGAATGGGTGCCGCTCGGCGCCGGCGACCTGGCCTCGGTACTCGACCCCATGGCGGCAACCGTCATCCATGCCGACAGTCTGGACAAGGTCTGCGGCCGCACGGTGAAGATCTACGATGGCGAGATGCGCGCCGATCTGACGCTGAGCTACGTTTCGAAAGGGACGATCTCGGTGCCGGGCTACAAGGGCGACACCGTCACCTGCAGGATGGGTTTCGAGCCGGTGGCGGGCTATCGCAAGGGCCGCAAGGCGCTGGAATTCCTGAAGAACAAGAGCCGGATGATGGTGACGTTTGCGCCGCTCGGCCAAACCGGCGTATATGCGCCGATCCACGCCACGGTCGGGACCCAGATCGGTCCGCTGACCATAAGCGCGAGACAGTTCGAAGCGGTGCAATAGACCGGGCGCGGCACTGGAGACAGGGGAGGGCGCGCCACTGGAGGGGGAATGGGGCGCGCAACACTGATCGGTTTTTCGGCCGTCGTCATGTGGGCGCTGCTGGCTCTGCTCACCGATGCCTCCGGCAAGGTGCCGCCCTTCCTCCTGTCGGCGATCACCTTCTCGATCGGCACCGGGGTCGGGCTTGCCGCGCGGCTGGTGATGCCGGTCGCCGACAAGAACCAGAAGATACCGCCCCAAGTCTGGCTGATCGGGATAGCGGGCCTGTTTGGCTATCACTTCTTCTACTTCACCGCGTTGCGCAACGCGCCGGCGGTTGAGGCAAGCCTGATCGCTTATCTGTGGCCGCTGCTGATCGTGCTGGGGTCGGCGCTGATGCCGGGCGAGAAGCTGGCGTGGAACCACGTCGTGGGCGCGCTGCTCGGCCTTGCCGGCACCGTGCTGATCGTCACCAAGGGCGGCGGCCTGGCCTTCGACGCCCGCTATGCCTTCGGTTATGCCATGGCCGCCGTCTGCGCCGTGCTGTGGTCGTCCTATTCGCTTCTGTCGCGAAGGTTTCCGTCCGTGCCGACCAGCATCGTCACCTGGTTCTGCGCGGCAACCGCGATCCTGTCGCTCGCCTGCCATCTGGCGCTGGAACAGACGGTGCTGCCCAATGGCGCCGGCCAGTGGCTGGCCGTGCTCGGCCTTGGGCTGATGCCGGTGGGCGCCGCCTTCTATGCCTGGGACATCGGCGTCAAGCGCGGCAACATCCAGGTGCTGGGCGCCGCGAGCTATGCCGCACCGTTGCTGTCGACACTGGTGCTGATAGCAGCAGGCGTCGCCGAGCCGTCGCTGCGCATCCTGGCCGCATGCGTGCTCATCACCGGCGGCGCGGCGCTCGCGGCGAAATCGCTGTTCCTGCGCAAGCCGGCGCCGGCCGAAGGCGGAGCAGGGGCATCCGAAGACGGAGCCAGGGCATGACGATGCCCTTTGCCGGCGGCATCGACGCCAACGCCAATGCAACGCTGATCTTCTCGCTGGTGGCGGCGGTCATCTACGCCTTTTCAGCCGGAATGCCGCCGACGCTCGGCCGTTCGGCGGCGAAGACGCTCGCCGTGGCGATGCTCGCCGTGCTCGCCGCCATGCAAGGCGGCCCGCTGCTTCTGGTCGCCGCGCTTGCGCTGAGTGCGATCGGCGATGCCTTCCTGTCGCGCGATGGCGAAAAGGCCTTCATGGGTGGGTTGGCGAGTTTTCTCATCGCCCATGTCGTCTATATTGCGCTCTTCCTGCGCGCCGGGGGCGGACTGGGCCTGATTGGCGCCGAGCCCTGGCGCGGCGCGGTTGTGCTCGCCATGGCGGTGTTCGCGATCGTCATGCTCGCCGCGCTCTGGCGCCGCGTTGGCCCAGGCCTGCGCATCCCGATCGCCGTCTATGTCGTGGCGATCCTGGCGATGGGCTTGTCCGCACTGACGACGAGCAGTCCTCTGGTGATCGGCGGCGCGGTGCTGTTCATGGCGTCGGATGGGTTGCTCGCCACCGAGAGATTCCTGGTCGCCGCCATCTCGCCGCATCGCGGCTGGATGCAGCTTGCCGTATGGGTGCTCTATTATGCCGCCCAACTGGCGATCACGCTGGGGTTCCTGCTGGGTTAAGGCTGCCTGGGCCGCCAGTCCGGCGTGGCCAGTTCGAAGGCGGCGAAGTCGAAGCCGGGCGCCACCGTGCAGCCGACCAGCGTCCATTCGCCCAGGCTGCGCGCCGATTGCCACCAGCCGGCCGGCACGACGACCTGCGGCCGTTCGCCCGCCGCGAGCTCGATGCCGAGCACCTGCTCGATCACCTGGTTGTCCCTCGTGCCGCCTTCTTCCCATATCGACAGGGCCAGCGGCGCGCCGGCATAAAAATGCCAGACCTCGGCGGCGTCCCTGACCCGGTGCCAGGCCGAGACCTGATCCCGTTCCAGCAGGAAATAGATCGCGGTCGAATGGCCGCGCGCACCGCCGGCCTCGTCGCGGAAGGTTTCGGCATACCAGCCGCCTTCGGGATGCGGTTTCAATCCGAGTGTCGCGATGATTTCGGCGGAACTGTTCATCGAGCGAAAGCTAGCACGGCGCTCAGAAATTGTCCTTGCGCTTGCGGATCTCCGCGAACACCTCGGCATCGCCGGCCTTTTCCATGGCGAGATGCTTGCGGATCGCCGGATCGTGCCAGCGCAGGAAAGGGTTGGTCGACAGCTCTTCGCCAATCGTCGTCGGCAATGTCGGCTTGCCGTCTACCCGCAACGCCTCGATCCTGGCGGCACGCTCCCGCAAGGCCGAGTTGGTCGGGTCGACGCTCAGCGCGAAACGCGCGTTGGCAAGCGTGTATTCATGGCCGCAATAAATGACCGTCTCGGCCGGCAGCGCCGCGAGTTTCCTCAGCGAGTCATACATCACCGGCGGCTTGCATTCGAACAGCCGGCCGCACCCCAGCGCAAACAGCGTGTCGGCGGTGAAGGCCACTTTCGAACCGGGCAGGTGATAGGAGACATGGCCGGCGGTGTGCCCCGGCGTGGCGATCACCTCGATGCGCTCATTGCCGAGATGAAGGACGGAACCCTCTGCGACGGCCTCGTCGATGCCGGGAATCTTGGCCTTTTCTGCTTCAGGGCCGACGATGCGCAGCTTGAAGCGCTCCTTCAGCGCGAGATTGGCCTCGACGTGGTCGGCATGGTGATGGGTGGTCAGGATCATGGTCGGCGTCCAGCCGGTGCGCTTGAGCGCGGCCAGGATCGGGCCTTCCTCGGGCGCGTCGATGATCGCGGTCTGGCCGCTTTCGGGATCGTGCACCAGCACGCCGAAATTGTCGGTGCGGCACATGAACTGTTCGATTTCGACCGCCATCGCCTCTCTCCATTCGTTGCCGCAGACATAGGGTGGCGGAACGCCGATGTCATCCGGGAAGGCCGAATAAGATCGGTAAAGTTCGCTGTCCCGGGGCTTTTGTTGAATCCCGCTGATATCACGGCTACATCCCTGACATGCATTCCGACATCGTCGACCTCCGTTCCTTCTATTCGACAACGCTTGGCCGGTTTGCCGAGCGCTCGATCACCATGGCGCTGTCTTCGATATGGGCAGCGGTGCCCAATGAACGGCTTGTCGGCCTCGGCTACACATTGCCGTGGCTGGAACGTTTCGGCACCGACGCCGAGCGGGTCTTCGCCTTCATGCCGGCAACGCAAGGCGCCGTGGTCTGGCCATCGACCGGGCCGACGGCAACGGCGCTGGTCTTCGACGAGGAACTGCCGCTGGTCGATTCCTGCATCGACCGCGTGCTGATGGTCCATTCGCTCGAACATGTCGAAAATCCGCGCGAGACGCTGAACGAGATCTGGCGGGTGCTTTCGCCGGCGGGGCGGGTCGTCATCGTGGTGCCGAACCGGCGTGGCGTCTGGGCGCGCTTCGAGCATACGCCGTTCGGCAACGGGCGGCCGTTCTCGCGCGGACAACTGACCGAATTGCTGCGCGAGGCGAATTTCACCCCGGCGGCGTGGTCCGATGCCCTGTTCTTCCCGCCGTCGCGGCGGCACTTCATGATGCGCTTCCACAATGTGCTGGAGCGCGCCGGCCGGCGGCTGTGGCCGATCTTTTCCGGGGTCATCGTCGTCGAGGCGCAGAAGCGGCTCTATCAGGGTGTGCCGGTGGTCCAGCGCGCGTCCCGCCGCGTCTTCGTGCCGGTGCTGTCGCCGCATGGCGCGACCCGGCTCGGCCGCCGTGGCGGCGAAGGCGCATCACCGGCACGCCGGGTGAAACCTTCGTGATCTCGGTGGAAATTTCCTCAGCGCGGCCTTTGCCGGCCTATCTGTCGTGGTGAACTCGCAGCCTGGTTGATATGCGGATGGCTTCAGTCTTCTTCATCCGGTTTCAGCATCGCTTCTGAACGCAAGGACCTCTGACATGGCTGATCAACCAGACAACGCTGTCCGGCCGGTCGCGGCTGTCGAAGCCAGCAGCCTGCGCGACCAGGTGACGACGATCAAGCAGGCGCTGCTTGGATCACCGGTTCGCAAATGGCTGCTGTGGACCTCGGTTGGCATCATGCTCGTGATCATCGCGACGTCGATCGGCCAGGTCCTGCTCAACCGCTGGAACCAGCCCTTCTACGATGCGCTGGCGCGTCGCGACATGGCGGCCTTCCTGCATCAGCTTTTGATCTTTGCGATGATCGCCGGCGGGCTGCTGGTGCTCAATATCGGCCAGACCTGGCTCAACCAGATGATCCGGCTGAAGCTGCGCGAGGCGCTGACGCTGGACCTGATCGACCAGTGGATGCGGCCGGCGCGCGCTTTCCGGCTGGCCAATGCCGGCGCCATCGGCGTCAACCCAGACCAGCGCATGCAGCAGGATGCCGCGCATCTGTCGGACCTGTCGACCGATCTCGGCGTCGGCCTGTTGCAGTCGTTCATCCTGCTGGTGTCGTTCGTCGGCGTTCTGTGGGAGCTGTCCTCGGGCTTCGTGTTCCACATCGGCGGCTGGTCGCTGGCCATACCGGGCTATATGGTGTGGGCCGCGTTCCTCTATGCCGGCATCGCCTCCTGGCTGAGCTGGCTGGTCGGCCGGCCGCTCATCCGTCTCAACAGCGATCGCTATACGCGCGAAGCCGAGCTGCGTTCCTCGATGGTGCGCGTCAACGAGAATGTCGACGCCATTGCGCTCTACCATGGCGAGGACGACGCCCGGCGACGGCTCGAACTCGACCTCGGCACGGTGCTGGGCGCCATGCGGCGCATCTTCACCGCCCAGATCAACCTGTCCTGGGTGACAGACACCTATGGCTGGATCACCGTGGTGGCGCCGATCCTGGTCGCTTCGCCAGTCTATTTCTCCGGCGATATCTCCTTCGGCGGTCTGATGATGGCGGTAGGCGCCTTCAACCAGGTCCACTCCTCGCTGCGCTGGTTCATCAACAACATCGGCAGCATCGCCGACTGGCGCGCCACGCTGATGCGGGTCGCCGATTTCCGCATCGCGCTTGTCGAGACCGATGTGCTGCACGACAAGGAAAAGCGCATCGCCTTCGATGAAAACGCCAATGGCAGCCTGACCTTCGAGAAACTCCAGGTCGCGTCGCCGGAAGGCTGTACGAAGCTGTCCGACCAGCATGTCGAGATTCGCCCCGGCGAGCGGGTGATGATCACCGGCGAGCCCGGCGCCGGCAAGACGCTGTTCTTCCGCGCCATTGCCGGCCTGTGGCCTTGGGGTAGCGGCCGTATCGGTATGCCGGCCGGCGAAGTTCCGGTCTTTGTGCCGCGCGTCCCGTATTTTCCGGCAGGCACACTGCGCGAGGTGCTCGATCATCCCTATGGCGCGGATCCGGCGAGCGACGCCGAGATCACGGCGGTGCTTGCCGAGGTCGGACTGGAGCGGCTGTCTTCATCGCTCGACCGTTCGGCACGCTGGGAGCGCGAACTGGGCGATGACGAGCAGCGTTCGCTGGCTTTTGCGCGGCTTGCGCTCAGGCAGCCGAAATGGGTTGTTATCGACGAGGCGATGGATGCGTTCGACGGGCCGTCGCTGCGGCGAGTGCTGTCGCTGATGGAGAAGCACCTCAAGGGAGCCGCGATCATCAATATCGGGCGCGGCCAGCACAACAATCAGTTCTTCCCGCGCAGCCTGACGATCGTGAAGGATTCCGGCGCTCCGGCGCTGAAACCCGCGCGCGTCAGGGCCGGAGCGATCGAACCGCCACCTGTCACCGCCCGACGCAAGAAGTAGAGCGACGACCGGATTGCCCTGGAGCAGCTTTATTTCGCCGTGATCGCGGGGAAAGCTCGGCGGGAGAAACAATTCCGGCACTGGCCATGCTTGACGCCCTGCGTTTGCTTGTCTGTCTCGCCTGCGGCCAGGCGATACAAGTCGCCGCGCCCCAGGCGGCGCTGCCGGTCGATGTCGAGCTGGTGCTGGCGGTGGACATCTCACTGTCCATGGACGAGAAGGAGTTCGCCCTGCAGCGCGCCGGCTATGTCGAGGCGTTGCGGCATCCGGATTTCGTCCAGGCGGTGCGCTCCGGCAACAAGGGCCGCATCGCGCTCGCCTATTTCGAATGGGCCGGCACCGTGCGCGATGACGCGGTCATCGGCTGGCACGTCATCGACAGCGCCGAAAGCGCCAACGCCTTTGCCAACCAGCTAGCGGCCCGCCCGTTCCGCAGCTTTCGCGGCACCTCCATTTCCACCGCGCTCGCCTTCGGCGCCGGACTGTTCGACAAGACTGATTTCCAGGGCGAGCGCAGCGTCATCGACATATCGGGCGACGGCCCCAACAATATCGGCCCGCCGGTCACCGCGATGCGCGACGCGGCGATCGCCAAAGGCATCACCGTCAACGGCCTGCCGATCCTGATCAACCCGTCGCCGACCTTCAAGCATCTGGACCAGTACTATGCGCAATGCGTGACCGGTGGGCCTGGCTCTTTCGTGCTGCCGATCCATGCGGCCGCGGAGTTTTCCACCGCCATCCGCCGCAAGCTGATCCTCGAAGTGAGCGGCGTTCAGGACAAGCCGGTGATCACGCCCATCGGCATGGAAACGCCGGTCGACTGCCTTCTAGGGGAACGCGACCGGCGGTTCCTGTCGGATCCCTATTTCCCGGAACTGGACCGATAGGCTGGCCTGCTTCACGCAGGCCGGGCGCCGAACTCGGCGCGGAACTTGTTGGAGAGGTCGCGGCGCCGGCGCCGGCCCTGGACATATCCTCTGGCCAGCTCCGGCAAGGAGTAGCCGAGCGCCTTCGACGAGCGATTGGCCATATAGCCCTCGAACGCCTCCGGTATCCGGCCCCTGAGGATATCGGCGATGATCTGCCGCGCGATCATGTAGGGCGGGATGTGCGGATAGGAACGGGCGATATGCGGGTGCTTGCCCATCAGGTTCGCATAGGCTTCGACGTAACCCGCCCGGCGGCCCGAGATCGAATTCTGCGAATTGTATTTCGTCCAGTCGATATCTCCCGACAGTTGCGCGCCGAACCGTAGCGCCAGGCGCAACAGCAATTCGCGGTCCTGCATGCGAGTAATATCGCTGTCGTAGCCGCCAATCTGCAGCAATGCTTCGCGGCGGGCCGATATGGCCGAGCCGGCGATGAAGATCGTCTGCGCCACAAGCGTCCGCTCCAACAGCATCGGGCTGACAAAGGTCTCGGGATTGACGCAATTGGTGGCGCGGCCGCTCTTCAAAGAGACAAATGAGCTGAGAAGCACCTGAAGGGCGAGATTGTCGTCAAACCAGGCCAAGGTGCGCTCGAGCCGATGCGGCAGGTAGACATCGTCGGAATCGAGAAACGTCACCACCGGTGCGCGCGCCCGCTCGATTCCGGCGTTCCTGGCGGCGTTGGCGCCACGCCATTTCGCTCCGACATAGACCAGCCGGGGATCGCTGATGCGCGCCAGCGCCGCCTCGGTTCCGTCGGTCGAGCCATCGTCAACCACGATATGCTCGAAGCGCGGCATGCTCTGGGCAAGCACGCTGTCGATCGCGCGCAGCAGGGTTTCGCGCCGGTTATGGGTCGGCGTGATGACCGTGATGAGAGGCGCCATGTCAGCGGTACTGGCCATGTTCAGCTATGACCGACATGGACAGGCAAGAGTTCCGGTTCGTCCCGGACCAGGCCGAACGCCATGGCCGCCTGGCCGAGAAAAACCAGCGTGCAAAAGGCCAATCCGACGATCAGGGCGAACGGGATTTGCCAGACCGGCATTCCGAGTTGCGACGCCTGCCCAAGGATGCGCCCGCTTACGCGGCGGGACATCGAAAACCAGCGCCTGGTTGCTTTCAGCACACGTCGGTGCCGTGAGGCTGATTCCAGCGCCACATATTTGCGGTCCGCATCGCGGCCGGTGACCAGTGCGCGCCATAAGAAAAACCTCCAGCCGCGCGGGGGATAGTGGCTCGCTCGTGCATCGACCCTGACGAAATCATGTCCGCTTTCCCGCAACTGGCTGGTCAGCAGCGTGCAGGAAACCTTGAACCCATTGCTGGCCGGATAGGGATGGCTGGCCAGCCAGCTTCTGCGAAACGCGCAATTGTTGGCGTTCATCGCTCGCCTGGAAGCGAAACGCTGATCACCGTCGCGCAGCGGGAAGAACCATAGGAGGGCAAAGGTCCGCGAGGCGAAATCGTCATGGCCGAGATAGGTGTAGCCATTCACGGCAATCGTCTTGGGGTCTTCCATCGGCTTGAGAAGCGCGGACAGCCAGCCGTCTTCGATCACCGTGTCCGAATCGCAGAAGATGACGACATCGCCATTTGCCAACGCAGCACCGGCATTCTTCAACTCATAGTACCGGCGGCCGGGACAAGCGCTGAAAAGCAAAGTCGCGGTCGTTGCAAGCAGCGGGACGAGTTCAAGGATGCGGTTCTGGAGAAGTGGTGTGTCGGTGCGCTGTCCGCTGTGAACCACGATAACCTGAGGTTTGTGGCAATGGCCGACCGTCGTCGTGCGCTCTATTTCCCGCGCCAAGGCAGTTAGCGAAACGCCAATCTCATCCTCGTCGATGGAACTGGCATTCTCCATTTCAACAACGATCGAATATGTCTGATTCTTCGGTTCCATGCTCCGCCCGCATCTATCCGGCGCGACGCTACAAAGAACATGCCGCTGTGTCACCACATCATGCACAGTTCAACCTGTTCGAAACGACGAATTGCTGGCCTGGCGCCCCAATAGCAACATCACTGCAGGACCAGAAAGCCTGCAAATCGAAGCTGATTCGCTCCGCCGCACAGATACCGTTCTTATTATCCGAGAGGTAATCGAATTGCGTGTGCTGCCTTGGCAATGTGCGGTCGAGAGGCCGGCAACCGGCTTCGGACACAGGAGTTCCGCTATGACCGCTTATGCCGTTGCCCACATGCGCCAAGTCACGATGGGCCCGCAGATCATTGAATATCTGCACAGGATCGATGCCACGCTGGAGCCCTTCGGCGGCCGGTTCCTGATCCATGGCGGCGACGTCGAAGTGGTCGAGAACGACTGGCCGGGCAATCTGATCGTCATCGAATTTCCCGACAGGCAGCATGTGCGGGACTGGTACGCCTCGCCGGCCTATCAGGCCATCCTTGCATTGCGGACCGAAAACTCGCAATCGGATGTGGTTTTCGCAGATGGCGTCGAGCATCCGCACAAGGCGACCGACGTTCTGGGCTAGCGCCAGCTATCGGATTTGATCTTGGCTACCGCTTCAGCAGGAACACCGCCTGCTGGCCGAAGAAGTTCCAGAACCACCAGGGCATCGACAGGCCGATCTTCTGGCCGTTGCCGTCGAGCGCGGTCGCCTTTTCCACCGTCGCGCCAAGCTCCTCGCACAGATTGACGAAGTCGCGGATGGTGCAGAAGTGGATGTTGGGCGTGTCGTACCAGGAATAGGGCAGGTCCTTGGTCACCGGCATGCGGCCGTTGACGAACAGCGACAGGCGCACCCGCCAATGGCCGAAATTGGGGAAGGAAACGATCGCCCGATTGCCGATCCTGAGCAGTTCGTCGAGCACCAGCTTCGGGTTGCGGGTGGCCTGCAAGGTCTGCGACAGGACGACGAAGTCGAAACCCTTGTCGGGATAGAATTCGAGGTCCTTGTCGGCATCGCCCTGGATGACCGAGAGGCCGCGTGCAACGCATTCGTTGACGCCACGCTGCGACAGTTCGAGGCCGCGCCCGTCGACCTGCTTGGTGTCCTGCAGCAACTCGAGCAGCGAGCCGTCGCCCGAACCGACATCGAGCACGCGCGAGCGCGCCGGGATGAGGTTGGCGACGACCTCGAGGTCGACGCGCTGGCTTCCGTTGACGCTCATGATGCCGTCTCCTGTCCGGCGCATGATCCCGATCCGGAAAATCTGCGATTTTCCGGGGTCATGCGCTCAGTCCCCTTGCGCGCGCGGCCGAGCCGATGAAGCCGTTGATGGCGGCAAACAGTTCCGGTTCGTCCAGCAGGAAGGCATCGTGGCCGCGGTCGGTCTCGATCTCGACGAAGGACACAGAGGCGCCGGCGGCGTTGAGCGCGTGCACGATCGAGCGGCTTTCCTCGGTGGGGAATAGCCAATCGCTGGTGAAGGACACCAGGCAGAAACGGGTCTTGGTACCGGCGAAGGCATCCGCCAGCCGGCCGCCATGGTCGGCGGCGAGGTCGAAATAATCCATCGATCTCGTCATGTAGAGATAGGAATTGGCGTCGAAGCGGTCGACGAAGGTCATGCCCTGGTGGCGCAGGTAGCTCTCGATCTGGAAGTCGGCGTCGAAGCCGAAGGTGAGCGCTTCGCGATCCTGCAGGTTGCGGCCGAATTTCCGGTGTAGCGCGGCTTCCGAAAGATAGGTGATGTGGGCGGCCATGCGCGCCACCGCCAGGCCCTTCTCGGGGCGCTTGCCGTGCTCGAAATACTTGCCGCCATGCCAGTCCGGATCGGCCATCACGGCCTGCCGGCCAACCTCGTGGAAGGCGATGTTCTGCGAGGAATGGCGTGCGCCGGTGGCGATCGGCAGCGCCGCGAAAACCTGCTCCGGATAGCTCGACGCCCATTCGAGCACCTGCATGCCGCCCATCGAGCCGCCAAGCACGCAAAACAGCTTTCCGATGCCGAAATGGTCGATCAGCATCTTTTGCGCGCGCACCATGTCGCGGATGGTGATGACCGGCAGGTCGAGCCCGTAGGGCTTGCCGGTGGCCGGATTGGTCGAGGCCGGGCCGGTCGACCCCAGACAGCCGCCTATGACATTGGAACAGATGACGAAGAAGCGATCAGTGTCGATGATCCTGCCCGGTCCGATCAGCACTTCCCACCAGCCGGGCTTGCCGGTGACCGGGTTGGTGCTGGCCACATGCTGGTCGCCGGTCAGCGCATGGCAGACGAGGATGGCATTGGAGCGGTCATCATTCAGCGTGCCATAGGTCTGGTAGGCGATCTGGAACGGCGACAGCAGCGTGCCGGCGTCCAGCTTCAGCGGCTTGTCGGGCCCGAAGCGCAACATCGGGCTCGACGGCGCGTCGGCCTCGTTATTGGTCTTTCCTGTGCGCTGGGCGGCCATCACGTACTCACTTGCTGCATCATGCTTGGCGTCAAGCGCCGCGATGCGGTCGTCCGGCCGGCCGCGGACAATAAAAAACCGGCATTGCCATTCGCAAAGCCGGTTACGTCACGCAACGGCCCTTTAGCGAATTGTTTAACGTGGCTGCAAGCCGACCGGCCAAATCACCACGGAACTGTCACTGTCCTTCTAGAACTCGGCCGCCTCGCCGTCAATGCCGGCGGTTGGGCCGGCGATCGGGCCGGCGGTTGGGCGGACGGTTGGGTCGACCTTTGGGCCGAGCGTCGGACTGGCGGCTGGGACGGCCGCTGGCACCATTGCCGGCTCTCGACATTGCGGGCCATGGCCTGTATTTCCGCTGCGGCTTCCGGATGGAGGCATTCTCGACGGATTTTGCAAAAATGAGCCAGACACCGGACAAGGCACGTCCAACGCCCCGCGCGGGCATCATGGATATCGACGCCTATGTGCCGGGCAAGAGCTCAGCCCCGGCCGGTGTCGCCAAGGTCCACAAGCTGTCGTCGAACGAGAACCCGCTCGGCCCCTCGCCAAAGGCGATCGAGGCCGCACGCGAGGTTGCGGCCAGGCTCGACATCTATCCCGACGGCACAGCCAGGCGCCTGCGCGAGGCGATCGCCGAGGTGCATGGGCTCAATGCGCAGAACATCATCTGCTCCAACGGCTCGGACGAGATTCTCGGCCTCCTGGCGCAGACCTATCTCGCGCCCGGCGACGAGGCCGTGTTCACCGAACATGCCTTCATGGTCTACAAGATCTACATCCAGTCCGCCGGCGCCACCCCTGTCGTGGTCAAGGAGACCGACGAGCGCGCCGACGTCGATGCGATCCTGGCCGCCGTGACAGCGCGCACGAAGATCGTTTTCCTCGCAAATCCCAACAATCCGACCGGCACCTACCTGCCTTTCCAGGAGGTGCGCCGGCTTCATGCCGGACTGCCGAAGAACGTACTGCTCGTGCTCGACGCGGCCTATGCCGAATATGTGCGCCGCAACGACTACGAAGCCGGCATCGAGCTGGCGGGCAGCGCCGAAAACGTCGTCATGACCCGTACCTTCTCGAAGCTCGGCCTCGGCGGCGCGCGCATCGGCTGGATGTATGGCCCTCTGCACATAGTCGATGCGATCAACCGCGTGCGCGGACCCTTCAACGTGAATGCGACGGCGATCGAAGCGGGCATCGCTTCCATCCGCGACCGCGCGCATGTCGAGCGCAGCGTCGCGCACAACGAGACCTGGCTCTCCTGGCTGAGCGCCGAGATGACCGGGCTCGGACTGCGGGTGACGCCCAGCGTCGGCAATTTCCTGCTCATCCACTTCCCTGACGACGCGAAGCATTCCGCGACGGCGGCTGACGACTACCTGACGGCGCGCGGCTACATTCTGCGGCGGGTTTCCGGCTATGGCTTTCCCAACGCGCTGCGCATGAGCATCGGCACCGAAGAGGCCAACCGTGGCGTCGTCGCCGCGCTCACCACATTCTTGAAAAGCTAGAACGCCGAAAAGCTGGAACCCCATGACATCCCCGATGTTTGAAAAAATCGCGCTCGTCGGCATCGGCCTGATCGGTTCGTCGCTCGCCCGCGTCATTCGCCGGGAAGGCCTGGCGGGCCACGTCGCAATCTCCACCCGCAGCGAAGCCACGCTCAAGAGAGCCGAGACGTTGGGCCTTGGCGATTCCTACACCACGGACGCCAGGGAAGCGGTGCGCGACGCCGACCTGGTCATCGTCTCGGTGCCTGTCGGTTCATCCGGCACGGTCGCGGAAGAGATCGCGCCGGCCCTGAAGAAAGGGGCGATCCTCACTGATGTCGGCTCGACCAAGGCCTCGGTCATCGCGCAGATGCAGCCGCATGTGCCCGAGGGCGTGCATTTCATTCCCGGCCACCCTCTGGCGGGTACGGAAAAATCCGGTCCGGACGCCGGCTTCGCCGAGCTGTTCGCCAACCGCTGGTGCATCTTCACGCCGCTGCCGGGCACCGATCCCGACGCGCTGGAAAGACTGTCGGAATTCTGGCGCCGTTGCGGCGCCAACATCGACACGATGGACCCCCAGCATCACGACATGACGCTGGCCATCGTTTCGCATCTGCCGCACATCATCGCCTACAACATCGTCGGCACGGCCGACGACCTGGAATCGGTGACCAAGACGGAAGTGATCAAATATTCCGCCTCAGGCTTTCGCGATTTCACGCGCCTGGCCGCTTCCGACCCGACCATGTGGCGGGACGTCTGCCTGCACAACAAGGACGCCATCCTCGAAATGCTGGCGCGGTTCTCGGAAGATCTGGCGTTCCTGCAGCGCGCGATCCGCTGGGGCGATGGCGACAAGCTGTTCGACCTGTTCACCCGCACCCGGGCCGTGCGCCGTTCGATCATCGAGGCCGGACAGGACATCGACGCGCCCGATTTCGGCCGTCAGGCGGTCGAGCACCCCGCTAAGGGCTAAGCTTCCCCGGCTGGCCAGGTCGCGGCGACCATGGCCAGTGTCGCTCCCCGGTCCGGCGCGCCCAACCTGCCGCCAAAGCGAAGGCATTTGAGGGCGGCGGCAGCGCTTGCGAAACGCAAGGCCTGCTCGATAGGCATGGCTTCCGCCAGTCCGACGGCGAAGGCGCCGTGAAAGACATCGCCGGCGGCCAGCGTGTCGACCGCCTTGATTTTTGGGGCCTCGACATGGCGGATGCCGGACCGATCGCTCCACCAGGTCCCGGCGGCGCCCCCGGTCACGGCGACAAAGGCGTCGGTTCGCGACGCAAGGTCTGCGCACGCGGTCCGCGGGTCGAGCGCATGGCCGCATATGATGCGGGCGGCGGGTTCGGACGCGACGATATGCGAGGCCAGCGGCAGGAGGCGCTCGAGCACCTCCAGCGGCGCGGTGTCGGCATCGAGGATCGCCGGACGTCCGGCAGCACGGGCCGCCTTGAGCGCGAGGGCCGCTGCGCCCGGCCAGCGCACATCCACCAGCACGGCATCGAAGGCAGACATGTCGGCGACAGGCAATGTGTCGGGATCGGCCTGCGCCTTGGCGTCGTAGAAGGGCACGATGATCCGCTCGCCATGCGCGTCGACGAGAATCGAGGCCAGGGCCGAGCGGGCGCCTGGAACGCGGCGCACATGGCTGCAGTCGACGCCCTCGGCTTCGATCCCGGCAATCAGCTGGTCGCCGACAGGATCATCGCCGGCGCTGGCCCAAAGCGACACGTCGGCGCCGAGCCGATGCGCGGCACAGGCAGCGCTCGTCGCCATGCCAGAAGCAATCTGGACACCGTCGGAAGCGATGAATTTTCCCTGATGGTGGGGCAAGGCGTCGACACGCAGGATGGTATCCAGCGTCAGGGCTCCGACACTCAGCAGCTTCTTGGGGCTTGCCATGGCGGCGCTACGTCAGGCCGACGGTTCGTTGAACCGTCCCTTGTCGATCTCTTTTTTCGAACATGATCTCTTCCGAGCACGGGGGCCCCTTTTCGGGATCATGCTCTATTGCACCGGCTTGATCTTGCCCAGCGGAATGAAGCCCAGCGAAGCCTTGCTCTTGATCACCTTGAGCGGCATGGAGGGCTCGCTGCCGAGCAGGGCCAGCGCCGCAAAGCCCTGCTGGATCGCATTCTTCTGTTCCGGCAGCGCGCCGCCAAGAATGGAAGCCACGGCCTTCGGGTCCTTGATCCGGATCATCAGGTCGGCATCGATCAGCCCTTCGGCATCGACGGACAATGGGCCCGAAACGGTAATCCGCGCCGTGCCCGACGACAGGTCGAGGTTGCGGATTTCGACGCTTTGCCCGCGCAGGCTTTTCAGCTGTGTTCCGATCAGTGCGACGCCGTTCTTGAGCGTGGCATCACCGCTGGCGTCAAGCGCCGGCAGCACGCGCCCGCCAATCGCATTGGGGTCGATCTCCAGATCCGTGAAGCTTCCGACATAGTCGAGATCCCCGCCATTGGGCTGCAGCTGGCCGGATGCCTTGCCGGCGCTGAACAGTTGCATAGGGTCGGTATCATCGGCTGGATCGGTCTGGCCGGACAGGCCGTCGGCCTGCAGCGAAATACGGCGCGGCAGCGGCCAGGACAGTTTGACGTTGGCCTGCAGATTGTCCCAGTCGATCCACAGCGGCATCATGCCGGGGACGGAGGTCCGCAACGGCCCGCGCAGGTCGGCCACCGGCGACAGGGGCTGGGTGATCTGGGCAACAGCGTTGAACGAGCCGGCCGAGGCCGCGATGTTCCTGGTATCGTCCTCATAGGCGAGGTTGTCGCATGTGACCGTAAAGCTCAGCGGATAGCCGCTGACCTGAAGGTTGGTGCAGCCGGCCAGGACGCCGTTCTTTTTCAGTGTCGCAACCGTGTTGTCGGCTTCGGTCCTGACCTTGTTGGCCAGATAGAACCAGCCGGCGCTGTAGATGGCGAAAAGCAGGACGACAAAACCCGCGAGCCACCACAGGATGCGGCGATTGCGGGGTTGGCGTTCGTCAGGTGACGTCATGCTTCGGCTCTCATTAACGCGGGAATGTCGTGGCGGAGTCTCGATTCCGACGACACTGGAGTTATCACGCAATTTCGGATGGAAAACCGCTTCACAATTTTCCTGGAACTGCTTTAGGCAGGTTAAATCATATAGGTAGACGGACGCGGATGGAAAAAACACCGGTTTCCGATGCGGTGCTGCCATTCTTTTTGCAATCAGGCGCGGCGATATGGGCGATTTTTGGGTGTTCGGCTACGGCTCGCTGATTTGGCGGCCGGGTTTTGCACATGTCGAGACCCGACGCGCACGCCTGCACGGCTACCGTCGAGCGCTCTGTGTCTATTCCTTCGTGCACCGCGGCACGCGCCAGAGGCCAGGACTGGTGCTGGGCCTCGACCATGGCGGTTCCTGCGTCGGCCTGGCCTTCCGCGTGCCGGGCGAACTGAAAGACGAGGTGATCGCCTATCTGCGTGAGCGCGAACTCGTCACATCGGTCTATCTCGAGCGGACGCTCAAGGTGCGCCTCGACGGCGGCGGGATGGTCGACGCCGTGGCCTACATCGTCGACCGCAAGCACGAGCAATATGCCGGCGCGCTGGATGCCGCGCATGCGGCGGCGGTGGTGCGCGGCGCGGTCGGCCGCTCGGGCGCCAACGAGGATTATGTGCTCAGCACGCTGGAGCATTTGCAGGCCCTGGGCATCCGCGACCATTGGCTGGAGGAGGTGGCGCGGGCAGTAGCGCCGTTGTGAAGCGCTGGCTCTGCGGAAAAAGCCCGGAGGCCTTTGATCTTGCTGAGGCAAGACCTAGCTTAGGCTGCGAACCCAGCCTGCGGGCGGCATCCGCCCGGCCCCAACTTCACGGAGATCAGCCTTGCAAAAACGCCGTCTTGGTCGCACCGACCTTTCCATCGCGCCATTGGTCCTGGGCGGAAATGTCTTCGGCTGGACCGCCGACGAGAAGACCTCCTTCGATCTTCTTGACCATTTCGTGGATGGCGGCCTCAATGCCATCGACACGGCGGATGCCTATTCGCGCTGGGTGCCGGGTAACAAGGGCGGCGAATCCGAAACCATCATCGGCAAATGGATGAAGGAGCGGGGCAACCGCGACAAGGTGGTCGTGATCACCAAGGTCGGTTCCGACATGGGGCAGGGCCACAAGGACCTGTCCGCGGCCTATATCGAAAAGGCAGTCGAGGCATCGCTCAAGCGGCTGCAGACCGACGTCATCGATCTCTATCTTTCGCACTGGCCCGATCCGTCGACACCCTACGAAGAGACGCTCGGCGCCTATCAGAAGCTGCTCGCCAAGGGCAAGGTGCGCCATATCGGCTGTTCCAACCTCGACGCCGGCCAGTTGCGCGCGGCCCTCGATGTGGCGAGCCTGCGCGGCCTGCCGCGCTACGACGTGCTGCAACCGGAATACAATCTCTACGACCGCTCCTCTTTCGACGGCCCGCTGCGCGATCTCTGCGTGGCGCAGGATATCGGCGTCATCACCTATTTCAGCCTGGCCAAGGGCTTTCTGAGCGGCAAGTACCGCTCGCAGGCCGATCTCGGCCAGAGCGAGCGCGGCGAGGATGTCGGCAGCTATCTCAATCCACGCGGCATGCGTATCCTGGCGGCGCTCGATGCCGTGTCCGCCCGGCATTCGGCCAAGCAGGCCGAAGTGGCGCTTGCCTGGGCGATCGCGCGGCCAGGCGTCACCGCGCCGATCGCCAGCGCCACCAAGCCGGGCCAGATGGACAGTCTGATCAAGGCTGCGTCGCTGAAACTGACCGCCGACGACATGGCTGAGCTCGACAAGGCGAGCGGCTGAAGCCGCCGGCGCCACGCGCACGAACGTCCAAGACGGCCCTTGCCTCCTGTCCTACGGTTTCCAACGGATGCCGCAGGACAAAGGATAGGAAATGGCCGAGCCGCTTCTTTCGCAGCCGGATTTGTGGCGCCAGCTGCTTGCGCTGCTGCTCGCCGCCACCGTGGTCATGGGCAGCCCGGGGCCGGCAACGATAAGCGTCACCGCGGTTGGCGCGGCGTTCGGCCTGCGCGATTCGCTGCGATATGCCTGGGGTATCGTGCTGGGCACGATCGCGGTGCTGCTGGTCGTGGCAACCGGCATCGTGGCGCTGCTTGCCTCGGTGCCGAGACTGGCGCCGGTGCTGGCGGTCGCGTCGGGTGCCTACATCCTCTATCTCGCCTACAGGATCGCGACGGCGCCGCCATTGGCGGCGCGCGACAGCGAGGCTTCGCGCCCGACCTGGCTGGCCGGGTTCCTGCTGGCCGTCGCCAACCCGAAGGCCTATGTCGCCATCGCCGCGGTTTTTGCCGGCGCCTCTTCAGGCCAGGAGGGCGCCGGACTTGGCCTGTGGCTGAAACTGGCGGCCCTTGCCGCGATGATCGTGGTGATCCATGCCGCTTGGCTGCTCGCGGGCGCGGCGTTCGCGCGGTTCCTGCGCAGGCCGCTGGCCTCGCGCGTCATCAATCTGGCTTTCGCCGCAACGCTGGTCCTGACCACCGCACTGGCCGCGTTCGGCTGATTGCATGGCTGGAGCCTGTTGCCGAAAAGTGTGAAGTGGTTTTCGGTCTGAAATCACCCGGCTCTTGCGGTTCAGGTCTTGGCTGCGAGCTCGCGCAACCGTTTCACGGCCGTCGGCGGCAGGGCCGGCGGATTGGGCGCCTGCGAGGCTTCTATCAGGAACTGGTCGCAGGCCGCTTCCGTATCGCCGATCAGCCGCGCCATGAACTCGTCCTTGCCCAGGCCAGGCGGGATCGGCGGCAGGAAGCGCGCCTTGATGGTGCCTGGATAGCGCAGGAACTTGCGGCGCGGCCAATAGAGGCCCGCGACATGGGCGACGGGCACGACCGGGACGCCGAGCTGCGAATAGATCTCGACGATGCCGTATTTGTAGGCCGGCTCGTCGCCCGGCGCCCGGCGCGTGCCTTCGGGATAGATGATCAGCTGGCGCGGATTGCGCGCCATCTCTTCACGGGTCGCGGCGACGACCGCCTTCAGCGCCTTGGAGCGGCTGCCACGGTCGACCGGGATCATGCGCATCTTCATGATGTACCAGCCGAAGAACGGGATCCAGGTCAGCTCCCGCTTCAGGATGTAGAGCGGGTCCTTGAGAAAGGGGAAGAAGGCGATCGCGTCCCAGAACGACTGATGCTTGGGCGCCAGGATGAAGGAGCCTTCGGGCAGGTTTTCCAGGCCTGATATCTCGTTGCTGGTGCCGGCGATCTTGTCGTACAGCCACATCGAGGTGCGCGACCAGAATTTCGGCACGAACCAGGCGCGGTGGCGTGGCGACAGGAAATAGTAGGGCGTCCAGAGGATCATCTGGACGATCAGATTGACGTAGAAGACGAAGTTGAACGCCAGCGACCTGACATAGAGCATGGGGGAGGTCCGGTGAGGAGGTGTGCGTTGGTTACACCAAGCAAGGGCAAAAAGGAAATGGCCGAGGTGCCCTCGAGCACATCAAAAGCCCTCGGCCCGCAGGCGCCGGTTCGCTACTCTAACCGTGCCAGCCGCTCCTTCAACCTCGGAGCCGCGAAATCGAGAAAGGCGCGCAGCTTGACGGGCAGCAGCCCCTGGCCTGCATGCACCAGGCTAACCGGCCAGGGTTCCGGTTCGAAGGACTGCAGGAGGATGCCAAGCGCGCCGGATCGCAGCGCTGCCTCGATCTGGTAGGAAAGCACCCTTGTCGGCCCAACGCCTGATATCGCGGCATCGATCGCCGCCTCGGCGGTGTTGACCTGGAGCCGGGAGCGGACCTGAAGCGTTGCCTCGCCCTGGCCCTTGCGGAAACTCCATGCCGAGAGCGCGCCCGAACCCTCGAAGGTGATGCAGCTGTGCGCTGCGAGATCTTCGGGGGTTTGCGGCGTGCCATGCCGGGCGAGATAGGCGGGGCTGGCGCAAACCACCCGCCTGATTGCGCCGACGCGGATGGCGACGAGGCTGGAATCGGGGAGCGAGCCGATCCGCACCGCAAGGTCGATATGATCCTCGGCGAGTTGGGATATGCGATCGGCCAGTGACAGGCGGATGTCGACGTCGGGATAGGCGGCGAGGAAAGCGGTCACGACCGGCAGCACGTGCAGCCGGCCGAAGACGACGGGCGCCGTGATGACCAGTTCGCCGGTCGGGGTGCTGTATTCGCCCGCGGCGGCACGCTCGGCCTCGCGCACATCATTGAGGATGCGCCGGCAGGCGGCAAGATAGGCATGCCCGGCATCGGTCAGGGTCAACCGCCGCGTCGAACGGGTCAGCAAGCGTGTGTTGAGATGCCGCTCCAGCTCCGAGATCTTGCGGCTGACGGTGGCCAGCGGAATGCCCAGCTGGCGCGCGGCGGCGGAAAGGCTGCCGGCTTCCACAGCGCCGATGAACAGGGACATGGCTTCCAGACGATCCATATTTCTTCCGGAAAATGGAAGGGTAGGTTACAGATATGCCAGCTACATCTCAATGATGGAAGGCTCCATATTAGCCGCGTGGGCACAGGCGGCCTTGAGCAGGAGAAAGTTGCATGTCTGAAAGCCGTCCACCGCTTCCGCCCTTCACCGCCGAGACCGCCGCGCAGAAGGCGCGCATGGCCGAGGATGCGTGGAACTCCCGCGATCCGGCGCGGGTGGCGCTTGCCTATACGGCCGACAGCCGCTGGCGCAACCGCGCCGAGTTCCTGCAGGGGCGCGAGGCCATCCAGGCTTTCCTGGCGCGCAAATGGGCGCGTGAACTCGACTACCGGCTGATCAAGGAGGTGTGGGCCTTCCATGGCAACCGGATTGCCGTGCGCTTCGCCTATGAATGGCACGACGATTCCGGCTCGTGGTTCCGCAGCTATGGCAACGAGAACTGGGAGTTCGACGAGCATGGTCTGATGCGGCTGCGCATCGCCAGCATCAACGATCTGCCGATAGCGCAGGCCGACCGCAAATATCACTGGCCGCTCGGACGCCGTCCGGACGACCATCCGTCCCTTTCCGCGCTCGGGCTCTGACTCTGATTTGGCGCCCGCCGCCTTGCAAGGAGGCTTTCGATGAACGCGCATGCCTTTACCAGCGATGTCGCCTTCACGCCGACCGTCAAGGCGATCCAGTCGCGCAAGGGCTCGCGCCAGTCCTACGCCCGGGTCGAGGAGCGTGGCGGCTGGCAAGCCGTGATCACACCGGACCTCGCCGCCTTCATCGGGATGCAGACCAGCATTTTTCTGTCGACGGCCAATGGTGAGGGCCAGCCCTACATCCAGCATCGCGGCGGGCCGGCCGGCTTCCTCAAGGTGCTCGACGAGAAGACGATCGGCTTCGCGGACTTTTCAGGCAACAGGCAGTTCATCACACAGGGCAATCTGGCCGACAATCCCCGGGCATTCCTGTTCCTGATCGACTATATGATGCGCCAGCGCATCAAGATCTGGGGCACCGCCCGCGTGGTCGAAGGCGATGCAGAACTGACCGCAAGTCTGATGCCGCAGGACTACAGGGCCCGCCCCGAGCAGGTCATCCTGTTCACTGTCTCGGCCTGGGACGCCAACTGCCCGCAGCACATACCGCAGCGCTTCGAGGCCGCCGACGTGGCGGCCGCGCTTGGCGAGCGCGACAGGCGCATTCAGGGGCTTGAACAGGAAATCGCGCGGTTGAAAGCAGAACTAGGCGCTGCGGCCAGTCAATGATGGCGGCTCAGCCGCCGGTGGCGGTTTCGGCCAGCGCGATACCGTCGGGTGTCGGCCTTACCGGCACGATGCCGCGCGCCAGCGCCAGAAGATATTTGGTGTATTCGGTGAACAGCACCCGCAGCGCCTGCGGCTTGGTCAACCAGTTGCCATTGTCGAGATTGGCGTTGACCACCGGATAGGGCTCCAGCTTGGCCTTGTGCAGCAGCCGGCCCATTTCCAGCAGGCTGCGCGGCATGTGGTAGTTGTTGGTGACGAGGATGACCGTGCCATAGGCATGGCTCTCGACCCATTTGGCGCTTTCCTCGGCATTGCCGATCGTGTCCAGGGCCGCGCGGTCGATATCGACACAGCAGGAAAAAAGCCTGATGTCGCCACCGGTCGCGGCCTGAAGCTGGCGACGGCTGGCGGAGGGATGCACGCCGCTGATCAGGAGCCGTTCGCCCTTTCCGGACGCCAGAAGATCCATCGCGGCATCGAGGCGGGACTGGCCGCCGGTCAGGACGATGATGGCGTCGGCCTTGGCCGGATTGGCCGGCGTTGTCATATGGCCAACCTCGTTGGCGAACCAGCCGAAGCCGCCGGCGAACATCGTGGCGAGCAGGATGAGGCAAAAGGCCGAGATGCGCAGAATGGCTCTGAGACGGCCAGGCTTGCTATGGTCACGCGAACGGGCAACCACCACTGGCAGCTGTCCAGCCGTCCCGGTCGAATCCCGCGCGTCCATCGGCATATGGTTAACTCTGAAATGCGGTCTTTGGTAGGTTGAAGACGCACTTTGCGTTACGCCAATTCTCCATCCGTGATCGCGCGATCTCATGGGCCGGTCGCCTTACGCATCGGGCTGGCGAACGTCGATGTCGCTGAGATAGGCGACAACGGTGGCGTGCGAGGTCGCGGCGGTCAGCGCGCCGATGACCAGCACCATGAGAACCACGCCGAGATAGCCCGCCGAGCCGATGGCGAAATTGCCGAACAACGCGGTTGCCTGATCGGCCTGGGGCGTCGCCATGTTGCGCGACGACCACCAGGAAAAGACGATGAAAACCAATACGGCCGCCGCGCCGCCGGCGGCCGCGCCCTTCATGCCGGTCACCAGGAAATGGCGGCGGAATTCGCGGGCGATGAAGCGCGCCTCGGCGCCGACGAAATGCAGCACCTCGATGATATGGCCGTTGCCCGCCATGGCGCCCCGGGTCGCGAACACGACGGTCAGGACGGTCGCCGACAGCATCAGCGCCAGCACGGCAACACCTATGGTCACCGTGGTGCGGGCCATGGCCACCAGCCTGTCGACCCAGGTGCGGTGATCGTCGAGCGAGGCGCTCGGCAGCTTCGGCGTGATCGCCGCCCGCATGGCGGCGAAGTCGGGCGGGCTGTTCTCGTCGATGGTGACGATGATCAGCCGCGGCACCGGCAGGTCGTCGATGTTGAGGCCGGAACCCAGCCATGGCTCCAGAAGCCTGGCGGTCGCCTCGCGGTCGATGATGCGGGTCGACTTCACGCCGGGGAATTCGCCGGCGATCCGCGAAGCCTGGGTCAACGCCGCTTCCATGTCGAGGCCGTCGACCGGCTTGATCTGGATCGTCGCCTCGCGCGAGATCTGGTTCTCCCAGACCGAGGCGGTGTCGCGCACCAGCGTGACCGCGCCGAATGTCAGGCAGGACAGGAAGGTCATGATGGCGATGACCAGCACCAGCGCCCGGCCGGCGATGTTCTGCGCCGGCACGATGGGCGCCATCCGCCGCTGGGCGCGCTGCCTCGTCGGCGCGGCCTCCGCGTCCTCGTCCTCGAAATGTTCGGCCGACAGATCAGTCATAGATGTCCAGCCTTCCACCGGCCAGGATCATGCGGCGCGCGTCGACCTGTTCCATGAGGCCGAGATCGTGGGTCGCGATAACCACCGCGGTGCCGAGACGATTGAGCTCGATGAAGAGCCTGAGCAGGCGCCGCGCCAGCGGCGGGTCGACATTGCCGGTCGGTTCGTCGGCCAGCAGGATTTCCGGCTGCTCGATGAGGGCGCGGGCGATGGCGGCGCGCTGCTTTTCGCCGCCCGACAGGACCGGCGGCAGCACATGCATGCGCTCGCCCAATCCCACCCATTTCAACAGCTCGGTCACGTCGGTGCGGTAGCTCGCCTCCTCGCGCCCGCGCACACGCAAGGGCAAGGCGACGTTCTCGTAGGTGGTCATGTGATCGAGCAGGCGAAAGTCCTGAAAGACCACGCCGATGCGCCTGCGCAGATGCGGCAACTCGGTGCGCGAGATGCGCGAGCGGTCCTTGCCGAAGATGGTGATCAATCCGCGCGTCGGCTTCAGCGACATGAACAATAGGCGCAGCAGCGTCGTCTTGCCGGCGCCCGAGGGTCCGCTCAGGAACTGGAAGGAGCGCTCCGGGATGTGCAGGGAAATGTCGCGGAGGATTTCCGGACCCATGCCATAGCGGAGGCCGACATTTTCGAAGCGAATCAATTTCGACGACCTGAAATTCCTGGCGGTGGCGAACCGGCCGTTGGTGAGAAACGACCATCGGCGCGCATGGTTAACCGGCGGTTAATAGCTGGGCTCTTTCGGCGTGTCACACGGGCTCCGGTGTGGAAGCGTTAACCATTTATGTTTACGCAAAAGAAACGAAAAGCGAACAGGTGCAATAGCAGGGCCATGATGGCTGACGAGCGAACCGCGCGCCCGGTTTCCGGCGAAATCATGACCGATCCGCCGGCAATCACCGTGGCGGACCGTATCTTGCGCGGTCCGGCGGCCGATATCATCGATGCCGACTATGTGGTCACGCCGCGGCGTGCCCCGATCGTCGAAGCGGTGCCATCCCCACAGCGCGTCATCGCCACGCCGGCCCTGGAGGGCATGGACATGCTGCGCAAGCCGGAGGCACCGGCGGAGCGCCCGCCCGCCTCGCGCGGCGGCCCGATCTTCTGGGTCGCCGGCGTTGGCGCCGCCCTTGCCGCCTTCTGGGTTTCAGGCGGGCATGCGCTGATGCGTCACGCATCCTTGCCGGCCAGCGCGCCAGCAGCCGCGCTGACCATTTCGGACGTGACCTCACGCGTCGATACTTCTGGTCCCAATCCCGTGCTGTTCGTCGACGGCGAGGCCGCCAATGACGGGGCGAAACCTGCGCCGCTGCCGCCGCTCGAAATCCGGGTTACCGGCAATGACGGCCGCCTGACCCGCTATACGTTGGGGACATCCGGCCGTTCGCTGGCGTCGGGGGAAAGATTCGGCTTTGCCAGCCGGCTCGAGGTGCCTAGAAACGGGGTCAAGGCTGTTTCGGTCACTTTCGCCGAATAGGCGACCACCACCGGGGAAGACAATCAATGCCCATCGTACGCGGCAAGGACATCGAAGTCCTGTTTTCGGCGTCGGCCATCGCACGCCGCAATCTGGAACTCGCCAAGGAGATCGCCGAACACGACTATCACGACCTCCTGGTGATCTCGGTGCTGAAAGGCTCGTTCATCTTCGCGGCCGATCTCATCCGCGCCATGCATGATGTCGGCCTGTCGCCCGAGGTCGAATTCATCTTCATTTCCAGCTACGGCTCCGGCACCACCAGCGGCGAGGTGAGGGTGCTGCGCGACATCGACAATGAGGTCGCCGGCCGCGACGTGCTTCTGATCGACGACATTCTCGAATCGGGCAAGACGCTGACCTTCACCCGCGACCTCATGCTGTCGCGCGGCGCCAGAAGCTGTTCCATCGCCGTGCTGCTCGACAAGCGGATGCGCCGCCAGACCGCGCTCAACGCCGACTATGTCGGCTTCGACTGCCCGGATTACTTCGTCGTCGGCTACGGCATGGACGTGGCCCACGCCTTCCGCGAACTGCCATTCGTGGGTGTCGTCAAAGGCGATGTCTGAGACCCGCGGCGCGACACGCAAGCGTTGAAAAAGACCTTAACGGCCGACAGAAAATTTGCCCTGCCGGGTCGCCCTGGCCTTCAGGAAAAGTCAACTTTTGGCCGCCAAATATGCCTGCCATGGCAAAGCTTCTGATCGTCGAGGACGATGAGTCCGTCCGCACCCTTGCAGCCCGCGCGCTCGAACGCGCCGGCCACGCAATCGATATCGCCGCGGACGGTGCTCAGGGCCTGGCGCTGATCCGCGCCGCGCAGGGCGGCTACGATCTCGTCGTCTCCGACATCCGCATGCCGGAGATGGATGGCATCGAGATGGCGGTCGCGGCGGCCGCCCTTTTCCCGGCGATGAAGATCATGCTGATGACCGGCTACGCCGACCAGCGCGAGCGCGCCGAGGAGCTGGACGGCATCATCCTCGATGTCGTGCAGAAGCCGTTCACGCTCGCCGAAATCCGCGCCCGGGTCGAAAAAGCGATCGCCTGCTTCGCCTAGAACGACCAGGTGACAAAGAACAACCAGGTGACAATCTATCTTCGCATCCCCTAATATGCCGTCGGGGCAGTTGGGGTGGGCGGAATGGCGCGTCAGCGTCGCAAGGTTGAACCGGCAACCGGAGGAAAAATCGCGGCGACCGAAGTTGCGGCATCAGGGGAGCAACCGCGGCGGATGCGTGACCGGTTCTCGCTTGCCGGCTTCGACAGCTGGTCGACCACGGTTCGCAGCATCTTCCTCAACGCGCTGTTCCTGGTCGCGGTGATCATCGTCTTTCCGGTTCTGGTCAGTCAGTTCCGCCGTGACGAAGTGGTTATCGAGCCGATAGCCGTGCCGGAGGCGCTGAGCAAGGAAGGGCTGACCGCCGATGTCGCGGCAAGCCGCGTCTGGGACGGGCTCCAGGACGTGACAGCCAAGGCCAAGACCAGCAAGGCGAGTATCTCCGCCATTCCGCAGTCGCGCCGGGTCGAGTTTTCGTTTCCCGATTCCGGCTTCTCGATCGAATCGCTGATCTTCCATGTGCGCCGTCTGTTCAACGCCTATGAGACACGCATTTCCGGGGAATTCGTCTGCTCAGACGCGGCCTGTGCGCGCTCGGGCCTGCGGTTGCGGCTGAGGGTCGTGCGCGACACGGTCGAGATCATCGACATGCCGGCGATCGGCGACGAACCCGAGCGGCAGTACTTCGCCGACGCGGCCACCAGCATCATGGCCACGCTCGACCCGTTCATCGCCATCGCGGCCGATGCCGAGAAGGAGCCTTTGCGGGCAACCACGCTGGCGCGGCGGCTGATCCGCTCGCACCACAAGGATGCGAAGTGGGCCTATAATCTCGTTGGTCTGATCCGTTACAACGCCAATGACCTGCCGGCGGCAACCGAGGATTTTCGCGCCGCGATCGCGCTCGACGCCGGCTTTGTGCCTGCACGGCTCAATCTGGGGAATGTGCTGCGCGTCGCCGGCGATCTCGACGGGGGACAGGCCGAGTTCAACGAGGTTCACAGCCGCGACGCCGGCAATGCACTTGCCGTCGAAGGGCTGTCCGACATAGCGATGGCGCGCAAGCAGCCGGACGAGGCGATAAAGTACCTGGTGCAGGCGGCCGATCTCGACCCGGAAAACCCGCGTTACTACGCCAAGGCCGGCAAGATCGAACTCGATCGCGGGCGCAAGGAGCAAGGTGTTAGCCTGCTGCGCCGTTCGCTGGAACTCGAACCCGGCTATCTCGTGGCGTTTGCCTATCTGGCGTCGATGTATCTCGGCGACGGCAATTACGACGAGGCGGAGAAGGTTTTCCGCGATGCGGCCGACTATTCGCCTCAGAGCGCCCAGGCACAGGCCGAGGACGCCAATCTGCTCGCATTGCTGCACAAATGGGACCAGGCCGCCGAGCGTTATGATCGCGCCAGGACGCTTGAACCCGGCAATGCCGGCTACTGGCTGGAATATGGGCGTTGCCTGCAGGCGCTGGGAAAGCAGAAGGAAGCGCTCGCGGCACTGGAAACGGCGGTGAAACTCGCGCCTGATAAGGCCGACATCTATAGCGCTCTCGGCGACAGCTATCGCGACACCGACCGCAAGCCCGAAGCCATCGCCGCCTACAAGAAGTTTCTCGAACTGGACAAGTCGAACTCGCCGACGCGGCCGGTCATCCAGCGCTTCATCGAAATCCTGTCCGGCTGACCTTGCCTCATGCCGTGTCGCCTGTCGTGGCGAGCACGGGCGCCACGGCTTTTCTGCGCCCCACATTGAGCGCCAGCAGGCCGGCGCCGATGATCAGGGCCGCACCGATCACGGTCGTCGGGCGCGGCACTTCGGCGAAGAACAGGAGCCCCCACAGCGGCGACCAGAGTATGCCCGTGTATTCGAAGGTGGCGACGCGGTTGGCAGGCGCCAACCGGTAGCCCTGCGACAAAAGGATCATGCCGGCGGAGGCCACGAAACCGCAGGCTGCCATTTTCAGGAAATCCGGCAGCGTCGGCCATATCCACGGCCGGACGAGAAATTCCAGGCTCGGATGGACGGCGTGGGTTATGCCGGCCAGATGGAAGGTGCCGGCAACCACGAGCGCGCCGACGAGATAGGCGCCGTTCTGGTAGAAAGCCATCACGGTGGAGGATTCAGTGTCGCCGATCTTGCGCGCCATCAGCTGCGAGAAGCCATAAAGCACGGCCGAGCCCAGCGACAAAAGGGCCGCCCATTCGAACAGGCCGGCGCCGGGGCGCACCATCACCAGCACGCCAAGCAGGCCGAGCAGCACCGTTGCCAGCGTCTGCCAGGAGACGCGTTCGCCCAGATACGGGCCGGCCAGCGCCATGATGCAGAGCGGCGCCATGAAATAGAGCGCCACCGCGTCTGCCAGCGGCAGGGCGGCGATGGCCAGGTAGTAGACGGTGTAGGAGGTAAACTGGATGAAGGCGCGCGTCGTCAGCATGCCGAAGCGCTTCGACAGGATCGCCCGCAGCCCGACATCGGCATGAACAAGGACGATGAGGATCGGCAGAGCGACGATCGCGCGGATGGCCATGACCTCGGTCACGGGATAGCCGCCCGACACGGCCTTGACGAGCGGATCCTGAAGCGAAAACACCAGCACGCCCAGGCACAGGCTCAATATGCCGCGCACGATCTGGTTCTGCATCTGCGTCAGGGCTCCTGCACGAATCGGAAGCGTTCACAGGGTAAAAAGAACCCGCCACCGTTTCGGGCAGCGGGTATGAGTGAGGACTCTTGATTGGTCCGCGGCCGATTCGGCAGCCGCATATCCAATGGGTGAGATGACTATCATCCGGCGTTTGACATGTTGCAAACGAATTGGAATGATATCAGTAATCAAAATTTCTTATGGCGGATTTCATGCGCCCGACCCTCGACAGCGATCTTCTGCGCACCTTCGTCGCCATTGCCGAGGCCGGCAATTTCACCAGGGCGGCGGAACTGGCCGGCCGCACCCAGTCGGCCGTATCGATGCAGATGAAGAAGCTCGAAAGCCTGGTGGGCGACAGCCTGTTCGAACGCGGCTCGCGCGGTGTCGCGCTGACGCGGCGGGGCGGCGAGCTGATCGTCAACGCCCGCCGCATCGTCTCGCTGCTCGATGAGACGGCGGCGTCGATGGTGGCGGCGCCGCTCGGCGGACCGGTGCGCATCGGCATTCCGGAGGAATACGGCCACGCCATCCTGTCGCGCGCGCTGGGCGCGTTCTCCAAGCGCCACACCAAGGTCGAGGTCACCGTCCGCTACGCGCATTCGGAGGCGCAGATCGCCGCGCTCGCCGCCGGCGAACTCGATCTTTGCGTCGTGTTCGAGTGGCAGGACCCTTCCGGCGGCGAAGTGCTGATGCACGACCCGACAGTCTGGGTGACGTCGGCACAGCACAACACGCACGAGGAGCGCCCCGTGCCCATCGCGCTCTACAACCGTGTCAGCTGGTGCAAGGACTTCGCCATCAAGTCGCTGGAGCAACGCGGGCTTGCCTATCGTGTCGCCTATTCCAGCGACACGACCGGCGGCCTGAAACTCGCCGTCACATCCGGCCTGGCGATCGCGCCGATCTCGCGCAGCAACATTCCAGCGGACTGCCGCGAACTGACCGCCGCCGACGGCTTCGGCGACATCGACGCCTCCAATGTGGTCATGCACCGCAACCCGAATGCGTCAGGCGAGGCGATCGACGGCATGCAGGAGGCGATCCGCGAGGCGTTCATCAACCGGTAGGGTCAGAGTTTCGTTCCGACGCAGTTCCCAAGGGAAAGCGCTACGCGCTTTTCCCGGGAAAACCGTTCAGACTTTTCCTGGAATTGCTTTCACATCCTCATAAAAGGTCAGGCGGTTGCCGAACGGATCGTTGACTGTGACCTCTTTCGTCTTCCAGGGCGTCTCTTCCAGGCCCGGCCTGGCAAAGCGGTACTTTCTTTCGATCAACTCGTGATGAAGCCCGGCAATGTCCGCCGTCTCGATCCGGACGTGAGCGCCCGGCGCACCGTCGCCATGATGTTCGCTCAGATGCAGGACACAGCCGTCGCGATAGACGCCTGTGTAAAGCGGTGTGCCGTCCTCGAAGCGGTGTTCGAACTGAACCTTGAAACCGAGAAAGCCGAGGTAGAATTCATGCGCCTTGGCAACATCGAAGATGCGCAGGATGGGCGTGACAGTACCAATCTTCGGCATGGTCTTGTTACCGTTGGAGAGCGCTTCGCGCGAGGGAAGCGATCCTATTTCAGCTCCAGCAGCCGCTCCAGATAGCTGCGCTCTATATCCGGGCTGAGCGCGTTGCCGAGCCGCTTGCGGATCGCTTCCAGGATCTGGCGGGCGCGCTGCACGTCGATCTCGTCGGGCACCTTCACCGAATCGCCGAAGTCGGGGCCCTGGCTGGCGCGTGGGCGGCCGAGCGGATCGCGGTCGGCATTCTGCTGGCGGCCGCCTTCCTGGCTGCCACCCTGGTCGCCCTGCATGGCCTGCATCTGCTTCATCATGTCCTTGGCGCCCTTGCGCAGTGCCTCCAGCGCCCGACCCTGGTGGCCGACGGCCTCGTCGCCCTGGCCTTCGCCGAGCGCCTGCTCGGCGCTGCCCATGGACTTGCCGGCCTCGCCGAAGCCTTCATTGGGCTCCATGCCCATGCCTTCGAGGCTCTTCTTCAGCTGTTCGAGATCGCTTTTCAGCTGGCCCTGGCCTTCCTGCAGCTGTTTCAGCGCATCGGCGAATTCCTGCGGCGTCATCGGCTTCTGGCCGGCCTGCGGGTCGCCCTGGCCGCCACCTTGCTGGTCCTGCTCCTGACCGCCTTGGCCGAGCTGTTCGTCGCGGTTCTGCCCACGCTGCTGCTCGCCGCGCCGCATCTGGTCCATGCGGAAAGTGTCGTTCATCATCTCCTGCTGGCGCCGCAGGATCTCGCCGAGCTTGTCCATCTGCTGGCGCATCTGGCTATCCTGCTCGCCGCCCTGCTGCTGACGCCCGGCCTGGAGGTTGTTCATCATGTCCTGCAGCTGCGACAGCAATTGCTGCGCCTTGTCGCGGTCGCCCGATTTGGCCAGGTTCTCGATCTGGTCCATCATGCGGTCGATGTCGCTCTGGCGCAGCTCCTGGCCGTTCTGCTGCATCTGCGGCGCGTTCGGGTTCTGCTTGGCGCGTTCGGCGAATTCCTGCAGGAACTGGTTCATCGCCTCGCGCAGTTCCTTCATCGCCTTTTCGATTTCCTGGTCGCTGGCGCCGTTCTTGATGGCGTCCTGCAGCGCCTGCTGTGCCTGGCGCAGCCGCCTTTCGGCGGCGGAGAGGTTGCCCTCCTCGATGCCGAGCGCGATTTCCCAGAGATAGGCCACCTCGCTGCGCAGCTGATCGTCGTCGTGCGCCAGCTTCAGCCGGCTCTGCGCGCTCACGATGGCGAGGTAGTGGGACATGTTGTCGAACGTGTCTTCGGGCCGCAGCGTGATGGCGTCCATCAGGTCGAGCACGCGCGGCTTGGCATTGGCGTCGAGCGCCAGAAGGCGGCGCTGCTCGATCACCGCGCGGGCCAGCGGGTTGGCAAACGGCCGCTCGGGCATGACAAGCGTCTTGGTCTCGCTCGAGGCCGTGTGTCCCGCATCGTCGGTGGCGACCAGCGTCAGCTTGATGCTGCTGCCGGCCCAGACATGCTCGGTCAGATCCTTCGTGGTCTTGGCGGCATTCGACTTGCCTCCACGGCGCGGCAGCGTCAGCGGCATGTCGGGCGGGCCGTAGAGTGGATGTGCGCCCGGCGCCTGCGGATCGGCCAATGCGAAAACGGCCTTGGCGCTGGCGGCGCCATAGTCATCCTCGATCTGATAGTTGAGCTCAAAGGCGCCGTTGGCGGCGCGCTTGGGCTCGCCGACGAAGCGGATCTGCGGCGGCTTGTCCGGAATGACCGCGAATGCCCAGCGGCCAAGGTTCTCTTCTCCCGATTTCAGCGTCAGCGTACCGTCGCCGGTCAGCTTGCTGGTGAACTGCCGCACTCTCGACGGTGTGGCGGGCGCGGCAGCGGGCTTGGCTGTCGCGGCGGCCTGTGGCGCGGCGGGGTCGATGGCACGCTCGTTGCCATCCTTGTCCGCATAGGCGAGCGTTTCCTCGCCCGAGCCCCCGGTCACCCGCAACGAGACATCGCTGCCTTCGGGAACATGAAAGGTCGGCGTCGCCTGGTTGGCGTCGGCGGTGAGGAAGACCGGCGGTTTGCCGGTATAGGCGGGCGGGGTCACCCATGCATCGATGCGCGGCGGCACGACGTCATGCGCGCTGCGGGCGCTGAAGCCGTCTTCTATCCTGCCGCCCGCCGGCCCGAAGGAGAAGGCGAAGGCGGTGACGAGCATGAGGGGAGCGATCGCGCGGAGCCCCCAGGGATCGCGCTCCGGCACGTGCGTGCGCGGCAGGTCGGCGCCGAGGCTGTCGAGCCTTGCCGCCATGCGCTTCTGATGCTCGCGCCACAGCGCTTGCGAGAAGCTGCTTTCGCGGCCGCTTGGCTGGTCGGCCTGCACCAGAACGGGGCTGTGCAGCAGGTTGTTGGCGGCCTCGATGCGGCGATCGACCTCGGCCACGGCGGGCATGCGGAAGAAACGCAGCGGATAGAGCGCCGCCAGCCCGGCCAGACCGAATGCGGAGACAAGGCCGATGCGCACGACATCCGGCAGCCGGGAGAAGATGCCGAACCAGGAGGCGCTCAAAAACAGGCAGGCGACCACGATGAGCGGCAGCAACAGCGGCCAGCCGCGCTCGGCGATCATCGAGACCCGTGTCGCCAGGCGGCTCAAAGCCAGGCGTCCGGCAAGGCCGCGATCGTTACTGAAGATGGGTCGTTGCGTCATCGGCCCTTCCTGGGATCGGGCTCAACGGCCTGATCCTCACGACTCGAAGTTTACCAGCAAACACGGCAAAGGCGAGGCAGTTGGTAAAAACGTGACGGCAGCCGAAATGGTTGCGCTCAGAAAGTGGCGGGGTTGGCGTTGGCGCCACACACCAATACCGCGAGCCGCTCACCCGGTGCGGGCGTATAGCGACCCGACAGGACAGCCGCGAAGGCGGCCGCACCGCCCGGCTCGGACAGGATCCGAACACGGTTCCACAGCGCCTTCTGCGCGGCGACGATGTCGTCGTCGCTGACCAGGATGGAGCGTTCGACGAAAGCTTCGGCGATGGGGAACATCATTTCGCCGACACGCTTGGGAGCCAGCGAATCGGCCGCGACGCCTTCCGCCGGCGCGTCTACCGGATGGCCGGCCTCGAACGCGCGATGCAGCGTCGGCGCACCCTCGGGCTCGATGGCGACGATGCGAATGCGGCCCGCATACCAGGCGGCGATGCCGCCGATCAGGCCGCCGCCGCCGACAGCGACCAGCAGCGTGTCGATCTCGGGCAGGTCGCTTTCGATCTCGAGCCCGAGCGTGCCTTGGCCGACCAGCGTCTCCTCCTGGTTGAAGGCGTGGATCTGCAAGGCGCCGGTCTTTTGCGCGAAGGCTTCGCTGGCAGCCAGCGCCTCGGCATAGCGGGCACCGCCGACAACCAGATCGGCGCCGTAGCCGCGAATGCGGTCCAGCTTGGCCTGCGGGCTCACTTCGGGAACGAAGATGGTCGCCTTGTGGCCAAGCCGCATGGCGGCATAGGCGACGGCGGCGCCATGATTGCCGCCCGACGCGGCGACGACGCCGGCCTGGGGAACCGGCCTTTCCAGCAGGTTGGTGAAGGCGCCGCGCGCCTTGAACGAGCCCGAATGCTGCAGGCATTCGAGCTTGAGGTCGACCGCTAGCGGCGGCCGGTCGAAATCGGCCATATCGACGCGCAGCACCGGCGTATGCCTGATGTAGGGGCGGATGCGCGGTTCCATCGCGGCAATGCGCTCGCGGGTGACGGTGATTTCTGGCACGGTTTGCTCCCTGAGAAGTCCTTGCGGCTATTTCAGCCAGTCCGGAACCGAATCCAGCCCGAGCAGGTCGTCATAGGTCAAGCGCGGGCGTACGACATGGAACCGGTCGCCGTCGACGAGCACCTCTGGCACCAGCAAGCGAGTGTTGTAGGTGCCGGCCTGCACCGCGCCGTAGGCGCCGGCGGTGGAGACGGCGACGAGATCGCCGGCCTTCAGTCTTGGCAGATCGCGGTCGAGGCCGAGATAATCGCCGGTCTCACAGACCTGGCCGACGACGTCTACCATCATGCGCGGCGTGTCGGCAGGCGGTTGCACGACCGGCCTGATGTCGTGGAAGGCGTCATAGAGCGTCGGCCGGATCAGATCGTTCATGGCGGCGTCGACGACGAGGAAGTTCTTGGCGTCGCCTTCCTTCACGAAAATCACTTCGGAGACCAGAATGCCGGCGTTGCCGACGATCAGCCGGCCCGGCTCGAACATCACCTTCAGCCCAAGCTTGGTGACGTGCTTCCTGACAATCTGGGCATAGGCATCTGGGAGAGGCGGCGGGTTGTTGTCGACGCGATAGGGAATGCCGAGGCCGCCGCCGAGGTCGACATGGTCGATCGCGTGGCCGTCGGCGCGCAGCGCGCCGACCAGCTCCACCAGAAGGGCAAAGGCGTCGTCGAAGGGCTGAAGTTCGGTGATCTGGCTACCGATATGGGTATCGATGCCGGTTACCTTGATGCCGGGAAGCTCGGCCGCGCGGGCATAGACCTGCCGCGCCCGCTGCCACGGTATGCCGAACTTGTTCTCGGCCTTCCCAGTGGAGATCTTCCTGTGGGTCTTGGCATCGACATCCGGGTTGATGCGCAGCGAAACCGGCGCCACCTTGCGGAGCGCCGTGGCGCGGGCGGAAAGTAGCTCGAGCTCCGGCTCGGATTCGACATTGAAGCAGAGGATGCCGGCTTGAAGCGCGAAGTCCATTTCACGCGCCGTCTTGCCGACGCCCGAGAACAGGATCTTGCCGGCCGGAATGCCCGCGGCCAGCGCGCGGCGCAATTCGCCTTCCGAGACCACGTCGGCGCCGGCGCCCAGCCTGGCCAGGGTCCGCAGCACCGCCTGGTTGGAATTGGCCTTCATGGCATAACAGACCAAGGCGTCCAGCCCGGCGAAGGCCTGGGCGAAAACGCGATAGTGCCTGGTCAGCGTCGCCGTCGAATAGCAGTAGAAGGGCGTGCCGACCTGGGCGGCGATATCAGGGATCGCCACGTCCTCGGCATGCAGCACGCCGTCGCGGTAGTCGAAATGGTTCACGGTAGTGGTTCCGGAAAGTTGGAGCGCAATGAGATCGGGTTCGGAAAGACGAACCCGGTCTCCTGGCCTCTAGATCAGAGGGTCGAGGATGAACTTCTTGTCCTGGACCGGTTTTTCCGGCTCCGGCGGCACAGGCTGGTGGGCCTTTTCAGCATCCTTGCGGGCCTGGACCGCCGCCTCGTAAGGCGTGTCGAGACCGGCTTTGCGGCCGCAGGCGGTCACGGCGGCCATTGCCGCCAGCAGCGTCAGCGTCACCAAAATCCTGCTTCCGGTCATCGATCCATCCGTCCGAAACATTTGCCAGCCGCCGCTTTTAGCCGAGTTCTCGGTGTATTGCACCCCGGATATTGCCACTGGCAACATCTGGGATGTTGCTGCCGCAATGCGCGGGCTGTTGCGGTCGCAACGGCCGATATCAGGCCTTTGCGATGCGCTTTTTCCAATAGCGGATCTGCTTTCTTACCTCCGACGGCGCGGTGCCGCCGAAACTGGTCCGGCTCTTGACCGAGTTCTGCACCGCCAGAACCGAGAATATGTCGGCCGTGATGCCCGGATTGATCGACCGCAGATCCTCCAGGGAAAGCTTCTCCAGGCTCACCTTCTTCTCTTCGGCCAGCGCCACCGCGCGACCGGTGACGTGATGGGCCTCGCGGAATGGCAGGCCCAAAGTGCGCACCAGCCAGTCGGCGAGGTCGGTTGCCGTGGCGTGGCCGGACCCGGCGGCCTTCTTCATGGCCGCCGGGTTGACGGTCATGTCGGAAACCATGCCCGTCGTCGCGGCCAGCATCAGGTCCAGCGTCTCGGCGGCGTCGAACACCGATTCCTTGTCTTCCTGCATGTCCTTGCCATAGGTCAAAGGCATGCCCTTCATCACCGTCAGCAGGCCGACAAGATGGCCGTTGACGCGGCCGGTCTTGCCGCGCACCAGTTCGGCGGCGTCGGGGTTCTTCTTCTGCGGCATGATGGAGGAGCCGGTGGAGAATGAGTCCGACAGCCTGATGAAGCCGAACTGCGGCGTCGACCAGATGATGATCTCCTCGGCGAGCCGCGACAGATGCGTGGCGCAGATCGCCGCCATGCCGAGAAACTCGAGCGCGAAATCACGGTCCGAAACGCTGTCGAGCGAATTGCGCATCGGCTCGCGGAAGCCGAGCGCTTTTGCCGTCTGGTGGCGGTCGATCGGGAAACTGGTGCCGGCGAGCGCGGCCGCGCCCAGTGGGCTCTCGTCCATGCGTTCGATGGCGTCGCGCACGCGCGACAGGTCGCGCGAAAACATCTCGACATAGGCCATGCAATGATGGCCGAAGGTCACGGGCTGCGCCGCCTGCATGTGGGTGAAGCCCGGCATTACGGTCGCCGCGTGTTCCTCGGCCCGTTCGAGCAATGCCTTGATCAGTCCTTTCAGCGCCTCCGCGACGCGGAAGCATTCGTCCTTGACCCAGAGCCTGAGGTCGACCGCAACCTGGTCGTTGCGCGAGCGGGCGGTGTGCAGGCGGCCGGCGGCCGGGCCGATCAGATCGGCGAGGCGGGCCTCTACATTCATATGGATGTCTTCCAGCTTCGTCGAAAACTCGAAGCTGCCGGCCTCGATCTCCTTCAGGATCGTGTTCAGCCCGTCGGCGATTTTTTCTTGATCGGCCGCCGAAATAATGCCCGTTTGCGCCAGCATCTGGCTATGGGCGATCGAGCCTCTGATGTCCTGTGCGTAGAGCTTGCGGTCGAACGAGATCGACGCGTTGATGGCTTCCATGATCGCGGCCGGACCCGAGGCAAATCGTCCGCCCCACATCTGGTTGCTGGTCTTCTTGTCGCTCATCGCTATAAAACCCGTACTTCGGAGCAGTTGTGAGAACATGGCAGACGGAAACAGATTTTTCCCGGCCCCGCGCCTGATCCTCGCCGCCCTGGTGGCGGGAGCGCTGGCCGGCGCGGTGGCGGTATATGTCAGCGAGAGCCGGTCTGGCAACAATGCCGCGCCGCAAGCGACGGCCGGCGACAGCAAGGACGATGTCGCCTGCGCCGCCAAGAGCGACCGCGCCAAGAAGGTCGCGGCCTCCGCCACCGGCGAGGTCGCCGCACTTTTGCCGGCCGATCCGCCGCAATCGATGAGGAGCCTGGCCTTCAAGGGCCCTGACGGCAAGCCGATGACCATCGCCGACCATGCCGGCAAGACGGTGCTGCTGAACCTCTGGGCGACGTGGTGCGCGCCGTGCCGTGCCGAAATGCCGGCGCTCGACGCGCTGCAGAAGGAAAAGGGCAGCGGTGCCTTCGAGGTCGTCGCAGTCAATGTCGACGCCGGCGATGATGTGAAGCCGAAGAAGTTCCTCGCCGATACCGGGGTGCACACACTTGGCTACTACCGGGATTCGACGATGGCGCTGTTCAACGACCTGAAGGCGCGCGGCCTGGCGCTGGGCCTGCCGGTCACCATGCTGATCGACGGCGAAGGCTGCCTGATCGCTCATATGAACGGTCCGGCGGAATGGGCCGGCCCCGACGCCAAACGGCTGGTCGAGACAGCCCTTGGCTCATGACCGGCCTCGCGACGGCTTCAGGCCGAGCGCACGCGCTGCCTTGATATAGCAGGCCGCCGCTCGCGGGGAGCGGGCGCGTCGGGCGTGCGCTTGCCGTGGCCGGTCAGATCGTCGAACGCCTCGATCGGGGCCGGTTTGCCGAGATAATAGCCCTGGCCGATCTCGCAGGCCTCGGCATCCAGGAACTTCAATTCGCCAAGCGTCTCGACGCCCTCGGCCAGCACCGGCAGGCCGAGACCGCGCCCCAGCCCCAGCACGGCGCGCACGATCGCCGCGACCTGGCCGTTCGTGTCGACCGCCTTGATGAAGGAGGCGTCGATCTTGATCTTGTCGAAGGGAAAGGCGCGCAGGTTCGACAGGGAGGAGTAGCCGGTCCCGAAGTCGTCCATCGCCACGTGCACACCCAGCGCCTTGACCTGCCGCAGGGTTGCCAGCGCGCGCGGCATGTCCTTCACCAGCGCGGTTTCGGTGATCTCGAGCTCCAGCCTGGCTGGAGCCAGTCCCGACTTAAGCAGGGTTTCATGGACCTTGCGGCTGAAATTGGGGTTGTGAAGCTGCACCGCGGAGACGTTGACGGCGATCGTCAGCGGGTTCTCCCAGCGGGCGGCTTCCTCGCAGGCCGCCTCGAGCACCCAGTCGCCTATCTGGCCGATGGCGCCGCTGTCCTCGGCAACCGGAATGAAAAGGGCCGGGGAAACGTCGCCGCGCTCGGGGTGGCGCCAGCGGATCAGCGCCTCGAAGCCGACCATCCTGCCGCTGCTGATTTCCTTCTGCGGCTGGTAGACGAGGTAGAATTCACCGCGCACCACGGCCTGGCGCAGTTCATGCTCCATCACGCGCTTGTCGCGGGCCTCGGCGCCCATCGAGGCCTCGAAATAGCGGTATGTGTCCCGGCCTTCCGTCTTGGCGCGGTAGAGTGCGGTATCGGCATGGCTGATGAGGCTGGTCTGGTCCTCGGCATCCAGCGGATAGATCGCGATGCCGATGCTGGCCGAGACCAGGCCGCCGCCGACGGCGGCGCGGTTTTCCTCGCGCATGGCGGCAAGCACTGACGCCGCGATACGGCCGGCCGCCTGCGGGTCGGGCAGGTTCGGGACGATGATGGCGAATTCGTCGCCGCCCAGGCGCGCGAGCAGCTGCCCGTGGCGCAGGACACCGCCGGCACAGCTTGCGACCTTTTGCAACATCGCGTCGCCAGCGCCGTGGCCGTAGAGGTCGTTCACCTCCTTGAAACGGTCGAGGTCGAGCAGCAGAAGCGCGAGATGCCTGCCTCTGACGCCCGGCTCGGCGCTCGCCACGCGCTTCATCGATGCAATCTCCGCGTCGAGACGGCTGGAGAAGGAGCGGCGATTGGCAAGCCCCGTCAGCGGATCGAAATGGGCAAGCCGCAGGATCTCCTCCTCGGCCTTTTTGCGTTCGCGTATGTCGCGCACGGCGATGACGTTGTGTGGCCTGCCGCAATAGTCGATGCCGCGGGCGATCAGCTCGACGGGAATCCTCGTCCCGTCGCGGCTCCTCAATTCGGCCTCTCGTGGCTGACCCTCGATACCAGCCACATCGGATGCGACGCGTTCATCGAAGAGATCGTCCAGGTCTTTGCCGTTCAGGGCTGCCGCGGCTGTGCCGGTCAGCTTGCCCATGCTGTCATTGGCACTGACGATACGGCTGCCGTCGCAGACGATCAGCCCCTCGACGGCGGCATTGGCCAGGCCATGCATGCGCTCGACCTCGAGCCTTTGGCGGCGAAAGCGCAGATCGATCCACAACGCCGATGCCGCCAGCACCAGGATCACCAGCGTGGCGGCCGCGGCGGCGAAAGCCTGCGAGGTCGGCGCGATCGTGTACTCGGATATGGCGATCGATGAATCGGGAAAGATGGCGACCGCACCCATGCCGATGAAATGCAAGGTGCAGATCGCCAGCGTCAGCAGCACCGCGCTGGCGCATGCCGCCGGGAATGAGGGGCGGCGCAGGACGACGCGCAGAGCCAGCGCCGCCAGTGTGACGCCGGCCAGCAGCGAAACGCCGACAAGCATCAGGTTCCATTCGATCCGGCCTTGCACCTCGAATGCCGCCATGCCGATGTAGTGCATGGCGGCGATGCCGCCGCCCAGCACCGCGCCGCCGACGAGATGATAGTCGAGTTCGTTGCGCAAGGTGGCGATCCACATGCCGGCCGCCGTCAGCATGACCGAGGCCGCGAGCGAAAGCGCTGAAAGTTCCGGATCGTAGGCGCTGGGTATGCCGGGCGTGAAGGCAAGCATGGCGATGAAGTGCGTTGCCCAGATGCCAAAGCCGGTCGAAGTGGCTGCGATCATCAGCCAGGCGAGCCGGTTGCGGTCAGTCGAACGGCCAATGTGCTGAAGCAGGTTGGCGGCCGAGAAGCAGGAAATTCCGCAAATCAATGCGGCGAGCGCGACCAGCCTCAGATCGTGCTGGTTCACGATACAGTTGTAGACCGTCAACATCTTGTTTTCCCCGATCCGCCGGAAATAAAAAACGAAATATGACTGAGTAATGCTTGGTCATTGAAGGATCGATGAAGTCTTCTGCAACCGTAGCGTGCTTTCCAGGCGCAGGGGCGCTGACGGACGGCGGGATCATCGGGTGGAGGCGAGCCGCGTCTTCCGGCGATGTCCGCCACTCACGCAAACCGCCGGTGCCGGGTTTCGTGATCGGCCCGAGGCCTTGGCCGGAAGGTGCGGGCACCACGGCCAGCCATGGCGCCAACGCTCCATTGGCTCCTTAGCCGGATGATCGTCCTCACCATTTCATGGCCTTTACGCCCTCGGCCGCTGTCCTAGATACCTGGATGCCGGGCGGATGTTTTGATGCCGGCCAAACTGCCGTAGGGGAGGAAACGAACAGCTGTGCAAAGGCCCCGGCCCCACAGCAGAACTGTCACATACCTTCTCTAAGAGAGCGGGCGAGGACTTGCGCAAGAACCCTTGTCACCATCCACTCAAGAGGGAAAAACCATGACCATCATCAAGCGGGGCGTTGCTGCCCTTGCCGCCGGCGCGCTCAGCTCCCTGCTGGCGATGCCCGCCTTCGCGGAGCCGGTAAAATTCGACTTCTGGTTCGGCCTTTCCGGCGACCTCGCCCGGGTTGTCGACACGATGTGCAAGAACTTCAACGAATCGCAGAAGGACTACGAAGTCGTCTGCACCAGCCAGGGCAATTACGACGCCACGCTGCAGAACACGATCGCCGCCTTCCGCGCCGGCAAGCAGCCGACCGTCGTCCAGGTCTATGACGTCGGCACCGCGACGATGATGCTGTCTGGCGCCTACAAGCCCGCCGACAAGCTGATGGAAGAGAACGGCTACAAGATCGACTACGCCGACTACTTCCCCGGCATTGCGCGCTATTACGCTACCTCGAAGGGCGAGATGCTGTCCTTCCCCTTCAATTCGTCGACCGCGCTGATGTACTGGAACAAGGATGCCTTCGCCAAGATCGGCAAGACCGAAGCGCCCAAGACCTGGGAAGACGTCGGCGCCGACCTCAAGGCGATGAAGGACGCCGGCTACGAATGCCCGATGGCGATCAACATCTCGGCCAACGAAAGCTGGCAGCTGATGGAGCAGTTCTCGGCCATCCACAACCAGCCGATCGCCACCAAGAACAACGGCTATGACGGCCTCGACGCCCGCCTGGAAGTCAACAAGACCAAGTTCGTCCAGTACGTCACCGACCTCAAGAAGTGGTATGATGCCGGCCTGATCAAAATAAAGTCCAAGGATCTCGGCCAGGACATGGTTCAGGCCTTCGCGACGGGCACCTGCCAGGTCATCCTGACCTCGGTCGGCGACCACGGCACTGTCGGCCGCACGCAGAAAGAAGGCATGAACTGGGATGTCGCCGAACTGCCGGTCTATGCCGGCACCGAGCGCAAGAATTCGCTGGTCGGCGGCGCTTCGCTGTGGGTCCTTTCGGGCAAGTCGGATGCGGAATACAAGGGCGCTGCCGCCTTCCTCAACTTCATCCACGATCCCAAGACGGCTTTGTTCTGGTCGACCAACACCGGCTACATCCCGGTGACCAAGTCGGGCTTCGACTACATGAAGGGCCAGGGGTTCTACGACAAGGCGCCCTACAAGGGCCGTGAAGTCGCGATCGCCAGCCTGACCGCGTCCGAACCGACCGAAATCACCCGCGGCATCCGGCTGGGCAACTTCACCCAGATCCGCGCCGAGTTCGGCACGCAGATGCAGGCGATCTTCGCCAACAAGGTCAGCGTCCAGGAAGGCCTCGATACGCTGGTCAAGAATGGCGACGCCATCCTCGATCGCTTCCAGCAGACCTATCCGGGCAAGACCCTGCCCTGATCACCGCGACTTTCCGGCTGCCCGTCGACGTGTTTGCGTCGAGTCGACGGGCAGCCGTTTCGCGTATTAAATGCAAAAACGTGACTGGCCGCTAAGCGGCATCGGCGGACCGATGGAAAAACGCGTCACCTTCAGCAAATGGACGATCGGCATCCTGTTCGCGGTGCCGCAGCTCATCCTGATCTTCACGTTCTTCTACTGGCCGGCCGGCCAGGCGGTGTACTGGTCGCTCACGCTTCAGCAGCCCTGGGGCGGCGGCAACATCTGGGTCGGGCTCGACAATTTCCGTTCGATCCTGGCCAATCCGGACTACTGGCGCTCGGTATCGGCCAGTCTCGTCTTCGCCGGCATCAGCACCGGCCTGGCGATGTTCATCGCGCTCGTTCTTGCCGCGTTGACCGACCGGCAGCTTGCCGGTTCGTGGCTTTATCGCGTGGTGCTGATCTGGCCCTACGGCATAGCCGCGCCCGCACTGGCGTTGGCCTTCCGCTTCATCCTGGCGCCGGAAGCTGGGTTCCTTTCCGTCGTCAACCAGATGTGGCCCGGGATCTGGGATCCTGGTCTCGATGGCACGGATGCCATGGCCTCGATCATCGTCGCCTTCTCGTGGAAATATGTCGGATACAATTTCATCTTCTTCCTGGCCGCGTTCCAGGCCATCCCGCGTTCGCTGATCGAGGCGGCGGCGATGGACGGGTCGGGCGTCATCAGGCGGTTCTGGGACATCCAGTTTCCGCTCATCACGCCGACGATCTTCTTCTTGCTGGTCATCAACATCACCGAAAGCTTCCAGGATTCCTTCGGCATCGTCGACATCATGACATCAGGCGGTCCGGCGAACGCGACCAACCTGATGGTCTACAAGATCTATTCGGACGGTTTCAAAGGCCTGGATTACTCGGGCGCCGCCGCGCAGAGCATCATCCTGATGCTGCTCATCATCCTGCTCACCATCTTCCAGTTCCGCTTTCTCGAGCGGCGCGTGCATTACAGGTGAACCGCCATGGTCGAGCGCACGCCTTTCCTCAATTTCTTCACGCATCTGATCCTGTTCGCCGGCTTCGTCTTCTGCATCGCGCCGTTCGTCATCGTGACGATCGCGGCGTCGCACAATCTCAAGGATGTCAACGACGTGCCGATGTCGCTGCTGCCCGGCAGCGATTTCTGGATCAACATCAAGACGGCCTGGGTTACGGCCGATCTCGGTCCCAAGCTGCTCAACTCCTTCATCGTGGCCGGCGGCACCGCCATCGGCAAGGTCATCGTCTCGGCGCTGACGGCCTTCTCGATCGTCTATTTCCGCTTTCCCGGTCGGATGCTGATGTTCTGGCTGATCTTCATCACGCTGATGCTGCCGCTCGAAGTGCGCATCGTGCCGACTTACGCGGTTGTGGCCAACGTGCTCGAACCCTACCAGGCGATCATGGACGTGACCGGCCTCTCCTGGCTGATCGAAAAGATATCGGGTGTGCAGGTCTCGCTCAGCCTTGGGCTGCTCAATTCCTATAGCGGCCTCATCCTGCCGCTGGTTGCCACCGCCACCGGCACGTTCCTCTATCGGCAGTTCTTCCTGACCGTGCCGGATGAACTGACCGAGGCGGCGCGCATGGACGGAGCCGGCCCGTTGCGCTTCTTCATCGATATCCTGCTGCCCCTGTCGCGCAACAACATGGCCGCGCTCGGCACCATCATGTTTCTATGGGCCTGGAACCAATATCTGTGGCCGCTGCTGATCACGACGGACCAATCGCACGCGATGGCGGTCACCGAGTTGAAACAGCTCATTCCCAATGTCGGCGGCTCGCCGGAATGGCACATCGCCATGGCCGGCACGCTGATCGTCATGCTGCCGCCGATGATCCTGGTGGTCCTGATGCAGCGCTGGTTCGTGCGCGGCCTGATCGCCACTGAAAAATAAGGAGACGGAACCATGGCCTCCATCACCATTCGCGGCGTCAGGAAGAACTACGGCAAGACGCAAGTCGTGCATGGCGTCGATCTCGACTTCGCTTCGGGTGAATTCGTGGTCATCCTCGGGCCGTCCGGCTGCGGCAAGTCCACGCTGCTGCGCATGATCGCGGGACTGGAGGAGATTTCCGACGGCACGATCGCCATCGACGGCACCGTGGTCAACCAGCTGGAGCCACGTGAGCGCGGTTGCGCGATGGTGTTCCAGAATTACGCGCTCTACCCGCATATGAGTGTCGCCCAGAACATCGGCTATTCGCTCAAGGTGGCCGGTGTTCCCGCCGCCGAACGCACCCAGCGCATCCAGGCGGTCGCCCGCACGCTGGAACTCGAACATCTGCTCGACCGCAAGCCGATGGCGCTTTCGGGCGGCCAGCGGCAGCGCGTCGCCATGGGCCGCGCCATGATCCGCGAGCCGAAAGTGTTCCTGTTCGACGAGCCGCTGTCCAACCTCGATGCCAAGCTGCGCGTGCAGATGCGCTCCGAGATCCGCAAGCTGCACCGCCGGCTCAACGCGACATCCGTCTTCGTCACCCACGACCAGGTCGAGGCGATGACGCTGGCCGACCGGCTGGTGGTGATGAATGGCGGCCGCGTCGAGCAGGTCGGCACGCCGGGTGAAATCTACACGCGTCCCGCCAGCCGCTTCGTCGCGACCTTCGTCGGTGCGCCGGCGATGAACATGCTGGAGGGCACGGTGGAACTCGACGGGCTGTCGTTGCTCGGCGGCAGCCGGCGTCTCGCCGTCCCGCGCGCGGGCCTGCCGGTCGGCACGAAGGTGGCGATGGGCGTTCGGCCGGAAGCGGTCCGGCTGGTGGCGCCCGGCACATCAGGCGCGCTCGACGCCACCGTCGACCTTGTCGAGGAACTGGGCGCCGGGCGGGTGATCTATGTCGATCTCGACGGCTCGCCGTTCTCGGTGATGACGTCGGAGGCCATCCACCCAGAGCCCGGCAGCACGGTCTGGCTGAAGTTTTCCGCCGACGACATGCATTTCTACGCATCGGAGACAGGCGGCCGCCTCGATGTCTTCAAGGCGTCCGTGCCCGAGCCGGCCTAGAGCACGATCGCGATCAACATCATCCTGCTCTAGGAGAGACGCTCGTGGGCGGTCTCCCGCATGGTGGCGATCGTCAGAAGTCCAAGCAGCGAGGCGCCGATCACGTAGAAGGTCGGCGCGATGGCGTGCCCGGTCAGTGAAATGAGCCAGGTGGCGACAAAGGGCGCGAATCCGCCTGCCAGCGCGACCGCGATGCTGTAGACGGCCGAAAGCCAGGAAGAGCGATTGTGCGTCGGGAATATCTCGGTCAGCGCCGCCGTGGCCGGTCCCGAGATCGCGGCCAGGGACACGCCGAAGAGGATCTGGATGGCGACGAGTGTCCAGACGCCGATGCCCGAGAGCATGAAGAAGAACAGCGGATAGGTCAAAGCGGCGAACGCCATGCAGCCGACCGCCAGCACGATCCTTCGGCCAAACCGGTCCGACAGATGGCCGGTCACCGGCAGGCAGAGCGTGTAGACGATCAGGCCGGCCGTATTCGCCCAGAGCGCCGTGCTTGCCGACATGCCCAACTGGCGTTGCGAGAAGGACGGCAGGTACGACAGAAAGATGTAGAACTCGACGGACCAGGCCGACGCCAGCCCCAGCACCTGCAGAGCCCTTGTGAAGGACCCCGAAGCCGCGGCGGCAGGCTTCGGAACGCTGCGGCTTGCTTCGAAAGCCGGCGTTTCGCCGACCGAACGCCTGACATAGAAACCGACCGGCAAAAGCACGATGCCCAGCAGGAAAGGTATGCGCCACGCGCCGGCATCGATCGTTGCCGCGTCCACGAGCGAGTTGATGGCCGCGGCCGTGAACGATCCCAGCAGGATGCCAACCGAAGCGCTGAGCTGGTTGAAGCTGCCGTAGAGGCCGCGCTTCCGGTCGGGCGCCCATTCGACCATGAACGCGGCGGCCACGGCCCATTCGCCGCCAAGCGAGAAACCTTGAAGGAGGCGAACCAGGACAAGCATGACCGGCGCGGCGATCCCCACGGTCTCGAAGGTCGGCAAAAGTCCCATCGCCAGGGTCGACAGCGCCATGATGAAGAAGGTGACAAGCATGACGGGCTTGCGGCCCCACAAGTCTCCGAGCCTGCCCAGCACGATGCCACCGAGCGGTCGCGCGACGAAGCCCAGGCCAAATGTCGCGAATGTCAGCAGCAGGGACGTCGTCTCGTTCGCCGGAAAGAATTTCCTGCTGATCGTCAGCGCCATGTAGCCGTAGATAGTGAACTCGTACCATTCGAGCATGTGACCAAGACCGGCCGCCATGATCGCCCGGCGTGCGCTTTTGCTCTGGATGGTTGGCGAGGCCTGCTGTGCCGCGTCGAGCTCGATGCCGGTTACCTGTGCTTGCATGCTTATCCCCATCCTGACGCCGCAGCCGTGATTGCCACCCTCTCGAAGATAGAATACCCCGACATGAATGCAGTCAATCTGTATATTGATATGCTATCAATGTGAGCGCCACCCGCCGACGGTGACGCTGCCGGGCTGGCTGCACCGAAGTCGAATGGAGCGCCGCTCAGGCAGTTCGAAAATTCGAAAGCAGTGGCCAGCCGCGCTGTGACGTTGAAGTCCGTCTGGGACCGGGAGCGATCGGAGGACGGCGCCATCACTGGCAATCGCATTCGCCTGAAGGCGGCCAAGCGCCTTCATTCAGCTCTGGCGCAATGGCAGGAACTGTTTCACGCCGTTGCTGGAGTTGCTTTCATCGCCTCAGGCGATCGCGACAGGCCGCGCCTTGTGCCGCGGGGGGTGATCGTCATGGTCGTGATGGTGATGGCCCGCGGGAATTGTCGCCATGCGTTTGGCGAGACCCGCAACGTCGCCCCGATCGGCAAGCCGACGGCCATCGAGCAGGCTTTCCAGGGCGCTGAGCCAGCAATTGTAATAGGGTTCGTCAGCGCCACGCCGATTGATTTCGGCGCCAAGTGCCGTGGCGAACTCTTCCCATGCAAAAAGGCCGTCGCGGCTCAACGATACTGCCATGGCGAAGGCCCTGGCCTGCCAGGGTTCGTCGAAGACGGATTTTCCGTCTTCGGGAAGTCGAACGTCATGTGTCTCGTTCATCGGATGGCTCCAGATAATCGTCCCAGAGATCGACCAGGACCGCGCCCGGACCCGGCTCGCCGCCCCACAGCTCAGCGGCTTCGAACCGGACCAGGTAGAGATGCTGCGGCTTCGGACCGAGCCCCGCGGCGGATGTGTCGGGAAAGCTGAATACACCGTGATCCCGCTCGATCCGCCCCGTGCGGCCCCGGACATATCGCGGCAGCCGGGTATGCCCTTCGGGATGAAGGTTGCGCGCCTGGACCCGGTCGCCAACCGAGAACTGCGCCGGCGCTCCCATACCCAGCCTGGCGGATCCGCGCCTGGCGACCCGTTCGGGAACATCCTCGGCTTTCAGGCACGATAGTGCGAGCCCGGCAGGCACGTTGCCGGCGCCAGGCCTGCTGTTGTGCCGTTCAGCCGCCGTTACGATGCCTTTGCGCTCGAGGAGGATCTCGGTCGCGCACAGCCACCGCCAATAGTAGCTTTCGCCGGCATGGATCGTCCGGAGGTAGAGCAGGGGGTCCATGCGTTCGACGCCGTCGCGCGCCTCGTCCATGCTCAGGGCGCCGCTCGCGATCACCGCGATCAGCAATGCGAATGCCCGGCACTCCCAGTGTTCGGGAAACAGGGCCTCGTGCTCGTCACGCAGGATCGGGCCGAAGCCATGCATCCCGCCAATGTCGTGAAGCCCGTTCATGGCGCCGGCGCGCCGGCGCCATCGGGAGCGCGGATCAAGCCGGTCCCTATAAGCGCGTCGCGGGTAACGATCGCCGCAAGCCTGTCCTGCGACCAGCCCTCGGTCCCCGCTGGCCGCTCCGGAAGTACGACGTAACGGAGCTCGGCGGTCGAATCCCAGACCCTGACCTCGACGTCGTTGCCAAGGTCGACCCCGAATTCCCTCAGGACGCCCCGGGGATCGGACACGGCGCGTGAGCGATAGGGCGCCGATTTGTACCAGGTTGGCGGCAGCCCAAGCACCGCCCAAGGATAGCAGGAGCAGAGCGTGCAGACGATCATGTTGTGAACGCCCGGCTCGTTGGGGAGGAACATCAGGTCCTCGCCCTGCATGCCGCCGAAGCCCATCTCGCCGATAGCCTGGGCGCCGTCCTCCAGCAGGCGCTGGCGAAAATCCCGGTCGACCCAGGCGCGCGCCGTGACCCTTGCGCCGATATGCGGCCCGACCTTCGTCTCGTAGGTGTCGACCAGCACATCGAGCGCCGCCGGGTCGATGATGCCCTTGGCGCTCAGCAACTCTTCGAGAGCCTTGACGCGAAGCGCCGGGCCGGGCTCGCGCGGATCCTTGAAATCACCGCTCATGATCGGCCTCCGCCGTGCCGGGGCGAATGAAGTCGTATGCGCCGAAGCCCTGGAGATTGATGAAGTGACATGTGTCGCCGCCGATGTTGGTGACGCGGTGCTCGCATCCCGGGGACACGGCGCAGTATCCTCCCGCGCCGAGATCGAACGACTGATCCGGAGCCTGGGTTTCGACGCGAAGTCTTCCCGCGATCACCCAGAAATGGTCGATGACGTTCGTGTGCCGATGCCACGGCACCTGTTGTCCCGGAGCGAAGCCGGCGTCCAAGACCCGCAGAATGGGTGTGTCGATCACGATGTCGATGCGGTCGGCCGAATAATGCTTGTCCCAGGGGCGCTTTTCATCGGTTCGGTTCATCTCTGTCATTTCAATTGACACCATATCAATATTAGAATTGACATTATCAGAACATGGCAATTAAACCTCGTCAATAGGGAAAGGGGTGGACGTGCTGACAGGAACATTCACAATCGTCGCGCGCTGCCAGGCCACGGGCGAGTTGGGTGTCGCGACGTCGACGGCAATTCCCGCGGGCGGCGCGATCTGTCCTTTCGTCACCCGGTACGGGGCGCTGTCGACGCAGTCGTTCAACAATTTCTACTTCGGGATCGACGGTCAGCGCCTTCTGGCCGAAGGTCTGCCTGCGCGATCTGTCTGTGACGTGCTGCTGCGCACCGACCCCCAGCGTGAAATGCGGCAGCTGCTCGTGGTCGACGCCGGGGGCGGCTCCTGGGCATTTACCGGGCGGGAGTGCGTTGCGTCCCACGGACACCGGACAGGTGACGGTTTCGCCATTGCCGGCAACATGCTGTCGGGCGAGCTGGTCCTCGATGCGATGGCGGACGCCTTCTGCGGCGCTTCCAATCTGGAACTCACGGATCGTCTGATGGTGGCCCTGGAGGCGGGCCAATCCAAGGGCGGCGACAAGCGCGGCAAGCAATCGGCCGCGCTCAAGGTGGCGGGATCAGGCAGCGAAGTTCCGATCTGCGACCTGCGGGTGGACGAACATCCGAGCCCGGTAGCCGAGTTGCGGCGCATCCTTGAAATCGCCAGGCGGCAATTGTTTCCGTTCTTGCGCTCCATGCCGACACGAACCCGGCCCGAAGCTATGCTGACAGCTGAATTGAGCCATTATCTACAGCGATCCGTGGAGGACAGATGACGCATTCGAATGCCAGGCACGGCGCCGACACGCTCCCGTCCCCCTATCGGCTCATATCGGCGCTGGAGCCGTCGCATCTGGTCGAGTTGCAGCGGCTCTATGAGCAGGAATGGTGGACCAAGGGCAGAACCCCGGCACAGACCGCACAAGTGGTGGAGGGATCATCCCTCAATCTCGGCATCACCGGCGGCGAGGGCGAGCTTGTCGGATATGCCCGCGTGCTGACCGACTACACGATCAAGGCGTTGATCTTCGACGTCATCGTCAGGAAGGACCATCGCGGGCATCAGCTTGGCGCCTATCTGATGGAAGCCATCGTTCGTCACCCCTCGCTGTCGAATGTCGCCCATTTCGAACTGTATTGCTTGCCGGAGATGGAGCCCTTCTACGAGAGATGGGGCTTCTCGTCCGAGCTGGGCACACTGCGCTTCATGCGTCGCAAGACAGGCTGAACCCTCTATCCCGGCGCCCGGTGAGCGACATCGCCAGCACGACCAGGGTCCGCACCGGGATCTCAGACGAAGACGTGGGCCTTCCCGGATACGGTCAGCCGCACGATCTCGCCCACCGCCGGCGCGTCCATGCCCGATTTGCGCAGGATCAGCGGCGTGCCGCCGATCGCGGCTGCATCCGGCGGATCGGCATTGTTCAGAAGCCGCACTGCGATCGTGCATGTCGAGCCGGCGAATTCCGATTCCGTCACTTCGCCGAACAGCATGTCCGGGGTGCCCGACATGCCCTCGCGCGAGGTCCTTTTCAGCCCGATCTGTTCGGGTCGCAGCATGATGCGGGCGACGTCGCGGCTGTCCGGCGTGTCGACGGCGATGCGGCCCAGCGGTGAGTTGGCGAAACCGCCGGAGACGCTTGCCGGAAGGATGATCGCATCGCCGAGGAACTCGGCGATCATCCTGTCCTTGGGCCTGAGATAGAGGTCGCGAGGCGTGCCGACCTGCGAGAATTTGCCGTCGCGCATGACCGCCACCTGGCTGGCGAAGGACAGCGCCTCGGCCTGGTCGTGCGTGACCAGGATGGTGGTGATGCCCGCTGCCTCCAGCAGTTCGGCCACCGCCTTGCGCATCGAGGCGCGCAGGCCGGTGTCGAGCGCCGAGAACGGCTCGTCGAGCAGCATCAGCCTGGGCTTCATCGCCATGGCGCGGGCGAGCGCCACGCGCTGCTGCTGGCCGCCGGAAAGCTCATGCGGGCGGCGCTTGAGGATCGCCTTGTCCAATCCCACGATATAGGCGAGTTCCACGATGCGCTCGGTGCGCTTGTCCTGGCCACGGTCCATGCCGAAGCCGATATTGTCGGCGATGGTCAGATGCGGAAAGAGGGCGCCGTCCTGCGCCACGACGCCGATGCCGCGGCGATGCGCGGGCACCGCGGCGCCGCCATTGGCCAGCACCTGGCCGTCGAGCACGACGCGGCCATGGTCCGGCGCCTCGAAGCCGGCGATCAGCCGCAGCAACGTGGTCTTGCCGCAACCGGAGGGGCCGACGATTGCCGTGCGGCTGCCGCTGGCGACAACGAGGTCAACGCCGGCAAGTGCCGCGACCGGGCCATAGTGCTTTTCAAGACCGGTGATTTCAAGGAAGCTCATCGTCCGGCCATCCGTTTCGACTGGACGTAGAGCAGCCAGGTCAGCGGCAGCGACATCGCCACCATGATGAAGGCATAGGGCGCCGCCGAGGCATAGTCGATCTCGCCGCTGTAGGACCAGAACGCCATCGCCAGCGTGCGGGTGCCGTTCGGGGCCAGCATCTGGGTCGCGGTCAATTCGTTCATGATGCCGAGCGCCACCAGCGCCATGCCGGCCGCCGCGCCGGGCGCCGAGAGCCGGATCGTGGTCGACCAGAGCGCGTTGAGCGGGCGCCGGCCGAGGCTGGACGCGGCACGCTCGAGTTCCACCGGCGCCTGGGCGATCGAGGCCCGCAGGCTGACCAGGGCGCGCGGCAGGAACATGAGGGCATAGGCAACCAGGATGGTGAACAGGGTCTGATAGAGCGGCAAGGCGATGCGCACGGTGATGGTGACCAGCGCCAGCGCGATGACGACACCCGGTAATGAGCCGACGATGTAGTTGCAACCCTCCAGCAGCCGCTGCAGCGGTCCCGGCGCACGGATCGAGATCCAGGCCATGGGCATCGCAGCAATGGTGGCGAGCAACGCGCCCGCGACCGCCAGGAACAGCGTTTGGCCGAGCGCCAGGCCGATCTCGTTGAGGCGCCAGACATCGGCGCCGCCGGCGGCAAGCCAGCGGCCGATGGTGACGAACGGCACGCCCAGCGTCAAAAGGGTGGTGGCGGCGAGCAAGGCCAGGCTCGGTATGGTGGCGCGCCCAAGGCTCATGCGTTGCTGGTGGCGTGCGGCGCCGGAGCCGACACGGGCATAACGCTCCTCGCCGCGCACCAGGACCTCGAGACCGAGCAGAACGAAGCAGCAAGTCACCAGCACGCCGGCCAGCATGTTGGCGGCGGGTCCGTTGAAGGTCGACTGGAACTGGTCGACGATCGCGGTGGTGAACGTGTCGAAGCGGATGAAGACATAGAGGCCATATTCGGCCAGCAGATGCAGGCCGACGAGCAGCGAGCCGCCGCAGATGGCGAGCCTTAGTTGCGGCAGCACGACGCGCCAGAAGATGCGCCAGGGCCCGAGGCCAAGTGCCGCGGCCGCGTCTTCCAGTGCTGGATCGAGCCGGCGGAGCGCAGCCGACACCGGCAGATAGAGGAACGGGAAATAGGCGATCACCGACACCAGCACGCCGGCCCACAGGCCATGCATTCCAGGCACCATGGTGATCCAGGCGTAGGAGTGCACGAAGGCAGGAATGGCGAGCGGCGCCACGCACAACCAGGCCCAGAGCCGGGCGCCGGGAAGGTCGCTGCGTTCGGTCAGCCAGGCAAGCGCGACAGACAGTACGATGGCGATCGGCACGGCCAGCAACACCAGCAGGCTGGTGTTGACCAGGAGCTCGCCCACGCGCGGCCGGAAGACCAGCGCCGAGACCGTCTCCCATCCGGTCTGGATCCCGATCCAGATGATGAAGGCGAGGGGCACAAGCGCCAGCAGCGAGACGAACACGGCCGCGGCGACGATCCACGGTGCAACCCGGCGATGCGCCCGCCGGCGGACCGTCGCAGGCAGGCTTGGGCGCGAAAGATCGACCGCGGACCGCATCAGTCGAGATGCCGGGCCGTTGCCGCTCCAGCGGCGGCAATCAGGCGGCCGCCGGAGCGGCCAGGGAGGGAACATGCCGTCATCGACAGGTCTCGAAAAACAAAGCGCTCCCGCGGGGTTACCGCGGGAGCACGGTCGAACGTCCTTATTAGGACGAATGGCAACTAAAGCAAGCCGGCTGCCGTCATCAGGTCGGTGACCTTCTTGGAGTTCAGCGTCGCGGCGTCGACCTTGGGCGCCTGCAGGTCGGCGAGCGGCACCAGCTTCGGATTGGACTGCGCATCCTTGCCGACGGCGTATTCGAAGGAAGTGCCGTTCTTCAGCACGTCCTGGCCGCCCTTGCCGGTCACCCACTTCAGGAAGGCCTGCGCTTCCTTCTGGTGCTTGCTCGAGGCCAGCACGCCGCCGCCCGAAACCGAGACGAACGCGCCCGGATCCTGGTTCTTGAAATAGTGCAGGTCGACGTTCTTGCTGTTTTCGCCGGTCTTGGCCTGATCGCCGAAGTAATAATAGTGGTAGATCACACCGCCTTCGATCTCGCCGGCATTGACGGCTTTCATCACCGTGCTGTTGCCCTTGTAGGCGGTGAAGTTGGTCTTCATGGCCTTCAGCCAGTCGGCGGTGGCGGCCTCGCCCTTGAGCTGCAGCAGCGCGCTGACGATAGCCTGGAAGTCGGCGCCCGAAGGCGACGCGGCCCAGCGGCCCTTCCAGCTCGGATCGGCAAGGTCGAGCAGCGACTTTGGCAGCTTGTCGCCGCTAAGCTTGGTCTTGTTGTAGACGAATACGGTGCTGCGCGCCGCCACGCCCACCCACTTGCCGGTCGACGGCTGATAGTCCTGCGGTACCTGGGCCAGCGTGTCGGCATCGACAGGGGCGAACAGGCCGGCTGCCTCGACCAGCGCCATGGCCGGTGAATTCTCGGTCAGGAACACGTCGGCTGGCGAAGCGGCTCCCTCGGCGACGATCTGGTTGGAAAAGTCGCTGTCGCCGCCATTGCGCAGCGTGACCTTGATGCCGGTTTCCTTGGTGAAGCCCTCGGCCCATTCCTTGGCCAGGCTTTCATGCTGGGCATTGTAGACGATGATGCCATCGTCCTCGGCCATAGCCGGACCGCCGATCAGGCTGATGGCCAGCGCGGTTGCACCGGCCAGGGCGGAAAGAGCATATTTCATGGGATAGTCCTTGATCTAGGGGTTGGCGCGCCCACCTATCGATACCTGACCATGATAGTCAACATTGCTGACCGCGCACAGCCACAAACGTCGGTATCGGACGGATAATTCCGCGCGGCGCGAAAATTGTCTTCCCGGCGGCCGGCCGGATTCGGAATGCGAAACGAATCAAGCCCTTGCCTTGATTCCAGCGGGTTCGATGCCGCCGGCGGCGGGATAGCCGCACCGATGCCGGGCAGCCGCAAACTTTCGTGATTTGCCCGCAGTTTGGCTTGGACATTATTTCGCCGGCCACGTAACAAATCAGTGCCGAGGCACGAAAATCGGGGGAGTGAACTCTTGTGAGCGGCAAGGACGAGGCCGAGCTTTCCCGGCTGCTGCGAGCCGCGATCGCGGGAGATGAAAAGGCCTATGCCGATTTTCTCCACCGGATTGCCGCGCTGGTGCGCGGTTTTGTCCGCCGCAAGATCGTGCAGGGCGGGGTCGATCCCGAGGATGTCGTGCAGGAAACCTTGCTGGCCATTCATGTGAAGCGGCATACCTGGCGCCAGGAAGCGCCGGTGCTGCCGTGGATCTATGCGATCGCCCGCTTCAAGCTGATCGATGCCTTCCGGCGGCGGGGCCGGCGCATCGAGATCGATGTCGACGATATCGCCGAGACCTTCGCCGAGCCGGAGACCGAGACCGTCAGCGAGCGCGACATCAACCGGGCGCTGGACGGGCTGCCGCCGGCGCAGCGTTCCGTGGTTTCGGCTGTATCGGTGGAAGGCCGCTCCATCGGCGAGACGGCGACCAAGTTCGGCATCAGCGAGACGGCGGTGCGTGTGTCGCTGCATCGCGGCCTGGCCGCGATAGCCAGGCGATTTGGACGGGAATGACATGAGGACCGAGGATCTCATCAAGGCGCTCGACGCCGATGCAAGCAGCAAGGCGATGCCGCTGCGCTCGGCCTGGTGGCTGGCGGCCGGCGCGGCGATTGTCATCGCGGCGGTTGTTTTCATGCTGACGATCGGCCCGCGCCCCGACTTCATGGTGGCCGCGCACACAATGCGCTTCCTGTCCAAATTCGTTTTCACCATCGTGCTGGCCATCAGCGCCTTCGCCCTGATCCGCGCTTTGTCGACGCCGGGTGCCTCAACGGGTCGCGCAATGGTAGGGATGCTTGCGGCGCCGTTGCTGGTGGCTGTGGCGGTGGTGCTAGAGCTCTTCATGGTTCCGGAGGCGTTGTGGGGCACGCGCATGGTCGGCTCCAACATGATGATCTGCATGAGCTTCATCCCGCTGATCGGCATCGGGCCGCTGGCGGTCTTCCTGTGGATGCTGCGCTATGGCGCGCCGACGCGGCCGGTGCTTGCCGGCGCGGTGGCGGGGCTGCTTGCCGGCGGGCTTGCAGCAACCTTCTATGCCGCGCACTGCTTCGACGATTCCCCGCTTTTCGTCGCCACCTGGTATACGATCGCGATCGCGGCTCTCGCCTTGCTTGGCGCGCTCGGCGGGCGGTTTTTCGTGCGCTGGTAGCGAGCGCGCATACCGATCCTTAATCATGCCGGCGATTGTTTGCCGGTTGTCCATATCACCAGTCCCCCGGCCGCAACCTTTCCTTAAAATCGATCCTTCAGGGTTTTTACGGGAAAAAGCGATTGCCCACGGGGGTGGCACGGGTCGTGACATTGCGAGAAATGATCGGGCCAGGGCCCCACAAACGCGCAGCATTGGCCCTGCTCGGGTTCGGTCTCGCCGTGGTGACCGTTCTGGCCCTGTTTTCCAGGGTGACGCTTGGCGCCGACGCGCTGAAATTCTGCCTGCAAGTATCGGTCGTGGTGGCGCTCTGCGCGGTCTTCTTCGCCTGTCTGGTCATCGGCCGGATCTCCGACGACCGGCGCCGGATCGTACAGAGCGAACAGCGATTTCGCCGGGCCATGGAGGATTCATCGATAGGTATCGCCATCGTTGGCCTCGACGGGCGCATCCTTCAGACCAATCCGGCCTTTGCCGCGATGCTCGGTTACAGCCGTCCGGAGATCGAGGCGCTGACCTTCTTCCAGATCACGCACCCCGACGATCTGCATATCGGGCGCGAAACCATGGCGAACATGCGAGCCGGTACGGTCGACGCCTTCCACTTCGAGAAGCGCTACCTCAGGAAGGATGGCACGCCCATCTGGGCCCGCCTTGCCGGCTCGGTCATCCGTGACGAGAAAAGCGGGCGTCCGCTCTATCTCGTCTCGCAGATCGAGGACATCGACGCGCGCAAGCAGGCCGAGGCGCGGATCGCCGAGGCCGAGACGCGCTGGAATTTCGCGCTTGCCGGGGCCGGCCAGGGGGTCTGGGATCTCAACATGCGCACGGGTGGCACGACCTACTCCTCGACCTGGGTCAAGATGCTGGGCTACGCGGAAGGCGAACTGGACGGCGACCCCGACCACTGGCTGACGATGATCCACCCGGATGATCGCGAGGCGGTGATGGCGGCCGATCGCGCCCATCTCGACGGCAAGACGGAATTCTTCGAAGCCGAGTTCCGGATGCGTCACAAGGACGGTCACTGGATGTGGATCCTCGACCGGGGCAAGGCGATCGAGCGCGACGGCGATGGACAACTGATCAGGGCGATCGGCAGCCTGACCGACATCACACAGCGCAAACAGGCGGAGGAGCGGCTCATCGTTTCGGCGGCGATGCTGGCCGACGAGAAGGAGCGGCTCAGGGTGACGCTGCGGTCGATCGGCGACGCCGTCATCTGCACGGATGCCGCGAACCGCGTCACTTTCATGAACCCGGTGGCGGAGAAGCTGACCGGAGTCTCCGGCGACGAGGCGTTCGGCAAGATGCTGGGGCATGTCTACTGGGCGGTGGACGAGGAGACAGGGCACAGGATCGGCGTGGCGCGGCCCGCCATCAGTGCGGACGGGCGGGCCGATCAGAACAGCCGCGCCGTCCTCATCCGGCGCGACGACACGCGCTGCAGCATCCGTCAGGTCGTGTCACCCATCGTGAACGAGCGCAGCGAATTCTGCGGCCTGGTCATCGTCTTCCAGGACTTCACCGATGCGCGTGCCCTGCAACGGCAACTCGCCCATGCCGCCGCGCACGATGCGCTGACGGGCCTCGCCAACCGCTCCAGCTTCATCCGCACAATGGAGGACCTTGTCGACCAGGCGCGCAGGGATGGCCCGACAGCCAGAGGCGGCCATCAGTTCATGTTCATCGACCTCGATCATTTCAAACTGGTCAACGACACTGGCGGCCACGCTGCGGGAGACGCCTTGCTGAAGCGGGTCGCCGAGGCCATGCGCGGCGTGCTCGGCCCCGAGGATGCTGTAGCCCGGCTGGGCGGCGACGAATTCGCCGTCATCCTGAAATCGGCGTCGACATCAGGCGCCAGGATCGCGGCCCGCTCCATCATCGATGCGATAAGGGGGCTGGATTTCACCTGGGATGGCCGTCCCTACCAGATCGGCGCCAGCATCGGGCTGGCGTCGATCGATGCCGGCGCCGGCGAAGCCGACGAGATCATCGCCAGGGCCGATGCGGCCTGCTACGCGGCCAAGGCGGCAGGACGCGGATGCGTCTCGGCTTCGGTGGATCGCGAGGTCCCCGCTGCGGACGAGCAGATAGCGGTGGCGTCCTGACGCAATGCGTCGGGTCGAAACGGACCCGGCGGTCGCCTCCAGACCGGCCGGGCGCCGCGTCAATCAGCGTGTGGGAACCGGATGCTCGCCGCGATAGTCGTAGAAACCTCGCCCGGTCTTGCGGCCGAGCCAGCCGGCCTCGACATACTTTACCAACAGCGGGCAGGGGCGATACTTCGAATCCGACAGACCGTCATGGAGCACCTGCATGATCGACAGGCAGGTATCGAGGCCGATGAAGTCGGCGAGCTGCAGCGGTCCCATCGGATGGTTGGCGCCGAGCCGCATGGCGGTGTCGATGGCATCGACCGTGCCGACGCCTTCATAAAGCGTGTAGATCGCCTCGTTGATCATCGGCAAAAGGATGCGGTTGACGATAAAGGCCGGAAAATCCTCCGAGACCGTGATCGTCTTGTCGAGCTGCTTCACATAGGTCTTGGCCGCCTCGAAGGTCTGGTCCTCGGTGGCGATGCCGCGCACCAGTTCGACCAGCTTCATCACCGGCACCGGGTTCATGAAATGTATGCCGATGAAGCGCTCAGGCCGGTCGGTCTGCGCGGCAAGCCGCGTGATCGAGATCGACGAGGTGTTGGTCGCCAGTATGGCCTCGGGATTGAGCTGCGGGCAAAGCTGGGCGTAGATCTTGCGCTTGACCGTCTCGTCCTCGGTTGCCGCCTCGATGACCAGGTCGGCGCCGGCCAGATCGGCCATCGCCGGTGCGGACCCAATGCGCGCCATGGCCTGGTTGCGCAGCTTCTCGTCGAGCTTGCCGGAACCCACCTGGCGGGCCATGTTGCCGCTGATGGTGGCGATGCCCTTCTCGATGCGGTCGGGCGATATATCGTAGATCAGCACCTTGTAGCCCGAAAGCGCGGAGACGTGGGCGATACCCCCACCCATCTGGCCCGCACCGATGATGCCGATCGTTTCGATCTTGCTCATTACACCGATCCCGTCCGGAGCCGTTCCGCCTGAATTGCGAACGCGCCCCACCTTTTTTGTTTTACCGCAATTCCTAGGGGAAAGCGCTACCCACGCCTCCGGGAATTGCTTCGAGCCTTCGCGGCCTGCTTTTTGTGCGGTGCAAACTAAAAGGGCGGGGCGACTTCGTCTACCCCACCCCCCTGTAATTTATACGCTTTGCCGAAGAGCGTCAGAAGCGACCGTCAGAGCGCCTTCTGCAGCTCCGGCAGAACGACGAAGAGATCGCCGACGAGGCCGTAATCGGCAACCTGGAAAATCGGTGCCTCCTCGTCCTTGTTGATGGCGACGATGACTTTCGAATCCTTCATGCCGGCGAGATGCTGGATGGCGCCCGAGATGCCGACCGCGATGTAGAGATCGGGGGCGACGACCTTGCCGGTCTGGCCGACCTGCCAGTCGTTCGGGGCATAGCCTGCATCGACCGCCGCGCGGGACGCGCCAACCGCCGCGCCGAGCTTGTCGGCGACCGGCAGTATGACCTCCTGGAACTTCTCCGAGGAGCCCAGTGCGCGGCCGCCGGAGATGATGATCTTGGCCGAGGTCAGTTCCGGACGATCGGTCTCCGACAGCTTGTTCTCGACGAAGGTGGACAGGCCGGGATTGGCCGCCGGCTTGACCGTCTCGACGGAAGCGGAGCCGCCCTCGGGCGCCGCCTGGAAGGAAGCGGTGCGCACGGTGATGACCTTCTTGGCGTCGGACGACTGCACCGTCTGGATGGCGTTGCCGGCGTAGATCGGACGCTTGAAAGTGTCCGGTGAAACCACCTCGATGATCTCGGACACCTGCGCGACATCGAGCAGGGCGGCGACGCGCGGCGCGATGTTCTTGCCGGTGGAGGTGGCGGGCGCGACGATGGTGTCATAGGCGCCGGCCAGCGAGACAATGAGCGCTGCCGTCGGTTCGGCCAGCCGCTCGGCAAGCTCGTCGGCTTCGGCGAGCAGCACCTTGCTGACACCCTTCAGTTTCGCGGCGGCGTCGGCGGCGCCCTTGGCACCCTTGCCGGCGACAAGCACATGCACGTCGGAGCCGATCTGTAGCGCGGCCGAGAGCGCCTTGGCGGTCTGGTCGGAAAGAGTGGCGTTGTCGTGTTCGGCGATGAGGAGAATTGCCATGTGTCTGTTCCTTTCCTGACCGCTTAAAGCACGCCGGCTTCGTTCTTGAGCTTGTCGATCAGTTCGGCGACGCTCTTGACCTTGACGCCCGCCTTGCGGCCGCCCGGCTCCTCGGTCTTGATGACCTTGAGGCGCGGCTTGACGTCGGCGCCGAAGTCGGCCGGGCTCTTTTCGTCCAGCGGCTTCTTCTTGGCCTTCATGATGTTGGGCAGCGAAGCATAGCGCGGCTGGTTGAGGCGAAGGTCGGCGGTGACGATCACCGGCATCTTCAATTCAACGGTCTGCAGGCCGCCATCGACTTCGCGCGTCACCTTGGCCGTATCGCCCTCGATGACCACCTTCGAGGCGAAGGTGCCCTGCGCCCAGCCCAGAAGTGCCGCCAGCATCTGGCCGGTCTGGTTGGAGTCGTCGTCGATCGCCTGCTTGCCGAGGATGACCAGGCCGGGCTTCTCGGCCTCGACCACGCCCTTCAGCACCTTGGCGACGCCGAGCGGCTCGGTCTGTTCGTCGGTCTTGACCAGGATCGCGCGGTCGGCGCCCATGGCGAGCGCGGTGCGCAAGGTTTCCTGCGCCTGCTGCGGACCGATCGAGACGACGATGATTTCCTCGGCCTTGCCGGCTTCCTTCAGCCGGATAGCTTCCTCGACCGCGATCTCGTCGAACGGGTTCATCGCCATCTTGACGTTGGCGAGCTCGACCGCCGAACCATCGGCTTTCACGCGAACCTTGACGTTCGCATCGACAACCCGCTTCACGGGCACAAGGATCTTCATTTGCCTGTCACCTCTTCACGCTAGTTGGGCGCGCTATAGCAGCCCGCGCCCGCTCTGAGTTGTCGAAAGCCGACATTCCTGACGGAAATTATAGTCTCTGACCGCCTTGGGCTGCGGCGGAGACGTTTCCGTAGTTGCGGCAACCCCGCGCGTCAATACGCAGAAAGCTGCTCAAATCGGTTCAGTTTGGGCCAGACGGGTTTCCCCGGCCCCAGCGGGTGGTGGTGGCCGGCTGCTCGGGCGTCTCTGGCTCAACGGCAACCGGCGGCCGTTCGGGGGTGGGAGCCGCGGCATCCTCGTCGGCCGGGGCAAACAGCGGCACGCCACGGCTGCGCAGGACCAGCACGAGAATTGCCCCGGCGATGATGCCGCCAATGTGGCAGGCCCAGGAAATCTGGTCCTCGCCGCCGGCGGCGAACATGACGACCTGGAACGCCACCCACAGGATGAGCGGGATGAACGCCGGGATCCGCAATGGGATACGGGCGAAGGCCAGCACCCACACCTTAACCCTCGGATAGAGGATCAGGTAGGCGACGACGACCCCGGCTATGGCGCCCGAAGCGCCGATCAGCGGCACTTGCGAATCCCAGGCCACAAGCCCCTGGAAAGCGGCACCTGCGACGGCGCACAGCAGGTAGAAGATGAGATACCTGATATGGCCGAGCGCATCCTCGACATTGTCGCCGAACACCCACAGGAACAGCATGTTGCCGCCGAGGTGGAAGATGTCGCCATGCAGGAAGGAGTAGGTGACGTAGCTCAGGCTCTCGGGGATGATGATGAAGCGAGGGTCGAGCTGGGCCGTGTCATGGACGACGGCCGGAATGAAGCCGAGGCCGAGCACCGCGGCGTTGTTGAAGGCATCGCCGCTGAGCGCAGTGACGCAATAGACAAGCGCGTTCGCCACGATCAGGCCGATCGTTACATATTGCAGGCGGATGTGGCGCAGCCTGTTGGTGTCGTAAAGCGGGATGAACATCGATCCCCGGTCCCCTGCCGCCGTTCGGACAACTCAGCGGTTCTTGCCGGGAACCCATAGCACGTCGGCATTTCCATTGTCATTGACCGCCCGGGCGGCGACAAACAGGAAATCGGAGACGCGGTTGATGTATTTCAGCCCGTCGCGGTTGACGTGCTCGTGCGGATTCCGCGCGAGGGCCACCATCAGCCTTTCGGCCCTCCTGGCCACCGTGCGGGCGAGGTGGAGGGCCGCCGCCGCCGGCGTGCCGCCATTGAGCACGAAGGACTTCAGCGGCTGCAGATCCTTGTTGAGGAGGTCGATGTCCTTCTCGATCCTGTCCGTCTGCGCCGCGACGATGCGCAACGGTTCATATTCCAGCGGCTTGCCGTCGTCCGGGACAGCGAGATCGGCGCCGAGGTCGAAGAGGTCGTTCTGGATGCGCGACAACATGGCATCGATGGCGGGATATCCACCTGCCGTGTGGATGCGGGCGATGCCGATACAGGCATTGGCTTCGTCCACGGTGCCGTAGGCGTCCACGCGCAGGTCGGACTTCAGCCGTCTTTCACCGGTACCGAGGCCAGTGGTGCCATCATCGCCGGTGCGGGTATAGATCTTGTTGAGCTTGACCACATCGCCTCCGCAACACCTGTCACTTGCGGGTGAAATACACGGCGAGCAGGATCAGCGCCAGCGCCACCGCCTGCAGCATGACGCGCGCCTGCATCAGCTTGTTCGAGGTGACGCCGGAACCGCCGCGCATCATGTTGACGAGGCCTCGGATCAGCACGATCACCACGGCGGCCATGACCAGGATGGCCAAAATGTTGAAGACGGTTGCCATTGTTGCGTTTCCAGTTGTTTCGCGGTCAGGCGCGTTTGGCCATCAGGCGGTAGAGTATCGATGCCGGCAGGACACGTTTGAGCGCCGCGCCGATCCTGGCCGGCACTGTTACCACATAGTGCGGGCGCGGGCGCCGCGACAGAAGCGCATGGCGCAGAACCTTGTGGACCACTTCCGGCCCGGGCTTCAGTGCCGACTGGCTGCCGCCGGCGCGCAGCCGCTCCAGCTGTGCTTCATACTCCACCCGGTGCACGGAGTTCTCGTGGTCGATATTCCTGAGGAACCAGGGCAGGCCGTTGCTGGCGATCTTCGATTTCACCGGGCCCGGCTCGATCAGGCAAACCTGGACGCCGCTGCCTTCCAGTTCCTGGCGTTGGCAGAGCATCAACGCCTCGAGCGCGTGCTTGGAAGCCGAATAGGCGCCGCGGAAGCGCACTGGCACCAGGCCGAGGATCGACGAGCAATGGACGAGGCGGCCATGGCCCTGGCGGCGCATGACAGGCACAAGCCGGCGCGTCAGATCATGCCAGCCGAAGAAATTCACCTCGAACTGCTCCCTGAGCGCCGCCACGGAAAGGTCCTCGACGGCGCCGGCCTGGGCGTAGGCGCCATTGTTGAAGAGCGCGTCGAGCCGGCCGCCGGTGCGGCCAAGCACCGTCGTCACCAGGGCGGCGATGGACTCCGGTTCGCTGTAGTCGAGATAGAAGGCCTCGATGCCGTCAGCTTCGAGTGCGGCGATGTCTTGCGGCTTGCGCGCGGTGGCGAACACCCGCCAGCCTTCGGCCTTCAACGCGCGGGCGCAGTACGCCCCAATGCCGGAAGACGCACCGGTGACGATGATGGTGCGCAACTCTATCGCTGTTGAATTCGTGGTTTGACGAAGGGTTGCCATTTGCCGCATTCACTTCCCATATTCGCGGCGTCGAGACAATCGAAGGGAGCGCGCGTTCTTGCTGCGGAATATTGTCGCCCTGCGCCGCGTGCTCTACGACGCGATCGGCCATTTCAACACCGATGACGGCTGGGCCATGGCCAGCCACCTGGCGATCACTTCGCTGATGGCGCTGTTTCCGTTCCTGATCTTCGCCACGACGCTCGGCAGTTTCCTCGGTGCACAAGCCTTCGCCGACACGGCCGTGCATCTGGTGTTCGACACCTGGCCCGATCAGATCGCCAAGCCGATCGCGCACGAGGTGCTCAACGTTCTGACGGTACGGCGCAGCGACCTGTTGACCTACGGCGTGTTGCTTGCTGCCTATTTCGCCTCGAACGGCATCGAGGCGCTGCGCACGTCGCTCAACCGCGCCTATCGCGTCACCGAGACGCGCGGCATCATCTACCGCCGGATACAAAGCATCTTCTTCGTGCTGATCGCCACCGCCGGGTTCCTGGCCATCAGCGTGCTGCTGGTGTTCGCCCCGCTGCTGGCGCGGCTGGCGGAGGCGCATTTCGAGTGGATCAAACCCTATACCGGCACGATCACGCTGTGGCGCTACGTCATTGCCTCGACCGTCATCATCGGCGGGTTGTTTGCCGTTCACTATTGGCTGCCGGCCGGCAAGCGCCGTTTCGTCTCGCTGGTGCCGGGCATCATCTTCACACTGGCCGCATGGCTCATCGGTTCGACGATGTTTGCCACCTATCTCGACCATTTCTCGTCCTATGTGACGACCTATGCGGGCCTGGCCTCGATCATGATCGCGGTGGTTTTCCTCTACATCGTCTCGGCGATCTTCATCCTGGGCGGCGAGCTCAATGCCGCGATCAGCCGTTATCTGGAGGCGCGGGCGCGGGTTGGATGAGGCTGTGCCGGGCGGATGGGGAAATGAAGACCTGAAGAAAAATTGGCATGTCTGGCGCGCTGTGCGTGCGCTTCTCCTCAATTCCTCAATTCCTCAATTCCTCAATTCCTCAGTTTTTCCCTTGCTCTGTCTCGCCGTGGCCAGGCCAACACCGAACGTCGTGATCGCCATGCCGACGATCTGCAGCGCGTTGAGCTGTTCGTTGAACAGGGCCCAGGCGATGATGGCCGTCACGGCCGGCACCAGGTAGAACAGCGAAGCCACCTTCGACATCTCGCCGTCGCGGATCATCACCATCAGGAGAAAGATGGCGCCGACCGACAGCACCAGCACCAGCCACGCCATGGCGAAGATCAGTTCGCCATTGATGACGACGGTGTGGGTTTCGAAGGCAAGGGCCGCCAGGATCATGAGTGCTGAGCCGCCGACATATTGCCACATCGTTGCCGCCACCAGGTCGCCGCCGGACGCGAAGCGCTTCTGCCAGATGGTGCCGGCGGCCATGCCGAGCACCGAGATCAGCGACGCGGTCAATGTCGCGGCCGTCACGCCGCCGCCCAGCGCTCCAAGCTTCGGCCATAGCACGATGACGATGCCGATCAGGCCGATGCCGAGGCCGAGCCAGTGGCGGGGCAGGATCGCCTCGCCCAGAAACTTGCCGGCAAGCACGGCCGTGATCAGCGGCTGCAGGCCGACGATCAGCGCCGAAAACCCCGCCGGCATGCCGCGGTGGATGGCCCAGAAGACAGCGCCGAGATAGACGCCATGCATCAGCACACCGGCGCCGGTGGCATGGAGCGCTTCCTTGCGCGTGGCTCTCCTGGAGCCGAGCACGAGCGTGAGGACGGCAAACAGGATCGCGGCGATGACGAAACGCGCCGCCAGGAAGGTGAACGGTTCCGCCCAGGGCATGGCATAGCGGGCGCCGATGAAGCCGGTTGCCCACAAGACAACGAAGGTGGCGGGGATGAACCGCTTGAGGCTCTGCATTTTTGGAAAACCGCCGCGCTGGTGAAATCTGGCGATGCTCTAATCCCGTTCAGTCCGGTGTGCAAAACGAAACGATTGATCCATGCATCACCGGAATTCAACGGCGGCGAGAGCTCAGAGCCCGACCATCCGCCTGACATCTTCCGGCGACGCTCCGGCATCACGAAGTGCTGCAAGGCCCGTATCGCGCAGACTTTTCGACAATTTGCGTCCGTCCGGGCCGAGGATGAGCCGATGGTGGAAATAGGCGGGTTGCGGCAAACCGAGCAGTTGCTGGAGCAGGCGCTGCACGCTGGTGGCGGAAAACAGATCCTGCCCGCGCACGACATGGCTGATGCGTTGCAGGGCATCGTCGACGACGACGGCGAGGTGGTAGCTGGTCGGGATGTCGCGCCGTGCCACGATCACGTCGCCCCAATCCTGCGGGCGCGCCTCCACGGGATGCGTCGCCGACAGCGTTTCATCGGTGAATTCGCTCCATGCCAGGTCCTTGCCGGTACGCGCCGTGGCGGCGGCCACGTCCAACCGCCAGGCGAAGGGCGCATTGTCGGCAATCCGCTGCTTGCGCTCCTTCATCGGCAGCGCCTTGTCGGCTGGCGGGTAGAGCGGCACGCCGTCGGGGTCGCGCGGCCAGTCACGCCCGCGCTTCTCGCTGTCGGCGATGAAGGCGCGGATTTCGCCACGGCTCATGAAGGCGGGATAGACCAATTCCTCGCGGATCAGCCGGTCGAGCACTGCTCCGTATTGGGCGAAATGCTCGGACTGTCGCCGCACCGGCTGTTCCCAGCCGAACCCCAGCCATTCCAGGTCGGCAAGCATGCCGGCTTCGAATTGCGGCGTGCACCGCGTCGTGTCGATGTCCTCGATGCGCAGCAACGTGCGGCCGCCATGGACGTCCGCCAGCTTCTTGTTGAGCAGAGCCGAATAGGCGTGCCCCAGATGCAGGTCACCATTGGGGCTGGGCGCGAAGCGGAATGTCAGGAGCGTCATGTCTCGAGCGGCAATCGGGTTGTGCGGCGGTTTTGGCCGTTGTTATTTTGCGGCACATTCGAGGACAAGGATACCATGCAACGCATCGCGACACTGGACGACGTTGCGCGCGGGCTCGATGCGCTTTGCGTCATCGATCCGCGCCTGGAAAAGGTGCGCGCCATGGCCGGAGAGGTGCCGCTCAGGCTTTCGGAGCCGGGGTTCAGGAGCCTCGCCTCGATCATCGTCTCGCAGCAGGTGTCACGCGCCAGCGCCGATGCGATCTTCGGCCGGTTGACGAAGCTCGTCGATCCGCTGACGCCGCTGGCGATCCTCGCGGCGGGCGAGGACATGTTCCGTGAGGCCGGCCTGTCGCGGCCCAAGCAGCGTGGACTGATCGCGGTCGCGCAGGCGGTGGCCGACGGTCTCGACCTGCATCATCTCTGCTCCCTGGACGCCTCGGAGGCGATCGCGGCGATGACGGCGGTGCCCGGGATCGGTCCCTGGACAGCCGAAGTCTATCTGCTGTTCGCCGCCGGGCATCCCGACATCTTCCCGGCGAGGGACGTCGCCTTGCAGAGCGCGGTCGGCCATGCGCTGGGCATCGAGCCGCGTCCGCCGGAGAAAATGCTGATCGCGCTGGCCGAATCATGGAGCCCCTGGCGAGGGGTCGCATCGCGGCTTTTCTGGTCCTACTACCGCGAGACCAGGGGCAGGGATGCCGCCCCGCCGAGCGGAACTGCCGAAAAAGCATGAAAATGGGGTATTTTTGGCGCTTCGTCCCAACGACAATCCGCTTCACATCCCTGTCATGTCGGGCTTACAGTATCCGCGCCGAACGGAAGGACTTTTGAAGCGGCGCATGATCCTTTCCGGAAGTCGAGTTCGATTTTCGGGGCCATGCGCGAACCAAGGAGGTCAACAAGGTGACGGTTGCCGTATCTCCGGATGGGCTTCCAGCGCTGGTGCTGAATGCGGATTACCGTCCGCTCAGCTATTACCCCTTGTCGCTCTGGTCCTGGCAGGACGCCATCAAGGCGGTGTTCCTCGACCGGGTGAACATCGTCGCCGAATACGAGCACGCGGTTTCCTCGCCGACCTTCTCGATGCGGCTGCCCAGCGTGGTCAGCCTGAAGGCCTATGTGAAGCCGTCCAGGCATCCTGCCTTCACGCGCTTCAATGTGTTCCTGCGCGATCGTTTCCAGTGCCAGTATTGCGGCACGCCTGAAGACCTGACCTTCGATCATGTCATCCCGCGCCATCGCGGCGGCGCCACGACATGGGAGAATGTCGTGGCCGCCTGTTCTCCGTGCAATTTGAGGAAGGGCGGCATGATGCCGTCGCAGGCCAAGATGTGGCCGCTGCAGAAGCCGTATCAGCCGACCGTGCATGATCTGCACAACAACGGCCGGCTGTTCCCGCCGAACCATCTGCATGAAAGCTGGATGGATTATCTCTACTGGGATGTCGAACTCGAACCATAGAGTTCGGCAGAAATCCGCCATGCTGGCCGCCTGACGCAGCTTACCGAGCTTTCCCTATTCTGCTGCATCGCAGTGGAACTGAGCTCACGTCCTTGAGTACGCTCCGCTCCGGCTCTCGAAAGCCGCGGCACTCGACTCAGCCGGCCGAATTTCTGGGCGAACTCCGCGTCGCGCTGGTTTAGCTAGTCGCGGGCCAGCGCGCCGCGGAAGGCGACGGCGGCCAGGATCAGGCTGGCGATGGCGTTCCAGCCGGCGAGCGACAGGCCGAGGATGCGCAGCGCCGCCTTGTCGCAGGAGGGCGGGACGAATTTGTCGAGCGCGTCGAGCACGCCCTTGCCGCCGGTGTCGACCGGTGCGGCGCCGGCCGTGCAATCGGTCGGACCGGCCCACCAGTGCCATTCCACGCCGGAGTGGTAGATGCCGAGATAGAGGCCGTACAGCATCAGCAGGCCGCCGATCGCCAGCAGGCCGCGCGTAATCCACGCGGGCGCGCGCAGTATCGATGCAATCGCGGCCAGCACCATCAACGGCACGCCGACATAATAGGGGGTGCGCTGCTCCAGGCAGAGATGGCAAGGGATGTAGCCGCCGATATGCTCAAAGCCGAGCGCCGAGCCGACAGTCGCGGCCATGGCGATGGCGAGAAACAAGGCCATGCGCGTGCGCTGGCGTCCGGTATCGGCATTCATGGTCGCTGTCATGGGTCTTTCGTCCGTTGTGTTCGCCGCCCGCCAGGTGCGCTTGCCCGTCTCAAAACCGATATCGGTTTTGAGACCAAGGCCTCAGAGCGCGTATTTGATCAGGATATAGAGCAAAATCAGGGCAACCGCGGCGGCTCCGGCGATCAGTCCGAGGCGCTTTTCGATGAATTCGCGGATTGGCTCGCCATAGCGGCGCAAAAGCCACGCCAGCAGCAGGAAGCGGCCGCCGCGCGCCACGATGGCCAGCACGATGAACAGCACCAGGTTGACGCCGAGAGCGCCCGACAGGATCGTCACCACCTTGATCGGCGGCAGATGCGCCGCGCCCGAGGTGATCAGCATCAGAACGATGAGCTCGATGCCAACGCCAGCCGAAGCCCGCAGCTGTTCGAACTCGTCATACTTGCCGTAGAATTCGAGGATCGGCCGCGCCACTGCGTCATAGGCGTAGTGGCCGATGAACCAGCCGGCAACGCCGCCTAACACGGAAGCGACGGTGGCGACCAGCGCGTAGCGGTAGGCCCGGTCCGGGCGCGACAGCGCCATCGGCAGATAGAGGACGTCCGCCGGCACCAGGAATACGGAGCTTTCGACAAAGGCGATGAAGGCCAGCCACCATTCGGCGGATTTCCGCGCCGCCAGCGACAAGGTCCAGTCGTAAAGTCCGCGAAGCATCGGCTCTCCTAATGCAAATCGCCCAAACACGCATAACCGGCTTGGGACAAAGGCATGGGTGAAAGGACGTAAGGCGCCGCATCCATGTCTTCAGCCACGCCGCGCCCTGACGCGCCGCCTGTCTAGAAAGATTTTCCGCGCCGCACAATGGCAGCGCCGCCACGAAATCGAAAGGCGAAGTTTGGTCGCAGCCGGATTTTTGGGAGAATTGGCCAGTTGACGAACAGGCACCCAACCGTATAGTCCGCGCCATCCAGGCCGCCCGGCCTGAGCCCCTATGGCGGAATTGGTAGACGCGCTCGACTCAAAATCGAGTTCCGCAAGGAGTGCTGGTTCGATCCCGGCTAGGGGCACCACCGCCTTTCGAAGAAGCGGCGCCGGACGGTTCCGGTCAATTTCGATCTTCAGTTGACCTGGCAAAAGGCCGATCTCAGCCCGCAACTTCCCGATCAAATTCGATAGGCTATCGGTCCGGCAGTCCCGACATGCCGAATTGCCTGTACCGAACGCGCCGCCCGGGCCCGGAAGATTGCCTTCAAGGTGGTGTGCCACGGTCGGCTGTAGCGTCCCGCAGCCAATTCCATGCGCCGCGCACGTCGGCATCCCTGAGCCGGTCGGGCGTCGATATGGCATACCAGGCGCGGCCGGTTTCAAGAACATGACCAAAGGGCTGTTTTAGTGACCCATCGGCAAGCGCCTTCTCGGCAAGCGTCAGGCTGCCGAGCGCCACGCCCTGGCCGAGCTCGGCAGCGGCCAGGGCGAAATCGCTGTCGCTGAAGTTGCTTCCCGCCCAGGTTCCGTTCACCGCGATGCCGGCGTGCAGGAACCAGTCCGCCCAGCCGATAGGGCGCTCGTCATGAATGAGAGGCGCATCAAGCAGGTCGGGAGCTTGCCGCAAGGACGCAGCGCGTTCCGCCGTCATGACCGGGGACAGAACGTCTGTCGCGATCAGCAGGCTTTCACAGCCCTCCGGCGGTGCGTCGGCGTGGACGATCGCAAGGTCGATTTCCAGGGTCTCGAAATCGACCGGCGTTCCGCTCGTGTCCAGCCAGGGTTCGCAGCCCGGGGCCGCCGCCCGCAGCGACGGCAGGCGATGCAGCAGCCAGCGCCGGGCGAAGTCGCGCGGGGCATAGATGACCACGCTGCCGGGCTTCCGGTAGGGTTCGAGGCGGCGATAGCCCTCCTCCATCAGCTCAAGACAGCGGCGCACCGTGCGCTGATAATCGCGCCCAGCGTCCGTCAACCGCACCTCGCGGCCGCTGCGCAGGAACAGGGGCTGGCCGATATGGCCCTCCAGCAGGCGCATCTGGTGGCTGATGGCGGACTGGGTGAGGCCCAGCTCCTCGGCCGCGCGGCTGAAGTTTTCCAGCCGCGACGCGGCCTCGAAGCCCTTCAGGAACTGGGTCGGCGGGATATGGCGGAACTTCACCATTCATGAATTCCATTCATTCTAAGCAGGAATGCTTCTCAGTTGTATGCCGGCTTGGCCTGCTTAACAATGAGAACCACAAATGAATGGAGCATTTCATGAACGCCGTTGAATGGCCGGCACAGCAGTTGCGGTTCCGCCGGCCCGCCGAGTTCGAACTTCACGCCAAGACATGGATGGCTTGGCCGCACCGGCGCGACATGTATGCCGCCAAGCTGCCGGCCATGCAGCAGGCCTATGCCGATGTCGCCCGCGCCATAGCCGGGTTCGAACCGGTCAGCATGGTGGCCCACCCTGATCACGCCGACGGCGCCCGGGCCATGCTGGGCGAGGGCATAGAGGTCGTCGAAATTCCGATCGACGATTGCTGGATCCGCGATTCCGGTCCGACATTCCTGAAACGGGCCGACGGCGGCCTCGCGGGCGTGTCGTGGCGTTTCAATGCCTGGGGCCGCAAGCACGAGCCCTATGATCAGGACAACGCCCTTGCCGAACGGGTGCTCGCCCATGAGGGGGCTCTTGCCCTGCGGTCCTTCCTGCATTGCGAGGGTGGCTCGCTGACGACCGATGGCGAGGGCACGCTGATCGTGACCGAGACCAGCCTGCTCCATTCCAACCGCAACCCGGGCATGGCCAAGGCGTGGGTGGAAAAGGAGCTGATGCGCATGCTCGGCATGGAAAAGGTCGTCTGGCTGCCGGGGGATCCGCTGGATCTGGAGACGGACGGCCATGTCGACGGCATGTGCTGCTTCGTGCGTCCAGGCGTGGTGATGTTCGAATACAATCCCGATCCATCCGATCTGCACGGGCGTATTCTCGCCGACAATCTTGCCGCTCTGCGCGGCCAGACCGACGCGCGTGGACGCGATTTCGAGGTCATCATGATCCCCGAGGCCTATGACGTCGAGGCGACCAGCGAGGTCTTTGCCCGCTCCTACATCAATTTCGCGCTCGTCAATGGCGGCGTGGTGATGCCGACCTTCGGCCGTCCGTCCGGCGAAGAGGCGAAGGCAGCGGTCGCGCGCGCCTTCCCCGAGCGGCGCATCGTCACCGTCGATGTCGGCGCCGTCGTGCCGGCGGGCGGCGCCATCCATTGCATCACCCAGGAACAGCCGCTGTAGCGGGTCACCGATGAGGACATCATGGACGCGTCGCGAATTCATCCTGGCAGCGGGTTTGGCGGTCATGCCTGAGATCGTGATCAAGACAGCAAGGGCCGACGACTGGACGGGCGTAGCCCCGGCGGAGGCGAAGCCGCATGCCCGAACCTGGATGGCCTGGCCGAGCACGCCGGCGATCTATGGCGGGTCCGGGGCCTACTACGAAAGCGTACAGGAAACGCTGGGCAGGCTCGCGGCGGCGATCGCCGAGAACGAACCGGTGGCGATGGCCGCGCCGGCGGATCAGCACACCCTTGCCGCCGCGCTTTGCGGCCCTCGGGTCGAACTCGTCGACCTCGCGACCGACGACATGTGGATGCGCGATTGCGGTCCGGTTTTCGTGCGCTCTGCGAAAGGTCCCATCGCCGTCGATTTCGGCTTCAACGGCTGGGGCAACAAACAGGCGCATGCGCGTGATGCCGAGGTGGCGGCCGGTGTCGCCAGGCATCTTGGCATCCCTCGCCATGCCGCGGCGATCCGGGGTGAAGGCGGCGGCATCGAATATGACGGCGACGGCACCTTGCTTCTGACCGAGAGCTGCTGGGTCAACGACAACCGCAATCCGGGTCTGAGCCGCGCCGATATCGAAGCGCACCTCAAGTCGATCCTGGGCGTCGAAACCGTGATCTGGGTTCCCGGCGTCCGGGCAAAAGACATCACGGACGGCCACATCGACGGCTCGCTCCGCTTCGTGAAGCCTGGATTGGTCGTCGCCAGCACTTGGCCGGGCGATGCTTCCGAATGGGGGCGGGCGCATGCGCAAGCCCTCGCCATCCTTGCCAAGGCCAGGGATGCCAGGGGGCGCGGTTTCGAGGTGGTCTCCATACCCGCGGCCACAAAGGCGCGATCGACGCGCGACGACGTTCTCACCAGCTATGCCAACTACTATGTCGGCAACGGCGCGCTGTACACACCGCAGTTCGGCGACGCGAAGGCCGATGCGCTGGCGAAGGAGACGCTTGGCCGGCTGCATCCCGAGCGGCGCATCGTCCAGCTTGACATGGACCGCATCTATGAGAATGGCGGCGGCATCCATTGCGTCACCCAGCAACAACCCCTGTGAGGTGAAACCATGCGTCAGCTGATTGCCGCCGCCGTTCAGATTTCCTGCACCGACGACACCGAAGCCAATCTTGAGAAGCTCGAGCTTCATGTTCGCGAAGCTGCCCGGCGGGGTGCGCGGCTCGTCGTGCTGCAAGAACTCTTCGAAGGCCTCTATTTCTGCATTGACGAAGACCGGCGCCATGATGCGCGCGCGCGTCCGCTCGCCGGCCATCCGACCATCGAGCGCATGAGCGCGCTGGCCCGCGAAACAGGCGCCGTGCTGCCGGTTTCGCTGTTCGAGCGCGATGGTTCGCGCCTGTTCAATACGCTGGTCATGATCGACGCCGACGGCAAGGTTCTGGGCCACTACCGCAAGAGCCATATCCCCGACAGCCCGGGCTATTGCGAAAAGTTCTATTTCGCCGACGGCGATACCGGCTTTCGCGTCTTTGAAACCGCCGCCGGCAGGATCGGCACGGGTGTCTGTTGGGACCAATGGTTTCCCGAGGCGGCGCGCGCCATGGTGCTGGCGGGCGCCGAGGTGCTGATCTATCCCACGGCCATCGGTTCCGAGCCGTCCTATCCCGGCTGGGACTCGCGCGACCACTGGCAACGCGTCATGCAGGGGCATGCCGGCGCCAATCTGACACCCGTCATCGCCGCCAACCGGGTTGGCGCCGAGAAAGGCGATGCCGGCGAGGTCGTGTTCTACGGCTCGTCCTTCATCGCCGACCACACCGGGGCCAAGCTGGCGGAAGCCGACCGTGTCGGCGAATGCGTGATAACAGCGGCACTCGACCTGGACGAGATTGCCAGCGCGCGGCGTGGCTGGGGCGTATTTCGCGACCGGCGATCCGATCTCTACGGCGCACTGATGGAGCCGACGCCGGAGCGCCTGCTCGCCCGGAATGCGACTTGAAGTGCCTTGCATGAGAGCATGACCCCCTGACCGGGGGTTTTCACCAAGGGAGGAAATGATGAAGATCTGGCTCGCGCTTGTCGCGGCATGCCTTTTTGCGTCCCCGGCGCTGGCCGAGGAGAAGGTGCTGCACCTCTATTCCTGGGAATCCTATTTCGGTCCCGACTCGGTCGCGCAATTCGAGAAGGAGACCGGCATCAAGGTCACCTACGACCTGTTCGACTCAAACGACATCGTCGAAACCAAGCTTCTGACCGGCGGCTCGGGTTACGATGTCGTCACCATCAACCTGTCGCCGCACATGCAGCGCGAGCTTCCGACCGGCGTCTGGGGCACGCTGGACAAGAGCCGGCTTTCCAACCTTGGAAATCTGGATCCGGCGGTGGTCGCCCGCGTCGACGAAGTCGACAAGGATGGGGCGCATGGCGTGCCCTGGATGTGGGGCACGACCGGCGTCGGCTACAACATCGACAAGGTCCGCGCGATCATGCCCGACGCCCCGGTCGATTCGCTGCGCATGCTCTTCGACCCCGCGATCGTCGCCAAATTCGCCCCATGCGGTGTCGTCATGCTCGACGATGCGGAGCAGGTGCTGGGCCTGGCGCTGATCTATCTCGGGCTCGATCCGGACACTACCGATCCCGAGATCCTGCAGAAGGCCGTCGACGTGGTGGCCAAGGTTCGCCCCTATGTGCGCAAGTTCCACAGTTCGAGCTACATCAACGACCTTGCGGAAGCCGATGCCTGCGTGGCGCTCGGCTTCTCAGGCGACATGCACATAGCCGACATCAGGGCGAAGGAGGCAAAGCGGCCCTTCTCCATCACCTATCGCCTGTCGAAGGAAGGCAATCTGGTCTGGGCCGACGTGCTGGCGATCCCGGCGGACGCCCCGCATCCGGAAGCGGCGCATGCCTTCATCGACTTTGTCATGCGTCCGCAGATCGCCGCCGCGGCTGCCAACGACACCGGGTTCTCGACCGCGAACAAAGCGGCATTGGCGATGCTGGACGGAAAGATGGCAGGCGACGCGAACCTCTATCCTTCGGCGGAAGCCCAGAAGCGCTTTCATCTGCCCAAAGCGCTCGACCAGAAGGCGCTGAAGATGTGGTCGAACGCCTGGAATCGCGCCAAGGGCCTGGAATAGGCCGTAAGCATGAGCGCTCCGGGCCCGAACAGTCCGGAGCGCCCGGCTTCGACAACAGGCGAAGGCCTAGAGCGTTACCGGCGAAACGGAATCGCCGGTAACGCTCTATCTTTCTGTTCTGACGCAATTTCCGGACGCAAAACCGCTTCGCACTTTTGCTGGAATTGCTCTAGCGGCGCCTCAACAGGCTCTTCATGCGGTTGCGCAGGATGCGCGCCATGTTGCGGGTCTCGCGATAGAGGTGCAGCTGTGAGGCCGCCTGGCGGGCGGGACGGTCGGCATCCGGCGTCAGCCCGATCACCAGCGTGCCCATCGGCTTGCGTTCGGTCCAGAGCCTGCTCATCACCGGATGGTCGGGCACCGCGCAGGAATCGGTCATCATGATGTTGGGATCGTCGAGATGCTGCCGGGTCACTTCGATCATCAGCAGCGTGCCCGGCGAATAGCTGGCCAGCGTCTCGTCATAGGCCGTCTTCCAGGTATAGGCGACGCCGGCTTCGACGAAGACGATCAGGCTGGCGATCGTGCGGCCGTCGAGCGTCAGGGAATGGATGCGGCACATGTCCTGTTCGGCGAGCCGGTGCACGGCCTCGCGGGCGAAGGCGGCGCGGAAACGGTCGATCGCCATGGCGGTGCGCTCGCGGCCCTTCCAGCCGGACGCTTCCAGCGTCAGGAAGCTCTCTATGGCGTGACGGATATCTTCGGGCGCGCGCGCCACGGCATGTTCGAGTTTGCCAAGGTCGGCCAGACGCCGCTTCAGGCGGCGGAATTCGCGATAGTGGTGCGAGCGCAGCGAAGCCTTGAGATAATCGTCGCCGTCGAGCTTGCTCTCGAGCATCGGCCGCGAGGTCTGGCTGGTCGTCACCAGCATCAGGCCGCGTGTCTCGGCCACGGTGCCGACGAGGCTCGCCACCGGGCCGTCGAGCCGCACGTCGGGCAGGACAAGCACTTTCGGCAGCTTGAGATGCGGACGCGACAGCATCGAGAAGAAGTCCTCGACCACGCCGACCGGATCATCACGGTCGATCAGCGGCGTGCCGAGCGGACCGAACGGGCTCGACCAGGTGCGCATCACCGGCACGCCGAGCGGCACGACGGGACGCTCGACCGAGATCGGCACCAGAAGCCGCAGGCGGTTGCGGTATTCGTCGCCGTCGCGGATGACCGCCAGCCGCACCTCGCGGTCCTCCAGCCGGGGCATGGCCGGCGCCAGGAAGCGCGGATTGAAGAAGACGTTCGGCTCGATCGTGCGGGCGCAGAGATAGTCCAGCTCCTCGACCAGGTCGAAGCCTGCGGACGCCGGGTAGATGGCGAGCTTGCGCTCGGGCCGGTTGTTGGCGAGGACTTCGAGATGGGCCGGGTCGGCATCGCGGCCGAGGCCGGCCAGGCCCGACACCATGGCGCCGGCGGTGCCGCCACTGGTTTCCTCAAGCAACGGGATCGCGGCCATCAGGCGGCTCCTTTGGCTGGCACGAAGATCGCCATGACGATGCCGAGCTTGCGCCATACGGTGAAAGACAGCGCGCTGGCCTCGAAGATCATGGCGAAGGCGGTGGCCATGGCCGCGCCCCACAGGCCGAAAAGCGGGATCAGCACGACGTTCAACCCGATGTTGAAGGCCAGCGTCATGGCATAGACGGCGGCGCAGATGTTCTGGTTGCCGCTCATGGTGAGCAGGCTTTCGCACGGGCCTACGGCGGCCCGCGCCACGACACCGAAGACGAGCAGGAACAACAGCGGATAGCCCGATGTGAATTCAGGCCCGAACAGCACGAGCATGGGTTTGCCGAGCGCCAGCACCAGCAGCGCCATCAACAGCGACGGCCAGAAGGTCCAGGACACCGTTTCGCGCGCAAAGGCGGCAAGCTTCTCCGGCTCGCCATGCGTGAACTGGGCATAGCGCTGGGCAACGCCGGCCTTGACGGCGAAGTAGACGAAATGCACCAGCGCCAGCGTCTTGACCGTGGCGAAATAGACGGCGACGTCGTTGGGATCCATATAGGCGCCAACCATCAGCACGTCGGCATTGGTGAGCAGGAAGAAGAAGCTCTCAACCAGGAAGATCGGCAGCGAGACGATGAACCATTGCGCGAAATGGACCTTCATCGGCCCGGCGGGTATCTGCCGTTCCATGCGATGTGTGACACCCACCAGCTGGGCGAGCGTGGTGACATAGGTGGCGGCGATCGAGGCGAAAATCGCTGTCCTGGCATCGGGCGCATAGCCTGCCCAAAGCATCAGCGCCATGAACATCAGGATCAGCACCGGCCGCACCAGATAGGTCGGCGAGAGGGCAAACAGCGCCCAGCTGTTGGCCCTGGCCTGGCCTTGCAGCAGATCCGACAGGGCGATCATCGGCAGGCAGATGATGCCGAGGATGAAGGGTATCACGTAGTAGTTTTCGAGCCAGGGTGCCGCCAGCCAGACGCCGAGCGCGCCGAGCCCGGCGATGATTGTCGAGGCAATCAGCACGAACAGGCGGCTGGCGACGACGATGCCGCGCAGTTCGTCCATGAGGCCGCGCTCGCGGTATTCGGGAATGAAGCGGATGACGGAGGTGTGGAAACCGAGGCAGGCAAGGTTGCCGACGATGACCATCGTCACCCAGACCAGCACGAAGATGCCGTATTCGAACGAGCCCATCCAGCGCGCCATCAGCACCTGGCTGATGAAGGCGATGACGGCGCTGATGATGCGGATCGAGAAGGCGATGACCGACATGCGCCCGGCTTCGCCGCGCTCATCGGCGGTGAACAGCACGGCGTCGATGCGGCCAAGCAGAGGCTCCACGCGCAGCGCCAAGCGCTGCGGCAGGAACCGCCCGGCAGTCGTGGCCGCGGAAAAGCGCACCCCGATCTCTCTCCGTTTTCCGCCTCTTTTTCAGGCCTTGGTGTAGCGGAGACACCTTAAGAAACGGTTGGGTGAGGGGGCTTCTCCCCGTGGAACGGGGAGAAGGAAAGAGCTGCGTTACGCGAACGCGCCGTGGCAGTGCTTGTATTTCTTGCCGGAGCCGCAGGGGCAGGCTTCGTTGCGGCCGACCTTGCCCCAGGTCGCCTGGTTGTTCGGGTCGCGGTCTTCCGGCGCCACGACCGCGTTGCTCTCCTGGCGGACCAGAAGGGCCGTTTCGCCGCCCTGGAAATCGTCCTCGCCGGTCGAGCCGTCGATGTGGCTGCCGAACATGTCGGGCGCCTCCGGGGGCGGCGCCTCGGCGGCCTGGCGGACCAGTTCGACGCGCATCAATTGCGCGGTGACGGCCTGGCGCAGATTGCCCAGCATCGCCTGGAACAGCTCGAACGCCTCGCCCTTGTATTCCTGCAGCGGATCGCGCTGGGCGTAGCCGCGGAAGCCGACCACCGAGCGCAGATGGTCGAGGTTGACGATGTGCTCGCGCCACAGATGATCGAGCGTCTGCAGCACCACCGAGCGCTCGACATAGGTCATCACCTCGGGGCCGAAGCGATCGGCGCGTTCCTTGGATGCAGCCTCGGCGGCCGCGCTGATACGCTCGCGGATATCGTCCTCGGCGATGCCTTCTTCCTTGGCCCACTCCTCGATCGGCAGGTCGAGATTGAGGAATTCGGCGACCTCGGCCTTCAGGCCGGCCACATCCCACTGTTCGGCATAGGCATTTTCGGGAATGGCCTTGGCGACGATCTCTTCGATCACGCCTTCGCGCATCTCGGCGACCGTCTCGGACAGGCCTTCGCCGTCCATCAGTTCGATGCGCTGCTCGAATACGACCTTGCGCTGGTCGTTGGAGACGTCGTCATATTTCAGCAGGTTCTTGCGGATGTCGAAGTTGCGCGCCTCGACCTTCTTCTGCGCCTTCTCCAGCGCCTTGTTGATCCAGGGATGAATGATGGCCTCGTCTTCCTTGAGGCCGAGCTTCTGCAGCATGCCGTCCATGCGCTCGGAACCGAAGATTCGCATCAGGTCATCCTGGAGCGACAGGAAGAATTTCGAGCGGCCCGGGTCGCCCTGGCGGCCGGAACGGCCACGAAGCTGGTTGTCGATGCGGCGCGATTCATGGCGTTCGGTGGCGAGCACATAGAGGCCGCCGGCGGCCAGCGCCTTTTCCTTCAGGCGCTCGATGTCGGCGTGGATCGCCTTTTCGCGTTCCTCGCGCTCGGGGCCGGCGGGCATGTCGCCCAGTTCGTCGGCGATGCGCATCTCGGCATTGCCGCCGAGCTTGATGTCGGTGCCGCGGCCGGCCATGTTGGTGGCGATGGTGATGGCGCCGGGCTTGCCGGCCTGGGCGACGATTGCCGCCTCGCGCTCGTGGTGGCGGGCGTTGAGCACTTCGAAGTCCTTGAAGCCTTCCTTGCGCAGGCGCTCGGCCAACTGCTCCGACTTTTCGATCGAGGTGGTGCCGACCAGCGTCGGCTGACCCTTGGCGCTGGCTTCCCGGATCTCCTTGACGATCGCCTTGTACTTCTCCTCGACCGTCCGGTAGACCTCGTCGTCCTCGTCCTTGCGGATGACGGGCAGGTTGGTCGGAATCTCGGTGACTTCGAGGCCGTAGATGTTGCCGAATTCCTCGGCCTCGGTCAGCGCCGTGCCGGTCATGCCGGCGAGCTTCTTGTAGAGGCGGAAGTAGTTCTGGAAGGTGACGGAAGCCAGTGTCTGGTTTTCCGGCTGGATCGCCACGTGTTCCTTGGCTTCCAGCGCCTGGTGCAGGCCTTCCGAATAGCGGCGGCCGGGCATCATGCGGCCGGTGAATTCGTCGATGATGACGATCTCGCCATTGCGCACGATGTAATCCTTGTCGCGCTGGAACAGGCGATGCGCCTTGAGCGCGTTGTTGACGTGGTGGACGATGGCGACGTTCTCGACGTCGTAAAGCGACTCGCCCTTGAGCAGGCCGGCCACGCGCAGCATGTTCTCCAGCTTCTCGGTGCCTTCCTCGGTGAAGATCGAGGTCTTCTGCTTTTCATCGATCTCATAATCCTGCGGCTGCAGCTGGATGATGAAGGTGTCGATGGTGTTGTACATTTCCGAACGGTCCTCGAGCGGACCGGAAATGATCAGCGGCGTACGGGCCTCGTCGACCAGGATGGAATCGACTTCGTCGACGATCGCGTAATTGTGGCCGCGCTGCACCATCTGGGCGCGCTCGTACTTCATGTTGTCGCGCAGATAGTCGAAGCCGAGTTCGTTGTTGGTGGCGTAGGTGACATCGGCCTCGTAAGCCGTGCGGCGCTCCTCGTCCGACAGGCCGTGGACGATGATGCCGACCGACAGGCCGAGGAATTTGTAGACACGGCCCATCCATTCGGCGTCGCGGGTGGCCAGGTAGTCGTTGACGGTGACGACGTGGACGCCGTTTCCGGCAAGCGCGTTGAGATAGACCGGCAGCGTCCCGACCAGGGTCTTGCCCTCGCCGGTGCGCATTTCGGCGATGCCGCCATTGTGAAGCACCATGCCGCCGATCAGCTGGACGTCGAAGGGGCGCATGCCGAGCACACGGCGCGAAGCCTCGCGCGCGGTAGCGAAGGCGGGCACGAGCAGGTCATCGAGGCTGGCGCCATTGGCGATGTCCTGCCGGAATTTCTGCGTGCGGCCGGCAAGCTCGGCATCCGAGAGCGCCCGCATCTCGTTTTCCATGGCGTTGATCGCCTCGACACGCGGCCGGGTCGATTTGACCCGGCGGTCGTTGGAGGAACCGAAAACCTTACGGGCGAGACCGCCAAGACTGACCATTCAATGGTCCTTTCGATAAAATTCTCAATCTTTGAGACGAGCGCCGGCCGGCCCCATCACATCCGCGTGATTGCATCGCCTGAATATGGGCAAACACAAAAAGCGCCCGGAAAACGGTTCTGGACGCCAAGTCGTTGGACAGATAAGAGGGGGCTCAACTGATGTCAACGCCGCGCTCGCCCTGCCGGTCGCGCCAAATTCCGCCACAATCAGGCTGATCTGGAAGCCAACCCTCCCTACAATCCTTCACCGGAGTCATCCTTATGCCCCTGTTGTTAAGCCGTGCGTCGCTCGCCAGCCTTGGCCTGGCCTTCGGCCTGTCGGCTCTTTGCCTGTCGCCTTTGATGGCGCAGGAGACCGCTCCCGCTCCGGCCGCCCCGGCGGATGCCGCCGCTCCCGCCGCTGCGCCGGTCGATCCGAATGCCGTGATCGCCACCGTCAACGGCCAGCCGCTGACCGAAGCCGACCTGACGCTTGCCGAAGGCGAGCTGTCGCAGCAGTTCGCGCAGCTGCCGCCCGAACAGCGCCGCGCCGCCGCGCTGTCGGCCGCGATCGAGATTCGCGTCATGGCCGCCAAGGCTGTCACGGACGGTCTCGACAAGGATCCCGACTTCCAGCGCCGCATGGCCTTCCTGCAGGAGCGTGCGCTGCACGGCGAAATGGTCGAGAAGGGCGTGGTCGACAAGGTCACCGATGCCGAGGTCCGGGCCCGCTACGACCAGGAAATCGCCAACACGCCGCCGGTCAATGAGGTGCATGCCCGTCACATCCTCGTGAAGACGAAGGAAGAGGCCGAGGCGATCATCAAGCAGCTCGATGGCGGCGCCGATTTCCAGAAGCTCGCCAACGAGCACACCAGCGACCCCTCCGGCAAGTCCAATGGCGGCGATCTCGGCTGGTTCGGCCCCGGCCAGATGGTGCCGGAGTTCGACAAGGCGGCCTTCGCGCTCGACGTCGGCAAATACACCGAGCAGCCGGTGCAGACCCAGTTCGGCTGGCACGTGATCAAGCTCGAGGACAAGCGCGCCAAGCAGCCGCCGGCCTTCGACGACGTCAAGGACCAGGCCAAGCAGGCCGTCATCCGCGACAAGTATTTCGCGCTGGTCAAGTCGCTGCGCGCCGACGCCAAGGTCGAAATTCCCGACGCCAAGCTCAAGCAGGCCGTCGATACGCTGGAAGGCGGCAAGTAAGCCCGTCAAGCTTTGATAAAAAGGCGCGGCAGCCGAAGGGCGCCGCGCCTTTTTTCTTGGCGAATGTTTCATGGGCAAACGTTTCTTGGGCGAATGCCGGCCGCCCTATCCAACGGGTGCCTGGATGCCTCTCAGGAGGTAGCGAACCACCTCGCGTATCGCAGCCTCCGGCTCGTCCAGCCGGTTGGTCAGGAGATGCCGCCAGGCGTAGGAGGCCACGAGATCGGCGACCACGGCCTGATCGATATCGGCCGCGACCTCGCCCCTTGCCTTGGCGCGCTCGATGATCCGGCCGGTATGGGCGCTGCGCCCTGCGGCATAGCCGGCAAGGGCTGCCGCCGCCGTCTCGTCCGACTGCGCCTCGGCGATCAGCGACCTGAACACGCTGCCCGACGATGTCTCGCGCCAGTGCGCGAACAGGTTCTTCAGGAAGCCGGCGAGATCCTCTTCCAGGCTCCCCGTATCCGGAACCTCGACGCGCTTCTGGCGCTGGTAGACTTCGAACAGGAGTGCAGCCTTGCTCGGCCACCAGCGATAGATGGTCGGCTTGCCGGCGCGGGCGCGGCGCGCCACCGCCTCGATCGAGAAGCCGGCATAGCCCGCCTCGACCAGAACGGCTTCGGCCGCCTCCAGAATGGCTTCGGCGCTGTCGGGATTGCGCTTGGCGCCTATCGATCTGCGTGCCGGATCAGCACTCTCGGCCATCCCAATTGTCCTCGCCCTGAAAATTCGCCGGCAATCATAGGTGAGCTCGCGGTCAAACGAAACGGTGCGTTTTTCAATGGCTTGCGCAAGCCGTCGAGATGGGAACGGCGATAAGCTCAGGTCGGGTGGTCAATTCATCGCCTGCGAGGTTTCCGATTCGATACGCCATCCGTCTTCGGCCTTGACCAGCCCTAGCGTGACGCGCGCCTTGCCGGTGAGCCGGGTCGCCGATTTGTCCTTCGGCAGGTAGTCATAGCGCATGGCGAAGTTCGCTTCGGCGCGGTCTTCCCCTCGCGGGGTGATTTCCAGGCTGCCGGGTTCGAGGTGAAGCGACCACGAGGCCCATTGCGCGAACCAGTCGGTCTTCACCTTGACGATCGCGTCGGCGTCATAGCGCGTGCCGAAAATGGTGGCCGACGGGCCATAGAGCCGCTTGACGGTCTTGCTCATCGCTCCGGCGTCGGGCGCCAGATAATCCTGGCGCAGGAACGTTTCGATCGAGCTCTTGTCGTCGCCCACGGAGCGCTCGGCAGTGGCCACCTGCGTGGCCGGCGCCGGCTCCGCCGCCGGCTTGGGGGCGGGGGCGGGGCTTTCGCCCGGCACGAATTCGAAGCGTTCGAGCAGCGAGCCTTGCTCCCACGGGCGCTGGGCCTCGCGTGTCTGCGAGACCACATCGCGGCGGACAGCGATCATCATGTCGTTGATGCTCTGGCCGGGTTCGGCGATATGCCGCAGCAGCGCCTGGGCGAAGGGGGAGTTCCGCCCGGTCCCGTCCATGGCGACGGCGCCCGGAGCGGTCGAGAAGGCGATGAAGGAGCCACGCGTCGAATCGAATTGCGCCAGGCCGGCGAGCGCGGTGGCCGAGCGGGTCGTGGCGCTGCGGCTTAGGCTGCGGGCAAACGGGTTGTTGCGGCAAGCGTCGAGAAACACCAGGCTGACTTTGGTCTGCTGTTCCATGATGTCGAGGACTTCGTCGATCGGCACCGCTTCGAGCTGCAGCTTCACCGGCATGTCCAATCGCGCGTCGACCGGTACGATGTAGTTGCGCCCGTCGACCTGCAGGCCGTGGCCCGCATAGTAGAAAAGCCCGACGCCCGCGCCTTCGAGCGCATCGGAGAATTCACCGATGCTGCGCTCGAGCTCGCGCTTGCCAAGGTCGTTGCCTTCGATGACCTCGAAACCGATGGAGCGCAGCTTGTCGGCGATATCGAGCGCGTCGTTCACCGGATTGGCCAGCGTGCCGGCCTCGGCATAGGTGCCATTGCCGATGACGAGCGCCACGCGCCGCGCCGGCTCGGCGTCGGCGCCCAGCAGCAAAAGTCCCAGAAATGCCCAAGCGAGGATCACAAGCCTGCCCATGGGGCGCGATCATAGCCCCACAGGCCCCGGCCACGCCAACAGATTTGAAATGCAGGCTTAATCGCCGGCCGCTGCCCCGGTGGGGCGCGGCGAAAACGCCCTTGCACGCGCGCGCCGTATCGGGCAAACCGGCCTTCCCTTGCGATTTTCCCGCCCGAGGTTCCCATGTCCACGACGATTTCACCGCTCGCGCCGAAGAAATACCCTGAGATGCCTGTCATCGAAGGGGTGCGCATCGCCACCGCCGAGGCGGGGATCAAGTACAAGAACCGCACCGATCTCCTGGCCATGGTCTTCGATCCCGGCACTGCCGTTGCCGGCGTGTTCACCAGGTCGAAATGCCCTTCGGCGCCGGTCGACTTCTGCCGGCAGAACCTTGGTGCCGGCAAGGCCCGCGTGCTGATCGTCAATTCCGGCAATGCCAATGCCTTCACCGGCAAGAAGGGCCGCGAATCCACCGCGCTGACCGGCGAGGCGGCGGCCAAGGCGGCCGGCTGCACGGCGGGCGAAGTGTTCCTCGCCTCGACGGGTGTCATCGGCGAGCCGCTCGACACGACCAAGTTCAGCCATCTGCTCGCCGGGCTGGTCAGCAACGGCAAGCCGGACCTGTGGACCGAGGCGGCGAAGGCCATCATGACCACGGACACCTATCCCAAGGTGGCGACGCAGACAGTGAAGCTCGGCGACACCGACGTCACCATCAATGGCATCTCCAAGGGCGCCGGCATGATCGCGCCCGACATGGCGACGATGCTGTCCTTCATCGCCACCGACGCGCCGATCGCGGCGCCTGTGCTGCAGGACCTGCTCTCGCGCGGCACCGCCAAGACCTTCAATGCGGTGACCGTCGACAGCGACACCTCGACCAGTGACACGCTGCTGATCTTCGCCACCGGCAAGGCCGCCAAGCGCGGCGCGCCCGAAATAACCGACCCGAAAGACGCCCGGCTCGGCCAGTTCCGCCGGGCGCTCGGCAAGGTGCTGAAGTCGCTGGCCTTGCAGGTGGTGCGCGACGGTGAAGGCGCGCGCAAGCAGGTCGAAGTCACCGTGACCGGCGCCAAGTCGGCGCGCTCGGCCAAGCGCATCGCGCTGTCGATCGCCAATTCGCCTCTGGTCAAGACGGCGGTTGCCGGCGAGGACGCCAATTGGGGCCGCGTCGTCATGGCCGTCGGCAAGGCCGGCGAGCCCGCCGATCGCGACAGGCTGTCGATCTGGTTCGGCGACAACAGGCTGGCGCATGAGGGCGAGCGCGACCCGGCCTATTCGGAAGAAAAGACCTCCGCCTACATGAAGCGCGACGATATCCGCATCCGCGCCGATATCGGCATCGGCCGCGGCAAGGCGACGGTGTGGACCTGCGACCTCACCAAGGAATACGTGACCATCAACGGCGACTACCGGAGCTGATCGCCTTGGTTTCGCGCCACCCGGCAAGCATGCTCGCGACCGTGCGCCGCTACGAGGCCGCCGGCTTTCGCGCATGGCCGGCTGCCGCCGTCCATTATGACGGCACCTGGGTGGTGCGGCTGACCGCCGGCCATCCGGCCAAGCGGCTGAATTCGGTCAACCCGCTCGATCCCGGCGACATCCAGCACATCGCCGACCGCATCGGCCGCGCCAGCCGCCGTTTCGATGCCTATGGCCGGCCGCTGACGTTCCGCATGTCGCCGCTGTCAGGCCCCGATCTGGCCAGCCATCTGGACAAGGAGGGTTGGAGCCGGTTCGACGAATCGCTGGTCATGCGGCTGCCGCTGTCCAGCGCGCAGCTCGACGCCGCCATGGACCAGATCCCGCTGAAGGACATCAGCCGCTTCATCGGCGCGTCGCTCAAGGTCAGCGGCTCGGATGTTTCGCTGCGGCCCGGCCTGTCGGAAATCATCGGAGCGATCCAGCCGGAGGCGGGGCTGTTCGCGCTCGAGGAAGGGACGGAGCCGCTGGCGACGCTGATCTGCGTGCATGATGGCGACCTTGCGGGCCTGTTCGAGGTCGCTACCGACAAGTCGGCGCGCAACCGGGGGCATGGCCGCAACCTGATCCTGTCGGCGCTGAAGTGGGCGCGGCTGCGCGGCGCCCGGGAAGCCTGGCTGCAGGTCGAGGCCGGCAACGTGCCGGCACTGGCGCTCTACCGGTCGCTCGGTTTTGAGGAAGTCTATCGCTATCATTACCGGCGGCCGCCTGGTCATGAGTGACGTTGGTCATGAGTGAAGTTGGGCATGAGTGATCTGGCAAATCCCGGCAAGCGCCTGCTTCTCGTCGCCGCCTGCGCGCTCGTCGACGCCGACGGCCGCGTGCTTCTGGCGCAACGGCCGCCGGGCAAGCAGCTTGCCGGCCTGTGGGAATTTCCGGGCGGCAAGGTCGAGCCCGGCGAGACGCCGGAACAGTGCATCATTCGCGAACTTCATGAGGAGATCGGCATCGAGACCGACATCCCGTGCCTGGCGCCGCTGACCTTCGCCAGCCATTCCTATGACGACTTTCATCTGCTGATGCCGCTCTTCGTCTGCCGCCGCTTCCGCGGCATCGCCCAACCCAGGGAAGGCCAGGCGCTGAAATGGGTGCGGCCGAAGCAGATGCGCGACTATCCGATGCCGCCGGCCGATGCGCCGCTGATCCCGTTCCTGATCGATCTGCTCTAAGGATCGGGCGGCGGACCGAGGGGTGGTCCATATCAGCCAGCGTTAATGGAAGATTTATCTGATCATGAAAAATTGATCCAAGGCCGCGCTCTCGTCGCGGTCGCCGATTGCGTGGAGAGCGACAGGATGAGCCTGGACAGGGATTGGGATTCGATCCGGCCTGAGCGCGGCTTTCGCGCCGCCGACGCCGGCATGGGCATCCTGCGCATAACGCTGCTGTTCGGGTCCGCAGCGGTGGCGTTGGCGTTGATCGCGACGCCATTCCTCGACAGCCAGACGCGGTCGCAGACGGCTCGCGATGATTTTCCCGGCCTGGACATGACGGCCACCGGCTCGATCAGCCATCGCGGCACCTACACGGTGCGGCGCAGCGTGCTGCAGTCCGAGCCCGGCTCGGTCTGCATCATCGGCTCCGACGGCAAGACCAGCGGCGATTGCTGACATGGTTAAGACATTTTCGACAGGCGGGCCGTTTCACCGCCTGTTAAGCCTTTGCCGTTAACCTTTCTTAACAGATGGGCGGTAAGGTTCCGGCAAGGGGGATTGAGCCTATGAGAACAGTGCTGCTGCGGTTTTTGAAGGACGAGAACGGCGCCACGGCCGTCGAATACGCCCTGATCGTCTGCGTGCTGTCGCTGACGATCATCGGCGGCATCGGCCAGGTTTTCAACTCGCTCACCTGGCTGTTCAGCAGCAACACCAGCAGGCTTGCCAACGCTTTCGCACAGTAATTTTGCGCGTCCGCGCCAGCGGATTGCCTACTGTCCTTCTTCAAGTATCGTCTTCAGCGACACCTTGGCCGAACCGGGCTTGAGCGGCTTCTGCTGCGATGCATCGGGCGCCCAGCCGGACATCCAGACCATCGAGAAGCTCGCCCGGATACGGCCATCGGGGTCGGAGAAACGCTCCGCGTAAATTTCGGCGGCCCTTGCAAACAGCCTGCGCGAACCCGGCCGCCGGCTGCGATCGGCGAGCGCGCCGGTTTCACCCATGGCGCGCAGATCGGCCATCAGGGCGAACAGGTTGGCATAGCGCACGGTCAGCGTCTCGACATCGGCGACCGGCAAGGCAAAGCCGGCTCGCTGCAGCAGCGCGCCGGCATCCCGCACGTCCGTAAATGGGGTGACGCGCGGGCTGGCGCCGCCGTAAAGCTCGGTTTCGGCCGCAAGCAGGCTTTCGCGCAATTCGCCCAGCGTGCCGGCGCCGGCGAAGGCGCCGAGGAAAAGCCCGTCCGGCCGCAGCGCGCGGCGGATCTGGATCAGCATGCCGGGAATGTCGTTCATCGCCTGCAGCGAGAGGAGCGAGACCACCAGATCGAGGCCTTGCGGCTCGAACGGCATGGTCTCAAACGGCGTGACGAGACCGGGGGCGCCGTCCAGAAAAGCCGCATCCGCCTCGACGCGGGCGAAATCGGCCACCTTGCCGCTCGCCGCGAGGACCTGGGCGGCGGCTGACGTCTGGCAAAACAGCGCCGCCGCCTTGCCGAACCTGCGCTCGACGGCGCCCAGCCTGTCGGCCAGGTCCTCAGCGGCACGGTTCATCAGGAAATCCACGCCTTCGGACGGATGGGTGAGCGCGCGCCGCTTGTGCGCCAGCCACAGGGATGTGTCCATTATGGGCTGCAACGGATGGGTCCTTGTTTGTCCGCGCCCTGATATGGTTTGTATAGAGGCGTGGAGAACCAACCACGTGGCCGATCCTATGCTCAAGATCAAGTCCGCCGAGATCGGGAAGCTGGCCCGGTCGGCAGCCCACTCGGCCCTGAACTGGCCGGCCCGCATTCTTTTTCCGCCGGTTTGCGCGGGCTGCCGCCGGCAGGTCTCTCAGCCCGGCGTGCTGTGTGGCGCCTGCTGGCCGAAGCTCAGGCTTCTGGAACGGCCCTGGTGCCCGGTGATGGGCACGCCGTTTACCCACCATATGGGCGAGGGGTTCCTGTCGGCCGAGGCCATCGCCGATCCGCCGCCCTTCGAGCGGGCACGGGCGGCGGTCGCTTATTCCGGCGTCGCCCGCCAGATGGTGCAGGGGCTGAAGTATCAGGACCGCACCGATCTCGCTCCCTGGATGGCGCGCTGGATGGTGCGCGTGGGCGCCGACGTCATCGCCGATGCGGACGTGGTCGTGCCGGTGCCGCTTCACTGGCGGCGTTTCTTCCGGCGGCGTTTCAACCAGTCCGCGGAACTGGCGCGGTCGGTTTGTGAGCTCAGCGGCCTGACCTTCGCGCCGTCCGTCATGCGACGCGTCAAACTCACCCGCCAGCAGGTCGGACTGGAGCGGCAGGAGCGCGACGAGAATGTGCGGGCCGCCTTCCGTGTGCCCGATGACGCCGAGATCGAGATCGCCGGCCGAAGGGTGCTTCTGATCGATGATGTCTACACGACCGGCGCCACGGTGCGTGCGGCCACCAAGGCCCTGAAGAGAGGAGGGGCGGCTGCCGTCGACGTGCTGACCTTTGCCCGTGTACTGCCGGGGGACTTCCGGGCGGACGAGTCCGCGACTATATAAGTCGGCAACGAAAGTGGAATTCCGTCATGGTCGATGTCACGATCTATACGCGCATGATGTGCGGCTACTGCACGGCGGCCAAGCGGCTGCTGGAGCGCAAGGGTGTCGCCTATACCGAGCACGACGCATCGTTTTCGCCCGAACTGCGCCAGGAAATGATTTCGCGCGCCCATGGCCGCACGACCTTTCCGCAGATTTTCATCGGCGATACGCATGTCGGCGGCTGCGACGACCTGCATGAACTGGATGCGGAAGGCCGGCTCGACAAGCTGCTGGCCAACGGTTCGACGATTTGAGGATTTGACGATGGGTGTTTTCAAGGCGGCGGCGGTGCAGATGCGTTCGGGCGAGAGCCCCGAACGCAATGCGGTCGATATGGAACGGCTGGTGCGCGAGGCGGCGGCCCGGGGCGCGAGCTATGTGCAGACGCCCGAAATGACCGGCGCGCTGATCCGCGACAAGCAGGCCGGCGCCGCGGCCTTCACCACGCAGGACAAGGACGTCGTTGTTTCCACGGCCCGCAAGCTGGCCAAGGAACTCAGCATTTTCCTTCATGTCGGTTCTACCGCGATCCTGCGTTCGGACGGCAAGCTTGCCAACCGTGCCTTTTTGTTCGGTCCGGACGGGGCCGTGCTTGCCACTTACGACAAGATCCACATGTTCGACGTCGACCTCGACAATGGGGAGAGCTGGCGCGAATCCGCCTCCTATGAGCCGGGCACCGAAGCGGTGGTGAGCGAAGCTGCCGGCGCGAAGCTGGGCTTCGCGGTGTGCTACGATCTGCGTTTTCCGCAGCTGTTCCGCACCGAGGCCCTGGCGGGCGCCGATCTCTTGACCGTGCCGGCCGCCTTCACCCGCCAGACCGGCGAGGCGCATTGGCATGTGCTTTTGAGGGCCCGCGCCATCGAGAACGGCGCTTATGTCGTGGCTGCCGCGCAAGGCGGCCTGCACGAGGATGGCCGCGAGACCTACGGCCATTCGCTGATCGTCGATCCGTGGGGCCGTATCCTGGCCGAAGCCGCCCATGACGAGCCCGGCGTGATCGTGGCTGAGATCGATCCGGCGCAGTCGCTCGCGGCGCGCAAGAAGATCCCCAATTTGAAGAACGCGCGGGATTTCAGCATCGGCGCCGGCGAGACGCCGCGTCTCAGGGGTGCCGCATCTTGATCCGGTTTTCCCTGATCTGCGAACACGAGCATGAGTTCGAAGGCTGGTTTCGCAGCAATGACGATTTCGACAAGCAGAAGAAGCGCGGCTTCGTCGACTGTCCGAGCTGCGGTTCGCACAAGGTCGGCAAGGCCCTGATGGCGCCGGCTGTTTCGACGGCGCGCAAGCAGGAAACCATCGCGCTCGCCATGGGCGAGGCACAGAAGCAGGCCATGGCGCAGTTGAAGGCAATGGCCGAGAAGGTGCGCGAAAACGCCGACTATGTCGGCGACAAGTTCGCCGAGGAAGCGCGCAAGATCCATTTCGGCGAAACGGATGCGCGCGGCATCTATGGCGAAGCAACGCTGGAAGAGGCCAAGGGCCTCGCCGAAGACGGTGTCGATTTCATGCCGATCCCGGTGTTTCCGGACGACCGGAACTGATTTCCGGTGGCAACGTCGCGCCGGCCCTCGAGCGCTGCGCGGCGACCTTTGTCAGTCGTGCTGCAAGATATTCTTAGTCGGCTGGCCATGAGGGCCGATACCAAGCGCACAGTCGGCGGGTTGGTGATCGCTTATAGCAAAGGCAGCAAAGCAGCGGACAAGGTCGCCGCTGCACTGCAGTTGATACAGGACGTCGACCCTCTCCGGTACCGGCGGATGGTCCTAGATCTCAAACAAATCTGGATTACAACCATTCCCGGCGCCGCCGGGCAGTTCGTAAGATCGACGTTGACTTGCGAGCTAGATGAACGGTTTGTCATGCGCGAAGACATATCGGTCGCAGAGGTGGCCAACGCCATCGTCCATGAGGCTGCGCATGCGCGTATCGATCGATGCGGGATTGGTTACGAGGAGGAATTGCGCTCCCGGATCGAAGAGGTCTGCATGCGGCGTGAGCTCGCCTTCGCAGCCAGACTACCGGACGGTGAAAGAATTCACCGATGGGTGGAAGCTAGGCGGAACGGGTCAGTCGACTACTCCAATACAGGGTTCAATACCCGCGAGATGGCTGGTATCCGGGATGCGTTGATCCATCTCGGCACGCCGGTATGGCTTGCGGACAGAATGATTGCTTTCGGGCGATGGCGCCGACGCCGGAGCAAACGGCACTAAGTCGACAACTCTTCCAAACCGGGTAACAGCGCCCTATTTCATCTAGGCTCCAGCGAGCTAGGTGATGCTACCAATCAGCTTTCGCAGTAGGCCTGCAAGCGTGTCGCACTCCGCGCGCGTGAGGGCCGACAGAATTTCGTGCTCGTTGGCGACATGGGCGGTCAGGGCCTCGTCGATCAGGGCTCTGCCTTTCTCGGTGAGCTGCACGACAATCCCGCGCCGGTCGGTCGGATGGGCGCCCCGCGCGATCAGCTCTGCCTTCTCCAGCCTGTCGAGCCGGGCGGTCATCGCACCCGAGGTCACCATCGTGGCCTCATAGAGTTCGGTCGGGGTCAGCGCGTAAGGCGCTCCCGAACGGCGCAGCGTCGCCAGCACGTCGAATTCGCCGGATTGCAGCCCGAAGCGGGCGAAGACCGGGGCGAGCCTGTCGCGCGCGATCAGCGAGGACACTTCATTCAGGCGCCCGATCACACCCATAGGCGAGACGTCAAGATCCGGCCGCTCCCTGTTCCACTGTTCGATCGCTCTCGCCGCCCGGTCCATTTATCTCACCATAAAATATCTTGACGTTAAGAATCTTTGTATTATCTTAGCTGAAGATGGAATGGCGGCCAAGTGCCTGTTCAGGGATGACGGGGTCATCGATGAAATTTCTCTGGGATTCCGCACTGGGCCTGCTGGTTGTCACGGGCGGCCTGCTCGGGTTGACGCTGCCCTTCGGCAAGCTTGCCACCGCCGCGGGCGTGCCGGCCATGGTGTGGGCCTTCGTCATCTCGCTCGGCGCCGGCGGCGTGCTTTTGGGCGTACTCCTGCTGCGCGGCCAGCGTATTCGGCTCACCGCGCACAAGCTGCGCTATTTCTTCGTCACGGCGGCAGTGTCCTATGCCGTGCCGAACCTCTTGATGTTCTCGGCCATACCGCATCTGGGCGCCGGCTATACCGGCATCATGTTCACGCTGTCGCCTGTCATCACGCTGGTGTTCTCGATCCTGTTGCGCGTCCGGCGCCCCAACATGCTGGGCATATCAGGCATCGTCGTCGGCTTTGTCGGCGCCGTCATGGTGGCGGTGACGCGCGGCGAAGCCGGCCAGCCGGCCGATTTCTTCTGGGTGGCGATGGGGCTGCTGATCCCGGTCAGCCTTGCCGCCGGCAACATCTACCGCACCGTCGACTGGCCTGAAGGCACCGGCCCGATCGAGCTTGCCGTCGGCAGCCATCTGGCATCGGCGACGCTGCTGCTCGTCGGCATTCTTGCCCTGTTCGGCTTCAAGGCGTTCGCGCCGCTTGCAGGGGTGCCGCTGGTGGTGCTGGCGCAGGTCGCGTCGGCATCGGCGATGTTCGCCTTCTTCTTCCGGCTGCAAGCGGTGGGCGGCCCGGTCTATCTCAGCCAGATCGGCTATGTGGCGGCGGCCGTCGGTCTGTTCGCCGGCACGCTCTTCCTGGGCGAGCACTACCAGTTGCTGACCTGGATCGGGGCCATCATCATCACCGCCGGCGTGTTCATCACCACAAGGGCGCAAAGCCGGAAGGCGTGAAGGGTCTAGCCTCTAACCACCTGTTTTACGCAAATCCCCAGGGAAAACGCGGTGCGTTTTCCCTGCAAACCATTTCACACTTTTCCTGGAATTGCTTCAGTCCGTGCCGGCGGCGATGCCGGGCTCCGGCCTTGGATTCCGGCGGCGGTGGGTGGCGGCGGCGCGCGCCGCCTGTTCGTAGATGCCGGTCATGAGTTCGAGCGTGCGCGCGACATCCTCAAGCTTGCCGGCCATTTCGGGAATGCGCGTCACCGCTTCGATCAACAGCACCGAGCGGATGTCGGCATAGCGCTCGGTCACGCGATACCCAAGCGGCGTCACCTCGTAGGTGACACCGGCCCTGCCGCTGCCGGTGCGGGTGATCAAACCGCCCTTGAGCAGTTTGCGCAGGCTGTACTGGATGTTGGGGATGTCGTCGCGGTTGGTCATCTGGGCCAGATCGCGCACGCTTTTCGGGCGGTCATTCATGCGGATGATGTGGAGCAGCGCATTCTCGGGTCCGCTGGCGGAAAACTCGATCACGGTGGCGAGGCATTCGGCCTGCCAATGGCCGAACGCCTCGTAGGAGCGCATCAGCGCGTACTCGACTTCGGTGACGTCGATTTCCAGCGGCGTTCGCGCCAGATGCCAGCCGCGATCCAGCAGCTCGGCCTGTGTTTCCAGAGATTTGCGCCGATCATTCATCTGTCTGTTCCCCGTCACCAGCATGCGCCGATGCCGGCGATTGCGTCCACATGAATTTATGATAGACTTTCTATCATAAATTATAAGCAAAAATGAGGAGAACATCACCGATGAGCATGCTCGACAAGACCGCGCCTCATGCGCAGCCCTTCTTTCTCGGCACCTTCGCATCCAATTGCTCCGGCGGCATGACCGTTACCAAGGTGCCTGAGCGCTGGGTCAGTTCCTGGGATAACAATCTGCGGCTGGCGCAACTGCTCGATGAGGCCGGCATCGACTTCATGCTGCCGATCGCGCGCTGGATCGGATACGGCGGCGAGACCAATTTTCACGGCAACGTTCTGGAGACGATCACCTGGGCGGCCGGCCTTCTGGCGCTCACCCGCAACATCACGGTTTTCGCGACCACCCACACCGCGGCGAACCATCCTGCCGTCGTCGCCAAGCAACTGGCGACCATCGACCAGATCAGCCGCGGCCGCATCGGTCTCAACATCGTTGCGGGCTGGAACAAGCCGGAATACGAGGCGCTCGGGCTGACGCTGCCCGATGACCACGTCACGCGCTATGGCTATGCCCAGGAATGGTTCGACGTCGTCAGGGCGCTGTGGGAGCGCACGGAAGCCTTCGACTGGGACGGCACCTGGTTCAAACTCAAGAACGTGCTTGGCGATCCGCGTCCGTCCTCACGGCTGCCGATCCTCAACGCGGCGGGGTCGGAAGAGGGGCGCAAATTCGCCGTCCGCAACGCCGATTTCCTGTTCACGCCGGCAATCGACCTGGCGCGCTCCAAGGATGAAATCCTCGCGTTGAAGGAGCAGGCGAGGGCCGCCGGCAGCGATGTCGACGTGCTGACCTTCGCCCATGTCGTGTGCCGGCCGACTGAAAAGGAGGCCAAGGACTATCTCGAACATTTCGGCCGCAGCAATGCCGACTGGGCGGCGGTCGACAATCTTGTGCGACTGCAATTCGCCCATGCGCAGTCGTTCCCGCACGACCTCCTGGCACTCATTCGCGACCGCATGGCGGCCGGCCATGGTGGCTTCCCGCTCACTGGCACGCCCGAGCAGGTCGCGGACGGGATCACCGCCCTGCATGAGGCGGGCTTTCGCGGCTCGACGCTCTCCTTCGTCGACTATGTCGAGGAGTTTCCCTATTTCCGCGACACCGTGCTGCCCATCCTCGAGCAGAGAGGCATCCGCATCGCGCCGGCCGCGATGCAGTCGGCGGCTTAGGAGAAGGTCGTGTCCACGGCTTCGGGAGGGGATGCGGTCAGTGTTGCCGACTTCCGCGCCGCCATGCGGCTGGTCGTCGGCAATGTCAGCGTCATCACCGCCGGCATCGGCGAGGATCGCTCCGGCCTCGTCGTCATTTCGGTGGTTTCGCTCTCGGCCGAGCCGCCCAAGGTCATCGCCTGCGTCAACCGATCGTCGTCGACCTGGCCGGTCATCGAGCGCTACCGGCATTTCGGCATCAATTCGCTCGGCCCTCAACACCAGCACTTGGCGGAGCGTTTTTCCGGTTTCGGCGGCATCAAGGGCAAGGATCGGTACGAGGGCGCCGAATGGGTGACGCTGAAGACCGGAGCGGCGCTGCTTTCCGACGCCGTGGCCGCCTTCGACTGCAGCCTGGACGAGATGATCGATCGCGGCACGCATTCCATCATCATCGGCTCGGTCGAGGCGGTGCGCACCCACGATAGCGGCCAGGCGCTGATCTACTGGCGCGGCGGCTATCGCCCGCTCAATGTTGAATAGTGCGCGACAGGATCAGGCCGATCCTTTTTCCGCCAGCACCATGTAGTTGACGTCCATGTCCTTCGAGCGCGCCCAGCGGTCGGCAAGCGGGTTGTAGGTGACGCCGGTGCGGTCGATGATGGTCAGGCCAGCGCCGCCCAGCGCCTTTTCCAGTTCCTCGGGGCGCACCAGCTTGCCGAACTGGTGGGTGCCGCGCGGCAGCCAGCGCAGCACATATTCGGCGCCGATGATGGCAAGGCCGAGCGCCTTCAGCGTGCGGTTGATGGTGGCCACGAACATGATGCCGCCGGGCCGCACCATCTGCCCGCATTTGGCGACGAACAGGTCGATGTCGGCTACATGTTCGACCACTTCCATGTTGAGGATGACGTCGAACGTCTCGCCGGCGTCGGCAAGGTCCTCGGCCGTCGTCGCACGATAGTCGACGCTCACATTGCCTTCGGCCGCATGCAGTTTCGCCACCTCGATGTTTGTCCCGGAGGCATCCGCACCCACGACCTCGGCGCCAAGCCGCGCCATGGGTTCGCACAAAAGGCCGCCGCCGCAGCCGATGTCGAGGATGCGCAGCCCCTCGAACGGCCGCGCGGCACGCGGGTCACGCCCGAAGCGTGCCGCTATCTGGTCACGGATATAGGAAAGCCGGACCGGATTGAACTTGTGCAGCGGCCGGAATTTGCCGTTCGGATTCCACCATTCGGCGGCAAGGGCGGAGAAGCGTTCGACTTCTCCGGCATCGATCGTCGATCGTCGGGGCTCTGGCATAGGTTGGTCTCCTCGGACGCTAGGAAGTCGGGCGTGAGGCATCGAATGTCAAGGCAGCAATTTTCAATGCTGCCAGGGGGAGAGCCGACAGCGCGGCGGCTCCGCCGAACGGAGCGGTCTATTTCGCGTCCAGCACGTCGCGCAACTTGGCGGCCAGCTGCTCGATGGTGAAAGGCTTGGCCAGGAAATGCACGTCGTGGTCGAGCACGCCGTTGTGGACGACGGCGTTGCGCGTGAAGCCGGTGGTAAAGACGACTTTCAGCCCGGGTTGGCGAGCCACAGCCTGCTCCGCGAGTTTGCGGCCGTTCATCACCGGCATGACGATATCCGTGAAAAGCAAGGCGACATCGGATGTGGCGGCCAGCTTCTGAAGCGCTTCCTCGCCGCTGGCGGCATGGATCACGGTGTAGCCCAGTTCGCGCATGGCGTCCGTGGTGGCGGCCCGCACGCGGGCATCATCCTCGACGACGAGGATCGTCTCCGTGGCCTTGGCCGCGCTCTTGCCATGGCCGACAGCCACCGCCGGCTCTTCGGGTCCGAAAAATCGGGGCAGGTAGATCTTGATCGTCGTGCCTTCGCCCGGCTCGGAGTAGATCTTGACGTGACCGCCGGATTGCTTGACGAAGCCGAACACCTGGCTGAGCCCCAGTCCGGTGCCCTTGTTGACCGGCTTGGTGGTGAAGAAGGGCTCGAAGGCCTTGGCGATGACCTCCGGCGCCATGCCGGCACCGGTGTCGGTTACCGCGATCATCACATACTGGCCCGATGTGACCTCGGCGTGCGTCGCGGCATAGGCGTCGTCGAGGTGGCTGTTGGCGGTCTCGAGGGTCAGCTTGCCTTCATTGTCCATCGCGTCGCGGGCGTTGACCGCCAGGTTGAGAATCGCATTCTCGATCTGGCTCGAATCGGCATGGATCTTCCACAGGCCACCCGCCAGCACCGTTTCGATGCGGATGCCTTCGCCGAGCGCGCGCCGCAGGAGATCGGACATGCCGGTCACCAGGCGGTTGGCATCGACGACTTGCGGCGCGAGCGGCTGCAGGCGCGAGAAGGCGAGCAGCCGCGACGTTAGATTCGCGGCGCGGGTGGCGGCATCCGTCGCGGCTTCGACGAACTTCTCGATGTCGTGCTCGCCGCGTTTCAGCTTGCGCTGGGCCAGGTTCATGGCGCTGAGGATAACCGCCAGCATGTTGTTGAAGTCGTGGGCGATGCCGCCGGTCAATTGGCCGACCGCCTCCATCTTGTGCATCTGGCGTATCTGGGATTCGGCCTTTTCCCGCGTCTGGATCTCGTTGCCGAGCTCGATGTTCTTCCGCATCAGCTCTTCCTGGCCGGTGGCGACCTCGCGGAATCGGCGGCGGGACTCACGGATCGTGTAGGTGCCGAGCAGGAAGATCGCGATCAGCGCCGTGATCGAGCCGACGCGCAGCCAGGTCTCGACCTGGTCCGTGTGGTCGTCACGCGCGGCCACGGCGGCGGCGCCGATACGCCGGATCGTATCCATGCTGGCCCGGATTTCATCCATGGCGGCTTTGCCCTGGCCGCTGTGGACCAGTTGCAGCGCCTTCGCCGCATCGCCTCGGTCATAGAGGGCTATCGTCTGCGCCAACTCAGCCTGTTTCTGCGAAAGCGCGTCCTTGATGTGACTGATCTGAAGGGCAAGTCGGTCGTCCGGCGGCGTCATTGCATCGATGCGCGCGAACTGGCCAGGAATCGCGTCGACAGCCTTCTGGTAAGGCTCGAGATAGGACTTTTCGCCCGTCAGCAAGTAGCCGCGCTGACCGCTCTCGGCGTCCTGCGCCATCGAAAGCAGCCCGGAGAGCAGGTCCTGGTATTCGATCGTCTCACGCGCCGCGGCGCGATTGGCCCTCTGACCCTCGACCAGCAGGGCGCGGGTGCCGACGATCAATGCCAGCACGGCAAAGCCGACGACAAGCGGCAGCGATTGCAATCGCATGGCGCGTCGAAGACGAGCAATCATCTGTTATGCCAAACCAAAAGGAATTCCCCGCGGGCAGCATTTGGTAAGCGGCGCGGGCCTGGAAGGCAATATGCCGGCTTCTTGAACCGGGCAAATCCGCAGCCAGCCTTGCGAAACCTTCATCATTTGGCTAAGGAGGCCGCGCATTCAGCGGCCGGCGTCAACCGGACGTTTCCTTCCGCTTTCGGTGTTCCCCTTCGCGGGGAGCCGGCTTCAGTCAAAGGCATCTCGCTTCCATGGCGCGTATCGTGATGAAATTCGGCGGAACGTCCGTCGCCGACATCGCCCGCATCCGCAATGTCGCGCGCCACGTCAAACGCGAGGTCGATGCCGGCCACGAGGTCGCGGTGGTGGTGTCGGCGATGGCCGGCAAGACCAACGAACTGGTTGCCTGGACGCGCGAAGCCTCGCCCATGCACGATGCCCGTGAATATGACGCGGTTGTCGCGTCCGGCGAGCAGGTCACGGCCGGCCTTCTCGCAATCACCTTGCAGAACATGGGCGTCCATGCCCGTTCCTGGCAGGGCTGGCAGATTCCGATCAAGACCGACAATGCGCATGGCGCCGCGCGCATCCTCGACATTGATGGCGCGTTCCTGGTCAAGCGCTTCGGCGAAGGCCAGGTGGCGGTCATCGCCGGGTTCCAGGGCATCGGCCCGGACAATCGCATCGCCACGCTCGGTCGCGGCGGGTCTGATACCAGCGCGGTGGCCATCGCCGCGGCGGTCAAGGCCGACCGCTGCGACATCTACACCGATGTCGACGGGGTCTACACCACCGACCCGCGCATCGAGCCCAAGGCGCGGCGGCTGAACAAGATTTCCTTCGAGGAAATGCTCGAAATGGCGTCGCTCGGCGCCAAGGTGCTGCAGGTGCGCTCGGTCGAACTTGCCATGGTGCACAGGGTGCGTACCTTCGTGCGATCGTCCTTCGATGATCCCGATGCGCCCGGAATGGGGGATTTGCTCAATCCTCCGGGAACGCTCATTTGCGACGAGGAAGAGATCGTGGAACAGCAGGTCGTCACCGGAATTGCCTACGCCAAGGACGAAGCTCAGATTTCGCTGCGCCGCGTCGGCGACCGCCCCGGCGTCGCCGCCGGCATCTTCGGCCCGCTGGCCGAGGCCAACATCAATGTCGACATGATCGTCCAGAACATCTCCGAGGACGGCAAGTTCACCGACATGACCTTCACCGTGCCATCAGGCGATGTCGACAAGGCGCTTGCCGTGCTTGACCGCCTCAAGGCCGATGTCGGCTACGATGTCGTGCAGTCGGAAGCCGGCATGTCGAAGGTCTCGGTCATCGGCATCGGCATGAGGAGCCACGCCGGTGTCGCGGCAACCGCTTTCAAGGCGCTGGCGGACAAGGCGATCAACATCCGCGCCATCACCACCTCCGAGATCAAGATTTCGATACTGATCGACGGTCCGTACACCGAACTGGCGGTTCGCACTTTGCATTCCGTCTACGGTCTGGATAAGCAGTAGCCAGACTGAATCAGTTGTTGCGCGCATGCCGGCAGCGGCGGAAACTGCGCCGGCAAGTGTTTCATTGGAGAAGAAGCCGCGATGCGTGACCAGGCCAGCGGCCCGCGCGTTCTGCTGAAACGGCTCCGCGAGCTCATGCAAGAGCCGCTGGAGCCGCAGGAGCGGCTTGACCGGATCGTGCGCGACATCGCCTCCAACATGGTCGCCGAAGTCTGCTCGCTCTATGTGCTGCGCGCCGATTCGGTGCTCGAACTCTATGCCACCGAGGGTCTCAACCCGAACGCCGTCCACCTGGCGCAGTTGCGGCTCGGCCAAGGCCTGGTCGGCACGATCGCCGCCAGCGCGCGGCCGCTCAACCTATCCAACGCGCAGGAACACCCGGCCTTCGCCTACCTGCCGGAGACGGGGGAAGAGATCTACAATTCCTTCCTCGGCGTGCCGGTGCTCAGGGCAGGGCGCACGCTTGGCGTCCTTGTGGTGCAGAACAAGACCATGCGCCACTACCGCGACGACGAGGTCGAGGCGCTGGAAACCACGGCCATGGTCATCGCCGAGATGATCGCCACCGGCGATCTGGCGCGCCTGACCCGGCCGGGACTGGAACTCGACCTGCGCCGGCCCGTCAGCTTCACCGGCCTGTCCTTCAACGATGGCGTCGGGCTTGGCCATGTCGTGCTGCACGAGCCGCGCATCGTCGTCACCAACCTGTTCAACGAAGACAGCGAGGAAGAGGTCAGGCGGCTGGAAAGCTCGCTGGGCTCGCTCCGGCTCTCCATCGACGACATGCTTGAGCGGCGAGACGTGGCTTTCGAGGGCGAGCACCGCCAGGTGCTGGAAGCCTACCGCATGTTCGCCAACGACCGCGGCTGGGTGCGCCGGCTGGAGGAAGCGATCCGCAACGGCCTGACAGCGGAAGCGGCGGTGGAAAAGGTGCAGAGCGACATGCGTGCCCGCATGCTGCACATGACCGACCCCTATCTGCGCGAGCGGATGAGCGATTTCGACGACCTCGCCAACCGGCTGCTGCGCCAACTGATGGGACGCGGGCCGGAGGATGTCGCGGCCTCGCTGCCCAAGGACGCCATCATCGTCGCCCGGTCGATGGGCGCGGCCGAACTGCTCGACTATCCCCGCGACAAGCTGCGCGGCCTGGTGCTGGAGGATGGCGCCGCGACCAGCCACGTCGTCATCGTCGCGCGCGCCATGGGCATTCCGGTCGCCGGCCAGATGAAGGGCGCCGTTTCCATGGCGGAAAACGGCGATGCCATCATCGTCGACGGCGAGGAAGGCACGATCCATCTTAGGCCACAGTCCGATCTCGAAGCCGCCTATGCCGAGAAGGTGCGGTTCCGCGCGCGCCGGCAGGAGGTCTACCGCGAACTGCGCAAGAAGCCGTCGACGACCAGGGACGGTGTCCAGGTCGACCTCTTGATGAATGCCGGGCTTGCCGTGGACCTGCCGCAGCTCGCCGAAGCGGGTGCCGCCGGCATCGGTCTGTTTCGCACCGAGCTCCAGTTCATGGTCGCTTCGACCTTTCCGCGCGCCGAGGCGCAGGAAAAACTCTACCGCGACGTGCTGGAGGCGGCGCGTGGCAAGCCGGTCACCTTCCGCACCATCGACATAGGCGGCGACAAGGTGCTGCCTTACTTCAAAGGCGCCATCCAGGAAGAGAACCCCGCGCTCGGCTGGCGGGCGATCCGCCTGACGCTGGACCGGCCGGGCCTGCTGCGCACCCAGATCCGCGCCCTGCTCAAGGCCAGCGGCGGGCGGGAGCTCAAGCTGATGCTGCCGATGGTGACCGAGCTCGGCGAGATCGCCCAGGCGCGTGAGATCATCGACCGCGAGGTGCGGCATCTCTCGCGCTTTGCCCACCATCTGCCGACCAGCCTCAAGCTCGGCGCCATGCTGGAAGTGCCGTCGCTGCTGTTCCAGCTCGACGAACTGATGAAGGCTGTCGATTTCGTCTCGGTCGGCTCGAACGATCTGTTCCAGTTCGTCATGGCGGTCGATCGCGGCAACACGCAATTGGCCAACCGGTTCGATACGCTGTCGGCACCGTTCCTGCGTGTGCTCAAGCAGATCGCGGATGCCGGCGCCCGCAACCACACGCCCGTTACCTTGTGTGGCGAACTCGCCGGAAAACCCATATCGGCCATGGCGCTCATCGGCCTCGGCTTCCGCTCGATCTCCATGTCGCCGGCCTCGATCGGGCCGGTCAAGGCGATGCTGACGGAGCTGCCGCTGGAGGAGTTGAAGGCTTTCTTCGACGACAATCTGATGGCGCCCACGCAAGGGATGCCGATGCGGGCGCTGCTGCAGGCCTTTGCCGACGACCGTTCCATTCCGCTTTAGCGTTTGCCATGATCAACCTTCCCCGCGACCGTATGGATCAAGTCGTCAAGCGTTTCGAGATGCTCGAAGCGCAGATGGCGGCCGGACCGGCGCCGGACGCCTATGTGAAAATGGCGTCCGAATATGCCGAGCTGCAGGACATGGTGGCCAAAGTCCGGGAGTTGCGCTCCGCCGAACAGGAGCAAGCCGACCTCGAGGCAATGCTTGCCGACAAGGGCACCGACGCGGAGATGCGCGGGCTCGCCGAGGCGGATCTGCCAGGCGTGGAGGAACGCATCGAGGCGCTGCAGAAGGACATCCAGATACTGCTCCTGCCCAGGGATGCCGCGGACGACAAGAACGCCATCCTCGAAATTCGTGCCGGCACCGGCGGCGACGAGGCGGCGCTTTTCGCCGGAGACCTGTTTCGCATGTATGAGCGCTACGCCGCCGAACGCGGCTGGCGGTTCGAAACGGTCTCGGCCAGCGACGGCGATGCCGGCGGGTTCAAGGAAATCATCGCGACCGTGTCCGGCAAGGGCGTGTTCGCGCATCTGAAGTTCGAATCAGGCGTGCATCGGGTGCAGCGCGTGCCGGCGACCGAGGCGAGCGGACGCATTCACACCTCGGCCGCCACCGTTGCCGTGCTGCCGGAGGCCGAGGAAGTCGATATCGACATCCGCGCCGAGGACATCCGCATCGACACGATGCGCGCTTCGGGTTCGGGCGGCCAGCACGTCAACACCACCGATTCGGCCGTCCGCATCACCCATCTGCCGACCGGCATCATGGTGGTCCAGGCCGAGAAGTCGCAGCACCAGAACCGCGCCAAGGCCATGCAGATCCTGCGCGCCAGGCTTTACGACCTCGAGCGCAGCAAGGCGGATGAGGAGCGCTCCGAATCGCGCAAATCGCAGGTCGGTTCCGGTGACCGCTCCGAGCGCATCCGCACCTACAATTTCCCGCAAGGGCGCGTCACCGACCACCGCATCAACCTGACGCTCTACAAGCTCGACCGGGTGATGATGGGCGAGCTCGACGAAGTGGTCGACGCACTGATCGCCGACCACCAGTCGAAGCTGCTCGCCGATATCGGCCTCGATGGCTGACCTGCCAGAGGTGCTGGGGCCGCTGCTACGGGAGGCGCGGGCCCGGCTCGCGGCCGCATCCGTCGACGATCCCGCGCTCGATGCGCGGCTGATCGTCGAACATTTTTCCGGCACCAGCCGCACGCAGGCCATAGCCGACCCTCAGCGCGGGATCGGCCGGGACGCCGTCGCCGCGATCGACGCGGCGCTGAGGCGGCGCGCCGGCGGCGAACCTGTGCATCGCATCCTCGGCTATCGCGAGTTCTATGGCCTGCGCCTGTCGCTGTCGCCGGAAACGCTCGAGCCGAGGCCCGATACAGAGACGCTGGTCGAGGCGATCCTGCCCTTCGTCAGGGCGGTCGCGGCAAGGGAGGGGCAATGCCGTATTCTCGACCTCGGCACTGGCACGGGCGCCATCGCACTGGCGCTGCTGAGCGCCGAGCCTGCCGCGACTGCCATTGGTGTCGATATTGCCGAGGGCGCGTTGGCGACGGCGACCGGCAATGCCGGGCGAATAGGTCTTGCCGATCGCTTTGCGGCGCTACAGTCCGACTGGTTTTCGAAAGTTTCCGGCCTGTACCATGTAATTGCCGCAAACCCTCCCTATATACCTTCCAGAGACATCGAAAATCTGCAGGACGAGGTCTGCGATTTCGATCCGCACAGCGCCCTTGATGGCGGCGCGGATGGTCTGGACCCCTACAGGACAATCGCCGCCGAAGCGGCCGGGTTTTTGAAACCCGAAGGCAGGATTGCAGTCGAGATCGGTCACACGCAACGCGTCGAGGTCACGGATATATTCAGGCTGGCCGGTTATGCACTGGCGGGTGCTTTCCGCGATCTCGGTGAAAACGACAGGGTTCTTGTCTTTCAACGGGGAAAGCCTTGACGCAGTGCGAAAAAACCGCTTGGCAATACCGGGGAATGCGGCTAGGGTCGCCTTAACCGGATGAGACGAAGCAGGCAGTGCTCTTAGCGATTCGGTTTTCCTTGGAAATAGCTGCCTTCTTGCGCAAACGACGCCCATGCTTCGTGCGGGAATCGTCCGGCAAGTGATGTAACCGGAACAGGATGGCACGTGGCGCCAACGCAATCGATGCGGGCGAACGCCGGTGAAGAAACGAAACGGCTGGCTGCATGAGCGCCACCGTGCGTGAAGAGTTTTTCGAAAATTCACTATGAAGAGAGTCGAATGAGGCCACAACAGCAGAACAGGCGCATGCGCGGTCGCAACAACAATGGCGGCGGCGGTGGCAACAACAATAACAACAACAACCGCAAGGGACCAAATCCCCTCACGCGCAACTACGAGAGCAACGGCCCGGACGTGAAGATCCGTGGATCGGCTCAGCAGATCGCCGAGAAATATGCTACCCTTGCCCGTGACGCGCAAAGCTCCGGCGACCGGGTTATGGCTGAAAACTATCTCCAGCACGCCGAACACTACAACCGCATCATTGCCGCCGCGCAGGCGCAGATGCCGATCCAGAACGTCCAGCAGAACCGCGACGAGTTCGACGAGGACGGCGATGAGGATCGCGACGAGTTCGACAATGCCGGAAATTCCGGCAACGCCGTCTCCGACACGCAGTTTCCTGCAAGCAGCCACGGTGCAGGCCCGCAGCCGGTTATCGAAGGCATGCCGGCCGAGGTCGCGCTGAACCGCGATGGCCGCGACAACAATGGCGGGCGTAACAATGGCGGCCGCGACAACAATGGCGGACGCCATCGCGATCGTCGCCCCAATGGCGGCTATGGCCAGAATGGCCAGCGCGATCATGCCTCGCCGGCCGAGCAAGGCGGCCAGCAGCAACGCAATGAAGCTCCGGTGCAAGCAGAACAGCCTGTCGCCGCGCAGGCCGAGACCGTTGCGGTCGCCGAGCCGGCGCCGTTGTTCGGTGATTTTTCGCCGGCAGGTCTGGCCGCCCAGGCTCAACTCAATGAGGCCGCCGCCGAGGGCGGTGCCGCCCGTCGCCCGCGCCGTCCGCGCCGTCCGCGCGCCAGTGCCGACCAGATTGACGGCGGCAGCGACAATTCCGATGCCGGCGAGGCGACCGCAGCCCCGGCCGAAGGCGGCGGCGAGCCCGTGATCGCCGACATCGACAACTGATCGGTCACTTCTTTCAAGACGTTGAACGGCGGGGAAAAATCTCCGCCGTTTTCGTTTTCATGGCTGTGGAATATTATGCGCTTGCCGATAGCGAGACGTCTTGAGGGGCAGGGGTCCATGCACCATATCTGGGCTGAACAGGATCCGGCTCGCATGAGCGGGTCCGTCACCGCAATCTGATCCGGTGCCGCAAAGCGGGCCGGTGATGGAAGGAGACAGATATGAACCTTGAGAAATACTCCGAGCGCGTGCGCGGCTTCATCCAGTCCGCGCAGACCATGGCGCTCTCGCGCAACCACCAGCAATTCACTCCCGAACACATCCTGAAAGTACTCGTCGACGATGACGAGGGCCTTGCCGCGTCGCTGATCGAACGCGCCGGCGGCAATGTGCGTGACGTCAAGCTTGGTGTCGAAGCGGCACTTGAGGCCATGCCCAAGGTGGAAGGCGGCAACGGCCAGCTTTACCTGGCGCAGCCGCTTGCCAAGGTGTTTTCGACCGCCGAGGACCTGGCCAAGAAGGCCGGTGACAGTTTCGTCACCGTCGAGCGCCTGCTGCAGGCGCTTGCCATGGAGAAGTCGGCCAAGACGGCCGAAATCCTGGCCAAGGCGGGTGTCACCGCGCAGGCGCTCAACCAGGTCATCAACGATGTCCGCAAGGGCCGCACCGCCGATTCGGCGAGCGCCGAGCAGGGCTATGACGCGTTGAAGAAATATGCGCGCGACCTGACCGCCGACGCGCGCGCCGGCAAGCTCGATCCTGTCATCGGCCGCGACGACGAGATCCGCCGCACCATCCAGGTGCTGTCACGCCGCACCAAGAACAATCCGGTGCTGATCGGCGAGCCGGGCGTCGGCAAGACCGCCATCGCCGAGGGCCTGGCGCTGCGCATCGTCAATGGCGATGTGCCGGAATCGCTGAAGGACAAGCAGTTGATGGCGCTCGACATGGGCGCGCTGATTGCCGGTGCCAAGTATCGCGGCGAGTTCGAGGAGCGGCTGAAGGCCGTGCTGTCGGAGGTCACGTCGGCCAATGGCAGCATCATCCTGTTCATCGACGAGATGCACACGCTGGTCGGTGCCGGCAAGGCGGACGGCGCGATGGACGCGTCCAACCTGTTGAAGCCGGCCCTGGCGCGCGGCGAATTGCACTGCGTCGGCGCGACCACGCTTGATGAATACCGCAAGCATGTCGAGAAAGATCCGGCCCTTGCCCGCCGTTTCCAACCTGTCTTCGTCGAGGAGCCGACGGTCGAGGATACGGTGTCGATCCTGCGCGGCCTGAAAGAGAAGTACGAGCAGCACCACAAGGTGCGCATTTCGGATTCGGCGCTGGTGGCGGCCGCGACGCTTTCCAACCGCTACATCGCCGACCGGTTCCTGCCGGACAAGGCGATCGACCTGGTGGACGAGGCCGCCTCGCGGCTCCGGATGCAGGTCGATTCCAAGCCCGAGGCTCTCGACGAGATCGACCGCCGCATCATGCAGCTCAAGATCGAGCGCGAGGCGCTGAAGGTCGAGACCGACGACGCCTCGAAGGACAGGCTTGCCCGCCTTGAAAAGGAGCTCGTCGGGCTCGAGGAAGAATCAGCCGAGATCACCGCCAAATGGCAGGCCGAGAAGCAGAAGCTCGGGCTGGCCGCCGATCTCAAGAAGCAGCTAGACGAAGCGCGCAACGAACTTGCCATTGCCCAGCGCAAGGGTGAATTCCAGCGCGCCGGCGAGCTGGCCTATGGCAAGATACCGGAGCTGGAGAAGAAGCTTCGGGAAGCCGAAGCCCAGGACGGCAAGGCAGGCATGGTCGACGAAGTGGTCACGCCCGATCACGTCGCCCATATCGTCTCGCGCTGGACCGGCATCCCGGTCGACAAGATGCTGCAGGGCGAACGTGACAAGCTGTTGCGCATGGAAGACGAGATCGGCAAACGCGTCGTCGGCCAGGGCGAGGCAGTGCAGGCGGTTTCGAAAGCCGTTCGGCGCGCCCGCGCCGGCCTGCAGGATCCGAACCGGCCGATCGGCTCGTTCATCTTCCTGGGACCTACGGGTGTCGGCAAGACGGAGCTCACCAAGGCGCTCGCCAGCTTCTTGTTCGACGACGACAGCGCCATGGTGCGCATCGATATGTCGGAGTTCATGGAAAAGCACTCCGTCTCCCGGCTGATCGGCGCGCCTCCCGGCTATGTCGGCTATGAGGAAGGCGGCGCGCTGACCGAAGCGGTGCGGCGCCGGCCCTATCAGGTCGTGCTGTTCGACGAGATCGAGAAGGCGCATCCCGATGTCTTCAACGTGCTGTTGCAGGTGCTGGATGATGGCCGGCTCACCGACGGACAGGGTCGCACGGTCGACTTCCGCAACACGCTGATCATCATGACGTCCAATCTCGGCGCCGAATATCTGGTCAATCTCGGCGAGGACCAGGACGTCGACGCCGTGCGGGACGAGGTGATGGGCGTGGTCAGGGCATCGTTCCGGCCGGAGTTCCTCAACCGGGTCGACGAGGTCATCCTGTTCCACCGGCTGCGCCGCAAGGATATGGACCGCATCGTCGAGATCCAGCTCAAGCGGCTGGAAAGCCTGCTTGTCGACCGCAAGATCGCCCTGTCGCTGGACAAGGAGGCGATCGAATGGCTGGCGGCCAAGGGCTACGACCCTGCCTATGGAGCGCGGCCGCTGAAGCGGGTGATGCAGAAGGAACTGCAGGATCCGCTGGCGGAAAAGATCCTGCTCGGCGACATCCTCGACGGCTCGACCGTGAAGGTCACCGCCGGCTCCGACCGGTTGAACTTCCGCTCCAAGCCGACGGTCGTGGCGGCCGAAGCGGCGGCCTGATTCACGACGCCGCGCGTCCGGACCGGACGCGCGGCGTTTCCCATCCAGAGGCGGGGCGATGACGCTGGACGATTACAACGGTTTCTGCGCCTCGCTGCCTTCCACGACCCATGTCGTGCAGTGGGGAGGGGCCCATGTCTGGAAGGTCGGCACCAAGGTGTTCGCGATCGGCGGCTGGGATCAGGGCCAACGGCTTTTCGTGACCTTCAAATGTTCCGACATCGCCTACGATGTGCTGAAGGAGCAGCCCGGCTTGCGGCCGGCGCCCTACCTCGCCTCGCGCGGCATGAAGTGGATCCAGCGTCAGACAAGCCAGAGCATGGATGATGGCGCACTGGAAGACTATCTGCGCGAGAGCCATCGCCTTGTCGCCCTGAAGCTGACCAAGCGGGAGCGCAAGGTGTTGGGACTTGCCGCAGGCTAGCTAATATTCGCAGAGGCGCCGGAAAACCGCCATCTTCATGCCCGGTTCATGTTGGAACCATAGTGTGGGGCAAGTGGTTTGCTGGCGAAGGGGTTCGCCGAATCGCACAATGCCGGGCGGCGGCACATACGGACCGGAGAGTTTGGCCACCATGCTGCGCACTATCTTCACCCTTTCGGCGCTTGCCGCGGGACTGGTGTTTTCCAGCGCTTTCGCAGCGCCGACACAGGACGGTGAGACGCGTACCGTCCGCGCGGCCGGGAGCGGCGGCATTCTGCTCGCGCAGGACGGCAACCTCGATGTCTACTATGATGCGCGCGGCAACCGCGTCATTGTCGACGCCGACACCGGCAAGGTTATCGCCATCCAGCCACCGCAGACCCGATTCGACCGGCGTACGCTGCGCCGCGACATGCGGCTGCGCGAGCTGGGCCGGGCACCGGCGGACGACGACGGCTATTATCTCGACGATCCTCAAGACATGCCGCGCCGCAGGCAGGATGGAGACAGGATGCTCGGGCCAGCGCCCGATCAGGGCGATCCCTATGGCGACAACTCCGTGGAGGCCTATCCCCGTGCACCGCAGGATGACGGCACTTACGACAACACGTATCCCGACGCGCCGCAGCCGGCGAAGCCGCGCACCATCAAGCGCCAGCCACTGAACGAAGCCTCGATCGATCCGGCCCAACCGACCACGCCTCCCGCCCTGCAGACGCCTCCGTCGGACCAAACGGCGTTGCCACCCAAATCCGGTGGTCAGACCACGGTCGATCCCTCGCTTTCGCTCGGCGCGCGCCAGGATGTCGCCGCGTTGCAGGTTCTGCTCGATCGCGGCGGCGCATCGCCCGGCGTCATCGACGGGCGCTTCGGCTCCAATGTCGACAAGGCGCTTGCCGCCTACAACGAAATCAACGGCAGCAATCTCAAATCGACGGATTCTGTCGGCATCCAGGCGGCGCTCTCGCAATCGGGCGGCGACCCCTTTGCCAATTACACGATCACGGCCGAGGACGTCGCCGGTCCTTATGTCGCGTCGATCCCGGAAGACTACAGCCAGAAGGCGCAGCTCAACTGCATGTGCTACACCTCCGTCACCGAGGCGCTGGCGGAGCGCTTCCACATGGACGAGAATTATCTGAAGTCGCTCAACAAGGGCCTCGACTTCAACAGTCCCGGCACGGTCATCAAGGTCGCCAATTTCGGCAAGCTGGTGTCGACGCCGGTCGCGCGCATCGTCGCCGACAAGACCAAGAAGGAAGTGTACGCCTACGATGCCGGCGGCAAGCTGGTCGCGGCCTATCCCGCGACCATCGGTTCGGCTGACACGCCGTCGCCCACCGGCATCCACGCCGTTTCGCGCATCGCGCTCGACCCGAACTATACCTACAACCCCAACATCAATTTCAAGCAGGGCCAGAACGACAAGATCCTGACCATCCCGCCAGGCCCCAACGGGCCGGTCGGCTCGGTTTGGATCGCGCTGGACAAGCCGACCTACGGTATCCACGGCACGCCGGATCCCTCGAAGATCGGCAAGACCGAAAGCCATGGCTGCGTGCGACTGACCAACTGGGATGCGCGCGAACTCGCCAAGCTTGTATCGCCAGGCGTTACCGTGGAATTCATCGGCGGGCCTTCAGCCGACAACGTTGCGCAGCAGTAAGCCGCGCAGTGCGGCTGCTTGGATCAACCGCACGACCAGCCGGCAGTCCGCCGGAAACCCGGCATGACTGCCGCTGCTTGCCTCCGGACCGTTTCGTCTCCTGCCCGTCCGGCTGGATTCAATGACCGCCGGCTGCTGGCCGGTTGTTGCCCGGGCAATGGCGGTCTAAGCCAAGGCCCATGCATTCACCAAATGAAGTTGCTGCAACACCGCTGACCGGATCGATCACGAACGGCACGTTCTGCCCGCAATCCCAGCGGCATTACGTGTTGATCGCGGCTATCCTGGCCTCGGCACTTGGTTTCATCGACGGTTCCATCCTGGCCATCGCCATGCCGGCAATCCGCGTCGATCTCGGCGCCAGCCTTGCCGAGGCGCAATGGATTTCCAACGCTTATGCATTGACGCTTTCGGCGCTGATCCTTGCCGGCGGCGCCGCGGGTGACCGGTTCGGGTTGCGACGCGCCTTCGTGGCGGGCATCGCGGTCTTCGTTGTCACCTCGCTTGCCTGTGCGATCGCACCGAACGCCGTCGTGCTGATCGCATTCCGCGCTCTCCAGGGCATCGGTGCCGCGATCATGGTGCCTGGCAGTCTCGCCATCATCGCCAAGGCCTATCCGAAGAAGGAACGCGGCCGCGCGATCGGTATCTGGGCGGCGGCTTCCGCACTGACCACGGCACTCGGCCCGGTGCTCGGCGGCCTTGTGCTGTCAGCGTTCGGGGACGGCATCTGGCGCGCGATCTTCGCCGTCAACCTGCCGCTCGGCCTGATCTCGATCTACCTGCTGCTGGTCAAGGTGCCTGCCGATGCGCCGACGGAGAAGCGCAGCCTGGACCTCGGCGGCGGCGCGCTGGCGACACTGGCCTTCGGCGCGCTTGCCTATGGGCTGACCTCGATGAGCGCCAGCGGTGGGAACCGGATGGCGGTCCCGAGCATTGCCGCCGGCGCCGTTCTGCTTGTCGTCTTCATCCTGTTCGAGTTGCGCCGGCGCGAGCCGATGATCGATCTCAGCCTGTTTCGCATCGGCGCTTTCGCCGGGGCCAATGTCGCGACTTTTTTCCTGTATTTCGCGCTGTCGGCCAACCTTTTCTATCTGCCCATGCTGCTGATCGCAGGCTGGGGGCTGAGCTCGGCCGAGGTCGGGTTCATCTTCCTGCCGCTTTCGGCATCGATCGCGTTGCTGTCGGGGCCGGTCGGGCTGTGGTCGGACAGGATCGGTCCGCGTTTCCCGATAGCCTGCGGCAGCCTTGTCGTTGCCTGCGCCTTTGCCGGACTGGCAATGCTCAGCCATGCCCGTATCCATCATTTCTGGACCGGCACATTTCCACTGATGGCACTGATGGGGCTTGGCATGGCGCAGGTCGTGTCGCCGCTGTCGACGGCGATCATGACAGCCGTGGAGGACAAGGACACCGGTGCCGCCTCCGGTATCAACAATGCCGTCTCCCGCATCGGGGGGCTTATCGCGGTGGCGGCGATGGGATCTCTGGCCGCCTGGGTTTATGCCCACGCATTGGATGGTAGCGCTGCGCCCGGCGTGCCCGGCTTTGGCGAACCGGCGCCAGCCGGACTTGCGCCGGCACTTGATGCCGCAAGGCTGGCGGCCAGCGACGCCGCCTTTTCAGCTGTCTCCGCCGTGACGGCGCTGCTGTGCCTGCTTGCTTCCGGCGTCGCATGGGTGACCATCCCGGGCGAACGACTGCCTTGGGCGCGGCGAACTGGAAGTTCGTAACGATCAAGGTTTGAAGATCAGCCGTCGATCTTGGCGCTGGCGACCTTCAGCGAATTGCCGTCTTCCTGCTTCAGCAGGTCGTCGATGCGCTCGCGTTCTCGCTTGAAAGCAACGAGGTCGTCACCCTTCAGCACCTTGCCCACAGGCAGGCGCACGCGCATCGAATCGACCTTGGTGCCGTTGACGATCAGCTCGTAGTGGAGGTGAGGACCAGTGGAGAGACCGGTCTGGCCAAGATAGCCAATGACCTGGCCCTGGCGAACATGAACGCCCGCCGCGATGCCTTTGGCAAAGGCGCTCTGGTGATTGTAAGAGGTCTCATAGCCATTGGCATGGCGAAGGATGATCTGCTTGCCATAGCCGCCGGCCCAACCGGCTTTCTCGACGACGCCGTTGCCGGCAGCGATGATCGGTGATCCGATCGGGGCGGCCCAATCGGTGCCTGTGTGCATGCGGACATAGCCTAGGATAGGATGCTTGCGCGCGCCAAATCCGGAGGTGAATCTCCCGTTGGGCAGTGGGTTGCGCAGCAGAAACTGCTCGGCGCTCGATCCGTCCTCATCGAAATAGTCGGTGCTGCCGTCCTGCATCTGGAAGCGGTAGAAGTTGCGTGTCGTGCCGCCGAACGTTGCCGAGACGTAGAGAAGCTCGGAATTGTCTGACGTCTGGTCGTCGCTGTCGGGCTGCGAGAACAGCACTTCGAGGCGATCCGACGGATTGAGTCGCGACTGGAAGTCGACACCAGACGCCAGCAGCTTGATCAGCCGCTGGGTCATGGCCTTCGACATGCCGTAGGAATAGGCTGTGCGGTAGATGCCGTCATAGACGTTGGGCAGGTTGCCACGCACCACCACGGGTGCCGACGAATCATCGAAAGCCGTCAGCAGTTCGGGATTTGGATCCGGTTCCTGCGCGGGTACATACTGGCCGCGGTCATCGAGCGCGATGGTGACGATGTGCGTGGTCTTGTCGTAGACGCTGGTGCGCACGACCTTGGCGGCATCGCCGTGAACCTCGAGGCCGACGCGCAGCACGGTTCCGGCCTTGAGCGTGGTCGCGTTGAGAAGCTTGCCGATGGCCTCGGCCATGCCCGTGGCGTCGTCACCGGTATAACCCGAATCGGCAAAGGCCTCGGTGAGGTCGGTGTCCTTGGTGAAGGGAATGATTTCCTCGGCGAAAGCCGGCGCCTGGTCGTCGGTGGCGGCACGTGGCGACACCGAGACGTTTTCCGGCACGATCTTCACGTCATAGGAGCCGGCCATGCTCTCCGCGAAGGCTTCGCCGAATCGCTGCGGGTCGACATAGTGGAGCGAAGCGACCTGCACGGCCCCGTCGCTGAGGTCGGTGCCGGCTTCGCGCACCACCTTTTCCACCTCGTCGGCGGACAGGTCGCTCTTTTCGTCGAAGGAGGCCGTCTCGATCGGGAAATCGACGGTCTTCAGGCTCATCTCGCTTTCGACCTTGGCGCCATAGATCTGGCCGGAGGCGGCGGAGGCCGTCGCCGGTTGCGCGGCATTGTCGTCGCTGTCGTTGCCAAACACCTGCAGCGGGTCGAAAGGAGGGTAGGGGCGGTTGGTGGTGTGGCCCGCGGCGAGCGCCATCTTTATCTGCACGAAGGGCATGGTGTGGATGACGTCGCGGTCGCCGACCTTGGTGACCATCGAAACTTCCATGCGGCGCCGATCCTTGGCCTTGGCGATCTGGCGCGGCGCCACCAGCCTTGTCGTCTTGGCCACCTCGCCGGAATCGCCATTGCTGGCAAGGCCGATCAATTCGGCGATCTCCGGCGGCGTCGCCAGTTGCTGGCGTCCGTCGAGGGCGGCAAACAGCGCCACACCCATGAGCACGCTCGACGTCACGCCTGTAAGGAATGTTCCCGACAGCCAGCGCGCGGAAACCTCACGCCGGTCGGGCGGGCCGCTGCGGCCGTCCGCGATAAGCGGCGGCTCGTTGCCGAGTTCGGCTATGACATCTTCCGTGTCTGGCATCCAGAAAGGCTGCTTCTTCCCCGGGCGGAACGGCTTGTCGCTTTTGTTGTGGCCATGACATTTGCCTGTCACGGCTGGTGAAGTCAACGAAGCCTCGGGCCCGGTCGACTTCGTCTGGCGTCCTTGTCTCAACAGAGCTTTCGGCGGGGAAGGCGGCGTGCCTTCTTTATAAGGCCTTCCGCCTGCTCCTTTGGGAAGCTCTTTGAAGGAGGCATTGCACGGATGTGCACGCTCTCTTTCGTCGGCCTTGGTGTCGAACCGCAATGCGGCGGCAATAGGGCTCCTTCGGGGCAGTTTTCCCTGGCTGTCCCCGGTTCCCCTGGGGCAGTCGGCTGCCGACAAGGCGTGCCCGAAATTTCTGTCGCAAAAAGTTCAAAAACTTTGCGATGGTGTGTTGACAGTTTTGGTTGGTGGCGACTATATACGCCTCACGAACGAGGGCGGTGCGCCGCTGGCGACGAAGAAGTTCGCTTCTAAGAGTGCCCTCGACGAAATTCAAGAGAGC
>NZ_SCNN01000049.1 GCF_005503535.1 Mesorhizobium comanense | reverse complement strand
CCATCGGCCGGAAACTTTCAACCAGCCCGGTGGCGTCATCTACAGATCTATGCGCGTGTTCGCGCTTCGTTCGACCTTAGCGTGTCTGCGGGAACGGTTCTTGTTCCGACCCCTAATCGGCCCGAAGCTGCGATTTTGGCCAACTTTCGGAACAATCGGAGAACTTCACGGCTTGCTCTCCTCGGGTTGGAGGAGCATGGCAACATTTTCGGCAAGGAAGTATCGAAGTTCGATCGCGCGCTCCGGTGGCCGTCGGTCAGCCCCTAGGTCAGGTCAGTGTAGGTTAATATTTCTTAACATTGCAAAGTATTTATAGAACTTTATCCAAGTCGTTCCGATTATGCCCGACAGAAATACGAATCAGTTTCCAGCAGTCAAGCCTACTCTAAGCCTCAGATCGACAGATCGATTTAATTGGCCGTCCAGTCGGGCGTTCATGATGAGTTCGTCGACAAATTCGTTGATCGGGTCCGCCAACTTCAGGTTGGCGGCGGTTTCGATCCGGGCGTCGCCATCGGCCCGCTGATCGACAGACATGCCCTCGCCAAGATCGAATCCCACATTGCCGATGCCTTGGGAAAAGGCGGCGTGATCCGATGCGGCGGAGATCGGATCGGCAGGAACGGCACGTTCTTCGAACCAACGATCCTCACCGACATCTCTAGCGAAATGACCGTGGCGCAAGAAGAGACATTTGGGCCCTTGGCTCCGATCATCCGCTTTGAGGATGCGGATCAGGTCGTGCGCGAGGCCAACGACACGATCTACGGCCTCGCCGCCTATTTTTATGCGTCGAATCTGAAGCGTGTCTGGCGCGTGGCCGAGGCCTTGGAATACGGCATGGTGGGTATCAACACGGGACGCATGTCCTCGGAGGCTGCGCCTTTCGGCGGAATGAAGCAGTCCGGCATCGGGCGAGAGGGTTCCCGGCATGGCCTCGAGGATTACCTTGAGATGAAATATCTCTGCATGGGAGGCATCTGAAGAACACCACCGAGCATAAGCATTCGGAACAGTTCCGCAGTGCTTAGTTGTGAGGGCTCAGTCCCGAGAATTGGTCTAGAACCCCGGCCGATGCGACGCTACGGGCAATGCTAAGCGCCCAATGTGTGTGCCGGCGCCGGCACTCAGTGACCGAGTGACCAGACAGGCGCCTTTCGAGTCGGCACCCGAGCTTGAGCCCGGAGCTTACATCCCTCCTCCACAACCGTCGGACAGGTTCCACACATCCACGATCTGTTCGCCGGTGAAAAGATGCTCGTGGATCAGGTATTTCGCCAGTCCGCCATACACCTTCCAGCGCCAGCATTGGCAGCAGCAGGGACCTTTCTCATTGGAATTGGCCATCGCGTAATCATAGACCCTCTGCTCGTCGCTGGGGAGTTGCAGGTCATAATAGGCTATCGCCTGCCGAGCGGTTGCCGCCGGTATGTCGTAGGGGTCTTGCGGGATGATCGGAATGGCGCGGTATTTCGCAAGCCCGCTCACCTGCGCGACGTAGCGCTTCATCTCCATTGGGCTGCAGCACGAACCCCTGATTCGCGATATCGCCGGCATTGTCGCGATCGACTCCGTGAACTTGGCCGAGCAGGTGCTGTTGCCGCTCTGGCTGAGGTCCTTGAACCGGGCCGCCAGATCGGGATCATCGGCGCTCATCGCCAAATCCGGACGCCTGACGAATGCAACGATCGTCACCCCGCCAAACAGGCCGCCCAGAACAACCGATCGCCGATTCAGGCAATGTGTTCGGTTCATTGCGCATCCCTTTCCCGGCATTCAGCCGATTTTTGTGAAGATGGGAAATTGCTCGAGCAGCCAATAAGAGAATGTCGACATCTGTCCGGTGATCATTGCAAGTCCCATGGCGACCATGATCGCGCCGGCCGCGGGCTGTAGTAGCCGGCCTGCCTGGCGCAACGACTTCAGCCTCTGTGTCAGGCTGTCGGTGAACAGCGCGGCGAGCAGGAACGGAATGCCAAGTCCGAGCGAATAGATCGCCAGCAGGGCGATGCCGTCGCCGACCGTCGCCGAGGCGGCCCCCACGGTCAGGATCGAGCCGAGGATCGGGCCGATGCAAGGCGTCCAGCCGAAGGCGAAGGCAAGGCCGAGGGTGTAGGCCGACACAGCGTGGCCGCCCGGTGCGGCGGCATGAAATCGCGCCTCGCGCATCATCCAGCGCGGACGGACTAGCCCGGTGAGAAAGATGCCGAACAGCACGACGACGGCGCCGCCGACGAGATTGAGTTCGACGTGGTAGCTGAGCAGCAGCCGGCCGAGCGCAGTGGCGCTGGCGCCGAGGGCGATGAAGACGGTGGAGAAGCCGAGCACGAAGCATAGGCTCAATGCCGCTGCCGACAGTCGGGCTGTCCGATCCTCCGGCCCATCCGTTGGCGTCCTGCCGGCAATAAATGAAACATAGCCAGGCACCAGCGGCAGAACGCAGGGTGACAGAAACGATACGATACCCGCCGTGAGCGCGGCCAGCACGCCGATGTTGGAGATTTCGGGCATTGATTAGCTATCCGCGCTCGCAGCCTTCATTTCTGGACAGCCCTTGCCTGCTCGATCAGCTTCTTCAACATCGCAAGATCGGTCGCGCCTGGATAAATCTCGTCGCCGGCGACGAAGCCCGGCGTTCCAGTGATCCTCAGCGCCTGGGCCAACTCTGTGTTGCGATCAATCATTGCCTGGATGTCGGGCTGCCGCATGTCGGCCTTCATGCGCTCGACGTCGAGCCCGGCCTCGGCGGCGATCCTGAGCACGACCGCCTCGGTCACCCTTGTCTTCGCTCCGTAGAGGGCCTTGTGAAAGGTCGTGTATTTGCCTTGCTTGGCGGCGGCGAGCGCCGCTTTGGACGCGAACACCGAGTCCGGACCAAGTATGGGGAATTCCTTGTAGACGATCCTGAGTTGCGGATCGTCGGTGACGGCCTGATCCATGATCGGCGCCATCACACGGCAATAGGGACAGTTGTAGTCGAAGAATTCGACCAGGGTGACATTGCCTTGCGCATTGCCGCCGACAGGGCTCTGCTTGTCGTGGAAGATGTCGTCCGTGCGCGCCTTGAGCACCTTCCTGGCCTCCGCCGCCTCCGCCTCGCGCTGGCGCTGATCCAGGCTTTGCAGCGCCTCCATGAGCACCTCAGGATGCGCCAGTATGTAGTCGTGTATCCGCTGGTCGAGTTGGTCCTGGGACATTTCGCCAGCTGCACGCGCCGATGTCCCAGCACCCTGAATGTCCGGATTGAGCAGGAACCATCCTGCCAGGCCCACGAGCAGCAGCATGCGGACGATGCCGCCACGATACCCGGTTACCTGTTTTGCTCCTACGATCATGTACCTCTCCTTAGGTTGAGGCAGCCTGCATCCGCGTGCCGCCGGTGAATGGATCAAAGAAAATTCTTCAATTTTGCGAGCCAGCCTTGATCCGGCTCGGCATGCGGATGCTCGACGTTGTTGGTGAGAGCGTTGACGAACGTGACGAGATTGACCGGCGCGAAACTCAGGCCGTGGAAATTCGCGCGCCAGCGGCCCTCCTTGTCGATCACATGCGTGACGGTGCCGTGCATCTGGTAGCCGTCATCGGTCGGTGTGAACTTGTGGCCGAAGGCTTCCGCCAGCTTGCGGGTCGTGCCCTCGGGCTGGTCCGGGGTCGAGGTCAGGAACACCCAGTTAACCGGGTCGAGCCCATGCATCGGCCCGTAGGCCTTCAGCACATCGGGTGTGTCCTTCCCTGGGTCGGTGGTTATGCTGATGAAGACGACCCGGTCCTTCATCGGCGTGGCGTTAACCATCTTCTGGATCTCGGCAATCTTCTCGGCATGCAGCGGGCACATGTCCGGGCATGAGGTGTAGATGAAGTGGAGCACGACGACTTTGCCGACGAGGTCGGCCGGCCGCACGGTGCGTCCGTCAGCGGCGCGTAGCGTGAAGTCAGGCGTCGGCTTGTCGATCTGCTGGAAGTATTTCTCGTCGCTCTGCAGCATGGCGTCGACTTCATCCAGAGAATGGGCCCACGCGCCTTGGACGAAGCCGACGGCCAGCGCCGTCAGCGCGAGCAGGCCGCACAGCAAGCGCATCCATTGGTCCGAATACGATGATACGCACCGAACCCTTGGCTCGTTTCCCGCCCGGACAAACATCAACCATGGCCTTCCATGTCGGCGGAATGCACCTTCGGATTGTTGGCGCCTTCCTTTGGGGCAGCGTTCTCGGTCGAACACGAGCTGCCCCTCATACGGTTCATGCACAGTCCGAGCGTGCACATGGCGGCGCACGGCAGCAGGCTGAGCAGGACCGGCGCGATACCGGCAGCGACCAGCCATGACCAATTGAAGGCTAGGCCGGCGACGGCAATGGCCACGCCGGCGGCGATCAAGCCGTGCCGGCCGCTGATGTAGGAGCCGATGCCGGATTTGACATCACGACCCGGCGATGTTTCCGGGACCCGGACTAGTTCTGTCGATCTCATGTCATTCATTTCTCATTTGACGGCAATGCGGCTGCGGATGAAATCGACCATGTCGAGAGAATCCCATTCGGCCGGGCCTATCAGCCGGCCGACCTCTTTGCCCTCGCGGTCGATCAGCAAGGTTGTCGGAAGACCAACAGTGCCGAGCTCGAACATGGCCTTGGCCGAGGTATCGATGTTGACGGCGAGGTGCGTGACGCCGATCTCTGCAAAGAACCTTTTCACGACGTCGGGGCCCTTCCGGTCCATCGACAGCGCGACGACCTCAAAATCCGGCCCGCCAAGCTCGGCCTGAAGGCGGTCGAGCGTCGGCATTTCCTTGCGGCAGGGCGCGCACCATGTCGCCCAGATGTTGAGCAGAACGATTTTGCCGGAGTAGTCGGCGAGCGTTTTCGGCTGGCCGACAGCATCCGCGAAGCTGATCTCCGGCACGGCGGTAGGCGTATCGAGAACGGCGAAGTTCTGCGGCGCTTCCGCCGCAGTTGCAGGCTTCCATACGAACAGCAGCGCGCCGAACAAGACGCCGAGAGCCAATCCCTTCATGGCTTTTGTTCCTTCGCTTCGGCCCGCAGCCGCTCGACGAGCGGCAGGATCGTCTTTCGAAGCGTCTCCTCGGTCACCGCTCCGATGTGCTTGTAGGCAATGCGGCCGTCGGCGCTCACCACGAAGGTCTCCGGTACGCCGTAGACGCCCCAGTCGATGGCGACGCGGCCGGTGAGGTCCGCGCCGGTGCGCGTGTAGGGGTCGCCCATCGTGTCCAGCCATCGCGCGGCATCGTCGGGTCTGTCCTTGTAGTTGAGACCATGCAGCGGCACCGTCCCGCTTGCCGCAAGTTGCAGGAGCACGGGATGCTCCTCACGGCAGGCCAGGCACCATGAGGCAAAGACATTGACCAGCGAGACCTCGCCGCGCAGATTGCCGCTCGACAGGCCAAGCGTGCGGCCCTGGACCGGCGCCAAACTGAATTCGGGCACCGGCTTGTTGATCAGCACCGAGGGTATGTCGGATGCGTTGCGCGTGAGCCCCCAGCCGAGCAGGACGGCGAGGCCGGCGAAAATCATCGCCGGCAAAAAGACCGCCAGTCGTCGCAGCCCGGCGCGGCGGACGGCCGGCGCGTTGGAATGGACGATGTCACCGTGGGTCATGGGGCACCCGCCCGATCATGGCGCGATGATCGATCAACACTGACCTCATTCCGTTGCATAGACGGTCGGCGCCTTTCCGTCCTTGGTGAAGGCGTAGACGATGAAGGGGCCGGCCTTCTCGCCACCCATGCCGGGGGCGCCGGTCGGCATGCCGGCCAGCGTGACGCCGGTGATGGCAGGCCGTTCGGTCAACAGCTTCTTGACGATGTCGACCGGCACCAGGCCATCGACGACATAGCCGTCGACCATCAGCGTGTGGCAGCCTTCGAGGTCGGCCGGCACGCCGGCATCGCTGCTGATCTGGGACAGGTTGTTGACCGGCTTGATGTCGACCTTGAAGCCGCTGTGTTCCAGATAGTTGGCATAGGATTCGCAGCAGCTGCATTGCGGGTTTTTGTACATCACCGCGTTGATGGTCGCCGCGACAGCTGGCAGCGGCATGGCGATCGCGACCGCTAAGGCGGCGAGGGAGTAAGTCAGTTTCATCGCAGTTCTCCTTGTTGTTTCGACGTTGTTTGACGAGAAAATCAGGTCACCCGAAACACCGTCATGAGGCCGGCCATCTGGTGGTCGGCGACATGGCAGTGCAGCATCCAGTCGCCTGGATTGTCGGCGACGAAGGCGCATTCGATCGTGTCCTTGGGGGCGAGCAGCACCGTGTCCTGCCATTGCCGGTGCGGCACCGGCGAACCGTTGCGCGCAAGCACCAGCATGCTGAAGCCGTGGATGTGCATCGGGTGCCACCAGGCGGTTTCGTTGCGCATGGTGAGATGACAGGTTGCGCCGCGCGGCAAGGTGAACTGCGGCGTCATGCCGACGTGGCCGTCGCCGGTCATCGACATGCCGTTGATCGCCCACGCAGCGGCACCGTTCATGCCGGGTGTCGCCATGCCCATCATGCCGCCGACGCCGGTGAGCTTGCCGCCACCCATCATACCGCCTTGCAGGATGATCTCCTGACGTTCGACCTTGGCGAGGTCGGGTTGCTGCAACGGGTTGCGCGGCAGGCCAAGCGGCGCGTCGAGAGAATGGGTCCGCAGCGGCGATGTGTTGTCATAGGCCAGCGTGGTGAGCGTATAGGCGAGGCCGTCATAGAAATCGTCGATCACCGCGTAACGCTTGCCTGGTTCGCCCTGCATGTCGATCACGACATCGATACGCATGGCGGGCGCAAGAACAAGGCGGCCGTCATCCGGTTCGTGCGGATCACAGGGCTGGCCGTCGATCGCCACGATGACCGGCCGGTGGCCTTCGAAGCGCAGCGCCATTATGCGAGCAAGTGAGGCATTGACGAGCCGCAACCTGATACGTTCGCCGGCGCGCACAACCTGGCTCACAGGCACCGTGCCGTTGATTGTGACGACATTGCCGACGCGGCCGGACATCGAGGCATCCATCGCGCTGCCGAAACCCGCTGATATCTGCTTGTCGGCCGAGAGGCGCCAATCCTGAAGCATCCACAGGATGTCACGATCGACAGCGATCGGTTCAGTCTCCTCCACTATAAGGGCACCAGCGAGCCCACGGCCTATCTGCACCAGGCTGTCGGCATGCGGATGGTACCAGAAGGTGCCGGCGTCTGGCGGCGTGAACTCATAGACGAAGCTTTCGCCTGGCCTTATCGGTGGTTGGGTCAAACCCGGCACGCCATCCATGGCGTTAGGCAGGCGGATACCGTGCCAATGGACCGTGGTGTCCTCGTTCAGTCCGTTCTCGACCGCAATCCGAACAGGCCGACCTTGTTGGACGCGCAATATCGGGCCGGGAACGGTCCCATCATAACCCCAGATGGTGGCCCATGGACCCTCATGACCGGCCAGGTTGGCGCGACCGTGCATCGCCTTGAGTTCACGCTCATCAACCTCGGATGCCCGAAGGGATCTCGTGTTGAAAAGGCTTGTCGAGACAACACCCATTGCCGCAACGAGAAATCCGCGGCGCGAGGTTTGGAAATGGTAGTTCACCCTTGTGCCCCTTACGACCCCAATCGATGCTAGAGCATCGATTGATTGCTGCATGTGCTCGCAGCATGACAATGCACTTGTGGACGTTAGGCGCCGGAAATCAGCTCGTGTTTTGGCTGAAACGGCGTCAAGCGCTGGGTCTGGGAGGGAATGGGTCCGGCAGGAAACTTCGTCCGCGCAGGAATGGGGTCGGCAGCGCCGAGGGCTGCTCTATCCGCGAAACCACCAACACTGCGAGGTCTTGCGGCAACACCGCAAGCACGGGCGCGATGCAGGTTGGCGGACAGTGAATCGGGCCGCCGTTGCCGCCTACATCCTTTAGGCATGCTTTGCAGTCGCCACTCATGGCGGTGTCGGCGATCTTGCCCATGCCGGCATTGGCTTGCATCGTTATGGCACTGTCGACCTTCATCATGGTCGACATGATGCTGGCCTGAGCGGCAGACAAGCTGAATCCCACGGTCAAGAAGACTGCGAGCAGCATAACGAGCGTATGTTTTGACGACAAACTTGCCTTCATGGCCCAAGGCTGATCTCGAAATGCGGTTTTGGCAAGTCAAAAGCAAAGGCTGCGGCGTTTGGGCAATTCCCTCACCAAAGCGTGATCGGAGGGCTGATCCCATCCAATACGCAATCACGGAAGGGTACGCTGCGCCGAATCCCGCGACCGTGCTCGCACCGCCTCAATCTGCCGAGGCACCGCCCGGCAAAGTCACTAAAATTTTAGGGGTTATTTCTGATAATTTTAGATCTATGCGATTCAATATTTCTACTAACTCGACCGGCATTTTACTTAATACGTACTTTGTGACTTTCCGTCAAATAAATCCGCCTATGCCAGTATGCCTCCTCGAACCGGGGAGACTAAAGCAATGAAAAAAACGGCGAGCAAGCTGTTGCTGTTGGCGACGGCCATTCAGATTTCCGCTTGGGGAACTGCATATGCTGCAGGACCGGCCTTCATGCATACTGGCATCCGCACCACCCAGCCAGTCGGCCACTACGAGTTCTGCCAGAAACTTCCGCAGGAATGCAACGAGAGGACGCCGAAGCAGGCGCCGGTCGAATTGACCCGCAAGCTGTGGGCGACAATCGTCAACATTAACAATTCGGTCAACACCAGGGTCAAGCCCCTCACAGACATCGAACAATGGGGTAAAGAAGAAGTCTGGTCCTATCCCGATACCGGGTTCGGCGACTGCGAAGATTATGCGCTGGAGAAGCGTCGCGAACTGATGAGCGTCGGTCTGCCGGCCGGTGACCTGCTGATCACTGTGGCGCGCAGGTCGAACGGCGATGGCCATGCGGTGCTCACCGTGCGCACTAGCCTCGGCGATTTCATCCTCGACAATCTGGAATCCAAGGTGCTGGTCTGGACCGACACCGATAATACCTACCTGAAGCGCCAATCGGACCAGAATTCAGGCGTTTGGGTGACGATCAACGAGGGCCGCGAGGACGCGGTTGCAAGCGTTCACTAGGCGCGATGCAGAGAGAGCAAATCGGCACCGCACGGTTTCAAGCGGCCACAGGAACAATCGGCCACTTTGTTCTGGGTGTATCGACTCGTTTGTTGCTCGACAAAGCTTGGTCCCGCTGATGAGGACAACGACGAGCGTTTCGCGGTCGACACTTTGCCGCCTCAGTCATGCAACTCGCATACGCCACTTGCGGCTATGGTTTTTATCGCACCGATCAGCTCGATGATCCTGGTTTTCAGTCGTGTCATGCCGGTTGCGGCTGTGCCACCGGCTTGGCGGTCAGCATCGCCCAGATACCGGCCAGCACCATCGGGGTAGAAAGGATCATGCCCATGGTCAGCCAGTTGGTGCCGAGGAGATAGCCAAGCTGCTGGTCGGGCTCGCGGAAGAACTCGACGAAGATGCGCGACAGGCCATAGCCGCAGATGAAGGCGCCGCCGACGAAGCGCGGCGTCTTCAGCTTGAGGCGCGAATGCGTGAGGATGCGCAGCACGAGGAACAGCACCACCCCCTCGAGCAGTGCCTCGTAGAGTTGGCTCGGATGACGGGCAAACGGCCCGCCATTGGGGAATTCGAATGCCCAGGGCACGTCGGTCGGCCGCCCCCACAGCTCGGAATTGATGAAGTTGGCGACGCGCACCAGGCCAAGGCCGACCGGCACGCCGGCCGCCACGACATCGAACAGCGACCAGGTGCGGATGCCGCGCTTGATCGAAAACAGCGTCATGGCGAGGATGACGCCGAGCAGGCCGCCATGGAACGACATGCCGCCTTGCCAGACGGCGAAGATGTCGAGTGGGTGGGCGATGTAGCGCGGCAGATCGTAGAACAGCACATAGCCGGTGCGGCCGCCCAGCACGACGCCGATCGCCGCCCAGACGATGAAGTCGTCGAGATCTTCCGGCTTCATCGGCAGGACGCCGTTCGGCCACAGCTTCGCATTGGCGGCGAGCCGCTTGGCATACCACCAGGCGAACAGGATGCCGACGATGTAGCCGACGCCGTACCAGTGCACCGCCAGCGGCCCGATCTGGATGAGGATCGGGTTGATATTGGGGAAGGGCAGGGAGGCCAGCGGCAGCAGGAAATATTCGTTCAACGGGGAGCTCTCGATTGCGAAACGCGTTTGCGCGCGGACCATGCGGCAGGGTTTTGGCAGGGTCAAGGCAACCCTATCCCCTATGCCTGCACTTGGCGCAGTCTATTCACGCTAGCAGGCTGCAGAGCCAAATTTGATGCGGCATCGTTGACAATCCCAAAGAATTGCCCCGCGAGGTGTCAACGTTCCCGGCGATGTGGCTGAACTATAATTGAATCAGCAATACGATTGGGGCAGGCCGGGGTTGCCGCCGCGGTCATTCGAATGATCTGGCGCACAAACCGCACTACGATGTTGATGTTCGTCCATGTGCGAGCGCGCCATGATCGCGGCTGGTTTCTGTTCCAACCCATATATATGTCATGGGTCAGTTTGTTACCTGAGAGCAGAATTTGAAAATCGAAACCAAGGGAAGCGCCGCCGCGGCGTGGCTTCATTCAACCAAGGCTGTGGCGGCAATCGTCTCCGTCGCAGCGCTGATGCTCGACTTGGGGACAAAGATGTGGGTACGCGCGTCGCTTCCATCCCCCGACGGGCTCGACCCATTGCCGTTTTTGGCGCTGCGCCCGCGGTACAACGAGGGCACGACGTTCGGCCTGCTGTCAGGTGGCACCACAACAGATCTCATGGTTTTGGTGACGGTAACCGTGCTTGCTATCCTTGGTCTTTGGTGGTGGGTCGCGCGTGCCCAAGGGCCACAGGTCATCGTTGGCGCTGGTCTCATGGCAGCCGGTGCGCTCGGTAATCTCGTCGATAGGCTGACCATAGGGATGGTGACGGATTTTATAGGTCTGCACGTAGGCGGCTGGTATTCCGTCATCTTCAATATGGCCGACATTTGGGTGGTTCTCGGTTCGATTCTGGTGTTCTTTGGCTCACGTGAGAGACGCAAGGAGGATCCCGGGGAAGCATGAATCGGGAGCAAATCTGCAATCAGACCGCGCGACAGGTGTGTGAAAGAATTGCCTCGAACTGCGTAAATTGCTGGGCTGCCACGTTCTCACTTGCAACATTCGCCGAATCTTAAGGGTCGTCTGCGAGCACCTCTGGAAAGCGTCCTCATTTGGAGCCATTCCATTGTCCGATCTTCAACATCGAAAGCTAGGCTCGAACAGCCTCGAAGATCGTTCGTTCGGCCGTCTTGGCCGGGCATGGTCCCATATCCGTCAGCACGGCCTGCTGGAACCGTTGAGGCTCATCCACCGGCATGGCCTCGGCGCAAGCCTTGGCTTTGTCCAGCGTAACATCAGGCATATGCTCGCCGACCGTCTCGCGCGGAAATGGGATCGCCGGCACGGCGTCGATACGGCCGGCTCGATCCAGCTCGGCGCCCTCAATGTCGTCGGCCCGCACCGCGCCAAGGGCAATGAAGCCGTCTGCACGTCGCCCAAAACCTTCGACTTCATCATGAAGTCGCTGCCCCGCGATCTCCATGACCATACATTCATCGACATCGGCTCGGGAAAATCGCGAACGCTGCTGCTGGCGTCACGCTATCCCTTCGCCGAGATCATCGGCGTGGAGTTCGCACGCGAACTGGTGGACATCGCCCGAAGCAACATCGAGCGTTTCAGAGACCCGTCGCAGAAATGCCGGGCGCTTAGCATCGTCGAGGCCGATGCGGCGGCTTACGATTTTCCCGAAGCGCCCCTGGTGGTCTATTTCTACAATCCCTTTTCCAAGGACGTTTTCGACATCGTCCTGAAAAATCTCGTGGCGTCGCTCGAACGCCACCCGCGGGATTGCTTCGTCGTCTATGGAAGCTCGAGCCATCGCGCCATCGACTGGGCGCGGCCGGCAATCCGCGAAACCGGCATTTTCAAGGAATTGTCCGTGCCGGCGATGCCCGGCTTCCGCGATGCGATCCGCACCATCGACTACGCGGTCTTTCAGGTTCAGGCAGCAGTGTAACTTCTGTCTTTGGCCATCTGAATGAAACGCGCGACAGTGCGCGCGGCAAACGGCGTGCCGGCAGTGAACCGCATCAGCGGGCCAAAACTGCCGACCGCGCTCGCACCGACGAAATGCAGACCTGGAATGCTGGACTCGAATCCTGCGGAGAGCACCGGCAATCCTTCCCGGCGCGCAATCGCGGCAAGCATGTCCGGCGCAAACAGACCGAGCTTTGCGACATCGATCCGGTAGCCGGTGCCGAGCAGGACGTGATCGAAGGTGGCGGCATCCCCTTCGAACCGCAGTTCGATGGCATTGCCTTTGGCGGACGCACTGATGATCCTGCTGCCGGCATTGATCTTTATGCCGTCGAAGTCCGGTTTCAGCCAGCCTGTCGCGCCGGCGCCGAGACTGCGCCTGTTGAGCCCGGCTCGGGCTGCCTCTGGGAACCGTTGCACGAAGCCTGGAACCTCGACCAGCCAGGAAATCGGGAACGGGCCGACCCTGGAAGGCGATGCGAGCCGCTCCGACAGGAAGTCGCGCAAGCTCCAGCTCTGCTTTCCCGACAGCGCCCGATACCCCAGCCAATGGATGTCGCCATGGCAGATGAGTTCGACATCGGCCCCGTTTCGTTTGAGCAACGCGGCGGATTCGCACGCGCTTTGCCCACGCCCGATGACAGCGACGCGCTTGCCGCGGAAGGCCTCATAACCAGTGTGTTCGCTGGCATGGCTGACCAGTTCGCGTGGGATTGCGTCGAAGACGGCGGGGATCAGTTGCTGGTTCATCAGGCCGGTGGCAACGACGACGCGGCGCGCCTTGACAGCATCGCCATGAGCCAGTGCCAGACGAAATCCGCCGGTCGTCGTTTCGACGCGGTCTACCCTGCGCGCATCCAGATCCGGAACCGCCTGGGCTTGAATCCACAATCCATAGTCGACGAAGTTTTCGAGCAGCAGCGGTTCACGGGGCGAGATGCCGAGGACTTTCGCGTAGGAATCGAGCGAAAGCGGACCTTTCGTGTGGCCGATATAGGTCGCGTGCCAGGGCGAGCGCAGCCTCATGCCTCTCGGCATATGGTCACGCCAGAACGACATCGCACCGCCGAGCGTGAGCGTATCGACGCCTGCCGCCTTGAGGGCCGAGGCGGCGGCCAGCCCGAATGGACCGGCACCGATCACGGCCACCTCGCAGTCGGTCCTGGGCATGGAAGCGGTCATGTCAGCGGTCTCGCCTGTCTGTTTCTGCAAGCTGGGGAACTCCCTCCGTCACGCCGCCGTCCTAAACATTCCCCGGTTAAGATTGCGGAAAGAGAGGCTTCCTCCAGGCATTGCCCTGCTCACAAAAGCCGAAGGATCCGCCTCATCAGCACTCTCCAGCCCGTCAACGGCAAGTCGATCAGGCCCGGCATCGGGTCATTTGCCTGGAATGTCGCCCATGCCCGTACTTTGGCGAATGAGATGAGATAGGCTCGCTTCGTCAGCCGGCCGCTCGAGATCAGCTTGAGGGCCGCGACAGCATCCCGAACCAGATACATCCAGGACGTATTGGACCGCGCCGAAGCCGTCTGCAGCGTTTGGCCCGATTTGATCGCCCAAAGCATGGCGCCGAGGTCGACGCCGGCGGCGGCGCCCAGTCCAAACCATGTCCAGGGCCGTGGATTGACGTCGAGCACCTTCATCGAGCCATCGCGCGCATCGCGCTTGAATTCGACCTCCACCAGCCCGTGATGCGCGATCGATCCGAGCAGCTGGCGCGCGGCGTCGATCAACTGCGGTTCGTCGACCACCTCCACGAAGGTACTGGTATAGCCGAAGTCGACCGGATATTGCCGCGTGCGGCGAGCGGTGAATTCCGCCACAGGCGCGCCGTCGTGCCAGAGCGCCGCATAGGAGAACTGGCTCTCTCCTCCGCCCGGTATCATTTCCTGAACCACGACATTCTCGCTGCCGATCTCTTCGGCAGCCCATCTGTAGGCTGTCAAAAACGATGCCTTGTCATTAGTGAGAACGGCCTTGGCGCGCGCAAAACGGCTGCGCCCGCCCATGTTCGGCTTCAGGATGACGGGAAAGCGAAGTTCGGCTGCCGCTGCCTGCTTGAGCGACGTGATCTCATAGGTCAGCGGAACGGCAAGCCCCAATTCGCGCGCCCTGCGATAGAGCAGCGGCTTTTCACAAACCCATTTCAGCTGCTCCCAGGGTGGCAGCACCACGTCAAACACGGCGGACAGTTCGTCGATCGATTGCGATACGAAGCGAACTTCGGGGTCGCCGCCGGCGATCAGCAGGAAGCCACTAAGCCCGTGAACCTTAGCCAGATTGAGCAGGAAGGCGACGGCACCACCGTCATCGGGACCAGGCCACGTCATTGTCCGGTGAGCATATCGCGAAAAGCTGGGCAACGGTGTGTCGTTGCTCACCAGCCAGACAGGCACTTTCTGAACGCCAAGGCTTCTGGCCAGTGCCAGCGTCCCGTGCGCCCCGCCAAGGATGAGCACCCCAGCGGGCCGAAGGTTGGCGTCCGCACGCGTCTCCAGTTGAGATAGCATCCGATTAAACCCACCTGTTGGCACTTAGTGTCCGTTCCAAAAAGAGTTGAGTGATTTCAGCAGGTTGTGATTCCGTCGGATTTGCGAGATTCGATGGAGATCACGATGGCCTGGACTGAAATCACCCGTGCGCAT
>NZ_SCNN01000048.1 GCF_005503535.1 Mesorhizobium comanense | reverse complement strand
TCGATCCTCGCCTGAGCCTGGCGCTCGGCATTGCGCTGATTCTTTCGATCGGTTTCCTGGTAGGGTGGCTGTCGCGCGGCGAACGCACGCTGACGATCGGCAAGTTCTCGATCAGACTGCCCAATTCACGCGGCGCACTGACGCAGATCGTGGCCGGACTGGTCGATGTCTGCGCCGCTGCCGGCACGCTCTACGTGCTGATGCCCGAGACGGTCACCACCAGCCCGCCAGTCTTTGCGCTGGTTTTTGTCGTGGCGACCATCATCGGCATCGCCAGCCATGCGCCCGGAGGGCTTGGCGCCTTCGAGGCTTCGATGATCGCCGGCCTCGGGCTCGGCAACAACCCGGACGCTATAGCCGCACTGCTCGCCTTCCGCGTCATTTATACGCTTTTGCCTTTTCTGATCGCGATCATCGGCGTCCTGGCCTTCGAGATCTACGCCAGGCACGCTCGTGTCTCGCAGCGCGTGCTGTCGGCGGGACGCATCCTCGGGCCATTGATCCCGCCGCTTGTTGCCGGCACGACCTTCCTGGGCGGAATCATACTTTTGGTCTCGAGCGCGATTCCAGGCGCATCCGAGCGCCTCGACCTTCTGTCTGACCTGTTGCCGCTTCCGTTCATAGAAGCCTCGCATCTCGCCGCCAGTTTCGTCGGCGTCGCCATGCTGATTCTTGCGCGGGCTCTTGCTCGGCGGCTTCAGCAGGCCTGGGTAGCCTCGCTCATTCTCTTGATCCTGGGGGCCGTCTTCTCGCTCGGCGAGGGTCTCGATTGGGAAGATGCGACGGTGCTCCTTGGTTTGTCGACAATCTTGATCGCCTTCCGCACATCATTCTATCGCCGCCCGATCGAGGGCATCGGACCCCTGTCATGGGGCTGGCTCGCCAGCGTGATCAGCACCGTTGCAATCTCGATCTGGCTCGGCTTCTTCAGCTATCGCGACGTCGACTATTCCAATCAACTGTTCTGGCAGTTCGCCATTGACGGAGACGCGCCACGCTTCCTGCGCGCCAGTATCGTGATCCTGATCGCGACGGCGGCGGCGGCCCTGCACACGGCCATCAATCGAAAGGCCATCGACCGCAAGCAACACGTGGAAATCCCTCCGGCCGTCAGCGCCATCGTGGCCTCCTCGAATGTGACCCACGCGGCCCTGGCAATGCTCGGCGACAAGCAATTCCTGATGTCGCCGGACGGCCGCGGCTTCATCATGTATGCGCGCTCAGGCGGGAGCCTTATCGCGCTCGGCGGTCCGATTGGACCGGTGGAGGGCGACACCGATCTCGCCTGGGCCTTTCACCATCTTGCTGACCGTTCGGCCGTCCGCACCGCCTTCTATGGCGTCGAGCCGGAGCAACTGCCGATGTACCTCGACATGGGCCTGGTCGCGCTGAAGCTCGGCGAGGTCGCGCGTGTCGACCTGGTGGCGTTCAATCTCGATGGCCCACGCCGCCAGCCGCTCCGCTACGCCGATCGCCGCGCCGAAAAGGATGGCCTGGTCTTCGAGGTCATCAAGGCAGACGACGTCCCGCCTCTGCTTGTTGAATTGCGAGACGTGTCGGACGCCTGGCTGGAGATGAAGGCGGGAAGCGAGAAAGGCTTTTCGCTGGGCTATTTCGAGAATGACTATCTCAGCAAATTCGACATGGCTGTCATGCGCCAGCAGGGCCGCATCATCGCCTTTGCCAATCTGTGGGGGAGCGCCGACAAGAGTGAGCTGACGGTCGACCTGATGCGCCATGCGCCCGACGCGCCCAAGATCGTCATGGACGCGCTGCTGACCAGGCTGCTGCTCCACGGCAAGGCGCAGGGCTATCGCTGGTTCAATCTTGGCGCGGCCCCCCTGTCGGGCCTGTCCGCCAGCCGGCTCGCCTCGCGCTGGAACCGCTTTGGATCCTTTCTCTACCGGCGTGGCCGGAACCTCTATCGCTTCGATGGGCTGAAGGCATTCAAGGACAAGTTCGACCCGGTCTGGACGCCATATTACTTCATCTGCCCGCCTGGGTTCGCCACCATACGTTCGCTCTTTGATGTCACCGCGCTGATCAACGGCGGCTCGCTGGAACTCATCCGCAAATGATGAAGAATTTCACGGGACTGCTGGTGGCAGTCCTGGTCATAGCCGTCGGATTTGGTCTTGTGCGTCATTTCAACCGAGTGTCGACCCGCGAAAACATGCCGCTGTCGATGCGCGTATCGGCCGAGCGGCTGGTCGACATCCCCGTTCTTGCGCCAGGACAGGATCCGGTCGGACTGGTCATTCTGTTCTCGCAGAAGGGCGGCATCGGCCTGCGAGACCGCGATCTGGCGAATGCGCTCGTCGACAAGGGGATGATCGTGCTGCCGGTCGACCTGGAAAAGTATCGCCAGAAGCTCAATCTGGCCGCCGGCGAATGTATGTATCTCGGTTCCGATCTGGAGAGCCTGTCCAAGGAGGCCATCCGGGCGGTCGGCGGCGGCAGCTATTTTCATCCGGTGGTGGCAGGCGTCGGCGAAGGCGGGACACTGGCCTATGCCGCCGCGGCCAATGCCCCCGTGGCAACCCTGGCTGGCGCGGTCGCGCTCGATCCGGCGAGGACCCTGGTCACACCGCTGCCGACATGCCCGGGTGGCGCGGTGACGACACCAGACCCGGCAGGAGGGTTCACCTATGCGCTCGACGCGGAATTGCCGTCGCCGGCGACGCTGGTCTCAGCCGCGCCGCTCGCCGGAATTGCCGCTCAGCCGACCGACAATGCGACCATGGCAAAGGCGGTTGTGGCGGACAGCGCATCAGCCCGCCTCGACGCATCGGTTGATGCCGTACTGGCCATCGCTGCAAAGGACAAGTCGTCAAATGCCCTGCCGACGGTCGATATTCCCGCCAACTCCACGCCCTCGGCGCTTGCCTTGTTTTTCTCCGGCGATGGCGGCTGGCGCGATCTCGACAAGACGATCGGCGACGAGATGGGCAAGCAGGGCGTTCATGTCGTCGGCATCGATTCGCTACGTTACTTCTGGTCCAAGCGCACGCCGGGGCAAATCGCTGACGATACGGTGGCAATCATCGACCGCGCTGATCCGACTGGGAGGCTACCTGTCGCAGTTTACGGCTACTCGTTCGGTGCCAATACTTTTCCGTTAGCCTGGGCTCTGCTGCCGGACCGGATCAAGGACCGCATCCGGTTTGTCGGGCTGCTTGCCACCCAGCGTACGACCAACCTTCAAGTGACAGTCGGCGCGTGGCTGGGCCTTGGAGGTGACCATTCCGTGGCGCCTGCGATTGCCACCATCCCGCGCGACCGCGTGCTGTGCGTCTATGGCGAGGACGAGCGTGACACGGCTTGCACCGACCCGCTGCTCACGGGAATCCAGACCATGAAGATCAAGGGCGGCCATCATTTCGACGGCGACTACCCCGCGCTGACAAGACTTCTTCTTACCGGCATGAGAGCCCGAATGTTGTCGTCCGTCACTCCTCACCGCGCCTCGACCAAGGCAGGTCGGTGACGATTCAGAGCCTGCTTGAAGCGTCGTTGTGCCCACAGGACCGTTTGGTCGAAAGGACTTGATTCTGTAGTGGCTACAGGATGTATGGGGCTTTGCGGGAGCGAGAAGGACTCGGGACCCGAGCACGATTCGCGATCGGAGGACACGATAATGAAAGTTGCCGCGACGATGAGCCGTTCGGGCTCCCTGCGCTTCAAAGTCGACGGCTTGGATTGTCAGAACGAGGTTCGCGCGCTTCGCGCTGCGGTGGGGCCGTTTGTCGGTGGCGGCGACAAGCTGTCCTTCGATACTCAAGCCGGTGTCATGGAGGTGATATCTGAGGACGCTTCGACGATCGAAGTCATCCAGCAGGCGGTCGCGACGACCGGCATGCAGGCGCATCTGCTGCGGGAGCCGGCGCGGCAGCTTGCACCGGCACTGTTGTTCTGGGTCGTGGGGCTCGACTGCAAGAATGAAGTCGCCGCGCTCAAGCGTGAAATCGGTCCGCTGGTTGGGAGCGAGGCTTGGCTGTCGTTCGATGCGGCGAAGGGGCTGATGACGGTCGCGCCGCAACGACAGGCGACAGTCGACGATATCGTGAACCGCGTCGCCCGGACGGGCATGCGTGCTGGACTTGTTATGGACGGTACGGCCGAGGCATTGCTCTTCCGAGTCCATGGTCTCGACTGCAAGAACGAGGTGGCGGCCCTCACGCGGGAACTGGTTCCGCTCGTCGGCGAGGACAGGCTCGCTTTCGACACTGCGCAAGGCATGATGACCGTGGCCCCCCAGAATCGGGCGGCGCCCGGCGTGATCGAGGATGCCGTGGCTCGAACGGGCATGCGCGCCGAGCCCTGGTCGCCGCCCGCTGTCTCGCTCAGCGCGCCCGAGCCCGCCGGAGTGCCTGAAGGGACAGCGTGCGGCTGTGCCGAAGAGGTGCAGGAGGCACTCAGCCCGCCGATCCCAACCCGCTTGTCCGGCCAAGTCGTGTTTCGCATTCACGGCATGGACTGTGCCGACGAGATCGCGGCGTTGAAGCGCGAGGTTGGTCCACTGGTCGGGGAAGACAAGCTCGCCTTCGATCTCCTCAACGGTCGCATGTCGATCGACGTGACACCGGATGCGGCACTCGAGGCTAGCGTTGAGAAGGCCGTTGCCCGCGCCGGTCTGCGTGCAGAGCCTTGGACCGAAGGCGGCACCAGCGAAGCCGCGCAGACCGAAGAGCGCCGCAAGCGGCTGCAGTCGTGGCTGACGACCGCAAGCGGTGTGCTCACGGCGCTTGGTTTCGCGGTCCACGCCTGGCTCGGGGGCGGCGTGGTCGCGGCTTTCGAGGCCGGCGAACACGCGTTGGGCTCGACCCCTTTGCCGAGCATGGTCCTTTATACGATCGCGATACTCTGCGCGGCGCGCTATGTTGGGCCAAAGGCCTGGCTCGCGGCCAAGCGGCTTCGTCCCGACATGAATCTGCTTATGATGGTCGCAGTGGCGGGCGCGATCGGTATCGGCGCTTGGTTCGAGGCCGCCACTGTTTCGTTCTTCTTTGCACTGGCGCTGGCGCTCGAGGGTTGGAGCCTCGGTCGCGCGCGCAGGGCGGTGGCAGCCCTGATGGAACTCGCGCCGCCGACAGCGCGCGTCAAGGGCGTAGACGGCTCCGAGCGCGACGTCCCGGCGGTCGAGGTTCGGGTTGGCGCGCACATCGTCGTCCGGCCAGGAGACAAGGTGCCACTCGACGGCCGGGTTGCCGCCGGCGAGAGCGAAGTCAATCAAGCGCCGATCACCGGTGAAAGCGTCCCCGTATTCAAGGCAGAGGGCGGCGAAGTCTTTGCCGGGACCATCAACGGCGAGGGTGCCATTGAGATCGTGACCACTAAAGCGGCGAATGACACGACGCTCGCCCAGATCATCCGCATGGTCGGTTCGGCGCAGAGCCGACGCGCTCCCAGTGAGCTATGGGTGGAGAAGTTCGCGCGCGTCTACACGCCCGTCGTGATGATTCTCGCCGTTGCGATCTTCCTCGCTCCGCCCTTGCTCTTGGGCGGTGGCTGGGACGTCTGGTTTTACCGGGCTCTCGTGCTCCTCGTGATCGCTTGCCCCTGCGCCCTCGTGATTTCGACGCCGGTGACGATCGTGGCAGCACTCGCCGGCGCGGCGAAACAGGGCGTCCTGGTGAAAGGCGGCACTCATCTCGAGACGCCTGCGCACCTCAAGGCGATTGCCATGGACAAGACTGGCACGCTCACCGAAGGGCGGCCGCAGGTCGTCGAGATCCTGCCGCTCGGAGGCCGTAGCGAAATGGAGATCCTCGGCTTGGCTGCGGCCCTGGAGGCGCGCAGCGGACATCCGATCGCTCGCGCCATCCTGGCGAAAGCCGCCGAACTGAAGATCGCGGCCGAACCTGCCGAGGCTGTCCAAGCCATTACTGGCCGAGGTGTCATCGGTCGAGTGGCCGGCCGCGAGATGTGGCTCGGCTCGCGCCGCTACATTGAGGAACGGGGCATCAACTCGGCTGAAGTTCTGCAGCGAGCCGATGCGCTTTCGAGCGCCGGTCGCAGCATCGTCGCGGTCGGCGATGGTCAGGAGGTCTGGGGTCTCGTCGCCGTTGCCGATGCCGTCAGGCCGGAAGCGAAGGACATTGTTGCCGCACTTCATCGTGCCGGCATCAAACATGTCGTGATGTTGACGGGGGACAACCGGGCGACGGCAGAGGCGATTGCGATGCAGACGGGCGTCGACGAGGTCCGAGCGGAGCTGCTGCCCGGCGACAAAGTGACGGCCGTCGAAGATCTGGTGCAGCGCTACGGGTCGGTTGCCATGGTCGGCGATGGGGTCAACGATGCTCCTGCAATGGGACGTGCCAATCTCGGTGTCGCCATGGGCGCCATGGGTAGTGACGCCGCCATTGAAACGGCCGATGTGGCACTCATGTCGGACGATCTTTCGAGGCTCCCCTGGCTGGTGCGCCACTCGCGCGCGACGCTCAGCGTCGTCCGACAGAACGTCGCCTTCTCCATCGCCGTGAAGCTCCTGTTCACCGCGCTCACAGTATTTGGTCTCGCATCGCTCTGGGGCGCCATCGCGGCCGACGTCGGTGCGTCGCTGCTGGTCGTTCTCAACGGCCTGCGCCTGCTCAACCGCGGTCAAACGACGGTTGAGCAGGGTGGTCCTTCAGCGGGATCTGGAGTACCGGTGCGCGTGACTCATGGGCCAGCGGTCGCTTCGACAGGCCTGGCGCGCTGATAATGGCATCCGGCCACTCAATCTCGATCATAGCCGCTCCCAATAACTTTGGGACGGCGCGATAGTCAGCATAGTAAGGACGCTTGATCTTGCAATCTAGAACTTTGATACGGCGAGCCATTTGGGCTGGCGCCGCCTTTGCCATCGCTCTCGCAATCGACTTCGCCACGAAATGGCTGATCGTCAACGTTGTGATGGTGCCACCTCGCACTATCGAGATCGTGCCATTCTTCAATCTCACGCTCGGTTTCAACACTGGCGTCAGCTTCGGGATGTTCCGCGCTCTTTTCGTAGAGCAGCCACTGTTGCTCGCCGGGATAACAGCCGTGATCGCGGCAGGATTCCTCGTCTGGGCTGTGCGTACCGCAAATCGCATAGAGACATTCGCCTTGGGCCTGATTGCCGGCGGCGCTGTAGGCAACGTGGTGGACCGGGTGCGTCACGGTGGTGTGACCGATTTCCTTGATTTCCACGTCGGCGATTGGCACTGGCCCGCCTTCAACATGGCGGACGTGATGATCACCATCGGCGTCGTCCTATTGATCACAGGTTCCCTATGGTTGGCAAAACCGGCGGTCTCGGTTCAAGAGCGGCCAGGTCGAGCGGCGCGCTAATGAGAAGTCGAGGCCCGATGGCAGCCGGCTTCCCACAAACCGCTCGAGGCTGACGCGTTTAACTTCTAAGGCAAACGAACAGGAAAGGACCAATCCCATGTCAGACACACCGATGACCGCGCCTCAACCGAGGGCCACAGGCATGTTGTGCCCCCACTGCAGGGTTGATCTCGTCATGGCAGATCGTCAAGGCGTCGAGATCGACTATTGCCCCCGTTGCCGGGGCATCTGGCTTGACCGGGGCGAGCTCGACAAGATCATCGAGCGGAGCGCCGCATACGAGGTGAGCCCGCCCGCACCGCAGGGGATACCCCAGCCGCCCCAAGCCGGCACGCCCTTTCTCCCGTCTCAACCCGCGCCGGCCCCGCAGGGCAGCCACCCAAACCAAGGCGGCCACTATGACAAGGGCGGCTACGGTCGTGGCGATGATTGTGATGATCGCGGAAATCGGGGCGGCCGCGGGTTTCTCGGACGGCTGTTCGACTGATGGGAGCGGCTGAAATGATCGCCCGGACGCGTTAGGAGCGGTGCCGATTCCTGGATTTTCACGGCGGCAATCGATAGGCGCTCGCCTTCAACTTGGCGGATAATATGATTACCACAGGGTGCTCATGCTGAATGCAGACTCCGCGAGATCGACGATCCCTGTCCGGCGGCCGAGTCGAGCCGGGTGCGGACGATGACGCTCATCGACGTGTCTTTACTGGGTTTGGCAACTGCCGTTACGGCGGGCGCCATTTCCTTCCTCTCGCCTTGCGTGCTGCCGCTTGTCCCGGGCTATCTGTCCTACGTCGCGGGAGGAACGGCCGACACCGTCGGCGACGGCAGGAGACACCAGTTCCATGTTCTCGGACCAGCGCTCCTGTTCGTGCTCGGCTTTACCACCGTATTTGTTCTACTCGGGCTCAGTGCGATGGCCCTCGGCGGATTTCTGCAACGCTTCCAGATCGAAGCGAACCTGATCGGTGGCGCGCTGGTCGTGGTTTTCGGTCTCGCGATGACGGGGCTGCTACCGGTGCCGGTCGCGCTGATGGCGGATCGGCGCTGGCGCGGGCCGAAGCAGATCGGAGGCCCTTTCGGGGCCTATCTTCTTGGCATAGCCTTTGGTTTTGGCTGGACGCCCTGCATCGGACCGGTGCTCGCCTCGATCCTCACCGTTACGGCAACCTCGGCCGGCAATGGAGCGGTGCTCCTTGGCGCCTACGGTCTCGGCCTCGGCATCCCGTTTCTGCTTGCAGCGCTGTTCTTCGGCAGCGCGGCCGTAGTCCTGAAACGCATGCGGCGGGCCGGGGCAGTCCTCAATATCGGCGCTGGGGCAGTGATGGTCGGCGTCGGCATTCTGATGATGACGGGTCGCCTGCAGGTGATCGCCATTTGGATGCTGACGACGTTCCCAGCGCTCGGCAACATCGGTTGAGGTGCGCGGCCGCATACGATCGCTCGGTCGGGGCAGACGGGCCGCGAACTCGTCCTCGGGGCATTCGATCCGCCGCCCGACGGCTCCGTCCTGCAGGCTACACTGTCATTTGGCCTTCAAGGAAACCATGATGGACCATCAACCAGCTAAAAGGCGCGCGCTGCTCTTCCTGAACCCGCGAAGCCGCAGCGGTGGTAATCACGTAGCTGATGGCGCTGTCAAGCAGCTTGAGGCTGGCGGGTTTATCTTGACGCACGGGCTGTGCGCTCAGTCGGCAGATATGACCCGTGAAGTCAGTCGGTATGCTCATCAGGTGGATCTCGTGATCGTCGGCGGCGGCGACGGGACTGTCAACGCCGTGCTCAAGGGCATGCTAGAGACTGGCTTGCCGCTCGGTATCCTGCCGTTCGGCACGGCGAATGACCTTGCCCGGACACTTGGTATTCCAAGTGACCCTGCAGCGGCGGTCGCGGTCATCGTCGCGGGCTGCACGAGGCGGATCGACGTCGGCCAAGTCAACGACCAGTTCTTCGTCAATGTGGCGAGCATGGGCCTGAGCGTTGAACTCGCGCGTCGTATGACCGGCAACCTGAAGCGGCATTTGGGGCGGCTGAGCTACCCGCTGGCTGCAATAAAGACGGTGCTTTACACGAGGCCGTTCACAGCCGAGGTGGCGACCGCCGATCGCACGATCCGGCTCCGCAGTCTTCAGATCGCGGTCGGGAACGGTGTATATTACGGCGGCGGTATGGCCGTCTACGAGGCCGCAGCAATCGACGACCAATGCTTGGACTTCTACAGCGTTGAGCCGCGACGATTTTGGCAATGGCCGCTTTTTCTGACGGCATTCCGGCGCGGTCGTAACCGAAATCTTGTCGGCATGCGCGCCTTTTGCAGCCCTGGCCCCCTTGAGATCCGGACCGACCCGCCGCTGCCAGTCAACACCGATGGTGAAATTACGACCGCGACGCCCGCCCGCTTCAAGCTCTTGCCGCTTGCGTTGTCGGTCTTCGTGCCAGCAACGCACGTGTAAATCGGTCCCTCGGTCGGATGCCTCCGTTTCCTGTCCCAAAGGCATTTGTATCGGAAGCAGGCGGAGACATGGACGATGGAACTAGCATTCAAGGACCACTCAAACGATCCCGCCCGCTCCTATACCGCGCGCCAGGTGTCGATGATCGCGCTTGTTGGCGCGACCCTTATTCCGCTCGTTTTTGTGCGGTTCTTCGGAGTCGGCGGCGGCTCGGCCGTAGTCATCGCGACCGTGATGGGCGTGGGGATCGTAGCCGCATCGTTCGCGCTCTCGTGGGGCGTCGAGGCACTGGAGGGTGTGATGCCTCAAGGTGTTGCGCTCGCCATCCTGGCACTGATCGAAGTCGCCCCCGAATACACCTTCGAGGCCATCCTCGCCTATCGTCAACAGATCGAGCTTGCGGCCGCCTCAATGACCGGCGCCAACAGGCTGCTGTTAGGCTTGGGCTGGCCCTTGATCCTGTTCACGGCCGCCCTCGCTTCGCGGGCGCGAGGCCAGCGCTACACGGCGATAGAGCTCTCCCGTGAGCAGGGGGTGCCCGTCTTCTTTCTCCTGGTCGCGTCCGTCTATGCCTTCGTCATCGTGATCAAGGGCACGCTGTCGCTGATTGACTCGGGAGTGCTGATCGCGATTTACGGCGCCTACATCTGGGTCATGCTGCGCCGGCGCCAGCCAGAGCTAGAGGAAGAAAGAGAGGAGACTGAACAAGCACTCGGCATTGCGGCCACGACGAAAGGGATGCCTCCTGCTCGCAAGTGGACGGCCATCGGCGCATTCTTCGCGTTCGGTGCTTTCGTGCTGTACGCAGGCGCCGAACCATTCCTCGACGCCGTGCTTGAGGTCGCTCATGGCCTCGGAATCAGCCAATTCGCCCTCATCCAGTGGCTCGCGCCATTCCTGTCGGAGTTTCCCGAAAGCCTGACCGCTTACATTTGGGCCGCAACCGTCGTGGCGGCGGCTATGGGACTTGGCACACTGATTTCCTCAAAACTGAACCAATGGACGCTGCTTATCGCCACGATCCCGATCGCCTACAGCTTGGGGGCAGGGCACATCCAAGCCCTTCCGCTCGGCACGGTGGCGCGAGATGAGATCTTCTTAACCGCCGCGCAGTCGCTGTTCGGCACTGTGCTCCTCCTGACGCTGCGGTTCGATCTCTGGAAAGCCTTCGCCCTGCTCGGCCTGTTCTTGATCCAGTTCTTTCTGCCGTTCGACCGAGTTCACGTGACCCTTGCGTGGGCCTACCTCGCGCTGACGCTCACCTATCTCATCATTTACCGTAGACATTTTTGGGCCCTCCTCTTGGCATCCCGGTCGGCGATTGCGATGGACCGTTGAGGGGAAAGATAGGGGCGACATGATCTGCGGCAGACTCTGCAGGATCGACGAAATTTGTCGTCGACTTATTGTCAAGTGAGAGGGCATGACGTCAGCGCGCAGAGCGCCACCTGGGCGAACTGCCGAAGGGCACTCGTCGAGCTTTGGATTCCAAGCTCGCCGACCGTGGTAAAGGGAGCATACGCTTCGATCTCGACGTTGCCCGGCGTAGAAAACTGCCTCGAAGCATATCGAATTCTCCCAAGGCGAGCGAGGCGCCGTTCGAAATCGTCCAGAAACAAAACGCTGCATTTCGGAAATGTTCTAGAAAAAATTCAAAGGCATAAGTGACGTCATGTCGATCAGGTCATCGGCTGTAGCACTAGCTTCCGGAGTTTACGGACAGACCAATGCAAAGGTTCTCGATCAGTTTGATGGGTGCATTGCTCGGCGTTTCGCTCGTCACGGCCGCGGTGGAAAAGTTGGACGCGAAGGTGCTCACCAGGAGCGAGCGTTGCAGCAATCTCAACCGCCAAGTTGATGAAGCCCTCGAAACCCATGCAGGGGCTACGCGGGTCGCTGCGGCCAAAGCACTTCAAAGAAAAGGAAACCGGCACTGTGCCAACAAGAAGCACGCGCAGGGAACACGGATGCTTGCGAACGCTTTGAAGCTGCTTGGAGTGACACCGATCGACCCCGAGCAATGACGGGTCAACGGGCAGGCCTCCTGCAACAATCCAAATGCTCGGGTGAGTAGACCCGATGCAACGGAGAAAATGAGAAAAACGCCGAGCGCGCCTCACCGCGCCAACCAGACCGCAAAATTCGATCAACGTGTGCCGGTCGCGTCCGTTGCGCGCCAGACGCGACACTTCGATTGCGAACACAGCACCGACACGGCCTTCACAGATCGCTGACAGCAGCTTCTCGAAGCCCGGACGACTGACGCCCGAACCCGAGCGGCCAAGGTCTCATCGATAACTGTCACATCCGTCCAGCCAAGAGCACGGGCGCGCTCGGCAAGACCATATTGACGCCGCCGGCTCTCATGATTGTTGGCAAGCTGGTCGAGGGTCGATTGGCGAATGTAGATAAAGGCGCCGCGCGCCAGGTGGTCAGACGTGATCTTCATCGCCGGCCTACGTCGCTGCGGCTGCGCTGCGTGCTTCCGACAGCAGCGCACTCACCAGTGGCAACGGCTTCGTCCGCTCGGCCGGTGCTATTGGCGCCGGTGGGTCTTGGCTACGAAGAGATCGAGTTGGCGGTGACAGGATTGACGATGCTTCATGCTTGTCTCCTCCTTCGCAACGGGAATCGTCGCGTAGCAAGCTTAGACAGGCGCCGAGCTTCAGACGAAGTTCGCGGGTTCGTCAGCGGCGGACGGGGACTCTCCGCAACCATCATCGCCTCCGCACTATCCTCCGTCATCCAGATCGGCAACTGCACCACGGTGCCGTCAGGCTGCCGGATGATCAGAGTGACCTCGTCACCAGGGCGATTGCGCCCGGCAACAATAACCGCTTCCCCGTAACGGGGATGAAATCGATTGCGGATAATCGCTTCACCCGACTGATAGCAGGCATTATGAAGTTGTTGCACCGACGCCAGGTGTGCTCATCAATCTGCGGCAAACCTTGTCAGCGCGCGCGATCTTTAGCATCTCGCGTGGAGCTTGGTGAACTCGCACCACAAATGCCGTCCGGGCCGCCAGCATCGCACCGATCACCGTCTCCAGAGCGACGTGCCCTGCTGTCAGTTCCCGGATAAGCGCCTCAAACCTTCCACGACTGACTTCTCCGACCTTTAGCCCATAACCGCGCAAGATCCCGCGGATGCTCAGTTCGACGTCGAGAAGCTTGCCTTGCAGAAGCTTGCGTCCAACAAGAAGGGCTCGGCTATCCTTGCAAGTCACCGATTTGGCATGAACCGCTCGGTACCATCCCATCCGCAGCAGTTGGGCGATCCCGCGTGCATCTTTACGGTCGGTCTTCACCGTCATCGCCGAGAGCGCCGCCTTTACGTGCCGTGTCATCGAGCAGAACTACGTCGCGTCCGGCGGCCACAAGCCCGGCATGCAGCCCCTGCGATAATGGCCCAGCCTCGAGCCCAATGCGGATGACAGACAATTCCAGTTCGCCGAAATAGCGGACCAGTGCCTCGGGCTCGCTGGCGATCTTGACCTCGCGCACGATCGTTCCAGTCGCATCAACAATGCACACGCTGCTCTCTTCCAGAGAGACATCGATTCCCACATAGTGTTCCATGGCTGTTCCTCGCCATGATGCTGGAGCCGATCGCTCGGATTCCGTTTCAACACCATCATTCTGAGGGACAGCCACCCAACCTGGCTATGCTCGCGAAGGCCGGCCCATACGGCATCTAGGCGGCCTTTGGTTTCTTGATCGCGCTCGTCTTGCCCTTTTCCGCTAGGCTCTTTGCCTTCACAAGAGCGGCGTGATCGAGAATTGTCTGATCGGCATAGGCCATCCCGAACGATGCGATTGCCTCGTCGAGGGTCTCGCTTCTGCCCATGTAGCCCGCAATCGCGGCCGGATCGCCCGACCGCGCGTGGGCGCGTGCGAGGGTGCGGCCGCATAGCTGCGCGTAATCCGAGAACGCTTCGCCTTCGCTGATTTCGCCGACGCCGCCCAGTCTGCGGTTCTTCAGCGTCCGGACGTAAAACTGGCGACCGGTGTCTTCGTCCTGGGTAAAGCCGAGGAAAATATCGCTGGCGGCCTGCATCATCTGCTGGCCCTGCACGACACGGCGGCCCTGGTGCCCTTTGTACTCAAGCTTGCCGCCGAGCCGCTCCAGCACAGAATTCTGCGCCTGCTTGATCTGAAGAAACAGCGGTTCGTTGTCACCGGTCATAAACAGGCCGATGTAGCAGAACGTGCCGACGGAGCCCACACCCACCGCCTTGAAGGCGAAATCCTTCATGGTGAAGTGGTCGAGCAGCCGAAGCCGATCCGGATTCAGGCTCTTGCGATACGCCGCAAAAACGAGTTCGACGCCGAGCTTGTGCCGCGCGTCAGCCTCGGGGTCGAGATGGAAGATGGTCGGCGGCTTGTCGATGATCCTTGGATTGTCGCCGTTGACGAGATGCGGGAAATTGTCGTCCTTTGACAGGCCCTCGCCACGCGCCTTCGCGATCACGTCAGCGAGCTTGCGCCGCAGGCCGCCGTTGCCGATCCGCGCGATCTCTTGTTCGAGGTCGATCCGGCTGTACCAGATCTCCAGCGGAGACAGCTTGGCCAATCCGATCATATGCGACCGATAGGCTTTAACGGTTGCGGCCGCCAGGGAGCGGGCTTGTTTCTTTGACGCATCTGAGTCTAGCGCCGCAACTGCGACGCTGGCCGCGAGACGCTTGAGGTCGACGGTGAAATCGACACCGGGCAGTGTCTCGTCGTAATCGTTGACGTCGAAAAGGATATTATCTTCGGGCGTGACGAAGGCGCCGAAGTTCATCAAATGGCTATCGCCGCCCGCCTGCACCGGAATCCCCGCCATCGGCTGGGCGGCAAGGTCTGTCGCCATGACGGCGGCGGCCCCGCGCAGGAATGCGAACGGGTTGAGCGACATGCGCGCGTAGCGTTCCGGGACGAGCTCCGGGACCCGATCCGGATCGCTTTCTGCGAGGATCGCAATGGCATCGCGTGACAGCGGTCCCTTTAGGTCCGCATGCGCTTCACGCGGTGTCTTGCGGCGAAGCGCCTTTCCTTGTTTCAACCGTTCGGTACGTGAACTTAAAGTCACCGTCATATGGCAAGTCCTGCAATGAAAGACCACGTTATATGATCTTGCTCGATTGTCACCGGGCTTCAAATCAAAGTCCGCGCAAATTCTCAACCGAGGTTGAGGTCGCGGCACGGGCTGTATCCCCGGCCAATCTTTTCTTACCGGCCTCGAGGAAATCCCTCGACCGCCATAATGCATCGACGTTGCAATGCCCTCGCGACGGCATAGCTCGGCAATGCTCTCCTCACCGCTCAGGTGGGCTGGGGACCGCCGGGCGCGGATTACTCTCCCTCGGTGGGTTTGAACTTCCGCACGACGCATTCGAACAGGATGTCGGAAATCCACATAATCTAGACGCTGGGTGGAATGACGACAACATAAGGCACCTGGCGCTGCGTCCTCGTCGACCGCGGCGCTCTGGCTGTCTACAGGAGAGACATCATGCTGAGTATCATCTCGCGCAACACCTCCAGGTCACTTTGGGGACACGATTCTTATGTTCATCATCCTCGCCGTCCGCGTCGGTACGGCGTTACCGGTGCGCGACGTCAAACGCCTCACACGACTGCTCTGCGACAAGATCGATACCCTCGATCCCAGGTTCGGCATTTAGGTGATGAGCCTGATCGCACGCGGAGCCCCCCGCACGATCTTCCCGGCCAACCATCCGGCAATAAGGCCGACTACCAATATGACAATGATGCTCTCGTTCGACAGATACATGGTGATCGTCCTGGGCTCCCTTTTTCACTGTGCGATTGGCGCCTGACGTCGAGTGGGAGAGAAGCAATCGGTGGCATAGCGTAGTTTCGGCGGGCCTTTCGACCTCCGTCATCGTCTTCGCTTCAAATGCCTTCGGCAGTCCTGCGCTCCCTTCCTGCGATGGGTTGCCGCGCCCGAGCCTGACCGTCATTTCTTGAACGACGAAGGCCATGGCAAAGGTAAGCAGAATAAAGAAAACGAAAAAGCCAATCCCATAGGTTGCGCCGGTCGTCGCGTAAGACACCATGCTGGGGCCGTCGTTCTCTCCCAGCATTACCAGGACACCCGGGCCGACCAACAGCCAGAGAAGCCGCAACCAGCGGCGGGCGGATCGAGATTGTAGAACCTTCAGGCGGTCGCTCGCACGTCGGAAATCCACTTCATTGACCAAGTGGTCCTGGATTCCGGGTGAAGCCAGCTGTCCTAAATGCAAAACGTCCTGGCTCACGACGCCTCCAAACGCAGGTCGATGATATCCCCGTCAATGGGAGAGTTACAACGCACCATTCAACATAGCAAATGCTATATTGCCGTTGGCTAACGTTCACGAAGTGTTGTTTGTACGGCACAGACGGTCGATCGCGAAACAGCCAACGCGCTCTACGTGGAACTCATTCACGCATAGAGGGACCGCCATGCGTGGTATTAGCTGCGCCGGAGCGCAGAGGGTTTCCTCGCCGTCAGACGGGTTGCAACAGACTGTAAGACAGACTGTAAGAATGCGGCCGTTCCGATCAGTTTTGGCGTTTGATCTGCGGATGCAATCGGCTTTGAACCAGTCGATCCGTGATTCTGAGCGAGAATCGCGGCGAGCAGGTTGCCGAAACGAGTGCGGTATTGGACAACGAAGTTACTCGCGCCGCCCTCCAATTGCCTCGCTATTGCCTTCAAACAGCCGTCAAGGATCTCCTATTGTGCGGCTCGTGGCGGGAGAGGAACAAGGAGGCGAACCAACATGAAGGACGAACGCGAAATCGACGCCTTGCTCTCGCCTCGTGAGGCTGGATCGATCATCGACCGCCTGATGAGGCTGCCGTATCCGAAAGACGGCGTGCAGCAAATGAATGAGTGGGATCGCGCCGTCGTCAGCCGCTTCGAGACCCATCTTGCCCGGCAGATGCGCTCGCAGATCGACGGCGGCAGCGACCGCCAGAATGTGGCCTGATCTCTTTGTGCTATGCTTCGAAGCCGCCCATCCAAAGCTGTGGAGGCCAGCGCTGTGGCTAGACTAGTTTCCATCCATAAACGGCAACTTGTTGATTTTATTGCATGAATCGTATCTTTGTGCGAGTAAGGCCCGGCGGTTTCAGGTATCTTGGATCATGCCACTGATTCCAAAGCCTGCCACCGCCGGAGCCGACAATGCGCCAAGAACGCACCGTCCAAGCCAGTATATTCGATGTTTTCGCCACACACGAGATCGGCCACGAGTTGAAGGCGATGTCGCAATGGCTGGATGAGCATCACGATCTACTTGGTTTGGTGGCCCGCGATCTGGTTCGGGTCGGCGTCAAGGCCACCGGACGGCAAGGCCTGTCCGCCGAAGCGGTGCTGCGCTGTGCGCTGCTGAAGCAATATCGGCAACTGAGCTATCAGGAACTGGCGTTCCATCTTGAGGACTCCGCCTCGTTCCGCGCCTTTGCGCGGCTGCCGTGGTCATGGAGCCCGCAGAAGTCGGTGCTGCAGAAGACGATCAGCGCGGTCCGGCCCGAGACCTGGGAACAGGTCAATCGGGCACTGCTGTTGGGCGCTCGGCAGGCGAAGCTTGAAGACGGCGTGGTCGTGCGGCTGGACAGTACTGTGACCTCGGCACTCATGCATGAGCCGAGCGACAGCAGCCTGCTTTGGGATGCTGTGCGCGTCATGGTGCGCCTTCTGAAGCAGGCCGATGCGTTGGTCGGCGGTGCCGGCTCACCATGGCACGATCATTGTCGGGCGGCTAAGAAGCGTGCCCACAAGATCCAGTTCACACGTGGTCGACCAAACCGGGTCCAACTCTACCGGGAACTGATCGTAATCACCCGCGCGACCTTGGCCTATCTGAAGCAGGCGAGCGAGCGATTGGCCGTCGCGAGCACACCGTCCATCGCGCTGTGGCAAATCCAGGTCCGTCACTATCGGCCGTTGGTCGAACGCATCGTCCGACAGAGCGAGCGGCGGGTGTTGGCCGGTGAGCCGGTGCCGGCCAGCGAGAAGTTGGTCAGCTTATTCGAAGAGCATGCCGATATCATCGTCAAAGGCAGCCGCGACACCGAGTACGGCCACAAACTCAACCTGACCACCGGCAGGAGCGGCATGATCCTCGATCTGGTGATCGAAGCAGGCAACCCGGCTGACAGCGACCGCTTGCTGCCGATGCTGGAGCGTCACATCGGCATCTGGGGCCAAGTGCCGAGGCAGGCGGCGGCCGATGGGGGCTTCGCCACTCGCAACAACTTGGCCACAGCGAAGGCGTGGGGCGTCTCCGACATGGCCTTCCACAAGAAAGCCGGTCTCAGGATCGAGGATATGGTCAGAAGCAAGTGGGTTTATCGCAAGCTGCGCAACTTCCGCGCCGGCATCGAAGCTGGCATCTCATGCCTCAAACGCGCTTACGGCCTGGCTCGCTGTACCTGGCGCGGTCTTGATCACTTCAAGACCTACGTCTGGTCCTCGATCGTGGCCTACAACCTCGTCCTCTTCACCCGCCTCAAACAAAGCTGACGAACAAAGCTGACGCCGGCCCGGCACGGGTAGCTGCGTCGAACCGGTCATGCCGGCCTTCGGCGCCTGCACCTGATCGGGGCCGATGACATCATTGTGTCGATTATCAGCACTCTTCAGCCCGTCCATGCCTTCAAAAGCCGCAAAGGCGCAGCCAACCGAAGTTAAGTCCTTGCAAACGCTGAAAAATACGCGTGTTATGGACGGAAACTAGACTTAGACTAGACTTAGACTAGTGGATTGATCGGGACAGACGAGTCCGATTGGGGATTCCCGGTGTTGCGTGCCTGTGCGACGATGCGGGATGCGTACCGGTATCAGCATCGTCGTCACAGCATCGGATAGGGCCAGGCTTGAGGCGCTCGTCGCGGCGCGCGGTTCGCCGCAAAAGCACGTTTGGCGGCGCGGATCATCCTGTTGACCGACGATGGCCTGGGCACCGTCACGATCATGGCGGCAACGGCCAAGTCGAAGACCTGGCAGGAGTATCCGTCTTGGTCAAGGAATTTCTGGAGCCCATATACGGTCGTCCCTGATGAGCGCGTTTGCAAGGACGAGAAGCTTTCGCATGATTGCGGTTATGGCGACTTTTGCAG
>NZ_SCNN01000047.1 GCF_005503535.1 Mesorhizobium comanense | reverse complement strand
ACGAGCTGATAGATCGTCGCGGAAAATGTGCCCCATCCGGTCAGCAGCAGATAGATGATGACGGCGCGGCCGAGGCGATAGGCCGCTTCGATTGGCGAAATCGACTCACGCCCACTCAGGATCGAATAGCCCCACCACACGATATAGAGGGTCAGCATCAGGGTGAAAACGTTGCCCATCGCATTGCCCAACTGCATATAGACGGTGCGAACGAAGTCCTCGCCGATGTTGTCAATGCCACCGAGGATGCTTGCGGCGAGACCGTTCATGGGTCCTCGTCAATGATGCTGGCGAACGGCGTTGAATTGACCGGTTTTAGCGCGCCGCATTCGTCGGTGTGAGCATACGCCAAAGGCCCGCACGGCGCCTTCCGTTCGCGATTTGCGCATCCGACCAGCACTGCGCCGAGCCCAATCACAGCGCATATGCGCAGCACTCGCCTCGACAAACGCTAGCCTCCGCTCTTGCCAAATTCCGCGAACGGATTGACGTTGCGCGGCGTCATCATCTTCTGCACCTGGCTCTGGCGAAGAAGATCTCCCTTCAGCTTCTCATTCAGGGCCGCGACCGCACCATTCTGGACGCCGATCAATTCGTTGACCGCGCGCGCGTTTTCCAGCTGCATTCGTGTGTTCTGGTCCACCGATCCCTTGACGTCCTGCGACTGCCCGATCTGCCCACTCGCGGATTGCAGGGACTGTTGGCGCTGGGTGACGCCCTGCGAGGCCTGCGAAGTCAGCGCGCTTAGCAGCGAGGCCACGTTGACGCTGCCGCCATAGACTGTGTTGACGGCGCTCGTCTCTTTGCCGGCAATCTGCTGGAGCTGCTTCACCAGCTGCAGCCCATTGATGACGGCGCCGGCGATTTTCTGGATTTCGGGCGAAAGGCCACCAAACGAAAGAGCCCCGCCGTTCAGGATCGATCCGAACGAGGGAGCCTGGGCAATCGACATGTTGCCGCCAAGACCCATTTGTCCGATCCCGAGCGAACCGTCACGACTGCCGCTGAGAGCCTGCAGGATCTCCTCGCTCTTTTTCAGGATATCCTTGTTCGAATCCATGATGGAGTTGGTGTTGTCCGCATTCTTGCGGGCGACATCGAGATTGGCGCCATCAATGACGGCAATCTGTGCGTGGGCCGTGCTTGCCCAAAGCGCCAGACTGGCAGCAATCGCGAATTTTTTCATGTCAGCCTCCTATTGCTGTAGAGAATTGATCACGCTGGCAGCGCCGGCAGGATCACTGGTGATGATCGTCGAGCTGCTGTCGGCCGAGCTTGCCCCCGCGTTTTCAAGTGCGCATGGTAGCCACCGGCCGCGATCGATCCTCAACCGCTCCAATTCCGCGGGATCACAAGACAACGGGCTTGGAGACCCGCTCTTCGGCTGTTGCACCAGCTTGGAAGACTGCGATGCCTGAACATTCTGCAACGATAGAAGTTGGGCCAGCAACGTCGTAAAATCCCCCGCCTGGGCGAGGTACTGGTTGGTGACATCGGCGTTGATCCCACGAGCCGACGAGTTCAGCTCCCACGCATCCTTGTATTCGGTAACCTGGCCAACGTTGCCCGCCAGCGCGTCGATTGCAGCATTGTTGGCGCCCATCTGCGATGAGCTTGCATCAAGGCCGCCAGCCGCCTTCCTCGCCGCGCCCATGGCGTCGTCCTGAGCTGTGCCGCCTGCGCCGTCGGCCGTTACGATCGAGAATGGTGGCGGCGCGGCGGCGGGAGCCTTGCCGCTCGATACATAGTCGTTGAAGTAGCTGTTCCAGCGGCCAACACCGCCGGCCCACCCTCTTTGCTCGGCAGCGTTCGATCCGTTGTAGAAGGAGGCGAGACAGCTGTAATTCGTCGCCCCGCATTGCTTCACGCCCATTCCGAGGTATTTGACGCCGCCCTCGACATTCTGCTCGTTCACGTCGCGGTCCAGTCCCATGGACTTGCCGGTGCCCTTGGTCAGCTGCATGACGCCTTTGACGCCGGTGTGGCTCCCGGCGCATGTGTCGAAGCGCGATTCCTGATAGGCAACGGAAAGCGCCAGGCCCTCGGGCACACCGTACTTTTGCGCATAATAGCGGATCATCTTCACGTTGCCCGCGTCGCGCTGCAACGCCTCAGTCGGTGATCGGCGAAACATCTGTGATCGGTATTTGTTCGAATAGGTGCAGACGACGCTTTTCTTCCTGTCGGTTTCGTCCTTCTTAGACTCATCTGACTTCGTGCTGTGCTGCTCGTCCTCTTGCCGCTTGTCGAGGTTCGGCCCGTCGATGACCGCGATCTGAGCGACAGCCACGGTCATGCTTTCCGCTGTCGCGAGAGCCACGGCCAGACAAAAGCTGCTAAGCAGCTTCGTCATGCTCGTCCTCCCATCCGCAGAAGTAAGGCAACCACATCTCCGGCTCGTCGCCGAAGGTCTCCCGGAGCCGGGCGCATTCCTTGCTGTTGGCTTCGTTCGAGGACAAGACCTTGATGAGATCGGGCATTGCCGACAAATCGAGCTTGGCGACGATCGAGTCGCTGTCGTGCTTGACGAGGAAGGTGCGTGTTTCCTTCGCGGTTCGACGCACGAACTCGAATTCCTTCGCTGTCAGCGAGAAGCGCTCCACGTAGGATTCTTTGCTCGCCTTGGGGTTGGGGAAGAAAATGTTGGTCTTCGTTTGCTCGATCAGTGACGACGAGATGGAGGAGTTGACGACGTCTTCTGCTGTCTGCGTGCCAAAGCCGACCACGCCGTTGCGGCGACGAATGGTCTTCAGCGTCTCATTGATGAAAGCGGCGAAAACCTCGTCGTCCAGCAGCTTCCAGCCTTCATCGAGGAAAAGCATGATCGGCGAGCCGTCGATGACGTCCTCGAGACGATGGAAGATGTAGAGCAACGCCGCCGAGCGCAGCTTTCGGTCGCCCAGGATCTTCGTCATGTCGAACCCGACAACGGGTTTCGAGAAATCGACCAGATCGACGGGATTGTTGAAAAGCCAGCCCTTGTCCTTCGGGTCGAGCCAGGGTTGTATCCGCGCCGCCAGATCATTCATGCCAGGCATGAGCGAGCCCCGCAGCACTTCCGGCAGCAGGTCGAAGGTCCGCTGTTCGCGCGGTATCTTGTAGATCATGTCGACGGCCGCGTTGATGACGCGCATCTCGGCCACATCAAGCGCGCCGCCTTCCGGCGTCAGAATGTAGAGGAGTAAATCTTCCAGGAAAGAACGGTTTTCTGCCGTGTCATCAAGCTGCAATGGCGCGAACCCGGTCGGCTGAGAGGGCTCCATCACCTCGTAACGACCGCCGAGCGCCCGAACGAAAATTTCAGCGCCGCGCATGTAGTCGAAATAGACACATCGCGGCCGCGGCATGATGCGCATGGCCTGCGCCATCAGGAACGACAGCACCACGGTCTTGCCCGAGCCGGTCGGGCCGAACACCGTGAAGTGCCCGACATCGTGAACGTGAAAATTGAAATAGTAGGCCGTCTGGCTGGTCGTCTCGAGCAAAGCGATGGGCCGTTTCCAATGCAGCCGCTCACGTTGGCCGGACGGGAAATTGTGTCCTGAAAAAAGGCCGGCGAAATTCAGCGACGAGATCAACGCACGTCGCGCGATGTAGCTGAAGTTTCCCGGCAACTGCGCCCAGAAGGCCAGTTCCGTGTTGAGTGTCTCGCGGACCGGCACGATCGACATGCGCGAAAGTTCCGCCGTGATGTCGGACAGCGCACGGTTGAGGCCGTTCATGTCCGAGGCCAATGCCATGACGCTCATGTGATGTTGTCCGAAGACGACTTCGCCGCCGGCCAGCTTGTCGGCGCCGTCATGGACGGAGACCTCGACCGTCGTGCCCGCCTCGTCGGAACCCTCAACCTGGTTCGCGATAGTGTTGATCCTGCGCATCGCCGTTACACGGTCTTCAATCGCGAAACTTTGCGTCAGAATAAACTCATGCGGCAGGCGCAAGAGACCGTCCAATGAGCCTGGAGCGGTGAACGGCGGATATTCCTTGATCGACACCATGGCGCCGAGCTTGGCTGCGTCCGGCCCGCGCAGTTCCAGGGCCGACTTGCCGAAAAACAGCTGCCGCGTCGCCAGCACATCGCCAAGGGACATGCGCGGCAAAGGCATTTCCACGTCGCCACCACCGGCGAGGATTTTCGCCAGAAATTCGGCCGACTCGGAAATGAAACTTTCGCGTCGCTTGACGACGCCGAGAAGACGCCCCCCATAAGCGGTGAAATCCTTGACCATGCCGTCGAGGATGTCATGCAGTTCGGCTATTGCCTCTTCGCGGGTTTCTTCGCCGGCAGTGCTGATGCGGAATGCATTGAGCGCCTTGTCCACCCATCCGACACGGCCGACCATCGGGCGCCGTATGACCGTCAGATATGCCTCGTTGACGAAAAGGTTTTTCGAGCCAAGCTCGTCCATGTAGCGGGCGTCGAGCTCGGCCACGAAAGGATTGTCAAAGTCGCCTTCGATCTCAGGCGTCACGTGGCGGCGGATGATCGTCGTGTAGACCGCAAAGCGAGACGTCGAGAGATTGCGGAACGTCGTGTTGCGGTTGAACAGTCGGCTGTTCAGCTCGGCCTGGTCCATCGTCTGGAAGGGCAGGCCGCTGAGCTGGATGACCCCGACAAGAAAGCCGCTCTTCGTCACGATCAGATTGTCATCGACATGGCGCAGGTATGGGATGTGCATCGCCGCGGGCTTTTCGCGGCGGCGCTCACGGCCAAATTTCAGGTCGGCATCGAGGCTCATGGCGAATAGCTCCTCGCACCCCAAAAAGTGAGGTTCGCCACCGCCCCGCGTTTGGAGATGCGCCGTTCGAAAATATGAAACATGTAGGGGTCGCGCTGGCACAGATATGCGCTGACCAGATGCACCACGCCGAATACGCCAAGGCCGAGCATGAAGCTGCTCGTGGCGATAAAGCCGATCACCGCCAGGATGCCGTTCAGTGCAAAAACTTCATAGCGCACCCCCCATTTCATCGGCGGGCGTGTCAGGGGCAGGCTGACCGGCTCGACATAGACTTCCTCGTCGTCCATGGCTCAGCTGCCTCCCGCGGTCGCGCGAACCGCATCCACCAGCTGGGCCGCGCCGAAGATCAGAGCGATGCCAATGATGATGGAAAAAGCCATCATCCACGCCAGCCGGCCCGTCATGGCGAGGAAGCCGAGAAAACAGACCGCGATGATGGCGAATGAGCGGGCTATGTTGCCCTGAAGAACTCCGACGAACCACTGCAGCACGTTTTCGACTGGGGCCGCCGACTGGGCGTATGCGGTGGCCGGCGCGAGCGCTATTCCGACCGCCGAGGCCAAGGCCAGTTTCAGGGCAAATATGCCCGCTTTCCTGTATTCCACCCTTGGCTCCTTTCAGTTGCCGAAATCCATGACATGACCATCCTGCCAGGCGTCCCCGCTTGCTGGCGGAGCCGCCTCGAGCGTCTCGGATTTGGTCAGGGCGGACTTCTTCGCCACACCGCCGAACTTCCAGCGGTTGAGTATCTTCACGATGTATTCAGCCGTCTGTGGATTCACCGGAATCCCTTGCGCCTTGTAGACGCTGTTGGGCCCGGCGTTATACGCCGCCAGCATCAGCAGCGGATCCTGGAACTCGTCATAGAGTGACTTAAGATAGCGCAGGCCAGCCCGAACATTGGCCTGCGTATCGCAACGGTCGCTCACGCCGAGATCGGCAGCCGTGCCCGGCATCAACTGCATGATCCCAAGGGCTCCAGCCTTGGACAAACCCTGATTGGCGCCGAGATCGCTTTCAGCCCATGCAATCGCCTCGGCCAGATCGGCGTCGAACCCTTCGTCCTGCGCGATTGAACGCACAAGTTGAGAGACCCCTGCACGATTTCCGTTTTTACACGCCTCCGGCCTTTGTGCCCCGACCGCGGCAAGGGCGTGCGCCGGTGTTGCAAAGGCGACTGCGACGCGGTCTGATGCCATGTCCCGGGCGTGCGCTACGAAAGGCATCGTAGCGGCACACAGGGTGAGCAGGAGAGCTGATCGAGTGTTCATACTGTCGCCAAAATTTAACACTTTACTATGGCTACACGCAGCCCTAGTAAAGTGTCAACACCATATGCACCACAAGGACGAATTTGGATGAAACAGATGGCCCTTTGCACGGCTTTGCTGCTCCAGGGCACCGCGGCTTATGCCGCCGGCGCCGACGCCCCAAGCGCCTTCGCTCAGCCGTCGGAACGCTACCTGCTGCAGTTTGCCAAGCCGGGCGAGAAGGTGTTCGTCTATGAGCGCTACGATGCGAAAGGCGCGCTCTTTCAGCGCGACGCGGCGACCCTCAGTTCGCCGGTTAAGGTGCCGTCGGCGACCGAGCGCGTCATCAACGGCGTGGCCTATCGACTGCGCGGCCTCGCGGCCTGCCCAAAACCCAAGATTACGTACAAGACGCAGCAGTGGGACTGCACGAAAGCCGCGCAGGACTATGAAGAGGCAATCTACAACAACCGTGCATCTGTCGTGCTTTGCAAAACGCTTGTGCTGCAGAGCAGGAAGGGGGAACCCGACGCCGTGTCGTGTTTCTCTCTCGTGGGTGCGGGCAGTACAAACGACCCGTACAACGTCGCCTACGACGATGACGAAATGGTTTTCTTCGGCATGGCCGCAATCGGACGCACCAAGGACGGCAACTCGCTGCGCCCCGATCTGGAGCATTCCGCCGAGCTCGGTGGACAGTTCCAGGAATGAAACAGGCGCGCTTTGCAGTGCTCGCCGCCTTTTCCGTATGCGCATCGGCACGGGCGCAGGATGCTACCACCTCCAGCGTACCAACTCCCTTCACGGTATCGAAATCGGCTCAACTGCTGACCGGAGATACCTGGCGTGACGGCGATCACCTTTTCCGCCTCTATGGCGTCCAGTCATGTCTTCGCGGCACGTCGGCTGAACAGCCAAATGGGAACAAACTCGATTGCGGGAACATCTCGCTGGCGCACCTGGCAGCACTGTTCGATAGCGCGGCCGTGACATGCCAGCCAATCGGCTACGCCCTCGACAAGGCGGCCTTTGTCGTCTGCGGTGCGCAGCTGAATGGCGACACAATCGACGTCGGCACCGCGCTCATCGCGACCGGATACGCGTTCGCCGCAACGACAGCAAAGGGCAAAGCCGTCAATGAGAACTACCTCATCGCGGAAATCAACGCTAAGATGAAACGTGCAGGTTTGTGGGGCACGACGTTTCAGCATCCTGTGCAGCTGCTGCTGAACAAGCGGTCGGAGAGGCAACAATGAAGCACGACGAGGAGGCGCACAGATATTACTATCCGGTGGAAGGACGCGGTGACGGTGCTATTGGCGGAGCCGCTGCGTTCTTGGCGATCATCTTGGTGCCGGCAGGGCTCTATACGGCCTGGAATACTGTGGCTGCATGGATTTCATCCCTGTTCTTCTCCTAGGACTGCAGTTTCGCGAAAGAATCTAGCAACGCCCGAAAATCGTCGACATCAACCTCGCACCAGTCATGAGCTGTCAGCCGTTGAAAGTAAGCAGCCTTCATTTTGATTTCCGCGAGAGTGGCTACTGGAGCAATGGCAGCACGCCTTCGCACCGCCGCCTCTTCCGCCATAACCGCATCCAGCCTCTCACCCAGCATGATCGCGTCCGGCCCTTCGGCCCTCATCCATAGCTTGCCGATACGTTGAAGCGCGGCGACGCGCTGACGATGTTCCGCAATCAGTTTCGCGACGCCTTCAGCCGCTTCCATCACTCCGGTGCTACAGACCAATCGAATAGACATCGTCCTGCTCCCTGGCGTATCAGTAAGATACAAATACCTGTGGACGCGACGAAAACTAGGGATGCTCCCATCCCTAGTTTGAAGCGACCAATTCTGAAATACAGGGCGAGGGGCGGCTGCGTAGAAGGATTGGCTTCTGATGTTTCGTGCCCTGGTGCTCGAAGACCAGACGCTTATGCGTCTGGCACTGATGAACGAAGTGCAAGCAAGCGTCGGAAAATGCGTTGTTCTGGGCGCGGAAACGCTAAACATCGCGACCGTCGAGCTCCAAAACGATCATTTCGATCTTGTCGTCATCGATCCTGGCTTGCCTGGTTTTGACCCCACCTCACAAAACGATCGCATCGCTGTGGTCGATAGGATCATCGAAGCTTCACCCGGTGCAATCCATGTTGTCGTCACCGGTTCCGACAATCCTTGCGAGGCAGATGGGTTCCGGCGTATCGGCGCCGCCGCCTATGTCGGAAAGACCGGCCTCGCGCCGGGGGTGTTCAGTAACGTGCTGGACGATATTTCCAACAAGGGATTTTCCTTGCGCCTGTCGCGTGCTGTCATGACCAAGCCCGATTACCGATTTTCAGCCCTTACACCGCGCGAGCAGGAAGCCATCGACATGATGGCGCGCCGCGCACCCGGCGTAAAACGCACGGCGATCTTTTCTCTAATGGCCGATCGCCTCGCCATTGCGCCCGGCTCGGCCGAGAAATACTACAAGCAGGCTCGCGCCAAGCTCATGCGGCAAGGCCATCGGCTCCCTCGGGGGCTGTGAGCCAAATGGAGCCCATGATCGTCCATGGAATCAAGGTTCCTGTCGAACCACAAGAGGTTTCGCCGGTAATGGCACGCGGCGGCCAACCAGAAGACGACCACCTTGTACCGAAAGCAGCAAAGGCTGGAGACCTAGCTCATCGAAATCGTCTCGCTCAACGGTGGAGGCCGTGCGCGCCGACTGTCCGGGAGCCATTCAGCGCCTGGCGAAGATTGTTCCAACTTCCCGTGGCCGCAACTTCGCGCCGCGCTTTCTGACCTGCTGCGCCTTGGCCACATCGCCGATGTCTCACCGCCTGGCGTCCGCTCTTGTTCCAAGCAAAATACCTAGAATTGGCGACAGACGAACGTAGCTTATTCCAAGCATTGTTTGACGATGCCTCCAGCGAAGGAGATGTCGCGATGTCAAGGCTCGACAACGGTAAAGCCAACCCAGTCATCAGGAACGGTATCCCAGAGACAGAAGGCCGCGAGCATCAACCACTTTCCGTGGCCACAGCTCGGGCCAGCGCGCATCACGGCGAGCTTTTGCAAGGCGTCTTTGATGACGGCGAGGGGCGTCTCCACAGGGGTCTCGTGACACTTCCGCTGCCATCACAAGAATCGACGGTCACTTTCTGGCCACGAGAGGGAAGTGGTATTCGAACCCGTCCAGAGAGCCGGACGAAAGCAGCTCGGGCGGCAGAACTGACGCTTGGACACTTGGGACTGGGCGGACAGGGTGGCGATCTCACGATCGAGAGCGCGATCCTGATCGGACACGGTTATGGCTCATCCACGGCGGACGTAACCGCCACAATCCGTGCCGTTGCCGCTTCTGCGGGAACAACACTCCTCCAGTCGACGGTTGCCCGGTTGGCGGTTGCGGCAGAAGGCGCCAGCGATGCCATTGCTTATCAGGATCAGGCGATCCTTTTTGCTCACCGCGAAGGCCGTCCAATTGAACATTTCGGCGGAGAATTCCCGTCACTTTTCGTCGTGGGTTTTCGCGGCGCCGATGATCAGCCGGTGGACACTCTGGGGATGCGACGCGCCCGCTACGACAGCGAGGAAATCGAGACGTTTCGGACCCTTCGCGGTTTGGCCTGTCGTTCTGTCCGGCTGCAGGATCCGATGTTGCTTGGACGGGTCGCGACTTTGAGCGCCTGTATAAGCCAGAGACACTTGCCCAAGGCCCATTTTGAAACGGTGCTTGCCTTGTCACAGTGGTTTGGCGCCTGCGGCGTCCAGGTTGCCCACAGTGGCACCTTGGTCGGCATCCTCCTGGACGCGAACGCACCGAGGGCGGCCTCCCGTGCCGGCGAAATCGCGAAGACGGCGATCGATGCAGGCTTTGCCGATGTCCAGATGTTTTCGCTCAACGCGGAAGGCGCGATCCTCCAATGATACAAAATGGGGATTACCTGCGCGCCTTCGAAACTCCGCGGTTCGCCAGGCTGGCGCCCAATCTGAACGCGGCATGTTTCTCGCTGATGAAGCTGATGCCGGCGAGGTTCATGGTGGATCGCGCGGAAGCCACCGGCCGCCTCGCGCCAGGCGGCCATATCGTCGAAACGACATCCGGGACCTTCGGCCTCGCCATTGCGATGCTGGCCGCCGCCCGCGGCTATGATCTCACGCTAGTCACGGCCTCAAGCCTGATCGACGTCAAGCTGACGCGGCGTCTGCAGCAGCTGGGCGCGGAGGTGGTGGCTATCGCCGATCCCAAGGGAGACGGCAATCAGCCTGGCCGCCTCGAACATCTTCACCAGATGCTCTCGCAACAGGCCGATATCTATTGGCCGCGACAGTACGACAGTCCCGAGAACCGGCTTGCCTATGCGCGCCTTGCGGACCTGATCGTGCGTTCATTCGGCCGGATCGATTGCTTGGTCGGCTGTGTCGGCACAGGGGGATCCCTGTGCGGCACCGGTGGCTTTCTGCGCGAACTCTTTCCCGAGCTCCGGATCATTGCGGTCGACACGCACAGGAGCATCCTTTTCGGCCAGCCTGTCGGGCGGCGCATGCTACGCGGCCTGGGCAACAGCGTCCTGCCGGAGAATGTGAGGCACGACATGATCGATGAGGTCCACTGGGTCGGCGCCCTGCCTGCCTATGCAAAGTCTCATGAGCTGTTTCGAACGCAAGGCATCTTCATGGGGCCAACGAGCGGAGCGGCCGCTTTGGTCGCCGACTGGTTCGCACGGAAGAATCCCAAAGCCGCCACCATTGCCATCATGCCTGATGACGGGCATCGTCATGCCGACACGGTCTACAATGAGGATTGGCTAGCCACGCTTGAGGATTGGCCTTTGGCGCTGCCACTCGAGCCGACCCACATCGATCAAATCAGACCCGCGGCGGAAACCGCGTGGACGCGATTTTCGTGGAACCGGCGAACGCTGCAAGCGGTGCTGAGAGACCAGTAATTAGCCGATGGTGGCTCTGGGAGGCCTCGGACATTCATTGCCATCACGGACCAACTGTGTTGGATTTTCACATGGGGTGCGTCACACGCCGCAGAAAATCGCGGGTGCGGTCATGCTTCGGCTCGCGAAGGAGTTCCCTTGCCGGACCCTGCTCGACGATGCGACCACCATCGAGGAACAGCACTGTGTCGGACACTTCACGGGCAAACTGGATTTCGTGCGTGACCACAAGCATGGTCATGTCGTCGTCCGCCAAGACACGCATGACCTGCAGCACCTCGCCCACCATCTCAGGATCGAGCGCCGAAGTAGGCTCGTCGAAGAGAATGGCTTGCGGTCGCATTGCCAAGGCACGCGCGATGGCCACTCGCTGCTGTTGGCCGCCCGATAGCGCCGAGGGATATGAATTGGTTTTTTCGGCGAGGCCCACACGGCCGAGAAGCGCCATGGCCCGTTCACGGACCTCGTGCCTGTCTTCCTTCAACACATAAACGGGCCCCTCCATGACGTTCTCCAGGGCCGTTCGATGCGGAAAGAGGTTAAACCTCTGAAAAACCATCGATACACGGGTGCGGATTGCATGAAGGTGCGGTGAGGCGGCGTCGACAACGAAGCCATCAATGCTGATGCGACCGCGCTGGTAGCCTTCGAGCCCGTTGACACAACGCAGAAGCGTCGACTTGCCCGATCCCGAAGGACCTATCAAGCATACGACTTGGCCCTTGGCGATTTCAGCGTCGATACCCTTGAGAACTTCGTGACAGCCAAACGATTTATGCACGTCGTCAAACGTAATCATCCTGCCTGCTCCATATGGATCTCGACGCGCCGCATCAGGAAATTCAAAGGGATCGTAAGGCAAAGATAGAGGGCGGCGACGAGGGTAAAAACCGTCATATTGTCGAAGGTCGACGATGCCAGCATCTTTCCTTGCATCGTCAACTCCTGCACCGAGATCACCGAAACGAGCGAAGAATCCTTCAGAAGCATCACCATGTTGTTGGCGTAGGGTGGCAGCACGATCCGCAGTGCCTGTGGCAGCACGACACGGCGCATCATCAAAGGACGTCGCATGCCGATCGATTTGGCCGCTTCAATCTGTCCCTTGTCGACCGCTTCAATTCCGGCCCGGAACGTTTCGCCAAGATAGCAGGAATGGGCCAGGCCCAGACCGAGCACGCCAGCCTGGAGCGCGGTCAGGTTGATGCCTATGTCGGGTGCGACGAAGTAGATATAAAACAACACGACCAACAGCGGGATGCCGCGCAGGAACTCAACGACAAAGCGCGCCGGGACGGAGAGGGAGCGGATTCCTGACGTCCTCATGATCGCCCACACCAGCCCCAGAGCTGTTGCCAGGCATAATGCAAGCGTCGTGGTCAGCACTGTCAGCCAAACGCCATGGAGCAGAATTGGCAGATATTCCGTTGCGTTTGTAACGAATGTGCTCATGGGGTCTGCCTTTCCGAATACCGAACCTCACCTGCCGGATAAGCTCCGTCCAAATCGACCAGCTAGCCATCGTATCGCTGGACCGAATGCACCGCCTCACAGTCCATATCTGGATAGGATTTTCGCCAGTTCGCCGTTCCTCTCGAACTTGGCTATCGAAGCGTTCACCTGGTTCAGCAGCCGCGAATTGTTCTTGGCCACCGCCAAGGCAACCTCGCCCTCGTGCAATGGTCGATAACCACCAACAAGGCGAACACCAAGCTTGGGATTTTTCGAAATCTGGTACGCGACGATGGGCCTGTCGCCAAAGCCGGCCTTGATGCGCCCCAAAACGACGTCTCGCATCATGTCAGCAATCGAGTCATAAAGCTTGACCTGGCCGAACACGCCTGACGCCTGCAATGCGTCGGCATAGGTCGAGCCGATCTGCGCGCCGACATTCTCGCCCTTGAGCTGCTCGATCGTATAGTTGGTGCTGTCCCCAGCGGCGACGAACATCGCTTCCCCGTAAGTGTAGACCGGAGTGCTGAAATCGATAATTTCCTGACGTTTGGCGGTAACGAACAAGCTGGCGGAGATAAGGTTGATCTTGCCGGTCGTCAGGGCGGGGATCAGTGCCGGAAAGGCGTTGATCTGAAATTCGACATCCGCTCCGATATCGACCGCGATGGCCGTGGCAAGATCGACCATGGCGCCGGTAGGCTTTTGCGTTGCGGCATCGACGAAAGTAAACGGGACGCCGGTTGGGGTAATTCCGACCGTAATGGTTTCCTTTGCCATAGCCGTTGATGCTACAAGGATCGTTATTGCGGCTATGTAGGGGATGACAAACCTCGACAACACGGAACCTCTCCCTGTTTGTATTGACTGTGTTCATGCAAAGGTTGGCCGCGACCTTGCGGCTGACCCTGCGTTTGACACGCCAGGTGCACCAAATGGACGATGACCCGGCATACCCATGGCTGCTGCAAGGTCGTTCGGCGATAATGTACTCAGGCGGTTTCGTATCGCGATCGACCAGTGTCCTCTTCTTGAAGCAAATGCTCCCAGGCTTGTCCGGCAGTTTCAAACACGGGCTGCCGATCTTCCGACGCTGTTGACCGATCGAGATCCTTCAGGCCGCTTGCCGTGACAATAGCGACCACGCGATCCGAAGCACCTATGACGCCCTGCCGCGTTAGAGTCCCGATCGCGGCGAGAGGCGTAACCGAGGCAAGTTCGGCAAAGATGCCCTCGCTCGCTGCCAGTTGTTGCTGCAGGGCAATCAGCCCGAGGTTGCTCACGCGCACAGCTGTGCCGCGCGAAAGACGCAGGGCTCGCAACGCCTGGAAGGTACTTCGCGTGGTTCCCATCGATACTGCCAGCGTTTCGAACGCCGCCGGAGCTTCCGCGATCAGGTCTGTCTTGCTCGCGAGCGCTTCAGACAGGGAGCCATGAATCTCGGCGGCCGCAAGGCGAGGAATGCGATCGATCTTCCCTTGCTCGAGAAGGTCGGTGAACCCTTGGAACAATCCTGCAAGGGCATCGCCGTAACAGACCGGCAAAACGCACCAGTCAGGCATCGAGCCATGCATTTGCTCGAAGATCTCATAGGCAAGTGTCTTATAGCCCTCTATCCCCGCGGGATGACTGCCAACGACAGGCGCCTGGAACGGCGAGGTGGCAAACCATCCAAGGCGCTCAACACCTGCCGCCAGCAAGGGCCAGCGTTGGGATTTGTCTGTCAATGGAACAACCTTGGCGCCATATTTCTTGATCTGCGCCAGCATCGCGCCGGCGGTGCCCGCGAATGTGATGACGACGCATCGCAGACCTGCGCGTGCGGCGTAAGCCGCAAGTGAGGCGCCCGCGTTTCCTGAGGAGGCGGTGGCAACAACCCGCGCTCCGGCTAGACGAGCCATCGATACCGCGACGGTCGAGAACCGATCCTTGTGAGACCATGTCGGATTTCGACCTTCGTCCTTAATCAGAAGGTTGGGAACGCCGAGCGCTCTTCCGATCGTCGTCGCTGGCAAAAGCGGCGTCAGACCTTCGCCAAGGGATATCGCATCGCTGGACGCGCAAGGAAGCATGTCCGCGTAACGCCACAATGAAGGCGGTTGGCCTTGCTGCGTCTGATCGTCAGGGGCGAGCCTCTGACCATGGTAGGTCACCTGGAGGTTGGCAGGCGCGACGACGAGACAGTTCGGGCAGCCCCGGGAGTCAATCTCTAGATCGAGAGGAAAGGCATTGCCGCATCGAACGCAGGAAAATCCGGTGGCATGGCTCATAGCGGCACCACGATGATTTCGCCGTCTGTTTCCATCAAACGCTCGACGCCGCCTGCTCGAACGACAAGCATATCCTCGACCTGCAGTCCCCATCGGCCGATTTCGTAGTAGGGTGTCTCCACGCAGAGCACCATTCCCTCTTCGATAACTTCGCGACTGCTTGGCGATAGCGTTGGCGCATCATAACCATCGAGGCCTATGCCATGGCCAACGTGGTCGCGCCTGTAGTGCGGAATTCCTTCGCGCTGAACGACGCGCATGACCTCGCCAAAGACGTGCGAAGCCGCGATCCCCGGTCGGATGATTTCGCAGGCGCGCTGGACTCCGCACAGCAAGGCGTGATGAAGGCGCCGGGCGTCCGGGGGAGGCTCGCCTAATGTCGCGATGCGAGCAACGTCGGCGCGGTAGTGCCGAAATCGGCCACCGACGTCAAATCGTATGATCTCACCAACTCGCAACTTACGGTCAGACGGCTGAACGTTCATCAGTGCGCTGCGCTCGCCAAAACCGATGCACCCCAGGACCGGGAAAGCGCCATCTTCGATGGTCTGAACATGAAACGCGCGCGCGAGATCAAGTTCGGACGCACCTTCTTTGGCAACGCCCAGCGCGGCCCTGATCGAACGTTCGGCAATTCGAGCGACATGTCTCAGCCGGTCGACCTCGTCGTCCGTCTTCACGGCTCGAACCTCGCGCAACAGCGCTGCCGCGGGCGTGATTCTGACGTTCGGCAAACGCGCCGCCAATGCCTCCATGTGCCCGCTTGCAAGCCCGGTCTCGTCAATCCCGACACGACCATTTCCAAGCTGTGAGTCCTCCAAAGCTGCCACGAGTGCGGCGACGGCGTCTCCGTGCGGCGGCAGCCTGCGAAGTTGAAGGTGTTCTTGGCCCACTGCGTCGCTAAACGCATCAGGGCCGAGTTCCGCATGGAACTCTCCAAAACGGCGAACCTTGGCGGCGCCGACGTCTTGGTCGGCTACGAGATCAAGCGTGCTTGTGCTGGTAATGATCTCGGGCGTACCCCGGTCGGAGGCTGGCCACACGACATAGGCTTGGGGACCACGGCGAATCCACTGGGGCAGGGCCCAGAACCCGCTCATGTAAGTCACGTTTTCTGGCGCCGTCGCTACGACTGCGTCCAACGCGGCGTCAGCCATCCGTTGCCGTAGCCTTGGTTCGTTAAGCAGCATGGCTGGGATCCTTGTGTTGGCTGCGGGCGTCGCGATAGCCAAGGCTGGCGGAAATTCGGGTCGCGGCCGCCATGACCGTCTCGCCCACCTCGGCAATCTCGACCAGCGGCCCGACGGAGCGGGGATAGGCGACGCTTATCCCGGCAACAATCGCGCCCGAGGCGTCACGAACTGGTGCACCGACCGCAATCAGCCCGGCGAAATTTTCGTCGATAGACGTGGTGTAGCCGACGCTTTCGGAGCCATGGATCTGGACCACGAGCTTGCTGATCTCGGTGACGGTTCTTGGGGTCAGGCGCTCGAGCGGGGCTTGCCCCAAAATTTCGATGATGGCCTCGGCGCTCAACTCCATCAACAGTGCCTTTCCAAGCGCTGTGGAGTGCAAGGGGAAGCTCTCACCTGGCGACGACCGAATGACGACAGGGCTTTTGCTCTGCACGGTCAGGAGATAGAGACCCCGATCATCCCGCCGGACGGCTAGAAAAGCGTTGAAGCACCCTTCGGCGGCCAAAGCTTGGAGTTCTGCCTCGGCCAAACCAACGAGGCGATCCTTGCGCAAAATGTATCGCGCCAGCGCCAGAACAGAATGGCCAAGCCGGTAGCGGCGCGACTCGGCAATCTGCTCGACATAGCCATGCTCGGCGAGGGTATTCAGAATCCGCTGCACTGCCGCTGCACTCTGATCGAGGCGACGCGCAATGTCCCGTACGCCAATCGGCTCGTCTATATCCTTGAGCAGGTCCAGCACGGCAAGACCGCGCTCCAACGAAAGATTCCCTGTCACAAGGGTGTTCCTTATTTAGGAATGCTGTTCCGATCTGCGACATCAAAAGCAGCAATAGCTCCGGCTGTCAACGACGAATGTGCACTATAGTGTGTCGTCTTATAGTGTGCGTCGCGGCGACCATCCGGCGATGGACCTACGTATGGTTGTTGGCCTCAACGTGCAGCGAATTCGGCGTGAACAAACGCTATCCCAGGAGGAACTATCGTTCCGCTCGGGGTTCACACGCTCGTATCTGAGCGGCCTTGAAGCCGGGCGCCGTAACGCCACGATCCTCTCGCTGGCAAAAATCGCCAGCGCGCTGGGCGCAAGCGTCGAAGACCTCATCCGTCAACCCGCGAAAGAGACTGCAGTACGCAACAAGCCGGCGTCTACTCAGGTGACAGAGAAACGTAAATCAGGTTCCTGACTTGTTATTGTCCGTCCGGCGACGCGCCAGTGTGGCGCGGGATGCTGCGGCGTATCAGAATTTCGACGTCAACTTGAAGCGCTAGCGCCAGGACCTCCATGGTGTCCACGGTTGGCGAGTTCTCTTCCCGCTCCAGCTTGCCAACATAGTTGCGGTCGAGCCCGGCAAGATCGGCCAGTTGCTCCTGGGACAAGCACGTCGCTTGTCGCAGCAACCTCAGATTGCGTGCAAAAACTGACCTCAGCCTCATTGGGTGAGGCAGTCAGACCGCGCTCTTTAATGCCACCTACTATAGTAATCAAAAGCGGCGACATGGGTTGCGATTGAGCTGAAGTCACGTATTTCTTTGCCAACTCAACATGTCCGGACGATCTCGAGATGGCGAAGACAGTTCAGTCCGTGCTACAGCACGATATCGTTGAGATCTTTGAAGCCACGGCGCGTATGGACGGCGCTACCAGCATCAACGAAATCGTTCGGCAGTTACGCGCGCGGGTCCAGCCATTTGGCTACGTAGCTTGTCTCATCACTGATTTGCCAAACCCAAGTACCGGGGCGCTGGATGAACATATCCTTGTCAACGGTTGGCCTGCCGATTGGTACGACCACTATATGGCCGCAAGGCATTATCGTCATGATCCTTGCGCTGCCCTGTGCCGGACCGCAGTGGCCCCATTTCTCTGGAGCGATGCCTCCCGAGGTCAGGCTGACGGGGACGCGCGGCGCGTGATGCACGAGGCTGCGGAGTTTGGCTTGCGTGAAGGAATCTGCATACCCATCCAGTGCCCGTTTGGCGAAAGGGCTGCCGTAACGCTGGCAGGCAGCGAGCTTGACTTGACGCCATCGGCCCGCTGCACCGTTCATGCACTTGCCCGTCACGCCTATTCGGCTGCGCATAGGCTGGTCGGCGGTTTGCGCAAAGCACCGAAGCAGGCGCTCTCCAAGCGCGAATGTGAAATTCTGCAATGGGTCGCGGCGGGGAAGACAGCTTGGGAGGTTTCGAGGATCCTCTGTATTTCGGAGAGCACGGTCTATACGCACCTGCGCAACGTCAGGCAGAAGCTCGATACGGCCAACATAGTGCAGGCAATCGTTGAGGCGGTTCGCAGGCATGAAATCCAGCTTTGAACCATCGTCAGATCTGAGTATGGCGGCTGCGGGATGCGCATGGCTCCTTGTGCTCACTCACTAGGAACCCCGCGATGTTCAAAGTTCACGTCGTCGATGCCGCAAACAGCGTGGCCTATCGAGAGCAGCTCGATCAATACTTCAAGTTGCGCCATCATATTTATGTCGGCGAGCGAGGATGGGACGCGCTCAAGCGCCCCGACGGCCGGGAGATGGACCCATTCGATACGCCGGATGCGACACATCTTCTCGGCATCACAGCCGCTGGTGAGGTCGTCGGCGGCTCCCGGCTGGTTCCAAGTCTCAAACCACATTTGATGAGCGAGGTTTTCCCGCAACTTGTCAGCGGTCGCATACAACGCGGCCAAGATATTTTTGAATGGACTCGCTTTTTCGTCGCGCGTCATTTGCGCGAATCAGGCCGGTCCTGTCAGGCCGCCGGTATCATTTATTGCGGCGTCTTGGAGCTTTGCCTTCAACGTCATATCAGCCATTTGACTATCGTCTGCGAAGATTACTGGCTCGAGCGTTTTGCCTCGATCGGGTGGCAGCCGAAGCGGCTTGGTCCCTCGAAGGAAAGCGACGGCACGTCGATTGTCGGGATCATGGTTGACATCTCTCCCGCCGCTCTTGCCGCGACTCGCCAGATCTATCGGATAAGCGGGCCTGTGCTTTGCGACGACGCGCGGATCAAGACTGTTGCCTAATTGCCGGCGTACCCCCTGGACGAGCGACAACGAGAAAATTGAATATCGAAGGCCGCTGCTTGCAAACGTGCTCTCCAAGGCCGGAATGACCGCCGCGCAGGAAGTGGAAGTTGTCGCCTTTGACAACTTCGTTTCCGATATCCGAATGGACGAAATCCGGTCCTACAATCCGAGGCTGGCGGTCGCGCGTCGTTGCAACGAGAAGGACAAAGCCGGCTCGCTTTCCCCCCGGACCAGGATTTCAGCTCTATCAGCATGGGTAGAGAAAGGCCCCATCTTCATTGTTTGGCCCTTCGACCAGTCGCCCGCTTCATACATGCCCGCAAGAAACTCGACCTGGGTGTTTTTCGCGGTCATCCTGCGCGCCACGCGATGAAGTTCTTCCACGGCCGATTGCTCACTGTTCTTCCATATCTCGGTATGGCTGCAGCGCTTGGGCTGAGTGCGTGGACATTCACCCAATCGAACCGCTACCGTCAGGAGACGGATGCGATCCTCAACCAGACCTTCGAGATCCAGTGGCGCGCGGCACAGATTCGCGAGCGTCTTATACGGGTGTATGGCTATCTTCGCATTGCCGACCGGACTGGCGAACTTGATGCCGACATCGATCGGCAAATGGCGCTGGTGAGCGTCAATGTCGGGCAGCTGGAAAACCTGCCCTATCTGAACCGCTTTTTTCCCGATCATGACGCCGCAATCCTGGGTGGGATCCGTCAGACCCTCGAACAGAAAATCGCACCCCTTGTGTCGGCGCGCAAAAACTACACTCAAGCCATTGCCGGCATGGCCAAGCTGGAACAGTCAATTTACGAGATTTCCAACTCCACCGTTGATCACAGCGCCATCTTGCAGCAAACCGCCAGCATCGACATTGCCGCCTCGCGCAACTGGTTCATCTTCGCCATCGCGCTCGGCCTCGGTGCCACCTTCTGTATTGTTATCCATCAGCGCTATTCCTCAGCCAACCGCCGCGACCAGCATATGCGCTCGTTCACGTCGCTCTTTGCGCATACGACCCGATCGCGTGTTACAGCCCTGCGGCTGTTCCTTGAGCATGCCCAGCCGGACAAGCAGCCGAGCAGCGAAATGCTTGAGGCTGCGCGCAGTGCCGCAACGGAGCTGGAATCGATCACTAATAGCGCGCTCCAAATGTAAGCGTCCGGTGAGGGACCATTTCTACTTTCACTTGGATGCGATGTTCTCGGCAGAGTCCTCTGGCAACACCCACGTAAAATGATTGTATGTCGATCCGCCGTAGATGTTG
>NZ_SCNN01000046.1 GCF_005503535.1 Mesorhizobium comanense | reverse complement strand
CCTGAAGGCTTCCGGTCGCTCAGACTTCCGGCTCGGTTACGCCACGCCGCATGACGTTCATGCTCCGTTCGACCTTAGCGTGTCGCTGGGAACAGTTCTTGTTCCGACCCCTATCGCGGACCACCGTCTCAGCGACAGCTGTGGTGAGATTGCGTGCGAGATAGATCAACTGGAACGAGTTGTCTGGCGCAGCGAAGCGCGTCTGCCCGAACCCCATGCCGAGCGGCGTGGCGGCATGGGATTGGGGCATGACGCGCAAATAGGCTTTGGGCCAAAACGGAAGCGCAAGGTCCGCAACGACTTTGGGATCCAGCTTCACGGTCAGGCGAAATCACGTGCGGCAGCAGCGAGAACTTCGGGAACATGCCCTTGCTTCAGCCGGTCGAGCGGTGTCCCCCCGATGCTGGGCTTGGGCTGAACCAGCCAATGCCATGCAACACGTGGATTGCTGATAATCCGCGTGACTTCGGACATTCCCTCGACTGGCCGGCCGTCGACGAACTGGGCCAGGGGAAAGACATGCTTTCGCTCTCCCTTGAGCAGTCCGATGACTGCGCCGCGCTTGTGCCAGTCGTGCAATGTCGACCGGCGCGTGCCAAAGGACTTCTCGATCTCGCTTGGCCCAGCGACTGGTCCCGCCCAATCTTCGAGGCGAAGTGGTGTCGCAAAGGCGGCAAGCCGCCGCCGACCCTCTTCGATGTCTACCACCTCGCCGCGGCCATCGCCCTGGCTAACCTCGACGGGCAGCTTGACGTCGAGCTGAATCCGCCCCTGATCGTCGTGGCCAGCAAGATCCGCTGCGACAGTGCCCATTGCCTCGACCAGCTTCTTCCGATGGGCGAGAATTTGGCGCTGCTGTTGGTCCGAAAGCCGAACAGTGGCAGCGGTGACCGCAGCCACGACCCTGCTCTTGCCTTTTAGCACCGACCTGGAAATTCCCGGATTATGCCGGGCCAGCACGTCGAGAATGTCCGCAACCGCAGCGCTGCTCACATTTACCTGCTTGGCGGCCTGGGATTTCCGAACTGTTGCGACCATGATCGCCTCCATTGCGTATGTCGCATATATAGTCCGGATTGTCCGGATTGTCTAGATTGCGCGTTGACCGGGTTTCATTGCCCTCGCGAGCTAGCGAGATCGAGGATCTGACGCCAAACCACTGGTTCAGCACGGAACAGTTCCCATGTCGAAGGTTTGCCGAGTTCGTAGCGCATTCAGCGTCGGCATCGCATCTGGGAGGAGTACATGATGTCATGGCGTGAGTGTGCTGCTTTGCCGTTACGAATAGTGGCTTGGAGGTTCCCGACATTGTTCAATTATCGAGGTGGCATCGGTGGCCAGCGGACTATGGCGTGGCGCACGGCGCAAAGACTTGCCATGACTGCCATCTGCGGCACCTATCTGAAACAGCAGCGGCCAGTGCGGTCAGCCAAGCGGACATTAGACACCTACGGCAAGGAACACCTATATGGCGACTGGAACGGTAAAGTGGTTCAACGTGACCAAGGGCTTTGGCTTCATTCAGCCTGACGGTGGTGGACAGGACGTGTTTGCCATATTTCTGCTGTCGAGCGCGCTGGCCTGTCGACGCTCGTTGACAGCCAGAAGGTCAACTATGAAATAGAGCAGGATCGGCGGACCGGTAAATCGTCGGCCGGCAACCTGAGCAAGGCTGGCTGAACCAGCGATATCATTTCAGCAATCGCATCAGGCACGCAAGGTTCAGTGCACCAAGAGAACAAGTCTGGTGGCCTACGGCATGTCGTTGAAGTGTCATCTTTGCTGACCCATATGCGCAGTGCGTCGGATGTTTCCTCCCATTCGTCCGGCGCGTTCCCCTCTGGAGGTTTTAACCTTCATAACTGGCCGGGCCTTTGGTCCGGCCTTTTTTGTGCGCACGAGTACCGGGTAAACTGAGGCGACGACGTCCGGCCACTGGATGGGCGAATTCGCGGCCCAGAATCGTCAAATATCGCGTTGCCACTTCGCCGCCTGCTTTTGCCGATATTTTTACAAGACATGTGGAAGAATTGACTATGCTGCAGGCTTGTCGAAGACCATGGGCAAACCACGTCTCGACGCCATCTCGACGACCAGTTTTTCGATTGCTTGATCGGAAAGGCGGGTCTGCAGTATCGTACGAATTCGTTTTACCAGTTCGTGGACCGGCAAAGGCGTGAGATTCTCGGCATCATCGAGAAGCCGACTGACTTCGATCGCAACGTCGGCATCGGTGCCGCTCGGCAAATCTCGCATATCCATTCTCCGATCAAGGTAAATATTGCCGTCTTCCTGACCGTTGTCGAGTCAAGCAGATGAACGTCGGGTTGTTTCCCATGACGGCAGGACTCGATGCTCTGTCGCCGGCTGCACAAATCCTGGGCTCACCGCTGCGATGGCGTGACGCTCTGCTTCCCACAGCCACAATGGAAGCCATCGAGGCTATCAACTGGACCTCAGTCGCTGCGTAGGATTTTGGCTTCCAACGCCGCTACAACGAAGGCCCGTCTCGCAACCGGCGACTGAACTTCACCACGCAGAACCTGAAGACATGCATCCATGGCCAGTTTTCGCTTCTCCGTCTGATAAGGGAAACTCCGCAGCAGGATCGTGGCTGCCTCGTTCACATCGAATATGACGCGCTCACGGTCAAGCCGGCCAACTTGCACCACCACGGGCCGGACGAACCTGCTCGACAAAGAATTAGACTCTCAATTCCGACCTCGATACGGTCTTCGCGTATCATGACGTGAGGTCAATTCATACATGTGTCGCTAGGGTCAGAAACGACATCGTGTCCAGAGTCGCGGCAACCCGACACATTCCACGCGGAACAGCTTGTATTGTCCCTGCGATCACAGCATCGAGAATGAAAAACCCCGACAGAACCGACCGGGACCATCGGGCCGACTGAGAAGCTGGCACGAGCCGTTTGCCCATCGTTGCAAGCGAACATGAAATCGCCTGCCAGCAGCAGGAGGACACCGGCGAGGAGGGTGTTGCGGATAGGGAGTGCGGGCTGCCAGGGTATGTTGTTCTCCAGCCCATCAAGCCGATGGCGTGAACTTGTATCCGCAACAACCTTTCGACCAGATTCGATTGGTCAGTAGCCCGCCGCGATGACGGGGAGATGCATTGCTGCGCGGCGACGCAAAGTTGCCGGACGCTGGCGAGGTGGCCCGCAGAGGTAAAGGGGGGAGGGGAGGTTTTCTGACGGGCTTTGAGGTCCGGGGAGAGGCCCCGGGCGGTCCGTCATGGAGAACCTGACCATGGCAAAGGCCATTCAGAAGATCGCAATGAACGCCGCGGAAAACATTCCCTACGACACGCTGGTGCTGTCGCAGAAGAACGTCCGGCGGGTGAAGGACGGCGTGTCCATCGAGCAGCTCGCCGAAGATATCGGACGGCGTATGCTGCTTCAAAGCCTGAACGTCCGTCCCTTACTTGGCGAAGACGGCGAGGAGACCGGCACGTTCGAAGTGCCCGCCGGCGGCCGCCGCTATCTCGCGCTCGGCATGCTCATCAAGCAGAAGCGGCTGGCGAAGAACGAGCCAATCCCGTGCATCGTCAACCGCAGCATGTCGACATCGGGAGAAGAGGATTCTCTGGCTGAGAACGCCCACCGCGAAAATCTCCACCCGCTTGACCAGTTTCGGGCCTTCAAGACCCTGAGCGAGCAGGGCCTCGACGTTGAGGAAATCGCGGCGCGCTTCTTCGTATCGGCAGCTACGGTGAAGCAGCGTCTGCGTCTGGCCACGGTATCGCCAAAACTGCTCGATCTCTATGAGAAAGATGAGATCCGGCTTGAGCAACTCATGGCGTTCTCGATCTGCGACGATCATGCGCGCCAGGAACAGGTGTGGGAGCGTGTCTCCACCTCGCATATGCAGGAGCCCTATTATATAAGGCGGCTGCTGACCGAGACCACCGTGCGGTCGGACGATCGCCGTGCGGTCTATGTTGGAGCGGAGGCCTACGAAGCGGCCGGCGGCATCATCCTGCGCGATTTGTTCGAGCAGGATTCCGGTGGCTGGTTCCAGGATGCGGCACTTCTCGAACAACTGGTCTTCGAAAAGCTGAAAGTCGACGAGGAGGCGATCGGGACCGAAGGCTGGAAGTGGGTGGAGACGGCGATCAGCTTCCCATACGGCCATACGTCCGGCATGCGCCGTGTCTATGCCGAAGCTGAGGAGCTGAGCAAAGAGGACATCGAACGCTATGACGCGCTGAAGGCCGAATATAAAAAACTTGATGCGGATTATGCCGAGGCCGACGAAGCCGATGAGCAGGTTGAAAGCAAGCTCGACCAGCTCGGAGCCGAACTGGATGCATTCGACGATCGTCCACACAGCTACGATCCCGTGCAAAAGGCCATCGCCGGCGTGTTCGTCACGCTTGGCGCGGACGGCCGGCTTCAGGTCGAAGCGGGCTTTGTGCGCCCCGAGGACGAGCCTCGAGCGGAAGATGACGGCAGCGCTGAAACGGACACCGGTGATGCCACATCCGGTGTCGGTGACGGCGAAAAGATCGTTGTCGACGCAAGACCGGGAGATGGTGATGCCGGCGCGGAGCTCGAGGATGACGGCGTCAAGCCGCTGCCGGACCGGATCGTCCTGGACCTGACCGCCCAAAGGACGTTGGCAATGCGCAATGCGCTGGCCGGCGATGCCGATATAGCCTTCGTCGCGGCGCTCCATGCCCTCGTGCTGCAGGTCTTCTATCGCTTCGCTGCCGCCTCGTGTCTGGAGATCAGCCTGAAGAGCGGCAGCTTCGGCCAGGTCGATGGACTGGCCGAAACGTCGTGGGCGAAGGAGATCACTGAGCGCCACGAAGGCTGGGACAGAGATCTTCCCGAGGATGAAGGGGAACTTTGGACCTTCCTTCTGGATGTCGATGAGGCAAGCCGCAAGGCGCTGTTCGCGCATTGCGTGTCACTGTCCCTGAACGCCGTGGTCGAGCCCTGGAACAGGCGTCCACGGGCGCTCGCGCATGCCGACCTGCTTGCCGGAACGCTCGGCTTCGACATGGTCGCCGCCGGCTGGACGCCGACGGTCGAGTTCCTTGGACATCTGACCAAGGCGCGGATCCTGGAGGCCGTTCGTGAAGCCCGTGGCGCGCAACCCGCTCAGCTGATCGACCACATGAAGAAGGATAGCATGGCCCGCGAGGCCGCTCGCCTCCTTGAAGGATCGAACTGGCTGCCCGAGCCATTGCGTCTTTCCGACGACGGCTCGTCGCAGAGCGTCGATCCACTGACCGACGGTAATGCGCTGGCAGGGGACGACCCGGAGGCTGCGAACATTCTCCCGGCATTTCTCGAAAGTGTCGCGGCGTCCTCGTCCGATGAGCCATCGGCTGAAAACGGCGACGAGGACGAGCATCTTCAGGCCGCCGAGTAGTCGGCACGGCCATTCCGCACGGGGCCCGGTCATCCCGGGCCCCTTCGTTTCTGCGCGTCGCAATTCCGCGCTGCCTGACGGTCGTCGCTCATCGCGCCGTGGCGCGCCGCCTTCGCCAATCCTTTCAATTCGCCGATTGCCGGGCTGCCGCGCCATGTCGCGCAAGTGGCCGGTTCGGCTCATCTGGAAACGAGCCATGTCCGATCATCCGCCTTTCCGCAAAGTCTTCGATGGCGTCGCGACCCGAGAGCGGATGTTTCAACTGTTTGACAGGCATCGCGGGACCCCAGGGAACGATCCTCTGTCGGGCGCGCCCTATGACGGCGAGTGGTTCGAGCTACAGGGTTCGACCTATCATTTCATGCTTGACTTGTTGCCGCCGCTGTTCATGCGCACCGGCATGTTTGGCTTATCCGAATACAAGGCCGGGTTATGTGACCAGCGTCTTCTTCGCAATCAGGATTCGGGGCCGCGAGCGCTGGTTTCACGGCTTCTGCAACCTCGTAGACAGGCGCAGCCCGGATGCAATGCGGGCGGCCATCATCGCCTATGAGACGGGCGCCACCGACAGCATGACGCGTGCGGAGAAGCTCGAGGCGATCTGGAGCGCCATGCCTTTCGAATTTAAGGGGATCGCGGGCGATAGAAATCCCGACGCCTTTCCGGCCGATCAGCACGGCAGGCGCGCTGTTTTAATCGACACCGGCGGGCAGGGGCGCCACCTCAAAGCTCTTGAAGATCTGTCTGACGCTCAGATCGAAGAACTTCTGGCAGTTTCGCAGATGCGCCGAAAGCCGCGTTCCTGACCACGGAACAAGCCCGACACCCAAGGAGATACCGAGATGTCGCGTCTTAACGATCCGGAAAATTTCCGCGGCCGCGTCGCTTATGCGGCCAAGGTTATCGCGTATGGGCGTAGACCAACCCGCGCGTTTGACAACTGCTTCGAGAATTATGATGGAGACGAGGTCGCCACCGCGATATTGCGCCGATCGCGCACGAACACGCGTCTTGCCGCGAACCTGCACCGCTATCTCAATCTCGCATCGACAGAAGCGGCGGCCGAGCGGCTCGCCGATATTCCCACCCGCAAGCTTTCCGAAGCCGCTCGACAATCACGCGCGCGCGGCAAGGCTGAATTCGATGCCTTTCGATGAGCACCATCGCACAGATACAGTCGCAGGATCCGATAGCGCCGGCGTAAAAACACGGAACACGTCGTGACGAAGCCGTTCATCACGCCTTACCTCAGCCTGTCTCTGATCGGTCTGATGATGCCGTGAAACCGTCATATCGCCGGTTGCTCGCCGGCAACAGCATCGATAAAGCTCCGCCCGGTAAACACGACGCCGGACGACATACGCGCCCGCCGGCGATACAGCGACTTGTTGTGCAAGTCGGTCCTCATCAAGGAAGGAAGGCTATGAAGCGGCAGACGCGACCGTTCACCATTGAGATCAAACAAAAGCGGGGTAGACCCAAGCAGAACCGCTCGATCTGGGGCGATCTTGATCTGGGCTCTATTGGCGCCGGCACGACGAAAGAAGTCGGGGCGGTGGAACTGCCGAAGCTTCGACGTATTGACTCCTATGTGACGCCCATTGATGCTGAAGATCGAAATATGAAGCGAGCGGAGTATAATATGGCCGATCTAAAGGACGCTGAATCAATGCAGGTTCCCGCCGATGCTGCTGTCACGGGGGACACGGCTCAAGTGACGAAGAAATCTTCGAGGCCCAGGAAGCCGAAAGCGCAAGCAAAGGAAATCGCGCGAAAGGCCATATCCGAGGCTGCAGTTTCCAATGCCAATGTTCCCGCAAAGCGGTCGCCGCGCAAGGTTCATTCCAAAACGGAACGCGCCCAAAAACTTGGCCAGATCGAGAAGTCGATCAAGGCTGGCGAAAGCATCAAAAGCGCTACGCGGAAGGCCGGCGTTTCCGAGCCGACTTTTTATCAATGGAAGAAGGCCGCCACGCCAGCAGATGAGGGAAATGACCTGAAGGATTTGGTTGCGCTCGAGGAAGAAAACGAGCGTTTGAAGAAATTGCTGGCCGAGCGTCTGCGCAAGGAGAATGCCGAACTCAAGCGGAAGCTCGGGATCGAGTAGGCCGCCCCGAGATCCGTCGTTGAGACTGCCTACGTTCAAGCGAGACGTGCGATGTCGGCATCTCCCTCGTTCGCTGCAACACCATCTAGCGAGACAGTCTGAAGGGCGAAAGCTTCCGGCCTGGGGTGCTTGACTGAGCGTCCCGCATTCCTCGAAAGCATTCGGTTCCCGGCAAGCGAGCCGTTGAAATCGGCAGTCCACAGCAGGCCCGGCGATCAAGCCGGGCCTTTTCTGTTTCCGATAAGGTCGGCTGTGATGCCTCTTGCAGTTCCGGCGTTGATGGCCGTGCTTTGGTCGACGGATGTGCCTGCAGAGGAAAGAGGAGGGCCGGGTTGCGGTGGGCGGGCGAAGGTCCGGGAGAGAGGCTCCCGGCGCTCGCCGCGGAGAAATCCCATGACACAGATCGAAATTCAATCTCCCTCGCAGGGCGCGCGGGCAGGCTACAAGGTGGACGTCAGCCGCGGGCAGCGCATCGGCCGCGTCGCGTCCGAGTGGTTCAACCGTCCGGCGGATGAGCGGTTCCTGTCGCTCGACGATCTGCGCGGTTCACTGGCTGCCCGGTCGGCGCGCAGTCGCACGCGCATCGTCGAGAGCAAGGGTATCCGCGTCGAGGCGGGTCGTGACGATCCTGAACGTCTCACCCTCATCCTGCCAGATGCGGATGCACCGGTCGCGCCCACGCATTGGAGTTTCGGCCAGCTTGCCAGCCTGGTCGGTGTGCCGGCCGCTTATCTGCGTCAACTTCCGGCGCCGCTCGCCGGCATCAATCTGCAGTACGGCCTGACCTCGAACAGGGCCGAACAGATCAAAACGCTCGAAATCGAAAATAGCCGCCTCGAACTCAGGGCCGTGACGGGGCCAGATTACGGGCGAATATTCGATGAAGACTTGATCGAGGCTGTACAGAAGATCGCCGGTAACGGCACTGGCGATACACGTTGGAAAGTGCCAGGAAGCCTTCAGTGGGATACTGGTATCTATAACCCTCATGTCGATATATCTAAAGATACCACGACACTATACGCCTCCGACCGCGATGTCTTCGTCTTTCTTGTCGACGATCTCAATCCGATTGAGGCGGGCAAACTTCCCGACGGGTCTCCGGATGTATTTTTCAGGGGGTTTTACTGCTGGAACTCGGAAGTTGGCGCCAGGACGCTTGGCATCGCCACCTTTTACCTTCGCGCTGTATGCCAAAACAGGAATATCTGGGGCGCGCAAGATTTCCAGGAAATCACCATCCGGCATTCCAAATATGCTCCGTCCCGCTTCGCGCTCGAAGGAACCGGCGCTGATCCAGTTTGCCGAATCCTCGCCCATGCCGTTCGTCAATGGCATCAAGGCGGCGCGGGAACGGATTGTTGCCCGCGATGACGACGACCGCCAGACCTTCCTGCGCAAGAGTGGCTTCTCCAAGACTGATACCACGAAGATCATCGACACGGTTTTGAACGAGGAAGGTCGTCCACCGGCCTCGATCTTCGATTTCGTGCAGGGCATCACCCGGGTGGCCCGCGACAAACCCCATCAGGATGTACGGCTCGATATGGAAGGCCGGGCAAAACAGATCCTCGATCTCGCCGTCTGATCCTCATCGCGGTGCGTGCGCGCATCCGTGGCGCCGTTCCTTCCGTTCTTCCGTAACAGAGATACGCCGTCCTCCAAGGCAGGGGGGCGGCTTTTTTGCTTGGCAGGAAGGCTGGCCGAAACCCGGCCGGGAAGCGTGAGGCGAAGTCACCTTGCACAGGAGGATACCTTGATGACAAACCTGCCGATCTCATCCAACCATGAGTGCCGCGCTATTTTCTCACCGCGGCGTTGCTGCAGCGGTGCGCTGCCGCAACAGGGGAATCCTCGGCAGTGACCTGGCGGGGTTCGGCCTCCGATCTGGCGCGTCGTCTCGCCCGTGATGCCGAGGCGGTCTGTCGCCATTACCTGTCCAACGGGAAGCGCCAGGGTCGCTATTGGATGGTCGGCGATGTCCACAACACGCCTGGACGGTCAATGTTCGTCCGGCTCAGCGGGCCGGAATCCGGCCCCGGTGCGGCCGGACATTGGACCGATGCCGCCACCGCCGAATTTGGTGATTTGCTCGATGTCATCCGCGAAAGCTGCGGCCTGACCGAGTTCCGCGATGTCGCGGATGAAGCGCGTCGCTTTCTCTCCATGCCGCGACCGGAGATGCAAAGCCATGGCGCGCAGCGCCAGCCAGCCGCGGTACGCGGCTATCCCGAATCGGCGTGCCGCCTGTTCGCCATGTCGCAGCCGATCGTCGGCACGCTGGCCGAACGCTATCTGGCCAGCCGCGGCATCCTCTTGACCGCCCGTGAGCGCGCGCTGCGCTTCCACCCCGGCTGCTACTACCGCGATCTGGTGACCGGCGAGACGCAGACCCTGCCCGCATTGATCGCCGCCGTCACCAATCTGGACGGTCGCCTCTCCGGCCTGCAGCGCACGTATCTCTCCCCCGGGCTGGACCCGAGCGGCAAGGTCGGCAAGGCGCAGCTGATCGATCCCCGTCGCTCGCTGGGTCACCTGTTCGGCAACGCCATCTGGCTCGGCCTTGATCCCCGCATGCCCATCCCGGTCATGGCCGCCGGCGAAGGTTTTGAGACGATGGCCTCGCTGCGGACGGTGATGCCGGCGCTGCCGGTGGCCGCCGCCACTTCGGCCAATCACCTCGCCGGCCTAATTTTCCCGCCTGGCTGCCGTCGCCTCTACATTGCGGCCGATGCGGACGCCGCCGGCCGGCACGGCATCGAGCGTCTCAGCCAGCGCGCGGGCGAGGCTGGGATTCTAGCCTTGGTGTTGCGGCCGCAGCTCGGCGACTTCAATGACGATCTGCGCCATGTCGGCCCGGCCCACCTCGCGGCATCGCTCGCCGATCAGCTCGTTCCGGAAGATGCCCGTTTCTTCCTGCCGGCGGGATGAACGGTCCGAGCCGGCAGGCGGGCAGGGGTGGCGTTCCAGGAGGGCCTGCAGGCATGGCGGCGGTCCGCCGGGAGAGGCCGCGCCCGCGGCCTGCCTGAGAGGCGACCCCTGCCACCCCCCGGTCACGGCCGCAACGGCTGCGCCGTCCTTCGCTCGCGCTCCGGCCTTCGGTGCGGCCGCGCCCGGGGCGCGGCCGGGATGCGCTGTCAGGCCGCGAAGGGCGCGGCCATAACCGACGGAGACACGCCATGACCTACGAGCTTCCCCTCGACGACGCCTACGAGCCCTACCACGCCTCCTCGCCGACCGACCGCGTCATCCTCGAACTGCAGATGTACGGCCATCGTCCGCATCAGGACGAACCGGATCCTCGGCCACTTCCCGACGACGAAGTAATCCGGGCCGGGCTTGCCGGGATCGTCGATACCTTCGCCGGCATGCTCGGCGACACCAGGCTCGAACCCGACCTCGACGACCTGCTCTGGTCCTTCGCAAACGTCTTCCACCGTGCCGCCGAGCGCGTCGCCCGCAGCCTCGACCGCAACGAGGAGGCGCAGCGTTCAAGCCAGCAGGAGCAGGACGGCTCGGAGGTGAAGTCGGTCGAGCTGGAGCGGCTGACCGCGGAAGGCATCAGCTATATCGAGCGCCGCAACGTGCTCGAAATCATGCGCGATGAGACCGCCGACCTCTACGAGGCACAAACCGGATCGGCATGGCGGCCGCGCACCGGCTCCAAGGTCTCTCACCAGGCGATGACCGCGGCGGTGATCGACAGCCGCGACTTCCTTGCGGCGCGCCGCCGCGCCGAAACCGAGGTGCTCGTTCCAGCCGGCACCAAGATCGCGTTCGCCGGCGGCCTCGACTGCAACGATCACGACCGGATCTGGGACGCGCTCGACAAGGCCCGCGAGAAGCATCCCGACATGGTCCTGCTCCACGGCGGCAGCCCCCGCGGTGCCGAACGCATCGCCGCCTGCTGGGCCGAGAACCGCAAGGTCACCCAGATCGCCTTCAAGCCGGACTGGAACCGCCACGCCAAGGCCGCACCCTTCCGCCGCAACGACCAGCTTCTCTCGGTGGTGCCCTACGGCCTGATCGTCTTTCCCGGCTCCGGCATCACCGACAACCTTGCCGACAAGGCCCGTCGGCTCGGCATTCCCGTCTGGCGGTTCGGAGATGCCGGCGCGTGACGGTGACCCCACGGGTGCTATCTCGACCGAGCTCCCAGCGTTCGGACGCCGGGAGCTTGGCTCGCTGCTGCGTTTCAGCATGTCTTGCTCGTTTGTTACGTCTGCATTCGACGACAGATCGGGCATGATCCTGCTGCGCGGCGCGGGCTTATGCTCACCATGTCGTTGCGGCAAATCCTGTTCGGACCCCCGCTATGCCGTCGTTCGGCCTTTCTTCCCCTCGACGCATCGGCCCAAATCGAAGGTTTGGATTTCGTCCACGAACCTCCTGCCCCGTCGTTTGATTTCGACCGTGAAGCTGCGGGCAGGGGATTTCATGGCGTTGTTCCAACGCTCAGGCACTGAGGCCGTTGACAGTATCGCTCGATCTCCGCCGAACGCACCGACACAGTCGATGCCCCATTCGATCCTGCATGGCGGTCAAATCGTCGCTTGCTGATTTAAGCAGTCGTCGGTTCGTTGCGCTTCGGCTTTGGCTGATGCAGCCGACGCTTTACATTCGGGCGCAGTGCATTGCGCACGTCCTTGTCCACCACAGCCAGGTCGAACCATTCCCGATCGAAATAGCCGCCACACCACCGCCTGGTGTCGGCGTGTTCTGGGTCTGTCTTGTCCGACATGATTTCCAGGAAGCGCTCATACCCTGGGACACCACCAACATCTTCGGGCGGCCTGGCACGTGCTCCATCGATGCAGGTGCCGTGCTTGGGAGCGACATCAAGGGCCACGAATTCCTCGATCATGACAGTGTGGCGCCAGTTATCGCCGAAGTCATAGACGTAATTGAACACGGCACCCTGCGCGAAGTCGCGGAGGCGAACCTCATGACAATCAAAGACGCGGGGGTCGTCGTGGTCGGCATCCTCCGTCAGGAGCTCGACATCGCCATAGCGCAGGCCGCCGATTTGGAACTCGTGCAAATGGTAGTTCCACCAGTTGAAGGCCGCCTGAACAGCAAGATGCAGCTGCCCAAGATTCCAGCCTGACGGCAAGACAAGTCGACGCCAAATTTCCGGCTCGATCTCATCCAGCGAAACGTGAATCTGGACTGCGTTGATGGTTTTGAACATTCCACGAATGAACAGGATGGATCGCCTTTGATCAAGTCAAAGCCGCCTATCTATGTCGGAAAGAGCGGTGCGGAGAATACGCATGGCGGTTGACACAGCCTGAACCTCGCTGTGCATCCATTATGCCGTTTTTCGCGCGCGAGGGAGAGGGAGGGTGGCAAGGGGCGGGGGCTGTCAGAGCGAAAGAGAGACACCATGGCGATGATTTTTATTGGCGGCTCACGCGACATCGTCGACCTGCCCGATCCGGTGGTGGAACGCATCGCATCGATCGTGGCTGCCGAACACGGCGTTCTCGTCGGCGACGCTCCCGGTGCCGACACGGAAGTGCAAGCTCTGCTCGGCGGGCACGGCTACGAACATGTCGGCGTCTTTTGCGCCGGCAGTGAACCGCGAAACAATCTCGGTGATTGGGCCGTCTATACTGTTCCACCCCAGCCCGGCGCCCATGGCTTCGCAATACAGGCGCAGAAGGACCGCGAAATGGTCCGGCGCGCCAACTACGGCCTGATGATCTGGAACGGGACAAGCCCCGGCACCGCCCTCAACCTGCTGCGGCTTGCCATGGCCGAAAAGCCCTGTGTTACCTACGATGTCGCCAATGGGTTGGTTACGACGACCCGCGACGTCGTCGACTGGCAAACCATGCTGTCACGCGCCGACCCGGAGATCTGGGATCTGCTTGCAACGCGCATGACGCCGGATGAGCGGCTCGCGACGACATCAGGATGAGCGCCCGGGCTCCCCGCAGTTGACCGGGTACACTGTCTTGCAGCAGCGGATGCGGTGAATGACATCGCAGGGGCGGCTCGGAGCCGACGACGGCGCGTTCCGTTGGCCAGTCGTCGACGAAGCCCTCACGCCTGCTTGCCACCCGATCGCGGCAGTCGCCAGCCGGCCCGGCAGGGTCGGCACCTCCCGCTCCTTGCGGGTCGCCCCGGAGGAAGTTCAACATCATAGTCGCTTCGCCGCCGGCCGCCGACGCGACATCGCGGAAGAACGCTCAGTCGGATGCTGCACGCGACAAAGCGGTCTCCTCGCCGGACCGCTGCGACCTGCGGAACGACGGCTCCGATCGTCGGGGGTGTTGAGTGGCGGAGGTTGCGCAAGCCCACGCGCTTTCGCTGGACGGGGGCGCTATCGGAATGGCTGTGAAAGGGGCGATGATGGGAGCGGCCAACCATTCCAGCTGTCGCCGGCGGGAGCCGGTGGGGCGCGATCGGAGCGGCCAGCGCTGTTCGTCCCGGCTTCGGTTGCAACGCGAGCCATTCCCTTTTCATGTCGCCTTTGTAGAGGACCGCCTGCTTACTACGGTCAACCCCTGGCGGGGTACTCTCGACGAAAATTCAGGAAAATTCGATTTCTGTTTTTGGTTTGCGGGCAGGCGAAGGGCCTGCCCGCGTTCTTTTCGAAAATAGAATTTTCCAGAATTTGCGCCGAGATGACCGCAGCAGGACAGCCCTCTCCTTCGACGCCATCGGGAATGGTTCCCGATGCAACCGAAGGAGAACTACGATGGCCACCACGATCGCTAACCTCACCACCAAGTCCGACGGCTCAATGGAAGGCGTCTTCGCCACGCTCCGGGTCAACGCCCCGATCACCGTCGTCCCGAACCCCTCCAAGGCCAGCGAGGAAGCGCCCGACTACCGCATCCTCAACAAGCGCACTGGCTTCGAGATCGGCGCGGGCTGGTATCGCCGCTCGCAGCGGTCCGGCGAGGAATACCTCTCCGTCAAGATCGAGGCACCCGAGATCGGCGTGATCTTCGGCAACGTCGCCCCGGCCCCCGGCGGCGAGGAGAACAAGAAGGTCATCCTCTGGAACAACCCGCAGTGAGGGCATCGGAAGCCGGCCCCCCAGGGGCCGGCTTCCCCACCGGCAAAAGGGAGGTTGCAATGAGCCGCTACACCATTACCGTCACCGGACAGGGCCGCTCGGACCCGGAAGCCATCATCGGCTACGACCCGCCGCTTCGGACCTATTTCCTGCAGGCGTTCCCTCACCAAGAAACCGACGAGCCCGGTCTTTGGCTTGGCACCCACGATCGCGCCTTCGAAACGCTTGGATATCTTCGCCATGCAGCCATCGCACGCGGCTACGATTTCATGCCGCTGCCGGCGGAGGTCTCCTCGAAACTCATCGAAGACAAGGTCGCTGCCGGAACGGCAGCCCGAGTGGGCCTCGCCTGATTTCTAAAGCCGCTGACATTCAAAAGGGCGGCGACGGATCACTCCGTCGCCGCCCTTTTTTATGCTTGCCGACAACCACGAACATCAATTGCTCGACCTCGTCGATGTCCCGGTGGCACGATCGAACCGCCAATTGCCGACGCGTCTTTCCCGTCGGAAGGCACAAAGCGGTATCGGGAAATGTCCAATGACGACGATTGGCCGGATCAGCGGGACGGGAGACAGAAGCTGAGCCTCGGAAGGTTCCTTCTGTTCCGCGCCTGGTCAATTCCGTCAGCCGGTGAGCGCGTCCTTGAGGGCCTTGGCTGGCGTGAAGGTCAGCTACCTCGACAAACAGCGGCAATCAAAGATGGACAAACTGACCGCCAGGCGCGATCTGCTGGATGAGATCGAAGTCGATCGTATTGGCCGTAAGCAAGGGCAGGCCGGCCTTCGTGGCGGTGAGGTAGATCAGCGCATCGTTCAGGCATTCCTTGCGTTGATGTTTCTGGAAATTCTGGGTGCGCGACAACGTACCGGCAATGACGCCGGCATCGATCCAGATCTGATGATCGGGGATCAGCACGCGGCTGTCTGGGACACTGGCGAAGAGGGCGGCGTAATGATCCCGGACCGGATGCCAGTCCGGCCTTGCCGGATCGTAATTGGCAACGCCGGTGGCGAGTTCGGCCAGACAGACCGAGCAATGGAACAGCAGGGAGCGGTCGAGCAACCGCCGCGCCACATCCGGCAGGGTACCGGCCGCGGCCATGATATAGATATTGGTGTCCGGCACGAATGTCGGCCGCCCGGTAGAGCCGATATCGGCAACGCCGACAAGTTTGTCATGTGCTCGCGGTATCAGCTGGGCTCGGCGTCGTTCTGGCTTGTAGCGCCGTAGCGCGGCGCGCAGGTCAGAACTCAAGCTCGTGGCCCGGGCCGAGCTTGCCGTGGGTGCGCTTGAGGAAGGAGGCCACCGGATCAGGCTGGGCCAGTGTTGCCAGCGCGAGGATACCGAGATCGGTCGGGGAATTAATCCCGCTCTCCCGCTTGGCAGCTTCGACCAGCGCTTTTGGCGCACGGAAGGAGAGGTGTTCCGTTTTGTCGCCATCCAGCAGACCCGCGCGGCGCGCATCCTCAATCGCCCCGGCCGCCGTCGATCGGCTCGCGGATTGCCTGGTTGCAGAGGCTTTGCTTTCCCCTCGTTTCAGTACGCGCGCAGTCGCCATGTTCAACTCCATCTGTCTTGTGTGCAAGATAGAGCGCCTTGTCACACAAGGCAAGATGCGGCGTCAGTGATAGGACGAACTCGACCAGGTGTTGTGAGGAGGCTGACCAGCACAATATCAGCGCGCGCGATCATGTCGGTGCGATCGAGCGCAATCGCATATTCACCGACACAAGGCTCGCCGGCGTGACCGGGATAGAAAACCTGCTGCATGGTTGTTCCTCATTTGCTTGATGGGGCGTTTGTTAGGAGGCCCATTTTGCCGGAACAGTTCTCAATCGTCACGGCAAGGCTTGATATCGGTTTCGCGCAGTTTTTGGTCGAGGGTCAAGAGCGGCCCGTCGGCGACTTTTCCATAGGCATAATGGAAACAGTCGAGATTGCCGAGCGCGCGTTTGCCGATGCTGTTTTTCCGCATCGGCGTTGGTGAGCGTCTTTTCCATGTCATCGAAAGCCCGTTGAAGCCCGGCCGCCGGAGCACCCGCCTTTCGAAACCCGGCTCCTGCGGTTTCGACGAGGTCCTCGTCCTCGGCGTTTTGGCTGTGGTCCTTCCTGGTTCTCGCGCGTTCACGACCCTTGGTGCAGCAATTCGCCGCTGTCGATCATGCGCAGGTTCATGTCGGCGGGCGTCTTGATCAGCAGCTGGGCGTTGAGGACACGCAGATCCCGCGGCTCGGTGCAGGCGAGCCACGCGCGAAGCTTGTAAAGACCGGGCTGGAGATCGGCGCCAAAGAGGAAGGAAACGGTTTTTTGCTCCCTGGCGGGCATCGGGATTTCGCCATGCTGGGAGCCGATCGAGCGATCTTCGAGCCAGAGCGAGGCGATGCAGCCGGCATTGCCAAAAACGTTGGATCCGGTGGTGGCGAGGTATTCGACGGCGAGTTGCGTGCGGCCGGGTTGTGTGACCTTCAGCCAGCCCTGGAGTTCGACGGCCGCGAGACCGGGGTAGACCACGCCGTTGCGTGACAATTCGCTGAGCGGAATGGCGCCGCCGATATAGACAAAGCTGCCGACGCTGTCGGCCGGGATCTCTGGAAGATTGTCCTTTCTGGCCGGCGCAACGCGGGCGATGGCGAGCGCGCCCCGCTGGTAACCCTGGCTTGTGTCGCCTTCAGCGGAAACCTGCTTCCTGGCGCCATCATTCCCGGTGGCGGGCAGGCTGTCATTGCCATTTGATGACTGCTGTCCGGCCGTTCCGAGACGTTCGATCAGCGTATCGAGCTTTTGCTCGATGCGGTCCAATTGCTTCTGGGTTGCTGCCTGCTGATCTTGCGCCAGGGCGAAGCCGGAGCCCTCGACGAAGCTCAACGCGGTGATCGCAATGCCGAGCGCCAGTGCGCACACACTTCTTCTTTGCATCATGGGGATGATCCTTCCTTAGGCACGGTTCCAAAATTTTCGCGCGGCGCTGGCGCCACTTTTATCCCTTGCAGCGGCCGGCCAGGAGCGACAGCAGGCGTATCGTCGTGAGCCGGCTCCAAGGTTGATCCGGGCGCGGGCGGTTGCAACGTCCGCGACCCTGCGGCCGAAGACGCATTGCCCTGTTCGGAATAATCCGGAGCCGACGTGGTGCCGGCGTTGTTTCCACCGCCGGTCATGGGACGGTCGCGATGGCCGGTGACATCCTGAACGATACTGACAGCCAGAAAGATCAAAGCCAGAACAGCGGCAATCATGGCATAGCGAAACAGCGGATCGCGCCTGAACAGGGCGGGAACAAGGTTGAGCCAGCGCACAAGCCTTGCCTGCACCGAGCCCAGCTGCGTTGCGTTCATCATGGACCCACCCCCTGCCGCTCGTGTGTCGCCATGGCCGTTTCGATGTCACCTGGCTCGATGGTGACAATGGCGTCGCGGTCGGTATTTCCAACAGCCTTTGCCGCGAGTCGCGTGGCCTGCGCCTCGCGCGTGCTTTCCCAAAGCGTGCGGATTGCGCGGGCATTGCCAAAGGACATTTGGCCCGACTTTTTGTCCCCACCCCGCTCCGCTTCCATGCGCACGCAGGCGAGGGTGGCCTGGCCATCGGCCGCGGCGTCGAGCACAAAGCCTTCACGGTTGACGAGATCGCGAAAAATCCCCGCCAGCTCTTCAGCCGAATAGTCCTCGAACATGATTGTCCTGGTGAATCGGGAGCGCAGGCCGGGATTTGCTTCGAGGAAGCGGCGCATTTCGCCGGTATAGCCGGCGGCGATGACACACAATCGATCCCGATGGTCCTCCATCAGCTTCAGCAGCGTGTCGATGGCCTCGCGCCCAAAATCGCTTTTTTGCGCCTCCGGCGCCAGCGCGTAGGCCTCGTCGATGAACAGCACGCCATCAAGGGCGGCCTCGACCGCTTGCCGCGTCACAATAGCGGTCTGTCCGATATAGCCGGCGACAAGCTGGCTGCGGTCGACCTCGACGACATGGCCGGATCTGAGCAGGCCGAGTGCGAACAGAATCTCGCCCATGAGACGCGCCGCCGTTGTTTTCCCAGTCCCTGGATTGCCGAGGAATATCAGATGCAGGCTTGGGGGTGCGGTGTTGATGCCGTGGCGTCGCCGTTCCTGCTCGGCCTGCAGCACCGCGACCAGTTTCCTGACCTCCGTCTTGACGGAGCGCCATCCGGTCATGGCGTCGAGTTCGGCCAGCACCTCATCGAGCGGCCGATGCTTTGACGGCCTGATTGGAAGAGCGGATTTGGTCTCAACGTCTCCCCGATCGTTCCGCTTCGAGAATTTCCGCGATACCGGCGCGCCATATTTGTCGGCATGCGCCAACCGCCAGCCCATGACAGTAAGCGCGACGACCAGGATGACACCGGAATAGGTTTCCAGCAGGGCGAGCACGACAATCAGGACGGCAAGGCCAAGGATGATCGGAGCCAGAATGCGCTGCATCTCTTGCCGCCTCAACTCGACTGAGCCTGGGGCGCGAAACGGTTTCGCTCGACGCGTGCGACCATTTCGGGTCTGCGGAAATAGACCGCGCGGCCGCAGCGCAGCGGTTTTCTTCCCTGGACGAAAACGAACTGCTCGTCGGCCCGGGCGTCGGCGAGGATTTCCGACACCGTCGCCAGCCTTCGGCCGCGTTCGGATTTTTGTTCCGACGCGCCGGTGGAGGCAGTGCCGATCTCGAGTGGCCTTGCGCTCTTTCCGCGGTTTCTTGTCTCGGAGCTCAACACCACGCCGTGTTCGCCCAGCGCCTCGGAGACGGCGCGCGCCTGTTCGAGTGAGCCGATCGCCGCGTAGGATCGCCAGGAAGCGCTTTCGAACCAGGCGCTCTTGCCGCCGTCGCCCCATTGTTCCCGGAGCTGACCTTCGGACTGATAGAGCATGGTAAGCGTAATGCCATATTTGCGACCGGCATCGCGGGCGCGGGCCAGTGAGGTCATGTAACCGAGGCGGGCGACCTCATCGAGCAGGAAGACGACACGTCCACCGGGCAAAACGCCGTCGGCCTCGTAGACGGCATTGAGCAGTGATCCGACCACGACACGGGCGAGCGCCGGCGTCGATTCCAGCACCTTCATCGGGATGTTGATGAACAGGTCGAGATTGCCGGCGACAAGGTCCGACGTCTGGAAACTGTTTCCGGACACCAGTTTGGCGTAGGCGGGATTGGCGAGCCATTCGGTCTGCTCGCTCATATTGCCGTAGACGCCGGAAAAAGTCTCGGCGACCAGTCCCATCAACTGGCCGGCGAGATGGCGGGCGCGATGCGAGGGCGAATGTTCAAAAATGCGCGCCAGTTCGTCCCGCATTTTCTGCTCCGGCAGGGCGAGACGTTGCGCCAGCGTGACGAGATTGCGCTTGCCGTCTGGCATAGTGGCATCGAACACGATGTCGGAAAGCAGGGCCTCGACGATGGCCTTGCCGCGGCCCTCGAAGAAGGCCTTGCCGGAGGCGCCGTGCGGCGCGTCACGGGTGGCCGACACTTTCTCGCCGCAAATCCAGTCGACGACCGAGCGGATGTCGCCGTCGATGAGGGGCGAGCCTTTTGCCAGCCAGTCGAGCGCATTGAAGGCGCCGGTACCCTTCATCGGATCGATCGATACGGCGCGCCGGCCCATGGCCGTGCGCGCGCCGGTCAACATCGGCGCGAGCTCGGAGGACGGATCGAGGGTGACGATCGGGCCGCGCCAGGTGAGCAGCGTCGGCACGCAGACCGAGACGGTTTTGTAGGCGCCCGATCCGGCGAAGACGAGACCATGGGTGCCGCCCCAGGAGAGGTCGAAGGTGAGCAGAGGCGACCTGCCGCCCTTGCCCCATGTTCTTTGATCGCGAGGATCGAACTTCTGCGCCCGCCGCGCGGGCGCATCCTGGTCGACGCGGTAGGCTTCGCCGATGACGACGCCGCCGAGATCTTTTGTGCCAGGTGACCTGTTGGCGCCACCAAAGAGATTTTGCGCTTCGCGAATGTCCATCCAGTCGGCATGGCCGAAGATGTCGGACGATGCGCGCTCGACCGGTTTGACGTCGTGGGCGCGCAGTGATTTGCCCATCAGCATCCTGATGCCCGCCATGGTGGCGAGAACGCCGACGACGGCGGCGTAGAAGACGGACATATCCGCCGTGTTCAATATGATGAACCATGAATAGGCCGGGCGAAGTTCGAGCAGCCGTGTCGACTCAGGCCAGACGGTGAGAACAGTTGCGGCTACCATGCCGAGCACGCCGGCGATCGCCGTGGCCGGCAGCGCCAATCCTGTTCGGCGCAGAAGCAGCGCGGCGCTCATGGTCGCGGCCGGACCGATGAGCGCGACCGAGGGCCAGGCGGCGTAGGCCAGGCGATAAAGAATCGAGGAGGCTGACAGGCCGCCCAGATACCAGCCGATCAGCAACTCGCCCCACAGCGCATGCGCATAGCGCCAGGCCGGGTACCAGATAACGAGCGGCAGGATGGCGACGGCTGCCTTGAACAGCGTCTTGACGAGATCGTAGGACAGCCGCCCGAACATTTTTTGTCCCCCGCGTCAGTGCCAATGGCCGTTCGGATCAAGATTTTGTGCCGCGCCCGCGATCGGACTCTGTCGTGGGATGAACGCGCCGCACACTGCCGCTCTGTTCCGCGGCCAGTGCCGCGACGGCGTCGTGATCAGCCAGCCCTTCCCAGTGATTTAGAACTTTGTTCCAGCGCAGGCCGGCGCCACGTAGGCGGGTCGCGAATGGGGTTGGCAGCGGAGCGGGGAAGATGACGGTCAACGGTTCGTGTGGTGCGTCCTTGCCGACCGTTTCTTTGTCCAGCGCGGTTTTGCCGACCTTCGTCCACCCGGCGATTTTTGCCCTGTCGCCTGCGTCAGCAGCAAGCGACAACAACCCACCATAAAGGGCGGTTTCCTCCAGGTCCAATAGTCCGGCGCGTTCGACGAGGGTTCCGGCTTCAACAAGGCGGCGGGTGCGCTGCTTGCGTTCGTCCGCCTTGAGTTTTGCTTCCTGCTCGGCGAGTTTCGCCCGCTGCTGCTCCAGGCGGCTCATGCGTTCGGCAAGCGAGGTGCGGGCCATGACGAGGATCTCCGTTTTTTTCCGTCCACCAAGCCCGACGGGACTTTGCCAGCCGAAGCGAGGCTCTGCAACCCCCTTTTGGTATGCGCCACGGGGCTGCAACCAGCGCCGCACGCTGCTTTCCGCAGTTACGAATTCTGCCAGATCGCCGCTGCTGTGCCCGCCGGAGACCCATGAATTTATCCAGACGCAATATGCATTCTTCGAATGCTTGCTTGCGCCAGCTCTCGTGTGGTGGCATTCTACGGCAATGGCCATCGCTTTCGCCCGTGCCCGCTACATCTCCCGCTCCGACGGCGGCAGCGCGGTGCGCTCGGCCGCCTATAACGGCCGCGAGGCGATCAAGGCGCAGCGCACGGGGGAGGTGTTTTACTTCAAGCACCGCGAGGCGCCGGAGCATCACGAGGTGCTGTTGCCGGAAGGAGCGCCCGCGGAACTGGCGTCAAGCGATGCGCTGTGGAACGCGGCCGAGGCCATGGAAAAGCGCAAGGACGCGCAGCTGGCGCGTGAGCTCGTGTTGGCGCTGCCGGCCAATCAAGAGCTTGATCATGACGACCGAGTCGAGCTGGCGCGGTCTTTTGCGCTGGAGCATTTTGTATCGAAGGGGCTGGCGGTGCAGCTCGACGTTCATACGCCGCATGGAGCGGAGAGCGAAGGGGAGCGCGCCAACTATCATGCGCATCTTTTGATCACGACGCGGCGGCTGGACGAGAACGGCTTTGCGGCGAAGAAGGCGCGTGATCTCGATCCCGTCATCAAGCGGGGCGGGGGCCGGGCGATCGTGGCGGAGGGCGAAGCCTGGGGGCAATTGTGGCGCGATCATCAGAACCGGTACTTTGCCGAACAGGGGCTTTCGATCCGCGTCGATGCGACAAGTGCGGTCCGCCAAGAGCATATCGGGCCGATCCGCATGCGCACGCCGGGCGCGGAGGCCAATGTGCGGGCCGAGCATATCAGGCGCGCCAACGAGGAAGCCGCGCGCGATCCGGACCATGTGCTGGCTGTCCTGACGCGCAACCAGGCAAGTTTTTCCGAATACGATCTCGACCGGCATCTAAAAAAACACATTTCCGACGAGGGCGAACGAGCGGATGTGAAGGGCAAAGTGCTCGGGCGTGACGATGTGCTAGCGCTGCATGACCGGGAGACAGGCGAGCGTGCAGGGCGCTGGACAACGCGGGTGGTGCGCGACCAGGAGATTTTGGCGCTTGCCGATGGACGGCGCGTGGCAGGAGGCGGGCATCGCGCTATCGGCGTTGGGGATCGGGACCGTGTGATGTCAGCGCGGGAACTGCGTGCGGATCAGCTTGCCGCGTTCGATCATGCGACTGGGTCCGGTGGGCTAAAAATAATCGAGGGGCGGGCCGGGACGGGAA
>NZ_SCNN01000045.1 GCF_005503535.1 Mesorhizobium comanense | reverse complement strand
ATAGGCCGCGTCTGGCTCTCTCCCGCTCAAGCGTCAGTGCAATGTTGGCGCGCAACGGGTTGTTGACCACGCCTCCGTCGTCTCGTTTCATAAATCGATGTAGTCGCACAAACTTGCCTTTTCGACCTGTCCTTTTTCGCGCGGATCATCCATAGTAAACTGTCAAATCTGCAGCGAGGAAGAGGCTATGACCATACTCAAATTCCTACTAGGGGGTGCCGTCGCCATCGCGGGCGCCGCAGCTCTTCCATCCCAATCAAAAGCGTCGGAATGGGGCTGTCAGGTCCTCCTATGTCTTTCCGGCGACTGGCAAGGCACCCCCTCGTGCCACCCGCCAATTTACAAGTTGATTGCGGCGATGGACGCCCCGGGTTTTAATTGGCCGACCTGTCCGCAAGCCAACTCCAGCGCGGCGAGATTTGAGAAGTATGAGGATTGTCCGTCTGGCTGGCAAGCAGTTGGCAGCTCCGAATCCGATCGGCCGGGCTTAGGTCAAGAACGGAATATCTGCCGTATCGCGGCCGATAGGCTCTCCTGGCCCGTTGATTTCAAAAACAACGCCCTCGGCGGGCATCATGGAGACGGATCACGTCCGGTCCAAATCGAAATCAACGGTAAGTTGGTGACGGCAGAAATCCAGAGCACGGGCAACGATAGAGGGCATTCCGCTGGAAATGGTCCCACCTACTTCTCCATCTCTCGACCGATGCGAGAAAAACCCTGGTTCATCGAGTATTCCGATGCAAACGGCATACGCCAGAAAAGCTGGTTTAACCTCAACATGCCATAGGCAAGGCGATCACTCCGGGTCGTTATGGGGGTCACAATTCAGGGAGGTTGTAATGTTCAAGGTGCTTCTCCTGTCCACTGTGATTTTGAACACAGGCGCTGTGTTGACAGTGGCTGGTCAGAGCGCCAAGCCGCGATCAAACGTGGACAATCCTATGTGGCCCGCTTCACTGAAATGGGACTGCAACACAGCTACCAAAATCGTGTGCGAGCGCGATGGCAGTTGCTCGGCGGCTGAGGACCACACTGGATTTGTGCTGAACTACGGCAGCAACGAAGCCGAGTTTCCGGCCGGCAATGTCAGGATCAAACGCCACTATCAACAGACCGTGCAGGGGAGCCCTTTGCAGCAGGAAGTTAAAGTTGAACTGGCCGACAATCGCGTTCTTTGGCTGACGGCCGTGGATGCCAGCCGCACTTATTCGCAAGCGTGGGTCGGCGCACTGAGCGAGTTGAAGGGGGGCGCGGTTCTGATGGAATCTGAGGGGGTCTATTGCATGCCGAACAAGTCAGGAAAATAAGCCGAGGAAGCCTCGTTTCTGGCCTTCCATAACCAATGAAATCATTGCGCGAGAGTATGCAGCCTTCGAACTCGATAAAAGGCCGGTAGAGCCATCTGCGATCTATCACTAAGTTGCGATCTGGCAGAAGGGAAGGATGTTGTTCAACACGTAAAATGTTTCGTTGGAGGCGATTTTGTCCGCTTTTGCGCCGTGATGCCCACAGCGTCTCCAACGCAACCGGGAAAGACGAATCGGCTAACCGGGTTTGCGCTGTCTCTTTCCGCAGGCCCGACTTTGATTTTGGAACCGATCCAGCGCCATCCGGTCGGGTGCGTGCACGCACCGCCGGGCGTTGTCGTCGACGCTTGTATTCGGTTGATAGCGTGCTGTCCGGCCGCAATGCCGGCCATCTCTGTGTGCGCGACCACACCGGGATGGCGACAAAGCCCTAATCAGTCCTAAGTGTTGAGGTCAACTCCACATGCAATCGAAGGAGTGCCATCATGATTCGCCACGCTGCGGTTCTCTGCGGTCTCGTCTTCACGCTTAGTGCAGGCGAGGCACGAGCTGACGTAAAACTCGACGTCACCTACTCGACCTATCAATTGCGGGGCCTTACCCGGCAAGCGATACATGACGACCTGCACCGTGTGGCCAAGAGGGACGGTGACGGTATCATCGAAGGCGAGGTCGCAGATCATTGGAACTGGAATTTCAGGTTTGCGGCGACCGGAAACTCGTGCCTGGTCACGTCGGATGAAATCGTGCTCAAACTCAGAATTCTACTTCCGACCTGGATAGACGATGCCGGCGCCGATCCGGCCACCCGTACCGCCTGGAATAACTATTTTCAGGAGTTGAAGGCCCATGAGGATGGCCACAAAACGATTGCCTTGGAGGCAGCAAAGCAGATTAGCAAGTTGACCCATGGCGCAACAGCGCCGGGGTCATGTACAGCTCTGGAGCAATCATTAAATCGCGCTGCCAAACAGATTGTCGAGAATTCGGAAAAGGCGCAGGATCGGCTTGAGGCCAGCATCCCGTCATATTCACTCGAATAAGCCGAGTTTCGATTCCCCTGGAGGGATCGTCCAGTAGGGAAGGATTTCCGCGGAGACCTTGGCGGCCATCAGGACATCTCACATCGATGTGGTTCTGCCGCCGGACCCGTTGCTTGCAATTTTTCGCGTTTGTGCGCCTATCTCAAATCTTGAGAGAAACCAGTCAGGCTTACAAGAGATACGCATATGGCTACTGGCACAGTGAAGTGGTTCAACAGCACCAAGGGCTTTGGATTCATTCAACCTGACAACGGCGGTCAAGATGTGTTCGTTCACATTTCGGCCGTCGAACGCGCGGGGCGCTCGACCCTGGTCGATGGCCAGAAGATCAACTATGAGGTCGAGCAGGACCGCCGTACCGGTAAATCTTCTGCTGGCAGTCTCAGCAAAGCAGGCTGATTTCTGTCTGGACAGTAGCAAGAGCCGCGCAACGAGCCTCGGCTACCGATCGAGAGGATTGTTCCTTCGCTTCGTTAGATTCCTTGATTGTGTGAGGCGGCGATACATCGTGCCGGCCTAAAGTGGTCGATGTGATGCTCAGACGGGAAGGTGCGGATGCAGAGGCGACGGTGCAACCGATACTGATGCCGCGCGTAGCCATCTTCTTTTGCCCGGCGCAACGGTGATGGTCGTCTCGCCCTGGCTGAAGCAGATCGCGAGACCATGACGATCCATACACCGACCGTACCCGTTCCGGGCCAATCAAAGCGCATAATCGCCATCGACGTCCTGCGCGGCATCGCGTTCGTCGCCATGGCGAGCTACCACTTCACCTGGGATTTGGAGTTCTTCGGATATACCGATCCCGGCCTGACCGCTTTCGGTTGGTGGAGGATCTATGCCCGTTGCATCGCCTCGACCTTCCTGTTCCTGGTCGGCGTCAGCCTGTACCTCGCCCATGGCAGGCAGATTCGCTGGAACGGCTTCTGGCAGCGTTTCGCCATGGTCGCCGGAGCCGCGATCGCGATCTCGGCCGGCACCCGCATTGCCATGCCGGACGGCTTCATCTTCTTTGGCATACTACATGAGATCGCGCTGGCCAGCCTGCTCGGCCTAGCCTTCCTGCGCCTTCCGGCGCTGCTGACGTTTGCTGTCGCCGCGCTTGTCATCGCGGCGCCCGTCTACCTGCGCTTCGAGGCCCTAGACCGGCCCTGGCTATGGTGGGTCGGCCTCTCCACCATCAATCCGCGCTCCAACGACTACGTTCCGTTGTTTCCATGGTTCGGCGCGGTGCTGTCGGGGATCGCGACGGCGAGGCTTGCCTCCACCTCCGGCATATGGGCGGGCCTGGCAAGCCTCGCACCCGGCCGGTGGGCCAACCCGCTGGTCTTCATCAGCCGCCACAGCCTCGCCTTTTACCTGATCCACCAGCCGCTGCTGATCGGCTGCGTCTGGCTGTTTTCCCAAGTGATCCCGGCCAAGGTCGAAACCCCACAGGTTGCCTTCGTGAAAACCTGCCAGCTATCGTGCGAACAGTCGCGTGACGCCAAGTTCTGTTCCAGCTACTGCGCGTGCATGCTCGATACGTTGGAGGGCGAGGCCTCGCTTGATCGGCTCTACAACAACAGCGATCAGACTGCGGAATGGAAGGCGCATCTGCGCGATCTCGTCGGCATGTGCACCGCCACGACGGACATCAAGATGCAGGAAGGGGTCAAATGACCGAAGCCAGTTTCCCGGCTCGTATGCTGGCCTCGCCCTTGCCTATGTGATTTGGTGGATCAAATTGCGGTCCGATGCGGACGCGCCAGGTAAGGTGCCCTCGCCACTAAAACCATGTCGTCATCCTCTAGGACGCGGCGCCTGCGTCGTGCCCCGCGATGTGTCATTGAAACAGCATCGGTGTGACCCATATGTGCAGAGTGCCGGGTGTATCCTCCCATTCGCCCGGCGCGTTCCCCTCTGGAGGTTTCCAACCTTCATACTAGGGCCGGGCGTTGACAGTCCGGCCCCTTTTTTTGTTGGCAATCGAGTATGGTTGGGAAGGAACATTTTTCGGCGACGGCTATTCGCGGTTGTCTGGTTGCACTGCAACAAATTGATCGCAACTGGTCTTGACAAACCAAGCGAACAATTGTCCCAAGGGCTCCTATGAAATATCTAGGCCGAATCCTGACCGCACGAATTGCGTCGCTCCGCGCGCTGCTTGCGGTCGTTTTTCTGGTCATGTCTTCTCTCCAGCCAGGCCTCTTCGCAAGCGCGAATGCCACAGGTTTTCATGGCGACTCCGGCGCGACTCAGGTCGAGAAATCTCATCACGACAGTGGCGGTGATGTTGGCGATCACAACAGCGCGGCCGAGAAGGATGTGGACGAGAAACATCCTGATGGGGAAAAATCGGCGAATGACGACTGCGAGGTCCATTGCGCCCCGGCACATGCTGTCCCCGTGGATTGCCCGGGTATCAGCCGCACGGCAAGTCGCTGCTTCGCACTGAGCGTGGCGACTGTGCTGCCACTCGGTGCATATTCCACCCTGATTAGACCTCCCAAACACATCTGAACTGACGCGCCTCTCCAAGGGGCGTTCGCGCGCAGCGTAGGGATCTCCCCCCGCGCGGCCAACCGCACATGTCAAGATTCAGGTCTACAATGAAAATCGCAAGCTTCGCGATGCTCGCATCGCTTTTGGTTGCCGGATGCTCCGCAACCACGCCGCCCGACTTTCTTCCCGCCTTCAGTCCGACCGATCCCGTATTGGGCGTCCGTAATGCGCATTACCATCCAGTTGTCGCCGACTATAGCCACCGGGAGCCGGTGGATCCGCAGAATTGGCGGCGTCTCAATCAGGAACTTTCTCCCGCGAACCCAGGAGCCGGATCATGACGCGCCGGTTCCTGACCATAGCCCTGGCCTTGACTGTCCCGTTGATTGCTGGCGGATGCGCGACCAGCGGGGCCGTCGACGGCATCTCAGGCCCCATGGCCGGCTTCACGACGGTGGCGGCGCGTGCCGAAGCCGTGGCTGGCAAGAAAACCGTGTGGGTGCAGTCCAGCGAGGAAGCACGAACGGTTTCAGAGCGCGTCAAGCGCCTCGTCCAGAAGCAGACGATCGGTTCGGACACCGCGGTTCAGGTCGCCTTGCTCAACAACAAAGGCCTGCAGGCCGCCTACGCCGAGATCGGGCTGTCGGCGGCCGACATGTGGCAAGAAACGATGCTCGTCAATCCGACGATTTCGATCGGCATGATCGGTGTCGATCCTGTACGGACGATTGAAGGAGCGGTGGTCAGCAACATCCTTGCGCTGGCGACCCACAAGCGGCGCGTCGCCGTCGCGGACGCCCGTTTCCGGCAGGCCCAACTGCGCGCGGCCGAAGAAACGCTACGAATGGCAGCGGACACGCGGCGGGCCTGGATCAATGCTGTCTCGGCCCGGGAGAGCGTTTCCTATTTGAACAAGGCGCAAGCCGCCGCCGACGCTGCCTCCGAACTCGCGCAGAAACTCGGCGAGACAGGCGCCTTCACAAAGACCGGTCAGGCCCGCGAGCACGTCTTCTATGCCGAGATCACGGGTCAGGCGGCGGAGGCGCGGCTTGCAGCCCGGACCGCCAAGGAAGAGCTCACCCGCCTGATGGGACTTTGGGGGCCGGACATCGACTACTCGGTCCCCAATACACTTCCGGCCCTGCCGAAGGGCGCCAAGGCCAAACGCGCAATCGAGGCGGAGGCGCTAAAAAATCGCGTCGATCTTGAGATCGCGAAGCTCGAGCTGGAAGCGTTGGCGAAATCCTACGGTCTCACTGAGGCGACGCGCTACGTCAGCGACCTGGAGCTCCTTTCCGGCGTGGAGGTTGAACGCGAAGGGTCCGAGGAGGGCGGAACGGAAACGAGTGTCTCACCCACCCTGGAGCTCGAGCTCGTCATTCCGATTTTCGACACCGGCAAGGCCCGCATGCGCAAGGCCGAACTTGCCTACATGCAAGCCGCAAACCGCATCGCGGAAAAGGCCGTCAACATCCGCTCGGAGGCCAGGTCCGCCTATGATGCCTACCGTTCGACCTACGACATTGCCCGGCACTATCGGAACAATGTCGTGCCGCTGCGAACAAAGATCGAGGCGGAATCGGTCCTCACCTACAATGGCATGATCACCAACACGTTCGAACTGCTGGCGGACACACGCGCGAAAATCAGTTCGATCATGCTTTCCCTCAACGCCAAGCGCAATTTCTGGCTGGCCGACGTCAATCTCGGAACCGCCATCCACGGTGGCGGAGGAAGCTCGCCCGGGGGCGGCGACGCACCCGCCGCAGCCGAAGCGGGCGCCGAAGACCACTGAACTCAAGGAGAAGAAAATGCTTTCAAGACGTCAGTTACTCGGCGCGGGAGTCCTGCTCGCCGGCGCCACGGCGTGGACCAAGACATCTGCGATGGGCTTGCCGGAAGCCGCTGTCATGGAATCGCCGGACATGCAGCCACCGATCTTTCCAACGAGCGGGCCGGACTACCAGCCTGTGGTGACCCTCAACGGCTGGACGCTGCCCCACCGCTTGAACAATGGCGTGAAGGAATTCCACCTCGTCGCCGAGGCGGTTGAGCGGGAACTGGCGCCTGGCATGACCGCCTATCTCTGGGGTTACAACGGCCAGTCTCCCGGTCCCACCATCGAGGCGGTCGAGGGCGATCGGGTCCGCATCTTCGTGACCAACAAGCTGCCGGAGCACACCACGGTGCACTGGCACGGCATGATCCTGCCCTCGGGCATGGACGGCGTGACCGGCCTAACCCAACCCGGCATTCCGCCCGGCAAGACCTTCGTCTACGAGTTCGATCTCGTGAAGAGCGGCACCTTCATGTACCACCCTCACGCCGATGAGATGGTGCAGATGGCCATGGGTATGATGGGCTTCTTCGTTATCCATCCCAAGGACCCGAAGTTCATGCGGGTGGACCGCGACTTCGTATTTCTGCTTAACGCCTACGACATCGAGCCTGGATCATACGTTCCGAAAATCATGACCATGACCGATTTCAACCTGTGGTGTTGGAACAGTCGCCTATTCCCTGGCATCAGTCACCTTGTCGTGTCCAAGAACGACAAGGTGCGGGTCCGGGTCGGCAACCTGACCATGACCAATCATCCGATCCACATGCATGGCTACGATTTCGAGGTGACCTGCACCGACGGCGGCTGGACCCGCCCCGAGGCACGCTGGCCGGAGGTGTCGATCGACATTCCAGTCGGAGCGATGCGGGCCTACGAGTTCGAAGCCAAATACGAGGGCGACTGGGCGATCCACTGCCACAAATCGCACCACACGATGAACGCCATGGGTCACGACGTCCCGACGTTCATCGGCGTCGACAAGACAAAAGTTACCGAGAAGATTCGAAAAGTTCAGCCCGAATATATGCCGATGGGAAATCGCGGCATGGCCGACATGGGCGAAATGGAAATGCCGCTGCCCGACAACACCATCAAGATGATGGATGGGTGGGGGCAATTCGGCCCCATCGAGATGGGCTCCATGTTCTCGGTCGTCAAGGTTCGCGAGGGGCTCGCCTCGAACGACTACGCCGATCCTGGCTGGTACCAGCACCCGGCGGGAACCGTGGCCTACGAATGGAAGGGGGAAGTTCCCACTCCGACAAAATCAGGCGACGCAAAAACGATGGCCCCGGCAGCGCACGGCGGTCACGGCAAACAGGGATGACAGACCCAAACCCCTCAACCTCAACAATGAGAGAAGGTACAGCATGAAACGTATAATCGCAGCGGCCGTTTTAACGGCGCTCAGCTCTGGAGCGGCTCTTGCCAGCGGCACCCACGCCGGAGGCCATGGCGATAAGGCCGCCACCATCCCGATCGGCACTCCTGGCGAGGCCGGCAAGGCAAAGCGAACTATCAACATCTCCATGTCGGAAAAGGACGACGGAACGATGCTGTTCCAACCGGCTGTGCTCAAGGTGAAGAAGGGCGAGACCGTTCGCCTTAAGTTCGTCAACAAGGGCCAAGTCGACCACGAGTTCGTCATGGATGCCCATGACGGGATCATGGAGCACAAGGCGCTGATGGAGAAGTTCCCCGAGATGGAGCACGCCGACCCCAACGCAATCCGGCTGGCGCCCGGCGCCAGAGGCGAGATCATCTGGACGTTCGCCAATGCAGGCGAATTCGGTTTCGCCTGCCTCGTCCCGGGTCACTACGATTCGGGCATGAAGGGCGACATCAGCGTCGCCAACTGAATTCGAAAAGCACAAAGGAAGCAGTCATGACACTATTGGTAAAGGCACTCTCGACGTTCGCGCTGGTGCTCGCCATCGGCGGGAGCGCGCTTGCGCAGGAATACGTCAAGGGCGAAGTCATCAAGGTCGACGCCAAACAGAAGAAGCTGACAATCAAACATGGGCCGCTGACGAACCTCGAAATGCCGGCGATGACGATGGTGTTTGTCGTCGCCGAGGACGGCATGCTCGAGAAGGTTAAAGCAGGTCAGGCAATCGAGTTCACCGCCGACCGCGTCAACGGACGTATTACAGTCACCGGCATCAAGTGATCCGGGACCAGCGCCGCGGGTTGAAAACCAATCCGCGGCCCACTGGCTGCTCTCAGAAGCGATCCCGGCGCGATCGCTCGCGAAGTGATGAGCGCCGCGCGTCAGCCTTTATGCTGGACGCGCGGCACAATGAAGGGATACGCCACAATGACGATACAACTGGTCAAAAGTCGTGAAATTTGCAAGGCGCTTCGCTTGCGAACCGTGTTGTCGATCCCAGCCTATGGATGTTGAGACATCAAAACCCAGTGCTGATGGAAAAGCTGCGTCACCGACCAATGGCGCCGAGCCGAAAAAACCGGCAGGCAAGGCCTCACTGAGACATCGCTTCGTCCGCCATCGCTGACAGAAGCAAACTGGATAAAAGGTCATCAACGCTTGGCGCGCCAAGCCAGATGAGAGATTGCTATTATGAAAATTCTCTTGGTCGAAGACGACGAACAAATCAGCCGTTACATCGAAAATGGCTTTACCTCTTCCGGCCATGCGGTCGATGTCCTGACGGACGGGCGCGATGCTTTGCTCGTCGGACTGCGCGAAGCCTATGATGTCGCGATTGTAGATCGGATGCTGCCAGGCCTCGATGGCTTGTCGCTCGTGCGAGGTCTTCGAGGCGCCGGCGGCAAGGTGCCAGTGATCTTTCTGACGGCGGTGTGCGGTGTCAACGATCGAGTTGAGGGACTGGAGGCAGGTGCGGACGATTACTTGATCAAGCCCTTTGCGTTCTCCGAGCTCCTGGCTCGGGTCAATGCCCTGCAAAGGCGCCCTCCGATCACCGCCGAAAAGGCAAAGTTGAAGGTGGCTGACCTGGAACTGGATCTCCTCAGCCGCCTCGCCAGCCGTGGCGGAACAACGATCGAATTGCTTCCTCGGGAATTCGCGCTGCTTGAACTCCTGATGCGTAACGAGGGCCGCATACTGACGAAGACCATGCTCCTTGAGCGTATCTGGAACTTCAACTTCGACCCGCAAAGCACCGTGGTGGAAACCCATATCAGCCGACTGCGGGCGAAGATCGACAAACCATTCGATGTTCCGCTCCTGCGCAATACACGCAATACCGGCTATACCATTCATGGCCAACGCTAGTATCGCCAGAAGTACGTCAATCCGACTTGCCGCGTTCTACATCTCCCTGTTTCTGCTTTCGTTCCTGGGAGCCAATTTCGTCGCTTACAACATGGTCGCCGCCTATCTTTACGAGCGGCTGGATTCCAATGTGATGGAGCGGTTCCGGGAGATTTCTTCCGCCTATGATGCGAACGGCGTCGACGGAGCCGCCGCGATGATCCGAAGCCATGGTCCGGCAATCAGGGGACAGGAGACGCTTTACGCATTGAAGGATCGCGACAGCGACTTCCTGGCTGGCAACATTGATATTTCCGCCGTGCCGCCAGGATTTTCCACGCGCGCTCCGACAAGCCACGACGCGGCGCCCAACAACTACAGGCTCTACCGGAAGAACCTGGACGGCTACGACCTGACCGTCGGTGTAAGCTATGACGACACCAATCGCTTGCGCAGCATCGCGCTTGTCAGCTTCGGTTGGGGAACGGCCATCGTGCTTGCTGGAGGTCTCGGCGCGGGCGCGGTTTTGGCGTTCCGCACGCGACGGCGCATTGCTGGACTCTCGGATGCGATGAAGTCCGTTGGCGCCGGCGATCTTGCTACCCGCTTGCCGGTCTCCTCGCGCAGCGATGACATCGACATGCTGGCAACTGAGGTCAATGTCGCGCTGGCGCAGCTACAGGCTAGTGTCGCGGCGATGACGCAGGTAACGACCGACATCGCGCACGACCTCAAGACGCCGGTCGGCCGGTTGTTCCTAACGCTTGAGGCCGCTTCCGAAAGCGAAGACCGAACGGCCACGACTTCCCTCATCGAAAAAGCGATGAGGGAAGTCTCGCATATAGCGGGCACGTTCGAGGGCTTGCTGCGCATCTCGCAGATCGAGTCCGGCGCACGCCGTTCGCGATTTGCGAAGGTGAACCTTTCGGAACTGGTCTCTGAAATCTACGATATCTATCGTCACATCGTCGAGGACGCCGAGCGTTCGCTGGTTCTGTCCAAGGACAGCCGAAACACGACGTCTTTCATATGGGGCGATGCCGATCTGCTGAAGCAGATGTGCGTGAACCTTATCGTCAACGCGATGCGCCACACACAACGAGGGTCTCGAATTGCTATCGGTGTCACGACGCAGGCGAATCGCTGCGCAATCGTCGTCAGCGACAACGGACCGGGCATCCCGGCGGCGGAGCGGCAGAAGGTGTTCAAGCGCTTCTATCGCCTGGAAAAGAGCCGGACCACCGAAGGGACAGGCCTAGGGCTCAGCCTAGTCAGGGCGATATCGGACATCCATGGCGCGACAATTTCCCTGAACGACAATAGGCCCGGCTTAGTCGTGGAAACAGAGTTCCAGCGTAAACTCTAATCTGAGATCAGTCACATAGACGGATGGTCTGGCGTTGTCTGCCGACGGCTCCAGCCATCGCCATTCCCATACGGCTGGGTGGCGCCTAGTTGCCGGTGATCCACTCCACCAAGCCAGCTTCGATCCGCTCGCACCCGGTAAATTCGTGTACCAGGCTCTTGGCCAGATCGCGCCATTGACACTCGGGCACCTTCATTTCCAAGACCAAATCTCGAAATACAGCGCGGAGAATGTCGGCATCGAAGGTGGAGACGGCAGCGGGAGCTGTACCTGCATCTTCCCAAGCTTGTGCGGTGTCACCGCGCTGGCGTTGGCGGAGGCGCTTCAGAAGCTCGCGTGACGCCTCGATCACGCGCCGGGAATGGTCCAGATTGCGGCGGAAGGCGGCGGTTCCAGCAACAGAACGGTGCCGCAAAAGGTAGCTGGCCTCGATAGCCGCCCGCGCCATGTCTGAATGCACTGCAACCATGGCTACCTCCCTTCGAAGGATTTGTTTACTCCTTTTCGAAGGCGAGCCCAAACGGATTCAAGATACGGCTTTGTACAAAGAGAAGTGGGCGCCGTGTGGGGCTTCGTACACCGCGCGGTCCCGTTGACAAAAAGATCAAATACAATCGCTTGGTAGAAATATTGCGTTGCAGCATCTATTGGCGCGGCGGGCGAGAGCAGCATCGTGACGCGTTGCTCGCGCAGGGGACAACCACCCGGAGACGGGTGGTGGAGAGTAGTTTCCTTGGTGCAGTGTGCTGCGCTGTAGAGGTTCGTTGACGAAGCCAGTCGAAAGGGCAAACCAGCCAGCAATGCTGCCGGGGTGGTTTGCCCTGCACTGGCTCCGAGGGAAGATGCGGAGCTGCGGTGTTGATCCTGCTACCGGCCCGCCCAGTTGGCGCGCTGGCGGGGGCTCCCGCCCTGCCACGATGGGGGACTCACAACTTCCACCCGATCATAGGGGGAAGCGGTTTTCTCGAGATCGCCGTTGTCGAGCACTTGGGAAGATATGACGGGGTTCGACGCCGATTTCGTGGTTTCGCCCGTCGATCCATGGCCGTGCAAGACCTCGCCAATGCGGGGGCTTGTCGAGTTCGTGCCGCTGTTGGCGACACCGGTCATTGCCGCGAAAACAATCAATGCATATCCGATGGTGTGTTTCATGGTTCAGTCCTTTTGTCGAAAGTGAGCGTTCGAACGCTCAGCAACAACAGGCTACCGGGCCGAATTCACGTGCACTTTCCATCGGACTTACATTTTTGTGATTCTCGTGCGTGGCAACGACCTGAAGCCGAAAAATCGGGAACATCAACTGTGAGACGTCACGCGTTGAACGGCTATCGCAGTTTCTGTTATGCCGATGCATGGAGATTCAGCGCCGCAGGCTGTTTTTTGACTCGGCGGCGCTGTACTACCGGCAACGCCATTGAGCACGGGCAGTCAGGATGACGGGGCTGCGCAGAATGTCATCCAGAGATTTTCTTTCCAATCGTCAAGGGCGGATCGGTTCAGAGGCATTTCGATAGAATAGGTTCGTGTGCCGACGCTCACATAAGCCGGAAAATCACAGCGAACGCGTGCACGATGCCTGCCGGTATCTGTATACCTGATGGCCCCGCGCGCGTCGGTCTCGACCAGGCCGATAGCGACGTCAAAGTCATAGTCGCCATCTTGCGAGACACTGTTGTTTAGGACGCTGAGTTGGACCGACGTGGCATCGGGAAAATGGGCAGTGTAAAAGGTCAGTTGCTCCGCCATCGAGGGCGTAGCCACCAACACGCCGGCAAATAGTGCAATGGCGCGCATTTCCTCCTCCCGAGGATTTGATACCCACACTATCATCTCCCACACTGATCTTCGAATCGAATCTCTGACCCACTACCCCGAACGAGTTTTGTGCCTGAGGACGAACGGAAGGGAACAGCGTTCGGTGCAGGCGACTAGCCCAAATGCGATGTTCAACGGAAGGTTTCGCGTCGGCAGCACAGGCACCCCGTGTTGCTGGCCGCACCGCCTGAAACAATGTGGGCGTCTCGTGGCCTTTCCTCGCACCGCAGCATATGCCATAGAGCCGCGGTGAAGTTCTGGACTTTCTTCCCCCGCCTGCTCACGATTTTGGCTATCGTGAGCCTTCTGACCGCGCCGATGGTGACACCGTCCGCTGCGGCGCAGATGGTTGTTGTTCCTGCGGCGACAATGGCGGACATGGCATCCATGCCGGACGGCATGCCATGCCCTTCGAAGCAAAGGCAGCCAGTACCCGATTGCCAGAAGTCCTGTCCCCTGGCAGCCCTGTGCTTCGCCAAGTGTTTTCCCAACGCGTCGACGGCCGCGGCAATCACGCTCACCTGGTTGTCCGCAGCTCATGTGATCGCGCCTGGCAACAGCGTCGGACGGGATTTCCCGGCTACTCCGCCACCACCCAGACCTCCACGATCCTGAGTTCATCCACGGCTCTTTCAGAGCCGTTTGTCGCCGCGCGGCTGAATGGCCTTGCGGCGAAAGCCTGTGGCTTTGGCATGAGCCTGGCTACGACCTGCCGTGCATTCCGCACGGCCGAATGATGAATTTTGGGAAAATCTGACAATGAACTTTTGTAATGCGAAACATGTCGCAGTCGCGGCCATGATTGGTCTTGCTCTCGGCGGGGGCATTTCTGCGGCTCGGGCCGGGATCGACGACTACGAGTTTCAACTCGTTCAAAGTGCGATCAAGAAAGGCGATGCCGCCATCGTGGCTGTCCGCCTCGTCGACAAGCGATCCGGCAAGGTGGTGCCCGATGCGGTGATCTTTGCCCAGCGCGTCGACATGGCACCGGACGGTATGGAGATGATGACGGCGCCAATCGAACCGTTGCCATCGACGGAGCCAGGCATCTACCGCTTCAAGGCCAACCTGATGATGCCGGGCGGCTACCGCCTGTCACTCGGCGCCAAGGTCCAGGGCGAAACCGGTTCTCTCGAAAACAAGCTCGAATTCAAGGCCACGCCATGAGTCGCACAGGCCGTACCGGCCTCACCCTCGCCGCCATCTTGGCGGCGGGGGCTGGAGGCTATTGGGCGGGGCACCGCAATCTCGCGCTGCCTGTCACTCCATGGCTACAAGCTGTCGCCTGGTTCGAAGGAACAGCAGCTGCCCCGGCGAGCGCCAATCCTGCGCCCACCGGACCCGTGATCTACTACCGAGATCCGGACGGCCTCCCAGCCTATGCGGCAACTCCGAAAAAGACCGCCGATGGGCGGGACTTCCTGCCCGTTCTGGCCGAGGAGGACCTGAGCTTCGAGGACAAGCCGCCGGCCCCCGCCGCGACCGTTGCGGCTGCTCCTGCGAACGGCGAACCGAAGCGGATCTTGTACTACCGCAATCCGATGGGCCTTCCGGACACATCGCCGGCGCCGAAGAAGGATTCCATGGGGATGGATTACATCCCCGTCTATGCGGGCGGGGATGACGACGGTTCGATCGTCAAGGTCGCGGCAGGCAAACTGCAGCGGACCGGCGTGCGGTCGGAGGTCGCCACCGAGCAGGTGATCGTTCGTCCGGTGCGAGTGCCCGGCACCGTGCAGCTTGATGAACGGCGCATCACCGTGGTCGCGACGCGCTCAGATGCCTTCATCGACAATGTAGCGGACGTCACCACCGGCGACCGGGTCAAAAAAGGCGAGCCGCTGATGCGGCTGTATTCGGCCGAGATCGCCACGGCGAGCGCCCAATACCTCACCGATCTGAACGGAAGCGGCCGTGCCTCCGCCGGGGCTCGCCAGCGCCTCGAGAATCTTGCGGTCCCACCCGATGTGATCGCCACAATCGACCGCACCCGCCAGGTTCTGACTTCCATTACCTGGAGCGCGCCGCGCGATGGCGTGATCCTCGAGCGCAATGCGGTCGAAGGCATGAAGGCGTCGCCCGGCGACGTGCTCTTCCGCCTCGCCGATGTCTCGACCGTCTGGATTGTCGCCGACGTGCCCGAATATGAGCTGGGAGCCGTGAAGGTCGGCGCCGTCGCCACGATCCGGGTGCGAAGTCTGCCCGGCCAGAGCTTCAGCGGCCGTGTCGCCCTGATCCATCCGCAGGTCACCAGGGAAACGCGCACGACCAAGGTGCGGATCGAGATCCCCAATCCGGATGGTCTATTGCTGCCGGACATGTACGCCGATGTTGAGATCGGCAGCGGCAGCAATGCCCCGGTCGTCGCTGTCCCCGACAGCGCGGTGATCGACACCGGCACGCGGCAGGTCGTGATCCTCGACAAGGGCGAGGGCCGGTTCGAGCCGCGAGAGGTCAAGATCGGCCTTCAGGGCGGCGGCTTTACCGAAATCCGCAACGGTGTTGCCACCGGCGACCGGGTCGTAGTCTCGGCGAATTTCCTGATCGATGCCGAGAGCAATCTGAAGGCTGCGCTGAGCGGCATGACGAACCTGGAGAGTGCGCCATGATTGCCCGGCTCATCGCGTGGTCGGCACGCAATCTCGTCCTGATCTTCGTCGGCACAGCCTTCGCGGTGGCCGCCGGAGCCTACGCGCTGAAGACGCTTCCGCTGGACGCCATTCCAGACCTTTCGGACGTTCAGGTCATCGTCTACACCGAGTATCCCGGCCAGGCGCCGCAGGTGGTCGAGGACCAGGTCACCTATCCCCTGACGACTGCAATGCTGACCGTGCCGAAGTCCAAAGTGGTGCGTGGGTTCTCCTTCTTCGGTGTTTCCTTCGTCTATGTCATCTTCGAGGACGGCACGGATCCCTATTGGGCGCGCAGCCGCGTGCTCGAATATCTCAACGCCGCCGCGCAGCGCCTGCCGGCCGGCGTCACGCCGGGCCTCGGCCCCGATGCGACCGGCGTCGGTTGGGTCTACCAGTACGCTGTCGTCGCGAAGGACATGACGCTGGCCGAGTTGCGATCGCTGCAGGACTGGGTGGTGCGATACGCCGCCTCCAAGGCAGAGGGGGTCGCCGAGGTCGCGAGCGTCGGCGGCTTCGTCAAGCAGTACAACATCGTCGTCGATCCGTTGCGGCTGCGCGCCCAGGGCATCTCGCTCTCGATGGTCCGCGACGCCGTGCGCGCCAGCAATCGCGATGTCGGCGGACGCACGCTGGAGCTTTCCGAATTCGAGTTCATGGTGCGCGGCCGCGGCTACATCAAGTCGACGGCCGATATCGAAGACATCGTCCTGAAGACGGACCAGGGCGTGCCGCTGCGCCTTAAGGACGTCGCCTGGGTCGAGATCGGTCCCGACGAACGGCGCGGCATCACCGAACTCAATGGCGAAGGCGAGGTCGCCAGCGGCATCGTCCTGCAGAGGTTCGGGGCCAATGCCCTGACCGTGATCGAGAACGTCAAGCAGCGTTTGAGCGACATCGTCGGCAGCCTTCCCAAAGGCGCCGAGATCGTGCCCGTCTACGACCGCTCGCATCTCATCGAAGCGGCGATCGAGACATTGAAGCGCACACTGGCCGAGGAAAGCATCATCGTCGCCCTGGTCTGCGTCGTGTTTCTCCTTCACCTGCGCAGCGCGCTAGTCGCCATCTTGATGCTGCCGGTCGGCATCCTGATGGCGTTCGGTGGCATGAAGGCGATCGGGCTCGGCTCCAACATCATGAGCCTCGGCGGCATCGCCATAGCTGTCGGCGCGATGATCGATGCCGCCATCGTCATGATCGAGAATGCACACAAGCATCTGGAGCGTGCTCCGCCCGGCAAGCCGCGAGTCCAGATCCTGATCGATGCAGCGAGCGAGGTCGGCCCGGCGCTGTTCTTCAGCCTCCTCGTCATAACGGTATCGTTCCTGCCGATCTTTACGCTCGAGTCGCAGGAAGGCCGGATGTTCGGTCCGCTCGCCTTCACCAAGACCTTCTCCATGGCGGCTGCGGCGATCCTGTCGGTCACGCTTGTGCCAGCCTTGATGGTGGTCTTCGTGCGCGGCCGGATCATCCCGGAGCACAAGAACCCGATCAACCGGTTCCTGATCTGGATCTACCGGCCCGTCATTCGCGGCGTCCTGAAAGCGAAGACGCTCACCATCGCGCTCGCGCTTGTCGTCCTCGGCGTTTCCGTCTGGCCGGTAAGCCAGATCGGCTCGGAATTCATGCCGACCCTGAACGAAGGCACGCTGATGTACATGCCGACGACCCTGCCTGGGATCTCTGTCACCAAGGCGGCGGAACTCCTGCAGATGCAGGACCGGATCATCAAATCCTTTCCGGAGGTGGATTCGGTCTATGGCAAGGCGGGGAGGGCGATGACCGCAACCGACCCGGCCCCGACCGAGATGTTCGAGACCATCATCAATCTGAAGCCAAAGGAGCAATGGCGGACTGGCGTCACGATCGACAGCCTGAAGGCCGAGATGGACAAGGCACTACAGTTCCCCGGTGTCTCCAATGCCTGGACGATGCCGATCCGTGCCCGCATCGACATGCTTTCGACCGGAATTAGAACCCCGGTTGGGGTCAAGGTGTACGGGACTGACCTGGCGCAGATGGAACAGATCGCACGCCAGATCGAAGTGGTTCTCAAGACGGTTCCGGGCACGTCGAGCGCCTATGCCGAGCGGGTGATCGGCGGCTACTATCTCGACATCGTCCCGGACCGCGAGGCGCTCGGCCGATATGGCCTTGCCGTCGGCGACGTCCAGGACGTCATCGCGACGGCGCTCGGCGGCGAGACCGTGACGACAACCGTCGAGGGACGTGAGCGTTATGGGGTCAATATCCGCTACCCCCGTGACCTGCGTTCGAATCCTCAGTCGATCGCTACCGATGTCGAAGTGCCGTTGCCCGGTGGCGGCGCCATTCCGCTTGGCGAGGTGGCGAAAGTCCAGCTCACGCGCGGCGCAACCTCGATCCGCACTGAAAATGGCCAGCTCGCAACCTATATCTTCGTCGACATCAACGGCCGGGATCTCGGCGGCTATGTCGCCGACGCCCAGAAGGCAGTCGCGGCGACGGTGAAGCTGCCGCCCGGCTATTCGGTCGCCTGGAGCGGGCAGTTCGAATATCTGGAGCGAGCCGCGGCGCGAATGAAGATTGTCGTGCCGGTCACGCTGCTGATCATCTTTCTGCTGCTCTATCTCAACTTCCGGGCGCTCACCGAGACGTTGATTGTCATGCTGTCCCTGCCCTTTGCCCTCGTCGGCGGGATCTGGCTGATGTGGTGGCTCGGCTTCAACATGTCGGTGGCGGTCGCGGTTGGCTTCATCGCGCTCGCCGGCGTCGCCGCGGAAACTGGTGTCGTTATGCTGATCTATCTGGAGCAGGCCATGGCCGAAGTGAAGGCGAAGCGGGCCGCACACAATCAGCCGTTCAACCGGCCAGATCTCTTTGAGGCGATCATGCTTGGCGCGGTGGAGCGTGTCCGGCCGAAGATGATGACTGTCGTTGCCATCATGGCCGGTCTGATCCCAATCCTCTGGAGCACTGGCGCGGGCTCGGAAGTGATGCAGCGCATCGCTGTGCCGATGATCGGCGGTATGATCTCGTCTACCCTCCTGACCCTGGTCGTGATCCCCGCCATCTACGGGTTGGTCAAGGGATGGCGGTTGCCGAAGGGCATTGCATCGACGTTCGACGAGGTTGCGCTTACGGAACCAGCAATGTTTGACCTCGCTGCCGAATGATGGGAGGCCGCAATGATGAACGAGACGATGGGGAGCGGGATGATGTGGGGCATGGGCGCCGCAGGCTTGCTGGTCTTCATCGTGGCGCTGTTGATCGTTGTGGCCCTCATCAAATACCTTTTCTTTCAATGAGGCCGGTGAACCAGGATGAAGCAGCTCATTCGCTGGGCCAGTGGCGGACAGACACCTCTCGCCGATGTCGATCCGATTTTCCGTCGGCGCGTAAAAAGCGAACCCTTCGGGAAAACGGCGCTTGACCTTCCCGTAGCTGGAACCCTTAGACAGCGTATCTCCGGAGGTCGTCCGATGAAGCAAGGAACCATCGATCTCGAAAGACGGATTTTGACCCTGTTCAAACTGGCATTTCGGCAAGGCAGATCGGATATCGCCGAACATCTGCTCCGGGCGCTAGAGGCGCTGGACCAAAGACCTACTGTTTTGGACTAGCCGTTCGGCCAGCATGCTTTGGCCGAGGCCTATGATGAACTCCTTCGCCGATAACCCCGCAGGTGCAGATTGCCTGGCGGGCGGCGCCGCGCCGGATAGGCCATAGGTTCCAGCGGGGCGATTGCCGTAGCGGGCGCTGCGATGTACTATTAACGTGCCGGTCGTCCATGCCATGCATTCCGGGGCCGGCAGGGAGGAATAGCCATGTTACGTTCAATTTCTCTTGCGCTTTTCTTGTCGGTCATCCCAGCAGCCGCCTTTGCGAATTCATGCCCGACCATCATGGCCGCGATCGATGCGGCGCTACCGACCGCGACCCTCGCGGAGGCCGACATGACCAAGGTCAAAGAACTGCGCACCCAAGGCGAGAAATTGCATGCCGCCGGCGATCATGCGGGTTCGACGGCTGCGCTCAATGAAGCCAAGAAGATGCTCGGCATATAGCCGCGACCATCGGCCTGTTCGAGACAACCGCAGACCTGGCGACCTAATGTGAGCCGCCTTCGGCAAGGTGGGGTAGGATTCCGTCGGTTGCCAAGCGCCTGAACATCCGGTCGACCTCGGTGGGCGGCGGTTTCGCGCCGCGGTCGAGCCACCAGGTCAACACCGCCATGTAGGCGCCGACGATATACTGGACGACGAATTCCCGCGGGATGGCCTCCGCGGAACTCTTGCCGGCAGTTGCGGCAAGTTCGTCGCGGACCACGTCGGAGAGTATCTGGCGAATGATGCCAAGTGCGACTGCGCCGCCGCCGACCAGCCCCCGATGAAGGTCAATATGGTCGCGAGCGTGCTCGAACAAGGTCAGGCTGAAACCCAGGCTTCGATGCCTGATATCTCCCGGAGTTGCCAGAGCGTCCCGCTGCCGGTCGAGGAGCACCCGGCGCAAGTTCTCGATGCCGCTCCGCATCAGGTCATCCTTGCTCGTATAGTGCGCGTAGAAGGTCGATCGACCGACATTAGCCGCATCGCAAATGTCCTTGATCGTGATCGCCTCGTAGCCCTGTTTCAGGATCAACGACATCAAGGTTTGATGCAGCGTGGCCCTGGTGCGGGCTACGCGGCGATCTATCGACCCTTTCGTCGCCTTCATCACCATTCACGGGCGCATCGAGCAGATTGCTCACTAGTGGACGTTTGTTTCGATTTGTCCGGCAAAAGGATTTCGGACTAAGTGCCAGTTATCTTACACCTTGTTCACTTTTGCAACGCGATCGTGCGCGGGTGGTTTGCTCCGGCGACGGCACGTACGGCGCGTGATCATGGCCACTGCCGATGGATCGAGGCAGGCGCGCAGGAAAAAGCCGGGATGGATCACGAACGTTATCGTCGCATGCACGGCCGCTCGGGCGCTTCGATGGAGAAAGCTTCGTTCGAAGTGGCATTGAAAAGCAAGCAACAAATCGCGCAAGACAGCTGGGCCTTCGTCTTCGAGAGACCGGCCGGCTTTCACTTCAGGGCCGGCCAGCACGTGCGCATGACCCTCATCGATCCCCCCGAAACGGACAGCGAGGGCGACAGCCGGTTTTTCTCGCTCGCCAGTACGCCGGGGGACGCCGATCTGGTTATCGCCATGAGGATGCGAGACACGGCATTCAAACGGGTTCTGGGCCGCCTTGAAACCGGAGAGAAGGTTCTAATGCAGATTCTTCTGGATGTTCCGCATGGGGCGTTTGCCCTCCACGAGGATGCTTCGCAGCCTGCCGTTTTTCTCGCCGGCGGCATCGGCATCGTTCCGGCCTTCTCGATGATCAAGGACGCCATCGAGCGCGAGCTGTCGCACAGGCTGTTTCTGTTCTACTCGAACCGGCGGCCGGAGGACGCAGCCTATCTTGAGGAGTTGCAAGAGCTCGCGGAGCAGAACCCGTCCTTCACACTGGTTGCGACGATGACGGAAGCGGCACGGTCGGAGCGATCTTGGACAGGCGAAACCGGGCGCATGGACCAGTCGATGCTTGCAAAGCATGTCGATGACCCGCTGCTTGCCGTCTATTACATTTCCGGCCTGCCGGAGATGGTCAACGAAATGAAGACGATGCTCGGCCGTTCCGGGGTCGGTAAGGCCAGCATACAGGCCGAGGAGTTCACCGGATTCGATCTCAACAAGATCGGCCCGAATGCGGCTGGCAAAGTCGCCGGCCGCAGGTGGAGGCGGTTCATTCCAATGGTCGCAACGGTGCTGGCCGTGGCCACGCTGGTCATCTTACACGCTGGCGCTGCTATCTCGATATTTCGCAACGGCCTGGGTAGAGTCTCAGCGGCGAACCCAATCTGGTATGTAGTGATGGGGATATTTCTTGTTCTTGCGATAATCAAGATCGCGTATTTTGCCGGTCACCATCTCTCAGGCAGGGACCGTGCTGGCAACGCTTTTCGCGGACACGGCGACCATACAGAACATCGGCAGGATGGCCCCTCGGGCCCATTGTAGACTGTTGCAGCACACCACACGGTCACCGGAGGTCATTTCACGAATGCCGCCAGGCTACCGCCGCAACGGGGTCGAGCAAGCCAGGTCGTTGCGAATTGCAACGGCGGCGACACCGCCTTGTCCGATTGCATAGGAGAGCTGATCAAGCCCGCGCACCACGTCGCCCGCCGCATATAGACCGGCCACCGACGTTCTCTGGTGTTCATCGACGATAAGACATCCGTCGCGCGATACTTCGGCGTCCATCGCAACCGCAAGTTCCGATCGGACATCGGACCCTAACGCTGCATAGACCGTCGCGAACAAGCGGCGGCCGGTTGGTGTCGCTATCGCGATCCCATCCTGCATCAGTTCAAAATGGAGACATGGACCGTCGGCTGTTTGAATGCCACCGTTCTTGAGGCGCGATCTTTGCGCTGCGTCGAGCTCGTGATTGCCCGTTGGTGCGATCAAAGTCACGTCAGTGGTGTAACTGCGCAAGAACTCCGCTTCGTTCGTTCCGTGTTCGCCGGTTCCGATAACCGCGACGGCACTATCGGTCACCTCATAGCCATCGCAAATCGGACAATAGCGCAACAACCCACGCGACAGGGCCTCGTCGTGGATATTGGCAGGCATGCTCGGTCTCCGGTTGAGGACCCCCGTTGCCATCAGCACGGTTCGTGCTTGAAACATCCCCTCCATTGTATGGGCCACAAATAAGCCCGGTCCTCCCTTCAGGGAAACGATCTTTCCAGGCCAATGGCGTACACCGTAGCGCCTTCCTTGCTCCCGCATGCGCGCTCGAAGCTCGGACCCTGCGATTCCATCGGGAAAGCCGGAAAAGTTACGGGTGAGTGGGATCTGATCAGCCCGGCTCTCACCACTGTCGGCCACCAGGACGGAGAGGTGGAACCGAGCAAGGTATATCGCCGCCGTCAAACCGGCCGGTCCTCCTCCAACAATCAAACAATCAAGCAACTCGCTCGCATCGACTGGAACGCCGGGGATTGGAGACATCAAACCCTCGACCGCCGCTACTTGACATCGATGATCATCGTGAGCCCGCCACCGCCCTTCTCTTCAACATTGTTGTTCGTCGTGTGATGCGGGATGTGGCAATGCAGCAGCCACTTGCCTGGCCGAAGTGCCCGCCACAGGACGTCGAACCTCTGGCCAGGCCCGACATTGACGGTGTCGGCCGTATACCGGGCGTTTTGGGGCAGCGTCGCGCCATCGATGGCGGCGACCTGGAACGGCCCGCCGTGTATATGCATCGGATGGATGGCGGTGGTGTTGGACCCCACGAAACGGATCTTCAGCAACTGACCCACCTTCATGCTGATCGTCTCCGTCGCCGGGTAAGACTTGCCGTTGATGGTGAAGAAATTAGGGAAGCCGCCGTCCATCGGCATGGACGGAAAAGTCAGCCCCTCCCGTTTCAGCCATTCCTGGAGTTGAACGGTGTATTCCAGGTCGGCGGTGATTGCGTCGGCCGGATTCTTCGGGTCGATGATCAGCGCGCCATAGAGGCCGAGCGCCTGCTGACGGTCGACATGATCATGGGTGTGATAGAAATA
>NZ_SCNN01000044.1 GCF_005503535.1 Mesorhizobium comanense | reverse complement strand
CAACATCTACGGCGGATCGACATACAATCATTTTACGTGGGTGTTGCCAGAGGACTCTGCCGAGAACATCGCATCCAAGTGAAAGTAGAAATGGTCCCTCACCGGACGCTTACGATCGACGGCTCGAAAAAGAAGCCTCTGTTGCCGATTCGCTTGCCTCCGAGCCGCAGCTCGGCACCTTGATTGGTGGCGTCCTCAATCAAATCTTCCATGCTCGCGATGCGGCGGCTATTGGCGAGCGGCCCCATGAGGGTGTCCGGGTGCATCCCGTCCCCAACACGGATACCTGCGGAATGCTGCGTAAAGCGGTCCGCAAACCTCTCGAAAATCTGTTTCTGCACAAGGATGCGGGTCGGCGATCCACAGACCTGGCCTGCGTTGCGGTACTTCTTGCTGGAAAGGATTTCTGCGGCCGCTTCCCAGTTCGCGTCCGCAAATACAATTGCGGGTGCATGGCCCCCAAGTTCCATGGTGAGGCGCTTGAGGTGACGCCCTGCAAGCGCCGCCAAATGCCTGCCGACGATGGTGGAGCCGGTGAAGGACAGCTTACGGACCCGTTGGTCGGCGATGATCCTTTCCGAAATTTGAGCAGGTTCTCCGAAGACAAGATTGAGTACGCCAGCAGGCAGGCCGGCATCGGCGAAGGCTTGCACCATCGCGGCGGGCGCCCCCGGCGTTTCCTCGGCAGCTTTCAGTACCACCGCACAACCTGCGGCAATCGCGGCAGCTACCTTCATTGCCGCGGTCTGGATTGGGAAATTCCAAGGGCTGAACGCGGCGACCACACCCACGGGCTCCTTCAGCACGAGCTGTCGCGTGTCCTCGGTCCTGCCGGGGATGATCCTGCCGTAGGCGCGGCGACCCTCTTCAGCATTCCAGTCGATCACGTCCGCGGTGACAGCTACCTCCGATAGGGCCTCGGCGATAGGTTTGCCCTGTTCTACCGTGATTTGCCGCGCGATTTCCGCTTGCCGCTCACGCAGAAGGTTGGCGGCTTCGCGCATAATGCCATAGCGGTGATATGCACTCTTCTCGCGCCACCGTTGGAACGCGACCGTTGCGGCACCAATAGCGGCATCGACATCGTCCGGTTCTGCTTTTGCGACAGACCCGATTGTCTCGCCGGTTGCCGGGTTTTCGACCGGAATGGCAGCTCCATTGCGGCCGGCGCGCCAAACGCCATTGATGAACAGTTCGGTCATGATGCTATTCTCCTGCTAGGATTTTTGGCTCTTGGACGGCATCCTATAGTCGGAGAATTTCTTCTCGAGATGGAGCGTCAGGTAAGCGAGAGGGATTAGAATTGTGGAAAACAGGAGGGCAAGGGTTGTATAGGCTTCAATCGGCCGAAACTCCTGATCCGAAATTGTCTTTGTGTGCAATACGAGTTCCCCATAGGCGATGATGGAGGCGATAGAGGTCAGTTTTATGATCTCCATGGCCTGATTGGCGAAAGGTGGGATCATCTTGCGCACGGCTTGAGGTAGTATGACCAGACGCAGCGTTTGAAGGCGCGTTAGTGCTAGCGCTCTTGCAGCCTCGATCTGCCCTTTTGGGATCGAGACAATGCCGCTCTTGAATATCCCCGAAATATAGCATGCGCTGTACAGCGAAAACGCGACGATGGCGGCAATGAACGGGCTAAGCTGCACCCCAAGCAGGACGGGGAGGGCGTAGTAGATCCAAAGGAGTTGCACCATCGATGGAGTATTGCGGAACAAGCCGACGAACATCTGAGCCGGTATTCGAAGCAGCACTCGATGTGACGAGAGCGCCAGTCCGAGCAGAAGGCCAAGGAGCGTCCCAAACACAAGACAGATTGCTGCCAAGTATAGCGTGCCGGCTAGGCCTTGACCAAGATATCCGATGTTGTTCCAGATCGTCGAAAAATCCCACTGAAAGTTGCTCATGCGCGGACCTCGTTTCGACCAAGCCGGCGCTCAAGATAGCTTGCAAGCTGATTCAGCAGGAAAATAACCACGAAGTAGAGCGCCGCGACGATCGTATAGGTCTCAAGGGGACGGTAGGTTGTCGATGCCACCATTGAACCTTGAAAGGCTAGTTCAGCATAGGCGATAGCAGCGGCGAGAGATGTTCCCTTTATGATTTCGCTGAGCACATTCACCAGAACGGGAATGATTGGTCTAATTGCCTGGGGTGCAATGATGAGCCAAAAAAGCGGGATGAGATGTAGACCGAGCGCCCTGCCGGCCTCCCATTGGCCACGGGCGACGGATGTGATTCCTGCCCGGAACACTTCGGCGAGGTAAGCGGAGTTTTGCAGACCCAACGCGAGGGCGGCCGCCTCGAAGGACCCCACCCGTAGCCCTGTTATCATTGGGAACGCAAAATAGAACCATATGATCAGGACCAGCAGGGCAGACGTTCTGAAGAAGTCCACGAAGGCGCGCGCAAACCAATATATCATCCTAATGTTCGAAAGAAGCGCTAGAGCAAGGATGAAACCCAGCGGAACTGCTATCGCGATAGTCACCGCGGTTAGATTAAGGGTCGCAACAAGACCCTTCCAGAGAAGTTCATTACTCCTCAGAACTACACTAAAATCCCAGTCGTAAGCCATATGGGAGACCTGTTCAGAAACGGAGGAGTGCCGTTTGGCCCTCCTCCGCGTATTGTCAGAGCAGTCGTTCGCGCATCAGGGGAACCGATTTAGAGGGGTCGAGGCCGCGCCAGCGGGCATAATCCTCGTAGGCGTTCTGGATTTCGCTAGCGAAGTAGAGATATCCGACTGACGTGCTGAGATAGTCGCGCAAGCGCGGAGTCGGCTCGTAAGGAAGCCCCGCACCGGAGGGGATTGCGAAGAGCGGCTTGGGGATTACCACATTGCCAATCTTCAACTTTTCACGCAGGAGATCCATTTCCGGCCCGGCGCCCGTGATGCCCTTCACGCGCCCGCCTTGGAAAGCAGCGTAAGTCTGCGAGGCTTCCTGGAAGCGCACGATTTCCGCTTTGGGGAGGAGTTTCGAAATAAACTGGTCCATCGATGTGCCCAACATCACCGCGACCGAAAATTCGGGGTTGTTGAGGTCCGACCAGTTCGCGGCGTTCACGCCGTCGGCGACCAGAACGTTGAAAGGGTTCCAGGCCATCTGAGTGGTAATGAAATCAATAGCGAGCGCGCGGGTCGGTGTGCCATCGAGCGCGAGCATTACGTCGAATTGGCCGGCCTGGAGGCCCGCGACGGCGTTCCCCCAGGTCGTTTCGACGAGTTCGAGCTTCACGCCCATCGCGTCCGCCAGCATCTTGGCGAGGGCCGGGCAAACGCCTCTCCAAACCACGCCGTTGGATTCGACCCCGCCAGGCGCGTCACTGCCGCTCACGTCCTTGAAATACCACGGCTCGCTGTTCGCGGCACCAAAGCGGATCACGCCGTTTTTGCGGATCCGGGCAAACGCGTCCTCACCTGAGACGGGAGCCTCTTGCGCCGATGCTCCAGTAGCGGCAGCAGCTCCGGCGATTGCAGCCGCAGCACCGATAGCGGGAAGGCCCGACAGAAAGTTTCTTCTCGATTCATCCATTTCGTTGTTCCCCTTGTTTGACTTTGCCCAAAATTCCTGTCGCAAACCTTTGCCGAAGAAGCCGAGGTTGCGATCGTTCGGTATCGTGACGAATTTTCGATCCGAGACGATACAAATTGACCTCGTCTTCCTAACGGCAATTTTGGAGCTATCGCGGATTGGTTGCGACTTCTAAAATCAACACACCCGGCATGTGTGCTTCTGATGCAAGTGGAGATGGATAATTCCGATGAACACGATGGCCAGCACGAAGGTCAAAGTGAATTCGTGAAGCCCGGAGGACGTGAGCAGAATTGAAGGGAACAACGCAGCAGATTTTTCCGCGGAAGTCCTTTAGATCTGGCGCGGCCAGCCCTTCTGGTCGGTCATCGCTTTGACGAAACTGCATTCGCAGGCTGGAGCAAGATAGGTTCCTGCTCGAATTCCGTCTGAAAAGGTGTAACGGAGCATAGAGAGGCGATCGATACTGGTCGCAAAGGCCATCGCTGTTCCTGATGGTTCCTTCCGGAGAGTTCCTCCGCCGATATTCCGGTGATCCGATTAACGCTTGCGCGGCAGAAGCGGCCCTGGCACGGCCCTGTTCCGAAACGACCTACCAGTCGTGTTTCAAACGCGGACCGCCCATTGCCGAGCTTGAGAAGGTCAGAGCGCTTCATTCCCTCACAGCGGCAGATAATCGGATCGCCTACCAGTTCTGAGTGGTCGAGCGACGTCAGCTTCCTCAATGCAGCCTGTAGCTTTCGCGCTTTTTCGAGTTCATGCGAAGGAGAGGGAGTTGGCGCCCCTTTCAAAAGAGCAACAAGTTTCCTAGCTGCAAATGCGCCATCCTCAATTGCTGCGTCGGCACCGAGAATTTCGCGGCAATCCCCTGCATGAAGGATAGGGTAGACAGAAGACTCCGAAGTTCTCGGCAAGCCGATCTGATTCGAGCGGAGTCCGTTGCTGATGACCAGGTTATCTACCTCGTACCGCGCTATCCTACCGGTGTCGGAAGTGACTTCCACCAGAAGAACCGAGCCGGACGCTTCTGCCCTTACGATACCAGTCCCGGTTTTATAGGGAATCCGCTTACGCAGGATAATGGATCCGTATCTCATCGTCTCCGCAAATGTAGACCGGCTTGCCAGCAGGCGAAACGCCGCGCCTGGCGCTCGCCAAGGTGTTCCGCGTTCCACAAGCGCGACTGGCGGAGCGCCGGCCGACGCCAGTTGCGCAGCAACAGCAAATATCAACGGCCCCGATCCGACCACTAGGGTCCGCCCAGGTACAAAACGCCCAGTTTCCTTCAACATGAGCTGCGCGCCACCAGCGGTCATGACGCCGGGTAGCTGCCAACCTTCGAAAGGTTCTATGTGCTCGATCGCACCAACCGCAACGAGAAGTCCGGCTGCCTTGGCCGAAAGGGTGCGTCCCAATGCACGATCTTCAATCAAGGCATGACCGGTATCGTCGGCACCGAGAAAGACGCTATTGTAAAGAATTCGGATCTTTCCCTGAACGGCGGACAGTCTTTCGTTAAGAGCACGCCAGTTGCGAGTATGATGCCTTCCATGAAGGGAATGAACGATGTCACGATTGGCGGGCTGTCGGTGAATTGCACCGCCGAGTCGGTCGCGCTGTTCGACCAAAACAACTCGATGATCGCTTTCGGCAAGACTGACAGCTGCTGCGACACCGGCGGGCCCACCGCCAATTACCAGAACGGGCGCGTCACACATCGTTGTCTCCCGCATCAGTGAGAAATGGCCTTAAGCACATCGCTTCATCCGCCCGAGTGATGCAGCTCTCGAAAGGAGCACCACCACGATCCGTGACGAGGCAGCTTTGGCAGGCACCGATACCGCAAAAGTAGCGGGCGCTGGTCGATGGCGAATACGAACCGAAATCTCGGACACCTGAAAGCGCAAGCGCCGAAGCGACGGTTTGACCTTCGACAAACGGTATCAACCGGCCATTCCATAAGAACGCGTGTGTCATGAAGCGGCTCGTTCAGCAAGAAAGCGCTGGGGCGCGAGAAGTGAATATTCAGGTTCCGTTACCTTGTCCGTGATGATGTCAGCCACGATTTTCCCTGTATATGGTCCTAAGCAGATTCCATCTCCTTCGAATCCAGTGGCCAGAACGAGGTTCTCGATAGTCGGATGTTGGCCAACGATTGGCAGCCCGTCACGCGTGGCGGTACGAACGCCCGAAAAGGTCCTAATCACTCGGCGCGCCAGAAGCGGTGGATACAACGCAGCTGCCTCGCGAACGATTTGGGAAATCGACTCGATATCGGTGCCTGTGTCGGATCTATTGTCCTCTCGCGTTCCTCCAAGCAGAAACTGCCCCGTTTTGAGCGGATCAATAACAAGGCCTACACGAGAGGGTGCAGTTTTTGAGCCTCGCCGTTTGGCGGCAATATAGCTTGCTGCCATTAGATGTCCGTCAAAAGCGGCATGGCCAATCCCGCCCCGATCCGTAATCACGATCTGGCCTTTTCTCGCGAATAGCACATCTTCCAAGCCAAGCAACCGGCTCGAGCCCAAGCCTGCGGCGACCACAATAGCGTCGGCGGAAACGAGTCCTTGCGATGTGTAAACGCCCGTTACGCGGGCACCGGCCGTAGCTACCGCATCGCACCGACAATTGCGGATAATCTCGACACCAGAGCGGCTCAGAAGCCGCTCGGTAACCTCATAACCGAGCGCATGCCCATCGTTCCAGACAACAACGCCGCCAATAGCGGCATCACTCAGACCGGGAACGAAACGTTTCAGACGCTCTGAATCCGCAATCTCTGTCTCTTCGCCGGATGCTCTAAGGTCGTGTGCGTGAACCTCAAGCAGTTCCATTTCTTCTTCAGTACGAGAAATTAAGAACGTGGGTCGCGGATGATAGATTCCAGCCAGTACGCCTTCAGATGCGAGTTGAGAATAAAAAGCTCGAGCCTTCTGCGCGAGCGTCATCATCATCCCCGGCTGTTTGCTTGCAACCGATACGGCACCATCCGAAGAACCCGTCGCGCCGGCGGAGGGGCCAGCGGTATCGATTAGAGACACGGCGATCCGTTGCTTCGCGAGAAAATAGGCTGCCGAGGCGCCTACAATTCCGGCTCCCACCACAACAACTTTTGGTGCATTGGCATTCACATACATCGGCTTCATTCTCGACAGAACCAGCCGGAGCATTTTTCAAAGTGCGCCTCAAGTCGATCCTAATGACCACACGAGGCTTGTTTGTTTTTTTTTATGTCCATTACCAAATGGCATAAAGGAATAGATGTGACGCAATTTGTACGGAAAAGGTTGCATAAGGCGAGCAAGCCCATGACTCCAGCGCGCCATCGCAAATGACTGGAGAATGCCATTCGCGATGCTAGGTGGTTCAGTCGAAGAAGAGCTAGTGGTGACCTGTAAAAACTGCCTCAAACCCCACTGCGATATCTTCCTGCCGCTCTTACTCTCATCGGCTGTAGAGACCATTTGTAAGGAGATCAAAATATTCCGCTGCGACGGTTTCCGCGCGTTTTTGTCCGCCTGGTTTGAACCAACGGACCATCCAGTTGAGCATAGAGAGAACCGAGTGAGACGATATTGTCACATCCGCCTCGCGGAAGGCGCCGGTTGCCATTCCTTCCCGAAGAATTCCCCGGAGTATGCTCTCATACTCGATACGAAGCTGATTGGCTTCGGACTTGAGCCCCGGATTTGCCATACCGCCGTATCCGATCAGCATGCACACGAAACCCCAGTAGTTTTTTTCAAAGTACCCAGCGTGCGAAACCATGAATGATTTCAGCTTACCGTCAGCCGTGGTGGACGCCGCAACAGCTCTACTGACATGTTCGAGCAGTCCCTCCAATGTGCGTACAATGATGGCGTCATAAACAGATTGCTTGGTGTCGAAATAATGGTAGACGGCAGCCTTGGAGACGCCGAGCCGCTCGGCAACGACATTCATAGAGCCATTGTCGAAACCGCCCTCTCCGAACAAGACGGCGGCCTCGTCAAGAATGCGATCGCGAGCATTTTCGAGAACGGGCGGTCGTCCCATGCGGGGCTTTGTTTTGGTCTGCTTCATTGGGCCTCTGATGTAGGTGTTTGCTCGCGTAGAGTGGGATTTCTCTTGTGCTACCACATTACCAATGCGCGACAAACACCAATACGCCGATCAAACTTCTTGTTGCCAACTTAACGACGGGTCGGAAGGGAAAAAAGAGTCCCTCCAGAAGTTCGGTGACCTAACTTGCTCTGATAACGGCCTCGACGAGAGCAAGCGCGTCCTAAGATTTCTATTTACTTACCGACGGAACGGAATATAAGTATTCGCATCTGTCACGGAGTAGAGCGTAGGCCGTTATCACGCCCGCGTTGGGTGCGGTGCTGCGTCCTTATATGGAAGGCAAGGCTGCTATGAAAATCTTGGTCCCAGTCAAGCGGGTCGTTGATTACAACGTGAAGATTCGCGTGAAGGCGGACGGCTCGGGTGTCGAGCTTGCCAATGTGAAGATGTCGATGAACCCGTTCGACGAGATTTCGGTCGAGGAGGCTCTGCGCCTGAAGGAAGCGGGCAAGGCCGAGGAAGTGGTCGTCGTGTCGATCGGACCTGCCAAGGCCGAAGAGACGCTGAGGACGGCGCTGGCCATGGGGGCCGATCGCGCCATCCTGGTCGAGACCGACGATCAAGTCGAGCCGCTGGCCGTCGCCAAGATCCTCAAGGGTGTGGCCGACGCCGAGCAGCCGGGCCTCATCATCGTCGGCAAGCAGGCGATCGACGACGATTCCAACCAAACCGGCCAGATGCTGGCGGCCTTGCTCGGCACGGCGCAGGCCACCTTCGCCTCGAAGATCGAGATCGGTGACGGTTCGGCCAAGGTCACGCGCGAAGTCGATGGCGGCCTGCAGACGATCGAGGTCAAGCTTCCGGCCGTCGTCACGTCGGACCTGCGCCTGAACGAGCCGCGCTATGCCTCGCTGCCCAACATCATGAAGGCCAAGAAGAAGCCGCTCGACAAGACGTCGCCCGCAAACTTCGGCGTGTCGACGGAGCCGCGGCTGAAGGTGCTGAAGACCGAGGAGCCGTCGGGCCGCAAGGCGGGCGTCAAGGTCAAGACGGTCGCCGAGCTGGTCGAGAAGCTCAAGACCGAAGCCGGCGTGCTTTGATCGGCGAGATTTGAGGAGATTACGATAATGGCCATTCTTCTTCTGGCAGACCACGACAACGCCCACCTTTCCGACCAGACCGCCAAGGCGCTGACGGCGGCCTCCAAGATCGGTTCCGACGTGCATGTGCTTGTCGCAGGCGCGGGCGCCAAGGCGGCGGCTGAGCAGGCGGCCAAGCTTGCCGGCGTTTCCAAGGTGCTGGTTGCCGAGGATGCAAGCCTTGCCAACAATCTGGCCGAGCCGCTGGCGGCGCTGATCGTGTCGCTCGCCGGGTCCTACGACACCATCCTCGGCGCGGCCACCTCGGTCGGCAAGAACGTGCTGCCGCGCGTGGCGGCGCTGCTCGACGTGGCGCAGGTGTCGGAGATCGTCGAGGTGGTGAGCCCCGACACGTTCAAGCGTCCGATCTATGCGGGCAACGCCATCCAGACGGTGCAGGCCACCGATGCGAAGAAAGTGATCACTGTCCGCTCTTCATCCTTTTCTCCTGCCTCCCAAGGCGCACCTGCTGCCGTCGAGGAACTCTCGACGGCAGCCTTTTCTTCTGATCTATCGGCTTTCGTTTCTGCCGACTTGTCGACCTCGGACCGTCCGGAGCTAACCTCGGCCAAGATCATCATCTCGGGCGGCCGTGCGCTGGGCTCGTCGGAGAAGTTCCAGGAAGTGATCCTGCCCGTCGCCGACAAGCTCGGCGCGGCCGTCGGCGCGTCACGCGCGGCCGTCGATGCCGGCTACGCACCGAACGACTGGCAGGTCGGCCAGACGGGCAAGGTCGTCGCTCCGCAGCTCTACATCGCTTGCGGTATTTCCGGCGCGATCCAGCACCTTGCCGGCATGAAGGACTCGAAGGTGATCGTCGCGATCAACAAGGACGAGGAGGCGCCGATCTTCCAAGTAGCGGACTACGGCCTTGTCGGGGATCTCTTTGAGGTCCTACCGGAGCTGCAAAAGGCAATTGGCTAACCGCGACTGCCCCACAATTTTTTCCAACGAAATGACAGGAACGCGCACAATGGGCAGGACAGTGTTCGTCAACGGCCAATGGCTGGACGAGACGGCAGCAACGATCTCGATCTTCGATCGCGGATTTCTTTTTGCGGATGCGATATATGAGGTAACTGCCGTTGCTGACGGCAAGTTGATCGATTTCAAGGGCCACACCGATCGACTGAAACGCTCGCTCGAAACGCTCGGAATTCCGATGCCGGTCGCGGAAGGTGAACTCTTGGCTTTGCACCAGGAGATCGCGCGCCGGAATGGCATTACGCATGGCTTAGTCTATTTGCAGATTTCCCGTGGCGCGGAAGACCGCAATTTTATCTACACCGATGGCCTCCGTCCGACGATCGTGATGTTCACGCAGCCGCGCACCATCCTGGCTAACCCTGGCTGGGAACGTGGCATCACAATGAAGACAGCACCTGATGGGCGATGGGCTCACCGGCAGATCAAAACGGTACAGCTTCTCTACTCGTCAATGGCCAAGATGGAGGCGTTGCGCGAAGGCTATGATGATGTGCTTTTCGTGGAGGATGGCCTCATAACGGAGTCAGGTTCAGCGAATTTCCACATCATCACCAAGGATGGCATTCTGATTACGCGGGACCTCTCAAACGCCCTACTGCATGGCATTACTCGCGCGTCGGTTCTGGATCTCGGGGCACGAGCGGGGCTTGAAACACGTCAGGCTGCGGTCACGCTCGAAGAAGCCAAGAATGCGGAAGAAGCGTTCATCACCGACTCCATCAGCTTCGTTATGCCTGTTGTTTCGATCGATGGTCATCCGGTTGGACTTGGCAAACCCGGTCCGGCGACTGCAAAGCTACGCAAGCTCTACATCGAAGATCGCCTCGCCACCGGCATAAACATCGCGGAAAGAGCGGCATAGCCGCTCCTCATTTTTCACCGACCTGTACTTCATCGCAATCTTCCGACCGCGTGCCCCGCTCGTCGACGAAGAATAGGGAATGGAATTATGATCCTGTACCAGCGGTACGCCATCTTCCTCGTAATTCTCTTGGGTTCACTCCTCTCGGTCATGGGCCTCGCGCTTTCGAGCCCTTGGTGGGCAGTCCCTGCCGTGGTTCTTGTTCCGCTCGCGCTGATTGGCGTTTACGACATCAAGCAAAGAAGGCATGCTATTCTTCGGAACTATCCGGTGATCGGCCATATCCGCTTTCTCATGGAAAGCATCCGTCCGGAAATCCGACAGTATATGATCGAGGCTGATCACGAGGAGGTTCCGTTCAGCCGGCAGGCGCGAGGGCTGGTCTATCAACGCGCAAAAGGTGTCGAGGACAAAAGGCCGTTTGGGACGATCGAAAATGTTTATGGCGCCGGCTATTCGTGGCTTACCCACTCTGCCACGCCAACACATATCACCGACTTCGATTTCCGGGTGAGTATCGGTGGGAGCAGTTGTCGCCAGCCCTATGATGCCAGCCTCTATAATATTTCCGCAATGAGCTTCGGTGCCCTTTCCGGCAACGCGATTTCAGCTCTGAACCGGAGAGCCAAGAAGGGCGGCTTCGCCCATGACACCGGGGAAGGGGGGATCAGCCGCTACCACCGCGAAGGTGGTGGCGACCTAATTTATCAGGTCGCCTCCGGCTATTTCGGGTGTCGGGGAGACGATGGAAGCTTCTCAGAGGAGAAGTTTGCTGCAATCACTGCCGACCCTCAGATAAAGATGATCGAGGTCAAGCTAAGCCAAGGCGCGAAGCCTGGTCACGGCGGTATGCTTCCGGCGTCGAAAATCTCGCCTGAAATTGCCGAGGCGCGGGGCATTCCCATGGGTGTAGACTGCATCTCACCGCCAGCACACAGCACGTTCTCCACGCCTGTCGGTCTGATGGAATTTGTCGCCAGATTGCGCGAACTATCTGGCGGTAAGCCGGTAGGCTTCAAGCTCTGTATCGGTCATCGCCGTGAGTTTCTCGGCATGGTGAAGGCTATGGTGAAAACCGGAATCAAACCGGATTTCATCGTGATTGACGGTGCGGAAGGAGGAACAGGAGCCGCTCCGGTGGAATTCGCCAATCGGGTCGGCATGCCGATGCTTGAGGGCCTGACCTTCGTTCATAACGCGCTTCGTGGCGCGGGCATTCGCAACGATATCAGGCTCGGCGCAGCGGGGAAGATCATTTCCGCGTTCGATATCGCCCGCGCACTTGCTCTTGGTGCAGACTGGTGTAATTCCGGCCGGGGCTTTATGTTTGCCGTAGGCTGTATCCAGGCTCAGGCATGCCATACGAACAAGTGCCCGGTTGGGATCGCCACGCAAGATCAGGCCCGTCAGCGTGCTATTGATGTAGGTGATAAGAGCGACCGTGTCGCGCGTTTCCATCGCAATACGATGCGCGCCTTGAGCGAGATTGCCGGCGCCGCAGGCCTGACCGATCCTCGCGACTTCATGCCGTACCACTTCATGTTCCGCCAGTCGGACAACGAATTCCTTGATGGCAATGAGGCGTATCCATATTTGCCCGAAGGGTTTCTGCTGTCGGAGGAGGAAATTCCGGAGTTGGCGGATTGGTACGATCGCTGGGACCGGGCGAGCGCGGAGACCTTCGCGCCGCCGGAGATCCCCTTTGGGCCTTTTGCCTCGCGTCGAAAGCGTAAGCCTGACCTGCGGGCCATGGCGTAAAGCAATCTGAAAGTGATGGTTAAGGAAAAAGCCGCAGCCCGACCAGGTTGCGGCTTTTCTGTTCTGCACGCCAACGTTCATTCAGGTGACGAACAACAAGCTGGAATTCGGGAATGGGCGACGAGACGCCGCCCAGCCTTCAATGCTTATACTGACGCGAGGGCGATCGCGATGCCCTGACCAACGCCGATGCACATGGTCGCGAGGGCGAATTTGCCGCCGGTGTTCGCCAGCTCCAGCGCCGCCGTGCCCGTGATCCGTGCGCCCGACATACCCAATGGATGTCCTAAGGCGATGGCACCCCCATTTGGATTCACGCGAGGATCGTCGTCGACGATGCCAAGGTCACGCAACGTCGCAAGCCCTTGAGATGCGAACGCTTCGTTGAGCTCAATGACATCGAACTGCTCCTGGCGCATTCCAAGGCGGGACATCAGCTTTTTGGTCGCCGGCGCAGGGCCAAATCCCATGATCCTCGGTGCTACACCTGCGGTCGCGCCACCCAGAACGCGTGCGATCGGAGTCAGTCCGAATTTCTTGACGGCGGCTTCGGAAGCCAGAAGGATTGCCGCCGCTCCGTCATTCACGCCTGACGCATTGCCTGCGGTCACAGTGCCGTCGGCGCGGACAATCGGTCGGAGCTTGCCGAGAGCATCGATGGTTGTCGCGCGGGGATGTTCGTCCGTGTCGACGATTAGTGCGTCGCCCTTCTTTTGCGGGATCGTGACCGGGGTGATCTCTTTAGCGAAGCGGCCATTTGTCTGGGCCTGTGCTGCTTTCGCTTGCGAACGCACCGCGAAAGCATCCTGGTCCTCGCGGCTGATCTTGAAGTCATCCGCCACGTTCTCGGCGGTTTCCGGCATCGAGTCGACGCCGTACTGCTTTTTCATGAGTGGGTTGATGAAGCGCCAGCCAATCGTTGTGTCGTGAATCTCCATCGAACGAGAGAAAGCCGTCTCGGCTTTTGGAACGATAAAGGGAGCACGGCTCATGCTTTCGACGCCGCCGGCGATCACCAGGTCAGCTTCACCGGAAGCGATAGCGCGCGCACCGGTGATTGTGGCATCCATGCCGGAGCCGCACAGGCGATTGATGGTTGTTCCGGGAACGCTCACAGGCATGCCCGCGAGCAAGGACGACATGCGTGCAACGTTCCGGTTATCCTCGCCTGCCTGGTTGGCGCACCCGAACACCACTTCATCGATGGCTTCGAAGTCGAGGTTGGGATTTTGCGCCATGATTGCCTTCAAGGGGATAGCGCCGAGATCGTCAGCCCGCACGGATGAGAGCGAGCCACCGAAGCGGCCGATCGGCGTGCGGATATAGGCGCAGATATAGGCTGGGGACATCGGATTCCTCCAAAAAGTATGGGTTGGTTCAATCGAGCAATGCGAGGTTCCCGCGGCGGCCGCCGCCGACTACGGTCGCAAGAGTACGTTCAAGGCGGTAACGTGGTTGACGCTTCGCCCAGAAGAGTGGTCCACCAAGATGTTTCGGAAAGCCATATCCGTTGATCATCACCAGATCGATATCTGAGGCACGCGAAGCGATGCCGTCTTCCAGAACGAGCAGGGCCTCGTTGACGATCGCGCAAAGCGTGCGCTCCTGGATTTCGTCCCGGTCCAGCGACCTCGGCGCAGCGCCATAATGTGCCCGCGCCTTCGCGATGAGATTTCTCACGTCTGGGTCCGATGCGCGTTGGCCATCGTCATACCGATACCAGCCGGCACCTGTCTTGCGGCCGAGCCGGCCGGCTTCAACAAGCCATTCGAGGACCGGAACGTCACCATCCTTGTCCCCGCGGGCCTCCTGCTTCCTCTTCCGGTTAGCCCAAGCTATATCGAGCCCTGACAGGTCCGACACGCTGAACGGCCCCATGGCAAAACCGAGCGCCTCAAGGGCGGTATCAATTTCGTCCGGGCTTGCGCCATCGATCAGCATCGCTTCGCTCTGTGCGCGGTAAGCATTGTAGATGCGGTTGCCGATGAAGCCTTCTCCGACTCCGGAAACGACGGCGACTTTCCGAAGCCGTCTTGCGATCGCAAAAGCGGCCTGCAGGACTTCCGGTGATGTTTCTTCGCCCCGAACAATCTCCAGAAGCTTCATGATGTGCGCCGGCGCAAAGAAATGCAGTCCAACGACGGATTGAGGACGCGTGGTCGCGGCGGCTATGACATTCACATCGAGATAGGAAGTGTTGGTCGCAAGGATCGCATTGGTCTTGGCGAAACTGTCGAAACGAGCCATGAGCTCAGTCTTCACGGCCAGATCCTCGAAGGCAGCTTCGATGAGCAGATCGCACTCTGAAAGATCTTCGAGATCATGGACCAATGTCAGCTCGGCGGGGTTCGAAGCTTTCGCGAGAAAACCTTCGATGCGGGTCCGTGCGCTTGCTAGGGCCTCTTGTTTGAGGTCCGTGAGCTTCACCGGATAACCTGCGGCGAGAAAAGCGGCGGCGATCCCCGCGCCCATGGTTCCGGCTCCGACGATACCGACTGTCTCGATCGACAAGGGCGAAGCGTCCGCGAGGCCCTCGACACGCGCGGCCTGCCTTTCCGCAAAGAAAAGATGCCGCAGGGCCGCCGACTCATCGGAATCGCGGAGGCGCCGAAATGCGGTGCGGGCTGACGCGAGCGCGTCATCGAAGGGAACCGTGACTGCCTGCCAGATTGCTTCGGTCTGGTCGAAGACGAAGGGTCGCCCGCGACCGCGTTTCAAGACCTGCTGGACGGCAAGGTCAAACGCCTTGTGATCGAAGGGCTTTGGTTCTCTGTCCCTTAATCTGATCTTCGTGGTCCCGAAGGCACGAGCATAGGCAATCGCATCGTCTGGAATTTTCCCAACAATAGCGTCGATGAGGCCGAGGTTCTTGGCTTCTGGAGCTTTGACTTGACGGCAAGACGCGATCATGTCGAGTGCGGTGACGGCATCAGTCACCCGAGGCAGTCGGACGGTGCCCCCGGCACCTGGAATTATTCCGAAGGTTCCTTCCGGCAGTCCGACGGCAGCCTTTTCCGTCGCGATCCGCGCGTCGCAACCGAGGGCGATTTCGTAGCCACCGCCGAGTGCCGCCCCTTCGATTGCCGCGATGACTGGCTTCGAGCACTGCTCGATGGTTTCAATGACATCCGGCAATGTGGGATCGGTCAGGGGTTTGCCGAACTCCTTTAGGTCGGCTCCGGCGATGAACGTACCGTTTTTTCCAAGAAGGACGATCGACTGAACGTCGTGTTTCGCAGCGAGATGGTTGATGGCGTCGATCATAGCTTCGCGGAGATCGCGCGAGAGCGCATTGACAGGCGGATTGTCGATCGAAACCAGGCCGACACCATCAACGATTTCGGTGGTGGTAAGACCTGAGCCAAATTTCTGAACGAGGGGCGAGGGGGTCTCTGTAGTCATAGCGGGCTCCGTAAGGATTGTTCGAGCCGTCGGTCCAGCCTCCCTCCGACGCCGTGCTTGCAAGCCCGCCGAAGAACGAAGGCTGAGTGAGGGGACGCTTACGAGGCGGCCTTGATCATGTTCTTGGCGATCACAATCTGCTGGATCTGCGTGGTGCCCTCGTAGATGCGGAACAGCCGAGCATCGCGATAGAACCGTTCGATGCCGTATTCGGCCATATAGCCGGCTCCGCCATGAATCTGCACGGCGCGGTCGGCGACTCGACCGACCATCTCGCTTGCGAACATCTTGCAGCACGCGGCATCGGTCGTCACGTCCTGGCCTGCATCACGGCGCCGTGCAGTTTCCAGCACCATGCAACGTGCGGCGTAGGCTTCCGTGCGACTATCGGCGAGCATCGCCTGGATGAGCTGGAATTCGGCGATCGGTTGTCCGAACTGCTTGCGGTCCATTGCATAGCGCAAACTGTCCTCGATCAAGCGTTCGGCCATTGCAACACAGATCGACGAGATGTGCAGGCGACCGCGATCCAACGTCTTCATGGCTGTACGGAAGCCCTGGTTCTCAACGCCGCCGAGAAGCGCGTCGAACGGGACCAGGCAATCCTCCAAAATCACATCCGACGTATGAGAGCCCTTCTGACCCATCTTGCGGTCGATGGGGCCGAGCGAAAGGCCGGGCGTTCCTGCTTCGACCAGAAACGCCGAGACACCTTGGGCGCCGGGCTTCGAGGCGTCAGTGCGTGCGAAAACGGTGAAAAGACCGGCGTGAGGGGCGTTTGTGATGAAGCGTTTCGTGCCATTTATCACATAGCCGTTCTCAGTGTGCTTTGCAGTGGTTCGTACCGACGCAGCATCCGAGCCAGCTTCCGGCTCGGTCAGCGCGAATGAGCTGATGAGTTCGCCGGTGGCAAGGCGAGGCAAATACCGCTGCTTCTGCTCTTCCGTGCCGTCGAGAATGAGGCCGAGCGAGCCGATACCGTTATTGGTCCCGATAAGCGAGCGGAAGGCGGGAGAGGTCTTGCCCAGCTCCAGTGCGATCCGGACTTCTTCCTCCATATTGAGACCAAGGCCACCGTACTCTTCGGGAATCGTCAGGCCGAATAGACCTAAATTCGCGATCTCCTGGCGGATTTCGACCGGGATAGCATCGTTATCGGCGACCTGTTCCTCGAGAGGACGAAGACGCTCTCTAACGAAACGCCCGACCGTATTCACCAGTTCATTCATCGTGTCTGAATCGAGAGCCATGTAGTCTCACCTGTTTGCTTGCGCCACCAATGGCATTTAAAGCATTTATATACTGTTTGGACGGTAAGTAAATAAGCCAGGAGACCCGATTCGAAAAATACCGAATGAATTCGAGCCGTTGGATCATCAGTCCCGTCAGCATCGCTGCGAATGCGGACCGGGGCATGAAACTCCGGTCCGCTACGCTGTCGTGGTCTGCCATCCGTATTTCGCGTACGCTATGCGGCGAGTTCCGCTGTAACTCGATTGAGAACCTTGCCGATCTTCTCGATTAAGAAGTCTGCGTCCCCCACGGTGATCGTGAGAGGCGGGCAAATCGTGAGCGCGTCGACGGCTGCGCGCAAAAGCACGCCCTCCTCGGCGAGATACGCATTTGCCTTGGCGCCCAGTTCTCCGTTCTTGAGGCCGGCTGCATTTGGGAAATTCTGCTTGAACAGTTCCACGGCGGCGACCAATCCAACGCCACGAACCTCTCCCACCAACGGATGATCCGAGAAACGTTGCAGGCCGTCACGCAGGTATTGACCGACGCGTGATGCGTTGCCGACGAGGTCGCGATCTTCGATGACGGCGATGTTTTCGAGTGCCACGGCCGCCGCAACCGGATGCGCACCGCCGGTAAAGCCGTGGCCGAAGGTGCCTATGCGATGGCTCTCATCAGCAATCGGTTGGTACACCTTGTCATTCACGAGCAGAGCGGAAATCGGAAGGTATGACGAGGAGAGCGCCTTCGAGAGAACCATAATGTCCGGTTTGATATCGTACGTCTGGGAACCGAACATGTTACCGGTTCGGCCGAAGCCGCACACGACCTCGTCAGCGACCAACAGTATATCGTATTTCCGCAGAACGGCCTGAATCTTCTCCCAGTAGGTCCGCGGAGGAACGACAACACCTCCGGCGCCGAGGACCGGCTCGCCGAAGAAGGCAGCGATTGTCTCCGGACCTTCATCGAGGATCAGCTTCTCCAGTTCGTTCGCCCTTCTGGATGCAAAATCCTCTTCGCTTTCACCAGGTTCCGCATCGCGCCAGAAATGGGGGCTGCCCGTACGTAGGACGTTGGCAATGGGCATGTCGAAGGATTCGTGATTGTAGGAGAAAGCGGTCAGGCTGCCCGAGGCCAGCGTGACACCATGATAGGCGCGTTCTCGGGCAATAAGCTTTTTCCGCTGGGACTGGCCGAGCGCATTCGACCTGTACCAGATCATCTTGATTGCGGTATCATTGGCTTCGGAACCGGAATTCGTGAAGAACACCTTGCTCATCGGGACCGGGGCGATCTCTACTAGCTTTTCCGCAAGATCGATCGCCGGCATATGCGTCCGGCTAGTAAAATTGTGGCCAAAGCTCAGGCGTTCCATCTGCCGTGCAGCGGCTTGCACGAGACGCCGCTCGCCGAAGCCGACGGCGACGCTCCAAAGGCCGGCCATGCCTTCAAGGTAGCGCTTCCCGTTGCTGTCGTAGACGTAAGCCCCCTCAGCCCGGTCAATGATAAGCGGCGTCGTCGCTTCATGCTTCCGGGCGTCAGTATAGGCGTGGAAGTGGTACGCAATATCCCGCGCTTCATTGGAGTTGGGTATCATCGTCATCTTCATTCACTTTCTTTGTGGAGAGCTGCATTCGCAGCTCTCCTGCTTGATGGTAGGAACGCACAGTCTCACTTCGAGACATCGACACCGAGCCATTTGATCGACATGGCCGTCAAAGTGCCGTCGGCTTTCATTTCTTCGATGGCTTTGTCGATGGCAGCTTTCAGTGCCGGTTCTTTTCGCATTGCGACCGCCTGCTCTTGGGGGGCGAACGGTTCGCCCGCCGTGACGAAGCCCGAATCGGCTTTTTTGATCAGACTCGCCGCGACCATCGTGTCGTTGAGGGCCACGTCGATCCGGCCCGCCTTCAAATCGCGATACATGGTGGCGTCGAGGTCGTAGGTCTTGACGTCCGCGTCAGGGACGTTGGCACGAACCCATTGCTCGAAGTTCGTGCCGAGCACCGCGCCAACGGCGCGCCCTGAAAGCTTTTCAGGTGCCGTCAGCTCGGCTGCGAGTTCTTTCCGAGTGACCATCTGGATCTTGGTGATCGTGTATGGAACCGAGAAATCGTAGTTCTTCTGACGTTCCGGAGTGATGGTGATCTGATTGATCACGACGTCGAGCCTACCAGACGCGAGAGCCGCGAGAATGCCGTCAAACTGTGTCGGCACATATCTAGGCGTCAGTCCGAGCCTCTTGCAGAGATCGTTAGCAAAATCGACCTCGAACCCGACGAGATTGCCGGATTCATCCTGAAAATTAAAGGGGGGATAGGTCGACTCGAGACCAATCGCAAGTTCACCCTTTCCGGCGATTGTCGACGGCAAGACGTCGGCTGCGGCCGTGGCTTCCAGAGCGGTCAGGGATGTCAGGCAAAGCGCAGTTACTGCGAAAAATGCCCGTCGGTTTAAGTTGAAATACATGAAGAATCATCTCCATTGAGTTTGAATTATTAAGCGACTAGTCGGTATGTAAAGACGACATGCGGTCTGAAGGAATATTCTGCAAGTTTACGTCGGCGAAAGATCCGCGCCGAACCATTTGATGGTGAGCGCCTTGATCGTTCCGTCCTTCTTCGCGTCCTCAATAGCCTTGTTGAACATTGCTTTGAGATCCGCATCGCTCTTGCGAAGGCCAACGCCGGCGCCAGCACCTAGCAGGCCGCCCGCAAGCTTCGGCCCGACGACAACCATATCGCCGCCATCCGCGCCCTTGAGAACACCCATCAGGTAGGGCAGTGTATCGAAAGCGATATCAATGCGGCCGGCTTGGAGGTCGAGTACGTATTGTTCGGCTGTCTTGTATTGCCGAATCTCCGCGACGTCGGCGAAGTTCTTCTCGACGAAGAGGGTGTTGGCGGAAGCGGTCAGCACGCCGAGCGTCGAGCCAGGGAGTTCGGAGCGGACCGCGTCGATCTGCTTGGTCGCGGAATCGGCGTCCTTTTCCAGATCAAGGATGGATTCGCCAAGCGGAAGATTTGCGAATTTGCTCGACTTCGTCGTCAGGAAAGCGCGCGGGCTCGCCGCATAAGAGACAGAGAAATCGATCTCCTTCAGCCGCTCCTCCGTGATGTTCATTCCCGCGATGATGGCGTCGAACTTCCCGGCCTGCAGGCTGGGAATGATGGTATCCCAAGGCTGCGATGTGAGTTCGCATTCGACCTCCATGCGTTTGCAGAGGTCATTCGCGAGGTCGACTTCGTATCCCAGGAATTTGCCGTTGGCATCGGTATATGCCCAGGGAGCATAACTGACGTCCATGCCGATCACGATCTTCTTCCACTCCCCGGCATGCGCCGGCATCGTGGGGAGTACAAAGGCCCCTACGATAAGTAGATTGGACAAGAATTTTTTCATCGATAGTCCTCCTCAGTGTGAATGTTGTTGCGTTGCCTTCACGTACATCCATGCAGGGCGTCAGAAAAAACGCACAGATGCACCGCTCCTGGTGAGACCTTTACGGACCCCATCCAAGGTCTTGATATCCATGATTTGCGGATGCGTAGGGGCTAAGCTCTTATCGCAATGCCAAACAGGACAGTCTTCAGGTCTTCTTCAAGCATGGCGGTGAGATCATCGACCGTTGCTTCCTCACTGGTTATGTAAAGGACAAATACGTGCCGTATGACGCTATGGATAATGCGGGCTGCGCTATCCAGATCAACATCATCATGGATCGAGCCTGTCCCACGAAGCTTGTTCAAAGCGACACGCACATGTTTTGCAGTAATCGAGAGGAGCTCACGGAACTGGCTGCGCTGCTCAGGGCCCATGTGTATCGATCCCCCCAGGATCTCCCTCCACACGCCTTTTCTTGAAATATCATATCCATCCAAAAGGACCGATTTGGCGATCAGCACCATCGCCTGGACAGGATCGTTTGGCAGCCGCTCCACAACGCGCGCCAAATTCGGCTCAAGGATATGCCTGTCCTCCTCAAGCAAGCCTAGCAGCAGATCGTGCTTCGATTTGAAAAAGGAGTAGATGGTGGGGACGGAGACGGTAGCGCGCGCGGCGACGGCTTCGAGACTAACCTCATTGAAGCTGTGTGCCGCGAACAAATCACTCGCCGCAGCGAGAATGTTCTCCCGCCTTATTAGGCGTTGGCGCTCCCGCAAGCCCATTCCTGCATGCCTCCCCCCAGACTTTTGATTGATCATGGCCTCACACCGTTTTGAGTTTCAACGCGCTGAAAACTTTTAACGGATGTAAATATTTATGCAATTCCGTGATGACCGCCGGCGGCTGGCGACGCCGACATACGGTCGTCCGACGGACTGTCTGATTGACCTGGCACACTTTCTCGACGCGTCCAAACTTCAATCGAACAAAAACTTTGTATCTAATAAAAATATTCCTTGCAATAAAAATATTTTGTGCGAACTGTGATGCCGCTGGAGGAGCGTGGCTGAGGGAGCGCGGCCGTGCAGGTGTCTCGTAGTTCGACAATTGGGCTATCCCCAATTCGATCAGGCCGCCACTGTGCCCTTCACATCCGTAATTTCTGAAAATGCGCAGTGTATTGGACAAGCTGTGGGTTGGCTGCATGAATTACACTGATCTTGTTGGTTTTGGTGAAGGAGGATGGGGTCGTGTCCTCATCGCTGGCGCGGGCGTCACGTCCGCTATCGCCGTTTTGGGGTTCCTCATCGGGTCTATTCTTGGCAGCCTCGTTGCCTGGGCAAAAATGTCACCAATCCGTTTGGCTCGTGGCGTCGCCGACGCTTACACGACCACACTGCGAGGCGTGCCTGATCTTCTGGTCATCTATCTACTCTACTTCGGCGGAAACTCACTTTTGTCGACCTTCGCCGGCTTCTTCGGGGCGAACGGTTTTGTTGGAATGCCTACGTTCGCTACTGGGGTTCTCGCGATCGGGATCATTTCTGCCGCTTATCAAGCTGAAGTGCTTAGAGGCGCTTTCAACACTGTCGCCAAGGGCAGTATCGAGGCGGCTCATGCGGTTGGCATGGGCCGTTGGCTACTGTTCAGGCGCGTCGTTGCACCACAGGTACTGCACTACGCATTGCCGGGCCTCGGCAACACATGGCAATTGGCCCTGAAAGAGACGGCCCTCATCTCGGTCGTCGGGCTTGTGGAACTGCTTCGGCAAGCTCAAATGGCTTCGGGTTCAACGCGCCGACCGTTTGAGTTCTTTATCACGGCTGGACTGCTCTATCTGACAATCACCGTGGTCTCGTCGCTTCTCTTCCGCTTCGCCGAGTATCGCTCTGCGTGCAGGATGGGGGGCTAAACAGTGATCGATTTCGGTTTTCTCTGGCAGGCTTTCGTCAGGCTCATTGCCGGTTTGCCTATTACGCTCGAATTGGCCGCAACGGCGATACTTGTCGGGACAGTCCTGGCAACAGCCCTGGCGATTGTTGCGCACCTGCGGGTCCCCGTCGCTTCCCAATGCGTTGCCTTTTTCGTCTTTTGCATACGCGGCTCGCCGCTCCTCCTGCAGATGTTCATCATCTACTACGGCCTCGGACAGTTCCGTCACGAACTCCAGAGTTGGGGTGTCTGGCCGTTTTTCCGTGAACCTTACTGGTGCGCCATCACTGCTCTAGTGCTTAGCGTCGGCGCCTATGGAAGTGAGATCATCCGCGGAGGGCTAAAGTCCGTTTCGGCCGGATTGATTGAGGCGGCAAGGGCTTGCGGCATGTCCGGTTTTCTACTGTACAGGCGCATCATCCTTCCGATCGCATTCCGGCAGGCTTTGCCAGCCTACGGCAATGAAGTCATTCTCGCGGTAAAAGCAACTTCCCTCGCTTCCACCATCACCATCATGGAAGTAACTGGTATAGCTGCGGAGCTAATCTCCCAGACATTTCGCGCTTTCGAAGTGTTTATCGTCGCTGGTGCAATTTATCTGACGCTCAACTTCATAATAACCCGCCTGATCGCTCTACTTGAATACCGTCTGTCACCGCATCAGCGCGATCTCCCCGTCAAAACAAACATTGAGGCGCGGCCATGACGTCAATCGAGACGAATAACGTTCCCGTAATTTCCATTCGCGACCTCCATAAAAACTTTGGCGATCTTGAGGTGCTAAAGGGCATCACGTTCGAAGCACATGAAGGAGAGGTGGTCTCGATCCTTGGATCGTCGGGCTCTGGCAAGTCCACAATGCTCCGGTGCATCAACATGCTCGAAACCCCGAGCGCGGGAACAATCGCCATCCGGGGCGAGGAAATCGCCATGCGAACGACCAAGAATGGAACCCGTCCCGCGGATCGAAAACAGCTCGACCGGATTCGGTCAGACGTCGCGATGGTGTTCCAAGGCTTCAATCTATGGCCACACATGTCGATCCTCGAAAACGTCATTGAAGCGCCGGTCCATGTTCAGAAGCGTTCAAAAACGGAATGTGTGGACGAAGCAATGTCACTGTTGGCGAAGGTGGGGCTTTCCGACAAAGCCAACAGTTACCCCAGACACCTATCGGGCGGGCAGCAGCAACGCGCAGCGATTGCAAGGGCGCTTGCTCAGCGGCCAGCAGCCATCCTGTTCGATGAGCCGACATCGGCGCTAGACCCGGAGCTTGTCGGGGAGGTCCTGAAGGTCATTCGAGATCTGGCTAAAGAGGGACGAACAATGCTCATTGTCACCCACGAGATCAATTTCGCACGGGAGGTTTCGAACCGCATCATTTTTCTGGAAAAGGGTACGCTCATCGCGGACGCGCCGCCCGCAAAACTCTTCTCTGAAGCTGCACCGGACCGCTTCAAAAAGTTTATCTCCAAAACCTTACACACTTCCTCCTAGGCCGTCCGCGGCTCCGGTTGTGCGGTGCGCCACAACGCTATCGTGTAGCCTCCAAGACACTAAATTCTGAGCGGCATGGCGATTGACATGCCGCTATCAGTTATATACTGTTCGGACGGTAAGTAATTAGGTCGCTTCCGCCCGAGCAGTCTGGTGCATTAAGCGGCTCGATTCACCGTGAGGAGAAGAGCTGCCCCGCCTTATCCGCGTAGGCCTTTCTCCGATATTTTGTTGAAACGGATAGAGGAAGGATCGCGTTTCCGATGAGCGTCGCACTGAACGGAATCAAGGTTCTCGACCTGTCTCGCGTTTTGGCCGGCCCCTGGGCAACAATGACGTTGGGTGATCTCGGTGCTGACGTGCTGAAGATTGAGCAACCTGGAACCGGGGACGACACCCGGACGTGGATGCCGCCGGCTGTGGAGGGTGTTTCAACCTACTATCTGGGCGCAAATCGCAACAAGAAGAGCGTTGCGATCGACATCGGCAAGCCGGAAGGAAGAGATCTGATCATTGAACTCGCAAAAAAGAGCGATGTCCTGATCGAGAACTTCCGCCCGGCCTCGCTCAAGAAATTCAAGCTCACCTATGACGATCTGAAGGACATCAACCCTCGGCTCATCTATTGTTCCATATCGGGTTATGGCCGCGGTCACGAGCTGGAGGAGCGTCCGGGTTACGACTTCATTATCCAGGCTGAATC
>NZ_SCNN01000043.1 GCF_005503535.1 Mesorhizobium comanense | reverse complement strand
CGGGAATGGTCCCGATGCAACCGAAGGAGAACTACCATGGCCACCACGATCGCAAACCTCACCACCAAGGCCGACGGCTCGATGGAAGGCGTCTTTGCCACGCTCCGGGTCAATGCCCCGATCACCCTCATTCCGAACACCAACAAGTCGCGCGAGGACGCCCCCGACTACCGGATCGTCAACAAGCGCACGGGCTTCGAGATCGGAGCCGGCTGGCACCGCATCTCCCAGCGTTCGGGCGAGGAATACCTCTCGGTCAAGCTGGAAGCCCCCGAGATCGGCGTCATCTTCGGCAACCTCGCTCCGGCCCCGGGTGGCGAGGAAAACAAGAAGGTCATCCTCTGGAACAACCCCCAGTGAGGCATCGGTGGCCGGCCCCTCGAGGGGCCGGCTCCCACCGGCAAAAAGGAGGTTGCAATGAGCCGCCACACCATCACTGTCACTGGTACCACCGGAAAAGTCCGCTCGGATCCAGACGCTGTCATCGGCTACGACCCGCCACTTCGAACCTACTTCCTTCAAGCGTTCCCGCACGAAGAAACCGACGAGCCCGGTCTTTGGCTCGGCACCCACGATCGCGCTTTCGAAACGCTTGAGGATCTTCACCGCGCTGCCATCTCACACGGCTACGACTTCATGCCGCTGTCGCCCAAACTGGCCGCAAAGCTGGTCGACGACAAAGCGGCAGCCTGCGGGCGTCCGGTGCGAGACACAATCTTCGGCCAGGTGCTGAAACACCTCAACCAACCCAAGTAGGCAACACGTCCCAGGGCCGCGACGGAGTGTTCCGTCGCGGCCTTTTTTTTGCACGTTGCAAAAGAGCCACGAACATCACCCGCTACAGCAAGAGACAGCGACTCCAAACCGCCGATTATTCCTTCGGCAGTTTGTGCTTATGAATGCGGATATAGTCCTGGACAGCCTTTCGCAGCAGTTCGGTCATGCTGTGCCCATTGCTGATCGCCAGCAATTTGAACTGGCGCTGCTCCACGGCCGTCAGATAGTACCCGCAGCGAACCATTTCCTCCTCGCGAATCTTCTTTCCGGCGATGGGGTCCTTTTTCTGGCCCTGTCGCAGCAGCTTGCGGAAATCGGGCCCGACTGCCGGGGACGGCTTTGTCGGTTCCTGCACCTGTGGCGGAGCTTGCTCCTTGGTCCCTGACGTCTCCACCTTCGGTGTGATGAACATGCTCGGCAGCGCCGGCGGCTGCGTGGAAATCGCCTTCATCATGCGGGCTTTCTTGTCGTCAGCGGGTTTCGTCGCGGTTTCTTCACTCATGCCGCATTCCTTGTGGCTTCGATGAAAGTTTGCAGAAGGTCGTCGAAGACTCCTTCGCTCTCGGCAACTGCCTTCGCATCGGGCACCGCGGGGCTGTAAAGGGTCTGCCCGGTCTGTAGGTCGCGGTAGGCAACACGATTGTGCAGGACGTGTTCTGCAATCGGCGTGCCGTTGGCCTGGATGATGGAGCGCAGTTCGATCAGGGCTCGTGCCCTGCCATCGATGATGGTCTGCTTGGTCAGCACGAAGACCGCAGGCAGCGGTCTGCCTCGGCTCTCGACCGCCAGCGGAATGTAGTGGTCGGTGATCTGGATGGCGGCGGTCACATCGTCGAGGGCAAAATAGACCGGCACGACTACGATATCGGCCGCGAAGAGCCCGGCCATGAGGTTGTCATTCGTGGTGCCTTCCGTATCGATCAATACGACGGAGCGCTCGCCGTTGTGAATAACGGCGGCGTCGAGGATTTCCTGCGGGGTCATCGCGCTTACCAGCTGGAGCCTGTCAGGACGGTTGCCAGCGTCGCCCAGCATCTGGAACCAGCGGTTCATGTTCTGCCGCCGATCGCCATCTATAAGACTGACCGAATAACCCCGATGCAGCGCGACGGATGCGAGGGTGCGTAGCAGCGTTGATTTGCCAGTGCCGCCCTTGGGGATCGCAGCGGTGATGATCATGGTGGCCTCCTTCCGGCGCTACGCTGTCTCCATGTATCCATGTTAACAAGTCATCATGGACACATGAGATGATGTCACGGTCGAAACATGGTGACATAGTCAACGGGCCGAACCGGTTTGGCAACCCAAGCGCGCATCATAAAGACTCGATCGCAGGCGCAATTTTTGCGCGCTGCTATCTTCAGTGATCAGCGGATCCGGTGGGCCGATACCCGTCTGCGAACGGCTCGGATGTCTCCATGTTAACATGGAGACAAGTCTTCAACGCAACATGGACACATCACAACAAATCACGGTGGAAACATTGCGACGTTGCGCGCCGGCGGTCTGGAGTTGAAAACTGGGCTAGCGGCGTGGAGGGACGTCCGCTCTTTCTATTGGCAGGATAGCCTATTTTGTGATACACACAAAATAGGCGGCGCGGCCCTGGCGGGCCTTAGCGCCCGCAAGCGGGCTTGAGAGATGGATGCAGACGCCCAGAAACCAGCGGTGAAGAGCGCGTCAGGACGCTATGGCGAGGTGACGCACATCCGGTTTTCGGCTGACGAGCTGGTCGGCCTCAAAGCCGTTGCCGGGCGGGACGGCGTAACCGTCAGCGAGGTCGTCCGGCGTCTGGTGCGGGCAGAGGCGGGGCACCTGCCTGTTGCATCAGAGGCGTTGCGACCGGCGATCGTGGACATGACCGATCAGCTGCGGCGCGTTGGCATAAATTTCAATCAGGCCGTGCGCGCCATGAACGACGGCCGAGTTGCCCAGGATGAGGATCTTGAGCAGGCGCTGATCGCCGTGGGCGACCTCGTGCGGCAGTTTCGCGAGGAACTGAAGGCGATGACCGTCGGGTCCCGCAAGGCGAGGAAGGCCAAGCCATGAGCGGTCGTCTTGCTGGCTACGCGGCCGAGATCGAACGCTATCTGCGGGGCGCTGCCGGCGTGAAGCGTGAGGAGATGGACGACGACAAGTTCCTGGCGGGGGCCCGACGCGAGGCCGGCGAATTCCAGGCAATGAAGAGCTCTCAGCGGACCCTTGGCGGCGGACGGCTGGGCCAAGGACAAGCCGGGTCGACAATAGCAGGCGGCAGGAACGCCCCTCGTTCGTCGCCGGCAGGGACAGGAGTGATGGGGAGCTCCGTCTCCAGCGGGACTCCGAAGTTCATAGCTGCGAGCTCGCCCAAGGCCGCTAGCGCGTCGATCATGGTCTATGGCGCCACGCTCGCGGGTTTCCGGCCGGAAGAGGAGGAAGATTGGAAGCGGCGCGGCGGCGGCGGTGGCGGCGGCCGTGGTGGGGGTCGTCTAAGCGGTACAGGACGAGCGGCGCGGGCGGTCTATCAGGCGCGGGCCGTGGCGGCACGGGCAGGCTATGCGGCGGGCGCGCAGCCTGCTGTGTTCAAGGTTATGCCCAATCCGCCATCGACCAAGGAAGCCGCCGCCCGGCTGCTCAATTACATCGGAAAGCGCGAGGACGAAAAAGGCGAGAAACACGACATCGAGATCTTTGACGAGCACGGGCAGATCCTTGCGACAGGCGGCGCACGAAAAGCGTTCCTGGAGACGTTTTGCCAGACGTTCGAACCGCCCCTGGAAAACACCAATTTCCTGGAGGTTCGTTTCGAGCTCGCCGGCGAGGTCACCGATGCCGCCTTGAGCGAGGCGCTGAACAAGGCCTTCGGTTCAAAACCTTTCATCTATGCGCAGGATGGACAGACGGTGCAGGTTTACGCGCACACCGATGAGCGGGCCGGACCGCTTGCAAGAGTCCTGGCCGGCGGTCGGGAAAATTCGCGGAGCAAGGCGCCCGACAAGATAGAGGTGCGCTTGTCTGAAGCCATGGGCGCGGCGGGGGTGGTCGCCAAGGCAGAGGTAACGGCGGCCGTCAGCCGTGAGCCCAAAGCGAAATACTTTTTGCAGAAGTTCATCCGCACCCACAGCCAGGTCCGCCACGCAAATGGTGAGCCTGTCCTTGGGGCGAAGAATGCCACGAAGGCGGCGGCTTCAGTCTACGAACAATGGCGCCCGCAGTTTTCGGGGCGTGAGCGCCGAAACGCCTATCACCTACTTTTCTCGGCAAGAGCCGGCACCGATGCCAACGCCGTCATGGCCGCGGCGCGCGCCGTGCTCGAGGAGCACGCGCCAGGATACAAGTTCGTCCTGGCGCATCACAAGGACACCAAGCACGTCCATATCCATGCGATGGTGCAGGCAAGGTCAGCCGACGGCGAGCGCCTGAAATTCTACAAGCCAGATCTGGCCGCCTGGCGCGAGACATTTGCGGAAAAGGCACGCGAGAACGGCATTGCGATGGTGGCGACGCGGCGCATGGACCATGCGATGACGCGGCCCTTCACGAAGGAGCACGCCGGGGCCTACAGCCGCGCCCAGAGCGATCCGCGCTACCGGGTCAGCGCCAGGACGATCGAGCGAGTGGAGGCCAAACGGCAACGCCGTTTGGATGGACAATCTCTTGTCGTAAACGGCGAAGCAATAGCTGCCGCATGGCAAAAGACTGTGACGACGATGCGGACGGCGGGCGTAGTCGGTCAGGCTCTCACGGCAGCGGAGTCGATCGGCAACAATGTTCTGCGGTTCCGTCGCGATCGAGCAGGGGAGGGGCAGCCAGGTCCTGCCGCGGGTCGCGGAGCTGATCAAACGGGTCAGAAGTCTTTCCTGTCCCATCCCGGTATGAGAGAATTAAATGCACTGATAGGAGATTTGGATATGGCGCAAACCCCCTTGGAAATGCGGCGTCAGATGGCCCGCGTCAATCAGGCTCTCGACAATATCCGCGAAACGCTGCCGCCGGCGCAAAAAGGGCAGTTCGAACAGTATCGTGACGAGGTCAACGACAAGATGCACGACCGTCTCGCACGGCTGCAATTCGAGCGGCAGCAACAGCGTCGGGGTGGTGGCGGTGGCGAGCCGATCCCCGAGCGCGAGGCGCGAGGACGAGACCTTCCAACCCGGGACGATCCCCGCCAGCCGGAGCAGCCGCGCACCGGCACCGAGCAGGAGAGAGCCAAGCAGAAGGATGCCAAAAAGGAGAAAGCTCAGCAGGCTGAAGAGCAGGACAAAAAGACGCAGCGCTCGAACGACAATGATTACGAGCGCTGAGCAAGGGCCAACCTAGCGTCCTCGCGCGGTGGTCTATCAAAACGACGGATTCGTCACAGAACAATCAGGCTGTATGGCAGTAATGCCATCTCGGCCGTAGAAGCTGCATCTATCGCTCCCCGAGAGCTGACATTGCCAGTGAACACCCTGGGAGGTCGCTGTTTCACAGAAGCAGACGAAGTGGAAACCCATCGGGAGCGTCGGGTCATATCGCTCGATGAGAGCTCCCTGAAGAAGGGCCATATCACCCGGGCTTAATTCGCGACCCAAAGACTTTTGAGTTCGTGCCCGACTGCCCAGTTGGCGGACGTATCCGCATCACACTTTGACTCATATGGATTGCGAACCATCTTGACTCGTTGTCGACAACGGCACCAAACACGAAGCATTCGTCCTTGTACTGCCCGCGCTGCGCGCTTGACATTTTCACGGTCGTCTTAACAAAGATTCCGTTCAAGTTTCGGCCGCTCCAACTGACGGTACCGTAGTCCTGAATTTCCGAGATCACGTCCATGGCTTTCCAGTCGTCGCGGGAGAGACCTGCGTTCCACATGGCGAACTCAGGAAACAGACCTTCAACGTTAATCCCTGGCCCCGTACTGGCCTTGTCCGCAGTGCCTAGAACCGTCCTCTTCAATCCGTCCGAGAAGATGTTCAGAAGGGCGGTCGGTTCTGGAATTGATGGGCTGCTGAAGCCCTACGGGATGCGGGGCTTCTATGATGAGGGTCATGGCGACAGGCATCAAGCGCCAGCACGAGCCGCCGCGGATCGTCCGCGATCCGCTATCGGCCGACCGTACCGGGATGACCTTCGCCCTGAAAAGAGGCGTTAATGGGCCACCATCAGCCATGGTCTCCAGGCTAGCCGCCCGGTTTTCTTCCGGCAACCATGGTTTCTCACTGAGGACGTATGACACAGCTTTATCTTGGCGTAGTAAGATCGCACGTGATAAGCGCGTTTCATAACAAGGTCGACGAGCTATGAGTTTTGGCGGCACTAATCTCGATCAAGGACACGCGTATAATCGCAGGCTCGTCCTCGAGGCTATCCGGGTGCATGGCGCTCTCTCCCGAGCCGAACTGACGAGATTGACAGGTCTGGCGCCCCAAACGATATCGAACATCTCAGCCGCCTTGACTGAGGTCGGGCTTGTCGTCGCGGAACGCCGGTCGGGCAACGGTCGCGGGCAACCTCCAGCCGACCTGCGCCTCAATCCGAAAGGGGGTTACGCCTTTGGCGTTTCCATTGACAATCGAAGGATTTTCACCGTTTTGGTCGATATCGCCGGCAACCTGTTGGACGAATTAGAAGACCGGCTCTACGATACGTCGCCAGAGTCTGTTCTGCCGCGAATAGCCTCTTCCATAACAACGCTGCGCAAGCAGACACCTCTTCCCGTTGACCGTATCCTCGGAGCGGGCATTGCCATGACCGGGCTGACGACACATGGAAATTTCGTCGGTCTTGCCTTCGATGATTTTACATCGCACTGGTATGGCTTTCCATTCGAACGCCAGTTGGAGCCGATGCTCGGTATCCCGATATTTACCGACAACGATGCGCGGGCTGCCGCGATCGGTGAAGCTTTCTATGGCAAAGGGCGCAAGTTTCGTGACTTCGTTTATATCTATTTCGGTGTCGGTATTGGGGGCAGCATAATCAATTCAGGGCAGCCTTTTCGCGGCAGCCGAGGAAGAGCAAGCGAATTCGGCCACATGATTGTGGAAGCGGGCGGAAGGTTGTGCTCGTGCGGAAATCGCGGCTGCCTTGAGCAATATACCTCAATGGTGTCGGCTCTTCGGGCTATCGAACACCGCGCCGACAACGCCAATACGCAGGAGGCACTCCTACGCGCTTTCGATGACGGCGATCCTAGGATTTTGCATTGGATCGATTCGGCGGCAATTCATCTGACGACGGCGATTATCAATCTGGAGAATATATTCGATCCCGAGACAATCCTGCTTGGTGGGATCATTCCCGAGCCTCTTCTTGATGCAATCATGGCGCGGATCGAGCCTTTGCCGCGCAGTGTCGCGAGCCGTCGGGAAGATGGGGCGTCGCGCATCGTAAAATCGAGCATCGGCCCCGCCATCCCTGCGTTGGGCGCTGCTTCACTGGCTCTTTTCGATGCGACTAGCGCAAGCTTCTCGCTTCTCTTCAAGAAGAATGTCGTTTCGAGCGTACCCGCCGCAATTGACCGGTTTCAGCCCGCGAGCGTGGCCCGGCCATAGTTATTAAGAACTGATTGGACCGATGCTGCTATCAGTCGGCGTGCGGTGGGCTGCACCGTGCCTTCCACATCCACGTAGTACCTGGCAAGGAATTGGCTGATCAGTGTCTGTAGCAACAACGAATCTCCAAACCGTTCCAATAGCGCATATCCATACGGGCGCGTCCGGCAGCGGCCAGTAATAGCGAATGCGATCGCTGTAACTAAAGTGCCGCTGCACGCGCTCGTGTTCATCCGAACCGTGGTAGTAAGGCGCTACTTCACGGCGCCCAGCGCCAGCCCGCCGACAATCTGCCTCTGCAGAAGCAGGAAAATGGCGGCAATCGGAACGGTGGTGACCAGCGTTGCGGCCATCACCTCGTTCCAGTCGACTGGAGCGCACCCCTTTTTGACCGGACAGTTGGCATAGCCGATAAGGCATAGGCATACGCCTATGAGTACGACTATGTCCAAAGCCTCCGATGTCCCGTTCAGCCGGGTAGAAGTCATTACCTCAGTGCAACGCCGCCGCCGCTGGTCGGTGGCCGAGAAGGTCAGGCTGGTTGAAGAAGCCATGCAGCCTGGCATGAGCGTTTCCTATATTGCCCGGCGCGTGGGCATTTCTCCCTCCCAGCTCTTTGCCTGGAAACGCCGCATGCTCGAAGGCGGTCATGCCGCTGTGGAAGCCGACGAAGACGTTGTGGCGGCCTCCAGGGTCCGTGAACTCGAGAAACGCGTCCGCGATCTCGAGCGTATGCTCGGCCGCAAGACCATGGAGAACGAAATCCTCAAGGAAGCCATCGAGGTCGCTCGCCCAAAAAAACACACCTTGCCCTTGGTGTCCTGGAACGATCCCGAGGACGGTTCCCGATGAGCGTCATTGCCAGAACCTTGGGTGTCGCCCGCTCCAACCTGATCGAGCGCGCCGCTACGTCGGCTGTCCCGCGTGGTCCCTATCGCAAGCCAGACGATGCCGAACTGCTGGCCGAGATCAGGTCGATCATCGACAAGCGTCCGACCTACGGCTATCGGCGCGTCACCGCATTGGTCAATCGGCAACGCCGACTTGTTAGCGAGCCGACGGTCAATGCCAAGCGAGTGTTGCGGGTCATGCGCCAGCACCATCTGACGCTGCAGCGTCACACGGCTCACCGTCCGGGACGAACCCATGACGGTGTCGTCGTAGCCTTGCGATCCAACGTCCGCTGGTGCTCGGACCATCTGGAGATCCGGGCTCGCGATGGCCAGGTGGTCAGGGTGCTGTTTGTCATCGATGCCTGTGATCGCGAAATAATCGGCTGGTTGGCCGTGGCCAATGCCGGGATCGCGGCCGAAATGGTGTGCGATCTCATGATCACATCGGTCGAGCGCCGTTTCGGCAGCACCAGAACAGCCCATCGGGTGGAATGGCTCTCCGACAACGGCAGTGCCTATATCGCCCGCCAGACCGCCCAAACCGCCGCCGCCCTCGGGCTGACCCTGCTCTTCACGCCGGTTCGGAGTCCGCAGAGCAACGGAATGTCCGAGTCCTTCGTCAAAACCCTCAAACGTGACTACGCCGCGACCCACATCCTGCCCGATACAGACACCATCCTCGCCTTGCTACCGGACTGGTTCGAGGACTATTGTGAATCCCATCCGCACTCAGGACTGAACTTCAAATCGCCCCGTGAGTTCATCCGCCTCAGTGCCTAAAACCCAACCGCCGGCTGTCCGGTGAAACGGGGTCCACTCCATCGACGTGGTAGGTGCCGCTGACCAGATAGAAGAGCTTCATCGTAGCTGTGAGCTTCTCGGGAGTACGGAGCAGCGTGAAGGCAAGGATAAAATCAGTCCAAGCCGCAATGAACGTGAAGATGGCGGTCACCCCTATTGCGGGCATGGCCAACGGGAGAAAAATGCGCCAAAGAACGGCAAACCAATTCGCACCGTCGATATGCGCTGCTTCCTCGATCTCACGTGGAATTGTCTCGAAATAGGATTGTAGCATCCAGACCGCAAACGCCACGCTGAAGCCGGAATACGCCATTATAAGGGAGAGATGATCATTGACCAAGCCTTGTGCTGCCATCATGCGAAAAATGCCAATAATTAGAACCACCGGCGAGATCATTTGGGTGAGCAGCAGAAACAGACGCAACGGTCCTTTTCCAGGCAAGTTCGAGCGGACCATTGCATAGGCCGCCGGAATTGCGAGAGCGAGCGTGAGAACGGTCGCTCCCACGCTGACGTAGAGGCTGTTCATCAAGGCGCGCGCAAAGTCGATCTTGTTCCATATGACTGTGAAATTGGAAAAGTCGATATTTTGTGGCAGCCACTGCGGCGGGAAGGTAAAGACCTCCGACGCCGGCTTCAGCGCGGTAGAAAGCATGACCACGTAAGGCAGGAGAATAAGGACGAGCAGAGGCGACAGAAGCAGCCAATACAAGATTGTTCGTTGCGCTCGCGTCACGGCCGTCCTCCTCACCAAGCCTGCTCGCGGATTGCGAAGCGCGCGTAAAGCACGCAGAATACCAGCAGAAAAGCCAGCATCATCAGCGACATGGCCGAGGCTTCGGCCATCTGTCCGTACTGGAAAGCAACCTTGTAGACATAGGTGACCAGGATGTCGGTGCTGTTCGCAGGGCCTCCTTGGGTAAGGATCCAGATGATCCCGAAGCTATTGAAGGCGTAGATGACATTGAGCACGATCGCAATGTTGATGAACGGCCTGATCAGAGGCAGCGTCATATAGCGGAACGTGGACAGCGGTCCTGCTCCGTCGATGTGCGCGGCGTCGAAAATCTCGCTGGGCTGAGAGGAGAATGCCCCAAGAAAGATGACGACCGTTAACGGCAACGCAGCAAGAATGCCAATGAGGATGGCGACGGGGAAGGCCACTTCACCCGTGGCGAGAAACTCGACCGGCTGATCGACCAACCTAAATTTAATCAGCAATGCGTTGAGCATGCCGAACTGCCCGTTGAGCGTCCAGCGCCAGACGATTCCCGTTATAGTCGCCGACACGGCCCACGGCAGCAGAACAATCAGACGCGCGAGGCTGCGTCCTGCAAAATCCTGGCTGAGGATCAGCGCTACGGGGATGGAGACAAGAATGGTGCCGCCCGTGACACAAACCGTCCAGATAACCGTCCGCCAGAAGCTGGCCCAGAAAAGAGGGTCGTCGAGGACCTGAGAAAAGTTCAAGTAGCCGATGAAGGTTCCCACCTGCCCGAAGCGATTGACGTGATGCACCGACATGCGCGCCAGATCGACCATCGGATAGCCGATGATCCAAAGAGTTAACGCAAGGCTCGGCACCAGCATGGCCAATGGCAGGAGCAGGCGGGAACGCGACATGGTCCATCCGTTATTGCTGGGCGATCAAGCCGTTAATTTCGGTAGCTGCGGACTTGAGTGCGCTCTTGGCGTCGGCCTGGCCAAGATAGACCTTCTGCAGTGCCGATGTGGTGGTCGCCACGACCTTTTCCCATTGCGGCAGAGGAGGTGCGAACTTAGCAATAGGCAGCATGTCTGCGAATGTCTTGATCGACGCATCGTTGGCGAGCCGGGGGTCTTTCATCGTCTCCTTCAGCGCCGGTAGTTGGCCTTCCGTCAAGGTCAGTTCCATGTGCGTCTCAGGCGAGAAAACGCCCTCTTCGATGAACTGCCAAGCGATGGCCTTGTTCTGGCTCGAGTTGAACAGCATTACGCTGTCGGTGCCGGCCCAGGTTGCATGCTTCGTTCCTGCCGGGGTCTCCGCCAAGCCGTAATTCAGGTTTGGCGCTTCCGTCGCGATCTGACCGCGCAGCCACGGTCCAGTGATGATGGCGCCAACACGACCCTGCTTGAAGAGAGTTTCGACATCTTGCCGGTTCGAGCCCGTCGGGCTTGGTTGGCTGAGCCCAGCATCGATGAAGGATTTGTAAAGTTCGGTCGCCTTGATACCGGCATCGCTCGCTATGCCGGACTTGCCGTCCTGGACGATCTCACCGCCGTATGCCCAGAAAGGATAATACCAATAGGTATCAGTTTCGATCTCCTTGCCTTGGATCCCGAACCCGTACGCACCACCACCATTTGTCTTGATCTTCTCCGAGGCGGCTTTTAGTTCGTCCCATGTCTTCGGAACAGCGGCGACGCCTGCCTTCTGATAAAGGTCCTTGTTGTAATAGAGAGCGCGGGTTGAGGCACCGATCGGCAGGATAAAAGTCTTTCCGCCGATGATGCCGGGCGCGAGAAGATTCTCGTAAAAGCGACTGCGAAATTCTGGCTTGATGTAGTCGTCGAGCGGCGCGGCGATGCCGTTTTGGACATAGTCCATAATCCAACGGGTGGCAATAATCGACACATCCGGGGCTGTCCCGCCTGCGATGTCAGTCGCAAGTCGCTGCTGGAGATTGTCCCAGCTGACGTCTTCGACATTGACATGGACATCGGGATGAGCAGCCTCAAAGCGCGCTGCCGCGTGCTGGAAGGTGGGTAGCGTGTGGTCGCGTAATGTGCGACTATGACGTGGAGTTCGGTTTTCGCCGAGGCAGAGAAGACTACCGCGCTCGTCGCCAAGGCGGACATTCCAATCAACGAGATGATGCGCATTCTTGTCATGGCTTTACCCTCTGTTGGTGGGATGAGCGCTCGCCCGCTCATTTGTAGATGCTCTTCGATGCGAAGACCGAATAGAGCTGCGGATAGCGCGCCGTATCGATCGGTGCGCCGCGCGCAGCAGCGAGATCGTGTGCGAGGAGCTGCAGGGGGATGACGCCCAACACCGCTCTCACCGCTTCATCATCATTGGGAGGCAGCACGAGGTCGAACAGACCGCAGTCACCCGCAACCTCCTGGTCGGCAGCAATACCGACAAAGGCCGTGCCGATCAGCTTTGCGCCCTCGACGAGGGCCTTAAGCCGATGAGGCTGGCCGATTTTATCTGCCGCAAGTACAATGCCAGTGGTTGCACCGATACCATTGTACGGGCCGTGCATCATCTCCTCCAATTCCTTGGCGATGACCGGCATCTTTGCGACTTCCAGAATTTTCAGGGCGCCTTCCAATGCCGCAGGAACCTGACTGCCGGCGCCGACGATAAAGAGCGCGTCAGCGTCGCGAAACCTCTGCGCGGCCTTGGCGACGACTGAACGGCTGCTTTCGATCGTCTCCGCCACGGCTGCGGGCAATCCCTGATATCGTGCCCGCAAGGCGGCATCAGCGTCGGAATCCGCATGAATCGCGATGCGCCGTCCGAGCAGAACGGCCGCGAAGGCGGTTGTGGTGAAGCCTTTCGTCTTGCCCATATTGGTTTCCGGCCCGGTATGCGTCTCGACGATGAAGTTGGCCTCGAGCGAGATTGGCGCCTTTGGGTGGGCGGTCACGACCGCAGTGAGAGCGCCGGCGTCGTTCGCGTGTCTGACGCCTTCCAGAAGGATTAGGGATGCGCCGCTCTGAGAGATGGCCAGCATCATGACCTCCGGCCCGAGCCCGCCAGATCCTGGTTCTTCAAGAAATTCGAGAGAGCTTATCGCCTCGCAGTCGATGCCGAGTTCCCGTTCCCACGAGCGGGAGGCGATCATGGCGGCAAAAAGAGATGTGCCAGATCCGACCATCCAGACCTTGCGAACTTTACGGGCTCGGAATGCGGCCACCAATGCTTCTGCCCGGAGTCCTGCAGCGAGCAGCCGTTTGAACGCTTCGGGCTGTTCGAGAATCGATTTCAGCATCTGTGTGGACATGGCTGCGGCTCCAGGACTAGACGTTGGCTTCGAGGGCGAGAGCGGCGGCGCCCACCAGGCCCGTAAAGGGAGCCGTGCGGGAAAGTTCGATTTCCGTCAGCCCCTTGAGGGTATGGGGAAGCGCATGTGCGGCTACGGCACGGCGGACCCAGTTGGTTGAGGCGGGATCGCTGGTGAACATCCCGCCGCACAGCACGACCGCGGCAGGATTGAGAAGATTGACCAGTTGAATAAGGCTAAGTGCGAGATATCCGTGTTCCTTCCTGGCCGGCGGCTCAATACGCGGCAGATAGGCGGGCACCGTCTCGGCGCCAGCGCGTACCTCGTGTATCAATCTCTCTGTGCAGCCGCTCAGCCCGCAATGACACAGCGTGGTCCTACTCTGGTCCGAGCTAATGTGACCGTTCTCACCGGCGTGGTTGCTGGCGCCGCGATGGAGCTTGCCATTGAACACCATGCCTGTGGCGAGGCCTGTGCCCGCATTGAACACGACGAAGTCCCTGTGCGATCGCCCGGCTCCGAAGTGGATTTCACCGATCGTCGCCGCGTGTACGTCGTTCTCGACAAGGACAGGCAATCCAGTCGCGTCCGACAGCGCCTGAGCGATCGGGACGTCGCCAATGTTCATATTCATGGACTGGACCAGTACCCCGTTCACCCGATCGATGTAGCCGGTGGTTCCTATACCGATGCTGCGTGGGCCATGGCCCGCTTCGGCCGTGATGATCCTGGCAACTTCGACAAGATCTGCGAGGAGATGTTGGCGACGCGTGGGAACCCTGTGCTCGAACAGGACCTCGCCCCGGCGCGAAACCAGTCCACCGAGAATCTTGGTGCCGCCAATGTCGATGCCGAGCAAAGGCGCTTCGGCAGCAGATTCATTCATGAGGGAAGACTCGTCTAACGTCATTGAAAGCTGGCCCGCTTCTTGGTTTGCGGATCGAAAAATTGGATTCGCAATGGATCGAAGGCGACATGGATGGAATCGCCAGGAGCGATCGAGAGGCGCTTGTGAACGACAATCACTAAATCCAACGGGCCGACGCTCGCCCGGATCAGTGTTTCAGCCCCTTGCATTTCAACGAGACGTGCAAAAGCATGCATCCCACTATCGCTCAGGTGGATGTGCTCGGGACGAACCCCGCAAAGCATTTCGGCACCGGCGGGAAGTGGCGCATGTATGGCCAATGCCGTCCCGTCAGATAGCTTAATCGAGCCATTTTCTCCGATCGTGACAGGGAAGATGTTCATTGACGGCGAGCCGATGAAGCTGGCCACGAATGTGTTTTCTGGATGGTCATAAAGATCGAGGGGCGCTCCTGTCTGCTCGATCTTTCCATCGCGCATGACGACGATCTTGTCTGACATCGTCATCGCCTCGACCTGATCGTGCGTCACATAGATGGTGGTCGCACCGAGCCGATTGTGGAGCTCCCGAATCTCAGCGCGCATGTGCACACGAAGCTCGGCATCGAGATTAGATAGCGGCTCATCGAAGAGGAAAACCTTTGGATTGCGAACGATCGCGCGCCCCATGGCGACACGCTGACGTTGTCCGCCTGACAATTCGCGCGGATAGCGTTCAAGCAAGCCTTCAATACCCAACGATGCGACCGCCGCACTGAGGAGTTGCTGGGCTTCCGCAGCGGGTACCCGCCGCATCAGGAGTGAGAAGCCGAGATTCTCGCGCACAGTCATGTGAGGATAAAGCGCGTAGTTTTGGAAAACGAAGGCGATATTGTCAACCGCGGAGTAAAATCAGGCCACGCGGCGGTGTAAAACCAGGCCACGTTCGGCGCGCGCATAAGAGCGCCGGGAGGGCGTAGCCCGAGCGGGGGTCTCATGCGTGCGCGGCGATCTTTTGAGAGGGGTTTCAGCCGGCCTTTCGGGCGCGACTTTGCGCGAGACGCTAGCTGTCGCCATTCATCTCGAGAATGTTGACGTGGTGGGTGATGCGGTCGAGCAGCGCGCCGGTCAGACGCTCGGACCCCAGGGTTTCCGTCCATTCGTCAAACGGAAGATTGCTGGTGATCAGGGTGGCACCCCGTTCGTAGCGTTGCGAGATCAGCTCGAACAGCAATTCCGCGCCGGTTTTGGAGAGCGGCACGAAGCCCAGCTCATCGATGATGAGAAGCTGGCAGGCTGCCATCTGCTTCTGGAAACGGAGCAGACGCCGCTCGTCGCGCGCCTCCATCATCTCGCTGACCAGCGCGGCGGCAGTGGTGAAGCCGACGGACAGGCCCTTCTGGCATGCAGCCAAGCCGAGGCCGAGCGCCACATGGGTCTTTCCCGTGCCGCTGGGACCAAGCGCAATGACGTTCTCGCGACGCTCGATCCACTCGCAACGCGCCAGTTCCAGCACCTGCATCTTGTTGAGCTTCGGGATGGCGGTGAAGTCGAAGCTGTCCAGGCTTTTGACGACCGGGAACTTTGCCGCCTTGATGCGGCGCTCGACCTTGCGGCGATCCCGTTCGATCATCTCCCTTTCGGAAAGCCGGGTGAGGTATCCGACATGATCGATGCCCTCGGTGGCGCATAGTCGAGCCAGCTTCTGGTACTCGCGCTGGAAGGTCGGAAGCTTGAGGGTTTTGAGATAATGGGAGAGCAGGATCTCGGGCATGTCAGTGCTCATGCCGCTTCCTCCCCATGCGCGGAAAGCAGTCGCATATACGCCTTCGCCGATGTCGTCTCGACCGTCGCCCTCGGCAGGTATGGGTAGATGGACAGGTCCAGTCGCGGCGGCCGGCGCTCCACCCGGCACAGGATCAGATGCTTGACCGCGTCGAAGCCGATTGCTCCGAGTTGAAGGGCCTGCTTCACTGCCGCATGCAGGTCCGCAAGCTCGAAGCTCTCCAGCAGGCGAAGAACCTGCACGTATTCACGCCGGCCATGTTTTGCCATGCGGCCTTCCATCAAGCGGCGCAGCGTGGCGAACTCTTCGGGCAGGTTCCAGCCCTGGAGAGGCGCTGCCTGATCCAGCGCATTGATCTTCTGTTCGATCAGCGGCAGGTAATGGAGTGGGTCGAAGACGACGTCTTCCCGCTCCCAGCTCCGCGTATGGCGGGCGATGATCTCGCCGCGGCAGCCGATCACCACCTCGTCGACATAACCCCGGACCCATACGTCCTGATGGCCGTAGGCGACCGGGACGGAATAGTCGTTGGTCTTGTAACGCACGAGCGACTGGGCCGTTACCTTGGCGCTGGCCTGATCACAGGCATCGAAGGGCGAGGCCGGCAACGCGCGCATCGCGGCCAGATCGCGCTGTAGCCGTTCCCCGATTGTCTCGTTCTCGCCGCGCAGCCTGTCGCGCTGGCGCTTGCGGCATTGTTCTTCAAGCCAGGCGTTGAACATCTCCCATGTCGCAAACTGCGGGATCGGCACCATGAAGTTGCGACGGGCATAGCCGACAAGCCCCTCGACGTTCCCCTTGTCGTTGCCTTTGCCCGGACGGCCATAGCGATCCCGGATCAGGTAGTGGGATAGGAAGCCGCTGAACAGCGTGGCCCGCTTGCGGGTGCCGTCGGGCAGGATCTTGGCCACAAGGCACCGGTCGTTGTCGTAGACGATCGACTGCGGCACGGCCCCGAAGAAGGCGAACGCATGGATGTGGCCATCGACCCAGGCCTCCGACACTGCCGCCGGATAGGCCCGTACATAGCAGCCGTCGCTATGCGGCAGATCCAACACGAAGAAGTGCGCCTTCCGCTCCACACCACCGATCACCACCATCGCCTCGCCGAAATCGGCCTGCGCATGCCCTGGCGGATGCGCCAGCGGCACGAACACCTCCTGGCGACGCTGATCCCGCTCGCGCATGTAATCCTTGATGATCGTATAGCCGCCGGTGAATCCGCACTCGTCACGAAGACGGTCGAACACCCGCTTGGCCGTATGGCGCTGCTTGCGCGGCACCTTCATGTCCTCATCAAGCCAGTGATCGATCGTCGAAACAAACGCATCCAGCTTGGGCCGCCGGATCGGGGACTGACGCTGATAGCCGGGCGGCGTCGAATACGACATCATCTTGGCCACGCTATCGCGCGATATGTTGAAATGCTTTGCAGCCTGACGCCGGCTCATTCCTTCAGAACAAGCCAGCCGAACCTTCAGATATAATTCCACGGTGTAGATCCCCAACCCTCCTGCCGTCGTTGCAGAAGGAAAATAGGTGGACGACTTTTACGCCGCCCGAAGCGGGACGATCCCGCCGCTACCGTGGACTAATTTTGCACCGCCGCTCTCAGACTTTCCTGTTTGAGCTTCGTGACCGGCGCAGGGTCGCGGAACTGGCGGAAGCGAACGATCGGCTGGAACTCCTGGCGCGTACCGATCCACTCACCGGCATCGCCAACCGGCGCTGGATGACGGAAACGCTCGACCACCTATGGGTTGGTGGCAGAAAATGCCCCGACGGTGCCGCCATGCTGATGTGCGACATTGACGACTTCAAGAAGCTGAACGACCACCTCGGCCATGCCGAGGGAGATCGCTGTCTGGTCGAGGTCGCCAGGATCATCCAGGAAAACGTGAGGCGAGATCGCGATCATGTAGCCCGCTACGGCGGCGAAGAATTCCTCGTACTCCTGCCCGCAGTGGATGAGGAAGGGGCCGTCTCTGTGGCCGAGAGAATTCGCAAGAGTGTCGAGGACGCCGGTTTGCCCAACCCTGCATCCCGCGTGTCGCGCCGCGTCACACTCAGCATTGGAGTTGCAGTTCAGACGACTGACGAGGCCATCTCACCGGAGCAGTTACAGCGTCACGCGGATACCGCCCTCTATCTTGCCAAGCAAACTGGCCGCAACCGGGTGATGCTTAACAGGCCGGAGGCCTCCGGGCGCAAACACATTCAGTCGACACGGTGATGCGGTCGAGCAGGTCCGCGACGCGATAGCTGGACCGACGCCGTAGACCATCATCACATCGGCCGAGCGACAATAGCGGCGAACTTTGCCGCGACTACATTCCGCTTTCGCAAGCATGTTGTGCCGGGTCGCCTTGCCCGGCATGTCGGCAGCAGCTATTGATCGTAGAGCCTTGGCGGGAGGCTCGACACCAATGATCGACGAAGACCGCGAACCGATGAACCGATGACCAATGTTAAGGCTGACGGGCATCGGCGTCGCAACAAGGCTTTCAGAAGCCGCAGCTCGATCGGAATCCGGATGCTGAGCATCGATGCTGGTGCCCTTTACGTCGCGGTGAGCATTTGACGATGCCGAAGCGATCATTAATGCGATGAATAGCTATCTTTTCACCGCCGCCGCCAACGCCGGACGACACCAGGAAGGGAAGAGTATGCCGAAAAAGCCGCCCCACAAGCCCACGGGCATGAAGGTCGGGATGCTGACCGATGGCGGCGCCACGGTCGGAATTCTCACCTTTGAAACTTCGACGGGGGACGTTGACGTCGCGCTGAACCTTGAGGCCGTCGGCGTGTTGAGCAGGGCCATAAACACGATCGAGTTGCAGCTCCGCCGTGAGATGCCAAAACGGCGATAGTCAGTTTCTGGGTCGGCATCGTGATGAACAATCGCGTCCAGCATCGTAGATGCTCTTCGTGTCTCCGCTATCTCGTTGATGCAGATGTCGAGAGCTTTGGCGTCTGCAAAAGTTTTTTCAATCAGCTCGCGGCCGGATGACCTCTGCTGCGGCGGCCTGTGGCACTGTTCGACAGCCACTGATAAAAGTTCGTCTCGCGTGTACTGATGGCCCCATAAGCCTCGAACGCCAATTCCGTTCCGCACGGTTTCGCGATCAAAGGTATTTTGTTGCCAAGTTCCATGGCTACACGATAGCTGTCTTTGTCGATTTTGGCGGCTTTGATGTTGGTCATTTCGGCAGAATAGGAAATTTTTGCGGGCCTGCAAGCTGTCGGCTTTGCTTCGCAACCAAGCTCTCCGACGCTCGTTGACCATACGCTGGTTGATCCCAGCGACTCCAGAACCTGCCCGCTGCCACCTTTACGGTAGCGGGCTTTTTTGCATGGAGGTGGAACCTCGGTGACGCACCGGAGTTCTGCCGGAGCCTGTTTCCCTCAAGCAGGTCATGACGATGACACCAGGCCCGTCTCGGTCCCGCGCACCCGAGGCGGGCTTTCCTTTGTTGGGCGGCGTTCATGCGCTTCTTTTTTGTTTGCGGCATGGAACAGGTTGCTTCGATTGACGTTCTGCCGGAGCCTGTTCCTCTCACAGGTGCGCTTGGTCGAATGGCCCGTCTCGGCTCACGCCGGGGCGGGTTTTTTGCGTTTTGGAACTATTTTAGCGAAAACTGATTGAATTTCGTTTTTGCGAGTCAGTTCATGCGTTTGAAGTTCATCGAGCCATTGATGCCTACCCTTGTGGAGAAGCCGCCGGAGGGTGAAGACTGGATTCATGAGGTCAAGTTCGACGGCTACCGCTCGCAGCTCGTCATCGACGAGGACGGCACCAGGATCTACACCCGTAACGGGCATGACTGGACGGCGAAATATCGCGACCTGGTGAAGGAGGCGGCAAGCCTCGGCGCCGAAAGCGCGATCGTCGACGGCGAGATCATTGTGCTCAACGACAAGGGCCTGTCCGACTTCGCGGAACTGCGCAAGGCGATCACCCGCCGGCAGCACGACCTGTACTTTGTCGCGTTCGATCTCCTGCACCTCAATGGCCACGATCTGCGCGATATGGCCCTGGAAGATCGGCGCGAGATCCTTGCCGGCATGATAGAGCCTGGCGGGCGTATCCAGTTCAGCGAGCCGCTGCCTGGGAACGCGGCCAGCATCTTCCATCTCGTCGACAAGGCGGGGCTTGAAGGAGTGGTGTCAAAAATACGCAGCAGCAAGTACCGCAGCGGCCCATCGACCAACTGGCTGAAGGCGAAATGCTATTCGGTGGACGAATATGATCTGCTCGGCGTAGAGCGTGAGCCCGGCAAGCCAGCGTTCGCGCTGATGGCCGATCGCAAAACTGGTCGGTATGTCGGCTCTGCTTTCATCAACTCCAGCCGCGCGATCCGAGAGCGCTTGTGGAAGAGGGTTCAAGAACATCCTTGGCCAGCACCTGAAGGCATGAAGCGACCGGCGACGAAATGGGTCAAGCCCGGGCTGGTCGGTCGGGTGAAGGCATTTGCGCGGCGAGGAAGATCTGCGCCATGCTTCCCTGCAGGATTTTCGAGAGGAGGATTAGCATGCCTATCAGACGAAAAGCCATGGATGCCGGGATTTTTGATTCTGCCGAATTGGCCTTGTTGGGGCGGGTTTTCGCGCAGATGAAAACCCCTAGTCAATCAGCCGAGTCTCAGAGCAGGCTGGCGTCTCGGATCATCGCTAATTATATGGCCGGGGTCGTCGACGAAGCCGAGTTGGTTTTGCTTTCTAAGCAGCCGTTAGGCCGTTAGATCGCCAAGGAACCAAACGCCATTTTCGAGCTTGTGGTGCATGAGCACGCGCGGCATTAACTTCTTGCAGCAGTGGATTGCCAACAATGTCCCCGGGACGGTTGGCGCCGATGTAATATCGGTTGCGGAACTCACTCAAAAACTGTTCGCCGATGCCAAGGCATGTGGGATCAGCATCACCGAAATCGAGGAAGCGACGGGCAGCGTCTACGAGGTCGTTCTAGACGCGATCGTCTATCATGACGCTGGCGCTCCTGAATAAATCTCAGGAACCAACCGAGCCGTCCGGCGCGTCGGCTGGTACTTCGCGCGCTCGGGAAAACCAAGCTCGCTCGACCTCGGCACCGGCCTCTCTCGCCGATTCGGCATAGCCGCGTGTCTGGCCCTCGGCGGCCGCCAATCCCTTTCCGTGCGCCGTCAATGTCCAGAACCATTTCCCCTTGGTAGGGCCGTTTTCGAACGTGTAAATCCTGCCAACGGTGCCGCCCTTCATGCGCCTATCGATCGCCACGAAATCGTTCTCGTGGTCGATCCACGTCTTGGCCCACTTCAGTTTCAAATCGGTCGGCAAAATTTGTGAGCCTTAGTGTAAGGGCCAGTCACAGGTACCGCTCACCGTCCGCCCGATGTTCGAAGCAGAACCAATGCGAAATTTGGCGCGGCTTCGCGAAGCCCCAACCGCCAATCTTCCCGCAGCCGGAACGTTCGCAGAAATGGTCCAAGGTTGCGACACGGTCTCGAGGAGCGGGCGTCATGCCTTCGGCAAGCCTAGCGGGCTCATCACTCATCAGTGGCGGGCGCCAGGCTTCTTTTTACTCTCCCTCAGATAGATATCAGTCTGGTGGCGTATCGCATCTGAAAGCGACAATGCCAGATCGAGGTCTTCGGGATAGTTTGCCAAGATCCACGCCGCCGTCAATTCGGCGATCGCTTGCTTTTGGCTGACATCGGACAGCCCGCGGAATTGCTTGCCCATCTTGTTCACCGCCCGGTGAATGGCGGGCAGCTCACGCCTTACCGTGGCGTAAATCTCAGGCTGTTCTGACTCGGTCGCGATCATCATCGGTTTCATGGATGCGTCTCCAATTTGTCCACAGTGAACGAAAAGAGAACAGAAGAGTCAATACCCCTTGATCACGTGGCCGAAAGGTGCGCGTTGATGCATGCCCAAAATGGAGGGCGGGTGGCCGTCTCCCGTATTCTCGATGCACGCAAGCACTTGGCGGCACGGGATCCGGCGCAAAACAACGACTACAACAAAAAGCCCGACACGGTTTTGAAGACCGGCCGGGCAGGTGATATGGGGTGCTGGCGGGACTGCCAACGACAAATTGTGGCACACAGCCAATTCAGATTCAATGGTGCCGCTGCTTAATCGGTGAAATGAAAGACGTCCGCCAGCCCGCTCGGTCTGTGATCGCGGGAAGCTGCTATCGCCGGTTCCTAAAACGCAATCAGTCCTCTCGACTGTAGGAGGTAGAGAACTCCAAGCCCCACAGCGATCAGGGCAACCCACATCGTCAAACGGCTCATACAAAAATCCTCGCCGGGAAAGCAAAGTTGGCCGGCGCCCCTCGATGATGGGAGGTTGCCTGAAAAGGCGCCGGCCTGGCGGGATTTGGGTCCGCCGCGCATTAGCGATAGCTGATTCTAGACGGCGCGTCATTCGATCGAGTGACAGGCACTGGCGCTAGTCTCTGCGGCTGGTGTGTTCCTGTTGTGTTCTTAGCGGGAATCGTATATGTTGTGTCTCTGGGCATATCATACCCAACCAATGGTGGTTGGGGTGTGCCACTAAAGGAGACCGCAATATGGCGAAGGACAGACTGTTTGTAGAACGGAGGGAGCAGGGTGACTACGCTGTGCGGAGGCCCAACTCAGAACGCGCCAGTGCAGTGCTTCCAACACAGAAGGAGGCTATTGAGCGCGCTCGCGAGCTAAATCCAGGCACTCAGCCGCTTGTGGAGCGCGTGCGCTATACCGATGTCGGCAAACCGGACAAGTGGCGGAAACCTTAAGCCCCATCGCGGCCAGGTTTCTTCTTTTTGCGTGTCAACTTCATGAGGCTCTGGCGAAGCTGATAGTCGGATAACGACGGCGTAACCTTCAGGCGCCGCGGCTTCTCCGGCACCAGTCGCATCGCGTCCCTAATGCCTTCGACGTCCGCATCGGTGAATGTCATCACGCGACCGTTGATCATGCAGAGCCCATACTTCCGAGCTAACTTCGCCACACCACGATTTGTCATGCGGAAATGGTCAGGTGTGGATCTCAGCGAGGGGTATTTTTAGCTTTGTTTCGCTTCCGCCACTGCCCCAATCTTTCCTCTCCGTCGGGCTTTGCGATGGCGATGCCCGCAGTTATGCCGAAATAGGCGTCATAGAATCGCTTGACCAAGGGTACGGCGCGAGCTTCGTGCAGGGGATCTACGGCAGGAAAGCCGCTTTTCTCCAACGACGGCAGAACAGCCTTCCGCCAGTAGTCAGCCTTCGTCTTGCCGACAATTGCTGTGGCGATTTCTAGATCGGTTGGAAACAGCGGCAAACGATCGAGGGCGGCGTTGGTCATGGTCTTTGGCTCGTTCATGATTGCCGATGGATTCCACGCGCCAATCATGTCGTCAACGCATTGTTATAAATAGGCGTTTTCGCCTTTTTTCCGCTGTGGAAAAGGCAAACGGGCATATTCGCATTATGTCCGCAGCTTTACGCCTGTACCATTGATGAACTCGACGCCGGCCGTCTCGAGGGCGGTGCGGATGGCGGCTTTTGCATCTTCCGAGATGGTCTTCCGGCGTTGTTTCTCAAAATCGACAATCGTCGAAAGGCTTAGACGAGACGCGCTAGCTAGTCCCAGTTGCGTCCAATCAAGAAGGGCGCGGGCGGCTCGGCATTGCGGAGGTGTCATTTCTATCGACATTTTCTGTTGACGCGTGCTTGCGTCTTTCGTATCAACATATTCGGTTGATGAGTCAAACGCAACGAGGAGCCAAGCATGAACACACACACAGTTAACGAGATCGAGAACCGCAGAATCTACCAGGGCGCTGCGGTGATGCGCCTGGACGAGCGTGGGCGGCCAGTGCGTGTGATAATGCAATTCACCAACACGCCTGATGCCGAGACGTTCTTGGCAGACATCTACGCCGCAGGGACGAGCGCTGAATTCGAGGTCTACGAGAGTTGGTCGTATCCTGTCACGTGAACGCAGTTTCGCGTTGACGGCAGACAAGGCCCGCCTCGTGCGGGCTTTTTACTGTATGGTGATGGTGCCGCTATTGCGCGACAGAGCGGCAGCCGTCCGGCCGGTCTGTTGAAGTTGAGCCTTCGCAGGCTGGCCGGGCGGCACTTTCATGTGGAGTCTGGTGATTGGGGCGCAGCCGCCGTGTTCAACGACAATTCCTACCTAGCGCTGGGTTTTGTGCTATAATGGGACGCCGCCGCCCCCTCCGGCGGCACGCCGCTCGAGAGATCAGGCAACTTCTACCCCAACCTGACGGGCGGCAGCCGCTCGCCCGGCGATTCTGAGCCCCCCTCACGTTGGGCGGGCGGCACTCTCAGTGCAGGGTCTACCGACTGGGCCTCGGCGGCCGGGTTCGCGGAAACGGTACTATTGGCGATGGTGCCTTCTGGAATTCAGCGGCAGCAATTTCTTCGATTAAGACGTCAAGCTTCGCGCGGACGCTGCGACTTGTCTCGTCGTCCCCGCACAGCCTGTTTTGCACGCATTCCAGCAATTCGCGCGCTGCGGCGAAGTCGCTTTGCATGGCAGCACCCATTGATTCGACGCGGGCAACATAGTCGGCGCACTTTGTTTCGTGATTGCTAATATGCGCAGGAACAGTTTAACGGATTGGTCAAGAGAGCGGATGCGCGGCAAGGCGTTCCGAAAGCGGGGAGAAAAAGCGGGGAGGGCTGTAGGCGGTTTATGGAAAATCTAGCGATTACAACGCATTAAGCGTGGTAAGTGGCTCCCCGGGCCGGAGATGCCCACGCTCGCGCTTGCGCGAAGCGCGGTCGATGCGGGGTTTGCGCTTGAACTCGATTGAGACCTCGGCACTGCCCGAAACGCGCGGCAATGTCCTCCGCCGCCATGACGTGTGCGACAAGGTCACGGTAGACAATGACCTATTACCGCATCGGAATGCTAGCCTACCCATCGACTAGATCAGGCAAAGTATCTTCGACGACGCTCAAACTCCTATCGAAAGCCTCGATATCGGATGCGTGGGCCCGGAGAGACCGCATCTTGTTTAGGATCGCCGCAACCGCCGCCTCTTTTTCGGGAGCTATGCGTGTTGTCACTGCTTTGGCCGCCAACGCGGAAAAATCCACGGCGGCATAAGCCGGCACGGCTGCAGCGTTTGTTGTTTTCGGCCGTTCTTTTACGATTGCGCGCCGGCCCGGCGGCGGAGCTATACGGCCTGCCTTTGCGGCAAATGTCGCGCCGCGCCGCAAGCGGGTTTGCATAAGGCCCGAGCGGTACGCGGGTGCTGCCGGCACAATCGTCGGGAGCGCAGGAGATGGAACCGCCGCGGAAGCGTCCAATGCAGGGCTTTTCGTGCGCGAAGCGTCGATCGAGGCGGGCAGGGGCATGGACGCACGTTTGGCGAGCTGGCCGTCGGCGAAATAGAAGTTGCGGGTGCCGAGGATCGGCAGTTCGCCGCGCGGCAAAATGATGACCTTGTTTTTGTCCAGCGTACGGATTTCATCTGGCCGCATCAGGGGCCGCCGCACTACCTTGCGGTGCTCCGAGCGGGTGTAATAAGTGTCGAACAACGTTGCCTTGGTGCGCGTCACGTCCTTCTGCACGTCCGACGTTTCGCCGAGCTGCTCGGAAACGTAGCGCAGATCGTCCGCGTCCTGCGCACCGAAAAAGATCTGCACGCGAGCAGCGTTAATGAGCGTCTTGCGCCCCTCCTGGCGATAGATCTCGTCTACAGCCTTCAGCGACTGCACGAAAAACCACATGGAAACGCCGTTGCCGCCGAGCACGCTCGCCATTTCGGTCACGTTCTCGAGCTTGCCGAGGTTCTGGAACTCGTCGAGCAGCACAAGCACCGAATGCTCGTCCGGACGCGGCATAGTCTCCGACATGAAGTTCATCATCTGCGTGATCAGGACGTTGAACAACGGTCCAAGCGAGGTGATTTGCTCGCGCCGCACGTCGAGATAAAGAGAGATCCGGTCGCGCTTCAGATTGCGAATGTCGAATGTGCTGCGCGAGGTAGCTCGCATCAGGCGCTCGTTGAGAAAGGGGGCCATGCCGGTCCGCACGCCGGCGTAGATTCCGGAAAACTGCCGCTCAGACATTTCGAAGTACGGCAACAGGGTTTGCAGCGTGAAATGCGAGCATTCGCGGCGGCGTTCCTCGCGTAGCGATCCGATAAACTCGAGGAGCGGCTGCTCGGTACCGTTCATGATCTCGAGGATTGTGGCAAAGGTCTTCTTCTCGTTCGGGATCGCAGGCGATTCCATGACGAAGGACGCGATGCCGGTAAAAAGGAGGCGGGCGTCGTTGACCCAATAAGGATCGGCGTTCGAAGGGGGGCGCGGAAACAGAGCCGCAGCGATGTTGCGAAGGTCGATGTCGCGCTGTGCTGAGTCCAGCGAGATGAAGTCCATCGGATTGTAGCATGCGGTATTGCC
>NZ_SCNN01000042.1 GCF_005503535.1 Mesorhizobium comanense | reverse complement strand
CTGCAAAAGTCGCCATAACCGCAATCATGCGAAAGCTTCTCGTCCTTGCAAACGCGCTCATCAGGGACGACCGTATATGGGCTCCAGAAATTCCTTGACCAAGACGGATACTCTATGGCCGCACCTACATGCCGCGAAAATTCAAGATCGGCTTCGTCATTCCGCCGATCAACGACATTGACGTCTACGCGCAGGATCTGGGCTTCATCGCCATTGCTGCCAACGGCAAGCTTGAAGGCTTCAACATTGCCATTGGCGGCGGCATGGGCCGCACCGACCAGGCGCCAAAAACCTATCCGAGGCTGGCCGACGTGATCGGCTTCGCCGACGTCGACAAGGTGCTGCAGGTCTGCGACGCGGTCATGCAGGTGCAACGCGATTATGGCGACCGGGTCGATCGTGGCCGCGCACGCTTCAAATACACAATCGACGACAAGGGCCTCGACTGGATCAAGGCCGAGATCGAGGCAAGGCTCGGCTTTTCGCTGGCGGCAGCTCGGTCGTACGAATTCATATCGAACGGTGACCCGATTGGATGGACGCGTGGAGAGGACGGGCGCGAGCACTGCACCCTCTTCATCGAGAACGGCCGTGTCATCGGCACTGTCATGGATGGCCTGCGCGTAATCGCCCGCATTCACGAGGGCACGTTCCGCATCACGCCGAACCAGAACCTGATCATCGCCGATATCGCGCCTGAGGTCCGGCCTGGCATCGAACGTCTCATGAAGAAATTTGGGCTCGACCGTCTAAACGGGGCAAGTGGGTTGCGCCTGAATTCGATGGCGTGCGTAGCGCTGCCGACCTGCGGTCTCGCCATGGCCGAAAGCGAGCGCTATCTGCCCGACCTCATCGATCGGATCGACACGATCCTGGCCACACATGGCCTGACGGACGAGCCGATCACCGTTCGCATGACCGGCTGCCCCAATGGCTGCGCGCGTCCCTACATCGCTGAGATCGCCCTGACCGGCCGCGGGCCTAGCAAGTACAACCTCTACCTCGGTGGCGGCTTTCACGGTCAGCGGCTGAACAAGATGGTTCTCGAGAACGTCGGCGAAGCCGCCATTCTCGACATGCTGAGGAAGGTGATCGCGCACTTTGCGCGGGATCGGCAGTCGCACGAGCGTTTCGGCGATTTCGCCATCCGCGCCGGCTATGTCGCGGAGGTCAAGGAAGGCCGGCATTTCAACGACTGACGCTTCAAGATCAAACAGGAAGGACGAAATCATGTCATTGCAACTGGGCCAGAGTGCTCCGGACTTCGAGCAGCAAAGCACGCAGGGAAAAATCCGCTTCCACGAATGGCTCGGCAATTCGTGGGGTATCTTCTTCAGCCACCCGAAGAATTTCACACCGGTCTGCACCACCGAACTGGCGGAAGTCGCCCGTCTCAAGCCGGAATGGGACAAACGTGGCGTCAAGCCGCTCGGCCTCTCGGTCGACGACGTGGAGGCACACAATCTTTGGGAGAAGGACATCGAGGAAACGCAAGGGCACGCACTCAATTTTCCGATGCTTGCCGACACCGACAAGAAGGTCGCCAACCTCTACGGCATGATCCACGCCGAGACTGATCCGAATGTGACGGTGCGTGCGGTGTATGTCATCGACCCAAATAAGAAGATCCGCCTCAGCCTGACCTATCCACCAAGTGCGGGCCGCAATTTTTCCGAAATCCTGCGCGCTATCGACAGTCTGCAGCTCACGGATACCCAGAAGGTCTCGACTCCGGTGAACTGGGAGCCGGGCCAGCCGGTGATCATTTCGCCAAGTCTCACCAACGAGCAGGCGAAGGAGCGATTCCCCCAGGGTTGGAAGGAGCTGCGGCCTTATCTGCGCATGGTCCAACTGCTGAACTGATTCCCGACCACCTTGGCTCGTCTAGTGCGAGATAGTCGTCATGACAAAGCCCAAAGATCCACGGACCATTGCAGCGGCAAACGGCATTGCTGCCGACCGTGGCTTCGGTGCGGTCACGCCGCCGGTTTATCTTTCGAGCACCTTCGCTTTTCCGGGCTATGACGAGGCGGGGCGCTACGAATATACGCGAGCCGGCAATCCGAGCCGCGACATGCTGGCCGACACGCTGGCCAGGCTCGAAGGTGGCGCCGGCGCAGTCGTCACCTCCTCCGGCATGGCGGCGGTCGACCTGCTGCTTGGGCAATTGGGACGAGACGAACTCATCGTTGCGCCGCACGATTGCTATGGCGGCACCTACCGTCTGCTCTCGTTGCGTCGCGACAAGGGGCATTTCGACGTCCTCTTTGTTGATCAGGGCGACGCAGCAGCGTTGTCCGCAACGTTGTCAAAGAAGCCAGCTCTCGTCCTCATCGAGACACCGAGCAACCCATTGATGCGCGTCGTCGATATCCGCTCGATCGCTTCTCAGGCAAAAGCCGTCGGCGCGAAGGTTGCCGTAGACAATACCTTCCTGTCGCCGGCTCTACAGCGGCCGATCGCGCTGGGTGCGGATTTCGTCGTCCATTCGACCACCAAATACCTGAATGGCCATTCCGATGTGGTAGGGGGCGCCATTGTCGCGGCGCAAGCGGGCGATGTGGACGCACTCGCCGAGTGGGCCAAGATCACCGGCGTGTCAGGTGCGCCTTTCGATGCCTACCTGACACTCAGAGGCCTTCGCACGCTGTTCCCGCGCATCGAGCGGCAGCAAACCAACACAGCGGCGGTCGCCGCATTCCTGCAAAGACAGGCACAAGTCAGCGCGGTCCATTATCCGGGTCTCGAATCCCATCCAGGCCATGCGATCGCCAAGGCTCAGCAAGCCGGGTTCGGAGCGATGCTGAGCTTCGAACTGGCTGGAGGCGTTGAGGCGGTTCGGCGCTTCGTTGAAGCGGTCGAAGTCATCACGCTGGCCGAGTCTCTCGGTGGCGTCGAAAGCCTTGTTGCCCATCCGGCTACCATGACCCATGCGGGAATGGGCGCCGAGGCCCGAAAGGTCGCCGGAATAAGCGACAGCCTGCTGAGGCTATCGGTCGGCCTCGAGGCGGAGACTGATCTGATCGCCGACCTTGAGCTAGCGCTTTCCAAAGCCGCTGGTTAGGAGGGGGCCGATCTGATGGGAGCAGAGGTGGTCAAAAAAACGGCGCTATCGACATCGTCGCTGGTTACTATAGCGTGACGACGGCCTGAAGACGAGCCCTGTCCACTGTCGTGGCTACGGCGCAGTTGGATTCATGAGGCAAGCTCGTTTTCGTTTGGAGAGACGAGTGATGGACCTCGATCCTGCATTCCTGTCGCGACTGCAATTCGCCTGGGTCATCGGCTGGCACATCCTGTTGCCGGCCATCACCGTGGGATTGGCCGCGTATATCGCGATGCTGGAAGGCCTCAATTTTTTCACCGGGAAGGACATCTATCTCCGCATCTCGACGTTCTGGATCAAGATATTCTCGATTGCTTTTGGCATGGGCGTCGTCACCGGGGTCGTCATGCCTTTCCAGTTCGGTACGAACTGGAGCCGCTTTTCCGACGCGACCGCCAATGTGCTTTCCCCGCTTTTCGCCTATGAGGGCCTGACGGCGTTTTTCCTGGAGGCGGCCTTCCTCGGCGTCCTTCTTTTCGGACGGCAACTGGTGCCGCGCTGGGCGCATTTCGTTGCAGCGCTAATGGTGGCGCTCGGCACTTTGCTGTCTTCCTTCTGGATCCTGTCAGCCAACAGCTGGATGCAGACGCCGGCCGGCTACGAGATCATCGATGGCCGTTTCTTCCCGACGGACTGGTTCAAGGTGGTCTTCAATCCTTCCTTCCCCTATCGGCTGGCGCATACCGTCGTCGCGTTCTTCGTCACGACAGGCTTCGTCGTCATGGGCGTCGGCGCCTATTTGATGCGTCGCGGGCGGTCCGTTGAGGAAGGCCGAACGATGCTGTCGATGACGCTCTGGCTGCTGACCGTGCTGGTCCCGCTGCAGATGTTCATCGGCGACCAGCACGGTCTGAATACCCGCGACCACCAGCCGGCCAAGCTAGCCGCGATTGAAGCGCGCTGGGAAACTGCCCGACAGGTGCCGCTTACCCTTTTCGCCATTCCGGATGACAAAGCCGAGCGCAACCTCTTTGCCATAGATCTTCCGTGGCTTGGCAGCCTCGTTCTCACCCATGAGCTTGACGGCGAGGTTAAGGGCCTCAAGGACTTTCCGGCCGATCAGCGTCCGCCCGTCGCGATCCCCTTCTTCGCCTTCCGGGCCATGGTCGGCTGCGGCATTGTTATGCTTGGCCTCGTCCTTGTCGGCGGATGGCTTCGCTGGCGCGGCCGGCTGGACGCCTCGCCGGCCTTTCTCGCGATCACCCAGATCGCGGCGCCCATCGGCTTCGTGGCGGTCATCGCAGGTTGGATCACCACCGAGGTCGGACGTCAGCCCTGGACAGTATACGGCCTTCTGCGCACGGCGGACTCAGTGACACCTTCATTGACGGGCTTTGATGTGATGCTCTCGCTGATCGGCTACGCAGCGGTCTATCTCATCATCTATCCTGCAGGCCTCTTTCTCATGCTGCGTATTGTGCGCAAAGGCCCGGCAATTGCTGCCGAGATAGATGTGGAGATCGAGGGAGGACGGCCCGGGGCGCCGGTCCGCGCCGGAGCCGTCGAACTTCGAGAGGGAGAAGTGCGATGAGCCAGGTCCTCGATTTCGTGCCAATCTGGACGCTGATCCTCGGCATGGCGGTGTTCTTCTACGTGCTGCTGGATGGCTTCGATCTTGGCGTCGGCATGCTTTACGGCTTCGCGCCCGACACTGCATCCCGCAACACGATCATGAACTCGATCGCGCCGATCTGGGACGGCAACGAGACCTGGCTGGTGCTGGGCGGCCTCGGGCTTCTGGCGGCGTTTCCGCTTGCCTTCGCCATCATCATCCCGGCGGTGTATTTTCCGGTCCTGGTCATGCTGCTGGCGCTGGTGTTCCGCGGCGTGGCGTTCGAGTTCCGGTTCCGCGACGCTGAGCACAAGACCTTCTGGGATCATGGTTTCTGCTATGGCTCGGCTGTCGCCACCTTTGCTCAAGGGGTCGTGCTTGGCGCCTTCATCCAGGGTTTTGAGGTCACTGGCAGACAGTTTTCCGGCGGTTCCTTCGATTTTCTGACGCCATTCTCGCTATTGACAGGTTTCGCCCTTTTGTTCGGCTATAGCCTTCTGGGCGCCGGCTGGCTGATCCTCAAGACCGAGGGGGAGGTGCAGGCGGCGGCGCGCCGCCACGGCCGCATGTGTCTTGTCGGCGTCCTCGTCGGTATTGGCGTGGTCAGCATCTGGACCCCGTTCATGAGCCAGGCCATCGCCGCGCGCTGGTTCGCCTGGCCCAACATTCTGTATTTGGCACCGGTACCTGTCGCGACAGCGGCCGTCGCCTTCTTCACCTGGCGGGTACTGGGCAGTGCAAGTGAGACGAAGCCTTTCGTCGGCGCCATCGGCCTCTTTGTGCTTTCCTATGTCGGGATCGCCATCAGCCTCTTCCCGATGATCGTTCCCTACCATTTCACGCTTTGGGAATCGGCCTCTTCAGAACGCACCCAGGCTTTCCTGCTCGTCGGCACTCTTGTGTTGTTGCCCGTGATCCTGATGTACACTGGCTGGTCGTATTGGGTGTTCCGCGGCAAAGTTCGCGCTGACGTTGGTTACCATTGAATAGGTTTTCGAACGCTGACCGACACAGTTGCTCTCATATTTACATGGTATCTAACTGGCTCGTGCAAGAAGCTGCGTGTCGCGACGAGCCAATGCCAATGAAGTCGACCTGTTCGGATCACTCGTCGCCACGACGCAGCAAGCGTCTCAGCATCGGTTCTATCCGCGAAAGCTCGTCGAGATGCGCAACCGAAAGGTCGGCCAGGTGGTCGTCGGCACGCACCGTTAACTGCAGCAGAACACGACGCTGGTCGTCCTTGTCCTGATCCCGTGCGACCAGCCCTGCCTCGCCAAGGCGATTGACCAATTCGACGGCGCTGTGGTGGCGGATGCGCAGGCGCTCTTACGCGGCTCTCAATCGCGATACGGTATTGTGTATGCTTGAGAGACTTTCAAACGGCCTACTGACCGGGTTACCGCCGACGAATGGAGGACCTTGGAGGCCGAGCGAGGAATCCGCCGCACAATCTGTGATCTCATTCAACCAAAATATGCGCCTCCCGGGCAGCTTCGACAAAAACTTCTCTTGCAACATCGGCGGAAACGCCACCGTTTATGGCCTGTCGGCAAGCTCTCAACGCGGACCGATGTTTTTGACTTCCTGCATCGCGCCAATTGCCCCCAAGCAAATCTATCGCTTGTTGAGCGTTCAAGAGATTGCGAATGTCTCCACCAATGCCGGTGGTGACTGACACCGGCTTAGAAAACCACGCTTCGTACATGATGGAACCTCAGATAAATCGTGCTGAACAAAACGCACGTGTCGACGAACGGTTTCATAGAACAGCTATCACCGTTGTGTGAGTAGGTGTGAACGGGATCGCCCCAGACAAATTGCATTGTCTCACGCCAATCATCTCGGAATCATACCAAACGGCGATCTCCGCTACCCTTCCTAAATGGCGCTAACGACCTTCTCGATGCGCCACGCGGCCGCAGACGTGACACCGATCACGCCCGCGCCCATAGCGTTAGCCTGCTAAGCAGCCGACGGTCCGGGATCGTCGAATCCGCTTGAATCGGTCATGAACATCGTCTTGGCTGCCCGCAGGAGAATGTTTCCTGAACCATGCACGGTTCCGGGAGCGGGCTGGAGTGTTGCTTGCCCGCCTTCCGCCACTTGACCGAGCTTGGCCTTTTCTAGAAGGGAGGCCTCGGGCTGATAAACCACATTTTCTGCCGATATCGTTTCTTCGCTTCCGTCCGCTCTCGCGAACGTCATCCTCTCGCCTTCGGCCAAGCCCAGAAGAGCGAGTCCGCGTGGATTGGTGATCGACAGAACCGACCCGACTAGGCCGCGCATCTCGTCATGGGTAACGATGCGCGTTTCTGCCGGAGCATCGTTCACCCTGTAAGTGACCCGGCTGCTAAGTGTCACAACGTTTGCCGGGATATCCTCTCGGAACGTCACGATGGCGGCCGACAGCTTGCGCTGGAGGATCGGGACCAAAGGATCGTCACGCCCAAGGCGGCGGTCGAGCATGACTTCGAGGATGGTGTAGTCTTTTGTAGTGAGGCGAAAGATCTGATCGTTGGACATGACATATCTCCATGTCGGCCGCTGGGGCCGACGAAAAAGCGTTCTCCGTTCTGTGATTTGTTTACGAGCTGCCCCTGATCCATGCACCGCAAGCGGCCACAGGAGGGGCTACTCTCCCGCGATCGGGCTGCCCGCCTGGTTCAGCCGATTGAAGAGACTCGGAAGTGTTATGTCGACTTTGCCGACTGAGCTTCGTCTGCCGTCGCCGCTTTGCGTTGGCCGCTGGCTTCGCCGACGCTGTTCTACTTGGGTGTCATCACCACCAACGGGTGGCGGCGTCCATCGACGTGTTGCTTGAGCCGAAGGGAAGCTGGAATGGGAGGCAGCGCTAATGACAAGCCTTGGCTTGCTCTTGGATTCAATTTTTTTGGCCATTTCAAACTCGCTAAAAGCCGGGCCGTGCTTCCCTCTGGAAGCAGGCACTCAGGTCGATGCCGGAATCTCGCGGCAGTTAATCTCGGCAGGCTAAGCTGACCGGAATATGTTTGGGAAAAAACGCTCGCCCCTCGACTCAAAGAAAAGCCGAGCCGGGGGTTAGGATCCCACGATGGGGCAATCCCGGATGTAAAAGAGCAATTTCACGGCGGCATTCATGGTTGCATCTTTCCCGAGCTTCTGACGGAAGTCAAGAGGCCAACAGAAAATAGAAATGACATCGTCTTGTTTGAGAGCGAACTTAACAAGTTTCCATATAGGGCGAATTCGAAGAGCGCCCTATATGGATGACAAAATTAAGGTTATTTCTTTCCTATGAGTTGCCCGACTCTGAGAGACTGTTGAGATATCGCGGATATTTCAGCTGGCTGTTCTCTTATTTTCTTCGGTTTGCGTATTTCTCGATTGCCATTTTTCTTTGACATTGGATTCCTGCCTTGAAGCGAAGGTCACATCAACCTCCTCCCGCCCGGTCTCGCGCGAGAACAAGCCGTGTGACATTCGCAATCAGATTCCACCTTGACGCATTGCGATCAGGCGAAACCAGTTGGATTGGTGATGTCGAGGGGGGTGAACTCCCTGGCCCGCTTGTCGCTTCGGCGACAATCCGGACCAGGGCTAGTGGCCTACGAGGAGGCCCAACCGAAAAGTCGGCAAATAGGGGAGCGAACTTTGCATGCCTCTATCTTAGTCATAGAATGGTCAAAGTCAAATATGGTTTTGCAAAGAACACTTTTTGTCGCAGGGCAGTTTCTGCCCTTGCTTTGGTCGCCTTAATGTCTAGATTCGATGGCATGTGCATGAAGACATTCATCATGATTTCGAGGCTCGCCGGGGATGCATATGCTTTCTCCCGGGGCAGCTTGATGATGAACTGACAGCCGCACAGTACTCCGCTCCGGGAACACTCACCAAAATCATCGCGGTGCAGTTCTATTTGCGTATCGCTTGGCGAGCGCCCGTCGGAGCCCATCATGTTCACCCCGTTTTTGGCCATCGTGTGCCAGACCTGTCAACGTAACCTGCCGAAGGCCGCACGCCGCTGTCCATGGTGTGCCAGCCGGGGCCTTGTTCAATACAGCTGCCATACACGCCCTCAGAAGGGTTTTCGGCGGCGTCGACGCGTCGCTCTCGAAAAGACCGGGTTGTAACGTGTCAGCGATTGAGAAAGCTGCCATCCCCGGAAAGCTAGAGTCGTTCCAGGGGTCAGGCATTCGCCGTCAGTACGGTGCCATCGCATGGCGCCGGTCCAGGAGTGGTGAGCTCAAGATTCTCCTGATCACCTCGCGAGCGAGGGGGCGGTGGATCGTACCCAAAGGCTGGCCCATCAAAGGCGAGACCCCGGCAAAGGTCGCCGCACTGGAGGCATTCGAAGAAGGAGGAGTATTCGGAGATGCTCTTTCGGAACCGATCGGGGCCTACGACTACCTGAAAATCCTTCGCGACGGTTCGACAGCCTTATGCCGTGTTGTTCTGTTCGGCATCGAAGTCCGGGGCACACTCGTCAACTGGCCCGAGCGGTCCCAGCGCAAGCGGAGTTGGTTCACGGTCTCCGAGGCGGGACGGACTGTTTCGGACTCCCAGCTCGCGCGAGTTCTAAGGTCTTTGGAGGCGAACTGCACTGTTTGTGTCGACGATTGCAAATGCGGACGTCTCCCTTGGCCGACGCGGCCCGCGAAAAAGAAGACGGTCCCCGCAGATCCAAGCCTTGAATCCTTTCCAGTCACGTCTCCCACGTGACGCCAACCATGATGGACAAGCATATGAAAATCGAATCCTGGCCTGTGCACGCACGAATTTCCGGTCCCATCGTAATGATTGGCTTCGGCTCCATCGGCAAAGGAATGCTGCCGTTGATCGAGCGCCATTTTGAGTTTGACCGGTCCCGCCTTGTGGTGATCGATCCCGATGATACCGACCGCCACCTCCTCGATGAGCGGGGGATCAGGTTCGTCCATGCGGCGGTCACACCAGATGGCTACCGCGAGCTTCTCACGCCTCTGCTGACAGCCGGCGGCGGCCAGGGATTCTGCGTCAACGTCTCGGTCGATATATCGTCGCGTGACATCATGGAGCTCTGCAGAGAGATCGGTGCGCTCTATATCGACACCGTCGCTGAACCTTGGGCGGGCTTCTACTTCGACAACAGCGTCGGGCCTGAGGCTCGCACCAACTACGCCCTGCGCGAAGTCATCCTCGAAGCACAACGTCGGAACCCGGGTGGCACGACTGCCGTGTCGTGCTGCGGGGCCAATCCCGGAATGGTCTCGTGGCTTGTGAAGCAAGCATTGCTTACCCTCGCAAGCGACATCGGAATAGAACTTGAAGAGCCGAAATCTCGAGAGCAATGGGCGATCTTGATGCATCGCGTCGGCGTGAAGGGCATGCATATTGCCGAGCGGGACACGCAGCGCGCCCTATCGCCAAAGCCTGTCGGCGTGTTCGTCAACACCTGGTCCGTCGAAGGCTTCGTGTCCGAGGGCCTGCAACCCGCCGAACTTGGGTGGGGTACCCATGAAAGATGGATGCCAGCCAACGGCCGCACCCATGACAAAGGCTCTCAGGCCGCGATCTATTTGCTTCAGCCGGGCGCCAATACGCGTGTCCGCTCGTGGACGCCTACAGCACAGGCGCAGCACGCCTTCCTGGTCACCCACAACGAGTCCATTACGATTGCCGACTATTTTACCGTTCACGATGATGACGGAAAGGTCGCCTATCGGCCGACCTGCCACTACGCCTATCATCCTTGCGGCGACGCGGTGCTGTCGCTGCACGAAATGTTCGGCAAGGCAGGCAAGGCTCAGGACAAGTTCCACATCCTTGACGAGAGCGAGATCGTCGACGGCATAGATGAACTTGGCGTGCTTCTCTACGGGCATTCAAGAAACGCGTTTTGGTACGGTTCGCAGCTCTCGATTGAAGAGACACGCCAGCTTGTGCCCCATCACAATGCTACTGGGCTTCAGGTCACCTCGGCTGTGCTCGCAGGCATGGTCTGGGCGCTTGAAAACCCCGAGGCTGGCATCGTGGAGGTTGAAGACCTGGACTTCCGGCGCTGCCTGGAGATCCAGAAGCCCTATCTTGGCTCCCTCGTGGGTGTCTATACGGACTGGACGCCTCTGGATGGCCGGCCTGGGCTCTTCCCGGAGGAGATCGACACATCCGATCCGTGGCAGTTCCGGAATGTGCTGGTTTCCTGACTGACTGGCGCCGGGCAGGGCAGCGGCGCACGGCGTTTCTGCTCCCGGGTTCTCTTCCGGCGCGGAAGCGGACGGTCTTCTCTTCCAACTCGAAACGCCAGGCATGGCAATAAGGAAATTGATCTGATGGATCTCACCACACGCCTTGTAATCGCGATCGGGCTCGGCGCGCTTCTCATCGGCGCGTTCATCCTTATTTAGCCGATTTTCGGCGCTCCAAGTCACAGCCACTTCGGTTCGTCCACCTGGTTCCACTAGCGGCCGCCAGCGCTTCAAACGCGCGACCGAGGCGGTATCGCTTGCACGGGCGCACAACAGTCTGAAGAGCCTCGCTATTGGGGAATTCCAATTGGTCGTGCGACACCAGCCACGATTTCATCGACCGCGCAGTGGAGGAAAGCGTGCTCCGGCTTTTCAACAACAACGGTATTTCGAAAGAGCAGTTGAAGCATAGGAAATTGCCTGCCGCAGCCGCAAAAGCGGTGATCGACCCTCCCTATGGATGCGATGAATGTCGATTCAGCCTAGGGCACGAGAGCCTTCCGTCGCTATCCCAATGTCGACATGAAGTCGGCGGCCAACAGCGCCGTGAAAGGGAATAGGCCCAAGGCGACGATCTCTGTGTACCCGAGCATCGCTTCAGCCGGCTCATGTCTAGTTGGCCAACGGGCGGCAAGTGGCGGACACTGCGGCTTTTGTCCTCATTTCCCAACCTTGTTTGCGCTGTCGCAAAGTTCACAGGCCGAAGACAGCCTAGAAGTAGCCCAGCGGGGAACGCCATCGAGAATCAGAACAGGAAGGCAAGATCATGAGATACGAAATTGTACTCGCTGTCCCATTCGCCGTATTGATGTTGGCAGGAGCGGCCCAGGCGGCCGATCACCAAATCCAGATGCTCGACAAGGGCGAGAAAGGTGCGATGGTCTTTCAGCCCGGCTTTGTCCAGGCAACGCCCGGCGACACGGTCACGTTCGTGCCAACCGACAAGGGGCATCTTGCACAAAGCATCTGGGGAATGGTTCCGGAAGGAGCAAAGACTTTCAAGGGTAAGTCGAGCGAACAGATTACCGTTAAACTCGACAAGGAAGGTGTGTACGGCGTGAAGTGCGCGGCTCACTATGGGATGGGCATGGTGGCGCTGATCGTGGTCGGCAGGCCGGTCAATCTGGCGCATGCAGCGACTGTCAAACAGTCGGGGAAGGCGAAGAAAGTGTTTGAGGTCCTGTTGGCTCAAGTTCAAGTGGGCAATTGAGGCGAAGCAAATATTATTCTGAAAAATCAACAGGACCCTACAGACGGACATCACTCCGCTATGGGTTTCTCTTTTTTGAAATGCATTAGATGGCAATTCCTCGTACACGATCGGGCGCTTATCCGGCGGTTCTGTCTTACGGTTTCCGGCCGTTCTTCCTTCTCGGCTCTCTGTATGCCGGAGCAGCCATCCTTTTCTGGCTGCCGTTGTTTTACGGCAAGCTCACAACCTCCAGCGTCTTTCTGCCCGTTGATTGGCATGTCCATGAGATGCTCTTTGGCTATCTCGCGGCAATTATGACGGGATTCCTGCTGACGGCCATCCCGAACTGGACCGGACGTCTGCCTGTGCAAGGCCTGCCCCTGCTAGCGCTCGTCCTGCTGTGGCTTGCAGGGCGGCTTGCGGTGTTCTTTTCAGCTGACACCGGCTGGCTCGTCGGAGCAGCAGTCGACTGCGCATTTCTCTTGGCGGTAGCAGCCGCCGCCGCGACCGAAATCATCGCGGGCCGAAACTGGCGAAACCTGAAGGTGCTGCTGCCGGTTGCCGTGCTTTTGGCGGCCAACGTGATGTTTCATGCCGAAGCGCACTACCAAGGCATCTCGGACATTAGCCGCCGGCTCGGCCTCGGGGCCGCTGTCGTCCTCTTAATGATTATAGGGGGACGCGTTGTTCCCAGTTTCACCCGAAATTGGTTGGCGCGCGAAAATCAGGGACGTCTGCCATCCCCGTTCAGCCATTTCGACGCAGCAACGATCGCACTGTCCGCGACCGCATTGGCGGCCTGGGCCTTCTTTCCTGAAAGCAACGTAACGGGCGCAATGCTGATCGCCGGAGCGGTCCTCAACGCCATGCGGCTTGCGCGCTGGGCTGGTGATCGCACGCTCCGCGATCCGCTGGTGCTGATCCTGCACGTAGCGTTCGTCTTTGTGCCGATCGGTTTTCTGCTGGCCGGACTTGCAGTCGTCCTACCGGAGATCGTTCCTTCCGCGGCGGGCATTCACGCGTTCAGCGTAGGTGCGGTGGCATGCATGACGCTCGCCGTCATGACCCGAGCCACCCTTGGGCATACAGGCCGCGAGTTGCGGGCGGGCATTGGCACATGCGCGGTCTTTGTCGCAATCGTGCTCGCGGCTCTCCTGCGCATCGGCGCGGCGTTCGTCCCTACTGATGCAATACTTCTCCACATATCGGCGACGTTGTGGGTGGTGGCCTTCCTCGGATACGCGGCTCTGTTTGGCGGTATGCTCGTTCAACCCAAATTACGTGCGCGGCAGCCGAACAAAGCGCCTTCCTGACGCGCGGATCAGCACCGGATCGTATCCGCATCGATCGGCAAAACGGGATGTAGAGATAGAGCAATACCGGCTCAGCTTTAGGAAGATTCATCATTCAATCGGCATAGGTGCCTAGATCCACTGCGGGCGAGAAACGCGCAGCCGTTGGCTGGTATAATAGGGAGACGGGCATCTACATATTTTCTCAGGACGGATGATTGCAACGGAATATTCTGCTCGGTTTGGAACGTCGGTTATGCTAGCCGTTCGTCGCACGGTTCGCAAAAGCCGTAGGCGAGATAGCGACCATTCCGGTTGCGGCGACAGTGGTCAACGCCGTCAATCATGCGCTGGCGCCGAACTGACAGACCTGCCACTTTCGCCGGAACGCATCCTTGCCTTCGTGGGTTGAGGTGACAATCGTGGAAACACCTGCTCTGCGTTATCGGACGCGAGCTGCAAGCTCCCCAAGGTTCTCCGTTTCGATTCGGACAGCCACGACCGACGCCTCGTTGATCCTCGCGATCGGCGAAGGCAAATATTGGATATTTGTAGCCAGCGTGATTTGCAGAATCGCCGATGCAGGATCGGGCTGAGTATGGACCTATTCTCAAGGTTCTCTTGATAGCAGGTCACCACGTTACATTTGGCGCTTCAGGCTTTCGGCTTGATTGAATGCTGGCCAGGTTTCTCGACCATTTTTGATCAGCACGGCGCTGTTTGCGTGACCTGTGGCGCGATTCTAAAGAGGAGTAGGCTAGCCCGGCGAAAAGGAAAAGCATCCAACACTGAAATAGTGATCAGCGAGCTGTCCGCTGACACATTCGTACTCCCTTCCAAGACTGGTTGAGGTGACCGTGCGAATGGCGAACAAGCGTCGATTTGGATCTACCAAAACAACAATTGCCGCGACGTTGACCTATCAGGCCGTGAAATCATCGATATCCAGTCTCCTCAAACGGTCGAACGGCTCGGTCCGGCGTACTGGCTGTACCTCGGTCGGGCCTGAACGGGCAACTGCAGGAAGGCATGATCCCTCTTTCGCCACTACTTGAACTCAACAATGTACCTCGAAAAGCCCGGCGCTGCGCCCGACCACGTTTGTCGATGATCACGGCATCAAAAGCGCTGCGCTAGTATGTCAGCGTTCTGGCCGGACAGGCCGAAATCGAGGGACGCCCATATCGAGGCAAGCGCGTCGCGCTAGTCCAGTGGGCTCGCCCCTTCTGTCGAAGAGAAAATGCTTCGCTCGCAAACAAGTTTGCGTTTGGACAAAGTCGATTGAGACAGGCCGGTTAAACTTTGGGCGCGAGTGGCCTCCGGCAAGAGGAGTCCAGTAAGGTTCCGTCGCCGGAAAGTTACAGCGAAGTTTCGACGGTTTGATGCGCTGTCCGTCAAGGAGGCGCCGCGAGGAAAAGGCTATGATAGGCACTGCGCTATCGCGCTGGACGATGTCATATTTCACCGTAGCGCTGGTCTTTCTTGTCGCTGCCCAGATGTTGATGGTCGCCGGCTACGGCTTCCCTGCGGTGGCGGCGGAGGCGCCCGAGACGCTGGTCCTCGTTCACATGGTTACGATCGGCTGGCTCAGCCTGCTGATGTGCGGCGCCCTGTTCCAGTTCGTGCCGGTGCTGATCGCGCAGCCTCTGCGCGGGGAACGGTTGGTATTGGCCGCCTTGATATGCCTTTTGACCGGGCTCGCCTTTCTTCTGGCGGGTTTCCTGCAATTGGCCGGCGTCTTCGATACCGGCATTCCTCTGCTCGCCCTGGCAGGCACGCTTCTGCCTGCCGGCTTCCTGGTCGTCTGCGGTGTGCTCGGTGGCACGCTCTGGCGCGCGAACCTGCAGCTTCCCGCTCGCTTCGTGGCCGTCGGCCTGGCATGCGTGCTCGTCACGGCCACCCTCGGCGCGCTGTTCGCGTTGCTGCTTTCGGGCTTTCTTCCTGCGCTGGCCGTGATCGACTTCCGGATGCAGGCGCTTCCTGTCCATATCGCCGTTGGACTTGGCGGATGGCTGAGCTTCACGGCGATCGGCGTCTCCTACCGGCTTTTGCCCATGTTCATGCTATCACCGGACCGGGAGCGCGCCACCAGTCGTGTGTCCTGGTGGATCGGGGTCGTCGCACTGCTGCTGACGGCCCTGGCCTCGCCAATCGCAGCCTTTCTGGAAACAGTGGGGCTCGCTGCCGCAGCCAGTGCGGCGACGGGTCTGGCGGTGGTGCTCGCGCTGGCTGCCCTCGTCCTTTACGGATTCGACCTTGCGTTCTTCTACCGCCACCGCAAGCGCCGTACCATCGAATTGAACAGCCGCGCGGCCCAGGCTGCCTTTCTGGCACTCGCCCTATCGGGGATTCTGCTCCTTGCCCTGCTCGCGACCGGAACGCTGGAACGCCATATCGGCGCACTGCTCTATCTCGTCGCCTTCGGCTGGCTAACTGGACTGGGACTTTCGCAGCTCTACAAGATCGTGCCGTTCCTGACCTGGCTGGAATGCTATGGCCCGGTCATGGGCAAGAAGCCGACCCCGCGAGTCCAGGACCTCGTCATCGAACGACGTGGCTGGATTTGGTTCGCGCTCTATTTCCTCGGCGTGATGGCTGGCACGGCAACCTTGCTCGGCGACCAGCCTGGCTTGTTTCGCGCCGCAGCCGCCGTGACGCTGCTTGCGACGCTGGCCATCGTCGCCGAGCTCGTCCTCGCGCGCCGTCTCGCCAACCTACCGGACGACAAACGCCTGCCCGAAGGCGCCTCGCGGCCACGACTTTTCCTGCCCACCCCACCTTGATGGAAAATCTACTGGAGATAGCAATGACGCTTCCCTACTACGATGTCGACGTCAGGCCGATCCTGCGCGAAGGCGGCGAACCCTTCAGTGCCATCATGGCGGCCGTCGAGGCACTCGCCCCCGGCCAGAGCCTGCGCCTGCTTGCTACCTTCAAGCCGATCCCACTGTTTCATGTCCTGGGCAATCGTGGCTTTGAACCGGCGGCGCGCGAGATCGGCAATGGAGACTGGGAGGTGATCTTCACGCCGGCAGACCAGCAGCCGGACCCTGTGGCACCAGAACCGGCGCCAGCGGTTGATGGAACCCCCGCCAGCGAGACCTGGCCTGCGCCCGTCGTCGAACTGGACAATCGCGATCTCGAGCCTCCTGAGCCGCTGGTGCGGACGCTGGAAGGGGTCGAGGCGTTATCGCCCGGACAAACGCTTGTCGCACTGCTGCCGCGAGAGCCGATTTTCCTTCTCGAGGAACTGCAGGCGCGCGGCCATCTCTGGCGCGGAGCCTTCGAGCCCGACGGACATTATCGCGTCGTGATCCGGCGCGGCTGAGCGAATGACGCCGGCTTCGCGCGGGGGTTTGTCAATGCGCAAGGAGCCGCCGCAGTCCATGGCTTTAAGGTTGACCGACTTTGGGAGCGGATGACGACTATGGCATCTTTGATTGATGACGATATGACCATGGACCAGATCATGCGCAGATGGCCGATGACCATCCGCGTGGTCATTCGCAGCGGCATGCTGTGCGTTGGTTGTCCAATTGCTTCCTTCCATACGGTTTCTGACGCCGCCCGCGAGCACGGATTGGATGAAGATTCGTTGCGCAGCGATCTGGAGGCCGCCGCTGCCGCCTCTGGCGGTGCGGCGGCGCCTATGTCTTCTGCGCCCGGCCTTCGGCCAGCATGAGCAGGCGATGCGGCTCCACGACAGTCACTTTCTGGCGGCCGCTTCTGACCAGTCCCTTTCCTTCCCAGGCGCTCATCAGGCGGCTAACCGTGTGCAGCGTCGTTCCCGTCATCTCGGCGATGTCCTGGCGGGAAATCGGAAAGTCGATCATGAGACCTTCCTCCGTCTTTCTTCCGGTCTGGTTCACCAGCTTGAGGAGGGCATGGGCCACTCTCCGGTCGACGTGCTCGGTTGACATTTCGACCACACGCGTGTGGGCATCCTGCAGCCTGTTGCCGACGGTCTGGTAGGTGCTGGCACCAAAGCTTGGATAGGCGGAGGCGAATTCCGACCACAGGCTGCTAGGCCACGCCAGCACTACACAGTCGACCGCGGCGATGGCGCTGGCTGGATAGGTCGTGCGGCCAAGAGCCGTGGCTATGCCCATCAGTTCGCCAGGACCGATGTAGCGCACGGTGACCTCGCCGCCCTCTGCCGTACTCTTGACGACGCGGATATGGCCATCCAACAACAGGAAGAAGGAATGGGCATCCCCCTCCTGCTCGAAGACTGCCCGGTTCCTTGCGATGCGGAGCGAGCGGGCCTGGCTTACCATGCGATCGAGTTCAGCCGAGGTCAGGCCCTGGAACGCCGACAGGCTGGCTATCAGCGAGCGGTCAAGACGACTCATCTTTATTTTCCGGCTTGTGCCATGTTTTGAGCTCCAAGCAGCATGTCACGCGAAAGCCTTTTGCCGCAAGTCATTCCTGCTGCGGCCTAATAACCGCAACCGAGTTCGCCGCGATGTTGAGCGGCACTCGGCCAGTCACGATAGGGTAACGGCTAGCTAGGTGCCTCGTGCGCGGGATCGCAATCTGCATTCCTCTATGGGTGGCGACACGCACACAAAAAGCCGCCGCCGGATAAGCCGGCGGCGGCCCAACTCTGGCGGGTTCGGCTCAGTTGCCTGCCGGAACCTTCGAAAACAGATCGGCAAACACGGCTTTCGCCTTGCCGGGCTGCTTGACTGTCTTGGCCTGTTCCAGGTTCACAGGCTTGCCGACGACGATCAGTGCCACCATGCCCATGCCGTAGTGCGGGACGCATTTGACGCCGTAGACGCCTTCCTTGTCGACCGTCACAGTGATCGGCTTGCTGATCTCGCCCTTGAAGGGCTGCGCCCCGTCCGGGATCATGCCGTCGATGCTGGCCGCGTCATGGCCCTTGTCGGTCGGGACGAAAGTCACCGTGTCGCCGGGGGCTGCTTCGACGTAATTCGGCTGGAAGACCATGACGCCGTGCTCGCCCTTGTTGAGCAGCTGCACTTGATGGTCGGCGGCTTGGGCGACGTTTGAGGCGACAAGAGCCGCGAACGCTGCCGCTGCGATGGTTGCATATTTCATGTTCTTTCCTTTTCTGTAGGGACTCAACGTTGCGTCGCTTCCTACCGCGGTCCCGGAAGGTCCACTTTGTTGCAGCGCAAACTGTCGTAAGATTGTTGTTTCATTTTTCGATGGGCGATCGAGGACGAGCTTGAACGACGCCACGACGCGTTGCGCCAACTGACGCAGACGCGCCCGGGGGATCGGCGATGATCTCGGCTCGCCCGGCAAGCCGTGGTCTGGAGGTAAAATGATTTGACATTGTGAGTGACGACCCGACGGAGACCCTCAGGCTCCGGCCTTTGTCCCTGCAAGAGCCCGCACGACAGCCAGGCGCTTGACGGCGATGGTGGCAAGGGCTTGCGCCCGATCCCGGGCTGTCTGCGAAGGCAGGTGCTCGCCGGCGTCGATATAGTAATCAGCCAACCATTCGCAGAGCGCATCCAGGGATCTCGGCGGCGGCGATCCAGCGTGCGGGGGATCCTCGAGAGGATCCGATGCGAGATCAAGGGAGAGCATGCGCGCCTCAAGGGCGAGATCACGGTATTCGCTTCGATCCTCGTTCCTGTCGGCATATTCCTCAAGGCGCTGGCAGACCTCCATTTCCAGGCTGGGCAGATCGTGGGCTTCCCGGACTGTCGGCCCCATACGCCGATCCTTGAAAAAGGCTTTCCGCCGTTCGCGCCGCAGTGTTTTCGCGTGCTCAAGCTCTTCGCGCGCCATTTGCTCGGCGGCCTCGCGAATTTCCGACGACGCGCCATGGGCTGCAATATAGGACCAGAAGGCGAAAGCGCGCTCCTCGTTTCGGACAGCGATCGCAAAAGAACGGTAGGCGTCCACAAGTTCGGGCGAGACAAGCCCTATTGCCTCATCGTCGAACACGTCCTGCGGCACGGCGTCGGCCGGCAGGACTTCTCGCGGCTGTCGGCTGATCTGGCGCGACCAACTCACAACCATATCGATATGCCGGGTCTCCTCCCGCACGAGACGATCGAATACATCGGCCAATTCCAGCCGGCCGGCCGAGCGCATGCGCTCGGCAAGGGCCGCGTAACGGTCGGCGGACTCCTTCTCCATCGCCAGCGCAACGGCAATTAGCTCGTCCATCGATTGGATTGACGTCGGTTCGGATGTCAGACGGGACATGGGACAGTTTCTCTCGCTTAAGCGCTTAGTCCTACAGCCTCCCTCAGTGCATTTGTTTGCGTTTGATCAAAGAACCATCCGGCAAAACCACCGATATGTGCGTCCTGAGACCGGTTCCGCCCGAAGCGGCCGGGAGAGGACGCGCATGCCGACACCCACATCGATGTACAGGACCGACCGAGCGGCATCGCGCCAAGTCGGCGCCGGAGCGCGACGCGCGCTGACATTCCTGCTGGCTGCGTTCACGCTGCTCGCCCTTTCCGCGCTTCAGAGCCGTGCCGACGAAAGCCTGCAACACTTTATGTCCGGCACGCGGCCGGGCGAGTTGATCCAAGGCGCCGACGCCTACGGCGACCTGATGGGAAGCCCGCCATTGGCGCCGCTTCTGTCCGGCGGCAAGCCGGTCGGCTACGCCTATCTCAACACCGATTTCTCCAGCGCCGTAGGCTATTCAGGCAAGCCGATTCGCATCCTTGTCGGCATCGACCCCAAGGGCGTCATCCGCGGCATCAAGCTGGTCGAGCACAAGGAGCCCATCGTCCTCATAGGCATCCCGCAGGAAAAGGTCGTCGCGGCGCTCAATTCGCTGATCGGCAAGGACCTTGGCCGAGTCGCTGCTGGTCAGGAACAGCTGCCGCAGGTGGACATCGTCAGCGGCGCGACCGTCACCGTCTTGGTGATGAGCGACAGCGTCGTGCGCTCGGCCGTGAAGTTGATCCGCAGTGGCCGTCTGGCGGAAACCGGAACGTTGGCCGCCGGCGCGCCAGTCACCCCGGCGAAAACAGTGGATGCGACCGTTTCTGAAGTCCACGACTGGAATACCCTGCTTGGCGACGGCTCGGTGCGCAGCCTGCGCCTGACTGTGGGCGAGGTGACCAAGGCCTTCGCCGATTCCGGCCATCCGGAGGCCGCCGCGCGACCGGAGACGGGCAATCCGGACGATCGCTTCATCGATCTCTATATTGCGCCAGTCAGCGTGCCCAGCATCGGCCGCAGCCTCCTGGGCGATACCGCCTATGAGCGACTGCAGAAGTCGCTCAGGCCCGGCCAGCAGGCGATCGTGGTGGCCGGAGACGGCGCATATTCCTTCAAGGGCTCCGGCTATGTGCGCGGCGGCATCTTCGATCGCATCGAGCTATTGCAGGACGGGCAAGGGGTGCGCTTTCGCGACCGCAACCATACGCGTCTCGGCGACATCGCAACCAAGGGCGCGCCGCACCTGCGTGAGATTGCGCTGTTCACGGTGCCGGACGAGTTTTCGCTCGATCTTTCCGAGCCGTGGGAGCTGCAACTGCTCGTCCAGCGCAGCTACGGCGCTCGCGACAAGGCGACCTTGCCCTTCGAACTCGGTTACACCTTGCCCGATCGCTACCTGAAGGCGACGGTGCCAACGCCGGCAGCACAGGCCACTCAGCAACCGCAAGCGGCCGCACCCGGACCGGCGGCTGGCGCGCAGGCGGCACCCGAGACCACCGGACAGGGCTCCGCGAACGAAGAGCCCCTGTGGGTGAAGATCTGGAAGCTGAACACCGTCAAGATCGGCATCACCGTCGTCGCCCTGCTGGTGCTCACAGCCATCTTCTTCTTCCAGAACTGGCTGGTGCGTCGGCCACGCCTGTTCGCCTGGGTGCGGCGCGGCTACCTTCTGTTCACGCTGGTCTGGCTCGGCTGGTACGCGAACGCCCAGCTTTCCGTCGTCAACGTGCTGACTTTCGTCAATTCGCTCCTGAGCGGTTTCAGCTGGGAGTTCTTCCTCACCGCGCCGCTCATCTTCATCCTTTGGGCGGCGGTGGCCGGGGGCCTGCTGTTCTGGGGCAGGGGGCCTTTCTGTGGCTGGCTGTGCCCATTCGGCGCGCTGCAGGAACTGACCAACAACCTCGCGCAATGGCTGAAAGTCCCGCAGGTCAAGCTGCCCTTCGGCCTGCACGAACGCCTGTGGCCGATCAAGTACGTGATCTTCCTCGGCCTGTTCGGTCTGTCGCTTTATTCCGTGTCGCTGGCGGAGACCTACGCCGAGGTCGAGCCGTTCAAGACGGCGATCATCCTGAAGTTCGCGCGCGGCTGGCCTTTCGTCGTCTTCGCGCTGGCGCTGCTGGGAGCCGGCCTCTTCATCGAGCGTTTCTACTGCCGGTACCTGTGCCCGCTGGGCGCGGCCCTCGCCATCCCCGGCCGAATCCGCATGTTCGAATGGCTGAAGCGCTATCCCGAATGCGGGTCGCCATGCCAGCGCTGCGCCAAGGAATGCCCCGTCGAGGCAATTCATCCCGAAGGCCAGATCAATGTCAACGAATGCATTTACTGCATGCATTGCCAGGAACTCTACCACGACGACCACCGCTGTCCGCACATGATCCAGGTGCGGCTGAAGCGGGAGAAGTTTGAGGCGTTGTCCTCCCCCACAACGCGGGCCCCCGCCAAGCCGGGCAAGGGGCCGGCAAGCCCGCCGGTCATCACGCACAAGGGATTGCCGATAAAAGTTCCCGAAAACGACACAAATCCAACAGGCTGACAGGCCAACCAAAAGGAGAAGGACATGTCGCAGGAAAACCAGGACAAAAAGACGATCCTCAGCAGGCGCCAATTGCTGGGTACGACGGCCGCGCTCGCTGCGGCGGGGGCTGCCGGCGTCGGCGGGGGACTGGCGCTGGACGGAAGCGTGGTGTCGCGGGCGGCAGCCAGCGAGAAGGGCGGGCAGGAATTCGAGGTCAAGCCCGGCGAGCTGGATGAGTACTACGTGTTCTTCTCCAGCGGCCAGACGGGGGAAGTCCGTATCATGGGCGCGCCCTCGATGCGCGAAATGATGCGCATCCCTGTCTTCAACCGCTGCAGCGCCACCGGCTGGGGCCTGACCAACGAGAGCCGCAAGATACTGACAGAGGGTCTGCTGCCGGAGACCGTCGAGTTCCTCAAGGACCGCGGCGGCATCTACCTCAACGGCGATCTGCACCACCCCCACCCCTCGCAAACGGACGGCACCTACGACGGCCGCTACTTGTTCGTGAACGACAAGGCCAACACGCGCGTCGCCCGCATCCGGCTCGACGTTATGAAGTGCGACAAGATCATCCAGCTGCCGAACCAGCATACGGTGCACGGCTTGCGCGTGCAGAAATATCCCAGGACCGGCTACGTGTTCTGCAATGGCGAGGACCGCGTGCCGATCCCCAATGACGGCAAGATCCTGGACGACAGCAAGCAGTACCATTCCATTTTCAGTGCCGTGGACGGCGACACAATGAAGGTCGTCTGGCAGGTGATGGTGGACGGCAACCTCGACAATGTCGACGCCGACTACCAGGGCAAGTACGCCTTCTCCACCTGTTACAATTCCGAGGAGGGCGTCAACCTCGAGCAGACGATGGCGAAGGAGCAGGACTGGATCGTGATCTTCAACCTGAAGCGCATCGAGGACGCGGTGAAGAGCGGCGACTACAAGGAAATGGGAGGGGTGCCAGTCATCGACGGGCGACACGGCTCGCCCTACACCCGCTACGTGCCGGTGGCGAACAGCCCGCACGGCATCAACACCGCGCCAGACGGCATCCATGTGGTGGCCAACGGCAAGCTGTCGCCAACGGTGACGGTGTTCGACGTGCGCAAGTTCGATGACCTTTTCGACGACAAGATCAAGCCGCGCGACACGGTGGTGGCCGAACCGGAACTGGGGCTCGGGCCGTTGCACACGGCCTATGATGGTCGGGGCAACGCCTACACCACGCTGTTCATCGACAGCCAGATCTGCAAGTGGAACATCGAGGACGCCAAGCGCTCCTTCGCTGGCGAGAAAGTCGACCCGATCCGCCAGAAACTTGACGTTCACTATCAGCCTGGCCACAACCATACCTCCATGGGTCAGACCAAGGAAGCGGACGGCAAGTGGCTGATCTCACTGAACAAGTTCTCCAAGGACCGTTACCTGAACGTCGGCCCGCTGAAGCCGGAGAATGACCAGCTCGTTGACATTTCCGGTGACCAGATGGTGCTGGTGCATGACAGTCCGAGCTTCGCCGAGCCGCACGACGCGACCCTCGTCCACCGCTCGAAGATCAACCCGATCAGCATCTGGGACCGGGCCGATCCGTTCTTCGAGGAGGCGATCAAGCAGGCAAAGGCCGACGGCATCGACCTGATGGTGGACAGCGAGGTGATCCGCGACGGCAACAAGGTGCGCGTTTACATGACGTCCTCGGCGCCGGCCTTCGGGCTGGAGAGCTTCAGCGTCAAGCAGGGCGACGAGGTCACGGTCTACGTGACCAACATCGACGAGGTGGAGGACCTCACCCACGGCTTCGCCATCATCAACTACGGCATCAACATGGAGGTGGCCCCCCACGCCACGGCATCGGTGACGTTCAAGGCAAGCAAGCCCGGCGTCTACTGGTACTACTGCTCATGGTTCTGCCATGCCATGCACATGGAGATGCAGGGCCGCATGTTCGTAGAGCCACAAGGCGCCTAGGACATGCGCATCGTGCACCTGGCAGTGATGGGAATGGCGGCGTTTCTCGCCGCCATTCCCGGCTACGCGGCCACCGCGGCCGAGATTGCGGTGCCGGCGGGTGCTGCGCCCATGCAGGCGGCGGTAGACGCCGCCGCGCCCGGCGACGTGCTGCGTCTTGCGCCGGGCGAGCATCGCGGGCCGGTCATCATCGCCAAACCGCTGACGTTGCAGGGCGACCCGGGCGCGTCACTGAAGGGCAACGGACAGGGCAGCGTCGTGACCGTGCTGGCGCCAGATGCGGCTGTGCGCGGTCTTGAGATCGAAGGCTCCGGCATGGACCTCGACGCCATGGATGCAGGCGTGTTCGCCACCGAGAGCGCGACGCGCGCGCAGATCGAGAACAATTCCCTCGTCGGCAACCTCTACGGCATCTATTTGCACGGGGCGCGCGACGCGGTGGCGCGCAACAATCGCATCGAGGGCCTGCGCGAGGGGCGCACCAGCCGGTCCGGCAGCGGCGTCTCGGTGTGGAACGCGCCGGGGGCGAAGGTCATCGGCAATGACATCCACTTCGGCCGCGACGGCATCTTCGCCAATGCCAGCAGGAACAACGAATTCAGGGGCAACGCCTTCGCCAACCTGCGTTTCGGCGTCCACTACATGTACACCAACGACAGCGTGATCGCCGACAACGTATCGACCGGCAACATTGTCGGCTATGCAATCATGTATTCCAACGGCCTGAAGGTCACCGGCAATGTGTCTGACGGTGATCGCGACAACGGCCTCCTGTTCAACTACGCCAATGGTTCCGAGATCAGCGGCAACGTCGTGCGCGGCGGCCCGCAGCCGGCCGGCCGTTGGACCAGCAACGGGCAACGCTTCGTCGCGGATCAGGACCTGCCAGCCGCCGATAGCGCGGCGCCGGTCCTCGCTACGCCCTCGGGCATGCGGATCGGCCCGGAAAAATGTGTCTTCATCTACAATGCCAACAAGAACCGCTTCAGTGGCAACCTCTTTGAGGGTTGCGAGATCGGCGTGCACTTTACGGCAGGTTCCGAGGGCAATGCCATGGCCGGCAACGCCTTCGTGCGCAACCGCAATCAGGTCAAATATGTCGGGACCCGCTCGCTAGATTGGTCGAGCGGCGGCCGTGGCAACTACTGGAGCGACAACCCGGCCTTCGACCTCGACGGCGACGGGATCGCCGACAAGCCCTACCGGCCGAACGACATGATTGACAGGGTTCTGTGGCAGACGCCGGCGGCGAAGGTGCTGGTCAACAGCCCAGCCGTGCAGGTGATCCGCTGGGCGCAGGCGCGCTTCCCGGGGGTGTTTCCCGGCGGCGTGATGGACAGCCATCCGCTGATGTATCCCGACAGCATCGAGAAAAGGGGAAAGCCATGAGCTCCAACATCGAGCTCGACGCAGTCGCACGGCATTATGGCTCAGTCAGGGCTGTCGACGGCGTCTCCTTTGCTGCCGACGCAGGCGAGGTCATCGCCCTCGTAGGCCACAACGGCGCGGGCAAGACCACGCTCATCAAGCTCATGCTCGGGCTTGCGCGGCCCACCTCCGGCTCGGTCACCGTGCTCGGGCAGGATCCGGCCGACGGAGACGTGACCGTTCGCCGACGGCTGGGCTATCTGCCCGAAAACGTCTCCTTCAATCCGGCCCTCACGGGTCGCGAGACGCTGCGCTTCTACGTCCAGCTCAAGGGCGGCCGGCCAAAGGAAGCTGACGCGTTGCTGGAGCGAATCGGCCTTGCCGATGCCGCCGACCGACGCATCGGCACGTATTCCAAGGGAATGCGCCAGCGGCTGGGACTGGCGCAGGCGATGATCGGCAGGCCGGCGGTGCTTTTGCTGGACGAGCCGACCACCGGGCTCGATCCTGAACTGCGCCAGCAGTTCTATGGGATCGTGCGCGAGATGCAGGCGGCAGGGACGACGGTGCTTCTGTCTTCCCATGCGCTGAACGAGCTGGAAGGCAATGCCGGCCGGGTCGTTATCCTCAACGAAGGCCGAAAGATCGCCGACGGCTCGCTTGACGAATTGCGCCGGATCGCACGACTGCCGACGAGGATCCGCCTCACGGCTGCCGAGGGCGGCGCGCGGCGGCTGAGGGAATGGATGGGAGAGCCGAAAGGCCTCAGAGCCTGAATCAAAAAGAATGGTTTGATATCAAGCTCTTGCGAGCCTGCGTGTGAGCAGGCGAATGTGGGCGACGTATATCCAGGCTTCTGCAGAAGCGATGGATTTCTCCC
>NZ_SCNN01000041.1 GCF_005503535.1 Mesorhizobium comanense | reverse complement strand
TATTTCTATCACACCCATGATCATGTCGACCGTCAGCAGGCGCTCGGCCTCTATGGCGCGCTGATCATCGACCCGAAGAATCCGGCCGACGCAATCACCGCCGACCTGGAATATACCGTTCAACTCCAGGAATGGCTGAAACGGGAAGGGCTGACCTTTCCGTCCATGCCGATGGACGGCGGCTTTCCCAATTTCTTCACCATCAACGGCAAGTCTTACCCGTCGACGGACACGATCAAAATGAAGGTGGGTCAGGTGCTCAAGATTCGTTTCGTGGGAACCAACACCACCGCCATCCATCCGATGCATATTCACGGCGGGCCGTTCGAGGTCGCCGCCATCGACGGTGCGACGCTGCCCCAAAACGCCCGCTATACGGCCGATACCGTCAATGTCGGGCCTGGGCAAAGGTTCGACGTCCTGTGGCGGGCGCTTCGGCCTGGCAAGTGGCTGCTGCATTGTCACATCCCGCATCATACGACGAACAACAATGTTGAGGAGAAGGGCGGCGGCGGGCTGACAATGATCATCGATGTTAACTAGCGTCGGTAGAGGTTTTTGATCGATGCCCCCAATCTCTGGTGTTTCTTCCGACGCAGCCGAACTGCTCGATTGTCTGATTGTTGGAGGAGGGCCGGCCGGTTTGACGGCGGCCATATACATTGCCCGGTTCCATCTCTCGGTCTTGGTCGCCGATAGTGGTGAGAGTCGGGCTGATCTCATTCCGCTCACCCGCAACCTTGCGGGTTTTCCCGATGGAATCGCGGGTTCCGAGCTTCGCGCGCGCATGCGGGAACAAGGAAGGCGCTACGGCGTACGCCATTGGGCTGGAAAGATCGTTTCCTTGAAGGGAGGGCCGGGCATGTTTGTGGCCCACACAGTGGAGGGGGTGTTTCAAGCACGCACCGTGCTGATGGCAACGGGCGTCTTCAACCGGCGACCGAAAATGCCTGACGATCTCCACGACCTGGCTCTGTCGCGTGGCTTATTGCGTTATTGTCCGATTTGCGATGGCTATGAGGTGACCGATAGCTCGGTCGCGGTGATAGGAACCGGCGAACACGGAACGAGCGAAGCGGAGTTTCTGCGCAGTTACACCGCTGGAGTGACTTTGATCGCACCGACGGGCGATCATGAGCTCGACGCAGCGCAGAGATCGCGGCTCGATAACGGCGCCATTCAAGCAGTTGACGGTCCGTGCCTCGGTTTTGAACTGTTGCAGGATGGCATCGCGATCGGCACACCGACTGGCCGCCGCTTGTTCGCAACAGTCTACGCAGCGTTAGGGTCCGATGTCCGATCGGAACTTGCGATTGCGATGGACGCCGAAGTATCGCGCGACGGATGTCTTATCGTCGATAAACACCAAAGAACCTCGGTAGCCGGTCTGTACGCGGCGGGCGACGTGGTGCGCGGGCTTGATCAACTCTCCTATGCAATGGGACAAGGCGGTGTCGCCGCCGTTGCAATCCGCAACGACCTAGCTCGCTCGACTCCGTTGCGGCGGTAGTCTGGCGGCATTCGTGAGATGACTCCAGGGGACCGCGTGCTGTGTTGTGTGCAACAGTCTACAAAGGGCCCGCGGGGCCATCCTGCCGATGTTCTGTATGATCGCCATGTCCGCGAAAAGCATTGCCAGTACGGTCCCTGCCTGAGAGATGGTGACCGGCAAAATACCCGATCTTGATTATCGCAAGAACAAGCAATATCCCCATCACAGCATACCAGATCGAGTTCGCCGCAGAGCCTGCACCTAGGCCGCTGCGAAATATCGAGATGGCAGCGCCAGCGTGCAAGATGACCAGCGCGGCCACGGCCAGGACCATAGCAGCTATCGGAATGGTCCGCCTCAATCCATGGGCAGCGACACCGCCGATCTTGTTGAGATCGAATCCAGTGAACTCCTCGGCCTGTATGCTGGCCTCGTCGACGCCTGAACGGCCGAGCATCGTCTTCGTGACGCTGACCATCTCCGGCAATCCGGAAATGTAATAGACCGGAAGCAGCGGATCATCGACGTGCCTTGCAAGCATGGAATGGGTTATGCGCCCGGTTTCGCCAGTCCATGAACGGGCCGAGCCCGCCGCTTCGGTCATCGTCGCAACCAGTTTGAAAGATGGGTTCTGCTCCGCGAGCGCCTGCAACTCCGCCAGATACGCGGCGTCCTCCGGTCGCCGGTTCGAGTAGAGCAGAAATAGCCTGTGCGACAGCTTTCGCTCGATTGCGTCCTTGATCATCGAGAAGGCCGGAACGATGCCAATGCCGCCGGCGAGAAAAACTGCCGGCCGTGAGGGATCCTCATGCAGCGCAAATGCCCCGTGCGGAACATCCAGCAGCACCTGGATGAGAACCTTGTCTCCGGTTTGCAGCCGACCGAGAACCCGCTTGAATGCGGTGTCACGCATTCTCATGGCGATCACCAGGTCGGCTTCCCGGGGTGTGCTGGCGAGCGAGAAAAACCGGCTGTCGCCCTCGCGGTCCGTTTCGGCGGGGTCGATGAGCGTGATGCGCACATGCTGGCCGGCCTTGAAACGAAAGTCGTCCGGCCTCTCGAAGACAAAAGCCCAGCTGTCTTCCGCAATCTGCTCTTTGCCCTTCAACGCCACTTCGAATGAAGCCTTCTTCATCGAAGTGCCTGAGCCGCCATGCATGCGACGATAGCGTTCGTGATCCATGTCAGGTCTTCCTTGCGCTTTGATCGCCACGTGGGGCCATCGCGAGAGCAAACTGCAAATTACGGATTCCCACCGCGCCACTCTCGACGATATTCAAGCCCGCGTCGCCGAGCATCGCGATTATGTCGGGGAGGTCGACATGGCCGTGGCGGTGAAAATGCGCGAGAAAATCTCTCTTCTTTGGGGCGGAAGCTGCGAAGTCGACGACAAGCAGGCGCCCGCCTGGCTTCAGTACTCTTCTTATTTCCCGGACGCACTGTTCGCGTGCTTTGCGGGGCAAATGATGAAGCATTATTGTGGAAAGGGCAGCGTCGAATTGAGCATCGGGAAACGGCAATGCCTGGGCAGCCGCATGCTTGAGAACGACTTCGAGGCCGGCCTTTCTCGCTTTTCTATCCGCTCTGACCAGCATCTCCGGCGACGCGTCGATGCCGTATACCGTGCCCGTCGGTCCGACATGCCGTTTGGCCTCGATCGCAAGGGCGCCTGTCCCGCAACCCACATCCAAGACGGACTCGCCTGGCTCCAGGTGCGCCAAGTTGAGAATCCTCTGCCGGAAGGCCCGCTCCCGCCCGAGCGTCATCAGCCAAACCGTGAGATCGTAGAGGGCGGCCCGTCGCAGGACCAGGCCGGTCGTGCCAGGCGGCAGATTGGGGTTGGCGGCGTTCGTCACATCATCCTCGATCGGTTGGTATGGGCGAGGCCCTCGCACCCGCTCGCGGTCGCGGTCGCGTTGCAAAAGTGAGCAAGGTGTAAGATAACGGGCATCAAGTCCAAAATCCTTTTGCCGGACAAATCGATACGAACGTCCAGTACTGCGCAGTCCGCTCGATTCGGCCGTGAATGGTGATGCAGATGACAAAGATGTCGATAGACCGCCGCGTCGCCCGCACCAGGGACACGCTGCACCAAACCTTGATGTCCCTGATCCTGAAACAGGGCTACGAAGCGATCACCATCCGGGACATCTGCGACACGGCCAATGTCGGTCGATCCACCTTCTACGCCCACTACACGAGCAAGGACGATTTGATGCGGAGTGGCATCGAGAACCTGCGCAGCGTGCTCGTCGATCGGCAGCGGGCCGCTCAGGCCAATCCGGGAGACATCAGGCACCGAAGCTTGGGATTCAGTCTCACCTTGTTCGAGCACGCCCGCGACCATATCGACCTTCATCGGGGGTTGGTCGGCGGCGGCACGGTCGCCCTTGGCATCATTCGCCAGATACTTGCCGATCTGGTGCGCGGCGAACTTGCCGCAACCGTCGACAAGAAATCGGAGGGCGCCACCCCGCGCGAATTCGTCGTCCAGTATATCGTAGGCGCCTATATGGCGGTGTTGACCTGGTGGCTCGACCGAGGCGCGAAGCCCCCGCCCACCGAGGTCGATGCGATGTTTAGGCGCTTGGCAACTGACGGAATCCTGGCTCATCTTGCCGAAGGCGATAGAAGTTAGAGCCGCACGTCCTTGGGGACGCCGCCTCCGGTGACGATCTCCTCAGTTGTGGTCCTTGTCTGTCGTGGTCCTTGTCTTCAGATGGCGATTGCCAATCCTGTTAGGCTCGCAAGTATTTGACGAGCGCCGCAATCGCGAGCACGAGCGCGACGAGCACTAAGACCCAGATGAGGGCCATGCCGCCCATCATCCACATACCACTTGCACCGTCCATCATAGCAATCATCCCTGCGGCCGAGGGCCCGGCTTCGCCGGTGTGTTTCGGCGATTGCGAGGTGAATTGGTTCGCCGCGCATTTCCGTCAACACGACAAAAGTTCGATCTGTCGCCTGTTGCGGACTGTTATCAGCTTACCTTGCCGAAGAACGAATGAGTTCATAATAGGCTTCGGCCACAGTGTGCTGGTCGACCGAGGACTCAGAAACGGCAGAGTTCTGGTCCAGCACCTCCAGTGCCCGGAGCAAGTGCTCCGCGACATCCGATCTGCCTTGTCGAAATGCCAGTCTGAACAGGGCCAGAAGCTGCCTTTCGAGAGTCATGGTTCCCCGCGTCATTAGCACGACCTCCAGAGATATACGGTCATGCTAAAGGTTCCAGCAACCGGAAGGTCAAGCGCCGTTTTCAAAATGCCAAGGCAAGCTTCGAAGCCTTGCTTTTCACCCGCATCTTTGGCTCATCATCGGTGCCTAAGCCGTCACACACCCGGACCGACGCGGATGCGTCAGACACAATCCAGAAACAATTTGGAAACACTCGCGAAAAAATTCTGGAGGATAATCGCTTTCGCGACGGTCAGCTCATCGGCTGCAGCACTTGCCCTCGGGTTTTACGGACAAACCGATGCATAGGGTCTCGATCAGCTTGGCTGCGTTGCTCGGCATATCGCTCATCACGTCGCGGTCGAACAATCGGACGCAAAGATGGCACTCACCCGGGCCGAGCGTTGCAGCAGTCTGAGCCGTCAAGTTGACGAAGCCCTCGAAACCCATCCCGCGGCAACGCAGGTCACCGCGGCGAAGGCACTTCAAAGCAAGGGAAACCGGCTCTGCGCCAACAAGAAACAGGCACAAGGGATCCGGATGCTCGCGAGTGCTTTGAAGCTGCTTGGAGTGACACCGATCGACCCCGTTCAGTGACACTCAAAACCGACCTGCACGAAAAGGAAACGAAGCCATGAAAAAGTCCCTCCTCTCCGCCCTCGGTCTCGCGGTCGCGCTCGCTTTCTCGATGCCGGTTCTCGGCAACGCCGCTGCCACCACGACCGCCGCTCCGGCCGCCGCCACGACGACTGCCGCTGCGCCGGCCGCAGCGAAGCCGGTTGCCGCCAAGAAGGCCTGCAAGGTGACCAAGAAGCACAAGTGCCCGGTGAAGAAGCACAAGGCTGCCAAGAAGACGGCCCCCAAGAAAGCCTATTAAGCGCTGCACGTTTTATCTTATGAGGAGACCGCTCCAGCTGTAATTGCCTGGAGCGGTCTTTATTTGTTCCGCGCGACGGGACATGCCGGCGGTAGGCGCTGAAAGCGGCGCACACAGTGCCCGGTTAAGTTCACGGCCGACGCCGCGCCGCCTCTCGGCTTGCGTCGGCCCTGGAGTTTTTAAGCCTATCGCAAGACGGCACGAAGAAGCGGCTGCCGTCCATTCTGCTCTCGGTTCTCCTCGGCGGTTTTCGTGGCCTCAGGTGTGGCCAGAATGCCGATCCAGTTCGCCAGCCGCGTGTCCAATGCGGCCAGCGGGCGCACCGAGCCGTCCATTTCGCACCGGTGACCCAAATTGATGACAAGCAGTCCCCAGATGCCCATGCCCATATCATCCCGCCGCCATCATCTCGTGCATCATTGCGGCCTCCTATCATTCGGCAGCAAGGTCAAACATTGCAGGTTCCGCGAGCACAACCTCATCGATCGTCGATGCGATGCCCTTCGGCAACCGCCAGCCCTTGACCAAGCCGTAGATCGCCGGGATGACCACCAAGGTCAGGAGGGTGGAGGAGATCATACCACCGATCATCGGCACGGCGATGCGCTGCATCACTTCCGAGCCGGTGCCGGTGCTCCAGAGGATCGGGATCAGACCCGCCATGATTGCAACGACAGTCATCATCTTTGGCCGGACGCGCTCCACAGCGCCAAGCATGATCGCCTCATAGAGATCTGTCCGGACGAACGGCTTTTTGTGTGCGTCCCGCTCTGCCTTCACTTCGGCCATGGCCTGCTCCAGATAGATCAGCATGACGACGCCAGTCTCCGCAGCGACCCCTGCGAGCGCGATGAAGCCGACCGCCACCGCCACCGACATGTTGAAGCCGAGCCACCACATCAGCCAAATCCCGCCGACAAGGGCGAAGGGCAAGGACAGCATGACAATCAATGTCTCGGTGAGTGCCCGGAAGTTGAGATAGAGCAGCAGGAAGATGATGAGCAGCGTGACGGGCACGACGATCTTCATCCGCGCCGCGGCTCGCTCCATATACTCGAACTGCCCGCTCCAGGCGACCGAGTAACCGGGCGGCAACTTCACCGTCTCCGCGACGGCCTTCTGGGCATCGGCGACGTAGCCGCCGAGATCCCGGCCGTTGATGTCGACGAAGATGTAGGTCGCGAGCTGGCCATTCTCGGTGCGGATCGAGGTCGCGCCGCGCATGAGTTCGACTTTCGCGACCTCGCCTAGAGGAATGGCACCGCCACCGGGCAGCGGTACTTCGACGTCGGTGGTGATCGACTGTGGATTCGAGCGCAGATCACGAGGGTAGCGGATATTGACCCCATAACGCTCGCGTCCCTCGACGGTCGTCGTCACGGTCTCGCCGCCCAGCGCCGTCGCGATGACGTCCTGGACGTCGCCGACGGCTAGCCCATAACGGCCGAGCGACTCGCGATCCGGAACGATATCGAGATAGTAGCCGCCGATCACCCGCTCGGCGTAAGCACTCGACGTGCCGGGCACCGTCTTGAGAACAGTTTCGATCTGGCGTGCGATCTGTTCCATCTGCGCCAGGTCGGTCCCGTACACCTTGACCCCAACCGGGGTTCTAATTCCGGTTGAAAGCATGTCGATGCGGGCGCGGATCGGCATGGTCCAGGCGTTGGAGACGCCGGGGAACTGCAAGGCTTTGTCCATCTCGGCCTTGAGGCTGTCGATGGTGACGCCAGGCCGCCATTGCTCCTTTGGCTTCAGGTTGATGATGGTCTCGAACATCTCGGTAGGAGCCGGGTCGGTCGCGGTCATCGCCCTCCCCGCCTTGCCATAGACCGAATCCACCTCCGGAAAGGACTTGATGATCCGGTCCTGCATTTGCAGGAGTTCCGCCGCCTTGGTGACAGAAATCCCCGGCAGCGTCGTCGGCATGTACATCAGCGTGCCTTCGTTCAGGCTCGGCATGAATTCAGAGCCGATCTGGGTCACCGGCCAGACGGAGACTCCAAGCACGACAAGCGCGAGCGCTATGGTGAGCGTCTTCGCCTTCAGGACACCGCGAATGACCGGACGGTAGACCCAGATCAGGAAGCGATTGATCGGGTTCTTGTGCTCCGGGATGATCCGTCCGCGCACGAACACCACCATCAAGGCAGGCACCAGCGTGACCGACAGGATCGCAGCCGCCGCCATGGAGAAGGTCTTGGTGAAGGCGAGAGGGCCGAACATCCGGCCTTCCTGCGACTCGAGCGTAAAGATCGGCAGGAATGATACCGTGATGACAAGCAGGCTGAAGAACAGCGCCGGGCCGACCTCACTCGCAGCATCGATCAGGATCTGTACTCGCGGTTTGCCGGGCGGAGCGCGCTCCAGATGCTTGTGGGCATTCTCGATCATGACGATAGCGGCGTCGATCATCGCGCCGACGGCGATGGCAATGCCGCCGAGGCTCATGATGTTGGAGCCGAGCCCGATCGCCTTCATGGCGCCGAACGCCATCAGGATGCCGACGGGCAGCATCAGGATGGCGACGAGCGCGCTGCGCAGGTGAAGCAGGAACACCACGCAAACCAAAGCGACGATGACGCTTTCCTCGGCCAGCGTGTGCTTCAATGTCTCGATCGCCGCCTCTATGAGATGCGAGCGGTCGTAGACGGGCACGATCTCGGCGCCGCTTGGCAGGCTGGTGGCGATGTCGCTCAAGCGTTGCTTGACGTTCTCTATCACGGTCAGGGCATTGGCCCCGAACCTCTGCAGGACGATGCCGCTCGCGACCTCGCCTTCGCCATTGAGTTCGGTGATGCCGCGCCGTTCGTCGGGGCCGATCTCGACCTTGGCGACGTCCTTGAGGCGTAGAGGCACGCCCTGGTCTGTCTTCAAGACGATGTCTTCGATATCGGCAGTCGACTTGATGTAGCCGCGGCCGCGCACCATGAACTCGAATTCGGAAAGCTCTAGCGTGCGTCCGCCGACATCCCGGTTGCTGGCGCGCACGGCGTCGCGGACCATCGACAGCGAGATGCCCTGGGCACGCAGCCGCAACGGATCGACGACGATGTTGTACTGCTTGACGAAACCGCCGACGCTCGCGACCTCGGCGACCCCTTCCGCCTTGGAGGCGGCGTATCGGACCACCCAGTCCTGCAGCGACCGCAACTCGGCAAGCGTCATGTCCTTGGCAACGACGGCATACTGGTAGACCCAACCGACGCCAGTGGCATCGGGGCCGAGGCCCGGCGTGACGCCAGCCGGCAGGCGCTGCGCGGCGGCGTTGAGGTATTCGAGCACGCGGCTGCGCGCCCAATAGGGATCGGTGCCGTCCTCGAAGATGACATACACGAAGGACACGCCGAAGAAGGAGAACCCCCGCACCACCTTGGACTTCGGCACGGTGAGCATCGCTGTCGTCAGGGGATAGGTGACCTGGTCCTCGACGACCTGCGGGGCCTGGCCGGGATATTCGGTGTAGACGATGACCTGGACGTCCGAGAGGTCAGGAATGGCGTCGAGCGGAAGCGTCTTCAGCGCGTAGGCTCCGGCGCCCACGGCGAACGCCGTGGCGACGAAGATCAGGACCAGATTGCGTGCGGACCACGCGATGAGGCGGGCAATCATTGCGCTGTCTCCGGGTTCGTCATGCCGCTCAGAGCGGCCTTCAGATTGCTCTCGGCATCGATCAGGAAATTCGCCGCGACCACGACTCGGTCGCCAGCGGCAACGCCGTTGCGGATTTCGGTGAAGCCGCCGCCCTGAAGTCCGATCTTGACCTCCCGCGGCTCGAAGCGGCCCTCACCCCTGTCGAGGATCACCACCTGCCGCGTCCCGGTGTCGATCACCGCGCTGTCTGGGACGGCGACGACCGAGGCATTGCCGCCGCTGGCGATCTCGACGTCGGCATACATATCCGGCAGCAAGAGGCCGCCCAGATTGGGGATCTCGATCCGGACCTTGGTCGTGCGGGTTTCCTTGGCGACCTGCGGATAAATCAGGGCGACGCGGCCGCTGAAGGTCTGGCCGGGTAGACTTCGCACCTGGATCGTGGCGACTGCGCCGACCTTCACGGCCCCCAGCTGATATTCGGGCACGTCGGCGACGATCCAGACGGTCGAGACGTCGGCGAGGCGGAAGAGCACGTCGCCGGGCGACGCCTTCATGCCTTCGACCGCGTTGCGCTCGAGGATCACGCCATCGCGCGGGGCGGACCAGGTGATGGAAGTCTGGACCTGGCGGGTGCGGTCGATCGCGGCGATCACGTCGGGCGGGACCGCAAGGTTCTCGAGGCGCTGGCGTGCCCCGGCCGAGGCGCGGCCGCTTCCGTTCAGGTCTGTAAGGTATTGGGCGCTCGCCGTGGCGATCTCGGCCGAATACAGACGCATCAGCGGCTCGCCCTTTTTGACCCGACCGCCAGTGGTGACATCCGCTACCTTGTCGATGAATGCATCTGAGCGCGTCGCGACCACCGAGATGCGCCGTTCATCAAGCTGCACGGTGCCCGGCACCCGCACCGGCCGAACGATCACCTGCTCGCTGGCGACCTCCGAGCGGACGCCGGTCCGCTGCAGTTTGCCTGTCGCGACCTTGACGGTCGAACCGTCGTCATCCTCGCCCGCGAAGACGGGGATGTAATCCATCCCCATAGAATCCTTCTTCGGCATCGGCGAGGTGTCCGGAAGGCCCATCGGGTTGCGGTAGTACAAGATCTTCTTTTCGCCGTTCGCGGGAGCAGCGGCCACGGTTGCAACGGTAGCCGGCGGCTTGTCCTCGAAGCTCAGGTCCTCCCCTGCCAGAACGGGCACGAAGTCCCGCCCATCGGCGGTCTTCCTCGGAGTCGCCGCATAGGCCGGGAAGCCGTCCGGATCCCGGTAGTAGATGACGGGTCCGGCAGGCGCAGGGTTGGCGCTCGCCGGGGCCGCTGCAGTGCCTTCGAGCCAGGCGACGGCTTGCAGCCACGGGGTGGCAGGCAGCGCGAGATCGCGATGCCCCGCCCAATAGCCTCCGACCCCCGCCGCCACTATGGCGGCGAGGGTGAGGCCAGTACGGCCTGCGCCACTCATGGGATGGCCTTGAATTCGAGCTTGTTTTCGAGAGAGCCGGTTTCGCCCTGCACCTTAGCGCCCAGCGACAGGCGGTAGCCACCTGGCATCATCAGATTGGCCTTGAACCGATAGATGCCGGGCTCCTTGGAGGGCAACGGCTCGATTGGCGCCGTCATCATCTCCATGCCGTCCGGCGCCATATCGACGCGCTGGGTGAAGATCACCGCGTCGGGCACAACCTTGCCGGAGCGCTTGTCGATGAGGCGGACCGCGACAATCGCGGCGTCGCCTTTCTTGATCGCGTTTTGAATGAGTTGAAACTCATAGTCGTCGATCCCAGCCCAGGCCTTCGAATTGGCGCCACCGACAGCAAGACCGATCAGCGCCGCGGCTGCGGCGTGCTTCGCATTGTAAAAGTTCATCGTCAGATTTTCCCAAAGTTCATCATTTGACCGCGCGAAGATGCACGGCAGGTTCGTAGCCAGGCTCGTGCCAAAGCCACGGGCTCTCACCGCAAGGCCGTCAGCCACGCGGCGACAAATGGCTCCGGCGGAGCCGTCGATGAATTCAGCTTCGTGGAGGTCTGGGAGGCGGCGGAGCAGGCAGGAGATCCCGTCCGACATTGTTGCCAGGCGTGATCACGCCAGCCACAGATAACCGGGTCAGCGTGATTGCAGCGGTCGTCGACGCGCTCGGAAAGCACTTGGCGACACACAAGGTCGCGAGAGGACAGGACTTCTGGCAATCAGGTAGTTGCTGCCTCTGGTCCGAAGGACACGGCATGGCGTCAGACATGGATGCCATATCGGCCATTGTCGTCGCCGTAGGATCGACAACCATCATCACCGCAGCGGACGGTGTCACCATCGGCGCGGTCAAAAGGCTCACGACGGCCAGAATCGAAAGCAGGCGGGAGAATACGGTCCAGAACTTCACACAGGCTCAATGGCATATGGTGCAGTGCAAGAAAAGCTCCCTGGCCTCACATTTCCGTCAGACGCAGCGCGCGATGTCGAGAATATGGGTATAGCAGTGCCCTATATGCTCCTGTTGTGTGGCCTGTCCGGCCACATACAAGGTCGGAATTCAGCTCCTCGACGTCAACCGTCGATGCGAGCTCAGCCTCGAGAGACTGACAGGATGGTAGACGAAACACTTGTGGCCGGGATTGCGATCCCTTCGACGTCGCCGATCTTTCTAGCCATAGTGGGATTCCATGTCCTCGCGGGACTTGGGTGCGTCGTCACCGGTGCCGTCGCCATGCTGAGCCCGAAAGGGCGCGGGCGGCATTCTAAATTCGGTACGATCTATTTTTGGTTCCTGGCCACTGCTTTCATTTCTGCGACCGGGCTGTCTGCAATGCGTTGGGCTGAGGACTACCACCTGTTCATTCTCGGGACGCTTTCCTTCGCAGCAGCCTTTCTAGGCCGCAGGGCGCTTCAGCGCCGATGGCCCAACTGGGCGAGCCTACACGTCACCGGCATGGGGCTCTCCTACGTCCTGTTGCTGACCGCCTTCTACGTGGACAACGGAAAGAGCCTGCCGCTATGGAAGGAGCTTCCTCCCATTGCCTACTGGCTGGCGCCGGGGGCGGTCGGTATTCCGCTCATCGTCTACGCCCTGCTTCGCCATCCGATCGTGCGGCGTTCAAATGACTTTGGCACCTGAATTGAACTACCTCCGGCATTGCCCGATCCCCGCCATCGCGTAGATCGATGCGATGTCTGGTGCCTGACAACCGATGGAATCTTGCCGCACCGGATTTCCACGACGGACCTGGCTCCAGACCCGTTCATGTCACCGGCTTTTTGAGCACGACAAACCAGTTACCGTTGAGCATGCCTTCGTCACACAGCTCGAAGCCCGCGCTTGTTGCCATCCGCCGCCAGGCGCCTTTGCCCGAGAAAAGCAGCGCAAGCACGCTGACGATCGCGAACATCGTCCATCCGGGCACCCAGACGATGAGAAGGAAACGCCCGCCCGGTTTCAGGATCCGCAAGATTTCGCGCAGCCCCTGTTCCTTTTGCAGGCCGAGGTGGTCGATCGCATGGGCGCTGACGGCGGCGTCGAAACGGCCTTCCGGAAAGGGCAGTGCAGTCAGGTCGCCGAGCTCGATGTCAACGCGCCCGGTCAGGCCGGCAAGCCGCAGATTCTGTTCGAGCAACGCCCGGCCGCCGCCTTCGATATAGTCCGAATCGCAGCGGTCGAGCGCGACGATCCTTTCGCTTCGCAGGGCACGCCCGAGCGCGATCGTAGTTCGGTCAGCGCCGCATCCTGCATCCAGGACCACACCTGTGTCGCCCGACAGAAGGTCGACCATCGGCAAGGCCGCATGCTCGTAGCGTCCGACGGTGCGGGCAATGAGGCCTCCGGCGAAGAAGTTCGCCGCGCTGTCTGACGAACGCATGCTCAGCGGCAACTGGTTTATTATGCTCAAAAAGCGGGGCAAGGCGACCCGCCTTCAGCAGGGAGAGACAGGATTCCATCGGTTGCCAAGCGCCCGAACGTGTCATCGACCTGCGCGGTCGGCGGCTTCGCCAAAAATCTCCTGAGATGCGTAAATGATAAGTTACAGTAGCAGCCTCTGCAGTCTTCTTCGCCTATCGACCATCGTCTAAAATTCTGCTGTATCACAAGCGCTTCAAAGGTGCTGGTTTCAACTCGAACAATGCGCTCCTTAGTGGTGCGCCTTCGATTAGACGGTGCGCTCAGGCCGACTTTTTGGGGCTATCCGGCGCAGCACGACAGCTTGGTCACGTCTTTCTCGAACGACAGCGCCGCGAGCTTCAGACCTTCGACGGTAGTGAGATACGGAAAGATCGTATCCGCGAGGTCGTTGACGGTGAGGCCCTGCCGGATCGCAAGCGCGGCGGTCTGGATGCTGTCGGCACCCTCCGGCGCTAGGATATGCGCGCCCAGCAGCCGACCACTGCCGGCATCGGCTACGAGCTTGATGAGCCCACGGGTGTCGCGGGCGGCGAGCGCGCGCAGCACCTGGTCGAGACCGATCGTGGAGACGCGAACGGCATGTCCGGCCGCCCGAGCCGCGGTCTCCGTCAGGCCGACATTCGCCACCTGAGGGTCAGTGAACACGATGGCGGGCATGGCGCTGTTGTCGTAGCGCAAGCTGTCGCCATTGAGGGCGTTCTTTGCGGCGAGCTTGGCGCCATAGGCGGCCATGTAGACGAACTGGTCGCGGCCGGTAACGTCGCCGGCGGCATAGACACCGGAGCGGGTGGTGCGCATGCGCTCATCGACGACGATGCCGCCCTTCGGCGCGACGGCGATCCCATGTTCGGCCAGCCCAAGGCCTTCGATGTTAGGCGTTCGCCCGGTGGTGATCAGCACCTGATCGGCCTCGATTGTCGTGTTCTGGCCCTCGTGCGAAACGTCGAGCGAAACGCCGTCCTCGGTCTTCCGCATGGCGCGATAGGCGATGCCGGAAACCACGGTGATCCCCTCGTCTTCGAAATACCCCGCCAGCGCCGCGCCGATCTCGGGCTCGGCCTCGGGGAGCAGGCGAGACCGGCACACGAGCGTCACCTTGACGCCGGCGCGGGCGAACATTTGCGCTAGCTCCGCCCCGATATAGCCGCCGCCGACCACGAGCAGTGACCGGGGCAGATCCTTGAGGTCGAGTGCTGTGGTGCTGGTCAGAAACGGCACGTCGTCGATGCCAGGGATGGCGGGCACCGCCGGCCGCGCTCCGGTCGCGATGATGATCTTGTCGGCGGGAATGCGCACGCCGTTCACCTCCACGCCGCCGTTTACGAGTCGTGCCGCGCCCTCGCGATAGGCGATACCGTTGTAGGCCGGCAGCAGATCAATGTACTTGGCCTGACGCAGTTCGGAAACGAGCGCGTCCTTCTGGCGGACGGTTCGCTGCCAGTCGATCAGTTCGGCCTTTGCCGTGATGCCGGCGAAGCGTGCTGCCACGCGCGCGTTGTGCAGCGTCTCGGCGGCGCGGATCAGTGTCTTCGACGGCACGCAGCCGATATTGACGCAGGTGCCGCCGATGGTGCCACTGCCGATGAGGGCCACCTGCGCGCCTTGATCGGCGGCCGTAATCGAAGCCGAGAAGCCGGCTGAGCCGGCGCCGATGACGACGAGATCGTAGGCGCCGCCATTGCGACCCTTCGTGCGGATGTGACGATCTGCCATCGGGTCGTTCGTCGGCGTCGGATCGGCCGGCGGCCGCACCTCGCCGCGAAATCCAATGTCGCTGCCGGAGCGCTCCGCCGCGTCAAGGCCGGCGAGGCTCGGCCCGAAAAGCGCCCGACCGGCTTCCAGGCCTTCCTCGATAGACAACCGAAAGCCGGATTCCTCTGCGGAACGCTCGCGGCGCCAGGCGGAAAGATGCTCATCCGAGCAGAAGAAAGCGGTCGCCGCGCACAGCGAGTTCGCCGCGCACGCGCCTTCATAGCGCACGCTTTGCCACATGACGGCCGCCTGCGGTTCGACATGGGCCAACGCCCGGCCTCGATCTCGCGTCGCGATCCAGATCGGCGCGGCACAGTGGCGGCAGCGCGCTGCGACCGCGATGTCATGATCGGTCATCGCGCCGATGCCGAGCGCGTCAACCGCGCACATGGCATTGAGAACGCGCCCGTCCAATGTGACCCGGTGCCCGGTGTCCCGGTCGGTGAAGGGATAGGCCCCGACGATCCGCTCGCCGTCGAGCACGACAAGGTCGCGATTGCGGAGCTCTTCGAGCAATGGTCGGATTACCGTCTCGCTCAGGCCCACCTGGCTGGCCAGCGCGCCGGGGGTCGGGGCTCGACCGTGTTCAGCATAGAGTTTCAGCAGCGCAACACGGACGCGGTCCGTGGCCGGGTCGTAGCCGCGCCAGCGGGCGAACACATGGTCGGACCCGACCATAGCCAGCAACGCGTCCTTGACCGCCGGGGATGTGACCACCGACCAGTCCGGAAACGTCACGCCCGGCCGCACGGCAAAGCTTGGTGGTATTGAGGATGCGGAAGCCGCAACTTTGTCGCCGGACGAGGAGGGGGCGCAGCAGTCGCTCATGGCTTCACGCCTTCCTTTTGAATCTCGCCCATTTCAACTGCCCTGCTGTGTCGGGTGCACCGGATAACCCGCGTTCATGCTGGCAGCCGCGATGACGCCCGGGTTCGTCTTCGTGTCGTCGAAGGTCACGGTCGCGGTTTTGGCTTCGAATGAGACAGCCACTTTCGCAACGCCCGGGACCGCCGCCATCGAACTCTTTACGATGTAGGGGCACGAGGCGCAGGTCATGTTGTCGACAGCGAACGTGACAGTGCGCTCGCCAGCCCAGGCGGCCGGAGCCACGATGACGGAACCGATCAGGGCGAGGACGCTCAAATACTTGTTCATGGATGAAACTCCTTTTTGTCTCAGGCGCTGAGCAGCCGCGGGGCGATGTAGTCGAAGGCGAACGCGGCCACGACGAGCACCGTCGCGATCCAGAGCGCGAGCTGAACGAAGCGGCCAGGGATTGGACGCGCGCAGGCTGCACCGTCGGCACAGGCAGGCCTGGGCTTCCAGTAGACGAGGTAGAAGCCGTAGCCGAGGAGGCCCGCCGTCCCGGCGACGAAGAACGGCTTATACGGTGCGAGCGCCGTCAGATTGCCAATCCAGGCGCCGCCAATACCGAGGCTGAACAGAATGAGTGGGACAATGCAGCACGAGGAGGCGGCCAGCGCGCCGAGAATACCGCCAACGGCGATCAGACGTTGCCGTCCAGCATCGCCCAGCTCAGTTGGAGGCAGGACTGCCGCGGTGGGGGTGACACCTGCCGTTCCGGATCGATATTCCACCACGTCCGCTCTCTCTTTCCTTGCCGAAATCTTATGCGTGCCGTAGCATGCAGTCTGTAGTCACTACAGGGTCAAGAGGTATTTTTCGATGCGCGATCACGCAGTGGTGAAGGGACTGCAGCGGGCCGAACTCGCGCGGCGGACGGGCTGCAATCTGGAGACCGTGCGCTATTACGAGAAGGTCGGCCTTCTGCCTGAGCCGCCGCGCACGGCGGGCGGCTATCGGGCCTATGACACGGCGCATGAGCGGCGGCTTCGGTTCGTTCTGAGGGCGCGCGAGCTCGGCTTCTCCCTCGACGAAATCCGAGAACTGCTGCATTTGGTGGACGTGCGCGACCAGCCTTGCGCCGAAGCGCGGGCCGTCGCCTCTACGCACCTCGACGACGTGCGGGCGAAGATCGCCGATCTGAAGCGTATGGAGCTGGTGCTCAAGGACGTCGTCGCCCAGTGCGCCGACGGCACGCTGCCAGAATGCCCACTGATCGAGACACTGTTTGCCGGACACAGTTGGCCAGTACGGACGACCTGAACCACGATGGCTGTTCGCTGCTCGATCAATCTAACGCATAGTCGAGGATGTCCTCGCCCATAACGGCTTCGCCGGTCAGGAGGAGAATGCAGCGGGGTTGCGACCGACTAACCGAGAGGCAAAGGCACACAGAGCGTGCAGCGGAGATACTCCCGCCGTGTCGTCGGCTGGGCGATGAAGGCTGAGATGACCGCGCAGCTCGTCAGACGCACGAGGCTCGGCAAAGTGAGCTCATACAATTTCGAACCGCCGCCCGAAGCGACTGTCACCAAGCGGTGCTTTACAGGCTCTTCATGTCAAACACACCCTGAAATCCTCCAGAACCTGGGCCAACCCTGGCGCACCAAGAAGCGTCACGACACGCTTCGACTGAAGTTTTCCTATCGACCGATCGTAGACGGCGAGATTGGTCGCGCCGTTGAGGCGAGATGGATAGATGATCCCATCAAGTTGAGACGGGTGCTCGTGAAACGCCACCGACCATCGGCGCGCCAAGTTCTGGCGTTGTGCCCGAACAACGTCGGTCGGCACACCCATTCTGACCGCCCTGTCGCCTCTGAGGTCGATCAGGCGAAGGGCCGCCGTGGTCACGATTTCTGAATAACGCCGTTGTGTCAGCTCCATCTCATCTATCGGAAGATCGTCGACGAGCCCTTCGCGGCGATTGCGGAGCACCGTTTCCAGAAAGCATACCTTCAGGGAGTCGCCCAGGTGGAGAACACCAAAGCGGTTGGCTGCGGTACGACGACGAGGATCGCTAAAGCGGCTAGCTGCGCGGCGACGAGCAATGGACCGATCCAAGCGCCGTGCTGCAGCACCTCGATGTCGGACCAGGCCTCAAGCAGCAACGCGCCGCGCAGGACGACCGGCAGATCGCGCATTTCCACGAGGACGGCCTGCCATTCGGCCAGCCGTTCTTCTTCATTCCAGTCGAGATCGTAGATTAGATCCGGCCGCTCATGAAGTGACGGTTCCACTTTTCGTGCAGGTAAGGCGCCGCCGAGAATCTTCGATGAGCGGGCCAGGACAGCATCCATCTCGGCGAACTCTTCGGCCAGAAGATCGTCCTCAGCTTCATCCCGAATATCGGCTTCGACGGGGCTGGCCCCCTCCTCTTCCCGGCTTTTTTGGCTCTCGGCCGCCGGCATGGCACCGCTGCGGCCCGTAAGCCGCCTCAGCCCAGCACGGCCGAGCGCCCAGTCCGGCTTTTGCGAAAAAATTCGCCGGCGGGTTCGCAGCATCGCGTGGGCGCGAGTGAGTTCGTGGGTGGGGGTGCGGATGTCCATATGGGCGTCATGCAGGACAAAATCCTCGAGGTGAAAGAGCTCGCCCTCGAGCCACAGCGCCGCGGCCGCGTCGGCAAAGTGCTGACGCTCGACAAAACCGTCGCGCACCGGCGAACGAGCCAGCCGCTCGTCGAGCCGCGCCAAAGCCTCGGTCGCCTTCGCGACAGGCGCGATGAGGGTGTCGAGGGACGTGAACCACGGCGGCCCGCATATTGTTGTCGCGATGCGCCGAACCGTGTGCACGCGCGGCAGCTTTTCGTGATGAAGGACCACGGGGGTTATCTGGAATCGGTCGACGAGATTCCCGAGCCGCACGGCTTTACCGCCCATGTCCAAATTGGAGAGCAGATTTATTCTGTCGTCTTTGAGGAGCGCGAACATCAGCGGCTACTGCAGCCTCAACAAGGGTCCGAAAGGCCGACCGGAGCGCTGCTCGAAGTGTGCTGGCATATATCCGGCCGTCTGCCTTGGCATGCAGACAAGTTTGACGATGTCGCACTGTCAAATTTGTTTGCGCCTTTGATTGGCGACGGACCGGTGTCGTCCGTCAAAGTCCTACCGATTTCCAGTTCTGTCGACGTCCCCTTCTGACCGGCACGAGTTCTCAAACGGCGGCGTAGGCGATAGCGCATTGAGGTTGCAGTCACGTTCCAGGGCCGAAAAAGGACTTTACACCGTGCTTTTACGACTGGAGCAAGCCAGGAAGCCGCGGCAGGTTGGAAAATCCCTTTGCTGTCCGCTCAGTGGATCATGAGGCATAACTTCCACGATAAGCGCCCTCAGCCTTCGCGGTCACTCGCACTATCTGAAGTTGGGCGGCGACTCCGCGATCTACCTCTACCGACCGGACATACCGGCATGGCTCATCAAGCTGCGGACTGATGCCCCGTTCGTCCGAAGAAGCAATACCCTGTTCGGCGAACAAACGACCGGCGTTGGAGATGGTGAATTCAGTCTGTCCGACGGCTCCAACAGATTCTATCAAAAGCGGTCATGAACATATCACCGACGAGGCAGTTGAGAATTGGGAGCCGGAGTTCGATGCGGAAGCGGCCTTCGCATAATATAGGCAATTCGCCGGACCGGCAGTTGCCTGTGGTTCTGTCGCCAGTAGCCGTTGAGCTTCTGTCATCCTGGATCAGCCGGCACGCCGCATTCTATGGCGTGCCCCCGATGATCATGCTCCAACACTGCCTGCCGGAAGCCACATCGCTACGCGCGGTGGACCTGCAACTCACCAACAAGCAGGCGATCCGCCTCGCTCGCATGTTCGCAACTGATGCGAAGCTCGTGCGCGGAATGACCTTTGCCAACGTCCCACCGATATCTCATCGCTTGATCGCCTCCACGCCGATACAGTTTTGCCCGAAGTGCATGCGAGATGCGCAGGACGCTACGGCGGTCGGGCGAACCCAGTTCCCTGGATGGCGGCTCACTTGCTCCTCGTGCGGATCTCCCTTCGCGACAGCGGCGAGCAAGAAGTCCCCTCCCCTTTACGCCACTATTGGAGTTCCGCCCTCCATGGCAAGAAGTTGATCGAAGATGTCTCAGAGAAACGTCTTCGATCCTGGGCATCGCCGATCGACATTGCGCGGCTGGTCCTGATGCGCCGCATACCAAAGACCCTAAGTTCGGATATTTGTCTGGAACGCTTCAGGTTTCTCGGCACCATAATCCCGGAGTTTGACGACATCGTTTCTGATAGGCGGATATCCATGACCTCTGCGGGAAAGCCAATCCTGTCCATACGCCTGCGCCCTGGCAGGAAACTCCATCGTGAACCACCGCGGGCCGAAAACACTCGAGATGCTTCATGGCCACACAGTTGGCGAAAACCGCACCCGTTGCGGCAAGCTGCTCGCCCAGATTCTCGCTCAAAATCACAGATCGCCTGGGGCAGAACAATCGCAGATAATTTCAGAATCAGAGCGACTGCATTCGCACATTAAATGCCAAAGCCGCATTCTTACGGTTAAGATGCTATGGGGCTGGCGGCGAAGGTGGCACTTTCGGCGCTTCCAACCAACCCGATGGAGTGCCCCATGCCCCAATCAAATGATCTGAGCCGGTCCGTCGCCACCCTGAATCAGGACAGCACACTCGTTGTCGTCATCGAGATGAGTCAATCGAGCTGGCTTGTCCCGGGAATGCTGCCGGGCGTCGAACGACACCCCCTGAAGAAGCTGGCGCCTGATGAGAATGGGCTGTTACGGCTCTTGCATCGCTGGCGTGACGAAGCGGTCCAGGCGGAGTGCGAGATCGAACGCATCGTTGTCGCCTTCGAGGCGGGGCGTGACGGCTTTTGGTTAGCGCGCTGGCTCAGGTCGCGCGGCATCGAAGCCTATGTCATGCATCCATCGAGCGTCGCCGTGTCACGTGAGCACCGGCGTGCGAAGACCGATCGCCTCGACACGGAGCTGCTGATGCGCGCCTTCCTCGGCTGGCTGCGCGGAGAAAAGCGCCACTGCAGCATGGCGGCCATTCCGACGATCGAAGAGGAAGACGCCAAGCGGCCAAATCGCGAGCGGGCAAAACTGGTCGGCGATCGCACGCGCATCGTGAACCGCATGAAGGCGACGCTCGCGCGTCTGGGAATTCGCGGGTTCAATCCGACGTTGCGCAAGGCAGAGGAGAAGCTTGCCGCGTTGTACACGGCGGAAGGCGCCCCTCTCCCTGAAAATACCCAGGCGGAGTTTCGCCGCGACATGGCCCGGCTGCGCGCGAACAGATCAAGGCCATCGAGCAGGAACGCTTGCGCAAGCTGGAGACGGCCTCGGCTGCCGAGAAGGGTCCGCATGCGATGGTTCGCCTGATCTCGAGCGTCATCGGGGTCGGCGTCGAAACCGCGGATATGCTCGTCAACGAGATTCTGTCACGCCGTCTCCGGGATCGAAAGGCGGTCGCCCGCTATGCCGGTCTCACCGGCTCTCCGGATGAAAGCGGGGAGCGCGGCGGCGCGAGCGAGGTCTGGCAAGAGCCGGCAATGCTCGGGTGCGGCGCGGAATGATCCAACTGGCCTGGCGGTTTCTCCGCTTCCAGAAGGATAGTGCTTTGGCACAATGGTTTCAGAAACGGACAGAGGATGGTCGCGGAGGCACGCGCAAGACCATGATCGTGGCTGTGGCGCGGCGCCTGCTCATCGCACTCTGGCGCATGGCCACCATGGGCGAGATCCCGCAGGGCGTCTCACTGCGTGTGACTGCATAGCAAAGAAGGAGAGGACCAAGCTTCGGAGCCAGGGCGCCAATCGCGCCGGTTCCCAACGATCCGAGGCGGTGGCGTACCGGCTTGGCACATGGGCTTTTCACCGTGATTAAGAATGGTCCCGCCGCCCCGGAGCCTTGCTCGCGATGCGCATTACTGCATCATGGTACGGGTCTCAGAACCCGCCGCATACAAGTACGCGAGAGCATGTCTCGCACCTGGCAGGCTCCCCTCGGCATCGATGCCCGCGACGACCGCAGTCTCAAGGTTCGATCTTGCGCGCGCTGGCCCAGTGTCGTCGTTTTGGTCACGAACCGACGAGCCCCCAATCGAACGAGGCCATGAATGGATGCAAAAAAGACCATTGACAAAAACATCCCCATACAAGTGCCAAGCAAGGCACGAGCTTTCCGAGCGGTCACGCCTTCGTGGCGATATGTTTCTACGGCCTGGTCGGGTGGTTCGCGATTGATCGGGTGGAGACCTGGAAAGCGAGGGCCGCAATCGCAGTCGTGACGATAGCCATCGTGCTGGCCATAGGCTTTTCGCGGATTTATTTGGGGGTCCATTGGACATCTGACGCGATTGCGAGTTTTGGCCTCGGCGCGGCCTGGTTCACAGTGACAATCATCTTTTTCAGCGTTGCGAGAGCGTCTGCCGCCGGCGCCATTTCGCGCCCCCCCCCCGGGCGCGTGATCCCGAGCAGCAGCGGCAGCTCTCTTCATAGCCTGGGCCGGCTTTGTAGGCGCATTCGAATACATGCACCCGTTTGTTGACAAAAGCCCGCCCAGAAACGCGCCGATCGACCTGCCCGAAAGGAACTTCCCGGAAGCGATGTTCGACTTGGCGCCGCGCTTCGCGAAGACATAACCGGCAAGCCGATGGAGCCAATCAACGTCATTCTGATAGGAGGCGAGGTTGACGTGGCGAGCGCCCTTGCTCAGGCGGGATGGGAACCGACTAACAAGATTTCGATCGAAAGCAGCTGGCGCTTGCTTGTCGCGGAGCTACGCAACCAGCCTTCTCCACGCGCACCCGGCTTCCGACATTCTGGCGGGGACTACCTAATCAACGGGGCTTCCAACATGTGGACCCCGGCGGCTCGGCGCGAGAGCGACACCCCTGCATTTGTGGCACACCGAATTCCGGGTTTCAGGCAGTTCGGTTTGGCTCGGCACCGTCCACTTCGACAAGGAAGCCAAGACCAAAAGCCGGAGGGGTCTGCTTATCCGTCAGGTGGACCCGGACATCGACAAAGAGCGAGACGCATTGCGCGCTGTCCTCGTTCGGTCGAAATGCATCGCAAAGATCGATGATGTGGCCGTGACCGAGCCGATGGCGGGCAAAAATGCAATAGGCAATCCATTCTTTACCGACGGCAAAGCCATTGTCGCCTTCCTGAATTGCCGAGAGGGGTAATCGCCAGACGGCCAACACGAGAGCCGATGAGAACAGCGGGGGGCGCGGGCAATCAGAGACCGTTTTGAAAATCGGCTGGCTATGGGTTCCGTCTGAGGCTGGGTTATGATTCAAGCTATGGATGTGGACAGAGCAGAGCCGTGGCCGGATGGCCCAGATCGCCAAGAAGACCAAGCGCTACCCGTCTGATTTGACGGACGAGGAGTGGGAGCAGTTCGCACCGCTGATGCCCAAGCCTGGGCGTCGCGGCCGTCCGCGCGAGGTTGATTTCCGGGAGGTGGTCAACGCCGTGCGCTACCTGGTCCGCTCCGGTTGCGGTTGGCGGATGCTGCCGATCCATTTCGGACCCTGGCAGACGGTCTACGGCTGGTTCCGCGAGTTGGCGCGGCGCTTTCTGTTCCAGACCATCCACGACGTGGCGCTGATGCTGGATCGTGAGCGAGCCGGGCGCGAGGCCAGTCCCACGGCTGGCGTGATCGACAGCCAGTCGGTCAAGGCTCCGCAAGCTGAAACAAGGGGTTACGACGCCGGCAAGAAGATTGTCGGCCGCAAGCGACACATTGCCGTCGATACGAATGGGCGGCTGTTGATGGTCAACCTCACCACCGCCGATATCTCCGACAGTGCCGGCGCTCAGGCGATCCTGGATGGTATCCGCAAGCGCTGGCCCTGGGTGAAGCATCTGTTCGCCGACGGCGCCTATGACCGGCTGAAGCTCATTGACAAAGCCACCTATCTCGACTTCGTGGTCGAGATCATCCGTCGATCCGACGACCAGAAGGGCTTCCAGATCCTGCCCCGCCGCTGGGTCGTCGAGCGGACCTTCGGCTGGATGACAAGATGGCGCCGCCTCGTGCGCGACAACGAGCAGCGCATCGACGTCTCTCACGCCATGATCCTTGTCGCAATGGGCGGCAATCTCATCCGCCGAAACGCTCATCCGTGAATTTCAAAACGGACTCTCAGCCCATCAAAGCCGTAGGCGCACTGACTGGATATCCTAGCTACGCAGACAGCATTCAATTGTGTAACTTGTTTGGATCGGCGTCGTGGTCGCCCATCCCCGAGGAGATTCGTCGTGCTCACGGAGGGATCACTCATGCTCGAAATGGCGGGCACCACGTGCCCGCCATCCTAATATATTACGAAAAGTTACTTCTTCTTGCACTCGGCTGCTGCCTTCATCGCGGCAGTCGCTTCGGCTTCAGTTTTGTAAGAAGTTTTTCCGACCATCATCGCGGTTTTTCCATCAGGCTTAGTCTTGTCGACAGAGCACGTCTTGTCGCTTGCTTTTTGAGCGACGAAATATTCAGTCGCCGCAAAGGCAGGAGCACCTGCGATCAGAACCACGATCGCCGCAGAAAGAAGTTTCCTATGCATCTAATATTCCTCCACTTGAAAGGGCGCCGAATGGGATCGCCCTCGAACAATGTGCCTAAGCGACTTGTCCGGATTATGGCGCCTCCCGGTGAACGCCGGCTGACAGCCATGGACACGGCTGCCGTCAGCGATGCCTTGGCTCCGCTTTCGCGCTCCATGGCGCCCAAGCGCCCCAATGATCGCGCAGAACATCTGGGGCGCGCCGTTTATGGACGAAAACTAGGTTAGGGTGAGCGGCGCCGAAATTCGGCTGGCCGTGCTAGCGCCGTCGTCACTTAGCCAGCATGTTCCATAAGCCAAAGTCATTCAAATTTTAGACAAAATTTCCGATCATTTTAGATTTAAATAAATCAATATATCTCTTATATCGACCGATATTTTACTTAATACGAACTTTGCACTTTTGCATCAAATAAATCCGCCTATGGCAATGTCTCTCCTCCAACGGGGAGACAAGAACAATGAAGAAGACGACGAGCAACCTGTTGCTGATGGCAATGGCCATTCAGCTTTCCGCTTGGGGAGCAGCATATGCGGCAGGACCGGCCTTCATGCATACCGGCGATCGCACCACTCAACCGGTCGGCCATTACGAGTTCTGCCAGAAACTTCCGCAGGAATGCGACGAGAGGACACCGAAGCAGCCGCCTATCCAGCTGTCACGCAAGCTGTGGGCGACGATCGTCAACATCAATAATTCGGTCAACAGCAGGATCAAGCCCCTCACAGACATGGAGCAATGGGGTAAAGAAGAAGTCTGGTCCTATCCCGACACTGGCTTCGGCGACTGCGAGGATTATGCGCTGGAGAAGCGTCGCGAGTTGATGAGCGCCGGTGTTCCGGCCGGAGATCTGCTGATGACGGTGGCGCGCCGGTCGAACGGCGACGGCCATGCGGTGCTGACCGTACGCACCAGCCTCGGCGAGTTCATTCTCGACAATCTGGAACCCAGGGTGCTCGTTTGGAGCGACACCGACAATACCTACCTGAAGCGCCAATCGGACCAGAATTCTGGCGTTTGGGTGACGATCAACGAAGGCCGCGACGACGCTGTCGCCAGCGTCCACAACTAGGCGCGATGCACCGAGAGCAAATCGGCACCGCACGGTGTCGAGCGGCCTCGGCGGATAACCGGCTACTTTGTCTTGGCGGTACTCGACTGTTGCTCGATAGAGCCTCATACCGCTAGAAGGATAACGACAATCCTTCTGCCGTCGACAGTTGCCGCTTCCGTCATGCAGATCGCATACGCTATGGGTTTTTTCGCACCGATCAGGTCGATAGTGCCCGTTCAGCCGCGTCATGCCGACTGCGGTTGCGTCACCGGCTTGGCCGTCGCCATCGCCCATATGCCGCCAAGCAGCGTCGGCGTAGGAGAGGATCATGCCCATGGTCAACCAGTTGGTGCCGAGGAGATAACCGAGCTGCTGGTCATGCTCACGGAAGAATTCGACGAAGACGCGCGATGCGCCGTAGCCGGCGATGAAGGCGCCGCCGACGAAGCGCGGCGTCTTCAGCTTGAGCCATTGGCCACGCGCAAGAGGCCGAGGCCGACCGGCGCGCCGGCCGCCACCACGAACAGCGACCACGTGCGGATACTGCGTTTGATGGAAAACAGCGTCATGGCGAGAATGACGCCGAGCAGGCCGCCATGGAACGATATGCCACCTTGCCAGACCGCGAAGATATCGAGCGGGTGGGCGATGTAGCGCGGCAGGTCGTAGAACAGCACGTAGCCGGAGCGACCGCCGAGCACGACGCCGATGGCGGCCCAGACGATGAAGTCATCAAGGTCCTCCGGCTTCATCGGCAGCACGCCGTTCGGCCATAGCCTTGTGTCGGTGACCAGCCGCTTGGCGTACCACCCGGCGAAGAGAATGCCGACAATGTAGCCGACGCCATACCAGTGCACCGCCAGCGGCCCGATCTGGACGAGGATCGGGTTGATATTGGGAAAGGACAGGGCGGCCAACGGCAGCATAAAATATTCGCTCAACAAGGATCTCCCGGTCGCGATCGCGTTCGGGCGCGGACCATGCGGCAGGGTTTTGGCGGGGTCAAGGCAAGCCTATGCTTGCATTCCGCCTCGCTCACCCTTCCAAGCTGGCAACCAGATGGCCGACGCCAACCGGTTCACCGGCAACGCGGTCAAGTTCCTTTCGGTCGGCCGCTTCCAGACCAGGTAACGGTCGGCCCAAAAAGTCAGGCCTTCTCTCGTGGCTGATAGTTCGATTGACGGGAGATAGCATCCCAAAAGTGATCCGCGTTGAAGGTGACGTTGGATCGACGTAGCGCGCTCGCTGGCCAGATCAGCGTGCGGCCAGCGGTGGATAAGCACCTTCGTTGCATCGATGACGACCAGGCGGCCGATCATAATCGAGAGTACGAAAGCCGCGCCTTCATTGCGACCAAGTTAGAAATGACAGCGGCCGAACTGACGCGGATCGGGAATTGGCGGCAGTCCTATGCGATTGGAAGAAAGGCCGCGCCAGCCGGGGCTCAGCTGGAGTGGCCTTGTTGTTAAAAGACAGGCTTGCGATGCCAGGCCTGAATTAGTAGGCCTTCTTGGGGGCGGCCTTCTTCGCGGTGTGCTTCTTTGCAACCGGGCACTTATGCTTCTTGGTCACCTTGCAGGCCTTCTTGACGGTCTTCTTGGCAGCGACCTTCTTCGGGGCTGCCTTCATCGGCGCAGCGGTCGTCGTGGTGGTGGTCGCAGCCGCAGTGGTGGCAGCGGCGTTGCCGAGTGCCGGCATCGAGAAGGCGAGAGCAACGGCGAGACCGAGCGCCGAGAGGAGAGACTTTTTCATGGCTTCGTTTCCTTTTTTGTACAGATCGGGTTGAATGTCACTGGTCCGAGTCGATCGGTGTCACTCCAAGCAGTTTCAAAGCATTTGCGAGCATCCGGATCCCCTGTGCCTGCTTCTTGTTGGCGCAGTACCGGTTTCCCCTCCTTTGAAGTGCCTTTGCCGCGGTGATCTGCGTTGCCGTGGCATGGTTTTTGAATGCGTCATCAAGCTGGTAACTGAGGTTGGTGCACCGCTCACTTCGCGAGATCGTCGCCTTTGCGTCCGATCGTTCGACCGCTGCCGTTAAGAGCGACAAGCCGAACAACACACCCATCAAGCTGATTGAAACCCTTTGCATGGTTTGGCCGCACACCTCGAGGTCGAGTGTCGTGGTCGACGATCAGACGCGACACATCAATTATGTCCTCGAATTTTTTCGGAAGTTTTTCCGGATTGTAGAATTTTGTTTCTGGATTGTTTCCGAGGATTCGCCGTCAGATCGGTCCGTGGCGATCTCGGCCAAATGCTGTCGCCATCACAAAAAGACCGCCTGCAGAGAGAAGCCTTAGCCGGGCTTGGAACGCACAGCGGGACGCGAATGAACGCATGAGTGTCACGTTCCGAGTTGGCCGCCTCAGACTAACCCGGAGGCAGCAAGCGAAATCAAATTTTTCATTAACCCTGCTGACGGATAATGCTGCTACTGCTATCAGCATGTCCTGCGACATCCGGACTCACCACGACGGGGCCGGAAATGGAAGCTGGGATCCTAAGGGAACGAAACACGTTGCTTCAGAAACTATCCAGATTCTTGACTGTATCTACGCTTGCGATTTTTGTGTCAGTGTCCGTTCCAAAAAGAGTTGAGTGATTTCAGCAGGTTGTGATTCCGTCGGATTTGCGAGATTCGATGGAGATCACGATGGCCTGGACTGAAATCACCCGTGCGCATTA
>NZ_SCNN01000040.1 GCF_005503535.1 Mesorhizobium comanense | reverse complement strand
CTTTCCTGAACGCCCTTTAGCCAGAAAATTAGGTTGCGGCGCTGGGTGAACTTTAGCTGATCAGCCAAGCTACGATCACGTCGCCGCAACATAACCGTCTACGCAACATATTCAAACCACTCGCCTGAATAGGGAGTGCCGGAATTGGGATCGATGCCGGGAGTGTCCTTGTGGCGGCTGAACAGTTGGAACATCTGCTCGCGGGTGGCGACGCCGTCGAGCACCTTCCTGAAGGGTGGATGTGCGGTCATGAGGTTCTCCTGAACGCAGCTCGGCCACGCGCGGCATCACCGCGCCATGGCAACTGCTTGGTGTTGTGGCTGGCGACGGGCCGAGGCTGCGGCCGGCGCGTGCAGGGTTCACGCGGCGCGTCGCTCGGAGGAACGCGAAGCGTCTCGACCAACCCCGGTTACGGCACGGACGGCGGCGGCGAGCGCCGGGATGTCGTCGAGCATGCCGAGCGCAACGAAGTGGTTGGCCCCGCCAGTATAGTCCTTTCGGCCCTTGCAGGTGCGGATCAGGATACCGTGACCTGAGGACAAACCGAACTGGCCGACCTGGATGTAGGCGTCGTCGTGGTGCAGGGTAATTTCACCGCAAACGGCGATGCCCGCCCTGTTGGAGCGCAGGTCGAAGCTTCCCTGCGGCAGCGCAAGTTCGGCGGCGAGTTTCTTCAGCCGTGAACGGGCTGTGGTGTGGAAACGTCTCTTCTGCTGCTCGTCGTAGGAGCAGGATCTTTTCCAGTCGAACATGTCGATCTCCATGAAACAAAAACTCCCCGGGCGCGCTGTGGCGATCCCGGGCTTGAGGGTGAGTTGGAACTGGATTGGGCCCGGCGGGAGTGCCGGGCCCGGTGCGAGCGGGAGGCCGACTATTCGGCGGCCTGGAGGTGGTCCGTTGCGTCGCCGTCGATGGTCACCGGCTCATCGGAGGACGGATCCGCATCGTCGGCGAGGAAGGCCGGCAGCTCGGCGGCATCGCCGTCGAGAGCCGCTTCCTCCGACATGTCGCCGGCGACGGCGTCGCGAGCGTCGCCAGACACTTCATCGACCTCAACGCGCAGCGGCTCGGGCAGCCAGTTCGATCCTTCGAGAAGACGGGCGGCTTCACGGGCCATGATGTCCTTTTTCATGTGGTCGATCAGCTGCGCGGAGTCTGCGCCACGCGCTTCCCGGACAGCCTGTAGAATCCGCGCCTTGGTAAGCCTTCCGAGGAACTCGACCGTGGGCGTCCAGCCGGCGTCGACCATGTCGAACTGGAGCGAGCGGCCAAGCACGTCTGCATGCTCGAGCGCCTTCGCTCGCCTGTTCCAGGGTTCAACCACCGCATTGAGGGTCAGCGAGACGCAGTGCGCGAAAAGCGCCTTGCGGCTTGCTTCGTCGAGGCCGAGAAGGAAGTCCCACAGGCCATCTGCTTCATCGGGCAAATCGCGGTCCCAAGCTTCGTGCCGCTCGGCGATCTCCTTGGCCCAGGATGTCTCGGCAAGACCGTCGACCTGGCTGAAGCTGCCGCTCTTCATGCTGATCTCCAGGCACGTGTTCGGCGCGAAGCGATAGAAGACCTGCAGGACGAAGGCATGGAGTGCGGCGATGATGGCGATATCGACGTCGCCGGCGAGCGCGTTGCGCAGTGCCAGCGTCCGCTGCGCCGTCAGGTCGAAGACGAGCCGATCAGGGAGGGGCTTGATGCCATCGTCCTCGCCGTCGTCGCCAGAGGCGTCGTTCACCGGGTGGCCGTTGACGACAACGCCATCGCCGTCGTCGTCGCCATTAGATCGGGTTTGGCCCTCGGTGCCCCCTTCCTCGCCCTCATCGACGTCGCTGGTTTCGGGCCGCGGCTCGTCCTCGGACCGAACGAAACCGGCGTCGACCTGGAGCTTGCCGTTCGCGGCAAGCGTAACGAACACCCCGGCAATGGTCTTCTGGGCGGGATCGTAGCTTTGAGGACGATCATCGATCGCATCGAGCTCGGCACCCAGCTGGTCGAGCTTCGCCTCGATTGCTTCGTCGGCTTCCTTGGCCTTGGCATAGTCCGCATCCAGCTTGTCGTATTCGGCCTTCAGCGCGTCGTAGCGTTCGATCTCCTCGGCGCTGAGCTCCTGCGCCTCGGCGTAGATGCGCCGCATTCCGGAGGTGTGGCCATAGGGAAAGCTGATCGCCGCCTCCACCCATTTCCAGCCTTCAGCGCGGATCGCCTCGGCATCCACCTTCAGCCTGTCGAAGACAAGCTGCTCGAGTAGGGCGGCATCCTGGTACCAGCCGCCGGAATCCTGCTCGAACAGGTCGCGAAGGATGACCCCTCCAGCCGCTTCATAGGCTTGGGCGCCGACATAGACGGCCCGGCGATCGTCGGCGCGAACGGTGGTCTCGGTCAGCAGGCGCCTGATGTAATAGGGTTCCTGCGTGTGCGAGCTGGAAATCCGCTCCCAGACCTGCTCCTGGCGCGCGTGATCGTCCGAGATCGAAAACGCCATGATCTGTTCGAGGCGGATTTCGTCCTTCTCGTAGAGCTCGAGAAGCTTTGGCGATACCGATGCCAGCCGCAGACGCTGTCTCACTGTGGCCGGCGACACGAAAAAGCGGGCGCCGATCTCGTCCGGATCGAGGCCCTGGTCGCTGAGTGTCTTGAAGGCCCGAAACTGGTCGAGCGGGTGCAGGTCGGCGCGCCGCAGGTTTTCGGCAAGCGAATCCTCCTCGGCCGAGGTCTCCTGCCCGCGGTTGACGATGCAGGGGATTGGCTCATCCTTGGCCAGACGCTTTTGCTTGATGAGGATACCGAGCGCGAGATAACGGCGGCCGCCGGCGGGCACCTCGTACGTGCCGGTCTCCTCGCCCTCGCCGTCGAGCACGGGACGGACGTTCAGGCTCTGGATCAGCTTTCGCCGCCCGATGTCTTCGGCCAGCTGCTCGATCGACACGCCGTCCTTGATGCGCCGGACATTTTTCTGCGACAGCATCAGCTTGTCATAGGGAATGTTCTCCGCGGCGTTCATCGCGATCTTCTGAATGGCGTTCTTTGCCATGGTCAGGTTCTCCATGACGGGCGGCCCGGGGCCTCTCCCCGAACCTCCAAGCCCGTCAAAAACCCTCCCCTCCCCCCTCTGCCTCCCGGCCTCACGCCGATCCGGCCCCAGCTCGCGAATCTCGACGCGACCGAGCCGCCCGAGGGCTCTCCGGCATGTTGGCGATACCGGGTTCTCCCACGAAAGAGCGCCGTCCTCTGCTTCGGAGGACAGCGCTGGGATTGAGGAAGGCGGTTCGGAGGCGAGGCCGGCACGAGCGTTTTCGTGGCCGGCCTGCGGAGGATCAGGCCGCGAAGTCGAGAAGCTTCTTGGCTTTGCCCTCCATGTCCAGGCGGACATCCTGATGCGGCTTGTCGCGCGCGACCCGCGTGATGCCCTGCACGAAATCAAAGATCGACTCCGGTGGTCTGCCTTCCTCCATCAGAACAGTATCGATGATCTTCGTGGTTTCGGACTTGGAGAAGCCCCGCTTGCGCAGGAAGTTCTGGCGATATTCGTCATCTCTGGCAACGATCCGTTGCCGCGCCGTTTTGATGCCGTTGACGAACGGCATGGGCGAGGAATCGGCGAACTGGATCAGCGCCGGTTCGGCTTCCAGGGCGAAACGGGAGGCCGCGTATTTTGAATGGCGGATGGTGATTTCCTCGAAATCTTCGACCCCCCACAGATTGCGATTCTGACAAACCGCGCGCAGATAGAAGCTGGCGATCCCGAGGGTGCGGGCTCCGACTTCGGAATTCCAGCAGTAGAAGCCACGGAAATAGAGATCCGGTTCCCCATTCGGCAGCCGCCCGGCCTCGATCGGGTTCAGATCGTCGACGAGGAACACGAAGATATCGCGATCAGACGCGTAGAGCGTGGTGGTGTCGCTGGAGATGTCGACGTGCGGATTGTAGATCCCTGTCGACCAGTCGAGCACTCCGGGGACCTTCCAGCGCGTGTCTCCGGTTCCGTTGCCGGCGATCTTTTGAACGGCGTCCACCAGTTCTGAGTCAAATATTCTGCCGTAATCAGGGCCTGTTACCGCCCGCAACTCGAGGCGTCCGTTCTCGATCTCCAGCGTCTTGACCTGCTCGGCGCGATGGTTGAGGAGACCGTGCTGAAGGTTCATCGCCGCGAGCGGAGCTGGAAGCTGCCGAAGATAGGTGGCCGTGCGCCGACCAAGGAGGCGAGTTGGCCAAAACTCCAATGCGTGGGGGCAACAGGGGCAGGCGCATCGGGCAGCATTAGCCTCAGGCGCTCCGGATCGTCGCGGCTGGCCTCGACGCGGATCAGCTCACTTTCGACGATGCGGGTCTTGCTGCGCTCCGATCGGCTCTTTACCGAATTCCGGAGGTCGGTAAGCGACAGGTATCGCTCGTCCGCCGGCCGGTTGAACCATTCTGACGAGACGCGGCCGATGCGCTGGCCGCGGCTGACGTCAACCTTGTAACCGGCACGCTCGTTGCGCTTTGGCGTGTGAATTTCCATCTGGGTCATGAATGTCGCTCCTCGGCGGGCGCCGGAAGACTCTCTCCCGGTCCTTTACCCGCCGCCGCAACCCGCCCGCCCTCTTTCTCTCCGGGCGCCTGCGCCCCTAGAAGCGTCGCCATTGCGGCAGCAGCCTCTTCAAGGCTTACGATCAGGAAGGAAGGCGCGGCCTTCTGAGGCCCCTCCGGATTCAGGTAGCGGCCTGTGAAATTGGACAGGCAACTTCTCTCGCGATTGAGTAACCGCAGTTTCTTTTCGGTGCCTGCTGTATAAACTGACCCAACGTCATGATACTCGAAGTCCGTCATGGCCTGAATTGAAAGTGTAAGCATGTTGAGCAGGTTCGTCCGGCCCGTGGTGGTGCAAGTTGGCCGGCAGGAGCGTGAACGCGTCATATTCGATGTGAACGACGCAGCGACGATCCTGCTGCGGAGTTTCCCTCATCAGACGACGAAGCGAAAACTGGCTATGGATGCATGTCTTCAGGTTCTGCGCGGTGAAGCTCAGACGCCGGTTGCGAGACGGGCGTTCGTTGCAGCGGCGTTAGAAGCGAAAATCCTGCGCAGCGACTGAGGTCCAAGATGCAAGCTTGACGGCTTCCAAAGCGGTAAAACAGAGCTTCACCCCATCGCAGCGATGATTTGTGTAGCCGAAGCAGAGGATCGAGTCCGCCGTGGTGGGAAACACCCCGACGTTCATCTGGTTGACTCGACAAGGGCCGGGAAGACGGCAATATCTACGTTGATCGGAGATAGCATGCGAGATTTGCCGATGGACATCGATGCTGACGTTGTAATCGAAGTCGGTCGGCTTCTTGATGATGCCGAGGATCTCGCGACTTTGCCGGTGCACGAACTGGTCAAGCGAATTCGGACGATACTGCAGACCCGCCTTTCCGATCAAGCGATCGAAGAACTGGTCGTCGACATGGCGACAAAACGTGGTTTGCCGATGGTTTTCGACAAGCCTGCAGCTTAGTCGATGCTTCTACATCAGTTGGAAATATCGGCAAAAGCTGGAGGCGAATTGCCATTGCCCTTCGAATGAAAACGGCGATGGATCAGTCTTCCGCCTGCCGGGCTGGCAACGTTAAACCGACGGCTTGACAGCTCTTATCATGGTTCTCATTTCACCGGTGAAGCGGCAACGCGATACTGCACAATTCTGGCAGCGAGATCGCCCAACAGCGACCGGACGTCATCGCCTCAGTCTAACCATTTCTCGCGCGCAAGAAAAAGGCCGGACTAAAGGTCCGGCCAGGTATGAAGGTTAAAACCTCCAGAGGGGAACGCGCCGGACGAATGGGAGGAAACATCCGGCGCACCGCGCATATGGGTCAGCAAAGGTGACACTTCAACGACATGCCGGTAGGCCACCAAACTTAATCATCTTGGTGCACCTCTTGCGTGCCTGATGCGCTTGCCGAGATCACATGGCTGGTTCAGCCAACCTTGCTAAGGTTGCCGGCTGACGATTTGCCGGTCCGCCGATCCTGTTCTATCTCATAGTTGACTTTCTGGCCGTCAACGAGCGTCGACAGGCCGGCGCGCTCGACAGCAGAAATATGGACAAAGACGTCCTGTCCACCGCCGTCAGGTTGAATGAAGCCAAAGCCCTTGGTCGCGTTAAACCACTTTACCGTCCCGGTCGCCATGTAGGTGTTTCCTTGCCGCAGGTGTTTTGCTTATTCGCTTGGTTGGCCGAACCGGCCGCTATAGCTTCAAATAAATGCAGCAAATGGCCGTTGTGGCAAGTCTTTGGCCTGTCTTGCGCGCCGTAGTTGACCAATGCCGGTAACATCAAGCCGGTGTTCTCTACCGCTAACGCAGCACACTCACGCCATGACATCATGTCGGGGCTACTGACCAAAGCCGCGTTGCGGGCTGGCCGTAAGGGCAATCGGGAGCCGGCGGCGCTCACGGATTGTTTGCAGCGATGGCCATCGGCTATATTAGGGCCGGCCGAGCAAGATGCGTCGATGAACGCGCGGACCAGGCACCATGCTTTATCATACGACCGCGTGGAAGTCAGCAATCAGGCCGATGCAGCTGCGGCCGCCTATAATCGTCCTGACTATGTAGGATTTTCGGACGACAGTGCCGGGCTGATCTGAATGCTCGAACTCCGTCACGAGGAGAAGAAACCGCCACGTTAAGGGGATGTCGGCGTACTAGACCATAGACTAGTCCTTCTTACTGGCGCGGAGGAGATGTGTGCTGTCATTGGTGCTGCTGGTTCGCGCGCAGAGGATAAACCGACTGTTCGAATGTCCCATTCGGATTTTGGTATGCGAACCCCAGACTTGGCGGGAATCCAAGCCACGCCCGCCGTTTGAGGCAAGCCGCTTGACTATCTCTGCGTCGCGTCGGATGCCTAATTCCAGAGATTGCAGGTAAACGTTCGTTTGCCGCGTCGCAGATGGTGTACAATGTGAGAATCCTCCCTGTGGCATCGATCGGATCCTATCTGTTGGCGCTTTCGCTGGCGGTAGCACTTCCCATTTTGGCGTTCGCGGGCTTGCTGCTGCTACAGTTGCAGTTTGACCAGCAGGCTGCGCTTGAGCGCCGCACTGTCAGGGACGCGCAAGGGCTAGCAACGGCGACCGAGCGCCAGTTACAGGATATGACCACCACATTGCGGCTGCTCTCCACGGCCCCGGAACTTCAGGCTGGCGATCTAGGACTTTTCCATGCCCGCAGCCAATTGGCGCTGCGCGGCAGCCCCTACTTTATCATTCTCGTTCAAGACGATGGGCAGCAGCTTCTGAACACACGCGTGGACTTCGGCTCCCAGGGCGGAAAAATTTCTGATTTGACAACCCTGGGCCTGGCGATGGCGAACAAACAGCTGACGGTTTCCGGGGTCTTTTATGGGAAGACCAGCCAGACTTGGGTTTTCAACGTGGTTATGCCCCTTCCCTTCGAAGTAACAGGACAAGGCTCGGCGTTGATCATGACGCAGAATGCGGCGGCCATGGCGTCACTGGTCGGCACCGACGGCATGCCGGAGGGGTGGTCTTCGGCGCTGGTGGATAATGCCGGCAGTGTGATTGCTCAGGCTGGCGCGGCGCGGCTGCATCCCGGCGATATTGTTCCTGCAAAAGAAAGCGTTGATAAGACAGGTGACTCTCCTCTTGTCGAATCCGACGGCCAGATCATGGCCAGGGTTCCGGTGCGCGGAACGGGCTGGAAAGCCATGGTCTGGGGGCCGGTCGCCACAGCCCAGGCGTCGATCTTCAAGAGTTGGCGCGTTCTCCTGGCAGGTGGACTGGCGTTATTCCTGCTCCATTGGTTTGGCATTGCTGATCGGCCGGCAACTGCGGTCAGCAATCCAGAGTGTCGGAGACATGGCGGTGCGCCTGGGGCACGGCGAAATCGTCTCGCCGGTTGAGTTCTATATTACAGAGGCCAATGTCGTATCGCGGGCGTTGACCAATGCTTCATTTGACCGAAGTCAGGCCGAGGACCATATGCGGCTGGTGGTCAATGAACTAAGCCACCGCACCAAAAACATGCTGACGATGGTGCAGGCAATGATGCGCCAAACCGCAAAGAACCACGAAGTGTCGCCGGACTATCAGAAAGCGGTTTCAGACCGACTTGCCGGCCTTGCCAATTCGATCGACCTCTTGACCGCCAACAACTGGAGTGGTGCCACGCTTGGCAAGCTCGTAGAGTCACACCTCGGCAAATTCGCCTATGACTCGGGGCAGATCATTGTGCGCGGAGAGGAGCTGTCTCGGAGACCTGAAGCGGTTCATGTGCTTGGCCTCGCCTTGCATGAACTGGCGACAAATGCCGTGAAGTACGGAGCCCTTTCCACTCCCACGGGGTGCATAATCGTCTCTTGGAAGGTTACGGGGGCTGCAAGCCTCTTAGAGTTCTCCTGGACCGAGCATGATGGCCCCTCCGTCTCCGCACCCACGAGAACAGGATTCGGGTCGAAAATCATCAAGCAGCACGTCGAGGCAACCTTTGGCGGCAAGGTCTCTCTGGAATATGAACCAAAAGGCCTGTGCTGGACGGTTATTGCTCCGCTGGAGAGGTTTATCGATCCGATTTCTGCGGAAATTGACCCCACGAGCTGACGATCTTGTTGAGCGCGGAACAAACCGATCGTCCGTAGATTGAAACGTGGCCGGCACCATTCCCGCTGGCATTTGCGGACGCTTCAATTTTGGGATGCGTGTGGGCTTACGATCCAAGCTTCCAATAACTCAATCTGAAAGGAAACTCCCATGGCTAGCCAGCCCAAAACAAAAGGCCTCCAGGAACTGTTTCACGACACGCTGAAAGACATCTATTTTGCCGAGAAGAAGATCCTGGCGACATTGCCGAAAATGGCCAAGGCCGCGCAAAGCTCTGACCTGAAGGCCGCGTTTGAAAAGCATCATTCCCAGACCCAGGAACATGTCAGCCGTCTTGAAGAGGTTTTCGCGGTGATTGATAAAAAGCCCGTGGGCAAGACTTGCGCCGCCATCATGGGCATCACAGAGGAGGGCGCCGAGATTATGGACGAATATAAAGGCTCGCCTGCCCTCGACGCCGGCCTGCTGGCGGCTGCCCAAGCCGTCGAACACTATGAGATCTCGCGCTACGGTACTTTGCGCACCTGGGCAACGGAACTCGGCCTCACCGAAGCAGCCAATCTGCTGCAGATGACGCTCAGCGAAGAAGAAGAAACTGACGCCGCACTGACCGAACTCGCTGAATCGGCCGTCAACATTGCCGCTGAGGCGGCTTAACACCGACAGGTTGTATCCTGCCTTCCTGTTGCGTCGGGCCCCGGCGCTAATATTCCGGGGCTCGTTAAAGGGACGAAGAGTCAAATCATGGAAAAAACATTCAATAGACTTGCCGGTGCCGTTGCTCGTGCAACTGGACGCCCCTGGGCATTCGCGCTGTGTGTCGCGTCCGTGGTGATCTGGGCGATTTCTGGCCCCTTTTTCGGATATTCTGAAACCTGGCAGCTGGTCATCAACACGGGAACTACAATCATCACTTTCCTGATGGTGTTCCTGATCCAGAACACCCAGAACCGTGATGGGGCCGCGATACAGGCCAAGCTCGACGAACTCATTCTCAGCAGTCAAAGTGAGAATGACTTTATCGGCATCGAGCACCTGACAGAAGCCGAAGTCGAAAGCTTCCGATCGCTATGTGCTGCGCGGGCGAAAGAGAAACACTCTTCTTCGGCAAAATCCAGGCGCAAACAGTCGGCTCGCAAGCCTGCCAATGACTGAACCCGCATACTGATAGCATGATTGTTCAGTAGTTAGCTTGCCGGGCGGAGGTCATAACCCTTCCGCCTGCAGACTCAATCATTATGTCGCTCCAGCTGCCGCCTTTCCTCGATGTCCTCAGGCTCTTCATCATCGATCTTGGTCAGATCGTTCCTTGCCTTTGATTGGGCGTGGACCAGCTCATCAAGTTTGGCATGCAATGCTTGCGTGTCGCGGTGCTCAGCTCTCTGGATGACGAGAGTCATGATCCAAACCATCAAGGTTGCGATGGCATGCATGTCAAAACTGCTGGGCTGCAGGAATAGCCACGCTGTGCCGTAGGCGATCACGATCAGGAAGGCAGCGGGTCGCGCTGTAAAAGCGCCCAGGCTGGTAAGCGTCCTTCTAATCAAATCCACTTCGCCACTCTATCATCTCTTGGATAAAAGCACTCTCTAGTTGTTTCGTCCCTGAGCCCGCCGGTTTGACTGAACCAGAGGGGCATGATCCCAGTCGTGACTCGCGGCCCCAGGCGGCCCTGGCTTGGCGGGCGCGAAGCCCCGACGGCAAATCATGTACCGCGATGTTGGGGCTTAAAAGATCGTTATTGCGTTGGAACCGTGGGCGGCAGATCCGGGACGTTGCTCGCCGGCGGGTTCTTCTCAAGATCATCGATCAACTGCTTCATTTCGCCGATTTCGCGGACCTGCGCCTCAATAATGCCGTCTGCGAGCTTACGCACGCGGGGGTCTTGGATGTGAGCCCGCGCGCTGGTCATGATGGCAATGGAATGGTGTGGAATCATGGCCTTCATATAGCTGATGTCGCCAACCGTCTCCTGGCTGCGCACCAGATACAGGGACGCGGCGAAGGCGACCATACTCACTGAAACAATCAAGGTGTTGGCGAGCCTGCTTTTGTACATGTCGAGCATGAACGTCAGCATGACGACCGCCATGGTCGCCCCCATGACAATCGCCATCCATGCTCGGGTCTGACTGTAGAAGACATGGTCGAGGGCGTAGGTGTTGAGGTACATCAGGCCAAACATGATCGCGGTCGATACGACGATCATCGCAATGAAGCGGGCATAGGTCATAATGTGCTCTTTCGTTTTGCCAGGTTCCCGATTAACGGGCCCGGCTTGCAAACGTTCAGGGCGCGCCCGTGCCAGATTGCTTCCGCAACGCAGTGAACCACGTGTTTAGATAACGAGCACCGGCGAAAAGCCGCCGCCGGGCGTTCGAAAATTTGTGGTCTGGCCCTGGTAGAGGCGGGCGGCCGGGAGCAACACCCGGCCATTGTAGGTATAAAGCCGCACGTCCATCTTGCGCGGCGTGGGTGCGCCGTCGATCTCGATCATGCGCTGTCCGGGTGAGGCAAAGGCCTGGGCCACATAGCCACCACGGGCGATCTCGGCCCACACCCCTTTTGTCACCTTGTCGCCACGGTAAACCGCCTTACCGCCGTGCCCTGAGAGTGGCTTGAAGAACGTGTCCTTGCGGGACTGCCACGCGGCGTCGGCATTGCCGGGCGTCACCAGCGTGGTCAGCGGCACACCGGCAAGCCGTGACCGCATCTTCGCAGAGAGGCCAAATGCTTCGAGCGCCGTCGGATCGGACAGCAGTGTCAGATTGCGCTTGCTTGAGAGGAGCGCATGGTTGTGCGGATTGGGTGTGACCACCACAGCGCCGTCCTGATAAGCCGCTCTCAACGCAGCATGGTCCCGGCGCTCAAGTGTGAAATCGACCAAGCGGTTGTAAACAAGGTCAATCTCGCGCCCGTCGAGCCGAAGCTTGCCGCCCTCATATGCCAGTTCGCTCGCGTCCCCGATCGTCGCTTCGATGCCATGTTTCACTAACAATTGCCGGGCGAGCACGAATTCAGGATAGAGATACTGCTCCTCCGGCCGATCATCGACGATCGCGATCCTTCGCGGCGAACCGGCTCCGCGCTGGAGCCGCCATTCGTTCTCGAACATCGCAATGACGCTGGTTGCGAATTCATCGTAGCTTGCGTCGATCGACGTGCGGTGGACTTCGGAGCAGCAGGCCTTCTGGGCCTGGGCGAGCAAAGCATTGAGGAAAGCACCGCCCGCATTGGTGTTCACCTCGATCAGCTTGGGCCCGTCATCGTCGAGATGAAAATCGTAACCCATCATAGCGCCGACGGGCCCAAAGTCCCGTTGCGCGATTTCAGGCGCCCACGAGAGGACGGCATCGCGGTAACCCTGCAGCCTAGCTGTCGCCTCGATGGCCCCGACAGTAGCTTGCATCTCATCGAGGGCGGACGCAGCGAGAAAGACAGGAACATTCGAAAACAGATGCGGCCGCGACGCCAGGAATGTGTCGCCGAATCCAGGGTCGCCGGCCTCGTGGGCCAGCGCCGCCGAAAGCGCTGCCCGGTCTAGCGTAATGCAGAAGCATTTGCGGTTGAGCTGTGCCGCAAGCGACGTATTGGCTTCCGCCATGCTGGGAACTGGGGGCAATATCAGGATCCCTCGCCGGACGAGCGGCCCCGGCCAATGAACCGGCTTTCCGCGACAAGCCCAGGTCTCGCTTCGAACCGCTTCACTTCGCGTTGGTCTTAAGCCACTCGGTCATATCCGCGATTTCCTTGGTCTGCGCGTCAATAACCTTCTGCGCCATTTCCTTGGCCCAGCCGTTCTTGCCGTATTTGAGCTCGACCTTGCCCATGTCGATGGCGCCCATGTGGTGAGCGATCATGCCGCAGACGAAGGCCACGTCAGGATCCTTGTGCATCATCCCCTGCATCATGTCCTTATCCATCTGCATCATGCCAGGTACTCCAGCTTTCTGATGTTCCTCGGTCATCATCCCCAGCATCATCTTGGAATGGTCGGCGCCCATGTCCATTGCCATGTCGCTTTTGCAAACTTCGGGAAAACTGCTGTCCTGCGCGTTGGCGATCGGGACGAAGAACAGCAGGACGGCGCCGGCAAGCAGGAGAGACTGTTTCATGGCTTTACCTTTTAGTTGGAACGGATCCTCTTCAGAGAGGTGTTCTGAGAACCTGCCCCTTCCAGCATGGGGAAGGTCAAGGGAAATCTGTCCCCGCGCTCCAATTCTCAACCAGCCCTTCGAAACCTCGTCGTTTTCGAAGAAACCGCTTGACCTTCCAGTTACTGGAACCGGTACTCATCCCAATTGACATGAAAGGTGCTGCCAATGGACACCCCCGAACACGATCACAAGCATGGCCCGGTCGGCCCCTGCTGTGCCGCCAAGCCTCAGGCTGCAGGAGCCGTGGTTCGCGACCCGGTCTGCGGGATGACCGTGGACCCGAAGGCTGGCACGCCAGCTGTCGAGCATGGTGGCCATACCTATCATTTCTGCAGCGCATCCTGCCACGACAGGTTTGTCAAGGCGCCGCAGGACTACCTGACGGCGATCGACCCGGTCTGTGGCATGAGCGTTGACCGCGCAACCGCCACCCACTTCACGCGTCATGAGGGCAAGGGATTTTACTTCTGTTCACCGGGCTGCAAAGCCAAATTCGAGGCGGAGCCGGCCAAATATCTTGGCGATCGGCCCGTTGCGGAGCCTATGAAGCCGGGCACGCAGTACACCTGTCCGATGCACCCGCAGATCATCCGCGACAAGCCCGGTTCATGCCCGATCTGTGGCATGGCCCTTGAGCCCATGGGCGTGCCGACCGGAGACGAGGGGCCAAGCCCCGAGCTGGTGGATTTTACGCGGCGGCTGTGGATTAGCGCCATGCTGTCCGTCCCCTTGCTGATCATCACTATGGGGCCGATGGTTGGGCTGCCTTTCCGGGAATGGATCGGCGAGCCGCTGGCCACCTGGCTCGAACTGGCGCTGGCCACCCCGGTGGTATTGTGGGCCGCTATCCCGTTCTTCCATCGCGGCTACGAGTCGGTCATCAATCGCTCGCCCAATATGTGGACGCTGGTCTCGCTGGGCGTCGGCGCGGCCTACGGCTATAGCCTCGTCGCTACCCTGTTTCCGGGCATTTTCCCCCACACGTTCCGTGACCACGGCGGAAGTGTGCCGGTGTATTTCGAGGCCGCCGCAGTTATCGTGGCCCTGATTTTCCTCGGGCAGGTGCTTGAACTTCGGGCACGAGAACGCACCGGATCGGCGATCCGGGCCTTGCTCGACCTTTCGCCAAAGACAGCGAGGCGCATCGGCAAGGACGGGTCCGAGCAAGACATTGCGCTCGACCAGGTGCTGGCCGGAGACCTGCTGCGCGTACGGCCAGGCGAAGCATACCGGTTGACGGCATCGTCACCGACGGCCGCTCTTCCGTCGATGAGTCCATGATCACCGGCGAGCCCCTGCCGGTGGAGGTCACCGAGGGTGCCAAGGTCACCGGCGGCACCATCAACAAGAATGGAACCTTCATCATGCGCGCCGAGCGGATTGGCGCCGACACCATGCTCTCCAAGATCGTGGAGATGGTCGCCAAGGCGCAACGCTCCCGTGCGCCTATCCAGGGCCTTGCCGATCGTGTGTCATTCTATTTTGTGCCAACCGTGGTCCTGGTCGCAATTGCAGCCTTTGCCACTTGGGCGATCATCGGCCCCGAACCCAGCATGATCTATGCAATCGTTTCAGCGGTCTCTGTGCTGATCATTGCCTGTCCCTGTGCCCTTGGGCTTGCAACACCAATGTCGATCATGACGGCGACCGGGCGTGGGGCCCAGGCCGGCGTGCTGATCAAGGACGCCGAGGCGTTGGAGCGGTTCGCCAAGGTCGACGTACTCATTGTCGACAAGACCGGCACGCTTACCGAAGGGCGACCGAAACTGACCGATGTCCTCGCCGCCGAAGGCACGACCGAGACAGACTTGCTCGGCCTGGCAGCAAGCCTTGAACAGGGATCGGAGCATCCGCTCGCCGAGGCCATTGTTGAGGGAGCGAAGGAACGCGGCGCAAAGCTCCTCGCGACTACCGACTTCGAGGCATCTACGGGTAAAGGCGTAGCGGGTTTGGTCGACGGCAAGCGCGTCGCGCTCGGCAATCAGGCAATGATGGTCGACCTGAGGGTCGACGTGGCGACGCTTGCCAAGCAGGCCGACGCCCTGCGCACCGAGGGCAAAACGGCCATGTACGTAGCGATCAACGGCAAGCTCGGTGGCATCGTCGCGGTGGCCGATCCTATCAAGGCCACCACCAAGGAGGCCATTCAAGCGCTGCGCGAAACTGGCCTTCGGATCATCATGGCGACCGGCGACAACGAACTGACCGCAAAGGCGGTTGCCTCCAGGCTCGGCATCGATGAAGTGCGCGCCGGCGTTCTGCCTGAAGACAAGAAGGCGCTCATCGACCAACTGCATGCCAGCGGATCCAAGGTTGCCATGGCGGGCGATGGGGTGAACGACGCACCTGCGCTTGCGGCGGCCGAGGTCGGCATCGCCATGGGCACCGGTGCTGACGTAGCGGTGGAAAGTGCCGGTATCACGCTGGTGAAAGGCGATCTGAATGGCATCGTCAGGGCGAGGACTCTAGCCCAGGCAACCATACGCAACATCAAGCAAAACCTGTTTTTTGCTTTCATCTACAACGTACTTGGCGTGCCGATCGCCGCTGGCGTCCTCTATCCGGTGTTCGGAACCCTGCTGTCGCCGATGATCGCGGCTGCCGCCATGAGCCTGTCCTCCGTGTCCGTGATTGGAAATGCGCTCAGGCTCCGCACCCTGAAGCTTTGAGTTCGAGGAGGTCCCACATGAACATCGGTGATGCATCGGCACAGTCAGGCTTGCCGGCCAAGACCATCCGCTACTACGAGGAAATCGGACTTTTGAAGCCTGGGCGCGCTGGGAACGGCTACCGTGACTACTCCGTCAAGGATCTCCATGGGCTGCGGTTTTTGCAGCGTGCCCGTAGTCTTGGATTTTCGGTCGACGATTGCCGGCAACTCCTGTCACTCTACCATGACAAGGCCCGTGAGAGCGCGGACGTCAAGGCGATTGCGGAAGCCAAGTTGGTGGAGATCGATCGGAAGATTGCCGAGTTGGTCGGACTGCGCGGCGCTTTGCACCACCTTGTAGCGCACTGCCATGGTGATGAACGTCCGGACTGTCCCATCATTGACGAACTGGCGGGCCACGGGCTGGTTCAATGAAAAGAGCGGCGGCGGCGGCGATCCTGTCGCTAGCTTGTGCATCCGGTGTCGCTGCCACCAACACGGACCGTGCCGTTGTCGAGGCGCGGCAGGCTTCGATGAAGGCGATGGCCGGTGCAGCCAGAACCATCGCCGAAATGTTCAATGGCAAAGTGGCCTATGACCCCGGTGCGTTCAGGGCCGCGGCCGAGACAATCCGTTCGCACACCGGCGCCCTCGGGACGGAGTTTCCGAGTGCTTCGTTGGGATCACCGTCCGGTGCCAAGCTTGAAATCGACCAGGCTCGGCCGGAATTCGACGCGCTGGCAGCGCACATCGCGTCACTTGCGGATGTGTTGGCGGCCGACGCCGCACGAGCGCCAAACGACATAACCGCTGACATGCGTATGGGACCGGGCATGGTCATGGGCGGCGGCAGTCTTCTCGGCAAACGGCCAGGTGCTGTGGAGATTGCGCCCGCAAAACTTCCCGCAGAACACGTTTTGCACCTGATCCTGCAGGACTGCTCGAGTTGCCATTCCAAGTTTCGCCAGCAATGACATCTCGTTAAGCCTTGATGGGGTCGATCGGATATCAATCTAGTGACCTTTATCGGCGGCCGGCGGCGTCCTTTGCGTTGCGTCGCAATCGGCAAACTGCCAGATACGCGATAGCGTCAATCACGGTTGTGGCCGTCGTTAACAGTAGGCACAGGCATGGAAGTCAGCGAATTGCGCGTGCAAACCCGCCAGGAAGCGATTTTTCCCGGAGCGATGGTCATTGGTGCCGGGGCAGCAGGACTGGTCGTCGCCCATGAGCTGATCGAGGCGGGTGTTGTAACGACGATACTTGAGAAGGAAAGCCGCCTGGCGGAGCCGTGGCATCGCCGGCATGACCAGTTGCACCTCAACTCGCATAGGGATCTGTCGACGTTGCCTGGCGTCGATTATCCCGCAGGCACCCCGGCCTTTCCGCATAAAACGGCAGTGATCCACTATTTGAACACATTCAGCGGCACGCACGGACTGCCGGTAGAATTCGGCGTCGCCGTCAAAGGGATCACGTTCAATGGCGATCATTGGGCCGTGAACACCAATAACGGACTCCGCCTGGCTCGCCATGTCGTCATTGCCACCGGGCGTGACCGAGAGCCGTTCATACCCGAATGGAAAGGCGTGAAGGACTTTGCCGGACGGATCATCCATTCGGCTAATTTTGGCCATTTGAGGGACTACACGGGAAAGCGCGTTTTGGTGGTCGGCGCCGGCAACTCCGGCTTCGACGTGCTCAATCACCTGGTGGACGCGAACGCCGCCAATATCTGGCTGTCAGCCCGCAACGGCCCGTCGCTGCTGCCCAAACGCATTGGCAAGCTCGCCGTCCACAGGATTTCGCCGTTTATGGCGCGCTTGCCGCTGTGGCTTGCCGACGCGATCATGGCGGTCACGCAGCGCCTGGTGTTCGGCAACCTGACCAGGTTCGGCGTGCCGCGAGCACCCTCGGGAGGGGCTAGCCGGCTCAAGTCTGACTATACCGCCATTGCTATCGACGACGGTGCGGTTCGCGCCATCAAGGCCGGGAGAATTGCCGTGCTGCCGGGGATTCGGGGGTTTACCCGGGACGGTGTGATCCTGGACAACGGAAACCTAATCGGGCCAGATATTGTCATCGCGGCTACCGGCTACCGGACCGGGCTCGAAGGAATGGTCGGCACGCTCGGTGTGCTCGACGACAAGGGTGTGCCGTTGTTCAACGGTAGCGAAACCGACCCGAAACTGCCCGGCCTGTGGTTTACCGGCATGCGGCCGAGTATTCGCGGCTGTTTCGCCAATGCCCGGATTCAGGCCAAAGGGATCGCCAAGGGCATTGCACGGCGCTGAGAGTAGCCTGCGCCGCTGCGCCAGCGCATGTTGGCCTAAAGCGCCAAAAATCCGACCGCGCCAGCTGCGACGACCACGGCCCAGGGCGGAGCTTTCCAGGCCGTCAAGGCGACGAAGGACACGGCGGCGATCGCCATTGCCCTCGGCGAGGTCACACCCTCGGTGAAGACCGGATGGTAGAGCGCCGCCGCGAGCAGGCCGACGACCGCAGCGTTCACGCCCAGGAGTGCCCGTCTTACCAAGGGCGACTTCCGTAAACTGTCCCAGAACGGCAGACCGCCCATAATGAGCAACGCCGACGGCAGAAAAATCGACAGCAGCGCGACCCCTGCGCCGACAACCCCGGTGGGCGATAGCGCATAGATGGCGCCGAGATAGGCCGCGAAGGTGAAAAGCGGGCCGGGGACGGCCTGCGCTACGCCATAGCCGGCAAGGAACGCCTCCTTGCTTACGTGTCCGGTGTCGACGAATGCGGCCTGCAGCAGGGGCAGCACCACGTGGCCCCCGCCGAAGACCAGCGAGCCCGAGCGATAAAAGCCTTCGACCATCCGCAGCATCGCATCTCCCGTCGCCGTCGCCAACGCGGGCAGGATAAAAAGCAATGCGACGAACATCGCAAGGAACCCTGCGCCTGCCCGTTTGCCGAGGGGGACTGCGATCATCTCATGCTGGCCATCCCCGCCGAGGCCCGGATGCAGCCAGAGAATCCCTATCCCTCCACCAGCCGCAATGACGAGTAGCTGGCCCAGGGCAGTCGGCATGAGCATGGCTATCACCATGCCGATCACAGCGATCGTCGCCCGCTCCCGGTCTGGCGCAAGATTGCGGGCCATGCCAAGCACCGCGTTGGCCACGACGGCGACAGCGGCCGCCTTCAACCCCTGTATCCATCCGCTTCCGCCCTGCGCTCCAAGCGCCGCAGCCCCATAGGCGAAAGCGACCATCAGGATCACAGATGGCAGCGTGAACGCGGCCCACGCCACCACCAGTCCGGCATAGCCGGCACGCTGGAGTCCGATGGCCATCCCAACCTGGCTGGAGGCCGGTCCCGGAAGAAACTGGCAAAGAGCGACGAGATCTGCATAGGCCTGCTCGCTAAGCCACTTCCTGCGGATGACGAACGCTTCGCGGAAGTAGCCGAGATGGGCCACGGGGCCACCGAACGAGGTCAGGCCCAATCCGAGGAACACGCGGAAGACCTCAGCGACCGTCCCCCGTGACTGCCCGGCCGCTGCGACGCTTCCATCGCCGGCACTCATGACGCCCTCCCCGCGCCACAAGGCGCGCTCAGCGGGGCTCCATCATCTCGCCAATTAATTCGCGCACCTTGCCACGGGCTATTTCGAGGGCATCCCGGCCGAGCGGCGTGGCGCGGTAGATGCGCCTGATCGACCGACCTGCTCGCCGTTGCTCTGAAACCAGATAACCCTTTTTCTCCATCGCGCGGAGCATGGGGTAGAGCGTGCCGGCACTCAGCCGGTAGCCGTGCCGGCCGAGTTCCTCGATCATCCACTGGCCGTAGACCTCGTCCTCCACCGCGTGATGCAGAACGTGCAGCCGGATCAGCCCGCTCAACAGGTCCTGATGCTCCATGCCTTGTGTACCTCAAAAAACCTCACAATCGGACTTCGATATCGGGAACCGATTGTAGTTGCGATCAGTTGGGTAGGCAACGCGTCGAATGCGTCGTCGGGTACATTGATGTTACAAAAGGAGATTATCATGGCCAGGGAAGCAGACCGCGATCCACGGCACCATACCCAGAAGATGCAAGCCCGCCTGCAGGAGATCATGGACCATCTTCGCACAGACATCGGCAAGGTCGACGAGCCCAGTTCAAGGCGATGTTCGAGACGTCAGCGGAAGTCCTCGGCGGCCTGAAAAAGGCGTTCAGCGAGAAGAATGAAAGCGCGTGGCGCTGACACATGCCGAGTGCTGTAAAGCGGGCGGGCCGCCAATCTAGGCTTGCTTCTCCAGAATAACCTTGAGCGCCCGCCTCGGCGAGAAGTGTCTGATCTTGCGGCCGATAATCATCAGCTGGCGGGCTGTGTTGTTGCGCAGGCGGCGAATGCGCCATTCCAATCCGGTCTCGGTGATGATTGCCTTGGCGTAGAGGCTTGAGCGCATGGCGGTAGCGTCAGCGGCGATCTTGATCCGGTCGTCATAGAAGGCGCAGATCTTGTCGACACCCATGCCAGGCGTTTCCAGCCAGGCGGGGATGTAGGTCGAGCACAGGCGATCGACATCGGTAGCCACCCGATGGATGCCGTCACCTTGCGCTGGGCATGTGGTGGAGAACGCGTCGCCGATGAAGACGACGCCGCTCCGGCGGTGGCCGCTGGTGGTCGTCAGGCTGACCTGCCTGACCTCGACGGGGCTGCGGACCGTGAAGTTGCCGCATTGCGCGGCGATCTCCGGCATCAATTGCAAAAGCACTTGTTGGGGATTCGCGCGGAACGCCTGTGTCCATGGATCGGCGACGATCCGGTAGGCAAACATGTTTGCCCGTATTCGGTTGCCGATCCGGAAGATGGTAATAAAGGGAATCCGGGCCGCGACGCGCTTGGGGTAGAAGGTGATGGACCGAGAGCCGAACTCCTGCGGCGAGATCGCAAGGTCGAATCCCATCGCCAGCGAATGCGCCTTCGAATGCTCGACGCGCTCCACGCCGACGGCGCGCCGTACCGACTCACTGTAGCCGGTGGCTACCACCAGCAGACGGGCGTCGATGACGGTGCCGTCGGTGAGCACAAGGCGCTGCCAGTCCGGCCCGGTCGAGATTTCGGCGATCTTACCCACCATCAGCGGAACTTCCGGCGGCAGGGCCTCGCGCAGGCCATTGACCAGAGGGCCGTAGGAGAATCCGAACTCCGACTCCGGCTTGCGCTGGAAGAACTGGCCGAGGCGGAATACCTGGATTTCGGTCGTCGGGGTGACGAGGGGCCTGATGACGGAACCGAGGCCAAGCTTCTCGAACACCCGCATCTGCTCCATGCGAGTTTTTTCAGCCTTGAATTCGTCGTGATGGACGCGGTGCGGATCGATCAACGCGACCTTGCGCCCGGCCTTTCCCAGAACGGTTGCTAAGGTGGTGCCGGCCAGACCCGCGCCGACGATAGCCACGTCGACCTTTGTCTGGTTAGCGTTGACGGCGGTCGCCTCAGGATCCTTCTGGCTGGTCATTATGCCTCTCCGGGTTTGCCCCTGAGTATTTTTTGACCTCTGTCAACCTGGGGCAACCAGAACGCGTGGCTGGTAGTAGCCAATGCCTAGGCTCAGGACCTATTAAAGTTCTTGCGGAGATACCAAACGGCTGATTCATTGGCGGTGCGAGGAGGCACTGCAATGAGTGATTTGATCTGGCTGTCGGAGGCGCAGATGCGCCGGATCGAGCGACATTTCCCGCTTTCTCACGGTGTGCCGAGGGTTGATGATCGGCGGATCGTCAGCGGCATCATCTTCGTGATCAGGAACGGTCTTCGGTGGCGTGACGCGCCCAAAGAATATGGTCCCCACAAGACGATCTACAACCGCTTCATCCGCTGGAGCCGCCTCGGTGTATTCAACCGGATATTCGCCGAGTTGGCGGCAAAAGGCGGCAAGCCCGATCAACTGATGATCGACGCCACCCATTTGAAAGCACATCGAACGGCCGCCAGCCTGCTCAAAAAGGGGCTGTTCCCCGACGTATCGGGCGAACCAAGGGCGGCCTGAACTCCAAGCTACATGCTGTATGCGATGGCCTTGGCCGGCCGTTGATCATGCTGCTCAGCGAAGGGCAGATGAGCGACTACAAAGGCGCTGCGCTCATGATCGACGCTTTCCCGAAAGCCGCAACCTTGCTCGGCGACAAAGGCTACGACGCCGACTGGTTCCGCACGGCCCTGGCCAATCGCGGCATAGCCGCCTGCATCCCGTCCAAAGCCAATCGCAACCTGCCGATCCCGCACGACACCGTGCTCTACAAAAGCCGCCACAAGATCGAGAACATGTTCGGCAGACTCAAGGACTGGCGCCGCATCCACACACGTTATGACCGCTGCGCCCACACCTTCATGTCCGCGATCTGCATCGCGGCAACCGTAATCTTCTGGCTCTGATCAATGAGTCCTGAGCCTAGGTTAATCCGCCTCGTTGCTTCCAGCGCGATGAATTGCCGAGCCATCGATAAACTCATGGCCGCCCGCTTCGTTGAGTTTGCGCGGTCTACGGCCATTTCATAGCTCACCTGGAGTTAAGATCGTCTCAATGACCTGCTCCACGCCGTATCACGCTTGTCGCAGCCCCGAGCAATGGGGGCGCTGCACAAGGCGCAGCTTGAACAGCTGACGGCGGCCAAGTGCAGTATCATCTACCAGGAGAAAGCCAGCAGCGCCCGCGACGACCGCAAGGAGCTGGCCCGAATGATGAAGGGCCTGCAAGCGGGCGACCTGGTGATGGTGACGCGCATCGACCGCCTGATGCGGTCGATTTTCCAGATGTTCCGTATCGTCAGCCACATCGTTGACGCCGGCGCCAACTTCCGCGAACTCTCGCAGCCGCTTGCCGATACCACCACCAGCAGCGGCCGCATGTACCTCGCCATCCTCTCAGGCTTCGCCGATTTGAACGCGAGATGATTGCAACCCGCACGGCCGAGGGCCGCGCCCGATCGAAAAAGCGTATGCGCCGCCCACCGAAGCTCCTGCCGGCGCAGCCGGCCGAGGCTCTGGAACGCAAGGCCAACGGCGAAGCAAACACCGCCATTGCCCGTTCCTATAAGGTCAATCACATGACGATTGCCAGTTTGTAGCCATGAGTGGCACTTACCTTGTCTGCGTCGACGCCGCCCGCAACATGGCCCGCTACTACCATGAGCGGCCAGCCGACCATGTTCGGCGCGTGCGCCCTGGTGCGCGTGTGGGGCCGCATCGGGCGCAGCGGCAATGTTAGGGCGACCCCTTACTCCGGCCGAGCCCCTGGCAACGCTGGGGAAAAATGCGCCAGGCCAAGGTGAAGCGTGGATACGCGGCGACAGCCGGCAATTGATGCACCGACGGGTAATCCTTGACGAACCGCGTTGGTTCACCAATAATCTAAGTGAACCAACGAAAGCACCCAACATGGCCGCCTTTACCATCCGCGTGCGCGACGACACCGCGAAAAAACTGGAAATAATCGCCCAGAAGATAGACCGTTCCCGGTCTTATACGGCTGCCGAGGCCATTGAGGAATATGTTGAGCGCCAGGAATGGCAGCTGGCCGAAATCGAGGCCGGTCTTGCCGAGGCCGACGCCGGCAACTTTGCCAGCCCCGATGAGCTGGCCAGCGTTGTCGCCAAATACGTCAAGCCCAGCCGCAATTCATGAGTCGCCGCACTATCCGCTGGACCCGGAGGGCAACCCTGCGGCTGGATATGGCTGGCCAATTCATCGAGAAGGACAACCCCACCGCCGCAAGCCGCGTTTTAGCGCGTATTGTGTCGGCCATCGACAACCTCAGCGAACAGCCGAACATGGGGCGCCCCGGCCGCATCAAGGGCACACGCGAATTGGTATTCGCCGACATTCCCTACATCGTCGCCTACCGTGTCACCACGTCGGCGGTTGAAATTCTGACTGTCATGCACGCCGCCCAACGGTGGCCAAAGGCGCTATAAGCCGCTCCAAGGCCTGCCGGCTGCATCGCCAAAGCCACACCGCCGTCGCCGAACTTTGGTCGAACTGCCGCCCGGCCGAGTGGGCAGCACACTACCGGCATGTTCACCCTTTTCGCCAGCTCAAAAGGCGACCAGGCCGAGCGGCCTTTGCCGCCTGGCTCGACCATTCGGGCGTGCCCTCTGCCTACGTCGAGCAATCGCCCTTCACCGTTCCGGCCGGCCTCAAGGGCCGCATCAAGCGCCCCGATTACCTGGTAGGCGTGCCCCACGCCGGTTTGCTTGGCTTCGACGTGAAGGCCAAGAGCCTTTACCAAGCAAGCTGGCGTTCGAACTGGCGGAGGTCAAAAAGCCGGCCTGCTTTGGGCGACGCCGACAACATAGAGCAGGAGCGGCGTGGCAAGGATCGATCCGCCGCCGCCGACCAGCCCAAGAGTGAAGCCGACCAGACCGCCGGAGCCGACAGCAGCAACCAAGGTATCGGTCACGATGTTCTCCCGACAAAGAAGCGGTCATGAGCAACCATCCCCGCCAGCATAAAGGCTACGAAGATCAGTGACGGCGTTAACCCGAGAGACAACGAAGCTATCGCAGGGCCAGGGCAAAACCCGCCCAGGCCCCATCCAAGGCCGAAAATCGCAGAGCCGATGACCAGCGGGGCGTCAATCCGCGAGTTCATGGGCAAATGGAAGCCATCCGCTAGAAGCGGTCGCGACATCCGCCGGATCCAGGCCACGCCTCCCAATGTAACTGCAACGGCACCGCCCAGCACGAATGCCAGGCTCGGATCCCATGCGCCAAAAACGTTGAGAAAGCCCTGAACCCGGACAGGGTCGAGCATGCCCGACAACGCCAAACCAAACCCGAAAATGGTGCCCGCGGCCAAAGCGGCCAAAACCTGTAATTGGGTGTGTTTCACGAGACAGCTCCGTGAAGAAGCGCGACAGCCAGGATGCCGCTCGCAAGGAACGTCAGAACCGCGACGATTGAACGTGGCGATAATCGCGCCAAGCCGATGACGCCATGACCGCTGGTGCAACCCGAGCCCATCCGGGATCCGAAGCCGACCAGCAATCCTGCAAGCATGATCAACGGCAGCGACGCCGTTATCGTCACGGCCGGCCAATGATGAAAAGCTGCTAGATACGCGACCGGGCCAAGCAGCAATCCGACGACGAACGCTGCGTTCGTCCCGGTATTGATGCCTTGGGCCAGCCTGCCAACGATACCGCTTATGCCGGCGATTCTGCCGTTCAGGATCAGGAGCATCGTCGATGAAAGGCCGATGAGAGCCCCGCCCAGAAGAGAAACGAGGTAAGCGGTCATGACCGACCTTCCGAGCAGAAGATCGTGTAAAGCGTCGAAACCAATTGAGCAGCCTTCTTGGCGGTCAACCGATAGAAGATCTGTTTCCCGTCACGCCGCGTTTCCACAATCTTGGCATCGCGCAACACTGTCAGTTGCTGGGAAAGGTTCGGTTGGTGGATGTCGAGCACTTCTTCCAGTTGGCTAACCGAAAGCTCCCCTTCCACAAGGGTGCAGACGAGCATGAGCCGCATTGGATGTGCCAGAGTCTTCAATAGAGCCGCAACTTCGCCGGCGCGGGCCTCCATGGCGGCAGGCGACATCCTCATCGTCGCATCAAGCTGGATCTCGCTCACCACGCTGCTCCTTCCAGTGCATCCAGGGGGAATTTCAGATAGCGCTTACCGTTTGCTTCCGGCTCTGGAAGACGCCCCGCCTGAATGTTGACCTGCAAGGCATGCAAAATCAGTTTCGGCATCGGCAGCGTACGGTCACGCGCTACACGCAGTTTGGCAAAAGCCTCTTCGGTCATGCCGGCCAGATGCTCATTGGTGCGCTTCTGCTCGCCGACCGTGCTTTCCCACTTCGGTTCGCGTCCGCCCGGCTGGTAGTCGTGGCCAGTAAACAGCCGGGTTTGGTCTGGAAGACCCAGAATGTTCTGGATCGATTTCCACAAGATGCGAGCGTCACCACCAGGAAAATCAGCACGAGCCGTGCCGCTGTCGGGCATGAAGATGGTATCATGAACAAAAGCCGCATCGCCGATCAGGTAGGTAATCGACGCCAGGGTGTGACCAGGCGAAAACATCACGCGGGCTTCGATGGAACCGACCTTGAAAGTGTCGCCATCCGAGAACAGCCTGTCCCACTGCGAACCGTCCACGCGAAGTTCAGGCCAGTTATAGATGCCTTGCCACAAGTGCTGGACATCGACCACCCGCGCTCCAATCGCGGTCGGGGCACCCGTCTTCTCCTTGAGGTACTGCGCGGCCGAAAAGTGGTCGGCATGAGGATGGGTGTCGAGAATCCATTCAACGGTCAGCCCCTTCTCGGCAACATAGGAAAGCATCGCGTCGGCGTTGCGCGCTGCAGTCGCTCCGGACCTCTCATCGAAATCGAGAACTGGATCGATAATCGCGCACTTGCCAGTCTCGGGATCCGAGACGACGTATTGCACGCTCCATGTCCGGGGGTCGAAGAAGCCCTTCACTTCCGGTCGGAGTTGCCTGTGCGCTTCGAGCCACCGGGACGCTGCCGACAGGTCGATTCCCAGCTTTTGGCCAAGATCTGCGATTTCCAGTGACGACATACGGCCATCGAGCGCCTCACCGAGTACATACAGGACCAGGGCGCGTGTGCCGGTTTTGCAATGAGCAAAGACCGCGCCGCCGGTTTCGGAAATTGAGGATTGGAAGGCCCAAACGTCCGCCTCCGTGATGGTCGGCATCGTGACGGGTATAAAGCCGTAGGAAATGCCCGCACGATCGGCAGCCTCTCGCTCCGCTTCGTTTCCAGGCTGGGTGGGTTCTTCCCTATCGGGACGTGCGTTGATCAGGACTGCGAACCCCTGGTCGGGCAGCGATAGGATTTCGGATGTCGAGGGCTGAGGCCCCATAGACAGCCTGTCGTTCACACGGATCATTCTCATATCGGTCACCTTCATTATCAATATACGATTTCATATAATGTATAATGATAACCGACGCAATGCCCCTCTTCGCGAAACTGCAAGCGGGACTCTATTTGCCCAGCTCGTCTGGCAGATGTGGCGAGCCAATCAGCGGCCTGTTGAAACTCAGGACCGAGTTGGAATGCGGGGTGATTGAAGTGTTGGCCGAGATGGCGACCGCAGCACGACCACTGAGGTGGCAATAAAGATTGCTTGATGGGTGACCGCTGGCGTGGCCTTCTGTGTGCCGGCGTTTTAGTCTGCTTTCATGAGCGCAATTTTTCCCGCGACATCGATGCCGGACCGCTACTGGTGGGCGGCTTTATGGCCCGACCCCGCAAGCCTTTTGCTGTCCTTGGGTGTTAGTCCCGGTATGACGGTGCTCGATCTTTGCTGCGGGGACGGCTATTTCACCGCGCCACTTGCAAAAATCGTCGACGGGCGTGTTTACGCGCTCGATCTCGACCCGGAGATGATTGAACTGGCCTGGTTAGAAGCGTCGCGCCAAGGCGTGTCGGTGCTGAAATGGATCACTGCCGATGCCCGCGACATTGAGCAGCTGATTCCCGAGCAGGTCGATTTTGTGTTGATTGCCAATACCTTTCATGGAGTGCCTGACCAGGCTGGCCTTGTCCGGGCGGTTGCCAAGACACTCAAGTCGCACGGGCTGTTTGCTGTCGTCAACTGGCACCAGCTGCCGCGAGAACAGACGACCGTGCTCGGTCAGCCGCGAGGTCCCAAAACAGCCATGCGCATGTCACCCGAAGCCATACAGGCCGTCGTCGAACCCGTCGGATTTGGTTTCGGTCGCACCGTCGACCTTCCGCCTTATCACTACGGCGTTGTGTTCGAGCGCAGTGCATGATGATGCCAATCCCGCTGTCCCCGCTGTTTGAGCTGAAGGACTATTCGGCCGAATCTGTCTTTAAGGTTGAAAATATGCTGCGCGAGGCGCGGCGGCAGAAAGGGCTCTCATCAGAACACGTGCCATCCGTGTGCGTGCTTGACCCCGACGGCGACATTGTGCGCCGTCTACGGAAAGAAGGCCGTGCGCGCCCATCGACGGGTTGGGCCTGCTATCACACCGATCTTGACGAGTTTGAGCTCGACGGCCAGCGGCTCGGCATAGTCGGCTGTGCGGTCGGCTCCTCATTCGCCGTATTGGTCGCCGAACAGCTTTTTGCCTCGGGTTGCCGTTTGCTTATCAGCATTACCTCCGCCGGACAGATTACGTCCCTCGGGCGGCCACCCTACTTTGTGCTGATCGACCGTGCCCTTCGCGATGAAGGAACCAGCCACCACTATATGCCACCCGCTGAATTTGCCGAGGGCAACGCGGACCTGATTGAATCGGTTCGCCCTAATCTGTCGAATCTGCCGGAACCGATTCACGTGGGGGCGACGTGGACAACAGACGCCCCGTTTCGTGAGACGGAACGCGCGATTAAAGCGCGCCGGGCACAAGGAATTGCTGCCGTTGAGATGGAAGCGGCCGCGCTCTACGCCTTTGCGGAGGCGCGTCACAGGCATGTTATCTGCTTCGCACACGTAACAAACCAGATGGGTCAGACCGAAGGTGATTTTGAGAAGGGCGAAGCGGACGGCACCGCCGACGCGTTGGCTGTCATCGCGGCCGTAGCGCGCAGCGTCGTGACATTTGTCAGCGAAACACGGGTGGAAAATGGACTATAGCTACTCCGCATCCGCATCAAGAAGCTTGGCGAGATGTCTATTCTAAAATGCTTCAATTGTTTTATTCAATGCGCCGGATGTCCGCTTCGCTGACCGCACTGGCCGCTGCTGTTTCTGTTTAAGGATTTTTGGCACCAAGCGGCGGTCCGCTGATCGCCGACGCCACCTCGATAATTGACCAATGCCGGCAACATCAAGCCGCTGTTCTCCACCGCTAAAGCAGCACCCACACGCCATGCCGCAGACATCGGCCGGCGCCTGCAGGCACTGCGTGCGCAGACCTGCCGAGACTGCCTCACTCAAGTCAAGACGCGGGAGAGTGTCAACGCGACCGGGACCAGCGCGATGGAAAATGTCATGCTGGCATAGAGGAAGACGACATGTGACTGGGTAGCGACGTAGCCCACCCCGATCTGCGCGAAGCGATTGAGGAACCTGCCAGCAGTGGCGCTGATCAGCCTGACCCATGCCGGAGGGCGACTGCGACCAATGCCGCCAGCTCAACCCCACAGCAGGACACGATCGTTGCCGGCGAAGGTCGAATGGCTGTTTGGCTTTGTGGGAACATCTAAATTAGGCTGTGAACCCATGAAGCTGCCGAGCGGACGGCTTGAAAGATTCTCTATGCCCCGATAGCCGGCTTATACTACACAGCAGCGCACCGACGCTACGTGCCAACAGCCGACACTTCTTGATCAACTGGCGCTCAAGCGCTCGATTTTGCTCACAGCGTCGTCCATGCTCGACATGGCCGCAATCTCGTGTGCGACCCGACCCGCCGCAGCACGAATTCCCGCATCAGCGAGTGCTCTCTCTATTGCCGCCCGCAGCAATGTCGCATCCGGCTTCGGCAGCGCGATGCCTGCGCCGATCATCTGGCAGCGTTAGAGCGGTTGCGGGCCGCGGTAAATGGCGCCCCGAACAGCGAGAGACTGCAGCTTCGTAAGGAGGCGCAGGATCGGGTGTCTGCCAAGGCTAGACTCGCACAGGCAACCCGGGAAGCCAAGGATATCGCCCAGGCCGCAAGCTCAGACATTCTCGACGAACTGGCGGAATTCAACACCAGCTACATGCAGCCTCTCGATACCCTCTTGAAGGCCATCAACATGGCAATCATGGGCGATCCGAGGGTGGGGTTAGAGTCATACGTTAAGAACCGTCGCGTCGAACAGCGGCCAACAAAAGAAGGAGAGGCCCTTCCTGCTGAGATCGCGTCCATCGATGCACGGTTGATACACAGCGAAGGCCAGATGGCAGCCTTGTCTGTCAGTATGCTGTGTGCTGCCAGCCTGACCTATCCATGGTCTCGCTGGCGGGGTTTGGTCCTAGATGACCCGCTTCAGCACAACGACACCATCCACGCCGCCGCTTTCGCGGATTTCGTCTGCAACCTTGTGGCCAGCCGTGGATATCAGGTGCTCGTGTCGACTCACGACCGCGCTCAGGCAGAGTTTCTGAGGCGGAAGATGGCATCTCGAAACCTGCCTTGCGCCGTCCTCAATCTGCTGGGGACCGGGCAAGACGGTGTCGAATGGGCCTACCGATCGGCAGACAGCGTGGTGCCCTTAGTCGCATCCGCATAAGTTATGCCCAAGCTTATCGGATTCCTTCGCGACGGTCACGGAGCACGGTCTCTAGGAAGCACACTTTCAGGGAGTCACCGAGGTAAAGAACGCCAAACCGGTTGGCGTCGAGGCGGCGTCGAGGATCGCTGAACCGGCTCGGCGACTTCCCGTACCCCATTGGATCAGGATAGGTGCTCCAGTAGATCCGACCGAATGTCCGACCCGGCGATATGGTCTCGATTTCGAGGTTTGCACGCCCGAAATCGAGTGGAGGTGGAGCGCCCGGCATTCAGTCGAAATCGCCCCTGGCCATACCTTCGGCCGCGGCCAGCACCGCGGCATCGTCGCCTTGCTGAAGAGCTCGAAGACCCGTCCGACCATTGAGCCCGCCGTGGCGCGACGCTAGAAACCGATAGACGGCCCAGGCACTATCGCCCAACATGGCATGGAGCGCCGGCAATGCGCCGAAGGGACGACCGTCCTTGTCGAGCTGCCACGCAGGAAAGCGAAAGCCGCGCTTGGCGCCATCGATCCCGAGCACCTGCCCATTCTGCCGCTTGGCGTTGACTGTCACGCGCGAGGTACCTAGCAACTTGGCGAAGGTGTCAGCACTCAGCATCTCCTCGCCGGCGACAATTTCGGCGACGCGCTTGCGGCCACGTTCGCGCGCCGCGGCAAGCGCTGCTTCAAGTTCACCGTCTGGCTTGCCTGTGTCCTCGACGGGAAACACATCCGAAGCGATCGGTTGTTCCTCGACCGGCGTGATCGTCTGCGCATCGGCCGCCGGATCGACCACTACTCGGAACGATACGCGATGGCCAATCTTGCAACTTCGTGCAATCGCTTCCTGATAGCGTTCGAGCAGCACCTTTTTGAAGTCGGCCTGTGCCGGAAGCTTGGTGGTGAAACTCAGAGCGGCGACTCCCGCATGGGATGTGGTCTCTCTATGATTGCTGCGTTTTGGAGCGGCCATGATGACAACCTCTTGCTGTTACCAGTATGGTTAAAGAGCGCAAGTTCGTCAAGTTCGATAATTTCGTAAAGCTAAGAGAATGGCTGCGAACTAGGGGTCGGAACAAGAACTGTTCCCAGCGACACGCTAAGGTCGAACGGAGCATGAACGTCATGCGGCGTGGCGTAACCGAGCCGGAAGTCTGAGCGACCGGAAGCCTTCAGG
>NZ_SCNN01000003.1 GCF_005503535.1 Mesorhizobium comanense | reverse complement strand
GGGAGAAATCCATCGCTTCTGCAGAAGCCTGGATATACGTCGCCCACATTCGCCTGCTCACACGCAGGCTCGCAAGAGCTTGATATCAAACCATTCTTTTTGATTCAGGCTCTTAGGCCCGCATCCGGCGGGCCAGTCAATAAACTAGCCGGCTTATCATGTTCGGTTTGGCCAGTACGCGTTCCCTGAGTTCCATCCAATGACAGGAGCAGAAAATGCCAAATCAGTCCTTACGTCAGTCGGAGATCGACAGTCTTCAATACATTGCGTCGATGACCAATGAACTGGTGCAGATGGCTGAAGCCAGCCGTTTTCCCATGATCTCCTATCTGTTGGGCATGGCCTATGCCGAGGCCTTCGATGTGCTGCGCGGCGCGCGCCCGGCCAGGCACGCCCAACTCAGCGGCAATCCCCTGCATTCCAAGATGCCGGGGAAGGAAACCCACGTCCAGCCAAGGCGGGCGTGATACGATGCAGACGCCAGCCCTGTGCGTGCCGGCGGGCTCGCAGCCGAACCGGTGGGAGACGCTTTGCGCGCTGCAAAGCCTGCTGCCGCTGCTGAGAAAGGCCGCGGCCGATCTGGGCCGCGGCGACATCGTCTATTGGTTCGAGCAGGCTGACGCCGAGGTCGCCAACATCATCAGGGGACGGCCATCCGACGCCGCCGCCATTCCCGCCCTGATCGCCCTCAGCCCGCAGACTGATATTCACGCATAGAGATTCAAGGGGGACCCCGCCAATGAACATGATCGCGACGATCAGGAGCACCGATGCCGGCGACGACGTCTTCGGCAGGCTGCATGTGCTGATCTCCAGCCGGCCCGCCTCGCCGGATGCCGCGCGCATCGAGACCCGGCAACTGGTTTCCATGGCAATGGCCGACACCTGGCAGGCCGACAATCTTTGGGGCGCCGCGGATGCGTTTCAAGCCCATTTCGACTTCATGATGCAGACCATCGAGATCAACGGCGCCGGCGATCCGAACCTCGCGACCCTGCGCACGAAATGCCGCTTCTACCTGGATCAGGTCGAAGCGTTGTGCCGGTCGATGAGCTGAGCCCTTCTATCTCTTCAGATCCGGCGCAATCCTGTCAGGGAACCCGTTTAACGGCTTTTCCGGGATTGCTCTAATCGCGCAAGCTGAACACGAACGGCGCGGTGCGGCTGACACGTGAACCAAGCTCGGGCGGCGGCGCCGGCACGGTGGCCCCTTGCAGCACCGCAAGCGCGGCACGGTCGAGCTCGGCATCACCGGACGAACGGGCAATCCTGGCCGACAGCACCTGTCCCGATGTGTCCACGGTGAAGGTCACGCTGACATTGCCTTGCGCACGCCTCGACTTCGCTGCGCTCGGATAGCGCTTGTGGCGGTTGATCCACGCTGTCAGCCGCGCTTCCCATCTGGCAGGGCTGACGCCGAAGATCCCGGCCGCCGATTTCGGCGCCGCCGCCTTGACCGCCGGCTTTGTCTCGGCGCTGGCGGTAGCGACCGTCCTTGGCGGCTCGGCCTTTTCCTTCTTCGGCTTCGGCTTGGGTTTTTCGACCGGCTTTTTCGCCTTGGCTTCGACCGGCTTCTTTTGCGCCTCGACCGGCCTTGCCTGCGGCAACGGAACCACGACCTCCGGGGTCACGGCCTCCACGACATCGGGGACAACCTCCTCCAGAGGCGGCTGATCGACCGCTTCGGCCTCGGCTGTCTCGGTCGGCTCGGTCTCGTCGGGAGGCACGGCTTCCAGCTGTTGCGTGGTCGGTTCGGCTTTTTCCGGGGTCGGCTCGGCCTGCTCCGTCACTTTCTCGGGCTCGGCTTCGGTGACTTTTTCAGTCTCCTCGACAGGTTCTGTCTGGTCCGGCATTGCCGCGTCCAGCATTGCGGCCTGTTCCGGCACGGCCGGGGTGACCACCATCGGCGCCATTTCGACCACCGGAGCCGGCGGTGGTCCGCCATCCATCTCGACCGGATTGAAACTCTGCACCGCATAGGCGACCGCGACATGGGCGCCAAGCACTAGGGCGGCCGCGCCAGCCCACAGGCTGACATCGCGCCAGCCGAGGCGCGACAGCTCCACCGTGGGCGAGGCGGCCGATTGGCTGGTCATGGAGCGGCAGGTCCGCCTGGCGCCGGCGCGGCCGCGTCAGCGGCGGGCGCGGTCTCGAGCCCGACGAGGGCAATCCTGAGATAGCCCGCGCCGCGAAGCAGGTTCATCGCCTCCATCAGGTCGCCATAGGCGACCGCCTTGTCGGCGCGCAGGAAGATCCGCGTCTGCTTGTCGCCCTTGGTGCGGCTGTCGAGCAGCGCTGCGAAGGCGGGGCGCGGCACGCTGTCATTGCCGATGGCCAGGGTGAGGTCTTCCTTCAACGTCAGGAACAGCGGCGTCTCCGGCCGTGGCGCCGGCGTCGCCGTCGATCCCGGCAGGTCGACATTGACATCGACCGTCGCCAGCGGCGCCGCGACCATGAAGATGATCAGGAGCACCAGGATGACGTCGATGAACGGGGTGACGTTGATCTCGTGGCTTTCCTCGAGATCGTCGTCCATGGTCTGGCGGATTCTGCTGCCCATGGCGTCACTCCGCCGCCAGCGCCGTCGCCGGCGGGACCGAGCGGAAATCGAGATCGCGGCTGACCAGCCGTTCGACGCCCGCCGAGGCATCCGCGAGGATCTGCCGGTAGCCGGCTATCGAGCGCGCGAAGACGTTGTAGATGACGACGGCCGGGATGGCCGCGACCAGTCCCATCGCGGTCGCCAGCAGGGCTTCGGCGATCCCGGGTGCGACGACCGCGAGATTGGTGGTCTGCGCCTGGGATATGCCGATGAACGCGTTCATGATGCCCCAGACGGTGCCGAACAGGCCGACGAAAGGCGCGGTCGAACCGATCGTCGCCAGCACGCCCGTGCCGCGCGACATGCGCCGCGCCGCCGCCGCTTCGATGCGCGACAGACGCGAGGAAACCCTTTCCTTCAACCCGTCGCCGCCCGCATGGTCGAGCGCGCCGGCCGAAAGTGCTGCTTCTTCCTCGGCCGCCCGCACCAGCAGCGCTCCCGGACCTCCGTTGCGGTCGAGAGCACGGCTGGCCTGCTTCAGCGTGGCGGCGTCGCCGATGGCGCGGACCGCTCGGCCGATGCGCAGCTTGCCGCCGAAGATCTCCAGCGATTTGGCCAGCCATATCGTCCAGGTGACGAGCGACGCGAAGGCAAGGCCGATCATCACACCCTTCACGATGATGTCGGCGGCCATGAACATGCCCCATGGCGACAGATCGTGCGGCAGGCTCAGTTCCATCGGCCCTGGAGGAGCATTCACGGCCGGCGTTGCCGCACTCGGCTGGGCGGCCGGCTGCGCGGGTGCCATCGCGGCTGGCTCGGCTGCTGCCGGCGCGGGCTCCGGCGCGGCGGGCGGCGTTAGGGCTGGACTGGCCGCCGGGGCGGCAGGCGCTTCGACGGTCGGGGCCGTGCTGGCCGGTTGTTCCTGGGCGGTCACGACACCAGCCGAAAGGAGCACCGATGCGACCAGCGCCGCCAACAAACCTTTTCTGGACAAGAGCTTCTTCCTCATTATCACCGCGGCCGGATATTCCTGCTTCCTACCGCGTTTTTCGTTATCACTGCACATAGCCAACGGGTTGACCAGTGACAGGGTGCGCGAACACGCCCATCTCCACGCCGAAAATGCCTTTGAGCACGTCTCCGCGCATGATTTCGGCCGGATTGCCGCGTGTCAGCAGCTTGCCATCCTTCAGAGCGATCAGTTCATCGCAATATCGCGCTGCCATGTTCGGGTCGTGCAGCACGACGACGACGCAGAGGTCGCGTTTGCGGCTGAGATCCTTGACCAGTCCCAGCACTTCGACCTGATGGGCAATGTCGAGCGCCGAAATCGGCTCGTCGAGCAGCATCACCCCTGCATTCTGCGCCACCAGCATGGCGAGCCAGGCACGCTGCCGCTCACCGCCGGACAATTCGTCCACCAGCCGGTCGGCGAAAGCTTCCATGTCTGTCAGCACGAGCGCCTCCTCGACATGCCGTTTGTCTTGTGAACCGAAGCGGCCGAGCGCGCCGTGCCAGGGATAGCGGCCGAGCGTTGCCAGCTCGCGCACGGTCAGGCCCGTTGCCGCCGGCGTGGTCTGCGGCAGATAGGCGAGCGCGCGGGCGAGCTCGCGGGCACCCCATTGCGGCAGCGGCCTCGTTGCGAAGGTGATGGCGCCTGAGCTTGCCGTCTGCTGGCGGGCCAGCAGCTTGATCAGCGTCGACTTGCCCGAACCGTTATGGCCGATCAGCCCGTAGACGCGCGAGCGCTGCAATTCGAGCGAAACCGGACCCAGCAACGTCCGCTCGCCGACGGCAAAGCGCAACGCTTCGATCTGAAAGGCGGTCTGGGTGTCAGCCTCGGCCACGGTCATGGCTTTTCTCCATTCGGCCCGGGGCGCCCACTGTGGCTTCGGCGGGCCGATGCCGGTTGACTATGAAACCTGACCTTACTAGTCAACATTGAAGATGATATTTTGAGTCAACAAAAATGTCGTGACGATGTCGTCAAGCCTGCCAGTCGCCTCGAAAGGCAGGCCGGAAGCCGGGGCTGGCATATTGCCGCCCCGAGCGTTCCAGACGTAAGGACCCCGCGAGGACGCGGTCCCTTGCCAGTTCGAACACCGACCAAGACAGCATGCGGTTAAACTCTATGATCAGACGTTTCATGGCTTACTACGCCCCGTGGAAAGGGCTGTTCATCCTCGATTTCTCCTGCGCGGTTGTCGCCGGCCTGCTCGAGCTCGGCTTTCCGATGGCGGTGCGTGCCTTTGTCGACCACCTTCTGCCGCAACAGGACTGGGCGCTGATCATCGCGGCATCGGTCGGCCTGCTGCTGGTCTATCTGCTGAACACAGGGCTGATGGCGGTCGTGACCTATTGGGGCCATATGCTGGGCATCAACATCGAGACCGAGATGCGCCGCAAAAGCTTCGACCATCTGCAGAAGCTCTCGTTCCGCTTCTATGACAACAACAAGACCGGCCATCTCGTCGGGCGCGTCACCAAGGACCTGGAGGAGATCGGAGAGATCGCCCATCACGGCCCCGAAGATCTGTTCATCGCCATCATGACCTTCATCGGCGCGTTTGCGCTGATGTTCACCGTCAACATGCAGTTGGCCCTGCTGACCGCCATCATCGTGCCGGCCATCGCCTGGGTGACCATTCGCTATGGCGACCGCATGGAGCGCAACTGGCAGGCGCTCTACCGGCGCGTCGGCGACTTCAACGTCCGCATCGAGGAAAATGTCGGCGGCATGCGGGTGGTGCAGGCCTTCGCCAATGAGGAACATGAGCGCGCGCTGTTCGCTGATGACAACCAGCGCTACCGCCAGACCAAGCTCGACGCCTATCGCATCATGTCGGCCTCGAACTCGCTGAACTACATGGGCATCCGGCTGATCCAGCTGGTGGTCATGATCGCCGGCAGCTACCTTGTCATCACAGGTGAGTTGAGCAATGGCGGCTTTGTCGGCTTCCTGCTGCTGGTCGGCGTCTTCGTGCGGCCGATCGAGAAGATCAATTCGGTGATCGAGACCTATCCGAAGGGAATTGCCGGCTTTCGCCGGTATACCGAACTGCTCGATACCGAGCCCGACATCGCCGACAGAGCCGATGCCATGACCGTCAGCGGCCTCAAGGGCGACATTGAATACAGGAACGTCAGTTTCGGCTATGGCGACGGCAAGCCTGTCCTGAGCAATGTCGACCTGACGATCCGTGCCGGCGAGACCATCGCCTTCGTCGGGCCATCGGGTGCGGGCAAGACCACAATATGCTCCCTGTTGCCGCGTTTCTATGAAGTCGGCGCCGGCGCCATCAGCATCGATGGCATCGACATCAGGGACATGACGCTCGCCTCGCTGCGCGGCCAGATCGGCATTGTCCAGCAGGACGTGTTCCTGTTCGGCGGCTCGGTTCGTGAGAACATCGCCTATGGCCGGCTCGGCGCCTCGGACGAAGCCATCGCCGAGGCCGCACGGCGGGCGAAGCTCGACGATATGATAGCGGGCCTGCCGGCCGGTTACGACACCATCATCGGCGAGCGCGGCGTGAAACTGTCCGGCGGCCAGAAGCAGCGGCTGGCGATCGCCCGCATGTTCCTGAAGAACCCGCCGATCCTGATCCTGGACGAAGCGACCTCGGCGCTCGACACGCAGACGGAGCGCGAGATCCAGCGGGCTCTGTCCGAACTGGCGCAAGGTCGCACCACGCTGGTCATCGCCCACCGGCTGGCGACGATCCGTGGCGCCGACCGCATTGTGGTTGTCTCCGAATCAGGAATCGCCGAGCAGGGTTCGCACCAGGAGCTCATCCATGCCAACGGAATCTACAAGCAGCTGCATGATGCCCAGCACCTCGTGTCGGCGCATTGATGCTATGCTGAGGCGAACATTCTGGAGCCAATGATGATCAAGGCAATCCCTTTCGACTACCCCTATGACGGCGGGCTGGTGGCCGGGCACACAGCCCTCGTCGTCATCGACCTGCAGCAGGACTTCCTGTCGACGACGGGATATTTCGCCAGGAAGGGATACGACCCCTCGCCGCTTCGCGCGATCCTGCCCGCCGTGAACCGGCTGATATCAGCCGCCCGCAAGGCCGGCGTCACGGTCGTCCATACAAGGCAGGGCTACCGCGCCGACATGGCCGACATGACGCCTTACGAAAAGTGGCGCCGCAAGCGCGCCGGCCTCGACGGCACCGATATTCTGCTGCGTTCGGGTTCGGGGTTCCAGATCGTTCCCGAAATCGATGTGGCGCCGAGCGACATCATCGTCGACAAGACCTGCAACAGCGCCTTCACCTACACGGATTTCGAGACTGTGCTGCGCGCGCGAGGCATCACCCATCTGATGTTTTCCGGATGCACGACCGATGTCTGCGTCCACACCACGCTGCGCGAAGCCTGCGATCGCAATTTTCAGTGCCTGACGATCTCGGACGCCTGCGCCAGCGGCGACAGACAAGCGCACGAGGCTGCACTGCACATGGTGACGGTCGAGGATGGCGTCTTCGGTGTGCTGGCCGATTCAGCCGCCGTCATCGACGGCCTGTCGCAACTATCCCGCAAGGCAAGTTAGAGGATTAAGATCGATGCCGCTGGAGGCGAGGTTCGCGACATTCAGCATTCAGCCCGCTATCCGCGTCTCCAGTCCGGCGCGCGGCGCATAGGCCGCCGGCTGGAAAACCTCGCTCTCGCGGCGTGCCAGTGAGTTGCGAAGCAAAGCCAGTGTTTCCCGACCGGCGGTCGCGATCTCGCGTGGCGTGTCGACGCCCACGATCATGAATTCATCGATCCCGAGCCCGGCATAGGCAAGCAGCGACAGGGCGGCTTGCGCCGGCGGGCCGGACAGGTCGACCGCCTTGTGGTCCGCCACCGAGGCGCCTTTGTGGATACGAACCGGCAGCGCGAAGCGCAGCTTGCCGGCGCGGCCGTGTTCGGCGGCGGCGCCGCGCACGCGCTCGATCAATTGCCCGACCTCATCGAGCGAGCCTGGCGCGAGTTCGAAGACATCGGCATGCCGGCCGGCCACTTTCAGCGCCGTTCCGGATTGTCCGCCCATGCGGATCACGAGGTCGGCACCGTGCGGACCCTTGCGCTCGATATAGCCGCCCTTGATGCTGTAGAAGGCGCCTTCATGGTCGAAGGGCCGGTCGTTCGACCACAAGCGCTTCAAAAGCACCAGATATTCGTCGATGCGCTGCCAGATGACGCCGTGCCCCACCGGGCGCGTCTCGGCATCGTCGTCGTTCAGCGGTTCGCTGATCATCCGAAGCGAGAGCCGTCCGCCACTCTCACGGTCGATCGACGCCAGCTGGCGGGCAGCCACGGTCGGCTCGATCACGCCGGCCCAATGGGTCAGCACGACTTCCAGCGAAGCGGTGCGGTGGAGCACCTGGGCTGCAAGGTCCATGTTGGTCAGCAACCCAGCGGAATCGTCGACGACGATCTTCTGAAACCCGCTGTCCTCGATGAGGCCCAGCTTGGTCGCCGTCTCGGCAAAGTCATAGAAGAAAGGAATGGCGGCATCCGCCGGATGGGTCTTGGCCGGGACATGCGTGAACGCGATCGGCATTGCCATCTCCTCCATTTCTGGACTCACGGATGCGGTGATCACCAGCCGCTCGAAAGCATGCCGGCATTCCGGTTCATCAAACTGCGAATGCATGAAAGTGGCGGGCCGCCAGCCCCGAACGGTCAGGCGCTCAGGGAATGAGCCCCAGCACGACGGCGCCGGTGAACACGAACGCAAGGGCGAAAACCAGATAGGCGAACGAACCGGCATAGGCCGGACGGAAAGTCCGGGCATTGGCCAGCCTCTGGCCGGCGCTGTCAGTCTGAGCGTTCTGGATATAGGACATATCGACCTCCGTCTCACCGGTTAATCTATAAAACTTGTAGACTTTGTCGATTGCTATTTTTTGCCTATAAGCAGAAAAATTTTCTCCGATCACCCCCTGAATTGGTTCGAGATTGCTGAGAGCGTCGCGTGAACGATCGCCCAGGCCGGGACGTCGCCGTCCCGAAGCGTTCGAATGGTCCTATAGGCTTGCCCCGCCTGCCCCCACGAGACGCATTGGCCGCCCGGCGCGAGCGCGATAGCATCAGGCGGGAAGCAGGTAGGAAATCATCGGATAGGGGAACGAAAATGGGGACAAGACTGGCAGGCAAGGTCGCCATCATATCGGGCGGCGCGACGGGAATGGGCGGAGCGGCCTCGGAATTGTTCGCGGCCGAGGGCGCGAAAGTGGCGATCATCGACCGCAATGCGGAAGCGGCCGCCGCGACGGCGGCGGCGATCCGCGCGCGCGGCCAGATTGCCGAGCATTTCGTCGCCGACGTCTCCGACGAGGCCCAGGTCGAGGCGGCGGCAAGGGCAGCGGCTGAAAAGCTCGGCCCGGTCACCGTGCTGTTCAACCATGCCGGCACCATCGTCATCAAGCCGTTCCTGAAGACCACGCTGCAGGAATGGGACTGGCTGCATGCCGTCAATGTCCGCTCGATGTTCCTGATGACGCGCGCCGTGCTGCCGGGCATGATCGCGGCCGGCGGTGGTTCGATCGTCTGCACCTCGTCGATCTCGGCGGTGGCGGCGACGCCGAACGAAGTTCTCTACGACACCACCAAGGGCGCCTGCCACATGTTCGCGCGCGCCATCGCCGTCGAGTTCCGCGACCGCAACATCCGCTGCAACGCCGTCTGCCCCGGCTTCATCAGAACGCCGCACGGCCTGCGCGAGGTGGCCGACCTCGGCAAGCTCGGCGTCGATGTCTCGGATGCGGCGCTTGCCGCTCAGCAGGGCCGGATCGGCGAACCGGAAGAGGTGGCGAAGGCAGCGCTCTATCTGGCGAGCGACGAGTCGAGCTTCGTCAACGGCGCGCACCTGTTCGTGGACAATGGTTTTACGGCGATGTGAGGGCTTCTCAGAATCCAGGTTCCTCGCCCCCGCGAAGCGGGGGAGAGGTGGCCGCGAAGCGGTCGGAGAGGGGGCTTCGTAGGGCGCGGCTTTCTCCAGGATCCAGATTTCAGGACAGGTCTGCGCCATTCCCCCTCTCCGTCTCGGCTTCGCCGATACACCTCTCCCCCGCCCATGACGGGGGCGAGGAACCCAAGCCGACTCACCGCTCTTCCCTTCGGAACGGCTTGAGCAACGCCGACGGCGCCACCGCGTTGCGCGACATGAAGGCCATGGCGACAATGGTGAAGATGAACGGCAGCATGAGGAACGCCTCGTAGGGGATATGCCCGAGCCCGCTCGCCTGCATGCGCAACTGCAGCGCGTCGACAAAGGCGAACAGCAGTGCCGCCCCCGCCGAACGCCAGGGATCCCAGCGGCCGAAGACGACCAGCGCGATCGCCACCCAGCCGCGCCCCGAGACGACACCGAAGGTGAAGGCATTGAACTGCGCCATCGACAGGAAGGCGCCGGCCAGACCCATCAGCGCGCCGCCGAGGATCACCACCTGGAAGCGCGTTGCAATGACGCTGACGCCGGCGGAGTCCGCCGCGCGCGGGTTCTCGCCGACCATGCGCACCGACAACCCCCAGGGCGTGCGGTAGAGCACGAAGGCGGCGAGCGGAATCGCCAGGATCGCCATGTAGACCAGTGTGAACTGGTTGAATATGGCAGGCCCAAGCACGGGAATATCGGACAGGACCGGGATCGGCAGCGTCTGAAAACCCTTGATGCTTGGCGGCACCGACTGCTGGCCGAAGATCAGCCGGTAGAGGAAATAGGCGAGACCTGACGAGAACAGGGTGACGCCGATGCCGCAGACATGCTGGCTCAAGCCCAGAGCCACGGTGAACAGCGCGTGCAGCGCCCCCATCAGCATGCCGGTCAGCACCGCAGCCAGCACGCCGAGCCACAGGCTGCCGCTGAGGCTGGTGGCGGTGAAGCCGGTCATCGCCGACAAAAGCATGATGCCTTCGATGCCGAGATTGAGCACCCCGGCCCGCTCGGAGAACATTTCGCCCAGCGTGGCAAAGGCGAGCGGCGTGGCGATGCGGATGATGGCGGCAAGAAAGCCAACCTGGAAGATCTGCTCGAACACCGCGCTCATGAGGAAGCCCCCACGCGGCGGATGCGATAGGCGGTGAAGAGCAGCGCCACCAGCATGGCGAGCAGCGCGGTGCCCTGGATGACATCGCTGAGGAAGGCCGGAACGCCGGTCGCGCGCGACATCGCCTCGGCGCCCGTCATGACGGCCGCCAGGAAGATCGCCGCCGGCACGACGCCCAGCGGATTGAGCCTGGCCAGCATCGCAACCACGATGCCGGAATAGCCGTATCCCGGCGAGATGTCGCTCATCACCTGGAAATGCACGCCGCCGACCTCGCCGACACCAGCCAGTCCGGCCAGCGCGCCCGACAGCAATGCGGTCGACAGCAGCACCCGCTCGACATGAATGCCGCCATATCTGGCGGCTTCCGGGTTTTCACCGGTGACCCTGATGCGAAAGCCAAGCGTGGTGCGCGCGATGAGAAACCAGATCAGCGGCGCCGCAATCAGCGCCACGACGACGCCAAGATGCAGCCGCGTGCCTTCGATCAGCACCGGGAAATTCGCCGAATCCTCGATCGGCGGCGAGATCGGGTAGCCGCTGAAACTGTCCTTCCACGGTCCTTCGATCAGCGCCATCAGCGCGTAATAGATGACCGAGTTGAGCAGCAAGGAACTGACCACATCGTCGACCTTGAACCTTACGCGCAGCGTCGCCGGCACCAGCGCGACGGCCGCGCCCGCCGCAGCACCGGCGATCGCCATCAGCAGGATGGCGAGCGGCCCCGGCATCGGAATGGCGCCCACGAAGCAGCTCGCCACCGCGCCGGCCAGCAACTGGCCCTCGGCGCCGATGTTCCAGAATTTTGCCCGGAAGGCGACGGCCACCGCCAGCCCGGTGAAGATCATCGGTGCGGCGCGCACCAGTGTTTCGGTGATGGCATAGCTGTCGCCGAGCGACGCGGTGAACATCACGCCGTAGGAGTCGAGCACGCCGGCGCCAGCCAGCGCGATCAGGCCGCTGCACAGGATGAGCGTCGCCGCGATGGCAAGCAGCGGCAAAGCAAGGTTGAACCAGGCGGGCGTCGAACTGCGGACTTCCAGGCGAAACATCAGCCGTGCCCCTCCGCGCCGGTCATCAGCAGGCCAAGCCGCGCGACGGTCGCATCGGCGCTGGAAAGCGTGCCGGCGATGCGGCCCTCATACATCACCGCGATGCGGTCGCACAGAACCAGCAGCTCTTCCAGATCCTCGCCGATGACGATGATGCCGCAGCCCTTGGCGCGCATGGCGAGGAACTTTTCGTGGATGAACCGGGCGGCGCCGATGTCGAGGCCGCGCGTCGGTTGCGAGACGATCAGGACCTTCGGGTCGAAGGCGAGCTCGCGCGCCAGGAGCGCCTTCTGCAGATTGCCGCCGGACAGCGCGCCGGCCCGCACCATCGGTCCGGGGCACCTGATATCGTAGGCCTTGATCTGCTCTTCGGCGAAGGCACGGATCGCGTCGGGCTTGAGCAGCCCCCGGCTTGAGAATGCCGCCGTGCCGACGCGCGGCAGCACCATGGAATCGGCGAGCGGCAGGTTGGTGACCAGGCCGGTCGTCATGCGGTCTTCCGGAATGCGGCCAAGGCCGAGCGCCTGCACCTCGCGCGGCGAAAACCGCGACACCTTCTGGCCGGCGATCGTCATCTGGCCCGCGTCGGGAGCGCGCACGCCCGAAATCACTTCGGCCAAAGCCTGCTGGCCATTGCCCGACACGCCGGCAATGCCGAGGATTTCGCCGGCACGAACGGCAAGCGAGACGTCGCGCAGCGTCGTGCCCGAATGCTTTGACGTGGAAATGCCGTCGAGTGTCAGCACCGCTTCGCCCGGCGTCGACGGCCCCCTCGCAGGCGGCACGATCTCGTGCCCGCACATCAGCTCCGCCATCGCGGCCGACGTCGTGTTGGCGGGGTCGTCGACGCGGCCGGCGACACGGCCATGCCGCAGCACCGTGCAGCGATGGGTAAGCGCGCGCACCTCGTTGAGCTTGTGCGAGATGAAGATGATGCCGAGCCCTTGCGCCGCCATCGAGCGCAGCGCCGAAAACAGCCCTTCGACTTCGCTCGGCGCCAGCACCGCGGTCGGCTCGTCGAGGATCAGGAGCCTGGCGCCGCGAAACAGCGCCTTGATGATTTCCAGCCGCTGCTGTTCGCCCACGGACAGCGCCGAGACCGGCAGGTCCGGGTCAAGCGCCAGGCCATATTGCCGGCTGATTTCGGCAAGCCGCGCCAGCCCGCCGGCACGATCGATCCGCCCGCCCTTGCCGCGAATGCCGATCAGAAGGTTCTCCAGCACCGTCAGCCGCGGCGCGAGATGAAAATGCTGGTGCACCATGCCGATGCCGGCGGCCAGCGCGTCGGCCGAACTGGTGATCCGCACCTTCTGGCCCTGGATCAGGATCTCGCCCGCATCGGGCGCATAAGCGCCGAACAGCACATTCATCAGCGTCGTCTTGCCGGCGCCGTTCTCGCCGAGCAGACCGAGAATTTCGCCGGGCGCGACGCTCAGGTCGACAGCCTCGTTCGCCTTGACGGCGCCGAAGGTCTTGGTGATGCCGCGCATTTCGATGAGTGGGGCGGGCAAGGACAAAGGGCATTTCCCGTTGAGAGGTGGCGTTTAAGCAGCTCCTCACCCTCCCCCTTGTGGGGAGGGTCGGCTCGCGGTCGTAGCGAAGCGAAGATCGTGAGACGGGGTGGGGGTGCGGCGCCGAAGCCACCCCACCCCGATCCGCTTCGCGGATCGACCCCCCCGCAAGGGGGAGGGTAAGGAACTCAGTCCGAGACCGGCGTGTTCTCGTCCACATCCACCCGGAAATTGCCTTCGAGGATCTCGGCCTTCTTCTTCTCGACCAGGTCCTTGACCTCGGCAGGCAATGTCTTGTCGAACTTGTGGTAGGGAGCGAGCGATGAACCGCCCTTGGCCATGCGCGAGAAATCGCCATAGTCCTGCGCGGTGAAGACGCCGGCCTTGACCAGCTTGATCGCCTGTTCGACCGTCGGATACATGTCCCAGACCGGGCCGGTGATCACAGTGTCGGGTCCGAGGCTCGACTGGTCGGACATGTTGGAGATGGCGAGGATCTTCTTGTCGACCGCCGCCTCGATGACACCGAAACGCTCGGCATAGATGACGTCGACACCGGCATCGATCTGGGCGACCGCCGCTTCCTTGGCCTTGGGCGGATCGAAGAAGGAACCGATGAAGGAGACCTTCTTCTTGATGTTCGGGTTGACCTCCTTGGCGCCGGCGAAGAAGGCGTTGACCAGCCGGTTCACTTCCGGAATGCCCATCGCCGCGACGGCGCCGACCGTGCCCGACTTCGACATCTTGCCGGCGATGATGCCGGAGAGATAGGCAGGCTCATGGATCCAGTTGTCGAAGACGCCGAAATTGGGTTCCGCCGGGCCGGCGCCCGAGCCGAACAGGAAGGCGGTCTTCGGGAACTGCTTGGCGGTGCGGCGCGACTCGCGCTCGGCCGCGAAGGCGTCGCCCAGCACCAGCTCGTATCCGCCTTGCGCATATTCACGCATGACGCGGCTGAAGTCGGCGGTCTGTACTTTTTCAGACCATTTGTACTCGATGCCGAGTTCCTTTTGCGCCTTCAGCAGCGCGACATGCACCTGGTTGTCCCACGGCTCCTCGATCGGCGTGGCGAAGATCGCCGCCACCTTCAATTTCTTCGCCGCGCCGAACGCCGCGCCCGGCAGCATCGCGGCCGCGAGGCCAAGCGCGCCAAGCTCCAGCACGTTGCGCCGCGACAGCCCGTCGCGTTTTATCTGGACTGATTTCTTCCGGTTTTCCATTGCATTCCCCTCTGTTCGACAGCCGTGTCGAGCCGGCCGTTCGTGAAAAATTCAAGACGGGGAACTATGGAACGGGTGCGGACTTTTGTCCACATGGTCAAATTTGGCAGGCCTGATGGAATCTTCCGTCTGGCCTGCCGGAAGAGTTGCGGATCAAGCCCGCTCGAGCGCGATGGCGATGCCTTGGCCGACGCCGATGCACATGGTGGCAAGGGCATAGCGGCCGCCGCGCTGGCGCAGTTCCAGCGCCGCCGTGCCGGAGATGCGCGCGCCCGACATGCCCAAGGGATGGCCGAGCGCGATGGCGCCGCCATTCGGGTTGACGTGCGGCGCGTCCTCGGCGATGCCCAGTTGGCGAAGCACCGCGATGCCTTGCGAGGCAAAGGCCTCGTTGAGTTCGATGACATCGAACTGTTGCGGCGTCAGGCCAAGCCGCGCGCACAGTTTTTGCGTCGCCGGCGCCGGGCCGATGCCCATGATGCGTGGCGCCACGCCGGCGGCCGCGCCGCCAAGAATGCGGGCGATCGGCGTCAGGCCGTATTTCTTGATGGCGGCCTCCGAGGCGACGATCAGCGCCGCCGCGCCGTCATTGACGCCAGACGCATTGCCGGCTGTCACGGTGCCACCCTGCCGGAATGGCGTCGGCAATTTCGCCAACGCCTCGACGGTGGTGCCGGCGCGAGGATGCTCGTCCTTCGACACGACAATCGGATCGCCCTTGCGCTGCGGGATCGTCACCGGGGTGATTTCCTTCGCCAGCCGGCCGTTGGCCTGCGCGGCAACGGCCTTGTCCTGGCTGCGCACGGCAAAGGCGTCCTGGTCGGCGCGTGACACGGAAAAATCCTCGGCCACGTTCTCGCCGGTCTCCGGCATGGAATCGACGCCATACTGCTTCTTCATCAGCGGGTTGACGAAGCGCCAGCCGATGGTCGTGTCGTAAATCTCGGCATTGCGCGAAAAGGCGGTGTCGGCCTTGGGCATGACGAAGGGCGCGCGGCTCATCGATTCGACACCACCGGCGACCATCAGTTCCGCCTCGCCGGCCTTGATGGCGCGTGCGGCGATGGTGAGTGCGTCCATGCCCGACCCGCACAACCGGTTGATGGTCGAGCCCGGTATGTCCTGTGGCAGGCCGGCCAGCAGCAGCGCCATGCGTGCCACGTTGCGGTTGTCCTCGCCGGCCTGGTTGGCGCAGCCATAGACGATGTCATCGACCGCTTGCCAGTCGACGCCCGCATTGCGCTCGACCAGCGCCCTGAGCGGAATGGCGGCGAGATCGTCGGCGCGCACGGAACACAGGGAACCGCCGAAACGGCCAATGGGCGTGCGGATATAATCGCAGATATAGGCCTCGGCCATGTCAGGCAGCCTTCCCTTTTCCGGTTCCCTCATGCGCCGCCTTGGTGCGGGCCTGCAGGTCGCGCAATGTCTTCAGTTCGAGTTCGCTCGGCGCCGGCGTCTCGTCAAGCACCTCGGCGAACTTTACCACCCAGCCACAGGTCTCCTGCACCTGCTGTCGCGTGACGCCCGGATGCAGGGAGACCACGGTGAACTCCTTGCTCACCGGATCCGGCTTCCAGACGGCGAGATCGGTGATCAGCAGTGTCGGGCCGGCCGTGTCGATTCCAAGGCGCTTGCGATGGTCGCCGCCCTCGCCGTGACCGAAGGAGGTGAAGAAGTCGATCTTTTCGACCATGCCGCGCTTGCTCTGCGCCATGGTGATGTAGACCTGCTGCGACGAGGTCGCGATCTCCGGCGCCCCGCCACCGCCCGGCAGCCGGGTCTTGGGATGGAAATAGTCGCCGATGACCGTGGTGTTGATGTTGCCGAACTTGTCGAGCTGGGCGGCACCCAGGAAGCCGATCGAAATGCGGCCGCCCTGCAGCCAGTAGCGGAACATTTCCGGCACCGCGACGGTGGTGACCGCGGTCTCGCACAATTCGCCGTCGCCGATCGACAGCGGCAGCACGTCGGGCGCGGTCCCGATCGTGCCGCTTTCATAGATCAGCGTGATGTCGGGTGCGTGCGTCAGCCGCGCCACGTTGCAGGCGGCCGACGGCGCGCCGATGCCGACGAAGCAGACATCGTCGTTCTTCAAGGCGCGGCTGGCGGCGATCGTCATCATCTCGTTGGGAGTGAAGCCCAAGGGGGTCCGGTTGTCGCTCATGCCGCTTTCCTCAGATGCTCGACGCGCGCCGCGAAATCGTCGGCACCCTTCTCGATGACGTTGGCCTTCATCCACGCCTGGAATTTTTCCCGGTCGGCGGCGATCTCGTCCCATTCGAGATAGGCGGCATTGTCGCGCGCATAATAGCCATGCGCATAGGACGGGTGCGAGCCGCCGGGCACCACGGAAATCGCCGCGATCGTCCAGCGCGGCAGCACGGTCAGGTTCGGGTGCAGATCGTCGAAAGTGTCGACCACCTCTTCGACCGTCACAACCGCGCGTTTCGCCGCCAGCACAGCCTCCTTCTGGATGCCGATAATGCCTTCGACCAGCACATTGCCTTTGCGGTCCGCCTTCTGCGCGTGGATGAAACTGACATCGGGCCGGATCGAAGGCACCGCCGCCAGCACCTCGCCGGTGAACGGACAGGTGACCGACCTGATGTTGGGATTGACCTCGGCCAGCCCGGCACCGCGATAGCCGCGAAACACCGCGCAAGGCAGGCCTGCCGCGCCCGCCTCATAGGCGTTGGCCATGCCGGCATGGCTGTGCTCCTCGACCTCGATCGGCCGGGGAAAGCCGTTTTCGATGGCATCGCGGGCGCGCCGCAACAGGCCGACGCCGGGGTTGCCGACATAGGAGAAGACGATTTTCTTGGCCATGCCCATGCCGATCATCTGGTCGTAGATCAGGTCCGGCGTCATGCGGATGAGGGTCAGGTCGCGAAAGCCCTGGCGGATCGCTTCGTGGGCGGCGGCGGTGGGGATCAGATGGGTGAAGCCTTCGAAGGCGACGCTGTCGCCATTGTTCAGGTTCTCCGCGACCGCCTGTTTGAGCGGCAGAAACTTGACCATCGCATTGGCTCCGCATTCAAAAAGTTCGCATTGCGAACATATGTTTTATATGCGATACTTTTATGCCGGGCTGCGTCGCGGAGTCAATCCCGAAGAAGACGCCATCGCGAGGAGACGACATGGAAGAAGAAGCCGTTTCCCGTGACCATGTCGGCTCGCTCGAGCGTGGCCTTGCCGTGATGGAGATCCTCGCCCGCCACCCCCAGGGCATGACCTTGACTGAAATGGCTGAGGAAGCCGGCCTGACACGCGCCGGCGCCCGCCGCTTTCTGCTGACCCTCGTCGCCACCGGTTACGCCACGCAGGATGGACGCGTCTTTTCGCTGTCGCCGCGTCTCCTGACCGTCGCCCGAACCTGGCTCGGCGGCACCTCGCTTTGGGGCTTCGCCGCCCCCATCATGCGCTCGGTCGCCACACAGTTGAACGAAGCCTGTTCGGCGGCGATCCTGTCGGGCCAGGACGTCGTCTATGTCGCGCGCATTCCGGGCCGCCGCATCCTGAGCGTCTCGCTCGATGTCGGCACGAGGTTGCCGGCCTATTGCACCTCGATGGGGCGCGTGCTTCTCGCCGGGCTGACGCCGGGGGAACTGGAGGCGTTTCTCGGCCAGACCGCCATCGAGAGACGAACGCCGAAGACGATTGTGGACAAACGGTTGCTGGCGCACGCCATTGGCAAGGCGAAGGCTGACGGCTTTGCCGTCGTCGACGAAGAGCTGGAACTCGGCCTGCGTTCGATCGCCGTGCCGATCCGCGATCGCGCCGAACGCACGGTTGCGGCGATCAATGTGTCGACGCAGTCGGCTCGGTTCAGCGTCGCGGAGATGGAGCGGGAGATCCTGCCTGCGCTGCTGGAGGCCAGGCAGCGGATTGAAGATTTCTTTGTCGTTTGAGGGACTTCACCAGCCTTCAACGCCGGCGGGACAGTACCCCCTCTGGCCGGCAGGCCAGAGAGGGGTGTGAAGGATCGCTACGGTTCTATTCCGTGGCGTTACGAACTTTACCAACGGCGATGCCGTCTCAATGCTTGATCCGATCCCGCATCGCGTACCACAGCATGCCCAGCACATAGAGCGGCCCGCGCAGCGCCGTACCACCCGGGAACGGCAGCGGCGTCAGCGTCGAGAACAGGTCGAGCCGCGCGGAACTCCCCGTAATGGCCTCGGCCAGCAGTTTGCCCGACAGCGTCGACAGGATGACGCCCTTGCCGGAATAGCCATGCGCGAAATAGACCTCGCCATAATGCCCGACATGCGGCAGCCGCGACGTCGTCACCGACACCAGCCCGCCCCAGGCATGGTCGATGCGGCAGCCCTTGAGCTGCGGGAATGTACCTTCCATGTGTGGCCGCACGAAGCCGGCAATGTCGGCTGGCGGTGACGGCGTGTAGCGTTCGCCGCCGCCGAACAGCAGCCGGCCGTCCGCTGACATGCGGTAATAGTTGACGACGAAACGCGTATCGGAGACCGCCACATTGGCCGGAATGACGTTGCGCGCGCCTTCCAGGGGCTCGGTGGCGACGATATAGTTGCCGACCGGCATGATGCGGCTGTTGACGCGCGGCTCCAGCCCGTGAAGCAGCGCGTCGCCCGCCAGCACGACATGCCTGGCCCGCACCGAACCCTTCGCCGTCGAAACCCGGATCGAGGGTTCGCGCTCCAGTTTCACGGCAACCGAATTCTCGTGAATAACAACGCCGGCCGCGACCGCCGCGCGGGCAAGCCCGAGCGTGTAGTTCAACGGATGCATGTGGCCGCCGAGCGGCTCATACATGGCGCCGTGATAGGGCGTGTCGACCTTGGCCCGCGCATCCGCCGCCGACAGGATTTCGACCTCGCGGAACTTCATCACGCTTTCCAGGCATTTGGCCTCGTCCTCGAGATCCCTGAGATCGGAGCCGTTGACCGCGCCCACGAGATGGCCGGTCAGCCGCAGGTCGCAATCGATCTTGTGGCGCTCGATGATGTCGAGCACCAGGCCGCGTGCCTCGAAGGCCAGATCGAACAGCACCTTGGCGCGCTCGGGCCCGTAGAGCTTGACCAGACCCTTGGCGCCTTTGCGCAGGCCCGGGATCATCTGGCCGCCATTGCGTCCCGAGGCGCCCCAGCCAATCCTGCCGCCTTCGAGCAGCACCACCTTCAGGCCGCGTTCGGCGGCGTGAAGGGCCGCCGAAAGGCCCGTGCAGCCGCCGCCGACGACGACCAGGTCTGCTTCGACATCGCCAATGAGCGCCGGATGGTCCGGCGCCGGATTGGCGGTGGCGACATAATAGGATTTGCCGATATCGAGGCCGGAATTGAAACCCGTTGAAGATGCCATGATTACACCTTCAGCAGCAGGTGGTCGCGTTCCCAGCTCGTCACCACGCTCTGGAACAGGTCGAGCTCGACGCTCTTGACGCGCAGATAGGTCTGGAAGAAGTCCTCGCCGAGCAGTTCTCGAACCGGGCCGCAGGCCTCGAAACGGTCGAGCGCCTCCTCCATGGTCTTGGGCAGCGTGCTCTTGATCTTGTAGGCGTTGCCAGAGGCTTCCGCCGAGCGCGCCAGCTTCTGCTCGACACCGAGATAGCCGGCAAGCAGCGAGCCGGCGATGGCCAGATAGGGATTGGAATCCGCGCCCGGCAGCCGGTTCTCCACCCGCCGCGCCATGCGCCCGCCGGCCGGCACGCGCAGGCCGCAGGAGCGGTTGTCATGCGACCATTCGATGTTGGCCGGCGCACTATGGTTTGGCCGGATGCGGCGGTAGGAATTCACGTTCGGCGCGAACAGCGGCATGATTTCCGGAACGTATTTCTGCAGGCCGCCGATGAAATGGCCGAACATCTCGGTATCGGCGTCGTCGGCGCTGGCGAAAAGCGGGTTGCCGGCTTCGTCGACAACAGACATGTGCAGATGCATCGAGCTTCCCGCCTGCGCGGCGATCGGCTTGGCCATGAAGGTCGCATGCATGCCGCATTGCTGCGCCGCCTGGCGGGTCAGGCGCTTGAAAAGCAGCACCTGGTCGGCAAGCCGGACCGCCTCGCCGTGCAGGAGATTGATCTCGAGCTGCCCTGGCCCGGATTCATGGATCAGCGTGTCGAGCGGCAGGCCGGCGGCAGCCGCATAGTCATAGACGCGCCGGATCACCGGCTCGAATTCCTCGAGTGCCGCCATGTCGTAGGGGTGCTGCACGCCTTCGGCGCGGCCATTGCCGCCGACAGGCGCGGTCAGCACCCTGTCGGGATCGGGATTAGGCGCGGTGAGATAAAACTCGACCTCCGGCGCCACCACCGCGCGCCAGCCGCGTTGGCGATAGAGGTCGAGCACGGCGCGCAACACGTGGCGCGGCGAGGCCATCCACGGCCTGCCGTCCATATGGAAGGCGTCGGCAAAGACATAGGCCTTGCCCGCTCCGGCGCCGGGCGCCAGGCTGAGCGTCGAGACATCGGGCACCATGCGCATGTCCGGGTCCGAATAGGCAAAACCCTCGTCGATGGAGCCGGAATAGCGGCCATCGATGCTGACCAGGAAAGCGCTGCTCGGCAAATAGAGCGCGCGGTCTTCCAGCGCCTTCAGGAATTTGGCTGTCGGCAGCGCCTTGCCGCGCAGCACGCCGTTCATGTCGGGCACCAGGCATTCGACCTCGCTGACACCATTCTGGGCGAGCCAGGCGTTCGGATCATTGCCGCTGAAAAGGGAGGGGTTGGTTTTCTTGTCGAGCATTTCGTTCAGGTCCGTATCAGAGAGAGTATGGCTTGCGCGGCCACGTCCGTTCCCGGTTTCAGCGCCATCTCAGCTGCATTTTCCTTGAGGCGGGCGCGCATGGGGTCGTCGGCCAGCAGGCCGAGGATCGCTCTCTCCAGTACTCCTTCTGTCCAGCCGTCACGGCCGATATGATCGCCGACGCCGGTTTCTCCGGCCCGCTGCGCATTGTCATGTCCGTCCCAGCAATAGGGCATGATCAGCGACGGCACGCCGAAACGCAGCGCTTCGCAAAAACTGTTGTTGCCGCCATGGTGGATGAACAGGTCCGACTTCGCCACCACCGAGGGCTGCGGAAACCAGGCGTCGAGATAGACATTGTCGGGCACCGCGCGATAGGCGTCGCGCAAACCGCCGACATTGACGATGAAGCGCGCCGGCAGCCTGTCGAAGACGGCAAGCATACGCTCGATCAGGCCGACATCCATGGCGCCGAGGCTGCCGAAGGAGACATAGACCAGTGGCCCGCCATTGCGCGGGAACACCGGGACCTCGAACGGCCCTTCCGACCGCACGCAGCCCTCGAGGTAGACGAAGCGTTGGGGATCGAGCGGCGCGGCCCGCTCGCGCTTCACGATCGAGGGCGTCAGGAGCAGATTGAGGTCGGGCGAGGCTTCCAGGAACTGGCCTTTGGGCAGCGGCGCCAGGCCGCAATCGCCGCGAAACCGGTTGAAGCGGTCATGCGCCGGCGCGGAGGCCGAGAGATAGCGCGCCTCGAACGCTGCCCGTTGCGGGTCGTCGGCACTCATCCCCGAGAGGTAGGGTGGCACTTCGGCATCGGGCAACTCCGTCTCGGCGCAGGAGACGACCCGCACCCACGGGCAGCCGGCGGCTGCTATCGCCGGGAACATGATGACATTGTCGAGCACGACCGCGTCCGGCTTCAGCCGCGCCAGCAACTGGCGCAGCGGCGCCTCGGCATTGACCGCCGTGTCGACGATCGCCTGCCAGGTCGGCGCGACATAGGTTTCCAGCTGGTCGATCGGGCTCAGCCGGAAATGCGGCAGGTGCCGGCGCACGAAGGCCTGCCAATAGCTCTGGCGCTCGCTGTCGCTCAGCGGCTCGTCGGTCGGCAACTGGTATTCCTGGAACCCGTAGTCGGCAAAGACGCCGGAAAAGCCGGCATGGCAGATGAAGACCGGCCGCGCCCCCCGGGCGCGCAGGGCCTGCGCGATGCCGACGCAATTCAACGCCGCCCCGAAACTGGCTTCGGGAAACAGCGCGATGGTCGGGCTCGCTCTACGCGTCAATTAATCCTCTTCAAACAGGGCGGCTGATCATGCCGAACAGCGCGGGCGCCCCGCGGCTGGCCGCTTGCGGTCGCTGGCTGCGCGAGAGGCGCAGGTGGATGCGAAGCAGATCGGCAGCCACCTCATACTGCCGGCTTTCGAGATGGTCGAGTATGTTCAGATGTTCCAGCAGCGATTGCTTGAGCCGGAAAACATTGATTCCGGCATAGATGCCCGGCAGCCGGCGCAGCCTGAGATGATCGGCCAGCGCGTCGGCGACGAAGCGGTTGGCGGATCCCTCGGCGATCATGCCATGGAAATCGATGTCCAGCCGCTGGAACTCGCGCGTGTCGAAGGCGGCATCCGGCAGCGCCGACAGGGCCTCCATGCCCTGGCGCAGCGCGGCGGCGCGCGCGCCGTCCAGCCGGAAACCCGGCGCCAGGATCGCCGCCGGCTCCAGCAGCAGCCGGAATTCGTAGCTTTCGCCCTGCGCTTCCGGATCGTCGGGCGCGCGCCGGAACAGCCAGGACTGACCGGGCGCGCGGTCCAGAAGATTCTCTTCTGTCAGTCTGTTCAGTGATTTTAGTACCGTCTTACGCTCAGCACTGTAGCGCCGCATCAATCCGGCGACGGTGACTGTCTGGTCGAGGCGCCGCGCCGACCGGTCGCGCAGGATCGCCTCGGCAAGCTCGTCTTCCTCGGCTGCGGGCAGTTCCGCCGATATCGCCGGCAGCGCGGCGAGGTCGATGGCCAGATGGTATCCGGTTTCGGCTTCCCAGCGCACGACGCCTTGCTCCGCCAGCAGCCCGAGCGCGGCCCGCACCGGAGTGCGCGAAACATTGCAGAGCGAAGCGATCTGCTGTTCCGGCAGGCGCGCGCCGGGCGCGAAGCCGCGCTGGCGCGCCACGTCAAGGATTCGCTGAGCGAGGTCGAGATGATTGGTGCGAGGGCGTCGGGCTGCGGCTTGCATGACTTGTCTCGTGAACGGATGCCGCCTGCATGGTTGACCGATCGGCCCGATGGACGCAATCGGTCAGATTCCGCAGCCGGCTGGCAAATTATGGATTGACGTACTTTTTTCTGCAATAGTACTGTCAAGGCAATCGGCGACAAAAGACCGAGGGAACGGGATCGGTGACGCGGAACATGCCGCGCGGGATCCAGCACAGAATTCGACGATCAACTCGAATGGGAGTCTGTCATGACCGCTACCAGCCCGCGGCGCCGTGCGCTCAGCGTATCCTCAATCGCCCTCGGCCTTGGCCTGGTGCTTTCGGCGCCGGCGATCGCCGCCGACCTCGTCATCTCCAACTGGGACGGCTACATGGCGCCCGACGCCATGGCCTCCTTCAAGGCCGCGACCGGCGTCTCCGGCGAGGTGGTGGTTCACGCCACCAATGAGGAAATCATGGGCAAGCTGATCGCCGCTGGCGGCAAGGGTTATGACGTGGTCTTCGTCTCTTCGCCCTTCGCCGAGGTTCTGAACAAGCTCGGCCTGACCGAGCCCATGGACCACGCCAAGATCCCCAACCTGGCCAACCTCTATCCCGAGGCCACCAAGCTGCCGCACGATGTCGGCAACACATTCTCGGTTCCCTATACCTGGGGCACGACTGGCCTGTGCTACCGCTCCGACCTGGTCAAGACCGCCCCCACCAGCTGGAGCGACCTGCTGGCGCCTTCCGACGAACTGAAGGGCAAGACGACCATGCTGGCGACCGATCGCTGGCTGCTCGCCGCCGGCCAGCTCGACAAGGGTTTTTCCGTCAACGAGACGGATCCGGCCAAGCTCGCCGAGGTCAAGGACCTCTTGATCTCCGCCAAGAAGACGCTGCTCGCCTATGACGACACCACTTTCTATTCCAAGCTGGTTTCGGGCGAAGCGCTGATGGTTCAGGCCTGGGACGGCTGGTGCAATTACGGCATCGCCGAAAAGCCGGAGATCAAATACGTCATCCCCAAGGAGGGCTCGGATCTCTGGGTCGACACGATGGTGGTCATGAAGGCCTCCGAACACAAGGACGCCGCCTTCCAGTTCGTCAACTTCATGCTCGACGCCAAGAACCATGCCTGGGCGGCGCAGAACATCGACTACAAGGTGCCGAACAAACCGGCGATGGAAAGCCTGCCGGCCGACTTCCTGGCCAAGTTCCCCAACATGGCGATGCCGGTGGCCGATCTGGTCAAGTTCGAGCAGCTGCGTGACGTCGGCGAAGCCCAGCGCGACTATTCCAAGATCGTCAGCGAGATCAAGGCCGCGCAGTAAGCGGCGCAGACTTCACGGCCGGCAGCACTCCTGTTGCCGGCCTTGAGCGGTACCCGAGACATTGTCCCAGACCCGATTTCGCTCCTCCCTGCTGATGGCCCCGGCGCTGCTCTGGCTGACCGCGCTGATGGTGGTGCCGTGCGCGCTGGTGCTGGCGCTCGCCTTCTTCCGGCGCGGCATCTATGGCGGCATCGACTACACCTTCACGCTGGAGAATTTCGGGCTGGTCTTCAATCCGCTCTACGCCGGCATCTTTTTGAAATCGGCGCGCATTGCCGGCACCGCTACGCTGATCGCGGTGGTGGTCGGCTATGCCGCCGCCTATGCCATCGCGGCCGCCCCCCGCCGGTGGCAACCGGTGTTCCTGTTCTTCGCCGTGCTGCCCTTCTGGTCGAACTACCTGATCCGCACCTATGCCTGGATCGTGCTGCTCAACCGCGAGGGCCTGGTCACCCAGTTGTTGCGCTGGTTCGGCTATACCGGCGAACCGCCATCGATGCTCTACACGGAAGGCGCTGTGATCGCCGGCCTTGTCTACAACTACCTGCCCTTCGTCGTCCTTGCCTGTTATGCGCCGCTGTCGAGACTGAACCCGGAACTCGCCGAAGCCTCGCGCGACCTCGGCGCCTCCGCCATGACGACGTTCCGCCGTGTCATCCTGCCGCTCACCGTGCCCGGCATTGCCGCCGGCGCCGTCTTCGTTTTCGTGCTGTCGATCGGCAATTTCGTCACGCCCGCCCTGCTCGGCGGCGGCCGCTTCCAGATGATCGGCAATCTCGTCTACGACCAGTTCCTCACCGCCAACGACTGGCCGTTCGGCGCAGCGCTTGCCATGGCGCTGATTGCCATCATGCTGCTGGTTCTGATGGCGCAAGCGCTCGCCGCCGACCGCGCTGCCGGGCGCGCCGCGCAGACCACGGGAGGTGGCGATGGCTGAGCGCTCACCCGCGACACGGCGCACGCTCTGGCTCGTGCTCACCCTGGTCTTTGCCTTCCTCTACATCCCGATCGCCGTGCTGGTGGCGCTCTCCTTCAACGAGGGCGGGTTGCCGACCGCATGGTCGGGCTTCTCGCTGAAATGGTACGCCTCGCTGGCCGGCAATTCCTCGATCCTGTCCGCCGGGCTCAACACGCTGATCGTGGCGCTGGTCTCGACGGCGATTGCCACGCTGCTCGGCACGCTACTGGCGATCGGGGTCGAGATGCGTCGCCAGTACGGCAAGGGGCTTGAAGCGCTGATCTTCGCGCCGATGATCATTCCCGACATCGTGCTCGCCATCGCGCTGCTGTCGTTCTTCTCCATGATCAACCTGACCATGGGGTTGCACACCATCATTCTCGCCCACGTCGTGTTCAACCTCGCTTTCGTCTGCTCTGTCGTGCGTGCAAGGCTGAAGAGTTTCGACTGGTCGATCGTCGAGGCTTCAGCCGATCTCGGCGCCTCCGCCATCACCACCTTCCGGCGCGTGACCCTGCCCGTCATCCTGCCGGCGGTGGTCGCCGGCGCCCTGCTAGCCTTCACGCTCTCAGTAGACGAATTCATCATCGCCTTCTTCACCGCCGGGGCCGGCCGCGCCTCGACCACGCTGCCCATGCAGATCTACGCCATGATCCGTTTCGGCATCACACCGGAGATCAATGCACTGGCCACCATCGTCATGGCGGTCTCGATCACCGCGCTGACCCTGTCGCAGCGGCTCAACCGGGGAATGATAGGCCAATGAGCGAACCCCGAACCTTGCTTGCCATCGATAACGTGTCGAAGAATTTCGGCCGGGTGAGAGCCGTCGACGGCGTCTCGCTCGACATCAGGGAGAACGAGTTCTTCGCGCTGCTGGGCCCTTCGGGCTGTGGCAAGACCACGCTGCTGCGCATGCTTGCCGGCTTCGAGACGCCGAGCGACGGACGCATCCTGTTGGACGGCAAGGACATCGCCAGGACGCCGCCCAACAAACGGCCCGTCAACCTGATGTTCCAGTCCTACGCGCTGTTCCCGCATATGAGCGTGCGCGCCAATGTCTCCTACGGGCTGGAGATGGAGCGTCTGCCGGCTAAGGAAATCCGCGCGCGCGTCGATGCCATCCTGGCGACCACCGAACTCGGCCCGTTCGCCGACCGCAAGCCGGAGCAATTGTCCGGTGGCCAGAAACAGCGCGTCGCTCTCGCCCGCGCTTTGGTCAAACGCCCTCGCCTGCTGCTGCTCGATGAGCCGCTCGGCGCGCTCGACAAGAAGCTGCGCGGCGCCATGCAGCTCGAACTGAAGCGCCTGCAGCATGAGGTCGGCATCACCTTCGTCATCGTCACCCACGACCAGGAAGAATCCCTCGTCATGGCCGACCGCATGGCGGTGCTGAAAGACGGCAGGCTGCTGCAATGCGACACGCCGCACGCGGTCTACGAGCATCCAGCCGATCGGTTTGTCGCCGACTTCATCGGTGTCATGAACTTTGTCCCGGGCAAGGCCGGCAGGGATGGCGTGGTGGCAAGCAACGGCACCCGGATCGCCGGCAAGGTCCCCGACACGCTGGGTTCGGACACATCGGCAGTGGCCTCGGTGCGCCCGGAGCGCATCCGGCTCTTCCCGTCGCCCGAAACAGCCAACCGTACGACGGGTACGGTCGAGGCGCTGGCCTATCAGGGGCTCGACCTGCAGCTGCATATCCGCACGCCGCTCTCGCCGAAGCCGTTTCTGGTGCGCGTGACCGCCGATGCCGCCGACCGCAGGCCGGTCTCATCCGGAGACGAGGTCGAGCTCGGCTGGGACGCCGCCGATGTCAGAATTTTCAAGGAATGATTGGAGGACAAGCCTGATGGCGCAGAAGACGATCGCGTTTTTCCCGGAGGCCGCCTACGGCCCGGCGCTCAATTCCGTCGGCATCGCGCAGGCGGTCGAAGCGCGCGGCCACAAGGCGGTGTTCCTGTCCGATCCCGGCTTTGTCGAGGTCTACAGGGGCTATGGTTTCGAGGCCCATCCGGTGAACCTCTCCGAACCAATGCCGCCCGAGCAGATGGCCAAGTTCTGGGAGGACTTCATCAACGGCCACATCCCGAACTTCCGCAAGTCGCCCTACGATCAGATCGACAATTACGTGAAGGATTGCTGGACCGCGATCGTCGACAGCGCCAAGTGGGCGCAGAAGGATCTGCCGCGCGTGCTCGCGGCCATCAAGCCGGACGTGATCTGCGTCGACAACGTCATCCTGTTCCCGGCGATCAAGCAGTTCGGCAAGCCGTGGGTGCGGGTCATCTCCTGTTCGGAAAACGAGATCGAGGACGAGGACATCCCGCCGCATCTCTCCGGTTGCGGCGAGAACGACCATGCCGGCCACCAGCGTTATCGCGACCATTTCAACGCCGTCATCAAGCCGATCCATGACGACTTCAACACCTTCCTCAGGGCCAACGGCGAGGCCGCCTATCCGATCGGCCAGTTCTTCGAGGCGTCGCCCCATCTGAACCTGCTGCTCTATCCCGAAGCCGCCAAGTTCAAGCGCCGCCATCCGCTCGATCCCGCGAAATTTCAGTATCTCGAAGGGTGCGTACGGCAGGAGAAGCCCTTCACCGTCCCGACCTTTGCGAAAAACAACGACGGGCCGTTGCTCTATGTCTCCTTCGGCAGTCTCGGCGCCGGCGATGTCGAGCTTTTGAAGCGCATCATCGCGACACTCGGCAAGACGCGCTATCGCGCGCTGGTCAATGTCGGCGGCTACAAGGACCAGTACACCGACGTGCCCGGCAACGTCATCGTCGACAGCTGGTTTCCGCAGCCTTCGGTCATTCCGCAGGTTGACGCGGTCATCCACCACGGCGGCAACAACTCGTTCACCGAGTGCCTCTATTTCGGCAAGCCGGCCATCATCATGCCCTATGTCTGGGACGGTCACGACAACGCCACCCGCGTCGAGGAAACCGGCCACGGCTTCGGCATGCCGCGCTATGACTGGACCGACGCCGAACTGATCGCGAAGATCGAGGCTTGCCTGACCGATCCCGGTATGAAGGCGAAGCTGGCCAAGACATCGGCGCAGATGCAAGCGCAGAACGGGCCGGAGAAGGCGGCCGGGCTGTTGGAGGCGTTGCTGTGACCTCCTCGGCCCCACACCTCTACCAGGCCTCCACCCGCACCGATCTCGTCGATTGGGGAGCCCAGCCGGATGCGTTGGCAGGCGCGTCACACTCCACCGGCAAACTTGTGCACAAGGGCCCCAACAACCAGCCGGAGTCGGGCATCTGGGTCTGCACGCCCGGCCGCTGGCGGCTGTCGATTCCACGCGACGAACTGTGCCACTTCGTCGCCGGGCGTGCGACCTACCGCTCGAATGTCGGCGAGGTGATAGAAGTCTCCACGGGAACCGTGGTCATGTTTCCCGCCGGCTGGACGGGCGAATGCACCGTGCATGAGACCATGCGCAACGTCTACATGCTGGCCTGAACCGATTGAGCCGAGCAGGAGAAAACATGCCGACACCGCACTGGCCCGACGCCTCGACCGTGGAACTGGAAGACTGGGGCGCGAGCGCCAACACGCTGGCGGGCTCGCCGCGCGCCTCTGGAAAGATCCTGTCGAAGAACCCCGACGGATCCAGCGAATGCGGCCTGTGGTCCTGCACGCCGGGCACCCGCAAGATCACGTTCGCCGCGGACGAGTTCTGCCATTTCCTCTCGGGACGCGGCAGCTACGTCCATGAGAACGGCGAAGAGATTCCGGTCGAGGCCGGCACCATCGTCTTCTTTCCCGCCGGCTGGACCGGCACGTCCATCATCACGCAAACGCTATCCAAGGCCTTCATGTGCCGGTGAACCCCTTCAAGGAAATCCAAATGACCACGCCAATCATGCAATCGCCGCTCGCCATCACGGATCTCGTCGACTGGGGTGTCATTCCCACCATGATCGAAGGCCAGTCCCACACCTCGGGCAAGCTGCTTTACAAGGGACCTGAAGGCCGTTCCGAATGCGGACTGTGGGTCTGCACCCCAGGCAAATGGCACTGCCATGTCACCCGCGACGAGTTCTGCCACTTCCTCGAAGGACGCTGCACCTATGTGCACGAATCCGGCGAGGTCATCGAGATCGAGCCGGACACGGCTGCTTTCTTCCCGCAGGACTGGAAAGGCGTCTGCACCGTCCATGAGACCATCAAGAAGGTCTACATGATCCGCTGAGCTGCGGCAGGCGAACTCCTCAGAAGGCTCCATGCGTGGAGAAGGACAACATGCATTTCTCCCCTGACCAGCCGACCTTCTTCGTCAATCCGGACTTCCGCCCGATGGCGGGCGCGGCGAAAAAGGTAGTCGATCCCGCAACGCTCGAAACCGTCGGTGCCATCGCGTCGGCCAGCGACGGCGAGATCGACGCCGTGCTGGCGGTGGCGACGAGGGCACAGGCTGCCTGGAAGAAGCTCGACGCCAAGAGCCGCGCCCGGCATCTGCACGCCGTCGCCAGTGCCATCGAGGCGGCGGACTTCACCCATTGCGCCGAACTGATGGTTCGCGAGATGGGCAAGCCCTATCCCGAAGCCATCGGCGAGATCGCCAATTGCGCGCCGATCTTCCGCTACTATGCCGAGATGGCCCGCGACGACGCCGGCAAGGTGGCCGGCACGACGCAGGCGGGTTCGTTCCAGCATGCACGCTACGAACCCTACGGCGTCTCCGTCCACATCATGCCCTACAACTTCCCGATCCTTTTGATGTGCTGGACGGTCGCGGCCTCGCTCGCCGCCGGCAATGCCTGCGTCATCAAGCCGGCGGAGGCGACGACGCTGTCGACGCTCGACTACATGGCCGTGTTCCGCACCCTGCCGGAGGGGCTGGTGTCCTGCCTGCCCGGAGGCGCGGCGACGGCGCAGGCGCTGATCGCCTCCGAGCGCACCCATGCCGTGGCCTTCACCGGGTCGGTCGCCGCCGGCAAGGCGGTGGCCGTGGCCTGCGCCGAACGGATGAAGCCCTGCGTCATCGAGGCCGGCGGAAGCGACCCCTTGATCATCAGCCGACATGCCCCGCTGGATATTGCCGCCGCCGGCAGCGTCACTGCCGCCTTCCACCTCACCGGCCAGGTCTGCACCTCGGCCGAGCGTTTCTTCGTCGTCGATGCCGTGCATGACCGCTTCGTCGAGCTCTTCGCCGAAAAGACCCGCGCGCTGCGGATCGGCAACGGCCTAGACAGGACCGAGATCGGTCCGCTGGTCAGCGAGGCCGCGCGGGCCAAGGTCATGCGCCTTGTCGACCAGGCCATCATCGACGGCGCCACTGCCGTCACCGGCGGCCGCATCCCGCCGGCGCACAACACCGGCTGGTTCTACGAGCCGACCATCCTGACCGGTGTCACACCGGACATGGCGATCGTGCGCGAAGAATGTTTCGGACCGGTCGCCGCCATCTGCCGGGTCAGGGATTTCGACGAGGCAATCAGGCTTGCCAATGACAGTCCGTTCGGCCTCGGCGCGTCGGTGTTCACCACCGACCTCGCCGAAGCGCATGAGGCGGCCGAGCGGCTCGAGGCCGGCATGGTCTGGGTCAACAACCCGCTGATCGACAATGACGCGCTGCCGTTCGGCGGCTGGAAGGCCTCCGGCCTTGGCCGCGAACTCGGCCGCCAGGGGCTCGACGCCTTCCGCCGTTCCAAGATGGTGATCATCGATCACAAGCCGGCGATCCAGGACTGGTGGTATCCCTATCCCGACAGTTGGTTCCGCGAGACCGGCGGCCGCAAGCATGTGTGAGAGGAGCGGCGCGGCAACCGCGCCGCCGACAGCCTGGGCCTAGGCCTCGATCGCTTCGACCAGCACCCGTGACACGGAGGCAATCGTCGCATTGCGCTTGGCCAGATTCTGTTTCGTGCCGGTCAGATAGACCGACATCAGGATCGGATTGCCTGAAGCCGGCCAGATGACGGCCGCGTCATTGGTGCTGCCTTTCTCGCCGGTGCCGGTCTTGTCGCCGCATTTCCATCCTTTCGGCAATGCGGCCCGGATACGCTCGTCGCCGGTCTTGTTGGCCACCAGCCAGTCGACGAACTGCGCCTTGCCCTTTTGTGAAAGAGAATCGCCGAGGGCGAGACGCTCGTAATCCTCGATCATGGCCAGCGGCGAGGTGGTGTCACGCACGTCGCCCGGCACCGATTCGTTCAACTCCGGCTCGATCCGGTCGAGCCGGGTCACCGTGTCGCCGATCGAGCGCAGATAGGCGGTCAGTTGCGGCGGTCCGCCAAAGGAGGCCAGCAGCAGGTTGGCCGCGCCATTGTCGCTGACCGTCACCGCCGCCTCGCAAAGCTGCGCCACCGTCATTTCGCCGCCGGCGAATTTCTTGGTCGTCGGCGAATTCGCGATGATGGCGTCGTGCGGAACCTTGATGGCGCGGTCGAGCTGTTCGATGCCGCCATCGACACGGTGCAGGACAAGCGCCGCCATGAGCGCCTTGAAGGTGCTGCACATCGGAAACAGCTCGTTCTCGCGATAGCCGAACTGAACCGTCGTTCCGGAAATCCGGCAGGCCACGCCGAGCCGGCCGCCGCTTTTAGCCTCGATCCGCCTTATTTTCGGCAAGACCCCATCAAATTTTGTCGGCCTCGTTGCCGCCCTCGCCATCGCGCCAAATGTGATGGGAACCGTCAAAACCACCGCGAGGCCACCGATGAAACCGCGTCTGCTCGTCATATCCATACTCTCTCTTGCCCCGCGCCGCAGAACTGGACCTGATTTGACGCCGCCGCAAACGAGTAAACATCGCCCCCGCCATGAGAAAATCTAGGGCTACACAATGAAACGATCGCATCTGCCGCTGAACGGCCTTCGCGCCTTCGAAGCTTCCGCGCGGCATCTCAGCTTTACCGGCGCCGGCCTCGAATTGCGCGTCACCCAGGCCGCCGTCAGCCATCAGGTCAAGGGGCTCGAGGAGGTGCTGGGCGTGCGGCTGTTCCGCCGCCTGCCGCATGGGCTCACCTTGAGCGAAGAAGGCGAGGCGCTGCTGCCGGTGCTGAGTGACGCCTTCAACCGGATCAGCGTCACGCTCGACCGTTTCGAGGGCGGCCGTTTCCACGACATCGTCACCATCGGCGTGGTCGGCACCTTCGCCTCGGGCTGGCTGATCCCGAGACTGCCGCTGTTCCATCAGGCTTACCCCGACATCGAGCTGCGCATCTCGACCAACAACAACCGGGTCAACCTTGCCGCCGACGGCCTCGACTTCGCCATCCGTTTCGGCGACGGTTCCTGGCAGGGGACCGAGAACACACCGCTGCTCCCCGGTTCGTTCTCGCCGGCCTGCGCGCCCGAGATCGCCGCGCGGCTGCGCGATCCCTCGGACCTGATGCGGGAGACGCTGCTGTGTTCGTACCGCGAGGACGAATGGCTGCGCTGGTTCGAGGCCGCCGGGCGCCATTGCCCGCCGGTCAAGGGCATCGTCTTCGATTCCTCCGTCACCATGGCCAGCGCCGCTGTCCAGGGCGCCGGCGTGGCGCTGCTGCCGGTGTCGATGTTCAGCCGTGAGATCGGTTGCGGCCAGCTGGTCCAGCCCTTCGCCACCACGGTCGATGTCGGCCGCTACTGGCTGTCGGCTCGGCGCCGGCGCCAGAACTCCCAGGCGATGGCCAGCTTCGCCGGCTGGCTGAAGGCAGAAACGCTGCGATCAGCCGATGCTCTCGCCACCGTCGATCACCAGCGCCTGGCCGGTCATGAAGGATGACCGGTCCGAGACCAGGAACAGGATCGCCTCGGCGATCTCCTCGGCGCTGGCCCAGCGCGCCATCGGGATCTTGGTGCGGACATAGGTCTCGATCGCCTCGCGCCCGCCCATCTGGGCAATGAACGGTTCGTTGAACGGCGTGTCGACCCAGCCCGGGCAGAGCGCGTTGACGCGGACATTGTGGCGGGCATAGTCGAGCGACATCTGCCGGGTCATCGCCACCACGGCGTGCTTCGACGTCGCATATGCGATCATCTCGCGATCGTAGAACACGCCCGAATTGGAAGCGGTGTTGAGGATGACGCCGCCGCCTTGCGCGACCATGGAGGGCATGACGATCCGCGCCGCCAGGAACTGCGCCCGCACATTGACCCGCCATGAGGCGTCCATGCCGTCGACGTCCACCTCGGTCAGCGCTCCACCGACCTGGATACCGGCATGATTGTGCAGGATGTCGATGCGACCATGCCTGTCGAGCGTGCCGGCAATGAGCTTCTCGACCGCCGCATCGTCGCTGACGTCGGTGGTGGTTGCCTCGGCCCTGCCGCCCAGCGCCCGGATGTCTGCCGCCGTTGCGTCTCCATTGGCCTGATCCCGGTCGGCGATGACCACGACCGCCCCTTCCCTGGCCATGATCATGGCGCCGGCGCGTCCGATGCCGGAACCGGCGCCTGTCACCACGGCGATGCGGTCTTTGAGGATCATGATGCGGCTTTCAGTTGGATGGCTTGCGCTGGCGCAACTGCCATTGGGCAAGCACCACGAGGAAGACTGAGGCGACCAGCACGATGGTCGCGATGGCATTGATTTCCGGCGTCACCCCGCGCCGGATGGACGCGAAGACATAGATCGGCAGCGTCGTCTGCGCGCCGGCGACGAAGAAGGCGACGATGAAATCGTCGAAGGAAAAGGTGAAGGCGAGCAGGAAGCCGGCGACCACCGCCGGCATGATCTGCGGCAACACGATCGAGCGGAACGTCGTCAGCGGCGTGGCGTAGAGATCGCTCGACGCTTCGACCAGATTGCGGTCGAGACTGGCGAGCCGCGTGCCGACGATCATGGTGACGAGCGCCATCGAGAACAGGCCGTGCGCGGCGATGATCGAGCCATAGCCAAGCGACAGCCTGGGCGGCTGATCGCCTGGCCAGATCGAGGCGAGGAACGGATTGACGACCGCGAACAGCTGGACCAGAGCGACCAGCGTCGAGATGCCGATGACGACGCCGGGAACGACGATCGCGGCACCCAGCAACCCGTCGAAGACAGCCCGGGTCCGGGCACCGACCCGCGCCAGGCCGAGCGCCGCGGCCGTGCCGCACACCGCCGCCAGAAGCGCGCTGGTGGTGGCGATGAACAGGCTGTTCTTCAGCGCCTCGACGAGGAACGGGTTGGACAGCGCGGTGCCATACCATTGCACGGAAAACCCGGTGAACTCGCTGGCATGGCGGCCGGCGTTGAAGGAGAACAGCACGACCAGTGCGATCGGCAGGTAGAGGAAGGCAAAGACGGCGGTGACAAAGGCGCGCATCAGATCAGGTCCACCCGGCGAGCGCCCGAGACCCGGGTCGAGATACGGTTGGCGGCAATCAGCACCACCACCGAAACAGCCACCAGCGTGATGGCGATGGCCGAGCCGAACGGCCAGTTGCGCGACTGCAGGAACAGGTCGACCAGCGCATTGCCGATGAAGAACACCTTGCCGCCGCCAAGCAGCGTCGGGATCAGATACTCCCCAAGCAGCAGGATCATGACCAGCGAGAAGCCGGTCATCACGCCCGGCAGCGAGAGTTTGAGCGTCACCCCGAGAAAGGTCGACAGCGGCGTCGCGCCGAGATCGGCCGAGGCCTCCAGAAGCCGGCGATCGAGCCGTTCGAGGCTGACATAGATCGGCAGGATCATCAGCGGCAAATAGCCATAGACGATGCCGAGCAGGACGGCGCCCGGCGTGTTGATCAGCCTGACATCCTCGATGCCGACAAGGGCGAGCAGCGCCGGTATGCCGCGCCCGCCCAGAATGTACATCCAGGCATAGGTCCGCATCAGGAGGCTGGTCCAGAACGGAATGACGACCAGCGCCAGCAGGATCAGCCGCCAGCGCTGAGGCGCGCGCAGCGCAAGATAGTAGGCAACCGGATAGGCGACGAGCAGGCAGGCGAGCGCGCCGACCGGCGCCAGCAGCATCGTGTTCCAGAAGGCGGTCGCGCGCGCCGGAAGATTGGCATACTGCGCCAGCGTGAAGGCAGCCTGGTAGCCGCCCTCCGGCGCCCGTTCACCGACGCTGAACACGGCGATGGCGATGAACGGCAGTACGAGGAACACCACCAGCCACGCTGTCGCCGGCGCGAGCAGCAAGGCGGTCAGGAAATTATGCCGAAATCTGTTGCCGTGCATTGAAAACCGCCCCGATGCCGGCGGGCACGCGCCCGCCGGTTCATTGTCCCCGTCAGGTCGACGTTCAGGCCGACTTGAAGCGCGCCATCAGCTCGGCGCGGCCGGGATCGGTCAGCGTTGCCGCCGCGCCGAACTCCAGCGGCGTCAAAAGGTCCGCCGCCGGATAGAGGATCGGATTGTCGAGCACTTCCTTGGGCAGCAGCTTGTTGACGCGCGCGTCGGTCGACGGCGCACCATTGGCCAGGTGCTCCTTCACGGCGACCTGCGGGTTCATCAGGTAGTTGAGCAAGGCATAACCGGCCGGCTTGTTCGGCGCATCCTTCGGGATGGCGTAAAAATCGGTCCAGATCTCGCCGCCTTCCTTGCCCAGCACATAGGCGATCTCGGGAATGTCGCGGTGAAGCTGCGCGCCGTCATTGGTCCAGCACATGGTCATCCAGGCGTCGCCCGCCCGCATGCCCGGCTGGTAGTCGGATGAGACCGCGAACAGATGCGGCTTGACCTTGAGCAGCAGCTCCTCGGCCTTGGCGAGCTCGTCCTGCTTCAGCGAGTTGAACGAGTAGCCGTAGTATTTCAGCGCATTGCCGATCGTGGTCAGCTGGTAATCATGCACCATGGTGCGGCCGTCGGCCTCGGCCATGGCCGTATCCCAGAACTCCTTCCAGCTGGTCATCGGCTTGGCGAGCTTCTTGGTGTTGACGGCAAAGCCGGTGGTGCCCCAGTTCTTCGGCACCGCATAGATCGTACCGTCGATCGTGCCTTCGGCGGTGAAGCGCGAATCTTCCGACTTGCCGTCGAAATTCGCCAGCTTGGCCATGTCCAGCGGCTCGATGATGCCGAGCTTCTTGTAGGTCGAGATGGTGTAGTTCGTCGGCACAAACAGGCTCCAGCCCGAGGCCCCTGCCTGCAGCTTGGCGAGCATCTCCTCGTTGGAGCCGAACACATTGACCTCGACGGCGACGCCGGTGTCCTTCTTGAAATTCTCGAAGGTCTGCGGGTCATGATAATTCGGCCAGGTGGCGATCGACATGCGGTCGCCCAGGTTTTCGGCGGCGAAGGCCGGCGTCGGCAGGATGCCGATCTCGCGCGCCATCACGGCCGTTGCGATGCCGAGGCCGGTGAGGCCGAGGAAATCGCGGCGGCCGATCGAGCCGCGCTTGAGGCGCATCAATTGGTCGACGAAGTTCTCGGGGCTTATCGGCAGTCCGTCACGATATGATTTCGACATGGTTGGTTACCCTCTGGTTGGTCCCGTTGTTCTTGGTTTCCGGAAACGCCAGCGGCGTTCCCTTGGCAAAGCCGATGGCGACGGGTTCGCCCGGCTTGAAGAGATTGCCGTGGCCGATGACGTGATCGGCCTTGGCCAGCAGCGTTCCGATGCCCTGGACCTCGATCGCGTATTCCGCGGTCGAGCCCAGGAAAATGCGGTTGCGCACGATGCCCTTGAACGGCGCGCTTTCCGGCGCGCCGAGGCTGAGCGATTCCGGACGCAGGCTGACCGAAACGGCTTCGCCTTTTTGCAAGGCAGTCCGCTTGCGCGCCGCGATGACGGTGCCATCGGCGAGCACGACCTCCACCAGATCGCCTGAGTGTCCGGCGACGGTGCCGCTCAGCAGGTTGGTCTTGCCGACGAAGTCGGCGACGAACAGATCGGCCGGCTCGTCATAGATCTCGCTCGGCTGTCCGAGCTGGACGATGCGTCCGCCATTCATGACGCAGACGAAATCGCTCATCGAGAGCGCTTCCTCCTGGTCGTGGGTGACGAGCACGAAGGTGATGCCGATCTCGCGCTGCAGGTTCTGCAACTCGATCTGCATGTCGGTGCGCAGTTTCTTGTCGAGCGCCGCCAGCGGCTCGTCGAGGAGCAGGACCGCCGGCTTGTTAACCAGCGCGCGAGCCAGCGCGACACGCTGCTGCTGGCCGCCGGACAGTTCGTGGATCTTGCGGCGACCATAGCCGGCGAGCCGCACCATTTCGAGCGCTTCGCCAGCCCGCCGGGCAATCTCGCGCGATGCCAGTCGTGGTCGTGCCTGGCACAGCCCGTAGGCAACGTTGTCCTCGACATCCAGATGCGGGAACAGCGCGTATTGCTGGAACACCATGTTGACCGGACGCCGGTAGGGCGGCGTGCCGGCCATGTCCTGGCCGCGAATGAAGACCTGGCCCTCGCTCGGCTGCTCGAAGCCACCGATCATGCGCAGGCAGGTGGTCTTGCCGCAGCCGGACGGCCCGAGCAGGGCGACAAAGGCGGAGGGCGGAACAGAAAGATCAATGCCGGTGACCGCGGTCACCGCGCCATAGCGCTTGGTGACGCCGCGAAACTCGATGTCGGGCACTGCGGTCAAAGGCTGCGGCTCCAGCAACAAGGCGATTTCACAAACGCTACCAGAGCCAATGGCGGCTAGTATATACCTCGGAGGTGGTATATCTGATCTATTTTCTCGTTTAGAGGGGTACGAATTGGCCCGCAGCGATGAATACAGCCGACTGGCCCAGCTGGTCTCGGCGACACGGGAAACCAGCGGCGACCTGTTCGGCACGGCCATCGTCGATTGGCTGCGGCAGCATGTCGACTTCGACCACTGCGTGATCTTCGGCTATCGCGGTGCCTCGCGCCCGCCCTTGCTGTTCGAGACCTTCTCGCCGGCCGAGAGCCATGTCTTCGTCGCGCTCTACCAGGAGGGCCCCTATCTGCTCGACCCGTTCCACCACGCGGCGGTCGAGCGCAAGGAAGGCTTCTGGCGCATGCGCGAACTCGCGCCCGACCGTTTCTATGCCAGCGAGTATTTTCGTTCCTACTACAGCCAGACCAGGCTGGCCGAAGAGGTCGGCTTCTTCGTGCCGCTGCCGGGCAAGGACGCGCTGGTGCTGTCGCTGATGCGGCTGAGCGCTTCAGGCCCGTTTGGCACCGCCGATGCCAGGCTGCTGCGCGACATGGCCCCGGCGGTGATCAGCTTCATCAGGTTGCGCTGGCCCGCTCTTCCCGCCGACGAACCGGCCGAGGCGAAACAGGGCGAGGAAATAGCCGCCGTCAACGAGTTCGACCGCGCCCATATCTGGCAGAGCCTGTCGCTGACGCCACGCGAAAAACATGTCGTCGACCTGGTGCTGCAGGGCCACTCCACCGAATCGATCGCCAGGGCCATGCGCATCGTGCCGGGAACGGTGAAGGTCCATCGCCGCAACATCTACCGCAAGCTCAAGATCAAGTCGCAGGCCGGCCTCTTCGCGCGTTTCGTCGAGATCATCGACGCACGGCCAAGGTAGAAACCCCTTGCTTCGTCATCGTATGGCGAAGTTAGTGGGTCCATTTTCGAACGGATGTCTCACCAGATTCTAAGCGCCCCAGACCACCGCTTGCTCATGCCGCTTGATCAGGTGCTTCAGATTATCAAAACTCTGGCGGATATGCCTGGCGAAGGCGTCGACGGCGGGTGCGCGCGGCGTGTCGGCACGCCTGAGCAGGCCGAGCGCCCGCTCGGGATGCGGGATCGCCACCGGCAGCGCGGTGATCGCCTTGTCCTTGCGAAAGGCGAAGACCACGCTGTGCGGCAGCACGGTCAGCGCATCGGTTTCCTTCATGTAGTTGATGGCGCTGGTCAGCGATCCGCCGGAGTAACGGATCTTTATCTCCGTCGCCCCCAGCGACAGAAGCAGGCTGCGCAGATCCTCCAGCAGCGGGCTGCCGGGGGGCGGCGCGATCCAGGGATACTCGAGAAGGTCGACGGTCCGGAGTTTGCGCCGCAACAGCAGCGGATGCGTGGCCCGGCAGGCGACGACATTGCGCCCCGGCAGTATCTCGCGGAACTCCATCCCCGACCCCTCTTCCAGAATATCGATCGGGCAGACGGCAAGGTCGATGCGATCGGCGTTGATGGCGGCGCGCAGATCCGGGAGGTAGCCGTAGCTCTGGTCGACACGCACATCCGGATAGGCATTCTGGAAATCGGCGATCATGCCGGAGATCAGCGCGTCCATGAAGAAGGGCGTGCCGCCGACCCGTACCACGCCAGAGCGGCCCTGGCTGAAATTGGCGACGATGTCGGAGGCCTTGCGCGAGGCCGCCAGCATGACCTGGCCATGGTCGGCGAGCGCCCGGCCAAGCGGCGTCGGCTGCAGCGGCCTGCGCCCCTTCAGGAACAGCGGCTCACCCAGGCGCTTTTCCAGCATCGAGAGCGTACGCGACACCGCCGGCTGCGACAGACCGACCAGGGCCGCCCCTTCGGTGACGCCGCCGGCCTGCACCACTGCCGCCAGCTGGATGAGATGCCGTTCATCGAGCTTCATAACGATATGGTATATTAAACCGGCCAGAAATCATCATCTTTATATCCGGCCTGCGGTAATGTCTCTTGGTGAGATGGAACCGGGGAGGCGCATGTCACATCCAGGCATACCGTCGTTCAGCGAGGCCAACTCCGCCGAGTTGGTCGCCCAGCGGCTGTCGAGGGCCAAGGCCGGGCCGTTGCCGCGTTTTCTCGCGGCCGTCGTCGACCATCTCCATCAGATCGTCAGGGAGACCCGGCCCACCGCGTCGGACTGGCGCCAGGCAATCGCCTTCCTCACGGAAATCGGCCACGCCAGCGACGACAAGAGACAGGAATGGGTTCTTCTGTCGGACCTGCTCGGCGTCACCGCGCTGGTCGAGGACATCAATTCGCGCCGCCCGAACGGCGCCACGCCCAACACGGGACGCGGCCCGTTCTACCGCGCGGACGCGCCTAGGCTGCCGCTTGGCGCCGACATCTCGCTCGATGGCGTCGGCGCGCCGCTCGCCGTCATGGGGCAGGTGACCGATCTCGACGGCAAGCCCATACCGGGCGCGACGGTCGAGACCTGGCAGGCCAATGCGCAAGGTCTCTACGAGAACCAGCAGCCCGACCTGCAGCCGGAATTCAACCTGCGCGGCGTCTTCATCACCGGCGGGGACGGTCGCTTCCATTATCGGACGGTCAAGCCCGCCGGCTATGGCGTGCCGGATGATGGCCCTGTAGGGCAGATGCTTGGCCGGCTAAACTACCCGCTCAACCGCCCGGCGCATCTGCATTTCCTCATCCGTGCCGACGGGTTCGAGACACTGACCACGCAAGTGTTCGAGCGCGGCGATCCGCGTCTGGCCGAAGATGCGCTGTTCGGCGTCAAGCCGGAACTGGTCGGCGATTTCAAACATGCGGGCGGTTCGGGAAAATGGACGCTCGATTTCAACTTCGTCATGGCAATGGCGCGCAAGGGGAGCCGGGCGGCATGACGCGGCAATTCACCTATTCCGGCAGCCCGGCACGGATCGTTTTCGGCAATGGCGCCTCGGCCGAGGTCGGCGCCTGGATCGAACGGCTCGGCTGCGAACGTGCGCTGGTTCTGTCGACGCCGCATCAGGCGGCCGACGGCGAAGCGCTGGCGGATCGGCTGGGGCGGTTCGCCGCCGGCACCTTCTCCGGCGCGGCCATGCATACGCCCGTCGACGTGACGGAAGCCGCTATGCGCAAGGCAACCGAGGTGAATGCCGACTGCGTCGTGGCGCTCGGCGGCGGCTCGACCACCGGACTGGGCAAGGCGATCGCGTACCGCACCGACCTGCCGCAACTGGTCATCCCCACCACCTATGCCGGCTCGGAAGTGACGCCGATCCTCGGCCAGACCGAGAACGGCGCGAAGACCACGGTGCGCGATGCGAAAATCCTGCCGGAGGTCGTCATCTACGATCCGGAACTGACCATCGGCCTGCCGGTGGCGATGAGCGTCACCTCGGGCCTCAATGCCATGGCGCATGCCGCTGAGGCGCTTTACGCGCAGGACCGCAACCCGGTCTCGACGCTGATGGCGACCGAGGGGTTGCGCGCCCTCAAAGCCGCACTTCCCGTGCTGGTGAAAGAGCCGAGAAATCTCGAGGCGCGCGGTGACGCACTCTATGGCGCATGGCTGTGCGGCACCGTGCTCGGCACGGTCGGCATGGCGTTGCATCACAGGATTTGCCACACGCTGGGCGGCTCCTTCGACATGCCGCATGCCGAGACCCATGCGGTGATGCTGCCGCACACGATCGGCTTCAACGCCGTCGCCGTGCCCGACCTTCTCCAGCCGGTCGCCGCCCTCTTCGGCGGCAGCGCGGGCGGCGGCCTCCACGATTTCGCGAACTCGGTCGGCGCGCCGCTGACGTTAAAGGAGCTTGGCCTCAAGCAGACGGACCTCGGCCGCGCCGCCGAGATCGCGACCAGCAATCCATACTGGAACCCGCGGCCCTTCGACATCGCCGCGATCCGCGCCCTGCTGCAGGACGCGTGGGAGGGAAGACGACCGCAAGACTGAAGTTCAGAGGGAGGAAACCATGATCACCAGACGCGACTTCATCCGCAACACCGCCGCGACCGGCCTGCTCGCGGGCACATCGGGGCTTGCCATGCCGGCCATCGCGCAGAATGCGCCGATCAAGCTTGGCTATGTCAGCCCGCAATCCGGCCCGCTCGCGGCCTTCGCCGAGGCGGACAAATTCATCATCGACGGCTTTCTCGCCGCCACCAAGGCCGCCGGCCTCAACTATCAGGTCGTCGTCAAGGACAGCCAGTCCAACCCCAACCGGGCGGCGGAAGTCGCCAAGGAGCTGATCGTCACCGACAAGGTCAACCTGATGCTTGTCGCCTCGACGCCCGAGACGACCAACCCGGTCGCCACAACCTGCGAGGCCGAGGAGGTCCCTTGCCTGTCGACCGTGGCGCCATGGCAGCCCTGGTTCATCGGCCAGCAGGGCAATCCCGGCGACCCCTCCTCATGGAAGCCATTCAACTACGCCTATCATTTCTTCTGGGGGCTGGAGGACGTCATTGCCGTCTTCACCAACATGTGGGCCCAGGTCGAGACCAACAAGAAAGTTGGCGGCCTGTTCCCCAATGACGGCGACGGCAATGCCTGGGGCGATGGCACGGTCGGCTTCCCGCCGGTGCTGGCCAAGGGCGGCTACGGGCTGACCGACACCGGCCGCTATCAGAACCTGACGGACGACTTCTCCGCGCAGATCAACGCCTTCAAGGGCGCATCGTGCGAAATCATCACCGGCGTGATGATCCCGCCCGATTTCACCACCTTCTGGAACCAGGCCAAGCAGCAGGGTTTCGCGCCCAAGGTGGCGTCGATCGGCAAGGCGCTGTTGTTCCCGCAATCGGTCGAGGCGCTCGGCAAGTCCGGCCACAACCTGTCGTCCGAGGTCTGGTGGACACCCAACCACCCGTTCAAATCGTCGCTCACCGGCGAAAGCTCGGCGCAGGTGGCGGCAGGCTTCACCAAGGCCACCGGCCGGCAATGGACGCAGCCGATCGGTTTTGTCCATGCGCTGTTCGAGATTGCCGTCGACGTGATGAAGCGGGCCGGCGAAGCCGGCGACGGCGACAAGGTGGCAGCCGCGATCGCCGCGACCAAGCTCGACACGCTGGTCGGCCCGATCGCCTGGGACGGCGCCAAGCTGCCGCCCTTCGCTGCCAAGAACATCGCCAAGACACCGCTGGTCGGCGGCCAATGGCGGCTGAAGGACGGCGGCGGCTATGATCTCGTCATCACCGACAACAAGACCGCGCCCAACATCCCGACCGGCGGCAAGATGGAAGCGATCGGATGAGCGCGGCGACGGCACTTTACCCTCCCCCTTGTGGGGAGGGTCGGCGAACACGCTTTGCAAGGCAAAGCGGGAGAGACGGGGTGGGGGTCAACGGGAAAATGCTGGTGCGAAGCACCCCCACCCCGATCGGCTTTACCGATCGACCCTCCCCACAAGGGGGAGGGTGAGAAAAGCCATGCCCATCCTCGCGCTCTCCAATGTCTCGAAACGCTTCGGCGCGCTGACGGTCGCCGACGCGGTTTCGTTCCAGTTGCGCGAGGGCGAGGCGCTGGGCATCATCGGCCCGAACGGCGCCGGCAAGTCGACGCTGTTCAACCTGATCACCGGCAACATCTCGGCCGACGCCGGCAGCATCCTCTTCGATGGCCGCGACATGACGCGGCTGCCGCCGATGCAGCGTTGCCTGGCGGGCGTCGGCCGCTCCTTCCAGATACCGCAGCCCTTCGAGAAACTGACCGTGTTCGAGAACCTGCTCGTGGCCGGCGCCTTCGGAGCGAGAAAGACCGAAGCCGAGGTCGGCGAGCGCTGCGCCGAAATCCTGGTCGAGACAGGCCTCATCGATCGCGCCAACCATCCGGCCGGAACCTTAAGCCTGCTGCAACGCAAGCGTCTGGAGCTTGCCCGCGCCCTGGCGACCGAACCGAAACTGCTGCTGCTCGACGAAATCGCCGGCGGCCTGACCGAAGGCGAATGCGGCATGCTGGTCGACACGATCAGAGGCATCCACAGAGCCGGCATGTCGATCATCTGGATCGAGCATGTGCTGCATGCGCTGAATTCAGTGGTCGAGCGGCTGCTGGTGCTCAACTTCGGCAAGGTTATCGGCATGGGCGCGCCTGACGTCGTCATGGCCTCTCGCGAGGTGCGGGAAATCTATCTCGGGATCGACGTCTGATGGCGCTGCTCGAGACCAGGAACCTCACCGCCCGCTATGGTGATTTCCAGGCGTTGTTCGGTGTCGGCATTGCGCTGGACCAGGGCGAGACGATTGCCGTCATCGGCGCCAACGGAGCCGGCAAGACGACGCTGATGCGCTCGATATCGGGCGTTCTGGCCAACCGGGCCGAGGCCGTGCTGTTCGACGGCGAGAAGATCGGCGCCTTGGCCGCCCCCGACATCGTCGCGCGCGGCATCGCCATGGTGCCGGAGGGGCGAAAGCTGTTCGCCTCGCTCAGTGTCGAGGAAAACCTGCTCATCGGCCGCTACGGCCGCGCCGTCGATGGCCATTGGAGCCTCGACACCGTCTACGAACTGTTTCCAATCCTCAGGGAAAGACGCGCCAATCCGGGCACGGCCCTGTCAGGCGGCCAGCAGCAGATGGTTGCGATCGGCCGCGCACTGATGTCCAACCCGCGCGTGCTGCTTTGCGACGAGATCAGCCTTGGCCTGGCGCCGGTCGTCATCAAGGATATCTACGCCGCCTTCCCGCGCATCCGCGCCGCCGGCGCCTCGATCGTCGTGGTCGAGCAGGATATCGGCCAGGCGCTGAAGGTCGCCGATCGGGTATATTGCATGATGGAAGGGCAAATCACGCTGTCCGGTGCGCCGGCCGCGTTGACGCGCGAGGCCATTCACGCCGCTTATTTCGGGCATTGAGGGTGGTGATGGATAGAATGTTTACGTCGAGCCCAGGCACCCCTCTCTGGCCTGCCGGCCATCTCCCCCGCAAGGGGGGAGATCAGCAGCTTCAACGCTGCCGCACATCTTGCAACGTTGGCGATTTGCGAAAGCATCCGCGACATCTGATCTCCCCCCTTGCGGGGGAGATGTCCGGCAGGACAGAGAGGGGTGTGACGGAACTCGACGTCAACAATCCGCGACCGGGTCAAACCCCATGACCAGCGCCTTCGACACCATCATCCAGGGCATTCTGCTTGGGGGCCTCTACGCGCTGTTCGCCGCCGGCCTGAGCCTCGTCTTCGGCATCATGCGGCTGGTCAATCTGGCGCATGGCGATCTCATCGTGCTTGCCGCCTTCCTGATCCTGGTGCTCGTGACCGCGCTCGGGCTCAATCCGTTCGCCGCCGCGCTGGTGGCCATGCCGCTGATGTTCATCGTCGGCTGGGCGCTGCAGTTCTTCCTGCTCAACCGCACATTGGGCGCCGACATCCTGCCGCCGCTGCTTGTCACCTTCGGTCTTTCGATCGTCATCCAGAACGGCCTGCTCGAAGTCTTTAGCGCCGACAGCCGGCGCATTTCGGTCGGCGGCCTGGAATCGGCCTCGATCGCCCTTGGGCCAATCAATGTCGGCGTCATGCCGTTGCTGACCCTGGTTTCCGCGATTGCCGTCATCATTGGCCTGAACCAGCTTTTCTATCGCACATCGCTGGGCCGCGCCTTCCGCGCCACCTCCGACGATCCCGTCACCGCCGGGCTGATGGGCATCCGGCCGAAGCGTATCTTCGCCACCGCCACCGGCATCGCCATGGTGGTGGTGACGATCGCGGCGCTTTATCTCGGCACGCGCGCCAATTTCGACCCGACCATCGGGCCGGCCCGGCTGATCTACGCCTTCGAGGCGGTCATCATCGGCGGCCTTGGCTCGCTCTGGGGAACGCTCGCCGGCGGCATCGTCATCGGCATCGCGCAAACCTTCGGCGCCGCGATCAACCCGGAATGGCAGATCCTTGCCGGGCATCTGGCGTTCCTCGTCGTGCTGCTGGTGAGGCCGCGCGGCCTGTTCCCGCGCGCGGTGGATTGAGCGCCATGACCGACGCTTCCCTCACGCAATGGAAAGTCGAAACACGCACCAGGGCATCGGCGATATCAGCTGTCATAGGGGCGCTGGTTATCGTGCTCGCCTTCGCCGCGCCGCTGTTTGCATCGCGCAGCGTGCTGCAGGACCTGTTCTTCATCCTGACCATGCTGGCGCTGGCGCAGAACTGGAACCTGCTCGCCGGCTATGCCGGTCTGGTCTCGGTCGGCCAGCAGGCTTTCGTCGGTTTCGGCGCCTACGCCATGTTTGCCCTCGTCATCCTCGCCGGGCTCGACCCGCTGGCCGCGATCCTGTTGGCCGGCATTGCCAGCGCCTTGCTCGCCATCCCCACCGCCTTCTTCCTGTTTCGGCTGCAGGGCGCCTATTTCGCCATCGGCAGCTGGGTCATCGCCGAAGTGGTGCGGCTGGCGCTGGCGCAGTGGAAGATGCTGGGCGGCGGCACCGGCACCTCTTTGCCGCGCGAGGCGACCCGGGATATGCCGGCGCTGAAATTCATCGGCGACCTGTTCGGCGTCAAATCGTCCGGCGCCGGCGACATCCTGACCTACTGGCTGGCGCTGCTGCTGGCCATTGCCACCATCTTTCTCGTCTATCGCCTGCTGCGTTCGAAACAGGGACTTGGCCTCGCCGCCGTGCGCGACAACCAGGAAGCCGCGCGCTCGGTCGGCGTCGACGCCCGCCGCATGAAGACACTGGTCTATCTTGCCGCAGCCTTCGGCACCGGGCTCGCCGGCGCGCTGATCTACGTGCAGAAGGCGCGCATTTCGCCCGACGCGGCCTTCTCCGTGGTCGACTGGACGGCCTATGTCATCTTCATCGTCGTCATCGGCGGCATCGGCACCATCGAGGGACCGATCGTCGGCGTCATCGTCTTCTATATCCTGCAGACCCTGCTGGCCGACTACGGTTCCTGGTACCTGCTGATCCTCGGCCTGATCGGCATCGTCATCATGCTGTTTGCGCCGCGTGGCCTGTGGGGCCTGTTCACCGGGCGCACCGGCATCCAGCTGTTTCCCGTTCGCCGGCGGCTGACCGGAGGACCACTGTCTTCAAGCACAAAGGGAGGGCCGCATGGCTGACATCACCACCGACGTTCTGATCATCGGAACCGGGCCAGCGGGTTCGGCGACGGCCGCGCTGCTTTCGACCTATGGCGTCGAGAACATGATCATCAACCGCTACCGCTGGCTGGCCGCGACGCCGCGCGCCCACATCACCAACCAGCGCACCATGGAGGTGCTGCGCGACCTCGGCAGCGATGTCGAGGCGGAAGCCTATATGCACGCCACCGAACAGGACCTGATGGGCGAGAACGTGTTCTGCACCTCGCTTGCCGGCGAGGAGATCGGCCGCATGCGCAGCTGGGGCAAGCATCCGCTCTCCCGCGCCGAGCACCTGCTCTCCTCGCCCTCGCATATGAACGATCTGCCGCAGACCTTCATGGAGCCGCTGCTGTTCAAGACCGCCTGTTCGCGCGGCACGCAGGCGCGCATGTCGACCGAATATCTCTCGCATGTGCAGGATGCCGAGGGCGTCACCACCACCTGCCGCGACCGGCTGACCGGCAAGGATTTCACGGTGCGTTCGAAATATCTGGTCGGCGCCGACGGCGGCAATTCGCTGGTTGCCGAACATGCCGGCCTGCCCTTCGAGGGCAAGATGGGCGTCGGCGGTTCGATGAACATCCTGTTCAAGGCCGACCTGTCGAGATACGTCGCCCACCGCCCGTCCGTGCTCTACTGGGTGGTGCAGCCGGGGGCCGATGTCGGCGGCATCGGCATGGGCCTGGTGCGCATGATCCGGCCATGGAACGAATGGCTGATCGTCTGGGGCTACGACATCAACCAGCCGGCGCCGAAGGTCGACGACGCCTTCGCCAAAAAGGTGGCGCGCGATCTCGTCGGCGACCCGGAACTCGACATCGAAATCCAGTCGGTATCGACCTGGACCGTCAACAACATGTACGCCACGCAGACCTCCAAGGGCCGCGTCTTCTGCATGGGCGATGCCATCCACCGGCACCCGCCGTCGAACGGGCTGGGCTCCAACACCTCGATCCAGGATGGTTTCAATCTAGCCTGGAAGCTCGCCTATGTCCTCAAGGGCAAGGCTGGCGAAAGGCTGCTCGACAGCTATTCGCGGGAGCGCGCTCCAGTCGCCAAGCAGATCGTCACCCGCGCCAACAAGTCGATCGAGGAGTTCGGCCCGATCTTCAAGGCGCTCGGCCTGCTCGATTCCATCGATCCGGTGAAGATGCAGTCCAACATGGACGCGCGCTGCGACGACACGCCGGCCGCCGAAGCGCAGCGGACAAAAATCCGCGAAACCATCGCTTCCAAGGTCTATGAGTTCGATGCCCATGGCGTCGAGATGAACCAGCGCTATATCTCGAACGCCATCGTCACCGACGGCCAGAAGGAACCGGCCTTCGAGAAGGACGCCGAACTGCACTATCAACCAACGAGCTGGCCCGGCGCACGGCTGCCGCATGTCTGGGTACATTCGGATCGGGGCGACAAGGTTTCCACGCTCGACCTGACCGGCCATGGCAAGTTTACCATGCTGACCGGCATTGGCGGCCAGGGCTGGCTCGACGCCGCCAAGACAGTCGGCAAGGAACTGGGCATCGACATATCAGGCCACCTCATCGGCCCGCGCCAACCCTGGCAGGACTTTTCCGGCGACTGGGCGCGCGCCCGCGAAATCCGCGACAGCGGCGTGCTGCTGGTGCGGCCCGACCAGCATGTCGGCTGGCGCAGCGACACGATCAGCGCCGACCCGGCGGCCGACTTGCGCCGGGCGCTGACCGCAATCCTGGACAGGTGAGAGACATGGAAGCGCACGAAAAAGGCTTCTTCACCGAGGCGAATTCGGTCGAGGTCGTCACCGGCCGCAACAGGAACGCCAGCAGCGAACGGCTCAAGGCGGTGATGGAGGTCATCACCCGCAAGCTGCATGAGGCGGTGAAGGAGATCGAACCGACTCAGGACGAATGGTTCGATGCCATCCTGTTCCTGACCAGGACCGGCCAGCTCTCCACGGAATGGCGGCAGGAATTCATCCTGTTGTCCGACGTGCTGGGCGTTTCGATGCTGGTCGACGCCATCAACAACCGCAAGCCGTCTGGCGCTTCGGAATCGACGGTGCTCGGGCCGTTCCACATCGCCGACGCGCCGGAACTGCCGATGGGCGCCAACATCTGCCTCGACCAGAAGGGTGAGGACATGTTCATCCATGGCCGCATCCTCGACACCGAGGGCAAGCCGATCGCCAATGCCGTGCTCGATGTCTGGCAGGCCAATGACGAGGGCTTCTACGATGTCCAGCAGAAGGGCATCCAGCCCGATTTCAACCTGCGCGGCGTCTTCCGCACCGGCGCCGACGGCCGCTACTGGTTTCGCGCCGTGAAGCCGAAATTCTACCCGATCCCCGATGATGGCACGGTCGGCAAGCTGCTCCATGCGCTGGGCCGGCACCCTTACCGCCCGGCGCACCTGCATTACATCCTCAAGGCCGACGGTTTCGAGACGCTGACCACCCACATCTTCGACCCCGACGACCCCTACATCAATTCGGACGCGGTCTTCGGCGTGAAGGAAAGCCTGCTCGCCGAATTCAGGCGGATCGACGATCCGGGGCGGGCGGAGAGCCTGGAATTCGGCGGACCGTTCTGGGAGGTCGAGCACGATTTCGTGCTGGCGAGGGATCGCAAATAGCGACCCCTTCTCCCGATGGCGGGACGGTCAGGCCTTCGCGTCGACATCCCACGAGCCGGTCTCCGCCATCCGCTTCAGCAGCTGCGCGGGCTTGAAGACATCCTTGCCGGTGCGCTGGTGCCAGTGCTCGAGCCGCTCGACAATTTTGGACGCCCCCTCAAGGCCGGCCCAGAACATCGGCCCGCCCCTGCCGATCGGGAAACCGTAGCCGTTGACCCACACGACATCGATGTCGGAGGCGCGGGCGGCGATCTTCTCTTCGAGGATTTTCGCGCCCTCGTTGACCAACGGATAGAGCGTGCGCTCGATGATTTCATCGGCGCTGATCTCCCTTGGTGCGATGCCCTTCTCCGCGGCTTTTTCGCGGATCAGTGACTCCACCTCAGGGTCGGGGATACCAGCGCGCGCACCTGCCTCGTAGAGATAGAAACCGCGGCCGGTCTTCTGGCCGAAATGTCCGCGTTCGCACAGCGTGTCGGCGATGACAGCCGTCAGCCCGCGTGCCTTGCGGTTGCGCCAGCCGATATCGAGACCGGCGAGGTCGCCCATCTGGAACGGCCCCATCGGCCAGCCGAAATCGGTGAAAGCCCTGTCGATCTGGCTGGGTGTCGCGCCCTCCAGCAGAAGCGCTTCGGACTCAGACCCCCGCGCGGCCAGCATGCGGTTGCCGACAAAACCGTGACAGACGCCAACGACGACAGCCACCTTGCCGATCCTGCGCGCTAGGTCGACAACGCTCGCCAATGCATCCGGCGCGGTCTTTTCCGCGCGAACGATCTCCAAGAGCTTCATGACATTGGCCGGGGAGAAGAAATGCAGGCCGAGCACATCCTGCGGCCGCGAGATCGAAGCGGCGATCTCGTTGATGTCGAGATAGGAGGTGTTGGTGGCAAGGATGGCGCCCGGCTTTGCGACGGCATCCAGCTTGCCGAACACCTCCTTCTTGACTGCCATATCCTCGAACACGGCTTCGATGATCAGGTCGCAATCGGCGAGATCGGCGTAATCGGTGGAGCCTTTGAACTGAGCGAGCCGGTCCCGCTTGGCCTCCTCGCTCAGCGAGCCGCGTGTGACCGAGACGGCATAATTCTTCTCGATCGTACCCAACCCACGCTGCAGCGCCTCATGGCTGGTCTCCAGCAAGGTGACGGGGAAGCCGCCATTGGCGAAGGCCATGGCGATGCCGCCGCCCATCGTTCCGGCGCCGATGACGCCGACTCGGCCGATCCTGCGTTTGACGACATCCTTGCCCGGAAGCTTCGCCGCCTCGCGTTCGCCGAAGAACAGATGCCGCTGCGCACGCGACTGGTCGCTGGCGACCAGTTTCACGAACAGCGCGCGTTCCGCCGCCAGCGCCTCGTCGAAGGGCATTGTGACGGCGTTGCGCACCGCCTGCGCACAGGCGATCGGCGCCTCGAGGCCCCGGGCCTTCCTGGCGAGGTCCGCCGCCTCGGCGTCAAAGGCCGCGAGGTCGGTTTCCCCCAGCAGGTCGTCGCGGTCGCGGACTGGCGTGAACGGGCCGCCCTTGCGCGCCATCTCGCGCGCGAAGTTCACGGCGTGGGGCGTCAGATCGCCCTGGAAAACGGCATCGACCAGACCAGCTTCATGCGCCTCGGCCGCGCTGATCGGCATACCCGAAACGATCATCCTCAGTGCCTTCACCGCGCCAAGAAGACGCGGCAGCCGCACCGTGCCGCCGCCGCCGGGCAGGATGCCGAGCTTGACCTCGGGCAGGCCAAGCCTGGCGCCGGCGTCGGCGACGCGGAAATGGCAACCGAGCGCCAGTTCGAGCCCGCCGCCGAGCGCGGTGCCGTGGATCGCGGCGACCGTTGGCTTGGCGATTGTCTCCAGCACGGCCACGATGGCCCGCAGGTCCGGCTGCTGCACCGGCTTGCCGAATTCGGTGATGTCGGCGCCGGCCACGAAGGTGCGGCCGGCGCAGGCCAGCACGATCGCGGCCACGGAAGCGTCGTCGCGCATGGCAAGTAGCGCCTGCATCAGCGGCTCGCGGACGTGGAAGCTCAACGCGTTGACCGGTGGATTGTCGATGGTGACGATGGCGACGTCCCCATCGCGGCTGACCTTCACGAAATCGGACACGCAAAACCTCCCGGGAATGACAAGCGGCCATGGCCGCGCGAACAGGACTTACAGCGCCATGGCCGGGAAAGGAACCGGCGTCGGTGTGTTACGGCAATCAGCGCTGGCCGGCGGCTTCGGCGACCATGCCGGGGATGGCGGCGCCGGCGTTGCGTCCGCCACGCCAGGAGGCAAAGGCCGCCAGGAGATACAGAGCCGCCGAGAAGGTGAACGCGAAAACCAGCCCGTGCTTGAACGGCCCCGACATCAGCTCCGGGAAGAAGGCATGCCCGGTCAGCGTGTCGATGCTCTGCTGCGGCAGCGCGTGCAACACATCGGCCGGGATCAGTTCGCCCATCGGATTGTAGCCGAGGAAGGCGGCGAACAGGCTGGCGACCGGCGGCATGTTGGCGATCTGGTGCGCGATCCCCTGCGGGACGTGCTGCGCCAGCAGGCCCGCTTCCATGCTCTGCGGCAGGCTGGCGGCGAGGCCGACGATCATCAGGCTGAAGAACAGGCCGATCGACAGCACCTGTCCGGCGTTCGTGGTCGTCGCGCGCATGCCCGAGGCCTGGCCACGTTCGCGCGCCGGCACCGAATTCATGATCTGCGTTGAATTCGGCGCCACGAACAGGCCGGAGCCGAGGCCGTTGAGGAACAGCAGGCCAGCGAATGCCGTGTAGGAAAAGTCGGCCGGCAGCGCCATCAGCGCCACGAAGCTCGCCGCGCCCACCACCATGCCGCCGACCGCGAAGGGCACGCCGCCGATCCGGTCGGAGAAATAGCCCGACACCGGGCCGGCGATCAGGAAGCCGACCGTCAGTGGCAGCATGAAGATCGCCGACCACAGCGGCGTCTGCTCGAAGGAATAGCCGTGCAGTGGCAGCCAGATGCCTTGCAGCCAGACGATCAGCATGAACTGCAGCCCGCCGCGCGCGATGCCGGAGGCGAGGTTCGCGATGTTGCCGTAGGCGAAACCTGGAATGCGAAACAGCTTCAGGTCCAGCATCGGCTTGGCGACGCGCTGCTCGATGAAGATGAAGGCGACCAGCGAGAGGAAGCCGATCGCAAACAGCGTCAGCACTTTCGGGCTGGTCCACGCCATGACCTGTTCGCCATAGGGCTGCAGGCCGTAAGTGATGGCGGTGAGGATGAGCACCAGGCCGAGCCCGAAACTGATATTGCCGAGCCAGTCGATCGTGTGTGTGGAGCGGTTCGGCGCGTCATGCAGCTTCAGATAGGCCCAGACCGTGCCGACGAGGCCGAACGGCACGTTGATCCAGAACACCAGCCGCCAGTCCGTGTCGGCGAGCAGGCCACCGATCAAGAGGCCGATGAATTGGCCGCCGATGGCCGCCACCACATTGATGCCGAGCGCGAAGCCGCGTTCGTTCTCGGGAAAGGCATCGGTCAAGAGCGCGGTGGAATTGGCCATGATCAGCGCGCCGCCAATGCCCTGGATAATGCGCACCGAGATCAGATACATGGCGGCGAAATCGCCTTGGCCCGGCAGGAGGCTGAGCGCGATCGAGGCGGCGGTAAAGATGGCGAAGCCGAGATTGTACATTTTCGCGCGGCCGAACTGGTCGCCGAGCCGGCCGAAGGCGACCACGAGCACGGCGGTGGCGATCATGTAGCCGATGATCGCCCACAAGAGGTAATTGATGTTGCCGGGATCGAGCGCCTTGAGGCCGATGCCGCGAAACACCGCCGGCAGGCTGATCAAAAGGATCGAGCCGTTGATGGCGGCGGCCAGCATGCCCAGCGTCGTGTTGCTCAGAACCATCCATTTGTGGCTCTGCGGGCGGCTATCTGCGGCGGTATTCATGGTGGTAACTCTCGACGGTGCTGGCGCGATTGCCGTCAGCGTAATATATGAGGATAGTCTCAGGTTTGGAAATATGAGGATGGCTTCGGAAAAAGCAAGAGCATCGGTGATGAATCCGCGTGCGCCGCAACAAAAAAGAGGGCGTGAGCGGGTCGCCGCGCTGATGGCGAGTGCCTCGGCGTTGTTTGTCGAGAAAGGGTTCGACGCGACGACGATGACCGAGATCGCCGCGCGCGCCGGCGCGGCCATCGGCACGCTCTACCTGTTCTTCCCGACCAAGGAAGCGCTGGCGCAGGCGATTCTGGCCGAAAACGCGGAAAGCCTGTCTGCCCAGCTCGACGCCTTGCAGGAACAGGCCACAGGCCTGGCGCCGGCAGCCATCGCGGATGCGCTGTTCGAGTTGCTGGGCCGTTTCGTGGGCACCCATCCGGCCTATTCAGCGCTGCTCGACCTGCCCGGCGACGAGGGCTGGCGGCGCAAGATGCGGGGACGCCGGCGCGAGCAGATCGCCGCTCTGTTCGCACAGGCCGAACCGCCGCTCCCGGCCGGCCAGGCCGAGCGATTGGCCGTCATCGTGCCGCAGCTGATGCGCATCCCGCTGGCGCTGGTCGGCGAGAAACGCCTGCGCGATGGCGTGCTGGAGGAATTGCGATCGATGTTGGCGCGGCACTTGGAGGTGGATACGGACTGACACAGCTGAGGGTGGTTCTGCCGCGATCCTTCACACCCCCCTCTGCCCTGCCGGGCATCTCCCCCGCAAGGGGGGAGATTGGCAGCTTCAGTGTCTCGCTTGCTCTTCAGCGACGGACATTGGCGAAAGCCGAAGTGGCGTCTGATCTCCCCCCTTGCGGGGGAGATGTCCGGCAGGACAGAGAGGGGTGCTGTCCCGCCAGCATCGACATCTTGCTACCGCACCGCCTTCTCGCCACCCGCCGCCGTGATCACGCCCACAATAATCAGCCCGGTCAGCAGCAGCCGCACGCCGGCACTGACCCCGAACGTGTTGAGCATGGTGAGCAGCAGCACCAGGAACAGCGCCGCGCCCCAGACCCCGGGCACATTGGCCTTGCCGCCGGCAACGGAAGTGCCGCCGATGACCACGACCGCGATCGAGGCCAGCAGATATTCGTTGCCGATATCGACGTTGGCGCCTCGGAAATAGCCGGCGAGCAGCGCGCCGTCGATGCCGCCGAGCGCGCCCGACAGCGTGTAGGTGAGGAAGCGGACGCGGCCGACATTGACCCCCGCGAGCCAGGCCGCGCGGATGTTCTGGCCGATCGCCAGCACCGAGCGCCCATAGATCATCCGCCGCAGCGCGATCGCCGCGCCGATGGTGAACAGCACGGTCAGCATGGCCAGCACCGGAACGCCGAAAATTTGCCAGTTGGTGAAATCGGCGAAACCCGGCGGCGGCTTGATCTGCAGCCCGCGCCCGAAGCTGATGTCGACCGACTGGATGATGAAGCTGGCGGAAAGCGTCGCAATGATGGGCGGAATGCGCAGCGCCCAGATCAGGAGATAGTTGATGGCGCCGATCGCGGCCCCACAGGCGAGCGCGGCGAGCAGGCCGACGACGATCATGGAATCGCTGCCGCCCATCACCTTCATGGCCACCGCGCTGGCGAGCCCGATATTGGCCGGCAGCGACAGGTCGACATTGCCCGGCCCGAGCGTGATGACGAACATCTGGCCGACACCGACGATGACCGTGAACACGGCCAGCGACAGCGCCGCAGTCACCATGCCGCCGGCGCCGTAACCGCCGGTGAAGGCGATCGTGACCAGCCACACCAGAAGCGCGCCGACGAACGACCAGATCCACGGTTTGGTGACCAGCGCCTTCAGCGAAGCCATCACTCACCTCTCCTTGCGGCTGATCAGCACGCGCGCCGCCAGGACGATGATGAGGATGGCGCCATTGGCGGCCACCTGCCAGTCGGGCGGAATGTGCATGAAGGTCAGCAGCGGCGAGGCGGCCAGCGCCAAGGTCAGCGCGCCGATCACCGCCCCGATCGGCGACACCCGGCCGCCGACGAATTCGCCGCCGCCCAGGATGACGCCGGCGATCGACAGCAGCGTGTAGCCATTGCCGATATTGGCATCCGCCGAAGTGGTGATGCCGATCAGCGCCATGCCCGACAGCACGCCGAACAGGCCGGTCAGCGAGAACAGCGCCACCTTGGTCCAGAGCAGCGACCAGCCGGCGCGCCGAAGCGCCGCCGGATTGCCGCCGGACCCGCGCAGGATCGTGCCGTAAGAGGTCCGCATCAGACCGAAATGGACGACCAGGCCGATCAGCAACGCCGCGATGATCGGGAAGGGAACGAAAGGCGGCTTCAACGACATGATCGCCAGCAGCCAGTCCGGCGCCTTGCCGCCCGGCTTGGGCAGAACGAGGATGGCAAGCCCCTGCCAGACGAAGCTCATGCCCAGCGTCACCACGATGGAGGGCAGGTTGCGCAGATGAATCAGCGCGCCGAGCAGCGCATAGACGCCGATCGAGCCGAGCAGGATCAGGACGCCGATCAGCGGCGCCTCCTTCAGCCAGGTCGCGGTGACGCAGCCGACAAAGCCGACGAAGGTGCCGATCGACAGGTCGAGTTCGTTGCCTGCGATGACGAACATCTGCGCGATCGTCGCCAGCGCGATCGGGATCGCCAGGTTCAGCATCAGGTTGAAGCCGAAATAGCTGATGGCGCGCGGATTGAGCCAGGCGATGGCGAGCAGCACCAGCGCCAGCGACAGCGCCGGCAGAAGGCCGCGCAGCAGGCGCGCGCGGGCCGCCGCATTGCGCGCCGCCGATCCCTTGAAGCCGGTGTCGATGGGAGCTGCCGTCATCTCAGGCCGCGTCGCCGAACGAGGACTGTATGATCTTTTCCTCCGTCAGTTCGTCGCGGGTCAGGTTGGCGACGATCCGGCCGTTCTTGAAGACGTAGATGTGATCGCAATTGTCGAGCTCTTCGGTTTCCGTCGTGTACCAGAGGAATGTGCGGCCCCGGCTCGCTTCCTCGCGCACGAGGTCGTAGACCTCGAGCTTGGTGCCGATGTCGACGCCGCGCATTGGATCGTCCATCAGCACGATCCCGGCGTCCGATCCCAGCGCGCGGGCGAACAGCGCCTTCTGCTGGTTGCCGCCCGACAGCGAGAAGATGTTGTTGTTCATGTCGGGCGTACGGATGCCGATCTTCTTCTGCCAGAAGTCGGCGAGCTCGGCCTCGCGACGCGGCGAGATCAGCAGCCCGTTGCGCAGCCGCGACAGCGAGCGGATACCGATATTCTCTGATATCGACCATTGCGGAAAGATGCCGTCCGACTGGCGGTCGCCGGCGACCAGCGCCACCGGCGCCGTCACCTCGATGCCGGCCTTCGCCCGCGCTGCCCCGGCAAAGACTTGCAGCAGAAGGTCGGTCTGCCCATGACCGGCAAGGCCGGCGAGGCCGATGATCTCGCCCGCGCAGGCCACGAGATCCTTGCCGTCCATCTGCCCGGCGGGCCTGGCGCGAACGCGCAACGGACTGGCGCCAGCCTTGGCTGCGGCTTGCACCGCGCTCTTCCTGTGCGCTTCCGCTCCGCCCATTACCGCCACCAGGCGATCACGGTCGAATGCGGCGGCCGCATCCGACGCCACCACCTTGCCGTCACGCATCACCACGATGCGGTCGGCGTTGCGCAGCACCTCGCCCAGCACATGCGAGATCAGGATGCAGCTGCCGCCGCCGGCGACGAAGCGGCGCACGAAGGCGAGCAACTGGCCTGATGTATGCGCGTCCAGCGACGATGTCGGCTCGTCCAGAATGACGAGATCGAGCCGGTCCCGGGTCACCGTGAAGGCACGCGCCACCTCCACCATCTGGCGTCGCCCGATCGACAGGTCGCCGACAATGTCGGCGGCCGAAATGCCGTGGTCCGGAAAGATCTCGTCCAGCTTGGCCGCGATCAGGTTGGCCGCCCTGCGCCGCCAGCCCAGGCCGGTGAGCGCGGCGTGATTGATGCGCGTGTTCTCGGCAACGCTCAAATTGGGGCAGAGCGACAGTTCCTGGAACACGCAGCGTATGCCGAGCTGCTGCGCCCGCGACACCGAGTAATTGTCCTCGACGGCGCCGTGCACGCCGATCGTGCCGCTGTCGGGCGTGAGCGTGCCCGCCACCATATGCATCAGCGTCGATTTGCCGGCGCCATTGTGGCCGACCAGGCCGACGCATTCGCCCGGTCCGACGTGGAAATCCACGCCGCCCAGTGCCCTGACAGCGCCGAAATGCTTTTCGGCGCCGTCAAGTCTTACGATCTCAACATTGGCGGCGCCGAAATGTTTTTCGGCGCCGTTCAGTCTGATGTCCGCCCCAGCCATGCTCAACGATACTCGCTCGGCGATACGGACGGCAACGCCATCATCACTTGATGTTGGCCTTGATGGCGGCGATGGCGTCTTCCTGGCTGTATTCGTGCGTCGCGACGCCGCCTTCCTTGATCTTCGGCAGCGCGGCCTCGAAATCGTCCTGGGTGAAGGCGAGATAGGGCACCAGAAGGTCGTGCGGAATGTCCTTGCGGCCGTCGAGCACCTGCTGCGCCACCCAGAAGGCGAGCGACGACACGCCGGGCGCGATCGATGCAGACCAGGTCTGGTAGCCGTCCTTGTCCTTCTGTTCCTTCCACCATTTCAGTTCGTCCTGGCGGTTGCCCATGATGATGGTCGGACGCGGCTTGCCGGCGGCGGCGAAGGCCTGTGCCGCGCCATAGCCGTCGCCGCCCTGGTCGACGACACCGACGATCTCGGGCAGCGAGGGCAGGATGGTCGCGACCGCCTTCTGCGCCGTGGTCTGGTCCCAGTCGCCGGTGACCGAGCCGACGATCTTGAACTCGGGATGGGCGGCAACCCCCTCCAGGATGCCGGCATGGATGGCGTCGTCGATCGAGGTGCCGGCAAGGCCGCGGATTTCGAGCAGGTTGCCGCCCTTCGGCTGGAACTTGGCCATCTGCTCGACTTCCTGCTTGCCCATGTCCTTGAAGTCGACGACGACACGGTAGGCACAGGGCTCGGTGACGATGCCGTCGAAGGAGACGACGACGATGCCGGCGTCGCAGGCCTGCTTGATGGCGCCGTTGAGCGCATCCGGCGAGGCCGCGTTGATGACGATGGCGTCATAGCCTTGCAGGATCAGGTTCTGCACCTGGGCAGCCTGGGTCGGCACTTCCTTGTCGGCGGTGGTGAAGATGTCTGCGGCGCCGACGATCTTGTCGTCGACCGCCTTCTTGGTGACGATGCCGTAGCTGTCGAGCATCGCCTGGCGCCAGGAATTACCGGCATAGTTGTTGGAGAACGCGATCTTCTTGCCGCTCGTGTCGGCAAGCGCGGTGCCCGAGGCGAGCATCGCCGCCAGAGCGCTCAGGACGAGTAGTTTCTTCATGTCGATTATCCTCCCAGATGTTGACTGCTGCACTTCCATGGATCCTTGCGGACCGGCTTCACTCCCGTCTCACGCGGGCATACGGCTCAAAACAGCCTGAGCCCCGGCACGCGCACCCTCAACCGGTAGAGCGACGTCGAGGCTGCAATGTATAGGCTTCGGAAATCGTCATCGCCGAAGGTGAAATTGGCACAATATTCAGGCGTCGCGATGACGCCGAGAAGTTCGCCCGAGGCATCGAAGACATGGATGCCGCCAGGCCCGGTGCAATAGAGGTTGCCGCGGCTGTCGATCTTCATGCCGTCCGGCGAACCCGGCTCGTCGCCTTCGGTCACCGCCCACACCGCACCGCCATTGAGGTCGCCATTCGCCTCAACGCCGAACACCCTGACATGGCCGCGTTCCGTGTCGTTGACGAACAGCCGCGATTCATCGAGCGAGAAGCAGAGCCCGTTCGGCTGCACGAAATCGTCCGCCAGCAAGGTCAGCCGGCCGCCGTCGCCGTCGATCCGGTAGACGCCCTGGAACGACAGTTCCTGCGGCCTCGGCACGCCATAGAACTCCACCCGGCCATAGCTCGGATCGGTAAAGTAGATCGACCCTCCGGTGGCGACGACGATGTCGTTCGGACTGTTGAGCTGCCTGTCCCGGTAATGGGTGGCGAGAATGGTCGTGGTGCCGTTCGGTTCGGCGCGTGTCACCCGGCTGGTCGCGTGCTCGCAGGTCACCAGCCGGCCTTGGCGGTCGAGCGTGTTGCCGTTGGCCATCCCGCTGGGCTCCCGGAACAGCTCGATTGCGCCCGAGGCGAGCCTGCGATGCATGCGGCCTGCCGGAATATCGGAAAAGACCAGCCATTTCTCATAGGGATGCCACACCGGCCCCTCGATGAAGCCGTAGCCCGTGGCGAGCCGTTCCATCGCCGCGTTGCCGACGACGTCGTCGAAGCCGGATCGATGGGCACGCGCCTGGATCGACATTACGCGTTCTTCGGCTCGCGCACCGGTGCGCCGCCCACGAACCAGTCGCTGCCCGGCACATCCTCGATCACCACCCAGATCGCTTCCCTGGGCAGTTCGGCGATCTCGCTGATCGCATCGGTGACGCGGCGCGAAATCTCGTTCTTGCGCTTTTGCGAATGGCCCTCGAGTATCCGTATGCTGACGAACGGCATGGGCACCTCCCCGATATTTGTCCGTTTTTCTTTTTGTAGGACAAAAACCTAGTCAGGATGGAAGCCGGGCGATACCGGTCTATGCCCATCGCCGACTGTGGTTTTGCACAGTCGGCGCGATGCCTCCTTGGGAGGCCTACTCCTGCAAGGGTATCGCCTGCGCCAGCCAGGCGTCGAGCTGGTCCTGTTCGCGACGCAGGGCATCGACGTTGACCAGGCCCCGCGCCAGGGCGAGGTAGATCGCCCGCGTGCGGGAGTTGAAGACGGAGGCCTCGCCCGCGCCCTCTTCCGGCGGCGCGATGCCGAGCTTGTCGTAGACATGCTTGATGCGGCTTTGCGCGCCGCGGATCGACAGCCCGCGCCGGGCGGCGATCGCCCGGTCGGTCAGGCCGAGCGCGATGTCGATCAGGCTTTCGTACTCGCCATCGGTGATGCCCTCGAACCGGTCCTGGACGCGATGCTGAATGCCTCGTATCTCGCGGTCGATGATGCAGTGACCCTCACGGAACACGCCGCGTAGCGCCGAGCGCATGCCTTCCTCGGTCGCCGATTTCAGCACATAGCCATAGACCGACCCCGGCGGCACGATGCGCGCCACGCCCCGCACATAGGCCTCGTCGGCGAAATTCGACCAAAACAGGATATGCGTGCCGGCGCGGCGGCTCCAGATGGCACGAGCCACCTCGATACCCGTCGCCTTGGGCAATTGCAGGTCGAGCACGACATGCGGCGGCTCGTGCTCTGCCGCCAGGCTGATGGCGTCCTGCCCGTCGCCGGCTTCGATCACCTCGACGTCATCAGGCCACAACTGTTCCACCGTGCGCCGCGCGAAGCTGCGGTGCAGGCCGTCGTTCTCGGCAATCATGACCAGCATCAGACCGTCTCCACCACCGCCCGTTCAGCCGGAATTATCTTCGCGTTCCTCGGTGGCGTGCGATCGATCTCGATCACCACGCGCGTGCCGCCCTTGCGGCTGACCGGCTCGAAGCGCAAACGCGCGCCGACCAGCGCCGCGCGCGTGTGCATGTGGCCGATGCCGCCCTGGGCGGCGGGGTCCACGGCGCCGCAGCCAAGCCCGTCATCGGTGACCACGACCCGGAACACGCTGTCGGTCGATGACAGCTGCACATCGATGCGGCCCGGTCCAGCATGGCGCACGGCATTGTTGATGGCCTCCTGGACGATCCGGTAGAGCGCCGTGCGCAGCGTTTCCGACATGGTGTCGGCGCTGCCGTCGCTGCTGTCGGCGATGCGCACCGCGATAGGCGGCTTGGCTCTTGCCACGCTGCGGTTGAGATGCGCCTCGACCGCGTCGCGCAGGCCGAACAGTTCGAGCACGCTCGGACGCATGTCGTCGACGATGTGGCGCAGTTCGGCAAGGCAGCCGGCGATCTCCTGTTCGAGATCGGCAAGCTGCGCCGCCCGCGCCACGCCCCGGCTGCGGAACGCCGACACCTGCCGCGCTATGCGGGCCAGGTCGCCAAGCGTCTGGTCGTGCAGGTCCATGGCCATGCGGCGACGCTCGCGCTCCATGCCCTCGGTCAACTGCGAGGCACCGACCCTCAGCAGCTCGGCGTGGTTGCGCGCATCGCTCTCGGCCAGCATGGCGCGGCGCGCCTCTTCGGTCTGGATCAGCGCGAAAATGTAGGGACCGATCAGGTCGGCGCATTGCTGGGCGACCTGCACATCGGCCTGCGTGTAACATCCAGCCTCGTGCCGGCTGATGTTGAGCGCGCCGATCACGCTGCCCCGCGCCCTGAGCGGCACGATGATGCGGCTGCGCAGCTTGGCGGCGAAGATCGGCTCGTCGAAGGCGCCCTCGAAGTGGAAACGATCGTCGGCGAGCGCATTGTCCGACAGCAGGTAGGGTGTATGGCCCCACAGCACGCAACGAATGGGGCTGCCCTCGACCGGATGCTGGGCAAGCTCGCTCCAGCTGGTATGGAAGCCGGCTTCGTAGCAGGCATGCATGCGCCCATCCAGCGTGAGCACCGCCAGGTCGATATGGTCATGGGGAATGAGCGTGCCGATCTCGATCGCCGTCGCCCGGAACGCGGAACCCGGATCGATGTGGCCGGCCAGCGCCCGCGAGATCGCCAGCAGCCGGTCGATCAGTCGGGCAGATACCTCCGCCATGTCTCCTCCCTACCGCCTCGCTGTACGCGACACCGCAGCGCATGGCACTGCGGCGTGACCCTTTTTGCGTATTCCTCCCAGCTTCTCGAAATAGTGGCCGCTTGATGGTACCGCTGTCAACGTCGGCTGACGCTGCGGCACCGGCGATCAACTTGCGGTGCGACGATTGAAAAGCCGTCCGCTCCTGGTCTAGGAACGGCGGCAGGAGGCCAATGCATGGCAGTGACGCCGACGGTTGCTCAGGGCGCCCCGGGGATTCCGGCGCGATGGACATCAAGCGCCAAGAGCGGCGTCGGAACCGCGCTTTCAGCCAAAAGCCCGCTCTGGTTCACCATCAGCCACGGCATCCTGAACGAGATCTACTATCCGCGCCTCGACAGCGCCTGCACCCGCGACCTCGGCCTGATCGTCACCGGCCCAGACGGTTATTTCTCGGAAGAGAAGCGCGATGCCGCGCATGCGATCGAGCCCTTCGAGGCCGGGGTGCCCGCCTACAGGCTGACAAACACGACTGATGTCTATCGGATCGACAAGCGCATCCTCGCCGACCCGGCCCGCCCGACATTGCTGCAGGAGATCACCTTCACGCCGCTCAAGGGCTCCGCCGGCGACTACCGCGTCCATGTGCTTCTGGCGCCGCATCTGGTCAATGCCGGCATGGGCAACACCGCCTGGGTCGGCGACCACGAGGGCAAGACGGTGCTTTTCGCCTCGGGGCGAGGCACTTGCCTGGCGCTTGCCTCGTCGCTGCCCTGGGGCAACTGTTCGGCCGGCTATGTCGGCTTCTCCGACGGCTGGCAGCAGCTGCACAACACTGGCAAGCTCGATCCCGCCTGCCAGCGCGCCGAGGACGGCAATGTCGCGTTGACCGGCGAGATCGGCTTCACGCCTGCGAGCAACAAGGCCTCGCTGGCTCTGGGCTTTGGCGCGACGCCCGCCGAGGCCGCCGGCAACGCCCTTGCCAGCTTGAAGCGAGGCTTCGAACCAGCGGCGAAATCCTATGTCGCCAACTGGCGCAAATGGCAGCACGGCCTGCAGCCTCTCGACCGGCCCGGGACCAACAGCTACCGGACCAGCACGGCGGTCCTGGCGACGCACCGGTCGGTCGCGACACCAGGCGCGGCGGTCGCCAGCCTGTCGATCCCGTGGGGCTTCAACAAGGGCGATGACGATCTCGGCGGTTACCATCTGGTCTGGCCGCGCGACCTTGTCGAGACGGCGGGCGGCTTTCTCGCCGCCGGCGATGCCGCCTCGGCGCTGCAGATCCTAGAATATCTGCGCTCCATCCAGCAGCCGGACGGCCACTGGCCGCAAAATGCCTGGCTCGACGGGTCGGCTTACTGGCCCGGCATCCAGATGGATGAATGCGCCTTCCCTCTGCTGCTGGCCGATGCCTTGCATCGGGCCGGCCATTTGCCGCGCGCAAGACTGAAGACTTTCCAGCCGATGATCGAGAAGGCTGCCGGCTATGTCACGCGCAACGGACCCGTCACCGGCGAGGACCGCTGGGAGGAGGATGCCGGCTTCAGCCCGTTCACGCTCTCGGTAGAGATCGCCGCGCTGCTTGCCGGCGCCGACCTACTCGACGCCTGCGGCAAGAGCGGGGAAGCGGCCTATCTGCGCGAGACCGCCGACTGCTGGAACGACCAGGTCGAACGCTGGACCTATGTCACCGGCACCGATGTCTGCAAGGCCGTGGGTGTCGAAGGTTACTATGTCCGCATCGCGCCGCCCGACAGCGCGGAGGCCGGATCGCCGAAGGACGGTTATGTCCCGATCAAGAACCGGCCGCCGGGCGACGCAGACCGGCCCGCGCAGGAAATCGTCAGCCCGGACGCGCTGGCGCTGGTGCGCTTCGGCCTGAGGGCGGCCGATGATCCGCGCATCGCCAACACGGTCAAGGTCATCGATGCGCGGTTGCGCCGCGACCTGCCGCAGGGCCCGCTCTGGTATCGTTATGACGGCGACGGCTATGGCGAGCACGAGGACGGCGCCCCTTTCGACGGCACCGGCCAGGGACGACCCTGGCCCCTGCTGGCCGGTGAACGCGCCCATTACGAACTGGCGGCTGGCCGCAAGGACGCCGCTCTCGGTCTGCTTACGGCGCTGGAAGGTTCGGCCGAGCCCGGCGGCCTGCTGCCGGAGCAGGTCTGGGACGGCGCCGATCTGGCCGACCGCGAATTGCTGCATGGCAGGCCCTCGGGCAGCGCCATGCCGCTGGTCTGGGCCCATTCCGAGCACATCAAGCTCTTGCGCTCACTGCGCGACGGCGCCGTTTTCGACATGCCGCCGCAAGGGGTGAGGCGCTATGTCGAGGACAACACCACGTCGCCCTTCAGGATATGGCGCTTCAACAACAAGATCCGCGGCTTGCCTGCCGACAAGGCATTGCGCATCGAGCTTCTGGCCGCCGCCACGGTTCATTGGAGCACCGACAACTGGGCCAGCGCCCACGACAGTAAGACGCGGGAGAACGCATTCGGCATCCATCTTGTCGATCTGCCCGTCACCAGCCTCCCCAGCGGAAGCTCGCTGATCTTCACTTTTTTCTGGCCCGGGACCGGCGATTGGGAGAATGTCGACTTCTCCGTCATATTAGGCGACCGGGACAGCCAGTAGACCTTTCTCCAGGAAATCCAGCACTCTTTCAGGAAACAGGGACGAAACCATGCAGATCGGAATGATGGGACTGGGCCGGATGGGCGCCAACATGGTGCGCCGCCTGATGCGCGACAAGCATGAATGCGTCGTCTACGACATCAACCCGGCCAGCGTCGCGGCGCTGGCGACCGACGGCGCCATTGGCGCCGCCTCGATGGAGGAGTTCGTCGGCAAACTCGCCAAGCCGCGCTGCGTCTGGCTGATGCTGCCGGCGGCGATCACCGGCAAGATCGCCGACCAGGTCGCGGCGCTGATGGAACCCGGCGACATCATCATCGACGGCGGCAATTCCTACTACCACGACGCCGTCGACCAGGCGGCCGAACTAGCGGCCAAGGGCCTGCACTATGTCGATGTCGGCACCAGCGGCGGCGTCTGGGGCCTCGACCGCGGCTATTGCCTGATGATCGGCGGACCCGATGAAGCGATCCGGCATCTCGATCCGGTCTTCGCCACGCTGGCGCCGGGCCTCGACGCCGGCGCGCCCACTCCGGACAAGGCCGCCGGCACCGCGCCCTATGGCTATCTGCATTGTGGACCGAGCGGCGCCGGCCATTTCGTCAAGATGGTTCACAACGGCATCGAATACGGCGTCATGGCCGCCTATGCCGAAGGCATGAACATCCTGAAGTCGGCCAATGCCGGCAAGCGTCAAAGGACGGCGGACGCCGAGACCAGCCCGCTGGAAAACCCGCAATACTACCAGTTCGACATCGACCTGCCTCAGGTGGCCGAGGTCTGGCGCCATGGCAGCGTCATCGGCTCGTGGCTGCTCGATCTGACCGCCGGCGCGCTGAAGAGCGATCCGGGTCTCGCCCAGTTCGGCGGCCGCGTCTCGGATTCCGGCGAAGGACGCTGGACGCTGAAGGCGGCGATCGACACCGGCGTGCCGGCGCCGGTCCTGTCCTCGGCGCTGTTCGACCGCTTCTCCTCGCAGGGCGAATCCGAATTCGCCGACAAGCTGCTGTCCGCCATGCGCTACGCCTTCGGCGGCCATGTCGAGAAGCCCAAGGCCGGCCAGTGACGCCACAGCGGGAGACGCAAGCATGAGCCAGGAACGGTCCGACACGCTGGTGCTCTTCGGAGCGACCGGCGACCTCGCCCACAAGAAGATATTTCCGGCCCTCTACCAGATGGTCGCCAAGGGCACGCTCACCGAGCCGGTGATCGGCGTCGCCTTCGACGCCTGGGACCTGAAACAACTGCAGGACCGCGCCCGCGACGGCATCGTCAATGCGCTTGGCCAGGTCGACGAGAAAGTGTTCGCAAAGCTCGCCTCGCAGCTGCGTTATGTCAGCGGCGATTACCGCGACCCAGCCACTTTCGAGAAGTTGAAGACCGCGCTGGGAAGCGCGCAGCGGCCCCTGCACTACATGGCGGTGCCGCCGACCATGTTCGAGACCGTCGTGCAGGGGCTGGAGCAATCCGGCACCGCGCATGGCGCAAGGCTGATGGTGGAAAAGCCCTTTGGCCACGACCTGCAATCGGCGCGCTGGCTGAACCGGGTGCTGCACCTGGTGTTCGACGAACAGTCGATCTTCCGCATCGACCACTATCTCGGCAAGGAAGCGATCCAGAACCTGCTCTATTTCCGCTTTGCCAATTCCTTCCTCGAACCGATCTGGAACCGCAATTTCGTCGAGAGCGTGCAGATCACCATGGCCGAGGATTTCGGCGTCGAAGGGCGCGGCAAGTTCTATGACGATGTCGGCTGCATCCGCGATGTCATCGAGAACCATCTGCTCAACATCCTCCTGCTGCTCGCCATGGAGCCGCCGGTCGGCCGCTCCGCCGACGACCTGATCGACGAGAAGGTGCAGGTGCTCCGGGCGATCCGGACCCTGACCAAGGATGACGTCGTGCGCGGCCAGTTCACCGGCTATCTCGCCGAGCCCGGCGTGAAGCCGAATTCGCCCGTCGAGACTTTTGCTGCGGTGCGTTTCTTCGTCGACACCTGGCGCTGGCAGGACGTGCCGTTCTTCATCCGCGCCGGCAAGAACATGCCGGTGCATGTCACGGAAGTGGTGGTGCGGCTGAAGCGGCCGCCGCTTGACGTCTTCGACCCGATCAAGCCCGCCGACCACAACTACGTGCGCTTCCGCATCGACCCGCAGGTGATGATCGCCATCGGCGCCCAGCGCAAGGCGCCCGGCGACGACATGATCGGCGAGCAGGTGGAACTCACCGCGCTGGACGACTCGAAGGGCGACATGCCGCCCTATGAGCGGCTGATCGGCGACGCCATGAACGGCAACGGCCAGCTCTTCACCCGGCAGGACGCCGCCGAACTCGCCTGGCGCATCGTCGGCCCGGTGCTCGGCGACACCACGCCGCCACACATCTACGAGCCAAAGACCTGGGGGCCGGCGGACGCCATGGCCGGCTTCGGCCCGCCCAATGGCTGGATCGACCCGGTGGCATGAACGCCCGGATGGCATCAACGGAGGGACGCAATGGCCAAGGCGGTGAAGAAGACGGCATCCGGTCCGGAAAAGGTCGTGCTGGCGATCGACATTGGCGGCTCGCACGTCAAGATCCTCACCAGCGCCGGCGGAGCAGAGCGCCGGGCCGATTCCGGCCCCGGCCTGACGCCGAGGCAGATGATCGACAAGGTGAAGGCGCTCGCCGAGGGCCTGTCCTACGATGTCGTCTCGATGGGTTATCCAGGCCCGGTGCGCCAGAACAAGCCGACGCGCGACCCCATGAACCTCGGCAAGGGCTGGGCCGGCTTCGACTTCGCCGCCGAATTCGGCAAACCGGTCAAGGTGGTCAATGACGCGCTGATGCAGGCCATCGGCAGCTACGAGGGCGGCCGCATGCTGTTTCTCGGGCTGGGGACGGGGCTGGGCGCCGCGATGGTGCTCGACAATGTCGGCCAGCCGATGGAGCTGGCCCATCTTCCCTACAGGAAGGGTGCGAGCTTCGAGGACTATGTCGGCGAGCGCGGACTGGAAAAACGCGGCAAGAAGAAGTGGCGCAAATATGTCTTCGACGTCGCCGAGCGGCTGCGCGCCGCCTTGCAGCCCGACTATATCGTCATCGGCGGCGGCAATGTCGACAAGCTCGACGAACTGCCCGCCGGATCCAGGCGCGGTGACAACACACGCGCCTTCGAAGGCGGATTTCGTCTGTGGCGAGACAAGGCGCTGATCGTCTGATATTATTACAGTTTAGTATAGTTGTTCAAAATACCGTGTGGCGCCACATCAGTGATTGCGCCGCCCAGATTTGCCGACTACGAATTTCGTCAAAATTACACTGCAACGCGCCCAAGGCACACGTGAGAGCCGCTCCAGCACTTTGAATTGGGGCGGCGGCGCTTCGAAAACGATCCCGATTTTCGAAGCCACGCGTCATAGACGGAGGAAATAGATTTGACCGACGATAGCAACGAAGCCCGCAAGGACATCGACCTTCTGGAGCTGACCGCCCATATCGTATCCGCTTACGTCGAGAAGAATCGCTTGCCCGCCTCCGGCCTTGCGGATCTGATCGCCAGCGTCGCCACCTCGATCGGTGGCCTCGGCAAGCCGGCTGTCCCGGTCGCCGAACCGCTGGTGCCTGCGGTCAACCCCAAGAAGTCGGTGACGCCGGATTTCATCATCTGCCTCGAGGACGGCAAGAAATTCAAATCGCTGAAGCGTCATCTGGGCGTCCATTTCGGCCTGACGCCGGACGCCTACCGCGCCAAATGGGGCTTGCCGTCGGACTACCCGATGGTCGCCCCCAACTACGCAGCCTCGCGTTCGGAGCTGGCGAAGTCGATCGGCCTCGGCCGCAAGGCCGTCGAGCCGGCGCCCGCCAAGGCCAAGGGCCGGAAGGCCAAGGTCTCGGCCTGAGCGGTCGACGCTGAGCCAACAATTAGAACGACTGGAATAGAAGCCTGCCGGCGAAACCGCCTTGGCAGGCTTCGTGTTTTTGTGGCTTGGATGAACCTTGGAAGTTCTTTGAGGGGGAAGCCATGAACTACACCAGGATGGTCATCGAGAAAGAGGCGCCGGAGGAATACGGCTACGACCGTATCCGCTACAATCTTTCGGAAAGCTCGATCGCCGACCAGAAACTCTCCGACATCGGCCTGTCCGTACCCGACCTGACGCTGTTCTATGGCGAGCACCGTGGCGACAAGGAATTGCGCGCGCTGGTCGCGGCGCAGGATGCCGGCATCTCGCCGGACGATGTGCTTGTCACCGCGGGCGCCGCCGGCGCGCTGTTCATCATCTCGACCTCGCTGCTGTCGGCGAGCGATCATCTCGTCGTCATCAGGCCCAATTACGCCACCAACATCGAAACCCCGCGGGCGATCGGCTGCGCCATCAGCTTCGTCGATCTCGGCTTCGAGACCGGTTTCGCGATCGATGTCGAAGCCGTCAAGGCCGCGATCCGGCCTAACACCCGGCTGATCAGCGTCACCTGCCCGCACAACCCGACCGGCACGATGATGTCGCGCACCGACCTCGACGCGCTGGTGGCGCTGGCTGAAAGCCACGGCTGTCATCTGCTGGTCGACGAGACCTATCGCGACCTTTCCTATGGCAGGCGCCTGCCATCGGCGGCATCGCTCAGCCCTAAGGCGATCAGCGTCTCGTCGCTGTCGAAGGCCTTCGGCATCCCCGGCATCCGCATCGGCTGGCTCATCACCTGCGACGCGCAGCTCCAGGAGACCTTCCTCGCCGCCAAGGAGCAGATCGGCATCTGCGGCAGCGTCATCGACGAGGGCATCGCGCGCGGCATGCTTGAGCGGCGCGACGCGTTCCTGGCGACCTTGCTGCCCGAAATGGCGAAACGTCGCGATATCGTCCAGGCCTGGATCGACAAGGAGCCGTTGGTCGACTGGGTCCGGCCGGAAGGCGGTGTCGTCGGCTTCCCGCGCCTCAATGTCGAGCCCGGCTTCGACCTCGACCGGTTCTATGTCGAGCTGCTGGAGAACCACGGCACCTATGTCGGTCCCGGCCACTGGTTCGAGATGGAAAAGCGCTTCTTCCGCGTCGGCTTCGGCTGGCCGACCGAGGCCGAGCTGAGGGGCGGACTGGACGCCATTTCGGCCGCGCTGCGCCGGTAACTTCCTCGTGCGGTCGTCGGTGCGCGGTGAAAGGCGCTTGATCCCGGCCGCATTCTGACGCATATGCGCGCCGAACTTGATCAAGTTTCATTGGCCGGAACAGCGCCCGTTCGGGAAGTGCCCCGCCGGCCAGCGCATCGGGGCCTTTTTCCATGACAGTCGAACAAACTTCGCCGGAACAGCGCTACGCCGCGTTCCGGCACAAAGCCTTCCTCAGCTACTGGGCGGCGCGTTTCCTCACCACCTTCGCCACGATGATCGTCTCGGTCGCCGTCGGCTGGCAGGTCTACGACCTGACGCGCGATCCCTTCGATCTCGGCATTGTCGGCATCGTCCAGTTCCTGCCTTCGCTGCTCCTGGTGCTGGTGACAGGCGTCGTCGCCGACCGGTTCGGGCGCCGGCTGATCATGACCCTGTCGACACTGGTCGAAGGCGCTTGCGCGCTGGCCCTGCTGATGCTGACGCTGCGCGGGCTGACCAGCCCGCTGCCGATCTTCATGGTGCTGGTCCTGTTCGGCATCGCCCGTGCCTTCTATGGTCCCGCGTCGTCTTCGCTGTTCGCCAACCTCGTTCCGCCGGAAGACTTCGCCAACGCGATCGCCTGGAATTCGTCGGCCTGGCAGACGGCAACGATCATCGGCCCCGTCGCCGGCGGCCTGCTCTACGGTGTTTCGCCGGAGGTCGCCTATGCGACGGCGGCCATCCTGATGCTGGTGGCGGCGCTTTTGATCTTCACCATTCCCAGGCCCGCCCAGCAGACGGCCACCGACAAGCCGACGATGGAAACCCTGTTTGCCGGATTCCGCTACATCTGGAGCGAGAAGATCGTTCTCGGCGCCATCTCGCTCGATCTCTTCGCCGTGCTTCTCTCCGGCGCCTCGGCGCTGCTGCCCGTCTATGCGCGCGACATCCTGCAGCTCAGCCCCTGGGGCCTCGGCCTGCTGCGCTCCGCGCCCGGCATCGGCGCCATCTGCGTGGCGGTCTGGCTGGCCGGCCACCCGATCCGCGATCATGCCGGCAAGATCATGCTGAGCTTCGTGGCCGCGTTCGGGGCCTGTACCGTGCTGTTCGGCCTCTCCACCCTGACCTGGCTGTCGATCGCGGCACTCGCCCTGCTCGGCGCCACCGACATGTTCAGCGTCTATATCAGGGAAACGCTGATCCAGCTGTGGACCCCGGACGAAGTGCGCGGCCGCGTCAACGCCGTCAACCAGGTCTTCGTCGGTGCCTCCAACGAGGTCGGCGAGTTTCGCGCCGGCACGATGGCGGCACTGATCGGCACGGTTCCGGCGGTGGTGGTCGGCGGTATCGGCGCCGTCGCGGTCGCGGGGCTGTGGGCCTGGCTGTTCCCGGCACTGCGCAAGGTGCGGCACTTGAACGGGCGGAATTGATCGGCCGCCGGATTCGGTGATCAAGCGGACCAGGCTGCGCCGAAGCCAGCTGATGGGATCGGCCGGCCAAACGGCCCGGTCAAGATAATATCTGAGTTGGGGCCGGCTGCTGAATGTCGGGTTTTGCACGCCGGCTTACAGGCTGTGCGCGGGAGAGCCAATTCCCTTGCGGTGTCGCCCCGCTTGCGACAGGATCGCCGCAACAGGAGGCCAGCCTATGACGCTTGGCGCCACCGACATATTCAGCGTCTACATCCGGGAACGCTGATCCAGCTAAGGACGCCGAACGAAGCGCGCGGCCGCGTCAACGCCGTAAACCAAGTCTTCGTAGGCGCCTCCGTCGGCGAATTCCGCGCCGGCACCATGGCGGCGCTGATCGGCACGGTTCCGGCCGGTGTGGTTGGAGGGATCGGGGCTGTGGCCGTGGCGGGGCTGTTGGGCGTATCTGTTCCCGGCGCTGCGCAAGGTTCGGCATTTGAATGGGCGGTTTTGCGTGGAATAGTTCTAATTCTGAAAATGCGTTATTTATCAATTTGCTGATTCTTGATCGTCTCTCAACTTACACTGATCCTCGACGGTGCAGAACTTAGCGGCTTTCTTCTGGATTTTGGGTCGAGTACAATACCAGAACAAATTTCGGTCGGGTCATATTGGTCGATTTTAGCTATTTCGATTCGCGGCAGTGATGATTAAATCCGGAGGACGGCACGCGGAATGGCTAAAATTGCATTGCTGGATCACCAGTCCAGGTGGAGCGTTCTTCGACGATTGGGAAATTCGCCCGTTGCTAAAGCTACCATTGCGGTGCCGCTGGTCGGGTATCTCCTGCTCTTCAACGCGGAGATTGCGAAGTTTCTCAGGTTACACAGCGACTTTTGCCAGCCGGCTGAATGTGTTCCATCGCTTCGGCTCTTTCTCCTATATCTCGGGTCCTGTTCGATCGCGGTAGGTGCGGCGCTGTACAGCTTGAGATGCCCAGCGCTGATTAAGAAGTACGATTCGGCGGCCGCCTTTTTCGACGCTGAGAAGGCCTATTTCTGTCAGCCGCGAAATCTCGAATATCTGCTGAGATTGATCGAGTTGGGGACCGAGGCCGAGCCTCTCGCTCACGACGCGGCCAATTTCAAATACGATGAGGGAAGAAGCAAGGTCGATCCGGGTACCTTGGCAGATCCAATGGGAGAGCTCTATCGGCTCCTCAATGTCTCGCGTCTGGGAAGCAGGACGGCCGCACTTATTTCATACTCTCTCGGTATCTTGTTGCTTTTCGTCCCCACCGCAATGACGTTCTTCCAAGTGATCGTCGCCTTCGTTTAGGAGAGCGCTGCCTCGTAACTCCCTATGTAATCGACCTAGCGCACAGTGCGGTTATCCGAGTGTCTTGGGCGCATGCCTGTTTACGGCTTTCGATGAGTATTTAGCGGCCAAGTCTAATAGTACCTTTCACCAGCCGCGCAGTCGACGATGGCTGGCGACTCATTCTTTGATCAATGAGAAAGCCCATGGTTCTCAATTTTATCTCGACCACACGTCTCGAGACTCCAAAATATGATGATAGTTCCTGCAGCAATTGGTTATAAGGAACAAAATTGCACGGCTGATCATCGACAAATATGTAGCCATGTCCTCGATCTCGGATGTCGAATTTTTGTCGGGCTACATTAACCGCGACGCAAAATACGTGATTGGGCAGAATAATGTTGGAAGAGAAGTAATTGGCCTGAAATTCAAGGCGTTCATAGTCAAAAATGCCCTCGCTCTCTGTGTTGATAAAAAGGTCCCTCTCAACAATTGTCTCTGATCGTAGGTAAGTATCATGCTTCAAGCAAAAATGGCCAATCTCGTGCCCTAGTGTAAAGCGCTCTCGGTTCTTGTCCGCATGGAAATTTATCTGGATTGATTTCCGATCAAAATTTGCTGAACCGAGTACCTGTTTTCCTTCCTCGTTCTCAATCACCTGCTCGCTAAATTTTAGGTCTATGTGAAGAATTGAGCAAATTCTTTGGAGGTCGACTGAGCCAAGTTCGTAGCCGACCTTCTCCAGCATCTCGCCGGCCGATTTTTCTATATATTCAGCGGAAAGATATGGCACAGAAACTCTGGCTGATTTATCCTCAACTTCAACATTCAATGCTGGCCCTGGTTGAAGGCTACGAAAAAAATGATTGATGGTGCCGAAGAACTTTCCGTCATGAAAAGCTGAGAATTTCAGAGATTTGACAGGGCGTTCGCTTTGGAAAATTTGCGACTTTACGAAACGGCCCTCTAAGCAATAACGGATGCTGCGGTCAGCTACAACTTCGAGTCCTGACTGATCATATTTCACGATCCCCATGGCTCTGCTCCGGGCGATGCTATCAGCACCCGATTGCAATCGTGAAGATACGACTAGAACGCCTTTAGCTGCATGCCGAAATATTCGCGTAAGTTTGTCCGAGAAATCGGTTACGCACGTCTCGGGAATGCCGCCTTCATAGTTCTTGCACTCGAAAACAATATAGGAAAACGGCTTATTTCGCCCCCTCTGAGAAATCTCTATGACAATATCAAATTGAACGTCTGCCCCTCGCTCCTTACAAAAATACCCTTTTTCCTGAAAATTGTACAATTCTCGGGTGAATAAAGCCCATAGAGAAGCTCGCCGTTATTTTTTTGTTCGACAAGATATTCGTAGAAGCTAGCTTCTAGATCGTCACCTTTTTCAGATGTATTCACGAGAGGTCCTCGAATCTGACAGCCCGACGGTTATGATGCTATTTTTTCGGGGAATTTTATACTCCTAGTTTGGTGGAGTGGTTCGTGGCACGTCCTCACCAATGTGAGCTAACTCTCGGCGAGTTAACGATCTACATCAATCTAGCGCGATAGCGTTGTGGTATGTCTGACTTCAGGTGGAGGCAGATTTTGTCCGACCGATATACACGGGGCGCAAGAGGCTCCGCCTACCCGGCGATTGCTTTTTGGGCAAGCCCCGTCCGGTACAGTCCGCCCCTACACCACTCCGCCAAACACCATCCGCAAAAACTCGTCCAGCCAGCGTTTCAGATGCATGTCCCAGATCAGCCGGCCGCCGAGATGGTCGCGGCCGGGCTGCGCGCCGGGCAGTTCGAAGCGGTGCGCGCCGCGCACCACCCAGCGGTGCATCATCACCATGGTCAGTTCGCCATGGAACTGGATGCCCCAGGCATTGTCGCCATAGCGGAAGGCCTGGTTGGGATAGGTTTCCGCCGTCGCCAACAGCGTCGCGCCGCTCGGCAGCGAAAAGCCCTCGCGATGGAACTGGTAGACCATTTCGGGCCAGTGCATCAGCTTGCGGCCAGCCTCGGTCGCCTTGAGCGGGTACCAGCCGATCTCGACCAGCCCCTCGCCATGGCCCTCGACCTTGCCGCCCAGATGATTGACCAGCATCTGCGCTCCCAGGCAGATGCCGAGCAGCGGCCGGTTCTCGCGGAGCGGAATTTCCAGCCAGTCGGTCTCGCGGCGGACGAATTCGTCCTGGTCGTTGGCGCTCATCGGGCCGCCGAACACCACCGTGCCGGCATGGCCGTCCAGCGTTTCGGGCAAGGCGTCGCCCAGTGCCGGACGCCTGATATCGAGCTCGAAGCCCTCTTCGATGAGCATGTGGCCGACGCGTCCGGGGCTCGAATTCTCCTGATGCAGAACGATCAGGATCTTGGGCTTCGAACTCGTCGTGCGCGGCATCGGCAGGCGGGATCCCGTCTATTCGTCGCTGGTCTATTCGTCGCTTGACGTTCCACGCGCGCCCGGCGCCTGCGCCGCCGCCTTGCGGCGCGCCTCGACCCTGTCGTGGCGCTCGACGCCGATCAGTTCGGCGACGCGCCACACCGTATTGTCCTCCAGCTCGTGCAGCTCGCCATCGGCATAGACGATCTCCCACATCAGGCCGATGAAAGCCTTGCGCCCCTCGGCGTCGAGATGGCGCTTGAGCACGCTGGTGAAGGCATAGAGGTCGATCGCCTCATTGTCGGCCCGTTCGCCGGCGGCCGCGAGTGCTTCGAGCTCGGCGCCGCTGACCGAATAGCTCTCCGCCAGCACCGCCTTGAACCGCTCCCACTCGACATCCTGGCGCACGCCGTCGGCGTTCATGACATGGTAGAGCAGCGCCGAAGCCGCGACGCGCGGATCATCCGTGCTGGCATGTCTGCCAGCGCCGGCCGGCAAATCCCTGAGAAACGACAAAACCCGATCGAACATCAATTCATTCCCAAACGGCCAGAGGATCAGCCAGCATCAAAACAACCGGAACCGGCGCGGCGACTTGTCGGCTTCGTCTTCCGGATCGACGCCCGGATCATCGGGCAGGCGCGTCAACTCTTCGGCCGGCTCGACCGCCTCGGCATCGGCCGGCACCGCGGCGAAGGCGGCGGCCGTGACCGGGGCGACCTGATCGTCCCCGGCTTGCCTGTTACCAGCGTCTTTTTCACCAGCGTCCTTGCCACCCGCCTCGCTACTATGGCCGGCGTGCTCGATGACGTCGGCCGGCTTTTCCGGAACCGGCCTTGCCGGCGCTTCGATGGCCGCCACCGTCACGTCAGGCGCATCGTCACGGCTGTCGATCAGCCGGCCAAGCCGCTCCACCGGCGCGCGCCATTCGAAAGCGTCGAGCCTTCCGGTGACCGGCGATACCGGCGCCCAGCGTTCCGACACGACGCCGTCGGCGACCCAGGCCGGATCGCGCGGCGCCCGCACCGCCTTGGACAGGAGCTGCCGCACCTTGCCCTGGTCGCCGGTCTCGGCCTCCTCGATATCGGCCAGCAGCAGATAGGCGCCCTCGCGGCGGTCCATGCGGATCGCGGCTTCGGCCTCGCGGCGGGCGGTCGAGAAATCCTGCGCGTCGAGAGCGGCGCGCGCCACCGTCATCGACGATTCGGCATGGTTCTTCTTCATCTCCTGCAGCTTCTTGGCCCGGTTGAGCCGGTCGAGCACGGCATCACCCGGCCGCGCATGGGTGTAGAGCTCCGATATTTCCGGATGCGGCTCCGCCCGCCACGCGGTCTCGAGGATCTTCGATCCCTTGCGAACATCGTTCTGCTTGAACAGCCCGGCGGCGGCGGCAACGGCGGCGGGGGCAAAATCGGGGCGCAGCTTGTTGGCTTCGAGGGCCGCCGTCCTTGCGGCGGCGGGATCGCTGTCGGCCAGCGATTGCGCCTTGGCGGTCAGAAGCACCGCCCGGCGGCGGCTGGCCGCGTCACGCTCGATCTGCCGTGTCGACTTCTGCGCATCGACCAGTTTGAGGGCACCGTCCCAGTCGCCGCGCGCCGTCAATTCCTCCAGCGTCGATTCGGCGGCCCAGGCCAGCTGCGGCGCCACGGCGGCGGCCCGCCCGGCATAGTGGCGCGCCGCGTTGCGGTCACCCAGGCGCTCGGCCTCGAGATAGAGCCCGCGCAGGCCGAGCAGCCGCATTTCAGGATCGTCGAGCATGCTCTCGAATTTCTGCCGCGCGCCTTCATGGTCGCCTTCCAGCAGCGATGCCTGCGCCTCCAGGAGATGGATCAGCGGTTCCTGGTCGGAGCGGATCAGCTTGGCGGCTTCCTTGGTCTTCTTGCGGGCAAGCGCCCCGTCACCCGCGCCGGCGGCGATCATGCCGGTCGACAGCGCCTGGTAGCCACGGTCGCGGCGGCGCACGCGGAAATAGCGCGAGATCGTATAGGGGCTGTTCCACAGCGACTTGATCAGCCACCACAGGATCATCACCGCGGCAACGACGGCAACCACGGCCACCGCCGCAACCATGAGGCTGACCTGGTACTGGTAGCCGCTGAAGGTGACGACCATGTCGCCCGGCCGGTCGGCCAGCCAGGCAAAGCCCAGTCCGAGCGCGAAGACGACGATGAGGAAAGCAAGCAGGCGGATCATCGTTTGGCCCTCATGCCTTCATCGCGCCGGAGATCAGGGCGTCGACCTGGGTCTCGACCTCGATGCGCGCCTTCAGTTTGCCGGCAAAGTCTGCTCCGGCGGCCTTCGCGGCCTCGGGCAGCGAATTGTATTCGCTCAGCGCCTTGGCATAGTCGCCCTGATTGACCGCCACTTCCATGCGCGCCACGGTTTCCGGCGCGCCGGCGCCCTCGACGGCGCCGATCGGCCGGACCTTGACCAGCGATTCGGCGCTCGCCATCAGGTTCTGCAGGAAGCCGGCATTCTGGTCGACCGGCGTCGCGGCTGCCACCATGGCATTGGCGGCGGCGTCCATCTGCGAGGCGATCTCGGTGCGGGTCGGTACGCCCTTCTCGGCATAGGACCGCAAGGTCGCGAGTTCAGGCGCGTTGGGCGATATCGCCGCCAGCGTGTCGAGTTCGGCCGAGAACGGCGCGCCGCGGTCGAGTGCTGCCTTCAGCGCCGAAGCGGCGATGGCGAGCGCGATCTTGGGCTGCGATGCCTGCGCGTCGACCTTGCCGGAAAGCTGCGACACCGACTGTTCCAGCGCCGCGAGCCGACCGTCCTGCGCCTTCGCCGCGTCGCCGGCCGATTTCACCAGCGCATCGAGACCGGCGAGTTTTTCGTTGAGCGGCCCAAGATCGACCGGCGCCGTGCTGGCGGCCTTGCCGAGGGCGTCGACCGCTGTCTCGATCTGCTTGACCTTGTCGCCGAGCGCGGCAAGCCCGGCAGTGTCGCCCGCGCCGCCCTGCTGGAGGGCCGATTTCAGGGCCGTGACATCGCTTTTGACCTGGTCCAGCGCCGCCGAAAGTCCATCGACCCTGGCCGCGGCGCCGTTGTTGCCGCCCGCTTCCTTCAGGCTGGCGATTTCACCCTTCAGCGAGGCGATCTCGCCGTTGACGCCATCCAGCGAGACACCGGCGCCGGAACCCGGCGCGCCGAGCAGGCCGGCGAATTGCAGCCCGCCGGCGCCGACCAGCGCGATGACGCCGCCAATGATGCCGGCGGCGATGCCGTTGACGCCGCCACGCTTCGGCTGCGCTGCCATTGGTTCGCTCCTTGCGTCGGTTTTCGCGCCGGCCGCCCTGGTGTCCGCGGTCTTGGCCGTTGCGTCCTCGAAATTGTAATCGGAAGGCTTGCCAGGACCGGACGGCTTATCCGAGCCGGGGTAAGGCAGTTCCGGTTCGCCGGCTTTCGCCTCCGCCTGTGCATCCGCCGCCGTCTGTCCCGCGGAATCACTGTGTTCCCAGGGCTCGAGGTCGGTCTGGTCGGCATGCACCGGCTCTTGCGAAACCTCCGGCCCGGGAGGAGCGCCAACCGCGTCCTCGGCCTTCGCCTCGTCGCTCCGGGCGGTTTCCCCGGCGGCATCCTCATCGACAATGCGCGAGACGGCGCCGGGCTCGAGATCGATCGTCACCGGCTCGCGGCGGCTCTTCGAGTGTCGCATCTTCGGCGTCTTGACCATGCCTGGGCTCCGCAAAATTCGCTTCGTCTCAACGCCTGGCGGCGCATGATGGTTCTAAAAAGGGTCTAGCACATCACCAAGCGGTGAAAAGGGGCGGTGTGATGACGCGGGCTCAGCGCCGCGCCCGCAACAGTGCCAGCAGCGCCTCCTCCTCGGGCCGTTCGGCGATGCGGATTGCCTTGCCGGCGGCACCGCCGAAAGCAGCGGCGATGCGTTCCGAAAGCGCGAAAAATCGCGTCGTTTCAAAGGCTTTCCGCAGAGCTGGCCGGTTTGTCAGGTCTTGCATCGCCACGGCTGCCTTGGCTGAATAGAGCAGCACCGCATCGACCGGCTGGGCCGACAGCCGCGCCAGGATGGCCTCGTCCGCGTAACCGATCGCCGGGGTGTCGTATGTCTCCACGGCATGGACCCGGATTCCGGCCGCCGCCAGCCTCTGCTCGAACAGCGGAAACCTTACCCGTCCGCAGAGATAGACGACTGCTTGGCCCGCAAGAGCGGCGGCAATGCCGTCGGCCAACGCCTCCGCGTCGCCCGGCCCCTCGCTGACCGACAGGAATCCAGCCTTGCGTGCGGCCTCCGCTGTCCGCTTGCCGACAGCATGGCAAGGCAACCGAGCAAGCCTGGCGATCAGATCCTTCGAAGCATGGCGCAGTGCATTGGCGCTGGTGATCGCCACCGCCGAGACGTCAGCTGGAACCTGTCCGGCATCGGCGGGCAAGGCCGTCGTTTCGGTCAGAGGCAGGAGAATCGGCTGATGCCCCATGTCCTGAAGCCGCCGCGCCGTTTGCGATGCACCCGGCTCAGGCCTCGTCACCAGGACGCGAAGCATTGTCAGAGCCAGCCGTCGAAGAACTTTTCGCCGGCGCTGACCCGCACCGAGCGCGCGGCCTCGTCGCCGATGCGGGACGCATCCTGCGCCGGCCCCCGCAGTTCGACCGTGTGCGATTGCGTCCCGTCGGGCGAGATGATCAGTCCGGAGAAAGAGAGCATTCCGGCCTCGATCACCGCATAGCCAGCGATGGGTGTGCGGCAGGAACCGTCAAGCGCCGCCAGGAAGGCGCGTTCGCAGGCAAGCGCCTGCCCGGTCGGCACGTCATGGATCGCCACGAGCATCTTTTCGACCTCGCGGTCGCCGATGCGGGTCTCGATGCCGATCGCACCTTGTCCAGGCGCGGGCGGAAAAATGTCGAGCGGCATCAGGTCTGTGGCGACATGCTCGAGCCCGAGCCGCTTCAGCCCGGCATAAGCCAGGATGGTGCCGGCGGCGACGCCTTCCTCAAGCTTGCGCAGCCGCGTCTGCACATTGCCGCGGAACATCACCACGTCGAGATCGGGCCGCATGCGGCGGATCAGCGCCTGGCGCCGGAGCGACGACGAGCCGACCTTCGCTCCCTCGGGCAGATCGGCGATGGTTTTGGCCGCCTTGCCGACAAAGGCATCGCGCGCATCCTCGCGCGGCAGGAAGGCGGAGAGTTCCAATCCCTCGGGCAGTTGCGTCGGCATGTCCTTCGACGAATGCACGGCGATGTCGATCGCACCCGCCAGCAGCGCTTCCTCGATCTCCTTGGTGAACAGGCCCTTGCCGCCGGCCTCCGACAGCGGACGGTCCTGGATGCGGTCGCCGCTGGTCGAAATGACGACGACCTCGAATGCCGCCGCCGGCAGATCATGCGCGGCCATCAGCCGCGCCTGCGTCTCGTGCGCCTGGGCCAAAGCCAATGGGCTGCCGCGCGTTCCGATTTTCAAGATTGTTTGCATGGCGCGCGGTCCGTGATAACCCCCCGGCTGGCTTTGCGTTTCCGGGCACTCTCCTAACGAGGAACGCCCTTCTATACAATCTCTTGGGATAGCGACGAATTGATCCGCGTTCTGGGCATTGAGACGAGTTGCGACGAGACCGCCGCCAGCGTCGTGGCGCTGGAGGGCGACGCCGCGTCCCCGAAAATCCTCTCGAACGTGGTGCTGTCCCAGATCGAGGAACACGCCGCCTTCGGCGGTGTCGTGCCCGAGATCGCCGCGCGCGCCCATGTCGAGGCGCTGGACGGTATCGTCGAGGCGGCTCTGGCCGATGCCGGCATGCCGCTGGCCGGCATAGATGCGATCGCCGCCACCGCCGGCCCCGGTCTGGTCGGCGGCCTGATCGTCGGGCTGATGACGGCCAAGGCCATCGCCGCCGCCGCCGGCAAGCCTTTGATCGCCATCAACCATCTCGAAGGCCACGCCTTGACCGCCAGGCTGACCGACGGGCTGGAATTCCCCTATCTGCTGCTGCTGGTCTCCGGCGGCCATACCCAGATCCTGGCCGTGCGCGGCGTCGGCGACTATCAGCGCTGGGCGACCACCATCGACGACGCGCTGGGCGAGGCCTTCGACAAGACCGCCAAGATGCTGGGCCTGCCCTATCCCGGCGGGCCGAACGTCGAGAAGGCCGCGCAAGCGGGCGATGCGTCGCGCTTTGCCTTTCCACGCCCGATGAAGGGATCGGCCCAGCCGGACTTCTCCTTCTCCGGCCTGAAGACCGCCGTGCGCCAGGCCGCGACGGCGATCGAGCCGCTGAGCAACCAGGATGTCGCCGACATCTGCGCTTCATTCCAGGCCGCCGTCGCCGATGCGCTGGCCGACCGCGTTTCCCGCGCGCTGGCGCGGTTCACCGAGACATTTCCCGGCACGAACAAGCCGGCCCTGGTCGTCGCCGGCGGTGTCGCCGCCAACCGCGCCATCAAGGCAACGCTGGAGAGGCTTTGCGCGGACGCCGGTTTCACCTTCGTCGCGCCGCCGCTGAAACTTTGCACCGACAATGCGGCGATGATCGCCTGGGCCGGCATTGAACGCCTGCGCGAGGGCATGGCGCAGGAGAACGGCTTCGATTTCGTGCCGCGCTCGCGCTGGCCGCTGGACAGCGTCTCGACGCCGATGGTCGGCTCCGGCAGGCGAGGGGCCAAGGCATGACCGGTGATCCCAGGAGCGGCCGCGACATGAACAATCCAGGCGGCTGGCGTGTCGCTGTGCTCGGCGGCGGCGCCTGGGGCACGGCATTGGCTCTCGCCATGTTGCGCGCCGGGCATTCGGTGCGGCTCTACGCACGCGATCCCGAAACAGTCGTCGCGATCGGCCGCGGCGAGAACCCGCGCTACCTTCCCGGCATCGCCATCGCGCCCGGCATCGAAGCAACGGGTGACATCAAGGCAGCGCTCGCCGGCGCCGATTGCGTGCTGGCGGTGACGCCGGCGCAGGCATTGCGGGCAACGCTGGCGGCGGTGAAGGACCATATGCCCGCCGGCATTCCGCTTGTCCTTTGCGCCAAGGGCATAGAGCGCGACACCGGCGCCTTGCTGTCCGCCATCGTCGAGGAGATCCTGCCGCGCAATCCGGTCGCCGCCCTGTCCGGCCCAAGCTTCGCCACGGATGTCGCGCGCGGCCTGCCGACGGCGGTGGTGGTCGCGGCCGGCGACGAAGCGCTGGCGACCGAGCTTGCCGCCCGTTTCTCGGCGGAAAACCTGCGCTGCTATTCGAGCAGCGACCTGATCGGCGTCGAGATTGGCGGCGCGTTGAAGAACGTCTTTGCCATCGCCGCCGGCGCCGTCACCGGCGCCGGCCTCGGCGCCAGCGCCCAGGCCGCCATGGTGACGCGGGGCTTCGTCGAACTGCGCCGCATCGGCGCCGCCTTCGGCGCCAGGCCCGAGACATTGATGGGGCTTTCCGGCCTTGGCGACCTGCTCCTGACCTGTTCGTCGGCGCAGTCGCGCAATTTCGCCTACGGGCTGGCCCTCGGCCAAGGCAAGGCGCTTGCCGGCCTGCCGCTGGCGGAAGGCGTGCCGACGGCGGCGATCGCCGCCCGCATCACCGCGGAACGCGGCATCGATGCGCCGATCATCACCGCCGTGGCGGCCATACTGGACGGCGCCGTCACCATCCGGCAGGCTGTGACGGCCTTGATGACCCGCCCGCTGAAGACCGAAACCGACGATTGATCCAGACCAGGAGAAGAAGACATGCTGTTCGCGTTCATTTGCAAGGACAAGCCCGCAAGCCTGCAGGTGCGCCTCGACACAAGGCCCGAGCATGTCGCGTTTCTCGAAAAGCTGAACGCCGACAAGACACTGGCCTTCGCCGGTCCGTTCCTTGATGCCGACGGCAAGCCGAACGGCAGCCTGGTCGTCGTCGAGGCGCCTGACCTTGCCGGTGCACAGGCGCTGTCGGCCGCCGACCCCTACGCCAAGGCGGGGCTCTTCGAAAGCGTCGAAATCCGCCCGTGGAACTGGACCTTCAACAAGCCGGCGGCTAGTTAATTTCGATCCGGCGCAACTGGCCTCAAGGAGGAGAAGAATGAACTACTGGCTGTTCAAATCGGAGCCGTTCAAATTCTCCTTCGAGATGCTGAAGGCGAAGGGCAAGGCCGGAACGCAGTGGGACGGCGTGCGCAACTACGCCGCCCGCAACAATATGAAAGCCATGCAGATCGGCGATCTCGGCTTCTTCTATCATTCCAATGAGGGCCTCGACATCGTCGGCATCGCCGAGGTCTGCGCGCTCGCCCATCCCGACACCACCTCGGACGATCCGCGCTGGGAATGCGTCGACATCCGCGCCGTCAGGGATGTGCCGACCCCGCCGACACTGGGCGACATCAAGGCGAATCCGAAGCTTGGCGAGATGGCGCTGGTGCGGCTCGGCCGTCTGTCGGTTCAGCCCGTGACCCCGGCCGAGTGGAAGGAAGTCTGCCGCATGGGCGGCCTCACACCAGCGCCGTGACGGTGCTGACATCGGACAGCGCGAAGCAATTCATCCTCGACAACACGGCGCTGATGACGCCGCCGCATGTGCCCGAGATCCAGCTTCATCTTGCCGATGAAGCGCACGATCTGTGGCAGCGGACCGAGGATGAACTGGTCGAGATCGGCCTGCCGCCGCCCTTCTGGGCCTTTGCCTGGGCCGGCGGCCAGGGCCTCGCCCGCTATGTCATCGACAGTCCTGCCCTGGTGGAGGGCAAGCGCGTGCTCGATTTCGCCTCCGGTTCCGGCCTCGTCGCCATTGCCGCCGCGAGAGCCGGCGCGGCCGAGGTGACCGCTGCCGACATCGATCCCTTCAGCGGCACCGCCGTCGGTCTGAATGCGCGGGCCAATGGCGTCAGGGTCGAGTTCCGCGGCGACGATTGCATCGGCGCCGATGCCGGTTGGGACGTGATCCTGGCCGGCGACGTCTTTTACGACAAGCCTTTCGCCGACCGGCTTATGCAGTGGTTTTCCGCGCTCAGACGGCGTGGCGCCGACATTCTGGTCGGCGACCCCGGCCGGTCCTACCTGCCGCGATCGGGACTGGAGGCGCTGGCCGTCTACGAAGTGCCGGTGACGCGGGCATTGGAAGATGCCGAGATCAAGCGTACGACCGTCTGGCGACTTGCTTGACGTCATCGCCGAACAGGCGTTTGCATAAAACAGCATCGGAGGGGGACTCATGGATTTTTCCGCAGTGAACTGGCTGGGCGTCTTCGCCGCCGCTGTCGTCGCCTGGCTGTTCGGCGCCGCCTGGTACATGGCGTTAAGCAAGCCATGGCTGAAGGCCGCCAAGCTCGATCCGGCGACGATGAAGAAATCGCCGCTGCCTTTCATCATCTCCTTCATCGCCGAACTGGTGATGGCCTATGTCATGGCCCTGGTCGTCGGCGCGATGACCGGCGGCGAGCCGACATTGCTCGCGGGTATCATCTTCGGCTTCGTGCTCTGGCTTGGCTTCGTGGCCACGACGCTGTCGGTCAATCACCGCTATGAGAATTTCGGCTGGGACCTGACCCTTATCGACGGCGGCCATTGGCTGGGCGTGCTGCTGATCATCGGAGCGGTGATCGGCTGGTTCGGCGCCTCGGCGGGCTGAGACGGGTGTGCTGACGATGGCGGATCAGGCTGGATTTCCCCGCGACCTGGTGTTCACCCGCATCTGCCATGTGAAACAAGGCTATGAAGACCGGCGCCGGCACATCGTGCGCGAGTTCGAGCGGCGCGGCGTGCCTGTCTATTTCTACACCGAATGGGACCGGCCTGATATCACCCCGCAGATTCGCGATGAGCTGGTGGCGCCCGGTTTTACCCATCCGGCGGCGGTTTCGCTGGCGTTGAAACATGTCGGCATCTGGCGCGATTTCCTCGAGACCGACCAACCATATTGCCTGGTGTTCGAGGACGACGTGTTTCTCGCCCGCGACTTCGTCGCCAGGTTCCGGCAGGGGCTTGCCGAACTCGGCGATCCCAACCGCAAGGCGGTCATCTATTTCGGCAACGGCAGCAACTACTATACGCCGATCTGGAAGCTGCGCCGGGGTCAAAGGCTCTACCCGGCGCTCCACGCCAGATGTGCCGATTCCTATCTCATCACCCGTCCGGTCGCCGAGGCTCGCTGCGCCTGGATCGACCGGAACAAGATTTACACGGCGATCGATCACCAGATTGAGCAGATGGACGAGAAACTGGGGGTTGAGATGCTCTGGTTCGAACGGCCGATTGTCGAACAGGGCAGCGAGAACGGCGCATTCCACACATCGGTGGCAGGCAAGAAGCGCCCGCTTCTCTACAAGAAGCTCGAATGGAATTGGAAGAAATACACCCGCATGATCTTCGGCCACAACGCCCGCTCCTGAACAACAGCCGGAGCGCGGGCTGGTAGAGCAATTCCAGGAAACGTCTGAAGCGGTGCTCCCGGAAAAACGCATGGCGTCCCCAGGGAATTGCGGCAAAACTGCACTACACCTAGTCGGCGCTGGGCGTCCTGGCCACTTCCTCGAGAATCCATTCGCGGAAGGCGACGATGCGCGGATCCTCGGCCATGGCCTGGGGATAGACCAGGAAGTAGGCGAATTCCGGCGCGACCCTGATGCTGAGATCGAAGGGCCGTACCAGCCGGCCTTCCGACAGGTCGTTTGCCACCAGGGCGAAATCGGCAAGCGCGACGGCGTTGCCGTCGAGCGCGGCCTGGACCGCATCGGTCGATGTGCCGAAGACGACGGTTCGGCTGTCGTCGAAATCGTCGACGCCGGCCGCCGCCATCCACATGCGCCAGTTCGGCCACGTCACGCCCTGACGCGCCCACTCGATATGGGCGAGCGTGTGGTGGAAGAGATCGCGCGGCTCGCGCAACGGCGGCCCTGCCGCCAGCAGGCGCGGACTGCACACTGGAATGATGATGTTGTCGAACAGGCGGTGGGCGCAAAGCCCCGGATATTTGCCGGCGCCGAAGCGGATGCCGACATCGACATCGTCGAGGTCGAAGTCGCGCAGCCCATAGGCGATGTCGAACCGCAGCTCGATGCCCGGTTTTTGCTTGCGGAAATCCTCGACGCGCCGCATCAGCCATTTCGCCGCGAACTGGGCGTCCAGCGTCACCTTCAGGAATTCCGTCCCGCGCGCCATCTTGCGCGCCCGCATGACGGCACGGCCAAGCAGGTCGAGCGTGTCGGTCGCGGCCTCGTAGAGCACCGTGCCCGCCTCGGTCAGCCTGATGGTGCGGCTGGTGCGGGTGAACAGCACGATGCCGAGCTGATCCTCTATTTCCTTGATCTGGTGGCTGACGGCGGCCGGCGTCAGGCCAAGCTCGTCGGCGGCTCGGGTGAAATTGAGATGCCGGGCGGCCGCTTCCAGCGTCCTCAGCGCCCGCGTCCCCGGCAGCAGGGTTGCCATCCCAGATCCTCAAAGAAAACTTGATAATCGAGAAAAAACTACTCGTTTCCTCCCAAGATTTCAATCGGGCATGATGTGACCATCGAAACACCATCAAACCGGATTTGATGTCCGGATGAACGGATCACACCATGTCACACATTGCTCTTCACCCCGGATACGCCGCTCGGCCGGCCTGGCTGCCGGCGATCCGCGACTGGCTGCGTCAGGCCAGGGTCGCGGTCAATCTTCCGCACGACAACGTCGAGGACCTCACCGACAGCCAGTTGCGCGACATCGGCGGCGCCCGCAAGGACATAGCCCGCGCCATGGATCGCGAAATGGGCCGGCTGGGCCTGCTCGACATCGGCTGGCAGCAGCCGAGGAGATAGGGATTTGGCAGTAGGGGGGAGGCATTAGGCAAGGAGCGATGCTCCCTACTCCCTACTCCCTACTCCCTACTCCCTACTCCCTACTCCCTACTCCCTACCTCACCACCCGCACCACCGTCCGGTCCGACAGCAGCGGCAGCAGCCGCGCCATGGTGCGCGCGCTCACCGCGACGCAGCCTTGCGTGGGCGTGAAGCCGGGGCGGGCCAGGTGGAAGAAGATGGCGCTGCCGCGCCCTCGGCGGCGCGGCGAAATGTTCCAATCGAGCACCAGGCAGGCATCGTAGAGCTCGTCGTCGCGCCGCATGCGTTCATGACTGGCGCCGTAGGGGATCTTGACCGGACGGTTGTAATTGCGGTCGTCCGGCACCTCGCACCAGCCGAGGTCCGGTCCGATCGGCGCCATGGACAGGCGCGTCCGGCGGCCGGCCGCGAACTGGTCGCCCCTGAAATATCCCGAAAGAATCCGCATCGGGCCGAGCGGCGTGGCGCCGTCGCCCTCGCGCTTGTCCGCCGAGATGCCGCCGCGCCCCAATGCGCAGGAAAACACGGTTTTCCCCGCCTGGAGCAGGCCCTGGGTGGGATGGCCGGGCCGCGCCCGCACGGTCAGCACACGCAGCTGTTTTACCAAAATTGCGCCGGCTGCATTGCGATCGCGTTTTTTCTTGTATGATCGTGCCACGGAACAAATCACTGTGATCGGCTGTTGTGCCGGCCAGCTTCCGCATAAATACGCAGCGGTCAACTGAATTCACTTTTCAAAACAACGGATTGATCCATGACTTCACGCACCATCCTGATCGTCGACGACGATGACGACCTGCGCGGCACACTGGTCGAGCAACTGTCCCTCTACGAGGAATTCGACGTGCTGCAGGAAGCCACTGCGGCAAAAGGCGTCACGGCGGCGCGCGGCGGCCTCATCGACCTGCTCATCATGGATGTCGGCCTGCCCGACATGGATGGCCGCGAGGCGGTGAAAATCCTGCGCAAGGGCGGCTACAAGGCGCCCATCATCATGCTGACCGGCCATGACACCGATTCGGATACCATCCTCGGGCTCGAGGCCGGCGCCAACGACTACGTGACCAAGCCGTTCCGCTTCGCCGTGCTTCTGGCGCGTATCCGCGCCCAGCTGCGCCAGCACGAGCAGAGCGAGGACGCCACCTTCTCGGTCGGCCCCTACACGTTCAAGCCCAGCCAGAAGCTGCTCATCGACCCGCGCGGCGCCAAGGTGCGGCTGACGGAGAAGGAAGCCTCGATCATCAAATACCTCTATCGCGCCGACCAGAAAGTGGTGACGCGCGACGTGCTGCTGGAAGAGGTCTGGGGCTATAATTCCGGAGTCACCACGCACACGCTGGAAACCCACGTCTACCGTCTGCGCCAGAAGATCGAGCGCGATCCTTCCAATGCGGAAATTCTTGTGACAGAAAGCGGCGGCTACAAGCTGGTTCCTTAAACATTTCATTATCCAATGAGCAATTCCAGGAAAAGCGTGGGCGGTTTTCCGTCCGGAATTGCGAAAACCTAAGGGATAGAGCGGTCTGGGCGGGACCGCTTTCGGGTGCGATCCGGCTAGGGGATTGAGGATCGGCTCGTGAAGGAGGGACTGGACTGACCGTTCGGGGACGCAGCTAGAGATGGCGCTGGATGACGACATCCGCATCCTGTCCGCCGTGAGGCTTTTCGAGGGCTTCACGCAGGAACAGCTGCGCCTGCTCGCCTTCGGCGCCGAGACCACCCTGCTCAATGCCGATCGCAAGCTCTACCGCGAGGATGACGAGGCCGATTCGGCCTATGTCGTGGTCAGGGGCAAGATCGTGCTCTACCGCGAACAGGATGGCGAGCGCATCGCCATCGGCAGCGCGGGGCCCGGCACCATGCTGAGCGAACTGGCGCTGATTGCCGATACGAGACGGCTGACAAGCGCTTCCGCCGCCACCGATGCGGAGGTGATCCGGCTGAGCCGCAAGATGTTCCGCCGCATCCTGGAGGAATACCCCGAGGTCGCTGTGAAGCTGCACCAGCGCATTTCCGAGGAATTCCAGGCCATGATCCGCCGCATCGAGGAACTGGCACCGCGCTTTTCGGGGTAAGAGCGGGCAATCATCGGCCGCAGCCAAGACGCTGGGTATGTCGAGATTCAGGTCAGGCCGAGTCGAAAATGGCTGATATCGAGAACCGGAGCGGAGCGTACTTTGGGTACGTGAGCACCGGAAGCGGAGGTATCGGCCATTTGCAGGCCGGTCTCACCTGAATATCGGCATACCTAGTCCAGATCGAACCGCGCAATCACAGGCACATGGTCCGACGGCCGGTCCCAGCCGCGCGCCGCCCGCAGGATCTCGTAGCCGGCGAAGTCGCCGACAAGGTTGGGCGAAGACCAGACATGGTCGAGCCGCCGGCCCCGGTTCGACGCCTCCCAGTCCTGCGCGCGATAGCTCCACCAGGTGTAGAGCTTCTGTTCGGGCGCAATGTTGAGCCGCATGAGATCGACCCAACCGCCGCCGAGCCGCATCGCCTCGAAATTTTCCGTCTCGACCGGCGTGTGGCTGACCACGTTGAGCAGTTGCTTGTGCGACCAGACATCGTGTTCGAGCGGCGCGATGTTGAGGTCGCCGACCAGCACGGAGGCCGACACTTCATCGTGCTCGGCGCGGATCGCGTTCATCTCGGCGACGAAATCGAGCTTGTGCCTGAATTTCCTGTTGATTTCGGGATTAGGCTCGTCGCCGCCCGCCGGAACGTAGAAATTATGCAGCAGGATCGTTTTGCCGCCGGCATGCACCTTCACCGACAGATGCCGGCTGTCGTCGATCTCGCAGAAGCGCCGCTTTTCGACCAGTTCGATTGGCCTTCGCGCCACCGTGGCGACGCCGTGGTACCCCTTCTGGCCATGGAAGGCGATATGCTGATAGCCCAGCTTGCGGAACGCCTTTTCGGGAAACAGTTCGTCGGGGACTTTCGTCTCCTGCAGGCACAGCACATCGGGCGCGTACTCGTCGAGCAGGCGCTCGACGATCGGCATGCGCAGGCGAACGGAGTTTATGTTCCAGGTGGCGACGGAAAAGGGCATGCGGCGGGTCCGGCGAGAGATCGCCGAACTACTGCCAGCCGCGCGCCGGAAAGACAAGCGACCTGATGCAGCTCACAGGCCGCCGTTACCGCGCGCGCAGGAGAGAAGCCCGGTACGATAAGCTTATCGCGTCTTCGTGTTCAGCTCGCGATTGGCCGTATAGTCGATGGCGAACGTATCGGGGGCGAAGCTGACGCCTTCCTTGACGTTGTAGATCATGACCGTCGTATCCTTGCCCTGCGCGTCGGTGATGGTCCACTGGCGCAGCTCATAGGTCTTCGGGTCGAACATCATGGTGATCTTCGAATTGCCGAAGACCGACTTGTCGGCAAGCTGAATGGTGGTGAGATCGCTCTCTTCCTTGATGCTTTGGACGCGGCCGCCGGAGAGGTCGATCCTGTCGTCGAGCAAAAGCTTCAGCGGCGTCTTCGACAGCGGATAGAGATCCGACGTGTTCAGCTTCTTGTTGAGGATGACCACCGACCGGCCGTCCGAGATCACCCGGAAGTTCGACGATCCATCGTAGTTGAAGCGGATCTTGCCCGGACGCTCCAGGAAGAACTTGCCGCCCGTCTGCTGGTTGTTGGGCGCGAACTGCACGAATTCGCCGCTCATCGATTTGACCGAGGAGAAATGGTCGGCGATCTTCTGCGCCGCCGGCGGCACGGCCGCCTGCGCCGAGGCCAGCAACTGGAACCCGGGTACCACGTTGATGGCCGCGGCCCCCGCGACGACAAGCCCGAGGCCGAGGAATTGCCGCCGGGTGGGAGCAAATTCGCCGAGCGTTGAAGACTGGTTTTTCATGTCGGTCACTCTCTTGGTGATTCCTGTATCCGCCGCTGTCCTGGACCCCCAGTTGGGCTGAAGTTTGGCGGTCGGGCGAGGCCGCTTCGCTTCAACGCGCCCAAGGGTTCAAGGTTGCGAAGGGCCTTGGTGCCGTCAGAACTTGTCCTCTTCGGTCGGCACCAGGATTTCGCGTTTACCCGCATGGTTGGCCGGGCCGACAATGCCTTCCTTTTCCATCTTCTCGATGATCGAGGCGGCCCTGTTGTAGCCGATGCCGAGCCGGCGCTGGATGTAGCTGGTCGAGGCCTTGCCGTCGCGCAGCACCACGGCCACCGCCTGGTCGTACGGATCGTCGGAATCCTCGAAATTGCCGCCACCGCCGCCGCCCGATCCACCCTTGCCCGACGGCTCGTCGTCGTCCTCGTCGTCATCCTCGGTGATGGCGTCGAGATATTCCGGCACGCCCTGCAGCTTCAGGTGCCCGACGACCTTCTCGACCTCGTCGTCGGAAACGAAGGGGCCGTGCACGCGCTGGATGCGCCCGCCACCGGCCATGTAGAGCATGTCGCCCATGCCGAGCAGCTGTTCGGCGCCCTGTTCGCCCAGGATGGTGCGGCTGTCGATCTTGGAGGTGACCTGGAAGGAGATTCGGGTCGGGAAGTTGGCCTTGATGGTGCCGGTGATGACGTCGACCGAAGGACGCTGCGTCGCCATGATCACATGAATGCCGGCGGCGCGCGCCATCTGCGCCAGGCGCTGCACGGCGCCTTCGATGTCCTTGCCGGCGACCATCATCAGGTCCGCCATCTCGTCGATGATGACGACGATGTAGGGCATCGGCTCGAGATCGAGATTCTCCGTCTCGTAGATCGCCTCGCCGGTCTGGCGGTCGAAGCCGGTCTGCACGGTGCGCGATATTCTTTCGCCCTTCTTCTCCGCCTGGCTGACCCGGGCGTTGAAGCCGTCAATGTTGCGCACGCCGACCTTGGACATCTTGCGGTAGCGGTCCTCCATCTCGCGCACGGTCCATTTCAGCGCCACGACGGCCTTCTTCGGATCGGTGACGACGGGCGTCAGCAAATGCGGGATGCCGTCATAGACGGAAAGTTCGAGCATCTTCGGGTCGATCATGATCAGCCGGCATTCCTGCGGCGTCAGCCGGTAGAGCAGCGACAGGATCATGGTGTTGATAGCGACCGACTTGCCCGAGCCGGTGGTGCCGGCGACGAGAACGTGCGGCATCTTGGCGATGTCGACGATGACGGCCTCGCCATTGATGGTCTTGCCCAGCGCCAGCGCCAGCTTCGCCTTGGTGGTCTCGAAGTCGCGGCTGGCCATGATTTCACGCAGATAGACCGTCTCGCGCTTGGCGTTCGGCAGCTCGATGCCGATGGCGTTGCGGCCGGGCACCACGGCGACGCGGCAGGCGATGGCGCTCATCGAACGGGCGATGTCGTCGGAAAGGCCGATGACGCGCGACGACTTGATGCCGGGGGCGGGTTCGAGCTCGTAGAGGGTGACCACCGGACCCGGGCGCACCGCGATGATCTCGCCCTTGACGCCGAAATCCTCCAGCACGCCTTCGAGCAGCCGCGCATTCTGCTCCAGCGCGTCCTTCGACAGGCTCGGGTCCTTCGCCACATTCTTCGGTTCGGACAGGAAATGCAGCGACGGCATCTCGAACGTGTCCGACCCGATGAGCGATGTCTGCGCCTCGCGCTGGACGCGGGCGCCCGGCGCCGGACGCGGCGCCGGCGCGGCAACGCGCGTGGCGGCATCGGAACGGAACTGCTGCACCTTGGCCGCCGGCGAAGCGCGGCGCTGGACGGGTTCGTCATCGAGATCGATATCGTCCTCGCCATTGTCGAAGCGGTCGTCGAAGACATCGGCGTCCTCGGGATCGACCGACACGCTGCGGTCGTTGACCATGGCGGCGAAGAATTCGGGCTCGACGCGGGCGCGGCCGGCCGCGCTCATGCGTTGCTCGGCGAATTCGGCCGATTCGACCCGTTCGGCGGCGCGGCGCCAGCCGCTGGCGCGCGGTTCCATCTCAGGCTCGTATTCGTCACGCTCCTGCCTGCGGCGCACGGCGCGACGATGCATCCAGGCGCGCAACGAAAGCCACCAGTGCGTAACGGCGCCGAGCGCCAATATGCCCTCGTCGCCCTCGTCTTCGTCCTCGTCGAACAGCAGCTCGTCCTCGCGCGGGTCGGCCGCGGTGGGCTCTTCCATGACCGCGAAGCCGTTCTTGCGGCCGATCAGCGCCGATCCGTAGGCGAACAGCCACAGCGCCGGTGCGGCCAGCAGCACGGCAAGCACGCTGGCGATCAGCCCGGTCGGATAGCCGCCGGTCAGAACGCCGGGAATCTTGAGCACCATGTCGCCGAACACGCCGCCGAGGCCGGTCGGCAGCGGCCAGGTCTTGGGCGGGACAATGCAGCCGGCGATCGCCGCGGCCAGCAGCGCGAAACCGAACCAGAACAGGCCGCGCTTGGGCAGCCTGTCGACGCCGCGCGCCGAAAACAGGAGGTAGCCCCAGATGACGGCCGGCACCAGCGCGGCGACGGCGGCAAGGCCGAAGAACTGCATGGCAAGGTCGGAGAAGACCGCGCCGGCATAGCCCATGGCGTTGGTGACGGTGTTGGCGGTGGCATGCGAGAAGCTGGGATCGGCGACGTTCCAGGTGGCGAGGCTCGCGACCCCGAAGGCAACGAAGGCAAACAGCCCGGCGCCGACCAGCCGGCCGACCTGGCGCCGCGCGAAAGCCTGGATGCCGTGCCCCGTGTCGGTCAGCGCGAGCGGTGCTGAAGCCCCTGAACGCATGCCTCTTCCTCGTCTGTGCGTGGCTGGCCCGAGCGCACGACGCACTCCGGCAGATTCGGATGTCAGACTATGCGGGGGAAGGTTAAGGGCGCATTAACTATAAGCCCCTGATCGGAAGCGTGGGGCATGGAGATTCACGACGACGGCCGCGCGGCGCCAAAATGGCGGGCCGCCTGGCCCGCCATCCATTCGACAGGGGAGCGAGGCGCTTACTTGTTGGCACCGCCGAGCGTGTTCAGATTGCCGCAGAACTCGGCATGCGGTTTGCTCATGGCCGCGTCCTGGCATTCCTTCATCATGGCATCCTGTTTGTCCTTCGGCATGGCCATGAAGGCGGCCTTGAATTCCGCCATCGGCTTCATGGTCTTCATGCTGGAATCGGTGAAGAACGGCGCCATGTTGTCAGGATCGTCGAGCGCGCCCGCCAATGCAACGCCGCTGACCATGGAAAGAGCGATTGCCCCGAGGAGGATATTCTTGATGTTCATCTGCAGGTCCTTCCCTTTTTGTTTCGACCGCCGGAACGACGATCGCCACAACAGTTCGGGGTTGGCGCTGCGGATGTTTCATCCCCGGCGAATCAAGTGAATGTGATCGACACGCATCTCCAAACAAAAGGAGGCCCGGACAAGGTCCGGGCCTCAATGCGTGAAGCGCCTTTCGGGAGCATCACGACGGGATCTCTGTGACCATGGGACCGGCGGGAGGAGGGTTCCGCCGGCCCCTTGGCGAAGCCTGCCTTATGGCACCACTTCGCCATGCTGGGAGATGTCGAGGCCCTCGACCTCTTCCTGGGTCGTCGGACGCAGGCCGACCAGCGCCTTGACGATGTAGAGAATCACGAAGGTGACGATCGCGGTCCAGGCGATGGTGAAGATGATGCCGTAGAACTGGGTGACGACCGAGGCGCCCTTGCCGAGCGCGTTGATCGCCGGATCGGCGAGCGCGCCGGTGAGCAACGCTCCCACCACACCGCCGACGCCATGCACGCCGAAGGCATCGAGCGAGTCGTCATAGCCGAGAGCGTGCTTGAGCTTGACCGCCGAGAGGTAGCAGACCACGCCGGCGACGATGCCGACGATGAAGGCGCCGGTCGGGTTGACGAAGCCGGAAGCCGGCGTCACCGCGACGAGGCCGGCCACGGCGCCCGAAATGATGCCCAGAACCGATGGCTTCTTGGCGACGATCCATTCGGCGAACATCCAGGCCAGCGCCGCTGCGGCGGTGGCGACCTGCGTGTTCATCATGGCCGCGCCGGCGACGCCGTCGGCCGCAAGCTCCGAACCGGCGTTGAAGCCGAACCAGCCGACCCACAGCAGCGAGGCGCCGATCACCGAATAGACGAGGTTGTGCGGCGCCATGTTGGTGGTGCCGTAGCCCTCGCGCTTGCCAAGGACGAGCGCGCAGACCAGGCCCGCGACACCGGCGTTGATGTGGACGACCGTGCCGCCGGCGAAGTCGAGAACGCCCCACGAGCCAAGGAAACCGCCGCCCCACACCCAGTGGGCGATCGGCGCGTAGACGAACAGCAGCCACAGCGTCATGAAGATCAGCAGAGCCGAGAATTTCATGCGCTCGGCGAAGGCGCCGGCGATCAGCGCCGGGGTGATGATGGCAAACGTCATCTGGAACATGGAGAAGACGAATTCAGGAATGTTCGCCACCCCCGGCGCCCACAGCGTCGAGACCGTGATGCCGTGGTGGAAGAATTTCGAGAACCCGCCGATATAGTTGTTCAGGCTGGCGGAATCGTTGGTGGAGAAGGCGAGCGAATAGCCGAACATGAACCACAGCACCGTCACCAGGCAGGTGATGGCGAAGCTCTGCATGATGGTGGCCAGCACGTTCTTCTTGCGCACCATGCCGCCGTAGAACAGCGCCAGGCCGGGGATGGTCATCATCAGCACCAGCGCCGTCGAGGTCAGCATCCAGGCGGTGTTGCCGGTATCGAGCACGGGAGTGGGAGCGGCGGCCGGCGCGGCCGCGGCAGCCGCCGGAGCTGCTTCCTGCGCAAAGGCGGCGACGCTGCCCAATGCCGCGAGAGCGAGCGAGCCCAGAAGGGCCGCCCGTCCCGTTGTCTTCAAGGTGGAAGGAATATTCATTGAACTCTCCATTGGAATACGTGTTCGCGGCTTAAAGCGCGTCGGAGTCTGTTTCGCCGGTGCGGATGCGCACCGCCTGGTCGATGCCGAAAACGAAAATCTTGCCGTCGCCGATCTGGCCGGTCTTGGCGGCGGCGGTGATGGCCTCGACGGCCTTGTCGACCATGTCGGCGCCGACCGCGACTTCGATCTTGATCTTCGGCAGGAAGCTGACCGCGTATTCCGCCCCGCGATAGATTTCCGTATGCCCCTTCTGACGCCCGTAGCCTTTGACTTCGGTGACGGTCAGGCCCTGGATGCCGACAGCGGTGAGCGCTTCGCGCACCTCGTCGAGCTTGAACGGCTTGATGATTGCCATCACGATTTTCATAAGGTTTCACCCTTTGCTGTTGCGGTCCCCCGCGTTTGCACGACTGCACCGATCCCAAGGAGCCGGAGAGTGCTCCAAGGGATTCAAGCTCCGTGCCAAGTGCCGAAGCGACGTGTTAACCTGTTGTAAACAAAGGGATTGGAATGACCGCAGCCGGCAAGTGCCGAAGCCTGAGGCTCAGCACTTGCTCAAAAATTATGCAATTTTCTCGAAATGCCTAATTCGCCGGCTTCTGCTCAACGCTTGAGCCGGATCAACCCTTCCTGGGCCATGGAGGCGATCAGCGTGCCGTCACGCGCGTAGAGCGTGCCGCGGCTGAAACCGCGCGATCCCGAACTCGACGGGCTGTCCTGCGCGTAGAGCAGCCAGCCGTCCAGCGGATGCGGCCGGTGGAACCACATCGAATGGTCGAGGCTCGCCGCCTGGATGTCGGGATCGAACAGGCCGCGCCCATGTGCGAAGGTCGAGGTGTCGAGCAGCGTCATGTCGGAGAGATAGGCCAAAAGCACCGACTGCAGGGCGCGGTCGTCGGGGACCGGTCCGGCAAGCCGGATCCAGACGTTCTGGCGGGGCGGCAGCTTGTCGCGGCTTTCGTAATGCTGGAGGTTGACGGGCCGCAGTTCCAGCGGCCGCTCCCGCGCCCAGAAGCGGCGGACCGCTTCCGGCACCCGGTCGGCGGTTTCGAGCAGCTGGCGCTGCGTCTTCAACCCTTCCGGCGGCGGCACGTCGTCGGGCAGCGCGAACTGGTGCTCGAGACCCTTTTCGTCGACCTGGAACGAGGCTTCGAGCGAAAAGATCGCCTGGCCATGCTGGATCGCCAGCACGCGCCGCGTGGTGAAGGAGCCGCCGTCACGGATGCGGTCGACCTCGTAGATGATCGGCACCTTGATGTCACCCGGCCGCATGAAATAACCGTGCAGGGAATGCACGAAGCGGTCCGGCTCCACCGTCCGCTGCGCCGCCACCAGCGCCTGGGCGATCGTCTGGCCGCCGAACACGCGCTGCCACTCCACCTGGGGGCTGCGACCACGATACAGATTGTGTTCCAGCCTCTCGAGGTCGAGAATGCGCAGAAGCTCGTCCATGGCCGCCGTCATGTTTTGTGACCTCGCCGCAAAATTGCTATGGCGGTTTCCGACAGGAAGAACCAGCCGTCAAGGGCGCAGGCCGGGCCGGCGCCCCAAGATGGCGCACACAAGATGGCGGACACAAGGAGCCAGGACAATGGAACGCAAGGCGCACGCCAAGACCGGAGCCGGGCTCGATATCCTGATCGCCGGGGCCGGCTATGTCGGGCTGGCCGCCGCAGTCTCGCTCAAGCAGGCCCGGCCGGGCCTTGCCGTGGCGCTGGTCGATGCGGCGCCTGCCGGCGCCTGGCAGCGGGACGGCCGCGCCTCGGCGATTGCCGCAGCCGCCTGCCGCATGCTCGACCAGCTCGGCGTCTGGGCCGAGATCGCGCCCCGGGCGCAGGCGATCACCGAGATGATCATCACCGATTCGCGCAGTTCCGACCCGGTGCGTCCGGTCTTCCTGACGTTCGGCGGCGAGGTCGCGCCGGGCGAACCTTTCGCGCACATGGTCGCCAACAGGACGCTGAACGGCGCCTTGCGCGCCAGGGCCGAAAAGCTCGGCATCGACATCATCGAAGGCATCGCGGTGCATGGCTTCGAAACCGATGGCGGCGGCATCACGGTGCACCTTGCCGATGGCGCTGCCTTGACGGCGCGGCTGCTGGTTGCCGCCGACGGCGTCAACTCCAGGCTGCGCGACATGGCCGGCATCAAGACGGTCAAATGGGAATACGGCCAGTCCGGCATTGTCTGCACCGTCGCCCATGAGCGCCCGCACAATGGCCGCGCCGAAGAACACTTCCTGCCGGCCGGCCCCTTCGCCACCTTGCCGCTCAAACCCGACGAGGACGGGACCAACCGGTCCTCGATCGTCTGGGTCGAACGCGCGGAAGACGCGAAAGCGCTCGTGGAAGGCGACGATCTCGTGTTCGAGCACGAACTCGAGCAGCGTTTCGGCCTGCAACTCGGGGAGATCCGCGTCGCCGACAAGCCACGCGCCTGGCCCCTCGGCCTGACCATCGCACAGGCCTTCGTCGCGCCACGCGTCGCGCTCGCCGGCGATGCTGCCCACGGCATTCATCCGATTGCCGGCCAGGGCCTCAATCTCGGCTTCAAGGATGTGGCGGCCCTTGCCGAAGTCATCGTCGAGGCGGACCGGCTCGGCCAGGACATCGGCGCGCTCGACGTGCTGGAGCGCTACCAGCAGTGGCGCCGTTTCGACACCGTGCAGATGGGCGTCACCACCGATGTGCTGAACCGGCTGTTTTCCAACGACATTGCCCCGCTGCGCGCCGTCCGCGACATCGGCCTCGGCCTGGTCGAGCGCATGCCGAGAGTGAAGGATTTCTTCATCCGCCAGGCCTCCGGCCTGTCCGCCGGCACGCCGAGGCTTTTGAAGGGCGAGGCGATCTGAGCGAAGCTGCGTCGCCTGGCTGCCGATCGGAGCACTAACTGTGAGCTCAACATGAGGGGCCAGAGTATCGAACGTCAGTGCCGCCCCTCATTGCCCTGCCGGGCATTTCTCCCCGTATAGTGACGGGGAGAAAGGGCTGGCCGCAGCCTCGGCGTTTTCCTTGCAGCGTCGGCGATTGGCGAAATAGCTTATACAGCGCCCCTCTCCCCGTCCCTATACGGGGAGAGGATGCCGGCAGGCAGGTAGGGGCGGCGCAAACGATTGTAGATGAGTTGAGCCCGAAGCCACGACCTCGAATATCAACGCAGCTCAATTCACCTCGAACCCGAGTTTCTGCCGCAACCTCAAGATCCGCTGGTCCTGTATCTTCAGGCGCTGCTCGCCGCCCTGTGCCACGCGGTTCAGCATCTGCAGCAGGTCTTCCCTTTCATGGGGATCGAGGCGTTCGCGCAGGAACGGCGCCAGCTTGTCGATGACGATGGTCGTGTCGTCGATCTGCGAGGCGGCCCACTTGGCGTAGACGACCGCCTCGTCCGTCTTCTTCGGGCCGTCCGCGATTTGCGAAATCACCTCGCGGATGACCGCCTCGCGCTGCGGCAGGACAGGTCCATCCTCGGACACGATCGCGGTGATCAGCGTCGCGGCCGCCACCACCGGGTCGTCGATCGCCGTCAGCGGCGACAGCGCCGCCTGCTTGCGCAGCTTCTTGCGCCTGATGTTGCCCTGCACGCGGCCGACGACGTCGGCGACCTCGCGCGCGGCGTCGTTCATCGCCTTCATCCGGTACCACCAGAACGCCGCCGCGCCCAATGCGCCAAGGATAGCAATCACGAAAGGCATAGCACGGTCCCCTCAAAATCGCGGCGACGATATGAGAACTGGCGCCTCGCTTCAACACGCGTGAGTTGCCTTGCCTGGAGAAAATTCAATTCACGGCTGGTGAAGCTTAGGCGGATAACAAGTCTGATCTGGCGGGCGATGCTGGAGCCGGATGCGGATCCACTTCACGCGGTTCGGCTCCGCTTAGGACCCCGGTATGTCGTAGACAGCCCTCACCTCGACCGTGCCGATTTCGGCCAGCGGGATGCCGGCGGCGATGTCGAGCGCTTCATCGAGCGTGCCGGCCTCGACCATGACGAAACCAAGCAGTTGCTCCTTGGTTTCGGCGAACGGACCGTCGACGACCAGCCGCTTGCCCTGGCGACGCCGTACTGTCTTGGCCGACGTCACCGACTGCAGCGCCTCTGCGACGATCAGCTTGCCCTGCTGGTCCAATGTCCTGTCATAGGCGAGCGAGTCGGCATTGAGCTTGGCTCCCCGCTCGGCGGTGAGGGCGTGGAGGTCCTTTTCCTCTCCATAGACCAGACAGACATATTTCATTTCGGGCTCCCTTGCTGCGATGAACCATAGGATGCGGTAACGGGCATGTCAGCCTTGCCGGTGGCCGCGCGCTCGAGAAGGCAGGCCGAGGCTCCGATTATGGCGAGCGCGGCCAGAAGGCGCCCAAGGCCCGAGGCCGGCGGATCAAGCCAGAAATCCTGCCTTCGCCCGGCGCTGCGCCCAGGTCTTTTCCAGAGTGTGAAAAACAGATCGTCCATGCGAACCTCCATCCAGCCACCGATGACATGGCCAACCGCAGGACGGACTGACCGGACGGAAGTCGACATTTTTGTACGATTATTTTTTCGGGATGCGACGCGCTGTCATCGTGGTGTGCTGCAAACGGCGCAGTGGTCTTCGCGAACGCCCGCGCTATAGTTGACCCGACGCCGGGCTCGACCCGGCGATACAAGGTCACGACAACCAAGGAGGACTCCATGGACCGCACAGCGAACGCCGTCTGGAAAGGCAATCTCACCGAGGGCAAGGGCACGCTCGATACGCAGAGCGGCGCGCTCAAGGCAGCGCCCTATTCGTTCAAGATGCGCTTCCAGGACGAGACCGGCAAATCCGGCACCAATCCGGAAGAGCTGATCGCGGCCGCCCACGCCGGCTGCTACGCGATGCAGCTTTCGCACTTCCTGGCCGAGAACGGCACGCCCGCGGCCGAACTCGACGCCAAGGCCGTGGTGACGCTGGTCCCCGGCACCGGCATTACCGGCAGCGCTATCACGCTGGTCGGCAAGGTGCCCGGCATCGATGCCGCGAAATTCAAGGAACTGGCCGAAAAAGCCAAGGCCGAATGCCCGGTCTCGAAAGCCCTCGGCGCCATCAAGGTATCGCTCGACGCCAGGCTGGGTTGAGCGGGACGGCGCGATCGCGAGCGCCGGCTTCGGGCTGGCGCTCGCATCTTGAAGATCAGTCCTTCAACGCGGCGGCCCGCACATCGGAAGGCGTTGCATCGTAGCATCGGCGAAAAGCCCGGTTGAAATGGGACAGGTCGTTGAAGCCGGCCTCGAAGGCGATCGCGGTGATGCTGCGGCCGGCATGACGCGGATCCGAGAGCATGCGATGCGCGCGCAGCAGGCGTTGACGCAGCATGAAGTCCGACAGCGACATGCCCTCGCCCTCGAACAGCTTGCGCACGTAGCGGGCGGAAAGACGGTGCCGGCGGGCGATATCCTCGGCCGAAAGATCGCCGTGCCCGCCATGGGCTACTATGTCGGCCTTGATGGCGCGCAGCCGCGCCACGCGCACGCCGCGTCCGCGCGCGATTTCCGCCGCGTCCCGGGTCGCACCCATGGCCAAAGCGGCGAGATCGAACATATGCGTCGTCGCCAGGTGCAAGGCCTCCGGCGTCAGCGCGTCGCCGGCATCCTGGATGGACTGCACATAGTCGAGCAGCAGCCGCATCGCCCCGCTGCCCGCAGGCAGCGGCCGCATCAGGACCTGGGCCGGATCGCCGATCAGCGGTGAAAGCTGCTTCAGCGAAAAGCTCATATTGACGAAGCGAAGGCCGCCAGGCTGGATGAGGTTGAGGCCGACCTCTTCGCCACTCATCATCAATGCCTGGCCATTGCCGACCGCCTCCTCGCGGCCGCGATGCTTCATCACGCTCGCGCCATCGAGGGCCGCCAGCAGGATGAGGTCATCGCTTTCGATCAGCGACGTCGAGTGATGGACGCGGAATTCCGAACAGGTGCCGGTAGCGATGCCGAGACCAGGCAAGGCGCGCACCTTTATGTCGACCCGGGTGGGACCGAGCGGATCGAGGTCGACCTTGAGCACGGTGCGGCCATAGACCTCACGCATGACCTCGACGCGGTCGCGCTCCGAAACCATGTCCGTCGTCAGCCTGAACGCGGCGGACGGCCCCTTCATCGTCGCAGTCACCGGCACCCCCATGCCTCAGACCATGATTTCCAAAAGGGGGGCCGGTTTTTGGAAAGGATCACGGTCGATTACGAGGGCGCTCATATGCGCCGGAGCGCCCAAAACGTCAATACAGGGCCGTTTTGACCGCTTTTAGGGCCGCTGCGTCCAAGCTGCCCCTCTTCAATCCCCCTAGCTTGCGGCGCGCTCCCGTACGGAGACGCGTCGCAAACAACCACGAGGGGGTTCGATGTATCATTTGCAACTGTTGAAGACACTGTCGGGTCTCGCATCGGCAGGCTTCAATCCGCGCGTCTATCTGCTGTCCATCGCCCTCGGCAAAACCGTTGCCGATCATCGCGACCTGAAGCTGCCGCCGCGCGCCGGAGAGCGTCAGCCATGAGGCTGGCAAGGGCGCGCGACGCCTTTCCCTGGCGCGCCGGTTCTATGCTGCGGCCTGTCCGGCCGCGTCGGCGTCAATCCGGTGCGGGCCGGCGAAGGTGAGGCGGTAAGGCGGTCGAGCCTTGGCGCCCTTTCCGCCGGCGTCCAAGGGCCGTCAGGAACCTTTGCCAGTCAGAGCTTCGATGCTGGCGCGCAGCCTCGCGACTTCCTCTTCGAGGGCGATGATGCGCTCTTCGAGATCCGAGGCCGGCGAGGGCTGGGCCTGGTACACCGCGGCTGGCGCAATCTGCGGCGCGCCGCTCAAAAGATGCACGTAGCGGTCCTCGCGCTGGCCCGGGCCACGCGGAATCTCCTGAACCAGCGGCGGCCGGCGGCCGATCAGCATGTCGAGTTCGCCGCGCAGGTCTTCGATCGAGGAAAACCGCGCCATGCGCTCGCTTCGCGCCAACAGCTCATGCGCGGTCTGCGGTCCGCGCAGCAGGAGCAGGCCGAGCAGCGCGGACTGCGGCGTGGTCAGCGAGAAGCGCTGCGCCATCTGATGCTCGTAACGCTCCACCCGCGAACCGAACATCTGCCGCACCAGCCCCTTCTGCTCGAGCAGCTTGAGCGCCCGGTGCACCTCCGTCTGCTCCAGCGCCATGACAGGCTCGCGCGCCGTCTTCTGATTTGCGGCGGCGAGTGCCGCGTTGAGCGTCAGCGGGTAGACGTCCGGCGTCAGTTCCTTCTTCTCGATAAGGCATCCAAGCACCCGCGCCTCGGCGGGAGACAGAATGGGAAGGTCTTCGCTCATGGAAATTGTTCAGCCTCCCGGCGGTAAAATTCAGTTGCAAGAGCATATTTGCGCGCTTGGCGGGCCTCATCCCTGATCGTGGCGGCGAGGTTCATTTCGTGGTGACCATAGCGCGCTTCGAGGTAGTGCGCGATTGCCGTCGGGATGACACCGGACCCCATCTCCCGCGTCTGGCTTTTCCTTTCGATCAGCCCCCGGATTTCCTCTGCTGCCGGCGCCGGCACGTCCGTCTGGTCAAGGCATTCGCCAAGATTCATCGGCGGCAGGTCGGCAAAGCCACGCTGTTCCATCCAGTCCAGCGCGACCAGCGGGCGGATCAAATAGAACAGCTTCTTCAGCTTCACCTCGCCGGAAAAACTACCGATCTTGGCGACATGCGAGCGCGCCAGGCCGAGATAGTGGTGCGATACCTTTCCCGGATCGACGATCCCGGCCAGCAGGTCGAGCAGCCGCGCGCGAAATCCCGTGACTTCCTCATAGACGATGGGCGATTTTGCCCATTCGACGATGACCGCATTGCCACCGAGCGCCAGCAGCAAGGCCTTGCGCAGATCCCAGCCCCCGGCATCGATCTCGCCTTCGATCGGAAACTCGATCACGTCGCGCGGCTGTTGCAGCGCGAGGTGATCCGACACCGGCCTGATGTAGACAAAGCGGCAGTCATAATCGCTGTCGGGCGAGGGAAATCCCCAAGCGCGGCTGCCGCTCTCGATGGCAAACAGGATTTCCACACCTTGGCTTCGCACAAGATCGAGCCGCGCCCGGATGGCCGCGACGGCGTCCTGGGAGAAGTCCGCGGGTAACGTCGGCGTCAGACCCTTCTCTCCACCATCATCTTCTTGATCTCGGCGATCGCCTTGGCCGGGTTGAGGCCCTTGGGGCAGGTCTGCGCGCAGTTCATGATGGTGTGGCAGCGGTAGAGCCGGAACGGGTCTTCCAGATTGTCGAGCCGCTCGCCCTTGGCTTCGTCGCGGCTGTCGATCAGCCAGCGATAGGCCTGCAGGAGGGTCGCCGGGCCGAGATAGCGATCGCCGTTCCACCAGTAGCTCGGGCAGGAGGTCGAACAGCAAGCGCACAGGATGCACTCGTAGAGCCCGTCGAGCTTTTCGCGGTCCTCATGGCTCTGCAGCCATTCCTTGGCGGGCGTCGGCGAGACCGTCTGCAGCCAGGGCTGGATCGAGGCGTGCTGGGCGTAGAAATTGGTGAGGTCGGGCACCAGGTCCTTGATGACGGGCATGTGCGGCAGCGGGTAGACCTTGACCGCACCGGAAATGTCGTCGCACCCCTTGGTGCAGGCCAGCGTGTTGGATCCGTCGATGTTCATGGCGCACGAGCCGCAAATGCCTTCGCGGCAGGAACGGCGCAGGGTCAGCGTCGGATCGATCTTGTTCTTGATCCACAACAGCGCGTCGAGCACCATCGGTCCGCAATCGTCCATGTCGACGAAATAGGTGTCGATGCGCGGGTTCTCGTCATCGTCCGGCGACCAGCGGTAGATCCGGTACTCGCGCAAATTGGTCGCGCCTTCCGGCTTCGGCCAGGTCTTGCCCTGCTGGACCTTCGAATTCTTGGGAAGCGTGAGTTCGACCATTACCTCAGGTCCTTTCGGATGACGAGCTTCAGCCCGGACCAGATTTCATTCACGGCGGCGACCTTGACGTCGACAAGGTCGCGTTTCAGCGCCTCGGCGCGGACGACGCCCTCGGTGACGTCGGTGGCCACTTTCGAGGCTTTCTTGGGCCAGGAGACCCAGACCATGCCATCGCGCCTGATCGCCGCCTCCACATCGCCAAGGCGATCCTCGATCTCGGCGCGCTGCCGGGTGAAGGCATGCACGGCATCGTATTTCTGGTGGGCGCCCGAGATGCCGGACCAGTCGGCCAGCCGGTCGACCCCGGCGAAATCCACGGCCCGGGCGAGATCGTCGAGTTCCGGCGGCAATGCGATGAAGGCGGCCGTCATGCCGTCCTTCAGGCCGAGCTTGGCCGGAAGGGGCTTGCCGGAATATCCCGCTGCCGCCGGTGCCATATCAATACACCCGGGCCTTCGGCGCGATCTTGGCCAGGCTGATGCCGCCGTCCTTTTCGGCCAGCAGCGGCTCGGTGTGCACCGGCCGGTAGCTCAGCGTCACCTTGCCGTCCTCGCTGAGCCGGGCCAGCGTGTGCTTGCGCCAGTTGGTGTCGTCGCGGGCGGAAAAATCCTCCCGTGCATGCGCGCCACGGCTCTCCTTGCGCGCCTCGGCGCCATAGACGGTGGTGATGGCGTTGGCCATCAGGTTTTCCAGCTCCAGCGTCTCGACCAGGTCGGAGTTCCAGATCATCGAGCGGTCGGAGACCTTGATGTCCTTGAGCTCGCCCCAGATTTCCGAGATGCGCTTGCAGCCGTTCTCCAGCGACTCCTGCGTGCGGAACACGGCGGCGTCTTCCTGCATGGCCTTCTGCATCTTTTCGCGCAGCACCGCCGTCGGCGTCGAGCCGTTGGCATGACGCAATTTGTCGAAGCGATCCATGATCTTCTCGACCGAGGCCTCGTTGGGCGAAGGGATGGCCGACTTGCGGTCGATGACCTGGCCGGCGCGGATCGCCGCGGCGCGGCCGAAGACGACGAGATCGATCAGCGAATTGGAGCCGAGCCGGTTGGCGCCGTGCACCGAGGCGCAGCCGGCCTCGCCCACCGCCATCAGGCCGGGCGACACCTTGTCGGGATCCTTCGCCGTCGGGTTCAGCACCTCGCCCCAGTAGTTGGTCGGCACGCCACCCATATTGTAGTGCACCGTCGGCAGCACCGGGATCGGCTCCTTGGTCAGGTCGACGCCGGCGAAGATTTTTGCTGATTCCGAAATGCCCGGGAGCCTTTCGTGCAAGACCGCCGGATCGAGGTGATCGAGGTGGAGAAAGATATGATCCTTCTTCTTGCCGACGCCACGCCCTTCCCGGATTTCCAGCGTCATGCAGCGCGAGACGACGTCGCGCGAGGCAAGATCCTTGGCCGATGGCGCGTAGCGCTCCATGAAGCGCTCACCCTCGGAATTGACGAGATAGCCGCCCTCGCCGCGCGCGCCCTCCGTGATCAGGCAACCGGCGCCGTAGATGCCGGTCGGATGGAACTGCACGAACTCCATGTCCTGCAGCGGGAAGCCGGCCCTGGCCGCCATGCCGCCACCGTCGCCGGTGCAGGTATGCGCCGAGGTCGCCGAGAAATAGGCGCGGCCATAGCCGCCGGTCGCCAGCACCACCGTCTTGGCCGAAAAACGATGGATGGTGCCGTCGTCGAGGTTCCAGGCGACGACGCCGGTGCAGGTGCCGTCCGGCTCCATGATCAGGTCGAGCGCGAAATACTCGATGAAGAACTGCGCGTTGTTCTTCAGCGACTGGCCGTAGAGCGTGTGCAGGATGGCGTGGCCGGTGCGGTCGGCGGCGGCGCAGGTGCGCTGCACGGGCGGACCGTCGCCGTAATTCATCATGTGGCCGCCGAACGGCCGCTGGTAGATCTTGCCTTCCTCGGTGCGCGAGAACGGCACGCCATAATGCTCGAGCTCGTAGACCGCCGCCGGCGCCTCGCGCACCAGATATTCCATGGCGTCGACATCGCCCAGCCAGTCCGAGCCCTTGACGGTGTCGTACATGTGCCACTGCCAGGAATCCGGGCCCATGTTGGACAGCGATGCGGCGATGCCGCCTTGCGCCGCCACCGTGTGCGAGCGGGTCGGGAACACCTTGGTGATGCAGGCGGTGCGCAGGCCCTGTTCGGCCATGCCGAGCGTGGCGCGCAGGCCGGCCCCTCCGGCGCCGACGACCACCACGTCGAATTTGTGGTCGACGAAGGTATAACCTGCCGTGTTGGCTGATTTTGCGTCCTTGGCCAACTCAGCCTCCGAATGCCAGCTTGAGCAGGGCGAAGATCGAGGCCACGCCGACCGCTACAGTGAAAAATGTGCTGAGCGCGATCGTCAGCAGCTTGAGGCCTTCGCTGATCACATAGTCCTCGATGATCACCTGCATGCCGAGCCGCATGTGGTAGAGCCCGGAGATCAGGAAAAGGATCATCACCAGCGCCACGAACGGATTGGCGAGTGCTGCCCGCACCTCCGCGTAACCGGCGCCGTTCAGCGCGATCAGGAACCCGACGAAGAACAGTGTCAGGGGAATGTTGGCGAGCGCCGTCAGCCGCTGGCGCCAGAAATGCTGTGTACCCTCATGCGACGAGCCGAGGCCGCGGACCTTGGCCATCGGCGTGCGCATGTCGGTATTGTTCTTGCCGCTCATGATCAGGCTCCTCGCGCCAAATAGCCAGCGACCCAGATCAGCAACGTCAGCACAACGGACCCGGCGAGCGTCGCCCAGGCGATCTTCGATGCCGTGTGCTTCTCGAGCCCGGCGCCAGTGTCCCAGATGAAGTGGCGCACACCGCCCAGCATGTGGTGCATCAATGCCCAGGTGTAGCCGAGCAGCACGAGCCGGCCGAGCCAGGTGCCGAACGCCCAGTTCACCCAGTCGAAGGTCGCCTGCGAGCTTGCCGCCGCCATCAGCCACACGGCGACCAGCAGCGTGCCGAAATAGAGCGCGCCGCCGGTGATGCGATGGATGATCGACATCGTCATCGTGATCGGCGGGCGATAGATCGTCAGATGCGGCGAAAGCGGCCGTTCGCGTCTGGCTTGGGTGGCTGGTGATTTGCTCATGGCTGCCCCAGTTCGGCGTCTCCCGCCTCATGTGGAATTGCGGCATTGCCGCTTCCGGTTGCGACTTCGGACAGCCGGTTTCTAATGCTCTTTTTGCACCGCGTCAAAGCCAGAAAACCGTTTCGAAAACGTAATTTAGTCTGAATAAAAGGCGTGCCGGCGCTTCAATCGATTAGGGGCTGGCGGCCCGAAGCCGGCTCGATATCGCTGCAGTGCAGCATGCCGGCCCGGCGCCGGCACAGCCGTCAGCGCTTGCATGTCACCGGCGTCGACCCCGCCTTCATCACCAACGCCTCGCGGCCATCGATCACAATCGCGTCATGCGCCTGCTGGTAGCGGCTGTTCTGGTTGGCCGGCGAGGCCTGCAGGTCCTCGTTCATGCCATTGGGCCCCTGCACATGCACCGAGCTGCCGAGATTCTCGACGGTCATCATGCCATCGGCGCCGCAATTGTAGGTCGCGGTGCGCGGCTGCGGCGCGCTGACATCGGTGACGGGGCCGCTCGCCGAAGCCGCCGGCGCGAGCGTTGCGGGAGCGGCCATCTTGTTGGCAGCTTTCGGGGTGTTGTCCTGCGGCACGCAGGCGATGGTGACGAGCAGCGGAAGAAACGCAAGCGTCACCCGTGCTGTGCGGCGTAACGCCATATGCTGTCCTCCCCTGCGGCAAACTAGCCGTGATGTTGCGCCAAGATCAAGGTCACCAGGCCCCGGCTACCAATCCGAACCCACCAATCCTGACGCTGAATTCGCGCCGGTCGCGATCGTGTGGGCAAGCATGGCCGAATGATGGCGGCCGGGTTTTTCCTGCCCTCTGAAATTAACCATGTTTGACGAGACATCGCAGCGCAACGCGTCAGCCTCTTAACAAAGGTTAAGAAAGAGTTAATTTCCGATTCGAGGAGGCGTGCATGTCGACCGGAACGCGGCAGCGGGTTCGCAAGCGACGTGCATCCAACCAGGGGTGAGACGCGGGACGCGTCCCGGCCCCCAGACAAGGAAGACGCCATGCGTTCGAACTTCGGCAGATCGCGCCTTGCGGCGCTCATCGCGGCGGCGCTGGCCGCCAGCCTCGCCGCCCCGGCCATGGCCGACGGCCGCCATCAGGATCGTGTCTATGCCGATTCCTTCGGCAATCTCGTCATCGACAGCGCGGCCGGCTACAAGCGCATCATCGTTGGCGAAGGCAAGCTCGCCAAGCGGCTGTCGGACTACACCAGCGCCGGCCAGCCCAAGGTGATCTACCAGAACGAGGCCGACGAAATATCGGGTTACAGCGATTGCTACCGGCCGCCGGTGTTCGTGAAGGGCCGCAGCTACATGTACGGCCTTTCCGACGGCGAGATGCCGCAACTCAGCCCCTGCCGCTGAACGAGGCCCGCACGCCCGGCGACGACTACGATCGGCGCCCCGCCGCGACGGGCGCGATCTCGGCCAGGGTTGGTCCAGCGGAGACGCGCACGCAATCGCGTCCGCCGTTCTTGGCCTGGTAGAGCGCTGCATCGGCACGCCGCATCAACCCGGAAAACCCCTCGCCGGCATGGAGCTCGGCGACGCCAAAGCTCGCCGTGCAGCGGCTGTCCGCCGGCAGTCCCTCGATCGGCAGCGTGCCGAAAGCGCTGCGCGTGCCTTCGGCGAACAGCCGTGCCGCGGCAAGGTTGGTTCCCGCCAGGATAATGGCGAACTCCTCTCCGCCGATGCGGCCGGCGGCGTGATGGCCGGCGGCGGCCTCGCTCAACAGGCCGGCGAAGGTCTCGATCACGCGATCGCCCGCCGCATGGCCGAAACTGTCGTTGATGGCCTTGAAGTGATCGAGATCGGCGATGACCAGCGTCACGGGCACGCCTTGCCGCGCCGCGCCGAGCACCGCCATTTCCGCCTGCCGGGTAAAGCCGCCGCGGTTGAGCAATCCCGAAAGCGTGTCCATCTCCGATTTCGACGTCATTTCGGCAAGCACGTCGCGAACCAGGATGGCGAGTATGACCAGCGCCAGCGCCAGCCCGAAGACGGTGCCGAGCGACTGCGACACCAGCGCATAGCTGCTCTCCAGATAGGCCTGCGGATTGGCGCCCCATCCGCCGAGCGCATGCGCGATAAACGGTTTTGAGGCGAACTGCAGGGCACTGGCCGCAAGCACGGCCATCAGGATGCGATCGAGAATGGCGGGCCTCTGCCTGGATGACCAGACGATGGCCAGCCCGGCGAACTGCATGGCGGCATAGGGAAGCTGGTAGGCCATCATGCGCGACAGCGACTGGCGCGGCAGATCCTGCGCGACATAGACGGCGACGGTGGTGACGACGAGGAAGAACAGCATCGGCGGCCATGGCGGCGCGACGCCATATTTGTGCGCAAGTCCGCCATTGAAGGCGATGGTAGCGCCCAGGAAAACCGCGAAGGCGGCGACCACGGCCGGCCGCGCGTCCTCGAAGGCGGGAATGCTGAATTCGATGGCGAAATAGGCCATGCCGAGCACGTAGCCCGTCGCCAGCCAGCGCGCCGGCGCCCGGCTGGCGCCATGGAAGGCGACAGCCACGAAGGCCGCCGCCAGCAAGCCGGCGACGGACAGGTTGATCAGCAATATGAAATTGGCGCCGCTCATCTCTTCTCGCATCCCGTCTCCACCTAAGCATCGACGGGCGAAAAAGACGTTAACGAAGGCGCGGTCAGCCGGCCTTGAGCTGCTCCGGCACGAAGATAGTTTCCGGCCTTTCATAGGACAGGCGCACGCTGTCGCGGCCGTTCTTCTTGGCCTTGTAGAGCGCGTCGTCGGCCCGCCGCATCAGGGGCTCCAGCGCCTCCTCGCCGCTGCGCGCCGCAACGCCGAAGCTGGCGGTCACCCTGGTGCCGGCGGGAAGCCCGTCGACGCTGCCGGCAGAGTAGAGCGCGCGCACGGCCTCCGCGAACAGCCGCGCGGCCGCGAGGTCCGTCAACGGCAGAAGCACCGCGAATTCCTCGCCGCCGATGCGCCCCGCGGCGCCCCGCGCGCCCGTTGCCGCGCGCAGCTTGCTGGCGAAATCGGCGATCACACGGTCACCGGCGGCATGGCCGTGCAGATCGTTGAGCGCCTTGAAATGATCGAGGTCGGCCAGCACCAGCGCCACCGGGAACTTTGCCGCGGCGCAGCGCTGCAGCAAAAGTTCCGCCCGCTCCTCGAAGCCGCGCCGGTTGAGCAGGCCCGACAGCGGATCGGTGTGGGTCTCGGTTTTCAGCGCCCGCATCACGTCGAGCGCCGCGGCGGTGAACAGGGAGAGCGCGATCAGCAACGACAGCAGCGCATGCGACAACAGCGCCGTCGTCCAGTAGGACGAATTGTAGAAGCCGTCGTAACTGACGAACGGCCCATGCACGATCACGACGGCGAGCGTGCGCACGAAGAAGTTTATGCTCGACAGCAGCGACAGCACGAACAGGATGTTTTCCGTCGGACCGTTGTTGCGCACGGGCCGCAGTTCGGCGGCAACGAGCAGGCTGAGGCCGCCAAAGGCGAAGTTGATCGCCAGGATGCGCCAGGTGAGATCGGGGTCGATGAAGAGAAACCAGGAGAATGACGCCAGCCCGCCGCCAGCGAGCACGCAGATGCCAAGGCGGGGCACCTGCCTGCCATAGCGGGCGACGATGGCGCCCGACAGGCAGCAGGCGGCGACGGTGAAGAAGATGTTGGAAATGAGCTTGGTCAGCGCCAGGCCGATGGGCAAGGTGAAATACTGGAAAAGGAAGCCCGGCGCCGAGACGCAGTAGCTTATGCCCAGCACCGCAAGATAGGGCCGATGGCGCTGATAGAACCACAGCACGATGAACGCCGCGCCGAGGGCCAGCGCGATCGTCGGATTGAGCAGCGCTATGAACAGGCTGGTGTCCAAAGGACCGTGACTTCCCCTCACTTACGTCGGGGAAGACCTTAGGGCATAAGGCCAAACAAGCGGTTAAGCGAAAGCGCATATGCGGCGGAAATCTCGTCGAAACGTCGCCCGGCGACGGTTTTCGCGAGATTGCGGGCAGCCCCGGGGCAAGAAAAAACCCGAACCGCGTCGCGGTTCGGGTTTGACGTCCGGAGCCTTCGGAAACGCTAAGGCTGCGATCTTATTTCCAGTCGCGGATATCGACGAAGTGGCCGGCGATCGCCGCCGCCGCCGCCATCGCCGGCGACACCAGATGGGTGCGGCCCTTGAAGCCCTGACGGCCTTCGAAGTTGCGGTTCGAGGTCGAGGCGCAGCGTTCATGTGGCTTCAGCCGGTCGTCGTTCATCGCCAGGCACATCGAGCAGCCCGGCTCGCGCCAGTCGAAGCCGGCGGCGAGGAAGATCTTGTCGAGGCCCTCGGCTTCCGCCTGTTCCTTGACCAGGCCGGAGCCCGGCACGATCATGGCATTGACGCGCGGGTTGACGGTCTTGCCCTCGATCACCTTGGCAGCGGCGCGTAAATCCTCGATGCGGCCATTGGTGCAGGAGCCGATGAAGACGCGGTCGAGCGCGATGTCGGTGATCTTTGTCCCGGGCGTCAGGCCCATATAGTCGAGCGCGCGCTGCTTGGAAGTGCGCTTGTTTTCGTCGGTGATGTCGTCCGGGTTCGGCACGATGCCTTGCACAGAGACGACATCCTCGGGCGAAGAGCCCCACGAGACGATCGGCGGCAGCTTCGCCGCGTCGAGCACGATCACCTTGTCGAAATGCGCGCCTTCGTCGGTCTGCAGCGTCTTCCAGTAGGCGAGTGCGGCATCCCAGGCCGCGCCCTTCGGCGCGCGCGGCTTGTCCTTGACATAGGCGAAGGTGGTCTCGTCGGCCGCGATCAGGCCGGCGCGAGCGCCGCCTTCGATCGACATGTTGCAGATCGTCATGCGGCCTTCCATCGACAGCGAGCGGATCGCTTCGCCGGCATATTCGATGACATAGCCGGTGCCGCCCGCCGTGCCGATCTCGCCGATGATGGCCAGGATGATGTCCTTGGCGGTGACGCCTTCGGGCAACTGGCCATCGACGCGCACCAGCATGTTCTTGGCCTTGCGCTGGATCAGCGTCTGCGTGGCCAGCACATGCTCGACCTCCGACGTGCCGATACCATGCGCCAAGGCGCCGAATGCACCGTGGGTGGAGGTGTGGCTGTCGCCGCACACGATGGTCATGCCGGGCAGGGTGAAACCCTGCTCGGGACCGATGATGTGGACGATGCCCTGGCGGATATCGTTCTCGGAATAGTATTCGATGCCGAAATCCTTGGCGTTCTTTGCCAGCGCCTCGACCTGGATGCGGCTTTCCTCGTTCTTGATGCCGAACTTGCGCTCGGGCGAGGTCGAGACGTTATGGTCGACCACGGCCAGCGTCTTTTCCGGATGGCGGACCTTGCGGCCCCCCATGCGCAGTCCTTCGAAAGCCTGCGGGCTGGTCACTTCATGGACGAGGTGGCGGTCGATGTAGAGCAGGCAGGTGCCGTCGTCCTGGCGGTCGACGACATGGTCGTCGAAAATCTTGTCGTAGAGGGTGCGCGGTGCGCTCATGTGCGTAAATCCGTCGATATGAGAATGGGAAAGAGCATGTGCCGGGCAATCCCCGGCGCGACGACCTGGACAGGTCGGCCTAGGTAAGTCGGCTGGTCAGCGCGCCGGACACGCGCGCGGAGAAGCGCGACGGCAGGCGTTTTCTGTCCTGCAGCACGAACCCCTTGTAAGCCGGATCGCCAAAAAGCTCTTCCATGCGCCTGCTCATATCAATGTTTGCCGATTTCGGCAATTGCGCCGTACCTGCTTCGCGACCGGCATTGACAGGGCCCTCGAACCATATCACTGGGCGCGATCTTGGAGATACCGGTCATGAACACGCTCACGGACATCCACGGCCATCGCGTTCTTGAATGGCATGGCGAGGACAATCGCGCGCCCAGGGTACTCGACCTCATCGGCGACGCATCGGCGCACAATCCGGACTGGGTTTCGATTTCCACGTCCGCGCTGCCCGCCGACTTCTTCGAGCTCAGGACGGGCATTGCCGGAGAATGGTCGCAAAAATGCGTGAACTACGGCGTGCGCCTGGCGATCCTCGGCGACGTCTCGCGGCACGCGGCCGCAAGCAAGGCGTTCGCCGATTTCGTGCGCGAGGCCAATCGCGGCGACCAACTCTGGTTCCTGGACGACATGGCGGCGCTGGGCGAGCGCCTTGCCAGACGGCCGCCCAAAGCCGAACGCTAGATAATCAGAGCACCTCGAAGACAAACGTCTTCACGAGCGCGTCCGGTTCGGCGATGGCGTAGCAGCGGAACCATGGACTGTGCTCGACCGGCCGCCACTTGCCCTGCTGCGTGAGGTCGTCGAACACGGACTGGAAGCCGCCGCTCTCGAACACCTGGTCGCGCACGGTGAAGATGCCGTGGCCGCCCTTTTTCGTGATGCGCACCAGTTCATGCAGCCCCGATGCGGGAGCATGGCTGATGGTGAACACGCCTGTCGAGAAAAAGGCCCGGAAATGTCCGTCCGGCCACGGCAGTGTGTCGCCCAGCATCGCCTGCTTCAAGTCGCCATAGGCATTGCGGCTGCCGGCGATCCTGAGCATGTCGTCGGACAGGTCGAGACCTGCAATGTCGCCATAGCCCAGCGCCTTGAGCGAAGGCCCCGACAGGCCGGTCCCGCAGCCGGCATCGAGCAGAGGCCCCTCGCCTTGCGGCACATGGCGCGCCACCCAGGCGGTGATCAGGAACGGCAGCAGATAACCCAGCGACGCGGTCTCGTTGTCATAGGTCGCGGCCCAGGCGGCATAGGCTTGCGCCAATGTTTCGGGTGTATCGGCGCCATAGACGGAATCCAGCGCCGCATTGGCCTTGTCGACAATCATGAGACCTCCCGGTTCTACGTTGCCGGGATCGTAACCCTGTCCTGGCCGAAAAACTATTCCTCGTGCTGGCGGCGCAGGCGCCGCTCCAGCGCCCGCAGCGACAGCGACAGGCCGACGGTGAGGATGAGGTAGATATAGGCCACGATCGAATAGGTTTCGAAGAAGCGGAACGAACCGGCCGCGTAGACCTTGCCCATCTGGGTGATGTCGGCGACGCCGAGCACCGAGACCAGCGAGGAATCCTTGACCAGGGCGACGAAATCATTGCCGAGCGGTGGCAGGATGGTGCGGATCGCCTGCGGAAACACGATCAGCCGGAAGCGCTGCACACGGTTGAGGCCAAGCGCCTTGGCCGCTTCGATCTGGCCCTTCTCGACGGATTGGATGCCGGCGCGGAAAACTTCCGAGATGAAGGCTGAATAGCCGATGGTCAGCGCCATGATGGCGCGCCAAAGCAGCGACACGTCGCGCACCAGCAGTTCGCCAATCAGCCCGGCGCTCTGCAACGGCGCCGTCAGCGCGTTCCATGCCGCCACGAAGGCCGGCGCGCCGGCGAAAGCTATCCAGAACAACAGCACCAGGATCGGCACGCCGCGGATGATCTCGACATAGAAACGGGCGATCTGCCGCATCCATTGCGAGCCTGAGAGGCCCATGAGCGCTATGCCGAGGCCGATGATGGACGCCAGCGCGAAGGCGACAACGGTGACAAAGACGGTGATGCCGATGCCCTTGGCGACGGTTGCGAACACTTGCGCATAGAGATCGCTGGCCGCGATGAACAGCGCCGCCACCAGCGCAAGCACCGCGGCAACGGCCAGCCACCAGGGAAATTCGGGTTTGGAGGAGGACGGCGGCATCAATTCCCAACGCTGGCGAGCAGACGCCTTCGCAAAAGCTGCCAATCTCCCCCCTTGCGGGGGAGATGTCCGGCAGGACAGAGGGGGGTGCTGTCCCTCCGGCCTGTCAGCGAATCACAGCCACGGCCTCTGCCTGGGTTCTGTTTGGAAAAATTTGAAACCGAAGCGTTGCGATTCTTCACACCCCCCTCTGCCCTGCCGGGCATCTCCCCCGCAAGGGGGGAGATTGGCAGATTCAGCGGCAGCGTCCATTTATCGACGTCTGCGATTGATAGAGGCCGCAGCAACAATAGGACCTACTGCCCCATCTTGTAGTCGAGGAACCATTTCTTGTTCAGCGCGTCGAACGTGCCGTCCGCCTTCAGTGCCGCGATCGCCGCGTTGACCGGCTTCACCAGGTCCGAGCCCTTCGGGAAGATGAAGCCGAAATCCTCCGAACCGAGCGGCCCGCCGATCAGCTTCAGCTTGCCCTCGGACGCGTCGACATAGCCCTTGCCGGCGGTGCCGTCGGTCAGCACCACATCGACGTCGCCCGACTTCAGCGCCTGCACGGTGGCGCCGAAGGTCTCGAACAGCTTGATGCGCGGGTTCTGCTCGTTGCCGTCGAGCACGCTGTAGACAGCGGTGTAGAACGGCGTCGTGCCCGGCTGCGCGCCGACCAACCCGTCCTTGAAGGCGCCGAAGGTCTTGGCGTCGGTGAAACGGCTTTCATCGCCGCGCACCAGCATGAACTGTTCCGAACGCATATAGGGGTCCGAGAAATCGACCTTCTCCTTGCGGTCGTCCTTGATGGTGATGCCGGTCATGCCGATATTGTACTGGTTGTCGGAAACCGCCTGGATCATCGCGTCCCAGGACGTGTTCTGGTACTCGACCTTGAAGTTCAACCGCTTGGCGATCTCGTTCATCGCATCGTATTCCCAGCCGATCTGCTTTCCGGTCTTGGCGTCGATGAACTGCAGCGGCGGATAGGCGTTCTCGGTCACCACCACGACTTTCTTGCCGCCGAGGTCGGGCAATGCCTGCGCGAAAGCGGCGACGGGCGCCAGGACAAGGGCCAGCAGGCCGGCCAGCAGCAGTTTCGACTTGGTCATGACACACTCCCGGAAAATTGAAAGCGCCCGGATATCGGCCGGGCTTACAGGAAAATCCGGCGCCGACTTTAGCTTTCCGCATGCGGCATGCAAGACGCTCCGCTGCGTCAGCCCGTGCGAAAACGGATTCAGATACCTTGATACCCGGGATTTCGGGCCAAGGATTTCAGGATGGTCCGCGCCTCGAACGGGCACCCGCCTTGGCAGCTAGAGTGTGCCCTTGTCGGAGACTGCGCCATTTGCTTCCGTCGAGCGATCATCGGCCGTGCTTTCACGCAGCCCCGCGACAAGCTGGGTGAGTGTGGCGTGCAGGGCTTTTACCTCGCCCGGTTTCAGCGGCACGCTGCAGGCCAGCGCCGATGTCACGTCCTTCATGGCACCGCGCAGGGCCTCGCCCCTGGCGGTCGGCTCGACCAGCACCCGGCGCTCGTCGGCCGGGTCGCGGCGGCGTGTGACCAGGCCGCCCGCTTCCATCCGCTTGAGCAACGGCGTCAGCGTCGCCGAATCGAGGCCCAGCGCCGCGCCGAGATCGCCCACAATGCTCGGTGCGCGCTCCCATAACGCCAGCATCACCAGATATTGCGGATAGGTCAGGCCAAGCGGCGCCAGCAGCGGCCGGTAGACCTTGGTCATCAGCCCGCTCGCCGAATAGAGCGCGAAGCAGAGCTGCTGGTCCAGCCGCGGCACAGCGAATGTCCCGGCGCACTGCGCCGGGATGTCGTTCACTTTGGTTTCGACTTTTGTCGTCATGCCGCCTTTACCGAAAGCGCCACATCGATGTTGCCCCGGATGGCATTGGAGTAAGGGCAGACCTGGTGCGCGGCCGATACAAGCGCGTCGGCTGCCGCCTGATCAAGGCCTTTCGTTTCCACCGCCAGCGCGACGCCGAGCTTGAAGCCCTCGCCATGGGGAAGCAGGCTGACGGTGGACGTTATCGCGGCGTCCGTGAGCGGCAGCTTCTGCTTGCGCGCGATGAAGCGGACCGCGCTCTCGAAGCAGGCGGCATAGCCGACGGCGAAAAGCTGCTCGGGATTGGTGGCGCCGCCTGGCCCGCCGAGTTCCTTGGGCATGGCGAGATCGACCTTGAGCAGGCCGTCGCTGGTCTCACCATGGCCGGCGCGGCCGCCGGTGACGTGAGCCTGTGTCGTATAGAGTGCCATATCAAATCTCCAATTATCTTGTGCACGATTATTTAGTACACAAGATAATATGTCGTCAACACCGCATCCCGCCTCCGGAGGCGAAAGCGTTCACAGTCTGGTGAAACGAAAAAAGGCGGCCGGAGCCGCCTTTTCGAAATCGATCGCAAAAGATCTTATTCGGCCGGGGTCGCTTCCGCGGCCTTGGCTGCCTCGTCCGCGGCCTTCTTCTCGGCGGCTTCCTTGGCGGCCGTCTCGGCGGCCAGCGCCTGGGCGGCGGCGACCTTCTCGGCCTCGATGCGGGCCTTCTCGGCGTTCAGCGCATCGCGCTCCTCATCGTTGAGCTTGCGGGCGCGCACGCCGGTGTTTTCCGAAATACGGGCCGACTTGCCGCGACGGTCGCGCAGGTAATAGAGCTTGGCGCGACGCACCTTGCCGCGACGCACGATCTCGACGCCCTCGACCATCGGCGAGTAGACCGGGAACACGCGCTCGACGCCTTCGCCGTAGGAGATCTTGCGGACGGTGAAATTTTCCTGGAAGCCGGCGCCGGAGCGGGCGATGACGACACCCTCATAGGCCTGGACGCGGGTGCGGGTGCCTTCGGTCACGCGGACCTGGACGCGCACGGTGTCGCCGGGCTGGAATTCGGGAAGCTTGCGCTTGGCTTCGATCTTGGCGGCCTGTTCGGCCTCGAGCTGACGGATGAGATCCATCTCAAAAATCCACTTCTTGTTCTTCCGACAGTCAGAGCGCCCTGCGCTCGCCTTGCAGTTCCTTCGACCGCTCGGCTATGCCTTTTGTTTCCGGGACATTTGTCTTGCGAAACATCGGGCAGGGGCGACTACACCGTCATTGTTGACGGGTCCCGGGAGATTGTTCTTCCGGTTCGGGCGGGCACATACAGCTATTTCGTGGCTTTGTCACGCCTTCGCGGCCTATTTTTTGCGCCATGGCACCATGATAATGCCGCCGTGCCGCGTTGCGCGGGCCTTCCAGGCTTTCTAAGCCGGAACTCCATGATCCTCGGCGCTGTGCAATGACACTCTTCGATGCCGTGCTGCTTTTCCTCGCCGGGTTCGTCTCGGGCGCGGTCAACGCCGTCGCCGGCGGCGGCACTTTCGTCACCTTCGGCGCCATGACCCTGGTCGGCGTGCCGCCGATCGTCGCCAACGCCACCTCCTCGGTAACGCAGTTTCCGGGCTACGTCACCTCCACACTCGCCTATCTCGACGACATCAGGCATTTCTGGCGCCAGGCGCTGCTCTTGTGCGCGATCTCGGCCTGCGGCGCGCTGGCCGGCTCGCTCATCCTGCTGGCGCTCTCGAACCCATCCTTTCGCGCGCTCGTACCCTGGCTGCTGATCGCCGCGACCGCGCTCTTCGCCGCCGGCCCCTGGCTGAAGCCGGCGCCGCGCCCCGGGGACGAAACGTCCGTCGGCTCGATCGCCGGCGCGCTGGCGCAGTTCGTGACATCCATCTATGGCGGCTTCTTCGGCGCCGGCATGGGCGTCATGATGCTGGCCACGCTCGGCCTCACCCAGGCCGGTGACTACCACCGGCTCAACGCGCTGAAGAACATGCTGGCCGTGGTCATCGCGGCCATAGCCATCCTGGTCTTCGTCTGGGGCGGTGTCGTCGCCTGGCCGCAGGCCATCGTCATGATCCCCGGCGGCGCGCTGGGCGGCTATGCCGGTGTCTGGATCGCCAAGCGCGTGCCGCAGAACGCGGTGCGCGGCTTCGTCATCGCGGTCGGCCTGTTCCTGGCCATTTATTATTTCACCAAGGGGTGAGCAGCGGCAAGATCGGGCCGCCTGTCCTTCGTCAGCCTCTCCGACTGCTCCCGACGCCATGCGGCGATCTTCTTGTGGTTGCCCGAGATCAGCACTTCGGGAATTTGCCTGCCCTCGAATTCCTGCGGCCGCGTGTAGTGCGGATGTTCGAGCAGGCCATTCTCGAAGCTTTCTTCCTCGCCCGACACCGCGTTGCCCATCACGCCCGGCAGCAGCCGCACCACCGCGTCGAGCAGCACAAGTGCCGCCGGCTCCCCGCCCGACAGGATGAAATCGCCGATCGAGACTTCCTCCAATTCGCGCGCCTCGATCAGCCGCTGGTCGACACCCTCGAAGCGTCCGCACAGGATCACGGCACCAGGCCCCGCGGCGAGGTCGCGCACGCGCGCCTGGGTCAGCGGTTTGCCGCGCGGGCTCATCAGCAGACGCGGGCGTGGATCGCCCGCCGGCGCGGCATGGTCGATCGCCCTGGCCAACACGTCGGCGCGCATCACCATGCCGGCGCCGCCGCCGGCCGGCGTGTCGTCGACGGTACGATGCTTGTCCGTGGCGAAGTCGCGGATCTGGATCGCCTGAAGCGACCAGGTGCCGGCCTCCAGCGCCCGTCCGGCCAGCGACAGGCCGAGAGCGCCCGGAAACATCTCCGGGTAGAGCGTCAGCACGCTGGCGGAAAAACTCACCGGTTGCCTCCGGCATCGCGCGGCCCGCGCGGCCTGCCCTTCGGGTCGAACCCCTCATCGCGCGGCGCATCGCCGTCCTCGTCCTCGACCAGCCCGGCAGCTGCCGGATCGACGCGGACAAAGCCCTCGGCGACGGACACGGCGGGCACCGCGGCCTGCGTGAACGGAATCAGCACGCCCTTGCGTCCGGAAAGCGTGACGTCGAGGATGTCGCCGCCGCCGAAATTGTGCACCGCCACCACCTTGCCGAGCACGGCGCCGGTATCGTCGCGTACGTCGAGCCCGATCAGGTCGGCATGGTAGAATTCATCCTCCTCGCCATCGTCGGGCAGCATCGAACGGTCGACGAACAGTTCGGTGCCGGCGAGCGCCTCGGCGGCGTTACGGTCGCTTATGCCCTTGAAGCGGACCACGACGACGGTGTTGGCCGGCCTGATATCGGTGATCTGGAACACCCGGCCATCCCTGGCATAGAGCGGCCCGTAGTCGGCAAGCGCCAGCGGATCGCCGGTGAAGGTCTTCACCCTGAGTTCGCCCTTGATGCCGTGGGCGGCGCCGATCACGGCCATCTGGACAGGGTTTTGCGGCTTCGACATGGCTGACATCCTTTGGCCCTGCTCTAGCGCCGCCCCGGCGTCATTTCAATGATCGCCTTGCCGCCATTTCAATGACGGCCTCTCTTCATCGCTTCCTAACCCGGCTGCCACAGAATGACGCCGAACCGGAACAGACGCCATGCAGGAATTCCTCATCCCGGCAAAGCCGGATCTTCAGGCGGCGCGCGAAAGCTGGCTGAAGATGCTGGCGCGCGAACGACGGCTGTCGCCAGAGACGGTCGAGGCTTATGAGCGCGACACCAGGCAGTTCCTGCATTTCCTGACCGGCCATTGCGGCGGACCGGCAGGCATTGCGGAGATCGCCAATCTGCGCCCCGCCGATCTGCGCGGCTTCCTCGCCGCGCGCCGCAATGACGGCGCCGGTGCCCGCACCCTTGGCCGTGGCCTGGCCGGCATCCGCTCGTTGCTGCGCTACCTCGAACGGCGTGGTCTCGCCAATGCGGCCGGCGCCGCCGCGCTGCGCGCGCCGCGCCAGCCCAAATCGCTGCCGAAGCCGCTGACGGCAAGCGACGCCAGGCATGTCGTTTCGATCGAAGGCCAACTGGCGGAAGAGCCCTGGATCGCCGCCAGGAATGCCGCCGTGCTGACGCTGCTCTACGGCTCCGGACTGCGCATTTCCGAGGCGCTCGGCCTCGCCGGCGCCGATCTCGCCTCCGAGGCCGACACCGTGCTGCGCGTCACCGGCAAGGGCGGGAAGACGCGGCTGGTGCCGGTGCTGCCGGTGGCGCTGAAGGCGGTCGCAGAATACCGTCGGCTCTGCCCCTATCAACTGGACCCGAAGGGTCTTCTGTTTCGCGGCGCCCGCGGCGGCCCGCTCAATCCCGCCATCGTCCAGCGCGACATGGTCAGGCTGCGCTCCGCCCTCAACCTGCCCGACACCGCGACGCCGCATGCGCTTCGCCATTCCTTCGCCACGCATCTGCTTGGCCGCGGCGGCGATCTGCGCACCATCCAGGAACTGCTCGGCCACGCCAGCCTGTCGACGACCCAGGTCTATACCGGCGTCGACACGGCGAGGTTGCTCGAAATCTATGAGTCCGCGCATCCAAGGGCGTGAGCGTCGGTCGCGCCGCAAAAGTCTCGGTGGCCTATTACTATGAACGTTCACAACTAGCCGACGCCTACCCAACTTCATGGCCGGTCGAAGACAATTTCGCACCCCCAATTAACCGTTTTGCCGTTTTTCGCCGCTAGAACGGCATCATGAAACGCGTCATCGCCATCGCCGACCGTGCCGCTTCCGTCTCGCTGAGGCTGCTTGTCGCGCTCAACATCCTGTTTTTCCTGTCCTTCCTGGCCGTGCTTCTGTTCGCGGCCGGCAGGGCGCGCGCGGAAGTGCCGACCTGCACCGGCGCCGACATGCTGTCGGCCCTGCAGAAGAGCAATCCCGCGACCTACGGCAAGATCGAGGCGGAAGCGGCCGCGACGCTGAACGGCAAGGGCCTGCTTTGGAAGCTCGAAAAGTCGGGCGAACAGCCCTCCTACCTGTTCGGCACCATGCACATGACCGATACGCGCGTCACCACGCTGCCGGCGGCGGCGCAGAAGGTCTTCGACGCGGCCGGCACGCTCATCATCGAAACCACCGACGTGCTCGACAAGCAGAAGATGATGACGGCGATGCTGAAGGAGCCGGACCTGATGATGTTCACCGACTCCACGACGCTGTCGTCCTTGCTGTCGCCGGACGAGGCCGCGGCGATGAACGCCGCGCTCGACGCGCGCGGCATTCCGCCGGCGACCGTCGCGAAGATGAAGCCCTGGATGCTGTCGGCCATGATGGCGCTTCCGGCCTGCGAACTCGCCCGCCAGTCCGGTGGAGCCCCGGTGCTCGACGTCAAGCTGGCGCAGAGCGCCAAGGCCGCCGGCAAGCCGGTCGAAGGACTGGAGACCGCCGAAAGCCAGCTGCGCGCCATGGCCTCGCTGCCGCTTGCCTTTCACATGAAGGGTCTGGTCGACACGCTGAAGCTCGGCGACAAGGTCAACGACATCAACGAGACCATGATCGTGCTCTACCAGCGCGGCGACACCGGCATGTTCTGGCCACTGTTCCGCGCCGCCATGCCCGACGAGCAGAACGACCCCTCCGGCTACGCGGCCTTCGAGGAGACGATGATCACCAGCCGAAACAAGGTGATGGTCGATCATGCCGAGCCGATCCTGGCCAAGGGCAATGCCTTCATGGCGGTCGGCGCTCTGCACCTTCCCGGCCCCCAGGGACTGGTCGAGGATTTTCGCAAAGCCGGCTATACCGTCACCGCCATAGGGCTTTAACGCTACTTGATCAAAAGCTGAGCCAACATCGCCGGAACGATGACCCGGTGAAACGGCATGACGATGGCGAGATAGGCTCTTCCAAGCAGGTTGTGCGTCTTCACGATCGTCGACGCAGCCACCTCCTGCCGGCCCGCGCCGAGCTCGTTCACCTCTACCAGGATGCGGAAATCGAGATGCCGGTCGTCCAGACCCAGGACGACCCTGCCGCGTGCCTGGCTGATGAGGGGAAAGATGCCGACCCTGCCTTCCGCTGGTGCGTCGGACGCCAACCCAGTCTTCAACCCAAATGGCCTGACGGCGAGATTGCGGAGCTGCGTAAGCCGGCCGACCCATCGCGGTGGCCGCCCCAGGACGCGCTCGGCCGCGCCAATGGCAGTCAGGGCGAGACCATCGGTTGTGAGCGCGTACCGGTCGGCGAACTGAGCGCCGGCAAGAACGCCTTCGGGATCGGGAAAGGTCTGTGCAGTGGGAGTCATGCCGGAAAACCCTCGCAACCAAAGATAGCATCCATTGGCCGGCCTCGCTGCGTGGCGAAACGCCGCCAGGCCGCAGCAGGGACTGGTCGAGGATTTTCGCAAAGCCGGCTATACTGTCACCGCCGTCAATTGAGTCGGCGACGGCGGAAGGGTTCAAATGCCGCGTTTTCGGCGTTTTCCTTCCCTAGCGTGAAACCCATTCAACGGTTGCACGTTGATGGCTGTTGATTGATCATTTTCATCCACGGAGGGAACTTTATGGCGAATCCATCGAACGACACCCCTAGGTCAGGTGGTGGCGGCAGCCCCTGGCTGATCGCCCTGGTCGTCGTGATCCTGGCGATTGTCGCGTACTACATTTTCGGAAGAGGCGGCGGCGAGCATCCCGCGCCGGCCGAGCCGCCGGCGGCCAGCACACCGGCGCCCGCGCCCGCACCGGCAGAACCGATGAAGCCGGCCACGCCGGCCCCTGCACCGGCCCCTGCACCCGCTCCGGCTCCGGCCCCCGCGCCAGCCCCGGCTCCGGCACCGGCTCCTGCACCGGCTCCGGCGCCCGCACCGGCCAACTGACCGGTTCGATAACGGATACGAACGGCCCGCTGAAAAGCGGGCCGTTTTGTCTTGGGTAACAAGCTTTGGTCGAACTCGGCTAGACCCGAGTATCCATTCGGAGACCGCCGCCGCAAGGCCTCGAGGTGCGCCGTCGCTTCGCTCCCCGCTCCGCCCTAAAATGACGAAGCGTTCGGCGTCTGGCGCCTTTCGCGTCTAGATATGGATCGGCTTGAAGAACGTCGCCAGCGCCGCTTCCTTGACCGCTTCCGACATGGTCGGGTGCGCATGGCAGGTGCGGGCGAGATCCTCCGACGAGCCGCCGAACTCCATCAGCACCGCCGCCTCGTGGATCATCTCGCCGGCGCCGAAGCCGACGATGTGGACGCCGAGCACGCGGTCGTTCTGCTTGTCGGCGAGGATTTTCACGAAACCGTCGGTATGCAGCATGGCGCGGGCGCGGCCATTGGCCGTAAACGGGAATTTTCCGATCTTGTAGTCGATGCCGGCTTTCTTCAGCTCCTCCTCGGTCTTGCCGACCGAGGCGATTTCCGGGCTGGTGTAGACGACGCTCGGAATGACATCGTAATTCACATGACCGGCCTGGCCGGCGATGGTCTCGGCCACCGCCACGCCCTCGTCCTCGGCCTTGTGCGCCAGCATCGGCCCGGCGATGACGTCGCCGATGGCATAGATGCCAGGCACGTTCGTTCTGAGATGGCCGTCGGTCTTGACCCGGCCGCGCTCGTCGACCTCGACGCCCGCCTCCTTGAGGCCGAGGCTGTCCGAAAAGGCGCGACGGCCGGTGGCGATCAGCACCACGTCGGCATCGATGGTCTCGGCCGCGCCGCCCTTCACCGGCTCGAAGGTGACGGCCGCGCCCTTCTTGGCCTTGGCGACGCCGGTGACCTTGGCGCCGAGCTTGAACTCGAAGCCCTGCTTCGACAGCAGCCGCTGGAACTGCTTGGAGACCTCGCCATCCATGCCGCCCAGGATGGTGTCTAGGAACTCGACGACGGTGACCTTGGCGCCGAGCCGCGCCCAGACCGATCCGAGCTCCAGTCCGATGACGCCACCGCCGACCACGACGAGGCGGCCGGGCACCTTGTCGAGCGACAGCGCGCCGGTCGACGACACGATGACCTTCTCGTCGAAATCGACCTTCACGCCGGGAATGCCGGCGACATCCGAACCGGTGGCGATGACGATGTTCTTCGTCTCGATCTCTTCCACCTTGCCGTCCTCGCCGGTCACCGAGATCTTGCCAGCGGCGACGACTTTTCCGGTGCCGCGGAAGGAGTCGATCTTGTTCTTCTTGAACAGGAAGGCAACACCGTTGACGTTGGACGCCACCGTCGCATCCTTGTGCGCCAGCATCTTCTTCAGATTGAGCTTCGGCGCCGGGATCTCGACGCCCAGCGTATCGAAGGAATGGCCGGCCTCCGCGAACATTTCGGACGCGTAAAGCAGCGCCTTGGAGGGGATACAGCCGATGTTGAGGCAGGTGCCGCCGAAGGTGGCGTTCTTCTCGACCACCGCGACTTTCAGCCCGAGCTGCGCCGCCTTGATGGCGCAGACATAGCCGCCCGGTCCCGAGCCGATGATAACGACGTCATAAGCCATGTTGGTTTTCCTTTGCTTGGGGCTCAGCGGCCGCCGCTGACATTCAGGATCGCGCCGGTCGTGTAGGACGCGGCATCGGACAGGAGATAGAGAATGGCGGCAGCGACCTCATCGGCGGTGCCGGCTCTCTTCATCGGCAGCGTGCCCTGGATCAGCGCCACCCGGTCCGGCTGTCCGCCGGAAGCATGGATATCGGTATCGATGATGCCTGGGCGCACCGCGTTGACGCGCACGCCTTCGGCGGCCACCTCGCGGGCAAGCCCGACCGTGAGCGTGTCGATGGCGCCCTTGGAGGCGGCGTAATCGACATAATTGTCCGGCGCGCCCAGCACTGCCGCCGCCGATGAGAGGTTGACGATCGATCCCCCCGGGCCGCCATGGCGTGTCGACATGCGCTTCACAGCCTCGCGGGCGCACAGGATGGAGCCGACGACATTGATGCGCATCATGCGCTCCAGCCGTGCCGCGCTCATCTCGTCGACGCGCGCCTTGGCGTCGACGATCCCGGCATTGTTGACGAAGGCGTCGAGCCGGCCATAGGTTCGGTCCACCGTCTCGAAGATGGTCAGGATATCGGCCTCGCCGCCGACATCGCCCTTGACGGCGAAAGCCTGGCCACCGCCGGCCTTGATTTCGGCAACCAGCGCGTCGGCGGCCGCCTGGTTCGAGGCATAGTTGATTGCCACGCGATAGCCGGCCTTTGACGCCTGCCGGCAAACGGCGGCGCCGATGCCACGGCTGCCGCCGGTGACCAGCAGCACCTTTTGCGTCTCGCTCATTCCTGGCATCCCTTCAGCGTGAACACATCCGACGGCACTTTCGAAAATCCGCTGCCGCCATAGGCAAGTGAGTGCCGCAACGACGGCCCAAGGTCGGGAAGGATCAACGTCTTCGGAGCATCGACGCCTTGCGCCGGCAACAGCCCGATCGCGCCCTTGTCGTCCGACGTGTAGATCACGCCGCTCCAGAGTGTGCAGGCGGCAAGTTCACCGCCCGTGACGTCGCCCTCAGGGCATTTGTACATCAAGGAACCGTTTGGCCGCGCTTCACCCGTGCTCCACATCACAATGCCGTTCAGCACCACATTGTTGTCGAGGATCATGCGAAAGTCGTTGGTGACAACAGCCGAGGTGCCGGTCGGGGTAAAATCGATCTCGCTGCCGCTCTGCGCGTCGCCATAGACGGCGAGTTCGATCGGGCAGGCGGCTTGCGCGGCCGTGGCACAGAGCCCCGTTGCGGCAAGAGCCGACAGGACCAACCTGACGCGCTGGAGAGAACGGAGTGTCATGCGCCGGGGCGGATCCTTCCCTCGATCCCGTTCAGGCGAGCAGCCGGACCAGCATCAGGACCAGCCCGATGATGGACACGGTCCATACACCGGTACGGGCCACCGGTATGCCGAGTGCGAACACGGGGATGTAGACGACGCGGGCCCAGAACCAGACCATGGCCCCGGTAGCCGCGAGACCACCCACCTTTCCGGTTGCGGCGAGCGCCACGACCAGCGCGATGAAGGCGCCGTAGGTTTCGGCGAAGTTTCGCAGGCCGCGCGTCAATCGATCGGTCATCAGCGAAATGCCGACCTCGCCGTCGCGATTGCTCATTGCGTAGCCCAGCCCACCGTCCTTGATCAGCGACAGCGTCTGGGCGACGATATGGACCAGGAGCAGGATGACGCTCCAGCCCAGAACCCTGATTTCACTCGATGCGGCCAAAGCTTCCATTGGGCGTTCCTCCTTGGCTGGCTCGGGTGGCCAGCATGCGAAACACTACGGGAAATGCCGTTAGAGATCGAGCACCAGCCGCTCCGGATCCTCCAGGCTGTCCTTGACCCGCACCAGGAAGGTCACCGCTTCCTTGCCGTCGACGATGCGGTGGTCGTAGGAGAGCGCCAGGTACATCATCGGCCGGATCACGATCTGGCCGCCGACCACCACGGGCCGGTCCTGGATCTTGTGCATGCCGAGAATGCCGGACTGCGGCGCGTTGAGGATCGGCGTCGACATCAGCGACCCGTAAACGCCGCCATTGGAGATCGTGAACGTGCCGCCCTGCATATCCGCGACCGACAGCTTGCCGTCGCGCGCCGCAAGACCCAGCCGGCCGATTTCCTTCTCGATCTCGGCGATCGACATCTGGTCGGCATCGCGCACCACGGGAACCACAAGGCCTTTTTCCGTGCCGACGGCGACGCCGACATGGGCGAAGTTCTTGTAGATGATGTCGGTGCCGTCGATCTCGGCATTGACCGCCGGGATCTCCTTCAGCGCATGCGTGACGGCCTTGGTGAAGAAGCCCATGAAGCCGAGCTTCACGCCGTGCTTCTTCTCGAACACGTCCTTGTACTTGGTCCGCAGCGCCATCACCGCGCTCATGTCCACCTCGTTGAATGTGGTGAGCATGGCGGCGGTCGACTGCGCTTCCTTGAGCCGGCGCGCGATGGTCTGGCGCAGCTTGGTCATGCGAACGCGCTCCTCGCGCACCGCGTCGTCGCCCGAGGAGGGTGCGCGAACGGCGACGGGAGCGGGCGCCGGAGCGGCCTTCGGCGTTTCGGCCGGCTGCGACGGCGCGCCCTTGGAGATGGCGTCCAGCACATCGCCCTTCAACACCTGGCCGCGCTTGCCCGAGCCGGAAAGCTGGTCGACCGACAGATTGTTCTCGGCGATCAGCTTGGCCGCCGCCGGCGCCGGCGGCATGGTGCGCGGCTCGACCGGGCCGTCACCGGCGATCTTGGCGGTCTCGGCCGCGGCCTGCTTGGTGGTATGGGCGGCTTCGGGGCTCGATGCCTGCGCGACGGCCTGCGGCTTGGGCGCGGCTGCCGCACCGGCGGAAATGGACCCCAGGAGCGCGCCGACGCCGACCGTCTCGCCTTCCTTGGCGGTGATCTCGCTCAGCGTACCGGCGGCGGCGGCCGGCACTTCCACCGTCACCTTGTCGGTCTCGAGTTCGACCAGCGGCTCGTCGACGGCAATGGCATCGCCGACCTTCTTGAACCACTTGCCGATGGTCGCCTCGGTAACGGATTCGCCGAGAGTTGGAACGCGGATTTCGGTAGCCATTGTGCCTGTCCGTTTTCTTTCGGTTCTGTTCTGTCTTTTCGCCCGGTTTGCCTATTCGCCGAGCGCGTCTTCGAGCAATGCGGCGAGCTGGGCAAGGTGCTTGGACATCAGCCCGGTCGCCGGCGACGCGGCCGCCGGGCGGCCGGTGTAGCGCACGCGCTGATGCTTGGCGTCGATATGGGCCAGCACCCATTCCAGATACGGATCGATGAACGACCAGGCGCCCATGTTCTTGGGCTCCTCCTGGCACCACACCATCTCCGCATTGCGGAAGCGTGACAGTTCGGTGATCAGCGCCTTGGCCGGAAACGGGTAGAGCTGTTCGACGCGCAGCAGATAGATGTCGTTGATGCCGCGCTTCTCGCGCTCTTCATAGAGATCGTAATAGACCTTGCCCGAGCACAGCACGACGCGGCGGATCTTGGAATCCTTGGTCAGCTTGATCGCCTGGTTCGGCAGCAGCTGTGCGTCGTCCCACAAGAGCCGGTGGAACGAGCTCTCGCCCGAGATTTCCGGCAGCGTCGAGACCGCCCGCTTGTGGCGCAGCAGCGACTTGGGCGTCATCAGGATCAGCGGCTTGCGGAAGTCGCGCTTCAACTGCCGGCGCAAGATGTGGAAGTAGTTGGCCGGCGTGGTGCAGTTCGCCACCTGCATGTTGTCTTCCGCGCAAAGCTGCAGGAAGCGCTCCAACCGCGCCGAGGAATGCTCCGGCCCCTGGCCCTCATAGCCATGCGGCAGAAGACAGACCAGGCCCGACATTCTGAGCCACTTGCGCTCGCCCGAGGAGATGAACTGGTCGAACACCACCTGGGCGCCGTTGGCGAAGTCGCCGAACTGCGCCTCCCACAAGGTGAGCGCCTTCGGCTCGGCCAGGCTGTAGCCATATTCGAAGCCCAGCACCGCCTCTTCCGACAGCATCGAGTTGATGACTTCATAGCCGGCCTGTGCCGCCGACAGATTGTTGAGCGGGATATAGCGGGTCTCGTCGCGTTGGTCGTACAGCACGGAATGGCGCTGCGAGAAGGTGCCGCGTTCGGAATCCTGGCCCGAAAGGCGGATCGGATTGCCGTCGAGCAGAATGGCGCCGAAGGCCAGCGCCTCGGCGGTCGACCAGTCGATGCCTTCGCCGGATTCGATCGCTTCGCGACGGTTCTCCAGGAAGCGGATGATGGTCTTGTGCGCCTCGAAGCCCTTGGGCACCTCGGTCAGCTTCTTGCCGATTTCCTTCAGCGTCTTGACCGGCACGGCGGTCTTGCCGCGCCGCGTTTCGTCCTGGTTGTCGGCGGTGCGCAGGCCCGACCATGCCCCATCCAGCCAGTCGGCCTTGTTGGGCTTGTAATGCTGGCCGATCTCCCATTCCGATTCCAGATGCGCGCGCCAGTCGGCCTTCAACTTGTCGAGCTCGGCCTGGGTGATGTGTCCCTCGGCGATCAGCCGGTCGCCATAGATCTGGACCGTGGTCTTGTGGGTGCGGATGTTGCGGTACATCAGCGGCTGCGTGAAGGCCGGCTCGTCGCCCTCATTGTGGCCGAAGCGGCGGTAGCAGAACATGTCCACAACCACCGGCTTGTGGAACTTCATGCGGAATTCGATCGCCACCTTGGTGGCGTGCACCACGGCTTCCGGATCGTCGCCATTGACGTGGAAGATCGGCGCCTCGATCATCTTGGCCACGTCGGACGGATAGGGCGACGAGCGCGAGAAGCGCGGATTGGTGGTGAAGCCGATCTGGTTGTTGATGATGAAGTGCAGCGTGCCGGCGACCCGGTGTCCGCGCAGCCCCGACAGGCCGAGGATTTCGGCGATCACGCCCTGGCCGGCGAAGGCGGCGTCGCCGTGCAGGAGCAACGGCAGCACCTTGGCGCGTTCCTCCAGCGGCACGATCTCCTCGCGGCCGCGCGCGAACAGATAGTCCTGCTTGGCGCGTGCCTTGCCCATCACCACCGGATCGACGATTTCCAGGTGCGACGGGTTGGCCGTCAGCGAAAGGTGCACCTTGTTGCCGTCGAACTCGCGGTCCGACGAAGCGCCCAGATGGTACTTCACGTCGCCCGAGCCCTCGACCTCGTCGGGAGCGGCCGAGCCGCCCTTGAACTCGTGGAAGATGGCGCGGTGGGGCTTCGCCATCACCTGGGAGAGCACGTTGAGGCGGCCGCGATGGGCCATACCGAGCACGATCTCCTTGAGGCCGAGCTGGCCGCCCCGCTTGACGATCTGCTCGAGCGCCGGAATGAGCGATTCACCGCCATCGAGGCCGAAGCGCTTGGTGCCCTTGTACTTGACGTCGATGAACTGCTCGAAGCCTTCCGCCTCGACCAGCTTCTGCAGGATCGCCTTCTTGCCGGTCGCGGTGAAGGAGATCTCCTTGTCGGCGCCTTCGATGCGGGCCTGGATCCAGGCCTTCTCCTCGGGGTCGGAAATGTGCATGAACTCGACGCCGAGCGTCGAGCAATAGGTGCGGGTCAGGATTTCCAGCATCTGACGCACGGTGCCGAATTCCAGCCCCAGCACATTGTCGAGGAAGATCGGCCGGTCGTAATCGGCTTCGGTGAAGCCGTAATTCTCCGGCGACAGCTCGTTATAATCCTCCAGCGGCTTGGCGATGCCGAGCGGATCGAGATTGGCGTGCAAATGGCCGCGCATGCGGTAGGCGCGGATCATCATGATGGCGCGAACCGAATCGCGCGTCGCCTGGTGCACGTCCGCATCGGAGGGCGCCGCACCATTGGCGACCGCCTTCTCCTTGACCTTCTTTTCCAGATGCTTTTCGACCAGGCCCCAATTGCCGTCGAGCGCCGACACCAGTTCGCCATTGGCCTGCAGCGGCCAGGACGGCCGGGCCCAGGAGGCACCCTTGGCATTCCGGCGCACATCGCCGGCATCGTCCTTCAGCCCGGCGAAGAATTCCTGCCATTCGGGATCGACCGAACCGGGATTGTCCTCATAGGCGGCGTACAGCGCGTCGATGTAATCGGCGTTGCCGCCATAGAGGAACGAGGTGAGCGAAAATTGGTCGTTGGCCTGATCTTGTCGTGCCATTTTGTCCGCGGAGCCCGGCTCCGTCTCCTTTCGAGGGGAATAGTGAGTAGTCAGTCGTGGGTAGAAGAACGAAATTCCTGCCCAACTGCTACTCGCCCGATCTTCCCTTTTTCACTACTGACTACTGCCTACTCACTACTGCCTTAACCCTTGATCGCCTCGACCAGCGTCGTGCCGAGACGCGCCGGCGAGGGCGACACCTTGATGCCGGCCGATTCCATCGCCGCGATCTTGTCTTCCGCGCCGCCCTTGCCGCCGGAGATGACCGCGCCCGCATGGCCCATGGTGCGGCCGGCCGGCGCCGTGCGCCCGGCGATGAAGCCCGCCATCGGTTTCCTGCGGCCGCGCTTGGCCTCGTCCTTGAGGAACTGCGCGGCGTCTTCCTCGGCCGAACCGCCGATCTCGCCGATCATGATGATCGACTTGGTTTCCTCATCGGCCAGGAACATTTCGAGCATGTCGATGAACTCGGTGCCCTTGACCGGGTCGCCGCCGATGCCGACGGCGGTGGTCTGGCCGAGGCCGACATTGGTGGTCTGGAACACAGCCTCATAGGTAAGTGTTCCCGAGCGCGAAACAACGCCGACCGAGCCCTTGCGGAAGATGTTGCCCGGCATGATGCCGATCTTGCATTCGTCGGGTGTCAGCACGCCGGGGCAGTTCGGGCCGATCAGCCGCGACTTGGAGCGGTCGAGCCGCGCCTTGACCTTGACCATGTCCATCACCGGGATGCCCTCGGTGATGCAGACGATGAGCGGGATCTCGGCCTCGATGGCCTCGATGATGGCTTCGCCGGCGCCCGCCGGCGGCACGTAGATGACGGAGGCGTTGGCGCCGGTCCTGGCCTTGCCCTCGGCCACCGAGGCGAAGATCGGCAGGCTCTCGCCCTTGGCGCCGGTCCAGGTTTCGCCACCCTTCTTGGGATGGATGCCGCCCACCATCTTGGTGCCGTGATAGGCCAGCGCCTGTTCGGTGTGGAACGTGCCGGTCTTGCCGGTCAGGCCCTGCACCAGCACCTTGGTGTTCTTGTCGACGAGAATGGACATCGGAGCCCTTTTCTAAAGACTGTTGATCGAGGAAGGCGAGACGCGCCGGTAGACGCCGCTCACCATGTCTTGCCAGGCATCGCTGCCGGCGGGTTTGAAATGCAGCCGCATGCGGTAGGTGTCGGGACCGTCGAAAATATAGGTCACGCGCGCGAAACCACGCGGCGAGGAGCGCTCGAGCACCAGCTCGTCGCCGTTCCAGCTCCCGGTCGCCGGCGCGGCCGGAACGAAGCCCATCGAATCGAACTGATGCATGGTGACGAGGCTGTTCTGCTGGTCGAAGCCGAACACGCTATGGGCGCCGAACGAAACCGTGCCGTCGCGGCGCTGGCGATAGCGCTGCACCACGAACTGGCCGCCGAACTCGGCCTCGGCCACCACGTCCGAGGTCGCCGTGCCTTCGTCGGCCCATTGCGTGGCCGCCACCTCCTCCACGCCCTGCCACGCGCCGACCAACGCCTGCAGGCGCTGGTGGTCGGAAGACAGCGAGGAGAAGGACGCCGCGTTCATGGGTCAGAGCCGCTTCAGATCGGTGACTGTGAGGTCGCTCTTGGCATTGCCGGTGTTAAGCGTCGTGGCCGGCTCGAACATCAGCACCACGGGCTCCGATGTCAGCGAACGCGGCCGGTGCTCGACGCCGCGCGGCACGACGATGAAATCGCCTTCGCCGAGTTCGACCGGACCGTCGCGGAAATCGATGGCGATGCGCCCGCGCAGCACGAGGAAGGCTTCGTCCTCATGCTCATGCGCATGCCAATCGAAGGCCGCGCCGAACTTGGCGACCTTCGCCTGGGCATCATTGACATCGCCGGCGATGTGCGGATCGAAGACCTTGCTGATCTTCGCATCCGCCGCCTCGACCAGGTTTATCTTGCGCGGAGGCATCCGCTCAGCCTTTCACCGCCTTGACGATCTTCTTGGCCGCGTCGTCCAGATCGTCCGCCGAGACGACATTCAAGCCGCTGTCGTTGATGATCTTCTTGCCGAGTTCGGCATTGGTGCCTTCGAGGCGCACGACCAGCGGCACCTTGAGGCCGACTTCCTTGACCGCGGCGATCACGCCCTCGGCGATGACATCGCACTTCATGATGCCGCCGAAGATGTTGATGAGGATGCCTTCGACAGCCGGATCCTTGGTGATGATCTTGAACGCCGCCGTGACCTTTTCCTTGGACGCGCCGCCGCCGACGTCGAGGAAGTTGGCGGGCTCGGCGCCGTAGAGCTTGATGATGTCCATGGTCGCCATGGCAAGGCCGGCGCCATTGACCATGCAGCCGATATTACCGTCGAGCGCGACATAGGCGAGGTCGTATTTCGACGCCTCGATCTCCTTCTCGTCCTCTTCGGTGGTGTCGCGCAGTTCCATCAGTTCGGGGTGGCGGAACAGCGCGTTGTTGTCGAACGACACTTTCGCGTCGAGCACGCGCAGCCGGCCGTTCTTCATGACGATCAGCGGATTGACCTCGAGCAGGCTCATGTCCTTCTCGACAAAGGCCTTGTAGAGGATCGGGAACAGCGTGGCGCCATCCTTGGCGGCGTCGCCGTCGAGCTTCAGCGCGGCATTGAGCTTCTTGACGTCATCGGCCGTGACGCCCTTGTCCGGATCGATGGCGACGGTGACGATCTTTTCCGGCGTGTCGTGGGCGACCGCCTCGATGTCCATGCCGCCTTCGGTCGAGACGACGAAGGCGATGCGGCCGACGGAGCGGTCGACCAGGATGGAAAGGTAGAGCTCGCGTTCGATGTCGGCGCCGTCCTCGATATAGAGGCGGTTGACCTGCTTGCCGGCCGGGCCGGTCTGCTTGGTGACCAGCGTATGGCCGAGCATCTCGTTGGCGTTGGCGACGACTTCGGCCACCGACTTCGCCAGCCGCACGCCGCCCTTGGCATCGGGGCCGAGCTCCTTGAACTTGCCCTTGCCGCGGCCGCCGGCATGGATTTGGCTCTTCACCACATAGAGCGGGCCGGGCAGCGCTTGCGCGGCGGCTTCCGCCTCGCTTGCCTTGAACACCGGCACGCCTTCGGCCACCGGCGCGCCGAACGACTTCAGCAGCGCCTTGCCCTGATATTCATGGATGTTCATTTGGATATCTCCAGATCAGCGGCCGGGGTTACTTCGAGGCAAGCTGCGGGGCGATCTTGACGCAGGCCTCGGTCAGCCCCTGCACCGTCGCCACGGAAGCGTCGAACATCTTCTGCTCGCTCTTGTTCAGGTCGATCTCGATGACGCGCTCGACACCGCCCGCGCCGATCACCACGGGAACGCCGACATAGGTGCCCTTGACCCCATACTGACCCGAGAGATGCGCCGCGCACGGCAGCACGCGCTTCTTGTCCTTGAGATAGGATTCGGCCATCGAAATCGCCGAAGCGGCCGGCGCGTAATAGGCGGAGCCGGTCTTGAGCAGGCCGACGATCTCGGCGCCGCCGTCACGAGTGCGCTGCACGATCTGGTCGAGCTTCTCCTTCGAGGTCCAGCCCATCTTGATCAGGTCGGGCAGCGGAATGCCGGAGACCGTCGAATAGCGGATCATCGGCACCATGGAGTCGCCATGACCGCCGAGCACGAAGGCGGTGACGTCCTCGACGGAAACCTTGAACTCCTCGGCCAGGAAATAGCGGAAGCGCGCGCTGTCGAGCACGCCGGCCATGCCGACCACATGGGTCTTGGGCAGGCCGGAAAACTTCTGCAGTGCCCAGACCATGGCGTCGAGCGGATTGGTGATGCAGATGACGAAGGCCTTGGGCGCGTACTTCTTCAAGCCGGCGCCAACCTGCTCCATGACCTTGAGGTTGATGCCCAGCAGATCGTCGCGGCTCATGCCGGGCTTGCGCGGCACGCCGGCGGTGACGATGCAGACATCGGCGCCCTCGATGCCGGCATAGTCGTTGACGCCGGTCAGCCGGGAATCGAAGCCGTCGACCGGCGACGACTGTGCGATATCGAGACCCTTGCCTTGCGGGATGCCCTCGGCAATATCGAACAGGACCACGTCGCCGAGGTCCTTGAGGCCGATCATGTGAGCGAGCGTGCCGCCGATCATGCCAGAGCCGATAAGCGCTATCTTGTTGCGTGCCATGTGAGGATGATTTCCCTTTGTCAGTGACGGCGCCAACACGGCGTCGAGGAAGAAGCCGGAATGCTGCGGGGAACCGCGAATTTCGCCGCACCCAATAGCTCCGGTGCGGATTAAATTCAAACGATTATTTTGGAGCGAGCATTTTCAATCGGTTAGATGATTTGGGATTTACGTAAACGTCAAAATTTGTAAGCCGACTTGGGAGAAGTTACACAATGAATGTGAACATCCGAAGGCTCTATCCCGGCGATGACGCCCTTGTGATGCGGATCGCGCCGGATGTGTTTGACGAACCCGTCCGGCCCGACCGGCTGGCGGCCTACCTCGCCGCGCCGGGTCATTTCATGGTCGTGGCGCTCGCCGACGGCCTCGTCGTCGGTCAGTGTGCCGCCGTCATCCACCGCCATCCCGACAAGGTCAGCGAACTCTACATAGACGAGGTCGGCGTTTCCCCTGCCTTCCAGCGCCAGGGCATCGCGCGCAAGATGCTGGATGCGATGTTCGAGATCGGCAGGCAGAACGGCTGCGAGGAGGCCTGGGTCGGTACCGAGCCGGACAATGGTCCCGCCCGCGCGCTTTATGAGGCGCGCCAGGAGCCGCATGAGGAGGCGGAAGCGTTCGTGATGTATGTTTATAAGCTTTGAGTGCTCGTGGAAGAAGGCATGGTATTCTGCGCCTGGCCTTCCGCCCTCGCCTTCCGCCGCTCCCCCCAGTCTTCCAGCCAGTCGCGGCTCTGCATTTCGATCAGGCGCGATGCCGTGCGTTCGAATTCGAACACCTCGACGCCGCGCTTGGCCACATAGAGGTGCTGCGGCGTGGCCTCGGCGCTCGCCACGAGGCGCGCATGATGGTCGTAAAGCGTATCGATCAGCAGGATGAAGCGCTTGGCCTCGTTGCGCCGGCCTTCGCCGAGCACCGGGATATGATCGATGAAGATGGTCGAGAAGCGGCCGGCAATGGCCAGGAAATCGCGCGCGCCAAGCGGCTTTTCGCAGAGATCGGCGAAGGAGAAACGCGCGGCATCCCCTGCGGCGGCCGGCACGACCACCTGCCGCCCCTTCAGCGCCAGCGATGTCGGGGCAGTCGGCGCTCCATGCGTCATCGCCTTCCAGGCCTCGTCGAGTGCCTGGTCGGCCGCGGCATCGGCCGGCGTGATATAGACCGGCGTACGGGACAGCTTCTCCAGCCGGTAGTCCTTGTCGCTGTCCAGCGACAGCACCTGCGCGTGGCGTTCCAGAATGGCGATGAAAGGCAGGAAGAGCTGCCGGTTCAGCCCGTCCCGGTAGAGATCCTGCGGCGCCACGTTGGAGGTGGCGACCAGCACCACGCCATTGGCGAACAACGCCGAGAACAACCGCGACAGGATCATCGCGTCGGCGATGTCGGTGACCGAGAACTCGTCGAAGCACAGCACCCAGGCCTGCTCGGCCAGCGCCTTGGCGACCGGCGGGATAGGATCGTCCTCCTTGACCGTGCCGTCCTTGCGCGCCTGCCGGTGCTTCTGGATCCGGTCCTGCACGTCGGCCATGAAGTCGTTGAAATGGACGCGGCGCTTGCGCCGCACCGGCAGCAGCTCGAAGAACATGTCCATGAGCATGGTCTTGCCGCGGCCGACCCCGCCATGGACGTAAAGACCCCTGACCGTTTCGTGCGTTTCGCGCTTGCGGGCGAACAGCCAGCCCAGCGCGCTGGATTTGTGCGCCAGCCGCTTGGCCGAAATCTCCACCGTCAGCCGGTCGAGCGCCGCCGCGATCGCTTCCTGCGCCGGGTCGCGCTCGATCGCCCCGGTGGCCACCAGGTGGTCGTAGCGCTGCCTGACGGTCGCATGGGTCTGGAGGCCGTCACGCAGATGCATCGGTCACGTCGTTTGTTCAGAACAGGAGGCCACGAGGACTAGATGTGTCGAGATTCAGGTCAGGCCCAGCCGAGAATGGTGGCTTTCGAGAACCGGAGCGGAGCGTACTTAAAGTACGTGAGCACCGGAAGCGCAGAAAGCCGCCGTTCGCAGGCCGGCATCACCTGGATATCGGCATATCTAGCCTATCTTGTAAGCGAGATCGGCTGTCCGTTGGAGGTCTGGCCGTCGAATTTCGAGCCGCCCGAAGAGTAGAGCCGCGCCAGCGAGCCGCCATTGTCGTCGTAAAGGGTCAGCTGCTTGCCGGCGACGTTCCACGACTTGATGCCGTCGATCGGTGCCGGGCAATGCAGCGGCCCGGCGCGGAAGCCGGCGCCGAATTTGGTCTGCGGCGTCGCGATCTTGCAGCTCTGGCCCGAAACGTTGACGTTCCAGACGCCGGCGACGCTGGCCGCGCTGAGATCAGAGGCGCCGGCGGGCGCCGTGCCGTCCGGCGGCAGCGAGGCGACCTGCGTGTTGGCGGGCGCCGTCGGGAACTGCGACGGGTCGGTGGTACCGGGTGCCGCCGGAGGCGGCAGCTGATTCGAGGTCACCTGGCCGGCCGGGGCCGGCTGCAGCGGCGCGGGCTGCTGGTCGTCCATGGACGAGAACCGCGAGGTCGAGCAGCCGCTTGCAAAAAGCGCCGCCAGCGATACGGCCACAAGGCCGCTTTTCGTAAAATTCATTCCAACCTCCGTCGGATCCGGCTGGGGGGACGCCGTCCGCGCAATCTCACCTCCACCAAGATGGAGAAGGTGGCGAAATTTCAACCTGATATGGTTAAAATAGGGTTTGCGGCAATATTTGTTGCAAATTTATCGCAATCGCGACCGCCCCACCTCGGCATGGTGCCGTTGCGGCAATCCGCCGACAGCGATCTCATGCCGATCCCGCGGCCGGATGTTGCGTCAGCCGGCACAAGGCCTATCTCTAGGAGCCGAAATCCGCTGGAGCACAGATCTTGCCCGCGAGCAAAAGAGCCGCCAACCGCTATTACAGCGGACCACCCAGCGATCATTTCGACGGCACCTTGTTCTTCAACCCGGGCGGCCGGATGCCCGGCCGCTTCACGGATTTGCTGAAATGGCAGTTCAACGGCCAGCGTTCGAAATGGCCGGCAACCAGCCCGAGCCCCTTCCCGCAGGCAAGGCCGGCGGCGCGGATCGAGGGATCCGGGCTGATCGTGACCATGGTCGGTCATGCCACCTTGCTGATCCAGACCGCAGGATTGAACATCCTCACCGATCCGTTGTGGTCGCAGCGCGCCTCGCCATTCTCCTTTGCCGGGCCAAGACGCGTCAATACGGCTGGCATCGCCTTTGAGGACCTGCCGCCGATCGACCTCGTGCTGGTCAGCCACAATCATTACGATCATCTCGATCTCGCCACGTTGCGACGATTGAAGGCGGTCCACGATCCGCTTGTAATCACGCCGCTCGGCAACGACGCCATCATTGCCGCCGCCATTCCCGGCATGCGGCTGTCGGCGCATGACTGGGGCGACAGGGTCGAGACCGGCAATGGCGTCGCCATCCATGTCGAGCCGGCGCATCACTGGTCGGCGCGCGGCGCCCGCGACCGGCGCATGGCGCTGTGGGCCGGCTTCGTCATCGAGACACCGGGCGGAAAATTCTATTTCGCCGGCGACACCGGCTTCCACGACGGCATCAACTACCGGCTGATGGCGCAAAAGCATGGCGGTTTCCGCTTCGCCATCCTGCCGATCGGCGCTTACGAGCCGAGCTGGTTCATGGCGCCGCAACACCAGAACCCGGAGGAAGCCGTCCAGGGCATGAAACTCGCCAACGCGACCTTCGCCGCCGGCTGCCACTGGGGCACGTTCCAGCTCACGGATGAACCGATTGACGAGCCCGCCCGCAAACTGGCCGAGGCCCTGGCGGCGGAAGGCATCTCCGGAGATTGCTTCCGCGCCATGCGTCCCGGAGAAGCGTGGGAAGTGCCTGACACCGGCGCTTCGCGATGACGTGACAGTTTACCCCGCGGGCTTTTTCGACCACGATGCGCGCACGACAATGCGGGAGAGACAGATGAAATCGCTAGCCTTAGCCCTGGCGGCGCTGATGATCGCGGGTTCTGCCGCTTGTGCCGGCGAAATCGCCGACAGGTCGGCAGAAGCGGAGAAGGCGCTCCAGTCGGGCGACGCGGCAGGCGCTCTGGAAAAATTCCGCGGCGCCGAGGAGGCGCTGTGGACGGCGATGCCGCTCGCCGTGATGAATGTGAAACAGGTCGATTCGGCCAGCGGCTTCGGCATCTACAGCGAACGCGCCAACCATATCTACAAGCCTGGCGAAAAGGTCGTCCTTTATATGGAGCCGGTGGGTTATGGCTACGGCTCGGACGGCCTCGGCAACAGCCAGATAGCGCTGTCCGTCGACCTGACCGTGCTTTCCGCAGCGGGCGAGAAGCTCGGCACTTTCGAAAAGATCGGCGCCGTTCAGGTCGCATCGCGGTCGCACAACCGCGAGCTGTTCTTCAAGCTGGATCTGTCGCTCGACGGCCTGCCGCCCGGCAAATACCGCTGCGATTTCCTCATGCACGACCAGAACTCTACCAAGACGGCGCCATTCAGCACCGACATCGAGATCGCCGGATAATTCGCTGCTCTACGTCCTTCGGATGATGTCGGCTCCAACACCTGACATCATACTGATCCAGCAAATGTCTCGCATAGCTTGCGGAACCCAGGCGCGGCAGCCGCGTTTTGATGCGGTTTTCAAAAACTGTCGGCTTGCGAGGCATTCCCATGATCAAATGGATCATCATTCTTCTCATCGTCGCCGCCGCCGCGAGCCTGCTTGGCATGCCGGCGCTGGCCGGAGCCGCGGCCACCGGCGCGCGGGTGCTGATCGGCATCGTGCTCGTCATCTTCCTGCTGATCGTGCTCGGCGTATTTGCGGTGACCTGAACCCGGCGCGGCCTCCCATAGAATTGGCGAGCCGCAGCCGTTCTGCGCTTCCGCGAAGTGCTGAACGGCTCCGGCAATGATAAAGGTTTCCGGGAACGGCAGTGGGCCGATTGCGGGTGACCGACCGGCATATTGGAGAGTGGAAGCATGGCGCTCAAGCGGATGGACAATATGGGAATCGTCGTCGAGGATCTCGGCGCGACGATCGATTTCTTTGTCGAACTCGGCCTAGAACTCGAAGGGCGGGCGACGATCGAGGGCGAATGGGCTGGGCGTGTCACCGGACTGGGTGACCAGCATGTCGAGATCGCCATGATGCGCACGCCGGATGGTCACAGCCGGCTCGAACTTTCCCGCTTTCTGAGGCCGGCTGTCGTGGCCGATCACCGGAATGCCCCGGTCAATGCTCTCGGCTACCTCCGTGCCATGTTCACCGTCGACGACATCGATGACACGCTGAAAAGGCTCCAGGCCCGCGGCGGACGGCTCGTGGGCGAAGTGGTCCGGTACAAGGACGTCTATCGACTCTGCTATATCCGTGGGCCTGAAGGGCTGCTGATCGGGCTTGCCCAGGAACTTGGTTGAGCAACTAGGCGAGCAACGCGGCTGAGCCTATCCCGGACTGGTAATTCCCGCCCGTTTCCGCCATATAGCGCCAAACGGACGTGGAATTTGCGCGACAAATGGCAGGCACCGCCCCCTTCGCCAAGATGAACGGTATCGGCAACGAGATCATCGTTGCCGATATGCGCGGCCGTGCCGACCAGGTGACGGCTGCGGCTGCGGTCGCCCTGAACGCCGACGGCGCGACCCGCTTCGATCAGATCATGGCGATCCATGACGCCAGGACGCCGGGCACCGCCTATTATGTCGACATCCTGAATTCCGACGGCACCAGCGCCCAGGCCTGCGGCAACGGCATGCGTTGCGTGGTGCAGGCGCTTGCCGCCGAAACCGGCCAGAAGACTTTCACCTTCGAGACCCGCGCCGGCATTCTCAACGCCAGGGAACATGCCGACGGCACGATTTCGGTCGACATGGGCATGCCGCGTTTCGGCTGGCAGGAAATTCCGCTGGCCGAGGAATTCCGCGACACCCGCATGATCGAGCTGCAGATCGGCCCGATCGATGCGCCGGTCCTGCACTCGCCCTCTGCCGTCTCGATGGGCAACCCACATGCCATCTTCTGGGTCGACAACGACGTCTGGTCCTACGAACTCGACCGCTTCGGCCCGCTGCTCGAGAACCATCCGATCTTCCCGGAGCGTGCGAACATAACGATCGCTCAAGTGACCTCACCGCAGACCATGATCATCCGCACCTGGGAACGCGGCGCGGGCCTGACCAAGGCTTGCGGTTCGGCCGCCTGCGCGGCGGTGGTGGCCGCGGCCCGCACCAAGCGGACCGGCCGCGCCGTCAGCCTGCTGACGCCCGGCGGCGGCACGCTGCATGTCGAATGGCGCGACGACGACCATGTCATCCTGACGGGTGCGGCCGAGTGGGAATTTTCCGGCAGCTTCGACCCCTCGACCGGCGCCTGGGCCCGCGACACCGAAAGCGCGGCCTGATGCCGGCTCTTCAAAAAGGCGTCGACGTCGTCACCTTCGGCTGCCGCCTCAACACTTATGAATCCGAAGTCATGCGCCGCGAGGCCGAAAGTGCGGGCCTTGGCGCGCTGGCTGGCGGCGCCGTGATCTTCAACACCTGCGCCGTCACCGGCGAGGCCGTGCGCCAGGCCAAGCAGGCGATCCGCAAGGCGCGCCGTGAAAACCCGCAAGCGCGCATCATCGTCACCGGCTGCGCCGCCCAGACCGCGCCGCAGGACTTCACCGCCATGGACGAGGTTGATCTCGTGCTCGGCAATGAAGAGAAGCTCAAGGCGCATTCCTATCGCGCGCTGCCGGATTTCGGCGTCAACGACACCGAAAAGGCCCGCGTCAACGACATCTTCTCGGTGCGCGAGACCGCCGGCCATATGGTCGACGCCATCGAAGGCCGGGCGCGCGCCTTCGTCCAGGTGCAGAATGGCTGCGACCATCGCTGCACCTTTTGCATCATCCCCTATGGCCGCGGCAATTCCCGCTCGGTGCCGATGGGCGCCGTGGTCGAACAGGTCAAGCGGCTCGCCGGCAACGGCTATGCCGAGATCGTGCTGACCGGCGTCGACATGACATCTTTCGGCGCCGACCTGCCGGGCGCGCCCAAGCTCGGCAAGCTTGTGAAGACCATTCTCAGACAAGTGCCCGATGTGAAACGGCTCAGGCTGTCCTCGATCGACTCCATCGAGGCGGATGACGACCTGCTCGATGCCATCGCCACCGAGCCGAGGCTGATGCCGCATCTGCACCTGTCGCTGCAGTCCGGCGACGACATGATCCTGAAGCGCATGAAACGGCGGCATCTGCGCGACCAGTCGATCCGCTTCTGCGAGGATGTGCGCAAGCTGCGTGCCGACATCGTTTTCGGCGCCGACATCATCGCCGGCTTCCCGACCGAGACCGACGAGATGTTCGAGAATTCCCTGAAGATCGTCGAGGAATGCGGCCTGACGCATCTGCACGTCTTCCCGTTCTCGCCGCGCGAAGGCACGCCCGCCGCGCGCATGCCGCAGGTTCGCCGAGAGGCGGTCAAGCAACGCGCCGCAAGGCTGCGTGCCGCCGGCGAGACCGCCTATGTCAAACATCTGACGTCGCTCGCCGGCACCCGTCAGTCGATCCTGATCGAGCGCGACGGCCTTGGCCGGACGGAGGGATTCACGCTTGCCGCGCTCGGCATCGGCGCACCGGGTGAGATCGTCGAGGCCAGCATATCGGGCCATGACGGTGCGCGCCTGATCGCCGCTCCCCTTGCCGCCCGCGCCGCCTGAGAAACGCAAAAGCATGGCTGGTTTTTTCAAGAAGATATTTTCGTTCGGCAAGAAGGAGGTTGTCGAGGAGCGGATCGACGAGACCGCCCCGCTGCCGCCGATCAAATGGGACCAGCTCGACGCGCTGAAACCGGCGGCGGACCAGGTCGTTCCGGAGTTTCTGAAGCGCGAGCAGGCAGAGCCCGAGGCGGAGGTCGTGGCGGCACCCTCGGCCGAGCAGGCTCCCCACCCTCCCCTTGATGGGGAGGGTCGCCACGAAGTGGCGGGGAGGGGTGACGGCGCAGACATCGACGCTGGCGCCACTCACCCCCAAGCTTCGCTTGGGACCTCCCCCATCGAGGGGGAGGTAAAGGACGCGCCTCGGCCGGCACCTGAAGAACCGGCGCCCGAGCCGGCTCCGACCATTCCACCAGCACCCGAGCCGATCGTTCCGTCTGAACCGGAACCACTGCCTGAGCCCACGCCGCAAGAGGAACCGGCACCAGAGCCTCCGGAGCCGCCTGCGCCCGAGGAAATTCCGCTTCCCCCCGCGACTCCGGAGCCCACACCCGAGCCGCAGCCGCAAGAAGTCCCTGCTCCGGCCGAGCCGGAGATTGTGCCGTCACGTCCCGAGAAGCAGCCGGAACCGGCGCCTGCCGAAGTTCCGGCGCCGCCTGCCGAGGTTCCCGCCGAAACGCCGGCGCCAATCGAGGTGCCGCCAGCCGCTCCGGTCGAGGCCGCTCCGTCGGCCGCCGCCGAGGATCTGGTCCCCAAGGCTGGTGCTGCCCCTCATCCGCCTGCCGGCACCTTCTCCCCGTATAGGGACGGGAAGGAGGACGAAGCTCCCCACCCTCCCCTCGATGGGGAGGGTCGCCACGAAGTGGCGGGGCGGGGTGATGGCGCCGACGCTGGCGCTGCTCACCCCCACCCCCGAGCTGCGCTCGGGACCTCCCCCATCGAGGGGGAGGTAAAGCCGGCGCCCATGGCACCGCCATCCCCTCAACCGGCGCCGGAGCCAAAGCCGGCCCCCGGCAAGGTGACCGTCGCCAAGAAGGTCGAGCAGAAGGCCGAACCGGTGAGTGCGCCCGAGCCGGCGCCAAGACGCTCCTGGTTCCAGCGCATGCGCGATGGGCTTGCCCGCTCCTCGCGCGAACTCACCGGCAGCATTGCCGGCGTGTTCACCAAGCGCAAGCTGGATGAGGAGACGCTGCAGGATCTGGAGGATGTGCTGATCCGCGCCGATCTCGGCGTGGAAACCGCCTTGCGCGTCACCGATTCACTCGCATCCAGCCGCTACGGCAAGGATGTTTCCGACACCGAGGTCCGCGCCGTCATGGCCGCCGAGGTGGAGAAGGTGCTCACACCGGTGGCGAAGCCGCTCGAACTCGACCTCTCGCACAAGCCGCATGTCATCCTGGTTGTCGGCGTCAACGGCACCGGCAAGACCACCACCATCGGCAAGCTCGCCGCCAAGCTGACCGATGGCGGACTGTCGGTGATGCTTGCCGCCGGCGACACGTTCCGCGCCGCCGCGATCGAACAGCTGAAAATCTGGGGTGAGCGGACGAAATCGCCGGTCGTCGCATCCAAGCTCGGCGCCGATGCCGCCGGCCTTGCCTATGACGCCTTCGAAAAGGCGAAGGAGGCGGGATCCGACGTGCTGATCATCGACACCGCAGGCCGCCTGCAGAACAAGACCGAGCTGATGGCCGAGCTGGAAAAGATCGTGCGCGTGCTGGGCAAGCTCGACCCGGAAGCGCCGCACACCGTGTTGCAGACGGTCGATGCCACCACCGGCCAGAACGCGCTGAACCAGGTCGAGATCTTCCGCAATGTCGCCGGCGTCAACGGCCTGGTGATGACCAAGCTGGACGGCACGGCGCGCGGCGGTATTCTGGTGGCGATCGCGGCAAAGCACAGGCTGCCGGTCTATTTCATCGGCGTCGGCGAACAGGTCGACGACCTCGAACCTTTCTCAGCGAGCGAATTCGCCAGGGCGATCGCTGGAGTGGCATAACGGCATGACGCCGGAAAGCACAGGCTTTCCGGACCATGCGTAAGAAGGAAACCATGAACCCACCCATTCTCGAACGCGACCCGTCCGACCCGCAGAAAGAGAAGAAGGAAGGCATCAATCCCGTGCTCAAGCTGGTGCTGGAGCTGGGACCCCTGCTCGTCTTCTTCTTCGCCAACGCGCGCGGGGAATGGCTGACGCAGAAATTTCCGGTGCTGGCCGAATTCGGCGGCCCGATCTTCGTCGCCACCGGCCTGTTCATGGCCGCGACCGCCATCGCCCTGATCGCCTCGTGGCTGCTGACCCGCACCTTGCCGATCATGCCGATGGTGTCTGGCGTCGTCGTCTTCATCTTCGGCGCGCTGACGCTCTATCTGCAGGACGACATTTTCATCAAGATGAAGCCGACCATCGTCAACACGCTGTTCGGCGGCGTGCTGCTGGGCGGCCTGCTCTTCGGCCGCTCGCTGCTCGGCTATGTCTTCGAGTCCGCCTTCCGGCTCGATGCCGAGGGCTGGAAGAAGCTCACCTTCCGGTGGGGCCTGTTCTTCCTGTTCCTGGCCCTCGTCAACGAGGTGGTGTGGCGGAATTTTTCCACCGATGCCTGGGTTACCTTCAAGGTCTGGGGTATCATGCCGATCACGCTTCTGTTCACCTTCAGCCAGATGCCCTTGATCCTGCGCCATTCGCTGGACGACAAGGCGAGCGGAGAAGAAAAAGCCGGCAAGTAGTCGGCGAAAACGGGGGAGAGCGATGGACTTCATCACCACGCGCGAGGAGCTGCGGGAGATCTACAAGACGCCGCGGCCGACCGACGGCTCGATCCGCAAGGAGCTCAAGGCGCTCGACGGCCATTGCCGGTCCTTCATCGGCAAGAGCCCCTTCGTGCTGATCGGCTCCTCGGACGGATCGGGCAATGCCGACGTGACGCCGCGCGGCGACAGGCCCGGCTTCGCCGCCATCCTCGACGACCGGACGATCGCCATCCCCGACCGGCCCGGCAACAACCGGCTGGATACGCTGGAAAACATCATCCGCAATCCCTCGGTCGGTCTGCTGTTCCTGATCCCCGGCATGAACGAGACGCTGCGCGTCAATGGCGATGCCCGCATCACCGCCGACGCGACGTTGCGCGAACGGCTGGCGGTCGACGGCAGGGAGCCGCAGAGCGTCATCGTCGTCACCGTCAAGGCGACCTACATGCATTGTGCAAAGGCCTTCATGCGCTCCGACCTCTGGAAGCCGGAGAGCTGGTACGACCGCACGACGCTGCCGACGCTCGGGCAGATCCTGCGCGACCAGCTGGCGCTGGCCGAGTCCGCCGAGGCGACCGACCGCTGGCTGGACGGAGAGTACAAGCAGACGATGTGGTAGGCTTAGAGCAATTCCAGGAAAAGTGTGAAGCGGTTTTCCGTCCGGAATTGCGTCAGAAAAATAGACACGATTCGTCCGGGCCTCACCCTTGCTCAACATCCTCGCCATGTCAGGCAGCTTGCGGGCCGCTTCCACCAATTCGGCCCTGGTGGCCGCGCTGGCGCGCAACGCGCCCGAGGGCTGCCGCATCACCGTCTATGACGGGCTCGGCGGCTTGCCGATCTTCAATCCCGACGACGAGGGCGAACGCACGCCGCATGCCGCGGCCGCACTTATAGACGCGGTGATGCGCGCCGACGGCGTCATCGTCTCCTGTCCCGAATATGCCCATGGCGTGCCCGGCGGACTGAAGAACGCGCTCGACTGGCTGGTCTCACGCGACGCCGCCGTCGCCAAACCCGCCATGCTGGTCCACGCCTCGCCGCGCTCGCTGTTTGCCCGCGCCGCCTTGGCCGAGATCATGCGGACGATGTCGTTTGCGATGCATGAGGAGCGGATGCTGGAGATTGCGCTGTTGGGCAAGAAGCCGCCGGAGGTGGAGGTGATTTTGGCTGAGCAGACGAGCCGGCAGGCTATGCATGATGCGCTCTCGGCATTTGCAGAGTTCATCCGCTCACGTTGATGCTGTCTTCCAAGTGAAGCAGACGCGGCGATCCTTCACGCCCCCTCTGTCCTGCCGGACATCTCCCCCACAAGGAGGGAGATCGGCTGTCATCGTTGCCTTCGCCAAATCTCCAACGTTGAAAAACAAGCAGAACGGCGAAGCTGCCGATCTTCTCCCAAGTGGGGGAGATGTCCGGTCTCCAGCAGGTTCAATAGGTCTTGGCTCCGTTCACCATCAGCCGCACCGAATAGAGCGAGGTGGTGCCGGCGATGTAGAGGCAGTTCAGCTTGGCGCCGCCGAACACGCAATTGGCGGTCACCTCCGGCACCTTGACCTTGCCAATCAATGTCCCGTCCGGGTCGTAGCAATGGATGCCGTCGGCCGCACTTGTCCAGATACGCCCGTCGGCGTCGAGCCGGAAGCCGTCGAACAGTCCTGATGTGCAGTCGGCGAACACTTTGCCGCCCGACACTTTCCTGCCGTGCTTGCCGACGGTGAACACACGAATATGCGCCGGATTCTGCGCGCCATGCGTGCGGCCCGTGTCGGCGACGTAGAGCAGGCTTTCATCGGGCGAGAAGGCAAGGCCGTTCGGCCTCACCATATCGGTGATGACGGCCTCGATCTCGCCGCTGTCGGGATCGACCCGGTAGACGTAACAGGCGCCGATCTCGCTCTCGGCCTTGTCGCCCTCATAGTCGGTGTCGATGCCGTAGGTCGGATCGGTGAACCAGATCGAACCGTCGGACTTCACCACCAGATCGTTGGGCGAGTTCAGCCGCTTGCCCTTGTAACTCGCCGCGATGGTGGTGACCGAGCCGTCATGCTCGGTGCGGCTGACACGGCGGCCCGAATGCTCGCAACTCAGCAAGCGGCCCTCCCGGTCGACGGTGTTGCCGTTGGAATTTCCCGACGGTTGCCGGAACACGCTGACGCTGCCGTCCGTCTCGTCGTAGCGCAGCATGCGATTGTTCGGGATGTCCGACCACACGACATAGCGTCCGGCGGCGAACCAGGCCGGCCCTTCCGACCATCGGCATCCCGTGAACAGCCTTTCCACCTGCGCGTTGCCGTTGAACAGGCGCGCGAAGCGTGGGTCGAGAACTTCGTAATGGTCGGCGGCCGCCATGCATTTCCTCCCGGCATCAGCTGATGCCGGATCAAGCCAGCCCGCGATCAATATGGCAAGACGGGCGCTTCGCAATTTGTAAGACAAAACCGCCGGCAACCGGGCGCGGGCGTCGCTTAGGACAGCGTTAACCGGCTATGCGCCCAGCGCAATGGTGCATTGCAACATCTTCTTTTTGCAATGCACCAATCCTATGTCATGTTCCGTATTGACCAAGGGAGGAAGAACCGGCCGCCGAAAATGCGGCGTAGAAGGAACCCTTGCCATGATCTTCAACGATCTCATGAACCGCGCTCGCACCAGCATCGCCAAGCGCAAGCACTACAACCGCCTCGTCGCCGAAATCGACAGCTTCTCCAGCCGTGACCTCGCCGACATGCGCGCCGATCGCTCGGAAATGCTCTACCAGATCCACAAGCAGATCTACGGCTGAGTCTGGCTGGAGGGAATCCCCCTCACTCGCGTCGGCGCCTTCCTCTTCTCCCCGGCGGGGAGAAGGTGGCCGCGTAGCGGCCGGATGAGGGGGCCTGGCGCCAGCGCCTACCCCGGCGCCGCCAGCGCCTTTTCGATTTGCGGCAGTAGGAGCTCCCGCGCCGACTCCGCCGTCAGCGGTCCGACATGCTTGTAGGCGATCTTGCCATCCTTGCCGATGACGAAGGTCTCCGGCACGCCATAGACACCCCAGTCGATTGCCGTGCGGCCGGCTTCGTCGACGCCGATTGCCTGGAACGGATTGCCGAGGTCGCCGAGGAAGCGTCGGGCATTTTCCTGCCTATCCTTGTAGTTCAGCGCCGCCATCACGAACCGCTTGTCCTGCGACAGCGCCAGCAGCACCGGATGTTCTTCCCGGCACGGCGCGCACCAGGACGCGAAGACGTTGACCAGCGTGACCTTGCCGGCAAACGCCTTGGAATCGAGCCCGGGCAGGTTTGAGCCCTCCAGCGCCGGCAGGCTGGTCTGCGGCGCCGGCAGTCCGATAAGGGCCGAAGGCACTTCCGAGACGTCGCGTCCCGACAACAGCTGCGACAGGAACAGGCCGGCCAGACCGAGGAAGACCAGCAGCGGCAGGAGCACGAACAGGCGGCGCGTGGGCGGCGGCGTTTCGGTTTCGCTGCTCATGGCTTTGCCGTCCCGCCCTTGTCGGAACGCCGCCGCACGCCGGCCGCGTCCAGCTCGGCGAGTTCGCGCTTGCGCGCCCGCTGGTCGAGCAGGATCCAGCCGATCAGCCCGGCCAGCACGATCGCCGTGATGCCGTAGGCGGCGCTGACATAGAGCGCGTGCGCGCTCATGCGGGCCGCCTCATCGCCGCGTCGCCTACCAGCCCTGTTCTCTTGCCTCTCTGGGTCATGCCTTCCCTTAAACGGGCGCCGGCGGCTTCGCAATTGGCCGCCGCGCCGCAGTCTTGCAACCTGTCCGGCACATCAATCCGACCCATGGCGCAGGGCCAGGGCCGCTGAAACCGGACCCAGAACGGCAAGAAACAGCGTCAGCGCGGCAAGAATGAGGAACGGCTGGACAAACGGTGCCGGATCCCCCGTCGCACCATAGCTCGCCGAAACGCCGAAGATCAGCACCGGAATGGTCAACGGCAGGACCAGCACCGAAATCAGCAGCCCGCCGCGCGGCAACGCCACCGCCACCGCCGCGCCCGCCGCGCCGATGAAGGTGATGGCCGGCGTGCCGACCAGCAGCGTCAGCGCCGTGGCGCCGATACCGAGCGGCTCCATGTTCATGAACAGGCCGAGCAGGGGCGCGGCGATGACCAGCGGCAGCACGCTGCCCGCCCAATGCGCCAGGCATTTCACCAGCACCGTCAGCGCCAGCATGTGCCGGTCATGCCCAAGCACCAGCAGATCGAGAGAACCGTCCTCGCGGTCGGCCTGGAACAGCCGGTCGAGCCCGAGCAGGCAGGCAAGCAGCGCGCCGATCCACAGGATCGCCGGACCGATGCGCGAAAGCAGCTTCAGGTCCGGGCCGACGCCGAACGGGATGGTGGCGATGACCGCAAGGAAAAAGATGACGCCGGTCAGCGCGCCGCCGCCGGCGCGGATGCTGAGGCGGATGTCGCGGGCGAAGAGGGCTAGCACCTCACCCTCCCCCTTGTGGGGAGGGTCGGCGCGCAGCGCCGGGGTGGGGGAGCGGCGGTCATCATGAGGGACCCCCACCCCGCTCCGCTTCGCGGATCGACCCTCCCCACAAGGGGGAGGGTGAGGTGCCCATCCTCAATTCCGTCGCCCCCCCGATCCCCAGCGGCAGATGCGTCGCCGCCACGATCATCCCGCCTTCCGCGCAATGCCTTGCCATCAACCCCGCGAATCGCTCCTCCGAAGCCTTGTCCAATCCCGCCGTCGGCTCGTCGAGCAGCCATAGCGGCCTGTGGCTGACCAGCAGCTTGCCGATCGCCGCCCTCCGCCTCTGCCCCGTCGACAGATAGCCGAACGGCAGGTGGCCGAGGCCGCCCAGTCCGACCGTTTCCAGCGCCTCGTCGACGCCGAGACGGCCTTCGCCATTGAAATCGCGCCAGAAGCGCAGGTTCTCGGCCACGCTGAGCGCCGTCTTCATCGCGTTCTGATGGCCGAGATAGTGGCAGGCGGACGCGATCGAGGGAAACGGCTCGCCGCAGCCTTCCAGCAGCAGCCGACCCTCAGCCTTCGGCAGCAGCCCGGCGATCACCCTGAGCAAGGTCGACTTGCCCGATCCGTTCGGCCCGGTCACGACCACCGCCTCGCCCTTGCCAAGCGCAAAGCCGATGCCGGAGAAAACCGCCTCGCCGCCGCGTTCGCCGCCCAGATTTTCGGCGATAAGCCGCATCCCTCGCCTGCCTTGAAAACAATGTTTCGCGAGCGCTTCCGCATCGCACAAATTTGCTCGCCAACTGTCTAGAACTATTCCAGGAAATTCTCTATATGCGGTGCATCCGTGCCAGCGGTCGGCGCGGGAACAGTATTTGCGCCGAACCAGCGCACGCGCCGCCTTGAACGGCTCGGGTTGCTTGGGAGCGGACAGCGGAAATGGCCGTACCCGCACCTTTGCGCGTGATTGCATGCCATCGGCGTCCGTTCCCTTTCAGGCTGAACAGACAAGGACGGATCGCACGTGTCAAAATCCCTCGATAGTTTCAATTGCCGCCGCACCCTGACCGTGGGTGGCGCGGAGTATGTCTATTTCAACCTCGTTGAGGCCGAGAAGAACGGCCTCACCGGCATCGCCCAGCTGCCCTATTCGATGAAGGTGCTGCTGGAGAACCTGCTGCGCAACGAGGACGGCCGCTCGGTCACCAAGGAATCGATCCAGGCGGTCGCCGGCTGGCTCACCGACAAGGGCACGGCCGGCGTCGAGATCGCCTATCGTCCGGCCCGCGTGCTGATGCAGGACTTCACCGGCGTTCCCGCCGTTGTCGATCTCGCCGCCATGCGCGACGCGATGGCCTCGCTCGGCGGCGACCCGCAGAAGATCAACCCGCTGGTCCCGGTCGACCTCGTCATCGACCATTCCGTCATTGTCGACGAGTTCGGCACGCCGATGGCCTTCGCCCGCAACGTCGAGCTCGAATATGAGCGCAACGAGGAACGCTACAAGTTCCTGAAATGGGGCCAGCAGGCATTCCGCAACTTCCGCGTCGTGCCGCCCGGTACCGGCATCTGCCACCAGGTCAACCTCGAATATCTCGGCCAGGTCGTTTGGACCAACAGCGAGGACGGCGAAACCACGGCCTATCCGGACACCTGCGTCGGCACCGATTCGCATACCACGATGATCAACGGCCTTGGCGTTCTCGGCTGGGGCGTCGGCGGCATCGAGGCCGAGGCGGCCATGCTCGGCCAGCCCGTCTCCATGCTGTTGCCCGAGGTCATCGGCTTCCGCCTGACCGGCAAGCTGAAGGAGGGCGTCACCGCCACCGACCTCGTGCTCACCGTCACCCAGATGCTGCGCAAGAAGGGTGTCGTCGGCAAGTTCGTCGAATTCTTTGGCCCTGGCCTCTCCAACATGACGCTGGCCGACCGTGCCACCATCGGCAACATGGCGCCGGAATATGGCGCCACCTGCGGCTTCTTCCCGGTCGATTCGGAAACCATCCGCTATCTGACCATGTCGGGCCGCGAGGAGAACCGCATCGCGCTGGTCGAAGCCTATTCCAAGGCGCAAGGCATGTGGCGCGAGGCGGGTTCCGCCGACCCCGTCTTCACCGACCTGCTCGAGCTCGACCTCGGCGATGTCGTGCCGTCCATGGCCGGCCCCAAGCGTCCGGAAGGACGTGTCGCGTTGGAAGGCATTCCGGCCGGCTTCGCCAAGGCGATGGAGACCGAGTACAAGAAGGCCGCCGAGATTTCCAAGCGCTATGCGGTCGAAGGCACCTCGCACGACCTCGGCCATGGCGACGTCGTCATCGCCGCCATCACCTCCTGCACCAACACCTCCAATCCGAGCGTGCTGATCGGCGCCGGTCTCCTGGCGCGCAACGCCAATCGCCTCGGCCTCAAGCAGAAGCCCTGGGTGAAGACCTCGCTCGCTCCCGGCAGCCAGGTGGTCGCCGAATATCTGGAAAAGTCCGGCCTGCAGAAGGAGCTCGACCAGATCGGCTTCAACCTGGTCGGCTTCGGCTGCACCACCTGCATCGGCAATTCCGGCCCGCTGCCGGCGCCGATCTCCAAGACCATCAACGATAAAGGTCTGATCGCTGCCGCGGTGCTGTCCGGCAACCGCAACTTCGAGGGCCGCGTCTCGCCCGACGTGCAGGCCAACTATCTCGCCTCGCCGCCGCTGGTCGTGGCGCATGCGCTGGCCGGCACGGTGACGAAAGACCTTACGTCAGAGCCGCTCGGCGAGGACAGGAACGGCAAGCCGGTCTATCTCAAGGACATCTGGCCAAGCTCGGCCGAGATCCAGGAGTTCATCGAGAAGAACGTCACGCGCGAGCTGTTCGCCCGCAAATATGCCGACGTCTTCAAGGGCGACGAATACTGGCAGAACGTCAAGGCGCCGGAAGGCCAGACCTACGCCTGGGACGACAATTCGACCTATGTGCAGAACCCGCCCTACTTCGCCGGCATGACATCCGGCTTCGGCAAGATCGGCGACATCAAGGGCGCTCGCGTGCTCGGCCTGTTCGGCGACAAGATCACCACCGACCACATCTCGCCCGCAGGTTCGATCAAGGCCGCCTCGCCGGCGGGCAAGTACCTCACCGACCATGGTGTCGGCGTCGCCGACTTCAACCAGTACGGCACGCGGCGCGGCAATCATGAGGTGATGATGCGCGGCACCTTCGCCAACATCCGCATCCGCAACCACATGCTGGGCGAGAACGGCCGCGAGGGCGGCTACACCATCCATTACCCCTCGAAGGAAGAGGAATCGATCTACGACGCGGCGATGGAATACAAGAAGGAAGGCGTGCCGCTGGTCATCTTCGCCGGCGTCGAGTACGGCAACGGCTCGTCGCGCGACTGGGCGGCCAAGGGCACCAACCTGCTTGGTGTCCGCGCCGTCATCGCCCAGTCCTTCGAGCGCATCCATCGCTCGAACCTGGTCGGCATGGGCGTCATCCCCTTCGTCTTCGAGGAAGGCACGTCCTGGGCCTCGCTCAACCTCAAGGGCGACGAACTGGTCGAGATCGATGGCCTGGACGCCATCAAGCCGCGCCAGACGATGACCGCCAAGGTCACCTATGGCGACGGCACGGTGAAGAACGTGCCGATCATCTGCCGCATCGATACGCTGGATGAGCTCGACTACTTCAAGAACGGCGGCATCCTGCAATACGTGCTGCGCGATCTGGCGGCATAAAGATAGGGAGTAGTGAGTAGGAAGTAGTGAATAGGGAAACCAGTCTCACTACTCACTACTCACTACTCACTACTGCCTGCCCCGCCCGAACCGCGCCGTCGCCGCCAGCAGCACGCCCAGCATCAGCCCGTTGAGGATGTGCCACAGGAAATGCGTGCCGAGCGGGAAGCTGGCGCAGACCAGCGGATCGATCATGCGGCAGATCACGGACACAACGAATATCGCCGACCCAGCCAGATTGTACCAGCCGGCCCTGTTGCCGCTGGCGGCCACCCAGACACCGAAGAAAGCCAGAGCCAGGAACGGCGGCAGGTAGCCTGTCGTGCCGTTTGACGCCTGGCGCAGCCAATCCGGCACCGCGAAGGTTATCGCGCCGGCCACCACGTAGAAGACGACGAAAACCGCGATCGCCTTGCCCCATCCCAGGCCCAGGAAACGGCGCAGGTTGAACAGCGTGTAGGCAAGCGTGAAGCCGGCGATCGGCAGCACGTCGACCCAGACCGTGCCCTTGGTGGCGTAGGTGTGGAAGATGGCCGAGCCGATGCCGATCGCGACCACCCACCAGGCCAGAACCTCCGCGAAAGTGCCGGTCCGGCAACGCCTTACCTCCCGCACGCCCCACAGTCCCGCCGCGATGAAGGCAAGATTGGTCAAAGCATTAGCCGGCTCTGCCCACAGTCCAGGGCCCGTCCGCTCACAATAGAGATCGACCGGTATCAGGAGAGTTTGCCATATGGTCATGATGCCGCCGCCAAATCGAACCACTCTGTAAAATGCAGTGGCTAGTCCTATTGCCGCCTTGGCCGCGGTTGCAATGGGGAAAATTTCACCGCAACGTGACTTCCGATTGACTTGCGGTTCTGCCACATATTTTAGCAATCAGAACAAAGCCGGCATCACCGGCGGGAATTCGGAATGGTCATGGCCTCGCGAAGATTTCTGTGGCTGGCAGCCTTCGCGCTGGCCTTCTCGGCGGTTGTCAGCGCTGGCCATGCCGGCGAGGCCGAAAGGATTCCACCCTCAGGATCCCAGCCTTCCTCGCCTGACAAGCCGCTCGGCGTGGTCGAACTTTTCACCAGCCAAGGCTGCAGTTCCTGCCCTCCCGCCGATGCCTTCTTCGCCGAGCTTGCCAACCGGCAGGATATCGTCGCGCTGTCCTATCACGTCGACTACTGGGATTATCTCGGCTGGAAGGACACGCTCAGCCACAAGGAGAATACCGAGCGGCAGTATGATTACATGCGCGCCTTCGGCAGCCGCTCGGTCTATACGCCGCAGGCGGTCATCAATGGCCGTGTCCACGTCAACGGCGCCAATCGCGGCGAGGTCGACGGAGCTCTCACCCGCATGGCCCGGTCAGGCGAAGGCATGCGTGTTCCGATCAGGGTCAGCCGCACCAGCGACCGCGTGATCATCGATGCCGGCGATGCCGGAACGGGCCCGAGCGACGCCCATGTCGTGATCGTCTATTTCGACGCGCCGCAAACGGTCAAGATCGCCCAGGGCGAGAACTCCGGCCGCAAGATGACCTATTGGAACGCCGTCACCGGCATCCAGACCGCCGGCATGTGGCACGGCAAGGCCCAACGCTACGAATTGCCGATGAGCGAGATCACCAAGAAGGGCGGTTGCGCCGTGTTTCTGCAATCCGTCGGCAAGGACGGCATGCCCGGCCCGATCCTCGGCGCCGCCTTCATCCACAAGCCCTGATCGATCGCTGAAAGTTCAATGCCCGGTCAGCCGGTCGGCGAAGGCGGCCAATCGCGATGTCCGCCCAAGCCCCTTGGCCTCGCGCTGGTCGGCGATGCGGTAGAGCTGGTACATGGAATGCACGCCGAGCCAGCGCAGCGGCTCCGGCTCCCATTTCTTGACCGTGCGGTTGACCCAGGGAAGCCGCGTCAGTTCGGTGTCGTGGCCGAGCACGAGGTCGCGCAAGGTGCGGCCCGACAGGTTGGAGCTCGAGACGCCGAGCCCGACATAGCCGCCGGCCCAGCCGATGCCGGTCTCGCGATCGAAACCCGAGGTGGTGCACCAGTCGCGCGGCACGCCGAGCGTACCGCACCAGGCATGGTCGAGGCGCAGGCCCCTGGTCTGCGGCAGCAGCCTGGTCAGCACATCGTGCAGCTGGTCGATCGTCGCCTGCTGGGTCTGGCCGCGCACATCGGTGCGCGAGCCGAAGCGGTAGGGCACCCCACGGCCGCCCATGGCGATCCGCCCTTCCCGGGTGCGCTGCGCATAGCAATAGGTGTGCGCAGCGTCGCCCAGCACCTCGTAGCCGCTCCAGCCGATCTGGTCCCACAGCGCCTGCGGCAGCGGTTCGGTGACCACGATGGCGCTGTTCAGCGGCAGCCACAGCCGCTTGTATCCGGGAATGCCGGCGGTGAACCCTTCGGTGGCGCGAATGATCTTTTCGGCGCGCACGATGCCGCGGTTGGTGGTGACCTTGCCTTTCTCGATCGCCAGCACCTGGGTCTGCTCGTGGATCGCCACGCCGAGCCGCACCACCGCAGCCGCCAGGCCCTGCACCAGCTTGGCCGGCTGCACGCGGGCAACGTTGCGCACGACGAAGCCGCCAAGCGCCTTGTCGATCGCGATGCGCTGCCGCGCCTCCCGGGCGTCGAGGAAGGCGAGCCGCTCGGGCGGCATGTCCCAGGCGAGCAGCTCCTCATATTCGGCCCTGGCGCGCTGCAACTGCGCGGCGTTGGTGGCGACGGTCATGTTGTCGACGCGGCGGATATCGGCATCGATGCCTTCTGCCTGCGTCACCGAGATAACTTCGTCGACGCTGCCGAACATGGCGCGTTGCATATCGATGACCGCGCCGCGCGACGAGGTCTTGGCGTATTTCTCGCGCGACCAGCTGAACCCGCCCGACAGCCAGCCGCCATTGCGGCCCGAGGCGCCGTAGCCGGCGAATTCCTTCTCGACGATGGCGATGCGCAGCGAAGGCTGCGCCTTCTTCAGGTAGTAGGCCGTCCACAATCCCGTGTAGCCGGCGCCGACGATGCAGACATCGGCCTCGATGTCGCCCGGCAAGGGAGGCCGATAGGCCGGGACGCCGCCTATGTCGGCATACCAGAACGAGACATCGCCATTGCGCTTGGCCTGCATGGTGAACTTGCTTTCAAAGTGCCAATTCCGGGAAAAGGCGCCGAGCGGCTTCCGTGCGGAATTGCGTGGACGGGGTGGGTTCAGGTCAGTGTCAGGTCGGCCTTGTCGTCATCGGCCAATAGCTTGACGTCGCGGCCGGCAAACAGCACATCGACCTCGTCGCCGATGGCGAAGGATTGCGCCTCCAGCGCCGAGCGCACGATGGCCTTCGACCCGTCCGCCAGCACGACCTCGTATTTCGAGCCGGAGCCGAGATAGATCGCTTCGCCGACGCGGCCGGCCAGCCGGTTCCGGCCTGCATCGGCGGCGCCGCGCGGGGCAAGCGCCAGCTTTTCAGGGCGCAGGAGCATGACCGGGCTGCCGCCATCGGCAAGCCGCTTGTCCGTCACGACGGTCTGGCCCGATATCACGATCGCGGTTTCGCCGGCCGAAGTGGCGGCCTGTCCGCGCAACACGGTCGAATCGCCAATGAACTTGCCGACGAACAGCGTCGCCGGTTCATCATAGAGCTCGCGTCCGGTGCCGATCTGTTCGATGCTGCCGCGGTTGAACACCGCGATGCGGTCGGAGAGCACCAGCGCCTCCTCCTGGTCGTGCGTCACATAGACGAAGGTGGTGCCGAGTTCGCGATGGATGCGCTTGATCTCGAGCTGCAGCCATTCGCGCAATTTCTTGTCCAGCGCGCCCAGCGGCTCGTCCATCAACAGCAGCGGCGGATCGAACACGATGGCGCGCGCCAGCGCCACGCGCTGCTGCTGCCCGCCCGAAAGCTCGCTCGGATAGCGATGGGCGAAATCGGCCATCTTGACCATGTCCAGCGCCTGGCGGACGCGGCGTTCGCGCTCCGCCCCGGTGACGCCGCGCAGCGCCAGCGGGTAGGCCACATTGCGGCCGACCGTCATGTGCGGAAACAGCGCATAATGCTGGAACACCACGCCGATATTGCGCTTGTGCGCCGGCACGCCGACGACGCTTTTGCCGCCGACCAGCAGCTTGCCGCTGGTGGCGTCGGTGAAGCCGGCGATCACGTTCAGCGTCGTCGTCTTGCCCGAGCCGCTCGGCCCCAGCAGCGTCATGAACTCGCCTGGCTTGATATGCAGCGACACGGCGTCGAGCGCCTTGAAGCTCCCATAGTCCTTGCTGACCGTATCGAGATCGATCGCAGCGCCGCGATTTTCCGGTCTCGGATTCATGGGCGTCCCTTCCGCTCGCGGCCAAGGAGAAGCATGCCGCCTCCGATAAGCAATGTGGTGGCGCACAACAGGATGGTGCCGACGGCCGCGACCGTCGGGTCGGCGTCGCGCGTGATCGAGGAAAAGATCTGCACCGGCAATGTCTTCAGATAGGGGTTGGTGATGAACAGCGACACCACGATCTCGTCGAAGGACGTGGCGAAGGCGAACAGCAGGCCAGACAGCATGCCGGGCAGGATCAGCGGCAAAGTCACCGTGCGGAATGTCGTCAGCGCGCCGGCGCCCAGGCTTGCCGCCGCCGTCTCCAGCCGCTTGTCGAAGACCTCCAGATTGGCCGACACCGCGATCAGCACGAAGGGCAGCGCCAGTATGGTGTGGGCGAGCACGAAGCCGGTCAGTGTCCCGACCAGATGGGCGTCGAGATAAACCGCGTAAATGCCGATCGCCAGCACCACGCCCGGCACCACCATCGGCGTCAGCATGAGCATGCGCAGCACATTGGCCGGGCGGGCCCGCATGCGGTCGAGACCGAAGGCCGCGAGCGTGCCCAGCACCGTCGCCAGCACCGCCACGATCGAGGCGACCTTCAGCGAGTTCAGGAAGCTCGACGTCCAGTCGGGATTGGTGAAGAAATTCTGGTACCACTGCCAGGAAAAGCCCTGCGGCGGAAACGCCAGCGACTTGTTCTCGTTGAACGACATCGGCACGACGACCAGCGTCGGTGCCACCAGCCATATCGCCACCAGCAGGCAGACGAGGCCGAGGATGACACGGGTGAGCGGCTTCATCTCCATCAGCGCCGTCCCGCTTCGCGATGGCGCGAGCGCATCACCGGCGCCGCCAGCGCCAGAAGCACGAAGGTGGTGACCAGAAGCACCACGCCCATGGCGCCGCCGCGGCCCCATTGCAGCAGGCTCAGCACCTGCGTCTGCACCAGCGTCGACAACATGGTCGAGCGCGGCCCGCCGAGCAGCGCCGGCGTGATGTAGAAGCCCAGCGCCAGGATGAAGACGATGATCGCGCCGGCATAGACGCCCGGCAGCGACAACGGCAGGTAGACGGTGAAGAACGCGCGGAACGGCCGCGCACCCAGGCTTTGCGCCGCCCGCATCAGCCTGAGGTCGATGCCCCTCATCACCGAATAGAGCGGCAGGATCATGAACGGCAGCAGCACCTGCGCCATGCCGATCACCACGCCGGTCTGGGTGCGGATCAGCCTGACGCCGTCAAGGCCGACCGACCGCAGCACTGAATTGATGACGCCGGAATCCTGTAGCAGGATCACCCAGGACAGCGTGCGAACCACGCCGCTCACCCAGAACGGGATGAGCACGCAAAGCACCAGCGCCAGCCGGACGCGCGGGCCGACGGCGGTCATCAGGTAGGCATAGGGATAGGCACAGACCACGCAGACCAGCGTCACCCAGGCCGAGATGACGAAGGTGCGTTGAAGCACCGTCAGATTGACCGGCGTGCCGAAGAACCAGACATAGTTTTGCGCCCCCCATTGCGGCTCCGAAAGGCTGCGCAGCACGATGGTGAAAAGCGGGTAGCCGATGACCGCTACCAGCAGCAGAAGCGCCGGCAGCGTGAGCGCGAACGGCCGCCATGCCCAGCCGGCCCGTTTCGGGACCGAAGGCGTCGTCGGTTCGAGCGCGCTCACTGCCTTGCCTTTCCGTCAGCCGATCAGTTGCCGGCCATCAGCGCGGACCACTTCTCCTGCGCCACCGCGAAGTTCGGCACCCAGAACTTGAAGTTCTGCTTGTAGCCCTGCGCCTGGCGTTCGGGTGAGTTGGTCAGGAAGGCGGAAACGGAAGCGTCGACCTTGGGCTGCGCTTCGCTGTTGATCGGCGTGTAGGATGTCTTCTCCGCCAGGATTTCCTGCGACTGCTTGCCGAGATAGGCATTGATCAGTGCGTAGGATGCATCGGTGTCCTTGACGCCGACCGGGATTGTCATCTGGTCCATCACCACCAGCCAGTCCTGCCAGGCCGGTGCGTATTTGGCGCCGTTCTTGACCGCGGTCATGGCGCGGCCTGTCCACATCATCAGCATGTCGGCTTCGCCGGATTCGGCAAGCTGCTGCGATTCGGCGCCCGTCTTCCAGAAAATGGTATCGGGGCCGAGCTTGCGGACCACGTCGATGGCCTTGTCGATATCGGCCACCGTCATCGCTTTCGGGTCGCCGCCGGAAACCTTGAACGCCTGTTCCAGCAGGCCGCCGGTCGGGCTGCCTGAACCGTCGATGCCGCGCACGCCGGGGAATTTCTGCGTGTCGAAGAAGTCGGCCCAGCTCTTGGGCGGGTTATCCTTGTACTTCTCCTTGTTGTACATCAGCACGACGCCGTAATTCATCGCCGGAACGGAGCATTCACCGACCTGCCCCTCGGGAATCTTCGAGACGTCGAGCTTGGTGAGATCCAGCTTCTGGAACAGCTTGCCACAATAGACATAGGGCGGCAGGTCGTCGGTATCGACGACGTCCCAGGTCACGTTGCCGGACTCGACCTGCGCCTGCAGTTTGGCGATCTCGGTCGGTCCGTCATTGAGCAACTTGACGCCGGATTTATCGACGAACTCCTTGAGCGCCGCCGCCTGGCCGTCCTGATAGATGCCGCCATAGGAGACGAGCGTCAGCGTCTTGCCCTTCAGCGAGCCTTCGGCAACCTCTCCGGCCACCGGCTTCGATTGCGCGAACGCCGCCGTTGCCGCCAGAAGCATGGCGACGCAGGCCGTGTGTCCAAGTTTCAGTCTCATGGTCAATTCTCCCATTTCACAACCCGCATATGTTGTCATTCACCCGGTTGCGAGCGGTTCCCGGGCTTGTATTGATCGAGTTCGAGCGCACCCGCGGTCGGCGGCGCGATGATCCAGAGCACTTCCGCCGGCGTGGTGCCGACATTGACCGTGCGATGCGGCACCGTGGTCGCGTATTCGACGCTGTCGCCTTCGCGCATCAGGTGGCGCTCGTCGCCCAGCGTCAGCTCGACCATGCCCTTGAGCACCACGAACATCTCGTGCTCGCCGCTGTGCACATAGGCCTCGTCGCCGGTGGAGCCGCCGGCCTCGAAATGTCCGGCATAGACCTCGAACTGGCGGATCGGACGCCGCGACAATAGCATCTTGCGGCCGTGCACGCCGACCGGCAGCACCGGCCGGTCCGCGCTTTTCAGGACCTTGTGAAGGGGACGGCTGGCATCTTCGAACAGGTCGTTGATGCCGAGGTCGAGAGCGGCCGCGATCTTAAGCAGCGTCCCGGTATTGGCGCCGCACAAATTGCGCTCGAGCTGGCTGATGAAGCTGGCGGTCGTGCCTGTCATGTCGGCGAGCTGGCGCAGCGAAACACGCCTTGCGGTGCGCAGCGCCTTGATGCGCGCGCCGACACCGCCCGTTTCCTGGCCGGTTGCCTGTTGCGCGCCGGTGGCAGCACTGTCCAATTCTTTTGCCGTGGAGTTCGAAGCTCGTGGCATTATCGTTCCCATCTCACTTAACACCTTATTAAGTGGAAACGGGAATGGCAAGCGGGGCTTCGCCGGAACAGATCCAGGAAAGCGTGAAACGGCTTCTACGGGAAAAGCGCGACGCTTTCCCGGAAGATTACGGAAATGGGTTGGAAGCAGCCATGAAAAAACCGACGTCAGCTTGCTTCTGACGTCGGTCATTCAGGTTTTGGGATCGTCGCACCCGATTTTTCCAAGGAAAAACCGAGGTTGGTTCGATCCGACGCAGACCCGTGGGCGGGGGGCTTGGGGTTTACGAGCCGGTGCCGGACCGAACCGTCTCAGGCAACGCCGGTAAATTCGTCGGACATTGGGGCATGAGCGCGGATAAAAAATGGCGAGAATGTGGCGAAGCATCACCAATTCCAACACGCAACGTTACAAAAGTGACTGGACGTCACCGAAAGGGCGCACTGCCGCCTTCGCTTCGCCGGCTCTTGCAATTGCCCCGCGAAGGGGCCAACTTTGGTTGGCAAAGATTCATTTTCGAGGGATCGAGGCATGACGGACGACAGCGGCGGGACGGGGGATGGTGACGCATCCGCAATATTGATCCCGCTGCACGAGGCGCGCAACGCACGCCTCGACCAGCCCGTGCGCTTCGACCGGCGTGAACTCGACCAGATCCTCAGGCTCTACGGGCGCATGGTCGCCGCCAATGAATGGCGCGACTACGCCATCGATCATCTTACCGACCGGGCTGTGTTTTCGGTCTTCCGCCGCGCCAGCGAGGTGCCGCTGTTCCAGATCGTCAAGGACCCGAAATTGGCCCGCAAGCAGGGCGCTTTCGCCGTCATCGCGGCAGGCGGCCGCATCCTCAAGCGCGGCCAGGAGCTCGGCCGCGTGCTCGGCGTCTTCGACAGCAAGCTCAGGGTCGTGGAGGCTTGAGCGGACAATTGGATTGGAGAATTGAGGAATAAACACGACTGGCCGAAAGGCCGAGTGTCTTCCTCAATTCCCCATTTTCTCTCAGGTCCCGCGAAACTTCCTCTCCGGCAACGAGTCCGGATCGGGCGGCAGCGACGCACCGCCGTTCAGCGCCAGCTGCATGAACACCGTGTCGAGCCAGCGCCCGTGCTTGTAGCCGGAGCCTTCGAGCCGACCTGAGTGACGGAAGCCGAGTTTTTCGTGTAGCCGCACCGAAGCGCTGTCGGGACGGCCGTCACCGATCACGGCGACGATCTGGCGGAAGCCCGCCGCTTCCGCCGCCGCGATCAATGCCCGCATCAGCATCAGGCCGACGCCCTGGCCCTTGGCTTCAGGCGCGACATAGACCGAATCCTCAACGATGAAGCGATAGGCCGGGCGCGGCCGGAAGGGACCGGCATAGGCATAGCCGAGCACAGCTCCGTCCCTTTCAGCTGTCAGATAGGGAAAGCCGCCGCCGGCGAGCGTTTCGAACCGCGCGCCCATTTCGGCGCGGCCTGGCGGCTCCAGCTCGTAGCTTGCCGTGCCGTTCCGCACCGCGTCGGCATAGATCTCGGTGATGGCGTCGAGGTCAGCCGGGATAGCCGCGCGTATCACGATACTGCTCATTATTTATGCAACCCTCTTATCTGCTGACGATAAGAGCAAAGGATGTCGAAAAAGAAAAGGGCGGCCCTTGGGCCGCCCTTTCCAAACCCGATGGTCCAGTCAGACCATGGCAGAGACCAGGCCTTAGCGGCGGTCGCCCATGAACTGCAGCAGGAACATGAACAGGTTGATGAAGTCGAGGTAGAGCGTCAGCGCGCCCATGATGGCCTTGCGGCCGGCGACATCGGAAGCGTCGCCCTCGAAATACATCTCCTTGATCTTCTGCGTGTCGTAGGCGGTGAGGCCGGCGAAGACCAGCACGCCGATCGCCGACACGGCGAAGGACAGCGCCGACGACTGCAGGAAGATGTTGATCACCGACGCGATGATGATGCCGAACACGCCCATGATCAGGAACGAGCCCATGGCCGTCAGGTCGCGCTTGGTGGTGTAGCCGAACAGCGACAGCGCGCCGAAGGCGGCGGCGGTGGCGAAGAAGGTCTGCGAGATGCTTGCCGTGGTGTAGACCAGGAAGATCGACGACAGCGACAGGCCGACCAGGCCGGCATAGACCCAGAACGTCGTCTGCGCCGCCGATACGCTCATCGACTGGACGCGGAACGACAGGAACAGCACGGCGGCCAGCGGGGCGAGCATGACGACCCAGCGCAGCGGCGACCCGAAGATCGCGTAGCCGAACGACGTCAGCATCTCGCCGCTCGGCAGCGTTGCGACAGCCGAGGCCGGATCGGTGGTGGTGGCCAGCATGATCGTGCCGATCGCGGCAAGGCCGGTGATGAGGAGGCCAAGCCCCATCAGATTGTAGACACGGATCATATAGGCGCGCAGGCCCTGATCGATGTCAGCACGGACGCCGGGCACCGCCGACGTCTGATAATTGCGAATGGGATCAGCCATTGGAAACCTCTGTTGCTACTGCCCCGTCCGGTGTCGGGCCTCTTACGGACCCAGGCGCCGCTGGCGGGGCTCCAGCATGCCTGTGGCGAAATATGATGGTTATTCGCGTCAAGAACAAGACCGTAACGGGATGTAACGGTTCGTGAGAGGGCAAACCGCCGATTCCCGGGCTTTCCGGACGGCATCCTTACCAAGATTTAATCGACGGAGGCGGTCTGAAGCCCGCCAACTCAGAGATCGCGCAGCACCGGAGCCGCCTTCTGGCCAAGCACGCGCCAAGTGCCGGCAAGCCCGATGCCGACCGTGATCACCAGTGCGAAGACGATGGTCGCCACCGCCACCTCGGGCATGAAATGCGAGGGCAGCGTCATGATGCGTGCCACGATATACCAGGCCGCGACCCCGCCGGCCGCCAGCGCGAACACCGCGGTCGCCAGTCCGATCAGCATGTACTCGAGCGAGAACGCCGTGATCAGCGTTCGCCTCGTGGCTCCCAGCGTCTTCAGCACCACCGCGTCGTGGACGCGCGCGCGGTTGCCGGCGGCGAGCGCCCCGGCCAGCACCAGCACCGAGGCGATCAGCGCCACGCCGGCCGCCGCCCGGATCGCCGTGCCGAGCTGGCCGACCAGCCGGTTGACGACATCGAGCGCGTCCTTGACACGCACCGTCGTCACCGCCGGAAAGGCTCGCGTCACGGCATTGAGGATGCGGGCGTCGTCGGCCGTCGTGGCGTTCTTCTCGGTCAGCGTCGCCATCCAGCCATGCGGCGCCCCAGTGAAGGTGTTAGGCGAGAACACCATGACGAAGTTGATGCCCATCGTCTCCCACTGGACCTGGCGGAAATTGGCGATCCTGGCGGTCACGTTGCGGCCGAGCACATTGACGGTGACGGTGTCGCCGAGCTTCAGCCCGATCTCCTTGCCTTCCTGCGCCGCGAACGACACCAGAGGCTCGCCGGAATAATCGGCTGGCCACCAGCTGCCTTCGGTCAGCGTCGCGTTTTCAGGCTTTGCAGCGTCATAGGTCAGGCCGCGATCGCCTTTCAGCACCCAGGCGCCTTCCGCCGGAACCTTGACCTTGTCGACGTCGATGCCATTCAGCGCCATCACCCGGCCGCGCAGCATCGGCACCTTGGCGAATGTCGCCTGCGGCGCCTCCTTGCCGATCAGCGCCGAGAACGCATCGACATCGCTGCTCTGGATGTCGACGAAGAAGAAGTTCGGTGCCCGTTCGGGCAAGCTGCCGGAAATCTGTTGCCGCAGGTTCCCATCGATCAGCGCCAGCGTCACCAGCAGCGTCAGTCCAAGCCCCAGCGACAGCACCACCGAGGGCGTCAGCGCGCCTGGCCGGTGGATGTTGCCGACGGCAAGCCGGAGCGCCACGGAGCGCACGCGCGGGCTCTTCCTCGCAGCCCATTGCACCAGCGCCCCGACGAGGCGCAGCACCAGGAAGGCGAAGACCGTGGCGGCCACGAAGATCGAGGCGATGCGCTGGTCGCCCGAGAACAGGATGGCCAGCGCCGCCAGCACCAGCGCGATGCCGAGGGCGAATGCGACATAGACCGGACGCGGAAAGCCGCGACCTTCCAGGCCCATCTCCCTGAACAGCGCCGTCGCCGGCACGTCGCGCGCGCGGCCGAGCGGCAAGAGCGCGAAGGCCAGCGTCACCAATAGGCCGAACAGCGCCGCCATGGCGAGCGCGCCGGGATAGAAGCCGCCTTGCGCCGGCACCGGAATGACCGATTGAAGCGCCGCACTCGCCGCGAACGGCATCAGCGCCCCGAGCACCAGGCCGACGGCGATGCCGAGCGCCGCGATGATCAGGATCTGCACGAGATAGACGACAAAGACGAAACCGCCCGACGCGCCGAGGCTCTTGAAGGTGGCGATGACGCCGCGCTTGCCGTCGAGATAGGCGCGCACCGCGTTCGCCACGCCGACGCCGCCGACCACCAGCGCCGTCAGCCCGACCAGAGTCAGGAACTGCGAAAAGCGGTCTATGTTGGCCGAAAGCGCGGGCGCCGCGTTCTCGCGCGTCCGGATCGACCAGCCGGCCTCCGGGAAATCCCGCGCTGCCTGGTCCTGGATGGCCTTGAGCCGCGCCTCGCCGGCATCGGCGGGCAGCCGGACCTTGTAGGCGTTCTCGACCAGGCTGCCCGGCTGCACCAGCCCGGTGGCCGCGAGGCCCTCGGTCGAGATCAGCAGCCTGGGCGCGAAGCCGAATCCGTCGGACACGGCATCCGGCTCGGTGACCAGCCTGGCGCGCAGTTCGAAGGTGGCGCTGCCCAGTTTCAGCCGGTCGCCGGGCTTGAGATGAAGCCGTTCGAACAGAAGATCCGGCGCCGCCGCGCCGAAAACGCCGGCCTGCTCCGCGAACAGTTCCTGTTTCGACAGCACCGGTTCGGTTTCCAGCGTCCCGTAGAGCGGGTAGGCGTCGTCGACCGCCTTGGCCTCGACCAGCGCCTGGTCTGACCCGTCGGCCAGGCGCGCCATCGAACGCATGCTGGCGGTACGCGAGACGACGCCGAGCCCCTCGAGGAAGCCGCGTTCGGCCTCGCTGGCGTCGCGCTGGTTGATCTGGAAGCGCAGATCGCCGCCAAGCAGCGTCTGACCCTGGCTGGCAACGCCCGCGCTGATCGAGCGGGCCACCGAATTGACGCCGCCGATGGCCGCGACGCCAAGCGCGATGCAGGCCAGGAAGATGGCAAAGCCCGACAGGCCGCCACGCATCTCGCGCAGCGAAAAGCGGACGGCGAGCTTCAGCGTCTGCGCCAGCGGCATCAGGCGATGACCTTGACCGGCGCCGGCGCCTCGATCCGGCCCGAACGCATCGAAACCTGACGCGAGCAGCGCGCCGCGAGCGCCGGATCATGCGTGACCAGCACCAGCGTCATGCCGCGTTCGGCCGCCTTGGCGAACAGGAGGTCGGCGACCTGCCGGCCCGTCGCCTGGTCGAGATTGCCGGTCGGCTCGTCGGCGATCAGGATGCGCGGCGAGGGCGCCAGCGCCCGTGCGATCGCCACGCGCTGCTGCTCGCCGCCCGACAACTCGCCGGGATAGTGCGTGACGCGGTCGCTCAGGCCGACGGCCGCGAGTTCGCGCGCCGCCACCGCAAACGGATCGGCGTGGCCCGCCAGTTCCAGCGGTACCGCGACATTTTCGAGCGCCGTCATATTGGGGATGAGATGAAAGGACTGAAACACGATGCCAATGTTTCGGCCACGAAACGAGGCAACCTGGTCCTCGCTTTTTCCGTTGAGCAACTCGCCGGCTATTCGTACCGTGCCCGAATCGACCCGTTCCAGTCCGGCCAGCACCATCAGCAGGGTGGACTTGCCTGAACCGGAAGGGCCGACGATACCGGTGGCCTCGCCGCGCGCCACTTCAAGGCTGACGCCCTTGAGGACATGGACCGACGAGGCGCCCTCGCCGAGCGTCAGGGATACGTCTTTCAGCGCGATCACGGCTTCTGTCAAAATCAAAGCGTCCTATATGGAGAATGATGGCTCCGCTGGCCGGAAGCCGTCGCCCGGAAGAATCCTTGGTCATATGGGGCCTGCAACATGTCTTTCAAACGCCTGATTGCCGCAGGGCTCACCCTTTTCCTTGTCATTTGCGGCGCCATTTCGTCGGCCGGCGCGGAGCCCTTCAAGATCGTCGGCTTCGGTGACAGCCTGATGGCGGGTTTTGGGCTCGGGCCCGACGAGGGTTTCACCGACAGGCTCCAGGCCGCGCTCCGCTCCAGGGGTCGCGACGTGACGGTCGCCAACGCCGGCGTCTCGGGCGACACCTCCAGCGGCGGCCTTGCGCGGCTCGACTGGTCGGTGCCGGACGGCACGCAGTTGGTCATCCTTGAACTTGGCGCCAACGACATGCTGCGCGGCGTCGCGCCCGACATCACCAGGAAAAACCTCGACCAGATGCTGGGCAGGCTCAAGCAGCGCGGGATTCCCGTTCTGCTCGCCGGCATGCGCGCCGCGCCCAATCTCGGCGCCGACTATCAGACCGCCTTCGACGCCATCTATCCCGAACTGGCGAAGAAATACGATGTCGCGCTCTACCCGTTCTTCCTCGACGGCGTCGCCGGCCAGCCGGGCCTGCAACTGGAGGACGGCATGCACCCGAACGCCAAGGGCGTCGACCAGATGGTCGAGCGCATCCTGCCCTCAGTGGAAAAGGCCATCGCCGCCGCGCCGGGAGGATCCTGAGCCCAAGGTGGCTTTCCCCAAGGGAAACTTTTAGCAAACCCTGTGACCAATAAACCTCTTGCTCCATCAGCCTATCGATGATTCGCTATGGCTACAGTTCGATTCGAGGAAGGGAGGCTCTTCATGCCGCGTCTTTTCACCGCCCTCGAAATTCCGCGTGACGCCGCCCTTTCGCTGTCCCTGCTCAGGGGCGGCCTGCCCGGGGCCCGCTGGATCGATGTCGAAAACTACCATCTGACACTGCGCTTCATCGGCGATGTCCCCGGTCACGTGGCCGACGAGATCGCCAACGCGCTGGACCGCGTCCACCGCCCGTCCTTCTCGCTGACCCTGTCGGGTGTGGGCGCTTTCGGCCAGAAGAAGCCGCACGCGGTATGGGCGGGCGCGGCCCCCTCGCCGGACCTTGCGGCCCTGCAGGCCGAGATCGAGCGCATCTGCCAGCGGCTCGGCATTCCCGCAGATCCCCGCAAGTTCATGCCGCATGTGACGCTGGCGCGGCTGCGCAATTCGAGCCCGCTGGATGTCGCCCAGTATCTGTCGGCGCGCGGCAATTTCTCGACGCTGCCCTTCCGCATCGGCCGCTTCGTGCTGATGTCGTCGCGTGATTCGGTCGGCGGCGGGCCTTACATCGTCGAGGAGGCCTGGCCGCTGTCGGATGCGCGCGCCGCCAGCCGTGTCGCCAGCGCCTCCGACGCTTCTCGGATCATGCGGTAGACCTCGGCGAAGGCTTCCGGTCCGTCATAGTAAGGGTCCGGCACATCGCCCGCCTTGCCCTGCGCGAACTCCAGGAACAGATGCACGCGGTCGCGCATGGTGGCCGGAGCCGCTGCCTTGAGGTCGGCCACATTCGATCGGTCCATGCCGAGGATCAGGTCGAAGCGATGAAAATCCTGCGGCGTTACCTTGCGCGCCCGCTGCCGGGAAATATCGATGCCGTGATGCGCCGCGATCGCCATCGAGCGCGGATCGGGCGCGGACCCGACCTCCCAGCCGCTGGTCGCCGCCGAATCGAGCAGGATATGGCGCCCCTCCTCGCGCGCCGCCCAGACGTCGCCGAAAACGCCTTCGGCCAGCGGTGAGCGGCAGATATTGCCGAGGCAGACGAAGAGAATGGAATTTATGGGCTTTTTGCTCATTCGGTATGCGCCATTCGTGCATTGGAGCCCCCAAAACCGCAAAGCACTCTTGGGCGACTTGCATTATGGTGGGGGTCAAATCCGAGATAGCACGGGAAATCATCATGACGAGAGAAAAACTCAGCAAGGACGCCATCACCGCAGCCCTTGCCGAACTCGGCGGCTGGTCGCTCGCCACGGACGGCGCCTCGATCAGGCGCAGCTTCGTCTTCAGGAATTTTTCCGAAGCCTTCGCCTTCATGACCCGCGTCGCGCTTGCCGCGGAGAAGATGGACCACCACCCCGACTGGTCGAATGTCTACAAGACCGTCGACGTGACGCTGAACACCCACGACGCCGGCGGCGTCACCGCGCTCGACATCGAACTTGCCAAAAAGATGAACCGCTATTTCGAGTAGCACGCTGCCGCCTGCTCGCCTTGGCGGCGATGTCCGATTTTCAGGCCGGGGCAACGCATGAACTCTTGTACCCGGGTTCTGCTTTCACCACATTTTGCCCGCGGGCGTGCGTCATTGCGCGCAAAAGCCCGCGAGGAGATGTTGATGGCGCAAGAATCCGGTTTTGATTTCTTCGGCTTTGGCGACAAGCTCGGCGGCGAGGGCGAGGTGCGCGAGAAATTCTGGCGCACGGCGAAGAAAGCCGCGCGGCAGATTCCGTTCATGGAAGATGTCGTGGCCGCCTATTACTGCGCCATGGACAAGAACACGCCGCTGCGCGCCAAGGGCATCCTGATCGCCGCGCTCGGCTATTTCGTGCTGCCGATCGACCTCATCCCCGACTTCGTCGTCGGGCTTGGCTTCACCGACGACATCGCCGTGCTGACCGCCGCGATCACCGCCGTCAGCGCCCACATCACGCCGGCCCACCGCCAGGCCGCCAGGGATGCGATCGCCGACAAAAGCTGATCAGCCGGCTTGCTTCGCGCGGCCGGCCGGATGCTGGCGTTCAGCCGAGGCGAAAGTCAAACTCTTGCCGTTTTCGTGGCCTCCAAGTCGCCGAAGGGACGTCGTGCCGGCCGCTTGAAGGGCGGCGGCGCGGATATGGCGGCGGTTTCCTGGGGTGAAGGTCCATTTCTCGAAGGAAATTCACCGTTTGGTAACCCAGATTAAATCAAAATGAAGCGACGGCAGGACGCAAGGCGGCCCGCCTCCGCACCATTTGGGAATACGGGAAAAACGATGCGCGGATTGATAGCTATAGTTTCGAGCCTGGTCCTGGCGGCCTCGGCGGTGCCGGCAATGGCGCAGCAGGCGACCAAGATCGGCCAGCACAATGCCTGGGGCACCTACAGCTATCAGGCCCAGGGCGGCAAGGTCTGCTACGTGCTGACCGTGCCGACCGACAAGCAGCCGACGACGCTCGACCATGGCGACATGTTCTTCTTCGTCAGCCAGCGTCCCGGCCAGCAGGTGTCCTACGAGCCGCAGTTCATCGCCGGCTACAATTTCCAGGAAGGCTCCAAAGCCACCGTCACCATCGACAAGAAGTCCTTCTCGATGTTCACCCGCGGCAAGTCGGCCTGGGTCGAGAACGCCGCCGAGGAGCCCGTCCTGATCGCCGCCATGAAGACCGGCACCGACATGAAGGTGACGGCCAAGTCCGGCCGCGGCAATCCGACCTCCTACGTCTTCTCGCTCAAGGGCATCTCGGCCGCGCTCGCCTCGATCGCGAAGTGCAAGTAGCCAAAACAGGCAAAACTCGTTTTTGAAACGCAAGGCCGGGCCGCAAGTCCGGCCTTTTGCGTTTCAGCCCTGCGCCGGCACCGCCTCCGCCCGCCGCCGCCGGATCGCCTCGGCGATGAAGACACGCGACAGCGCGTGATAGAGCGGCTCGTGCGAGATCATGCGCGCCGTGCCGTAGCCCAGCATCGAGGCCAGCATCAGGGCGATGACATTGTCGTGGTTGCCGGTCATCTCCAGGATGATGACGAAGGCGGTCATCGGCGCCTGCACGACACCGGCGAAATAGCCGGCCATGCCGAGCAGCGCCGCAGCCCCGGTGCTGGCGCCGAAGAGCAGGCCGAGCGAACTGCCGATGCCGGCGCCGACCGCCAGCGACGGTGCGAAAATGCCGCCTGGAATGCCCGACACCATCGACAGCAGGCCGGCCAGGAACTTTTCGGCGAAGAAGAACCAGGGCAGCGGCGTGCCTTCGACGGCGCCGCGCGCCTGGGCGTAGCCCGTCCCGAAGGTCAGCCCGCCGGAGCCGATGCCGATCACCGCCACGGCAAGCCCGCAGACGCCGGCCACCAGCAGCGCGCGCCACAGCGGCTGCAGCGCGTTCCAGCGCCGGATCCGCCGCGTCGTCTTCAGGGCCAGCAGCGAAAACAGCGCGCCGAAGCCGCCGCCGATGACGCCGCAGCCAAGCACCAGCGGCCAGTCGGCGGCAAAGGCGATCGTGTCCTTCGAAACGCCGAAATAGGTATAGTTGCCGAGCAGGCCGAGCGAGGCTATGCCGGCCAGGATCACCGCCGTCAGCACCAGCCCGTTGGTGCGCGCCTCATAGGTGCGGCCCATTTCCTCGATGGCGAAGACGATGCCGGCGAGCGGCGTGTTGAAGGCGGCGGCGATGCCGGCGGCCGAACCGGCCAGGATGAGGCCCCGCGCCTGCGCCATGCCGCCCCAGCGCGCCGCCTGCAGCATCAGCGAGGCGCCGACCTGCACCGTCGGCCCCTCGCGGCCGATCGAGGCGCCGCAAAACAGGCCGACGACGGTGAGCGCGATCTTGCCGGCCGCCAGGCGCAGCGACAGCAGATGGTTGCGGTCCTCGTCGTCCCGCAGATGCCGCGCGGCGATTGCCTGCGGAATGCCGCTGCCTTGCGAGGCCGGGAAAAAGGCGTGCGCCAGCCACGCGCAGAGCACGAAGCCGAGCGGCGTGATCACGAGCGGCAGATAGAAACGCCAGCCGCCACCGGTGCCGGTCATGGCATGGAACAGCGCCTGCGCCTTGTCGGCCAGCACCGCGAACAGGACGCTGATGACGCCGATCGAAATGGCTCCCGCCCAGAACACCAAGCGCGGCTGCCAGACGCGCCGCGACCCCCACATGGCGCGCGAACGCCGCAGGAACGGGTATTTTCGCGATTGGGGGGCCATGTCTGTCCTCGGAATGGGGTGTTCCGCTCTAACATAGCCAAGATGGCGCGTCTTCCCTTCTCCCCTTGTGGGAGAAGGTGGATCGGCGCGCAGCGCCGAGACGGATGAGGGGTGTTCCAGCGGAGTGAGACGTTGGCTTTTCCTGGAACACCCCTCATCCGTCGCCTTCGGCGACACCTTCTCCCACAAGGGGAGAAGGAAGAAGCGCCGCATGACTCCGGCCTCAACCTGTGCTATGCGCCCGGCACCATGACCGGCACGATGGATGAAATCGGCCGCAAACCGCTTATATCTGTGCGACCATGACCCTTTCACTCGACCTCACCACCGAGGGTGCCCGCGACGCGTTGCGCGCCCGCGCCATGACGGCCGAAAAGCCGTCGTTGATCGGCCTGACGCGCGCCGAGCTCGCCGCCGCCCTCGTGGATTCCGGCATCGTGCCGGAGCGCCAGGCCAAGATGCGCGCCCAGCAGCTCTGGCACTGGATGTATGTGCGCGGCGTCTCCGACTTTGCCGGCATGTTCAACATCTCCAAGGATCTGCGCGCCGAGCTCGACAAGCATTTCACCGTCGCCCGGCCCGAGATCGTCGAGGAGCAGATTTCCGCCGACGGCACGCGAAAGTGGCTGTTCCGCTTTCCGCCGCGCGGCGCAGGCCGTCCGGTCGAGATCGAAACCGTCTACATCCCCGAGGAAGGGCGCGGCACGCTCTGCATCTCCTCGCAGGTCGGCTGCACGCTGACCTGCTCGTTCTGCCACACCGGTACGCAGAAGCTGGTGCGCAACCTGACGGCGGAAGAAATCCTGGCGCAGTTGCTCACCGCGCGCGACCGCCTCGGCGACTTCCCCGACCGGGACACGCCCGACGGCGCCATCGTGCCGGCCGAGGGCCGCAAAGTGTCCAACATCGTCATGATGGGCATGGGCGAACCGCTCTATAATTTCGAGGCCGTGAAGAAGGCGCTGCTGATTGCTTCCGACGGCGACGGCCTGTCGCTGTCGAAGCGCCGCATCACGCTCTCCACCTCGGGCGTGGTGCCCGAGATCACCCGCACCGGCGAGGAGATCGGCGTCATGCTGGCGATCTCGCTGCACGCCACCAATGACGATCTGCGCGACCTGCTGGTGCCGATCAACAAGAAATTCCCGCTGAAAGACCTGATCGCGGCCTGCAAGGCCTATCCGGGCCTCTCCAACGCCAAGCGCATCACTTTCGAATATGTGATGCTGAAGGACGTCAACGATTCCCTCGACGACGCAAGGGCGCTGATCAAGCTGCTCAAGGGCATTCCGGCCAAGATCAACCTGATCCCGTTCAACCCGTGGCCGGGCACCAATTACCAGTGCTCGGACTGGGAGACGATCGAGAAATTCGCCGACTACATCAACAATGCCGGCTATGCCTCGCCGATCCGCACCCCGCGCGGCCGCGACATTCTGGCCGCCTGCGGCCAGCTCAAGTCGGAATCGGAGCGCATGCGCAAGGTCGACCGGCTGGCGCTGGAAGCCATGATGATCGCGGGGCACGGCGAGGCGTGATCTCCATCAGGCGGCTGGCGACAATCTTGTTCTGCTATGGGGTGGCCGCATGGGCGATGAGCCTGGTCTACCTCGTCTCCGGACGGCTGATCGGCGGTCACGGTCCGGCCTCGCTGCTGGGCATCCAGGGGCTGCAGGTGATGGCGCTGGAGACCGTCATCCTGGGCCAGTATGCCGCCCTTCCGGCGATTCCCATGATCGTCGCCTCGCAGATGCTCGAGACAAGGCGCTGGACCCATTTCGTGCTGGGCGGGATGTTGGTCGGGATTTGCGTGTTCGCCCTGAGGGTCGCCTATCCCTTCGGACAAACCCCCGGCACGGCCCAACTGGTGCGTTCGATTGTCGCTGCCGGCTTCGCGGGATTTGTCTATTACTCCGTCGAGGGCAGGCTCACACAAGCGTCCAGACAATCCGCATGAACCGTCTCATGGCCCGGTCGAAGCGCTTCATCACGATAGCGGTCGGCTATGTCGCCGCCGTGCTGACCTCGATCCTGGTGCCCGTGTTGCTGATCGTGCTGCTCGAAGGCATCGAATATGGAAACTGGTCGATGGTTTTCGAATTCGACTGGCTGGTCTCCTTCCCGCTCGCCGTCCTGGCGGTGATGGTTTGCGCGCTGCTGATCGTCGGCCCGGCCATCTTCGTCGCCGAACGGCGTGCGCTTCGCGGCTGGTTCTATTTCGCCGTCACCGGCGCGGTCACCTCCATCGCCTTTGGCGTCCTGGTTCCAGGCTCGGCTGGCGGATTTGTCTTCAATCCGGGCTTTCTCGGCTTTCTGGCCACGGCGGGCACGGCTGCCGGCTGGGTCTACTGGCTGCTGGCCGGGCGCAGTTCCGGTTCCCTCACCGGCGGTGACGCGCAATGACCCGCTTCGTCGCCTATGTCGTGCGGTTCGCCATCATCCTGTTCGGCTATGTTGTGGCTTCGCTGGCGGCGAGCGCCTTCCTCAACATCCTCTTCCTCGCCTCCAGCGGATTGATGGCACCGGAAGCGCCGCATGCCGTGCCGGCTTCGCTGCTTTTCTCGATCCCCTTCGTGGCCCTGTTCGTCGCCTATTTCGCCTTCATGCCGTCTATAGTCGTCATCCTGGTCGCCGAACTCCTCGGCCGCCGCGACTGGTTGTTCTACGCCCTGGCGGGCGCTGTGGTGGCGGGCGTTTTCCTCGGCCTTGTCGACCATGCCGACGACACGACCTTCGCGGTCACCGGCACCAGCGCCATCATGGCGGTGTTCGGCGGCGGCATGGTCGGCGGCATCTTTTACTGGCTCGCCGCCGGCCGGTGGGCCGGAAGCTGGTGGCGCAGCGATCCGTGATTGCGGACCGGAGATCGGTGAACGCGAAGGAAGTATGGAAGCTTATTTCGCCTGCGCCGTCAGGATTTTGAGCGCGAAGGCTGAGAAGACGCCGGCGAAAAGATAATCCACCACCCGCGTGACGCGCGGGCTCGCCTTCATCGCCGCCGAGAATTTCTCGGCCGCCAGCACCATCGGCGCCGTCACGGGAATGGACAGCACGATGAACATGGCGCCGAGGAAGAACAGCTTGCCCTGCGCGTGCGGATCGTGCGCGGAGACGAACTGCGGCAGGAAGGTCATGAAGAACAGGATGATCTTGGGGTTGAGCAGGTTGACGCCGAGCCCCGCCGCCCAGCTACGCAACAGCGAGATCTGCGGCCCTGTCTTCTTCTCCGGCGAAAACGCCGAGCCCTTGGCGATCGCCTGCCAGGCCAGGAAGACGAGATAGCCGGCGCCAAAAATCTTCAGCACGAAGAAAGCCATCGGCGAGGCGACGATCAGCGCCGAAACGCCGACCACGACCAGCGTGGTGTGGATCAGCGTTCCGCACAACGCGCCCGCCATGGAGGCAAAGCCGGTGGCGCGCCCCTGGCTCAGCGTGCGCGACACGAACAGCGTCATGTCGGGACCGGGCGTGATCGCCAGGATGACCGTGGCGATGGCGAACTGGATCAGCGTGGCTGTGTCGGGGATGAAGGACATGGGGGTTCCTGCTTTTTGGCGAGCCGGACCATTCTGCCATTCTCGCCATTCGTCAATAGCTGGCCGGGTTCCGCCCGTTCTTCATGGCTTCAATACTTCCAAACAATAGCTTCGGTATTGCATTTACCTGCTACCAATTCCTCTGTACGTTTTGTGTCGAGGGATGGCATCCGGAGGTGGACAGCTATGAAGAGCAGGTTGCGGAGATGGCTTGTTGCTGCCGCCTGGATTTTGCCGCTCTTTTTAATCCTTTCCTCAAAAGCATCCTATTCGGGACCAGACATAAATTATCACCCGATATGCAACACTACCGGCGAAGTCGGCTGTGTTCCACTTTCGGCCTATGTGCAGCACAGAGACAGGTGTACCGAGGATAAGGTCGATAGGGACAGGTGTTTTGGCGTCGGCAACGATGGCTGGGACACTCTTCGCATGGATGGCTGGAAGAACAACAGTAGCCTGGAGCCGCAACCATTCGAATACGCAACGCTGGAGTATCGTTCCAACGGACCTCAGGCCGGCAAGCTTTTCGATACGCGGCAAGCCGACGCGATCGTCGGGCGGCTGAATGAACTGGTGGGGCAGCACAGACCAATCCTGCTCGTCATCTTCGCGCATGGCTGGCACCACAATGCTTATGAAAACCACGACCCGGCCAAAGCGGACAACATCGAGGCAACAGGCGACCGGCCCTACAACCAGAACCTCAACCTGCTGGCCTTCAAACACATTCTGGCCAAGGCCAATTACGAATCCCGAGCTCAGGGGGAGCCTCCTCGAACGGTCTTTGGAATTTACATCGGCTGGAATGGAGGCCCGGCGAGCAGTTACCTGAACGCCGCCAGGATTGGCCGGGCAGCCGACCGGATCGGCGCTTCCGAGGACTTTGCGGCCGACATGAAGCGGATCAATCTGGCGGTGAACCCGCCAGGCGGCGTCATCACCCCCGTGCTGGCGATCGGCCATTCATTCGGAGGCCGGTTGTTGTCGCGCTACATGCTGAAGCAGGTAGAGAAGGCCAAAGGGCCGGTTCAGCCCTTCGGCCCAAGGGGCCTGGTAGCGACCGTCAACCCGGCGATCGGCGCGGATGCGTTTGACGACTTGATGCGCGCAGGACACCAGGACGGCCCCGATCTGCCGTATTGGATCAATGTCACGTCCGCTGACGACTGGGCCACCGGCATAGTGCTGCCCGTTGCAGCGTCACTTGGCCGGGCGGTCGGCTTCGAGATCGGCATCACCGACAAGGTTTTCTCGTCAAGCGCCTACAGGTCGATCGGGCACTACGATCCATATCTGACGCATAGGCTGGAGATGCCCTACGTCCGAGCAGCCAAAAAATGTACCGATACCAGTGGCTGTTTTGAATTTCAGGGCTGCTTCATCTCGAACCTCGAGAAGAAATGGCAGGCATATTTTGCAGCGGCTGGCGCCGACATCCGGCAGACGCAATGGTATCGGATCGATTCCGGCAAACAGGAAAAAGTCTCTCGGCTATTTTACCTCGGCAAAACCACCCAATGCGATTCCCGGTTCTACTTCGTGGATCTCAAGTCCGTCCCGCCGAGGCAGGACTATCCCGGAATGCCGAGATGGATGTGGAATATCCGCACCGACAAAGTCGGCATCAACACGTCCGACGCGACCAATGATTGCCTTCCAAAGGTCGATGACGGCCGGGAGGGATGCGACAAGAAGACCAGCGCGGCGGTCCACAACGCGTTCGTGCAGACCCGTTTCGTGCGCATGTTCCTGGAGCTTGTCCTGGCCAAGCCGGGGGCGTGACGGTCAAGCCGCCGACTGGTCCATTTCTGGCAGTTTGAGAACCGGCGCCGGCTGCAGGATCTGGTCGATCGGCTTTGGCCGGCCAAGGAAATAGCCCTGCGCCTCGTTGCAGCCCTCCACCTGCAGGATGGTGAGTTGGACATGCGTCTCGACGCCTTCGGCGAGCACCGGAATGTCGAGGCTGCGGCCCAGCGTCAGCACGGCGCGGATGATTGCCTTGGCCTGCGGGCTGCGCTCGACATCGGCCATGAAGGAGCGGTCGAGCTTGATCTTGTCGAAGGGGAAGGAGCGCAGCGTGTCGAGCGATGAGTAGCCGGTGCCGAAATCATCGATGGCGATCGTCACGCCCAGCGCCTTGATCTGGCGCAGCACATGCAGCGTGCGCGCCTTGTCGGCGACGATGGTCGATTCGGTCAGCTCGAGCTCCAGCCGCTTCGGCGACAGGCCGGTTTCGACCAGGATCTGGTGGATGAGTTTGGCGAGATCGGCATGGGCGAACTGCACCGGCGACAGGTTGACCGCGATCTTGTGGGCCTTGTCCCAGGACGCCGCTTGCCGGCAAGCGGTGCGCAGCACCCATTCGCCGATGGCCAGGATGGAGCCGTTCTCCTCGGCGATCGGAATGAATTCTGTGGGCGCGATCATGCCGTGCACAGGATGGGTCCAGCGGAGCAACGCCTCGTAGCCGCAGGTGGCGCCGGTCGGAACCGAGGTCTGCACCTGATAGTGGAGCGAAAGCTCGCCGCGATCGATCGCCCGGCGCAGGTCCGTGGCCAGCGCGCGGCGAGCCCGCGCCGTCTCGTCCATGGTCGATTCGTAGAAGCAGACAGCACGCGTCACATCGTTCTTGGCCCGGTACATGGCCAGGTCGGCATTGCTGACCAGCCGCTCGCGGTCCACGCCGTCGCGCGGATGGACGGCAATGCCGATGCTGGCGCCGGTGACGATCTCGAAATCGTCGATCCGCAGCGGCTCGAACAGGGACTTCTCCAGCCGGGAAACAAACCCGAGCAGGTCGTTCTGGTCCTTGAAACGCTTGATGGCGGCAAACTCGTCGCCGCCCAGCCGCGCGACGAATTCGCCGTCGCCGGTAAGCTTGGCCAACCGGCGCGCCACGATCTTGAGCGCCTGGTCGCCGGCCGCATGCCCCCTGAGATCGTTGATCTCCTTGAAGCGGTCGAGATCGATGACGATGACGGCCGTCATCGTTTCCTGGTCCTCGGCCACCCGCTCGATCTCGTGGTCGAGGCGGTCGTTGAAGGAAACACGATTGGCAAGGCCGGTCAGCGCGTCGTTGAGCGCCAGATGCTGGAGCCGCTCGAAACTCTCCATCCGGCCGCGTTCGTCGATCAGGTAACTGGCAAAGCCGGTGGCCGCGACGATCAGGCCGACGACGGCGACCGCGACGGCCATCGCTTCGAGGATATCGGGATTGGTGCCGGTGGTGATGAAGGACAATGGCGTTACCGCCACCGCGGTCATGGCGGTGAAATGCAATCCGACGATGGCGAGCACGAAGAGGCCGATGGCCTGATATTGCGACCAGCGATAGGGCCGGCGCACCGCCTGGCCGATGGCCAAGGCGCCGAAGGCCATCGAGATCAGCACCGAGGCCGCGACATAGGCAACGTCCCACTCGACGATGCCCGCCACGTGATAGGCCATCATGCCGGTATAGTGCATGGCCGAGATGGCGAGACCCACAGCCGCCCCGCCCCATTCCGGCGCCACGCGTTGGCGCTTGTCCAGCGCGAGGGCGAAGCCGGCCCCGGTTCCTGCCATGGCGATGACCAAGGATATCATGGTCAGCGCCGGGTCAAAGGTGATCGGCGCGCCGGGCTGATAGGCGAGCATGGCGATGAAATGCGTGCACCAGATCGAGGATCCGGCAGCGACCGCCGTCAGGAACAGCCATCCCCGCATCTGCAGGCCGACGGTTTTCCGCGCGCGATCGAGAAGGCCGATCGTTACCCAGCAACCGGTGACGCACATCAGTGCCGCCAGCAGGACGAGCCACAGATTATGCTCCGTGACGATACATGATATGACGCGCATCAAGAACGGCCCAAGCCCGAGTATGCCCGCGACGGACGGGAAAGGCTGCTTCGGCGCGCACAGGCGGCCGCCTCAGCCCTGTCTTGCTTGTTTAGCGGCAGGGCATGAAAACTTACTTAAATCCCCGGCACAAATGCAGCTCATGATTGTAGCGGGTTGTTTCCCCAGCGCCGCCGCGCGCTGGATCAGCAGTCTGGCGGCCCGCGCGCTTGCTCGCTTTGCCGTTCCTGCTAAAAGGCGCTCCGACAATCCGTGACGCCCGCGCCTGCGGCGTCCGCCACAGACGGAGCAGAAATGTCCAAGGCCAAAGACGTCAAGAAGGTCGTGCTCGCCTATTCCGGGGGCCTCGACACCTCCATCATCCTGAAATGGCTGCAGACCGAGCTCGGCGCCGAAGTCGTCACCTTCACCGCCGATCTCGGCCAGGGCGGCGAACTGGAGCCGGCGCGCAAGAAAGCCGAGATGATGGGCATCAAGGACATCCGCATCGTCGACGTGCGCGAAGAATTCGTCTCGGATTTCGTCTTCCCGATGTTTCGCGCCAACACCGTTTACGAAGGCACCTACCTGCTCGGCACCTCGATCGCCCGGCCGCTGATCTCCAAGCATCTGGTCGAGATCGCCAGGGAGACCGGCGCCGACGCCATCGCGCATGGCGCCACCGGCAAGGGCAACGACCAGGTCCGCTTCGAACTTTCGGCCTATGCGTTGAACCCCGACATCAAGGTCATCGCCCCGTGGCGCGACTGGTCGTTCAAGTCGCGCACCGACCTGATCAACTTCGCCGAACAGCACCAGATCCCGGTGGCCAAGGACAAGAGGGGCGAGGCGCCGTTCTCGGTCGACGCCAACCTCCTGCACTCCTCGTCCGAGGGCAAGGTGCTGGAAGACCCGTGGAGCGAGCCGCCGGAATTCGTCCACCAGCGCACCGTTTCGCCCATGGACGCGCCGGACGCCGTCACCGAGATCGAGATCGAGTTCCTGAAGGGCGATCCGGTCGCGCTCAACGGCAAGAAACTGTCACCGGCGACCATGCTGGCCGCCCTCAACGATCTCGGCCGCGACAATGGCATCGGCCGGCTGGACCTGGTCGAGAACCGTTTCGTCGGCATGAAATCGCGTGGCGTCTACGAGACCCCGGGCGGCGCCATCCTGATCGTCGCCCACCGCGCCATCGAATCGATCACGCTCGATCGCGGCGCGGCCCACCTCAAGGACGAGTTCATGCCGCGTTATGCGGAACTCATCTACAACGGCTTCTGGTTCTCGCCCGAGCGGCAGATGCTGCAGGCGATGATCGACAAGAGCCAGGAAGACGTCGAAGGCACGGTGCGGCTGAAGCTCTACAAGGGCAATGTCATGGTCACCGGCCGCAAGTCCAGGAAGACGCTCTATTCGGACGCGCTGGTCACCTTCGAGGATGATCGCGGCGCTTACGACCAGAAGGACGCCGCCGGCTTCATCCGCCTCAACGCACTGAGGCTGAGGACGCTAGCGGCGCGCAATCGCGGCAAATAGGCATGCGCCGTCTCGGCCACCTGGTGCCGCTGGTCCTTCTGGCGGCGCCGACCATGGCCGGGAATTTCGACCCCGGCTCGCTCGACCTTGCCGCGCTGATCGAGTGCAGGGTCGACGTGCCGGCCTATAACGGCTTTGCCCTTTGGCTGACCGGCGAGCCCGGCGCGGCGCAGAAGCTGGGCTGGAAGGAGGTTGCATCAGGCAATCCTTTCCTCAGCCAGTATCGGCTGCCCGCCGCGGTCCATGTTTTCGGACGCGAGGCGCAGACAATCGTCTTTACCGCCACCGGGCCGATGGCCGTTTTCGACGATGTTTCCGCGCCGGACCTCGCCTGGCAGCTCGACGTCCCGGCGACGATCTCGACATCAGGCAAATTCCTGGGCGAGAAGGTCGTGGCCGAAAGCACGGACGACACGGGCGGCGTGAGCCTCGTTACCCGCATCACACTCAACGTCTCGACCGTGGAGTCCCACCCCGGCCAGACGCTGGCCGGCTGCTCCTACGCGCTGGATGTGAAATAAGTCCCGGCCGGAGGTCTGATCTCCACCGCATCAACGAAAAAGCCCGGCGCATGGCCGGGCTTTTGTTGTCCGCACAGAAGGCCTCGATCAGGGGGCGTCGATCGCCGTGGCGATGCGGGCGATGGCCTGCTGATAGACATTGGCCGCGTTCCAGCCGGCGATCGCGCCCATGTTCTGCTGCGCGCTGGCGCCGGCCCGCCAGCCATGGCCCTTGAGGAAGTTGGCGGTCGAAGCCAGGGCTGTGGCCTTGTCGCGCAGATTGCCATTGCCCACGCCGTATTTCAGGACGTTTCCGGGCAGGAACTGCGTGTGGCCGATCTCGCCATGCATGGCGCCGACCGACGAGGAGGTCAGCGCTCCGCGATCGACCAGCTTCAGGGCCGCGATCGCATGCGGGTGGAAATAGTCGGGGCGGCGGCAATCATAGGCAAGCGTCACAATGGCCGAGACCGTGTTCTGGTTGCCCATGGAGGCGCCGAAGCCGGTTTCCATGCCCCAGATGGCCAGCAGCACGCCCGGCGAGACGCCGTAATTGCTCTCGATCTGGTTGAACAGCGCCGCGTTCGACTTCTTAAGCGAGCGGCCCTTGGAAATGATCGCCGACGCGCCGCGACGCTTCATGAAATCCTCCACCGAGCCGCTGAACGCCTTGTGGATGGCGCGGTCGGCGGCGATCGTGCGCGTCGCGTAGGTCGCGCCGGCCAGAGCGGCCAGCCCCCTCGAGCCGACACCCTCGGCCTTGGCGTCCGCGGCAAATTCCTGCTTCCAGGCATCAAAGCCCGCGCCGTTCTTGCCGCAGCTGCCGGCGGCCTGGGCCCCCGTCGCCAGCCCAAGCACCGCGATGACAGCGGCCGCTAAAATCCTACCCTTGGCAAGAAATGCCATGTTGTTCTCCTGAGTTGCCTGATTCACGTCCCTGACGCCGAATTTGCCAGCGAAACACGCTCTTGTCACCGTCCCCCGCGCCAAGCTGGCCAATGAGAGGGAATTTGCCTACGATCAAGTGATTATTGTGGCAAATGAGACAAGCCTTGGCCAATCCATCCGCCGTGTTGCCGATCGGCGTCACCGCGGGAACGACACGCGAAGGCCGGCGTTTCCGAGGCGACGTCCTTTCCCATAGCGCGATGGTCCGAAACCGACATGAAGCTCTTCGACTGCCCGAACTGCGGCCACCGCCTCTATTTCGAGAACGCGCAGTGCCTGAACTGTTCCAGCCTCGTTCTTTACGACCCCGACCATGCGCGCTTCGCGCTGTCGGGAGCGGACGGCGTCCTGGCGTGCACCAATGCCGATGAGTGCGCCTGCAACTGGATGGCAGAGCCGGGGCAGGCTTTCTGCCGCGCCTGCGCGCTCAACCAGCTGATCCCCGATCTTTCCGTCGACGGCAACCGCCGGCGCTGGATCCGCGTCGAGGCGGCGAAGAAGCGCGCCATCTATTCGCTGCTCGCCTTCGGCCTGCCGGTCGCACCCAAGCAGAACCCCACGGACGAGGTCGGCCTGGCCTTCGACTTCCTGGCTGATCCGATCGGCGGCGGTCCGGGCGGCGAGCGCATCCTCACCGGTCACGACAATGGCCTGATCACGCTCAACGTCGCCGAGGCCGATTCGGCCGAACGCGAGAAACGCCGCGTCGAGATGGGTGAGAACTATCGCACGCTGCTCGGCCACTTCCGCCACGAGCTCGGCCATTACTACTGGGACCGGCTGATTCGCGACGATCCGGACAGGCTTGCCGCGTTCCGCGCCTTGTTCGGCGACGAACGCGCCGATTACGAACAGGCGCTGAAGACCTACTATGCCAATGGCGCGGCGCCTGACTGGCAGCAGAGCCACATCTCGGCCTACGCCACCTCGCACCCCTGGGAGGACTGGGCGGAAACCTGGGCCCATCACCTGCACATCACCGACACGCTCGAGATGGTTTATGCCCTGAACTTCCCGCTCGGCCGGCTGGAGACGGTGGAGGCTGATGATTTGCCGCAAGGCGATACAGGCGGCGGGCTGCAGGCGGCGCCTTCGGAGCCGGCGAACACGCCTGAGCCCTTCGACAGGATTCTCGCCCGCTGGCTGGTGCTGTCCGAAGCCTCCAATTCGATCAACCGCTGCATGGGCCTGCCAGATCTCTACCCTTTCGTCATTTCCGACGTGACGGCCGGCAAGCTCGCCTTCGTGCACGATCTGTTGACCAGACCGCGATAAGGGTGCCGGCGAGCCGATGGATTCTGCCGGGGAGCCTGCGTGACGACCGACGACGACGCCTTCGAACGCTATCGGCGCTCGCCGAATGCCAGGACAACCTTGCCGCGCCTGCTCGCGGGCACGGTGATTGTCGTGGTGTTCTGGGCCCTGACGACGGCGATCGTGCTTTTCGGCGGCACCTATGTCTATTTCGCCTGGCAGCAAGCGGCCGCTTCGCCATACGCCATGCAAGGGTTCCTCGCCTCGCCGATCGGCATCCTCAGCGCGCTCGCCTCCTTCGCCGGCATCTGGGTTGGTCTTTGGGTCGCCATGCGCTGGGTGCATGGCGAGAAACTGTCTGCGCTGCTTGGCGCGAGCCGGCATGTGTCATGGCCGGATTTCCTGAAAGGGCTGATCGCGGTTCTGATCACCTCGCTCGTCTCCGAAATCCTGCTCTATGCGCTGCAGCCCGGGATCGAGCGCGGCCCGATCAGCCTGTCGTCCTGGCTGCTGTTCCTGATCCCGATCGTCTTGCTCACCTTCTTGCAGACATCCTCGGAGGAGGTGCTGTTTCGCGGTTACCTGCTGCGCGGCCTCGCCAGCCGGTTCAGGAGCCCCGTCATCTGGGCGCTGCTGCCCGGCCTGCTGTTCACCTCGCTGCACTGGAGCACCAGTTCGAGCGCCGCAATCAATGCCTGCGTGCTTGCCTCGATCGCCGCCTTCGCGCTGCTTCTGACGCTGGTGGTCCATGCCACCGGCAATCTCGGCGCGGCACTTGGCGCCCATCTGGCCAACAATCTGACCGGCTTTCTGATCATCTCGCATCAGGAGAGCTACAATTCCTTCGCCCTCTTCACCGCCAAGCCATTGGAGGGACCGGGCTGGACGAGCTGGGATGCATTCCTCATCGCCCTGATTGGTATCGGCTGCAGCCTGCTGACGATCGCCCTGCTGCTGCATCCGCGCTCGCCGCTCAGGGTCGGCGCCAAACTTCCGTAAGCATGCCCAAATGAAGGGCGACCGTCTGTAAACTATTTTTCACACACAGCTTGACACATCAGCCATGTGAACTATAGTTCACAGGTGATTGAGGTCCGCCAAACCCCTGACTTTCGTGATTGGCTAGGTAGCTTGAGAGACAAGCGAGCCGTCGAAAAGATTGCAATCCGCATTGCCCGTATCCAGTCCGGGCTCATGGGTGACGTGAAGTACTTCGATGGCATCGGCGAAGTTCGGCTGGATGTTGGGCCGGGATACCGGCTCTATTTCGTCAGACGCGGCAACGAAATCATTATCCTGCTTTGCGGAGGCGACAAGTCCAGCCAGGGTCGCGACATCAAGAAGGCCATCCAGATGGCCAAGGAGTTATGATCATGGCAATCGAAACCGTCCCCTTTGATCCAGCCGAACATCTTGGCGGCGCCGAAGGACAGGCCGAACTGCTGGCTGATGCCTTTGCGACCGGCGATCCCAGCTATATCGCCAACGCGCTTGGCATCGTTGCCCGGGCGCGTGGCATGACCGCGGTTGCAAAGGAAGCGGGCGTCACGCGTGAAGCTCTCTACAAGGCACTGAGGCCCGACGGCGATCCACGCCTTTCGACGCTCCTGGGGGTCACGAAAGCGCTCGGGATGAAGATCACGGCAGAGCCGGCCAACTGATGCTGCCCCTTGGAGACGATCTTCCAAGGTGAATTTGCCTTGAAACGGCGCAAAGCAGACCACCGACACAAGGGTCGCACGCCTTGGCGCTTGGCGCTTGCCTTGACTCTTCCGCCGATTTCCTGTCTACACGCCCCGAATTCCGCGACGAGTACTCCTCCGAGCAAGCCGACCAGGACGCCGAAGCCTTTTTGAGGCAGGTGCTGTAAAGAGATCCTGGAGGCCAACACCCGGCAGCGCTGAGCGCCCCCGGGTGCTTTTTGGTTTTGGGCTTTGCTTTTGCTTGGACACTTGGCGCGAACGCATTACCTCTCGGATCGAACCCGAACCGAGATCGAAGGACGATAGATGTTTGAATCGCTGCAGGAGCGCCTTGGCTCCATCCTGAACGGCCTCACCGGCCGCGGCGCGCTGTCGGAGGCTGATGTCTCGGCGGCGTTGCGCGAGGTGCGCCGTGCGCTGCTCGAGGCCGACGTGGCGCTGGAAGTGGTGCGGTCCTTCACCGACAAGGTGCGCGAGAAGGCTGTTGGCGCCGCCGTCCTGAAGTCGATCAAGCCCGGCCAGATGGTCGTCAAGATCGTCCATGACGAGCTGGTTGACATGCTGGGCGCCGAAGGCGTCGCCATCGACCTCAACGCGCCGGCGCCTGTCGTCGTCATGATGGTCGGCCTGCAGGGCTCCGGCAAGACGACGACCTCTGCCAAGATCGCCAAGCGGCTGACCGAGCGCCAGAACAAGAAGGTCCTGATGGCCTCGCTCGACACGCGGCGTCCCGCCGCGCAGGAGCAGTTGCGCCAGCTCGGCGAGCAGACCAAGGTCGCGACGCTGCCGATCATCGCTGGCCAGAGCCCGGTCGATATCGCCAAGCGCGCCGTCCAGGCGGCCAAGCTGGGCGGCCATGACGTCGTCATCCTCGACACCGCCGGCCGCACCCATATCGACGAGCCGCTGATGGTCGAGATGGCCGACATCAAGAAGGTGTCGAGCCCGCACGAAATCCTGCTGGTCGCGGATTCGCTGACCGGCCAGGACGCCGTCAATCTGGCGAAAAGCTTCGACGAGCGCGTCGGCATCACCGGCCTTGTGCTGACCCGCATGGACGGCGACGGCCGTGGCGGTGCCGCGCTTTCGATGCGCGCCGTCACCGGCAAGCCGATCAAGCTGATCGGCACCGGCGAAAAGATGGACGGGCTGGAAGAATTCCACCCCAAGCGCATCGCCGACCGCATCCTGGGCATGGGCGACATCGTCTCGCTGGTCGAGAAGGCCGCCGAGAACATCGACGCCGAGCAGGCGGCGGCGATGGCCAAGAAGATGCAGTCGGGCAAGTTCGACCTGAACGATCTCGCCCAGCAGCTTCAGCAGATGTCGAAAATGGGCGGCATGGGCGGCATCATGGGCATGATGCCCGGCATGGGCAAGATGAAGGACCAGATGGCCGCCGCCGGCCTCGACGACAAGATGTTCGGTCGCCAGCTCGCCATCATCTCCTCGATGACCAAGGCCGAGCGCGCCAACCCCGACATGCTCAAGCATTCGCGCAAGAAGCGCATTGCAGCCGGCTCCGGCACCGACGCCGCCGAGATCAACAAGCTCCTGAAGATGCATCGCGGCATGGCCGACATGATGAAGGCGATGGGCGGCAAGGGCAAAGGCGGCGGCCTCATGCGCGGCATGATGGGCGGCCTCGCCTCGAAGATGGGCCTCGGCGGCATGATGCCGGGTGGCATGGGCGGCATGCCTGATCTCTCGAAGATGGACCCCAAGCAGCTGGAAGCCCTGCAGAAGCAGGCGCAGGCCGCGGGTCTGGGCGGCATGAAGGGCTTGCCCGGCGGGCTTCCCGGCGGCGGCGGACTGCCGGGCCTGCCCGGCGGCATGAAACTTCCGGGGCTTCCCGGCCTGGGCGGCGGCGGACTGCCCGGCCTTGGCAAGAAGAAGTGAGAAAACGCATGAACGAAGAAAAGGACATGGCCGACGCCCGCACCATCCTGGCCGGCTACCGCGCTTCGATCGACAACATCGACGCAGCCCTCATCCACATGCTGGCCGAGCGCTTCCGCTGCACCAAGGCTGTGGGCGTGCTGAAGGCCGAGCATGGCCTGCCGCCTGCCGATCCGGCGCGCGAGCAGCAGCAGATCGCCCGTCTGCGCCAGCTGGCCAAGGACGCGCATCTCGACCCCGATTTCGCGGAGAAGTTCCTGAACTTCGTCGTCCGCGAAGTGATCCGCCACCACGAACAGATCGCCGCTGCAAACGGCGTGACGAAAACCGGTTGAGACCCAACCGAGATCAATCAACGGAATCAGAGCTTTTAGGAGAAAAAGAATGGCACTGAAGATCAGACTGGCCCGTGCGGGCTCGAAGAAGCGTCCCTACTACCACGTCGTCGTCGCCGACGCCCGTTCGCCCCGCGACGGCCGCTTCATCGAGGCGCTCGGTTCCTGGAACCCGCTGCTGCCGAAGGACGGCGAGCGCGTCAAGGTCGACGCCGACCGCGTCAAGCATTGGCTGTCGCACGGCGCCCAGCCGACCGACCGCGTGCTGCGCTTCCTCGACGAGGCCGGCCTTGCCAAGCGCGACGCCCGCTCCAACCCGAAGAAGGCCGAGCCGGGCAAGAAGGCGCAGGAACGCGCCGCGCTTCTGAAGAAGGCGCAGGACGACGCAGCAGCAGCCGTTGCGGCCGCTGCCGCGGCCCCGGCCGAGGAAGCCGCCTCCGCCGAGTAAATATTGCTTCATCGCACCGACGAAACGGCGGGCCTGTGCCCGCCGTTTTGCTGTTCAGCCTATCTCGCCCCGGCATCGCCTGCGCCCCACTTGACGAAGCACCCCGACGTTGATTTTCTGCCGGCCTCAGAGAGGTGTGAGTCTTGAAATCAGTTCTGGTTCTGGCCATCGCGGCCATCGCGGCGCTAACCCTTGCCATGCCGGCCCAGGCGGCCGGGTTCGACAACATCGTCGTTTCAGCGACGAAGGGGGGCGAGCCCCAAAACGAATTCCCCGCGGACACACCGGTCATCTATTTGTCGGCGGACCTGGTGGACATCCCCGCCACGTCGACGATCACATTCTCCTGGATTTCGATCGATTCTCATGGCGCTGCGCCAGCCAACTATACGATCGACAAGGTTGACCTCCCTGTCGGAGAGAACACCGAGGCGGATACGCAACTCAGCAAGCCCACGGCGGGGTGGCCGGTTGGCACCTATCGTGTCGATCTGGCCATCGACGGAACGGTTGTGGACTCGGCGCCCTTCAGCATTCCATGATTTGGCCTGATGTAGCGCGGTTCCGCGCGGGCAGGTCCCGGACGATCACACCTCGCTGAGGCGGGGACAAGTCGGGTGGCGATGCGAAATGCCTGCCGGAGCCGGCGGGCAAGCTCCTCTAGACTAGCGCCCGGCACAGAAAAACGGCGGGCACAGGCCCGCCGTTTTTTTCTCCCGTCCGCCGGTCAGTAGCCGCTCGGACAGCGATCGATGTAGACGCGGCCATGGCGACGGTAGCGGCATTCGCCAGGTTCGTTCGCGCGGCCGATCAACGCCCCGGCGATAGCGCCGACCGCGCCGCCGACCACGGCTCCCTGGACGGGATCTCCGGCAACTGCGGCGCCGATCGCGGCACCGCCGAGTCCGCCGACAGCCGCGCCTTTTTCGGTCTGCGAGCACGCGCCCAGAGCCGTCGCCAGCACCAGAATGGTCATGATTTTCTTCATTGTCGTTCCTCTCACACAAGGCATGGCCGTTTCGCCGCCTCGTGCTTAACTCCCGAACGGCTGATTTGATCCCGATCGACGACAATAGAAATGGAAGCTGACGAATGGTCCGTGGCGATCATGCCTCGGTGAGGCGCTTCAGATTGGCGAGCCCGGCCTCGAAATCCCTGCCGATCAGCGTGTCGAAATTCATGAACAGGCCCATCAGCTTGGCAATGAAGGGCCGGCTGCCACGCATTGCCCAGGAGACGGCGGTGCCGTCGCCCGACGGCGTCAAGGTGAAGTCGACGCTGTTGTTGGCCCGGAACGGCTTTTCGAAGTCGAGCTTGAGCGCCACCAGCGAGGACGGCACCGATTTGACGATCTCCATGCGCCCCTTGCCGGCCTTGCCGTTGCCTTCCCAGGAATAGGCGGCGCCCTGGCCGCTTTCGGAACCCGACAGCGTGCGCCGCATGCCGGGATCGAGTTTCTCGTATGGCGACCATTCCGGCCACCGCCTGAAATCGTTGATCAGCGGAAAAATGGCTTCCGGCCGGGCCTTGATGGTGGCCGTGCGCGTGGTGACGAAATCATTTGGCCGCGTCGCGGCATAGATGAGGACCGCCGCGACGATGACGAGCAGGATGATGAGGATGGTGCTGAACATGTTTCTCTCCCTCGTGCCTAGAGCAATTCCAGCAAAAGTGCGAAGCGGTTTTGCGTCCGGAAATTGCTTGAAAAACAAAAAGATAGAGCATTGCCGGCGATTCCGTTTTCGCCGGTAACGCTCTATCGGCTGAACGGGATCAGGGCGCGCAGCCTGGGATCGCGCAGATAGAGGCCGCCCCACAGGATGATGCCGAGATAGACGCCGAACAGCGTGTGCGAAAACAGCGGATTGCCGATCCGCGCATTGGTGGCGATGGCGCCGCCCATGTAGGCGGTGAGCAGGATGGCGCCGAGCACCGAACTGCGCGGCAGCGCATAGAGTGCCGTCGCGATCAGGCCGATGACGCCCAGCATGCGCGCCACGCCGGGATCTGCGGGCCAGCCGAGCGGCACCATGGTCTGGGTCACCACGTCGAGCGGCGGCAGCTTGATGGCGCCGTCGAAGATCATGAACAGCACGATGAGACCGCTGAGCACGCGGCCGGTCCACAGGGCGCCCGAAGAAATGGGCGCGGTTTCGGAAATACTCATTGTTGTCCCTCCAGATGGTTCGCCCCTTCATCGGGGGTCAGACCAAGGACGTGCGGTGAAGCGGAAATCCTACAGGACAGGGTTCTTTTAGGGCAAAAATCGTTGGCTGGGACAGCGCTGTCCGATCCTGCGCTCTTACGAAAAATAGAACTTCTCCGCCGGCAGCATTTTCGGCGGCGTCTCGCCCAGCGCCTCGAACACCGAGATTTCGCAGACGCGGCACAAGCCATCGAGCGCAAGGTCGTTGGCCTCGGTGCCGAACGGATCCTCGAGCTCTTCCGAGAGCGCGTCGAGGCCGAAGAACGTATAGGCGATCAGCGCCGTGAACAGCGGCGTTGCCCAGCCGGTGGTCGAGATCAGCCCGATCGGCAGCAGCAGGCAAACGATATAGGCCGTGCGATGCACCAGAAGCGTGTAGGCGAAAGGCAGCGGCGTGCCGGCGATCCGCTCGCAGCCCGCCTGGATGGCGGTGATGGCCGCCAGCCTTTCATCCAGGATGCGGAAGCCGATCGGGTCGACATCGCCGGTCCGGCGCCGCGCATTGGCGCGGCGGCCCATGCGCCTGACCATTTCATCGGCCGGGTTGGCGAAGCCTGCCGCCGTATCCGCCTCGGTGGCGATGAACGCGCTGGCGTCCTTTCTGCTGTCGATCTTGCGCAACTGTCCGCGCAGGAAATGGCAGAAGGCAAGCGCCTCCATGAGCAAAGCGCGCTGTTCGCCCCGATCGTCGATGAGGCTCGTCGTGGCGCGCGCCAGGTTGCGGATTTCGAAGACCAGCGCCCCCCACAGCTTGCGCGCCTCCCACCAGCGGTCGTAGGCGGCATTGTTGCGGAACGAGAGATAGATCGACAGCGTCACCCCCACCAGGCCGAACGGCGTGATGTTGAAGACGCCGAGATCGAGCTGGAACCAGCGCGCCAGGGCAAGGATCACGGCCGAATAGATGGCGAAGCCGAAGATCTGCGGCAGGATGCGCGGCACCACGGAGCCGCGCATGATGAAGAACAGCTGCAGGAATGTGGGGCGCGGACGGACGATCATCGAAGGCCTTTCAGGGACCGGCGCCGGCCCTCAGTTCCTCTATTGTGCGACGCGGCGTGTCCGCAAGCCCGGTCGCCAGCGACATCGTCATGTCGTTCGCGCGGCCTGCACACTATCGGCGGCCGCCCGGGACGGATATTGAAAGGTCTGCGGGCCGTGGCCCATCCTTGTTCAGGCGGGAAAAATGGCCGGCGAGACCGATCTCAAAACATTGCTGGCGTCGATGACGCCGGAACTGCTCGACGGCACCTACGTCTTCGCCACGCTGGCCTCAGGCGTTCCGCAGCCGGAGGACCTCGACCCGGTGATGGTGTTCCGCGAGCGCGAGGGCCTGACGCTGATCGTGACCGAGGAGCAGGCCGGCGCCGCGGGACTGACCGCCTCTTTCCGCTGCCGGATGATCACGCTGAACATCCATTCGTCGCTGGAGGCAGTCGGCTTCCTTGCCGCCATCACCACGCGGCTGGCCACCGCCGGCATGGGCGTCAATCCGGTCTCGGCCTTCTACCACGACCACCTGTTCGTACCGGCCGACCGAGCGGAGGAAGCGATGGGGTTGCTGATGGAATTGGCGAAAGAGAGCCGGTGACAACACTGGCTTTTTGAGACGCTGGCGCCGCCCCTCATCCGCCCTTCGGGTACCTTCTCCCCGTGAACGGGGAGAAGGAAACTCCAACGGCCGAAGGCCGAGCCCGCGACTGCGGGCCGCCGGTCGTCCGGCGCCCCCGCGGAGGGCCCGCCGCGGCAGCGGCGATACGGCCCGTGAGCGAAAACAAACAGCCCTCAGGCCGCCTTCTTCTTCGGCTGGATCAGGCCGCGCTCGATAAGCAGCTCGGCGATCTGTACGGCGTTCAGCGCTGCGCCCTTGCGCAGATTGTCGGAGACGACCCACATCGACAAACCGTTGTCGACGGTCGAATCCTCGCGGATGCGCGAGATGAAGGTCGCGTCCTCGCCGGCCGATTCGAGCGGCGTGATGTAGCCGCCGTCCTCGCGCTTGTCCAAGACCTGGCAGCCGGGGGCGTCACGCAGGATATCGCGCGCCTCATCGGCGGTGATCGGCTTCTCGAACTCGATGTTGACCGCTTCCGAATGGCCGATGAAGACAGGCACGCGCACGCAGGTCGCCGTCAGCTTGATCTTGGGGTCGAGCATCTTCTTGGTCTCGGCGACCATCTTCCACTCTTCCTTGGTGAAGCCGTCGTCGAGGAAGACGTCGATATGCGGGATGACGTTGAAGGCGATGCGCTTGGTGAACTTCTTGACGTCGACGCTGTCGGCGACGAACACCGCGCGGGTCTGCGTGAACAGCTCGTCCATGCCTTCCTTGCCGGCGCCCGACACCGACTGGTAGGTGGCGACGACGACGCGCTTAATGGTGGCGACGTCGTGCAGCGGCTTCAGCGCCACGACAAGCTGCGCCGTCGAGCAGTTCGGGTTGGCGATGATGTTCTTGCGCGTGAACAGCGAGATCGCGTCCGGGTTCACTTCCGGCACGATGAGCGGCACGTCCTGATCATAGCGGAAGGCCGAGGAATTATCGATGACGACGCAGCCCTGCTTGCCGATCTTGGGCGACCATTCCTTGGAAACGTTGCCGCCGGCCGACATGACGCAGATGTCGGTGTCGGAAAAATCATACTGGTCGAGTGCCCTGACCTTCAGCGTGCGGTCGCCGAAGGACACTTCGGTGCCCTGGCTGCGTCGCGAGGCGAGCGCCACCACTTCGCTGACCGGGAAGCCGCGTTCTTCCAGAATGTTGAGCATTTCGCGGCCCACATTGCCCGTGGCGCCGACTACCGCAACCTTGAAACTCATAAGATCTCCTGTCCCTCTCCGCTTGGTTGTTGGAGAAAACCCGCCGGCCGATGCGGGTTCCGTCCCCCGGGCCGAACCCGGGAGAGGGTGGTTAGGCCAAGGGAATCACACCGTTTTGGTGGTGGTTTTGGCCATGGTTTTGCTGGAACGGACGGACGCGTCTGAGCGCCCGGCCCAATGGTTCGCATTGAGGCCGGGGGCATCGAATGCAAGAAGAGCCATCAAGAGGCCGCGCATCGAAAAACGATCCCGTTCGAAGCGGGCTTTTACGCGGTTTGCGGCAGGAGTCAATCGGGACGAGGCGCGGCTTTCCTTCTCCCCCTGTGGGAGAAGGTGGATCGGCGCGTTAGCGGCGAGACGGATGAGGGGTGTTCCAGCGGAGTGAGGCGTCGGCGTTCCCTGGAACACCCCTCATCCGTCGCCTTCGGCGACACCTTCTCCCACAAGGGGAGAAGGGAAGGCAGCGCCGCTCGCCCTGTACAAGTGCGGCGGCAGGAAGTACGAACGGCCAAGATTGTTTGGCTGGCGCTGCCGGCCCCGGCCTTGTGCTCCACGATGAGCGCAGAACCCCGAATTCCGAAAGAGAAAAATGTCCAACTTCGAACGTATCGTTCCCGCGCTGGCGAAGGCGCTGGAAAAACGCGGCTATTCCGAACTGACGCCCGTGCAGAAGGCGGTGCTGGAACTCGGCCAGGCCGATGCGCTGGTCTCCGCCCAGACCGGCTCGGGCAAGACTGTCGCCTTCGGCCTTGCCATGGCGCCGACGCTTCTGTCCGGCGCCGAGCGCTTTGACGCCGCTTCGGCACCGCTGGCCCTGGCCGTGGCGCCGACGCGCGAACTCGCGCTCCAGGTAACGCGAGAACTGGAATGGCTCTATGAATTGACCGGCGCCACCGTGGCCTCCTGCGTCGGCGGCATGGACATGCGCACCGAACGGCGCGCGCTGGAACGCGGCGCCCATATCGTCGTCGGCACGCCCGGCCGCCTGCGCGACCACATCACGCGAAATTCGCTCGACATGTCGGCGCTGAGGGCGGTTGTCCTCGACGAAGCCGACGAGATGCTCGATCTCGGTTTTCGCGAGGACCTCGAATTCATCCTCGACGCCGCCCCGGCCGACCGCCGCACGCTGATGTTCTCGGCCACAGTGCCACGTTCCATCGCCACGCTGGCGCAGGGCTATCAGCGCGACGCCGTGCGCATCTCGGCGGCCGGCGAGGAAAAACAGCATCTCGACATCGAATACCGGGCGCTCAGCGTTGCCCAGGCCGACCGCGAGAACGCCATCATCAACGTGCTGCGCTACTACGAAGCCAAGAACGCGCTGGTGTTCTGCAACACGCGCGCCGCCGTCAACCATCTTACCGCGCGCTTCAACAACCGCAATTTTTCGGTCGTGGCGCTGTCGGGCGAACTCAGCCAGAACGAGCGCAGCCACGCGCTGCAGGCGATGCGCGATGGCCGCGCCAAGGTCTGCATCGCCACCGATGTCGCCGCGCGCGGCATCGACCTGCCCAATCTCGACTTGGTGGTGCACGCCGACCTGCCGACCAATCCCGAAACGCTGCTGCACCGCAGCGGCCGCACCGGGCGGGCCGGGCGCAAGGGCGTCAGCGCGCTGATCGTGCCTGGCAGCGCCCGCCGGCGTGCCGAGAGGCTGCTGCAGAGTGCGGGGCTGAAGGCGACCTGGGCAAGCCCGCCTTCGGCCGACGAGGTGATCAAGCGCGACGACGAGCGCATCCTTGCCGATGCCGCCTTCGACGAACCGGTCAAGGATGACGAGCGCGCCTTCATCGAGGCGCTGCTTGCCAAACATGGCGCCGAGCAGGTGGCCGCCGCCTTCGTGCGCCAATGCCGCGCCAGCCGCTCGGCGCCCGAGGATCTGATGGACGTAGCACCTTTCACGCCGTCGCGTGAAAGGCCGGCGGGCGAAAAGTTCGCGCCCCGCGACGAGGCCCCCAGCCGGCGCGACGATTTCGGCGCCAGCGTCTGGTTCTCGCTGTCGGTCGGACGCCGGCAAAATGCCGAGCCGCGCTGGCTGATCCCGATGCTCTGCCGCGCCGGCAGCATTTCCAAGCGCGAGATCGGCGCCATCAAGATGCAGCCGGAAGAGACCTTCGTGCAGATATCGGCCGACTGGGCCGAGCGGTTTTCCGCGGCGATCGGCCCCGACCGCAAATTGCAGGGCAACATCGTGGTGAAGCGGCTGGACGGCACGCCGGACCTGTCGCGAGCCGGCTATCAGCCGCCAAGCCCGGACAAGAAACCGCATCGCGGCAAGGCGCCGTTCGATCCGAACGCGCCGAAGCGCAAATTCGAGAAGCGTGCGCCGGCCGCGGCCGACCAGCGCCCGGCAGCCGCGCATGAGGCAAAGCCTTGGGCGAAGAAGCCGGGCAAGCCGAAATTCGACAATGCCGGTCCGCCAGAGCACAAGAAGACGAAGAAGCGGCCATCGTAGAAAACGGCTGCGGCTTGCTGGCGCAAGCGTTGCGCCAGCTCCAGGGCGGATTGCCGCCTTGGCGTCGGATCAACTTGGTTGCTGCTGCCGCTTTTCATTCAAACGCATATTCTGTTTGACCAATTGGCTGTCGATTGTCGTCGGGCGGCCATCTTCATCGAAACAGGTCTTGAAATCGAAGGCAAAAGAGCTGGCCTTGTGGTCGTGGAGAAATTCGTGTCTGACCACGGCCTCCGCCCAACTGGGTGTATGGTCCCACTCGACCCACCAAAGCACGTAAGGTGGCCATGCCGGCTTGAGAAACCATTCTCGCCCATGCCGCATCGCCTCCATGTGAATTCCGCCGTAGGAGAATGCCATTGGTGACGCCAGGTCCTTCCACAGGGACAGCGTCGATGGCGTCCAGCCGTCCCCCTGCTCGAGGTAAAAGCGCGGAAAAACCTGCGTGCCCCAGCTTTCCGGACCGGGTTCTTCCTCATAGCCCGACCTGGCGATGAATCCCTCGCTCGTTTCGGCAATCAGAAAATTGCGATCGTTGCGGTCATGAAAGCCTTGGTTCACGGCATCGCTGGCTGGCGCACGGAATATGCCGAACGTGTACAGGGCAAGTCTTTTGCTCTTCATTCTGCCTCCGCCAGACAACCCTGTTCCACTTGGTTTTTCCTCATTGTCCCAGGCCAGTAACGGGTCCAAACCGATCGGCCGGGTGGTCCAATTCGGTCAAGCATGTGAGGCCGACGCCTGCAGCCCCGCCTTGATGGCGGCCCAGCTTGCGGAAGCCGGCGTCGGCCGGTGCTGTCTGGCGATGCGCTCGGCCAGCGAGTGGCGCCAGTCATGGTCTTCCGCCATCCTGCGGATAGCGGCATACCAGCCCGCCTGGTCGTTGGAATCGATCGCCGGCATCAGCCCGCCGGTCGCCTCGATCAGCGACGGCGAGGTCGAAACGATGACCGGGACGCCGAAATCGAGGCATTCCGAGGCGCCATAGCCCCAGCCCTCTATATGCGAGGGAAAGACCCCGAATGTGGCGCTGCGATAATAGCGGATGAGCTGTTCGTCGCTGACCAGGCCGGCGAAGGTGACCTGGTCCAGCACCTCGGGGTGCTCCTTCAGGAAGGCGCGCAGCGGCTCGATCATCCAGCCCCAGCGCCCGGCGCACACCAGCCTCGGCAGCTTCACCCCTTCCTCGCGCGCCTGCTGCCAGATCTTGGCCAGGAGGATGTGGTTCTTGCGCACCTCGATGGTCGAGCAGTAGATCACGAACGGTTCGTCACTCTCGATGCGCGAGGTCGTCCCCATGCGCGAAGCCGTCTCGTGCAGGATGGAGGGCATCGGAAACCGGTGGACGACAGGCGCGGCGATACCCGCCTTGCGCATGTGATCCGTCAGCGTCGCGCCGACCTCGTCGGAGGCGCAGAAGGCGGGCGCGCCCGAGCGCACGAGGTGCTCGAGATAGGACCCGAAGCGCCCTTCACTGGTACCCGCGCCAAGCAGATCCGGGCGCAATGCCGGGATGATATCGTGGCAGAGGAAGGCAAGCTTGCCGGCGCGACCGGAGACGGCGGACCGATCTTCCTGAGTCTGGATATGATGGCTGATCAGCACCAGACCCTGTCCAGTCTCCACCGGCTGGCGCACGGCGTCCTCGCGCAGGCCAAGCTTGATCCCTGCCCGCTGGTACAGGCGATAGGCGCGGATCAGCAGCCGCGTTGCCTCGTATGTGACCCCCTTGCGGCCGTTGGTCACCGTCTTGGCGAGATGACGGTCGGTGTCACGCTTGCCCCATGGCCCCTGCCGCACCGCCTCGAGCGCCTGCGCCAGCGCCGCGCGTGTCCCCGGCCACCGTTTGACGCGGTGCGGTGGAATCTCGCCCGCCGCGACATGGTCCTGCTCATAAGGGGCAAGCCGTTCGAACCGGCCTTCTCCCGGCCTGAACGCGACGACTTCCACGTTTGGGTCGGGATCCGCGAGGGCCGCGTTGACCAGAAAGCTTTCCACGCGGGGGATACCGGCCAGACCCTTGCGCGGCGGCCAGAACATCAGGCCTGTGGCGTCGATGGCCAGGATAGGGGATTTCAGCTTCGACGGCGGCCCTCCGCTCCCTGGCACGGCGTTGGGATGGAGGGGTTCAGGTTTCATTGTCCCGTTCTGGCGAGGATGGATGCACTCGGTGAGCCTTATGCTTGATTTGTCGGCGACATGGTAGCCCGCAGGCCTTGCCCGCCGACTTGTGCCTGTGCCACATCTGGCCGGACGCGGCGACAAAGGGGGCGGGTGATGCGCGGCGAAGTGCTCCACTATGACGAGGATCAGGGTTTCGGCTTCATCACCGGAGCCGACGGCAACCGCTACACCTTCACCCGCGAGAACCTGCGCCGCCCGACCCCGATGCCCAACGGGACAACGGTCGAATTCCAGGCCGGTGGCGGCCAGGCGCGCGATGTCTTTCCCACCGCCGCCCAGCCCACGGGCCCGGCCGTCGATGCCGGCACAGGCGCGCCTTCGGCCCAGGCCGTCTCCAGGCCCCTGGCCGCGGCAGCGCAGGCACAGCATTTCGGGCGGTCGGCCGAACCGGGCGAGCCCACCGATCTCTGGGGCTATTTCTGGCGCGGCCTCACGCAAAACTACTTCAACTTCGCCGGCCGCGCGCGCCGCAAGGAATATTGGGGCTATTGCCTGTTCTGGGTGGTCTGCCTGCTGATCGTCGGCGGCATCGGCATTTTCACCGATGTCGCGCTCGGCAATTTCGACTCCGACGTCTCGGCGGCGGTCACGGTGGGCCTCTGCGGCACCTTCCTGCTGGCGACATTCCTGCCCGGCCTCGGCATGACCGTGCGCCGGCTGCATGACATCGGCCTGTCTGGCTGGCTCTATCTGGTGATCTTCATCCCCACGTTCGGCAGCCTGATCATCCTGGTCTTCGCGCTGATGCCGACGCAGGCACGCGAGAACCAGTGGGGCCCGGTACCGGCGGGCGTCCGCCTATAGCGGTTCCGGCAGCACACTGTCTAAAGCTGCATGAAAACAAAGGGTTGGCGCCATACAGGCGCTATGGTGAGATTAGCTTGCAATTTGATCCGCACACAGATAATCTGCGCACAGATCAAATCGGTCGATCGACCAGGATAAATGGAACCCAGACAATGTGGACGAATGAATACACCGCGATTTCCTCCCTTCCCGTGGCGGCCATCTGGAACGCGTTGAAGGCGTTGCATGAAGGTCGCCTCGCCTATGAAGGATCGGACACCTTCGTTCTGCACGGCCCGTTCGCCAAGGGCACCCGTGTCTCGGTGACGCCGGTCGGGCAGGACACGTTCGAATCTGTTATCGTCGATCTCGTCGAAAACGTCACCTACGCCGACGAGACCTCGTTCGGTGACACGAGACTGTTGTTCCGGCATGCGCTGTTGCCGGTCGAGGGCGGCACGCAGGTGACCCACAGGCTGGAAATATCAGGGCCCTCGGCCGCCGAGGTCGGACCGGAACTCGGACCGCAGATCAGCGGCGATTTCGACGTCTCGATGGCCAAACTGTTCGAACAGGCGGAGGCGTTGGCGAAAAATGGCTGACGGGCAGGATCTGAACACGCGCTTCAGCGGACCTTCGGAGAGCCCCGGCTTGCTGCTCTGGCGAACCACCATGCGCTGGCAGCGTGTCATGACGGCGGCGCTGGCACCCCTCGACCTGACCCATGTCCAGTTCGTGCTGCTGGCCTCGGCGATGTGGCTCGGCCGCAATGGCGAGCCGCCGAACCAGGTGCAGCTCGCCGCCCAGGCCGGCACCGAGGTGAAGATGACGTCCGATGTCGTTGCCCGGCTCGAGGCGAAGGGATTGATCGCGCGGGAGACCGATCCCAGGGACTCCCGCGCCAAGGTGATCCGCGTCACCCCAGCCGGAGCGGCGGTGGCGCAGCGCGCCATCGTCGCCGTCGAGACCGCCGACGCGGCTTTCTTCGGGCCGGTGGACGAGGCGCAACTCGTCGGGCTGCTGCAACAGCTTGCCGGCGAGATACGCTGAGGCCGAGCCGCTAAGCCAGGAACTTGGCGATGATCGCGTCGCCCATGGCGACCGTGCCGACCTCGGTCATCCCGGCCGAGAAGATATCCTTGGTGCGCAGGCCGTCGTCGAGCACGGCGGCGATCGCAGCCTCGAGCTTGTCGGCCTCGGCGACCATGCCGAAGGAATAGCGCAGGCACATGGCGAAGGAGGCGATCATGGCGATCGGGTTGGCGATGCCCTTGCCGGCGATGTCGGGCGCCGAACCGTGCACCGGCTCGTAGAGCGCCTTGCGCTTCTTGGTCTTGGCATCGGGCGCGCCGAGCGAGGCCGAAGGCAGCATGCCGATCGACCCGGTCAGCATGGCGGCGATGTCGGACAGCATGTCGCCGAACAGATTGTCGGTGACGATGACGTCGAACTGCTTGGGCCAGCGCACCAGCTGCATGCCGCCGGCATCCGCCAGCATGTGGTCGAGCTTGACGTCGGAATAGCGTGCCTTCTGGGTCTGGGTGACGACCTCGTTCCACAGCACACCCGACTTCATGACGTTGCGCTTTTCCATCGAGGTGACGTGGTTCTTGCGCGTGCGCGCCAATTCGAAGGCGACGCCCGAAATGCGCTCGATCTCGAACGTGTCGTAGACCTGCGTGTCGATGCCGCGCTTCTGGCCGTTGCCGAGATCGATGATCTGCTTGGGCTCGCCGAAATAGACGCCGCCCGTCAGTTCGCGCACGATGAGGATGTCGAGGCCTTCGACCACTTCCTGCTTCAGCGAGGAGGACGCCGCCAGCGCCGGGTAGCAGATGGCGGGCCTGAGATTGGCGAACAGCTCCATGTCCTTGCGCAGGCGCAGCAGGCCGGCCTCGGGGCGCACCTCGTAAGGCACCGCATCCCATTTCGGCCCGCCGACGGCGCCGAACAGCACGGCGTCCGCGGCAACAGCCTTTTCCATGTCGGCATCGGAGATCGCCGCGCCATGCGCGTCGTAGGCCGAGCCGCCGACCAGACCCTCGTCGGTGACGAAGCCGCTGCCGAGCTTTTCGTTCAAGGCCGCGATCAGCTTCTTGACCTCGGCCATGGCCTCGGGGCCGATGCCGTCGCCGGGGAGCAGGAAAAGATGCTTCGTTGCCATGAAAGAACCGTCCCAGAAAGAGTGTGAACCGCGGCCTTGCTAAACGCCAAGCGCCCGGCGCGCAAGCCTGCAAGCCACTTCCACGGTCACTGGTGCGAGAGAATGTTGACCAGCCGGCCGAAGGGATCGCGTACATAGAAGCGCCGCACGCCCCACGGCTCGTCCGCCGGCCCGTATTCGATGGCGAAGCCGGCGGCCTTCATACCTTGGAGCGCGGCCTCGACATCGTCGACCTCGATCGACAGGTCCGGCACCGGCGTGCCCGAGCCGCCTTGCGCCATGAAGCTGATCTGCACCTGCATCTGTTCTTCGGAACCGCAGGTGACGATCCAGCCCTGATCCATCAGCACGTCAAGGCCAAGCACGTCGTGATAGAAGCGTCTCGCCGCCGCCGCATCCCGCGTCTCGACATTGGCTACGATGCGCCGGACTTTCACGGCCTTCCTCAACGTCCCGTGGCCGTGCGCCGCAGCGCCGTCACCTCGATCTCGATCTTCATCTCCGGCTTGTTGAGCTGGCAGACGATCATCGTCGCCGCCGGCCTGATGTCGCCGAAGGTCTCGCCCAGGATCGGGAAGACGATATCGGCGAAGGCCTGGTCGGTGATGTAGTAATGCGCCCGCACCACGTCGGCCATGTCGAAGCCGCCATCGGCAAGCGCCTTGCCGATCGTCGCCAGGCAGTTGCGCGTCTGCGCCTCGACGGTTTCGGGCATCGTCATGGTGGCATAGTCGTAGCCCGTCGTGCCGGAGACGAAGCACCAGTCGCCCTGGACGACTGCCCGCGAGTAGCCGGCGGTCTTTTCGAACGGCGAGCCGGTGGAGATGAGTTTGCGCATGGGTGTCCTCCGTGATCGTCGCGTCCATGTTGCAGGCAAGACCTGATTTGGCCATGGGCCAAAACGAATGAATCGGCGATGCAATATCGCTCTCGGCTGGCCGGCCCTCCGTTCGTTCGTCGTTCGGAAAACCAGGCAATCGACCTTCACTCCGCAGTCCTCATCCATTTGCCGGGAAACCGGCCGACTAATCTCCGTTGCAATTTTTACTTGCATTTGGGAACAAAAGGAGAACTATAAGTATACGCGAAAGCGATAGCAGTAGCTCCGGGGGGAGAACCATGTCACGTCGCACTGACGCACTCGAACGCGTATTTGATACGGCGCTTTTGCGCACGCCGCTGGTTGTGATGGCGGCGATAATGATGCTTGGGGCTCTGCCCGCTCCGTCATCAGCCGTTACGCGCGACTATGCGCTTTGCTTCGGCGACGAAAAAGACGCGAGCGAAGACAGCGGGCCTGTCTATCAGAAGGAAGCGAGCGTCGACAATGACGCGACCGACCGGCGCATCGCCGCCTGCACGGTGATTGCACAAGACGCGACCGAAGCGCTGCGTCTACGTGTCAAAGCCTATTTCTACCGAGCCACCGCCCGGGACGAGAAGCAGGACTGGGACGGTGCGATCGCCGACTATGGCGAGGCGATCGCACTCGATCCCAATCAGGTTGCCGCTTATTTCAACCGTGGCGCCGACTGGTACAACAAGGGCGACGACGACCGTGCGATCGCCGACTTCAACGTCGCTATAAGCCTGGAGCCGTCGGCGAGCGACGCCTATGCCAGCCGCGGCGCGGCCTTCCTGCGCAAAGGCAAGATCGACGCGGCTATTTTGGATTACCAGCAGGCGATCGAGGCAGACGCGCAAAGCGGCAAAGGCCATACAGGGCTCGGACAGGCTTGGGGCAGGAAAGGCGAGCGGGACAAAGCGATCGCCGAATATGACGTGGCTATCCGGCTTGACCCGATGGACATGATTGCCCTCGTCAATCGCGGCGTGGCCCGCGCCGCCAAGGGTGAATTCGATCCGGCCATCGCCGATTACGACGCCGCCATAAGCATCGACCCCAAGAGTGCCAAAACCTATGCCAACCGCAGCGCCGCCTGGTTTGGCAAGGATGATTGGGTACGCGCGATCGCCGACGCCAGCAAGGCGATCCAACTCGATCCGGAGATCGTTGACGGCTATTACTTTCGCGGCATCGCCTGGGCAAGCAAGGGCAATAACGACCTCGCCATGGCCGATTTCGGCAAGGCGATCGCACTCGATGCGAATGATGCTCGGATCTGGTTCGCCCGTTCGCTGACACGAGCGCGCAACCGCGACGTCGCAGGGGCCGCCGCCGACTGCCGCAAGGCCATCACGCTCGACCCGAAAAAGACAGGCGGGTGCGACACCGGGAATGCCGGGGCGGAAGCGGTAAGGCCTGCCGCCGCCGACCTGTCGGCCATCGGAGAAACAAGTGACCAGGAAGCGGCAAGGATCCTGATTGATCGCGCCGGGACGCGGCTGTCGAAATATGGCGTGGAGGGCGCGATTCTCGATTTCGACAAGGCCATCAGCCTCGATCCCGACAACGCCGACGCCTATCTCGGCCGTAGCCGTGCGAAGGTGCTCAAAGGCGATCATGCCGGCGCAGCGGCGGATTGCCGGCGCGCCATCGGGCTTGATCCGGGACGTGCCGAAACCTGCGACGACCAGGTTGCCGGCGGCGGCATGGCAGCGCCGTTGCCCGACACACCGGATCGTCAGCCGCTAACCTTCAACCCGAAGCAACAAGCGGTCGTTTTGAATTTCGAGCCGACGCAGGACCTCGTCGACATGGCGCTGGCAGCGAAAGACCCTCGCGCACTGGAAACCATCCAGGGCGGTGACGCCTGGCTTGGCTTGGGACGATTCGACAATGCTATCAACGCCTACAATGCAGCGATCGCGCTCGATCCCGGCAACCGGTTCGCCTATTTCGGCCTCGGCAACGCGCAGGCGGCCAGCCGCGCTTACGCCAAGGCGATCGCTGCCTATGACAGGGCCATTCAGTTGAAGCCCGATTTTGCCGTGGCCTATGCGCGCCGGGGTCTTGTCAGGATGACCTTGGGCGATGCCGATGGCGCGCTTGGTGACTGCGGCCGGTCGGCCAAGCTCGATCCCAAGCCGAGGGACCCCCACTATTGCAAGGGTGTGGCATGGCACGCCAAGGGCGATGCCGGGCGCGCCATCGCCGCCTACACGACGGCGATCGGGATCGATGCCATGGACGATGTCAGCTATTACGGGCGCGGCATGGCGCGCGCCGACCGGACGGACTATTCCGGCGCCGTTGTCGATTTCGACCAGGCGCTCAAGCTCGACCCCGGCAATCCCGATTATGCCGCCAGCCGTGAGGCGGCCGCGCGAGCGGGAGGACTACCGGGCCCAGCGGTCGCATCCGAACTGGACGGCTCCAGTGTCGCTGACATCATCAGGAATGGTGACCGGCTGAAGGACAAGCACAGGTTCGACCGCGCCGTCGCCGAATATACCCGGGCCATAGAGCTCGACCCCGGCAATGCGCTCGCCTATTACCACCGTGGCAGGGCCCGGGCACAGTCGGGAGACATGGAAGGATCCTGGCAGGACTTCGACAAGGCGGTCGAACTCGACCCCGACAATGCCGAGATGGTCTCCACGCGCGGCGCCGTTCTTGCGCAAAGGGGTGAAACGGAACGTGCCATAGAGAGCTATGGCAAAGCGATCGCCCTGGATCCAGGGGCGGCTTCCAGCCATTCGTCGCGAGGCGATGCCTTCAAAGATATCGGCGAATACGATCGCGCGATCGCCGACTACGACCAGGCGCTCAAGCTCGATCCCGACTACTTCGGCGTGCGCGAGCGGCGCGCGGACGCCGTCGTGGCGAAGGTCGAACAACAGGCCATCCTGCGGGCAAATCCGCATCTGCCGGATGAAACCATGGCCAAGGCCGCGTTCCTTGCCGGCAATGACTGGCTTGCGAAAAATGACAACAACCGCGCCGGCGCGGCATACAGTCTGGCGATCAAGCTCGCGCCCCAGGATGCGACAGGCTACTACGGTCGCGGCAATCTGTGGTTCAGGATGCAGAAATACGATCTGGCCCTGGCGGACTACAACAGGGCCGTACGCTTCGACCCCACCTTGCCCAATGCCTATGTCCGGCGCGGCCTTACCTGGATCAAGAAGGGCAAGTTCGACCTCGCCATCGCCGACTGTGAACAGGCCTTGCGTATCGATTCGAAATGGCGCGACGCGTATTTTTGCCGGGCCCTGACGTTTCAGACGAGAGGCGATTTCGACCAGGCCGTTGTGGACTATGGCCTGGCGATCGACCTCACCCCGGGAGACGCCTCGATGTATGCGTGGAGAGGCAAGGCCTGGGCGGACAAGAAGGACTATGATCGCGCCATCGCTGATTTCGACAAGGCGCTCACTTTGGATCCGGGCGATTCCGAAGCTCGCAACGGACGCGAGACGGCGGTCGCCGCCAGGAACGAGGATGCCACCGCCAGCTCTGCCGGGGCGCGGTCAGCTGCCGGCCAAGACGCGGACCAGGATATCCCGTCAGGCGAAAACCCTGCCGGCTCGCGGCTGGAGGAGGCGATCGACGCCGCCGATCCCCGTGTCCTGGTCGCGGTGAGCAATGGCGACAGCCTCTTGCGCGCGGGCAAGCATGACGAAGCGATCAAGGCCTACGACGAGGCCATCGCGATCGACCCGCAAAGCCCCCTCGCTTATTTCGGGCGCGGCAAGGCTTGGGACGCCAAGCGCGCCTATGCCCGTGCCATCGCCGACTTCGACAAGGCGATCGCGATGATCCCCGATATGGCCGCGCCTTATATTCGCCGAGGCATGGCCAAGGCGATGGCGGGCGGCGCGGAAAGCGGCCTGGCGGATTGCAAGCGGGCTACCGAACTTGATCCGAGGTCGCGCGATGCGTTCTTCTGCCTGGGGGCAACATTGCATGCCACGGGCGACGCCAAGCGAGCGGTGGAGGCCTATTCAATTGCCATAGAGATTGATCCTCGAGATGCCGCCGGCTTCTATGGGCGGGGGATGGCGCGCGCCGACGGCAAGGACTATGAGGGCGCCATCGCCGACTTCGACCTGGCCCTGAAGCTTGATCCCGGCAATGCCAGCTCTGCGGCTGCCCGGCAGGCCACCGTGACCGCGCAGGCTAAGGGCGGTGCCGGATCCGTTGCCGTCGGCTCCGATCCCAAGAACGTCAAGGCGCTCATCGAGCGCGGTACGGCTTTCTACAACAAAGGCAAGTTCGATCGCGCCATAGCCGAGTACAACCGCGCGCTTGCGCTCGAGCCGAAAACGGCTTCAGCCTATCTCTGGCGCGCCATGGCGCTTGTCGAGAAGGGCAAGTATGACGCGGCCATCGACGACTACAACAAGTTGATCGAACTCTACCCCGTATATGTCGATGCCTATTTTGGCCGTGGCGTTGCCTGGACCAAGAAGAACAAGCTGGATCTGGCCATTGCCGATTACACGCGCGGCATCGAGCTCGACCCCGACTACGCGCCCGCCTATTATGGGCGTGGCAGCAACTGGTTCGCGAAGGGCGATTACGACCAGGCGATCGCCGACTTCGACCAGGCGCTCAGGGTCGACCCGAAGCTTGGCCTTGCCCGCGACGCCCGTAAGCTCGCGATTGCCGCGAAGGAGAAAGGCTCTCCTGCCAAGTCGGGCAAGGCCGTCGCGCGCAGAGGCGATGAAGCGACCCGGCCGGGCAACGCTTCGCCTGCCGCGCTTGCGTTCAGCAAAGGCTGGCAGCTGCACAAGCAAGGCGAGTACGAGGGCGCGATAGCTCTCTACGACAAAGCGATCGTGCTTTCTCCGGGATTTCGCGACGCCTTTCTGGCTCGCGCCATGGCTTGGGAGGCCAAACAGGATTACGCCCATGCCATCGCCGATTACAGCCAGGCCATCACGCTCGATCCGACCGATGCCGAGACCTATTATGGCCGAGGTCAGAACCGCGGCTTCCAGGGCGACGACAAGGGGGCGCTCGCTGACTATCAAAAGGTCATCAGTCTCAATCCCAAGCACCCAAAGGTCTATGCCGACCGGGGTCTCCTATGGATGGGCAGACATCAGGATGCCGCTGCCTTGCGCGATTTCGAAATGGCGCTCAGCCTCGACCGCAATAACTCCTTTGCCTATCTTGGTCGGGGTGTGATCCGGACCGGCAGGGCGGACTATGAAGGGGCTATCGCCGACCTTAGCCAGGCCATCAAGCTTCAGCCGAATTTCGCCACCGCCTACAAGGCGCGAAGCGCGGCATGGAAAGCCAAGGGCAACCACAAGCGCGCCGAAGCCGACCGCAAGAAAGCGCTAAGCCTCGAAGCGAAATGAGCTTGCCCGAGGGGAGTGCGCGAACTTTCCACTCGACCGACCCGATGCCGCTTTGCAGTGCTGGGCGGGTGGACATCGATGCCCTCGCAGGAGGTTCAGTTGCTTTGGGTTGTCAGGCTCGCAGTTGCGCCAGGACGCCGGCGATATCACCCATGCCCCAGTGCTCGACGATCAGACCCTCTTGGACCCTAAAGATGTCACATGAGGTGAAGCGCAGGGCCCGGCCGGTCGGCGCGACGCCGAAGTAGACGCCCTTGTGCGTGCCGCTGTAGACGAAGCTCGCCGCCACATGCTCCTTGTCGGTGACCACGACTTCGATGGCGACCTTGAGATCCGGCATCGCCATCAGCCGTGCCTTGAAGAAAGCGGCTGTTGCCTGTTTCGGGCTGACATTCGCTGGTGCTGGCGCGGCGGCGCTTTGTTGGTGATTGACATAGCTGTCGGCGAACAGCTTGGAGAAGCCGTCGATATCGCCCGCGCTTAGCCTCGCGGCGAATTGCTCGGCCGATGATTGAGGCGAGGGGTTCGACTGGGCGAGGGCCGGAGTCAGCAATCCGCTGCCCAGAAGCAGCCCGGCTGCCGTTACTTGCCGCCGATTCTGCATCATGATCTCCGTCATCACATCACGAGCGAACGCTCGAATCAGTTCGCCTCGCCCTGCGCCTTGTCCAGCGCTGCCTTGATATCGGCGGGCCATGTCGCCAGCGCCGGCCAGCCCTTTGGCTGGCCATCGTCTCCCCGGCGGGCGAAGTAGAGCTTGTGCTTGGCCGGGTCGACGGCCATGAAGCCGTCATTGCCGCCGCAATCGTGCGGAACGCAGCCTGTGGCATAGAAGGCGCCGGACGCCGTCTTTTCCGTGCCGCCGCCGACCAGCAGGCTGGTGGCCATGTCGGTCATGTCCTTGCCGAGCAGCTTTTCGGCTTCCTTGTAGACCGCCTCGTTGTGGAAGGCGTCGATGATGTTCTGGTATTTTTCCGGATCGATGTCTTTCCAGTCGGTTCCGGGTTCGGGCATGTAGGTCAGGTTGCCCGAAATCGTCAGACCGTCCGTCGGTGACCATTGCAGCGCCGGCTTCTGGTCGCCGGGCAACAGATAGGGCACGAAATAGATGGCGTTGTCGGAGACGGCGGTCGGCGGAGCGCCGCATTCGTCCTGCTCCACCTTGGTGCTCTGGATCTCGCCGCCTTCCGGCTTCCAGATGATCAGCGTCGCCGGCCCGCACTGGTTGCCGCCGTCACCGACGTCGAACAGCGCCACCTTGACGCCGCCCACTTCGACGATCTTGTCGAAGAAGACATCGTAATTGCTGGCAAGCTCCTTGCCGTTATAGGACAGCACCTTCTCGCCATACTGTTCCTTCTGGGTGACGGTCAGCTGGCCGCCCTCGAACGGCACCGGCGCCTGCTTGTCATCGTCGCTGGCGTCGGCGGTGTCCGCCCCTTGCGCGTCGGCGGGAGGTTTCTGCGCCGAAGGCGGCGTCTGCTGCGCCGCGGGCGTCTGGGTCTGTGCGACCGCGCCCATCGATGGCGCCAGCAGCAAGGCCAGGCTCCAGGCCCCGGCGAGAAGCAAGCGTGTCATGACCGTCCCTCCTCAGTCGCACGAACCCGGCCTCGGGAGGCCGGGCCTATCCAGGGCACACGAAGCCGCTCAGGCCCAGGGGCGCTGTTCGGCGTTGCGCTTCTCGAACGAGGCGATGGCGCCGGCCTTCTCCATGGTCAGGCCGATGTCGTCGAGGCCGTTGAGCATGCAGTGGCGCTTGAAGTCGTCGAGATCGAAGCTGACCACGCCGCCATCGGGACCGCGGATTTCCTTGGCTTCGAGATCGACCGACAAGGTGGCGTTGGAGCCGCGCGAGGCATCGTCCATCAGCTTCTCCAGATCCTCCGGGCTGACGGTGATCGGCAGCACGCCGTTCTTGAAGCAGTTGTTGTAGAAGATGTCGGCGAACGAGGTGGAAATCACGCAACGGATGCCGAAATCGAGCAGCGCCCATGGCGCGTGTTCGCGCGAGGAGCCGCAGCCGAAATTGTCGCCGGCGACCAGGATCTGCGCCTTGCGGTAGGCCGGCTTGTTGAGCACGAAATCCGGATTCTCCGAACCGTCCTCCTTGTAGCGCATTTCGGCGAACAGGCCGGTGCCAAGCCCGGTGCGCTTGATCGTCTTGAGATAATCCTTCGGGATGATCATGTCGGTGTCGACATTGACGATCGGCATGGGGGCGGCGACGCCGGTGAGCTTGGTGAATTTTTCCATGGCTTTTGCCCGTCTTCTCTTTGCAGTTCTGGGGATTGCTGGTGCCGGTTTACACAAAGCCGGCGGCAAATAAAAGGCAACTGTTCGTGCGCCTCCCGGCCTGCCGGGCAGACGGATAGTACAAAACGGCTTCGAATTCCCGAGCCGATGGTGCACTCTGGCCGTCATGACGGAAAACTCGCATGTCCTCTACGCCCGCGAACCGACTCTCGCCATTGCCGAATTCCGCCGCGTGCTGGTCGAGTCGGGCCTCGGCGAGGTCCGGCCCGTCGATGACGAGGCAAGACTGAAGGCGATGCTGGACGGCGCCAACCTGATCCTGACCGCCCGTCTCGACATGGAAGGCAAGCCGCTGATCGGCGTCGCCCGCTGCCTGAGCGACTTTTCCTGGGTCTGCTACATCAGCGATCTCGCCGTCTCGGCCAAGGCGCAGGGACTGGGCATAGGCAAGGGCCTGATGGACGAGGCGCGCCGGCAGCTCGGGCCTTCGGTCGCCATCAGCCTGGTTTCGATGCCCGATGCCGTCGGCTTCTATGAGCGCATCGGCATGAGGCGAATGACAGACGCCTTCTGGTTTTCCCGCAAACGTTGATCTTTTCTCCTGTGCCGGCATCCAGCCGGCAATGGCCCCAACTATTGGCGCGGGGTATTGCCGCTTGACATGCAACCAAATGGTTGCATATTTAGGCCATGAGCATGGATGCCGTCTTTCGCGCCCTGGCCGACCCGACCCGCCGGCAATTGCTGGACAGCCTGCATGCCAGGAACGGCCAGACGCTGAACGCGCTGTGCGCCGAGATGGACATGACGCGCCAGGCCGTGACCAAGCATCTGGCCATCCTGGAGGAGGCGAACCTCGTCACCACCCTGCGCAAGGGGCGCGAGAAGGAGCACTACCTCAACCCGGTTCCGATCAACGAGATCGCCGAACGCTGGATCGGCAAATTCGAGCGCCATCGGCTGGATGCATTGAGCGACCTGAAGAAACGCCTTGAAAGGGAAGAGCCGTGAACAACACCTTCGTCTACGTAACCTATATCCGCACCACGCCCGACAAGCTCTGGCAGGCGCTGACCGATCCCGAATTCAACCGGCAGTTCTTCCTCTGCTCCTACCAGGAGAGCGACTGGAAAGCCGGATCGAGCTGGAAGCTGATCTTCCCCGACGGCCGTGTTGCCGATTCGGGCGAGATCCTGGAGATCGATCCGCCGCGCCGCCTGGTCATCAAATGGCGCAACGAATGGATGCCCGAGGTAAAGGAGGACGGCTACACACGCTGCACCTTCGCCATCGAGCAGGATGGCGAATTGACGAAGCTCGCCGTCACCCACGAAGCGGATGGTCCGCACAAGTTGATCCCGAACGTCTCCAGGGGCTGGCCGCTGGTGCTGGCGAGCCTGAAGAGCCTGCTCGAGACCGGCAAGGGTTTCGAGCGCCCGCCATCGAAGGGATGAAAGCCTCATTTCGGTAACGAAACACACTGGAGGAGACATCGATGATGACGTTCGACCCCAGCGCTCGAAGCATGACCAATGGCGAGACGGTCATGGCGTCAGCCTGGATCGAGGCGCCGCCGCAACGCATTTTCCGGGCTCTGGTCGGCAAGGAGGTCGAGCAATGGTGGGGATCCGCGGACACCTACCGGATGGTCGATTGGTCGGCCGAACTTCACGTCGGCGGCTGCTGGACGGTTGTGGTGCGGACGGCCGACGGCAGGGACCTTCCGGCCGGCGGCGAGTTCCTTGAGATCGAAGCGCCGCGCCGGATCGTCCAGACACGGCGCTATGGCTGGGATCATCCGAAGCTTGGCCGGCGACAAACCACGGTCGCCTATCTCCTGGAGCCGACCGCCGGCGGCACGCTTCTCACCATCTGCCATGGCGGCTTTGCCGGGCTGGCCGATGCGGCGGCCGAACATGCTGAGGGCTGGGGCCGGGTGCTTTGCTGGCTGCAGGATTATTTCACGAAGCGGCGGCCTGGCGATCCTCACCCTGCCGGCACGTGCCGGCTGCCTGCCAGTTCCGGCATTTCCCGCCTGGTCGGGACCGCTTCGATCTAACCGGAAGCCAAGCGTTCCCTTGTGCCGCCCAGATAGGTATCCCAGATATGATCGCATAGGGAGCGGCGGTATTCCGGGTTTGTCGCGAACTGGCGGTAGGACGCGCCGCCAACATGGAAAAAAGCGTTGTCGAACATCTGATATTCGACATCCCTGTCCTGAACGTTCACCGTCATGGAACCGACGGTCGCCTTTCCGAATTGGGCGTCGGAAAATTTCGCGTACAGCACCGGCCAGTTGCCGCCGCCTGTATCCATTCCAATATCCAGACGATGCCTGAAGTCCAGATTGACATGCTCGACGGCGGAGAAGTCGTAGAAGCAAAGGCCCGCCCAATAAAACCAGCGATCCTCGTCCTTCGGCGATTTATACAAATAGGTGGATTTGGCCTTCAGCGCCAATCCATAACCTATCCTGTCGCCAATCAGCTTTTCCATATCGACATGGCTGATCGGGAAGCAGTCGTGATCGATGAACCCGAACATATCGGGGCTTAGTTTCCTGATGATGTTGTGGAATGCCCATGTCTGCGAAATTCCATGGGAGCGTGAAGGGTTTCGCTCGAAATTCCTGGGCAAGGGGAAATAGGCGACGCCACGCTGCCGGCAGATCGCCTCGATGGCAATTCTGGCATCGGGCTTTGACGAGTTGTCGATCACCACCAGCCGCGTTCCGGGCGCAAATATGCGCCAGGCCGTGGCGAGCGCATCTATGACCCAGGGCGTATTGAAGGCAATCGTGAAGCAATAATTCCGTTCGGGGCTCTGCTTGAGAGTTTCCGCGAAAGCGTGTCCCCTGGAAACGGAACTTCCCAGAAACTGGCGATATAAAATTTCGTTGCGGAAGTCCAAAAGCAATTGAACGCTTTTCGTGCGGCGAAATTTCTCGACAATCGTCTTAAGCAATGCCCACTCCGAGCCATCCCCGAAAAATATAGCGTTCCGTCAAATCACGTTCAATTCCCTGAACGCCCGTCCCTCTGCCACACGTTCGTAGCCGAACGCCGAGCAGTCGATCGTCCTGTACCCGCCCTGCACGATCAGTTCGGCCAGCGCCTTGCCGACCGCCGGCGCCTGCTGCAAGCCATGACCCGAGAAGCCGTTGGCGAAGAGGAAATTGCCGACCTCCGGATGCGGGCCGATGATGGCGTTCTGGTCAAGCGTATTGTAGTCGTAGTGGCCGGCCCAGGCGCGGGTCGCCTTGATCGCCTCGAAGGCCGGGATGCGGGTTGCCAGCGTTGGCCACACCACCTCCTCGAACAGCGACCAGTCGACCTCGAAATCCCTGGGGTCGGCCGGGCCGTCGCCCTCTTCCGGCTCGGCGCCGCCAGTGAGATAGACCGAACCTTCGGGTCTGACATAGAGGCCAGAGGGATCGACCAGCAGCGGCATGTCGGCATATTTCTCGCGCGCCTCGAAGACGAAGACGTTGCGCTTGCGCGGCTCGACCGGCAGCGAAAGGCCGGCAAAAGCCGCGACCTTGCCGGCGTTCGGCCCGGCGGCGTTGACGACGGTGCCGGCCTCCAGCGTCTGGCCATTGTCGAGGCTGACGCCGGTGACGCGGTTGCCGTCGCGCGCAATGCCGGTGACCGACGCGGTGATGAAATCGATCGTCTTGTCCCGCAGCGCCTTGCGGAACAGCGTCAGCATGGCATGTGCGTCGAACCAGCCCTCGCCGCTGCGGCCATAGGCGCCGGCCACGATGCCCTCGTCCGACAGCCAGGGGAAGCGGCGCGTCAGCTGGCCGGCGTCCTCCAGCAGGATGTCGGCACCCTCTGCGATTTGCGCCTCGTGGTTGGCCTTGAGGATCGGCAGGCCGGCCTCGCCGGCCAGGATGAGATAGCCACCCTCGCGAAAGCCGATATCGGCCTCGGCGCCGAATTCCTCCTTCAGCCGCCGGAACAGCTTCAGCGTGAATTGCGACAGGCGGATGTTTTGCGGGATCGAGAATTGCTGCCGGATCGAGGCCATGGACAGCGTCGTTGCCGCATGCGCGAATTGCGGATCGCGCTCGACCAGCGCGATCGAGCCGGAAAACCCTTCCTCGCGCAGGTAATAGGCGATCGAGGAGCCGACGATGGCCCCGCCGATGATGACGATGTCGTAGCGCATTTTCTCTCCGATCCGGCCGCCGGCATGTCTATCCAACCGGCAGAACGATCTCGAAGCGCGTGCCGCGCCCGGAGTCAACCAGCCGGATCGTGCCATCATGTGCTTTCAGGAGGGCCAGCACGATGCCAAGGCCCATGCCGGTGCCGCCGCTGGAGCGCCGCGTAGTGAAGAACGGCTCGAAGATGCGCGCCCGGTTGCTCGGCGAAATGCCGGCGCCGTCGTCGCTCACCTCGACCGTTGCCCTGCCCGCGGCGCTCGTTGCCGTGACCGAAACCAGCGTCGCGCCATGCCTGGCCGAATTATCGATGAGATTGGCGAGCACGATCGCCGCGTTTTCGGCCGAGATGCGCAAGGCGAGATCGCCGCCCGCACCGGCTTGAACCGTCAGCCTTGTGTCGACAGGAAGCAGCGCCAGCGCCGCCGCGACCGAGGCGCTTTCGCCGCTGGGCGCGAGATTCTCGGCCCGCGCCAGGTCGAGCAGGCGCCGGACCAGCAGATTGAGCCGCCCGGCATCGGTGACGATATTGTTGGAGAAGCGCCGCCGCTCCTCATCGTCCATCGCGCTGCCTGAATCGCGCAGCAGCTCGGCCGCGCCCTGGATCGCCGTCAGCGGCGATTTGAGCTCGTGCGAGACATGGGTGGCGAAGGTCTGGATCGAGTCCGAGCGCGCCTGCAGCTTTTCGGCCATGTCGAGGAAGGCTGCGGACAGCTCGGCCATTTCGTAGGTGCCGTGATGGTCGAGCGGCCGGATCGCGTCGCGCTCGCCGGCGGCGATGCGCTGGGTGCGGTCGATCAGCGCGTAGATCGGCCGGCTGACGGTGCGCAGGAAGACAAGGCCGATGAGCAGCGTGCCGCCAAGGATGGCGATGGCCGCCAACGTCACCTTGCCGCGCTCGCCATAGAGATGCTTGACGATGTTGTTGGGCGTTCGCGACACATAGACGACACCGGCGACATGGTCGTCGACAACCACCGGCATGGCGACGAAGACGCGAACCCTGGTGCCGCGGCTGACCGAATAGAGCGGTGGCGCCGGCTGCTCGGGGATGCGCAGCCTGAGCACGCTTGCATAGCCCCCGCCCAGCGCCTCGCGCACCTCCTGGACCTCGGCCAGCGACTGCCCGACCTCGCTGCGCCCGGCGATGACGACGCCCCGGGGATCGAGCAGCCGGAAGCCGGCAAGCGTGGTCTTCTGCGTCGCGTCGAGAATGCCGGACAGGCGCGCGCCGATCGCGGCGAAGACGGGATCGGCGGTAGCGGCCGTCCCATCCGGCCGGGTCGGAAGCACGCTGTCGGAGGCGAGGTCGAGTTGCGGCTCGATCGGCCGGTAGGGCCCGCCGGGGTTGCTCCGGCTTGCGCCGGCGCCGGTTTGCGGCAGCGGCGTGCCGAGTTTTTCCAGCGGGACGCCGGCCTCGCGCACCTCCTGCGCGTAAAAGGCCGATATGACCGCGCCTTGTGCGATCAGCTCAGCCTCGGTCTGCCGGATCAGCTGGTTCTCGTAGAGACGGAAGAAGAACAGGCCGACCAGCGGCAGCGCCATCACCAGCATCAGGATGGCGACGACGACCGTGGCAAGGCGCGGCCGCCATTTGCGGCCGATCCATTTGCGCGACGCCGTCAGCCGCATTTGCCGAGCCGGAAGCCGACGCCGTGGACGGTCTCGATGACGTCGGGGCAGCCGACCGCCGCGAGCTTCGCCCTGATGTTGCGGATATGGCTGTCGACGGTGCGGTCCGCGACATGGATCCTGCCGGCATAGGCATTGCTCATCACCGCGTCGCGGTCGAGCACATGGCCGGGCCGGGCCAGAAATCCTTTGAGGATGGCGAACTCGATCCCCGTCAGGGCAAGCGGCCTGCCGTCGAAACTGGCGCCGTGGCTGGCTGGCGTCAGGATGAGCTTGCCATGCGAAAATTGCCGTTCGTCGGCGGATTCGGGCGCCGCCGGGCGGGCGCGACGCAGGATGACGTTGACGCGGGCCACCAGTTCGCGCGGGGAAAACGGCTTGGTGACATAGTCGTCACCGCCCATTTCGAGCCCCAGGATGCGGTCGATCTCTTCATCGCGCGCGGAGAGGAACAGCACAGGCACATCGGATCGCTGCCGCAGCCGCCGGCAGACCTCCAGCCCGTCCATCTCGGGCATGCCGATGTCGAGCACGATGAGATCGGGAGCCTGGCGTTCGATCTCCTGCAAGGCGGCAGCGCCGTCGGCCACGCCGAGCGTCTTCATGCCCGCCTTTTCCAGCGCAAAGCAGATCACCTCGCGGATATGCGGGTCATCGTCGGCGACGAGAATGTGATGCGGCATCGGTCAGCGGCCCGGCAAGGAAGGTTGTGAAGGCTGAGGAAGCACGGGCAAGCCCCTGCTGTCGAGATATCGAAGCAGGCGCCAGTCGCGAAAGCTCCAGGCGCGCCAGTTCTGCTGGACGATGCGATACCACTCCTCGTCGCTGGCCCGCACCCCTTCCAATTCGCGCACGGCTCCGGCACCAGCCGTCTTGTCCTGGTGATCGAAAAAACGATCGAGCGCCGGAAACGCCCCCGGCCCGAGCGAGCGCAGATACCAGGCGTCGAGGGGAATGCCCTGGCCGGTCATTTCGAAGGAATGGTCGACATTGTAATTGGCGATCGTGGCCGCGAAGTTGATGAAGCAACAGGCATAAAGCGTCAGCGATAACGTCAGAAGATTGGCGGACGAGAGCCATTCATTGGATTTTCGAAGCGCGATGCGGGCGATGATCAGCGCGAGACCGGCCGCCACCAGCCCCATCCAGACGAAAGCGGCGATGCGCCAGTAGGTCAGCGCGTAGACGCCGACATAGAGGTCGAGCCGCAGGATCGACGAAATCACCAGCACGATGTTCTGCGCGACCCAGGCATAGACCAGCCGGCGGATGAGCGGATCGGCCGATGTCTGGCTTCCCGGCCTGAGTGCGGCCAGGACAAAGCCGGCGGCAAGCAGCGCGGTGACAACAAGCGGATAGGCGCCGCGATGGGCGTAGGCGGCGTAGCTCAAGCCGTCGGGAAGGGCCGCACCACCCCAGAGATAAGCGGCGTCGAGCCCTGTCTGGAGCGCGAACAGGACGTTGAAGACGATCAAGGCGCGCAGGATCGCTGCCTTGCCGAACAGGATGTCCTCGATAACGTGCCTGTCCGGATTGACCGCCGCAGGCGCATTGGCAGGCGCATGGTTTGGCCGGAAAATATGCTGCGAAAAACGCGGCAGGCGCGGCCGCAGGAAAGCCCAGACGCCGGCGAGCACGAACAGCCAGAAGGCAATGCGCGCCAGCTGGATGAGATCGAGCAATTTCATCAGGTCGATCAGCGACAGCCAATAGTCGATGACCGGGTTTGCGGCGCCGAACAGCGCCAGGAAGACGGCGCCGAGTGTCAGCGGCATCGCCCAGACGGCGATCGCCGCCAGCCGCACACGTCGCCCGCCAAACCGGCGCGCCGTCTTGCGCCAGCGGATGAAATCTCGGATGAAACGGAACGGCGCCGCGAGCCCGAACAGCGCGATCTGGCTGGGAATGCGGGCGATGTTGTGCCGCAGGCGCCCGCTCAGCGAAAGCGCGAAGACGACCAGGGCCGCAAGCGCGACCGATACGGACAGCGCGCTGACAGTCTCGGCGAGCGGCAGCAGCGCGACCAGCAAGGCGCCAGGCTTCAGCCAGACCTTGATATCGCTGAAGGCTGTGGGATGCACGGCCACCACGGCGGCGGCAATCAGGATGGCGAACAGGAGAACCGTGATGCCGGCCGGCTGGCCATAGAACAGGAAATCCGCCAGCACGACCAGCAGCACGGCAATGCCGAAGCGGCTGCAATAGCTTGGCGCGGCGGTGAAAAACGATGTCATGAGCTGACCTTCCTGATCGCTTCTGGCCTGATCGCGTCCAATCGCCTTGGCGGCAGGCTCCTGCGGACAAGGGGAACGAGGATCGCTTTAGACTTCGCGCGCGGCGGATCGGCCAGCCACCAGCCCTCGCTGCGCAGGCGCTGTGGCAAGGACCAGCGGGGTTTTGCTCGCTTTTTCATGTCGCCTGTTTCGCAAGCCGGCGCGGAGACGGCAGGGCGGATCCGAGGAGCTTTTCCGCAGGCGTGTGCAGTTTTCGTGCAGAGCTGCCCTTCAAGGCTGGTGCGCTGTCCACCATCTTTTACGGACGTTGGCGCCGCCCTCATTGTCCTGCCGGACATTTCTCCCTGTAAACGGGGCGAAAGGGGCTGGCCGCAACGCCGGCGCCTTTTCTGCAACGTTGGCGATTGGCGAAATCGGCGATGAGGGCGTCCTTCTCCCCGTCACTATACGGGGAGAAGATGCCGGCAGGCAGATGAGGGGCGGCGCTGATCTTGATGATTAGCTGATCCCACGCAAACGTTCCTAAAGCCATGCCCCCAACGCTTGTCTCCACCCGCGACACGCGGCATAGATCGGCCATGGAAACCTACCGCCCGCGCCGCTCGGTGCTCTACGTCCCCGCCTCCAACGACAAGGCGCTGGCCAAGATCGCCGGGCTTGCCTGCGATGCCGTCATCATCGACCTCGAGGACGCCGTGGCACCGGCCGACAAGATCACCGCCCGCGGCAAGCTGGCGGCGATCCTGGCCAACCGCCCTGGCAGCGGCTGCGAGATGGTGGTGCGCGTCAATGCGCTTTCCAGCGAATGGGGCGCGGACGATCTTCTGGCCGCCGCGAGTTGCCAGCCCGACGGCATCCTTCTGACCAAGGTGGACACGCCGCGCGACCTGCTGGAGGCCGGCGACGTGCTGGACGACAATTTCGCGCCCGACAGTGTGAAACTATGGGCGATGATCGAGACACCGAAGGCCATGCTCAACATCGGCGCCATCGCCGAGCTTGGCCGCGACCCGGCCTCGCGACTGGCTTGTTTCGTTGCCGGAACAAATGATCTGGCCAAGGAAACCGGCGTCCTGGCCACACCAGACCGCCGCTATATCGTGCCCTGGCTGATGCAGATGGTGCTGGCCGCGCGGGCCGGCGGCCTGGATGTCCTGGACGCCGTTGCCAATGATTTCCGCGATCTCGATGGCTTTGCCCGCGAATGCGCGGAGGGAGCCGCCATGGGCTTCGACGGCAAGACCGTCATCCATCCCGCCCAGATCGAGGCCGCCAACCGCGCCTTCGCGCCGTCGGCGCAGGCACTTGCCGAGGCGCGCCAGGTGGAGGATGCCTTTGCGCTTCCCGAAAACCAGGGCAGGAGCGTGATTTCGCTGAACGGCCGCATGGTCGAGCGCCTGCATCTGGCGCAGGCCGAAAAACTACTGGCGAAGGCGGCCGCCATCGGCGCATGATCCCGGCTGGAGCCGTTCAGTACTTCACGGAATCGCTGAACGGCTCTAGCTCTTTGCTTTCAAGCAATTCCGGACGGAAAACCGTTTCACACTTTCCCTGGAATTGCTCCGATCACCACAGGACTTGAGACCATGAAACTCTACCGCTTTCTGACCGGTCCGGACGACGCCAGCTTCTGCCACAAGGTGACGGCGGCGCTGAACAAGGGCTGGCACCTGTTCGGTTCGCCGACCTATGCCTACGACAAGAAGGCCAAGGCGATGCGCTGCGGCCAAGCCGTGGTCAAGGATATCGATGGCCAGGAATACGGACCGGACACCAAGCTCAGCGACTGGTGAGGGCTCGCGGACCGACCGGCGGCGCTGAGGTCAAAGGCTCAGCCTGGCCTTGAGGGCCTCGTACTGGGCCGGCGACGTGTCGGCCATCGCCTCCTCGCGGCTGGACGACAGATCCGCGAACGGGATCGGACGGTCGAACTGGCTGATCGTCATGTCCCATTTGATGCCGTCGACCAGATTGTAGAAGTGCGTGCCGCCGGGCGTGTAGGTCTTGAGGATTTCGCCCCCGAAGGCGTCCTGGACGACCAGGGCGGTGACGCTGCACTGGCCCTTGGCCGGGTTTTCGGCGCTCCAGCTCCCGGAGCTTTCAAGGCTCCATGCTTCTTTCAGCCTGCCGAAAAGGTCGCCGGGATTGGTGATGCCGCGCATGCCGCTACTCTGCTGCTTCCTCGATCCGCTCCATATCATCGTCGGATAAGCCGAAATGATGGCCGATTTCGTGGATCAGCACATGGGTGACGATGTCGCCCAGCGTTTCCTCGTTCTCCGCCCAATAGTCGAGCATGGCGCGGCGGTAGAGCGTGATGCGGTTCGGCCCTTCGCCGGTCTGCGGGTTCCAGCGTTCGGCGATGCCGCGCCCTTCGAAGAGGCCGAGCAGGTCGAACGGCGTTTCCAGCGACAGATCGTCCATGATCTCGTCGGTCGGGAATTCGGCGATCTGGATGACGATCTCGCCGGTCAGCTTGCGAAAATCTTCAGGCAGATGCGCGTAGGCCTCCAGGGCCAGGAACTCCAATTCGTCCATCGAGGGCGAGAACTGGTCGTGCCAGGTGCGGGTCTTGTAGATGCGGGCCATGCTTTGTCCTTTGATCCCGGCATATAGGCTTTCGCGGGGGTCGAGGCAAATCCGCCGCCCACCCACATCTCCACGGCACCACACACGGGTTGCTTCTGCCGGGGATGACGGCGTCATGGATGACCCGTGGCCCACCGGGGTATCAGGCATATGACTATCCAGCGAAGGAATAAATTCCTCGTGACTCTGCTTGACTCTTCCAGCACCCTCTGGAATCTATAGGAACATAACAGGAACAATTGTGAGTGGAAGCTGACCGTCATGGCGATGACCGCTGTGGCGCGGGAGACTGTTTTTGCCCTGCGCCGCCAGATCGCGAAGATCGAGGGAACGCTGCCCGAGCGCCTGCAGGCGCCGGCTGGCGCGCCGCCCGATGCCCGGATCACGGCCAGCGCCGACCTTACGATCGTCCGGCGCGGGCTCGCCGCGACCTTGCCGGATGCCTTCCTGCCCGTCGGCGTGGAGCGTCTCGATGCGGCCCTGAGCGGTGGCCTGCCGAAAGCCGCGCTGAGCGAAATCCATGGCCAGGAGACCCGCGATGCCGGGGCCGTCGCCGGCTTCGCCCTGTCGCTCGCCAGCCTGGTCCTGAAGCAGGCACAAGGCTTGCCGGTGCTGTGGGTCGGCACGTCGGAAATCTTTCACGAGGCCGGTTTTCCCTACGCCAGGGGGCTGCATGCCGGCTTCGGCATCGAACCCGGGCAATTGCTGTTTTCCGAGACGCCGAAACTCGCTGACGCCCTGTGGGTCGCCGAGGAAGCGGCCCGGATGACGGCTCTTGCCGCCGTCATCCTCGAAATCAGGGGCAATCCGCAGCGGCTGGACCTGACCGCGACGCGCCGGCTGCATGCAAGGGCGATGGCGGCCGGCCGGCCGGTCCTGCTGCTGCGGCAGGCGGCGGCGCCTGAACCGACGGCGGCACCCGTGCGCCTCCTCGTCGCGCCGGCGCCGGCGGCGCCGCGCGCCACCGTCGCCGGGCCGCTGGCCGGCTCGATCGGCCGCCCCGCCTTCACCATCACCATCGGCAAGAGCCGCACGGCCCTGCCGGGACAATTCACACTGGAGTGGAACCCCGATGAACACGCATTCGATGAAAGAAGGGGCGATGAAAGAAGGGGCGACGAAAGAAGGGGCGACGAAAGAGCAGGCGAAGACCGCCGGACAGCGAATCCTGTCGCTGTGGTTTCCCTATCTCGCGGCCGAAAGGATCCTGCGGCAGCGCCTGGGGCGGTCCTGGCGTTCCCGGCCGCCGGAGCACCCGTCACCATCCCACCCGCCGCTGGTGATCAGTCATCGCGACAGCAACGCGCAACGCATCTCGGCCCTCGACGAGCGGGCTGAGGCGCTGCACCTCAAGCCCGGCATGGGCATTGCCGATGCGCGCGCCATGCATCCCTCGATCGATATCGTCGAGGCCGACCCAGAGGCCGATCGCCGCCTGCTCGAAGGCCTGGCGGACTGGTGCGACCGCTACACCCCGCTGGTGGCGCTGGACGGCATCGACGGCCTGTTCCTCGACGTCACCGGCTGCACCCATCTGTTCGGCGGCGAACGCGCCATGCTGGACGACATCCTGTCGCGCTTCTTCCAGCAGGGTTTCGATGTCCGCGCCGGGCTTGCCGCGACACCGGGCGCGGCCTGGGCGGCGGCGCGCTTCTGCGGCGACCGCATCGTTGTGTCGGGCGAGGAGGAGACGTTGCTGGCGCCCTTGCCGCTGGCGGCGCTGCGCATAGCGCCTGAGACCCGCGCCAGTCTGGAAAGTGTCGGCCTGCGCACGGCGGGCGCCGTCCTGGCAGCGCCGCGCGCGCCGCTCGCCCGCCGCTTCGGCGCCTCCCTGCTGTTGCGCCTCGACCAGGCGCTTGGCCGGCTCGACGAATCCGTCTCGCCGCGCCTTCCCGTCGCGCCGCTTTCGGTCGAGCGTCATCTGGCCGAGCCCATCATGCAGACCGACGACATCGAACAGTTGGTCGGCCGGCTCGCCACGGCCCTGAAAGCCGATCTCGAACGGCGCGGCGAGGGCGCGAGGGCGCTGGCGCTTTTCCTCTTTCGCGTCGACGGTGCCGTCAGCCGCATCGCGGTCGGCACCTCGCGGCCCCTGCGCGAACCACGGCTGATCAGGCGCCTGTTCCACGAAAGGCTCACCGCGCTGGAGCAGACCATCGACGCCGGTTTCGGCTTCGATCTCGTGCGGCTCTGCGTGCTTTCGGTTGCCGCCTTCGACATGCAGCAGGGCGACCTCGCCGGCGAGGTCGCCGACGACGAGGCCGACATCGCCCTCTTCGCCGACCGCGTCCGCGCCCGCCTGGGTGACGGCGCCGTGCTGAAGCCGGTACCCGTCGAAAGCCATCTGCCGGAGCGCGCCGTCGCCATCGTTCCCTTCAGCGAAACCCCGCGCCGCACCACGCCGCCGAAGCGGCCGGGCAGGACACAGGCGCCGATGACCATCTTCCCGCCCGAACGGCCGATCCGGCTGTTTCGCGCGCCTGAACCGATCGAGGTGCCGGCCACCGAAATGCCGGAGGGACCGCCGCTGCGTTTCCGCTGGCGCCGCGCGCTCTACCGCGTCACGCGCGCCGAGGGCCCGGAGCGCATCGCCGCCGAATGGTGGCGTCAGGCGCCGGGCGACGCCGCTGCGGCGACGCGTGACTATTTCCGCATCGAGGATGCCGACGGCCGCCGCTACTGGCTCTACCGGCAGGGCCTTTACGGCGGCGTCTCGCCGGTGCCGCCGCGCTGGTTCCTGCACGGGGTCTTCGCATGAACGCGCTGACCGTCATCCCCTATGCCGAATTCGGCATCCAGTCGAATTTCTCCTTCCTGCGCGGCGCCTCCAAGCCGGAGGAACTGGTGGTCGCCGCCAAGCTCATGGGCTTCTCCGCGATCGGGCTCGCCGACCGCAACACGGTGGCCGGCGTGGTGCGCGCCTGGCAGCAGGCGAAGGTCGAAAAGCTCTCCTACCATCCCGGCTGCCGGCTGGTGTTTGGCGACGGCACGCCGGACATCCTCGCCTATCCCAGGGACCGCAAGGGCTGGGGGCATCTGTGCCGCATGCTGACCCAGGCCAATCTGCGCGAGGAAAACGAAAAGGGCGCAACCCTTCTCCAGCGTGACGACCTGCTCGAATGGGGGGATCTGATGTCGCTGGCCGTCCTGCCCGATCTGGCGGCGGGCGCGGAGATCAGCCTGACCTTGCTGCGGCAGCTCAGGCACCGTTTCGGGCCGGCCCTGCGGCTCGGCGTGTCGCCCTGTTATGCCGGCAATGACCGTTTCAGGGTCGAGCAGGCGGCGGCAATGGCCGAGAGCACCGGCATCCCGCTGATGGCGACCAACGACGTACTCTACCACACGGCCGAACGCCGCCCGCTGCAGGACGTGCTGACGGCGATCCGCCTCAACACGCCTGTGGCGGAGGTCGGGCTGGAACTGACCGCCAACGCCGAGCGCCACCTGAAGCCGCCACTGGAGATGATGCGCCTGTTTCGCAGGCATCCGCAGGCGCTGGCCGAGACGCTGCGTTTCGCGGAGGAACTGACCTTCTCGCTCGGCGACCTCCAGTACAATTATCCCGACGAGCCGACGCAATCGGGCCTCGGGCCGCAGGCGGAACTGGAGAGGCTTGCCCGGGAGGGAGCGGCTCGGCGCTTTCCCGACGGGGTTCCAGCCAGTGTCATGCAGCGCATTCAGGAAGAACTCGCCCTGATCGAGCGGCTGAACTACGCCCGCTACTTCCTGACCGTTTACGACATCATCGCATTCGCCCGCGGCGAGAACATTCTCTGCCAGGGCCGTGGTTCCGCCGCCAATTCGATCATCTGCTTCTGCATCGGCATCACCGAGGTCGGGCCGGACAAGATCGACACGCTGTTCGAGCGCTTCATCTCCGAGGAGCGCAACGAGCCGCCGGACATCGACGTCGATTTCGAGCATGAGCGCCGCGAAGAGGTGATGCAGTACATCTATACGAAATACAGCTCCAAACGCACCGCGCTCGCCGCCGCCGTGATCAGCTATCGCGGCCGCTCGGCGCTGCGTGAAGTGTCGAAGGCGATGGGCCTGTCGGAAGATGTCAGGGCATCGCTTTCCGGTTCGATCTGGGGCTGGTCCACCTCGGAACTCGGCGAGAAGGAGGCCCGCGCCGGCGGCCTCGACCGCAGCGACCCGGTGTCGCTGCATGTGATGGAGCGCGCCAACGAGATCATGGGCTTCCCGCGCCACCTTTCCCAGCATGTCGGCGGCTTCGTCATCACCAGGGACCGGCTCGACGAGATCGTGCCCATCGTCAAGACGGCGATGGACGAGCGCAAGATGGTCGAATGGGACAAGGACGATCTCGACGCGGTCAAGATCCTCAAGGTGGACATACTGGCGCTCGGCATGCTGACCTGCCTCCAGCGCGCCTTTACCCTGCTCACCAACCAGTACGGCGTCAGGGACGAGCATGGCAGGCCCTTGACGCTGGACACGATCGCCAAGGAGGATCGCCACGTCTACGACATGATCTGCCGCGCCGACACGCTGGGCGTCTTCCAGATCGAATCGCGCGCGCAGATGTCGATGCTGCCCAGGCTCAGGCCGCGCTGCTTCTATGACCTCGTCATCGAGGTAGCGATCGTGCGGCCGGGCCCGATCCAGGGCGACATGGTGCACCCGTATCTTCGTCGGCGGCAGGACAAGGAAAAAGCCGAATATCCCAAGCCGGAACTGGAGAAGATACTCGGCAAGACGCTTGGCGTGCCTTTGTTCCAGGAGCAGGCGATGAAGATCGCCATCGTCGCCGGCGGCTTCAGGCCGGGTGAGGCCGACGAATTGCGCCGCGCCATGGCCACCTTCAAGCGCACCGGCACCATTGGAAACTACCGCCAGCGCATGATCGACGGCATGACAAGTCGGGGTTACGAAAAGGATTTCGCCGAGCGTTGCTTCAAGCAGATCGAGGGGTTTGGCGAATATGGCTTTCCCGAAAGCCACGCCGCGTCCTTCGCGCTCCTCGTCTATGCCTCCTGCTGGTTCAAGACCTTCTATCCCGACGTCTTCTGCGCCGCGATCCTCAATTCACAGCCGATGGGGTTCTACCAGCCGGCGCAACTGGTGCGCGACGCGCGCGACCATGGCGTCGAGATCCGCGAGATCGACGTCAATCATTCCGTCTGGGACTGCACCCTGGAGAAAGCTCCCTTCGACCCGGCCCGCATCCTGGCGCGCCATGCCGACATGCGCGGCGTCATCCAGACAAATCATGCGTTGCGGCTCGGCTTCCGGCAGATCAAGGGCCTGTCGAGGGACCGCATGGAGGCCTTCGCGCAGCGGCGCGGTGCCGCCTATTCGAGCGTGCGCGACGTCTGGCTGCGCTCCGGCCTCGACGTCGGCGAGATCGAGAAGCTCGCGCAGGCCGACGCTTTCCGCTCGCTCGGTCTCGACCGCCGTGCAGCGCTGTGGGAAGTGCGGGCGCTGGACGGCAGGAGCGCCGCCGAGACCCTGCCGCTGTTCGACCGGCCGGGGATGACCCTGCGCGAGCTGGAGCCGGAGACGAGACTGCCGAAAATGCCGCTCGGCCAGCATGTCATCCACGATTACCGCTCGCTTGGCCTGTCACTGAAGGCGCATCCGGTGGCCTTCCTGCGCGAGCGGCTCGACCGCGCCGGCGTCATCCCCAACGCCAACCTGCCTGCCGTGCGCGACGGCAGGCGAGTCTCCGTCGCCGGGCTGGTGCTGGTGCGCCAGCGCCCCGGCAAGGGCAATGCGATCTTTCTCACGCTCGAAGACGACAAGGCGGTCGCCAATGTCATCATCTGGCCAAGGGTTTTCGACCGCTTCCGGCCCATCATCATGGGCGCCAGGTTCATCCGCGTCACCGGCAAGCTGCAGTCGGAATCCGGCGTCATCCACATCGTCGCCGACAGGATCGAGGACCTGACGCCCTGGCTGACCGTGCTTCTGGAGAAGGTTGGCCAGGCCGCGCAGCCGGCCGCGCGACACAACTCCGGGGAAGAGCCGGGTCGCTCCAACCAGGCCGGAACAAGGAGCACGCCGGTAGCGCAGGACCTCGCAATGCTGTCGGAGGAGGCGGAAAGCGTCATGCCCAAGGGGCGCAATTTTCAGTAGGCGCGGCCCTTGCCCTCCTCATCCACGGGCGGAGCAGGAGCGAGCACCTCCACGGTGGTGTAAAAATTGACGCTGACGGGATGCCTTCGCCTGGCCCTGCCGGCCATCTCCCCCGCAAGGGCTATGCCATGCACATAGCCTTCTGTGACTGGCGTGACTGACCGGCGTGGGGTTTGATTGCGATGTGGTTCCCCCAATCCGTCGCTGCTTCGCAGCGCCACCTTTCCCCCCTCCGGAGGGAAAGGAAGGAAGCTTGGCTTAAGGAACGTTGGCGGCAATAGACTCGCGCCTTTCCTCTCCCCCGTCGATCGGGGGAGAGGTGTCTCGGCGAAGCCGAGACGGAGTGGGGGTCGACCAGCGCAGCACCAAGACAAGGCATGCGTCAAGCCGCCACCCTTGCGCGCTTCAGCGTCTCTCAGCCTGGCCCGCTCAACCTCGGCGGCGGCAGCACGTCTTCCGCCAAGACGGTCCGCGCCTCCGAGGGCAGCATGATCGGGATGCCGTCGCGCACGGGATAGGCGAGTTTGGCAACCCGGGAAATCAGTTCGCCGCGCTGCGGATCCCAGGTCAGCGGTCCCTTGGTCAGCGGGCAGGCCAGAAGCTCGAGCAACTTTGGATCGACGCTCGCCTTCGTTCCATCACGTCCATCCGCCATCGCATCCCTCTCCGCCTTGCCGGAACCGGAGCCGACCGGAGCTGACGTCCCGGCGGCCCCGCAATTTCCGACACATCCTACTGCAGGCTCGAGCCAAAATCCTCGTTCTCGCGCGCCAGCGTCATCTCGGTGATGGCAATCAGCGTCTCGGCGCGCGTCTTGAGGTCCGCGGCTTCGAGCAGCGCCTGTTTCTCGGCCGGCCCGTAGGGCGCCATCATCGACAGCGCGTTGACCAGCATGGCGTTTTCGGCGCGGCTGACGCTTTCCCAGTCGGCTTCCAGTTCATTGGCCTGCAGATAGGCGCGGAACGCCTTGAGCAGGGCCGGCCGGTCGATCTCGTTCGCCGCCTGGTCCTCGCCGAGATCGGCAAGGAAAGGCGCCGGCTTCGCCTGGCGGAACGGCGTCTTGACGGTCAGTTCGTGGGCAATGCGGAACCGGCAGACGCCTTGCAGCGAAATCAGGTAGCGGCCGTCGCCGGTCTCGGAAAAGGCGATGATGCGACCGAGGCAGCCGACATTGCAGAGCGCCGGCTCGCCATCCTCGCGCAACGCGCCGTCCAGACTGGGCTGGATGATGCCGATGAGGCGCGAGCCGGCCACCGCCTCGTCGACCATCTGCAGATAGCGCGGCTCGAAGATGTTGAGCGGCATGCGGCCGCCCGGCAACAGAAGCGCACCTTCCAGCGGAAAGAGCGGGATGGCCGATGGCAGATCCTTGGCGAGCCGGTAATGCGCGTTTCCCGCTTGCACCTCGTTCCTCCGATCGCTTCCGTCGGGAAGCGTCAATGCCGCCTTCGTTCTGTCCTATCTGGCGCTTTGGCCCGGCGACGCAAGCCTGTGCGACAAAACGGCCGGAAGCCGGCTTAAGGCAATTCCAGGAAAGATCCGATCCTTTGCCGCCCGAAATCGCCGAAACAACAAGGACATGGACCGGTTCGCCGCCCCGGGGAGCGGCGGACGCTCCTTACGAAAACAGCAGCGACGACAGTTTGCGCCGCGCTGCCAGCGTCGCCTCGTCGGTCATACCCCAGGCCTCGAAGAACTGCAGCAGCTGCGCCTTGGCGCCGTCGTCGTTCCAGGTCCGGTCCGCCTTGATGATGGCCAGCAGATTGTCGGCCGCCGCATTGCGCTCGCCCCTGCCGTTCTGGATCATGGCGAGATCGAAACGCGCCTGATGATCCCCGGGATTGTCGGCCAGCCGCTTCTCGAATTCGGCCGGATTGCCGAGGCTTGCGGCCTGGGCGGCCAACGCCATCTTGGCGCGCAGGGCGGCCAGCAGCGGGGCATCCTTCTTGGCCTCGGGCGCGGTCGCCAGCAACGCTTCGGCGCCCTCCGCATCGCCGGCCTCGAACAGCAGATCGCCCAGTCCGGCGATTGCCTCGATGGTTTCAGGCGCCTGCGCCAGCACGGCGTCATAGATGTCGGCCGCGGTCTGCATGTCGCCGGCGTCGCGCGCCTCGGCGGCCGCGGCAAGCGCATCGGCCACGGCGGGCGCACCATTGCCCTTGCCGCCGACCTTGTCGATGAACTGCGTGATCTGGCTTTCCGGGATCGCGCCCATGAAGCCGTCGACCGGCTGGCCGTCCTTGAAGGCGATGACCGCCGGAATGGACTGAATGCCGAGCTGGCCGGCGATCGAGGGATGGTCGTCTATGTTCATCTTGACCAGCTTGACCTTGCCGCCGGCGGCCTTGACCGCCTTTTCCAGCTGCGGGGTGAGCTGCTTGCAAGGCCCGCACCATGGTGCCCAGAAATCGACCAGCACCGGCTGGCGGCGCGATTCCTGAATGACGTCGGCGGCAAAGGCCGCCGTCGTGGTGTCCTTGATGACATCGGCGGGCGGAGCCAGCGTCATGTCGCCAGCCGCTGCCTTGGCGCGGGCCGGCTCGGAGCCGCCATACTGCACCGATGTGGTATACTGGCCGCCATTGCCGCCGAAGGATCCGCCAAACGGATTGTTGTCGCTCATCTCGTCACCCTTTCGGTCGCGCCGCCGGCGCGTGGCCCGGCGCAGTGAATTCAATGGAAGTCGGTTTCGCCATCCATGTGGCGATCACGCCGAGACTTTCAAGATAGCAGCATCATGCCCGGTTGCCTCGACGAATCTGATGAGATCGGCCGCCGCGATCGATGTCGTCGCCTCATTGGTCAGCGGATGCGCGTTGATGACGGCATGCTCCATCAGGTCCTTGTCCAGAACCAGCTTGACCCTTTTGGCCGTATCGTTGATGACGCCGAACACGGTGACAGCGCCCGGCAGGACGCCCAGCAGCTCCATCAGCATTTCCGGCTTGCCGAAGGAAACCCGGCTGGCGGCGCCGATCAGCTGGTGGATCTGCTTGAGGTCGACGACGGCATCCTCGCCGACCGTGACCAGGAAGAAATTGTCCTTCTTGTCCTTCAGGAACAGGTTTTTCGTGTGGCCGCCGGCGATTTCGCCGCGCAGCGCCTGCGAATCGGCGACCGTATAGAGCGGCGGATGGCGCTTCGTCGAAACGGCGATGCCGCGTTCGGCGAGAAAGGCGAAAAGCTCGGCTTCGGTTTTAGGCATCGGTTCTATTCCCGTCGACTTGGTGCCTTGCCGTTTACGGCCAATGCGGTGGCCGGCACAAGGCCATCGCGCGACGCGAGGCGGAAATCCGCGCCCGGCGGCGGTTTGCCGGCATCATTCGAAATGGTGCAAAAAGGCTGCGATTTCCCTGTTGCAATCGCCGCGCTCTTCAGCCATATAGGCCCGGCTTGCGGCCAAGACGCCGTGTGAGCGGGTGTAGCTCAGGGGTAGAGCACAACCTTGCCAAGGTTGGGGTCGAGCGTTCGAATCGCTTCACCCGCTCCAGTTTCCTCAAGGGGAATCAAGCATCGAAAAGCCGCGGTCCGCCGCGGCTTTTTCGCGTTTTCGGTCAGTAAAACTGTTCGTAGGCACCATGATGTGTCGATATTTAAGGAGACAGTTCGATGGCTCCGTTGCCACAGCATATTCGGTACGCTGTAAATTTAGCTATCCTAGATATGCACCTTACTGAGATCGACCACGCTTACAGCGCTGCCGTGTCCTCTCTCAAGGATACACGCAGAAAAACGGAAGATGCCTTTCGCCGTGCCCTTGGAATCGGCCCGAACGACCCATTGCCGGAGCCCGAGACGGACGAGGAAGGCGGTTATCTTGACGACATGTACGATCAAGGCGCTGAAAAGATACAAGTCGCCGAGAACAGCATCCCTCTCGTACGAAAGGCCTTTGTCATTGCCCTCTTCCATCTTTGGGAGCGGCACTGCAATGACGGCATGAAGGTCAAAAAGTACGTTCATGAAGACGCGATGCGGTGGGTCGAAGGTAATGGTGGAAAACCAAACCGAGACGGGCTGAGACAGCTCGAGCTAGCGTGTCATTGCGCGAAGCATGGACCAGGCTTGTCTAGCCAAAAACTCTGGCGTCTTCGCGCGAATCTTTTTCCCGGAGTAACAGCAGAGGACCAGGCGAGTGAACGCCGGTTGGTCATTACCGATCAGACGTTTGATGAGTTCTTAAACGCTGTTTCGTCGAGGTAATTTTAGCGGCAAGGGACGATCCGCACCGAAAAGGATCGCAGCCTGCGCCTCCGGTCGCTCGGATCTAACAAAGATCGTGCCGATTGGCGCAATCTTTCGGGCAGCCGAGTGCCGTCAGCCGCTCCTCGCCCCATCTGCCTTCCTCAGCGAGGCCTGGTGCACCAGCGATGTCCAGCTGTTGGTCGAGGCGAGGTGGCAGTAGAGCAGGCCGAGCGCGCCGGATTTCCGCAGGTCCAGGAATGCCGCGTCGCTCAGCTTGTTGAAGGCTTCCTCGTCGATGACCTGGAAATCCGTGAGGTTGAGCACTTCTCCGCCTTCCAGCGTCACCTTGCTCTGCCGCGGCGCGAACAGGCCGTGCGCGTCGATCTTTTCGACCATCTCGCGCGTGGCCCTGAAATCGATCTGGAACTGATTGCAGAAGGCGAGCGCCTGCTTGGTCGCTTCGGTGGGTTCGGTGCCGTTGAAGAAGGGCGCGATCTTGTCTTCGCGCAGGGGCGCAAGAACCTGTTCCACGACACGGTCGCTCGCCCGGTCGACGCACAGCGTCAGGCGGCCCGGGGCCTTCGGATCCTCGGCCAGGATGAAGGGATAGCGGCGCACATAGGCGGGGATGTAGTGCGGCGCGGTCCAGCGGCCGTCGGTATCGACGAACAGGTTCTCGTTCTGGCGCACGCCGGTGATGATGACCGGCGCCTTGCCGGAGCCGATGAACACGATCGGGTAGGAGCGCATCGCCGCCGGCATTTCCGATGCGACCACCGGAATGGCATGCGCCGAGCGGGCAAAGGAAAAGTCGCTGCGCGCGGTCAGCCCGAGCGAGCCGTGCCGCACCGGATTGAGCGCCTCGGGCCTGGCATAGAACAGCGGCAGGGCCTCGCTCGCCGCCGCTTCCGTCGTTGCCCCGTTGTCAGCCATTGTCGGTCCCTTTCTCCTCCGGCCTGTGGGCCGGTCCCCAGCATCGGGCCCCAAGGATCGGAGCCGCCTCTTGTGGCGCTGTTCTTGGCATGACCAAGACTCCCGCGCAGGCGCAAAGTACTACAGTGTCTCGCGCGCGCATAAAAGCACGGTCGCCACTGTATTTTACGGTTGCCCCGCGCAATTGTCCTGGAGCATCATCGGCGGCCTGAAACCCGGTCTCCGGGAAAGAGGCTCGAACAGGCAGGCAGGGTGAGGCGAACGGCATGATGGCGGCGGATTTCGAACGGGCGATCGGCCAGGCGTTCACCATCGACGCGGGTGGACAGCGGATTTCGCTCGAATTGAGCGCGGTCAACCGCATCGCGTCCAGCCCGCGCCCGGACGGCGGCTTCTCGCTCATCTTCAGGGGTCCGCGCGAAATCGCCCTGCCGCAGGCGACCTATCGCCTTGCCGGCAATGGCGCGGTCCACGACATCTTCATCGTGCCGGTCGCCGCCGACGCGGCCGGGCGGCTTTATGAAGCGGTGTTCAATTAGGGGTTGCTTCGGCGACATTCATCGGGACCCGACGCACTATAACCGGGCTGGACGCCCCAATTCCATCGTCAGCGCTGCCCCTCATTGCCCTGCCGGGCATTTCTCCCCGTATAGGGACGGGAAGAAAGAGCGGACGTGACGACGGCGCGCTATACTGCGAAGTCGGTAGTTGGCGAGACCGTCGATGACAGCTTCCCTCTCCCCGTCCCTATACGGGGAGAGGATGCCGGCAGGCAGGTGAGGGGCGGCGCCGACGGATGGACTATTGTAATGTAGGAGGCGCGATGATCATGGACTGCTAGCCGGCGGCGCGCACGCCATGAGATCGTAGACGCCCTTGTCCTCGACGGCGGCGAAGCCGAGTTCGAGATAGAGCCGCCGCGCCGGATTGTTCTTCTCGACATGGATCGATGCCGATTTGCCTGACACCCATGCCTCGTCGATGAGGTCGCGAAGCAGGGCGCCGCCCAGGCCCTTGCGGCGATGCGCGGGCAAGAAGGCAATGTCGATGATACGATGCTGACTCGGCCAGCGCTCGATGTAGAGCCGGCCGATATCCTGCCCGGCCCGGCCTATCACCAGCCAGTCGGCTTCGGGGTAATGTTTGTGATAATGCGCGTGCTGCGCCTGGAACTGCATGCCGAGGAAGGCGAACTTCTGCGCCTCGCTCCAGTCGGTCACTGCCAGCTCTTCCATGCGGGTCGAAGCATAGAGACGCGACAGAAAAGGCAGGTCGGCGTCCGCCGCGTGGCGGAAGGTCAGCCCGGCCTGCCGCGACCGGTCCCAGGCCGGAGTGCAATAGGACGGGCCGGACAGTGCGGCGCTGCCAGCGATCAACGGATCAGACCGGCGGCGTCAGGTCGCGCACCACCAAGGCCTGCTTGATGCCCGTGTCGGCCAGCATCGTCCAGGCCCATTCCCATTCGGAACTGTCCATCAGCATCTGGTTGATCGTCCACAGGCCGTTGGTGCCGTTGTTGGTGATGATCATGCTGAACAGGGCCAGCCGGCCGTCGGCATTGTAGTCGAGCGACAGCCGCGTGTTGGCGCTGGAGCCGTTGAAATCGCGCCACCCCGACCAGTTCTGCGTAGCGGCGTCATATTGGGCGTTGAACGAGTGAACATGCTGCTGGTCGGAGGCGGCAAGCATGATGTCGCCGTCGCCCTGGATGCCGGCGCACAGCGTATATTTGGGAACCCTGCTGTATCCCGGCGTCGCCCAGACCGTCCAGGTGTCGGAGCCGGCCGGCTGTTGCTTGGTGTGCAGAACCTGGCCCCCTTGCGTCATGGCGAAGAGGTTGGTGGCGCCCAGTGGGCCGACCACCGGCGCCATTTCGGTGAACAGGCCGGTGGCCGGAGTGTCGATCTGCACCCACTGCGTCCAGTCGGCGGGGACCAGCGCCTGCGCCTTGGCCTGCTGGCAGCGGTAGAGATGCAGCCCCGAATTGATGCCGAACAGCGCGATGCGGCCATCGGCCTGACGTATGGCGGTGACCGCCACCAGCCCGCCGGGGATCTGCTGCCAGGCGCTCCACGGCTGGGCGGGCGGCCTGAGCTCGTCCACCGTGACCACGATGGGCGTCGTCGTGCCCGGCGGCGTGATGGTCTTCTGGACTTGCACGATTTGGTCCGGGTTCTGGTAGATCCACCAGATGCGGCCCTGATTGTCGGTGAGGAAGATTTCGATGCGGCCGTCGACGTCCCGCGCCATCGAGAGCTTCTGATAGCTGGTGACACCGGGCGGCGCGCCGATATTGACGGGCGGGTTCCATTTGTCGATCGGCCCGACCTGGTTGGCGTCCTCGGTGATGAAGGACAGGTTGACGGTCCCCGAAGCCTGCGCGACCACCGCGACGCGGCCGTCCTTGGTCAGCCCGACGGTCATGATCAGATAGGCGCCGGGCGCGATGGGCGACCATGCGGAAGCCCACGCCCCGTTGGGCGAGGCCTGCGCCTTCTGGATCAACTGGCCCGCAGGAGCATTGATGGCCACGACCATCAGCCGCGACAGTTCGAAGAAGGGCGCACCTGGAGCAGAGGGGGCTGCTGCTCCGGAGGTCAGCGCGCTGGCCTTGGCAGCCGCCTTGGGCGCCGGCGCGGGCTTCTTCGCCGCGGCAGCTTTCGACTTCGGTTCAGCTTTCTTGGCCATGATATCGATCCTGCCTGTGGCTCGGAATTCAGGTTCTCGGCGGGAAAACGCCTTGCAGCGCGATGCAGAAGCTCAGTGTGATGTAGGGCATCATGTTGTTATGCGGCTGGTCGCCACCAGCCGGAGCAATGGTCTGACCTGACAATGCCGCTAGATTCGCGGCGGGCGTATAGATGTTTCCCTGAGACGTCTTCCCGATCGCTGTATTGCTGGGAACGTTCGTGTTGGCGGCGAAATTGCCTGGCACACTCAAAACCTGATGTGGATGGAATGGCATTTCGCTCTGCAGCAGAGTGACCGTCTCAGAGCCCCCGGTCTCGCCCAGATCGTGCAGGGACAGGCCTGGACCTTGACCAGGATGCATTGGCGCATTGCCCTGCATATCCGGCAAGGCGAAGTTCGACTTGCCGTTGCCGCCATAAGTGGTGCCAAGCAGCGAAAACAGGGCGGTGTTTTGCGAAACCGGCAGCAGTTGCCCGTCGCAGAACGCCCAACCCTTGGGCGCAAAATTGAACGGAAAAATCCGGATTTCGGCGACGAATGGGTCGGCCATTGGTGTCCTCTTAAGTCTGTGACGGGAAAATCCCAAACAGCGAGATGATGAACTCCACGCACAGATAGGGCTGGAGATTACTGTGCGGCTGGCTTCCGCCGACGCCGTTGATGAATTGCGTGGCCATCGCAATCGAAGGAACGGCGTTGATGAACATATTAACCTGAGGCGACCTGCCGATCAGGCTGTTACCCGGATTGGGTGAATTCGCTACATCGTTCGACGCGATGAACAGGTGGCTGTGCATCGGCATCTGGTTCACATTCAGAGTGACCTCTTCGACACCGCCGCTCTGGGCAAGAGTGAAGCCATTACCCTGGTGAATGGGAAGGCGACCGCGCAGATCAGGTAGAGCGAAGGTCGATTGCCCGTCGCCGCCGTAAGTCGTGCCGATCAGGTTGAACAACGTCTCGTTTTCCGAGATCGGAACAAGCTGTCCGCTGCAGAACATCCAGCCGGCGGGCGCAAAATTGCCGGCAAACATACGGATCTCACCAACATACGGCTGTGCCACGGTCAGTCTCCGTCAGTTTTGCGAGGGGAAGATGCCCTGCAGGGCAATGCAGAAACTCAATGTCAGGAAAGGCTGCATGTTGGGATGCGCCTGGCTGCCACCGACATTGCTAACAGTGTCAGGTCGCAAATTGGTGAGGTTCTGCGTCGGCCCGAAAAGTAGATTCGGCGCAGTATTTGCGATCAGATTGCCAGCCGGAATCTGATCCGAGCCGGTGTTGCCGGACCCGCTCGCCTGGTGCGTATGCCTCGGCATCTCGGCAATCGTGAGCGTATGCTGCTGTTCACCGCCTCGCTCGCCGAGGAAATGGCCAGAACCGCCGGTATGATTAGGCACGCGACCGCGCATGTCAGGGAGGGCAAAATTCACGCGACCATCACCACCATATGTGGTGCCGAGAAGCGAGAACAGTGGCTGGTTCTGGTTGATGGGCAGGAGTTGCCCGTCGCAGAGCGCCCACCCTTTCGGAGGAAAGCCGAATGACATAATCCTGATTTCCGAGAGAAAAGGCTCGGCCATCTACGTCCTCCAACCATCGATTTTCTTTAATCTAGAAGTATCCTTCCCTAAGGGAACTGTCCAGCTATTTCATTTCACTTTTCTGCGAAGAATTCTCTGAGATTGCATTTCGATAATTCTTCACGTCAGCACAACTAGACATTGCGCTTTCTATTGACTGGGGTTGCTCGGCGTTATCGTGTGACCGCCATTATGCCCACCTGGTATTGCTCCGATCGCCCCCCCATTGTCGAGAACGGACCCAGTGGGCGTATTGCCACGACTGTTCCATGTCGTGGTGGTGTTTGAGTTGAATCCTTCGAGATAGATGTTGGCGCTTGGTCCACCGAAATTGCCGAGCACGAATGCCAAATTGCCGCTGGGCCCGGTCAGCCCGTTGACGGTGTTACCCTGGACGTTGGCGGTCAAGATTGTCGCGTCAGTATTGCTGGCTCCGCTGGTCAGGTAGATGCCATCATTGAATATGTTGCTCTGCGTCAGGTTTCGACCCGCGAATGTGAGCGTGTTGTTCATGATGGTTATATCCATTGTGCCATGATCACTGGCACCGCCCTGGCCGACGACATCGGCTTCGATGGACGGACTCCCACCATTGTTCACAATAGTGTTGCCGATTATCTCGACCACGGCTGTGGCGGCTGTGCTGCTTGTATGGATCGAGATCGGCCCTCCAATAGAATTGGCGGCCGTGTTGTTGTTTTGTATGTCACCGTTGTTGTTTATGCGGCCTTGAATATTCGCGCTATCCTGGCCATAGATGTTGATGATCGGACCGCCACTGCCATAGATCTTCTTGTTACGGTTGATGTTGAAAGTCAGCTGTGCGGTATCCTGCGCATTGAGCCCGATAGCACGGCTGAGCTGATTGGTGCCGGTGGGATCGAAGGTATTGCCATTGCCGGCAGTGCCGCCGTCCGTGATGTTGACGTTAAGTGTCGATGTCTGCTTGGCGAAGCCTTCGAAGCCCGACGTCTTCATATTGAGGAAGCTGCTGTTTGAAACATTGACGGTCGCTGTTGCGGTGCCGGTCGTAGTGAAGGCGATGCCCCCGGACCCGTTGCTGGAATCCCTGGTGTTCTGGAAGGTGCTGCCGGTGACATTCAGTGTCAGCGTGCCGGAGTTGTTGCGCACTTCAAACAGGTTTTCGCCAGCGCTGGTATCCCCTGGCACGAAGCCAAATGTTGAATTGGTGACCGCTGAGGTGCCCGAAAGGTTCCAGAGCTTGACATTGCCCTCGCCCACCTGGTCGCCAAAGCCGGTTACCGTGGAGTTGGCAATCGTCAAGTTTGATACGTTCTGGCCGTTGATGCCGACCTGGACGCCCCCGTTGAGGTTGAGGTTGGTGAACGACGCCGTGGAGACGCTGCTCATGTTTATCGCAGCCTGTGCGGCGCTGTTGAATGTCGGGCCGTCGATGTTGTTCACCGTGCCGTTGCCGCTGTTGGCATTGGTGAAGTTCATGTTCGAGAGCGAAAGGTTCTTCGTCGAGGTGAACAGTGCACCCTGCACTGCATTCTGGATAGTACCACCAGACCCTGCCGTCGTGCCTGTGCCGGTCACCGTCAGGCCGCCGTTTCCGGCGGCGAGGCCGGTATTATTGAGCACGATGCCGTTGGCGGCTCCGTTCGACGAAATGCTCTGGAACGTAAGCCCGGAACCGCCAATTGTCGTGTTGACCACGTTCAGCGCAGTGCCAGTAGTGGACGTGATGGTGTTGCCGGTGCCCTGCACCGTCACCGTGCCGCCGCCGGTGGCGTTGAAGCCGGTGCCGCTGCTGGTCGTGATCGCCAGCCCGCCATTGGTGAAGTTGATGGTCGCGCCGCCATTGTTGGTCAAATCGACGGCGTTGTTGGTTCCTGTCGAAAGTGTCTTCGTCGAGCCGCCGAAATTGATCGTGCCGCCGGCATTGCTGGTGACGACGATGCCGAGGCCACCGTCGTTTCGGTTGATCGAACTGTTGGCGTCGAAATTGACCGAGCCGCCACCCATGCCCTGGATGTTGACGACATTGCCGCCAGGATTGGTGATGTCGACATTGTTAAGATTGATCGTGGCGCTGACATCATTGTTGGTCGGCGTGCCTTGGTCACCGTCGATCACGAAGGCATGGTTGGTGGCGCCGGTGGCGGTATCGATCGCGACATTGTTGAAGGTGAAGGTGCCAGTGGCGTTGTTGGCGGCGTCGCCAAGAATGGTGATGCCGCGCGCGCCGGTCAGGCTGGCATTGTTGACGGTGACGTTGCCGGCGGCGCCATCGATCAGGATGCCGGTACCGGTAGCGGCCGAGTTGTTGAGCCCGTTCGCCACGGCCGTGGTGAAACTGATGGCGCCGCCGGTCGTGTCGGTTATCGCAATCATGCGCTGGCTGGCCGTGGCCTGGGTGATCGTGCCGGCATAGGTGACGCTGGCGCTGCCGCCGACGACGTTGAAGGCGATGCCACTCGGACTGGTGATCGAGGCGCCGGTGCCGAAGCTGAACGTGCCGGTCGAGCCGCCGAGGATGTCGACGCCTGCATCGCCGCCGTTCAGCGTCGTGGTGCCGTTGAAATGGTAGGCGCCGTTTGCGTTGTTGAACTGCAGGCCGGTGCCATTGGTGGCCGACAGCGTGCCGGTGTTGAAGGTGATCGTGCCGGTGTGGCCGCCCGAGACCGACACCATCGCCTGGCCGGCGATCGCCTCGTTGATATTGCCCGAATAGGTCAGGTTGGCGCTGCCGCCGGTCACATTGATCACGGCGAGCGAGCCGCCGACCAGCGTGCCGGTGCCCAGATTGATCGTGCCGGAACCGGTGACGTTGGTGAGGACGACGCTGCTGTTGTTGCTGGCGCTGGCGGTGCTGTTGCTGGTGGAGGCGAAATTCACGCCGCTGCTGCCAACGATCACCCCGCTCATGTAGACGGCGCCGCCGCCGCTGGTCGAAATCGTGTTGTCGGCGCCACCGTCCTTGGTGACGCTGACGGTGCCGCTGCCGGTGGCGTAGAAGGCCGGGCCAGTGTTGGTGGTGATGACCAGCCCGCCATTGGTGAAGGCGACCGTCGCGTTGGTGTTGTTCGACGCATTGACGCCGGCGCTGTTGCCCGAGCTGATCGACTTCGACGTGCCGGAGAAGGTGATGGTGCCGGACGCGTTGTTGATGACGACGATGCCGTCCGCGTTCACATTGTGGCTGATGTTGCCCGACAGCGTGATGTTGCCCGCGCCCGAAGCGCGGTCCTCGATGTCGACCGCATGATAGCTGCCGCTGGTGATGGAGCCCGCATAGGTGATGGCGGCGGTGCCGCCGGTGCCAAGGCCGCCGCCGCCGACCAGGAACGCTGAGCCCGTGGCGCCGCTGAGAGTGCCGCCGCCCAGCGCCACCGAGCCGCTGACATTGCTGAAGGCGACATTGTTGGTGCCGCCGCCCGACGAGGTCGAGTCAAGGGTAATGTCGGCGGTCACGCCGGAAAGGCTGATCGCCTGGCCGAGCGTCGAAGTCACGGTTTCGGCGCCGCTGGTGGCGGTGACGCCGATCGTGCCGCCGGTTCCGACGATGCCGGTGCCGGTGGTGGTGTCGACGGTCAGCCCGCCGGTGAAGCTGGTGGTGCCGCCGGCCTGCAGGATGCCGTTGCCGCTCGTCGTGTCGATATTGGCGAGGCCGGAGACATTGAGCGTGCCTGTCGCGACATGGATGCCGCCGCCGGCGGTCGTGGTGTTGTCCACCGCCACCGTGTTGAAGTTGAAGGTACCGGTGTTGGCGGTGTTGGCGTCGATGCCGTAGCCCGAAGTGCCGGTGATGCTGGTGGCGCCCGTCACTGTAAAGGTACCGGCCACACCGTCGAAGATGATGCCGTTCGTATCGCCCGTGGAGGTGACGCTGCCCACGGTCATGTTGACCGTCAGCGGGTCGAGATTGAGGGCCGTGCCGTTGGTGGTGTCGACCGAACCGCCGCTGCTGCTCAGCGTGAAATTGGTGGCTGGCGGGCCCTTGGTGTCGACCAGCAGGCCGGTGCCGCTGTCGTTGAAGACGGTGAACGTGCCGAGGTCCAGTTTGCCGCTGGTGCCGGTGAGGCTGAGGCCGTTACCCAGGACGCGCGCGCCCGACTTGCCGATATCGAGCGTGCCCGCGCTGACGGTGCCGCCGGCGCCGTTGGAATCGAAGGTGACGTTGCTGAAGGCGATGCCGCCGCCGGTGCCCGCGGCTCCGTTGAGCACCGTATTGCCGGAGAACGACCGGATGGCGATCGAATTCTGCGTCGCGCTGACGTTCTGGCCCGAGAAGGAAGCCGCGTAGTTGGCGCCATTCGATTGCAGCGTGTTGCCGTCGATCGACAACAGAAGTGTGTTGGCCGGCGCGCCGGTGGTGCCGAAATCGAGCGCCCGGCCGCCGACTGATATGTCGTTGCTCCTGAGGAAGAAGCTGGAGGCCGAACTCGCATTGGCGGTGATGCCCCCACCGACGCCCAGATTGCGGATGATGAGGTTCTGGACGCCGCCGGTGATGAGGCCCGTGCCCGATGTCGCCAGGTTGATGACCGAACCGGACGTGTTGCTCTGCAGGACAGGCCGCAGCGTGTCGATGCCGACCGGCGCCGAGACGACCGTCGAGTTCTGAACCGTGGTAAAGTGGAACGCGGCCGAAGCGCCGCCGCTGGCGTCGACGCCGAGCTGCGAGACGTCCACGGCCGCGTCGCCGCTCTTGAAGGCAAGCAGCACCTGACCGTCGTGCAGCTGGTACGACGTGGAGCCCATGTCGATGGTCTGCTGGACGCCGCCCGTGGTCTTGTCGATCAGCACGATGACATTGGCGGAAGACAGCTGGGCATTCGCGTAGGTGCCCGGATTGGCGAGGCTGCCATCGCCCGTGCCGAGGGCATCGGCGGTGACGTAATAGACGCTGATCGACGACAGGTTCGAAATGTCGCCGCTGAAATTGACGTCGTTGAAATTGTAGTCGCCATTGGTCGGCAGGCTGTCGGTGGCGGCGATGACATAGCCGCCCATGGTCGAGATCGACGATTTGGCCGGTGCCTGACCGTCGCCGAATACCATGTTGGCATTGGTGGTACTGGAGAACTGCACGCCCTGCGCAACATTCTTGATGGTCGAGGGCCGGCCGGCTGGGCTGTTGTCCGTGTCGCCAAGCTGAATCGTGCCGGTGCCTGTCGTGCCGGCCATGTCGATGCCGAGCGTCCCGGCGAAACTGCCGCCGTTGACGTCGAAACCGGCGGCGGCGATGTTGCTGGTGCCGAGCGAAGCGCCGTTGAGATTGAGGCCGATCGCGTTGATGGCGCCGAGCCCGATCTTGATGCTCGTGGCGTCCAGCGTCGAGCCGAGCGTGCCGGAGATCTGGACGCCGCTACCGGTGATGTCCTCAAGGTCGACCACGCCGAGGCTGAGGGGGCCGCCGCCGACATTGTTCAGCGATATGCCTGTCGCGGCACCGGTGGCCGAGATCGAAGCGAAATTGACGCCACCAGCACCGACCGTCGCGCCGTCGAGCTTGAGCGCGGTTCCGGTCGTTGTCGTGATCGTATTGTCGGCACCGCCGTCCTTGGTGACGCTGACCGAGCCCGTTCCGAAGGTGCTGGCGGTGAAGCCGGCGCCGCTGGTGGTGGTGATGACCAGGCCGCCATTGGTGAAGTTGAGCGTGCTCGAGCCCTGCGCCACCGGGAAGGTCAAACCCGGAGCTTTGTAGATCGCGTCGTTGGCGCCGGTGCTGAATGTCTTCGACGTGCCGGAGAACGTGATCGTTCCGTCGGATGCGCCGTCCACCGAGACGCCGGTGCCGCCGGTGTGCGTGATCGTGCTGGAGATCGAATAGGTGCCGTCGGCGCCGGCGAAATCGAAGGCGGTCGAGGATGTCGTCGACGTCACCGTGCCGCTGAGATTGACGGTGGCGAGGTCGGCTGCGCTGACGGCCAGCGCACTGCCTTGCGTGACATTGATCGAGCCATTGTAATTCAGCGTGCCGCCGGTGTTGCCGTTGACGTCGATGGCCCAGTCGCTGGTGCTGGTGGTCGCGCCGATGCTGGCAGTGCCGCCATGGCCGCCGATGTTGACGGTGCCGCCAAATACGCCATTGAACGAAATGCCCGTGGAGCCGCCGTCGATGGTCAGGCTGGAGCCGGTAGCGTTGGCGATGTTGACCGTGCCGATCTGGCCACCGAACTGGAAGCCGTAGCCGGCAACATCGATATCAGTCGTTCCGGTGAAGTTGACCGCGCCCGTGCCGGTCACGCCGAACACGGTGACGCCGACCGCGCCGGTATTGGTCAGGCCGCCTATGTCCACATCGCCGGCGAGATCGACGGTGTTCAGCACCACGCTGCCGCCGCTGGCGGTCGCCACCGACGAAATGTTGTCGAACGTTATGCCAGCGCCGCCGACATTGGCGCCGAGCATCAGCAGTCCGTCGGCGCCGGAATTGATCTTGTTGCCGGTGCCGGTGACGGTAATCGCCGAGGGCGTACCGGGCGGGTGGTTGATGACATCGCCGATGGCTTCGAAGCCGGTTCCCGTCGTCGTCGTGATGTCGAGGCCGCCATTGGTGAAGTCGATCGTCGAATTCGTGTTCGCGCTCGGTGTTCCCGCTGGGAAGCCGCCGGGGAATCCGATGTTGACGCCGTCGGTCGCGCCCGAGTTGATCACCTTGCTCGAGCCGGAGAAGGTGATCGCGGCCGAATCGTTGCCGGCGATGACGATGTTGCCGCCGGAGTCCGCGAGCCCATCCGTCAGGTCGCCCGACAGCGTCACCGAGCCGCCCGTCATACCCTGGATCGAGACCGCCGCGCCGCTGCCGTTGGTGGCGATGGTGCCGCCATAGGAAATGTCGGCATTGCCGCCGCTCGCGGCCGTCGCCGAGCCCACATTGAACGAGGTGCCGGCCCCGGTGTTGGTCAGCGTGCCCGTGCCGAAATCGGCCGTGCCGCCGACGTTCTGCAGGTCGATGCCGGTGCCGGCGCTGAATGTCGCGCTCGTCGAGGTGAAATGAATACCGGCCGTGATGCCGTCCAGCGCAACCGCCTGGCCGTTCGAGTTGGCCACCGTGCCGGTGGTGACATTGATGGCGCCGCCGCCCGTGGCGGTGAATGCTGCCGCGCCCGCCGTCGAAACGTCCAGATTGTCGAAGGTGATCGTGGAGCCGGTATTGTTGGTGAGCGTGACACCGTTGCCGCCGGTCGTCGTCACGCCCAGATCGGCGAAGGTGATCGTCGTGCCGGTGTTGTTGGTGAGCGAAACGCCGTCGCCGCCGATCGTCACGTCGTCGGTGAACTTGACCGTGCCGCCGGTGTGGTTGGCGATCGAGATGCCGCCGCCGGTCAGCGTGCCGGCCGGCCCGCTGTTGGGCAGATCGCCGCGCGTCACCGTGATGTCGCCGCTGCCGCCATTGGCGTCGAGCAACGTGCCGGCGACGTTGATGTTGTTGTTGGTGATCGACACATTGCCGATCGTGCCGGTGGTGCCGTCGAGCTTGAACGCCGTCTGGCCGACGGCGACATTGCTGACCGTGACGCCGTTGATGACGATGCCGCCGGTGTTGTCGTAGACTGCCGGGCCTGCCGGGTTCGAGTCGATGACGAAGACCGAGCCGCTGCCGCCGCTGAAATCGAAGGCGGTGTCCTTCACCTGATTGCCGCCGAGCAGATGCAGCGTGTCGCTGCCCGTGCTCTTGACCACGCCCTCATTGCCGGTGACGACACCGCCGGTGGCGCCGAGATTGCCCTGGACATTGACCGGCTGGATCGTGCCGGAGGTGAGGATCGAGGTGCCGTTGCCGAAGCCGATGATCGACTGGCCAGCATCGAGCGTGAACGGCGTGCCGCTGAGGTCGACGGTGCCGACGAAGGCGAAGTTCAGCGTGCCGGTCATGGCGTCGGCCTCGGCGGCCGTGACCGTGGTCACCGCGGCGCTCAGCCCGTCCGTGCCGGCGGCGATGACGCCGCCGTTCTGCGAGATCATGATGGTGCCGTTGACCGCGCTGGCCAGATGGGCGTTGCCGGTGAAGGCGACATCGTTGAAATTGTAGTTGCCGAGCGCCGGATCGAGCCCGACCGTGTTGACGGTGTAGCCGCCGGCGGCCGCGATGATGCTCGACTGCAGCCCGTTGGCCGCCGTGCCGTCGCCGAAGGTGAAGTTGGCGTTGGCCGAGGTCGCGCCGACGTCGCCGGACTTGAGTTCGACGCCGACGCCGAGATCGTCGATCTTGGAACCGGCCAGGAAGGTGATGGTCTTGTTGCCGGTCGTCGACGACAGGTCGATGCCGCGCGAGGTGATGTCGCCGAGGCCCATGATCGTGGTCAGGCCGAAGCTGGCGGCCGTCGACGAGCCGCTGAAGTCGATGCCGGTCTGGTTGGCGCCGGCGCCCAGCGTCACGTTGGTCGTGCCGAAGCTGACATCGGCGTTCGTGCCGCTGAAATTGATGCCGGCGGTGCCGCCGGCCGAGCTCATCGTCACATTGGTCGTGCCGGTGAACGTGATCGAGCCGGCATTGCCGCCAATGTCGATGCCATTGCCGCTGGCGCCCGACACGGTTACCGCGCCGAAAGTAGCGCTGCCCGCAACGTTTGAGACCGACAGCCCGTTTCCGGTCGCGCCGGTGATTGATAGCGGTCCGGTCACGTCGAGTTTGGCGTTCACGCCCAGACCGCTTGAACCCATGCCGACACTGCCGACCATTGCGTTGCCGCCCCCGGTTGCCGTCAGCGCTCCAGAAAGCGTGATATGGCCGCCGGTCGGCGCCGAATTGGTGCCGATGGCGAACAGCGACGCCCCGGTACTTGCGGTGACATCGCCGGAAAGCGTGATGTCGCCGGCCGTATGCTCGATGAGAATCGCCTGTGCTGGCGCACCGGTGCTTGTGATGTCCGCACCGATCGAAACTGAAAGTGTGGCGGTGCCATCGAATATGCCGACCGCGCCGCCCGATCCGGTTTGGGTAATGGTCCCGCCGGCCATCTTGACCGTGCCGGCCGCGCTGCCGACCGTAAGTCCGAAATTGTTGGTCCCTATTATATTCAGCGATCCAAGATCGACGGTGCTCGTTGCTGTATTGCTGATGGCAACACTGCTGTTGATGGCTACAGAAGCGGTCTCGACAGAACCGGCGCTGATGGTGACGTCGTTGGTCGCGCCATCGATCCAGATGCCGTTTCTGCCAGTGCCGGTAACATCAACGGTATCGAAGGTGACATCGCCGTTCGCGTTGTGGAGATAAATGCCTTCGAACTGGGTGTTAGCTACCGTAGCGGAAGCAAAGTTAAAGGTGGCGGGCGAGCCTGAGATGAAGATGCCATACACGCTGGCGCCACCGACGGTGACGTTGCCGCCCGAAAAAGTTCCGCCATCAACGTTGTTGAAGGCGAGTCCTGTGCCCGCAACAACTCCTGTTGTGATGCTGTCGAAGGCAACGCCACCACTACCTATAGTGACGCTGGTGAGGTTGATCGCCTGCCCCGTGGTCGTCTTGATCGATTCATCGCCTGCCGTCGCCGCGACGCCAATCGTGCCGCCGCCCGTCGCCGTGAAGCCGGCGCCGCTGGTCGTGTCGATGTTCAGGCCGCCGGTGAAATTGATCTTGCCGCCTGTGTTGGCGGTCAGGTCGATGGCGTTGGCCGCGCCGGTGCTGGCCGTCACCAGGCCGCCGAAGGTGGCGCTGCCGCCGGTCATGGCGTTGATCTTGACCGCGCTCGCGGCGGCGGTCTGGTTGATCGTGCCGTTGTAGGTGAGGTTGGGCGTCGAGGAATCGATGTTGAAGGCGACGCCCGTCGTGCCGGCGATCGAGCTCGCCGCGTCGAAGGTCAGGGTGCCGGTCGTACCGCCGGTGATGCTGACGCCGGTGCCGGCGCTGGTGACGTCGAAATTGTTGAATGTGCCGGTGCCGGTGAAACCGTTGAGCGAGAGGCCGGTGGCGACGCTGCTCACCGTCACGCCCTGGATCGTCAGGCTGCCGGAGCCGGAGGCGCTGATCGCCGCGCCCGAGCCGCCGGAAATGTTGAAATCCTCCAACGTGCCGCCGCCGGCCGCCGTCACCACCGCGCCGGCGCCGGAATTGGTCAGTGTCGCCGCGCCGCCGCCCGGATCAGTGACCACCTGGTCATGCTCGACATCGTCGCCGGTGACGTTCATCGGCACGCCGCCGAGCGAGAACGAGCGGCCATTGCCGAACGAGGCCAGCGTCTGCCCGGCGCTCAGCGAGAAGCCGCCACTGGCATCGATCGCCGTACCGTCATTGACCAGCACGAAGATCGCGCCGCTGGCGGTGTTGGCATCGGCGGTCGCGATCGAGGCCAGGTCGAGAAGCGACGCGCCGCTGCCCGTCCCGGTCTGCATCGAGCCGACGAAGATGACGTTGTGCGTATCGAACAGCTGCGGGCCGACAAGATCGGTCGGGCCGAACCCGTAGGTGCCGGTCAGGTTGAGGCCGCGCGCGTCGAGCGACGCCACCGTGCCGGTGATCGACCCGCCGCCGAACGTGAAGGACGTATTGGCACTGGTTCCCGATGCGCCATTCGTGCCCAGTTGCACACCCGTGCCCACGGCAATCGTGCCGCTGCCGATGGCCACCGAACCGCCGGTGGCGCCGGAAAGGTCGATGCCGGTCGAGGTGCCGGTGCCGGTGATGTTGAGCAGCGTGGCGGTGAAGGTCGACCGGCTGCCCGACAGGTCGAGCCCGGTATGGCCACTGGTCAGCCCTGAAATGTAGACGTTGCCGAAACCGATCGTGCCGTTGATGCCCGAGACATCGATGCCGCCCGCGTTTGGCGCCTGGATCGTCACGTCGCCGCCGAAGCGGATCGCCGCCGGCGAATCCGTGATCTGGATCGCCGGTCCGGTGGTGTTGGAGATCGTGGTCGTGCCGTTGACGGTGAAGCTGCCCGAGACCTGATCGAGCACGACGCCCGCCGGACCGCCAGTCTGAGAGATCGAATCCAGCACCACATGGGCGGTGATCGGATCGATGTAGACGCCGATGCCGCCATTGCCGGAGATCGCGCCGCCCGTGGTGGTGAAGGTGCCGCCGCTCGAGGTGCCCTGTACCGTTATGCCGCGATCGGTGTTGTTCTGCGCATTGACGGTGGCGAAGGTGTAGGTGCCATGGCCCGTAATATCGAGGCCGTCGTCATGGTTGCCGGACAGCAGTGTCGTGCCGGTGAAATTGTAGGTGCCGCTGTCTTCGATGTGCAGGCCGTCGAGACCGTTGTTCGTCGACGTGAAGTTGGACGCGCTGATGTTGCTGGTATCGCCGCTGAAATTGGCGCCGTTGCCGGTGACGCCGTCGACGGTCACCTTGGTCAGCGTGCCGGTCTTGCCGGCGCCGAGAATGCCGTTGCCGTCGCCGGTTATGGTGATGCCGTTCAGCGTGTTGTTGTTGGCGAGCGTAATGACATTGGTCGAGCCGACACCCTGGATCGTGCCGTCGCTGCCGCCGAGGTTGAAGGTGGCGGTGCCGCCGCCGAACAGTTTCGCGGTGACGCTCTCGCCGCCGCCGATGACGGTCTGGCCGTTGGCAAGCGTCACGCCAGCGGTCGTCAAATTTCCGTTGCCACCAAGTGCCACCACGAAGCCGCTGGTGCCGGCCTGGGAGACCGCACTGTCCAGCGTCGTCGGGGCCGCCAACGTGCCGGTGCCGGCACCCACGCCATCGGCGTAGTAGAACTTGCCGAAGGCCGCGTTGTTGGCGGCATTGATGGCCACGCGCGTGAACGAGCCGCCGTCAAAATCCTGCGACTGGACCCTGACGCCGATATCGCCGCGCACCCGCTCGTTGACGCGCTTGCGCAGGCCTTCGCTGACCGGATAGACCGGATCCGCCGCGCTGATCGCCCCGGTCGTGTCCGAGCCATGGCCGGGGTTGAAGGGAATGTTCAGCCGCACGCTGCCGGCGAACTGGGTGTGATCGCGATTGTCATCACGGACCTCGCCGGCGAGCACCAGTTCGGTGCCGCTGCCGAAGACATCGCCGATCGTGTATTCGAACCCGGCCTTGGCGCCGGTGACGCTGCCGTCGTCGCCGTGCGGATCCTCGAAATGGTAGCCGCCAATGTCGAGCCGCAGCGAATGCTTGTCGGGCAGGTTGAGCGGAACCCGGGCGCCGACCTCGCCTTCGATGCCCCAGGCCGCGTAGTCGCGATGGTCGAGCACCGATATCTGTTCGATGAGCTGGTTGGAGACCATAGACAGGGTCGAAGAGACCGACTGGCCGGTCGAGTCGCCCTTTATCGGCACGAAGACGTTCACATGCGCGTCGAAGTTGGGCGTGATGGCCTCGACGCCCAGCGTGCCTGCCGTGAACTGCGTGCTGTTGTAGTTCTCGAGGTTGATATAGGCGTAGCCGCCGAGCATCAGGTCGGGGTTGACGATGCGGCGGATGCCAAGGCCGATATCCTGGCCGGAAGCATCCTTGAAATCGTGCTTGGCCCTGACATCCAGGAACAGCACCGATTCGGCCGTCTGCTTGATCGGGATGAAGCCTTCGAGCGCGGCGTTGCCGCCATTGTTGTCGGCGCCGACGATTGCCCGTATCTGCGGCTGCCAGAGCCCGGCATCGTCGCCATAGGCGACCGCGCCGGAGAGCGCCAGCGCCAGCGTTGAAAGCGCTGTCGTCTTCAGCAACTGTCCAGCAAAACGCGAACGACCGACGACGGCGCGCGCGTGGAACCTTTCCCCACGCACCGTCATCTCACCAACTTGCCGAGACTTCTCGGTAGTTCCCATCCCTGGCGAGTCCTTCTGGGACTTGCACGTCCCGCGTGTGTAAATTTCTACGCCAATTCTATTGTATAGCGAGCCCTGACGACCTCGAATTCAGTTATTTCGTGCTAAAGTTCTTATGTGTGGCAAGACGGTCACAGTAGATTTGCCGGCTTGCTTGGGCGCGACTCCGCTTTCGGAGCAGTGCGGGCTGTTGTATCAAGCCTCGAACGAGAAAATACGTGCGTGGGCAAGGAACGTTGCGGGGGTCATGAAGATCATGATAGTTATTTCAGCTATGACTAATTTGCCTCGCCGAATCGCCGGAACGGCCGCGCTCTGCCTGGGCCTGGCCTGGCTGGGACCGGCGTTTGCCGAGGACGCGAAGCCCGCGCAGGCCAAGGAATCCAAGCCCGGTCCCGCCGACTCCAATCCGTGGGCGGTGAATTGCTCCAGCGGGTCGGCGGGCACCGAGCTTCAGTGCCAGCTGTCACAGAACCTCACCGAGGCCAAGACGGGACAGCGCGTGCTGACCGTGACGGTGCGCCGCGACAACGCCAATGGCAGCCTCGCCATGCTGCTCGCCTTGCCGCACGGGCTGTTCCTGCCGTCCGGCGCCAGTTATCAGGTCGACCAGGGGCAGAAAACGACCATCGCCATCCAGACCAGCGACCAGAACGGCGCCTATGCCGCCACGCCGCTGTCGCCGGACCTCGTCAAGGCGATGAAGTCGGGCACCAGCCTCAACATCGGCATGGAATCGGTCACCCGCAAGCCGGTCACCATCCCGGTGTCGCTGGCCGGCTTCACCGCAGCGCTCGCCAAGCTGGAATCGATCAAGTAGGGCGGCATTTGTGGGACTGGCCGAAGCCCTCCCAACTTCGTCATCCTAGGGCGAAGCAGGAGCGAAGCTCCGTCGCGGAGACCCTGGGATCCATTCCGTGACCTTATCGAAGGGTGCTGCGGAGCAGAATTCTGAACCGTCCCAACGCTCCAGAGTCCCGGCATGGATCCCTTGGGCTGCAGAGCAGCTCCAGGGGTCTGCGCCACGTCGCTACGCTCCTTGCTCCGCCCGCGGATGACGAAATCGTAAAGGCATGCCGGGCATCAATATCGTAAGCACTCCGCTTGATTGTCCGCACGCGGAATGCTCCGGTGTCGCCCTGCACACCGGAGACAGATCATGACGGGCTTCGTCGACCGCCAGCACGCCACCGAGCTGATGCAGCGCGCCGGCATTTCGGCGCTGGTGCTCAGCGCACCGGAGGCCTTCCACTATGCGACCGGTGCATGGATAGGCCCCGCGGGGCTGTTCCGGCGCGCCGGCGGCGGTTTCGTCGTCATCCCGGCCAGACAGGACCTGCCGATCGGCATCGTCGCCGCCGACTTCAACGCAGCGCAGCTGCGGGCCGCCTTGCCCGAGGCGGCCGTGCGCTCACACGCAATCTGGATCGAATCCGCGCCGGTCGAGGTGTCGTCACAAGGCAAATCGCTGCCGGACCGGATCGAAGCCGGACTGGCATCGCTCGGCCGGGATCCGGACTTTTCGCGCCCCGCCACCTTCGATCTCACCGGCTCGGTGCGCCAGCTGCAGGCCATGCTGGAGGACTTCGAACTCGGCCAGGCAACGCTCGGCATCGATCTCGACTTCGTGCCGGTCGCCGATTTCTCGGTCATGCGCACACTGCTGCCCCGCTGCCCGATGGTCGACGGGTCGCCAGTGCTGGACAGGCTGAGGGCGATCAAGCAGGCACGCGAGATCGACCTCCTGCGGCAAGGCATCATCCTGTCGGAGGCCGGGCTGGAGCGCTTGCAGGTGGACGCGATGGCCGGCATGCGTCAGGCCGACCTCGTCGCACTCTACCGCAAGGGCGTCGCCGACGCGGCGGCGGGGCTCTCCCATCCCGTCGTCACCGCCGAATATGTCACGCTCGGCGCGCGGGCCAGGGGCGCCGACGCCAAGGCAGCGGCCGGCGATCCGTTGAAATGCGACATGGTCTGCACGGTCGGCGGCTACGCCTCGGACATGTCGCGCAATTTCACCTTCGGTCCGCCTTCCGCCGATCAGGCCGAACTCCACGCCATCGCCGAACGCGCCTTCGAGGACGGGCTGGCCGAACTTGTCCCCGGCAACACGCTTGGCCACGTCCACCGGGTCACCACCGCCAGCCTCGCCCGGCAGGGGTTGCCCTCTTTCCGGCGCGGCCATTTCGGCCATGGCGTCGGCCAGTCGGTGTTTTCGGAGCAATGGCCGTTCATCGCGGCGGACAGCGATGTCGCGATCGAGGCCGGCATGGTGCTGGCCTTCGAAATCCCGCTCTATATCGATGGCCTCGCCAGCTTCAATCTCGAGGACCAGTTCCTGATCACGCCGGACGGCCCGGTTGCGATGAACCGGCTGCCGAGGCGGCTGGAGAGGATTGGGTAGGCCGGCGTTCTACGGCGCCCCTCTGCCCTGCCGGGCATCTCCCCCACGAGGGGGGAGATTGACTGACACGACTGCCTTCGCCAATTTTGTACGTGGCAAGGAGAAGGGCCGGCGCCGAAACTGCCGATCTCCCCACCCGTGGGGGAGATGGCCGGCAGGCCAGAGGGGGGCGTCGTAGAGCGCAACCGCCGATGCCCTGCCACTCCCCTGCTTTTCCGGCTAACTAACCACTCACCGGCGGGCGCCGCTCCTTCCACGGCATCGCCTGCTCCAGCTGCGTCGAGGCGGCCAGCACCGTCGCCTCGTCGCCATAGCGGCCGACGAGCTGCACGCCGATCGGCACCCCACCCTTCGACCATCCCAGCGGCAGCGAGATCGCTGGCTGGCCAGAGATGTTGAAGGGGAAGGCGAAGACGGCGTCCGTCCATTTGGCGTTGTAGCGGTCGATGTCGGTCTCCGACATGTCGTAGAAGCCGAACGGGCGCGGCAGCTGCGTCAGCGTCGGCGTGACGAAGAGATCGTAGCCATCGAGATCGCCGACGATGTCGCGGCCGACCTGCCGCAACCGCTCGACGTCGGAAATGTGCCTGGTGCCGCTGGTGGCGCGGCCGCGCTCGATGATCGCCCAGGTCACCGCCTCCACGTCGCCAGGCGCCACCGGCCGGCCGATCAACGTTTCCAGATAGTCGAAGGTCGCCGCCGTCTGCACGCAGGTCATGTTGGTGTAGGTCGCCCACACGCCGTCGGCGTCGAGCGGCATGTCGTGCTCCTCGACATGGTGGCCGAGGCCTTCAAGCGCCGCGACGGTCGCCAGCACCGCGGCCTTCACCTCCGGGTCGATGGCGGTGCCGTTGGGCGGCGTGACGGTGAAGCCGATGCGCAGCTTCCTGGGCGCCTTCGCCGACAGGGTGAGCCAGGAGCCGTCCGGCACCGGCGGCGTGTAGGGATCGCCCGGCAGCGCGCCGGCCACGGCGTCGAGATAGGCCGCCGTATCGCGCACGCTGCGCGAGCAGCACAGGAAATAGGCGCCGCCATACCAATAGTCGCCGAACGGCGCGAGGCTGACGCGGCCGCGCGATGGTTTCAGCCCGACGATGCCGCAGCACGAGGCAGGCACGCGGATCGAGCCGGCGCCGTCGCTGGCTTCCGCGATCGGCACCATGCGCGAGGCGATGGCGGCGGCAGCGCCCCCGCTCGAGCCGCCGGGCGTGATGCCTTCCTTCCAGGGGTTCTTCGTCGTGCCGTAAAGCTTCGGCTCGGTCGTGATCGACCAGCCGTTTTCCGGCGCGTTCGACTTGCCGACCAGCACCAGCCCGGCCTTTTTCATGCGGCGGACCACCTCGGTGTCGAAATCGGCAACGACATCCTTGAGGTAGAAGGAAGAATTGGTGTTGGGCGTGCCCGCCCAGGACGAGGCCAGTTCCTTGAGCAGGAACGGCACGCCGGCGAAGGGAGCCGATTTGTCGACGGCGCCCGCCTGCGCACGCGCCATGTCATAGAGGCGATGAATCACTGCGTTGAGCGCGGGGTTCACGCTTTCGATGACGGTGATCGCCGCCTCGGTCAGCTCGGCCGGCGAGACCTCGCCCCGATGCACGAGGTCGGCGAGAGCCAGCGCGTCGGACTCCGTATAGGTTTTCAGCAGACTGTCGGTGACCATGTCTCTCTCCCAAATTTCCATGCTCTCGCCGCCGCACTCAAGAATGCGCGAGCCATCGCCACCGGCCGATTGCAAAGGTAAGCGCTGCCCCTCATCCGCCTGCCGGCACCTTCTCCCCGTATAGGGACGGGGAGAAGGGAGAAACTCCTGCGCTGCCGGCGCCGTCTCCAGCGCCAGCGGCCGGATTGCGTCAGGCCAGTTCGACGGTGCGTCCGAGCACGATGCTCTGTTCGGCGGCCAGCACGATGCGCAGGCTGTTGACCGCCGCGTCCATCTGCTCGGTCAAATCGAGGTCTTCGCGGATGGCGCGCAGGAAGAAAGCCTGCTCGCGATCGCACAGTTCCTGGTGGCCGGGCTCGTCCTCCATGCTGACGATCTCGTCGGGTTTCGAAAAATTCTTGTCGCCGTCGACGGCGGCGTAGTGGATCTTCAGCGCGTCGGTCTTGGTGTGCCGGTCGATATCGGCGGAATCGGAAACCTCCTCGGCGTCCTTTGCATCGCCCGCTCCCTGGCCGGCGACGATCGAGACCGCGCCCTTGGGGCCGACGACATCCTTCACGAAGTAAGCCGTCTCGCTCATCATCGGGCCCCAGCCGGCCTCGTACCAGCCGACCGAGCCGTCATCGAAAGTGACATGCAGATGGCCGTAATTCTGCTTGTCGGCTTCCGCCCAGAGTTTCGCGCCGATGCCATGCACCCGCACCGGCCTGGCGCCGGTCAGCTGGCACATGACGTCGACATAGTGGACACCGCAGTCGACGATCGGGATCAGCGAATCGATCAGGTTCTTGTGCCAGTGCCAGGCGCTGCCGCTGCTCTGCTGGTTGAGGTTGAGCCGCATCACCAGCGGCTTGCCCAGCGTCTTGCCAACCTCGATGAATTTCATCCAGGACGGATGGACGCGCAGGATATAGCCGAGCACCAGCTTGCGGTTTTTCGCCCGCGCCGCAGCCACCACTTTCTCGGCATCCTCGATGTTGGTCGCGAGCGGCTTTTCCATGAACACATGGCAATTGGCCGCGATCGCCTTCAGCGCGTATTCGGCATGCGTGTTCGGCCAGCTGTTGATGGAGACGGCGTCCGGCTTCGTCTCCTTCAAGGCCAGGTCGAAATCCTCGAAGAGCGGATAGCCGGAAAGCTCGGCCGGGATCTTCTTGCTGCTCTTGATCGAGCGGCTCATGATGCCGACGATCTCGAACCCTTCGGAGCGATGATAGGCGCTGGCATGCGACGCGCCCATATTGCCCAGCCCCACGACCAGCACTCTTACCTTGTCGGCCACATCAGCCTCCCAGTTCTTGATTGAATCTTGGGCGGCGACAGTACCGCCCACATTGGTCATCCAGGTTTGCGCCGCCCCTCATTGCCTGGCGCCTTCCTCTCCCCCGTCGATCGGGGGAGAGGTGTCGAGCGTAGCTCGACGGAGTGGGGGTCGACCCTTCGCGACCGCCTGAGTTTTCTTTCTCGCCAGATTGTGCCTGGCTTGCGGCGATTAAGCGTTTGGCGAACGCCTTCCCCCACTCCGTCGCCGCTTCGCGGCGCCACCTCTCCCCCCTCCGGAGGGAGAGGAAAGGAGCCTCTTTTTGCAGTCCTACTTCACCGCCGAATCGAACAGATGCGCCTTGATCTTCTCGACATCGAGCGCGGCGAACCCTTCCGACAGTTTCGCGCCGTCGGCATCGGCCTTGACCTTGGCCTTGTCGAAGTCGTTGGCCGCCGGGATGAGGTCGTTGGTGCAGACGTCCTCGGCTTTTACCGGATTGGTGATCTGGCCGATCTTGTGGATCTCGTCGAAGAAGCCTTGCCAGCTCGCCATGTCGTGCGAGCCCCAGCCGCCGCGCTTGTCCATGTCGCCACGGAAGACGTTGATCTGCTGCAGGATGGACGTGGTGCCGAGTTCGGGACCGAGATTCTTGGCCAATGTCGGGAACTGTTCGAACACCGCCTCGACGGCGGCGCGCGGATTCTGGTAGCCGAATTCCAGCCCCATCGCCCAGCCGCGCAGGTACTTCTCCAGGAACGCCTTCTTGTCGGCGTCCTCGAGGTCGGCGGCACGCACGACGAAGGTGTTGGCCGGCAGCTTGGAGTGCTCGACGCCCAGCCAGTATTCGAAGTCGAGGCCCTTGGCGATCCACTCCGCGCGCAGGCCTTCCCAGGACAGCGCCGCGTCGCCCTGGCCGCCGGCCAGCGCCGTGCCCCAGGTCGGCCAGCCGGCCTCGACATACTTGACCTTCTTGATGTCGACGCCCTGCGCGGCGAGCAGCGGGTCGGTGATCGCCTGCCAGGCGGCGGAGCCGAGCAGGATGGTCTTGCCTTCCAGCTTCTTCAGGTCGTTCGAGCCCTCGCCCTTGCGGAAGGCGATGGAGAACGTGTCGCGCGCGCCCATGTGGAACACGGACTTCAGCTTCATGCCGTTCTGGATGGCGAAGGAGAACACGCCCGGCGAGGGAAAGCCCATGTCGGCCTGGCCGACATCGACGAATTTCACCGTCGCCGTGCCGTCGGACGGACCCGGCTGCATGTCGGTGTCGAGCCCGTCGAAATAGCCGGCCTTCTTGGCCGCCCAATAGGGATAGTCGTCGAGCACTTCGAGCGTGCCGCGCGGCGAGATCCAGGTGAATTTGCCATACGCCTCGGCCCGGGCTCTCATGCCGGTGGCGCCGAGCGTCGTCGCCGTCACCAGCCCGGCACCGGTCACCTGCAGGAAATAGCGGCGGCTCATGCCCGCCTGGCGAACGAAATTCTCTTTGGTCATTGCTTTCCCCTTTTTGTTTGACGTCAGTCTCTTGCCGCCCGCCTCCCGGGCGCCATCATCGCCTTTGCTCTATGCCTCCCAGCTCGCCCACTTCTTGCCGATCAGGAAGAACAGCACGTAGATCAGGATGCCGAGCATCGACAGGATCAGCACCACGGCGAAGAATTGCGGCATCTGGATCATCGACGAATAGGTCGTCAGCCGGTTGCCGAGCCCGAAGCCGCCGCCGACCATTTCGGCGCCGACCGCCGTGAGCAGGCCGAAGATGGCGCCGATCATCAGCCCGACCAGGATCATCGGCAGCGCCATCGGCGCGCGGATCTTCCAGAAGATCTGCAAGGTGCTGGCACCATAGGAACGCGCCAGCGCGATCTTGGCGCTGTCGACGCGGCGAAAGCCGGTGGCGGCGTTGATCATCACCATCGGCCCGGCGGCCAGCGCCACCGCGATGATGCGCGGCGTGTAGCCGAAACCGAAGCGCAGGATGAGCAGCGGCACCAGCGCCAGCATCGGCGTGGTGACCAGCAGCAGGATGTAAGGCGCGACGATCTTTTCGGCGAAGGGGAACTGGGTGATGACGGCGGCCAGCACCAGGCCGACGGCCGCGCCGATGGCAAAGCCCGACACCAGTTCGACCAGCGTGTAGCCGAGATGCGGCGCGATCAGCGGAAACTCGTCGAACAGCGCATAGGCGATCGAGCTTGGCGGCGGCATGATGTAGAGCGGCACGTGGAACAGCCGTAGCGCCAGCTCGATGCCGCCGATGATGATCACCGCCACCGCGACGATGGCGGCGACCTCCTTGCCCGACTGGATGCCGGGACCGCTGGCAAAGGCGGAAAGGTTGGTCAGGCTGACGTCCTGTCCGTCTCCCGACTTGGCGCCCGATCTGGACTTGGAGAATTCCGGAATGGCGTCGCTCATGGCCTGATCCTCACGATCTCGGCGCTGCCGCGCTGCTGCTCCGTCGGCTTCGGCGCGGCGCGCTCGCCGACGATATCCATCTTGATCCGGTTGGTGAGGTCGAACACCTCGCGTGTCGCCATGATCTCGAGCGAGCGCGGGCGGGGGAACGGCACGCGGTATTCCTTCGCGACGCGACCCGGCCGCGCGCTCAGCACCACCACCCGGTCCGAGAGAAAAATAGCTTCCTCGATCGAGTGGGTGATGAAGACGATGGTGGTCTTGGTGTCGAGCCAGATCTCCTCGACCAGCCGGTTCATCTCTTCGCGGGTAAAGCTGTCGAGCGCGCCGAACGGTTCGTCCATCAAGAGCACGGAGGGCTTCAGCGCCAGGGCACGCACGATCGCGGCGCGCTGCTGCATCCCGCCCGAAAGCTCGCGCGGGAACTTGCCGCCGAAGCCGTCGAGGCCGACGCGGTTCAGCAGATGCGCGATCCAGGCGCGGTCAGGCTTCTCGCCCTTGATTTCGAAGGGAAAGCGGATGTTGGCGTCGAGATTGCGCCACGGCAAAAGGTTCGCTTCCTGGAACACGATGCCGATGTCGGGATGCGGTCCGGTGATCTTCTTGCCATCGAGCCGGATTTCGCCGCCGGTCAGACTGTGCAGGCCCGACATCGACCATAACAGCGTGGTCTTGCCGCAACCGGACGGGCCGACGATCGAGACGATTTCATTGGCCCTGACGTCGAGATTGCAGCGGTCCAGCGCCAGGAGGTCGCCGGATGCCGTGCGATAGATTTTGGTCGCCGCCTGCACGCCAAGCTTAGGCGCTGTTGTTTCGCCCGTGTTCATCCGCCCCTCGGAGATTGCACGATGATCCTATGGTCATCGGACTTGTTGAAAATCAGTCTGTAACTATCCTACTTTGCTGTCAAGCGGTCGCGGTGATACGCTTATCAGGAAAAGTTCGGATGGTTCGTATCCTGTTGTTTTTAAACCGATTATACGATCTTGAATTGCGTGTTGCTTTCCTACATACTCACGCTTCGGACTACCGGCATTCCCTTGCGGCACGCAGCGGTTGCAGCGGGACCGGTCAGATGGAACGGCAGCGTGCAACCATGGTAAGAGGTCAGGTCGAAAAGGGCAGGGAAGATCGACCTCATGAGCGAAGCTGACAGCCGCGAACACAGCGAAACGGAAGGGCGCGATATCAGGCGCATCCCCGACATCATCTCGCTGGTCAAGGATACCTACGCGGAGTTGCGCCCGGCCGAGCGCCGTGTCGCCGATGTCGTGCTGGACGACGTCAAATACGCCGTCGACGCCTCCAATGCCGCGCTCGCCCAGCGCGCCGGCGTGAGCGAACCGACGGTGACGCGGTTCTGCCGCGCCATCGGCTGCGAGGGCGTGCGCGACTTCAAGCTGAAGCTGGCGCAGAGCCTCGTCGTCGGCGCGCTCTATCTCGACACCTCGCCCGGCAGGGAGAGCGACAACGGCATGCCGTACTGGAATGCGGTGTTCGGCGAAGCGCGCCGGGCGCTGCAGGAGGCCGAGCGGCAGCTCGATCCGGGGCAACTGGAGAAGGCGGCCGAACTGATCGCCCGCGCGCGCCAGGTCACCGTCTTCGGCCTCGGCGGCAGTTCGTCGGCGCTGGCGCAGGAAACGCAGTACCGGCTGTTTCGCTACGGCATTACGGTCAGCGCCCAGTGCGATCCCTATCTGATGCGCATGACCGCCTCGACGCTGAAGCCGGGCGACCTGGTGATCGCCATTTCGGCGACCGGACGCACCCGCGAGGTGATCGAGGCGGTCGAGCTCGCAAAACACTACCGTGCCAACGCGATCGCCGTAACCGCGCCAGACACCGAGCTCGCGCGCGCCTGCGACGTCAGGCTGACGGTTGCCGTGCCCGAATATCCCGACACGCTGAAGCCCACCGCCTCGCGCTACGCCTTCCTGGCGATGATCGACCTGCTGGCCGTGGCCTCGGCCTACAAGCTGGACGGTTCGGCGCGCGAGACGGTGCGCCGCATCAAATACAACGCCCAGATCCACCGGACGGGGAAGGAAATGGAGCCGCTGGGGGATTAGGGGGGCGTCTTCCCTTCTCCCCTTGTGGGAGAAGGTGGATCGGCGTGCAGCGCCGAGACGGATGAGGGGTGTACAAGCGAAGTGACGCGTTGGTGTTCCCTGGAACACCCCTCATCCCACCTCGCTTCGCGAGGCCACCTTCTCCCACAAGGGGAGAAGGGAGAGGCGTCGGCGCAATGTGAAAAGTGAAGAGGGAAAGAGACAGAATGCTCGACATCGCACCAACCAAACAGGCCGCCGCATGGCTCCATTCCCTGGCGCAGGCCCTCGAAGCCGGCGATGCGACGGCTGCAAGCAATCTGTTCGTCGACGACTGCTACTGGCGCGATCTCCTGGCCTTCACCTGGAACGTCACCACGATGGAAGGCCGCGACGCCATCGCCGGCATGCTGGGATCGACGCTGGCGACGACAAAGCCCCATGCGTGGCGGATCACCGGCGAAGCGACCTCGGAGGAGGGCACGATCGAGGCCTGGTTCACCTTCGAAACCGCTGTCGCCACCGGCCAGGGCATTTTGCGCCTGCGCGAAGGACGCTGCCGCACGCTGTTCACGGCGATGACCGAGCTGAAGGGTTTCGAGGAGCGCAAGGGGCAAGGCCGCCCGCTCGGCGTGCGCCACAAGGCGGATCCCGAGCGCGAGACCTGGTCGGAGGCGCGGGCGCGCGAGGCGCGCGATCTCGGCGCTTCGGAGCAGCCCTATTGCCTGGTCATCGGCGGCGGCCAGGGCGGCATCATGCTGGGTGCCCGGCTCAGGCAGCTCGGCGTGCCAACCATCGTCATCGAGAAGAACGCGCGGCCGGGTGATTCCTGGCGCAACCGCTACCGCACGCTCGTGCTACACGATCCGGTCTGGTACGACCATCTCCCCTACATCCCGTTTCCCGACAACTGGCCTGTCTTCACGCCCAAGGACAAGATGGGCGACTGGCTGGAAATGTACACGCGGGTCATGGAGCTCAATTACTGGGTCGCCACCAAGTGCCTCAGCGCCTCCTACGACGACAAGGAAAAGGTCTGGACCGTGGTGGTCGACCGTGTCGGCCGGCGGATCACGCTGAAGCCGAAGCACATCGTCTTCGCCACCGGCGCGTATGGCCCGCCGCGCAAGATCGACCTGGAGGGTGCGGACCGGTTCAAGGGCGAGCTGCTGCATTCCAGCCAGTATGCGAGCGGCGAGAAATATCGCGGCAGACGCGTCGCGGTCATCGGCGCGGCAAGCTCGGGCCATGATGTCTGCGTCGACCTCTGGGAAAGCGGCGCCGACGTCACCATGATCCAGCGCTCGCCGACGACAGTGGTCAAGTCGGACACGCTGATGCAGGTCGGCTTCGAGATCTTCTCGGAAGATGCGCTGGCGCGCGGCATCACCACCGAGAAGGCCGACATGATCGTCGCCTCGACGCCCTTCGCGCTGGTGCCCAAGGGCCAGCGGGCGCTGTACGATGTCATCCGCGCGCGCGATGCCGATTTCTACGAACGGCTCGCCGCATCGGGCTTCGCGCTCGATTTCGGTGACGACGAGACCGGCCTGCTGATGAAGGCCTACCGCACCGGTTCGGGCTACTACATCGATGTCGGCGCCTCGGACCTGATCATCGACGGCAAGATCGGCATCCGCAGCGGCGTCCCGATCAAGGCCCTGACGGAAAAAGGCATCCTGTTCGAGGACGGCACCGAACTCGAGGCCGACGCTATCATCGCCTGCACCGGCTACCAGTCCATGAACGAGAATGTCGCCGCGCTCGTCTCGCGCGAGGTCGCCGACAAGGTCGGCCCGTGCTGGGGCCTCGGTTCGGGCGTCAAGGGCGATCCCGGCCCGTGGCAGGGCGAGCTGCGCAACATGTGGAAGCCGACGGCACAGGAAGCGCTGTGGTTCCATGGCGGCAACCTGGCGCTGTCGCGCTTCTATTCGAAATATGTGGCGCTGCAGATCAAGGCGCGCATGGAGGGCATCGATACGCAGGTGTATGGGCCGGTGAGCAACGCGCGGCGGTGAAGCTGCCGATCTCCCCCCTTGTGGGGGAGATGGCCGGCAGGCCAGAGGGGGGCGCTGTCCCGCCAGCGTATCCGTCGGAGGTACTTGCTCGATCGCAGTCTGACGAAGGTTCGCGTTCCGGCACGCCCCCCTCTGCCCTGCCGGGCATCTCCCCCACAAGGGGGGAGATCAGCTAATCATGCCGGTGCCCGAAATGCCTGGCCGCCACCTCGACATGGGTATGGGCGGCATGCGGCTCAAAACGCTCCGTCTCGCTCACATCGTCGACCGCTTCGTTCGGCCACCATGTGCCGCCGATAACGATGCCCTCCGAAACCAGCCGCTGGTCGGCGACGAGGGAGGCGCCGACGGCATCGACGAAGGTGAAGCGGCCGGACCGTTGGCGAAGAACGGCGACGTCGCCGACCGTGCCGACCGCCAGCGTGCCGAGATCGGGCCGCGCGATCGCTTGCGCCGGTCCTTGCGTCGCTGCTCGCAGCACCTCGACCAGCGGCATGCCGAGTGCCATCAGCTTCGACATGCACACCAGTATGTCGAAGGCCGGACCGTCGACGCAGTAGAGATGCACGTCGCTCGAGATCACGTCGGGCGCCAGCCCTTCCGCCAGCATGGCGCGGGCGACCTCGAAGTCGAACGAGCCCATGCCATGGCCGAGGTCGAAGATGACGCCGCGCTCGCGGGCGAGGCGCATGTCGGGCCGCACGGCGCCCGAAGCGAAGACAGGCGCGTTGGGGAACGGCCGGAAGCAGTGGGTGAGGATGTCGCCCCGGCGCAGGCGCGGCAGCACTTCCGAGCGCCCGGGTGGCGGCTCGTCAATGTGGGCCATCAGCGGCAGTCCGGCCTTGTCGGCCGCTTCCAGCGCCAGATCGACCGGCGCGATGCCGCTCGAGCCGCCGGCATGCTTGCCCGAACGCACCTTGACGCCGACGACGACATCGGCGTGCTCGCGCGCCGCCGCCACCACCTCGCGCGGCTCGCAGAGCCTGAGATCACCGCACTCGCCCACCGACACGGTCTGCGAGAAGCCGAAAATGCCGGCGAAGGAAATGTTGACATAGGCCAGGATGCGCGCCCTCGACCGCTCCATGACATGGCGGCGGAAGCCGAGAAAATTACCGGCGCCGGCGCTGCCGGCATCGATGAAGGTGGTGGTTGCGCTCTTGGCCGCCAGCCTGTCGGCATCGACGCCGAGCGAGGTGCCACCCCAGTAGACGTGGCTGTGCAAGTCGACCAGGCCTGGCGCGACGATGCAGCCCGCCGCGTCGACGAGCTGGGCGGCGCGATCCGCCGGGATATCGGCGTCGATCGCGGCGATCCTGCCACTGGCGATGGCGACATCGCGTGGCGCATCGATGCCGGACGCAGGATCGATCAGCCGGCCGCCCTTCACGAGGAGGTCGAATTGCATGGGAAAACCTCCGCCTCGTATGTCTTGGGTCAGGCCGGCCGGTAGGCGACCGCCTCGACTTCGATCTTGATGTCGATCATCAGCCTGGATTCGACGGTCGTGCGGGCCGGCGGATTCCTGGGGAAATGCCTGGCATAGACCGCGTTGAAGGCGCCGAAGTCACGCGCGTCCTCCAGCCAGACGGTGGTCTTGACCACATCGTCCATGGTGCAGCCGGCGAGCGCCAGTGCCGCCTTGACGTTGGCAAGCACCTGCTCGGTCTGTTCCGTAATGCCGCCCTTGACCACGATGCCGTCGCCGCCGACGGGAACCTGGCCCGAGACAAAGACGAAATCGCCGGCCCGCACGGCGGGCGACAGCGGCACATGGGATGTTCCAAAAGTCTGCTTGGGCAAGGGACAACCTCCTCCGGTCACGCGACGGGACACCAGGGCGGCGCCCGCTTCGCACAAGATTTATCGCGATCGCGGCCGTCCCGATAGGGGCCTTGTTGGAAAGCAACATTGTTTGAAATCCGTGTTGCTTTATTACAGAAGCGCTTGCATCGTGCGCGCTTGCCGGACGGGCTCATGCCGCGGCGGACAGATGCCCCTACGAGACCGGAGACCCCGACGATGACCTTCGACAAGAACCCGTTTCCAACAGGCGACGCCGACCGCCACGCGCTGTGGGAGATGCTGGTGCGGCGCGACATCGACGCCTTCATCGGCCAGGACTGGTCGATGGTCGAGAACGATTTCATCGCCGAGAGCTTCTTCGGCATGCACGCGCATTTCCTGGCCAATGCCGACGCCTGGCGGCTGCAATTCCCCAGGCTGGAAATCTATCGCGACGAATGGCTGCGCCAGGCCGGGGAAACGGCGGCGACGAAATTCGCCGAACCGCTGCGCGAGGCGCTGTTTCGCGTCACCAATCTGCGCGACATCGATGTCGATGGTGACCGCGCCGTGCTGCACAAGAAGTTCGATGGCTCGGTCGCCAAGGCGGACGGCAGCGTCGACCGCTTGAAATGGCAGACGCTGTATTTCTGCCGCAAGGTTGGCGGCAGCTGGAAGATCGCCGGCTTCGTCGGCTACATGCCCTATCCGCTCGGAGCCTGACGCGCGCGCGACGTCCGCAGGACAGGCACGGCGATATGGTGCCGCGCCTGTTCGAGCCACGAGACGGCGACATCGACGCCGTAAAGCGAGCCGAGAGCCTGCGCCGTGAGCACCGTCTCGGGTGCGCCGGTCGCCACGATGGCGCCGCTCTTCATCAGCGCCACCCTGTCGGCGCAGGCGAAGGCGTGGCCCGGATCGTGCGTTGAAAGCACGATCGTCAATCCGGAGGCGGCCAGCGTGCCGATGCGTTCGAGCACCCGTGCCTGGTTGCCGAAGTCGAGGCTCGCCGTCGGCTCGTCCATCACCAGCATGCCGGGCTCCTGCGCCAGCGCCCGCGCGACCAGCGCCAGCTGACGCTCGCCGCCGCTGATCGCCGAAAAACTGCGCGCGGCAAGATGCGCGATACCGAGCGTCTCGAGCGCGCCCATGGCGATGGCTTGATCGGCCCGGGATGGCGCCGCGAAAATTCCGATCCGGCTCGCCCGACCCATCAGCACCACGTCGCGCACCTCGAACGGGAAATAGCCGGCGCTGGCTTGCGGCACGTAGCCGACACGCCTGGCGAATTCCGCCCGCGAGAACGAGGAGACCGCCCGTCCATCCAGTTCGAGCCGGCCCCCGAGGCTCGGGATCAGGCCAAGCAACGTCTTGAACAGCGTGGTCTTGCCGCAGCCATTGGGTCCGAGCAGGCACAGCACCTCGCCCGGCTCGACGGTCAGGGTCAGGCCGCGGCCAAGCGGCGTTCCGCGGTAGCCGAAGGACAGGTCGACCGCCGACAGCGTCATTGCCAGCCCTGCCTCGTCGTCGTCAGCAGCCAGATGAAGAACGGAGCCCCGATGGCGGCCGTGAGGATACCTAGCGGCACCTCCACCGGCGCGATGCTGCGCGCCAGCGTGTCGACGCAGACGAGGTAGCCGCCGCCCAAAAGCAGCGCCACCGGCAGCAGGCGCGAGAAATTCGGCCCGGCGAAGGCGCGCGCCACATGCGGCACCAGAAGGCCGATCCAGCCGATGATGCCTGAGATCGAAACCGCCGCCGCCGTCATCAGCGTCGCCGAGGCGATCAGCACGAGCCGCATGCGTGTCGTCTCGATGCCAAGCGCGCGCGCTTCCTGGTCGTCGAGGGTCATCAGGTTGAGCCGCCAGCGCAGCAGCACGATCGGCACCAGGCCGATGATCATCGCCGGCAACACCGAAAGGAAGTCGCCCTGCGTGACGCTGGCCAGGCTGCCCAGCAGCCAGAAGGTGATTGCCGGCAGCTGGTTGTAGGGGTCGGCCAGCACCTTGACCAGCGAGATGCAGGCGCCGAGCAGGGCGCCGACGGCGATGCCGGCCAGGACGAGCACGAGCACCGGATCGTGCCTGCGCACGGCGGCGCCGATGGCGTAGACCAGCGCCACCGAGGCCAGGCCGCCGGCGAACGCCATGCTCTGGATCGCCAGCACCGGCAGCGACAGGAAGATGCCGAGCACCGCGCCAAGGCTGGATCCCGCCGACACGCCCAGAATGTCGGGCGACACCAGCGGGTTGCGGAACAGGCCCTGATAGACGGCGCCGGCCACGGCGAGCGAGGCTCCAACGAGCAATCCGCAAGCGACGCGCGGCAGCCGCACGTTCCAGATCACCGTCTCGACATTCTGGGGCAGGCCGCTGGCCGAACCGCTCAGCTTGGCGGCCAGGACAAGGACGATATCGTGGATCGAAACGCTATATTTGCCGCTAGCCAGCGCCGCCAGCGTCACCGCCACCAGCAGGATCCAGGGGACAGCCTTGCCGACCCATGCCGGCATGCGGCTTGCCGGGGGCTCGCGCCGGAGCCCGCCGCTGGTCATGGCTTGGCGGGGCCGAGCAGCTCGTCAAGCTGCGCGTCGCTGACCTCGACATGGTAGAAAAGCTTGTAGAAGCCGCGCGCTTCCGACCGCAGGTCGACCTGGCTCTGCGGATAGAGCACGCTCTCCAGCCATGAGACGCCGACGAGGCGGTTGACGCCAGGCGGGGAGTCGAACCAGCCGAACGGCAGGGTCGGCGCGCGGTAGACGCGTCCCTGCTTGACCGCCGCGATGCCTGCCCATTGCGGGTCGTTCGCCACGGAGGCCTGGAAGTTTGGATCGAGCGTCAGGATGACATCCGGATTCCACGACAGCACCTGTTCGACCGACACGTTGGCCAGCCCGCCCTTGCCCGCCGCCTCGGCGACGTTGACCGCCCCCACCGCGCCGAGCACTTCCATGTTGATCGATCCGGCGAGCCCCGTTTCCAGACCCTTGGGGCCGCGTCCGTAGTAGACGCGCGGACGCTTGTCGGGCGCGATGCCGGCGGCCAGCGCCTCGACGCGCTTGAGCGAGGTTTCTGCATAGCGCGCCAGCGCCTCGCCGCGCTCCTTTTCGCCGAGCAGTTCCCCCACCTGGCGCAGCGAGTCCGGCGTCCTGGCGAATGCGCCGTCGATCAGCACATAGGGAATCCCGGTCTGCTGCTGCACCCGGTCGGCCAGCGAGGCATAGGTGGGGTCCACCGTGCCGACGTCGATGATGAGATCGGGCTTCATCTTGAGCACCATCTCGAGATTGGCGGTGTTGCCCTTGCCGGTCAGGCGGCCATGCGCCGGCAGGTCGCGATAGGCTGGCGCGATGAACGCCTTTTCCTCCGCGCTCGGCTCGCGCACCCAGCCGACCATCTTGTCGGGCGCAAGCGCATAGAGCAGCACCGAGGCCGGCGGCCCCGCCGCCAGCACGCGATGGACGCCATCAGGGATCTCGACCTTGCGACCGGCCGCATCGACGAACACGCCGGCTTGCGCGCCCGCCACGCCCGGCAGCCAGAGCAACATCTGGAGCAGCAGTGAAAGGCCGATCAGAAACACGCGCCTGTTCATCATCGTCTCCATGGTCCAGCGCTGCACGGGCGGCCATTGTTATGGTCGATCGGATAGATCGGTCAAGCGACCGGCAAGCAGGTCGATGAACCGGTCCCGCCTGCCACAGTCATGAGCTGCCCTTTGTACCAGTGTAATCGGCTAACGGCTCTTGATCGTCTCGCGAACCTCTGTATTCATGCAGATATAACGACGACCGGCAGGGCTGTGGGAAGCCTCGCAGCCGGACAGGCAACTCCGGCGGTCGTCATCGGCTTTGAAAAATGATCGGGGGCGATCAATGCGACGCATATTGTCTGGAATTTCGTTTGTTCTTTTGTCCGGCACCGTGATGCTCGGGAGTGCCGCGGCCCAGGAAAAACCTGACATCAAGAAGAAGAAGGCCGACGAACAGCACGCACCGGCGCAGGAGCGGTTCGGCGCAACGCCGCAGGCGTTCGAACTCGGCCAGATCGTGGTTTATGGCGATGCCGACAAGCAGTCCGAGATCGGCGGCCAGTCCATCTCGCAGAGCATCGTCAGCGCCGACGAGGTCCACAAGAGCAATCGCAACACGCTCGACGATGCCCTGACGACCACGCCGGGCGTCGAGGTGGCCAACACCGGCGGCAGCCGCAACGAGCGGCTGATCTTCGTGCGCGGTTTCGACCGGTTCCAGGTGCCGCTCTATGTCGACGGCGTTCGCATCTACCTGCCTGCCGACAACCGGCTGGACTATGGCCGCTTTCTGACGCCGGACCTGGCGGAAATCCAGATCCAGAAGGGCTACGTTTCCGTGCTCAGCGGACCGGGCGGCATGGGCGGCGCCATCAATCTGGTGACCAGGAAGCCGACGCGCGAGTTCGAGGGCGAGCTTCGCACCGGCGTCGACCTCGGCAACACCGGCGATGTGGCCGCCTTCACCACCTCCGGCTCCGTCGGCACCAAGCAGGAGAACTTCTATCTGCAGGCCAGCGGCTCGTTCCGCAACAGCGACGGCTGGTTCCTGTCGCGCCATTACGATCCGGTCACCATCGGTGGCGGCGTGGTCGAGGACGGCGGACGGCGCGACTTCTCGAACGTCAGGGACTGGCGCGCCAACGTGAAGGCCGGCTTCACCCCGAACGCGACCGACGAATATGTCATCAGCTACACCCACCAGGAAGGCGAGAAGGGTGCGCCCTACAGCGTCAAGGAGCCGGTTCGCGGCATCACCACGCAGCCTCCCGGCACGACTTACCAGCGCAACTGGAACTGGCCCTACTGGAACATCGGCAGCCTGGCCTTCAATTCCAACACGGCGGTCGGCGACGAGTCCTACGTAAAGACCAAGGTCTACTACAACACCTTCGACAATCTGCTGTCGGCCTATGACGACGCCAAGTTCGACAAGCGTGTCTCGACACGCTCCTTCGACAGCTACTACAAGGATCACGCCGCCGGCTTCAGCCTCGAGGGCGGCACCGAACTGATCCCCATGAATACGTTGAAGACGGCGCTGCATTACCGCCGCGACGTCCACAACGAACAGCAGCTGACGGCGCCGGGCGCGACACCTAAGCCAAAAATGGAACCCTGGCAGCAAACGATCCAGGACACCTGGTCGATCGCCGCCGAGGACACGTTCCATGCCACCGACAGGCTCGATTTCGTGGGCGGCATCAGTTACGACCGCATGAGCATCCTGAAGGCCGAGGAGTACGGCGGCACGCCAACGCCGAAACTCTACGACAATCCGCTGAGCAGAGGTGATGCCTTCAACTGGCAGATGGCGGCGATCTATCGCCAGAGCGATGCCTCGGAATTTCACGCCAGCATATCCTCCCGCACCCGCTTCCCCACCCTGTTCGAGCTCTACAGCACCCGCTTCGGCGATGCGGTGGCCAATCCCGACCTGAGGGCCGAGAAGGCCACCAATTATGAAGTGGGTTGGGCCGGGCGGCCGGTGGAAACGCTCAAGCTTGGCGGCTCGCTGTTCTATAGCGACCTGACTGACGTCATCCAGGGCGTCGAGATTCCCTCGCCGAGCAATCCGGCCGTGACCACGCACCAGAACCAGAATGTCGGCGATGGCCGCTACTACGGCGTCGAACTTTACGGCGAGTGGGAAGCGCTCGCCAACCTGACGCTGGGCGCGCGCTATACCTATCTGCACCGGGAACTGATCGATCCGATCCGGCCGACGCTACGGCCGGTCGGCACGCCCGATCACAGCGCCTACCTCTATGCCGAATGGCTGCCCTTTGAGGATTTCACGGTTTCGCCGAGTGTCGAACTCTACAGCTCGCGCTGGTCGACCGACAGGCTGGAGAACAATTTCTTCCAGACCAAGGGCTTTGCCCTGGTCAACCTCACCATGAACTACAGGCTGAACGACCACACCAGCTTCGACTTCGGCATCCGCAACATACTGGATGAGGACTATCAGCTGGCGGATGGCTTCCCCGAGGCTGGCCGCACGTTCTTCCTCAGCAGCGCCATAACGTTCTGAGCGCAGAGGATCGGCGGCGCATCGGCGCCGCCCCGGCGGCTCAAGGCCTGCCAGGTCCGATCAGCACGGCGGCGCGGTAGGCGGGATTGCCGTACCAGGCCATCCTGTCGAGCTGCGCCGCCATCACCGGAAGGTCGTGAACATCCGTCGGCTGCTCCTGCCGGTCGGGTTCGATCCAGGGGTCGTTGAGGAAATAGATGCCGTCGCCATGGCCGTGGGCCAGCACCCAGTGCGGACAGGTGTAGCCCATCATCGGCGCCTGATCGATCAGCACCAGCGCCAGCAGGCCGCGATCGAGCGCCTGGCCGATCTCCTCGATGGCGAAGGCGCGGGGCGCAACGGGAATGCCGGACGCAACGGCCTCGCGCCTGAAGCCGGTCTGCACGAACTCCATCAGGCCGCGCCTTTCCGCCGAACTGGCGCGGTCGAGGAAGATCGGGTCGGCGCTGCTCATGAACACTTGCGCCCGCAGCCCGCGCCGGTGTGCCGCCAGGGCCAGGCCATAAGGGTCGCAGCCGCCGGGGCCGCTTGGACCGATGATGGTCGTGGCCTCGCGCCAGAGTGCGACCTCCAGCGCCCGGTCCGGCAGCAAGGCCGGATCGAGGCCTGCCATCGCCATGGCGAGCGCCGACGGCCCGCAGGTGAAGCCCGCCGTCTGTGGCCAGGATGGCGGTGTCCGTTCCTGCGGACGGGTCGGCTCGATGCCGATCCAGCGTTGCAGGAACCCGTCCCGGCGCTCCCACTGGCCGCCGATCCGCAACACCGTCTCCTCGTCGGCGCGCAGGCAAAGCACATCCTGCCCGAACGCTTCCTTCTCCAGCGTCTCCAGCAGGCGCGGGCCGTCCGTGGCCGTGAAGCCGGCGGCGGTCCAGGCGAGCACGATGCGCATCATCGCCGCCGCCGGCCGGCGCTGGCCGACGACGATGGCCAGCGGCCGTCCTTCGGGGCTGTATTGCACCACGCCGGCGACGCCGGCGTTCTTGCGCAATTCCGCCAGCCGGTCGGCGATCGCGGCCGGCACCGCCGCCGGCAGACTTGCCCACACGGCCGCGTCCTCCGCCGCGAAGGTCGTCATCCTCGCCCTGCTGTTCAGCCACGCATTCGACATGGTTCGCCTCCCGCCAGGACGAAGACCGGCAATTTCGTCACGCCGCCAGCAGCCCTTCGCGCCGCAACTGTGCGGTCACCACCTCGGTCGCCTCGCGCAGGATGCCGGCCAGCTCGTCGATTTCGGCCTTTGTGATGATCAGTGGCGGCGACATGATCACCATCGAGCCCATCGGCCGCACCATCAGCCCGCGCGGCATGGTCTCGCCGATGATGCGCTGGGCGATCCGCCAGGCCTGCGGCGGCACGGTCTTGGCCTGCTTGTCGCTCACATATTCCACGCAGGCCATGAGATGGCTGCCGCGGATGTCGCCGACGATCGGCGAATCCAGCAGCGGCCTGAGCGCCTGCAGGAAATAGGGGCCGACCTCGCGCACGTGGCCGCAGATATCCTCGCGCTCCATGATTTCCAGGTTCTTCAGGCCGGCGGCGCAGGCCACCGGATGCGAGGAATAGGTGAAGCCGTTGGCGAATATCCGGCCCTCGGTCGTCTCGGCGATCTCCTGGTAGATCCGGTCAGAGACCATCACCGCGCCCAGCGGCACGTAGCCCGACGTCAGTCCCTTGGCGCAGGTGATCATGTCCGGCACGATGCCATAGACCGGCTCCGAAGCGAAGATCGCGCCGTTGCGGCCGAAGCCGGTAACGACCTCGTCCGAGATGTAGAGCACGTCATGGCGACGGCAGATTTCGAGCGTGCGGCGGTGATAGCCCGCGGGCGGCACGATGACGCCGCCGGAAGCCAGGATCGGCTCGGCGATGAAGCAGGCGACGTTTTCAGGTCCCAGTTCGAGGATCTTGTCCTCAAGCTCGCGCACCTTCTCGTCGAGGAATTCCGCCTCCGTCATGCCGTCCGGGCGCCGGTAGGGATTGGGCGCCGGTATATGGTGGATGGTGTCCTCGACGAGACTGATCAGCCCCCGGTCCGACGGCTTTCCCGACAGCGAGGCGCTGAGATGCGTCGAGCCGTGATAGGCGAGGTCGCGCGTGATGACATGGCGCTTGTCCGGCCGTCCGGTGACGTTGAAATAGAAGCTCGCCAGCCGCATCGCGGTATCGACCGCGGTCGAGCCGCCGGTGGTGAAGAACACGCGGTTGAGGTCGCCCGGCGCATAGGCGGCAAGCTTTGCCGCCAGCTCGATCGACGGGGTGTTGGAGAGGAAGCCGAAGGGCGAATAGTAGCAGAGCTTCTCGGCCTGGGCGGCAATCGCCTGCGCCATCTCCTTGCGGCCATAGCCGATGTTGACGCACCACATGCCGCCGATGCCGTCGATCATCTCATGGCCATTGCTGTCACGGACATGGACGCCGTTGCCTTCCTCCAGGATCAGCACCGGCTGCTCGCGGAAATCCGTCCACGGATGGATCAGGTGGCGCGCGTCGAGTGCGGCGCGCTGGTCGTTGGCGAGATCCTGTGGCGGCATGGCTGGGCTTCCTGTTTATGGCGCGACCGCGCCTGCGTTTTCAGTTGCGGCCTGCCAATATTCTCGTAGACTGATTGATCAGTCAATGATGTTGTATGCAGGTACAGGCAATGGCTTGAAGACAAGGACAATTTCCGATCGGGTGGGAGCCATCGACTGTCGAGGTCAGCGCTGCCCCTCACCTGCCTGCCGGCATCCTCTCCCCGTAAACGGGGCGAGGGGCGCTGTTGTCGCCGATTTCGCCAATCGCCGGCATCGCAGAAAATGCGCCGGCGTTGCGGCCAGCCCCTCTCGCCCCGTTTACGGGGAGAGATGTCCGGCAGGACAGTGAGGGGCGGCGCCAACGTTCGGAAAGGGCTACCAGCAAATTCCAGCGGTTGCCTGCACGCACCGCCGCCACCAAACATTGCTTAGCCGGTCGAAAACCGGATACGAAATCGTTCCAAGGGAGAACCGGCACCGTTGACCAAGCCTGACAAGAAGACCCGCGATGCTGAAAAGGTTGCCCGGCGGCGACAGAGCCTCACCCAGGCAGCCATCACCGTCATTGCCCAAAAAGGTCTGCCCGGCGTCACCCTGGCCGACGTCGCGCGCGAGGCGGGCTGCGGCTACGGCCTGGTCTCGTTCCATTTCGAGACCAAGGACCGGCTGCTGCTGGCCGCGCTCGACGCGCTGGTCGAAGAGTACCGGGCGGCATGGCATGCGCGCAGCGACGCCCACGCGGATGCCGCGGCCAAGCTCGAAGCCCTGATCGACCTCGACCTCGGCTCCGATGTGACCGACGACCGGCACATAGCGGTGTGGACGGCATTCTGGGCCGAGACTTCGCGCAATGCCGACTACAGGGCCCGTTTCAGCGAACTCAACCGGGCCTATATGGCGCGGCTCGAACCGCTCGTCGCCGCGCTCGCCGCCAGCGAGCCGCCGGCCGCCGACGTCGGGCTGATCGCCGGTGGACTCAGCGCCATCTTCGACGGTCTCTGGGTCGAGAGCCAGATCGGCGACGGGCACGGCAACGCGGACTGGACGCAGGCGCGCCGCATCTGCCGAGCCTATCTCGGCGCTTTCTTCCCGAAAAGTTTCGGTACCGAAACGGACCGTCTGTCATGAGCCTGCGCAAGCTGCTGCCGTCGCCCAACGCGATCTTCATGTTCGAGGCAGCCGCACGCCATCTCAACTTCACCAGCGCGGCGCGCGAGTTCAACGTCACCCAGTCGGCCATCAGCCGCATGATCGCCCGGCTCGAAAGCCATCTCGACGTGAAACTGTTCGTGCGCGCGCCGACCGGCATCGAACTGACCGACGATGGCCGCCTGCTCTACGGCGCCGTCGGCAGCGGCTTTCAGCAGATCGAGATCGCGCTGGACGATATCAGGGCCCGCCAGGGCGAAGCCGGCACGGTGACGCTGTCACTGTCGTCGGCTTTCGCCATGCACTGGTTCATGCCGCGCTTCGACCGCTTCCAGGCGTCCTTTCCCGGCATCGACCTGCGCTTCCAGCTGGTGCGCGGCGAGCCGACCGGCCCGATCGAGGACGTCGACCTCGCCATCCGCTACAACCAGCCGCCGAGCGCCGAGCAGCAGAGCTGGGCGCTGATGGAAGAGGTCGTGCTGCCCGTGTGCAGTCCGGCCTATCTGGACGAGCACGGCAGTCTCGACGATTGCGGCGATCTCAGCCGGCATACGCTCGCCCATCTGTCCGGGGCATTGCGCATTCCCTGGCAGCGCTATCTCTCGCAATTCGATTATCCGCAGCCCACGGGCAGCCGCAGCCTGACCTTCTCCGACTACACGCTGGTCATCCAGGCGGCGATCAAGGGCCGCGGCATGGCGCTCGGCTGGTGGCATGTCGTGGCGCACGAATTGATGCAGAAGGGTCTCGTCAAGGGCGCCAGGCATGAGTTGCGCACCGGCGACCACTATTACCTGGTGGCAACGGCCAGGCGTCCGCTGCGCAAACCGGCGATCCTGGTGCGCGACTGGCTGCTCAACGAAATGGCCGAGCTGAAACGCGAGACCTTGAGCGGTTGATCCCTCGTCAGGGCCTGTCGGCTCGCGCCCCATGACTACAAGTCATCGCCTCCTGACTATTCGGAGCGTGCGCGATCGTCATGCGACTCTATAGTCGGCGTGGATCCGATCCGCCCGGAAAACATAAAAAGCGGGATGGGCGGAACGAAGGCTTCGGGAACAAGCCGTGGGAGCAGAGATTTGGCCGGAACCATCGCCGCCCTTGGCGGCATGACGCAAGTGCGGCATCGCCTCGACCCGCTGCTGCGGCCGGCGTCGATCGCCTTCGTCGGCGCTTCCGTTCGCCCCAACACGCCCGGCAACACCATGGTGCGGGCCGCGGCGATGGACGGCTACAAGGGTCGGCTCTACGCCATCAACCCGAAATACGATGTGGTCGAAGGCGTGCCGTGCTTCCCCGACTTCGCCAGCCTGCCCGAAATGGTCGACCATGTCGTGCTTGGCCTGGCCAATGACTATCTCGAAGAGGGCTTGCTGGCCGCCGCGCGCCATGGCGCCCGGGCGGTCACCATCTTTGCCAGCTGCGACCTGACGGGAGCGGCCAACGACCCGCTCGCCGGCCGGCTGACCGACATCGCCCGCGAGGCCGGCATCGTCATCTGCGGCGGCAACGGCATGGGTTTCTGCAACCCGCAGATCGGGCTGCGCGTCTCCGGTTTCGCCGCCGACCTCCCCATGCGGCCCGGCGGCGTCGCCTTGATCACCCAGTCGGGCTCGGCCTTCTCGGCGCTCGCCTACAACGACCAGCGTCTGAAGTACCAGCTCTGCGTCTCGAGCGGCCGCGAACTGACGACGACGACATCAGATTATGTCGACTGGGCGCTCGACCAGCCCGCCACCTCCGTCATCGGCCTGTTCCTGGAAACGGCGCGGCGGCCGGACGATTTCGCCCGCTGCCTGGAAAAAGCCGACCGTCTCGGCATCCCCGTCGTGGCGCTGAAGGTCGGGCGCACCGAGCTCAGCGCCGGCTTCGCCGCCAGCCACAGCGGTGCCATCGCCGGCGACGATGCCGCCTACGAGGCTTTGTTCGAAAGATGGGGCGTGGCGAGCGTCGACACGCTGGACCAGCTCGCCGCCAACCTCACTCTGTTTTCGGCCGGCAGGCGGGCGGCGAAAGGCGGCCTGGCCAGCTTGCACGATTCCGGCGGCGAGCGCGAAATGGTCGCCGACCTCGCGGCAAGGGCCGGCGTGCCGTTCGCGGCCATCACGGAGCGGACCCGCGAGGGATTGCGGCTCCATCTCGACAGCGGCCTGCAGCCGGCCAATCCGCTCGATGTCTGGGGCTCCGGCCTCGACTTCGAAATGCATGTCGAGGCCTGCATGGATGCCATGCTGGCCGACCCGGACACGGCCATCGGCGTGTTGTTCCAGGATATTCGTGACGGATCCTACATCGCCGAGGGCTTCACCCGCGCCGTGATTCGCTCCAGCGCCAAGACGAACAAGCCGGTCTGCGTCGTCAGCAACTACGGTGCGGTCAACCACCGCGCGCTGGCGCTCGCCACGACAGAGGCCGGCGTGCCGGTCATCGACGGCACCGACGAGGGCCTGCACGCCATCCGCAGCCTGCTGGCGTTCCGCGACCGGCGCGCCGTCAGCCACACCTATCCGTCCGCCGTGGCGCGCGATGTCCGCGAGCGCTGGCGCCGTAGGCTCGCCCAGCCAGGCGCGCTCGGTGAGAGCGAGGCGCTGGCCTTGCTGGCCGACTACGGCATCGCCACGCCGCGATCGATCGCCGCCGCCACGCTGGACGGTGTTCTCGCCAGCGCGCAAAAAATCGGCTTTCCCGTCGCGCTGAAGACCGCCGCCCCCGGCATCCAGCACAAATCCGATGTCGGCGGCGTCCATCTCGGCCTCGCGGATGAGAGCGCGCTGGCGGATGCCTATACCGGGATGGCGGCGCGGCTCAGCCCGCAGGCGCTCGTCGCCGAAATGGCGCCGAAGGGGGTGGAGATCGCGTTCGGCCTGGTCAGCGACCAGCAGTTCGGCCCCTATCTGGTCGTCGCCTCCGGCGGCATCTGGATCGAGGTGCTGAGAGACCGCGCCGTTGCCCTGCCGCCGCTCAGCCTCGAACAGGCACGCGACCTGATCGGCAGGCTGAAGGTCAGCCCGCTGCTCGACGGCGGCCGTGGCCAGCCCGCCGCCGACAGGCCGGCGCTTGTCGCCGCGCTCGCCCGCTTCTCGATGCTTGCCGCCGATCTCGGCGACCTCATCGACGAGATGGACGTCAACCCGCTCATGGTTTCAGACCGCGGCTGCATCGCCGTCGACGCGCTTGTGGTCGCCGCGAAGCCGGCCGCTCGTCACGATACACACATCAGGGAAATGCCATGAACTTCGACCTCAGCCCGCGTGAAAAAGAACTGTCGAAAAAGGGGCGCGACTTCTGCGACCAGGTGCTTTTGCCGCTGGAGATGATCACCGACGAGCATGGCGAATTGCCGATGGAGCGCCGTGAGGCCGTCCGGCAACAGGTGCGTGACTGGGGCCTCGCCGGCATCAATCACAGCAAGGAAAATGGCGGCCTCGGCCTGACCATGGTCGAGCAGACGGCGATCGAGGAACAGCTCGGCCGCGTCACCAACGGCCTGTGGAGCTGCGTCTGGCGTCCGCCGGTCAGCCTGAAATTCGGAACCGAGGCGCAGAAGCGCGACTATCTCGTCCCATCCTCGCACGGCTACCGGCGCGGCGCCTTCGCCATCACCGAACCGGAGGCCGGCTCCGACCCGCGCCGGGTCAAGACAGGCGCGGTGCTGAAGAACGGCGAATGGCATCTCACCGGCGAGAAATGGTTCGTCACCTCCTACAACGCATCCGACTTCGTCATCGTCCATGCCCATGTCGACGACGATCCCGACAAGCCGACCCTTTTCCTGGTCGACAAGCCGGTGAACAACATGGTGCATCTGCGCTCGCCGAAATTCATGCATAATTTCGCCTTCGACCACGCCGAGCTTCGCTTCGAAGGCACCACCGTGGGCGAGGACAAGATGCTGGGCCGTATCGGCCAGGGCCTGGAACTGACCAAGGACTGGTTCGTCGAGGCCCGCCTGCAGATCGCCTCGCATGCGGTCGGCGCCGCCACCCGCGCCGCCGAGATCGCCAACGACTATGCCACCACGCGCCACCAGTTTGACCGGCCGATCCGCGATTTCCAGGGCGTCGAGTTCATGCTGGCCGACATGGCCATCGACATCTTCGCCGCCAAGTCGATGCTCTACCGCGTCGCCTGGGAGATCGACCAGGGTCTCGACCGCAAGCGCGTGCATGCCCATGCCAGCGCGCTGAAACTCTATTGTTCGGAAGCCGCCGGCCGGGTCATCGACAAGGCGCTGCAGGTGCTGGGCGGACGCGGCTACATGCGCGAGAACCCGGTCGAGCGGCTCTACCGCGACATCCGCGTCGACCGTATCTGGGAGGGCACGTCGGAAATCCAGCGCGTCGTGGTCGCCGGCCAGATCCGCAAGCGCGGCATGGGCGTGTTCAGCGAGGTTGCCTGGGCGTGACCGCTGCCGGCACCCATACTCAACCGAAAGCGCGGGCCGCGTTGCTGTCGCGCCGGCATGCCGAGACCGCGTTCCTGCTCGGCCCGGCGCTGGTCGTGCTGGCGCTGCTGTTCGTGGTGCCGCTGGCGCGGCTGTTCTCGCTGGCTTTCATCGATCCGGCAGGGCCGTTCGCGACCTTCGGCGTGCTCGCTGAAAGCGCGGTCTATCGCCAGGTGATGTGGAACACCTTCGTCGTCGCCGTGATGGTGACGGCGCTTTGCGTGCTGCTTGCCTGGCCCGTCGCCTACGTCCTGTCGCGCCTCGAAGGCGTCTGGTTCGGCATCGCGCTTTACGGCGTGCTGTTCCCCTTCTGGATCTCGGTTCTGGTGCGCACCTTCTCCTGGATGCTGCTTCTGGAGCGCAACGGCCCGATCAACCGGCTCCTGATGAGCGCCGGCATAACCGAGGCGCCGCTGGCGCTGCTGTTCAACAATGTCGGCGTGCTCATCGGCATGATCCATATTCTCCTGCCCTACATGATCCTGCCGCTCTACGGCGCCATGGTCCGCATCGACCGCCGGCTTCTGCTGGCCAGCGACGGGCTGGGCGCCAGCCTCGTCGACACCTTCCGGCGCATCTATCTGCCGCTCTGCCTGCCCGGCCTTGCCGGCGGCGCCACCTTCGTCTTCCTGCTGTCGCTCGGCTTCTTCATCACGCCAGCGCTGCTTGGCGGCTCGAACGCCATCACCCTGTCGATGCTGATCGCCAGCTTCGTCAACGACCGGCTCGCCTGGTCGCTCGCCGCCGCCGGCTCGCTCGCCCTTCTGGCGATCGTGCTGGTGCTGATGGGACTGGCCGCCCGGCTGCTGCCGATCGAGCGGGGGCTTTTCGCGCGATGAACCGGCTGCCGCTCCTCCTGCGCATTGCAGCCAATGCCGGTGCCAGCCTGGTGCTCGCCTTCCTGGTGCTGCCGATCCTGGCCGTGGTGCCGGCCTCCTTCAACAAGGCGAGCTTCATCTATCTGCCGCCGCGCGCCTGGTCCGGGGTCTGGTACGAACGCTTTCTCGCCGATCCCGAATGGCACACATCCCTGGTCAACAGCGTCGAGGTCGCGACGCTGGCGACCATCATCGCGGTGGTGCTCGGCACCCTTGCCGCGATCGGCCTGCGCCGCATCGATGGACGGCTGCGCATGCTGGTCACCGGCCTCTTCCTGGCGCCGATGATCGTGCCCGTCATCGTCACCGCGGTGGCGCTCTACCGCAGTGCGCTCGATGTCGGCCTCTCCGGCACGATCCTGGGCATGAGCCTTGGCCACGCCATACTGGCGCTGCCCTTCGTCGTCATCAATGTCGGTATCGCGCTCCGCGCCGTGGACGACAACTGGCTGCGCGCCGCCGCCGGTCTGGGCGCCAGCCCATGGCGGATCTTCCGCACCGTCACCTTGCCCAACATCACGCCGGGCATCGTCGGCGGCGCCATCTTTGCCTTCATCACCTCCTTCGACGAGGTCATCATCGCCGTCTTCATGGCCGGCTACGCCTCCAAGACCTTGCCGGTGAAGATATGGGAATCGATCCGGCTTGAATTCACGCCGGTCATCGCGGTCGCCGCGACGGTGATGATCGCACTCGCCATCATCCTGTTCGCGCTGGCGCAGGCATTCAGCCGCCAAACTGGCAGCCGCAAAACCGGGAGCCCGAGCCGATGACTCAATCCGTAGTACACACCGGGCAATCCTTGCGCCTCACCGGCGTCTCCAAAAGCTATGGAAGCTTCAGGGCGTTGGAGCCGACCGATCTCGATGTGGCGGCCGGCGAGTTCCTGACGCTGCTCGGGCCTTCGGGTTCAGGCAAGACGACACTGCTCAACCTCACCGCCGGCTATGTCGAGCCGACGGCGGGCGAGATCCGCATCGGCGAACGCGACGTCACCCGCCTGCCCGCCCGCCATCGCAACATCGGCATGGTGTTCCAGAACTACGCGCTGTTTCCGCATATGAGCGTCGGCGAGAACGTCGCCTACGGCTTGAGCGTGCGGCGCCTGCCCAAGCCCGAGATCGCCAGGCGCGTCGGTGAAATCCTGTCGCTGATGCGTCTCGACGGTTTCGCCGACCGGGCCGTGCAACAGATGTCCGGCGGCCAGCAGCAGCGCGTGGCGCTGGCCCGCGCGCTGGTCATCGAGCCCGACGTGCTTTTGATGGACGAGCCGCTCGGCGCGCTCGACAAGCAGCTGCGCCGCTCCGTGCAGCTCGAACTGCGCCGGCTGCACCAGAAGCTCGGCCGCACCACCATCTATGTCACCCATGACCAGGAGGAGGCGCTGGTGCTCTCCGACCGCATCGCGGTGATGGACGGTGGCCGCATCCAGCAACTCGGAACGGTCGACGATCTCTACGACCGTCCCGTGAATGCCTTCGTCGCCGGCTTCATCGGCGAATCCAACCTGTTGCCAGTGCGCGTCCTCTCGGCATCAGGCGGCCAGGCGTCCGTCGATGTCGAGGCCTTCCGCAGGACGATCGCCGTCGACGCGGCACCCGGCACCGCAGCGGGCGAGCCGGCGCGGCTCTTGCTCCGGCCCGAACATGTCGAGCTCGATCGCAACGGTGAGGGCGTCGCCGCCGAGATCGTCGAGGTGATCTATCTCGGCGAGCTTACGCAACTCACCTTGCGGCTGGAGAGCGGCCAGACGCTTGCCGCCCGCCAGATCACCGACCGCGCCTTGCGGGCGGGCGCCAGGGTGCATGTCACCTGGAAACCGGGCCATGTCCGCGCGGTTCCGCATTCCCCATCCAAACCCACCAAAACGGAGAAAGCTGATGCATAGGCGTACTTTCCTTCTGACGGCAGCGGGCGGCGTGCTGGCCGGCGCGGCGGGTCTTCCCCGGCTGGCGCGCGCGGCGGACCGGCCCTTCACCTTCACCTCCTGGGGCGGCGCGCTGTCCAATGCCGAAAAGGCGGCTTTCATCGATCCGTTCGGCCAGCTCAAGGGCATCCCGGTGGTCAACACCTCGCCGACCGAGACCGCCAAGATCAAGGCCATGGTCCAGGCCAAGGCGGTCGAGTGGGACCTGGTCGACGTCGGCGGGCGCACGGTCTGGCAGGGCGCCAATGAAGGCTTCCTCGAACCGATCGACGTGTCGAAGATCCCCAATGCGGCGGCGCTCGAAAAGGGCTGGGTCGCCCCCAACGGCATCGCCACCTCGACCGGCGCCACCATCATGGCCTGGTCGAAGACCGCCTTCCCGGATGCCGGCCCGCAATCCTGGGCCGACTTCTGGGACGTGAAGCGCTTTCCCGGACCACGCGGCCTCTACCGCTTCTTCTACTACAACTACGAGGCCGCCCTTCTCGCCGCCGGCCTGAAGCATGAAGAAGTCTTCCCCTACACCACCGAGAAGGCCGATATGGCTATGGCCAAGATCAAGGAGCTGAAGCCGCATGTCACCGTGTGGTGGGGCAGCGGCGCGCAGCCGCCTCAGCTGCTCTCCTCCGGCGAGCTGGCGCTGTCCTCGGCCTGGAGCGGCCGCGTGCTGGCGGCGGAAGCGGAAGGCGCGCCGGTCGGCTTCACCTACAAGGACGGCATCGCCTGGGCGAATTGGTGGGTCATCCCCAAGGGCTCGCCCAATGTCGAACTGGCGCATGAGGCGATCAACTTCGCGCTGGCGGATGCCCAGCAGGCGAAACTGCTGGAGCTCAAGACCTATGGCCCGGTGCTGAGCAGCGCCACATCGGGGGCCGATGTGGAGACGAAGAAAATCCTCGTCATGTCGCCGGACAACATCAAGGAGATGCTGATCCTCAACGAAGGCGAAGCCGACAAATATTCGGTCGCCTATGAGGAAAAGTGGAACCAGCTGATGCTGCAGTAACCCCGTTTTACCCGGGGTGGCCAGGGATTGGCCACCCCGGGTAAAACGCCAGGACCACCTACTTGGGGAAAGACACCTTGCTGGGGAAAGACATGCACGCCGAGGAATCCCTCGCCTTGCCGGCCAGCCTGTGGGCGGCGACGGCGGCGCCCGCGCCAGACTATGCCAGGGCGAAAGGCGATGCCGTGGCCGATGTCGCCATCGTCGGCGCCGGCTATACCGGGCTGAGCACGGCCTTGCACCTGTCCCAGGCAGGCAGGAAGGTGGTCGTTGTGGAGGCGAGCGAGCCCGGCTGGGGCGCGTCGGGACGCAATGGCGGGCAGATCATCGCCGGGCTGAAGCATGATCCCGACAAGCTCGAGGCGAGGTTCGGCCAGGCGCTCGGCGGCGCCATCACCAGAACCTTCGGCGCCGGTGGCGATCTGGTCTTCGATATCATCGAGAAGTACGGCATCGACTGCCACGCCGAGCGCAGCGGCTGGATCCAGGGCGCGCATGGGCCGGGGCCGTTTTCGGACATCGTCACGCCGCGCTTCCGGCAATGGCGCGCCCGCGGCGTCGAGGCGCGCCTGCTCGATACCGGCGCGATGGCCGAGCTCACCGGCTCTGCCGCCGGCGCCTATCATGGCGGCTGGTTCGATCCGCGCGGCGGTGTGCTGCAGCCGCTAAGCTACGCGCGCGGCCTGGCGGCGGCGGCGATGTCGCACGGCGCCACCATCCTGGCCCGGTCGCCGGCGCTTGGCCTGCGTCGCGATGGCGACGGCTGGCGGCTCGATCTTGGCCAGGCCTCGGTCCGGGCGCGCCAGGTCGTACTCGCCACCAATGCCTATACCGGCAATCTCTGGCCGGGGCTGCGCCAGACCGTCATTCCGGTCACCAGTTTCCAGATCGCCACGCATCCGCTGGCGCCGTCGGTGCGCAAAACCATCCTGCCGGGCGGCCAGGGCGTCGCCGACACGCGGCGCCTGCTGCTTTATTTCCGCCTCGACCACGAAGGCCGGCTGGTGATGGGCGGGCGCTCACCCGTTGACGACAATCCCACGATGGGCGACGCCGCGCCGCTGAAGGCCGCGCTGGCCCGCATCTTTCCACAGGCCGCCGGCGCGCCGGTCGAGTTCGTCTGGAGCGGCAAGGTCGCCATCACCAAGGATACGATGCCGCATATCCACATACTGGCGCCCGGCCTGCTCACCGCGCTCGGCTGCAACGGGCGCGGCGTGGCCGCCTGCACGACAACGGGCAAGCTGCTCGCCGATCTGGCACTGGGCACCGCGCCGGCCGACCTGCCGTTCCCGGTGACCGCGCCTGACCGCTACGCGCTGCATGCCTTGCGCAAGGTCGGCGTCTTCGCCTTCAGCCAGTATTACCGGCTGCTCGACAGCCGGAGCGCCGCGTGATCGCTTGCCGCCAGTCGCGTGCCTTGTCGCGTGCCGGCCGTCAATAGACCGTCAGGAAGGCCGGGAACAGCAGCCCCGTCTCCCGGAGATACTCGATCAGCTCGATGGCTGGAAAAATGGCCAGGAAATAGAGCCCGTCATAGAAAGTGCGCCTCAGCGCCCGCGTCGAGAATTGCAGCTCGTCACTGTCGCGGTAGATGAGCGGGTTCGGCCAGAACCGTGGCGTCCTGTTGATGTAGGCGACATAGGCCGCGCCGAACTTGCCCAGCAGAAACTCGGCTTCCTTGCGCGCCGTGACACGGAAGATGAGGAAACTGGCGATGCCGAGCACCGCGGCCGCCAGCAGCGAGCCGTAGAGCAGGCCGATGCCGACCGCGCCCACCGTCGAGAAGAAGTAGAGCGGGTTCTGGCTCATCGAGAACGGGCCGGTCGAAACCAGCTCCTCGTTCTTCTTGCCGCCGACATAGAGAATGCTCCACAGCCGGCCGGCGACGCAGGTCAGCACCAGGCAGAAGCCGATGAATTCAAGCGTTTCGTGCCCGTTCGAGCCTTCGCTGAGCGCCGGCTTGGTGAGGAACAGCAGCACCACCGCCAGCGCCGCCGCGACACGAACGAAGATCAGCCGCTTGCGCTGGACGAAAGCCTGTGAAACCGGCTTGAGGGACGCGTAGGTCATTCGTGTTTTCCTTGGGCTCTGGCTGGCCCGGGAGCACTGGGGCATGAGATTGATGGCGGATACAAGGCCGTGGCCTTCTATCAGCGCACCGCGAGCCCTCCGTAAAGTCCTTTCGCCGGCACGACGGCCATTCTTACGAAATTGTATGTCCACGGACAGGCTGCAGTGAAGTCGCTTCCCTATCGTCTGGATGCCGGCCTGGACTTGAAAGCCGGTTCGATTGCACCAGCCGGCCAGCCGGCATCAGACAGGGAATGGTTTCATGAAAAGATTTGCATTTGCCCTCGCGGCGGCCGCGCTCGCCGTCTCCGCTTCGATTTCCGCCGCCTCCGCCGCCCCCGCGCCTTGCGAGGAGACACTGAAGGCGCTGCGGGCCGCCGAAGGGCAGGCCAAGCTCAACACCGCCGACAAGGCCAAGGTTCTGGATCTGGAGAGCAAGGGCATCGAGCGCTGCAACGCCGACGACGACAAGCGCGCCGACGACTTCTTCGCCCAGGCCATGAAGGTCATGGGCAAGTAACGACATCAGCCATCGAGGATCTCAGCCATGCTCGCGCCCAGCACCCACCCCAACGGACCGGCCTCTAACAGGGTCCCGGACGTCACTGTCGATTTCTGGCTGATCAAGCTGATGGCGGTGACCATGGGCGAGACGGCGGCGGACTATCTTGCCGTCAACCTCGGGCTCGGGCTGACCGTCACCTCGTTGATCATGACCGGCGTCCTGATCGTCGCCCTCGTCCTCCAGTTCGCCCAGAAGCGCTACGTGCCCTGGGCCTACTGGCTGGCGGTGGTGCTGATCAGCGTCGTCGGCACGCTGATCACCGACAATCTCGTCGACAATTTCGGCGTACGCCTGCAGACCACCACCATCGCCTTCTCGGTCTTGCTCGCGGCAACGTTCGCCGTCTGGTATGCCAGCGAACGGACGCTGTCGATCCACACCATCTTCACCACCAGGCGCGAGATCTTCTACTGGCTGGCGATCCTGTTCACCTTCTCGCTCGGCACCGCCGCCGGCGATCTCGTCGCCGAAAGCTTCGACATCGGCTACCTCGCCACGGGTCTGCTGTTCGGCGGCGTCATCGCGCTCATCACGCTCGCCTACTACCTGATCAACCTCGATGCCATCCTGGCTTTCTGGCTCGCCTATATCCTGACGCGGCCGCTTGGCGCGTCCTTCGGCGATCTCCTGTCGCAGCCGGTCGAATATGGCGGCCTTGGCTTCGGCACCACCTTCACCAGCCTGATCTTCCTCGGCTGCATCGTCGCGCTCGTCCTCTACATGACGCTGAAGAAGACGGCCGACGATGCCGACGAGATCCTGCTCGAATCGGACTGAAACGGGCTGGCGGCAATGGACGTCGCCACCATCCTAGGAACGAACCCGTACCGGTGATAGCCTGTCCCCGATATCGGCAATCAACCGGAACCGAGATGCGGCTACTTCTTGTCGAGGACGACCACAGGACGGCGGACTACATCGTCAGGGGACTGACGGAAGCCGGCCATGTCTGCGACCTCCTGCGCAACGGCCACGACGCGCTGTTCGCCGCCACCAGCGGCGGTTATGACGTGATCGTGGCCGACCGGATGATCCCTGGCCTCGACGGCCTGTCGATGGTCAAGGCGATCCGCGCCGCCGGCGTGCGCACGCCGGCGATCTTCCTGACTTCCGTCGGCGGCATCGACGACCGTGTCGAGGGTCTCGAGGCCGGCGGCGACGACTATCTGGTGAAACCCTTCGCCTTTTCCGAACTTCTCGCCCGCATCAACGCGCTCGGCCGGCGCCCGGCGGCGCAGGAGCAGAAGACCGTTCTGCGCGTCGCCGACCTCGAAATGGACCTGATCATGCGGCGCGTCGTCAGGCAGGGCCAGCCGATCGACCTGCAGCCCAGGGAGTTCAGCCTGCTCGAAGTGCTGATGCGCGGCGAGGGCCGCGTCATCACCCGCACAATGCTGCTGGAGCGCGTCTGGGACTTCCATTTCGACCCCAAGACCAGCGTGGTGGAGACCCATATCAGCCGGTTGCGGGCCAAGATCGACAAGCCGTTCGAAACGCAGCTCATCCACACTGTCCGCAACACCGGCTACAGCCTGCATGCAATGCCCGCATCATAACCGGGCCCGCATCATGACCGGAACCGAGGCATGACCGGGACATGGGCCCGCCTGCTGCGCAGCACGCCGTTCCGGCTCGCGCTGACATTCGCCTTCCTGTTCATGCTGGCCTTCGTGCTGGCGGGCGCCATCGTCTACCAGATGATGAGCGCCGATCTCGCAGAGCAGCTCGACGAAACCATCAAGGAGACATATTCCGTCGTCGCCGCCACCTATACGGACGATGACATCCGGGAACTGGTGGAAACCGTCCAGAACCACTCCGCGCGCAGCCTGAAGAAGGAGCAACTCTTCTCGCTGACCGACACCGCCGGCAACCGGCTGGCCGGCAATTTCACCGCGGCCGGGCTTCCCGACGGTTTCTCGATGTTCGGCACCGAAATGCCCGGCCTGCCGCCCGATACCGACTACCGCGCCTATACCGGCACGGTCGGCGGCAACAATCTGACGGTTGCCTTCAGCCTCTCCGAAACCGAGGCGCTGGAGACGATCATGCTGATGAGTTTCGGCTGGGCGACCCTGATCATCACCGGCCTCGCCGTCGCCGGCGGCGCTCTGCTCGCCTCCCGCGTCCAGCTGCGGCTCGACGGCATCGCCGCCACCATGGTCGACGTCTCGCACGGCCGGCTCGATACCCGCATCCCGCTGACCGGCAATGGCGACGACATCGACGTCGTCTCCGGCCAGGTCAACGCGGCGCTCGACCGGCTGTCGGGTCTGGTCGACGGCATGAAACAGGTCAGCGCCAACATCGCGCATGATCTGAAGACCCCGCTCAACCGCCTGCAGATGATCCTGGAAGGGGCGGCCGACAGGGCCGCGCGGGACCAGGACGTCTCCGGCGACCTCGCCGACGCGCGGGCCGAGGGCCACCAGATCAACGAGACCTTCGATGCGCTGCTGCGGATCGCGCAGATCGAGGCCGGCGCGCGCAAGGCGCGTTTCACCGATGTCGATCCCGGCGAGATCCTGCAGACCATCGCCGAAATCTACACCGACGTCGCCGAGGATGACGGCAAGTCGCTGTCATCGCCGGAGCCGCAGGACACGGCGGACCGCATCCATGGCGACCGGGAACTCCTGACGCAGATGTTCGCCAATCTGGTGGAGAACGCGCTGCGTCATTGCCCGCCCGGGACGACGATCAAGCTGTCGGTGGCGCGGCGGGGCGACCGCGTGCTGGCCGCCGTCGCCGACAACGGCCCCGGCATCCCCGCCGACGAGCGCGAAAAGGTGTTTCAGCGGCTCTACCGGCTGGACCACAGCCGTTCGACGCCGGGCAGCGGGCTCGGCCTCAGCCTCGTCAGGGCGATCGCCGACCTGCACGGCGCCTCGATCGCGCTCGAGGATGCCCGCCCCGGCCTTGCCGTGGTGGTGAGTTTTCCGCTGGCTTAGCCGGCGAAGGATTTTCGCCACACCGTCTTACCCATTGGTAAGGCCGCGGCAAACCGCTCGAAAGCTCAGCCGTCTACGATCGATCCCATCTTCTCTCGACAAGGAGAGAGGTCGGCCGGCGACAGTCCGGCCCTGTCGAAGCCGGATCTCTCCGGCGTCACGAACCATCAGGAGAACGACCATGAAGAAACTCGTCATCGTCACCACGGCCGTGCTGGCGACCGCACTGTCGACCGCCGCCTTTGCCAGGACGGTCACCAGCACCATCACCAGCGTCGACGCCAAGGGCGATGCCATCACGCTGGCCGACGGCAAGACCCTGAACCTGCCGGAAGGCATCGAGGTCGAGACGCTGAAGGCCGGCGAGAAGGTCGTCGTCACCTATTCGACCAAGTCGGGCAAATCGCTGGTGTCCAGCATCCAGCCCGCCAAGTAGACCACGTAAGCCCGGCCACCCGCCGGCGGCGAACGCTGCCGGCGGGTGGCTTGAGGCAGCTTCAGAACAGTCCCGTGACCAGACGGTCGAGCCCGGTGTTTTCGCGGTATGCGCTCCGGACCAGCAGGGCAGCCAGAAAACCCGTCGCGGCGCCGCCGGCAACGTCGCTGACATAATGCGTTCCGAGATAGATGCGCGAGACCCCGATCAGCACGGCGGCGGCCAGGAAGCAAAGCCCGCGCCGGGAAAGGCCGTGGACGAGGAACGCGGCCGCGATGGCGAAACCTGCCGTCGCATGGTCGGACGGAAACGAGAAATCGACTGTTCTGTCGATGATGAGGTGGGTGACATCAGCCTCGTAGGGTCGGGCCCTCTGGATGAAAAGCAGGATCAGCTGATTGATGCCGAGCCCCAGAAGAAACGAAAGCCCGGCCGCGACCAGCACATGACGGATCGCCGGGTCGCGGCGCGGCAGCCACCATTGCGACGCCACCGCGAGCACCATCAGCGGCACGCCGACGGTCGAAACACCGATCATCATCGGGTCGATTGCCGGAGCCTGTCCGGCCCATGTGTTGATCCAGGCGGTTATCGCTGCGTCAAGCTGAAGCATGAACGGTCGTTCCGGCTATTGGCGGGCGGCAGGTGATGGGGGAGTTGGTGAAGCCACCTCGCTCATGGCTGGCTCCCGCCTTGCGTCGCCGGCTGGGCGCCGGCCTCGGGCAGTGGCTGCCCGCTGCGCCGCACCGGCAGGATCAGCATGTCGAAGACCGGAAATCCCGCGACCTGCTGCGGCATATGCCGGGCATCGCCGGTGACGGCGAACAGGCCACCGAGACTGTCGCGATAATCCTTTTCACGAATGGCTTCCTCGCCGAAAGGTTCGGCGGCGATGAAAAAGCCCGCGGTTCGGCCGGCGAGGCGCTTGTCGTCCATGAACTGGAAGTGCCTGGGGTCGCCGGGCAGCACCTCGATCGGGACGTCCGGGCCGAGTTCATAAGCCAGCTTCGCGGCCTGCATCCAGTTCGAGGCGACGGCGTATCCATTGGCGCGCCTGATCTCGTCGGCGACCTTGCCGTCGGTCAGCGCCGACCAGTCGACGATCTGCCAGTTGATGTCGAACTTCGGCGCCCGCTGGAAGAAGGGCCTGGTCAGGGCGCCGGTCGTCGCCTGCACCGCAAATCCCGTGGCCAGGACCGCAACCACCCCGGCGGCGACGGCGAAGGACGTGAACAGCCGCGCCGGCCGGCGGGCAGAATAGGCGCCGCACCACTGGCCGACGAGCGGAAAGGCGAACAGGAAGCCGCTCATCGACCAGTGCGGCAGCGAGTGGGCGCTGAACAGCGCCATCAGGTCGAAGAACACGATGGAGGGCGCCGCGAGCAGCACGAAGAAGCGATCCGCCGGTGTGCCGCCCCAGGCGCCTCGCCAAAGGCACGCCATGGCGGCGAGCCATATGGTCGGCCAGACATAGCCCACCTGGCCGAGCAATGTGATGGCGAGATTGCCGGGGTGCAGCAGATGTCCCTCATTGGCGGTGCCCCGGCCGGACTGGAAGGCCAACGAAATCCAGCCATGCTCCATGTTCCACAGGACGACCGGCAGCAGGCCGAGCGCCGCGATGGCGCCGGCCACCCACGGTCCGGGGGTCCGCAGCTGGTCGCGGCCGGGTTTCGTCAGCAACAGGACCAGCAGCGCGGAAATGCAGAACAGGCCGGCCTGATACTTCGACATCAGCGCCAACCCGAGCGCCACGCCAGCCGCGCACCAGCGCGCGAAGGCCTGATGCGGCTCCCCGCCGAGAAGCATCGGCGCCGCCAGGCAGGCGGCGGCCAGCAGGAAGAAGTCCAGCGGACCGTCCGGAACCACGAAATGGCCGGCCGATATGAGGAAGAACGGTGCGACGCTGAACCAGGCCACGGCCCAGAACGCCGCAACCGCACCATAGGCATACCGGGTGAGCGCAAACAGCAGCAACGCCGATGCCGAACCGAGCATCACATAGGGCAGCCTGACCAGCAGCCGAAATTCGCTGCCCGAAAGATCCGCCATCAAGCGGGCAAGCGCGAAGCCGATCGGAGGATGATCGAAATAGGAGAGCGAGTGGCTGCGCGACACCACCACCGCATAGGCCTCGTCGATCGACAACGGGATGACCGACGCCAGCCCGATCCTGAAGATCAGGAAGCCGAGCACGAGAAGCGCCACCCCCGCACCGGGGCTCAAGGCAGACAATCGCGTCTTGCCTGATCGAGGCCATTGTGCGGCGCCGGCGCCCTGCAATGTTTCGTCGATCCCCATCCGCCCGCTACCAGAACCAGAGCAGATGGGAGCCATAGTCGGGCACGGACTCGTTACCGGCCAGAATGATCAGCAGGCTGGCAATGGCCAGCACCACGAGGCTGGCCGTGATCCATATCCATCGGCTCGGCCAGACGGGGACGCTACGCGGTACGGGCAAAGCCACCTCTCGGAACACGACAGGTTTTCGGCTTGGGACTGATTAGCCGCAGCGGTTCAGATGTGACATTGCCCTGTCAACTATACGTGAGCGTTACGGGATTCATACAAATCGGTAATAAAGTGACGGGCGCCCACGAGTTGTCGACGCGAGGCCGCCGCGCGATCAGCGATCGATCCGCGTCGACAGGATGATCGAGGACGAGGTCCGTTCGACCCCTTCCATGGCGCCGATCTGGTCGAGCAGCGCGTCGAGGTCGCGGATCGACGGCGCGTCGACGATGACGATCATGTCGAAATTGCCGCTGACCGAGTGCAGCGTCCTGACCGGCGGCAGCGCCTGCAGGGCCCGCACCACCTTGTCGGCGAGCTTGGGCGTGACGGTCAGCAGCACATGCGCCCTGACCAGCCCCTGCTCATAGTCCGGCGAGAGCCTGACGCCGTAGCCCGCGATGATGCCGCGCTGCTCCAGCCGTTCGAGCCGGCTCTGCACCGTGGTGCGAGAGACGCCGAGCTGCCGCGCCAGCTCGGCCGTCGAGACGCGGGCGTTGGCGCTCAGCAGGGAGAGCAGGGCCTGTTCAGGTTCACTGAGCATTTCGACGAATGGCTCCGGCGGATTGACCAAAGATAGGTTTCACTTTGTCATATTCCACGCTTCCTTTCGACAGGCAAGCTGCGATGATTCCCGCCAGCTCGAACTGGCCCGACATGAACTGGCCGAACACCAACAGCAGGGGGTATTGACCATGAACCACATCGTTATCGTCGGGGCCGGCAAGATCGGCTCGACCATCGCCGAGATGCTGGCGGCAACCGGTGACTATCGGGTCACCCTCGTCGACCGCTCCGCCGTTCAGCTTGCCGCGGCGGAATTGCCCGCCGGCGTCGAGACGCTCGAACTCGACATTGCGGCGCCCGGTGCGCTCGAAGCGGCCCTCGCCGGCAAATTCGCCGTGCTGAGCGCGGCCCCGTTCCATCTCACCACGCGCATCGCCGAGGCCGCCGCCAGCGCCGGCGTGCATTATCTCGACCTCACCGAGGACGTCGTTTCGACCCGGCGCGTCAAGGAACTTGCCCGTTCCGCCAAAAGCGCCTTCATTCCGCAATGCGGCCTGGCGCCGGGCTTCATCTCGATCGTCGCCAACGATCTCGCCAGCCGCTTCGACACGCTGGAAAGCGTGCGCATGCGTGTCGGCGCGCTGCCGCAATACCCGTCCAACGCGCTGAACTACAACCTGACCTGGAGCACCGACGGCGTCATCAACGAATATTGCGAGCCCTGCGAGGCGATCGTCGAGGGCGAGCTGGTGGAAGTGCCGCCGCTGGAGGAACGCGAGGAGTTTTCGCTCGACGGCGTCACCTATGAGGCGTTCAACACCTCCGGCGGCCTCGGCACACTGGCTGAGACCTTGAAGGGCAAGGTGCGCACCCTGAACTACCGCACCATCCGCTATCCCGGCCATGCCGCGATCATGAAGGCTCTGCTCAACGATCTTGGCCTGCGCCATCGCCGCGAGGTGCTGAAGGACATCTTCGAAAGCGCCCTGCCGGCGACGCTGCAGGACGTTGTCATCGTCTTCGTCACCGTTTCTGGCCGCAGGAACGGTCGCCTGCTGCAGGAGACCTACGCCAACAAGATCTATTCCCGGCGCGTCGGCCAGAGCGTGCGCAGCGCCATCCAGATCACCACCGCTTCCGGCATCTGCGCCGTGCTCGACATGCTCGCCGACGGCAGCCTGCCGGCGACGGGTTTCGTCAAGCAGGAAGACATCGCGCTCGACGCATTTCTGGCCAACCGCTTTGGGCGGGCGTATGCGCAGCACGAAATGGTAAGCCGGCTCGCGAGCTGAGCTCTTTACCTTCCCCCTTGTGGGGAGGGTCGGCTCGCGGTCGCAGCGAAGCGGATTGCGAGACGGGGTGGGGTGCGCCCTACGAAGACCCCCACCCCGCTCCGCTCCGCGGATCGATCCTCCCCACAAGGGGGAGGGTAAATCTCAAATATGCAGCGCGTGGCCCAGCGCCTTCAGCGCCGCTTCCTGGAAACCCTCGCCCTGCGTCGGGTGTGCGTGGATGGTTCCGGCAATATCCTCCAGCCGCGCCCCCATCTCCAGAGCCAGCCCGAACGCCGCCGCCAGTTCAGACGCGCCCTGTCCAACCGCCTGGATGCCAAGCACCAGATGATTGTCGGCGCGCGCCACGACGCGCACGAACCCGTCCTCGCCCAGCTTCGTCATCGCGCGCCCATTGGCCGCGAACGGGAACAGGCCGATCTTGATCTCCCCGCCGAGCGCCTTGGCCTCGTCCGGCGTGAGACCGGCCGTGACCAGTTCGGGATCGGTGAAGCAGACGGCGGGGATGGAGCGCTTGTCCCAGCTGCGTTTGTGGCCCGCGACGATCTCGGCCACCATCTCGCCCTGCGCCATTGCCCGGTGCGCCAGCATCGGCTCGCCGGTGACGTCGCCGATAGCGAAGATACCGCGCATGGAGGTGCGGCACTGGTCGTCGATGCGGATGAATTTTCCCGCCATGTCGAGGTCGATCTGGTCGAGCCCCCAGCCATCCGTCACCGGCTTGCGCCCGACCGTCACCAGAATCTTGTCCGCCGCGACCCTGGCGTTCTTGCCGTCCGATGTCTCCACCAGCAAGGCGTCGCCCTTGGCCGACAGCCCCTTTGCCTTGGCGCCGGTCATCACCTCGACACCGAGCGCGGAGAGCCGCTTGACCACCGGCCGGGTCAGCTCCGAATCATACTGCGCCAGCACGCGCGGCAAGGCTTCGACCACGGTCACCTCGGCACCCATCTTGGCGAAGGCCATGCCGAGCTCCAGCCCGATATAGCCGCCACCGACGACGGCGAGTTTCTTGGGGACCGCACTCAAAGCCAGCGCATCGGTGGACGATATCACAGGCCCGCCAAAGGGCAGGAACGACAATTCCACCGGCGCCGAGCCGGTGGCGACGACGATCGTTTCAGCCCGGATCACCTGGCTTCCAGTCTCGGTCTCGACCGCCACGGTCTTGCCGTCGCGGAAGGTTGCCCAACCCTGCACGGTCTTCACGCCGGCTTTCTTCAGCAGCCCGGCGACGCCACTGTTGAGCCGGCTCACGATACCGTCCTTCCACGCGACGGTCCTGCGGAGATCGAGGACGGGCGCCGAGAGCGAAATGCCCAGCGGGCTCTTGCCACCGGCCATGTGCGAGACCTTCTCGAATTCCTCCGCCGCATGAATCAGCGCCTTGGACGGGATGCAGCCGACATTGAGGCAGGTGCCGCCCGGCTTGCCCGCCTCGACGATCACCGTGTCGACACCGAGCTGCCCGGCGCGGATGGCGCAGACATAGCCGCCGGGGCCGGCGCCGATGACGAGCAGCTTGCAGGAGATTTCTTTCATCATGGCTATCCTTTCGGCGATCGGTGCGCGCCCTCCCTTCTCCCCTTGTGGGAGAAGGTGGATCGGCGCGTTAGCGCCGAGACGGATGAGGGGTGCTCCAGGGAACGCCGACGTCTCACTCCGCTGGAACACCCCTCATCCGTCGCCTTCGGCGACACCTTCTCCCACAAGGGGAGAAGGGGGAGCCCATACCCCGACACCGCGCGCTGATAGACCAACCCCATCGCCCTCAATCCACGAAAATCAGCGCCGGCGTCTCCAGCAGCGCCTTGATCCGCTGGATGAACACCGCTGCGTCCCAGCCGTCGATGACGCGGTGGTCGAAGCTCGACGACAGATTCATCATCTTGCGCGGCAGGAACTGCGTGCCGTCCCATACAGGCCGCACCATGATCTTGTTGACGCCGACGATCGCCACCTCCGGATGGTTGATGACGGGCGTGGTCGCGATGCCGCCCATCGCGCCGAGCGAGGTGATGGTGATGGTCGAGCCTGTGAGCTCGTCGCGCGTCGCGGTGCCGGACTTCGCCGCCTCGGCCAGCCGGATGACCTCGGCGCCGCAATCCCAGATGTCGCGCGCCTCCGCGTGCCTGACGACAGGCACCACCAGTCCCGCCGGCGTCTGCGCCGCGATGCCGATATGGATGCCGCCATGCTGGTGGATGATGCCGGCCTCGTCGTCGAACAGCGAATTGAGCTGCGGCTGGTCCGCTATCGCCTTGACCATCGCCCGCATAAGGAACGGCAGCAGCGTCAGTTTCGGCCGCTCTCCACCACCCTTGGCGACCCGCTTTTCCTTGTTGAGCGCGGCGCGCAGCTCCTCCAGCGCGGTGACGTCGATCTCCTCGACATAGGTGATGTGCGGGATGCGCGACTTGGACAGCGACATCTTCTCGGCGATCTTGCGCCGCAGGCCCACCACCTTGATGTCCTCGACCGCATCGTTGCGGGCGAGGCCCGGGGTCTTCGCCGTTTGCGGCCCGCGTGCAAGGAAGGCCTCGATGTCCTCATGGCCGATGCGCCCGGCAGGGCCGCTTCCGGCGACCTGCCTGAGATCGATGCCGGCCTCTTTCGCGCGCAGGCGCACGGCCGGAGAAGCCAGCGGTTTTCCACCCTCCGGACGCGGCGCGCCGGAATTCTGCCCGGAGCCTTTCGAAACGACCGGGGCGGGTTTCACCTCCGGCGCACTGGTCTTTGGCGGGGTCTTCGCGGCCGGCACGGCGGTCTCAGGCTTCGGCGTTGGAAGCTTGGCCGGCGGTGCGGCGGCCACGGGCTCGGCCTTGGCGCTGTCCTGCGGCTTTACATTGCCGTCGCCCGACACCTTCAACCGCACGATCGGCGAACCGATCGCCACCGTGTCGCCGATCTCCGCGCCCAGCCACAGGATCTCACCGTCGACGGGCGACGGGATTTCCACCGTCGCCTTGTCGGTCATCACGGCGGCAAGCACCGTGTCCTCGCGCACGATGTCGCCGATCTTCACATGCCATTCGACAAGCTCGGCCTCGGCGACGCCTTCGCCGACATCGGGAAGCTTGATGATGTGTTCGCCCATGTCTGGCCTCCCCGGGTCAGGCTTCGAGAGTTTCACGCAGCGCGCGGCCGACCCGTGCGGGGCCGGGGAAATAGTCCCATTCCTGCGCATGCGGATAGGGCGTGTCCCAGCCGGCGACGCGCGCCACCGGCGCCTCCAGATGGTAGAAGCAGTTTTCCTGCACCAGCGCCGACAGCTCGGCGCCGAAACCGGAGGTCAGCGTCGCCTCGTGCACGATGACGCAGCGCCCGGTCTTCTTCACCGAGGTCACGATCGTATCGAGGTCGAGCGGCAGCAAGGTCCTGAGGTCGATGATCTCCGCGTCGACGCCGGTGTCCTCGGCGGCCGCCTGCGCGACATAGACCATCGTGCCGTAGGCAAGCACCGTGACGGCGGAGCCCGCCCTGCGGATAGCCGCCTTGCCGAGCGGCACGGTGTAGTGGCCGTCGGCCACCTCGCCGAGTTCATGCTTGGACCATGGCGTCACCGGCCGGTCGTGATGGCCGTCGAACGGACCGTTGTAGAGCCGCTTCGGCTCGAGGAAGATCACCGGATCGGGATCCTCGATCGCCGCGATCAGCAGGCCCTTGGCATCGTGCGGATTGGACGGCACCACCGTCTTCAGCCCGGACACATGGGTGAACAGCGCCTCTGGGCTCTGGCTGTGCGTCTGGCCACCGAAGATGCCGCCACCGGTCGGCATGCGCACCACGATCGGGCAGGTGAAATCGCCGTTCGAGCGGTAGCGCAGCCGGGCCGCTTCCTGGGTCAGCTGGTCGTAGGCGGGATACATGTAGTCGGCAAACTGGATTTCGACACAGGGTTTCAACCCGTAGGCGGCCATGCCGATGGCCGAGCCGACAATGCCGGATTCGTTGATCGGCGCATCGAAGCAGCGGCTCTTGCCGTATTTGGCCTGCAGGCCGTGGGTGACGCGGAAGACGCCGCCGAAAAAGCCGACATCCTCGCCGAAGACGACGACTTTTTCGTCGCGCCCCATCGACACGTCCATGGCGTCGCGAATGGCCTCGATCATGGTCCGTCTCGGCATGGCTCAGACTCCTGCCTGCTGGCGCTGGCGCCTCAGATGCGCGGGCATTTCGGCAAAGACGCCCTCGAACATCTCGCGCGTCGACGGCTTGCCGCCGGCATGCAGCGTGCCGTGGCTTTCGGCCTCCTTCTGCGCCGCGATCACCGTGTCGAGGATCTCGGCCTCGGCCTGCGCATGCCGCTCGTCCGACCAGACGCCGAGCCCTATCAGATGGTTCTTCAGCCGCACGACCGGATCGCCGAGCGGCCACGCATCGGATTCGGTCTTCGGCCGGTAGGCGGACGGATCGTCCGAACTCGAATGGGCGCCGGCACGGTAGGTGACATATTCGACCAGCGTCGGTCCGAGGTTGCTGCGCGCCCGCTCCGCCGCCCATTTGGCGACAGCATGGACGGCCAGGTAATCGTTGCCGTCGACGCGCAGCGACGGGATGCCGAAACCGAGACCCCTGGCCGCGAACGTGCCGGAGCCGCCACGCGCGATGCCCTGGAAAGTAGAGATCGCCCACTGGTTGTTGACGACGTTGAGCACGACCGGCGCCTTGTAGGTGGAGGCGAACACCAACGCCGAGTGGAAATCGGACTCTGCCGTCGAGCCGTCGCCGATCCAGGCGGCGGCGATGCGTGAATCGTTCGAGATCGCCGAAGCCATCGCCCAGCCGACCGCCTGGATATATTGCGTCGCCAGATTGCCCGAGATCGAGAAGAAGCCATGCTCCTTCGACGAATACATGATCGGCAACTGCCGGCCCTTCAGCGGGTCGGCCTCGTTGGAATAGATCTGGTTCATCATCGACACCATCGGATAGCCGTCGGCGATGAGCAGGCCGGCCTGACGATAGGTCGGGAAATTCATGTCGCCCGGCGCCAGCGCCTTGCGGAAGGCGCAGCTCACCGCCTCCTCGCCCAGATGCTGCATGTAGAAGGAGGTCTTGCCCTGCCGCTGCGCCATCTGCATGCGCGCGTCGAAGGTTCTGAGCGTCATCATGTGGCGCAGGCCTTCCAGCAGTTCGTCGCTGGAAAGCAGCCCGGCCCACGGTCCGACCGCCTCGCCATTGCGGTTGAGCACCCGGATGATCGAAAACGCCATGTCGCGGATGGTGCGCGGGTCGACATCGATGTCCGGACGCGGCACCGAGCCGGCCTCGGCGATGGTCACGTTGGAGAAGTCAGGCGTACCGCCCGGGCGAACTTCCGGCTCGGGAACGTGAAACCGCAACATCCCAGCATCGGCCATGACCTATGTCCTCCAATGTTGCCTGATGTGGATATTCGCATATCGCCCCACCAGTGCCAATTCGTCGGCACGCCTCCGGCCCCCGGCCGTGACGGCCGATCCAGCCCCCACGCCAAGATGAAGATATGTCCGCGAAATTTCTTGTCGATGTTGGGCGCGGGCGCGCAATTTGGCGCAAGATTGCGCGGGGTTTGTCGTCAGATAAGGCAATTGGAGGGCAAGAGTCTGGCGCGCCCATCGACTTATGCCGCGCTGGTCGACCCCCCACTCCGTCTCGGCTTCGCCGAGACACCTCTCCCCCGATCGACGGGGGAGAGGAAAGGCGCCAGGCATTTTGCGCTCGACGCTTATCCAGCAAGGCTCCCTTCCTTTCCCTCCGGAGGGGGAAAGGTGGCGCTGCGAAGCAGCGACGGATTGGGGGAACCACTTCGGGAGAGAGGAGACGCCAAGGCCGGCAAACCCATCTTCTCCCGCTGTCGATCGAATACTCCCGGGAAATGAACCCAACTGGAAGCCACCCCCGCATCATGCTAACCACTCTCCCATGGCACAGAAGAAAGCATTCGAGGTCGACGGCTGGCTGGCGAAGCCCGATCCGCGCGTCTGGATCGTCCTGCTTTACGGACCCGATCGCGGCCTGGTTTCCGAGCGCGCCAAGGCCTTCGCCGCGAAGACCGGCCTGCCGCTCGACGATCCGTTCTCGGTGGTCAGGCTCGAGGGCTCGGAGGTCGACCGCGACGAGGGCCGGCTCCTCGACGAGGCCCGCACCGTGCCGATGTTTTCCGACCGGCGGCTGCTGTGGGTGCGCAACGCCACTGGCCAGAAGGCGCTGGCCGACGACGTCAAGGCGCTGACGGCCGAGCCCGCGCGCGACGCGATCATCCTGATCGAGGCCGGCGACCTCAAGAAAGGCGTCGGGCTGCGCGCCGTGGTCGAGGGCGCCGACAACGCCATGGCGCTGCCATGCTACGCCGACGAGGCCAGGGACATCGATACGGTGATCGACGACGAGCTGCGCAAGGCGGGCATGTCGATGACTCTGGAGGCCAGGCAGGCGCTGCGCCGCAATCTCGGCGGCGACCGGCTGGCTTCGCGCGGCGAGATCGAAAAGCTTGTCCTCTATGCCCATGGTCAGAAGGAGATCGGGCTGGAAGAGGTGCGCGCCACCTCGGGCGACGTGTCCGGCGCTTCCTTCGACGACGCGGTCGATGCGCTGCTCGAGGGCAAGGTCGGTGACTTCGACACCGCCTTCACCCGTCACTGCCAGGGCGGCGGCCCGCCCTTCCTCGTCCTGTCCTCGGCGATGCGGCAGCTGCAGCAGATTCAGGTCATGCGCGGCCAGATGGAATCGGGCGGTCGCAGCGCCGCCTCCGTCGTCGCCGCGGCCCGTCCCCCGGTTTTCTTCTCGCGCCGCAAGCTGGTGGAAAAGACGCTGGACCGCTGGAGCAGCGAAGCACTCAGCCGCGCGCTGAACCGGTTGCATCAGGCCGTGCTGCAGACACGCCGGCGGCCGGACCTTTCCGTCGCGCTGGCTCGCCAGGCGCTGCTCGGCATCGCCCTGGAGAGCAGCCGGCTGGCGCAGCGCTGAGCGATTTCTTGCGTCGTGCGACCGGGAAATCCCGGGAGAAGCAGTGCAACGGCTTTCCCTGGAGACGCGCCTAGAGCCGGGATGCCGGGACCAACGGAGACGTTTGTCCGCGAGAGCAGCCGCTTTCATACTTTTCGGCCATGCTTCGATATCGAGCCTAGGCGGGAACGTAGGTCAGCCTGATCACGTCGTCACCGATTCTATCGCTTGCCACCAGCCGCAGGCGCGGCCGCGGGCCGGCGAAGAACGGCTTGCCGTGGCCAAGCACCACGGGATGGAGGTACAGCCTGTATTCATCGACAAGGCCAAGATCGGTGAGGCTCCCGGCAAGCTCGGGTCCGCAGACCTCGATCACGCCATCCAGCCGGGCCTTCAGCCCGCGTATCTCAGCCTCGACGTCGCCTTCGACGAGTGTGGCGTTCGGGCCGACCGACGTCAGCGTCCGCGAGACGACCCATTTCGGCTGGCTTCGCCACGCCGTCGCATACTCACGCTCCGCCTCGGCCCATTCAGGACGATCGTCGTCCCAGTACCGCATCACCTCATACATGCGCCGCCCGTAGACGCTGCCCGCCACGGAACGCACATCGTCGATGAAATGGCGGAAAACCAAGGCATCGGGCGCGAATGCCATGTGGTCGACATAGCCGTCGAGCGACTGATTCAAAGCGTATACGAGCTTCGCCATGCTTCTTACCTCCGCCCCCGGCCACTCTGGAAAGCGATGAGCCCACGCTACGCAGAACCGAGGCGGGTTACAATCCGGGGGCCGCTGAAGAGACAGCAGCCGGTCGCCTCGCCGCGGCGCATCCCTGATCATGACGCCGTTGCCGCTTGCAGGCGCTTCCGGCCTGTCGCGAAGTTCGACGCTTCCATTCAAGCAGCAGGAAGAAAAAGGGCCGGCGCTTTGGCCAGCCCTTGAGAGGTCATCTTCGATCTTTCGCCGGAACTTGATTTGCCGGCTAATTGATCTTCGGTTTCAACAGCCTGTCAGTCCTGCTTCAACCGCCGGCAGAGTTCGTCGAGCTGTTCCAGGCTGCGGTAGGCCACGCGCAGCGTGCCGCCCTTGCCCTTGTGATCGATCGACACGATCATGCCGGTGGTGTCGGTCAGCAGCTTTTCAAGTGCCAGCGTGTCGGCATCCTTGTCGGCGGCGGGGGCCGGAGCGGCCTTGGCGCCGTTGGCGCCGCCGCCGGCCGGCATCTGCGCCAGCGCTTCGGCCTGGCGCACCGAAAGCCCCTCCTCGACGATGCGCTTGGCAAGGCCGGCCGGGTCTTCCGCCGTCACCAGCGTGCGGGCATGGCCCGCCGACAACGCGCCGTCGACCAGCATGCCGCGGATCACGTCGGGCAGCTTCAGGAGCCGCAGCGTGTTGGCGACATGGCTGCGGCTCTTGCCGATCACCTGGCCGAGATCGGCCTGGGTATAGCCATGGTCGTCGATCAACTGCTGATAGCCGAGCGCTTCCTCGACCGCGTTGAGGTCGGCGCGCTGCACGTTCTCGATGATCGCCAGTTCGAGCGCCGTGCGGTCGTTGACCTCGCGAACGATGACCGGGATTTCGGTCAGGCCGGCGCGTTGCGCGGCGCGCCAGCGGCGTTCGCCGGCGATGATCTCGTAGCGGCCGGCCTGCGCCGGCGAAGGCCGCGCCACCACCGGCTGCACCACGCCATGCTCGCGGATCGACTGCGCAAGGTCAGTCAGTTCGGCCTCGCCGAAATGCCGCCGCGGATTCTTCGGATTCGGGCTCAGAAACTCGATCGGCACCTTGCCGTCGGCGCTCATGCCCGGCTTTTCCGGTGCTGCCGGGCGATCGATCTCGCCGATCAGTGCCGCGAGCCCGCGGCCCAGTCTTTTTCTCGAAAGGTCTTCGCTCATCTCTATTCCAAGGTCTTCTTAGATCGTTTCGGTATCGAATCGGCCGTTAAATATGCATCCACCAATCAGGCAGCGCGCAATTTCCGCTCGCGACGGATCACCTCGGAGGCCAGTTGCAGATAGGCCTGGCTGCCCGAGCATTTGAGATCGTAAAGGATCGCCGGCTTGCCATAGGAAGGCGCTTCCGACACCCGAACATTGCGCGGGATGATGGTCTCGTAGACCTTGTCGCCCATATGGGCGCGGACATCCTGCACCACCTGGTTGGCGAGATTGTTGCGCCCGTCATACATGGTCAGCACGATGCCCTGGATGGTCAGCTCCGGATTGATCGAGCGGCGCACCTGCTCGACGGTTTCGAGCAGCTGGCTCAATCCTTCGAGCGCGAAAAACTCGCATTGCAGCGGCACGAGAACTGAATCGGCCGCCGCCATTGAATTCAGGGTCAGAAGATTGAGCGAAGGCGGGCAATCGATCAGCACATAGCCGAAGGGCGCTCCGCGCCCGGTCGCGTCGCGGAGCGCATTGCGCAGCTTGAGCACCCGGTCGGGCGCCGAGGCGATCTCCATTTCGATGCCGAGCAGGTCGAGCGTCGACGGCACGATCGAAAGGCCCGGGACCGCTGTCGGCACGGCAGCGGCTTCGAGATCCAGCTCGCCGGTCAGAACATCATAGGACGAGACCGTGCGATCCTTGCGGTCGATGCCGAGTCCGGTGCTGGCATTGCCTTGCGGGTCGAGATCGACGATCAGCACCTTCTCGCCGATGGCCGCCAGCGCGGTGGCCAGATTGATGGCGGTGGTCGTTTTGCCGACCCCGCCCTTCTGGTTGGCTACGGTGATGATTCGGGGGCCATTCTTCATCATGGGTTTATGCCAGAAATTCATGTTTGGGTCGCCGACATCGGTGCAATCCGCGTGTCAGCGGGCTCGCACATTGGACAATTCGAGGACAACCCCCTGGGGGTCGGTCACGCTCGGATGTTCTACCAGATCGAAGGCCCATCGGTTAACGCTTTCTTGCACCTCGGCGCGATAATCCCGGCCTTTGTGGAAGAGGCCGCGCGCTCCGGCCGTCAGCCATGGCGCCGTCAGATCGAGCAGGACCGGCAGCGAGGCCAGAGCCCGGGCCGTGACGATTTGCGGCGTCGCAACAAGGGCATGGCTGTCTTCGATGCGCCGCGCCGTAACCCGGGCGGGCAGACCGAACTGGCCGATCACAGTCTGCAGAAATGACGCCTTCTTGCGATTGCTCTCGACCAGATCGATGCTGGCGCCATCGCGCTCGGCCAGCAGAAAGGCCACGACCAGGCCCGGAAATCCGCCGCCCGATCCGATGTCGACCCAGTGCTTGGCCGTGGGCTCGATGCGCGCCAGTTGCGCGCTGTCCAGTATATGGCGCTGCCAGACGTCGCCGGATGTCGACTGGGCGACGAGATTGATGCTGAGGTTCCATTTCTGGAACATCGCCTCGAACGCCACCAGCCGATCGAATGTTTCACGTGAAACCGGGCCTGCGGCATCCTGCAGGCTCTTCAGGGTAAAAGAGCTCACGCAACATTCCTCTGCGCGCTCTCATGATGGCGGACATGTGCTACGATGATCGCGAGCGCCGCCGGCGTCATGCCCTCCATGCGCTGCGCATCAGCGACAGAGCGCGGACGCCGCGCCTGCATCTTCTGCTTCAGCTCATTGGACAGTCCCGGCACGCCAGCGAAATCAACGCCTTCCGGGATCAGGCGGCTTTCTTCATGCCGTATCTGCGCCACGTCAGTCTTCTGGCGGTCGAGATAAACCGAATATTTCGCCTCCGTTTCGAGACGTTCCGCCGTCTTCGCGTCAATCTCGGCGAATCTCGGCTCTACCCCGGCCAGCCATGCGACATCGACAGAGGGGTAGGCCAGCAATTCGTAGCCGGTGCGGCGTACGCCGTCCCGGTTGATCTCCAGCCCGTGCCGCGCCGCCTCGTTCGGCGTCATGGTGAGTGTGCTCGCCAGGTCGCGCGCTTCGTCGAGCCGCTGCATGACGTCGCCATAGCGCCGCATGCGACCGGCCGATGCGATCCCCAGCCTGTCCGCCAGCGGCGTCAGTCGTTCATCCGCATTGTCGGCGCGCAGCGAAAGCCGAAACTCGGCGCGTGAGGTAAACATGCGGTAGGGCTCGCTGATACCGCGGCTGGTCAGGTCGTCGACCATGACACCGATATAGGCTTCGGTGCGGCTGAGCACGATCTGCTCGCCACCGCCGGCGCGCCGCGCCGCGTTGAGCCCCGCGAGCAGGCCTTGGCCGGCGGCCTCTTCATAACCCGTCGTGCCGTTGATCTGCCCGGCGAGAAACAAGCCGGCGACGCGCTTGGTCTCCAGTGTGGGAGCGAGTTCACGCGGATCGACATGATCGTACTCGATGGCATAGCCAGGCTGCAGCATGGCCGCACGCTCCAGGCCGGGAATGGTCTTCAGGATATCGAGCTGAACATCCTGCGGCAGCGAGGTCGAAATGCCGTTCGGGTAGACCGTGGAATCGTCGAGCCCCTCCGGCTCGAGAAAGATCTGATGGCCATCGCGGTCGCCGAACTTGACGATCTTGTCTTCGATCGATGGGCAATAGCGCGGTCCGACCCCCTCGATCGAGCCGGAATACATGGCCGAACGCCCCAGATTGGCCCGGATCAGCTCGTGGGTCGCCGCAGTCGTGCGCGTGATGCCGCAATCGATCTGCGGCGTGGTTATGCGATCGGTCATCAGCGAGAACGGCACCGGGTTCTCATCCGCTGCCTGGCTTTCGAGCGAGGCCCAGTCGATGGTGCGGCCATCCAGGCGCGGCGGCGTGCCGGTCTTCAGGCGGCCGAGCTGGAAACCGGCCCTGCCCATGGTTGCGGAAAGCCCCAGGCTCGCCTGCTCGTTCATGCGACCGGCGACAATCTTCTTTTTGCCGATATGGATCAGCCCGCGAAGGAAGGTTCCGGTCGTCAGCACCACCGCGCCACAGTCGAGCCTGCGGCCATCCGCAAGAAGCACGGCGGCGATCCGGCCGGCGGAGATGTCGAAATCGAGCACTTCGCCCTCGATCACGTCGAGATCGTTCTGCTGCCGAATCGCTTCCTGCATCGCAAGGCGGTAGAGCTTGCGGTCCGCCTGGGCGCGCGGGCCGCGCACGGCCGGGCCCTTGCGGCGGTTGAGCAGCCGGAACTGGATGCCCGCGGCGTCCGCCACACGCCCCATCAGGCCATCCAGGGCGTCGATCTCGCGCACCAGATGGCCTTTGCCGAGCCCACCAATCGCGGGATTGCACGACATCACGCCGATCGTATCGAAGCGCAACGTCACCAGGGCGGTGCGCGCGCCGGAGCGCGCGGCAGCACTTGCCGCCTCACAGCCGGCATGGCCTCCACCCACCACAACCACATCATAGTGATCGGTCATTGAAAGATTCCCAGGACTCAAAAGAGATAGGGGACAAATGTCCCCACGACGGCAAACTGTCAAGAAGACTTCGCGGCGGGTTTCACGTGAAACAGACCTGCTGCCCCCGCGATTGCTGCCCATCAATTCCAAGCGCTGACGCTGCCCCTCACCTGCCTGCCGGCATCCTCTCCCCGTATAGTGACGGGGAGAGGAGCGCTGTTATCGACGATTTCGTCCATCACCAACGTTGCAGGATAAGGCGCCAAGGGTGCGACAGCTCCCTTCTCCCCGTGACTATACGGGGAGAAGGTGCCGGCAGGCGGATGAGGGGCGGCGCTAACTTCTGCTATGATCATGCATCCCCCACCCTCTGGGACAGTGCCGTGCGACCCGAACCTCGGTGTTTCACGTGAGTCACCAAGGGCTTCTCGCGCGTCCCCGTTTCACGTGAATCATGCCCGGCCCGAGCGTGCCGGAAATGTTTCACGTGAGTCACTTGCCGATGCAGAACTGCGCGAAGATCACGTCCAGCAGATCCTCGACATCCACGGCGCCAATGATACGGCCAAGGCGGTCCGCCGCCAGCCGCAACTCCTCGGCGCGCAACTCCTGCCCTGCCGCCTGCTCCATGGCCCGCGCCAGATGGCGCGTCGTCTCGCCAAGCAGTTCGACATGGCGCAGCCGTGACGGCAGCACATCGCTGACATCCCCGGCGGCGCTTACGGCGCGCGCGCTGATCTGCGCCAGCAATGCATCAATGCCGGCGCCGTCCAAAGTCGAGATCGCCAGGTCGTAATGTCCTTCCCCGCCACGGTTCGCTTTGCCGTCCAGGAGATCGAGCTTGGTCCCGACGCGCATCATTCGTTTCGGATCGCCAGCAGCGATGACAGGCATCGGCGCAGCCATGTCCTCAAGGAGCAGAACGAGGTCGGCGCCGTGGGCCCTTGCCCTTGCCTTCTCGATGCCGATCGCTTCCACCTTGCCCGGCGCGTCGCGCAGACCGGCGGTGTCGGTCAGCCTGACACGGAGGCCACCAAGATCAAGCACGACCTCCAGCAGATCCCGCGTTGTGCCGGGCTCATCCGTTACAATAGCGGCATCGCGGCGCGCCAACGTATTGAACAGGCTGGACTTGCCCGCGTTCGGCGCGCCAAGAATGACCACTTCGAAGCCGTCGCGAATGATCTCGGCGGCTCGAAATCCGGCAACGTGACGATCGATCTCGCCGATCATCAATCCCACATCCGACCAGACCGCATCCGAAACGGAGCCGGGCACATCATCCTCGTCGGCGAAGTCGATCTCGGCCTCGATCATCGCGCGCGCGTGGATGAGGCGCCGGCGCCATGACAGATAAAGATCGCTCTGAACGCCCTCGGCGTTGCGGATGGCAAAACGCCGCTGCGCCTCGGTCTCGGCGTTGACGAGGTCCGCCAAAGCCTCGGTCTCGACAAGGTCGACCTTGCCGTTGAGAAAGGCTCGACGCGTGAATTCGCCCGGTTCGGCATGCCTGACACCGTCGAAGGCGGTGATCGTCTCCAGCATCCTGGCCACCACGGCGCGCCCGCCATGCACGTGAAACTCGGCGACATCCTCACCGGTAAAGCTTGCCGGGCCTCGAAAGAAGATCACCAGACCGCTGTCGAGCACGGTGCCATCCGGCGTCTTGAACTTGCGCAGAATCGCCTCGCGCTCCTTAACCATGGCGCCAGCAATCGTTTCGACCACGAATCGAGTCTGCGCGCCGGAAATCCGCACCACCGCTACGCCGGCCGGAAGCCGGCCGCTCGACAATGCCACGATCGAATCGCCTGAAATCATTTGCCCGCTCTGCCGAACCGCCCTAGCTTCCCGCCACACCGAACCACGTTACCGCCAAAGTTGGTCCCCGTGACATTGCCCGCGAAAAACCTGCTCGCCGACGAGGCCAGCCCCTATCTGCAGCAGCACAGCGGCAATCCCGTCCACTGGCGGGCCTGGTCGCCGGCCTCGCTTGAGGAAGCAAAGGCCCTGGACAGGCCGATACTGCTCTCCATCGGCTATGCCGCCTGCCATTGGTGCCATGTCATGGCGCATGAGAGCTTCGAGAATGACGATGTGGCCGCCGTCATGAACCGTCTGTTCGTCAATATCAAGGTCGACCGCGAAGAGCGTCCGGACATCGATCAGATCTACATGGCCGCGCTGTCCTCGATGGGCGAACAGGGCGGCTGGCCGCTGACCATGTTCCTGACGCCGGACGGCAAGCCCTTCTGGGGCGGCACCTATTTTCCCCGCCAGCCGCGTTACGGGCGCCCCGGCTTCATCCAGGTGATGGAAGCCATCGACAAGGCCTGGCGCGAGAAGCGCGATAGCCTGAACCAGAGCGCCGATGGACTGACGTCCCATGTCGAGGCCCGCCTTGCCGGGTCCCACGCCAGGAAGCTTCTCGATCGCGACACGCTGTCTGATCTCGCCGGCCGCATCGACGGCATGATCGACCGCGACCTCGGCGGCCTGCGCGGCGCGCCGAAGTTTCCGAACGCGCCTTTCATGCAGACGCTCTGGCTGTCCTGGCTGCGCGACGGCAACGCCACGCACAGAGACGACGTGCTTGTCAGCCTCGAACAGATGCTGGCCGGCGGCATTTACGATCATGTCGGCGGCGGGCTCAGCCGCTATTCGACCGATGCGCAATGGCTGGTGCCGCATTTCGAGAAGATGCTCTACGACAATGCCGCACTCATCCGCTCCTGCAACTGGGCTTATGCCGCGACCGGCAATGATTTGTTCCGGATACGAATCGAAGAGACGGTCGCCTGGCTGCTACGCGAAATGCAGGTCGACGGCGGCGCCTTCGCCGCCAGCCTCGACGCCGACAGCGACGGCGAGGAAGGTCTTTTCTACACCTGGACCCAGAATGAGGTGGAAACCGCGCTCGTTCACGATTCCACCATGTTTTTCAACCACTTCACCCTGTCCAGCCCGCATGGCTGGGAAGGCAAGCCTGTCGTCCACCAAACTCGTGACCAGCAAGCCCTTGGTATCGCCGACCACGACCGGCTGGTCCCGCTCAAGGCGAGGCTCCTCGCGGCCCGGGAAGACCGGGTTCGGCCGGGTCTCGACGCCAAGGCCCTCACAGATTGGAACGGCCAGATGATCGCCGCTCTGGCCGAGGCCGGCCGTTCCCTGGCGCGGCCCGACTGGATCGAAGCGGCAGCGCAGGCCTTCGCTCATATCAGCGGGGCCAGCCGCGACGGCCGCCTGCCGCACTCCATGCTTGGTGCGAAGAAACTCTTTCCGGCGCTCTCGAGCGACTATGCCGCCATGACCAATGCCGCCATCGCCCTGTTCGAAGCATCAGGCGAGTGGAGCTATGTCGATCAGGCCGCCCGGTTCATCGAACAGCTTGACCGCTGGCATGCCGACGCCGAGCGAACCGGCTACTATCTGACCGCTTCCGATAGCACGGACGTGCCGATCCGCATCCGCGGCGACGTCGACGAAGCCATTGCGTCGGCCACCAGCCAGATCATCGAGGCGCTGGTGCGATTGGCCTCGGTCACCGGCGATCTGGACCTGCATGAGAGAGTATGGACGATCGCCGAGCACGCCGCCGGCCGGGCCGCGCATCAGTCCTATGGCCAGACGGGTATCGTCAATGCCTGCGCGCTCGCCATCGAGCCGTTGAAACTGGTCATCGTGGATCGGCTGGAAGACCCGACGCTTGTTCCGGTCGCGAATCGAAACCCTGATCCGCGCCGTGTCGATATTGTCGTGCCGATCGGTACGGCAGCGAATCGACCCTTGCTGCCCGGGGGGATTCTGCCACCAACCAACCGGCCGGGCGCCTGGCTCTGCACTGGCCAGGTCTGCCTCCCCGCTGTCCCGGATCCGCAGGCGTTGGAGCGCTTGCTGCGTCGACAGTAGCCGAAACAGCTGGCTCTCAGGCCTGCGGCACCGACGGCGCCGGCGCTTCGAGCCGCGTTGCGCGTTGCCGGGACCTGAACAGCAGGTCCTTGGCGGCAATCACCGCACCCACGGTGATCAGGATGCACGCCAGCCCCACCGACCAATGGAACACGCCGAAGCCGGCGAGCAGCAGCACGATCACCGAAAACAGCGGCGCCGCGTAGGACAGCGCGCCCAGGATCATGATGTCCCCGTGTTTGCAGCCATAGTCCCAGGCATAGAAGCCCGCACCCAGCGGGATGGCACCGAGCACCAGTATGGCGCCCCATTGCATCGGCGCCTGCGGCCAGACCGTCGTTTCCAGGGCAAGATGCAGAGCCAGAGCCACGACCGCCGTGATGAAGCAGTAGCCCGCCACGACATCGGTCGGCACCTCGCCGAAGCGACGCGACAGCACCGAATAGCCGGCCCAGATGAAAGCGCAGAACAGCGCGATGACATGGCCCTTCATCACCCCGTTCGCCAGTCCGACATTGCCGCCCTTGGTGATCACCACGATCGCGCCAGCAAGACCGAGAACCACGCCGACAAGGTGGTGCGCCTTGAGTCTTTCGCCCGGCAGGAAGGCGGCGAAGACGACGATCAGCAGCGGCCAGAGATAGGCGATCAGGCTGACCTCGACGGGTGGCGCCGACTGGATCGCGAAGAAATAGGCGCAATGATAGATGCACAGGCCGGCAACCCCGGTCGCCCAGACCTTCCAGGGCTGCCGCAGCGAGCGGATCGCGCCTGGCCGGAACACCCAGCTTCCCGCTCCGACAAGGCTCCCGAGAAAAAACGTCATGGCCGCCAGTTGAAAGGGCGGGATCGGCCCGGCCGCGGTGGAAAGCAAGGCAAGGAAAGACCAGGTCAGGATGGCTGAAAAGCCGACAAGGGTCGGGATGGTCTTCTTCACGTCGCTTCAACCTCGGCATGCGATCCCCGACATCGGGGTCACGCCAAACATCGCACAGGGCCCGGGCCGGCTGCCGTCGCCCACGCCCGATCACTGTTGCAAATGCGACCCGGCGCAGGGCAGCAAAAAGCCCCATCCCGGCGAAGCGGAATGGGGCTTCAATGCGCGGCCCGGACTGATCCGGACCGAAACTCAGGTATTCATGGAATCGAAGAAATCACCGTTGGTCTTGGTCTGCTTGAGCTTGTCGATCAGGAACTCGATCGCGTCCGTGGTTCCCATCGGCGCCAGGATGCGGCGCAGCACGAAAATCTTCTGCAGATCCTGGCGCGACACCAGCAGGTCTTCCTTGCGGGTGCCGGACTTCAGGATGTCGATCGCCGGATAGATACGCTTGTCGGCCACCTTGCGGTCGAGCTGGATTTCGCAGTTGCCGGTGCCCTTGAACTCTTCGAAGATCACTTCGTCCATGCGGCTGCCGGTATCGATCAGCGCGGTGGCGATGATGGTCAGCGAACCGCCTTCCTCGATGTTGCGGGCCGCACCGAAGAAACGCTTCGGCCGCTGCAGCGCATTGGCGTCGACACCGCCGGTCAGCACCTTGCCGGATGACGGCACGACGGTGTTGTAGGCGCGGCCGAGACGGGTGATCGAATCGAGCAGGATGACGACATCGCGGCCATGCTCGACCAGGCGCTTGGCCTTTTCGATCACCATTTCGGCGACCTGCACGTGGCGCACCGCCGGTTCGTCGAAGGTCGAGGAGATCACCTCGCCCTTGACCGAGCGCTGCATGTCGGTGACTTCCTCCGGACGCTCGTCGATCAGAAGCACTATCAGGTAGCATTCCGGATGGTTGGCGGTGATGGAGTGCGCGATGTTCTGCAGCAGCACCGTCTTGCCGGTGCGCGGCTGCGCGTTGATCAACGCGCGCTGGCCCTTGCCGATCGGCGCCACAAGGTCGATCACGCGCGGTGAAATGTCCTTGGTGGTCGGATTGTCGACTTCCATCTTCAGCCGCGAAGTCGGATAGAGCGGCGTCAGATTGTCGAAATGGATCTTGTGGCGGATCTTCTCGGGGTCATCGAAATTGATCGTGTTGACCTTGAGCAGCGCGAAATAGCGTTCGCCCTCCTTCGGACTGCGGATCGGCCCTTCGACCGTATCGCCTGTCTTCAGGGAAAAGCGCCGGATCTGCGACGGCGAGATGTAGATGTCGTCGGGACCGGGCAGGTAGTTGGCATTGGCCGAGCGCAGGAAGCCGAAACCGTCCTGCAGCACCTCGACCACGCCGTCGCCGATGATCTCGACGTCCTGGGCGGCAAGCTTCTTCAGGATCGCAAACATCAGCTCCTGCTTGCGCATCACGCTGGCATTCTCGACCTCGAGCGATTCGGCATACGCGATCAGCTCTGGCGGTTTCTTGTTCTTGAACTCGGCGAGTTTCATTTCTTGCATTAGATAGACTCTGGGTAGGCTTTGGGAAAAATCGGCGGGATGCGACAAATGCCGGGCGCGGCCGAAAGCGAATGAAAAGGGCGGCGCATGACGGGAAGGAAGACCCGTCTTGTATCGTCGGTTTTCTGAAAGAGCAAGCCGCCTTTTGCGGCTGTCCTGATCGCCCGGTAAAAGCTCAGAAGGGCTTCACGACAACCAGGATCACGATGGCGATCATCAGCAATGTGGGGATCTCGTTGACGATCCGCCAGTGCCGTGCCGGTTTCTCGTTGCGATCCTCGGCGAATTTGCGCACGGCGCCGGCGAGATAGCCATGAATACCCGACAAGATCAGCACCAGGCCGATCTTGGCATGCAGCCAGCCACCCTGGAACGCGAAGATCTTCCAGGCCATCCATAACCCGAAAACCCAGGTCACGATCATCGCCGGATTGATGATGCCGCGCAGCAGCCGGCGCTCCATCACCTTGAAGGTCTCCGACTGCACCGAGCCCTTCTGCGCATCCGCGTGATAAACGAACAGGCGCGGCAGATAGAGCATGCCCGCCATCCAGGCGATGACACCGAGGATGTGGATCGCCTTCGCCCAGGGATAGAAGCTCTCCGGCGCGAAGAAATACAAAAGCGCGGTCAGCACGATCAGCACGACGATGCCTATGGTCATGCGCATCATCGCCTGGCCGGTGCTGTTGGTGCCGCTGCCATTGTTCGATTGGGTCATCAGCGTGCCGCGCTCCGAACCTGTTTCACCATTGCCTCGACATGGGCAACCGGCGTCTCCGGCGTGATGCCATGGCCGAGATTGAAGATCAGCGGCCCGTCTCCCAGCGTCTGCAGGATCGCGGCGACGCCCTCGGTGAGCGCCTTGCCGCCGGCGACGAGGCGCAGCGGGTCGAGATTGCCCTGGACGGCGCCGGAACGCTGCAGCGCCTTCGCCGTCTCCAGCGGCACCGTCCAGTCGATGCCGAGCCCGGTCACCCCGGTCTTCTGGCGATAGCTCTCGTAGCGGGCGCCGGCGCCCTTGGGAAAACCGATGATCGGAACCTCGGGATACACGGCGCGCACCTGCCGGACGATCTCGGCCACCGGCCGGATGCAAAACAGCTCGAAGGAGACATCGTCGAGCACGCCCGACCAGGAATCGAATATCTGCACGACATCGGCGCCGGCCTCGATCTGGCGGATCAGATAGGCGGCCGAATGATCGGCGAGCACCTTCAGCAGTTGCAGGAACGCCGCCGGTTCACGATAGGCGAACAGCCGCGCCGGCGCCTGGTCCGGCGTGCCGTGGCCGGCAATCATATAAGTCGCCACCGTCCATGGCGCGCCGCAGAAGCCGATCAGCGTCGTCTCGCCGGGCAGTTTCGCCCGCAGCCGGCGGACCGTTTCATAGACCGGTTCGAGATTCACGTGAAACACATCATTGCCGAGAGCCGCGATCTCGCCCGCCGTGATCGGCGTCAGCAGCGGGCCCCGCCCCTCTTCGAAACGCACGTCGCGGCCAAGCGCATGCGGAACCACGAGGATATCGGAGAACAGGATCGAGGCATCGAAGCCGAAGCGCTCGATCGGCTGGAGCGTCACTTCCACGGCAAGGTCGGGATCGTAGCAGAGATCGAGGAACGAACCGGCCCGCCTGCGCGTTTCCCTGTATTCCGGGAGATAACGTCCCGCCTGGCGCATCATCCAGAGCGGAGGCGGAAAATGAGCCTCCCCTTTCAGGACATCCAGCATGATCCGCTTGGCAGGCATGGAACGCTCGCTTCCCCAGACTTCCCTTTAATCAAATATCTTATTTTAAAGAATCTTCTGATTCTAAGAGTCTGTTGGTTCTGTTGGTTGTCACCTGTCCCGCTTTGGCCGTCAAAAAACCAGCAAGCATATTGTCGCGCATTTCCCGCCGCGGTTTGCAGGGTTCTGGGGACAATCCGGAATCCTCCATTGGAGTCAATGCGCTAGGCTTGCCCTCACCGAGACTTGCCCTGTGGATGGCCGAAAGGCAAAAACCGTCGTCCCCGGACTTGTCCCCAGCCGCCCGGTGAAGCTTACAGCGCATCGAATTGTGGACAACCAGCCATCTGATACAGTCGCTTCCCGCCGGCCCGTCATTTCATCCAGCCTTATCCACATCCGCCCACAGCCCTAGGTAAAACCCTGTGAACAAACCCCAGAGCTTCTTCCATCTGCACCTGATTTCCGACGCCACGGGCGAAACGCTGCTGGCGGCCGGCCGGGCGGCCTCGGCGCAGTACAAGGATGCGCGCGCCATCGAACACATCTATCCGCTCATCCGCACCGAGAAGCAGGTCGCCAAGGTGTTCGAGGACATCGAGGAAGAGCCGGGCATCATCCTCTATACGGTGGTCGACCAGAAGCTGGCGCGCGGCATCGACGAGCGCTGCGCGGCCATGGGCCTGCCTTGCGTCTCCGTGCTGGAACCGGTGCTGACCGTCTTCCAGTCCTATCTCGGCACGCCGGCCGGCCGACGCGTCGGCGCCCAGCATGTTCTCGACGCTGAATATTTCCGCCGCATCGATGCGCTCAACTTCACCATGGAGCATGATGACGGCCAGCTGCCCGCCAATATGGACGACGCCGACATCGTGCTGATCGGCATTTCGCGGACCTCGAAGACGCCGACCAGCATCTATCTGGCCAATCGCGGCATCAAGACCGCCAACATTCCGATCGTGCTCGGCGTGCCGGTGCCGGAGAGCCTGGTCAACGCCAAGACCCCGCTGATCGTCGGCTTGATCGCCACCGCCGAGCGCATCTCGCATGTCCGTCAGAACCGCATCCTCGGCAACAGCAGCTCCTATGTGCCGACCGACTATGTCGACCGCGCCGCCATCAACGAGGAACTCGCCTATGCCCGCCAGATCTGCACGCGCCACGGCTGGCCGATGATCGACGTCAGCCGCCGCTCGATCGAGGAAACGGCCGCGGCTATCGTTGCCCTGCGCGGGAAGAACAGATAGGCAGACGAGAATGAGCTTCCCCAGTCTCCCGAACGGAGGGTCGGCGCTGCCCCTCACCTGCCTGCCGGCATCCTCTCCCCGTATAGGGACGGGGTGAGGGGTGCTGTCCTCGATGGTTTCGCCAACCGCCAGCATTGCTCGAAAGAGCGCCTGCCTTGACGCTGAATCTTTCTCCCCGTCTCTATACGGGGAGAAATGTCCGGCAGGACAATGAGGGGCGGCGGCGACTTACAGAAGTAAAGCTGCTCACATTCCAACCGCACCGTGTTTGCGCCCATACGGAAAAATGACCGAAAAAATCATCCTCGCCTCAGGCAGTCCCTTCCGCAAGGCGATGCTCATCAACGCCGGCATAGACATCGAGGCGGTTCCCGCCACGCTCGACGAGCGCGCGCTCGAGGCGCCGCTGCAGGACAGCGGCGCTTCGCCCGAGGATGTCGCGCTGGTGCTGGCCGAGGCCAAGGCCACGGAGGTCAGCGAGCGCCGGCCCGGCGCGCTGGTGCTCGGCTGCGACCAGACCCTGTCGCTCGGCGATGAAGTGTTTCACAAGCCGGCTGACATGGAAGCCGCGCGCCGCCATCTGCTGGCGCTGTCGGGCAAGACCCATCAGCTCAACAGCGCCGCCGTGCTGGTGCGCGACGGCAAGGTGCTGTGGCGCCATGTCGGCATCGCCTCCATGACCATGCGCAAGCTCGATCCCGCTTTCATCGGCCGGCACCTTGCCCGGGTCGGCGCCAAGGCGCTGGCCAGCGTCGGCGCCTACCAGGTCGAAGGCGAAGGCATCCAGCTGTTCGAGAAAATCGAAGGCGACCATTTCACCATTGTCGGCCTGCCGCTGCTGCCGCTGCTGGCTGAACTGCGCACGCTGGGAGCGATCGATGGCTGAAGCGACCAAGAAGGCTTTCGTCACCGGCCATCCGATAAAGCATTCGCGCTCGCCCAGGATCCACGGCCACTGGCTGGCCGAGCATGGCATCGACGGCAGCTACGAGGCGATCGATGTGGCGCCCGAGGCTTTTGCCGATTTCCTGGCTGGGCTACGTGCGAACGGCTATGCCGGCGGCAATGTCACCATCCCGCACAAGGAAGCGGCCTTTGCCGGCGTCGCCAGCCGCGACCATGCGGCGAACGAAATCGGCGCCGTCAACACGCTGTGGTTCGAGGGCGGCACGCTTTGGGGCGGCAACACGGACGCGCACGGTTTCGCCGCCAATCTCGACGATTACGCGCCGGGCTGGGCGGGCAATGGCCCGGCCGTGGTGCTGGGCGCCGGCGGCGCCTCCCGCGCTGTCATCCATGCGCTGAAGCAGCGCGGCGTCAGGGATATCCGCATCGTCAACCGCACGCTTGCGCGGGCGGTCGAACTGCGCGACCGCTTCGGCGCCGGCGTCTCGGCGCACGGGCCGGCCGCGACCGCCGAGCTGCTGCGCGATGCCGGCCTGCTCGTCAACACCACCGCGCTCGGCATGCAGGGCAATGAGGGCCTGCCGGCCGATCCGGCACTGCTGCCCGGCCATGCCGTGGTCAATGACATCGTCTATGTGCCGCTCGAGACCCCGCTGCTTGCTGCGGCGCGCGCGCATGGGCTAAAAACGGTCGACGGGCTCGGCATGCTGCTCAACCAGGCGGTGCTTGGTTTCGAGCGCTGGTTCGGCGTCAGGCCGAAGGTTTCGGCGGAGCTGCGCGCCCTCATCGTCGCCGATCTGGTTCCGAAACCATGATCGTGCTCGGCCTCACCGGCTCGATCGGCATGGGCAAGTCGACGACAGCAAAAATGTTCGCCGAGGCCGGCGTGCCGGTCCACGATTCCGACGAGACGGTGCATCGCCTCTATGCCGGCAAGGCCGCCCCGCTGGTCGAGGCGGCCTTTCCGGGCACCACCGCCGGCGGCGTGGTAGACCGGGCGAAGCTCGGCGCGCGCGTGCTCGGCGATGCCGACGCGCTGAAGCGCCTCGAAGCAATCATCCATCCGCTGGTGCGCGCCGACGCCGACGCCTTCCTGGCCAAGCATCGTAGCGCCGGCGAATCGATCGCGGTGCTCGACATACCGCTGCTGTTCGAAACCGGCGGACGCGGCCGGGTCGACAAGGTCGTGGTCGTCACCGCGCCGGCCGAGGCCCAGCGCCAGCGCGTCCTGGCGCGGCCGGGCATGACGGAAGAAAAACTGGCCTCGATCCTGGCCAAGCAGGTGCCGGATGCCGAAAAGCGGCAGCTTGCGGATTTCGTTGTCGACACAGGCCAGGGCATGGATGCGGCGCGCGCCCAGGTCCATGCGATCGTTACGGGCCTGATCGGCGAGCGCTGATTTTCCCTTCTCCCTTGTGGGAGAAGGTGTCGCCGAAGGCGACCGGGTGCTCCAGGGAACACCGACGTCTCATTCCGCTGGAACACCCCTCATCCGTCTCGGCGCTGGCGCGCCAATCCACCTTCTCCCACAAGGGGAGAAGGGAAAACAGCTATTGCCATTTTGTTCCGCTCTCACGATTCTCCCCCCAACAGGAGCGACCTGATTCGATGCGTGAGATCATCTTCGATACCGAAACCACCGGCCTCGATTCTCGCGACGACCGCGTGATCGAGCTGGGCGGCGTCGAGCTGGTCAACCGTTTCCCGACCGGGAAAACCTTCCACCACTACATCAACCCGCAGGGGCGCGCGATCAACGCCGAGGCGCAGGCCGTGCATGGCATCAGCGCGGCCGACCTCCAGGGCAAGCCGACCTTCGCCGAGATCGCCGAGGAGTGGCTGAAGTTCACCGACGGCGCCAAGCTGATCGCCCACAACGCGACGTTCGATATCGGCTTCCTCAACGTCGAGCTTGGCCGGCTCGGCCACCCGCCCGTCGACAACGGGGTCGTCGTCGACACGCTGGCGCTGGCCCGCCGCAAGCACCCGATGGGCCCCAATTCCCTGGACGCTCTGTGCCGGCGCTACGGCATCGACAACACCAGGCGCACCAAGCACGGGGCGCTGCTCGATTCCGAATTGCTGGCCGAAGTCTATATCGAGCTGATCGGCGGCAAGCAGGCCGCGCTCATTCTCGACAATGCCGGTGGCGCTGCGCAGGGCGGCGAGAACGTCCGCCAGATCGAAATCGTCATTCCCGAGCGCCCGGCGCCACTTTTGCCGCGCCTCTCCGAAGCGGAGCGCGCCGCCCATGCAGCCATGGTTGCCACGCTTGGCGAAAAGGCGCTCTGGCTGAAGCTCAACCCGCAGGAACCCGCCGACGCGACGGCCGCGCAGAGCTGATCGTCAGTAAGGCCACTCATGTCGGCCAAGCGCGGCAACCGCCGCGATGATGCGCGCGAAGGCCTGCGCGGCTGCCGGAACCGTCGGTCGGGCGCGCAGGAAGCTGTGCACGAGCCGGGGCTCTTCATGCCACCACGCCTTGCCCCCGGCGGCAAGGATATGGTCGCGATAGCTTTCGCCGTCCGACGACAACGGATCGCACTGGGCCGTGAAGACGACCGTCGGCGGCAGGCCGGAGAAATCGGTATCGCGCAAGGGCGAAAACGTCGGATCGTCAGCGGACTGCCCCGGTGATGACCTGATGTCGCGGTAGAAGGCGATATCCCTGCTCGACAAAAGCGGCGCGGCCGCATGCTCGACATAGGAGCCCCGGCTCTCGTCGCCGCCGAGCCCGGGATAGATCAGCACCTGGCCGATCGCCGCCTGGGCATGATGGCGCGTCGCTTGCGCCACCGCCGCCGCCAGATTGCCGCCGGCGCTTTCGCCGCAGAGCACGATCGGCAGGCTGCTCGTCCCTGCCGCCCAGGTGAAGGCGGCCAGCGCGTCGTCGAAGGCGGCGGGGTGCGGATGCTCCGGCGCCAGCCGGTAATCGACGGACAGCACCTCGAAACCGGTGCCGGCGCAGAGTTCGGCGCAGATGTCGTCATGGCTGTCGAGCCCGCCGAGGATGAAGCCACCGCCGTGATAGTAGACGATCGCCGCCCGCGGGGCCTTGCCGGAGAGTTGGTAGCGCCTGACCGGAACAGCCAGGTCGCCATGGCTGATCAACCGGTCGCCGGCGGTGACTTTTGGTGGATAGGCCTGATGGAAGGCCCGGCACATCCGGTCATAGATGTCCCTTTGCTTGTCTATCGGCAGGCCGACGGTCTCAGGCGGATACCAGGCGTTGACCCGATCGATGTAATCCCAGAACTTCTGATCGAGCATGGCGGCGTATTTGCCGCGTCCGGCTGGAGGCTCGCCCGCCATCGCGCTCAAAGCCCGGCGTAGAGATCGGCTGCGTTGTCGAAGGTGAAGCGCAGCGGCACCGAGCCCTCGACCTGCCAGACGGTAACCGTCTCGCCCGCCAGCAGCCGGCAGGCGCCGTCGGTGTCGGTCACCGCGCCGCCATAGAGCCGGTTGGCGAGGTTCAGGATCGCGGTCTGGTGCATGGCAGCACTACCGCTGCCGCAGGCATCCTTGACCAAAAGCACGCGAAAGCCCTTCGCCACCGCATCCTTCACGGTGGCGTCGATGCAGGCCTCGGTCCACACGCCCGCCACCACAAGCCATTCTATGCCGGAGGCCTTGAGCCGGCCGGCCACCGGCCCGCCGCGAAAGGCGCTGGCCTCGGCCTTGATCAGCAACGCCTCGCCGTCGGCAGGCGCCACTTCATGGCAGATCTCGGTCAGCGGATCGCTCTTGTCGGAGAAGGCCGACTTGCCGTCCTCGCCGATCGGGTGAAACGGACGGTCCTGGCTGTCGAGGTCGACAATATAGGCCCAGTGATGCAGCGGTACCTTGTTCCGCCGCGCCGCTTCCTGCAGGCGCTGGACGTTGGCGAGGATTCCGGCGAAGCCCTCGACCAGATAGCGCGGGTCCTGCCGGTGCTCTTCCTGAAGGTCGATGAAGACGGCGGCGACGGTGCCGCGTTTGATGGTGATGGGGGTTTTCATGCTGCGCCCGGACCCCATGCCAACGTCACCATCTCCCCCGCGCTGGCATAACCTCGAAGGCTCCGAACCGTCGTCATCCACGGGCGGAGCAGGAGCGAAGCTCCGTCGCGGAGACCCCTGGAGCTGCTCCGCAGCCCAAGGGATCCATGCCGTAACTTCGATCGAATGGCGCGGCGGAGCAGAATTCCATAGCCGTTGCGGGGCCTCGGCATCACGGCATGGATCCTAGGGTCTGCGCTGCGTCGCTGCGCTCCTTGCTCCGCCCTAGGATGACGAAAGCGAAAGGAGGCTGCGCTGCCCGACAGAGGATGCACAGCGCCCATCAACCTCGCCCCTCCAGAAACTCATCCTCATAGGGGAAGCGCGACAGCAGTTCGGTGCCGGTCTCGGTGATCAGGATCTCGTCCTCCAGCTTGACGCCCTCGCGGCCGCCCTTCTCGCCGATATAGCTTTCCACGCTCACCACCATGCCGGGCACGACATGGCCGTCGCGGCCATAGGTCTCGTAATCCATGGCATGCGCGATGAACGGCGTCTCGCCATGCATGCCCACGCCATGCATCACCGAAGTATAGCGCTGGTCGACGAACCGGTCCGGGATTTTCCACGCCTTCTCGGCGATTTCGCGGAAAGCCATGCCGGGTTTGACGATCGAGATGTTGTGCTGAACCTGGTCATGCGCCATGCGATAAAGGGACTTCTGGTAAGCGGTGGGTTTTCCCGGACCGCAGCGGAAGGTTCGGGAAAAATCCGAGTAATAGCCGTAGCAGCCGATCGTGTCGGTATCGAGCGCCAAAAGCTCGCCCGGCCGGATCTTGCGGCCGCTGGCCTCGTTGAACCAGGGGTTGGTGCGCTGCCCCGAGGTCAAAAGCCGCGTCTCGATGAATTCGCCGCCCTGGCGGATCACCTCGCCATACATGATGGCGAACAGCTCGTTTTCGGAGACGCCGGGCCTGATCGCCTCGCGCACCGCCGCCACCGCTGCTTCCGCGCCGGCCATCGACGCCAGCAGGCATTTGACCTCTTCCGGCGTCTTCACCGCGCGCACCGCGAGAATCTCGCCCTGGCAGTCGCGAACCTCGCAGCCGCGCTTTTCCAGCGCCAGCGCCTGCAGATGGCTGCAGCGGTCGAGCCCGAGCTTCATCGAGCCGCCGCCATGCTTCTTCAGGAGTTCGGCGATCTCGTCGGCGAACGGACCGGCGGTCTCGTCGTCGCGCCCCGAGACCGACGACCAGACGAGCTTGGAAGGACGTGCCTCGTCGATCGTGTCGAGCACCATGGAGACATGGTAGCTCTGCGGATATTCGAACAGCACGATCGGCCCGTCCGTCGGGATGAAGAAGTACCGCGTCGAGTTGCGCAGGAAATAGCCGAACATGTTGCGCGAGCCGGTGGCGTAGCGCTGGTTGTAGGGGTCGAACAGGACGACGCCGCCATAACCGGCCTCGCGCATCCAGCCGCGCAATTTGGCCAGCCGGCCCTTGCGCAGCGCATCGGCGTCGATGAAGGACGGCTCGGTGTCGGACAGCCACATGCCGCCGGCGGGATCGGAAGCCACGGGGTGGCGCATGCGATCCTTGAAGTTGACGTCCTCGGTGCTGTCGGGGTCGAATACGACGATGCTCATGGGTGCCTGGCCTTGGCTGGGTTGCAAGGCAAGACCATGGCGCAGGTGATGTGGAGGCATTGTGCGGAAAACCGCATGCGTTGTGCGGGATACCGCTGATCTAAGCGCGAAACGCTGGCGGGACATCACCCCTCTCTGGCCTGCCGGCCATCTCCCCCGCAAGGGGGGAGATCAGTTATCATCCCGGCTTTCGCCAATCTCCAGCGTTGCAAGCAAGCGACTAGACGTCCAATCTCCGTTTAGCCAATTCGACCTGATAGGCGCTTCGCGGATGTCGTCTGCGCCGCCACGCGTTGAGAAATATGAAAAGCGCGAGGTACCCGGTTCCTGCAAGAACGCCCCACCAAAAGCCAAGCAGGGTGGCGGGGAGAAGGAGTATCAAAAATCCGAGAAAAACTACGCCATAGTATAAGATCGACGCCCAGATATATTTCTTCATCTTAGAACTACTCATAGCTTTGAGCCCCCATCGACCGCCTCCACGACGCGGCAAACGAGATTGGACACTCTTTCGTCCAAAGATGATTTCTGACCTTGAATGTTGTGCGGGCAGGTCGTCCCCCATGTTCCTTCGTCTTCTCCCAAAGCTCAAGAAGGCCATGCTCGTCAAGGACGCGAAATGCCGAGACATGCTCAAAGCAAATGCGATAGATCGAGCCTGAATCTTGCACCCGTACACGGAAGATCAGTGCTCCGCCTTCGGAATAATCGACATCAATCAGTTCGATGTCAGAGTTCTCAAAAGGCGTTTCCCAAGGTTGAAAGGCAAATGCTTCATCGCCGAAATGGTTGTCCAACTCCATCTCCTGATGCATGCTGATCCAAAGGCACTGTATTGATCGCACCGACCGCTTTCCACTTCCTCAGGGTCGGGCCATTCGTCGGTATTGTGGAGGCATCTCAAGCCGGTGAATACATCGATGTCTGTCGGAGCTTAAATCGTGCCAATAAGAAGAGAATCGGCGATAGACATGAATGCGCGACGGCTCGGCGCCAAAAAGGAAGCGACGCAGAATTATGCGGCTTCGCTCATGTCAAATACAAAATGGCGAACTCTGTTCGAGGCATTGGAGTCCTCTGGCGTTGATGTCAAGGGAATCGCAGTCAAGTTTGTCGGCGATGATAAAGAATGGTCGCCAGTGTTTCCCGACTTATACCCGCCTCGTTCCTACGTGGATTTATGGCCTTTGAATGTCTACCCATTGGTCGAGATAGAGTGGATTGAATTCCGGCGGGTTGTGGTGGTAGCAAGACCAGACAATGTGCCCCCGGCGCTTCTCTCACAAGACGTAGACGCTATTCACGCGGTGCTAGATGCGACCGGCAAACGCTTCCCTATCGAAGTTACCGACCAAGGTTTGCGCGTCGTCGGCCACCTGAAGTAGCCAGGCTTCATTGGTCCCGGTCTTCGAGGGCAAGCTTCCTAATGCCGCCGCGCAAGTTTCGGCGGGTGCCCATGCTCCTCGCGAAACGCCCGGGCAAAACTCGACATCGAAGCAAAACCGCAGGCCAGCGCGACGTCGCGCACGGCCAGCGTCGAATGCGCCAGCAGGTCGGCGGCGCGCTTCAATCTGAGCCGCCGGTAGTAGCCGTTGGGCGAGATGGCGAGTTCGGAGCGGAAGGAGCGTTCGAGCTTGTCGGGGGAGACGCCGAGCCGCGCGGTGAGTTCGGCCATTCCCAGCCTCTCCTCCACGGCATCCTCCATGATGGCGATGGCCGACAGCACCAGCTCGTTGCGAACCCCGGTGCGCAGCCTGAGCGGCATCAGCTTGCGGTCGACGCTGGAGCGCAGCTGGCTGTGCACGAACCATTCGGCGACACCGGCGGCGAGTTCGGCGCCATAGTCGCGGGTGATGATCTCCAGCATCATGTCGAGGCTGCCGACGCCGCCCGCCGAGGTGAAGCGCTTGCGGTCGATGACGAAGAGGTCGCGCCTGAGCTCGATCGCCGGAAAGGCCTCGGTGAAGGCGGCCTGGCTGGTCCAGTGCAAGGTGCAGGCATGGCCGTCGAGCAGGCCGGCCCGCGCCAGGAAGAAGGCCGCGTCGGCCACGGCACCGATATGCGCGCCGCCGCGCAGGCTGCGGCGGATCCAGCTTGCCGCGTCCTCGGCGACGAGATGATCGGCGTCGCCGCCCGAGCAGACGACGATCCGGTCAGCCTTGGGCGCTGCCTTGGCATGGAAACCGGGCTGGATGACGACGCCGTTGGAGGCCTCGACCGCGCCATTCGTGGCGCCGACGATGATCCAGCGGTAGCACTCCTTCTTCGCCAGGATGTTTGCGGCGCGCAGCGGTTCGATGACGGAACTGAACGCCATCATCGGAAAGCCGGGAAAGACCAGCACCGCGAAGGTAACGGGCTCGGTGGGTTTTTGGGGATCGCGCGCGGCCATGGGCGCAATAGTTCGGGCGAATGATGAGCTAGGTCAATCGGGCGTGGGGACGATCTATATTACCAGATGTCAGCGCCGCCCCTCACCTGCCTGCCGGCATCCTCTCCCCGTATAGTGACGGGAAGAGGGAGGCTCTCATCGCCGCTTTCGCCAATCACCGGCGGCACTGGTTAGCCCCTTTCGCCCCGTTTACGGGGAGAAATGCCCGGCAGGGCAATGAGGGGCGGCGCCAGCTTCGGCGATTGGCTCGTCTAAGCGGGAGCTTCTACCCCGCCAGCGCCTGCTCCAGATCCGCGATCAGGTCGTCTCCGTCCTCGATTCCCGCCGACAGCCGCACCAGCGAATCCGAAATGCCGATCTCCTCCCGCTTCTCCGCGGGAATGGAGCCGTGCGTCATCAGCGCGGGGTGCTCGATCAGGCTTTCCACCCCGCCCAGGCTCTCAGCCAGCGTGAACAGTTGCGTGCGTTCCAGGAAGCGCTTCGTTCCGGCGAGGTCGCGGTCGAGCACTACGGTGATCATGCCGCCGAAAGCGTGCATCTGCTGCACCGCGATCGAGTGCTGCGGATGACTGGCGAGGCCGGGATAGAGGACGCGGCGCACATCTTTTCGCGCTTCCAGCCATTGCGCGATCTTCAGCCCGTTGTCGGAATGGCGCTCCATCCTGAGCGCCAGCGTCTTCAGGCCGCGCAGGGCCAGAAAACTGTCGAACGGGCCCGATATGGCGCCGATGGCGTTCTGCAGGAATTTCAGCTGGGCGACGAGATCCTTGTTGTCGCCGACCACCGCCACGCCGCCGACCATGTCGGAATGGCCGTTGAGATACTTCGTCGTCGAATGCACCACGATGTCGATGCCGAGTTCCAGCGGCCGCTGGATGTAGGGGCTGCAGAAGGTGTTGTCGGCGACCGACAGGATGCCCTTGCGTCTGGCGAGCGCCGCCACGCCTTCGAGGTCGACGATGCGAAGCAGCGGATTGGTCGGCGTCTCGACCCAGAGCAGCTTCGTCTCCGGCCGGAACGCCGCCTCCACCGCCGCGAGATCGGTGAAGTCGACGAACGAGACCTGCAGATTGGCCGAGCGTTTGCGCACCCGCTCCATCAGCCGGAACGAGCCGCCATAGATGTCGTCGGTGGCCACGATATGGGCGCCGCTGTCGAGCAGCTCCAGCACGGTCGAGATCGCCGCCAGCCCCGAGGCGAAGGCAAAGGCCGCCGAGCCGCTCTCAAGGTCTGCCACGGCGCGTTCGAAGGCGAAGCGCGTCGGGTTCTGGCTGCGGGCGTATTCGAAACCCTTGTGCACGCCGGGTGATTGCTGGCCGTAGGTCGAGGTGGCGTAGATCGGCACCATGACCGCGCCGGTCAGCGGATCATGGCTCTGGCCGCCATGGATGGTGCGGGTGGAGAAGGCCAGGCGATTCTTGCCGGATGCTGCTGTCGTCATTTTGCGCGGCGCCTCAGATGGTTGATCAGGTCGATGCGGGTTATCAGGCCGACGAACTCGTCGCCGTCGAAGATGATGGCCACCTCGTTGCGGTCGAACACCGGCAGCAGCGCGTCCAGCGTCTGGCTGGCCTGCAGCGTGTGCAGGCTGGACGTCATGGCCGAGCGCACCGGGCCGTTGAAGCGGTCCCAGCGCCCGTCATAGGGGCCGTCGACCTTGGCCAGTATGTCGCTTTCGTCGACGATACCGACAAGCTTGCCTTCGTCCAGCACCGGCAGCTGCGAGACGTCGGAGCGGCGCATGCGGCCATAGGCGTTGAGCAGGCTTTCGTCCGGGCCGACCCACACTGTGTCGCCGGTGCGATGCGAGCGCATGACGAGATCGCGCAGATCGCCATGCTGCTCGTGTTCGGCCAGGCCCTGTTCGGCCAGCCAGAAATCGTCGAACACCTTCGACAGGTACTTGTTGCCGCTGTCGCAGACGAAGGTGACGACACGCTTGGCCGATGTCTGCTCGCGGCAGTAGCGCAGTGCCGCCGACAGCAGCGTGCCCGACGACGAACCGGCCAGTATGCCTTCGCGCGACAGCAGATCGCGCACCGCCAGCATGCTTTGCTTGTCGGTGATCGAATAGGCCTTCTTGACCAGCGCCAGATCGGCATTGGGCGGCACGAAATCCTCGCCTATTCCCTCTACCGTCCAGCTTCCGGCCTCTTCCATCTTGCCGGTCTTGATCAGCGGCGCCAGCACCGAGCCGACCGGGTCGGCCAGCACCATCTCGGTCTTCGGCGAATGCTTCGCGAAATAGCGGCCAAGCCCGGTCAGCGTGCCGCCGGAGCCGACGCCGACCACGATGGCGTCGACATCGCCGTCGAGCTGCGAGAGGATTTCCGGGCCGGTCGTGGTCTCATGCGCCAGCGGGTTGGCCGGGTTGGCGAACTGGTTGGCGTAGAAAGCGCCGGGAACCTCCGCCGCGATCTTTTCCGCCATGTCCTGATAATATTCGGGATGGCCCTTGCCGACATCGGAGCGTGTCATGCGCACCTCGGCGCCCAGCGCGCGCAGATGCTGGATCTTCTCGCGCGACATCTTGTCGGGCACGACCAGGATGATGCGGTAGCCCTTGGGGATGCCGACCTGGGCAAGGCCAAGCCCGGTATTGCCGGCGGTCGCCTCGACGATGGTGCCGCCGGGCTTCAGCCTGCCCTCCTTTTCGGCCGCCGCGATCATCGACAGCGCGATGCGGTCCTTGATCGAGCCCCCCGGATTCTGGCTTTCGAGCTTGATGAACAGCCGGCACTTGCCGGTGTCGAACTTGGTCAGCTCGACAATCGGCGTCTGGCCGATCAGGTCGAGGACCGACCCGTAGGGCGGGCGCAGGCGGGAGGATTGTGCGTCCGGTGCCGCGGTCTCTGGGTTGCTCATCTCAGATGCTCCATGGAAGCTCCGGCGCGCGGCCAGCCTATCCCGATTCTGCGCAAGGGCCGACAGGAATCCATTCCGGCTTCGCGGACCTGTCGTCTTTTCCAGCCGTTTGCTTCGGGAAAGAAGATAGAACGTGCCAATCAACCGGCCAGCCGGGGAATGAAATTCCAGTTAGCGGCCCGGTTGGCGGGGCACCTCCCTGCGGCTTGGAGCATGCATTTGTCGTGTGCCGCGCTGGTCGACCCCCCACTCCGTCTCGGCTTTGCCGAGCCACCTCTCCCCCGATCGACGGGGGAGAGGAAAGGCGCCAAGCCGTTTGCCGCCAGCGCTCGTCCAGCAAGGCTCCCTTCCTTTCCCTCCGGAGGGGGGAAAGGTGGCGCTGCGAAGCAGCGACGGATTGGGGGAACCACATCACATTGGGGGAACCACATCACGATCAAGCCTCGCCCTGATCGATCTCGCCAGTCGATGGAGGAGATGGCCGGCAGGCCAGAAGGGGTGCCATAAAGCGCAACCCCACCGATAACTCACCCCAGCAATTGCCGGGTAAGCCGCGCACACTGCACCCGGATGTCGGGAATGGCGTCGATCTCGAAGAAGGTGCCGCGCGTCAGCGGCCCGACCGCGAGGATCTTTCGCGACACCGCGCCGTCAGCCGCGATGATCTCGCAATTGGCCGACACGTCGAGGCCGATGCGCAGCGGGTCGGGCCTTGCCAGCCCGCGGTCGACCAGCGAGCGCACGACGCTGTTGGACGAGGTGGAGATGTCCCGCACGATGCCCGAGCAATCGTAGATACGAGCCACCTCGACGGTTTCGATGGCCTGGCTGTGGCGCGCCTGGATATCGACGCTGACGCGCTCGCCGGCATCGATGCCGACGACGCGGCCAGCGACGAGGCGGATGCGTCCGGACCGGACCGCTTCGCTCACCTCGGCATGGACTTCCGGCGCCATGCGGTGGCGGTGGATGTCCCACCAGGCCTTGGTGTGTTCGACAAAGCGGCGCTTGGCCGAGGCCGGCCAGTTCTGCCAGATCTTCTGGTTGAAGGGCCTGAGGCCGTCGACCACGTCGCGCCAGTCGACGCCGGCCTTCTGGTTCTCGCGGATCAGGTCGCGGAACCAGCCGACGAAATAGGAAAGCTGGGTGCCGAGAGGAATGTCGGCGACGTCGAGCTTGATCGGGTTGCCCTTCCGGTGCGGCGACGGCAGCAGGCCGCGTCGCGACACGGCAATGATTTCGCCCTTGTGGCCGCGTTGTTCCAGCGCCAGGAACGCATCGACCATACTGAGACCGGTGCCCAGCACCATCACACGGCTGTCCGGATCGAGCGCTGTGTCGGCTTCAGAGCCCATCCGGACAGCATGGCCTTGCGCCGGCTGCTCGTCATGGCCGGTGGCCAGCACGGCGAGATGGGCAACCACGCTGGTGCCGTTGGCGAGCGTCACCTCGACCCCCGAAGCGGTTGGCGAGATCGACAGGCTCTCCTCGCGGATCAGGCGCAGCCGGCCCGTTTCACGCTCACGCGTTTCCAGATCGTCAAGCAATTCCTTGAGATAGCGCGCATAGACGCTGCGCGGCGCGTAGAATGGCGTGAGCGGCGTCTGATCCTGGCCAAGCAGGCCGCCCGCCTGCAGCCATCGCCAGAAATTGCCGGGATCGTCGGCATAGGCGCTCATGCCGGCGGCGCTGACGTTGAGCACATGCGCGGACAAAAGCGTCGAATAGGCGATGCCCTGGCCGAAATGCGGGCGCTTCTCGATCAGCGTGACGCGCAGGTCCGGATTGGCCGATTTCAGGAGATGCGCGGCCAGCACGACGCCGCTGGCGCCGCCGCCGACAATGATGATCGAGTTGGAACTGCCGCGCCCGCTCATGCGCGTGCCCGCCCGACGTGAGACGTCAGGCCTGGATCTTCGTGGCGACGGGCAATTCGTCTAGCCCGATGTCGCGCATCTCGGCGAGGCTGCGCTGGTCGAGCACCTCGGCGATCGCCTGCCGGACCTCCAGCATCAGATGTCGGACTTGGCATGTCGCCTCGTTGCAGTCTTCGCAGCGCTGATACTGGGTGCGGCTGGCGCACGGGATAGGGGCCAGGGGCCCGTCGAGCACGCGCACGACGTGGCCGACCCTGATCTCGTCGGCCGGCCGCGCCAGGCGGTAGCCGCCATCCTTGCCCTTGCGGCTCTGGACGAAACCCGCATTGCGCAGCTCGCCCAGGATGGCGTCGAGGAATTTCTTCGGAATGGTGTTGGCGGTCGCGATATCGTTGACGAAGGCAAGCTGTCCGGCCGGCATCCCCGCCAGGTGGACCAGCGCCTTGAGGCCGTATTTGCCTTTTTTGGTGAGCATGAACCGAACGTTTCCAGCCTGTCCGACGGCGCAAGGCCATCCGTTGCGAAACGCCTGGCGTGCCTCCCCGCCGCGTCCAAGCATCCATGACACATAAATTCTAGTGACATGATGTACAAGCCGAGAACCGTTGAATTTGCTTCGTTTTCAAGCCGCTGTAGCCATTTTATCAGGCCTTTGTGCCATTAAGAGCACAGAAATGCGCCGCAACGGCAAGAAGGCGACAAGTGGTTCCCGCAGGACAGCTTTGCCTCGCGCCGGCTTCCGCAGCGCCGGGAGCCGATGCATGCCGCGAGCGATCATGGTGATGGAGTGCCCGCTCATTGTCGTCCCCAATTCCCTCATGTCGATAAGGATACTATACTTACCCTCGAACACCCGGAACGGCTTGTCAATTCCATCGCGGTTCGAGGCACGGGTTTGCGTGGCGTTGGCAAAAGTCGGAATTCCCGTGTCGCAGGTGGATATGGTTGACGGTTGTTGGGGTTGCCTGAACCTCCCCAACCTCGTCATCCACGGGCGAAGCAGGAGCGAAGCTCCGTCGCGAAGACCCGAGGATCCATGCCGGGATCGGGGTCGAAGGGTGCAGCGGAGCAGAACCTGAACCGTGGTGGCCGCGTTGACGTCCCGGCATGGATCCTAGGGTCTGCGCCGCGTCGCTTCGCTCCTTGCTTCGCCCTAGGATTGTTTGAGCAGGATCGGGTAGTTTGGCGGCCGGGACTGCGGCCCATCACAGCCAGCAGTCCCGCAGCGTGTTCCGGCCGGAGTGCGCCGCTTCAATAAAACCTTGGTATCGGGCCGTTCTGCGGCGTCGTGCGGTCGCCGAGGTCGAGGAAAACCTCATCGACGTAGCACCAGCCCCAGCCTTCGGGCGGGTCGTAGCCCTCGATGATTGGATGGCTGGTGGCATGAAAGTGCTTTGTTGCATGGCGGTTGGGCGAGTCGTCGCAGCAACCGACATGGCCGCAGGTGCGGCAGAGCCGCAAATGCACCCACCACGATCCGCTCTTGAGACATTCCTCGCAGCCGAGCGCGCTCGGCGTCACGTCCTTGATCCCAGCCGCATGTCTGCATTCGTCCGCCATCACACTCTCCTGGTCCGTTGAGGTCCGGTTATCTTCCCCGCGCAATTCGCTACGCGCTTTCCTTCGAACTGCTTCCCCCCGCCTGGCCGCCGTTTCGCGACAGATAGGCGTGCAGGGCCGCGACAACCTGGGCGCCCTCGCCGACGGCGGCCGCGACGCGCTTGACCGAGCCGCAGCGCACGTCGCCGATGGCGAAGACGCCGTCGCGGCTGGTCTGCATCGTGCCCTGTGCCGGCCCCAGCTCCGCTCCGGTGCGGATGAAGCCCTTGGCGTCCAGCGCCACGCCGCATTGCGCGAGCCAGTCGGTGTTCGGGTCGGCGCCGATGAACAGGAAGAGGTGATTGATCGGGCGCGTCGTGCGTTCTCCACTGACGCTGTTGCGCCATCGGACGGCGGCAAGATTGCCCTCCTCGCCCTCCAGCGCCTCGATTTCGCAGTCGGCCAGCACCTCGATGTTGGGCTGCGCCTCGATGCGCTCGACCAGATAGCGCGACATTGTGGCACCGAGGCTGCCGCGGCGCGCGAGCAGCGTGACCTTGCGCACATGGCTGGCGAGGTAGACGGCGGCCTGGCCCGCCGAATTGCCGGCGCCGACAAGAGCCACCTCCTGGCCGGCGCAGAGCCGCGCCTCGATGGGCGAGGCCCAGTAATGCACCGATGTTCCCTCGAACCCGGCCAGATTGGCGAGGTCGAGGCGGCGATAGCGCGCGCCGCTGGCGATCACCACGGTGCGTGTGTGCACGGTCTCGCCGTCGCCGACATCGAGCAGGTAGCGGGCGCCCGACATGTCGGGCGCGGCGGTCAGGAGCTTCGCCTCATCCGGTATCACCATTTCGACGCCGAATTTCTGCGCCTGGTTGTAGGCGCGCGCCATCAGCGCCATGCCGGTGATGCCGGTGGGAAAGCCGAGATAGTTCTCGATGCGCGAGGACGCGCCGGCCTGCCCGCCGAAGGCGCGGCAATCGAGCACGATGGTCGACAAGCCCTCGGAAGCGGCGTAGACGGCCGCCGCCAGCCCGGCCGGCCCGGCGCCGACGATGGCGACATCGTAGACCTTGCCGGCGTCGACCGGACGCAGCAGGCCGACGCAGCGGGCAAGGTCCTTTTCGCCGGGATTGTGCAGCAGCTTGCCATTGGGGCAGAGCACGATCGGCAGATGGTGCGGGTCGACATGGAAGCGCTCGATCAGCGTTTTCGCACACGGATCGGTGTCGGAATCGAGCGCGCGGTGCGGCTGGCCGCTGCGGGCCAGGAACCCCTGCAGCCGCAGGACGTCGCCATTGCCGGGCGGGCCGATGACGATGGGCCCGCTGACGCCGCTTTCGAGCAGGCCGACGCGGCGCAGGATCAGCGCGCGCATGATGCGCTCGCCGAGATTGGCCTCCTGCACCATCAGGTCGCGCAGCCGCTGCGAGGGGATGACGACAGCCTCGACAGGTGCCGCGGCCTCGGCATCGACCAGCGACGGCCGGCTCGAGAGCTGTGCCAGCTCGCCGACGAAATTGCCGGGGCCATGGCTGATGATCGGCTCGCGCGAGCCGATCGCGGCCTGCGTGACGTCGACCTTGCCCGACAGGATGAGGATCAGCCCGGGTGAGACCGTGCCGGCGGTGACGATGGGCTCGCCGGCCGCATAGGTCCTCGCCTCGCCGAACCGGCGCATGCGCTCGATGTCCACATCGGTGAGGATGGGAAACATCTGGTCGCGCCGTGCGGCAAGGGTCGGGCTGACGGAAGGGGCCATGGCGCGAGCGTAGCGAAGTGGCCGGCCGGTTTGAAGCGGTTTGTGAGGGGACTGGCCGCAAGGGGAGGTCGGAGACTCGCGGCGGGGACAAATTTGTGTTGGCGCTGCAAGACCGTTCCGCGATACCAAGCAGCCATGATCTGAATTTCACGTGGCCGGTCCAGCAAAGTGAACCACGGCATATCCAAGCTCAATCTGGCTTTCTATTGCTACCCCAAGAAGGAAGCGATCGAGGATTTCCGCGCCGCCGGGGCGCTGATCGAGGCCCGCGCGCCTGATATCAAGGTGAGCGTGCTGTCCACCGCGTCCGTGCTGACCTCATGGCGGACATCGATGCTGGCCACCAGGCCGACCCTTGCCATCGAAATGGACCGGCTGAAGTCGCTCAAGCTTCTTCGCGGGACGCGCCTCGTCCATCAGCGGATGGGCAAGATCAAAGAGCTGGCGGCCCTCGATGCAGCCGGTCTTCCCGTGCCGAAATGGATTGAAATCGTGCCCGGCACCCAACTCGATCCGGCGGTCTGGGGGCCGTATGTGGTGGTGAAGCCGTCACGGGGCAAACAGGGCGCATTCGTGCGCATCAACAAGACCGGGCGCGTGCGCTATATCGAGCCGCAGGACTATCCCGCCGATCATCCCGGCCGGCTCGCGGCGATGCTCGCCCAGAGGTACATACATACCGGCCCGTGGCCGACGGCCTACCGGGTGCTGACCTATCTCGGCCGGCCGCTGGCCGCGATCCGGTACGAAGGCCGGCGCGACCTTGTCGCACTGAGCGGCGCCGGCGGGTTCCGGTCGACACCCGGGGCCTCGATCGTCGCATCGGCCAAGGGATGCACGATCGCGCTCAGCGGCGAGCAGGACGTGCTCGACCTGGCCGTGCGCACCCATGCGGTGTTTCCCGACATTCCGTCGCTCGGCGTCGATATCCTGCGCGATGCCGCGACGGGCGAATTGTTCCTCATCGAGATCAATCCCGTCGGCGACAGCTGGATGCTGTGCGGGAAAGCCGGGCGCGGCATCCAGGAGCAGTTCGGACTCGATTTCTACAAGCAGTTCGGCGCGATCGAGATCATCGCGGAGACCTCAATCGAGGCGGCGCGCAAACTGGCTGCCTGAACTATCGCTGCGGCACATAAGCAAAAAGCCCGGACGAACCGGGCTTTTTGCTCAAGTCTCTGAACCGCTGACGGTCCGAAACGGGAATTTGGTGCCCAGAAGAGGACTCGAACCTCCACTCCTTGCGGAACACGGACCTGAACCGTGCGCGTCTACCAATTCCGCCATCTGGGCTGGTGCGGGCTCAATAAGCGGGCAAGCGGTTGCTGTCAACGCGCTTTTTGGACCATCGTGCCTAAAGTCGGCATCCCGACCCTGGCCGGCTGTCGCGCCAAGGGCGGCCACAAGCTCCGCTTGCCGGCTTACGGCCGCTCAGCCCTCCAGCACTTCCTTCGACGCGACGGTCGAATCGGCGTTGAGCTGGTAGATGACCGGGACGCCGGTGCCGAGTTCCAGCTTGACGATCTCCTCGCCGGACTTGCCGTCCAGCGCCATGATCAGCGCGCGGAGCGAATTGCCGTGCGCGGCGACCAGCACCGTGCCGCCGCGCAGCACATGCGGCTGCAGGTCGTGCAGGTAGTAGGGCCAGACGCGCGCGCCGGTGTCCTTCAGGCTTTCGCCGCCGGGCGGCGGCACGTCGTAGGACCGGCGCCAGACATGCACCTGCTCCTCGCCCCATTTCTGGCGCGCGTCATCCTTGTTGAGGCCGGAGAGGTCGCCATAGTCGCGCTCGTTGAGCGCCTGGTCGCGGATGGTCTTCAGATCTCTCTGGCCGACCGCGTCGAGAATGTGCTGGCAGGTCTTCTGCGCCCGGGTCAGCGCCGAGGTGAAGGCGATGTCGAACTTCAGCCCGCGCGCCTTAAGCTTCTGGCCGGCGGCCTTGGCTTCGGCGTGGCCCTGCTCGGTCAGGTCGACGTCACGCCAGCCGGTGAAAAGGTTTTTCAGGTTCCATTCGCTCTGGCCGTGACGGACGAGCACGAGGGTTCTCGACATTTTTGCTCCCTTCAAGAGCAATTCCAGGAAAAGTGTGAAGCGGTTTTCCGCGGGAATTGCGTTAAAACAAAGTGGTTGGGTTTCGGCAGGTCTCAGCTCAAGCCGAGTACGTCGCGCATCGAATACAGTCCCGGCTTCCTGCCATGCGCCCACAGCGCCGCCTTGACGGCGCCGCGCGCGAAGATGGCACGGTCCTCGGCATGGTGCGACAGGGTGATGCGCTCGCCGGTGCCGGCCAGGATCACGCTGTGGTCGCCGACCACCGAGCCGCCGCGCAGCGTGGCAAAGCCGATCGTGCCGGTTTTTCGCACACCTGTGTGGCCGTCGCGTGAACGCACATCATTGCCCGAAAGGGCGATGCCGCGCCCGTCGGCGGCGGCCTCGCCCAGAAGGAGCGCGGTGCCCGAGGGCGCGTCGACCTTGTGCCGGTGATGCATTTCGAGGATCTCGATGTCGAAATCCTCCGGATCCAGCGCGCGCGCCGCCTGTTCGACCAGCACCGCCAGCAGATTGACGCCGAGGCTCATATTGCCCGACTTGACGATGGTGGCATGGCGCGCGGCAGCGGCGATCCTGGCATTGTCCTCGGCCGAACATCCCGTCGTGCCGATGACATGGACGATGCGCGCCTGCGCGGCATAGCCGGCGAATTCGACCGAGGAGGCCGGGGTGGTGAAGTCGAGCACGCCGTCGGCCTTGGCGAAAACCGGCAGCGGATCGCTGCCGATCGCCACATCGAGGCGCCCGACACCGGCGAGTTCCCCGGCGTCCTTGCCGAGGTGGGGCGAGTCGGCGCGCTCGACGGCGCCGATGACCCGGGCACCGGGAATGGAATGGATGGCGCGGATCAGCGTCTGGCCCATACGGCCGGCCGCGCCGACCACGACCAGGCCCATGTCACCCGCCGGCTTTGCGTCTGCAGCGCTCATATCGTGCTCCGGGCAATGGTCTGCGTCTCAAGGTCCGAAGTCTGGATCGGCGGGCTGTCGTCGACAAGCCCCAGGCCCTTCACACCCTGTATGCGGTGAAAGCGGGAGTAGACGCTGTGCGGATCGGCCATCAGCGAGGCATGCGTGCCTTCCTCGACCAGCCTTCCGTCCTCGAGAACGATGATGTGGTCGGCGTTGACCACCGTCGACAGCCGGTGGGCGATGACGATGGTGGTGCGCCCCGCCATGACATGGGTCAGCGCCTCCTGCACCCGGGCTTCGGCCTCGTTATCGAGCGCCGAGGTCGCCTCGTCGAGCAGCAGGATCGGCGCCTTGCGCACGATGGCGCGCGCGATCGACACGCGCTGGCGCTGACCGCCCGACAGCGTCGCGCCGTTTTCGCCGACCGGCGTGTCGTAGCCCTGCGGCTGCGCGCGGATGAACTCGTCGGCCGCCGCCTGCCGCGCCGCATCCTCGATCTCGGCGTCGGTGGCCGAGAGCCGGCCGTAGCGGATGTTGTCGCGGATGGAGCCTTCGAACAGGTAGGGTGACTGCGAGACATAGGCGATGGAGCCGCGCAGCGACTGTTTCGTCACTTTCGAGATCGGCTGGCCATCGATCTCGATGCTGCCGCCATCTACATCGTAGAAGCGCTGCAGCAGCGCCACCAGCGTTGACTTGCCGGCGCCCGAAGCGCCGACGATGGCCGTAACCTTGCCGGCGGCGGCGGTAAAGCTCAGATCTCGCAGCACCGGCATGTCGGCGCTGTAGCCGAATGTCACATGTTCGAAGCGCACCTCGCCGGCGGTGATCCGTGCCTCGACCGCGTCAGGCGCATCCCCCTGTTTCGGCTCGATGTCGAGCAGCTCATAGATCATGCGCGCGTTGACCAGCGCGCGCTCCATGCCGACCTGCGTGCGCGCCAGACGTCTTGCCGGATCATAGGCCAGGATCAGCGCGGTTATGAACGAGAAGACCGCTCCTGGCGGTTGGCCAAGGATGAGCGCCCTGTAACCGGAATAGGCGATGACGGCGGTTATTGCGAGGCCTCCCAGAATCTCGGAAATAGGCGACAGCCGCTCCGAGACCCGGGCGATCTTGTTGTTGCGTTGCTCAGCCGTATCGGCCATGACGCCGATGCGGCGCGCCAGTTCGTCTTCCAGGGTGAAGGCCTTGACGATGGCGATGCCTTGCGTGGCCTCCTGCACAGAGCCGTTCAACCTCGCATTGATCAGCACGGATTCCCGGTTGATCTTGCGCAATCGACGCGTGATGTAGACCACGGCCCAGATCAGCGGCGGTCCGATCAGCAGCGAGCTGAGCGACAAAACCGGATCCTGATAGATCATGACGCCGACGAGACCGACCAGCGAGACCGCGTCGCGGCTGATGGAGGTCAGCGTCAGCGACAGCAGGTCGCGAACGCCGCCGACATTCTCATTGACCTGTGCCGCCAGCCGACCCGAGCGTGTGTCGTTGAAGAAATTGACGCCGAGCTTCATCAGATGGTCGAAGCTGCGCTTCTGGTAGCGCGCGACCAGATTGTTGCCGATCTTGGCCAAAGCCACGGCCTGGCCATAGCCGGCGAACCCGCGCAGCAGGGAGGCCGCCATGAAACCGGCGCAGATCCAGACGATCATATCGCCGCGCCGTTCGACGAATATCTGGTCGATCATCGGGCCCATGATCCATGCCGTGAAGGCGGTGGTGCCGGAAACGATCACCAGGCAGGAGATGGCGACCACATAGGTCCAGCGATACTCATCGCCGTTTTCGGAAAGGATGCGGCGCAGCACCGCCGTGACCTCGCCGGGCGTGGCCTTCTGCTTGTTTGGAGCTTGTAGTGTCAAATCGGGAACTTCGTGGTTTTCCGCCTGGCGACCGGCTGCAATTCGGCACTTCTCTTAGCGCCATGCGGCCGGCTTGCCTATGCCGGAGGCTGATTAACTTCGTCGCGGGTTCAAACGCATTCGAGGCCTTCGCGTTGCACCGGTCATGGAAAGCTATGCCTGCCAGCGCCGGCCCGAGGTCTGGACGCCGAACAGCGAGGGGTTGCGGGCATAGGCGGCAAGACCGAGAAGTGCTGCCAGCGGGTGAGTGATGACGTAGACGGGCATGGTGCGCATCAGCGCGCTGTGCGGCGCCTTGTCCTCGAACGCGGCGCGGAAATTGCCCGCCTTCAGCGCCGGCACGATTTTCTGCGCGATGCCGCCGGTGAGGAAGACGCCGCCACGGCTCATGAACACAAGAGCGAGGTCCCCGGCGGTGCGGCCGAGGCAGGTGACGAAGAGCTCCAGCGCTTCCTCGGCGACCCGATCGGTCTTGGCCAGTGCCGCGCCAGTAACCTCGGCCGGCGTGGTGAAGGGCGCCGGCTTGCCATCCGCCCTGGCCACGGCGCGATAGACGTTGACCAGGCCGCGCCCGCACAGGATCTGCTCGCCGGAAATGCGGCCCTCGAGCTTCTCGATATGCGGGAAAACCTCGAAATCGCGCGGCGTGCGCGGGCCGATATCCATATGGCCACCCTCGCCGGGCACCGGTATCCAGTGGCGCAGCGCATGGACCAGTCCGGCGACGCCGAGGCCGGTGCCGGGACCAAGCACCACCCTGCCGGCATTGGGCTCGGGCGTGCCGCCGCCGATCTTTTCCATATGCTCCTCGCCGAGCGCCACGACGGCCAGCGCCTGCGCCTCGAAATCATTGAGCACGACGATGTCGCTCAGGCCCAGATTGGCGAACATCTGCCTTGGCTTGACCACCCAGGGACAATTGGTGAGCTCGATCTCGTCGCCGTCGACCGGACCGGCCACCGCCAGCACAGCCGAATTGGGGCGCACGGACGAACGGTCGAGCACCGCCGCCTGGATCGCCTCGTCGATGGTGTTGTAGTTGGCGGTCTGGACGATCGCCGGCTCTCCGGCCTCGGAATTGGCGTCGAGCACGATCGAAAAGCGTGCATTGGTGCCGCCGATGTCGCCGATCAGGATCGGAAACCGCAGCAAAGTCTCTTCGTCACCCATGCCTGGCATGCCTGTCGTCCGTCCCCGACGGCCCATCGCCGTTCATCCGTTGACTAGCGCATGAGTTTGAAAAGGGAAACGGTTTTCGAGACCGGCGGCGCGCACGAGCTGGTTCTGCGGCCAAACGGCCACTATTTCGCGAAAAACCGGCGGCTAAACCGATTGAGCCGACCGATAGGGCCGCCGCCAGTCAATTTCCCGGCGGCCGTGGCCTCGGCACCGGCACGCCGACTTCAGGGGTTGCGGTGAAGGCGTTGACCGCGCCGGACAGGCCATCCGTGCCGCTGGCCTTGGCCGCCGGCGGAGATGGCGCTTCCGGTTCGGGCGCGGCAACCGCGACCGGCATGGCGCCGCCATGATAGGTCGCGGCCTCGGCCGAGACCGGTCCGGGCGCGTCGAGCACGTCGCGGCATTCCCTGGGCAGGTTCGCCATCGTCATGACGTCGCGCGCCTTGGGCGCATCGGGGTTCTTGTTGGGCCGCCACGGCTCCTGCGTGAACCACCAGGCGAGCGGCTTGCCGCAGCCGTCGTCGGCCGGCGTCGCCTCCTGCCCCTTGCAGCCGGGCGAACCCGGCTGGCAGCCGATGCGCATGTGGAAATGGTAGTCATGGCCCCAGAACGGCCTGATCTTGCGCAGCCAGTCCCGGTCGCCCGTGACCGTGTCGCAGAGCTTCTTCTTGATGCCGGGGTTGACCAGGATGCGTTCGACCTGCGGGTAGCTCGCCGCCCGCTTCAGCAGGCGCGTGTGCGCCGGCGTCCACAGCGCGTCCTTCACCAGATGCGTCTTCTCGTCGACCATCAGCGTGGCGCTCATGCTCTCGCGCTGCGCCCGCGTCAGGGTGCGGTCGGGCATCGGCGTCAGCCAGATATCGGCATCGAGCCCGATCTGGTGCGAGGCATGCCCGGTCAGCATCGGGCCGCCGCGCGGCTGCGAGATATCGCCGATCAGGAGGCCCGGCCAGCCGTCGGCGACGGCATCGCGCGACAGTTTCTCGATCGTCGCGATCATCGCCGGATGACCCCAGCGGCGGTTGCGCGACGGGCGCATCACCTGCCAGGTCGGTCCATCCATGGGAATGGCGACACCGCCGGCAAAGCAACCCTTGGAGTAGAAGCCGAAGGATTGCGGCGCGGTCGCGGTCGGCAGTTTCTCGGCACCGAACAGGTCCTTGGCGCGTTCCTCGGCCAATGCTGGCTGCGCGCCTAAACCGGTCAAGACGAGCAAGCCGAGAGCAGCCGCCAGCCGTGACGATTTCCCGAGATATGGCCACGTCGCTGTCTTCATGAAATCGGATCCCCACCGCAATTCCGAAGCCGAATCATAGCACGCCGCGCCAGCGGCTTCGATCGTCAGCGCTTCATCGGGCTGCGCGCCGCGCCGTCCTTCCAGTCGCCGCTTGCCCACAGATGGCCGAGGGCGGCGCGGTAGTCCGGAAAGCGGAAACGATAGCCCGCCGCCTTGATCGCCGCATTGGCGACCCGCTTGTTCTCGCCATAGAAGGACCGCGCCATGGGCGAAAGTTGGGCGGTCTCGAAGGGAATTTCCGGCGGCGGTGTGACACCCATCAGCGATGCGGCGTAGGCGACGACATCCTGCGGCGGCGCCGGCTCGTCGTCGGTGACATTGAAAATGCCGCCTTTGTTGGCCTCGATGAGCTGCCACAGCGCCCCGGCAATGTCGTCGCAATGGATGCGGTTGAAGACCTGGCCGGGCTTGACCAGCCGCCTTGCCGTGCCGTTCTGCAGATTGACCAGCGCATTGCGGCCCGGGCCGTAAATGCCGGACAGCCGCAAGATCGCCACCGGCTGGCCGATCTCGCGGCCCAGTTCCAACCAGCCCCGCTCGGCCGCGACCCGCATCACCGAACGCTTCGACACCGGCCGGCATTCCGCGGTCTCGTCGACCCAGGCGCCATCATGATCGCCATAGACGCCGACCGTGGAGAGATAGCCGATCCACTCCAGCGCCGGCATACCGGCAATCGCCTCGCGCGCGGCATTCAGCACCGGATCGCCGGCCTCGTCGGGCGCGATCGAGATCACCAGATGGGTGGTTTTCTCCAAGGCGTCGCCGATGTCGCCGGTCAGCGCGCCGTCGAACAGCAGCGGCGTAACGCCGGCCTGGCGCAGGCCGGCGAATTTCTCCTCGGAGCGTGTCGTTCCGAGGATCGCGGCGTGATTCGGATTGGCGCGCGCGAATGCCTGCCCCGAATAACCCGCGCCGAAGACAAGAACCTGTTTTTCACTCATGCATGCGCCCTGGCTGGGACCGGCCGCGCCCATTCCTCACGCACGGCCTTGTCACTTTCGCTCTTCAGGCCGTCGGCGGCCCGGTCGCGATATTCGGTTTCCGGCACCAGCCTGGCCAGCGCCCATATTGCCGCGCCCCGCACCAGCGGCGACGGATCGGCGAGCAGTTGCTTCACGATGGCGGCCAGCGCGGCATCGCCGGAATTGCCGGCGGCGATCAGCACGTTGCGGACGAAACGGTCGCGGCCGATGCGCTTGACCGGCGAACCGGAGAAGAAGGCGCGGAAGGCCGCATCGTCCAGCCGCAGCAGGTCGGCGAGCGGCGGCTCGCGCAGGTCCGCGCGCGCGGCGAGTTTTGCCTCGGAGGCCGCGCTGGCGAACTTGTTCCAGGGGCAAGCCGCGAGACAATCGTCGCAGCCATAGATGCGGTTGCCGATTTTCTCCCGGAATTCATCCGGGATCGGCCCTTTGTTCTCGATGGTGAGATAGGAGATGCAGCGTCTTGCATCGAGCCGGTAGGGCGCGGGAAACGCATCGGTCGGGCAAGCATCGAGACAGGCGCGGCAGGAGCCGCAATGATCGATCTCCTTGCGGTCCGGCGCGAGTTCGGCCGTGGTGAAGATGGTGCCGAGAAACAGCCAGGAGCCGTGGGCGCGGCTGACCAGATTGGTGTGCTTGCCCTGCCAGCCAAGCCCGGCGGCCTCGGCCAGCGGCTTTTCCATCACGGGCGCCGTATCGACGAAGACCTTCACGTCGCCGCCGGCGCGCGCGACGATCTTGCCGGCGATTTCCTTCAGCCGGCCCTTCATCACTTCGTGGTAGTCGCGGTTTTTCGCGTAGACCGAGATCGCGCCCCGGTCACGCTTCGACACCAGGTCGCGCGGATCGTGGTCCGGCCCATAATTCATGGCCAGCACGATGATGGAGCGGACTTCGGGCCAAAGCGTCGAAGGCTCGCTGCGCCGCGCAATCGTCTCCGCGATCCAGTCCATGGAACCGTGAAAGCCGTCGGCGACGAATTCGGCGAGCCGGACCGGCGCCAGCGGGATCGCGTCGGGGGTGGTGACGGCGATGGCGTCGAAGCCGGCGCGTTGCGCCTCCGCGTCGATCAGCGCGCGCAGTCTTGCCGCGTCAGAAGTCGAGGTCCGCATAGTGCGAAACCGGCGATATACCGCGCACGCGGTCGGTCAGCAGCGGCCGGAACGAGGGCCGCGACTTCACCCGCGTATACCATTCGCGCGCCGCGGTGTGTTCGCGCCAGTCGATTTCGCCGAGATAGTCGAGCACCGACAGCGTCGCGGCGGCCGCCAGATCGGCATAGGTGACCCTGCCGCCGGCCAGCCAGTGACGGGTGCCGGCCAGCCAGTTGGTGTATTTCATGTGCTGGCGGATGTTGGCGCGGGCCGCGCGGATGGCGCCCGAATCCGGCGAACCGCCGCCCGCCGTTTCCGGCATGACCGGCTTCAGCACGCGTTCGCGCACCAGATGCCGGGTGACCTCGCTTTCGGCCTTGTTCAGGTACCAGTCGATCAGCCGGCGGATTTCGGCGCGCTGCATCGGATCTTCCGCGAACAACCGCCTGTCGCGCTTCAGCACGCCACGCGTTTCATCGAGATATTCCGATATCACCGTCGCGCCGACGATCGGCACGTCGCCCTCGGCGAGCAGGATCGGCAGCGTACCAGCCGGGTTCAGCGCCAGGAACTCCTTGCGCCGCGTCCACGGCTTTTCCTCGATGAGCGCCAGTTCCTCGCCATATTCGCCGAAGGCGAGGCGGACGAAACGGCAGGTTGCGAACATGGGATGGTGGAAAAGCGTCAGCATGGTTCCGCGATTATAAAGCGACTGGCGAATCGCCGGACGCACCGGTAAGTCTTGGCCGCCCGGTTAGCGGGCCATCAGGGATGTTGCGACCTATAGGGGCACTTCAACGCCATGACAAGCAAGCCGTTCCGTTAGCCGTCATGCAAATGCCGAGGTAGAAATGGAAAGCCAGACCATCGTCGAAGCGCTGCTGCTCGGCCTGCTGGAGGGATTGACCGAGTTCATCCCGGTCTCTTCGACGGGCCATATCCTGCTCGCCGGCCATTTCCTCGGCTTCCAGTCGACCGGCAAGGCCTTCGAAATCCTGATCCAGCTCGGCGCCATCCTGGCGATCCTGACCGTCTATTTCCGCCGCCTGTGGCAGATGCTCCTGGAATTGCCGCATGACCGGCTGACGCGGCATTTCGTCCTCGGCATCCTGATCGCCTTCCTGCCGGCGGCGATCATCGGCGCGCTGGCGCATGATTTCATCAAGACGGTGCTGTTTGAATCGCCGAGGCTGATCTGCATCATGCTGATCATCGGCGGCGTGGTGCTGCTGGCAGTCGACCGCATGAACCTGAAGCCGGTCTATCGCGACGTCGAGCGCTTCCCGACCAGGCTTTACCTGCAGATCGGGCTGTTCCAGTGCCTGTCGCTCATTCCCGGCACCTCGCGCTCGGGTTCGACCATCGTCGGCGCGCTGCTTTTGGGCGTCGACAAGCGGGCGGCCGCCGAGTTCTCCTTCTTCCTCGCCATGCCGACCATGGTCGGCGCCTTCGCCTTCGACCTGTTCAAGAACCGCAACGTGCTGACCTCGGCCGACGTCCCGATCATCGCCGTCGGCTTCATCGCCGCCTTCGTCTCGGCGCTGTTCGTGGTGCGTTTCCTGCTCGACTACGTCTCACGCAAGGGCTACGCGCTGTTCGGCTGGTGGCGGCTGGTGGTGGGGATTGTCGGCCTGGTGGCGCTGATGATCTGGGGGTGAGCTTACCCCTGTGGGGAGGGTGCCCTCACTAGTTCCTTCCATAGAATGCGTTTTCGACATGCACAGGCCAGCGCCAAGGCAGCACGGCGACCATGTCGAAGCGCATCGACAGCCTGCCATAGTCCGCCTGCCGCGACAGCCAGATGTCGGCGGCCGCCTCGATGCGGCGCTCCGATTCATGGCCGATCGCCTCCATGGCTTCCATCAGCGTGCGCCGCGCCTTGACCTCGACGAACAGCACGAGATCGCCGCGCCGGGCGATCAGGTCGATCTCGCCGAAGCGGGTTCGGTGGCGGCGCGCGAGAATCCGGTAGCCCTTCAGCATCAGCGCGGCAGCCGCCAGCCATTCGCCCCGATGGCCGCGCCGATAGGCTTTCCGGCGGCTGGCGCTCGGACGCTCAGCCACCGTCGCCTTCCTCCGAAGCCTCTTTAAGTTCCAGCAGCCGCCGGTAAAGCGCCTGCTTCTGGCCGCCGGTCATTTTCGCGGCCTCCGCCGCCGCCTTGGAGGCGGGCATTTCAGCGGCGAGCGACAACAGCAAGCGGTCGATGTCTTCGGGCTGATCCGCCCTGGCCTCGGCCGGACCGACGCAGACGACGATCTCGCCCTTCGGCGTATCGGCCGCGGCATAGTGGTCGGCCAGCGCACCCAGCGTGCCGATGCGCATTTCCTCGAAGGCCTTGGTCAGTTCCCGCCCGATCGCGGCCTTGCGCTCGCCGCCGAGAGCCTGCGCCATGGCGCCAAGAGACTCGGCAAGCCGGCGCGGCGATTCGAAGAAGATCAGCGTCGCCGGAACGGCTCTCAAGGCCTCCAGCCTGGCCAGCCGCTGACCCGATTTCACCGGCAGGAAGCCGGCGAACAGGAAAGCGTCGGAGGGCAGGCCCGACGCGGTGAGCGCCGCGAGCGGCGCAGAGGGGCCCGGGATCGGCACGACGCGAATGCCGTGGTCGATCGCCTCGCCGACCAGCCGGTAGCCGGGATCGGAGACCAGCGGCGTGCCGGCGTCGGAAATCAGCGCCACGCTCTGGCCGGCCTGGAGGGCCGATATCAGTTTCGGCCCTGCCTCGCCGGCATTGTGCTCGTGATAGGCGGTGGTGCGGCGGCGGATGCCGTAGCGGTCGAGAAGGACGCGCGACACACGCGTATCCTCGCAGGCCACGATATCGGCGCCGGCCAGCGTCTCCAGTGCGCGCAGCGTGATGTCGGCGAGATTCCCGATCGGCGTCGCCACAAGATAGAGTGCCGGCTCGAGCGGGCGGGCCGCGATCTCGGTCTGCCCGATCACATAGCTGCGCTTGCCCGTCTCTTCCGTCACTTGATGTCGTCTCCGTTCGGCCTGTCTGGCCCGCCAAATCCTGTTTGGCACGGCTGGCGTGGGGTTGCAAAACTCACGGCGATGTAAGGTAGCCGCCATTCCTTCGCCACAGTGGGGAACGAAACCGGGTCTGGCAGATTTAGCCCCTGATTCCCAAGGGAGGACAGGATGGACAGCCTGAAGATACAGGACGCTTTCGCGCCCTATTATGCCGGCCGCAACAACGCCTCCCTGACCAGGGACAAGCATCTGCCTGCCGAAGACAAAGCCAGCCTGACCAAGCGGGCCGCGAGAGCCCTGCCCAGCAATGTCAGGCTTTCCGACAACGAACCCGAAAGCACGACGGAGCACTGACCGGACGATGCCCAATCGCTTCGATATCTTCATCACCCGTCTTGAAACCAAGAACGCCCGCGATGGCGTCCCACCGCATCCGCTGACCGCCCCGCCCAGCGCGCGCCGCGAAAAGGCCGACGCCAAGCCGGCGCGGACCGGAGAGGCGCATGCCGAAAAGGACCGCGGCAAGCGGCGTTTCAAGCACGACGCCTGACTTGCGATTGGCGATAACTTCTCTCGTTTCGTCATCCTGGGGCGCAGCAAGGAGCGAAGCGACGCGGCGCAGACCCCGGGATCCATGCCGCGACATCAAAGCGTCACTACGGTTCAGAAATTCTGTTTCCACCGCACTCTCCAGAGCGGGCGGCATGGATCGTCGGGTCAAGCCCGAGGATGACGAAGGTGTTGTTTACCGCGCCAGATCGGCCACCACGGCGTCCAGCACGATCATGCCGGCCGGCGTGGCGCGCAGCCGCGCATTGCCGATCGGCGCCACCAGCCCCTCGCCCTGCAGCACCGACAGCCGCGCCGTGGACAGGCCGCGCCCGGAAAACGCCTCGTAGCGGGCGAGGTCGATGCCTTCGGCGAGCCTCAGCCCCATCAGCAGGAACTCGTCGGCCTCTTCCGAGCGGGTCAGGATCTCGCCGCCGGTAACGCCGTGACCCTTGGCCTCGACCAGATTGGCCCAGGTTTCCGGCATCCGCTCGGCGATGGTGACCACGCGGTGGCCGTTCTCGACGAAGCGGCCATGCGCGCCGGGGCCGACGCCGACATATTCGCCGTAGCGCCAATAGGTCAGGTTGTGACGGCTTTCCGCGCCGGGCCGGGCGTGGTTGGAAATTTCATAGGCCGGCAGGCCTTGCGCCGCCGTGACCTCCTGCGTCAACGCATAGAGGTCGGCAGCGTGGTCGTTGTCGGGAATGGCGAACTTCTTGGCCGCGTGTAGAGCGTGGAAGGGCGTGCCTTCCTCGATGGTCAGCTGGTAGAGCGATAGATGGTCGGCGGCGTGGCCGATCGCCTGCTCGAGCTCTGCCTGCCAGTCCCACGGCGTCTGGCCGGGGCGCGCGTAGATCAGGTCGAAGGACAGCCGCGGAAAGATCTCGCGCGCCAGGCTGATGGCGTGCAGCGCTTCCTCGACATTGTGCAGCCGGCCAAGGAAGCGCAAATCCTTGTCGTTCAGGGCCTGCACGCCGAGCGATACACGGTTGACGCCCGCCGTACGGTAGCCGCGAAACCGTTCGGCCTCGACCGAGGACGGGTTGGCCTCCAGCGTCACCTCGATGCCGCCGGGCACCGTCCAGTTCTTCGCCACGGCGTCCAGCACCCTGGCCACCGTCTCCGGCTTCATCAGCGAGGGCGTCCCGCCGCCGAGAAAGATGCTGGTGACGTCGCGCGGCCCGGTGCGCTGGCGCATCGTCGCCAGTTCGGCCTCGAAGGCGGCGGCAAAGCGCTCCTGGTCGACCGGCTGGTGACGGACATGGCTGTTGAAGTCGCAATACGGGCATTTGGCCGCGCAGAACGGCCAATGCACGTAGACGCCGAAGCCGGGGCTGCGGTCGAGCGGCATCGTCGTGCTGGCCCCGATCATGCCGATCCGAGGCGGGCGCGGGCGAATTTCTGGAAGGCGCGGGCGCGATGCGACAGCGCCGTCGCCTGGCCGGGCTTCCAGCCGTGCTTTTCCTCGGCGCTCATCTCGCCGAAGGTCTTTTCGAAGCCGTCGGGCAAGAACACCGGATCGTAGCCGAAACCGAGTTCGCCGCGCGGCGGCCAGACCAGCGTGCCTTCGGCCTCTCCGCGATAATATTCGGCCTCGCCATCGGGAAAGGCCAGGCAGATGACGGCGACGAAGCGGCCCGTGCGCTGCTTGGGCGTCGACGCGCCGACTTCCTGCATCGCCACTTCGGTGCGCTGCATGGCCATGGCGAAATCGCGTGAGCCATCCGGCTTTTCGGCCCAGTTGGCGGTATAGACGCCGGGCGCGCCGTCGAGCGCGTCGACGCAGAGACCCGAATCGTCGGAAAGCGCCGGCAGGCCGGTGGCCTGGGCGGCCGCGAAGGCCTTGATATAGGCATTCTCCTCGAAGGTGGTGCCGGTCTCGTCGGGCTCTGGCAGGCCATAATCCCTGGCCGATCTCGCCTCGAAGCCGAATGGCCCCATCAGATCGGCGAATTCGCGCAGCTTGCCGGCATTGTGGCTGGCGACGACGATCTTCTTGCCATCAAGCGAATGAAGAGTTGGTGAATGCATCAGAGGCCCCAGATTCTCGGCTCGGCGAATTCGATCGAATTGCCCGAGGGGTCACGTATATAGAGCGAGCGGCCGCCTTGCGGCCACTCGAACTCGCTTTCGATGGCGATTCTTTTTGCCTCGAGGTGGGCTTTCCAGCCGGCGAGCTCGTCGGCGGTCGCCGCGAAGCAGAGATGTCCCTCGCCCACCGCGCCATGCGGCGGCACCGGCAGCCGGGCATCCGGTGCGGGCGGGATCCTGGTCGCCTCGGCGTTGAAGACGAGCAGCACGCCTTGGCCGCAGCGGAAGAAGAGGTGGCGGCCTTCGACCCTGCCGAGGAGGGTGAGGCCGAGGATGTCGCGGTAGAAGGCCTCGGCGACTGGCAGGTTGGTGACGTACAGAGCGGATTCGAGGATTGCAGAGGGAGTCACGAGGCACCCCCCTCTGGCCTGCCGGCCATCTCCCCCGCAAGGAGGGAGATCGGCAGCGTCAAGGCTGGCTCGTGGCTTGCAACGTTGGTGATTGGCGAAACCCGCGACCACAGCCGATCTCCCCCCTTGCGGGCGAGATGCCCGGCAGGGCAGAGAGGGGTGATCAAGCGCGGCATTTAAACCTAAGCCACCGCCATTTGCTGCAAACTCACCAGCCGCGAGATGCCCTTCTTGGCCAGGCCCATAAGCTCCGCGAACTGTTCCTCGGAGAAGGGTTCGCCCTCGGCGGTGCCCTGGATCTCGACGATGCCGCCCTTGCCGGTCATGACGAAATTGGCGTCGGTGCCGGCCGAGGAGTCCTCGAGATAGTCGAGGTCGATGACCGGCTGGCCGTCATGGATGCCGCAGGAAATCGCGGCGACGTGGTCCTTGAGCACCTTCGAGACGCTCGCCATCTGGCGCGCTTCCATCCAGCGCAGGCAGTCATAGAGCGCGACCCAGCCGCCGGTGATCGAGGCGGTGCGGGTGCCGCCATCGGCCTGGATGACGTCGCAATCGACGGTGATCTGCTGTTCGCCCAGCGCCTGCAGGTCAACGACGGCGCGCAGCGAGCGGCCGATCAGGCGCTGGATTTCCAGCGTGCGGCCGCCCTGCTTGCCGGCGGAAGCCTCGCGGCGCATGCGCTCGCCGGTCGAACGCGGCAGCATGCCGTATTCGGCCGTGACCCAGCCCTTGCCCGAATTGCGCATCCAGCCCGGCACCTTTTCCTCGAGGCTGGCGGTACACAGCACATGGGTGTCGCCGAACTTCACCAGGCATGAGCCCTCGGCGTGCTTGGACACGCCGCGCTCGAAGGATATGGCGCGCATTTCGTCGAATTGGCGTTTGGAGGGGCGCATTCAGGCTCTTTCCCGTTATGTATTCAGACCGGCTTTTGAATCGTGGGCGGCTTGTAGACCCAGCGGGCGCATGGCGCAAAGGAAAACGGCCGGACGACAGCACGGGGCGGCGCCGAGTGACCGCAAGAGCGGCGGCGGGTTGCGCGGGCAGTCGGGGAGTCTATATCTTGTAGCTTGGAGGTTTTTGGCCGCGATGACCAAGGCAATCGATCACGCTACGCAGCAGCCGGCGCTTCAATCGCTGGACATGCGTTCGCGCGATATTTTCCGGCGCATCGTCGATTCCTATCTCAGGGACGGCGAGCCGGTGGGCTCGCGCAGCCTGTCGCGCATCCTGCCCTCCTCGCTGTCGCCCGCCACCATCCGCAACGTGATGAGCGACCTCGAACATCTCGGGCTGATCTACGCGCCGCATATTTCGGCGGGACGGCTGCCGACGCAGGCCGGGCTGCGCTTCTTCGTCGATGCCTTCATGGAGCTTGGCGATCTGTCAGACGAGGAGCGCCGCGCCATCGAGGCTCAGGTCCGCGCATCGGGTTCGGGCGCGACGCTGGAGCACATGCTGACCGAGGCCAGCCAGATGTTGTCGGGCATGTCGCGCGGCGCCGGCCTGGTGCTGGCGGCCAAGAACGAGGTCGCGCTGAAGCATATCGAGTTCATCCAGCTCGAGCCGACGAAGGCGCTGGCCGTGCTGGTGTCGCAGAACGGCGATGTCGAAAACCGCGTCGTCGACCTGCCGGCGGGCATCACCGTCTCGCAGCTGCACGAGGCCTCCAACTTTCTCAACGCCCATATCCGGGGCCGCACGCTCGCCGAGGCGCGCACAGAGATCGCCCGCATCAAGGAAGAGACGCGGGCGGCCCTCGACACGCTGTCGCAGGACCTCGTCGAGAAGGGCCTGGCAGTGTGGGCGGGCGCCGAAAGCGGCCTGCCGGCGCGGCTCATCGTGCGCGGCCGCGCCAACCTGCTCGAAAACGTCACCGCGCAGGCCGATATCGAACTGCTGCGCCATCTGTTCGAGGACATGGAGACGCAGGACGGGCTGATCCAGCTGCTCGACCTCGCCGAGCAGGGATCGGGCGTGCGCATCTTCATCGGCTCGGAGAACAAGCTGTTCTCGCTGTCGGGCTCGTCGCTGGTCGTCGCGCCCTATCGCGACAAGGATGCGCGCGTCGTCGGCGCGCTCGGCGTCATCGGCCCCACCCGTCTCAACTATGCCCGCATCGTGCCGATGGTCGACTATACCGCGCAACTGATATCGCGCATGCTGCGTTGAGGCTCCGTCAATAATCGAGGAGACGACGATGGCGTTCGAAGAACTCAAGGCCCAGATCGGCCTGCTGCTGGAAGAGATGGTCAACCAGCCGGAGGACGCGCGTGAAGTTCAGGAACAGCTGCGCGAAAAACTGCGGGAAATGCGGGCCATGGGCCTGCCGCTGCCGGCCGATCTCGTCGAACTGGAAAAGCGCCTCGACAGCGATCTCGACGCCGAGGCCTGAGCGTCCACGCTTCAATTCGGCGCGAGGAACGCGGAACAATCGGCGATGCCGGCCGTTGCCCCTGGCCTTGGCCAGGCGGTTCGGCGGCCACGCCTGGAGGACCCCATGATCAGATACGCTTCTTTCGCGGCCCTTCCGGCCTGTCTCTTGATGGCCGGCGCGGCCCTGGCGGCCGACCAGCCCTTGCTCAAGGGTTCCGAAGCCTTTGGCGACTGGCGCGCCGACAGGCCGGGCGTGCGGCGCCTGATCACACCGCAGGACCTGCCCAAGCCCTATGTCACCAAATCGGCTTCCAACAGCGCCGGGCTTGCCGACATGCCGGCGGATGCCAAGCCGCAGTTGCCGCCGGGCTTTTCGGCCGAGATGATCGCATCCGGCATCGACAATCCGCGCGTGGTTCGCGTGGCGCCCAATGGCGACCTGTTCGTGGCCGACAGCGAGGCCAACCAGCTTCGCGTCTACAGACTTGCCCAGGACAGCGCGAAACCGTCGGAGAAAAGCATTTTCGCCCGCGATCTCAACCAGCCCTACGGCATTGCCTTCTATCCGCCGGGCAATGACCCGAAATGGGTCTATGTCGCCAACAGCGACAGCATCGTGCGCTTTGCCTACAAGAGCGGTGATCTCAAGGCCTCCGGCGATCCCCAAACAATCGTCGGGAATATCCCCGCCAACCACCACTGGACCCGCGACATCGCCTTCTCGCCGGACGGCAAGACGCTCTATCTCTCCGTCGGCTCGGGCTCGAACGTCGCCGAGGACATGGGCAAGGCGCCCGATGGCGGGCTGGAAGCGTGGGTCAAGTCGAAGCCGCTCGGCGCCAGCTGGGGTTCCGAGGAGGGCCGCGCCGACGTTAAGGCTTTCGACCCGGACGGCAAGAACGGCCGCATCGTCGCCACGGGCCTGCGCAATTGCTCGGGCATGACCGTCCAGCCGGCGACCGGTGCGCTGTGGTGCGTGGTCAACGAGCGGGACGCGCTCGGCGACAATGTACCGTTCGAATATGCGACATCGGTCAAGGAGGGCGCCTTCTACGGCTGGCCGTGGTATTATATCGGCAACCACGAGGACCCGCGCCACAAGGGCGCTCGACCCGATCTCGCCGGCAAGGCGACCATTCCGGACGTGCTGATGCAGGCCCATTCCGCGCCGCTCAACATCGCCTTCTACGACGGCAAGGATCTTCCCGCCGACAGCGGTTTTCCCAAGGCGTACCGGGGCGACGCGTTCGTGGCCCTGCACGGATCTTGGAACCGTGCCAACCGGACGGGCTACAAGGTTGTCCGGCTCAAGTTCGAGGACGGCAAGCCGACCGGCGAATACGAGGACTTCATGACCGGCTTCGTCGTTTCCAGCGGCGAGGTCTGGGGCCGGCCGGTGGGCGTGGCGGTGGCGAAGGACGGGGCTCTGATCGTCACCGAGGACGGCAACGGCACGATCTGGCGCGTCACCTACAGCGGCAGCCGGTCCTGATCAGACCTGGTTGGGTGGCTTAGGCCCCCTCACCCGGATTGCCAAGACCGAATTGCACGGCAATTCGGGGCAATCCGACCTCTCCCCGGTGGGGAGAGGAGATTGTCGGCGCCGGCGCAGACCTCTTCTCCCCTCGGGGAGAAGGTGGCCGCGAAGCGGCCGGATGAGGGGGCTTCGTAAGGCGAACGTCGGGATATCTGGTGCAATGGATTCCGCCCCCAGGAAATTCAATCCTGGCCTGTTCCATGCGATAAAGCGGTCTGACCTGAGAACGCATTGATGACCCTCACCGGCTTCCTCGCCTACAGCGCCGCACTCGGCATCGCCGCCGCCATTCCCGGCCCCGGCGTTACCGCACTTGTGGCGCGCGCGCTCGGCTCCGGCTTCCGTTCCTCGCTCGCCATGTCCTTCGGGCTGATGCTCGGCGACCTCACCTACCTGACCGCCGTCGTGCTCGGCCTCGCCTTCGTCGCGCAGACCTTCGGCATGGTGTTCCTGGCCATAAAATGGGCCGGCGTCGCCTATCTGGCCTTCCTCGGCTGGCGCTTCTGGACCGCCGGCATCACCCCCGAGACGGTGGAAGCCCGCAAAGGCAAGGGCGGTCTGGTGTCGAGCTTCCTCGCCGGCCTCACGGTGACGCTCGGCAACCCCAAGACGATGATCTTCTATCTCGCCATCACGCCGACAATCGTCGACCTCAGGACGATCACGCTCGCCGACTACGGCATTCTCGCCGCGCTGACGGTCGTCGTGCTGTTCGTCGTGCTGGTGCCCTATCTGGCGCTCGCCGCCAAGGCCCGCTGGTTCCTGAAGTCGCCACGCGCACTGAAGATGCTGAACCGCACGGCGGCCGGCTTCATGGTCGGCGCGGCGGCGGCGATCGCTGCCCGGCAATAGCGCCGCTCGCGCCAAAAGATTCCAGATCGGGACCCTTTCGGAAAACGCTTTTCCGGGACATCGCTTCTTTAGACATGCGCTCCACTCGGATATTTTCCGCCGACGGTCTATCTTGCGCGCTCGAAGGTCCTATCTTGCCGGCTGAGACGCCAATCGGCTGAACCCGTCACTTGCCTGAATACTCACTTGCCTGAATCCTGGGAGCGAAACCAATGAACAAGCCCGTTACCTCCGCCCGCGTGCCCGGCCGCGGCCGCATCTACGATTCGATCACCGATACGATCGGCGACACGCCGCTGGTGCGGCTGGACAAGTTCGCCAAGGAGAAGGGCATCGTCGCCAATCTGGTCGCCAAGCTCGAATTCTTCAATCCGATCGCGTCGGTCAAGGACCGCATCGGCGTGGCGATGATCGAGTCGCTGGAAGCGTCCGGCAAGATCGCGCCCGGCAAGACCACGCTGATCGAGCCGACCTCGGGCAATACCGGCATCGCGCTCGCCTTCGCCGCCGCCGCCAAGGGCTACAAGCTGATCCTGACCATGCCGGAGACGATGTCGATCGAGCGCCGCAAGATGCTGGCGCTGCTGGGCGCCGAACTGGTGCTGACCGAAGGGCCGAAAGGCATGAAGGGCGCCATCGCCAAGGCCGACGAACTGGCGGCGACCATCCCCAACGCCATCATCCCGCAGCAGTTCGAGAACCCGGCCAATCCTGAAATCCACCGCAAGACGACAGCCGAGGAAATCTGGAACGACACGCATGGCGAGGTCGACATCTTCGTTGCCGGCATCGGCACCGGCGGCACCATCACCGGCGTGGGCCAGGTGCTGAAGAAGCGCAAGCCCTCGGTGCAGATCGTCGCGGTGGAGCCAGACGCCTCGCCGGTGCTGTCGGGCGGCCAGCCCGGTCCTCACAAGATCCAGGGCATCGGCGCCGGCTTCGCGCCGAAGATCCTCGACACCACGATCTATGACGAGATCGTCAAGGTCTCGAACGAGGATTCAGTCGCCAATGCGCGGCTCATCGCCCGCCTCGAAGGCGTGCCGGTCGGCATCTCGTCGGGTGCCGCGCTCCAGGCGGCGGTCGTCGTCGGCTCGCGCCCTGAGAACAAGGGCAAGACCCTGGTCGTGGTCATCCCGTCCTTCGCCGAACGCTACCTGTCGACCATCCTGTTCGAAGGGCTGGGGGCTTAGGAGCAGTTCCAGAGCCGGCGGCCGGCATAGGCTGAAGCCGCCGGCCCGACCGGGCCGGCGACGCGTGACGCCGCGCCCTCAGAACTTGACCGCGAAGCCCGCTTTCAGGCCGTGGCTTTGCCCGAACTTGCCGAGCTGGCCGGCATAGGAGGCATTGAGGGAGACGTTGCGCGCCAGCCTGGCGTTCAGGCCGAAGTCCAGCACGGCGACATCGCGGTCGATCGGTACGCCCGCCACGCTGAAGGCGGTTCCCGCGCCGAAGGCGAGCGTGGATGTCGGCGTGACGTCGCCGACGGCGTGCCGCCAGCCGAGCGAGGCGCGCGCCGCCAGGCTCGATTCGCCGCGCAGGACGAGAACCTTCTCCGCGCGCATTCCCAGTGTGGTGTAGCCGGTTTCCATGCCGCCGCCCTTCGCGGTCAGCGCCGCCGCTCCGCCACTTTCGCTAAAGCCGTCCGTATGGAGATTGACATAGGCGAGGCCGGCGAAGGGTTCGAAGGCAAGGCCGGCGGCTTTCATCGTATAGGCGATCTCGCCGAAGGCCTGGGCGGTGCCCGCTTTCATGTCGCCCCGCGCCGTATCGAGGAAATCCGAGAAGGCGATGGAGCGGCTGGTCTCGATATCGTGCCAAGTATAGGCGGTACCGAGACGAACACCCAGGGCGCCCCACTCGCTGCCGCCATAGAGCGCGACGTGGTAGTTGTCGCTCGAGCCGGACGAGGCGCGGTCGTTGGCATCGAAGGCGGAATGCGTATATCCAGCGGCAAGGCCGAACCGCCAGTTCTGGACGACGAGGCCATCGGCGCCGACGAGGAAGCCCGCCGTGTCGTGATCGAGCCGCACGGCATTGCCGTCGCCGTCGGTGTTGCCCCAGGAGCCCAGCGCGCTGGTCCAGAAGGTCAGATCCGAAATCCCCGGCGCCTTTTCATCGACGGTTCCGGGCGAGGCGTCTCTTGCACGGCCGATGAGCGTGTCGCGCAGCAGATGGCTGCTTTCCATCAGCACGCCCGTGGCGCTCGCATGGATTTCGCCAGACAGCGCATCGAGGGCGCCAGGCAGGACATCGAGCCTTTCGACGAGCAGTTGATCGTAGATGGCGCTGCCCGCGCCGTCGCCCTCGATGGCGGCGGCAACGCTGCGCTGGTTCAGCGTCTGCCCGACACTGGCGAAGGAGACGTCGTTGCGGCTGAGAGTGAGATAGACATTCCTGGTGTCATAGCTGAGCGAGGCATCCAGGAAGGCGAAGGCGTCGGCCAGCTGACCGTTTTCGCCGCCGAAGGCAGTGCCGTTCAACCCGCCATTGGCCGACAGGATCGTATAGGTGGTGCCGAGCGAATAGCTTCCCGCGGCGGGCTTTGCCAGGGCGATCGCGCCATCCGACAGGGTCGCCGACCCGGTCGCGGCGATATGGTCGCTGGCGCCTGCCGCATTGAGGCTCACCTCGTAGACCGAACCAGACTCGAAGGTCACATCGCCCTCGACGTTCAACGTTGCCACGCCACCGATGCCCGCTCCCAGGGCGACCGTGCCGCCGTTTTCAACGATGAGGCCGCCGACGGTGCCCCGGCCCTGGAGCCGTCCGTTTTTCACCGTGACCTGCGAGGCGGCCAGCGATGCGTCCGAAAGCATGAGCAGCGCATCCGTCACATGGGTGGCGCCTGAGAAATCGCTGCTGCCGGTAAGCGCCCAGGCCGAACCGGCCGCGAGGTCGAGCGTATCGAAGTTTCGGTAGGTCGCGCCGTTGCCCAGCAGCGCGGCATCGAAGCTTCCCGATATTTCGCCCAGGCGCAGCGTGTCGCTGCCTGCGCCGGCATCGACGGTGCCGGTCACGCTGCTTCCGGCCTGATAGACAAAGGTCTCGTCGCCGTCGCTCATCTCCACGGCGATGCCGTCGGCGCCGGTGATCGAGCCATAATTGACGATGGTGTTTTGCTGCGTGCCTATGATGCGGATGCCGAAGCCGGCCTTGCCCTCGATCGTCCCGTAATTGGTGATGGCGATCTTGTCGAAGGCGGGGCCGGTCTCGCTGTCGTCGACCAGGATGCCGTTGTCGACGCCGCTGATCAGGGCATTGCGGTGGGTTGCGTCGCCATTGACGATGATGCCGCCGCCGATGGCGATGCCTTCGCTGGTCGCCGGACCCGGATCGCCCGCCTTGGTGCCGTTGGAGCCCAGGCCAAGGATCGAGCCGTAATTATAGATATGGCCGATCGCGTCGATATCGACGCCGTCACCGTCGCCATAGCTGGCGTCAGGGTTGAACGTGCCGATGATGGTGCCGTAGTTCGTCACCTTCACCGGTTCCTGTCCCACGACGGTATCGTAATTGATGCCCGATCCGTTGTTGCCGATGATCGTGGCGTTGACGTCGTTGAAGACGGTGAGCGTCTGTTTGCCCGTAATGCCGTGGCGCGCGCCGGAGATGAGGCCGTCACCATAGTTGTTCACGGTGCCTGCATTGGTATCCTGGAAGTCTATTCCGTCGCTGCTGGCGTTGGGATCGGGCGATTTCGCGATGATCTGCCCGTAATTGTCGACGACGCCGTTGGCGCCGGGCCGGATCGCATCGGCATCGGCCGTTTCGATCAGGCCGGTGGCGCGGTTGATGATCCTGATGGTGGCGCCAGGCGTGGCGACGCCGTTGAGATCGATCGCCTGGCCTGAATCGGCGCCGAGGCCGATCGAGCGGATGGTGCCGGCATTGTCGATCAGGATTTCGCCGACGGTGGGGACCTCGCTTATGCGTATGGCGTCGTTGACCGCCGAGATGACGGCTCCTTCCGAGTTGGTCAGGTCGAAGCGTGTCAGCGTGCCGGCATTGTTGATGTTGATGCCGCGGCCGGCGGATTCGGTCGCCAGGATCTTGCCGTCATTGACGATGGTTATCACGCCCGCTCCGGGGCGAATGGTATCGTCGCCCTTGGATTCGATGGTGCCGGTGTTGTTGATGTTGACGACCGCATTGCCCGAGGTGATGAGCGCGAAGTCGAGCGCCTGGCCGGTCTGTGACAGGATCGTGCCGTCATTGTTGATGGTCACCGTGCCCGAGGACAGGTTGTTGTTGATGCGAAACGCGTCGTTGCCGGAAGTGACCGTCGCGCCGAGGTAATTGTTCAGGGTAAAGCTGCCGGACAGCGTTCCCGACGTGTCGATGGCGCGGGTGTTGGCCTGGACCAGGCCGTAATTGTCGATGACGAGGCCGTTCGCCGCACCGTTCCATACAATGGCGTTGGCGCCGCTGACATTGAGCGACGCGCCGCTGTTGATCGTGCCGTGATCGGCTCCGGTCACGGTCTTGACCGTGTTCGCCGGAGCGCCCGGTATGGTGAAGTCGGCGGACCATGCCGCGGCAGGCATCATAACGGTAGCCGCAAGCGCGGCGCGGCTGACCGAGGCACGCAGCCCCGACACAAACAAACAGGTCATGAAATATTGCCCCAGTGTCAAAAAACGCTTCCCGATCGCCCACGGGGAAGCAGACCCCCCATAGGGGGGCTATGCTGAAGTTTTGTGACACGCGGGCCGCCGGGGCGATCGTTTGGCGCCATGCCGGGAATGACGGCGACGGCCGCTCTTTCCTCCGATCGGGGCACCGCGACAACGGTTTGCTGGCCCGCTGAAAAACCGTGCGTGGCCGTCGCCGGCCGGCTTGAGCAGAACCCGGCTTCCGGTTCATATCCTTCCTGGCCCGCGCCCGATCGGGCAGGGGAGGATTTGATGTACAAGCTTTACACCCGTCCAGGCAGCGGCGGCTTCGTCGTCGAGGCGGCACTGGCCCTAGCGAACGCGCCTTTCGAACAGATCGACGTGCCGAAGACCGACCGGCCGGAACAGGCCTTTCTCGATATCAGCCCGCTGAACCAGGTGCCGGTGCTGACTTTGCCGGACGGGAATTCGCTCACCGAATCGGCGGCGATCTGCATCCTGCTCGCCGAACGGCATCCCGAAGCCGGCCTGGCGCCCTCCGCCGACGCGCCGGCCCGTGCCGACTTCCTGCGCTGGATGGCCTTCATGTCGTCGGTGCTCTATCCGGCGGTGCTGCGGTTCTACTACGCGCCGCGCTACACGGCCGATGCCGATGGGACGAAGGCCGTGAAGCAGGCCGCCGTGGCCGAGATGGATCGTGGCTTTGCCGTGATCGACAGCGCCCTGCGCGGCCGCGACTGGCTGGCCGGCGAGACGATGTCGCTCGCCGACGTCTATCTGGCCATGCTGGTGGCCTGGCATCCCGACGCCGCCAAGGCGCGGACGGCCTGGCCGGAGATCGAGCGGGTATGGTCGAGGCTGCGGGATCATCCGCTCCTGAAAACGCTCAACACGTCGCACGAGATGTGGCCCGCCTGAAGAAGCTGGCGCGGCCGGACATCAGTGCCGGAGCGCTGCCTGTTTTCCCTGAAGGAAGCGGCGCACGGCGGGATCGCGCTCGAGGCCGATCGCCCGGTCATAGGCTTCGGTCGCCTGCGGCACCTGGCCAAGCCTGGCGAGCAAGCCGGCGCGGGCCGCCCAGTAGGGCTGGTAGTCGTCAAGCCGCTTGTCGTCGCCCAGCACATAGAGCGCCGCCAGTCCCGCCACCGCGCCCTCGACCTCGGCGATCGCCACGGCGCGATTGATCGCCACGACCGGCGATGCCGCGACCGCAAGCAGCGCGTCATAGAGTTCGCGAACCGCCTCCCAGTCGGTGCGGCCGCTCAGCCGTCGCGCCGCGTGAGCGGACTGCACCGCCGCCTCGAGCTGGTAGCGGCCGATGGCGCCCAGGCTGGCGGCGCGGCGCAGCAAGGCTTCCGCCTCCTCGACCAGAGCGTGATCCCAAAGCGCGTGGTCCTGATCGGCGAGCGGCACGTAGTCTCCGGAGGCATCGCGGCGGGCGGCACGGCGCGCCTCGGCGAACAGCATCAGCGACAGCAGGCCCAGCGCCTCCGGCTCGTCCGGCAGCAGCGACGCCACGAGGCGGCCGAGCCAGATCCCCTCGGTGGCGAGGTTGCGGCGCCGCGTCTCGGTGCCGGCCGGGTCCAGCCAGCCTTCAGCAAAGGTGGCGTAGATCGCCGCCAGCACTGCATCCAGCCGCTCGCCGAGTTCGGCCTGCTCCGGCACGCGGAACGGAATGCCGGTTTCGCGGATGCGGGTCTTGGCGCGCACCAGGCGCTGGCCCATCGTCGCCGGCGGGACCAGGAAAGCGGAAGCGATCGTTGCGGCATCGAAGCCCAGCACGGCCTGCAGGATCAGCGGCGCGCGCACGCCTGGCTCGATCGCCGGATGGGCGCAGGCAAACATCAGCCGCAGCCTTTCGTCTGGAAGGTCCTCGTCGGTCATGCGCGCCTCCGTCTCTTCGGCGATCAGCTGGAGATGATCGCGGGCGGCCTCCCGGGTAAGCCGCCGGCGTACCACATCGACGCGGCGCCGCCGGGCCACCGCCAGCAGCCAGGCTTCCGGCTTGTCGGGCACGCCCGACTTCGGCCAGCGTTCCAGCGCGGCGGCAAAGGCGTCGGCCAGCGCGTCCTCGGCGGCCGCAACGTCGCGCGTGCGCGCCGCGAGCCACGCGACAAGCTTGCCGTAGCTCTGCCGGGCGGCGGCCTCGGCGGCCGCCCGGGCGATCTCCGGGCGACTGTCCATTGCGCGGTCAATCCTTGGGCAGGTAGTCGGCCATTTCCCAGATCGGCCGCAATTCGACCGTGCCGGTGCTGGCCGCCGGACAGCGGGCTGCCCATTCGATGGCGGTGTCGATGTCGGCCGCCTCGATCATATAGAAGCCGGCAAGCTGCTCCTTGGTGTCGGCGTAGGGGCCGTCGATGACGTTGGTCTTGCCGTCGGCGATCCGCACCGAGGTGGTCGCCTGGGTCGGGCGCAGCCTTTCCCCGGCCAGCCACACGCCGGACTTCTTGAGCGCTTCGGTATAGGCGCTGTAGGCCGCGCTCATCTGCCGGGTCTTCTCGATCGGCAAGGCCGCCAATGCGGCTTCGTCGCTGTTGATCATGATCATGTATCGCATGGGTGTTCTCCCGTGTTTTCGAAGGCCGCGTATCTGCAAGGCCAGACGTATGTCGCGCGGCATCGGCCGATTTCGACAGCGCCGCCGAAAAAATCGGCCGATCGCCCGGCCTCCACATTAACCCCGCCGGCCGATCGGCTCCAGCCAGCCGCGATAGCGCACGATGAGGCCGGTGAACGGGTGCGAAATCTCGACATGGAAGCGGAAGCGGCCGTCCTCGACGGTTTCGTACGACGTGGAACGCGGGCAGAGCCACATCGGCAACGGCAGACCCAGCAGGCTCCAGCCGCGCAGGACGAGCGCCAGCTTTTCCTCCCGGGTGACCAGCGCCATGGCGAAGGTCAACGGGCCGAACCGCTCGCATAGCAAGCGCTGCGAGCGCCCTCTCCCTAAGAGCTGGCGGCTGGAGAAGCTGTGCGTGCCGAATGCGCGTGTCCAGGTTTCTCCGTCCCCATCGGTGCCGAAATGGACATGGACCGGAATATCGGCGGCCGCCCCGGGAAACCCGACCGCCCATGCAATCAGCCGGCTAAATATATTGCTGCCACGCTCGACGCTGGCGCGGCCCTCAGCCGTTTCGGTCCGATCATGCATGGCGCGGATCTCGTCGGGCAGGGCCTGCCAGGCGTGTCCGAGCAGGGCGGCGTAGAGCGGTTTTCCCGGGCCAGCGGCGCTGTCGTCACGAAAACCCGGATAGATGGTTTTGTTGGCGAACAGCATTTCGTAGTCGGCGAGATCGAGATCGTTCACGGCGGCACGGGCACCCGGTGCTGGCGCTCTGCCGTCGAGTGCCTTGCGGACCAGTGCCTCGACCGCCATCGACGGGATCAGCGGCCCGTCATTGCCTTCCGCCAGCAAATGCCAGGAACGCCTGACGGGAGCGCCGGTCCCATCCGCACCCTCGACCTCGACGAACATGCCGCCGCGATGTTCACCCCAGCGTAGCCGGTTGGTTGCCCAGTGCATCAGCGGGGCGAGCGGCGACAGTGAGCGGACCAGCCCGATGCGCACCAGCCAGGCAAGGCCGATCAGGGCGCGGTGCAGGATTTCAGGAACCGGTCCCGCGCCCATCCAGATGGTCCTGGCTTGCGGCCACAGTTCACCCAGCGCGCGCAGGTCCGGCACGTCGACCAGCGAGAACAGCGTGTTCTTGACCGGGACCCGGCCCGGCGGCGCGATGGTGTAGCGCATCTGCTGGGTCAGCGGGTGGCCCTGCGCCCTGGCGCCGTCGCGCATCAGCGTGACCGGCCGGCCGGCGTAGCCGGCGATCGCGCGGATGACGTTCTCGCCGACGCCCGCATAGGGCGAGGGCGCGATGCCGCCTGTGATGCTGTCGACCCGCGTCATGCCGGACGACAGCCGGCGCACCACCGCCGCGGTCAGCACGGGAAAGGAGGAGACGCCGGACAACACGAACAGCCCGGCACGCTTCGCGGCATCGTCGAAGGCCGGCACGCCGGCAACGAAATCCGAACCATCGGCGAGATCGAGATAGTTGACGCGCCTGGCGATGCAGGCCTCGACCAGCCGATAGCGTCCTTCGCCATAGGCCTGGAACGGGCCGCTGGCGTCGACCAGCGTGTTGGGGCGCAGCAGAGCGAGTTGGGCGGCGACATCGCCGTCGCGGTCGAACGCGGCCGGGATCAGGTGAGCAGCGGTCGGACCCCGGCTCCCGCACCAGGCCTCCGCCCTGGCCCGCGAGCGGCCGGCGACGATCAGGGTCAGGCGCGGCTCGCTCTCCAGCAACTGGACGATGCGTCCGCCGAAAGTGCCATAGCCGCCGACGATGAGAAGCTTCATGCCCTGCCCCCAGGCTGTGCCTGCCGAAATCCGCTCTCAGCCGATGAACCGTCCCCGCAGCTTGGCCGGCGGAACATCGCAACTGTCCTTCCTGCCGAACAGCGCGTAACGATTCCGGGCGATGCGGTTGTATATCCAGTCGCGCAGCGGGCGCGGCAGCAGCAACAGGGTTCCTGCCGCGCGCCACGGCCAGCCGAGCTCCGACATGACTGCAACAAAACTGTCGAGGCGGATGAAGGGGACGCCGCCGACAAGGACGAGATTGGTTTCGTAGCTGTCGGTCGGCAGATCGTATCTGCGAAACAAGGCCTCGCCGAGCGGCGACTGCACGGTGGTGAAGCGGAAGCGGGCCTTGCGGTCGAGCCTCAGCACCATGTGCACGAAACCCGAGCAGAACACGCAGACCCCATCGAAGACGATCAGCGGTTGGTCGACATCCAAGTGGTTGGGATCGGGCGAAACAGGACGGGTCGGTACGGGCGGACTTGACTGGGAAAGGTCGGTCACGCTGGCCTCGGCTGCTTATGTCCCCGGGACATTAAGCCAGCCGATGGCGACGTCAAAGACGCGGCAATGTCGCACGCCGACGGTCGATCAGGACCGGACGCTCGGCGCGGTAAGTGGTGGCGCGGGATTCGGTATCCGGCCTGCAGATGCGGCTGTTGTGCCTGAGCTCGAAAGTCATGGTCAGTGCGCGCCGAGCGAGGTGCCGCGACGGGCGCAAGCCGGGCCGGGGCCGCGCATGTAATAGCGCTCCGGGCGGTAGGTCGGCGCGACGAATTCGCGGATGGCGGCGGCGTAGCCGATGAGGTGTGCGAGGAAGTTCATTTTACCTGGTCCCTGTCCCGATTTTCGGATGTCCCTTCCGAATTGCGAGAACGATAGCATTTAGGCGTGAATAGTCGGTGAACGTGATGTTAATTTCTGGTCGAAAACCCGTCGGATCGTGGCCGGAATGCGGCTGATTCGGGGTGTTTCCATGCCTTTTGTCGCCATTCCAGCCCGTGTGACTTTTGCATCACATATGTTTCGTTTGAATGTCGCCTTCACGCGTTTCTGTTTCAACTTCCAGGCAGCGGACAGAATTTCCTTGCTCCGCCGCCGATGAACCATCTCCCGGCTCGCGCGTCCGCCTGGAACTGGAATGGAACTGGCCCGTTCTCGCCCTGTCACCACAGGAGTTTGTCATGGCGCCGCGCCCGGCCTGGAAAGGCTATCTGAAGCTTTCGCTGGTCACCTGCGCCATCGAGTTGACCAATGTGGTCACCCACGCCGAGAAGGTCTCGTTCCGCATCCTCAACCGCAAGACCGGCAACACGGTGAAGCGCATCTATGTCGACGCCGAGACCGGCAAGCCGCTTGGCGACGGCGACGAGATAAAGGGCTACGAGCTCGATGGCGGCGATTTCGTCCACATCGAGGAAGACGAGATCGAGGCGGTGGAGATCGAATCCTCGCATACGATGAGCCTCGACGGCTTCGTCGAGAAAGTCTCGATCGAGCAGATCTACCTCGACACCCCCTATTACGTCTCGCCGGCCGACAAGGTCTCGGAAGAAGCCTTCGCGGTCATTCGCGATGCCATGGCGGGCAAGAAGATGGCCGGGCTGGCGCGCATCGTGCTTTACAACCGGGAACGGCCCGTGGTCATCGAGCCGCTCGGCAAGGGCATGGTGCTGACGACGCTGCGCTACGACAACACGGTGCGCCAGCCAGACACGGTGTTCGGCGACATCAAGGCCGTGAAGACGGACCAGGAGATGACCGACCTGGCCGAGCTGATCATCGACAAGAAGAAAGCCAAATTCGATCCGTCTAAATTCGAAGACAAGTACGAGGACGCGCTGCTCGAGCTGGTCCGGGCCAAGAAGGCCGGCCACAAGGCGCCGAAGGCGAAGGCGGCGCCCAAGCCTTCCAATGTGGTCAACCTGTTCGACGCGCTGAAGAAGAGCCTGTCGTCGGATGCCGGCTCGGCAAAAGCTCCCACGAAAGCCAAGCCGGCGGCCAAGCGCGCCAAGCCGAAAGCGCCCAAGCGCAAATCGGCCTGAGAGCGAGAAACAAATGGCCGCCCTGGAACAATACAACGCCAAGCGCGACTTCAAGAAGACGTCGGAGCCGGCCGGCAAGGTTGTTCGCGGCACGAAAGCCGGCGGCATCTTCGTCATCCAGAAACATGCGGCGACAAGACTGCACTACGATTTCCGCCTCGAGCATGATGGCGTGCTGTGGAGCTGGGCGGTAACGCGCGGTCCCAGCCTCGATCCGCATGAAAAGCGGCTCGCCGTACATGTCGAGGATCATCCGATCGACTATGCCTCCTTCGAAGGCACCATCCCAAAGGGCGAGTATGGCGGCGGCTCGGTCATCGTCTGGGACGAGGGGACATGGGTGCCCGAGATCGATCCCGCCAAGGCGATGAAGAAGGGCCATATCAGCTTCGAGCTCAAGGGCCACAAGCTGCACGGGCTGTGGCATCTGGTGCGGCTCAAGCCCCGGGCCGGCGAAAAGCGCGACAACTGGCTGCTGATCAAGTCGGATGATGCCGCCGCGCGCCCGGGCGAGGATATACTGAAGGAGGCGCCGCAATCGGTGAAGTCCGGCCTGACGATCGAAGAGGTCGGCGAGGGCAAAGCAGCCAAGGGCGAGACGCCTCAAGTCTGGCATTCCAACAAGCCCGCCGCCCAGGCGAAGGCTGGAAGCCGGAAACTCGACTTCATCGAGCCGCAACTGGCGACACTGGAACGGGAAGCGCCGCCGGGCAAGGACTGGCTTCACGAAGTGAAATTCGACGGCTATCGCATGCAGGCGCAGATCGCGGGCGCCGATATCAGGCTGTTGACCCGCACCGGCCTCGACTGGACCGGGAAGTTCGGCAAGGAGATCGCCGCCGAGCTGGCCGGGTTGAAATGCCGCGATGCCATCGTCGACGGCGAGATCGTCGTGCTGGCCGACAGCGGCGTTTCCTCGTTCTCGCTGCTGCAGCAGGACCTGTCCGCCAACAGAAGCGACCGTTTCCTCTACTACGTCTTCGACCTGATGCGGCTCGACGGGCAGGACCTGCGCGGCGAGGCGCTGGTCGAGCGCAAGCAGGCATTGCAGGATCTGCTCGGCAAGCAAGCCGACAACCCTGCGGTCCGCTTCAGCGATCATTTTTCCGAACCCGGCAAGGTCATGCTGGAGCATGCCTGCCGGATGGGTCTGGAGGGTGTCGTCTCCAAGCGCACCGATGCGCCCTATCGCAGCGGACGCGGCCCATCCTGGGTGAAATCGAAATGCACGGCGCGGCAGGAGTTCGTCATCGGCGGCTATCTGCCGTCTGAAAAGACGGGCCGCGGATTGCGCTCGCTGCTGGTCGGCTACCATGAGGGTGGCAAGCTGCGCTATGCCGGTCGTGTCGGCACCGGCTTTTCGGCCAAGGGCGCCACCGCGCTGAAGAAGAAGCTCGATGCGCTCAAGGCGAAGGGATCGCCCTTCGACAAGGCTGTGCCCAGGGGCAAGGGCCTGGTCTGGGTCAAGCCGGAGCTGGTCGGCGAAGTGGAGTTCCGCAGCTGGACCTCCGACCGTATAATACGCCATGCTTCGTTCCAGGGATTGCGCGAGGACAAGCCGGCGGAGGATGTCGTGCAGGAAAAGCCCAAGGCAGCGTCAGGTAAGAGCCCGGCCAAGGCCAAACCCTCTTCCGCCGGCGGCGAGTCCGCCGGCAACGCCGTGACCAGCGTGAAGCTCTCCCATCCCGACAAGCTGCTGTGGCCCGAGGAAAAAATCTCCAAGCAGGGGCTGCTCGACCATTACGCGCTGACATGGCCGCGCATGGAGCAGTTCGTCGTCAACAGGCCGCTCAGCCTTGTGCGGGCGCCAGATGGCGTCGGCGGGCCGCGCTTCTTCCAGAAGCATGCCTCGGCCGGCATGAGCGACAAGATAGCCCGGATGAAGGATCCGACGGACGGCGAGGAGATCCTGTTCGTCCGGGATTTCGACGGCGTCGCGGCGCTCGTCCAGTACGGCGTGGTCGAGATTCATATCTGGGGCTGCACGATCGACAAGCTCGAGCAGCCCGACCAGATCATCTTCGACCTCGATCCCGACGAAGGCGTCGATGTGGACATGGTGCGCGAGGCGGCGCTCGACATAAGGGGCAAGCTAGACGAGTTGTCGCTGCCCAATTTCGTCAAGACCTCGGGCGGCAAAGGGTATCACGTACTGGTGCCGCTGAAGCCCTCGGCGGACTGGGAAGCCGTGAAGACCTTCGCCCATGATTTCGCCAAGGCACTCGAACAGGCTTCTCCCGACCGTTACACCGCAACGCTGTCGAAGAAGGCGCGCACGGGGAAAATCTTTGTCGACTATCTGCGCAACGGCAGAGGCTCGACCACGGTCGCGCCCTATTCGTCGCGCGCCAAGAAGGGCGCCACCGTGTCGATGCCGGTGACTTGGGCCGCGATCGAGGCCGGCCTGGCGCCGAACGCCTTTCCAATCGGCGACAAGACGACGCTGGCGAAACTGGCGGAAGCCGATCCATGGAAGGGGTTTTTCGGGCAGGGGAAGGTGTTGAAACGGGGGTAGTTCGCGCAATTTGTCAGCGCAGTGATCCTTCGCGCCCCCCTCTGGCCTGCCGGCCATCTCCCCCACGAGTGGGGAGATTGGCAGCGTCGGCGCTTCGCACCCCTTGCACCGTAGGAGATTGGCGAAAGCCGGCGTGACGTCCGATCTCCCCCATGTGGGGGAGATGTCCGGCAGGACAGAGGGGGGCGCTGTCCCGCCGACGTCTCAGCAGACCATCAAGCCAAAAACACCCTCTCGAACGCCTGCTTTCCCGGCGGCGAGAAAATCACCGCGCGGCTGTCCTTCTCCCGCCTCGCCCATTTCTCGGCCAGTATCTTGTCCAGAATTGCCGCGCCAAGCGTGCCGGCGAGGTGCGAGCGACGCACGCTCCAGTCGAGACAGGCGCGGCAGACCGGGCGGCGCGGCCTGGCATCGATATCGACGCCGATCGCCGCGAAATGCGAGGCCGCCGACGGCCCGAGCCTGATCTCGTTATCGTTGCGCAACAGGATGTCCTTCTCGACCAGCCGGTCGAGCATCGCCACCGCCTGTTCGCCGGCGAGATGGTCGTAGCAGACGCGCGCCACACGCATGGCGGCGTCGCGTGGGCCAGGCCGCACGCGCTTGGGGCCGACGGCTTCGGCCACGCCGGTGATGGCTTCGATCATGCCCGCCACCTGCGGTCCGGCCAGGCCGTAGTAGCGATGGCGGCCCTGGCTGGCCAGGGTCAGCAATCCGCCTTCCATCAGCTTCGACAGATGCGAGGAGGCGGTGGGCAGCGAAACGCCGGCCTCCAGCGCCAGTTCGCTGGCCGTCAGCGCGGTGCCGCCCATCAGGGCTGAGAGCATGTTGGCGCGGGCGGGGTCGCCGACCAGGCTGGCGATGCGGGCAATGTCGGGTCCTTCACGCATGGTTTGATCCCTATCGAAGTATTCTGGCGAGACAAGCATTATTCTCGGATCAGCTCAAGGAGCCCGCATGACGGCTCCTGACATGCAACGGACTAGCACATCCACACACATGACGTTTCGACCGTGCTCGAACCGTCGATGCAAATCCAGGGAGACGAAAATGACCATCACCTGCTTCATCCGTTACGAGATCGACCCGTTCGGCAAGGCGGCCTTCGAGGAGTATGCGCGCAATTGGGGCCAGGCCATTCCGCGCTGCGGCGCCGACCTGATCGGCTATTTCGCGCCGCATGAGGGCTCGGCCACCACGGCCTACGCCGCCTACAACATCGAGAGCCTGGCGGCTTACGAGGCCTATCGCGCACGGCTTGCCGCCGATCCCGCGGGCAAGGCAAACTACGAGCTCGCCCGCCGTGAACGATTCATCCTCAAGGAGGACCGCATGTTCCTGAAACTGGCATCCGGCCCGCACGCGCCTCTGGTGAAGACATGATCGCGGTCATCTTCGAGGTGCAGCCTGCCGAGGGCCGGCGCGATGCCTATCTCGGCATCGCCGCCGGGCTGCGGCCGCTGCTCGACGGCATCGACGGTTTCATCTCCATCGAACGCTTTCAGAGCCTCGCCGACCCCAACCGCATCCTGTCCTTGTCGTTCTGGCGCGACGAGGAGGCGGTCAAAGCCTGGCGCAACACCGAAGAGCACCGGCAGGCGCAGAAGGCGGGCCGCGGCGGAATATTTGCCGGCTACCGACTTCGCATCGCGCATGTGGTCAGGGATTACGGGCTGACGGACCGGGACGAGGCGCCGGCCGACAGCCGGGCGGTGAATGGGTAGCGCGGTTCTTCCTTCTCCCCCCTGTGGGAGAAGGTGTCGCCGAAGGCGACGGATGAGGGGTGCTCCAGGAAACACGGGCGTCTCAGTGCGCTGGAACACCCCTCGTCCGTCTCGGCGCTGCGCGCCGATCCACCTTCTCCCACAGGGGGAGAAGGAAAAGAGCCGCTCTCAAGCATTGCCGATCAGCACGCCCGCCGCGAAGACCAGCGCGCCGCCCAGCACGACCTGGAAGGCCGCGCGCAGGAAGGGCGTCTGCATGTAGCGGTTCTGGACGAAGGCGATGGCCCACAGTTCGAAGAACACGACCACGGCGGCAACGGCGGTCGCCGTCCAGAAATGCGGGATGAGATAGGGCAGGGCATGGCCGAGGCCGCCCAGCGTCGTCATGATGCCGACGGTGAGGCCGCGCTTGATCGGCGAGCCGCGCCCCGACAGTTTGCCGTCATCCGACGCGACCTCGGTGAAACCCATCGAGATGCCGGCGCCGATCGAGGCGGCGAGGCCGACCAGCAAGGTCTGCCAGGTGTCGTGCGTGGCGAAGGCGGCGGCGAAGATCGGCGCCAGCGTCGACACCGAGCCGTCCATGAGGCCCGCCAGCCCAGGCTGCACATAGGTGAGGATGAACTGGCGCTGCTCGGCGGTAGCCTCTTCGTCCTTCACCTCGCCCGTCACGTGCTTCTGTTCGAGTTCGTGGGCCGAGCTCTGATGGCCCTGCTCGGCCGCGGCCAGATCGTCGAGCAGCTTGCGGGTCGAGGCATCGGTGGTGCGCTTGGCCGCCTCGACATAGAAGAGATAGGCCTGCCGTTCCATCGCCTCGGCCTGGCGGCGTACCGCCTCGATGCCCAGCGGCCGCACCAGCCAGTCGGGCTTGCGCTCGTAATAGCCCTTCACATGTTCGCGGCGGATCAGGGGGATGCGCTCGCCGAAGCGCTTGCGGAACAGTTCGATCAGCGCGTCGCGGTGGCCGTCTTCCTCTTCGGCCATCGCTTCGAACACCTTTGCCGATTGCGGAAAATCTTCCGCCAACCCGTCGGCATAGGCGCGGTAGATGCGCCCGTCATCCTCCTCCGAGGAAATCGCGAGCGCCAGGATCTCCTGTTCGGAGAGCGAATCGAAGGGGCGACGGCCAAAGCCGAAGACACGGGAAAGCATGAGGAAAGCACCCTAGTTTAGAATAGTTCTAAACTAGGGCTTGAGCTCTCGCGGGTCAATCGCGCAGGCGCTGCGGGTCAACAATTGTTGAAACCCCGGACCGGCACCACCCTTCATTATCAGCAAATGTTCACCTATATATCTGGGCCAGCCAGAATGAGGAACGAGCAGATGACGGCGAAGAAGCCAGCCCATGCCTATGATGCGAAACCAGTCCTCGATCTCATCGCCAGCATCGAGGCGGATCTGCAGCGCCTGAAAGGCCTGGTCGAGCAGCAGATCGAGAAATTCGACCCGGCCAATCCGCACAACAAGGCGCCGGACGGCAAGCTGACCGAGGAAGGCGTGGAGTGCTGCTACCGCATGTTCGACGAGGGGAAGTCGCGCTATTCGGTCGCCCAGCAGATGAAAATCTCCTTCGCCGCCGCCACCCACCGCTTCAACAACTGGCGCAAGCTTGGCGGGACGAAGCGGCAGCGAACGTTGCTTGGCTAGGTCGGCTGCGGGTTGGCTGGACAGCTCCCTGGCCTGCCGGCTATGCACCCATCTTGCGTGATGAGCGTGACTGGTCCGCCGGAGGCTTGATTGCCAGGTGGTTCCCCCAATCCGTCGCTGCTTCGCAGCGCCACCTTTCCCCCCTCCGGAGGGAAAGGTGGGGAGCTTTTCTGGAAGAGCGTAGACGGTAAAAGGCCTGGCGCCTTCCTCTCCCCCGTCGATCGGGGGAGAGGTGTCCCGGCGAAGCCGAGACGGAGTGGGGGTCGACCTGCGCGGCGTAAGACGGTACATACGCCAAGCCGCCATGCACGCTATCGCCAAGGACCGGCTGCTCCAGCGACACTTGGCTCTCACTCACAATCGCCAACCTTGTATCGGTCACATCTTTTCGTTGGCATCGCGCGGCCCTTTGCGTGCACCATGGCGCAGCCAATCTGCACAGGATCCGCCATGACCACCCTTCCCGGCATCGCCGACGTCCACGCCGCAGCGGCCCGGCTTTCCGGACTGACGATCGAAACCCCGCTGATCGAATCCGCCGAGCTCAACAGCCGCTTCGGCGGCCGCATCCTGTTCAAGCCCGAGACGCTGCAGCGCACCGGCTCTTTCAAGTTCCGCGGCGCCCACAACAAGCTGTCGCTGCTGAGCGCCGAGGAGCGCGGCCGCGGCGTCGTGGCTTTCTCCTCGGGCAATCATGCGCAAGGTGTCGCCGCTTCCGCCGCGATGTTCGGCGTCAAGGCGGTCATCGCCATGCCGGCGGACGCGCCGGCCATGAAGATCGCCAATGTCCGCAAGATGGGCGCGGAGGTGGTGCCGTTCGACCGGTTTCGCGACGACCGCATGGCCATCGTTCGCCCCTACCTGGACAGGGGTATGGCGCTGGTGCCGCCTTTCGACGACCCCGCCATCATTGCCGGCCAGGGCACGATCGGGCTGGAACTGGTGAGACAGGCGAAAACGCTGGGCGTGTCGCTGGATGCGGTCGTCATACCCTGCGGTGGCGGTGGCCTGACCAGCGGCATCTCCGTGGCGGTCAAGGATGCATCGCCCGGGACAGCGGTGTGGGCCGTGGAGCCCGAGCATTTCGACGACACCCGCCGGTCGCTCGCCGCCGGCGCCCGGGTTTCGAACGAACCGGGCCACAATTCGATCTGCGATGCCATCCTGACCGCCGAGCCCGGAGAAATCACCTTCGAGATCAACCGCCGCAATCTCGCCGGCGCCGTCGCCGTCTCCGAGGATGCCGTCCGGCAGGCGATGCGCGACGCCATGGCCCATCTGAAGCTGGTGGTCGAGCCCGGCGGCTGCGTGGCGCTGGCGGCGCTGTCGACGGGCGAGATAGACCTGGCCGGCAAATGCGTCGCCGTTGTGCTCTCCGGCGGCAATGTCGACTTCGGCACCTATGCTGAGATCATGGCGGCGTAGGGCCGCGTGTCTTTGCCCGCGTGACGCCGGATCATCCCCCGCGCGGGATATGCGGGCCCTTGCAGGCAATCATATGCTGATAGCAGGCATGGAATCATCTTGCCTGAACAGGAGACAGCATGAAGAAGACCTACGAGAGACCGCTGCTGGTCAGGCGCCAAAAGCTTTCCAGGGTAACCGCGATCCTGTGCACCCCCTCCAATCCCTGTCCCTGATCGGTTGGCCGCTCCACGGTTTTCTTGATTCCGGCACGCTTGATGCGGCCTGATGCGGATTGCCGTGGATTCCTGTATGATCAGTGCGTCGCCATGAGGGATGGGCGTCCCCGGAGCTGGAGGCAAGTATGAAGAAGACTTATGTGAGACCGCGGCTGGTCAAGCGCGAAAGGCTCTCCGATGTCGCCGCGGTGACGTGCACGATCTCCCATCCCTGCCCGTAGAAGCTGCCTGCTAACAGCCCCGGCGGATAGCCAGGATGACATTTCAGCGGGCCTTGCCCAGGCCCGGATCAGTCGAGTGTGCGCCTGAACCGCAAGAGAGCAGTGCCCGCGAACACCAGCACGAACACGACCAGCCAGCCGATCTCGGTGGCGACGGCATGGAAGTCCGCGCCCTTGAGCATGACCGAGCGGGTGATGCGCAGGAAATGCGTCAGCGGAAAGATTTCGCCCAGCACCTGCGCCCAGCCCGGCATGCCGCGATAGGGGAACATGAAGCCCGACAGGAGCAGCGACGGCAGAAAGAAGAAGAAGGTCAGCTGCATCGCCTGCATCTGCGAGCGGGCCATGGTCGAGATGGTGTAGCCGAGCAGCACCAGCGACAGCACGAAGACAAGCACCGACGACAAGAGCAGCGTCAGGCTGCCGACAAACGGGATGTCGAACAGCAGTTTCGCCGCCACCAGCACCACGGCGACCTGCACGGCGCCGACCACCAGGAAAGGCAGCACCTTGCCCAGCATGATCTCGGCGGGGCTGGACGGCATGGCGAGCAGGTTTTCCATCGTGCCGCGCTCGGTCTCGCGGGTCAGCGCCATGGCCGTCATCATCACCATGGTCATCTGCAGGATGACGCCGAGCAGGCCCGGCACGATGTTGTATTGCGAAATGCCTTCGGGATTGTAGCGCTGGTGCACGACCACCTGCAGCTGTTGCCTGGCATTCTCGGCGGCCGCCGCCTGCATGCCCTGGGCGCGCAACAGCGCCTGGCTGGCCACCGTGCTCAGCGTCGAAATGGCGCCGCTCGCCGCCGAGGGATCGGTCGCGTCGGCCTCGATCAGGATCTGCGGATTGTCGCCGCGCTCGACACGTTTGGCGAAGTCGGCCGGGATGGTGACGACGAAGGAGACATCGCCCCGCGCCATCAGGAATTCCGCCTCCTCGGCGCTCGCCGCCACATAATCGAAACGATAGTAGCCGGTCACCTGCAGCGCCGAAACCATGGCGCGCGTGTACTGGTCGTTGCTCATCGCCACCAGCGCGGTCGGCAGGCCCTTGGGATCGTTGTTGATGGCAAAGCCGAACAGAACCAGCTGCAGCAGCGGCACACCCAGCATCATGGCGAAGGTGATGCGGTCGCGCCGCATCTGGATGAACTCCTTGATGAGAAGCGCGCCGAGCCTGGCGAAGGAAAAGACGCTGTTCATGCCATGTTGTCCTTCGAGCCGGACATGAACTGGATGAAGACGTCCTCGAGGCTGGTTTCGCCCGGCGTCACCGTCACGCCCTCATGCGTCTTCTCGACATCGGCGAGCGCGGCTTCGAGTTTCTTCCTGTCGGAACCGACGACATGCAGCGTGGCGCCGAACGGCGCCACCTGATCGACGCCGGCGCGACCCTCCAGTTCTTCCGCCACCTTGGCCAGTCTCGGGCCCTGCACCACGAACGTCGTCAGCCCGGCATTTTTCACCACCTCGGCCACGGTGCCGGTGGCCAGCATCTTGCCGTAGGAGATGTAGCTGATGCGGTGGCAGCGCTCGGCCTCGTCCATGTAGTGTGTGGAGACCAGCACGGTCAGCCCGCCGCTGGCCAGCCGGTGGATCTCGTCCCAGAATTCGCGCCGCGCCTTCGGGTCGACGCCGGCGGTCGGCTCGTCGAGCAGCAGCAGCTTCGGCTTGTGCATGATGCAGGCGGCGAGCGCCAGCCGCTGCTTCCAGCCGCCCGACAACGTGCCGGCCAGCTGGTCTCGGCGCGAGGTGAGCCCAAGCTCCTCCAGGGTGCGCGCGACATATTCCTCGACCGGCTTGAGGCGGTAGAGGCGCGCGACGAACTGAAGGTTCTCGCCGATGGTCAGATCCTCGTAGAACGAGAATTTCTGCGTCATGTAGCCGACTTCGCGCTTGATCCGCAGACTGTCCTTGCGGATGTCGAAGCCGAGCACCGTGCCTTCGCCCTCATCCGGCGTCAGCAGGCCGCACATGATGCGGATGGTGGTGGTCTTGCCCGAGCCGTTGGGGCCGAGGAAGCCGACGATCTCGCCTTCGGCGACCGACATCGTCACATGGTCGACGACGGTCTTGTCGCCGAAGCGCTTGACCAGGCCATGGACGTCGATGGCGTTCATTTCGACGCCGCGAGATCGACGTCGACGATCTGGCCGGGCTGGAGCAGGCCGGCATCGCCCTCCGGCCGCGCCTCGACGAGATAGACCAGCTTCTGGCGGTTCTCCAGCGAGTAGATGACCGGCGGGGTGAATTCGGGATCGGGCGAGACATAGCTGACGCGTGCCTTCACGCCCTCGCCGCAGCCGTCGCAGCGGACGCTGAGCAGGCTGCCGACCTTGACCGAGGAGAAGGACGCCTCCGGTATATAGACGCTGAGCTTGACCGCGCCGTCGGGCAGCATGGAAATGACCGGCGCGGTCGGGCCGGCGGTGTCGCCGGGATTGCGGATGACGTCGTTGACGCGGCCGGGCGACGGCGCCGCCAGCGTGCGCTTGGACAGCCGCCACTCAGCCTGCTCCAGCGCGGCTTGCGCCTGCTTGACCTGGTTGTCGGCCGCCTTGATCGTCTCGGGGCGCGCCGGCAGGCCGCCAACGGCGAGATTGGCCTCGGCCTGTCCGACCTGGGCATTCGCCGTCTCCAGTGTTGCCGACGCGGTGTCGTAGTCGGCCTGGGTGCCGGTGCCGCGCTTGAACAGGTCGGCGGCGCGGTCGTATTTGCGCTTGGCGTCGTCGGCCTGCGCCTTGGCCATGTCGACCTGCGCCTTCAGAGCGGCGATTTCCTCGGGCCGCTTGCCGACCTGAAGGTCGGCGAGTTGCGCCTGCGCCTGGGCGAGGCTCGCCTGCGCCTGCGCCACGGCGATCCTGGCATCGGCGCTCTCCAGCGTCACTATGGTCGTGCCCGGGGTGACGCGGTCGCCGCGCCTGACCGTGACCGTGTCGACCTGCGCCACTTCGATCGGCGCCAAGAGCACATAGTCGCCTTCGACATAGCCGACGGCGAGCGGAGCCGTTGGGGCACAGGCGCCGAAAAGCTGGGCGGCAAGCGGCAAGGCGCAGAGGAAACTCATTGTTCTGATCCCATTTTGGGTTTTGATCCCATTCGGGCGGCCAGTATGGCGCTGAGATTGTCGGTCGTTACCGCCACCACCTTGGCGGCCTCGGCGGGGCCGATGTCGTGCCAGCCCATGCGGCGCATCACCGCCTCGCGGCCGATGCGGAAATAGATGACCTGGCCGATCAGCGTGAACATCGTGAGCCGGGTCCGTTCGCTCTCGGCCGGCTCGCCGGTCGCCTGCTCCCAGATCCGGCACAGCCGGCGGTGCGTCGGCTCGAAGACGCCGTCATAGATGCGGTCGAGCGCGGCGGTGGGATGCGACAGCTCGCGCAGCACGAACTGCACGATCTCGCCGGCCTGCGGCTGCGCCACGATGAAGCCGACCATCCGCTCCAGCGCGGCGAAGAGCTGCGCGCGGGCGATCTCAGGATCGCCGTCACCTGGCGCGGCCGGTCCATTGCCCAGCGCCTGGCCGGCGCCCAAGGCTTCTCCGGCAACCGTCTGGATCGTTTCGACGATGTAGTCGGCCGCGGCCGCGCGCAGACCTTCCTTGCCGCCGAAATGATAGGCGATCGAGCCTATATTGGCCTGCGCCTCGGCCGCGATCTCGCGGGTTGAGGTGCCGTCGAAACCCTGCCGCCCGAACAGTTTCAGCGCCGCCCGCACCAGCGCGGCGCGTGTCAGATCGGCTGGCGACTGCTCGCGGCGAGGGGCTCTGGCATCAGGCGGCTTGATCATATCAAGGCTTTAATCAATCGATTGATTAAAGTCAACTTGTGTTCGAGGTCATCTTGCCTTCGCGTGCGGCAACCGCTTTAGTGCGCGGCCATGGCTAAGGAAGTCGAGCGCAAGTTCCTGGTTTCCAGCACCGCATGGCGGGATCTGGTCGAGGCGGATATCCGCATGCTCCAGTTCTATCTCGCCGCCGCGCCTGGGCGAACCGTCCGCATCCGCATCAGCGACGGCGCCTCCGCCAAGCTGACGCTCAAATTCGGCAGCAGCGCGCGCGAACGCGACGAATTCGAATATCCGATCCCGCTGGCCGAGGCCGTGGAGATGCTGGATTTCGCCATCGGCCGTGTCATCGAGAAGACACGTCATCATGTTAGGCATCGCGGCCATCTCTACGAAGTCGACGTCTTTGGCGGCGCGCTGGCGGGACTTGTGGTGGCAGAACTCGAGACTCCGGAAGACGTTCCGGACGACATGCTGCCTGACTGGCTTGGACGGGAAGTCACCGGCGAGCAGAAATTCTACAACGCGTCGCTCGCCCTCGGGGGGATTCCGGAGATCGCCGCATGAGCTTTCGCATCGATCCGCGCCTGCCGCTGACCGGCGAGGTCAGGCGTATCCTCGCCGAGGAAATCGGCAAGGCGTTGCAGCACCTGGATGCCGCGCGCACCCGGCCGGACCAGGGCCTGCACAAATGCCGCAAGCGGCTGAAGAGCGCGCGTGCCTTGCTGAGACTGGTTCATTCCGGCGACGAAACGTTCTGCGCCACCGAAAATCAATGTTATCGCAATGTGGCGGCGCTGCTTGCAGGCCCGCGTGAAGCGACCGCGCTGATCGAAACGGTCGACCGGCTCGCGGCGGCTTTTCCCAAGGACAGCGCCGATGGCGGGCTCGACGCGGTCCGCGACCGGCTGGTCGCGCGCCAGCACGATCTGCACGAAGGTGCCGGGCTGCAGGCCGCGATCGGCGCGGCGACGACGGCCTGCGAGGACGGCATGAAGCGCATCGAAAGCCTTGCCCTGCCCGACCAGCCGGAACAGGCCGCCGACGTGCTGGCGGACGGCGCCCGCGCCACCTTGCGCCGCGCCAGGAAGGCGCTCGACAAGGCCGGCTCGCGCGGCGAGGCCGATGATTTCCACGACCTGCGCAAGGCGGCCAAGACGCACGGCATGCACCTGTCGCTGCTCGGCCGGCTCTGGCCGACGCCGATCAAGGCGCGGCGCAAGGCCGTCGATGCGCTGGGCGAACGGCTCGGCGAACTGCATGATCTGTTCGTCATGCGCGCATTGCTCGAGGCCGCGGACGAGCCGCTCGGACCGCACGAGGACACAAAGCTTCTGGGCAAGCTGCTGAGGCGTTCGGAAAAGAGCCTGAGGAAAGCCTGTCTTGCCGAGGCCGCCGAACTGTTCGGCGACAGCCCCAAGCGCTCGACGAAGCGCCTTGCGCGCAAGGCACGCGACGATCTCGCCGGCCCCGGTGACGATGCCGGCGTGCCCGTGGCCGGCTGATCAGGCGAGGCCGGCCTTGCGCACCGCGCCGGCATAGGACCGGCTGACCGGGAGCCAGACGTCGTCGCCGAGTTTCAGGAGCAGCTTGCCCTCTTTACGCCGATTGCCGGTGACCGCGTCGAGCGCCACCCAGTGCGAACGATGGATCTGCACGCCGGGCGTGTCGCCGACCTCGCGCAGCGCATCGGCGAACCGCATCAGCACCAGCGCCGACCCCTTGTCGGTGTGCACGTCGACATAGTGATCCTGCATGGAGAGATAGCGCAGTTTTCCGCGCGCCGCGTGGGGCAGGCGATCGATGAGAGGCGGCCGCGCCGACTCAGGTGGCGGTGATGACTGTGCGGTGGGGACAGGCGGCAGAGCAGCGGTGGCCGGCTCGACCGGTGTCGCGGCCATGCCTGGAGACCCCCTGCCGATGGCGACCAGGAACGAGATAGCGACCGCGATCAGGCCGCAATTGACGAACAGCGCCCCGAAGGCGGCGGCCGACGGAAACGGACCGCCGAACAGCAGGTGATTGAACAGCACGACGATCGCCGTAACCGGCGCTCCCGCGACGATGCCGGCGACGACGCTGCGCAGCGGGCGTGAGCCCGTGGAGCCGAACACGACGGCGAGCGTCAGCCGCATCGTGAGATAACCGGCCGTGAAGGTGGCGAAGGCCAATGCCAGCCAGTAGGCGAAGCGAGGCAAGGCGTCGAGCTGCTGCAACGTGCCGAAGGGCCCGGTGAGGCCAAGGATCGCCGATACCGCCAGAAGCGCGCCCCAGAAGCGTGGCGAGAACAGCAAGGCCTGCATTTCGCGAAGCGTGGAATGCAACAGCGCGCCGTTCACGTAGCCATTCGTCCCTTGCCGAAGATGCGTTTGATGCGCCGCCGCCGGCCCCGCATCTGTATTGCCAACCGCAGCGATAGCGCGCTTGCGGAACGCCTTCAACCACAGACGGAGCCAAGCCATGTCTCTTCGCCGCCGCATCCAGACGATCCGCCCGGCCCTCGCGGGCAAGACGATCCCGCTCCTTCTTGCCGCCGGCCTGCTGCCGGCGCTGAGCGGCATCGCGCGGGCTGACGACACCACCGCCGATGCCGGCACCCACATGCCCGGCGTGGGCGATATCCTTTCGCACACGCCGCTGTGGGTCTGGCCCTTGATCGCCTATGGCCTTTTCGTCGGCTGGAGCCGCACCCGCGACCGCGTCGTCTCGCCCTGGCGCCTGCTGGTCCTGCCGGTGCTCATCACCGGCCTTGCCTTCCATAATTTCGTCGTCTCCGGCATCGCCATGGCCGGACTGGCCGGTGCTGCCTGCGGGGCGGCGGCAGGCGCCTTTGCCGGCGCGGCCATGGCGCGGCGGAGGCCGGCCACGCTGCTTCCCGACGGCAGGCTGGCGCTGCAGGGCGACTGGTTGCCGCTGGCGCTGATCGTCGCCATCATCGTCATGCGCTACGCCAAGGGGATCGCCACAGGGGTGAATCCCACCCTGGCGCAGGCCCCAACCTTCATCCTGGGCAGCACAATTATCTCGGGCTTCTTCGCGGCGACGATGATCGCCCGCACAATCGGCACCTTGCGCGGCACCTGGTACCGCCCGGCTTCAGTCCGATGATCGTGCAAGGCGCGGCAGCCAACAAGATCACCGGCCAGCTGCGCTTCGAAATTGCCGTTTGTTGCTTCGTTTGAAATGCGCTAATCTCTTTGGCAAGCAAGTTGCTCCTGCCGGTTGGCACCGTCATCTGACGGCATTCCTTGTCATGATGCATCCTATACTGGATCGACATGCCGTGGCTGAGCTTCCTGCCGACCGCATCTGCTTGATGTCGCGCTTCTTATATTTTCCGAATTGTCGAAACCGGGCTGGAGGGGAATATGAAACGGATGAGTCTGTGCATTCTCGCGGCGGCTCTCGCCGCCGGCATACCGGCGGGCGCGGCCCACGCCGCAAGCCGGACGTGCACGATCTACCAAAACCGAGACTTCGGCGGCTCTCATTGGACGCTGGGGAGCGGCGACGACATGAAAATGATCAATCCGCCCGATGTCGGCGTATCCGATGGCATTCATCGCTTCATCTACGATCGGTCATGGAACGACCAGGTGTCGTCATTCAAGGTCGCGCCAGGCTGCACCATCACGCTTTGGGAGCATGTGGATCGTGGCGGCCATCATTTTCGTTCCAACAGAAGCTATTCCTATGTCGGCAGCGCCTGGAACGATCGGGCGAGCGAGGCGGAATGCGATTGCGGCGGCGGTGCCAACTACTGACCATTACGCCGGCAGCAGCCGTGGCTCTTTTTGGCTGGTGCTTCGCCGGCGCGCTAGCGTAGCGCGAGTGCAGGCCGGTCGGCATGATCGTTGGAGACGGCATCGTCCCAACGCAAACGTGAATTTGTAACCCGTGATCCTTCCTCCGGCGTGGTGTGCCGGTCGTGGTGGGCGAGCAGTCTTGCAGGGTCGCCATGCCTCGTTGCTGGCGCCTTAGCTAGGTTGGAGATGGGCCGTCTTGCGCAGAGGGTTCCGGCGTCTCGAACTCTTTGGGAGCGGGGTATCCGGTTTCGATGCAGACAGCGCTTACTATTTCAAGGGTGAGCCCGCCCGCCAAGTTGTGAGATCGCAAGATGGCGATGGATGTCTCAAGCTCGGTGGCGGCCAGTTTTTTTCGACCGGCGTGGGAATGGGCCAATGCCCGGAAGGCTGCATTCAAGCAGCGATTGAAGTCGTTGGAGTCATCGGCCTGCGCAAGAACATTCAGCGCCTCCTCATGGCGCCCCAATCGTGCGAGCGCCGCGCCGCGTGTGCCTTTCAGCGTAGGGAGTTCCGGTGACATGGCCACGGCACTTTCCGTCAAGCGGTCGAGTAAAGCATCGAGACGAGAGCCCGGCTGGGTGGGTTGAGCGAGGATTCTCGTGGCGGCGGCGTCAATGAGGAGAAGTCGCTCGCTTGCGGACGCCGTATGGGTCAGCTCATCTTCGAGCGCTGGAATGTCCTCGTTCGTCAGATCAGGTTTGAACACAAAGAAAGCGACACGATCCGACTGACCCGTGGGGTGCCACGGCGGATCGTCCGCACTCATATACGGCCGCAAGCGGTTGAGATAGAGTTGCCGGAGCTCCTCGGACGGATCGCGACCCCGGGCAATTTTCCACAAGGCCAGCATATCGTTGGGCAGGCGCTGGCCGTAGACCTTGGCACGAAGCGGAAGAAAGTTGCCGATGACGAACATCATCTTAACTATAGCGGCCGGCGCCAAGATGGTGTCTACAAATTCTGTGCCGCGATAGATGGGCATTGCGCCGCTCAGAACACCCAGCCAAACAATGTCCATAATCGGACCTGCGGCCACAAAAACAGATTAGCGGGCTTCGAAACGGATAATTGAGGAAAAGTTCTTGTCCAGCCTCCTAGCGGGACAGCCCCTACATGTACCTTCATTCTCAGCAAGCGGGTGTGGAGTGTTGGTCCCAAGCCGAGACGAATTTCTCTTATTTGCAATTTTGCCAGATGTCCGGCGAGAGCATGAGAAGACTCATGCAGGACCAGGCTTATCCAGGCGCCAACGAATAATGAGGCAGCGACAAGGAGGGGCAAGAGCAAGGTCTTTCAGAAATGAGAGTGGCCGGAGGTATTGCGAATCGTATCTTTGTGAATCAGCGCAATGCGCCCTTTCGCCAGAAAATCTTGTACCCACCCGCCGCCGCCAACGCCAACGATCACTTTGCCCACAAATTTAGGTAATGGGGCGGCGATCGATTGCAGCGTCCCTCATAAGGCTGAAAGGCTACTGCACTGGAACGCCCACTCCACCTTAGCGTACGGTGCAACAGCTCGGCACCGACGACGAGGGAGCTTCGACATGGACGACCACGAGATCCGGGCGGCCCTCGATCGCCACTGGGCCGCCTCCGAGGCCGGCGATTTCGACGCGGAGCACCAAATCTATGCTGAAGACGCGGTGCTCGACTATCCGCAATCGGGCGAGCGCATCCGCGGACGCCGCAACATCCAGTCGTCGCGCGCCGCGCAACCGAACCGCAAGCGCTTCACGGTGCGCTGCATTACCGGCGCCGGCGCCCTCTGGGTGACGGAATATATCCTGGCCTATGACGGGCGCCCGTCCTTCACGGTCAGCATCATGGAGTTCCGCGATGGCAAGGTGGCCCACGAGACCCAGTATTTCGCCGACCCGTTCGAGCCCGGACCGTCGCGGGCGCAATGGGCCGAGCGCATGGCGTGAGCGTCCGCCCTCGTGAACGTGCCTCCCCGTCCCCTCGCCCGCTCGGAACTGCCCGACGATACGGCGGCGCTTGCCCGCTTCCTCATCGGCAGGCTGGTGGTGCGCGAACTGCCGGAGGGCATCGTCAGCGGCCGCATCGTCGAGACCGAGGCCTATGTCGCGGGCGACGCCGCCGGGCATGGCTTCAGGGGCATGACGGCGCGCAACCGCTCGCTGTTCCTCGGGCCGGGGCATGCCTACATCTATCTCGCCTATGGCACCTCCTTCATGCTCAATGTTTCGAGCGGCGCGGCGGGACAAGGCACCGGCGTCCTGATCCGGGCACTGGAGCCGCTCGACGGTACCGCGATCATGCGATCGAATCGCGGCGTCGAGCGCCTGCGCGACCTGGCGCGCGGGCCGGGACGGTTGGCGGCGGCGTTGCGGATCGACCGATCGCTCGACGGGCTGGATCTGTGCCGCGAAGGCCCGATCTGGCTGGCGGACGATGGCCACGCCGCCGGCAGGATCACACAGAGCGTCAGGATCGGGATCTCGAAGGATGCCGACCGGCCGCTGCGGTTCTATGTCAGGGGAAGCCCCTTCGTCAGCGGCCCGGCAGCGCTCAACCGGTGACAGCGGGCTGGTCCGCCGCCTGTTTTTGCGCCAGTTGCGCCCGCGCGTCGCGGACCGAGGCGGCGTAGGTCACGAGCGGCCGCTTGACGCCGTGGTTGATCAGCATGCGCCGTATCCGTGGCGAGGCGCCCGAGATGACGAAGCGGACGCCGGCGCGGTTGGCCTTGCGGGCCGCGCTTTCGATGACATTGGCGGCCGTCGAATCGAAAAGCGGCACGGCCGAACAGTCGAGGATGAAGTTGCGGCGCTGGTCGGCGATGCGGTCGAGCACGCTGCCGACGGTCGACGCCGCGCCGAAGAAGAAGGCGCCCGAAATGCGGTAGACGACGGTGTCGGCGTCGCTTGCCTGGCTGGAATCGTAGCCACCGTCGACGGCGTCGGCGACGTCGTCCTGCGCCAGATCGGCCTCGACCGCGACGGATTTGGCCATGCGGTCGATGAACAGGATGGCGCCCAGCGCGAAGCCGACGACAATGCCTTCCGTCAGGTCGCGGAAGACGACGATCAGGAAGGTGGCCATCAGCACCAGCGCATCGCCGCGCGAGGCGCGCAGCAAGGTGGCGAAGGCCTGTTTCTCGAACATGTTCCAGCAGACCACCGCCAGCACCCCGGCAAGGGCGGCGAGCGGGATGTAGCTGGCGAGCGGCGCGGCCAGCAGCATCAGCACCAGCAGGATCGCGGAATGGACCATGCCCGAGACTGGCCCGTGCGCGCCGGCGCGCACGTTGGTGGCGGTGCGGGCGATGGTGCCGGTGGCGCAGATGCCGCCGAACAAGGCGGATGCGATGTTGGCGAAACCCTGTGCCACCAGTTCGCAATTGGACCGGTGCCGCCGGCCCGTCATGCCGTCGGCGACGACCGCCGACAGCAGCGATTCGATGGCGCCGAGCAGCGCGAAGGCGATGGCGTCCGGCAGCACCTCGATCATCCTGTCGAGACTGAGCGGCGGCAATGCCGGCCATTGCAGGCTGCGCGGGATGCCGCCATAGCGCGTGCCGATGGTTTGCGCCGGCAGCGCGAGAAGCGCCACGACGAGCGAGGCGAGGCCGATGGCGATCAGCATGGCCGGCCATTTCGGTCGCCAGCGCTTCAGAAGCACGATGGTCGCGATGGTCAGTCCCGCCACGAACGTCGCGGCGGGATTGATGGTGCCGGCCGCCTCGCCAAGCGCGACCAGCTTGGGCACGAACGGCCCGGGCTCCTTGCCCGGCAAGGTCAGACCGAACAGTTCGACGATCTGGCCGGAGAAGATGATGACGGCGATGCCGGCGGTGAAGCCGACCGTGACCGGATAGGGGATGAACTTGATGTAGGTGCCGAGCCTGAGAGTGCCGATGGCAAGCAGGAAGAAGCCAGCCATCATCGTTGCCAGCAGCAGGCCATCGACACCGACGCGCGCGACCGTCGCCGCCACCAGCACGATGAAGGCGCCGGCCGGCCCGCCGATCTGGAAGCGGCTGCCGCCGAACGCCGAGATGATGAAGCCGCCGACGATCGAGGTGTAGAGGCCGCGCTCCGGCGTAACGCCGGATGCGATGGCGATGGCCATCGACAGCGGCAGCGCGACGATGGCGACGGTGAGGCCAGCTATGGCATCGGCCTTGAAATGCGCCGGGGTGTAACCCTCGCGCAGCACCGTCACCAGCTTGGGGGTGAACAGTTCGGAAAATGTCGGCTTCGCCGGATGGTGGGCCGGCTTATGGGCCGGTCTGTACGTTGCCTGACGCGCTTGATCCATGGACTGCCACCCGCACCTTCGAAGGCGGCGGGATCGTCGGCAAGGCTGTCGGCGGTCGCCGTCGCGACTTATGCCGGCTCAGTCCTGGGATCCGGCGGCACGGCGGGCTTGAGGCGCACGCCCCTGCCGCCACGCTCGCTGGCCTGGTTCTCGCCGATCAGTTCCACCCCGGCGTCGTCGAGAGCCTGGATGACCTTCATCAGCGTATCGACCACGCCCCTGACCACGCCGTCGCTCGCCTCCATGCGCTGGATGGTCGGGAGCGAAACACCGGCACGCTCGGCGAGCGTCTTCTGGTCGATACCGGCCAACGCCCGCGCGGCGCGCATCTGCGCGGCAGTGATCATCGGGCGAAACCCAAGTCTGAGCCTGCGGGATTAATGTTTAATGCTTTTATCATGATGTTTCAAGCATCATTCTGCATGTACGAAACATATGAGATCATTCGCCTTCCCCGACCATCTTGCGCCGCTGCAGGCCCCTTGCGGCCAGCCAGCACAGCATCGCCCAGGCGAAGCCCGCGCACCAGCCCGCCAGCACGTCGGATGGCCAGTGGACGCCGAGATAGATGCGGCTGACGCCGACCAGCACCGTGACCAGCACGGCAAGTGACAGGACATAGATCTTCGTCGCCCGGCCATGCAGGAAGCGAGCGGCGAGCGAACCGAGCGTGAGATAGGTCACCGCCGACAGCATGGCGTGACCGCTCGGGAAGGAGAGCGATGTCTCGTTGACCAGATGCGAAACGAGCTCCGGCCGGGGCCGGTCGATGCCGAATTTCAGCAGGCTCGACAGGACCTGGCCACCGGCCACGGCGACGAAGACGAGCAGCGCGGTGCCGGGCCTGCGGATCAGCAGGAGATACAGGATCGCCGCCGTCGTGATCAGCACCAGCACGCTGGCGCTGCCGAGGCTGGTGATGTCGCGCACCGCGCCTTCGAGCCAGGGCGGACCGATGGGAATGCCGGGCTGGCCCGCCTGGCGGAAGGCGAGCAGGATCTCGGTGTCGAATCCATGCGGCAGGGTCTCGCGCGCCCTCTCCATCAGCTCGACAAAACCCCACAGGCCGCCGGCAATGATCAGACCGGCCAGCAGGACCGGGAACTCGATCCGGTTGAGCAGGGTCTCGGCAGTGCCTTTCATAGGACCGGTATCTTCATCTCTTGTCATCGTCCCTGCAGATAGGGCCCGAGCGTGATCAGCGCCACGGCGGCGATCGCCAGCACGATGCCGGTCGCCTGTAGCGCGTTGACGCGCTCGCCGAAGAACACCAGGGCCACGACATTGACGGAGACGAGCTGGATGACCGCCGAGAGGCTGAACGATACCGACATGCCGAATTCTCGGATCAGCCGCAGCATGATCAGATTGCCCAGCGAATAGAGCGCCAGCGTCAGAAGGATCTTGCCCAGGCTCGGCGCCAGCCCCCATTGCTTGGCGGCGGTCGCCGCCAGAAGGAAGATGACGGTCGAAAAGCCGAGCTGCAGCAATCCCGAAAAACTCAAATTTCCCTCCCCCTCGAAGCGGCTGGCGCCGCATATGGCAGCGGACCTTGTTTCCGAAGCGCGGCGAGACGTCAAGCGACGTCGTTCTAAGGGAGGTCTTGGCAACCGGCGGACCGAAGCTCAATGTGCCGATACCGCCCAGCCGGTCGACAAAGGGTGGTCAGGGGCCCATGATTCGTGTTCTTCAGAACTTGGTGCGGCGCTGGAGCGAGCTTTCCCTTGCCCTGCAATTCCTCGTCGCGGGCGGCTTTTGCCTGCTCGCCGTCATGCTGGTGGTCGGGTCGTGGGTGACGATGCAGATCCGCGACGGCGTCATCCGCAATTCGGCCGCCACGACCGCCCTCTATGTCGACAGCGTGATCGCCCCGCTGCTGCCCGACCTGCGCAAGAGCGAGCAGCTGAGCGCGTCCGCCAAACAGGCGCTCGACGAGACGCTCGGCCAGGGCGCGCTTGGCAAACGCCTGGTATCGTTCAGGCTCTGGCGTCGCGACGGCACCGTGCTCTACGCCAAGGACGCCAGCCTGACCGGCCGCCGCTTCGCGCTGAGCGACAATCTGCAAGCGGCGTTCAAAGGCAGCGTCGTGGCCCAGTTCGATACGTTCGACGGCGATGAGAGCAAGGAGAAGGCCATCGGCGTGCCCTTGCTTGAAATCTACAATCCGGTGCGCGAACCGTGGTCAGGCGAGGTGGTGGCCGTGACCGAATTCTACGAGGTGGCCGACGATTTCAAGGCAACGCTGGCTTCCACCCTGCAGTCGAGCTGGCTGATCGTGGCCGGCACCACGCTGACGGCGTTTCTGCTTCTGTCGGGCATCGTGCTGCGCGGCAGCCGCACGATCGACGACCAGCGCGGGGCGCTGCGCCGGCAGGTGTCGGAACTGCAGGGCCTGGTGACGCAAAACAGCGCGCTGCGGCACCGTGTGCAGCGGGCGTCGCGCCGCGCCACCGCGCTCAACGAGCGATATCTGCGCCGGATCGGCGCCGACCTTCATGACGGCCCGGCCCAGCTGGTGGCGCTCGCGGCGCTGCGCCTGGACAGTCCGGTCTTTTCCGGCGACGGCGAAAGCCGCCCCGCCGAAGTGGAGATGATCCGCAAGACGCTGCAGGACGCGATGCGCGAGATACGCGGCATCTGCACCGGCCTGGTGCTGCCGCAGATAGAGACGGCAGCCGCGACCGACATCTTGCGGCTGGCCGTCGAGGAGCACGAGCATCGTACGCGAACCTCGGTGACGCTGACGCTGCCCGAACATCTGCCCGAACTCGGCCCCTCCGAAAAGATCAGCATCTACCGTTTCGTGCAGGAGGGCCTGAACAATGCCTACCGCCACGGACGCGGCCAGGATCAGGCGGTGCGCGCCGGCATGCGCAGCGGCAGGCTTTTCGTCGAAGTGTCGGATGGCGGCCCGGGCTTCGATCCGGCAAGGGCCGAAGGGCTGGGCCTCGCCGGCCTCAGGGAACGGGTCGAAAGCATTGGCGGCCAGTTCGAGACCTTGACCGGAGCGCAAGGCACCCGACTGGTGATCAGCCTGTCCGTCGAGGAGCAAGCATGACCGGCGCCATCCGCATCGCCATTGTCGATGATCACCCGCTGTTTCGCGAAGGCGTGACGCGCAGCCTGTCCGAGATCGGCGGCTTCGAGGTGGTGGGCGAAGGCGCGACCGCGCAGGACGCCGAACGCATCGCGGCAGCCGCGCAGCCCGACATATTGCTGCTCGACATTTCCATGCCGGGCGGGGGGCTCGCCGCGGTCGCAGCCATCCTTGCCAGCTATCCCGCCCAGAAGATCGTCATGCTGACGGTCTCCGAGGCCAATGCCGATGTGACCGGGGCGCTGAATGCAGGCGTGCGCGGCTATGTCCTCAAGGGCGTCGGCTCGCGCACGCTCGCCGATATACTGCGCGACGTGGCGGCCGGCGAGAGTTACCTTTCGCCGACGCTGTCGGCGCGGCTTTTGTCCGACCTCCAGTCCGCGCGGCCCGCCGACGCCGCGGCCGACAGGCTGCGGCAACTCACCGGAAGGCAGAAGGAAATCCTGCGGCTGGTGGCCGAGGGGCTCAGCAACAAGGAAGTGGCCCTGCGCCTGGCGCTGCAGGAAAAGACGGTCAAGCACCATATGACCGGGGTGCTGTCGAAACTCAATGTGCGAAATCGCACCGAAGCCGCTCTCATGATGCGCGAACTCCGCGACCGCGACTGGGACCGCTGACAGCCACTGTCTGGCTTGCACCCGCTCCGTGCGAAAAAATGGGTGTCACCTCCGCCGGGGGGCGGCGGAGGTGACGTGTGAAGCCGGTCGTTGCCTGCGGACCGGCCTCACAAGGCCTTGAGACGGCGTATATCGGCCGGCGTGGCCCGGCGGTCGATGATCGTGCGGCCGAGCGCGTCCAGCATCCGGAACCGACCGCTCTCGATCTTCTCCGTCATGCCGTCCGGGTGCTGAACCGTGATCTTGCTGCCGTCCACTTCAACCCGGTCGCCGGTGTTGGCGTTGACGTGACTGTTGCCCTTGTCCTTGCCGGATCCGGTGCCGCCGTCATCACTGCCACCCGCTCCGGAATTGCCGCCTCCCGAATTGCCACCGCCGTTATTGCCGCCATCGCTGCCGCCATTTCCGTTGCCGCTGCTGCCATCATTTCCGTTGCCGCCGTTGCCGCCACCGCCGTTTCCGTTGCTTCCATTGCCGCCGCCATTGCCATTTCCGTTCCCGTTGTTGCCGCCGCCGTTGCCGCCCTTGGCGGCATGGGCACCGGCGGCGTCGATCCCGGGGGCGAAACCGTGCAGGGCGATCCGATAGGGAGCGATGGCCAGCGCCAGGGCGACCGCCGATCCGAGCGCCAGCCGGCGGCAGCGGGTCGTGATCGATCCGTGCATGCTGATCTCCGTCGATTGAGCCGGCGCGCCCACCCTCAACGTTGCAGTGCAACCAGCATCGCCGAAAGACGCTGTGGCCGGAAGCGACCTCCGACCGTTGCGTTTATCGCCCAGGACTTTTGCGGGCGGAAGACTGGACCAAAGTCCCAATGGGCATGTGAACAACGCCACGCGGCGAGCCATGTTCGGCTACGATGTCACGAAAATGTGATCGGCCTGACGTAAGGGGGTCGAACAGGTACCCAAGCTCCAGCCACTCCAAAGCCAGAGGCCCCGATGACCGAACACCGCTCCCCCGACGCCCGATTCCGCACAAGCCTGCTCGAGGAAAACGACGGACCGGCCATCAACCCCTCCGACAACCGGACCATGGGCGAGATCATCGCCGCGCGCTTTTCGCGCCGGGGCTTCCTGACCGGCTCGCTCGCCGTCGCGGCGATCGCGGCCACCGTCAGCCCGCTGGCGCTGGTCGCCGCCGGCGATGCCCGCGCCGCCGAAGGCTCGGCCTTCAAGTTCGACGAGCTCGAGGCCGGCATCGACGACAAGCATCATGTCGCGCCGGGCTATGATGCCGACGTGCTGCTGCGCTGGGGCGATCCGCTGTTCGCCGATTCGCCGGAATTCGACCCGACCAAGCAGTCGGCCGAGGCGCAAGCCAAACAGTTCGGCTACAACAACGACTATGTCGGCTATATCCCGATCGACGGCTCGGCCGAGCACGGCCTGCTCGTCGTCAACCACGAATACACCAACCCGCACCTGATGTTCCCCGGCATCGTCAAGATCGTCGAGAAGGACGGCAAGAAGGCGGCGGAAGTCGCGCCGCTCAGCAAGGAGCAGGTCGATGTCGAGATGTCCGCGCATGGCGGCACCATCGTCGAGATCCGCAAGGATGGCGGCAAATGGCAGGTCGTGCGCGACGGCAAGCTGAACCGCCGCATCACCTCCAACACCGAAATGGCGCTGTCGGGCCCGGTCGCCGGCCATGACCGCGTCAAGACCAACGCCGATCCGTCGGGCACGAAGGTCTTCGGCACGGTCAACAACTGCGCCGGCGGCGTCACGCCCTGGGGCACCTATGTCATGGCCGAGGAGAACATCCACGGTTACTTCTCGGGCGAACTGCCGGAGGGCCACAAGGAGGCCGCCAACTACAAGCGGCTCGGCATCCCGGAAGGCGCCTATGAATGGGGCGCGCATTACGACCGCTTCAACCTGGCCAAGGAACCGAACGAGCCCAACCGTTTCGGCTGGATCGTCGAGGTCGACGTCAATGATCCGAACTCGGTGCCGAGGAAGCGCACCGCCATGGGCCGCTTCAAGCATGAAGGCGCCGAATCGATCGTCGCCAAGGACGGCCGCGTCGTCTTCTACCTCGGCGACGACGAGCGCTTCGACTATGTCTACAAATTCGTCACCAAGGGCACGTTCAACGCCAACGACCACGCCGCCAACAAGGACCTGCTCGACGACGGCACGCTTCATGTCGCCAAATTCGCCGAGGACGGCACGGTCGAATGGCTGCCGATCGTCTTCGGCCAGGGTCCGCTGACGGCCGAAAACGGCTTTGCCGACCAGGCCGACGTGCTGATCGAGACGCGCCGCGCCGCCGACCTGCTCGGCGCCACCAAGATGGACCGCCCCGAGGACATCCAGCCCAACGGCGTCAACGGCAAGGTCTATGTGATGCTGACCAACAATTCCAAGCGCAAGGCCGACCAGGTCGACGCCGCCAATCCGCGCGCCAACAATGCCTTCGGCCACATCATCGAGATCGCCGAGAACGATGGCGACTTCACCGCCACCAAGGGCAAGTGGGAAGTGCTGCTGAAATGCGGCGACCCGTCGGTTGCCGATGTCGGCGCCACCTTCTCGACCGCGACGACCGCCAATGGCTGGTTCGGCATGCCCGACAATTGCGCGGTCGATTCGGCCGGCCGGCTGTGGGTCGCGACCGACGGCCAGGGCCCGAAGGCCACCGGCCGCACGGACGGCCTGTGGGCCGTCGACACCGAAGGCGCGGCGCGGGCGACGTCAAAGCTGTTCTTCCGCGTGCCGATCGGCGCCGAGATGTGCGGCCCGCTGTTCGCGCCCGACGACCAGACCGCCTTCGTCGCCGTCCAGCATCCGGGTGATGGCGGCGAGGACTGGGACGGTTTCGGCCGGCCTTCCTATTACGAGGATCCGTCGACCCGCTGGCCCGATTTCAAGCCCGACATGCCGGTGCGGCCGGCGGTAGTGGCGATCACCAGGCAGGGCGGCGGCAAGATCGCGGTCTGACGCCAACGCATGGTCACGATAAGGCGGGGGTTTGGCCAACCGAACCCCCGCCTTCCGTTCGAAACCACTCAAGCCTCGGGAAAGATTGGCAATTCAGGATAGCGCCCTAAATTTCTCCTTCAGGAGAACGCCATGCCGAAGTCCATCTATGACCGTGGGCTGCTGAAGCCCGCCGAAGTGGCCACCTTGCAGCGCGTGTTCGACGAGGCCTGCCGCCGGCGCGAGGCCCATCCGGAATCGGCCGAGGCGCGCGAGATCGCACTGACGCTTCTGGCGCTCCACAATGCCGGCATGGTCGACGAGGACATGCTGATGGAAGCCGTCGGCTTCAGGCGGCTGGAGCCGAAGTCGGCGTAATGCGATCCGCCTATGAACCTCGCTGAACGACGGCGATGTTCATCCTGCTTCTCAGCCTGAATCCGATGGATTCGTACAGCCCGATCGCGGTTGAGTTCGCGGCATAGGCGTGCAGGTAGGGAATATCGCCGCGCTCGAAGATCCGGTTGGCGACGAACACCGACAGAAGCCGACCGAGACCGGCCCCGCGGAAGTCGGGATGCGAGCACACGCCACTGAGCTCGCTGTAGCCGGGCTGCTTCATGCGCTCACCGGCCATCGCCGCCAGCCTGCCGTCAATCTTCACACCCCAGAAGTCGCCGAGGCTCTGCGCCTTGAGAGAAAAGGGGCCGGGCCTGGTGAGCAGGGCGAGCGCCAGCATGGCTTCCGCATCATCCTGCGTCAGGCGTTCCACGCGCCCGTCCGATACGACCGGCAATGGCGCCTCGGCGATCATCTGGACGGCGGCGGCGGTCGAGCTCGCCGTGAGGCCGGCCGGCAGGACGATGGTGTCCGCCTGCGCCATGATCACGCTTTCGCCCGGCGCGACCAGTTCGGCGAGCGCCCGCAGGCTTTCGGCGTCGTCCTCGGCGGTGGAGGCGAACGGGACGATCGAGGCGGGATAGCGCCTGGCATGATCGCCGCCCCGCGCCAGAGCCCTGTGCCGCGTGTCCAGCGCGCTCCACACGGGACGGTCGAGCACATGCTTCATTGAACGGCGCCCCTTTCGACACGGCGATCGAGCGGGGCCTGCGCCAGGCGGTCCTCGATGGCGGCCAACTGCCCGAGCAACGGTCCCGAAAGGCCGGAGCACAGCTCCGCGACGGCGTTCTCGATGCGGGGCCAGACCTCGCGGCTGGCGGCATCGACCAGCTGCCGGCCGCTCCCGGTCAGCGAGACCAGCCGGCGGCGCTGGTCGTCCTGCGACGGGTTCACCTCGACAAGGCCAAGATCGCCCAGCAACGACACGCTTCGCGTGACGCCCGGTTGGCTGACTCCGAGGGATTGCGCCAGTTCACCGACCGGCAAGGGGCCCAGCCTGTCGAGCGCGGCCAGCAGGGGGTACTGGCTCGACAGGACACGTGTTTCCAGGCCATCGAGCAGGCGCTGCGTGTCAGCCTGCAACTGCTCGCCAAGCCGCTTCAGGCGGCTGCCGAGGCACAGGTGACCAAGGGATCGCAGGATGTCTTCCATATCCAGTCCATCAGGCTTAAACCATAACATGTTATATAACATGGCAGCAAATAGTCAAGCCTGCTGGCTTCCAGGATCGCCGGCATTTACGCCGAAGTCAGCCTGATGGTCCCGACAGGCTGGAAGACCCGGCAATACGCCTGGCGATCGCACTGGCCAGGATGCCGGCATTGGCGAAGCAACCGCGGATGCTCGGCCGCATGCCGGTGAACCAGAGGCCGGGCAGTTTCGGGTCGCCCTCGCCGCCATTGAAGAGCGGGACGCCCTTTTCGTCGAGGACGCCGAGATTGCCGACCATGTGCTCCAGCCCGGTTCGGTAGCCGGTCGCGGCGATGACGATATCGGGACCGATCAGGCGGCCGTCGGCAAGGACCGCACCGTCGCGGGTGAATTCCCGTATGGCCGGAACAATCCCGATCCTGCCGGATTTGATGGCCGCGACGGCGCCGTCGTCGGCGGCGATCGCGGTGTAGTCCGAGGTCAGGCGGCTGGCGCCTCCGGCCGGTGCCGGCGGCATGCCGAACCTGGTCAGGTCGCCGAAAACCAGGCGTTGCGTCATCGCGATCGCCGCATCCGCGACGCGCAGCGGCAGGCGCGCCATGAGCGGAGAGAGCCGATGCACCGCGATCTTGCCTATGCGCTTGGGCAGAATCGCGGGGCCGCTGCGCGCCGACAGCCAGAGAGCCGCCGTATCCACCGCGGCCAGATGGTTGAGAGCGTCGAAGCCGGAATTGCCCGCGCCGACGACCAGCACCTTCCTGCCGGCATAGGCCGCGGCCTCGCCGAAATCGGCCGAATGGATGATCTGGCCGGGAAAGGCCTGCATGCCCTTCCAGCGCGGCACGAAGGGCTCCTTGTCGCGGCCGGTGGCGACAATGACATGGCGCGCCAGGCGTGAGCCGGCGCTGGTCCGCACCGCCCAGTGATCGCCCCTGAAGACGATGGTCTCGACGGCAACGCCGAACTCGACCGGCAGCCGGTTGGTCTCCCTGAAATCGTTCATGTGGCGGATGACGACGTTGCGGTGCGGAAAGGCCGGTGTGTCCCGGGGATAGGCAAGGCCGGGCAGCGCCGAGAGGTCGCGATGGGTGTTGAGATGCAACTGCTGGTGCCGGCGGTGCCAGGGCTCGGCCAGCCGGCTCTCCTTTTCGAGGATCGCCACCGGTACGCCGGCCTTCATCAAGGCCCGCGCCACGGCCAGTCCGGCGGCGCCGGCGCCGATGACGATCGCCGGCTCGACCGCCACCGCCTGGTCCGCCATCGGTTGGATTGTCGTATCAGCCATTCACTCTCAAATCCCATTCGACCATCGCGGCGCGCCGTAACCGTTTGATCGCACGCAGCCTCATAGCGCGGAGCGGCGCCGGTTTTCGAGGGCTCGCGCCTGGCCGTGGTTCAATCCGGAGCGCTTCATCGCCGTGCCGGACAGCTTAAATCGCGCAAATGCGGCCAAAACAACGACAGGGAGCGGCTGCCCCGCTTCTGTCCGAAACCATCGACCCCTATATGGCATATGCGCGGCATCGGCGATAATAGGTCGCGGCAATGTGATTGATTCGAGGTCCGGGGGCTGGCGGGTCTTTTCTCAGTTGCGCGGTGGTCCGAAGCCCAGAATCGATTTTCGGGCCTCCCGCGTGAAATCAAGGCGCCCCGGCGAGTAAGCGTGCCAATGGATACGCAGCGCCGCAGATGCACGCGGAATCCGGACCATGCCCTCCCTGCGGATCTATTTCGACAAAATCCTCGAGGGTGTCTCGCCCAAGGTCGAGCGCCTGGCGCTGACCCATGTCGAGCGGCTGGCGCTGGTGCGCCGCCATGGCGACTTCTCGCTTGCCTATTCCAGCGCCGTTCAGGGCAAGCTGTCCTATTTCGGCGACGCCGCCGGCTACATCGCCTTCGGCACCAAGATGAAGCACCATTTCGCGCTCGGCGATCCGGTGGCGGCTCATGCCGAGCGGCCGGACTACATCAGGCGTTTCGTCGAGGCCGCCGGCGATCCGTGGTTCGTGCAGGTCGGCGAAGAGACGGCGCGCGTGCTGGCCGAACTCGGCTACAAGGTCAACCGGCTGGGGATCGACACGCGTCTGGCGCTGCCCGCGCACGATTTCTCCGGAAAGCGCAACGAGACCGTGCGCTATTCCGAACGCTGGCTGCTCAAGAAAGGGTTCTCCTTCGACGAGGACAGGCGCACGATTTTCCTCGACGAGATCAAGCGGTTGTCGGAAAACTGGCGCGGCGACCGCATCGTCAAGCGCTGGGAGATGGGCTTCCTCAACCGCCCCTTCAACGACCAGCTCGGCACCGACATGCGCCGGTTCGTGCTGCATGGCCCTGACGGCGAGCTGATCGCGCTGCTCGACTTCGACCCGATGTTCCGCGACGGCAAGGTGATAGGCTACACCACCGCCTTCAAGCGCAAGCATCTCGACGCATCGCCGCATGCGGAGATCGGCCTGACGAAATACGCGGTGGACCGTTTCCGCGAGGAAGGCGTTTCGGTGGTCACGCTCGGCCTGTCGCCGCTGGTCGACGTGATCCCGAGCGGATTTGCCGAAAGCGATTTCTGGCGCAACACATTCCAGCGCGCCTACTCCTCGCCCTGGGTCAACCGCCGCCGGTTCAACGTGCAGGGCCAGGCAGCCTTCAAGCGCCGCTTCCACGGCGAGGAAGAACCGGTCTATATCGCCTTTCGCAAGGGGACCTTTATCGAGATGCTGGGCCTGCTGCGGCTGATCAAGGCGATTTGAGGTTCTTGGCTCCTTCCTCTACGCCATGCACATCTTGTGTGATTGGCGTGACGGTCAGCCGAAGGCTTGATTGCCAGGTGGTTCCCCCAATCCGTCGCTGCTTCGCAGCGCCACCTTTCCCCCCTCCGGAGGGAAAGGAAGGGAGCCTTGCTGGATAAGCGTCGAGCGCAAAATGCCTGGCGCCTTTCCTCTCCCCCGTCGATCGGGGGAGAGGTGTCGAGCGAAGCTCGACGGAGTGGGGGTCGACCAGCGCGGCACAAGCCAATGCATAGCCAGGTTTGGCGACGCAGCGTCAGTTCCGCAGCCTGTATCCCGTCCGGAAGATCCAGGCGACGATGGCGATGCAGGTGGCCAGGAACACCAGCGTCATGCCCAGGCTGACGGCGACCGACACGTCGGCCTTGCCGTAGAAGCTCCAGCGGAAGCCGCTGATCAGGTAGACCACCGGGTTGAACAGGGTGATCGTCTTCCAGATGCCGGGCAGCATGTGGATCGAATAGAAGCTGCCGCCGAGGAAGGTCAGCGGGGTGACGATCAGGAGCGGCACCAGCTGCAGCTGCTCGAAACTCCTTGCCCAGATGCCGATGATGAAGCCGAACAGGCTGAAGGTCACCGCCGTCAGGATCAGGAAAGCGAGCATCCAGAACGGGTGTTCGATGTGGAGTGGCACGAACAGCGAAGCGGTGGCCAGGATGATCAGGCCGAGGATGATCGACTTGGTCGCCGCGCCGCCGACATAGGCGATGACGATCTCCAGATAGGACACCGGCGCCGACAGGAGCTCGTAGATCGAGCCGACGAATTTCGGGAAATAGATGGCGAAGGACGCGTTGGAGATCGACTGCGTCAAAAGCGACAGCATGATCAGTCCGGGCACGATGAAGGCGCCATAGCTGATGCCGTCGATCTCGGTGATGCGCGAGCCGATGGCCGAGCCGAAGACGACGAAGTAGAGCGACGTCGAGATGACCGGCGAGATGATGCTCTGCAGCACGGTGCGGAACGCACGCGCCATCTCCACCCGGTAGATCGCCCAGACGGCGCGCAGGTTCATGGTTCTTGCCTCAGAAGATTGACGAAGATCTCTTCGAGCGAACTGTTCTTGGTGTCGAGATCGCGGAACTGGATGCCCGATGCCTCGAGGTCACGGATCAGGGAGGCGACGCCGGGCCGGTCGCTCTGGTTGTCGTAGGTATAGGTGAGCTCGGTGCCGTCGCCCGACAGTTCGAGAGCGTAGCGCGCCAGCTCGTCGGGGATGCTCGCCAGCGGCGCGCGCAGCTCGATCCTTATCTGCTTGCGGCCGAGCTTGCGCATCAGTTCGGCCTTTTCCTCGACCAGGATGATCTCGCCCCGGTTGATGACGCCGACGCGGTCGGCCATTTCCTCGGCTTCCTCGATATAGTGGGTGGTGAGGATGATGGTGACGCCGTCTTCGCGCAGCCGGCGCACCATGGCCCACATGTCCTGGCGCAGCTCGACGTCGACACCCGCGGTCGGCTCGTCGAGGAACAGGATGCGCGGCTCGTGCGAGAGCGCCTTGGCGATCATCAGCCTGCGCTTCATGCCGCCCGACAGCGTGATCGCCTTGGCGTCCTTCTTGTCCCAGAGCGAGAGGTCGCGCAGCACCTTCTCGACGAAGGCCGGGTTGGCCGGCTTGCCGAACAGGCCCCGGCTGTAATTGACGGTCGCCCAGACCGTTTCGAAGGCGTCGATGGTCAGTTCCTGCGGCACCAGGCCGATCAGGCTGCGCGCGGCGCGGTAGTCCCTGTTGATGTCGTGGCCGTCGACGGTGACGGTGCCCGACGAACGGTTGACGATGCCGCAGATGATCGAGATCAGCGTCGTCTTGCCGGCGCCGTTAGGCCCCAGCAGCGCGAAGATTTCGCCGCGCTGGATGTCGAGATTGACTTCCTTGAGCGCCTTGAAGCCGGTGGCGTAGGTCTTGGAGACCCCTGAAATGGACAGGATGGAGGGCATGGACTGAACGGCTGCCTGAAAGAGGTCACCTCATATAGGCCGAATGGCGGTTCATGCAACCGCAAGGCGCCGGTGCTGCTGACAGTTCTGGACAGCCGTTCGGGCCCCGACCGATACGCCCGGCCAGGGGGCGGCGAGCGGCGGCCGGCTGCATCCGCACTCAGCGTAGAGCATGATGTCCGGACAAATGAGTACAGTTTGTCCAGACATCATGCTCTACCTCTTTGATTTAGAGGCGGATTCAGATTTCAGGTCGACTTGACCTGAAATCATCCGGCTCTAGCGTGAACACGGTGCGCCTGGCGCTGTCGTCCTCGGCCCATGCCCGTTCGACATCGGCGAGCGGAACCGGCTTCGCCGCGATTTTAAATCCGGCCGGGACCGCCGCCTCAAGCAGCGCGCCGACGCAGGCGACGAGGCGTTCCATCGGGATGCTGCCGATGCCGCTGCCCATCAGAGTGATGGCCGACGAGCGCAGCACGGCGCTGGACAGCATGATGTCGGAACCGCTCATCGAGCCGATCTGGACGAAGCGGATCGGCACCGCCTCGGGCCCGGCCTTGGCCGCGGCGACCAGCAGGCGTTCGGCGCTTTTTCCCCAGAGATAGTCGATGACGACATCGATGCCTTGCGCGAATTCCTTCTTCAAACTGGCCTCGAGGGCCGCCTGGTCCTCGACAAGCGGCACCGTCATGTCCGCGCCGAGCGCAGCGACCTCTTTGAGCGCGTCGACATTGCGGGCGGTCGCGATCACCTTCCTGGCACCGAGATGCCTGGCGATCTGCACGGCAAGCCGACCTGACGAGCCGGCGGCGCCATTGACCAGCACGGTCTCGCCGGCCTTGAGTTTTGCCCGTTCGACATAGGCCGCCCAGGACGACATGCCTGGATTGGCGATCGCCGCCGCGGTCACGTCATCCAGCTCATCTGGTAATGGCAGGCAATAGGCCGACGGCACGGCCGCCCGCTCCGCCATGCTGCCTCCGGGCGCGACGAAATAGACCCGCCTGCCGTTTTCAAGCCGGCCCACGCCATCGACCCCGACGACGAACGGAAATCGGCCTGACGAGCTGTAGTGCGTGCCCGAGGCGCGGCTCTTCACGACATGGCTGACCGCCGCCGCGCTGACATGGACGAGCTGCTCGCCCGGCCCGACCGCCGGCTCGGGGACATCGCCATAGACGGGCGTTCTGCCCGCCTCCGGGACAATTGCTGCTTTCATGCTGGTTTGCCTTTCCGGTTTCCAGACTATGTGTATAATGCACATATAAGGAGTCCCGGCATGCCGTCAACAAAAAATATGCAAACTACACATATCTCGGACCAACTGCGCCAGATACACGCGGCCGTTCTGGATATTGTCGGGCAGATGAACAGGCCACAGCGCGACGAGCTGCTGATCAAGGCGGCTGGCATTCCGCTCGACCGGGCATTGTTCCCCCTGCTCGTCGGCATCGAGCGCTTCGGGCCGATCGGCGTCGTCGAGATGGCCGACCGCGTCGGGCGCGACTACACGACCGTGAGCCGTCAGGTTGCCAAGCTGGAGAGCCTGGGCCTGGTGCGACGCGAGGCGAGCGCCGCCGACCGCCGCGTGCGCGAGGCCGTGATCAGCCCGAAGGGCAAGGCGATGACCGACCTGGTCGATGCAGCGCGCGAGAAAATCGGCCGCGCCATTTTCGAGACCTGGGAGGCGCACGACATCGAGGAGCTGGTGCGCCTGATGCGCAAGTTCGCGGATGCGCTCGGCGATGTGCCGGAGACCAGCGCCTAAACCCGGCATGCAGCGGTAAAATTGTCCTGTGGCGTTCGGCCTCGCGGCAGGACGCCGCTTTGACCTCAACCGGCTTCGGGCCTATCGTTCAGCAGTATTGGCAGCAGCCGGAGCCCGCCATGGACACGCTGATATTGTCTCGCATCCAGTTCGGCGCGAATATCTCGTTTCATATCCTGTTTCCAACCATCACCATCGCACTTGGCTGGGTGCTGCTGTTCTTCAAGCTGCGCTACAACGCGACCAACGATTCCGCCTGGATGCGCGCCTACTTCACCTGGGTGAAGGTCTTCGCGCTGTCCTTTGCCATGGGCGTTGTCTCGGGCGTCACCATGAGCTTCCAGTTCGGCACCAACTGGCCGGGCTACATGGAAAAGGTCGGCAACATCGCCGGGCCGTTGCTGGCCTATGAAGTGCTGACCGCCTTCTTCCTCGAGGCTGCCTTCCTCGGCATCATGCTGTTCGGTTTCCGCCGCGTCTCCAACCGCGTCCACACGCTGGCGACGGTGCTGGTGGCGGGCGGCACCACGCTGTCGGCGTTCTGGATCATCGCGCTCAATTCCTGGATGCAGACGCCAGACGGATTCGAGATGCGCGACGGCGTCGCGCATGCCGTCGACTGGTGGGCTATCGTCTTCAACCCGTCCATGCCCTACCGCCTCGTCCACATGCTGCTGGCCTCCGGCCTCACCGTGTCCTTCCTGATCGCGGGCCTGTCGGCGCTGCGTTATCTCGCCGGCGATCGGTCGGAATCGATGTGGAAAGCACTACGCACCGGCGTCTTCACCGCAGCGATCCTCATTCCGGTGCAGATCTTTGCCGGCGACCAGCACGGGCTGAACACGCTGGAACACCAGCCGCAGAAGGTGGCGGCGATGGAGGCGAACTGGAACACCGGGCCCAACGTGCCGCTGGTGCTGTTCGCGCTGCCCGACGAGACGGCCAAGGAAAACAGGTTCGAGATCGCCATTCCCGACGGCGCCAGCCTCATCCTGCGCCATTCGGCGAGCGGCGTCGTGCCGGGACTGAACGACTATCCCGGCAACCACCCGCCTGTCTTCCCGGTGTTCTGGGGTTTCCGCATCATGGTCGGCACCGGCCTGCTGATGCTGGCGGTTTCGTGGTCGGCGGCCTTCTTCCTCAAGCGCCGCAACGCGTTGCCGAGGCCGCTCGCCATGCTGATGGTGCCGATGGCGCTGTCGGGCTGGCTGGCGACGCTGGCCGGCTGGTACACGACCGAGATCGGCCGCCAGCCCTGGCTGGTGACCGGCGTGCTGAAGACCGCCGACGCCGTCGGTCCGGTGGCCGGCAGCCATGTCGCGCTGACGCTCGCCATCTACCTCATCCTCTACGTGCTTTTGCTGATCGCCTATCTCGGCGTGCTGGTGCATCTGGCGCTGAAGGCGGCGAAGGACGGCGATTCCTCGCCGCTGCCGGGGGTCATGAAGACAGCCATGTCGCAGCCGGCGGCTGGGGCGTGAAATGACAACCGCCAGCGCCGACTTCGACAGCAGGCCCGAGGCAAATGCCTCATCGATGGAATGCCACCCGAGCACATCGCGACCAGAATGGCTCCGGCGAACAGGGGAAGAAAGATGACCTTCGACTGGCCAACCGCGCTCCCCCTCATCTTCGCCGGCCTGATGGGGCTGGCCATCCTGATCTATGTCGTCCTCGACGGGTTCGATCTCGGCATCGGCATCCTGTTCGCGGCCGCCGAAGACGCCGAGCAGGACACCATGATCGCGGCGATCGGCCCGTTCTGGGACGCCAACGAGACCTGGCTGGTGCTGGCGGTCGGGCTGCTGCTCGTCGCCTTTCCGATGGCGCACGGGGTCATCCTCACCGCGCTCTACCTGCCGGTCTTCGTGCTGCTGGTCGGGCTGATCCTGCGCGGCGTCGCCTTCGATTTCCGCGCCAAGGTGCCGGCGGGCAAGAAGCATCGCTGGAACCGCATCTTCTTCCTCGGCTCGCTGATCGCGTCGCTGGCGCAGGGCTACATGCTGGGCGTCTATGTGCTCGGCCTCGATGTCGGCCTCGGCGGCATGGCGTTCGGCGCGCTGGTCGCGCTCTGCCTGGCGGCGGCCTATGCAGCGATGGGCGCGGCCTGGGTGATCTACAAGACCGAGGGCGAGTTGCAGAAGAAGGCGGTGCGCTGGCTGCGCACCGCGCTGGTGCTCACCGCGCTCGGCATGGCCGCCGTGTCGCTGGCGACGCCCTTCGCCAGCCCGCGCATCTTCGACAAATGGTTCGTCTGGCCCGAGATGCTGTACCTCTCGCCGCTGCCGGTGCTGTCGGCGCTTTTGTTCCTGTGGCTGTGGCGGCAAACCTTCCATCTGCCCAGGCCCGACGACAGCCATGCACTGACGCCGTTCCTGACGCTGGCCGGCATTTTCGTGCTCGGCTTCGCCGGTCTCGCCTGGTCGTTCTATCCGTTCGTGGTGCCCGACAAGCTGACGATCTGGCAGGCGGCATCGGCGACCGAAAGCCTGGCCATCATCCTGGCCGGCACGGTGGTGGTGCTGCCGATCATCATCTTCTATTCCTTCTATGCCTACCGCGTGTTCGGCGGCAAGGCGACGGATCTCACCTACGATTGACCGGCCGCGGCCAGTTCAAAGCAGCCCGCTGTCGCGCGCGGCCGCCGTGGCCTCGCCGCGCGAAACGGCGTCGAGCTTGCCCAGCACCGCCGAGACGTGATGGTCGACGGTCTTGGGCGAAATGGCCAGGTGCTCGGCGATGCGCTTGTTGGACAGGCCGCGCTCGATCAGCTGCAGCACTTCCATCTGGCGCCGGGTCAGGCCGGCACTGTTGGCGCGCGTCGTGCTGCGCGGGCCGCGCGCGATGCGGATGACGCCGTTTCGCCGCATGATGTCGCGCACATGGCTGGCGACCGGCCGGGCGCCGAGCGCCTCGAGCACTTCGAGCGCCTCGCGCTGCGCCGCCTCGTCGCCCCGGGCGAGCGCCAGCGCGCGTTCATAGGGCGAATCGAGATCCGCCCAGGCGGCCGCCGCGCCACGCCAGTCACCGGCAAGCAGCAGCCGGTAGGGGTCGGCCATGCCCGACGTATCGCCGGGGTCGGCGCCCGGCGACAGCAGATGGCGCCAGCCGGCCAGTTCGGCGAAGGCCGCCCGCGTCGGCGAAAGGCCTTCGACAAGACCGATCAGCCGCAGCGCCTCGTTCCTGTCGGCTTCGCCGAGCCAGGCCTGTTCGGCGATCACCGCCGCATAGGGCAGCAGCCGTTGCAGTTCGGTCCCCCTTTCAAGGAAACGCTTCATCTCGGCCAGAAGCGGCTCGGCCGACGGGTCGCCGCGGCGCACCCGCAGCCGCGACAGCGCCACCAGCGCCGGATAGCGCACGAGCGCGGTCGCCTGATTGCCGGCGAGAACCTCGACCGCCTCGGCCGCGGCCTCCTCCCATTGGCCGTGCCGCACCAGCAGTTGCGCGCGCACGCCGCGCATGTAGTCGCGCCAGGTCGCCAGGTCGTTTTCGATGCAATAATCGATGCCGCGGTCGAGGAAGGACTGGGCCAGGCGATAATCCAGCCGGTTCATGCCGCCGCAGGCACTGTTGGTGAAGGCGCGCGCGGCGTGCTCCTGAAAATTGCACGCGAGCGCGATCTCCAGGCTGCGGGCCAGGTGCGTCCGGCCGCCTTCCAGGTCGAGCGATTGCTCGGCGGCACCGACATTGTTGAGCGCATGGCAGACGATGTCCTGCCGGTCCAGCCCTTCGGCCAGCCTGATGGCCTTGGCGCCCAGCGCCAGGGTCTCGTCCAGCCTTTCCGCCAGCATCGCCAGTTGCGACAGATTGGAATAGGCCATGGCCAGTTCGGGCCCGGCGGGGACGGTTTCGAGCAGCGTCACCGCCCGCGCGCCATAGAGGTCGGCGGCCTGGCGGTCGCCCATCAGATAGGAAAAGCGCGACAGGCACCTGAGGCTGTCGCCCTCCTTCAGCACGTCTCCCATGGCATGATGGAGAAGGCGCGCCTGCTCCTGCGCGCCGATGGCCTCCTCGACGCGGCCAATCAGGTGGCATTCGAACGCATATTGTTCGTAAAGCCCGGCCCGCTCCTCGACCGGCAAGGTGTCGGCCCGGCGCAGCGCGACCTCGCAATAGCCGGCGGCGTCGCGATGGGCGCCGACCCGGGAGGCCTCGCGCGCCGCGACCGGCGCGAACGCGCGCACCGCTTGCCAGTTGTGCGCTTCGACGGCGTGGTGCACCAGCCGCGCCGTGGCGACGTCGCCCCGTTCGATGAGCGCCGACAGCGCGCGCTGGTTGAATTCCCGCCTGTGGCTGCTGGTCAGCATCTCCTCGATGGCGCGCCGCGCGATCTCGTGGCGGAAGGCGTAGGCATCGCCGAGATCGTCGAGCAGCCCGTTCGAGACGCATTCCGCGAGCTGGCCGGCGGCGGCGATGCCGCACAGCCCGGTCAGGGCCCAGGCGTCGGCGCGCCTTGGGAACACCGAGACGGCGTCGAGCATCGCGCGGGCGCCGGGCGACAGCCGTTCGGCCCGCGCGACCACGGCATCGCGCACACTGGCCGGCAGCGCGGTTTCGTCTTCAGCACTGAGCAGTTCGGCGACGAAGAAGGCGTTGCCGGCGCTCGCCCGGTAGATGGCGTCGCCATCGCGGCCCACGGCGCGGGCGAGCGACAGCACCGCCGTTTCGCTCAACAGCGGCACATCGATGCGGGCAACACTGGCCGAGGGGATTTCGCCGAGCGCCCGGCGCACGCGCATCTGCCCTTCGGAGCCGTCGGTGCGGGCGCTCAGCAGCAGCAGGATATGGGTGTTGGCGATGCGCCGGCCGAGGAAGCGGACGAAGTCGAGCGTCGCGTCGTCGGCCCAGTGCAGGTCCTCGATCACCAGCAGCGTCGCGCCCGCGCGCGCATCGAAGACGTCGAGTGCGTCGGAAAACAGCGGCAGCCGCTGACCCTGGCGCGCTTCGGGCGCGCGCGGCATCGGCCACTGCGCGCCCCTTGCCAGGTCGTAGAGCGGCCCGAGCGGATCAGGGATCGACAGATCCTCGCAGGCGCTGCGCAACACGCGCGCGCCCCCGCCGGCGGCGCCGATGAAGGCCTCGACAAGCGCGGTCTTGCCCGAGCCCGCCTCGCCGAGCAACGCCGCGACATGGCCTTGGCCGCGCGCGGCCTGCGCCAGGAGACCGTCCAGCTGTTCCAGCTGCGTCCGCCGTTCCAGAAGCATCCCATCCGCCCGAACTGTCCGGCCGATATGATCCGGTGCGCCACCCGCCCAGCCCCCGGTTCATCTGTCAGCCTAGGCGGCTTCGGTATCCGCAGTGTGGCTCCGGCGCCAATATGGGGAAACAAGCCGGGAAATATGGGGAATGGTTCCGATGCGGCGTCCCGGCCGGCGTGGTTTCCATTGCGGCGGCGCTCGCACAGAGCGTGACGCAACGCAAAGAAGGAAATCCTCCATGCCCCGTTATCTCGTCGAACGCACTTTTCCGGACGGCCTCCACATTCCCATGAACGATGCCGGCGCCGACGCGCTCGGCGGCGTCATCATGCGCAATGCCGAAAAAGGCGTCACCTGGGTGCAGTCCTTCGTGTCGCCCGACAAGAAGCAGACTTTCTGCATCTATGACGCGCCCTCGCCCGAGGCGATCCGCAGCACGGCGCAAAAGAATTCGCTGCCGGTCGACAAGATCACCGAGGTGCGCGTCCTCGACCCGTATTTCTACAAGTGACATCGGTGCTGCGATCTCGCCCCTCGAGGGGGAGATGGCCGGCAGGCCAGAGGGGTCGCCGCGCGTGGAGCGCCGACCTTCATCCGCTGAAGGGGATCGCGTCCGGTCGAACCGACCCCCTCTGTCGCCTTTGGCGACATCTCCCCCTTGAGGGGGGAGATAACCCTTGATCAGTTGCTCGCCGACAGTACCAGCACCGGCTTGTCGCTGTACAGCGCCGGGAACAGCTGCTTCAGGTTCGCCACCTTGGGCAGGTCGTTGTAGACGATGTAGGGATAGGTCGGGTTCAGCGTCAGGAAGTCCTGATGATAGTTCTCGGCCGGGTAGAAGGTCTTGCCGGTCTCGATCGTGGTGACGATCGGCGCGCCGAACAGCTTGGCCTTGTCGAGCTGGGCGATGTAGTCCTGCGCGATCTTCTTCTGGGCGTCGTTCTCGGCGAAGACCGTCGAACGGTACTGGGTGCCGGAGTCCGGCCCCTGATAGTTCAGCTGGGTCGGATTGTGGGCGACCGAGAAATACACCTGCAGCAGCTGGCCGTAGGTCACTTTCGACGGATCATAGGTGATCTCGACGGATTCGGCGTGGCCGGTGCGGCCGGTGCCGACGGTCTCGTAGACGGCATCGTCCTTGGCGCCGCCGGTATAGCCGGAAACGGCCCTGGTGACGCCCTTGACGTGCTGGAACACGCCCTGCACGCCCCAGAAGCAGCCGCCGGCGAAAATCGCCTTCTCGCTGCCGCCGGCCGCCTTTTCGTCCACCGCCGGCGGCGGGATCTTTACCGCGTCCTCGGCCGAAACGGCCGGCGTCATCCAGAAGGCGGCGCCGGCGGCGGCAAGGGCCAATGCGGCGAGCGCGCCCCTGATGAAGCCGGTCGAACGCCTGGCAATGCTGGTATCGGTCATGGTTGCACTCCTCGTGGCTTGCCCCTTTGATCAGCAATCGGGGGTCAGTCTATTGGATCAGTTACGGCGGCGCGACGCGGGAGTTGCGCCGCCGCCTCACATTCGCGTGGCCAGGTTTTGGCATTGAGCATGGTTTTCTTGCGAAGGCATCGCTCTCCATCTCCGGCAGAAATCTTCCCGTTGGCGCTGCCCCTCACTGTCCTGCCGGACATCTCTCCCCGGGGCGAGAGGGGCTGGCTGCAACGCCGGCGCTCTTCCTGCAACGCCGAGGATTGGCGAAACCAGCGGCGAGAGCACCCCTCTCCCCGTCACCATACGGGGAGAGGATGCCGGCAGGCAGGTGAGGGGCAGCGCCGAGGGCGGCCATTGCGGACGGGCTGGGCGCAGAAGACCTAATTGGCCGGTTTCATCGCGTCCGTTGCCGGCTTCATGGCATTGGTGGCCATCGGATCCGCCGGCTTCATGGCGTCGGTCGCGGGCTTCATGGCATCCGCCGGCTTCATCGCATCCGTCGCGGGCTTCATGGCGTCGGTCGCCATCGCGTTGGCGGGCTTCATGGCATTGGCCGTGTCGTCGGCGCGGGCGCCGGCGACGAATATGGCGGCCGAAAGCCCGAAGGCGAGCGCCGGCAGGGTCAGATATCTGGTCATGAGAGTCTCCTTGGGTTTGGCGCGCGGTAGCGGGCCGGGTGATGCGTTGCCGCTGCATGCGACCCCGCGCGAAGAGAGAAAAATCAGTCGGTCGCCGCGGCGAGGATCGGGCCGCCGCCCGGTGACTGGACGAGGATGGCGGTGCTGAGGCCGCCGGACGCGGCGGGCAAGGCGTAGACCGCGGCGTCGCCGTTCCAGCTGCCGAGCCTTTGCAGCGCATGCACGACATTGGCGTGCGGCAAGGTGCGGCCGGTGTTTTCGCCACGCGCCACCGGCACCTGGACGACGCCCCTGGCATAGCGGACCAGCCAGACATCGGCCTTGCCGCCGGGCGCGCTGCCGGCGCCGACCGAAACCTTGCCCACGTCGAGCGACAGCGACGGGCCAGTAGCCTTGGCCGTCGCCGCGATCAGGTGCTCGATCTCGCCAGGCGCGGCGCCGACCACATCGGCATGGCCATTGACCACCACCTGCGGCGTGAACGGCCCGTCATGGCCGAGCGGCGGCTCGTAGCTGACCTGGCGCTGGGTGAATTCGGGCTTTCCGAACGTGTCCTTCCAGCCGAGATAATCCCAGTAGGTGACGTTGAAGGACAGCGCCAGCACGCCGGGCTGGTCCTTGACCTTGATCAGATTGGCATTGGCCGGCGGGCAGGACGAGCAGCCCTGGCTGGTGAACAGCTCGACCACGGTAAGCGGCCGGGCGGCTGCCGCACCGAGCGATGCGGCGAGCGCAAGGGCACCCAGGCTCGACAATGCGATGAATCTGCTGGCTCTCGGCATCGGCTTGCTCCGTGAGGGACGGCGCAGCGATGCGCCGGTCATGTCCCCACTTCGCCGCCGCGACGGGCTTCGTTACAGCGCTCACCGGTTTGTGATTGGAGGCTGGTCGTCTTGCTACGCCGGAGATTGGCGAAGGTCGCCTTGACGTCCGATCTCCCCCCAAGTGGGGGAGATGTCCGGCAGGACAGAGGGGGGCGCCATAAAGCGCCTTCCTAGATGCTTCTCGACACGCATCGTCCTTGATGGCGGCGAAAAACAAGCCAGCAATGAGGGGCTGTTGTGGTGAACTTCGGCAAAGCCGGCGGGACAGCGCCCCCCTCTGGCCTGCCGGCCATCTCCCCCACAAGGGGGGAGATCGGCTGTTTCACTGCGTCAGCGCCGTCAGCGAGGGACGCTGGTCGAAGTCGCATTTGCCGCTGACGTAATAGGAGAAGTCGGCGTTGGCGGCGGTGCCGGGGGTGGGCGAGCCGCCGTCTTCCCAGGCCTGCCAGCTGGTCTGGCCGCAAGGCACGATGGAGAAGATGTCGACGAGCTGGTTGGCAGGGACTTCGGTGGCGCTCGAGACGGATTGTCCGTAGTATAGCCGGTCCGACGTCGCCGTATTGTCGGTCCTCAGGACGGTTGGCGAACCCGAGGGAACGTCCATCTCCAGCGCCAGGCCGCCCATCTGGCTGACGTCGATGACGGCGCCGGTGCCGTTGGCGGGCGTGGTGACGCAGGTGGTCAGGTATTTCCTGTTGCCGCTGGTCTGCTGGATCGATCCGGCCGGCGCGTTGGCGAAGCTGCTCACCGTGCTGGTCGAGCACACCTGCTGCTGCACCTGCGTCAGCCTGGTGCCGCTGACCGTGTAGGCTGTGGTGGTGCCATAGCCCTTGGGATCGCCGTAGCCGTTATAGACATAGTCGATCTCCATCAGCTTCTGCGGCGTGGAGGTGGTGAACGGCGTGCCGTAGAGATAGATGGTCTTGTTCCACCAGCCCGAGGCCTGGTCGATCTTGAAGGTGGCCTGCACCAGGGCCGGCGCCTTGGTGACGCCCGAATTGACGGCGACCGGCACGGTGCTGACGCGGGCGATCTGCATGAAATTGGTCGGCATGGCGAAGCTCGCCGAGGTCTGCGCGGTGGAGGTGCCGTCGGCGGCGATGGAGAAGCTCACCAGCGTCGCGGTGCCCTGGCCGTTGTTGGCGACGAAATTGTCCTGCAGCGCCTGCTGGCGCGCGACCGTCGTCGTCGTGGTCGGCAGCGTGGTGATCGCCAGCGTGGCGGCGTCCAGCGCCTCCTGCATGTTGGAGCGCGTCTCGACCGCATTGGTATAATCGACCGAGAAGCCGACCACCGTGATCAGCGGAACCAGGCTCAGGAAGAACAGCGGCATCATCGAGCCGCTGCGCGAACGGGCAAACCCGCGTGCAACTCTCAGCATTTTTTACCCCCAGGAAACATTAGCGACTGCGCAGATAGCACGCAGCCGGCAAACCAAGGTCTAACGTGATTGCTCAAAGTTTAAGCATTCTTGCGCCCTGGCGCGGTATTTCGGGCTTTTCGCCCCTTCTCACCGCTTTGTGATCGCCAAGGCGGCCCTTGGGCGCCAAGCCTTGCCGCAACAGGCCGCCCCTGCTAAAGCGCGCGACATGACCACGCCGCTCGACCACATCCGCAATTTTTCCATCGTCGCCCATATCGACCATGGCAAATCCACGCTCGCCGACCGCCTGATCCAGCTGACCGGCGGGCTCGAGGCGCGCGACATGAAGGAGCAGGTGCTGGACTCGATGGACATCGAGCGCGAGCGCGGCATCACCATCAAGGCGCAGACGGTGCGGCTGAAGTACCGCGCCAACAATGGCGAGGACTATATCCTCAACCTGATCGACACGCCCGGACATGTCGACTTCGGCTACGAGGTCTCGCGTTCGCTCGCCGCCTGCGAGGGCTCGCTGCTGGTGGTCGACGCCTCGCAAGGCGTCGAGGCGCAGACGCTGGCCAATGTCTACCAGGCCATCGACAACAACCACGAGATCGTCGTGGTGCTGAACAAGGTCGACCTGCCGGCCGCCGAGCCCGAGCGCATCCGCGAGCAGGTCGAGGAGGTGATCGGCATCGACGCTTCCAACGCCGTGCTGATCTCGGCCAAGACGGGCCTTGGCATTCCCGACGTGCTGGAGGCCATCGTCAACCAGCTGCCGCCGCCGCGCGAGGGCGACGCGACCGCGCCCCTGAAGGCGATGCTGGTCGACAGCTGGTACGATGCCTATCTCGGCGTCATCGTGCTGGTGCGCATCATCGACGGCGTGCTGAAGAAGGGCCAGACCATCCGCATGATGGGCACCGGCGCCAAGTACCTGGTCGAGCGCACCGGCGTGTTCACGCCTGCCCGTATCAATGTCGACGAGCTCGGCCCCGGCGAGTTCGGCTTCTTCACCGGCTCGATCAAGGAAGTGGCCGACACCCGCGTCGGCGACACCATCACCGAGGACAAGCGCCCGACGCAAACGGCGCTGCCCGGCTTCAAGCCGGCGCAGCCTGTCGTGTTCTGCGGCCTGTTCCCGGTCGATGCCGCCGATTTCGAGGATCTGCGCGCCGCCGTCGGCAAGCTGCGCCTCAACGACGCTTCTTTCTCTTATGAGATGGAAACATCCGCCGCGCTCGGCTTCGGCTATCGCTGCGGCTTCCTCGGCCTGCTGCATCTGGAAATCATCCAGGAGCGGCTGGAGCGCGAATTCAACCTCGACCTGATCGCCACAGCACCTTCCGTCGTCTACCGGCTGCTGCTCAATGACGGCTCGGTGAAGGAACTGCACAACCCGGCCGACATGCCCGACGTGGTGAAGATATCAGCCATCGAGGAGCCATGGATCCGCGCCACGATCCTGACGCCCGACGACTATCTCGGCGGCATCCTGAAGCTCTGCCAGGACCGGCGCGGCATCCAGGCCGACCTCTCCTATGTCGGCAAACGCGCCATGCTGACCTACGATCTGCCGCTCAACGAAGTCGTCTTCGACTTCTATGACCGGCTGAAGTCGATCTCCAAGGGCTACGCCTCCTTCGACTATCACCTCACCGACTACCGCGAGGGCGATCTGGTGAAGATGTCGATCCTGGTCAATGAAGAGCCGGTCGATGCGCTCTCCATGCTGGTCCACCGCACGGCGGCGGAAAAGCGCGGCCGCCAGATGTGCGAGAAGCTCAAGGAACTGATCCCGCACCACCTCTTCAAGATCCCGATCCAGGCCGCCATCGGCGGCAAGGTGATCGCCCGCGAAACCATCTCGGCGCTCCGCAAGGACGTGACGGCCAAGTGCTACGGCGGCGACGTCTCGCGCAAGCGCAAGCTGCTGGACAAGCAGAAAGAAGGCAAGAAGCGGATGCGGCAGTTCGGCAAGGTGGATATCCCGCAGGAGGCGTTTATCCAGGCGCTGAAGATGGGGGATTGAGGGGGCGCTCGACCAGATCTACAGCTTAGCCATTGAGGTCACAGTCAACACATGATTACACTGTGTTCATGGTGACGTGGGTCACTGGTTTTGTGGGCGGGGACAATGGGGAATTCTAAACACAACGGTTTAGATTTGGCTCGAGAAGCATCAAATTTAAAGACGCTTGTTTCAGCAACAATTGCTACGCTTTTAGGATTTGCTCTCAACTATATCTCTGTTCGATATTTTGATCCATTTTGGTTGCCGATCGGGGCTGCCCTGGCGTCCGCAGTAATTTCAATTGGAATCATTTCCATTGTATTCGATCTGATATTACGCCGCCAACTTCAGAGGGAGTTGCTAAAGCTCGTCGGCATCGAGAGCTCTATCTCCGCAAATCAAGTCATAGATGTTGGCCCAAATGCGGATCTCTCTTGGAAGGAGTTGTTGACAGAGAAGGGAAGCTATCGGCTCATGATGCTTGACCCTGAAAATTGGATCTCAGACAACTGGCATATAATAGCTCAAGCAGGTAAGAGTAAGATAGTCAATATTGAAATTCTAATACCCGACCCTGATAAGGATTATATCAATCAGCTTTCTCTGGCCGTTGCTCGAGACGTGGAATTGTTACGAAAGTCCATTACTCAGGCAGCTACTGACATAGAAGCAAAGTGGAACATTTCCCGAAAGAAGAATGAGTTAAAGGCCGGATCAAAAGTTTCGATAAAGTACCTCGACGAGATCCCAAAGTACATGATTTGCATTATTGACGGGACTATCGTGGTGGTCCTGAATACTGCAGTTGGACACATTCCTAAAGAAAAAAGCTTCTACACTATTTTTTCAGGAAACATGCAATCATACCCGAGCAATTGGTTCTTAGAGCAGTTTGATACCTGCCTTGTCAGCGGAACTCATTTTGAGAATGAGGTGCAGTGATGCGTCAGTCTGGCTCAAATGTGCAGATGATGCATATTCGTCGTTTGATGGATGCGATCAATGCCGGAGAAATCGCGATTCCGGACTTCCAACGCGACTTCGACTGGTCTGAATCGGACGTAAAGGAGCTTCTGGTCACAGTATTCTCAGGATGGCCGGCAGGTAGCCTTTTGCTGCTCGATGCGCGAAAAGAGATATTTCATCTTCGCTCGCTGGAGGGCGGTCCAGACGTCGCTCTGGAGCCATCTTACGCCATTTTAGACGGCCAGCAGCGGCTTACGTCCCTCTACCACGCCTTCTTTGAAAAGGGCGATGTATTATACGCCGTTGATTGGACGCTCGACGAGCGAAATGAGCTTGATGATAGGATCGTTTCCTTTTCTCGAAACACTTGGGAAAAGAAGCGGCTCTCGACTATTGAGAGCCAGGCCAAGGAGCACATCCTGCCCATTTCCGTGCTGAAGACAGCTTCAGATTTTTTTGAGTGGCGAGACGAGGTCGTTGAGTATTCCCCGCTGGTCTTGCGCGCCGACATCAAGAAGAGATTGACCGAATTTTACACGCGAAATCTCAGTGCAGTTCATGAGTATGAGTTTCCCGCGGTGATTTTGGAAAGCTCGCTGGAGCCCGAGGCTATTGCGCGCATTTTTGAGCGAGTTAATCGCACGGGTTTGAAACTAAGCGCGTTTGATCTGATGGTTGCGAAGACCTTCAGGCCAGACTGGAATCTAAGAGATCGTTGGATAGAGTTACGCGAACAATATCCAAAGGTTAGCGCCTTTCTGGGTGATGATGGGATGCCTCTTTTGCAGGCCATTGCTCTTCGTGAAAACGCTGATATTCGAAAGTCGTCGGTGCTCGCGCTTGAGCGGTCAGCAGTTCACAATTCGTGGGCGAAGGCCGGCCAATCGGCGAATAATGCGATCGAGTTTCTTCAATCAAGATGCGCGGCCGTAAAGGAGGAGTTCGTTCCTTATCAGGCATCAATAGCATTGCTAACAGCTCTTGATATGGATGGTCTTATGCAACCGTCTGAGTCCGAGATTGGGAATTGGTTTTGGCAATCTACCTTCGACAGGTCGTTTGATGTCGCATCCAATACTAGGCTGGTGTCGCACTACCGAGCGTTAAAATCTGGAGAGCAGGAAAGGTTATTCCGAGACATTGCGCACGTTGATCTATACGCGGCGAACAAGCGAAATGCAAAAGCTCTTTGGGCCGGTGTATCTTGTATCCTTGCTGCGGGTATACTGAAATCTGGCGCGATGGCTATTGATGATTTTATGGTCGATGAGTTAGAGGTGGCTTTCGTATACGCCCGTCAAGAGGTACCTTCTGTCATGGACTTCGGTATAGATGAAAACCAGTTCATCGATTACTATAGGAGTCTATTGAACGCCGTCTTGGTTCCAAGAGCGCATGTCGCAGCGATAAACAGGATGTCGGCGAAAGAAACGTTAGATTACTGCAAATGGAACGATTTAACAAATCTTCTCCGCGCTCAAATTGATGACATAGATAATATGATTGCTACGGGTTATCATGAGTATTACTCGAATCGAAATATACAGATTGGGGAGTTTTTAAGAAAGAGCACTGGCAATATGGCGAACATCGAGTTCGCGACTCACGAGTTGGAGGAGCCAATCTAGCCAACGCAAAATTGCGCCGCCGTGAGAGCGCTCGCAGCAGAAAATTTCTGCGCGGCGAGTCCCACACCTACCGAGCCAAAGGCGTCGCCCCATCGTCGGTGGCACACGATGGCGCCTTCGGCCTCGCCGGCACATTCGTCGCCAGCGCCTCGCTCCGTGAAACCCTTTTTGGACGATTGACGGCGCGACGCTCGTGTTGCCACCGCGCTGTTCACCATGAAATACCAGCGGCTGGGCAATGACTGCGTCGCAGCGGGCTTCCTCACCTTCCTTGCCGGCGAGGCGCTGCTTCTGGCCGGCAATGCGGCGGGCTTGCCGGCCGGCGTGCCTTCCTATGGTGACAGCATCGCGCTATGGGCGGCGGGGCTCGTCATGGTCAGCGCGCAAGCCACCTTCGCGCTGTGGATGCGGCTCACCGCCTTCGTCGCCGCCGCGCTCTTCGTCGTCTCGTCCTTGATGATCCTCTGGGGCGCGCCGCTTCTGCCCACATCCTCGCCCCTGCCGGCGGCCGGCTATCCGTTCCTGGTGCTGACCTTCAACGGCTGGATCTGGACGCTGCTGAAATGCGATTGATGAGCAACTGACAAGCGCAATACATTTAGCTCCTTTGGGGGATTTCAAATTGCGCAAATATGTCGTGGCATTCTTCAGCCTTTGCATCGATGCCGCCTGGATCGGCGTGGCCGTTGCACTGGCCAACCGGCTCGGCGTCGCCGAGATGGTTCTCGGCCAGCCGCTGTCCGGGGCGGGCTGCGCGTTGGTCGTGACGCTTCTACTCACCGTGGCTCGGCTGACCAACGCTTCCTTGGGCGAATGGCTGCTGGCCTACGCGCTTGACGAGAAGCCTGCAGGCCAGCGTCAGTGGCCGAACCTTGTGTTGGGCACGGTGAGCCTCATTTCCGGTCTGTTGACGCTTCTCAACCAGACCGTTCCCGACCACGGCATGCCTTTCCTGTTCATGGTGGAGCAGACGCCGCTGAAAATTGCGGCGGTTACGCTTTACGGCTGTCTTTGCTGCTGGTGCGGCGCGATGCTGCTGCGGTTCGAGCCCAGGGCAAAACTCTACAACGCCGTGATGGCGGCATCGAGCGTGCCGCTGGCCGCGATAAATCAGTTGTTTTCGCATGATGCGCTGATCGCCTCGATGATGGCCCGCGCGAACGCGGCCGGTCGCGAGTTTCCCCTGGAAAAGGCCGAGGCCTACGCGCGCATATCGATCTACTACAGCATTCTGGTCGCCGTGGTGATGCTGGCGATCCTGTATTTCTGCCGGGAGCGGGCCTCCTCGCAAGAAGCGGTCGAGAGCTAGCGGGCGTCCAAGGCTTGGACGCTGCTGACCTTCTCCCCTTGTGGGAGAAGGTGGATCGGCGCGTCAGCGCCGAGACGGTTGAGGGGTGTTCCAGCGGAGTAAGGCGTAGTGAATCTGCTTGTGGCTGACGTGGCGCCAAGCTGGAGCACCCCTCATCCGACCTCGCTTCGCGAGGCCACCTTCCCCCACAAGGGGGGAAGGGAAGGACGCGGTTCGCCGGCTGCTCTCGACAGTTTGGTGTCGTTGCGCTTCACTCCAGCCATGTCCGCCCCCGTCGAGATCCGCAACAGCGCCTCCAGCAACACATTTCAAATCATCGCGCCGTTCATCGGCGCGGCGGTTGCCGGCGTTCTGGCGTTTCGCGCGATTTCGTCCGACATGACGCGCGGGCCGGTGTTTCTGCTCATCCTCTTCGCCCTCGGCTGCCTTGGCTGGGGGCTGTACAAGGCGGGCAGCGGGTTCGACAGCGGGGTTCAGGTCACGCTGGATGCCAAGGGATTTCGCGACAAGCGCGCCGGTGATGTGCTGGTGCCGTGGGAGACGGTGCGCAGCGCCGGGCTGGTGCATGGCAACCATGGCGGGCCGACGCTGGTGAATTTCGAGCTGACCGGGCCGCTGCCGGAGGCGATCAAATATTCCAGCGCCAATGCGGTGGGCCTGATGCTGCCGGGCGGCGGGCACACCGTGCATATGGAGATGTCGTCGCTGGATATTTCGGAAGCCGAGATGATGGCGGCGATCCGGCGGCTGGCGCCTGGGGTTAAGTTGGGGCGGTAGGGGCGGGCGCTGACGCCTCTTCCTTCTCCCCTTGCGGGAGAAGGTGGATCGGCGCGTCAGCGCCGAGACGGATGAGGGGTGTTCCAGCCTGGCGCTGCGGTCAACCGTCGGAAAATCTCAGCCTTGGATACCAACGCCCCACTCCGTGGCGCACCCCTCATCCGTCTTGCCGCTTCGCGGCAATCCACCTTCTCCCACAAGGGGAGAAGGCAAGAAGCGTCGGCGCCTCACCCCTCGATCCAGACCTTCTCGAAATGCTGCTCCAGCGCCTGGTGCTGTTCGCATCCCTCCACCCCCTTGCGATACGTCCGGTAGACGGAGCGCCAGTAGGGCTGGATGATGATGCCGGAATCGCGCAGATTCTTCTCGATGCCGGCCATGATCTCCTTGCGGGCCTTGGCGTCGGGCATGGCGAGCGCCTTGTCGAGCAGCTCGTCGAACTCCTTGTTGGCATAGGCGCTTTCGTTCCACGCGGCGCCGGACTTGTAGGCGAGCGCCAGCACCTGGACGCCAAGCGGGCGGCCGAGCCATTCGGTGCAGGAGTAGGGGAACTTGCTCCAGTCGTTCCAGAAGGTGGCGGCGGGCAGCACGGTGCGCTTGATCTTGAGGCCGGCCTCGCGGATCTGCGCGGCAATCGCATCGGCCGTGCTTTTCTGCCATTCGATGTCGACCGAGATCAGCTCGTACTCGTGGTCTGATTTGCCGGCTTCCTTCAGCAGCGTCTTCGCCGCCTCGACGTCGCGCCTGGCCGGGCCGATATCGGCATATTCGGGGTGCATGGGGCCGACATGATGGTTGTCGGCGGGTTTGCCGCGGCCGTCGAGGCCGAGCTTCAGCACCGCGGAATTGTCGACGGCAAGCTGGGCGGCGCGGCGCACCTTGACGTCGTCATAGGGCGCGTTGCCGACATTGAAGCGGGCGACGATGGTGGAGCCGGTGGCGATCTCGGAATTCTTCAACCCCATCTTCTCGGTCTGCGAGACGGCGTCGGCCGTGGTTTCGTGGTCGGTGTCGATCTCGCCGGATTCGAAGGCCGACAGCATGGCGTTGGGGTCGGAGCCGTAGTCGATCCACTGGATGCCATCGAGCCAGAACTCGCCCTTCCACCAGGGCTTGTCCTTGCGCTTCACCTCCGCGCCCGTCTCGGCGTCCCATTTCACCAGTTCACAGGGGCCCGTGGTGATGGCGAGTGCCTTCATCGGGTCGCCGCCGCCATCATAGGAGCGGTGCATGACGAGCGCGGGATAATCGGCCATGCCGGCGATCAGCGAGATGTCGGGTTTCGGCAAATTGAGCTTGATGGTGTGGTCGTCGACCTTCTCGATGCCGCCGTCGACCACCTTCTTGGTGTCGGCATTGACCAGCGCGCCCATGCGCGCGGCGACCGAATTGCCGGCGACGCCGGCCTCGCACCAGCGGGTGAGGTTGTGGACGACGTCCTCGGCGTTGAAGGTGTCGCCATTCGACCAGGTGATGCCCTTGCGCACATGCAGCGTGAGCGTTTTGGCGTCGTCGCTCATCTCCCACTTTTCCAGGAGCCAGGGCTCGAAGGAGAAATCCGTGTTCCAGCGCACCAGATATTCATTGCAGTGGCGCGCGACGTTGGACATCTCGACGCCGTCGAAGGTGCGCGGGTCCTTGAAACCCTTGACGTTCATGGCGACGCGCAGCGTGCCGCCCTTCTTCGGCTCGGCGGCGCGGGCGGGCGGCGCGGCGAGCCCGCCCAGCGCCAAGGCGCCGGCGGCGCTGACGCCGAGGCCGGCCATGAGCGCCAGGTATTCGCGGCGGCTGACGCCGCCCTTCCTGAAATCGTCGGCCAATGGCCTGGCGCGCGGATGCAGTTTCCTGTCGGTCAGCATGAATTTCATCGTCGTTCCCCTGTTTGTTGGCGCGCGCCGCCCGAAGCGCGGGAAGCCGGCACGCACGGAAGCAGGCGCGCCCCGGCGGATCGCCTACGCGAGGGCGGCCGCGACCGCCGGGGAGCCATTGCCTGAGGCGGCGATGATAGGGCTGGGTTACACTGGGAAGTGTTCTGGAATCCGCAGGAGTTGTGCGGTGTTCCGTAGGGTGCCGCTCACGAGCGGGCGGTCCAGAAGAGCTCTGTCCACGCCGAGCTCCGTCACACCCCCCTCTGCCCTGCCGGGCATCTCCCCCGCAAGGGCGGAGATCGGCAGCTTCGCGGACAGCGTCTCATCATCGGCGATTGGCGAAACCCGGCGTGACATCCAATCTCCCCCCTTGCGGGGGAGATGGCCGGCAGGCCAGAGAGGGGTGCTGTCCCGCCAGCCCTTGCCGAGGACAGTGCGCCGCGGCAACAAAAAACCCGGCGCAAGGCCGGGTTTTTCAAGCAATCCGTTCAGGCTGAAATCAGCTGACCTGGACCTTCGACGCGGCGGCCTGGTCCTCGGCGATCTTCTGCTGGAACATCTGCGCGAAGTCGATCGGGTCGAGCATCAGCGGCGGGAAGCCGCCATTGCGGGTGGCCTCGGCGATGATCTGGCGCGCGAAGGGGAACAGCAGGCGCGGGCATTCGATGAACAGGATCGGCAGCATGTGCTCCTGCGGGAAGCCCGAAATGGCGAAGACGCCGCCATAGACCAGCTCGACGTTGAACAGCACTTCCTGGTCGAAGGAGGCCTTGGCGTTCAGCGTCAGGTTGACGTCGAACTGCTTGTCGGAAAGCGGGTTGGCGTTGACGTTGACGTTGATGGCGATGCCGGGGGCCTTGTCGCGGCCGCGCAGCGAGTTCGGCGCGCCGGGGCTTTCGAAGGACAGGTCCTTCACATACTGGGCCAGAACGTTGAGCGACGGCTGCGCGCCCGCGTTGCCGTTTCCGTTGGCCGCGCCGGTCGGCGCGTCGTCATTGCTGGCCATGAGCCTTTTCCTTTTCCCCTGGGCAGCTTTGCTGACCGAATTGAAATCGGGGGTTGGCTAGCATGGCCGACATGACAAGACAAGGTTTGCCGCCTTGTGATCCGAGGCGACGGCGCCGACCTTTTGTGGGTGGGGTCAATCGCCAAAGTCAGCGCTGCCCCTCACCTGGCTGCCCGTCCTCCATAGCCGTTGCGGAAGAGCGCCCTTCCTCTCCCCCCGTCGATCGGGGGAGAGGTGTCGAGCGAAGCTCGACGGAGTGGGGGTCGAACCCGTTGACCGTAAGGCGAAGCAAGGCCTGCGTCTTAGTCGCTTTTCAATATCCGTTCGCGGCGGTTGCCAGGCAATTCCCCCACTCCGTCTCGGCTTCGCCGAGCCACCTCTCCCCCCTCCGGAGGGAGAGGAAAGGAGCCCGGCTGGGACTGCGCCAAAGCTCGGAAGCAGGCCGGAAGCGCGACCTAGTCGTCCTTCAGGCGCCGCCAGGGCGAATTGTGGTCCGGCCCGCGCTTGAAATCGTCCTCGCGCGAATAGTCGCCGTCTTCGAGGTCGATGACCTTGTCGCGGCCGCGGCCGCGAAAGCCGCCGGCCGAGAAATTGGTGGCCACCACGATGCGGCCCTTGAACCGGCTCCAGGCAAAGTCGCGCACCGGCGGCACAAACAGCAGCAGGCCGATAATGTCGGTGATGAAGCCGGGGATGATCAGCAGGATCGCGGCCACCACGATCATGGCGCCGTGCGCCAGGTGGCGGCTGGGGTTATGGCCGGCGGCCATCTCGGCGCGGATGCGGGCCATGACGCCGAAACCCTGGTAGCGGAGCAGAAGCACGCCGGCGATGCTGGAGGCCAGCACCAGGCCGACCGTCGCCAGCGCGCCGACCTCGCGGCCGACGATGACGAAACCGGCGATTTCCAGCAGCGGAAGCGCGAGGAGAAAGAAGGGAAGCAGCGAAATGCGCAAATCTGGACCGATCGGTTCGATGTTTTGCCCGGCGGCGACCAATCGCCGCTGGCACTGGGCCTGTTAGATAGGTATGCCTGCCTTTGATTTGAATGATTGCGCCTTGCGTTCTATATGCTTTGAATGTTGAACGCTATGCGACCGTGGGCCTCCGGCCTGGCGGTCCGGCCAAGAGGCAGGGATTGATTGGCGGAAGATATGGGATTCTTCGACTTCGGCACGATTTTCTTCCTGATCGCGGCGGTGGTGATCTTTTTCCAACTGCGCAATGTGCTGGGCCGTCGGACCGGTAGCGAAAGGCCGCCTTTCGACCCCTATTCCGCGTCGCGTACGGCCGACAAGGACGCCGCCCAGAAGGCCGAGAATGTCGTTTCCCTGCCGCGCAAGCGGCTGCCGGGAGAGCCGGCGGCGGACACCTATGCGGCGATCGACGCCTTCGCCGCGCCCGACACCGACCTCAACAAGGGGCTGCGCGCGATCAAGGACAGCGATGCGTCCTTCGAGCCGAAGGGTTTCGTCGACGGCGCCAAGATGGCCTACGAGATGATCGTCATGGCCTACGCCGACGGCGACCGCAAGACGCTGAAGAACCTGTTGTCGCGCGAGGTCTATGACGGCTTCGTCGCCGCGATCGGCGAACGCGAGGCCAAGTCGGAAAAGATCCAGTCCTCCTTCGTCGGCATCGACAAGGCCGACATCGTCTCGGCCGAGATGAAGAATGGCGAGGCCCATGTCACGCTGCGCATCATCAGCGAGCTGATCTCGGCGACGCGCGACAAGGCCGGGACGGTCATCGACGGCGACCCCGAAACAGTGGCCGAGGTCAAGGATGTCTGGACCTTCGCCCGCGACACGCGCTCGCGCGATCCGAACTGGAAGCTCGTCGCCACCGAAGAAGAAGACTGAGGTCGATGCATGTCGCCCGGAAGCGGGCAACGGTTCCGGGATAACGACATGCATAGCAGCGGGGATGCCGGAGTGTCGCTCTCGCCGCTGCTGGCGGCGAAGACCTTCGCCGATCTGCCCGGCTGGGCCGGCGACGACCATCTGCCCGCCTTCGAGGCGTTCCGTCGCTCGGCCTTCCACATCCTGACCAAGCCTTATCGCAGCGGCGCGCTCGGCGTCGCCTTCGGCGCCTTCGCCGACGCCTATGCGCAGGCGCGTGAAGCGCCGCCGCAAGATGGAGCACAGGCACGGGCCTTCTTCGAACGGCATTTCGCGCCGATGCTGGTGCGCTCCGAGACCGGCACGGGCCTCGTCACCGGCTTCTACGAACCGCAGGTCGAGGCCTCGCCGGTGCGCACGGCGCGTTTCACCGTGCCGCTTCTGTCGCGGCCCGCCGATCTCGTCGATGTCGACGATGCGAACCGGCCCGCGGGCATGGACGCCTATCTCGCCTTCGCGCGCCGGACGCGCGACGGGCTCGCCGAATATTTCGACCGCGGCGCGATCGAGCGCGGCGCTTTGGCCGGTAAGGGCCTCGAGATCGCCTGGCTGGCCGACAAGGTCGACGCCTTCTTCATCCATGTGCAGGGCGCGGCGCGGCTCGTCATGACCGACGGCCGGCTTTGCCGCGTCACCTACGCCGCCAAATCGGGCCAGCGCTTCACCGGACCGGGCAAGGTGCTGAGTGAAGCAGGCGAAATCCCGCTCGCCGCGGTGACGATGCAGTCGATCCGCGCCTGGTTCAAGGCGCATCCGGAGCGCGTCGACGAGATCCTGTGGCAGAACCGCTCCTACATCTTCTTCCGCGAGGCTGAGGTGGCGCAGGCCAGCCTCGGCCCGATCGCCGCCGCCAAGGTGCCGCTGACGCCGGGTCGCTCGATGGCGGTCGACCGGCTGCTGCACACATTCGGCACGCCCTTCCATATCGACGCGCCGACGCTGACCGCCTTCGACGGAAAGCCGTTCCGACGGCTGATGATCGCGCAGGACACCGGCTCGGCCATCACGGGGCCGGCGCGGGGCGACCTGTTCGCCGGCTCCGGCGATGCCGCCGGCGAGATCGCCGGCGTGGTGCGCAATGCGGCCGAGTTCTACGCGCTGGTGCCGCGCACGCTCGCCGGAGGCGCATGATGAGCAAGCGCCCGGACAGGTTGAGCGAGGACGACCGGGTACTGTGGAACCTGGTGGCGCGCACCGCCAAGCCGCTCAAGGGCAGGATGTCCGTGGACATTCCCGACCTGGCCGTCGACGCCAGGCCGGCGACGGCGCAGCCGGCCCAGCCCATCGCCAATGCGACGGGTGCGGCAAAACCGAAGGCGCAGCATGTCACGCAGCGTCTCGACGAACCGACGCTGGACAAACTGTCGAAGGGCCGGCTGCCGATCGAGGGCCGCGTCGACCTGCACGGCATGACGCAGGACGAGGCCTATTCGCTGCTGTTCTCGTTCCTGCACCGGGCGCATGCCGGCGGCATCCGCTATGTGCTGATCATCACCGGCAAGGGTTCTTCCTCCGGCGGCGACGGCGTGCTGCGGCGCGCGGTGCCGGCCTGGCTGGCGACGCCCGCCTTCCGGCCGCTTGTTTCCAGCCACGACCACGCCGCCCGCAACCATGGCGGTTCGGGCGCGCTCTATGTCAGGCTGCGGCGGGTGCGCGCATGAGGGCGCGGAGGACAGGGGCATGACCCCGTTCGGCGAGAGGCTGCGGGCGCTGCGCGCCGAGCGCGGCGTCAGCCAGAAGGACATGGCGGCGGCCATCGGCGTCAGTGCCGCCTATCTGTCGGCGCTCGAGCATGGCCGGCGCGGCGCGCCGACCTGGACGCTGATCCAGAAGATCATCGGCTATTTCAACATCATCTGGGACGATGCCGAGGAACTGGCGCGACTGGCAGAGGCGTCGCATCCGCGCGTCAGGCTCGACACGTCGGGGCTTTCGCCGGCCGCCACCGAACTCGCCAACCTTCTGGCCGAGAACATCGAGAAGCTGGACGAGGCCGCACTTCGGGCCATCACCACGTCGGTGCGGGCGGCTCTCGGCAGGCGGGCCTGACCTGACGGGTCGCGTCAGATCAGGCCAGGTTCCTTGTTTCACGAAATCGCGGGCTGACCGCGGCAAGGTCAGGGCTTGCCGGCTCCGCCATTGGTGCTGCCGCCATTCGAGCCGCGGCCGCCATTGTCGTTGTGATCGCCACGGCCGCCGTTGCCGCCGCCCAGGCAGTCCGATGCGCCGGCGGTGCCGCAACAGCGGCCGGCCCACAGGTCGTTGAGATTGGTGTGGGAGCAGCTGACGGTCTGGTCGGCCAGGGCCGATCCGGCGAAGGCCGATACGGCGACGGCGGCGAGGAAGGTGTTGCGCAGGAAAGCAGTCATTTGAAGTCTCCATGGTTGGGTTTCGTCGTTCACGGCTGTGTGTCGCCGGGCAGACGGAAATGGTTCACGGAGAGACGCGGAAATTTTTCGGAGGGATGGTGCGAGGTGCGCGGCGGCCCATGTCAGCGCTGCCCCTCATCCGCCTGCCGGCACCTTCTCCCCGTACAGTGACGGGGAGAGGGGAACAGCCGCGCAGCCGCGCTTGTTTCATGACCTTGACGATTGCGAAAACGGCGATGACGGCGTCTTTCTCCCCGTCCCTATACCGGGAGAAATGCCCGGCAGGGCAATGAGGGGCGGCGCTAGCCTCTGCTATTTGCTGAAAGCACGTCGCGGGACCGCGAGCGCACTCGCCGCCTACTGCACCGATCCGACCAGCACCTGCTGGCCGCCCCGGATCGAGACCCAGCGGCCGGTGTTGTCGATCGCCTGCCGCTTCAGGAAGCGGTAGCCGGTCTGGTCCCAGGCCTTGACCTTGTCGTTGAGATTGTCGAGCACGTAGTCGCCCTTGTCGGTGCGCACCGTCAGCACGGAGTGGCCTTCGCCGTCGGGCTTGCGCACCACGGTGATGAGCAGGTCGGACAGCGATATGCCCATATGGGACAGCCGGCGGCGCTTCTCCAGAACGTAGTCCTCGCAGTCGCCGACACCCCTGTCGGGATAGGCCCAGACCTCGTCCTTGCCGTAGATATCCATGTCGCTCATCGGCTTGACGGCCGCGTTGACCCTGGCAGTGACGCTGGAAAGCTTGCGCATCAGCCCGCTGGTCATCCTGGCCGGCGCCAGATTGCCCGGACGGATCGAGCATTCCCCGGGGTGGAGCTTGCAGAAATCATAGTGTCCGATCGGCTGCGAGGTCGGGCCTCCGGTCGCCATCGCGCCGGCGGCCATTGCCGGCGCCACCCAGCCGCCCGTCGCCGCCAGACAGGCAGCAGCCACGCAAAGACGCAGCCTTCTCGCCATTGTTGAGGAATTCATTGTCCCCGCTCACCCTGTTGTTAACGAAACGTTAAGGGTGATCTACAGCCCGTGTCAATTACAACGACGGTCTGATTTGCGGCATGGTTACCCGCGGGCGAGGCGTAGCGTCCCCGGCGCAACAGAGCCGGGGCTGGCGGCTTCCTCCGCCAATCCGGCCGGGATCTGGCTACCGCCTGGCGGCGCGCACCAGTTTCGGCTTCACGGCGACGCGGTTCTGGCGGCCATAGCTGGTGATGAAGTCGACGATACGCGGCACGATCTCGGAGCGGAAGCGCGAGCCATTGAAGACGCCGTAATGGCCGACCGCCGGCTGCATGTAGTGGGCCTTCTTGTCGGCCGGGATATTGACGCACAGATCCTGCGCGGCCCTGGTCTGGCCGATACCGGAAATGTCGTCGTTCTCGCCCTCGACCGTGAACAAGGCGACGTTGCGGATGGCGGACGGGTCGATCCTGGTGCCGCGATGCGTCATCTCGCCCTTGGGCAAGGCATGGCGCACGAAGACGGTGTCGACGGTCTGCAGGTAGAACTCCGCCGTCAGGTCCATGACGGCCAGATACTCGTCGTAGAAGTCGCGGTGCTTCTCGGCATTGTCGCCGTCATGCTTCACAAGGTTCATGAAGAAGTCCTTGTGGGCGATGATGTGGCGGTCGAGGTTCATGCTCATGAAGCCGGAGAGCTGCAGGAAGCCCGGATAGACCTCGCGGCCGAAGCCCGGCACCGGCCAGGGCGCGCGCATCACGACATTGTCGCGGAACCAGTCGATGCCCTTCTCCTCGGCCAGCAGGTTGACCGCGGTCGGGTTGCGGCGGGTATCGATCGGGCCGCCCATCAGCGTCATCGTCGAAGGAACGAAGGGATCGCCCCTGCTCTCCATCAGCGCCACCGCCGCCAGCACCGGCACGGAAGGCTGGCACACGGCCATGACATGGGTGTCGGGCCCCAGTGTGCGCAGCATGTCGATGACGTAATCGATATAGTCGTCGAGGTCGAAGCTGCCCTCGGCCAGCGGCACCATGCGGGCATCGACCCAATCGGTGATGTGGACGTCGGCATAGGGAAGCATGGCTTCCACCGTGCCGCGCAGCAGCGTCGCATAATGACCAGACATCGGCGCCACGATCAGAAGCTTGGGATCGGCCTTGCGCCCGGCAGGCACGGCGCGCTCGAAGCGGACGAGATTGCAGAACGGCTTCGACCACACGGTCTTCTCGGCGACCTCGACGCTTTTCCAGTCGACGACGGTCTTGGCGAGGCCGAAGGCCGGCTTGCCGTAGCGGCGCGTGGTGCGCTCGAACAGCTCGGCGGTGGCCGCGACCGAGCGGCCCCAGGGCGTGTGCGAGATCGGGTTGAGCGGATTGGAATAGAATAGTCGAACCGCGTCGGCGACAAGCCGGGCCGGCTGCAGGGCAGCCTGGTTCAGTTCGTAGAGCTGGTAGAGCATCGACAACCCCGCTGCTGCCTCGACCGAAGGGACGACGAGCAGCGCCGAGCCTTTAATGTCTCGCGGCGAAGTTAACAACTAATTGCTGCGATGCAATACGTCACCTTGCGTGACCAATGGTTCTTTCGTCCAAAGGCCTGCAAATCCGGCTGGAACGGCGGAGCCGGCTCAATGTGCAGTGCCGAAATGTGTAGGAAATGTGTACGGACTTCGCGCCACACGCCCGACCATGATCCGAAAAGCGATCCGCAAGGGATCATGGCCGAGAGACGATCAGATCAGATGCGCGCCATACAGACGGAGGTCTGGCCGGAGCCGATGAAGCCGAGCTGGCCTGCGGCGCCCTTGGAGAGGTCGAGCACGCGACCCTTGATGAAGGGACCACGATCGTTGATGCGCACGACGACGCTGCGGCCATTGTTCTTGTTGGTGACCCGCAGCTTGGTGCCGAAAGGCAGCGTGCGGTGGGCAGCGGTCATCGCCGAGGGGTTCATGCGCTCGCCGGATGCGGTCTTGGAATGCAGCGCATACCAGGAAGCACGACCGCATTGCGCGGCGGCAGCGTTTGCCGAGGTGGCGGAAGCGCCAACCATCAGGCCAGCAGCGATCGTTACCGCGACAAGCGCGGTCTGTTTCAGGTTCTTCATCTTTAAGGGGTGGCTCCGTTTTCAGACAGGCCCCGCCGTTTGGTGGCGAATAAGGCAGGAAATGCGGCAAGCATCTGTCCGTTCCGAGGCAAGATCACACGTTTGGAGTCACCGGGTAACAGTCTGTCAGGGATTTTCCGGCTGAAAATGATCAATTCCCGATGATCTTCCGGCCGATATCCGAGATCGCTTTGACAAGATACCGGATTAATATCCAAGTAGAATCCGATGTAACCGAGCCACATCCTTTGGCTCTTTCGCCGGGATCGCGGCGCAGCATGCGATCGACTTCAAAAGCGAGGCGCGTCAATGAGACTGATGAAAAATCTGCTGGCCCTGATCGTCCTGGCCATCGGCGCATTGTGGGCGTTGCAAGGGGTCGGCGTGGTCGGCGGCAGCTTCATGACCGGCCAGTCGCAATGGCTCCATATCGGCCTGGTCACCATGCTGGTCGGCCTGGCCGGGCTGGTATGGGCGAACCGTTCGCGCGGGTGAGCCTTCGGACCAATCGGCCGGGTAGGGTGAGGCGTCGACCCCCACTCCGTCGAGCTTCGCTCGACACCTCTCCCCCGATCGACGGGGGAGAGGAAAGGCACCAGGCTTTTTCGCGGGAGGCACCCTTCCTCTCCCTCCGGAGGGGGGAGAGGTGGCTCGGCGAAGCCGAGACGGAGTGGGGGAACCACCTGGGCAAACCCTTCGCTGCGGTAAATCGGGCCAACCAAGCAAAATATGCTGGCGCGGCAGACGAATGACGGCAGGCTCGGGAGGCAGGCCCAATCACGCCCTCAATGCGACCAGTACTGCCAGGCCCAGTAGAAACTTTCGTCGCGGGGCGGCAGGCGCTCGCGGCCGGCCTGGAAACGGACCGGCGCCGGCGACCGCGCATCGTCCTTGCCTGTCTCTTCATTGTCGGACGCGAGCCCAAGCAGCCAGTTGCCGACCCAGTTGCCGAGATTGACGAACAGCACGGCGGTGGAATGGGTCATCATCGTTCTCCTTGTCCGGTTACTCCCGCCCGGCCCAGGGCACGAGCGCACGCTCGATCCTGCGGATGGCGAATTCGAGCACGAAGGCGATGGCCGCGATCACCAGTATGCCCATGATCACCACGTCGGTGACCAGGAACTGGGCGGCCGACTGGATCATGAAGCCAAGCCCGCGCGTCGCCGCGACCAGTTCGGCCGCGACCAGCGTCGACCAGCCGGCGCCGAGCGCGATGCGCAGGCCGGTCAGGATCGAGGGCAGCGCGCTGGGCAGGACGACGTGGCGGACCACTTGAGCCCGCGTCGCGCCGAGCGAGCGCGCGGCGTTTACACGCTCACGCGAGACGCCGCGCACGCCGGACGCGGTCGAGAGCGCGACCGGCGCCAGCATGGCGATGGCGATCACCAGTATCTTCGACGGTTCGCCGATGCCGAACCAGATGATGACCAGCGGCAGGTAGGCCAGCGGCGGGATCGGCCGCAGGAATTCGAGCAGCGGATCGAAGATGCCGCGCCCGACGGTGCTGATGCCGATGGCAAGACCCACCGGCACCCCGACGAGAATGGCGGCGACCAAGGCCGCGAACACCCGGCCCAGGCTGGCGACGACATGCTGGAGCAGCGTCGCGTCGACGAAGCCGTCCTTGATGACGACAATGAACTTGTTCCACACCGCGACCGGCGAGGGGAGGAAGACCGGCGATACCAGTTGCAGGCGGGCCGACAATGCCCATGCCGCCAGCAACAGGAGGATGGTGACGGCGCTGACCATGCGGGCCGAGACGCCCTTGCGCCTGGCGCTCGGGCGCGACCACGGCACCGACAATCCGTCGGCCGTTTCCGTCCGGGCGGCGGGCCGCTCGCTGTAGGAGGAAATGGTCATGCCGCTTCTCCCTCGAAAATGGCGTCGGTCAGTTCGCCGCGCGCCGCGGCGAAGGCCGGATCGCTCTTGATCGAGCGAACGGGCTCGCCGGCGGCATAGCGCCGGGAGAAGCCCGGCTCGAAGCCGCGCACCACACGCCCCGGGCCAGGCGCCAGCACGACGATGCGAGTGGCGAGCACCAGCGCCTCCTCGATGCCGTGGGTCACCATCAGCACGCCGACATGGCTTGCCGTCCAGAGATCGAGCAGCGTCGTCTGCATGCGCTCGCGCGTCAGCGCGTCGAGTGCGCCAAGCGGCTCGTCGAGCAACAGGAACTGCGGCTCGGCGGCGAGCGCGCGGGCGAGGCCAACGCGCTGGCGCATGCCGCCGGACAGTTCCCAGATGTGCTTGTCGCCGGCATCGCCGAGCTTGACCAGCGCCAGCAGTTCATCGGCGCGCCGCGCCCGCTCGGCCGGCCTGACCCCGCGCAAGCGAAGGGCGAAGGCGACATTCTCGCGGGCCGTCAGCCACGGGAACAGGGCGTCGTTCTGGAACACCACCGCCCGGTCCGAGCCCGGTCCGGTGATCCCCCGCCCGTTGATCGAGGCCTGGCCGCGCGACGGCGTGACGAGGCCGGCGGCAACGTTGAGCAGCGAGGTCTTGCCGCAGCCGGAGCGGCCGACCAGCACGACGAAGTCGCCCTTGGCGACGTCGATCGAGACGCGCTCGACGGCCGGCGCGGGCTGGCCGTCATAATGGATCGAGACCTTGTCGAGCACGAGATGCGGCATGGGTCCTCGCGGATCTGGGGAAATCCGACTGCCCCGGAACGGCTCCTCGTCAGCGGTTCCAGGGCAGGCAGCACGCGCGGCGTCAGGGAAGGAGATCCGCGCGCGTTCAGGTGGCGTCAGGCGCTCAGTTCGAGGCCAGCGCCTCGGTGACGTATTTCGATGTCACGTATTTCGAGTAGTCTGGCAGCACGGCGTCTACCTTGCCCTGTTCCTTGAGGAAGGCGGATGCCGCCGCGACCGCCTTGACCGTGCCGCCGCCGAGGAATTTGTCGGAGGCCTGCTCTTCCAAGGTCGGGAAGACATAGCCTTTCAGCAGCTCGGGAACCTCTTCGACCTTGGCGCCGGTGAGCTTCGCGATCTTCTGGGCCTCCGACGAGGACACGGACCAGGCCTCCGGCTTGGCGAGATACTCGGCATAGGCGGCGCCGGTGACCTTGACGAAGTCGCGCACGGCTTCCGGGTTCTTCTCGGCGAAGTCGGTGCGCACGATCCAGGCGTCGAAGGTGGGCGCGCCCCAGGCCGCGACCTGCGAGGAGTCCAGCACCACCTTGCCTGATGTTTTGATCTGGCCGAGCGCCGGATCCCAGACGTAAGCCGCGTCGATATCGCCGCGGGCGAAGGCGGCGGCGATTTCCGGTGGCCTGAGATTGAGAATCTCAACCGACTTCGGATCGACATTCTCGTGCTTGAGCGCGGCGAGAAGGCTGTAATGCGTGGTCGAGACGAAAGGCACGGCGACCTTCTTGCCGGCAAGGTCGGCGACTTTCTCGATGCCGGCGCCGTTGCGGGCAACCAGCGCCTCGGACGGCCCGATGAGGCCGACGACGAAAATGGTCTGGATCGGCAGTTCACGGCTTGCCGCCGCGGCCAGCGGGCTCGACCCGACATAGCCGATATCGACCGAGCCGGACGCGACGGCGGCGATGACATCGGCGCCGGAATCGAATTTGCGCCAGTCGATGGCGGCCTTGGTCGCCTTCTCATAGGCGCCATCGGCCTGCGGCACCTTGGAGGGCTCGACCACCGTCTGGTAGCCGATGGTGATCTTGAGGTCTTCGGCCAGGGCCGGGCTGAGGAAGGCGGCGCCGGCAAGGGCAGCCGACGACAAGAGGAGAATGCGGCGTGAAATGGTGGACATTAAGGGCTCCATGAAACAGAGAAACCGGATTGCTTCATGATAGTCCGCTAATTCTATCGTTCTTGTAGAGTTAAATCCTTCCAAGGAATCCGGGTTTGTTGGAAAATAGCTGTCGGCGGCGGAGCAACCGGGCGCATAGGGCGGCTGCAAGCGCCGTCATCGCCGGATGACCGAACAGGAAATGGCTGTCCGAGAGCGCCCACCCCAAAAGGATTTCTGAAAAGCCCGGCCTCGCGCCGGGTTTTGTGTTTGGAGCGCGACCCATCCTTCGTCATCAACTCTGAGGAATGGTGGCGTCTCTGAGCCTAGCGTTTAGGGTGACGACGATCTTTCGCATGACGGCAGCGATGGCCACCATTGGCTTTTTGCCGTTTGTGAC
>NZ_SCNN01000039.1 GCF_005503535.1 Mesorhizobium comanense | reverse complement strand
GGAGCCGCGTCGATCTGGTCGTAACGCTTGTATTCGCCGAAATACTTGGTGATCGCAGCCGTCAGCGACGTCTTGCCGTGATCGACGTGGCCGATCGTGCCGATGTTCACATGAGGCTTAGTGCGCTCGAATTTACCTTTTGCCATGTGATGTCTCCATTTCCTGCTCGCCCATGCGGGCTTTGAATTGCGTTACCGCGACAGCTCTTTCGAGTTACGCGTACTTTTTCTGGACTTCCTGGGCGACCGCGGTCGGAACCGGCTCGTAGTGGTCGAACTGCATCGTGTAGGCCGCGCGGCCCTGGCTCATCGAGCGCAGGTTGTCGACGTACTTGAACATGTTGGCGAGCGGCACCATCGCGTTGATGACGACGGCGACGCCGCGCGCTTCCTGACCCTGGATCTGGCCACGGCGGCCGTTCAGGTCACCGATGACGCTGCCGACGTAGTCCTCAGGCGTCACGACCTCGACCTTCATGATCGGCTCGAGCAGCTGCACGCCAAGCTTGGGTGCGGCTTCCCTGAAGCAGGCACGGGACGCGATTTCGAAGGCCAGGACCGAAGAGTCGACGTCGTGGTAGGCGCCGTCGATCAGCGTCGCCCTGACGCCGATCATCGGGAAGCCCGCGAACGGACCAGCGCCCATGACGCTCTGGATGCCCTTTTCGACACCCGGAATGTATTCCTTCGGCACCGCGCCGCCGACGATCTTGGATTCGAAGACGAACTCTTCGCTCTCGGTGTTCGGCTCGAACACGACCTTCACGCGGGCGAACTGGCCGGTACCGCCGGTCTGCTTCTTGTGCGTGTAGTCCTGCTCGTGCTTGCGGGTGATCGTCTCTCGATAAGCCACCTGCGGAGCGCCGACATTGGCTTCGACCTTGAACTCGCGACGCATGCGATCGACGATGATGTCGAGGTGCAGCTCGCCCATGCCGGAGATGATGGTCTGGCCGCTTTCCTCGTCGGTCTTGACGCGGAAGGAAGGATCCTCGGCAGCCAGGCGGTGAAGGGCGAGGCCCATCTTTTCCTGGTCGTTCTTGGTCTTCGGCTCGATCGCGATCTGGATGACCGGATCGGGGAATTCCATGCGCTCGAGGATGACCGGATGCAGCGGATCGCACAGCGTGTCGCCGGTGGTCGTGTCCTTCAGGCCAGCCAGGGCGACGATGTCGCCGGCGAAGGCTTCTTCGACGTCGGCGCGCGAGTTGGCATGCATCTGCAGCATGCGACCGATGCGCTCCTTCTTGCCCTTGACCGTGTTGTCGACCGAGATGCCCTTGGAGAGCTTGCCCGAATAGATGCGGGCAAAGGTCAGCGAACCGACGAACGGGTCGTTCATGATCTTGAAGGCCAGCATCGACAGCGGCTCGTCGTCGACCGCATGGCGCTCGATCTCGGCATCGGTCTTGGCGTCAACACCCTTGATGGCGGGCACGTCGGCCGGCGACGGCAGGTACTCGACGACGGCGTCGAGCAGCGGCTGCACGCCCTTGTTCTTGAAGGCCGAGCCGCAGAACATCGGGAAGAACTTGACCGCGATCGTGCCTTTGCGGATCAGCGAACGGATCTCGTCATTCGACGGCATCTTGCCTTCGAGGTAGTTCTCGAGGGCCGTCTCGTCCATTTCGACGGCGGCTTCGATCATCTTCTCGCGGTATTCCACGGCACGCGCCTGAAGGTCGGCCGGGATCTCGACGACGTCCCAGGCAGCGCCCAGGGTCTCGTCGCGCCAGACAAGCGCATTCATCTCGACGAGGTCGACGACGCCCTTGAATTCAGTCTCGGCGCCGATCGGCAGCTGCATGACAACAGCCTGCGCACCGAGGCGCGAGCCGATCATCTCGACCGAGCGGTAGAAGTCAGCGCCGATCTTGTCCATCTTGTTGCAGAAGATCATGCGCGGCACGCGGTACTTGTCGGCCTGGCGCCAGACGGTTTCCGTCTGCGGCTCAACACCGGCGTTGGCGTCGAGCAGCGCAATGGCGCCGTCGAGCACGCGCAGCGAACGCTCGACTTCGATGGTGAAGTCGACGTGTCCGGGAGTGTCGATGATGTTGAAGCGACGCATCTTGCCGTCACGGCCCTTCCAGAAGGTCGTGGTCGCGGCTGACGTGATGGTGATGCCGCGCTCCTGCTCCTGCTCCATCCAGTCCATGGTGGCAGCGCCGTCGTGCACTTCGCCGATCTTGTGCGACTTGCCCGTGTAGTAGAGGACGCGCTCGGTGGTCGTCGTCTTGCCGGCGTCAATATGCGCCATGATACCGAAATTGCGGTAGTCTTCGATTTTGTATTCGCGGGCCATCGTAGCTGCCTCTCAGTCCTGTTCGCGCTTTACCAGCGGTAGTGCGCGAAAGCGCGGTTGGCTTCAGCCATCTTGTGGGTGTCTTCACGCTTCTTGACGGCCGTGCCGCGGTTGTTGGCCGCATCCATCAGCTCGCCCGAGAGGCGGTCGATCATGGTGGTCTCGTTGCGGTTGCGGGCAGCCGCGATCAGCCAGCGGATGGCCAATGCCTGACGGCGCTCGGGGCGCACGTCGACCGGAACCTGATAGGTGGCGCCGCCGACGCGACGCGAACGCACTTCAACATGCGGCGCGACATTGTCGAGCGCCTGATGGAAGACGGTGACCGGCTCCTGCTTGGTCTTCGACTGGACCTGGTCGAGCGCGCCGTAGACGATGGTCTCGGCAACCGACTTCTTGCCGTCATACATGACGGCGTTCATGAACTTGGTAACGATCAGATCGCCGAACTTCGGATCCGGGTTGATCTCACGCTTTTCTGCACTGTGACGACGGGACATGGCTTTTGTCTCTCAATCTCTCATAGCCCGGCGCAGTCAAAGAAAGCGCCAAAGCCGGAAAACCTTACTTCGGACGCTTCGCACCGTATTTCGAACGGCGCTGCTTGCGGTTCTTCACACCCTGCGTGTCGAGCACGCCGCGGATGATGTGATAGCGAACACCCGGAAGGTCCTTGACGCGGCCGCCGCGGATCATGACCACGGAGTGCTCCTGAAGGTTGTGGCCCTCACCCGGGATGTAACCGATCACTTCAAAACCGTTGGTCAGGCGGATCTTGGCCACCTTGCGCAGCGCCGAGTTCGGCTTCTTCGGCGTCGTGGTATAGACGCGCGTACAGACGCCCCGCTTCTGCGGGTTCTGCTGCATGGCCGGGACCTTGTTGCGCTTCACCGGCGCAATGCGCGGCTTGCGGATCAGCTGGTTGACGGTAGGCATTAAACCCTCTTGTGTCTCAATTCCGTGTCTCGCCCGGTCAGGGCCGCTCAAAGCGTCATTTCCATACGCAAATTCGGGCCACAAACCGCCTCGCGGTCTTGCCCGAACAAATGGCAGAGGAAGCGGAAACCGCTTCATGCAAGCCGGAAATGTCTTTTTCGCTCGTAAAACGAACCCTGTTTGAAGCAAACTCCAAAGCGTGTCGCTTCGGAAAGGAGAGCCTCACATCGGTTCTGACTGGGCGGCTTCTACTCGCAAGCCCGCGAAGCGTCAACCCCGCAACGCCAAATATTGCATTGAAGCCCGGGCTTGGCAGCCATGCGAAAACCGCATGTAATTTTCTTTCGTCATTTTGCAAGGACGAGGAAGAAAGTGACCGGCTTGCCGCTGTCGCGCGGCCCGGCTTCGTGCGAAAAGGCCGCCCGGGCAGTCAAAATCCCCTCGCCTGCCCCGACGAAACAGGAATCAGCCCGTGAACGACAACGAAGAACGCCCGGTCACCATCATCACCGGCCGGGTGTGGAAGAAGAAAGGCGGCAAGGCCGAAGGCGTCCACGTCATGCTGGTCGCGCCGGACGACGATTCGGCGGTTCGCCGCGCCCTCGAATCGCTTGCCGCGGAAGGCTATGCCGAGGCCGAGCTGGACCAGATAGGCGACATGGATGGCGAGCCCGACGAAGAGCCGCATCTGTCCGCCTACCAGGGCGCACTCGAAGGCGAAGTGTCGATCGTCACGTTCGACGAACCGCTCTGAAACCGCTGAGACCGTGACGCGATTCATGAGTCGGTCCCAGCGACTCGCACGGCTTGCCCGGATCCAAGTGAAAGAGATAGGGCATGATATCCGGACAAGCGGAGACGTTTGTCCGCGAAAACCGCTTCACACTTTTCGGCACCATGCTCTAGAAAAATCCACCATTCCAATTGCGGAGCCTTCATGTCCCCGAACAGCACGCCCATCAAGATAGGCATAGTCGGCGTCGGCAAGATCGTCCGCGACCAGCACCTGCCGGCCTTGGCGAAAGACCGTGATTATCAGCTCGCCGCTGCGGCAAGCCGGCACGGCAAGGTCGACGCCATCCCGAACTTTCCCACGATCGAGGCGATGCTCGACGCGGTGCCGGAGCTGGACGCCGTCTCGCTCTGCATGCCGCCGCAGTTCCGCTACGATGCCGCGCGCACGGCGCTTGAGGCAAAGAAGCATGTCTTCCTGGAAAAGCCGCCCGGCGCGACGGTCAGCGAAGTCGAGGCGTTGAAGAGCCTGGCCACCCGAAACGGCGTCACGCTGTTCGCGAGCTGGCATTCGCGCTATGCGCCGGCTGTGGAGGCGGCCCGGAAATTCCTCGGCTCGACGACAATCCGCTCGGCGGCCATCATATGGAAGGAAGACGTCCGCCGCTGGCACCCGAACCAGGAATGGATCTGGCAGCCGGGCGGCTTCGGCGTCTTCGACCCCGGCATCAACGCCTTGTCGATCGCGACCCATATTCTACCGGCCATGTTCATTACCTCGGCCGTTCTCGACTTTCCTGAAAACCGTGATGCGCCGGTGGCGGCACGGGTTGCCTTCCGCACCTCGGCGGGATTGCCGGTGACGATGGACCTCGACTGGCTGCAGACCGGGCCGCAGAGCTGGGACATCCTCGCCGAGACGGATGCGGGGAAGATGCTACTCTCGGGCGGCGGCTCGAAGCTCGCCATCGACGGCAGGATCGTCCATGAAGAACCGGAAGCCGAGTATCCCCTGCTCTACCGGAGGTTTGCGGAGATCGTGCGCGCCGGCGTGTCAGACGTCGACCTGGCGCCGCTTCAGCACGTTGCCGATGCATTCATGCTCGGCAAGCGCAATGTGGTCGATGCTTTCTTCGACTGAGCGCCCTACTTTTCAGGTAGGACCTCAATCGACAACTGCAGCACCTACATCGTCAACTCACTCAACAACCGCGATGGCAAAGCCGTCATAGCCCTTGGCGCCGACAGTCTGGATGGCCGTTCCCTCCAACCGCTTGTCGCCACCGATGAATGAGAAGGCCGCGCGGGCGCCCTCAACATTGGCATCGCGGCCATCTTCATTGATGACAGCGCCGTCGCGTATGACGTTGTCGCAGACGATGACCGCTCCGGGCCGCGCCAACCGCATGGCAAAGGTGAGATAGTTCGGATTGTTTGGCTTGTCGGCGTCGATGAAGACGAGGTCGAACGGACCGGCATTTTCGCTCGCCAACGCCTCGAGCGATTGAAGTGCGGGACCCACCCTGAGCTCAACCTTGTCCGAGACCCCAGCCCGTTCGAAATTCGAGCGCGCTACCTTGGCATGGTGTTGATCGAGTTCGAGTGTCACGACTTGACCGCCGGCCGGCAGTCCTCGCGCCATCCAGATGGTGGAATAACCGCCCAACGTGCCGATCTCGAGCACCTTTTTCGCGCCTCCGATACGCACCAACAGCGAGAGCAGTTTTCCCTGTGCCGCCGAAACATCGATCGCCGGCAGGCCATGGTCGCGATTGGCGGCAAGAACCGCGTCGAGGATCGGATCCGCCTTGAACAGCGAACTGACTATGTAGTCGTCGACAGCCGCCCAGGTCTTCGCACTCATCTGCCTTCCTCCATCTGCCATGAAAAGAAAAAGCCGCCGGGTTTCCCCGACGGCTTCCGTTGCCTGAGATCTCCAGCCGCGCCCTACTGGGCTGCGGTTGTCATGTCGGCCAGCATCGGCTCGGCGACTTCCACACCGGAGGCCTTGCGGCGCTCGTCGATGATCAGTTCGTCGCGCGAGGTGGCGATGCGCCGGATCTGGCTCATCGTGCCGCCCGTACCGGCCGGGATCAGACGGCCGACGATGACGTTTTCCTTCAAGCCCTGCAGCATGTCGGTCTTGCCGGCAACCGCGGCTTCCGTCAGCACCCTGGTCGTTTCCTGGAAGGAAGCGGCCGAGATGAAGGACGGCGTCTGCAGCGAGGCCTTGGTGATGCCGAGCAGCACCGGCTGGCCTTCGGCCGGCTTCTTGCCGTCCTCGACCAGGCGTTCGTTGACCTCTTCCAGCTCGATCACGTCGACGTGGTCGCCCGGAATGTAGGTCGAATCGCCCTGCGTGGTGATCTCGACCTTCTGCAGCATCTGGCGAACGATCACCTCGATGTGCTTGTCGTTGATCGACACGCCCTGCAGGCGGTAGACTTCCTGGATTTCGTTGACGAGGTAGGAAGCAAGCGCTTCCACGCCCTTGATCGCCAGGATGTCGTGCGGCGCCGGATTGCCGTCGAGGATGTAGTCGCCCTTCTCGATGACGTCGCCGTCCTGGAGATGGAACGGCTTGCCCTTCGGGATGAGGTATTCGACCGGCTCAAGCGTCGAGTCATGCGGCTCGATGATGATGCGGCGCTTGTTCTTGTAGTCGCGGCCGAAGCGGATCGTGCCATCGATCTCGGCGATGATGGCGTGATCCTTCGGACGACGTGCTTCGAACAGTTCGGCAACGCGCGGCAGACCGCCGGTGATGTCCTTGGTCTTGGCGCTTTCCATCGGGATACGCGCCAGCACGTCGCCGGGACGAACCTGCGCACCCGGCTCGACCGAGAGAATGGCCTCGACCGAGAGCAGGAAGCGCGCATCGCCGCCCTTCGACAGCTTGCCGACCTTGCCCTTGGCGTCCTGAACGACGATCGCCGGCTTCAGGTCGTTGCCGCGCGGCGTCGAACGCCAGTCGATGACCTCACGCTTGGTGATGCCGGTCGACTCGTCGGCCGTTTCCTGGACGGAAATGCCGTCGACCAGATCCTCGAACGCCACCTTGCCCTCGATTTCGGTGAGGATCGGGCGGGTATAGGGATCCCACTCGGCGATACGCTGGCCGCGCTTCACCTTGTCGCCATCGTCCACGAAGATGCGCGAACCATAGGTGACGCGGTGCGTGGCGCGCTCCTTGCCGGCCTCATCGAGGATGAGCACCGCCATGTTGCGGCCCATGACCATCTGCTGGCCATCCGAGTTGCGCACCACGTTGCGGTTGCGGATCTCGACCTTGCCCTCGTAGGAGGCTTCAAGGAACGAGCTATCCACCACCTGCGCCGTGCCGCCCATGTGGAAGGTACGCATGGTGAGCTGGGTGCCCGGCTCGCCGATCGACTGCGCCGCGATGACGCCGACGGCCTCGCCCTGGTTGACCGGGGTGCCGCGCGCCAGATCGCGTCCGTAGCAGACCGCGCACACGCCGACCCTGACCTCGCAGGTCAGTGCCGAGCGGATGCGGACCGACTGGACGCCGGCCTTTTCGATCTGCTCCACGTCGCGCTCGTCCATCAGCGTTCCGGCCTTGACCAGCAGGTCGCCAGTCACCGGATGGTTGATGTCGTCCAGCGCGGTGCGGCCCAGCACGCGCTGGCCCACCGAAGCGACAACCTGACCGGCGTCGACGATCGGCTGCATGGTGAGGCCCTTGTCGGTGCCGCAATCCACGGAGTTGACGATGCAGTCCTGCGCCACGTCGACCAGGCGGCGGGTGAGGTAACCCGAGTTCGCCGTCTTCAAGGCGGTGTCGGCCAGACCCTTGCGGGCGCCGTGGGTCGAGTTGAAGTACTCGAGCACGGTCAGGCCTTCCTTGAAGTTCGAGATGATCGGCGTCTCGATGATTTCACCCGACGGCTTGGCCATCAGGCCGCGCATGCCGGCGAGCTGGCGCATCTGCGTGGGCGAGCCACGCGCACCGGAGTGCGACATCATGTAGATCGAGTTCATCGGCTTCTGACGGCCGTTGTCCTCGAACTCCACGGCCTTGATGCGGGCCATCATTTCGTCGGCGACCTTTTCCGAGCACTTGGCCCAGGCGTCGACGACCTTGTTGTACTTCTCGCCCTGCGTGATCAGGCCGTCATTGTACTGCTGCTCGTATTCCTTGGCCAAGGCCTCGGTATCCGACACCAGCTTCAACTTGGTGTCCGGGATCAGCATGTCGTCCTTGCCGAACGAAATGCCGGCACGGCAGGCATGAGCGAAACCCAGCGCCATGATGCGATCGCAGAAAATGACCGTCTCCTTCTGACCGCAATGGCGGTAGACGGTGTCGATCATCTTGGAGATGTTCTTCTTGGTCATCTCCTGGTTGGCGGTCTCGTAGGGCACGTTGACGTTCTTCGGCAGCAGCTCGCCGATGATCATGCGGCCAGGCGTGGTGTCGTAGATCTTCGACACGACCTTGCCTTCGGCGTCGACCGTGCGGAAACGACCCTTGATCTTGGCGTGCAGCGTTACCGCCTTGGTCTCGAGCGCATGCTGGAGTTCGCCCATGTCGGCAAACACCATGCCCTCGCCCGGCTCGTTCTGGTTGACGATCGAGAGGTAGTAGAGACCCAGGACCATGTCCTGCGACGGCACGATGATCGGCGCGCCCGAGGCCGGGTGCAGGATGTTGTTGGTCGACATCATCAGCACGCGGGCTTCAAGCTGCGCTTCCAGGGACAGCGGCACGTGAACGGCCATCTGGTCGCCGTCGAAGTCGGCGTTGAAGGCCGTGCAGACCAGCGGGTGCAGCTGGATCGCCTTGCCTTCGATCAGGATCGGCTCGAACGCCTGGATGCCGAGGCGGTGCAGCGTCGGCGCGCGGTTCAAGAGCACCGGATGCTCGCGGATGACCTCGTCGAGGATATCCCAGACTTCCGGGCGCTCCTTCTCGACCAGCTTCTTGGCCTGCTTGACGGTCGAGGAATACCCCTTGGCGTCGAGACGGGCGTAGATGAAGGGCTTGAACAGTTCGAGCGCCATCTTCTTGGGCAGGCCGCACTGGTGCAGCTTGAGCTCCGGACCGGTCACGATGACCGAGCGGCCGGAATAGTCGACGCGCTTGCCGAGCAGGTTCTGGCGGAACCGGCCCTGCTTGCCCTTCAACATGTCGGACAGCGACTTCAGCGGACGCTTGTTGGCGCCGGTGATGACGCGGCCGCGACGGCCGTTGTCGAACAGCGCATCGACGGCTTCCTGCAGCATGCGCTTTTCATTGCGCACGATGATGCCGGGCGCGCGCAGCTCGATCAGCCGCTTCAGGCGGTTGTTGCGGTTGATGACGCGACGATAGAGGTCGTTCAGGTCGGACGTGGCGAAGCGGCCGCCGTCCAGCGGAACGAGCGGGCGCAGGTCCGGCGGGATCACCGGAACCACCTTCATGATCATCCATTCCGGACGATTGCCTGACTCCATGAAGTTCTCGACGACCTTGAGCCGCTTCAGATACTTCTTCTGCTTCAGCTCGGACGTGGTCGAAGCCAGTTCCGAACGCAGGTCGCCGGCGATCTTTTCGAGATCCATGCCGGCGAGCAGGTCATGGATGGCCTCGGCGCCGATCATGGCGGTGAACGAATCCTCGCCATACTCGTCGACGGCGATCATGTACTCTTCCTCGCTGAGAAGCTGATGCTCCTTCAGCGCGGTGAGGCCCGGCTCGGTGACGATGTAGTTCTCGAAGTAGAGGACGCGCTCGATATCCTTCAAGGTCATGTCGAGCAGCGTGCCGATGCGCGAGGGCAGCGACTTCAGGAACCAGATGTGGGCAACGGGAGCGGCGAGCTCGATATGGCCCATGCGCTCGCGGCGAACGCGCGACAGCGTGACTTCGACGCCGCACTTTTCGCAGATGACGCCCTTGTACTTCATGCGCTTGTACTTGCCGCACAGGCACTCATAGTCCTTGATCGGGCCAAAAATGCGCGCGCAGAACAGACCGTCACGCTCCGGCTTGAAGGTGCGGTAGTTGATGGTCTCCGGCTTCTTGATCTCGCCGAACGACCAGGACAGAATCTTCTCAGGGCTGGCAAGCGAGATCCGGATGGAATCGAACACCTGCGCGGGCGCCTGGGGATTGAAGAGATTCATGACCTCTTGGTTCATGCCGTTCTCCTTTTCGGGGTCCTCGAAAACCCCTTGCATCTGACGCGGGCCGAATGCCCGCTGAGTGGTCGGCCCACCGGCCGAAGAATTGGTGCATCCGGTCGCGAGAGCCCTCTCCCGCGTCCGGATGTCTTGCTTGCTCGTTTACTCGGCTGCGTCGGGCAACCGGACAGGGTTGTCGTCGAGCTTGGTGTTCTCCAGCTCGACATTGAGACCGAGCGACCGCATTTCCTTGACGAGCACGTTGAAGCTCTCCGGAATGCCGGCCTCGAACGTGTCGTCGCCACGCACGATCGCCTCGTAGACCTTGGTGCGGCCGGCGACGTCGTCCGACTTCACCGTCAGCATCTCCTGCAGCGTGTAGGCGGCGCCATAGGCTTCCAGCGCCCAGACCTCCATTTCGCCGAAGCGCTGGCCGCCGAACTGCGCCTTGCCGCCCAGCGGCTGCTGGGTGACGAGCGAGTACGGGCCGATCGAACGCGCGTGGATCTTGTCGTCCACCAGGTGGTGAAGCTTGAGCATGTAGATATAGCCCATCGTCACCTTGCGATCGAACGGCTCGCCGGTGCGGCCGTCATAGAGCTGCGACTGACCCGATGTGTGCAGGCCCGCCTGCTCCAGCATGGTGTTGATGTCGGCCTCGTGCGCGCCGTCGAACACCGGGGTCGCGATCGAGACGCCGCGACGCATCTGTTCGCTGAGGCGAATGATGCTCTCGTCGTCATACTCGCGGACCGGCTCGTTGCGATCGTTGGCCGGCATGAAGCTTTCCAGCGTCTTGCGCAGCGGCTTGATGTCGCCACCAGTCTTGTAGGCCTCGATCAGCTCGCCGATCTTCTTGCCCATGCCCGCGCAAGCCCAGCCCAGATGCGTCTCCAGGATCTGGCCGACATTCATGCGGCTCGGCACACCCAGCGGGTTGAGCACGATATCGGCATGCGTGCCGTCTTCCAGGAAAGGCATGTCCTCGACCGGAACGATGCGCGACACGACACCCTTGTTGCCGTGACGGCCGGCCATCTTGTCGCCCGGCTGCATCTTGCGCTTCACCGCCACGAAGACCTTGACCATCTTCATGACGCCCGGAGGCATCTCGTCGCCGCGCTGCACCTTCTCGACCTTGTCCATGAAGCGCTGCTCGAGCGCCTTCTTGGAGTCGTCGTACTGGCCGCGCAGGGCTTCCAGTTCGCTCTGGAGCTTTTCGTTCTCCACGGCAAACTGCCACCACTGCGAACGCGGGTACTCGTCGAGCGTGTCCTTCGACAGCGTCGAACCCTTCTTGAAGCCCTTCGGTCCAGCGATCGCATCCTTGCCGACGAGCATGTCGGAAAGACGCGCGTAGACGTTGCGGTCCAGGATCGCCTGTTCGTCGTCGCGGTCCTTGGCGAGGCGTTCGATCTCCTCGCGCTCGATGGCCATGGCGCGTTCGTCCTTCTCCACACCGTGGCGGTTGAACACGCGCACTTCGACGACAGTGCCGAAAGTGCCCGGAGGCATGCGCATCGAGGTGTCGCGCACGTCGGAAGCCTTTTCACCGAAGATGGCGCGCAGGAGCTTCTCTTCCGGCGTCATCGGGCTTTCGCCCTTCGGCGTGATCTTGCCGACCAGGATGTCACCCGGCTGAACTTCGGCGCCGATATAGACGATGCCGGCTTCGTCGAGGTTCTTCAGCGCTTCTTCCGAGACGTTGGGAATATCGCGCGTGATTTCCTCCGGACCGAGCTTGGTGTCGCGCGCCATGACCTCGAACTCCTCGATGTGGATCGAGGTGAAGACGTCGTCGGCCACGATGCGCTCGGAGAGCAGGATCGAGTCCTCGTAGTTGTAGCCGTTCCACGGCATGAACGCGACCAGCACGTTGCGGCCGAGCGCCAGATCGCCGAGCTCCGTCGACGGACCGTCGGCAATGATGTCGCCCTTGTTGACCCGGTCGCCCATGCGCACCAGCGGACGCTGGTTGATGCAGGTGTTCTGGTTCGAACGCTGGAACTTCATCAGCCGGTAGATATCGACGCCCGACTTGCCGGGATCGAGATCTTCCGTCGCACGGATAACGATACGCGTGGCGTCCACCTGGTCGACGATGCCGCCGCGGCGGGCGCCGATGGCGGCACCCGAGTCACGGGCAACCACCGGCTCCATGCCAGTGCCAACGAACGGCGCCTCGGCGCGCACCAGCGGCACGGCCTGACGCTGCATGTTCGAGCCCATCAGAGCGCGGTTGGCGTCGTCGTTTTCCAGGAACGGGATCAGGGCAGCGGCCACCGACACCATCTGCTTGGGCGACACGTCCATCAGGTCGACGTTCTCGCGCGGCGCCATCATCACTTCGCCGGCGCTGCGGCAAATGACGAACTCGTCGACGAAGCCGCCATTCTTGTCGAGCTCGGCGTTTGCCTGCGCGACATGGTGCTTGGCTTCTTCCATCGCCGAAAGATAGACGACGTCATTGGTCAGCTTGCCGTCGACGATCTTGCGGTACGGGCTTTCGATGAAGCCGTACTTGTTGACGCGCGCGAAGGTGGCCAGCGAGTTGATCAGACCGATATTCGGGCCTTCCGGCGTTTCGATCGGGCAGATGCGGCCGTAATGCGTCGGGTGCACGTCGCGCACTTCGAAGCCGGCGCGCTCGCGGGTCAGACCGCCCGGTCCGAGCGCCGAAAGACGACGCTTGTGGGTGATCTCCGACAGCGGGTTGGTCTGGTCCATGAACTGCGACAGCTGCGAGGAACCGAAGAACTCGCGCACGGCGGCAGCGGCCGGCTTGGCGTTGATCAGATCCTGCGGCATGACCGTGTCGATCTCGATCGAGGACATACGCTCCTTGATCGCGCGCTCCATGCGAAGCAGGCCGACGCGGTACTGGTTCTCCATGAGCTCGCCGACCGAGCGCACGCGGCGGTTGCCGAGATTGTCGATGTCGTCGATCTCGCCCTTGCCGTCGCGCAGTTCGACCAGCGTCTTGACCACGGCCAGGATATCTTCCTTGCGCAGCACGCGTACGGTGTCCTCGGCCTTGAGCTCGAGGCGCATGTTCATCTTGACGCGGCCGACGGCCGACAGGTCATAGCGCTCGCTGTCGAAGAACAGCGAGTTGAACATGGCTTCGGCGGTTTCGAGCGTCGGCGGCTCGCCTGGGCGCATCACGCGGTAGATGTCGAACAAGGCATCCTGGCGGCTCTCGTTCTTGTCGACGGCGAGCGTGTTCCTGATGTAGGCGCCGACATTGACATGGTCGATGTCGAGGATGTTGATTTCCTGTTCGCCGGTGCCGAGCAGCACCTTGAGGGTCTTTTCGTCGATCTCGTCGCCGGCTTCGAGGAAGATCTCGCCAGTGGCGTAATTGACGATGTCCTCGGCCAGGTAGTTGCCGAGCAGATCCTCGTCGGTCGCCTTGATCGCCTTCAGGCCCTTTTCACCAAGCTGACGCGCCTGGCGGGCAGTGATCTTCTTGCCTTGCTCGACAACGACTTCGCCCGTATCGGCGTCGACCAGGTCGCCGACGGCCTTGAGGCCGCGGAAACGCTCGACGTTGAACGGAATGCGCCAGTGGTCGCCGGCGCGCACATAGGTGATCTGGTTGTAGAAGGTCGACAGGATCTCTTCGCCGTCCATGCCGAGCGCCATCAGCAGCGACGTCACCGGAATCTTGCGGCGGCGGTCGATGCGGGCGTGCACGACGTCCTTGGAATCGAACTCGATGTCGAGCCACGACCCGCGATAGGGAATGACGCGCGCCGCAAACAGAAGCTTGCCCGACGAGTGCGACTTGCCCTTGTCGTGGTCGAAGAAGACGCCCGGAGAACGGTGCATCTGGGAGACGATGACGCGCTCGGTGCCGTTGACGATGAAGGTGCCGTTCAAGGTCATGAGCGGCATGTCGCCCATGTAGACGTCCTGCTCCTTGATGTCCTTGATCGACTTCGCGCCGGTATCCTCGTCGATATCGAACACGATGAGGCGCAGCGTCACCTTCAGCGGCGCGGCATAGGTCAGGTCGCGCTGACGGCACTCGTCAACGTCGAATTTCGGTCCTTCGAACTCGTACTTCACGAACTCCAGCATCGAGGAGCCGGAAAAATCGGAGATCGGGAAGACCGACTTGAAAACAGCCTGCAGTCCCTCGTCCGGACGGCCGCCCTTGGGCTCGTCCACCATCAGGAACTGGTCATAGGATGCCTTCTGAACCTCGATCAGGTTCGGCATCTCCGCAACTTCCGGAATCTTTCCGAAGAATTTGCGTACGCGTCTGCGGCCATTGAAAGTCTGGGTCTGGGCCATCGTCGCTCCTTAGCTCTGAACTCGGGGCGAACCTCGCCGCGGTTCGCCTTGCATGTCGAGCCGCCTGTGGCGACGGCCCTCTGTCTGTTCTCCGGCGACGCTTGCCAATTGCTTGGCGGCAGCCGGCTAAAACGGGAGAAAACCCGTTTCCTGAAGACCGGTTTGCGGCCCTCAGGAAAGAGGTTCTCGTAGATCTCGCGTTACGCGTCCTCCCTTCGCGCGAAGGGAGTGGCGGACGGCGCGAGGCCGCCCGCCGCTTTTACGCTTACTTCAGGTCGACCTTGGCGCCGGCTGCTTCCAGCTGGGCCTTGAACTTGTCAGCGTCGGCCTTGGAAACGCCTTCCTTGACCGGCTTCGGAGCCGCTTCGACCAGGTCCTTGGCTTCCTTGAGGCCAAGACCGGTGATGGCGCGGACTTCCTTGATGACGTTGATCTTCTGAGCGCCGGCGTCGGTGAGGACGACGTCGAATTCCGTCTTTTCCTCGACCGGAGCAGCAGCAGCGGCAGCGCCGCCAGCAGCGGCAACCGCCACCGGAGCAGCAGCCGAAACGCCCCACTTTTCTTCCAGAAGCTTCGACAGCTCGGCCGCCTCGAGGACGGTCAGCTTCGAAAGGTCGTCTACGATCTTTGCCAGATCAGCCATTGTTGTATTCCTTCGTTAGGTTCGAACGTGTGTTTGTGATAGCGAGGAACGGCCTCATGCCGCCTCGTCCTTCCGGGCGTAAGCGCCGATGACACGCGCGACCGAAGCCGCGGGCGCATTGACGATCTGGGCGATCCGGGTTGCCGGCGTGGCGATCATGCCAACCAGCCTGGCGCGCAGCTCGTCGAGCGACGGCAGTGTGGCGAGTGCCTTCACACCGTCGGCGTCAAGCGAGGTCGAGCCCATTGCGCCGCCGAGAATGACGAGCTTGTCATTTCCCTTGGCGAAATCGGACGCGACCTTCGGCGCCGCAATCGGATCCTCCGAATAGGCGACCAGCGTCTGTCCCTTGAACAGATCGATGATCGACGCGGAGTCCGTGCCCTGAAGAGCGATTTTGGCGAGACGGTTCTTCGCGACTTTAACGGTGCCACCGGCAGCGCGCATTTTCGACCGGAGGTCGTTCATTTGCGCGACGGTGATACCGGCATAGTGGGCCACGACCACTGAACCTGCGCCCGAGAACGCATCGTTCAGGCCCGTGACGAGTTCGCGTTTTTCCGCTCTGTCCACTGCCTATCTCCAGTTGACCCCCGCCCTGTCAATGAGAACATCCCATTCACGAGGACAGGCGTCGGGTTGCCTTTTTGCCGGCCGGGCCATCCAGTAACGGATCACCCGAACGACGCTCGAGGATCCTGCCCCCTTTCGCCACATCGACGGCAAGGCCGGCGATGCGCAGACAAAAGGCAAACACGGTTCGAACCTTTCATTGGAGCACTTGCTCCGTTGTCGGGTCTTCACCCGTCTCATGCAGGCCAAAGTGAATTAAGGCTTTTGGCCGCCTGCAATCTCGGACAGGATGTCCGGAAGCCTTCCGGCTCCCGGTACCGGACCCGGGATATCTCCTGGGTCCGGAATTCAGTTGCGGACCAGCTGCTCAGCGGCCGGTCCGGATTGTCGTATCAGGACGCAGCGAGCGTCGAGACATCGAGCTTGAGGCCCGGGCCCATCGTCGAGGTGACCGACACCTTCTTGACGTAGTTGCCCTTGGCGCCAGCCGGCTTTGCCTTGGTCACCGCATCGGCGAAGGCGCGGATGTTCTCTTCCAGCGCCTTGACATCGAACGAGACCTTGCCGACGCCAGCATGAACGATACCGGCCTTCTCGACACGGAACTCGACCGCACCGCCCTTGGACGCCTTGACGGCGGCCGCCACGTCGACAGTGACGGTGCCAACCTTCGGGTTCGGCATCATGCCGCGCGGGCCGAGCACCTTGCCGAGACGGCCGACCAGCGGCATCATGTCCGGCGTGGCGATGCAGCGATCGAAATCGATCGTGCCCTTCTGGACGATGTCGACCAGGTCCTCCGCACCGACGATGTCAGCGCCAGCGGCCTTGGCTTCGTCGGCCTTGTCGCCACGGGCGAACACGGCGACGCGCACCGAACGGCCGGTGCCGTTCGGCAGATTGACCACGCCGCGGACCATCTGGTCGGCATGGCGCGGGTCGACACCGAGATTCATGGCGACTTCGACGGTCTCGTCGAACTTCACCGACGAACGGTCCTTGAGCAGCTTCAGCGCTTCACCCAGGGCGTAAGCCTTGTTGGGATCGATGCCTTCGCGGGACTTGGATACACGCTTTGCAATCTTTGCCATGATCTCAGCCCACCACTTCCAGACCCATCGAGCGGGCGGAGCCCTCGACCATGCGCATGGCCGCCTCGACGTCGTTTGCGTTCAGATCCTTCATCTTGGCGGTCGCGATCTCACGCACTTTCTCGCGCGAAACGGTGCCAGCCTTGACCTTGCCCGGCTCCTTCGAACCCGACTTCAGGTTCGCGGCCTTCTTCAGGAAGTAGCTCACCGGCGGCGTCTTCATGACGAAGGTGAACGACTTGTCCTGGTAGTAGGTGATGACGACCGGAACCGGCGATCCCTTTTCCATTTCCTGGGTCTGCGCGTTGAACGCCTTGCAGAACTCCATGATGTTGATGCCACGCTGACCAAGCGCCGGGCCGATCGGGGGCGACGGCGTTGCCGAACCCGCGGAGACCTGAAGCTTGAGCTGGCCTGCAATTTTCTTAGCCATCTCTATTCCTGCCTTTGTCTGTGCCGGCCCAAGATATGGGAAACCCGGCGGTTGCAGTCTGGTGGTGCGGTTCGCGCGGCCGGCTAAAGCCGCGTTCGCCTCCCACCGTTCTCAGGCCGCGCGTCTTGCGCCGCCTCCCCCGATCGCCTGACCAGCGCCGCTGGCCCGGCATCGGGGATTTCGGATCAGCCCTTTTCGACCTGTCCGAATTCCAGATCGACAGGCACGGCGCGCCCGAAGATCGAAACTTCCACCTTGAGACGCGCCCGCTCCTCGTCCACTTCCTGGACGAAACCGTTGAAGGACGCGAAGGGACCATCCGAAACGCGGATCGCCTCGCCGATCTCGAAAGTGACCGAGGGCTTGGGCCGCTCGACGCCTTCCTGCACCTGGTTCAGGATGCGCTGCGCTTCCGCCTCGGTGATCGGAACCGGCTTGGAGTCGCCGAGGAAGCCGGTGACCTTGGGCGTGTTCTTGACCAGCGAGAAAACCGCATCGGTCAGGTTGGCCTTGAGCAGCACATAGCCCGGGAAGAACTTGCGCTCCGCATCGACCTTGCGGCCCCGGCGAACCTCGACGACCTTTTCGGTCGGAACCACGATCTGCTCGATATCGGCGGACAGGCCCTTCTGCTTGGCCTTGTTTTCGATATCCTCGGCGACCTTCTTCTCGAAATTCGAATAGGCGTGGACGATGTACCAGCGCGTAGCCATTTTTAAGACTTCTCCGTAATCGCCGGACTTAGCGTCCAATACCCAGTATCTGCTCGACCGCGAGGCCCATGAGCTGATCAGCGGTGAAGAAGAAGATCATCGCAATCACGGCGAAGGCCAGAACCATCACCGTCGAGATCATCGTCTCGCGCCGCGACGGCCAAGTCACCTTGGCAGTCTCCGCGCGCACCTGCTGGAGAAAGACGAAAGGATTTGTGGTTTTCGAAGCCATATGCCGCCTGTATTCAAGACCCGTTGGCCGGATCCCCTGGATGATCCCGCTGGCCGGGACGTGCCGCCTGAGCCTGAAGTCGCACCGAATCAGCGCAACCATTTCGCCCATGCAAATCAGACGCGTAAAGCCGGCCTCCCAGCTCCACGCGCCGCGTGTCTGTCCTGTCTACATAAAACCGATTCTTGATCCACGCAAGTGGCAAGTGCCCGCTTTATGACCAAACGCCGCCTCGGAACCATCCAGTCGTTCCGTCCCGACTATGGCGCCCTTATGCCTGAGTTGGGCTAATATGGCAAGCGGGTCGCCGTTTTTCAACGGCAGCGACGGCGGGCTCAAGCCCTTTCGGGCAGCCGCTGGGGTGTAGGCGGCATCCGGCTGCTTGGCCGTGATGCCGGACGGCCCGCCGGTTTCAGCCCCCCTTTCCTGCGCTCGAAGCCTCTGCGATATCGGCGAAGGCGATCAATAGGCGATGCGCAAGTTGGCATTGAAGGTCCAATCGCCGGACCGCGTTTGCCCGGCATCGTTCAGCGCGACGGCGCCGGTGACATTGGCCGAAAGGTTTCGACCGATCGCGTAATCCAGGCCGAGGCCGGTGCCGGCGAGCGTCGCGTGGCCACGGGCGGCGAAGTCGTAGCCGTGACCGAGGTCGAGCAACGCAAAAGAGGAAGCGCCGTCGGCCAATCCCATTCCGGCCTTCTCCAGCAGCGAAAAGGTCGGCAGGCGCAGTTCGTTGCGCCACACAAGGCCGGCGTCGCCCGCCCCATCGTCGATCCCGTAACCGCGAACGGCATGGTACCCGCCGAGGCTGAGCCGCTCGGTGTCGGGCAAGGCCTGGTTCGCGACAAGGCCCGTCAGTTGGCTCGCCCAGAAGAGGCCATGTGGCAGGTTCGTGGTACGGCTGATGTCGATGCCGCCGGTGACGTAGGTCACGTCGGTGACGCGGCCGCCGGTGAAGGCTGCCCAGTCGGCGCTGGTGTTGTTGCTCACAACGCCGCCGGGATTGGCCTTGATCCGGGCGTCGATCGTGGTGTTGCCATAGACGTCGCTGAAATCGCCGGCCCAGCCAAGCACGACGTTGAACAGGCCCGCCTTGCCGCTCGCGACCTCGGTGCCCGCAAAGGCGGTGGTGCGCCTCACCCATTTGGGTTCGCCCCCGAAATAGACATCACCCCAGTAGCGGCCAGGCACAAGATTGGAGAGCGCGCCGCGGTAGAGGATGGGCAGTTCGAAAGTTCTGTTGTCGAACGAGAACGGTGTCCCTTCGACCGTTTCGCTGGTCTCGACGAAATTGGGCGCGATCGACAGCGCCTGGCGCGGCCATGTCGGCAGATCGATGCGCGCGGCATGGCTGAGATAGCCCGGACGCGCAATGTCGAGCGAGCCGGGATCACCGGCGTGCCAGAACTCCCCCGATCGGGTGAAGCGATAGGAGACGGTCATGTCGTTCAGTTCCGGGATCCAGGCGCCGCCACCCACCGACCAACGGTCGCGACCTGTCGCCTCGCTGCCTGTGTTGGCATACTCGGCGAACACGGACCACGGCTTGCCTTCGGTCACCTTCAGGGTGAAATCGCTGGCGCCGAGGGCGTCGCCCGGCGCGAACACACCTTCGATCCTGCGAAACGGATTGCGGTTGAGCCAGCCGAGATCTTCTTCGAGGGCGCCCGCGTCGATGCGGTCGCCCGGCACGAGCCTGACGCGCCCGGCCAGATCGCGCTCGACCGCCGTCCCCTCGACGACGATCTTCCCGGCGTGGAACTCGACGACGCGCAAGGTGAGCACGCCGGCCGTGATCTCCTGCGGCGGCGCTGTCACCGACACGAAGGGAAAGCCGGCCCTGCGCCACACACCAGCCAGGTCACGCTGCATGCCGGCGATCAAGGCTTTCGTCAGCGGCTTGCCGATGTAGGGAGAGAGCGCGGCCATCGCCGCTTGTGGCGCGATACCGGGCACCTTGCCGATGGAGACGCCGCGCGGCGCAGCAGTCCCCACCGCCTCGTCCGGGCCGATCAGCCGCACACCCGCCACGGCGACGCCGAGGGGCGTATCGTCGCTCTTGCCATAGTCCTGCTCGCCCACCGAGATCGCGCCCGGCCTCGGCACGACCGGCTCGGGAAGGTTGCGTTCCAGCGCCGACTGAGCAAAGGCCGGCTGCGACAGAACGGGCACGCAAAGCAGCGCCGCGAGCTTTGCCGCCAGGACGCGGACCGATGTGCCCCTGCTACAGGTCTTCATCATTCCGCAGTCCTATTCCGTCACGCGCATGTAAGGGCCGAGATCATGATTGGCGGGATGAATGAAAGCAGCGCATTCCGGACCGAGGACGCCCCATGCGCAAGTTCCCGTCGCGTTGCCGTCGGCAGCGTCGGACAGGAGCAGAGACGACAGGACCAGCGGCGACAGCAACAGCGGTACCCTCTGGCCACCCTGCCGTTCGAGCCCCCGTGCGTTGGTGTATGGCCCCGCGGTTTGCGCGGGCCCGATGGTGAAGGCGCCCGCGACGAAGGTCAGGGCATAGTTCGAGTTTGCGTCGAGAGAGCCCTGGCCGATGGCGTAGGTTCCCACGGTTTCACCCGGATCGCGGGCGAGGTTCCCGCTGAACGCGCCGGCGATGGTGTCGGAGGATGCCAGGCTGCCTCCGGTCACCGTCCACGTCAGCACCGGATCGGCCTGGCCCTGCAGCCGGCTCCGATTATCCGCCGTCACGGTGATCGCACGGGGTGTGATGGCAAGGTTGGCGCCGGTGTAGGCGATGGTGTAGTTGCCGCCGGCCGACAGGCTGCCCACGTCGATGGCGTAGCCGCCGACATTCTCGCCCGCCGCACGGCCGAGCGCGCCCGACAGCAACGTCTCGTCGTCGGAGAGCTTGAAGCCGCTCGCCGTGTAGCCGAGCGTCGGATCGGCATTGCCGTAGATCTTGGAGGCAGCGTTCGCCGCCACCGTCAGCGTCGCCGGCGTGATGGCGAGGTTGGCGCCGGTATAAGCGATGGTATAATTGCCGCCTGCCGACAGGCTGCCCAAGCCGATGGAATAGCCGCCGACGTTCTCGCCCGCCGCACGACTCAAGGCGCCAGACAGCAGCGTCTCGTCGTCGGAGAACTTGAAACCGCTCGCCATGTAGCCAAGCGTCGGATCGAGATTGCCGTAGATCTTGGAGGCAACGTTCGCCGCCACCGTCAGCGTCGCCGGCGTGATGGCGAGGTTGGCGCCGGTATAAGCGATGGTATAATTGCCGCCTGCCGACAGGCTGCCCAAGCCGATGGAATAGCCGCCGACGTTCTCGCCCGCCGCACGACTCAAGGCGCCAGACAGCAGCGTCTCGTCGTCGGAGAACTTGAAACCGCTCGCCATGTAGCCAAGCGTCGGATCGAGATTGCCGTAGACCTTCGAGGCGGCGTTCGCCGCCACCGTCAGCGTCGCCTTGCCGATATCGAGTGTGCTGTCGACATAGGCGACATCGTAGTTACCGCTGGTAAGGCCGGAGGCGGCGAGCGTATAACTGCCGGCGTTCTTCTGGCCTTGCGCCGTGCCACCCCAGGCGAGCGCGCCGCCGAGCGCCGAGGCATCCTCGCCGGCGACGAAGCCGGAATAGATAACCCCGTTGCCGCCGGACCAGGTCAGGCCGTCATAGGTCTTGGCAGCGTCGTTGGCTGTCACCGTGAGTGAAGCCTTGCCGATGGTCAATGTTCCACTGACATAGGTGATGTCATAGTTGGAACTGGTGATGCCAGAGGCGGTGAACGTATAGGTGCCGGCGTTCTTGGCACCCATGGCTGTACCGCCCCACACGATCCCGCCGTCGAGCACGGAGGCATCCTCGCCGGCGACAAAGCCGTCATAGCTCACCCAATTTCCGCCCGACCAGGCCTGCCCGTCATAGACTTTGAAGTTGTCGTGCACCGTCACCGTCAGCGTCGCCGGGGTGACACTAAATGTTCCGGTGTTCGACAAATATACAAGCCGGGCTGCGCCGCCCTGTATACGCGTTGCGCTGCCTTCGCTCGCGGTCACGCTATAGTTGGAACCGACGTTGCTGTGCGCCGTTGCGTTGCTGGAGATCTGGATAGGCACTCCCATCGAGTTCCAATACTCCAGACCAAAATAGGTTACGGCACCTGAATAGTTCGGGCTCGTTTCTCCGTAAGTCTGGGAACCATTGCTGGTAACCTCGACGCCGACAACCCCGGAGACACCGTAAAGTTCAGGATAATAGGCCGGCGAACTATCCGCTGCGGCAGCGGGCGGCGCCCATACGGTCCAGTCGAAGCCTGCATAGACAGACCGTTTGTAAGCGTAGTTCACCGCTCCGGCTTGCATCGGATCACTGGTGACAGCTGTTAAGCCGGCCTGAGAACCGTCTCCAACACCTAAGGATTGTCCCGTTGAAAACTTGTCGAAATAGCTATCGATGATAGCGTTGCCGTCCCACCGGCTCCCTACCAGCCCACCGACAGCGTTGCTGGCGCCCGCCACCATGCCGGTGGCGTAGGCTTGCTCGATGCGTCCGTCGCTGTCCCGCTGCTCTCCAACCAGCCCACCGACAGAGTAACTGCCGCTCACATCGCCGGTGGCGTAGGCTTGGTAGATGCTGCCATACTGTAACCCGACCAGCCCGCCGACATACTCAGTCCCCTTGACCGAGCCGGTCGCGTAGGCTTGGGCGATGACACCGTAAGTTTGAACCCCGACCAGCCCACCGACAGAGTCTGTGCCCTTGACCGAACCGGCGGCGTACACTTGAGCGACGCTGCCGCCAGCCCGATACCCGACCAACCCACCGACCGCGAAATTGCCACCCACGTCACCGCTCGAGTAGGCTCGCGTGATGCCGCCGCCCCCCTGGAACCCAACCAATCCGCCGACGTTGTTGGAACCTTTAACCGAACCTCCAACCAAGCCTACGTCGCGGATGGTGCCTCTTGAAAAACCGAACAGACCTGCAAAGTTGTAGTTGCCGATATCGACATTCAGGTTGGTGATGGTATTGCCTAGGCCGTCGAACGCACCGGCGAACCCGTTGCCGCTGTTCAACCTTGTCCCGGCACCATCGGTGCCGAGCGGCACGAAACTGCCCAAACGCCACATACCGGCATAGGTGATGTTGCCATTGACCGTCGCGGGGGCAAGGCCGGGGCCGAGATCGATGCCGCGCGCAAGCCGGTAGCTGGCGTTCAGGTCCATGTTGACGAGCTGGAGCTGGTGGCCGTTGACGATGCTCGTGGAATATTCCCAGGCGCCGAACGGTCGGGTCTGGCCGTCGATCATATACCAGCCGTTGCCACCGGGCGTCGTGGTGAAGCTCAGGCTGGAATAGGCGGACTGCTTGTAGGCATAGTTCGCCGCTCCGGCCTGAGTCGGATCGCTGGTTACCGCGGCGACGCCGGCGAGATTGCCCGCGCCGCTGGCTCCGGCCTGCCCAGTCGAGAACGTGTCGAAGTAGCTGGAGGCGACAGTCCCGCCGCTCTGGGAACCAACCAAACCGCCGACGCTACTGGCAATGGTGCCAGTGACTCGACCAGTCGCATAGGCCTGCATGATGCTGCCATCGTACTGGTACCCAACCAATCCACCGACTTCGTAGCCGTCGCCTGTGACTTTGCCCGTCGCATAAGCTTGCGTGACACTGCCGCTGGCCAGCAACCCGACCAATCCGCCGATGGTATTCACGCCCGTGACGGCCCCAGTCGCGTAGGCCTGCGTGATGCCGCCTCCCCCACCGAGACCACCGACCAATCCGCCAACGGACTCGTTGCCGGTGACTTGGCCGGTCGCATAGGCTTGTGTGACGCTGCCATTGACGAGGATGCCGACCAATCCGCCGATCGAATAGACGCCCGTGACTGCTCCGGTGGCATAGGCTCGCGCGATGCTGCCACCGTACTGAGCCCCGACCAACCCGCCAACGTAATTGCCTCCCTTGATGCTGCCCCCGATCAAACCGATGTCCCCGATGACACCGCTCGAATAGCCGAACAGCCCGGCATTGTTGTTGTTCCCGATATCAACGTTCAGGTTCTTGATGGTGTTGCCGAGACCGCTGAACGTGCCGGCGAAACCATTGCCGCTGTTCAGTATTGCTCCGCCGCCGTCCGTGCCGAGCGGCACCCAGCCAGCGACACCTGTCGCATCGAGTGACCTCGCCAGCGCGTATCTGCCGTTCAGCCCATTGTTGATGCCTTGCAAATCGCTCATGGAGTAGAGCAGCGTGTAGGACTGGCCGTTGATGGCGAGCGACTGGCCGCTGCCCGGCGCGCCGGTGTATTGCACCCCGCCCGAGAAGGACAGCGTACCGCCGCTGCCGCCGTGATTGGTGACGAGGTTGAGACCGCCGGCGCCGGCGATGGTGACCGGCGCGTTGATGGCGATGGAATGATAGGCGTCGAGTGTCAGCGTCGACCCGCTCGACCAGCTGATCGGGGCCGCTACCGTGATGTCGCCGGCCTGGCCGCCGCCGGCGCCGGTCAAAACGATGACGTTGGCGCCGGCGAGCGCTGCCTGCAGCGTCGCCACGTTGATGACGCTGTTGTTGGCGTTGGCGGTGAAGCCCGGGCCACTGCCCAGGGTGTCGGTGCCGCTGGAGATGGTGACGTTGTAGGGATCGAGCAGGAGCGTGCCGAAAGCACCGTTCGCGGCTGAGAGGTCGGCGAAGCCGGTATAGGCAAGCACGGCCTTGCCGGACACCTCGGCGTTGCCGCCCTTGCTGTCTCCCTTGGCGCTGATCGTGCCCGCGAAGTCAGTCCTCCCGTCCGACCAGACGACGACATTGCCGCCGTCCCCTGCCCTGCCGTTCGCGGCGATCGTTGCCCCGGCCTCGACCGTCACGGTCACGGCCCTGGCCAGCGTCGTGCCGAGATAGCGGGTGGCAGGGTCCGAACCGCCCTGGTAGTCGCCGCCGAGCAGGATCAGACCGCCTCTGTCGCCCGAGGCGTCGAGCGCCGCGGTCGAGGACAGCGATAGCTTGCCGCCGGCCGCCGTCGCCGTGATCGTTCCGCCCGCGCCCGCCGAACCCGCCGTGTCGATCTCCCCGCCGAGGCTGACGGTGCCGCCGGCCACATGCACCTCGCCGCCGGAAAAGCCCGGCCGAGCGGCGGGAAGCGGGCCGAAGTCGGGAAGTGCCGCGACCGCTTCCTTCTGCGCGGGCTGGACGGCGCGGCGGGCGACGACGCGCTGCGTCACCGTCACCGCGCCGCCGTCGCCGGCGGTCAGGAAAATGCGCCCCCCGACCTTTTTGACACCGGTTGCCTTGATGATCTTCCTGGTATTGCCCGCGAGAGCCTGAACATTGCCGCCATTGGCGCGCAGCTCGACCTCGGCGGCGCGGATCGATCCGCTGTTGGCGACCTCGGTGTCGCCGCCGCCGACCTTGACCGCGAACTTGCCGTCGGCCAGCGACGTGTCGCGCAATTCGATCTCATAGCCGCCAAGCAGTCCGACCGACCCGTTGGGCGCCTGGATGTCACCTGAATTCTCGACCCGGCGCGCGGTGAGCACGACATCGCCGGAGCGCGAGACGATGGTGCCGCGATTGACGACGCCAGCCTTGCTGTCACCCTTGAGCGTGAGGCCGCCGCCATCGAGGAAGTCGGCATCCGTCGTGTCGTGCGTGGAGGCGACGAACGAGCCGCCCGTGCGCACCATGCCGCCCGTGCCGACCGCGACGCCAGCCGGATTGATGAGGTAGAGCGAACCGGTCGCGGTGAGCGAGCCATCGATGGACGAAGGCAGACTACCCGTCACGCGGTTGAGCGTGGCCCCGGTGCCGTTCTCGAAATGCGCGCTTGCCGAACCGCCGATGGAAAAACTCTGCCACGACAGGATGGCGTTGCGCGATGTCTGCGTGACGATGAGGTTCGGGCCTGTTTGCGAGATCGTCGCGGAGCCGGTGGTCACCGTGCCGCCGGTCGGGAGTTGCTGGGCCGAGGCCGCGCCCGTCGCCGCGACGGCGACCGCCAGGCTGAGCAGTGACGTTGTGCAACGCAGGCCAGACGCCCTGGCGCGCGACGAAATTGCGATCGCTGACTTCACTGCTGCCCCACCGTGCCCCGCTTCAGGATTGTCAAGCCACTGGCAGCCGGCGCGAAGGCGCCGGTCCCAGTTGGCAAGAGCCCAATGCTGGTACCCCTAGCGCGATACGGCCATGGATGAGCAACACCCAAATGGGGGGTGCCGCCCCGCCAATCGCACGTCCCTTAGTTCGAGCCGGCTCGGCAGCAGGGCGTGCCGAATTGACCCCTCAACGACGCGGCCGCTCACCCTTGCGTTGGCCGCGCTGTGGACGATATGTATGGCGGGGGTGGGGAAGGAATTGCAGAATATTGTATTTGATCAGAAATTCATAACAGACACGTCCTCGCGGATCGCCGAAACGGCCGATCGTGCGGTTTTTGATGCAAGCGCGTGGGACGACTTCGTCGAACAGCTCGGCGGTGCGCTGCCGGGCACCTGCATTATGCTCCAGCGCTTCAACCTGCGCCGGAACAGGGTCGACTACGACCGTGTCCTCAACATCGATCCGGACGACGAGGCCAGCTACCGGCAATATTATTGCAGCTTGAATCCGTGGGTTCAGCCCATGCGTTCCGTGCCGTCCGGCACGGTGATGGTCAGCGAGCGCGACTGCCCCTCCGGCAGCTTCAGCCACACCGAGTTCTACGACTGGCTCCCCGCCGAACTGCGGGCGGGGGCAGCGATCATTCTGGAGGCCAGTGGCGACAATCTAGCTGCCGTTGGCGTGCACTATGGTGTCAATCGCGCCGGCAACTACGACCAACCCGTCTCGGAATTGCTGCGCGGCATCGCCAGGCCGCTGCTGCGATCCGTGGAGGCAGCGCGCCTGTTCGAACGAACCCTGGACCGCGAGAGATCTGCCGCCGCGATCGTTTCGCGCTCCGGCGACATCGCCTGCGTGATCGATGATCGGTTGAGGGTCGTGGAGGCGAACGCGCTGGCCGAGAGCGAATTTCAGCGGCGCAAAGTACTTTCAACGCGGGCGGGCAAGTTTTGCGTTCTGGCATCCGATATCAATGCCTGGCTGGCGGATACGCTCAGGCTTCTGGCGGCCGATCTGGAACCGGATGCGACGACACGGGTTTTCTTCGCCCATGGCGCCCATCAGATCGCCGTTGCGCGCCTTCCCGCGGGATCGGGGTTTCGTAACCCGTTTTCCGGCAGTCCGCTGTTCTTGCTCATCGTGCGCAACCTGTCCGTGCCGTCCGAAGCCGGCACAATGGCGGCTTTGACCACGGCCTTCGGTCTGACACCCGCCGAACAGCGGCTGTGCGAGGCGCTCTTGCTTGGCCATTCAACAAAAGAAGCCGCCGACATGCTGGGGATCGCGTCCGAAACAGCGCGGCAAAGGCTGAAGGCGATTTTCCAAAAGACCGACACTCGCCGCCAGAGCGAATTGATCGCTCTGCTGGGGCGCCTGCTCTGACATCGGGACACCCTCTCCCGGCCGCTCCGTTCGCGCTCTACGTAGCGGCCACCTCGGCGCCTTGGGCCGTGTTGGGGCGGGCGTGACGCGGTTTCAGCCGTAGCAGCGGCAGTTCCAGCAAGCGGTAGCTCAACGTTGCCAGCAGAATGCAGTGTGCCAGGCCCGCCAGGCATGTTGCAACGTAGGTTTCCGGGATGTGGACCATGCCGAGCAGGAGCTTGCCTTCTTCGAACGACCAGGGGTGGAAGACGTAGAGGCCGAAGGAAATCGTTCCAAGATATGCCAGCGGCGGCCAGCGCAGCAGGCTCGCGAGGCTTTGCGCATACAGCGCCAAATGGAGCAGCGACCCGGCGAAAATGCCTGCCAGGAGAAAGACGTAGACCGGTCCGCCAAGGGTCTGGTCATGGGGAAGAACGATGAGAGCAACCCCACTTGACAAGAATGCAGCGGCGACCATCGGCAGAGGGAATTTCCTGGTTACGCCCATTGCGACGAGAATTCCAGCGACTGTCGCTTCAGGCCTCAGAAACGGTGTCATGTAGATCATCTGAAAGGACAGCCCGCTCAGAACGAACGCTGCTCGCCCGAGCAGGCACAGAGGCAGGATGCAGAGCAGGGCTGCGGCAAGGGCGCGCTCGCCAACCTTGAGATAGATGAGAAACAAAAACGGCAGGAACAGATAGATCTGGAATTCATAGCACAGCGACCAAAGCTGGCCTGTGTATCGGAGCGACCATCCTACCTCCGGAAACCAGTAGATGTAGTTGCCGACAAACGAGATCACGCCGAGAAGCCATCCGTAGGCGGCAGGGTTGTCGGCGCCGTAAACGAGCAGCATGGCAAGCGGGAAAAGCACCATCAGCGGATAGATGCGCAACAGTCTGCGCACGAAGAATCGCGAGATGGAAATCGTTCCTGTTCGGACCTGTTCCTGGTCGAACAGCCGAAAAAGCAGGAAACTGGACAGGGCAAAAAATACTTCGACCCCAACCCACCCTTGTGCCTGGATCATGACAGGTACGGTATAGTCGGCGGGCGCCTTGAAATGGAAAAAGAAAACCATCAAGAACGCCAAACATCTCAGGCCGTCCAACTGGTCTGTTCGAAGTTCGCCGATGGCGCTTCTCGAAGCCGACATGTTCCAAAACCTGCGACAGGTCAAACGACGCAAGTGCGTCAGCTGACAACATGGTGAAGCGCCATCAGCTGGTGCCTAGCACAAATTCGATAACCAACCTTTACGCGCAGGGTGTCCGGTGCCATCGGGCACAGCCGCGATCAGGACCAACGGGTACTGGCATTGATGGTCCATAGGCCGATTTTGCCGAAATACCGCGGAGGTAGCTGCGAACACGCCTGTGATGATCCTCGACCCCGAGGGCATCGCGCTGCCTTCAGTCGGGAGCTCATATTCCGAAATGAATTGGTTGGCAGCGGCTACTTGCGGCGTTCCCGCTCAGCAAGGCGATTCCTAAGTGCTTTATTTCCCTTGGGAAATGGCACGGGCAGCAGGGCTCGAACCTACGACCTGCGGTTTTGGAGACCGCCGCTCTACCAACTGAGCTATGCCCGTATCGGGTGCTGCTATTTCACAAAGCAGATGAGAACTCAAGAGCCGTTTTGAGAGATAACGGCGGATGACCGCGATCGCGTCAGCGCAGGCCACAACGCCCATGCCAGATCAGAAGCTTGAGTCCGAAAGTCCAATGCAGGACGAAGCTGACGACCCAGTGGCCATAGCTGGTATTTTGCAGAAATGCCGCATTCATGCCAGCACACTACCCGCGCCCGAAAGCCTCCGCGGCCCGCGTCAGGCTCACTTGCCCGCCGGAACCTTGTACGGACCGCCGGGCACACCCCAGCCCCAGGCCGGCATCGGCTCGGTCTGCGGATCGCAGGTCTCGCCGAGATTCGAGTTCATCCGGGCCAGCCGCGATCCCCATTCGATGTAGCCCATGAAGGCCGAGCGGAATTCGGGATCGTCGGGCAGCCCGACCTCATCGGCGGCATCAGCAAGCAGGTTGATCCAGCGCCGGCGCTGCTCCTCCGTCAAATGCCTGCCCAGATGATGCATGACCATCTCGCGGTGGCCGCCGAATTTCTCGCTGTAGGTTTTCGGTCCGCCGAAGACCTCGCCGATGAAGGCCGCCACATGGGCGGGATGGTCGGGCGACATGGTCTTGAACACCGGCCCGACGACCGGGTCCCGCGCCACCTTGTCGTAGAAGGTTTGCGTCAGCCGATTCAGCGCCTCGGTGCCGCCGGCCCATTCATACAATGTCGGAATGCCCTGGCTCATTTCAGATTCTCCGTCGGCCCCGGCGCCCTTGCCGACGATAGAGGAAAAATCGGCCGCGGCTCAACCTGCCTCGATGGCCAGTGCCGCGGGCACTACAACTTGGCGGGCGCGCCGGCCTCGGCATTGGCCGATGGCAAGGTTCCGCAATTTTCCGGCTTGGGAACGGCCTTGCAGATGGTGGCGCCGGTCAGCGCGTCGACCGATTGCGGCCCAGTCGTGAGCCCGGTCTTCAGCATCTGGGCGGGCTCTAGCTGCCGCTCGATGGCGTTGCGTTCGATCGCCTTGAACAGGTCGGGGCTGATCGCCATTTCCGCCAGATAGGCCTTGACCGCCTGCTTCTGTCCCATCGGGTACAGGCCAAGCCATGCCTGGCGGCCGACAAGCCGTCTGGCGCCGGAGGCAAGCACCAGCGCACAGGCCGAATCGCAAGCCGCGCCCACATCGATGCTCAACCCGGCATAGGCGCCCTCCCTGGCCACGCAATTCCATGCGCCGGGGTCGCAGTCGACGAAATCTGTCCGGGCCACGGCGACGTCGAGCTTCCTTTCATGGATCAGACGTCCCATCGCCAAGGCGCCGGGCAGATCGCCTCCCCGCGAACTGATCACGACAGGCAGCCGCCGGCCGCCAAGCATGGCCAGCAATTGGCGCAGCTTCTGCGACGTCTGGCCGGTAATGACGCCTTCCGCCGATATCCATTCCGGGCATTCGGGATTGCACAGCGGATTGCTGCCGCGAACCACGACAAAGCGCATCTCCGCGCCGGCCTTCGCGCTTTCCGGCCCGGCGGGCTCGGCAGCCGTGGTGGAGGGTATCGCCTTGTTGACTGGTCCCGCCATTTCCCGGCAATTCGCGGCCGGCTGGTCCAGCCGGCACAGGCTTGCCGTGGTCAACAGATCCACGGTGTCGTTGCTGGTGACCAGCTTCATCGCCAGCATGTCGTCCAGCGGAATCTGCCGGATTTCGCTGGCTGGCGTGGCCTTCATGATCTCCAGCACGCCGCCGCCTATCCCCATTTCGCTGAGATAGGCCGAAAGCGTCTTTTCGACCGCCTTGCTCATCTCGTAGGTCTTGTAGCTGCCGGCGTTTTTGCGGCTGACCACCTTGGTGCTGATGACCTTCTTCTTGCCGTTCACGATGCGGTAGGTGGTCCGGTAAAGCAGTTTCTCCCGCTGGAAGGTGGTGGTGATCTGGTGGACGCCGAGATAGCCGAAATCGCCAACCACACGGCGCACACCGCCCGAAAACATCAATGGACAGGCGGAGTTGCACATGGCTCCGTCGTCATAGGCCATGCCGAAATAGTCGGCGCCCCTGCCCTTGTTGTCGCTGCAATTCTTCACCTGCGGCTGGCAACCGGAAAAAACGGTCACGCCGACGGCAATGTCGAGCTTGTTCTTGCGGATCATGCGGCCGAGCGCCAGGGCTGCCTCGACATTGCCGCCGGGTGAATTGACGACGACAGGAAGCTGTCGTCCCTTGAGCGCCTTCAGCGTGCGCTTGAAGAGCGATGGGGTGTTGGCCTCGATAGCACCGTCGGCCGATATCCATTCAGGACAGTTGGGTTCGCATCCCGGCGCATTGCTTCGCACGACGACGAAGCGCATGGGCGCTATGTCGGGAGGCCCCTCCTGCGCTCGCACCGCGGTGACAGGCAGCGCCATGGCGAGGACGAGGCAGACCACTGCCCACACCCACCATGCGTGGCCCCTGAAACAGCGCCCTTGAACCACTGCGGCGAAGCTCCCTCAATGCAACTATACTAGTTGCGGCGACGGCGCTTGCAACAGCTTTGAGACCCCGCGCGCCACCAGTGGCAGAGGCCGCTCCCAAACGAAAAAGGGCGGCCCGAAGACCGCCCTTTCCTTGTCGAGCCGGCCAAGGCCGGATCGATTATTCCTTGATGGTGACGACGATGCCGGCACCGACGGTGCGGCCGCCTTCACGGATGGCGAAGCGCAGCTTCTCTTCCATGGCGATCGGCACGATCAGCTCGACATCGACCGTGATGTT
>NZ_SCNN01000038.1 GCF_005503535.1 Mesorhizobium comanense | reverse complement strand
AATCTCCATGCGGCCCATAGTTCATCCCTGATGACGTCTCTAATGACGGAATTAGTGACGTAACTTCAGGTGTTCGCGGGAAATCTCAAAGGCAGATTCACCGGACGCTTACCGTCGATCCTTGTCAACGCACCGATCAACGCCAAGGCTCGCAACGTCGAGCCCTTTGGCCCGGTGGCCCTTATAAACTCGTTCGACGACTTCGATGACGCCTTGATGGAAGCGAACCGCCTTCCCTATGGTCTTGCGTCCTACGCTTACACTTCTTCGGCGAAAACAGCGGCCGCGCTTACGAACCGAATCGAGGCGGGCATGATATCGATCAATCATCATGGATTGGGTCTGCCGGAGCATCCGTTTGGAGGCGTTAAGGATAGCGGCTTTGGCTCCGAGGGAGGCACGGAAGGCCTTGATGCTTATCTGTCCGTGAAGTTCGCTACGCAGGTCGGCCTCGACGCTTGAGGAACGTCTGTGCCGGAATAGACGACGGTTCTATGGCTTTCCGGCAGTTTCCGAGGATATTGGCATGTCACCGTAGTCGTGATTGATCTCAAAGAGCTGTGGGAATTTCTGCTGACAGAGATTTTTGAGCAACAAGATGTAGGGGTTTTGGGAGAGATATTTCGATTCCCCAAAATAGACCGGGATATCCTGCACCTCTTCTAAAACTCTAACCGCAAGGTGCGAGCGCGCGCTTTCAAGCGTCCAGGTAGGCAGTATTGTAAAGCCGAGCCCTGTCTCCACGCAGCGTTTAACGTTGGAGCTCGACGATGTCGAAATCGCAACTCTCGGCGATTTCCCGTCTCTGCGCATGAGGTCCAATGCCATGTTCCGCAACATATGACCGGGCTCAAACGTAACGTAGGGCTTCCCATCAGCCCAGTCCGCAACTGACGCAAACTCGTCTGGCGATTGCCAGTCCATCGGGTAGATCAAGGCGAGTTTGTAACTGCCGAGCGCGTGCTGCACCACTTCATCACCAATGAACGGCCGCTCCGTTATAAAGGCATCAACCTGTCCGGTCTTCACCAGTTCCACCAATGCTACGTCGCGTTCATAGCAAACGATCTGAACTTCCGGATATGTGGAACTGAATTCGCCAATGATGGGTTGGAAAAGATAGTAGAAGATCGCCTGCGGCATGCCGAAACGAATGACGGGACGCTCCTTATCGATGAGCTCGTTAAGACGGCTCAACATCGCGTCCAGCTCTGGTACAAGCAGATTGTAAAGCGTGCGACCGCGTGCGGTCAGAACCGTTGTCTTTGCGCCTTGCTCCGACACGACCAATCTCTCGCCGAGTATCTGTTCGAAACGACGAATATGATTAGCTACAGACTGATAGGAAATATTTAATTTTCGAGCGGCGGCAGAGTAAGAACCTTCCTTCGCGACCAGATGGAACGTTTGGACGAGGGTCAGGCTGACATTCTTCATTGAGAAACATTTTCCTTGATGGGCATTTGTTCTATATCCGGGCGCGTTCGAGCGCCTGGAGATGCTGCATTGCCCCACTGGTTCACGCCAAGTTTGGTAGCAAAAGCCCCTTGAAATGACTACAAGAAAGATCGCGGCTTGCGTTCGATAGCAATTCGCGCCAACGCGGCCAAAGTTCCAAGGTTTCCCCTACAAGGGCATCGCATATTTGTATTCTGCTCGATTTCTCAAGCGGCTAGCCTGCTCCACACATTGCCCGCGCACGGCGTCGGAGAAGGTCTTGTCGGCTATCTCCATACTTCCGACCGGCATGGAATTTGGTCTCCGGCAAACGAGTGGATTTCAATGAAATACAAGTATCTGATCGTAGGTGGCGGCTCCGCCGGATGCGTCCTCGCCAACCGACTCTCCGAGACCGGGAAGCATAATGTATGCTTGATCGAGGCTGGTCCCGATACCCCGCCAGAAGACGTGCCGCGATCGGTTTATGGCGATGCATTTCTCCCAGACTATTTCCAGCCCAACCGTTACTGGACCGAGTTGACAGCATACGCAGACCCGGTCGGTAACCGGTCGCCGCAGCAGATAGAAGCAGACATGAAACCAAGGCGCTACGAACAGGCGCGCGTCATGGGCGGCGGATCGACGGTCAACGGCCAGGTTGCCATTCGTGGGCTTCCATCTGATTACGACGAATGGGAAAAGCTCGGAGCGGATGGATGGTCGTACCGAGACTGCGAACCATACTTTCAAAAAATGGAGAACGACATCGACTTTCCCGCCGTAAGCGGGCAGCCGGCAGGACGAATCCCTATTCGACGGACCTTTCCTCAGCACTGGAGCAAGTTTGCGCTTGCCATGAGGGAAGGCGTTGCGACCAAGGGAATCCCTTACGTGGACAATTGTCATGCCGAACCGATCGACAGTTGCTTTCCGTTTACCCGTAACAATGTCTACGATCATCGCGTGTCTTCGGCCGCAGGCTATCTCGACGAGGCGACGCGCCGGCGTTCGAACTTGACGATTGTCTCCGAAGCCCATGTTGAATCCATCCTTCTCGAAGGCAGGGTTGCGAAGGGCGTTGTTCTCCGCAGAAAGGGGAAGACCGAAACAATCCACGCGGAAGAAGTGATCCTGTCGGCCGGCGCCCTGCACTCGCCGGCGCTGTTGATGCGGACAGGCATAGGGCCAGCCGAACACCTTCGCGAACTGGGTATTGATGTAGTTGCCGATCGGCCGGGCGTCGGTCAGAACCTGCAGGACCATCCCTTGATCGGCTTCGCTGTGTATCTCGACCCCAAGGGCATGATGGACGACTACGTAAAAAGCAGTCTTTTGATGCATATGCGTTGGAGCTCGGGCTACGAGGGCTGCCCACCAACCGATATGAAACTGACTGTTTCTGGTCGGTTTGCTTGGAGCGAGGTTGGCAAGCGCCTTGCGATGGTCAATTTCGGCCCGAACAAGGCTTATTCGAGAGGATTCGTCAAACTGCGCAGCAAGAACCCCAATGAGCACCCGCTCGTGGCCTTCAATTATCTCGCCGATATTCGTGATTTGAACCGTATGAAGGCCACGGCTCGGTGGGTAAGCGGTATTCTTTCAAGCGCTCCTGTTAATGACTATGTTCGAACGTTCTGGCCCGGCATCTATGCAGACTCGCTCAGGAATCTCGCGGCAAAGACCTGGATCAACGACGTCAAGACCCGGATCGCCGCCAGCTTTCTCGACATGGGCGGAATGGCTCGCAACTTCGTTCTCGGCAAGGCGATCGACAGTCGTTTCACCCTCGATAAAGTACTGAATGACGAGCACAGTCTCGAGGAGTGGATACGCACCGGGGTGCAGGGCGACTGGCATGCTTGTGGAACCTGCCGCATGGGTAGACCGGACGACAAGGCGGCTGTCGTCAACTCTCGCGGAAAGGTCTATGGAGTCGAAGGCCTGTGGGTCGTCGATGCATCGGTCATGCCCTCGGTCCCCTGCGCGACAACGAACCTCTCCACGATGATGATCGCCGAGAAGATGGCCGATCACATTCAGCAGGCGGCATAGTGACGACTGAGCTGGCCGAATCGAAAACGGGATCGAGGATGACATGAAACGTCTGAAGGGAAGGCAAGGAGCGATAAGCTACGGTCACGACATTGGGATATTGATGATCGACTGCTTCAACCCGTTCATCCCTGGTGATGTCGGGAACGCCTACACCTACGACTTCCCCGTTCTGTATCACCTTGTCCCCGACGTGACGATCAAGCGTCTTGTTGAGGAGGGGGATCTAAGCCTCGCTCAAAATATCGTGGACGCTGCACTCCATCTCCAGCGGCAGGGTGTCAAGGCAATCACGAGCGATTGCGGCTACATGCTGCATTTCCAAGACATAGTGCGAAAAGCTGTCGATGTTCCGGTGATGATGTCAAGCTTGCTGCAATTGCCCTTGATTTCGGCACTCCTGCCCCCCTCCCAGTCGATAGGGATCATATGTGCTAATTCCAGCAGCCTAACGGACGATATGCTGCGCAAGGCTTTTCCAGCGCAGGACCGGGAGATATTCGTCGGAGGCATGCAGAAGCAGTCGGAATTTCGCCATGCGATCCTTGACGAAATGGGGGACATCGATCCGGAAGCTGTCAGCCAGGAGGTTGTCGCTATCGGGGTGGGGCTAATCGATCAGCATCCTTCCATTGGCGCCATTTTGCTCGAGTGCTCGAACCTCCCGCCATACGCAAAATCGCTTCAGGATCAGATTCATGTCCCTGTCTTCGATTTCACAACGATGATCAATTATGTGCGCGCTAGCTGTGTGCGGTCCCATTTCCGGGGAGGTTACTAGCCGTGAGCACTAAGGGGGTCTTCCCGCTCAGCCGGGTCTGCTAGACTAGAATGATCTCACGTTGACCAACAGATGTGCTGCGAATGCACATCCCTGTCATGAACAGACGACGCGCGGAGGGGCCGCGGCCATTGTAGGCAGCGGCGATGAGGAGTTGTGTCCAAAACTGGTCTGCTGCTGCGACTTCGACTGAGGTCGTGATCCCGATGATGACGCCTCTAATAGGCCTAGGGTCTGGCTCCTAAACTGCTCCCAAGCTGAGTCAATTCTTTGAATCTTATAACGAATACTGAAGGAGAGAACGATGCGTGGTGCAGACATATTGGTGGAGATGCTCATCGGCTACGGCGTCGAGGTTATCTTCGGTGTTCCTGGGGATACAAACGTCCCGCTCTATGAGGCTCTTCAGGAACGTGAAGGAAAAATCCGTCACGTTATGGCGAGGGACGAACGTTCCGCCGGCTATATGGCCGATGCATACGGGCGCTTCACGCGTAAGCCGGGTGTATTCGAGTGCCCGTCCGGAGCCGGGGCCATGTATTCTTTGCCGCCGGTCGCAGAATCCAACATGTCGTCGGTTCCCGTTATCCTTTTGACGATCGACATTCCCCTCCCAGGTGAAGGGCGTGGCGTCTTGACCGAGCTGGACTGCGCGCGCCTCTTCGATCCCATCACGAAGATGTCGGTGCAGGTCAAGTCGCCGGAAAAGCTTCCGGAGATCATCAGACGGGCATTCCGCGTCGCATGCTCCGGCAAGCCTGGCGCCGTGCATCTGCAGATCCCGGAAGATATGCTCCTCGCTGAAATCGATCCGTCAAGGATTTCCTTGCATGTCGAACATGAGTGCATGACCTTCCCGGCTTACCCGACGCTTCCACCGGCTGATAAGCTGGAAGCGGTCATGTCGTTGCTGACCAGCAGCAAGCGGCCGCTGATCGTTTCTGGCGGCGGTGTCAATCGCTCGTGTGCCGGAACTGAGATAACGGAACTGGCGGAGCGTTTGAACATACCAGTCTGCACAACCATGACCGGTCAAGGCACCATGCCGGATGACCATCGCCTCGCTGTCGGGGTGATTGGTGACAATGGCTTCCATCCGCATGCAAACTGGTCGCTTGAACATGCGGACTTCGTCCTCTTTGTTGGATCCCGAATGGGTTCGGTCGTAACCATCGGTTGGACCTTTCCGAAGGTAACCCTGAACAAACGCGTTGCGCAGATTGATATCGATCCGGAGGTGATGGCGAATAACTATGAAAACGTCGTTTCCGTGCAGGGAGATGCGCAGTTGGTCCTGCGGAAATTGCTCGAAATGGCCCCCGACGATAACGACGCTTCCCGGACTCAGCATTGGGTTGACGAGCTCAACACGCTCCGTGCCAACTTCTGGGAAAATGCCGAGATGTTGCTTAATTCGGAAGCCGCGCCGCTACGGCCGGAGCGAGCTGTCCGTAGCTTCAACGAGGCACTTGACGCATATGGAAAACCGGCCCGAATCTACTCGGACGCTGGAACACCGACTCCTCATATGACACGATTCTTGAGGCTCAAGGACAATCGTACCCGGATCGCAATTCCTCGGGCATTCGGTGGCCTCGGTTCCGCCCTTCCAGCGACCGTTGGCGCTTGGTTTGCCGACAAGGAGTGCCGACCGATCGGAATGTTTGGTGACGGGTCGTTCGGCATGACCGTCGGAGAACTGGAAACTCTCGTCCGCTTGCAGGTCCCCGCCATTTTGCTGCTTTTCAACAACGGAACGTTTGGATGGATCAAAGGGCTCCATCGCTTGAAGGGCCACAATCAGTGCTTTGGAGTCGACTTCCTCCCGCCGCGCGGACAGGCGATCGCGGAGGCATTCGATGTAAAGGCATGGACGGCCACCAATTCCCGTGAACTGGATTCGGCCCTCGCCGCAGCATTTGCTTATCACCAGGGGCCTTGCCTGATCGATATCCATGTTGAATCAATCGCGGACCGTGTACCACCAGTTTACTCTTGGCTGAACAAAAGAGGCAAGGACCCTCTCAGCATCGAAGCTGAAGAAGTCCGCTATTTCTGAACTCCACGCTTGCAAACTCAGCGCCGTGCAGACCTCGGCCGTGGACGCCATGATCGGTTACGGCATCGAGGTTGCCGGAATGCATCGAAAGTGGCGTCCACGGAGAGATTCAATATCCATCAAATCACGCCCCACGCTCGAAACCTGCTCCTCCCTGTAATCTCACATGGACCGAGCTCATCAATCAGCCGAAGTGCCGCCCGCGGCGTGACGTCCAAGTTGCCAGCGACCATCTCGGCCGAGACCAGCGGCTGCGCTATGAGCAGATCGATTAGCCCCGGTCGGCGTGACGAAGTGCGCCGACCGACAAGACGCCTTTCCATCATGGTACGCGCCAAAGTCAGCCGGTCATGCTCCCTCATCCCGAGTTCGGCAGCCACCGCGAAACCATGTAGGATCGCCGAAAGACGAATGTTGCGGTCGCGATGCCGACGACACTCGACGGGCACGATCTTCAGGCCGATATTGAGGGCGAAGAGATGCCCGCCGTTGCTGAGGCCCGCTTGGTGCAGGAGGGACGGGGCCAGAAGCCGACCAAGCCAGGGCGCGTGCTGCAGGAGGGCGAGATTATTCCAGGCATCAAGCGCCAGCACGGTCTGAAGCACTGGCGGCATGTCGTTGATTTTTGTTAGAACGGCGCACGATTCATCGAGACGGGCGTTCTCGTCCCAGTCCACATCATACACGAACGGTCGCCCTCATTACCGCGCGCCGGCGCCTTCGCCGCGACAATCACCGACTCGGAGCGGACCAGCAAGGCGTTGATCGCCGCCAACTCCATTGTCATCGGATCGTCGGCAATGTCACCGGCTCCGCTGTTCTCCGCCACATCGTTTTGTACCGCCGCCGCCGGGCCCACCTCTATAGAGGCGTATGCATCTTCGGCATCGCCGGCGTGGTACAGGCGGACTTGGACAGCGCCCAGCCGGCCGGTTGCGCGGAGAAAGCCCGATGCGAGAGCAGTTGCACCAGGCCTTGATTCTGTCTGCCGATTTCGGGAGGAGGAAGTTCGACCGTCGCGCGAGACTGCTGAGAGGAAGAGTGCAGATTCCAATCTCCTGAATCTATGCTGCGTCGCAGCATTCTCAATAAGTAGCCTAACAAACATTTGTGCGCGCCGTCATCAGGTGCCGGAAACATCTTCCGGCTGAAATGCGTCGGCTAAGGCGGTAACAAGGCCGACGATCTTTCGGCGCATCCTATTTGAACTGATCCGTGAAAATGCAAGGTTGAGATCACGCCCTTCGTTTGTCTCGAGAAAGCTGGTGATTTCGGGCGCCGCAGCCACCATACCTTGCCTGGAATCGTCCGCATCAGGAAAGAAATACGAGGGCGGCACGCCGAATGTCTTCGCAATCACGGCGAGGCGGCTGGAGCTCACCCGATTCGTCCCCTTCTCGTATTTCTGGATCTGCTGGAAAGTGACGCCTAGCGAGGCAGCCAGGGTATCCTGGCTCATGCCCCTCAAGCGGCGCTGCGCTTTGATCTTGCTTCCGACTTCCACGTCGATCGGGTCAGGCGTCTTCGCCATTCAGTTCTCCTCGATCGTTTCGAGAATATCATACTTTTTGACGATCGCCCCGACGCCACTATTGAGCAGCGCGACCATTGCCTCCTTGGTCACCGGGAGTGTCACGACGCGCTCAAGATGCATTGGCGGTAAATCGTGATCCGGTTCACTTGAAACCGCTTCGCGTAAATCAACGATCGCCTGGCGGGCACTCTCCGCACTACCGAAAAACGGACTTCGGACCACATCGTCACGCCAACGCGACCCGGCCGACTGGAAGGTGGGCGAATAGGTGTAGAATGTGAAGGAAGGTGCTGCTGACACTCGGTTTCCTCCCAGAGCAACGCGGTACGCCCCCGCTTCTGCTCTTTGACCCCTGGTGATCGGGGAGTTGGAAACCGCATAGCACGGCCCTACGGCCTTTAGCTCCGAGGAACCTGTTGCATACGCCGCAGGATCCCCGACCGCAAAGGTCGAAGAGTGGTGCCATGTCGCGGCACCTGCCTAGCTATGAGGGGTTTCCACGCCCCAAAGCAGCGCGTGACTGCTTCAGCCGTGAGTCTAGGCGATCACGCGGCGCGGTGCAAACACTCAGAGTAGAAATTCCGAATGAATTCAGTCGATAGATGCTGAAGATGGTTCCCCCGATATGCGCCCAACGATATGGCTGCGTTTCAGTATCAGCGAAACAGACGGCCAGTTGTGCGGCCAGACGGAAGGTGAACGCCATGGACGAGCAGAGCGAGACGATAACGATTTCCAGCCGCAGCGATTTCGCCCTTTGGGCAATTGAACGGGCTAAGGCGATTGTTGCTGACGAAGGCGGCAATCTCGCCATCGCCACGCGTGACCACGGCGAAGACGAAGTTGCCGCAACGGCCAACGCCCTTGGCCAGGCCATCGTAGATGCCCTGCTTGAAGTCTTCGATGGCCTGATGCAGGAATAGCGGCGGATTAACGCTCCGCGCCGTCGCGACCATTGTCTCGCTGGCGGTCCTGTTCCGCTTGGTGGAGAACCTGCTGGCGATGTTCATACTGTGCATTTTTCGCCGCGCCTGCCTGCTCGCGGGCGGCCCGAGAGGCGCGGCCAGTGGCAATAGCCTGCTGCTGTGCCGCGATGGCGGGATCGACGGTAGAAGGGGCCGGTCGGCCCTGCGCCTGACCGTCATCTGAACGTGCCGCCGCCGATGTACCCCCTCCCCCATTAGTTTCCGTAGCCGACCTTACCTGCTGCATCTCGATATCGCGACGCTGCTCCGCGAACAGTGCAGAGATCTCGCGCCGCATTTCCTCGACCGCCTGGCGCTCGGCGCTGCTATCAACCATCCCTTCAAGGCGATCCATCGATTTGGTGGCACGCGAAACGCGCTCGTCGAACTGTTTCAGCGATAGGGGCATAGCGTTTTCCTTCTGCTGTTGAATGGTTGTGATCAGGGCCTTGAATTCCGCTAGTGGCTCGTCCGGCGGCGCAGCGGACCGCTCGGTCAAAGTATCGAATTTCTTCTGCAGCCAAGGCGACGGCGCACTATGCTTCGCGGAGCCGGCCGCCTCGACGACGACGGAGGCACGCAATCCATGCGACAGCAACCGCGTCTGAAAACCTCTGGCAACGGACCGTGTCTCGGAACCGGGACCAAACTCTTCGCCCTGCTTGGCCAACTCGCGCTCAATCTTGCTGACGCTCGCGGTCGTTGGCGCCAGGACCTGGACGGACTTCCCCGCGACGGAAATCAATTTGGCCTCGACGCCGATAGCGCCTTCGAGAATAACAGCCACCGTCTCGCGTTCCATGGCCTGTTCGACTTCCAACCGGAGAAGAACGAAGCCGCTGGCACGCAAAGTAGCATGCGGTGCATGAGTGGTCGCCGCGGCTGCGAACCTGTCGGCTGCTGCGATGACCGATGGCTTCGCCCCTGCCCCCTTCAGCGCGATGGCCGTCGCCTGCCATTTCGGGGCGAGCGCGAGGTTGCCATTGGAGAGTGTCGCTCGATCGACAACGCCCACCCGCTTGCGCTCGACACGCTGATTGACCGCAGCAGACTTCAGATAACGTGGATCGGATCGGCCGCGCTCATAGGCGCCGGCCTGTGCTTGGCTATAGGGTCGGGTCGCCGCAACATCCGCGCGACGTGTAGCGACCATGGCGATGCCGTGCTCGCGCGCCTTCGCTGCGAACCGCTCCCGCCATGCATAAAGCTCCGGCTTCGTTAGCCGCAATGCTTTGCCGATATCGTCGCGTGCCGAGATCATCGTGTGGACATGCACATGACCGGTATCGGGGTGATGAGCCGTGATCCAGCGATGGCCGGCCACCTGCTCGCTAAGGAAGTCACGAACGGCACGATTCATCGCTTCCGCATCCGTCCCGGCTCGGGCGGAGAAAATCACATGGAAGGCATTGCGCGGCTCGACGGTCCGGATGTCGCTCGACCAATTCCGCCAGATGCTGTCTACCATGCTCTTGATCGCCGGGCCACGCTGCACCTGCTCGCCGGCGCTAGTGATGGCATGCTTTTCCGTGCGGAGGAACTTCTCGAGGAAATAGCGGCCCGACTTTTCAGAGACCGCGGCGCCGAGAATGCGGACCTCGGCCGAGACACCGGCGTTCGACAAACGGCGCGCAATATCGGTCTCGACGTTCTCAACCGCCCGCCCCGGCCCTTCTCCCTTTTCGCGCGTCCTGAGCGCACCGACAATCTTCCTTGACGGAAGATCAGTAACAACAAAGACGGAAACCTGACCGTCCGGATTGCGAGCATAGAGAAAGGGCTTGGAGCCGAACGCCGAGTTCAGCGCATCGTGAAGATCCTCATCGTTCACCGCCTCCGGCAAATTGATCGACAAGGTGGCAACTGCGTTCACCGCATAGGCTTCGCGAAACTCTGACAGCCACTCCTGCAGAACGGCCGCCCGTTCTTCGCGGCTCGCAATCGTCACACCCTCCTGGTCGATAATCGGGATGTCGACCTTTCCCTTCTCTCCGTTTTCCTTTTCGACCTCCCGCGTACCGAGATAGGTCATCAGACCCACGGCCGACGCCCTGCTCGAAACAGTCGATGTGACCTTGATGACGACTGCCTGCGCACCGGCCGCGATCGCCGCCCGGCTCGCCGTCTCCATCGATGACGGCTTGCGGGAAGAAGATCGCATAACCGGCGGCCGGTCGACGCGCGGCGTCCCGCCAGCCCCTCCTCCGCCGCCGCCCGATCTCCGCAGCTCGTCATCCTCTACGGATTTCGAACCAGCACCAAGAGCGCCAAAAAGGGTGATCACGTCCCGCTCGGAGGCACTTGCAGGCTGGAGGATGGAGGCGATAGTCGGTTCTGGTGAGAGGACAGCAGCTGGCCGGGCTTTGCTGGCGATGCCCGTTGGCACGTATCGTTGCTGGGGCGCCTCGGCGGTAATGGCCATCCGCACCATTCCTGCGCGCCTGTGGCGCTCGTCTTCCTCTTCGAGGAGCGACTTTGTCCGACGCACCTGGAAGCCCTCGATATCACTGAGCAGGCTCGTCCAGTCATACGCCATGACCATCTCTCCTCCGCCCCCGTCGGCTGATCCGCAGCATCAGGTCAACGTCGGCCCGCAGCCGGAAGACACCTTCGAGAAGGCTGCGAAGTGCTGCGTCAAGATGGGGTTCATAGCCGACGCGGCCTTCATTAATACCCCGAACTGCCTGGTTGAGATTGATACCGATGCGGCGAAGCTCCTCGTTCGTAGCTCGTAAAGCGTCGGCTTCGACGGGTCCAACGGGAAGCGGAAGCCCAGCCCGGTCGCGAAACAGCAGCCGGATCACATCGCTGGCGGTGCGGTCTTCACCGCAAAGGTCCGCAAGAGCTTGCCGCTCCTCCGGCCTTAGACGGACCCTGACCACTTCGCTGCGCATCGCTTTCCTTCCGCTTGCGAGGTTGCCGGAGGCGACCCCAGAGCGCCACCGGCGCGAACCTGAGCCCTGCCGGAGGCGGGGCGACGTCGAGTTTGTACCACAAACTTGACTATCCTGCCACCTATAACTAAAATATATTTTATTACAATTCATCATCACAATACAAACACTCTCGCCCAAGCTCCCACCACAACCACGCACCTCCAACGCCACCCGGCCCGTTAACAGTTCCCCGTTGTTCGTGCGATCATTGCTAGCGATATCACTGGCAATCGCCCAATTACCCATTAATCACTGACAGTTAACCGCGCTTCCGTTACTCATTGTCAACGGGCAACTGGCAATTGTCTGTTGGTCATTGCCCGTTGTCGGCGGTCAATCAGCAATCGACAATCATCAACGGTGAACGAACAAAGGGCAACGAATGCATTGCGGAAAGACAAGCGAGGAAATAACTATAGTTTATTCTCAGAATGAAGGAGCCATCATGATCGTCACCATCGCCAATCCCAAGGGCGGAACCGGCAAGACCACCCTCGTCCGCGCTCTCTCCGGCACGGCCGCCCATGCCGGCAACGACGTCTTCCTGATCGATGCCGACAGTCGCGCCAATACGATGCGCTGGGTCACGATGTCGAAAAAGATGGACGTCTGGCCCGACCGGCTGGAAGCCGAAAGCTGCCTCGATCCCAACCAGATCTACAAGCTCGCTCTCCATCATCAGCAGGAGGGCAAGATCGTCTTCGTCGATGTCGAGGGCACGACCAACGAAAACCTGTTCGCCGGCCTCTACTGTGCCGACATCGTGCTGATCCCGCTGCAGACGACCCAGGACGACGTCGTTGCCGGCATGCAGCTCGCGCTGAACCATGTGCCGGTGGTCGAAGAGGATCAGAAGCGCAAGCTCTCGACGATGATCGTCATCAACCAGCACGATCTGGTGACCGGCCGCGCCAAGGCGCATGAGCCGCTCCGGGAAATTTTACGCGAGAGCGGTGTCGCTCTCGCCAGCCAACCGATCGCGCGCCGCGCGTCCTATCAATCGATTGGCGCCGCCGGCACGCTCCAGACATCAGCGAAGCCTGATCCGAAGGCGATCGCCGAGATGGAAACGCTCCTTGGCGAGTTGCTTGCCCTCTACCGGTCGAAGACAAGCGAGGCAAAGCGATGAGCGACGGCGTAGACAGCAAGAACCTCGTCCTCGGATTGATCTCGACAGGCCGCGATCGCCCTTCGGTTCGCGAAAAGATGGTTTCCCCCGCAAAATCCGCTGAAGAAGACCAGGCGCCGGCACCATCAGCGAAGCCGCCATTGGCGCGCGGCCAGCTCCGCAACATGGTGGCCAGGGGCGAAAGCCGCGACCCGGTTGCCGGCAAACGCTTCCGCGACACCGAGAAAGTCACCACCGGCATCCATATCCGCGCCGAGGTCCACAAGAAGCTGAAGATCCTCGCTGCGATCGAGCGGCGGAAGTTCAACTCCTACATCGAGGAGGCGATCGACGACTATCTCGAAAAGATCGCCGAGCGGATTCCCGATATTTCCTGAGCGGGAAAAGGGAGAGGTCATCACGCGCTTCGCTTTGCGGCCTCCCCATTCGCCCTGAGCGCCGCCATCAGCATCGGCCCGAGCCCGAATTCACCACGCGCCGCCTTGCGGCTGAGATCGCGCAGATAGCCGCCGGGCGAGGTGATGTGCTCGGCCCGCTCCAGGATGCAGGCGACCGCAATCGCGGCATTCTCCGGCCCCATCACCTCGCAAGCCTCCTGATAGGCCGACGGGCTGACCCCGAGCGCCGATCGGACGGTTACGGCGGCCGTCATCAGCTCGCGCCAACTCTCGATCCGGCCGCCGGCCGCGTAGTCGGCAATCTGCGGGCAGGCCCTCAACACCAGTGGCAACGGGTAAGCTTTCAAAGGCTCGGCAGTCCGGTTCGGTTTCGGGCTCGGCATCTCGCCCTGCTCTTTTTCGGAGCGAGGTTCAAGTTCATGGAAGGATTCGGGTTTTGAATTCTGTATGTGACGACTGCCATGGCTGTCATTGACACCCGTTTTTTCTGCTTTTACCTGAATTTCCAGTCGGTTGATGATTTCCTCACGCAAAAGCGCCATTTCTTCGAGCACCGCATCGACGTCCTGACGACGAGGAGAGCGCGGCAGACGGGCCAGGAGCGCAATGTACATCGCCTCGATCGCCTCCCAATCGCCATCCGCGCCCTCGTCCATGGCGGCTGAGATCAGCTTGCGAACGTCACGGCGGCAAAGCGACAACGCCTCTTTCGCGCGCTTGAATTGAAGACGCTCGGCAGCGACCTGTTGCGCCAGGCTGGCCAACTCGCTCGCACGGGCGAGCAGAGGCGCGAGGCTGAAGCCGAAAGCAGCCTCAATGTCCCCTCCCCTACCCCGATGCGCATAGCGCTTGCCGTTCGGGCTATCGCGGCGCTCGATCAGGCCGGCATCGACCAGCGCGGCAAGATGCCGGCGCAAGGTCGTGCCGGCGATGCCGTGCGCGCGCAGCGACAGCTGATTGTTCGACGGAAAAACGACCAGACCACCGCTCTCATCCGCGAGTTCATCGCTCGGATAGAAGCTCAGCAGTGCCTGCAGCACCGTTATCGAACGATCCTGGAGGCCGAACACATCCTTCGCCTCGCCGACGTCATTGAAGACTTTCCACTTATTGACCGCCTTGCCCGCGCCGCGGTCGGCAGTTTCGAGCTGGCCTCTCACCAGGGCAAGCGTCATCGGCCGCCCATGGGGCGTTGTCACACGTCCAATTTGCATTTTCTTTCACCTTTCAAAGGGCAAAAGAAATCCACTCACCAAAACGGTGCCAAAGACTCTTGACTGTGATTCGTGGAAATGCGATTCTCGATCTTGCTACAGAATACGAGGAAGGCTTCCACGGTTTACCGATTGGGGGCCTTTTTCTTTTGCGGATTGATCCTTTCCGTCGTCCTAGAAGTAAACCACGTCAGCTCTCCATCGACGCCTGATATTCACGATGAAGCTGCTCGAGTTTGCTGATCACAAAATCGCCGAATGCAGGCGAAGATTTCTCATCGAAACTCAGATTGAGGGCCTTGGCAGATCTCTGCACGGTCGCGAGTTTCTGGCCGCTTTCTGACTTGACGGTCTCGGGTTTCACTCCCTTGCGCTTTGCTGTCAGCACATCCATCACCATCGCGAAGCGGTCGTCGGTGTCAGCAGCCCGGAATTCCTTGCTCTGCAGAAGACCGTCGAGTGCCTTCGGCTTGCTTGCCGCGAGCTTCTCGGCCAATCCCATCCAGCGCGGTCGTCCAGCCTTCGGGGCTGGTCCAATTGCTTCGATGATCGATCTGGGCACCGAGTGCGCGACGCTCATAAGTTTTGAGAGTTGGGTCTTCTCCATCCCCAATGCGGACATGATTACCTGCCGGTCGAAGCCGCGCTCCTCGAGTGCGAGAGCAAACAGGCCGCGCTCGATATAGCTAAGGTCGGCCCGCGCTGCGTTTTCCTGACCTTGTGCAACGACCAGTTCTTCGTCGGACAGGTTCTTCACGACCGCTTTGACGGGGCGCCGGAGTGCGGTGGCAACGCGCACGCGCCTATGACCAAAGACGACCTGGTAGCGATCAGACTTTTCAGGGTGCGGCCTCAAAAGGACCGGGCTCCTCTGACCGGAGGTGCGGATAGCCTCCAGCAGTTGCTGGAAGCTATCGCCGTCATCCGTCAGACGATCGGAGACGAAGGAGCTGTCGATCAAGTCGGGGGCGATATCGACAACTGCCGCCCCCTCCGCGATCAGGGCACGCGCCTGGTCTGCGGCGCTAACAATGTTGCCCAACGATCGTCCCATGGCCCCAACGGCGCCCGAGCGGATATGCTGAAGCTTCTTCTCTTGGCCCGCTTCAAGTTCGTGCGCTTCCTCATCGGAGTTGCCATGTGGCAACTCGCTGTCTCGCCTGGAAAGCATGGCTTTGAGCGTATCCTTGCGGCTCATGACGCCCTCCCCCAGGCCTGCTTCATCAGGCTCTCGATTTCCCCGTTTACGGCATCGAGCGACTCGATGGCCCGGTCATACGTCGACCTGGCGAAGTTCTCACGGCCCACCTCGTACAGGGTCTGCTTCGACAAGCCAGCGTCGGAAATTGCCGTCGATTTCAGCATTGTGTTTGTGAGCACTCTTTCGCGAAACAGCGAGCGCATGAAGCCGACCATCTGCGCCTGTGGGCCGTCAGATGGTTCGTAACGGGTCACGACATATCGGATGAAATCATAGTCGAGATCACCACCGGCATCTTGCACCACACTGAGCAGGTCGGACGTCATTAGCAGGAATTGGCACATCGACATGACGTCGAGCATCTGCGGATGGGCGGTGATCAACAGACCCGTCGAAGCGCAAAGCGCTCCCAGTGTCAGGAAACCGAGCTGTGGCGGGCAGTCGATCACGATCACATCGTATCTGGCTTCCACGGAACCGAGCGCGGATGCAACGCGACCGAAAAAGGGCTCCGTGGATCGCTCTGCAAGGGCCCGGGGCGTATCGTGCTCATATTCCATCAGCTCCAAATTGCCGGGAATAAGATCGAGGCCGGTGAAGTAGGTCGGCTTGATGATCTCCGAGAGGGGACGCCGCTTATCATCGTAGCGGATTGCAGCGTACATGGTTTCATTCGCCTGGATGTCATACTCGGGCTGATACCCGTGCAATGCCGTCATAGAGGCCTGCGGATCGAGATCGACACCAAGGACGCGATAGCCCTGGAGCGCTAGATATTGCGCGAGATGAGCGGCGGTCGTGGTCTTGCCGCTGCCACCTTTGAAATTGACGACGGCCATGACTTGGCAATGCTCACCCGGCCTGCGCCGGTGGACATAATTCTTGCTCTTCGAATTCTCATCCAAGACGGCGCGAATCTGATTAATCTGGTCCAGGCTATACCAGCGGCGGCCGCCAGACCCGATTTCCGGCTGGGGGCCCTTCCCGCCAAGAGAAAGCTGACGAAGGTATGCGTCGCCAATACCAATTAACTTCGCGGATTCGACGGAGGAGAAAGAGCGAAGGGTCTTTTTCGAAACGGGTGGGAACAGCGCCTTGCGCATCGCAAGCAGCTCTTCGGAGAGCGCAGCGCCATCGCCCGCGATGACGTCGGTCATCAACGGCTTCGGTGCCTCTGGAACGGCGGCTTGACTACGAGCCTTCAACATAACTACGAAAATTCTCCAAAGTTGGCGAATAAGTCGTAGGCGAGAATGCTCCGAGTCGCAATCGTTGGCAAGGAAAATAGGGTTAACAAAACCTTAACGCGATTTGTAGAAACCAGCGATGAGGATTCCCGCGGAGCAGGATAGGTGATCCGGGCCGAAAGTTGCCATGTGGCAACTCGCTGAACCCCTTGGGAAACAAGGCAAAACGAAAAGTCCACGTCGAAGGGCCACCCTCGGGAAAGGCATAGGGTCTAAGGAAAGGGAGGAAGAAACCATCCCCTTCCCCCAGTGTAGAGTTCAAGGGAGGGGCTTGCCCTTCCTTGGGTGGGGTGTTTGAGGCGGCAGATCCTGCCCTGACCTTTCATGGGGAGAGTTTGAGAGGGGTGGGTTGAATGGGCGGACACCGTATTCGGGCTCCCCGGCGCATCGACTAACACGCGATCGCCAAAGCATCTCGCCCGATTCTCCTCGGTCCAGCCGTCCATCAACGACGTGAATCAATCAAGTCCGAACGATTCAGAATTGTCGTTGGACAGTAATGCCCCAATTAGCGACGATTCCGTCATGATCACGCAGCCCTACCAGCTTTATGTCGAGCGCACCGAGCCAACGAAGAACATGGCCCGGTATTACGCCATGACGATCGAACCGACGCTGTTCGGAACGGCCTGCCTGACACGGCGATGGGGACGCATCGGCAGGATGGGCCAGGAGAAGGTGCATCATTTCGAGCGGGAGGAAGAGGCGGTTCACTTGTTCCTCGATCTCCTACGCCAGAAGCGGGCGCGCGGCTATCGTCCTGCGGGACCGAGTCGAACCGACCGCGCCGTCTGAGGGAGGGGGAGGAGGCCCGCGACGACGGGCCTCGCGGGAAGCCTCATCGACGTCGGGTCCAGTCAGTCTCAAAGGCGACTTCGATCTCGACGAAGAACGGGATCTTGAACGCGATCTTCAGGCCGAGCTTGCCCTTGCGAAAGAACTGGGCGGCGACCTTGGCGAGGGTGCGGAGGCGTCGGCCGGTGACGGTGAGGAATTTGGCGAGTTGGCGCATGATCTCTACTCCTTTCGATAAGCTTTCATTGCGGGGATAGGCGGCAACCCGGAGAGGCGCGCTGCACCGGGACGGCCGCAGCGGATGCGGAGGACCAGACGGCACCTGAATTTTGGCGCGCGAGGAGCCGCAGGCGGGGAAAATTCTGGCGGCGGCGGGTTGCGGCGCGCCGGGAGGGATGCAACATCCCCGATGCCGATGACAGGGCATCGAAAGGAAGGAGCGGCAACCGGCCTTTCTCCTCCTCCGGCCGCTTTCCTCCCGCCTGGAAAGGCGAAGCTGGGCTTCGCGCCGGCTGCGTCGGTCGATCCGCGGCTGGCCCGTCGACACGGCAGAAACCGCCCCTAGAACGGCGGCTCGGCGCTCATGCGACCGTCCTGTTCGGCCAGGATCGTTTCCCGTTCGGCCCGCGCCAGGCCGAGTTCGGCCTCGATCTGACGGCGCTCGGCCGGATCGGCGTTGCGGGCTTCAGCTTCGAGTTCGAGGATCGTGCGGTCGAGGTCGTAGGTCATCGTCGTCTCCTTGACGTTTTGTGAAAGACGACGCGCGCGGTCATGGTGGCAGGCAGGAGTCAAGGATCGCGGAACGCGACCGGCGGAGCCGGCGAGTGGGGGAGCCGAATTTCTGGCGCGGCCCTCAAGGGGCGGGACTGAAATTTGGGGGAACCACGATGTCCTTGAGGCCTGCCTGCCGCCATGGCACCCTCGGACGGACTGAGCAGACTTTTCCTCTCCGAATGGCACCCGGAAAGCGGGACGCGGGCTCGATGCCCGTTTCCCGCTCATCTTAAGAGGGGAGCGCCCCGCCTTGGCAGGCGGGGCTTCCGATGTCAGGCGTCACGCTTCTGGCGGTTCCAGACCAGGTCGTAGTCGCCGTCGGCCTGGCTCGGCCACAGGGCCGCGTTGATCGGGGCGTTGAAGCTCGGGTCGTCGAGCTTGACCGAGATGTAGGGTTCGCCGTCGGTGGAGGTGGCGTTCCAGCCTGCGCCGACCTCGGCCATGCCCGCCATCACGCGGAAGTCGGGAGCGTCGCGCGAGGTGCGCTCGATCGGAACCAGGCGTGCCTTCATCGATACCGTCAGGGTGCGGACCGCGCCGCTGATGAGGTTGCCGTTGGTGGAGAAGTTGCCGATGATAGCCATTTTCGAGATCCTTTCGGGTTGCTCGGGTCGCGTCCATCGCGACCTCGATGGCTGTCGAAAGGATCGGGGACGATCGGACCGCACCCCTTGGGCCGGAACGAAGTGGAGGGCGGCCGGAGCCGGCTTTCTTGTCCAGCGAGGAATGACGGCGGCCCGGGGTCCCTGTTCGACTTGTCGAATGGGGTGGGTTCCGGCAGGGGAAGAAAGTTGGAGACGGCCGTTGCGGGAGGACGATCGAGGCGCAGCCGGTCTCCGATCAGACATGCCACATCGAGGACGTGTTGGCCGCGCCAGGGTTGACCAAACCGGAAGGGTCTCGAAAATGGCGGGCCGTCATCGTCAGGCCTTCTTCGCTCCCGCCGGCAACCTCGTCGGCGACACTGCGCTGCAGGTATATGTCCGGTGTGGCGCCGCAGACGATTGAGCCCACTGCCGACGATATCGCTCCTTCCGCGTTGGCTGTCGGAGGGTTTTCCTCGAATGCCGGTAGGACGACGACACCCTTGATGACACGGAATCCTCTTCTTCCGCAGGCATAGGGGCACCGCTTCCATGCACTCCGGTCATCTGCTACCTTGGCAGCGCCATGCCGCCGGGTTCACCTGAGCTGCCGCCGTCGAACGGATGACTGATGCTCAGCCCGCCTGCCAAGGCGGGGCGCTCCCTGGTCTTCCGGTTGCCGCGCCAATCACCATGGGCCAGCGCGACCGTTCGCGCCCATCTGGAGAAGACAGCGCGGCCGGGACTACAATAGAGGTGGCGAAGCGCCGACCCGGACAAGTCGATCGTCACCGGAATCGGCGAAGACGGCCGAAGGCTGGCTACGTGCCGGAGGCATAGAGCGCGGTCGCCGCAGGCGATGGCCAAAGACAAGATACAGAATCAGCCTCCAGGTCGACGAGCGTCCGCGTAACTCCCCATGTCGACTTACGGCGCGACCTTTGCGGCCGCACGAGACAGGATGAGCTGCCTGATGTGCGCGCGGACCTCGAGTTCGGTTCCGTAAAATCGGTCTTGCCCTTCGGGGTAGGTGATCGTCCAGGGATCATCGGCTCCCATCATGGTCGCTTCGAAGATGTCGCCATTGCCCGCGGTGACAGATATTGCACGGATTGGTCCTGCCGAAGATTCATCCCGCGTCAGTGAAAACGAAACCAACCAGCTCGGGCCATGGCTGTTTCGCAGCGCCTGCATGACGCCTGTGGTTCGCGCGTTCATCCAGTAATCGCGCAGACTGGCTTACCAGTACCGCCCATGCTCCAGGGCATAATCGCAAATGGCATCGTGCTCTGTTTGGGTGAGGGGATGCAGTTTGGTCATCGATTTTCCTTTCAGGACGAGGGACGGGAAGTACGGGTCCGGCGGCGGCCGGACCTCAATCTCGCCGACGCGCCGCGACGCGGGCTAGACGAGATCTGGAGAGATGAAGAGCATCGGAGAAATGAGCATAGCGACGGCCGGAGGCCGGGATTTCGGGAATTCTCGACGCGCCGGCGCGGGAAACAGGGCAGCCGCAGGAGCCTCAGCGTAGCGGCTCGAAGAGGAGGCGGGACCGACTGCCCCCGCGGCAGCGCTCCGTGCTCTGTTGAGGGCGGCTCCCTACCGCAGGCACCGGCTGATACCGAAGACGTTGGAATTTCATGGCAGGATTTCGATATCCTGGCACTTTCATGAAAGCCGCAGCTATCGCGAGTGGCTAAGCTTTCACTCGCTCCCGGTTCGCTGAAAGACCGGGAGTGGTCGCGGAGTGGGGCCGTTGCGTCTGGGGGCGTACCAGGAGCGGCGGCCCCGATTTTCACGGGGGTCGTCAGACACCGCACATCCCCTCGCATTCGTTCGGCCAGAGGTCGAGCTGTCCGCGATCTGACGCCGTCGAGAGATCGGCCTCGTCCAGCGGCACGCACGAGCGATGCAAAAAAACCTCACCGCGAATACCGCTGATGCCATTGCGTAGCGCCTGGTCGACCTCAATGGCGTCGGCCCACGCCGCAAAATCGTGGTCACGCATGAAGCGCCAGCGCGCGTTGTCATGAAACGGGCACCCCACGCAGGCGCTCTTTGGGGGATCAGGATAGCTGTGCCGGCGCAGCCAGGCGAGACAATCCCGTCGGCTCATGCGCTTTTCGATCAACGGAAAGCGCTTGACCTGCCAGGCTCGAAGCTGGGCTTCGCCCGGACGATCTCGTCGCAGCTGATGCCGATCCATTGCTCCACCACGGCATGGTCAGGGGAACGCTTGCGGGCGAGGCCGGCAAGCTCTCGGACCCTTCGTCGGATCGGGACGATTTTATAGTCCGTGGTGCACTGCCTGCGGATCATGCCGATCGACACGGTCTCGCGGGCTGTTGCGCGTGTGCCGATTTCGATCAGCTCTCCGTCATCGTCCTCGTCGTAGACCGGGACAGCCGCACCGACGGGCGTTACCGTCTTTGCGAAGGCCGGGATCGACGCCCAGCGTTTGCCGTCGCCGGCGCCGATCAGGTCGTCACGAATATTGCCGGCGGAGACGATATGCACGGGAAACGGCAACACGTTGCCGGACATGAGCCATTCGAGATGATCATAGACAGCCTGTGGCTCCCAGCCCGTGTCGGCGAAGATCGCACAATCGGGCATCGGACCGATCTCACCGTGGGCGGCCATCAAAGCGAGGGTCGTGGATTGCACCCCAGCGCCAAGGCTCAGCGCGCGAAGGCGAATGGCGGAGGGGTTTCCCCCCACCGGCTCGAAAACAGGCGGAGCGTTGAGCATCAGCGTCCCTCCGCGAATTCGCGGTCAAGCCAGCGGCGAAGATCCCGCCGCATGATGCCGATGGAGCCGTTGATCTCGGTGATCCTCCCATCGCCGACGATATGTCCGCGCTCGCGGAACAGATCGATGAGATGACGCATGACATCGAGATAAAGATGGCCGCCGACGAGGGCGATATCCGAGAAGGGAATGCGCCCATAGCCCGTCAGCGTCGCGATGTGCATTCCGGGATGCTCGCCGGAGGCGATGACGCGGCGCTGGGTCTTCTGCTTCGGCCACCGCGTTCCGAGATCGCCCGCCTTAATCTCGGCCGCGATCGCCGGGGTCATGCGCGCGTCGTAGATTTCGATCGGCGTGGATGCGGCACGGAACCCCAAGCGCGCGGAAAGAAAGGCGACCTTCGCCTTCTCTCCACGCGGGTCCACCGATCGCAGCGTCTGCCATAGGGGGCCGTCATAGCGTTCGATGGCCGGCATATAGGCCGGGCCGTCGCGCTTCGTCGCCGAGCAGGCGAGGATCAGAAGGCGGTTTGCGGGGAGGGGAGCCATTATGCTGCCTCCCGCTCTTCGGCCGCGGCCGGCTGCAGGCTGTGAAGGTAGGCGACGGCGCGCTGAGCGTGCGCGGCGGCAGCGAAGATCGCCCGCTTGTCGTCGGAGAGCACCTGCAGCCACGACTGAAGGTAGGATGCGTGATCCGGGCGCGGCTCCAGTTCGGGCACGATGCCGAGATCGGCGCAGAGGAAGCAACTGCCGAGTTCAGCGATCAGTTCTTCGCGGGCGCGTTCGCTGCGATCCTTGCTGTAGCGGCTGAGATCGCGGCCGACGCGATGCGCCGGCGCCGTCCAGTGGGTGGCCTCATGGCTCACGGTTGCCACGTAGGAGGCCGCATCCTTGAAACTTTCGACAACTGGCATCTGTATGTGGTCGGACGCAGGGCTGAAGAAGGCCCGGTCGCCGCCATGGCGGATATGCGCGCCGGTGTTGCGGAAGAACCGATCGGCATGCTCGATCCGCTCGACGGGATCGGTAATTGGCGCTGCGGCGTGGTGGTACCGGTCGGGCAAGCCGTCAATTTGCGCAACGTTGAAGACGGTATACGCCTTGAGGAAGGGGATTTCGCGCTCGATCTCACCGCCATGACCATCGGATTCGGACTTGCTGAAGCGACTGGCGAAGACCACGGTCGCGCCGGACTCGCCCTTGCGCACGGCTGCGCCAAGCTCCAACGCCTGTTTGAACGTCATCCACATCGGCGAGGAGAACCCTCGCGCGATGCCCTCCGACCACAAGAGCAGGACGTTCATGCCGCTATAAGGAAGGCCGTTGTGCCGCAAGGGACGGGTGATCCTGCCTTCCATGTTGGACGCGCACCACGGCTGCACCCATGGGCGGACCCCCTTCGAGAGATCTTCGACGATCCTGTCGGTGATGCGCGTGTAGATGTCGACGCGCTGCGCTTCGGTCTTTTTCCTCATTTTCCTTACCTCCGTTCGAGAGGTCGCGCCTATCGCGACCCCGTCACGGCGGTCCGGAAGCCGGAGCCATAGGGGCACGGCGCACGCTAAGCGCCGGAACGAAGTGGAGGAGGGCGAAGCCCTTGCGCGGGTTCCCGGCTCCGGCAGGACCGAAGCCGGACGGGTCGCCTGGCGCTCGCCTTTCTTCTTTCCTTTTCAGGTTCGATCTGGTGTCGGAACGAAGGACATGCTATATATCTGACCATCTGACTAGGTGGAACGAATGGGCAAGCAAACACAACTTTCAGGTACGAACAGATCAGTGAACCCGACAATGAGCGGGCGGTGGAAACTCGAGGACGCGAAAGCGCGCTTCAGCGAGGTTGTCCGGCATGCCCGTGAGGACGGTCCCCAACGCGTAACCGTTCGGGGACATGATGCGGTTGTCATCATGAGCGTCGAAGAATTCGAGCGCCTGACACCGGCTACGCCACGCGTACCGTTCGTCAACTTCATGGAGGCGTTGCATCTCGGGGGCCTGGATCTTGAACGCGACGACGACCTTGGCCGGGATGTCGAGCTGTGAGGGGATGGCTGCTCGATACCAATGTGGTGGCCGCGCTGACCAACCCGCAGGGCGCTCCCTCCGTAAAAGCATGGGCGACTGGTCAAGACGAAGAGACTTTCTATCTCAGCATCCTGACACTCGCCGAGTATGACAAGGGAATTCATAACCTGCCAAACGACCATCCCGACCGCTCGCGCTATATCGCGTCGCGGGACGCTCTTGCGGATCGGTTTGGCGATCGTGTGCTTTCCCTGCGCGACGAGGCCGTGCGGTTGTGGGGACGCATTTCGGGAGAAGTCAAAAAGGACACTGGGCATCCACCGCCCGTGATCGATACGATGCTGGCAGCGACCGCGATCGAATACGAGCTCTATCTCGTCACGCGCAACGTGAAAGACACGCGCCACTCGGGCGCGGCAATTTTCGATCCATGGACCGATGACCCGGCCAAGTTTCCGCTGAGTCCAAGGGCCAATAGGCCCCGGTAGCAACGGAAATGGTGGGGCCGCGGCCCCACCTGATCGCTCAACCGAGCGCGTCCATCTGCGCTTCGGCCGCTTTGCGGTCGAGGGTCTGACCAGGATTGTCGATCGGGCGATCGAAGGGCTTCCAGGCTTCCCCGACAGCGTGTTCGTAGGCCGCAACCGCGCCTTCGGCGGCCATGCGGAGCGAGAATGCCTGGATACCCATGTCGGCGGCAAATTCCCGCTTGCGCTGGGCGGAACTGTCGTAACCGACAATGCCATCGCGGTCGTCGTCACGGGCATCGCTGGCGGCCTTGGCCGTGGCATCGCGGGCTTCGGTCACGGCGCGCGAGTAGAACTGGCCAGCGCCATGGGCGGATCCGACGAAGGCTCCGACGATGCGTTGCAGGTGGATCTGCATCGCGCGCTCACCGAGGCCTTCGGATAGAGCATCGACGGTTTCGAGGATCAGGCGTTCATGCGTGTCGCGCACGCCGTCGCCGTCGACGACGGCGGTCCCGAAGCTTTCGGCGATCCGCATCGCCTGGGCGGCATCCGGGCAGGTGAGCCGGACCATTTCGAGGGTTGCACCCTTGCGGAGCTGGACGACGCGGGCGGACGGGCGGGAGGTTGCTGACTTGGCCATTTTCGATTTCCTTTTCGGTTTCTTCCGAAGGCTTGCGCCGACCCCTTGCCGGAGCGCCCTTCGGTGCGGTCGAGAAAAGCCGGCGGTCAGACGGTCGCTTTCATAGGTCCGGGGCGCCTGAGCGCGAAAGGCGGGCTTGCGGACAAGCGGGGGCACAGCCCCTGCGCGGGACGCGGGCTCGCCTTGCGAAGGGAGGGTGAACCGGCCGCAACGCGGCGCGCAGCGGCCTTGAAACGACCGGCCGCCGGATTACGACCGTGCTGAACCGAAGGGTGCTCCGGCAAGGGGTTGGCTCATCGCTGGAACCGAAAGGTAATCGACGGTCAAGAGCGTCCGCACACTCACACCCTCATGCGCCGATCAGCCACGCATGGTCGTGTCCGGTCCGGTCGAACCAGATACCTGACGACGATCGGGCCGGAACGCAGTGCGAGGGCCGGCGGCGCGATGCTCGGACGGCCGGCAACACCACCTTCCGACGCCAACCATGCAGGTAGGGCAGGGGACGCGGGTGACCGGATGGTCCGGCCGGGTTTCGCCGCAGCGGTCGCGGGAGAAAATCATGGCGATGTCCGCCCGCCGGGTCGCTCGCGCAGTGCCGCGATTGCCCGGTCCTGCCGGGCGAGCTTGCGCGATAGCGCATCGATCTCCTGCTGCCGCTCGGCCGTGATCGCGGCGAGGTTGGCGCGATACCGGGCGAGGAAGGCTCCGGGCTCCGGCGGCTGGCCTCGCCGATAGGAGCGCCGGCGCGGATGCGGGTGCGGAATGACCGCTGTCATCCGACGGATAATCTGCCGGTCGATCAGGTCGAGCTGGTGCTGTGTCTGCCGGCGTGCCTCTTCCATGCGGGACAGGAGCGAGCGGCAATCGGAAAGCAAGTTCATGACGCTTTCCTCCGCTCCCATCCGACGAAGGACGACGGGCCATCATAGGCGGCATGACGCCCCTCATCGATGACGAAGCCGAACGGTCCGCGTCCTTCGTATTCAGGCTTCGGCACCAGGAACCGCCGCTCCATGGTATTGGCGCCACGTCGACCGCCGAGGATGGCCACCACTTCGACCATGCCAGGATGATGGCCGGAGGTGATCGCCAACGCGACGATCCAGTCGCCGTCATGACGGTGCTCGAAGTCTCGGCGGTCCTTGCCGCTCGATTCTCCTGGCTGAAGCGGACGTCCGAAGATCGCCTCCCATTCGTCCGGCCATTTGTCCCGGATCGTGCGATCCGCGAGCGCGCGCTCGTAGCTCGTAAACAGCTCGGGGAAGGTGAGGGCGACAATCGCCCAGGCTTCATCCTCCTCGTACCAACCCGAACCGATCCGAAGAGACGGAATGATCCGCTTGTTTCGCTCGGCCGAGAGGCGAAAGCCGCCATGTCCGGCGGTCATGTGCGCGGCGATGCCCTCGGCATAGATCGTCGCAAGCTGTGAAGACCCCCATGGCGTGCTGCAGACCATCCTGGTCTGGAGACGCTGAAGCCTCGACAATTCGCGCCTATGCTGCGCGGTTTCCAGAACACGCGCCCGGAATGCGGCCGGATTGGCAAGTTCGCCGTCGTGTTCGTAGAAATCCTCGCGCCGCAACGTCGATAGCGGTCGTGCCAGGCGCCATGCGCTGGCGAGGAACCCGCCGCCGGTCGAGCGTGGCAGCATGGCGAGCAGGAGATCGCCCAGTCGGGCGACCGGAAAGCCCTCACTGCTGGAGCCGAACTCGACCCCTGTATCCTCAAGGGCCGAAGCAGAATCGTCGGGAAGATCGATCGGGTTCATGCCGCCGTCCTCCCCTCGACATGATCAGCCGCCAGCTCGTCGGCCGTGACTTCAACCGTGAATGCGTCGGACAAGGCGGTGTTGTCGGTGAGCCAGGCGCGGGCGGCGTCCCAGTCATCGGCAAGATGAAGCATCAGGGCGGCGGGATCGTCCCGCTCGAAGATCCGGATCGATCCGATCTTCGGGCGGGAGGCAATTCGGAAACGATAGGTAAGGCCGACGGAAAACGTGCGAAGGTCGTCCTCACAGCGGAGCATAAAAAAGGGCTGGGCGCCGGGATGATCCGGACCAGTCTCGCCGCATTTGCGGACGAGAAGACCGGCGCCGTTGTTGTGATTCCAGTGATAGAGCGTCGCGACGTGGTGCTCTGGGGGACGGGGGGCTCCGTCGGACCATTCGACGACGGAACCGATGGGCGCGAGCGAGATGATCAGGTCCGCATTCATAGCGTTCTCCTGCAGGATCGGGTTGCCGGACACACCTCCGCCGCCGGTGGTGCCGGCGGAGGTGTCGAGCGGGAAAGGGAAGTGCGGCGGCCTATTCAGCGGCGACCGAATAGGCGGTGTCGTCCTCGATGACGGTCTCCTCCGTCTGGGTGTCGCCGTCCGCCTGCGCGGCGTCGTCGATCACCTCCGGGGTAGCTTCGGTGGTGGAGGCCTCTTCGCCATCGCTCTCAGCCTGATCGTCCTCGGTTTGTTCGTCGTCCTCCGCAGCAATGCCGCGGGCCTTGAGGATCTCGGAAAGCTCGGACAGCTCCGGCGCGAACCGGGCAGCGGGGTAGACGAAGTGCCCCTCCTTGAAATGCTCGACCAGCGCCGCGCGGGTTTCGCGAACGCGCTGACGCGGCGAGACCGACGCTTCGCTACAGGAAGTTTCGAGTGCCTGACGAGAAAGGCATTCGAGGAAATCGACGGTGCCCATGTTCGGAAGGAAGGCATCCGCCCCGATGGCCCCGCCGGCAACGCGGGACAGGACACCGCTGTTCGACATGCCGCGACGGCATGACAGGACGTCGATGAGCGTCTTGCGCGCGGCAATCCGCAGGGTGTCCAGGTCGAACAGGAACTTCCCGTCGTCGTCGAACAGCATCGCCGCGTGCCGGTTGAAGCGGGTTCCGCCGAACATCGCGCCACCGGCGCCGGAATCGACGCGGACGTTGGTGCCGGCATAGCCGAGGACCAGCAACGCCATCAGCGTGTCATCCTCGATCGGCGCGCGGCCGAGTGCCTCGTGCAACGCGTCGGTGCGGTAATCGCCGATCACGTCGTGACCACGCTGCGTCACGTCCGGACGCGGCTTGGACGCCACGATGGGCTCGTCGCCGCCGGTGCCACCAATCGTTGCCGTGCCGCCCTTGACCGTCGATTTCTTTTCGTCGGGCAGCCGGTAGACAATCGACTGGACCTTGCCCTCACGGTCGAGATACATTGCCGTGCGGTCTGACTTCAGCGCCTTGCCATGGACGCGCTCGGCCTTCTTTGGCAACTCCGGCTGGCCATAGCTGTTGACTTCGACAATCGCGCCGCGCTTCGGAAGGTTCGATGTCATCCACTCGTGCTGTGCGCCAAGGAAGCCTTCGACATTTGTCGTGTAGCGATTATCCTCGTTCGCAGGAGCGAAGAGGTCCTCCAACCATTCGATGCCATAGGATGCGGCAAGGTCATCGCCGAAGCTGGCATCGCGCGCATACATGCGCTTCTTGTTCAAAGCGTTGGCGATCGACCACCATTGCGCCGTATCGCCCTTCTTCGGCTTGCTCGCCTTCCAGACCGACTCCTGGTCTTCGACGCTGGCGGCGGCGATGATGCGAAGTTGCTGCTCGCTCGGCATGTCGCCCAGCGCGATCTGCTCCAGCATACTGGGGAAGAGATTGGCAAGCAGGCGGAGCTTCTTGATCTGGCGGACGGGGAGGGCAAGCGCCAGTGCGATGGCTTCCTCGGTCCAGCCGAGCGCGACGAGGCGTTCGACCCCGCGCCATTGGTCGACGGGATTGAGATTCTCGCGTGCGATGTTTTCGACCATGTTGCGCATCGCCCCATTGTCGTTCGCCGCCTCGATGACCAGCACCTTGATTTCGTCGAGGTTGGCGGCGATCGCCCCGTCCCGGCGGCGATGGCCGTTGTCGATGATGAGGCCGTTTCCACCACCGGGTTCGGCGAAAACGATCGGAGGATTGATGATGCCGACCGCCTTTATCGTGGCGACCATCAAGGCATCGGCCTGGGGCGACGATTTCGACTGGCGAGCCTTGTCGGGGTTGTCCTTGAGCAATCGGGGATCGACGACAGCAACACGCATGGGATATTCCTTTCCGGGGTACGGACGCGGCCCTCTTGCCGGTCCTTCTCGTGTCTTCTTTTTTCCGAAGACACCTCCCGGACCGCGGGGCGGCCGGACCGGCGCAACTGCCGCCGAGCGTCCCTGCGACGAAGGACAAGCGGGGCCGACGGCCCTGCGAAGGACGAGTTGCCGGGATGCGCAGGCGGCGGTTGAGCGAAGCGCCGGCGGGAGGACCGATCTGCGATCGGATTCCTTCCCTCCTTTTTCTCCCTTTTCTTCCCCTTTCCGTCCTTTCGCCATCGACCATGTTCTCGCCCGGATTGACGGCGAGCATCGTCGCCAGTCGAATTGAAGGAGAGAGCGTGCGGACCACCACGGGAATGATATTTGCGCTGGCAACGGTAGCGCCTGCCTTGGCCGCAGATGGCGCGGCACAGCCACCGGCGGGCGTCAACCCTGACGTGATTGCTTGCCAGAAGGTGACGGGCGCCGAGATGGAGCGGTTCATCGGCGCACCGGCGACGATACGCGAGACAAGCGCCAATCTCTGCTCCTGGCAGGGCGGGAGGGCCGATGCCTACGCGCAGGTGATGTATTTTGCAGGAGAAAGCCAGGGCGTGCCGGCCGGCAGCGAGCGGGCGTATTTCGACCAGATGATCGCAGGCCAGAAGGCGCAAGCTAAGCCGGGAGAAATCGTCGAGGTACCGGATGTCGGCGACAGCGCCTGGGGGCTAAAGCTCGATCAGAACGAGACGGATTATTATGCCGTCTATCTGTTCAAGGGGAAAGACGACGTCACGATCACGACGAACGGGATCGGATACGATGCGACGGTCGAGATCGCGCGGTTGGCAGCATCGCGCATGTGACCGGCCGAAACCTGAGCAAAAAAAATGGGCCTGCGAAAACGCGGCCCATTGAAGTGTGAAGGTCGAAACCTCCAGAGGGGAACAGCTGACGCGGCGGGCACTGGGAGGAGAAAACCGCCATGTGCATCAACTGCGAGCATAATGCCCGTTTCTTGACCGTCTGGAAAACATTTATTGTGCAACGCAGCTATGCGGCGGCTGCGTTGCTCCCGCCATGATCGTCGCCGGCATTACGCCGCTTGCGCGACAGGCTCGGCGGTGGCGCGGGCTTCAGCGGCCAGCACCTCCTCGACCTCCTCCAATTCCCGGCGCTTGGCGGCGAGTTCGTCGGCGAAGGCGAAAGTGCCGGTTTCGTGCGCGCGGTAGGAGGCGAGCCGGCGGTTGGCGTCTTCCAGATGCTGGCGCTGGCGGTAACGCTCGCCCTCGAAATCATCGAGCGCATGTTCGAGACGGGAGATTGCACCGAGCGGTGTGACCGTCACTGGCAGATCGACCTCGTAGTCGGCGCCGGTGCGTTGCAGGACGGTGCGGTAGTGATACCCGTCCTTGCCGAAGCGCTCGCCCTCGTAGATGACGTCGAAGCCGCCGATCGAGCCGAGCTGGGCCTCGCCCTCCTGCTGAAGCTGGACCAGCGTGAGGATTTCCTTCATCATCGCGCGCCCGGCGTCCTTGCGCTCAACGTGTCGCTCCCCGAGGACGGTCATCGTGAAAGCCTCGCCTGCTGTCGGTACCAGCCGCGCGATATCCTTGCCGATCTCGTCGATCCGGCGCGTCGCGACCTCGATATCGCGTTCGGCCTCCCGCAGCCGCCGGCGCACCGAGAAGAGATCGTCGTCATGGGCGGCGCGCAGGCGCTCGAGGCGGGCGATGTCGGCTTCCAGACCCGCCTTTTTCATCAGGCGCTCGTCGCCGCTGGCAATGGCCTTCGCCATCGCAAACTGATTGGCGGCACCCTCACCGAGATCTTCCAGCCGACGGATCGACGTGTCGCCGGAGAGGGCCGCGGCGATAAACCGGGCCTTGCGCTCGTTGTTCTGCCACATACTGGCATCCAGGCTACCCTGCGTCGCATAGGCGAAGATGTCGACGACATCATGCTGGTTGCCCTGCCGGACGATGCGGCCCTCGCGCTGCTCGATCTGCGACGGCAGCCACGGCACATCGAGGTGATGGAGTGCCTTCAGCCTGAGCTGGGCATTGACGCCAGTGCCCATCGTCTCGGAGGAGCCGATCAGGAAGCGCACCCTGCCCGCGCGGACATCCCCGAACAGGCGTTGCTTGGCCTCGGACTTCTTATAGTCCTGCATATAGGCGATCTCGCTGGCGGGCGCGCCGAGCCGGACCAGCTCGTCGCGGATCCAGCGATAGGCCGAAAACCCCCGCGTCTTTTCCACGTTGATCGTACCGAGGTCGGAAAAGATCATCTGCGCGGCGCCCGGCAGGTCATAGGGCTTGCCGTCCGACCGCACGAACACCTGGTCCGCCGTTTCCTGCCAGATGCGGAAGGCGTTCTGGACAAGCAGGTTGAGCTTGTTGTCGGGCTCATTGTCGTTGGCGGGCATGACGAGGCGCAGGTCGATCGCGGCATGGCGACCGTCGGTGATGACGGAAAGCAGGATATCGTCGCCGGGCTGCGCCGGCCCCTCGCGCATCTCGATCGCCTTGATGCGGCTGTCGAGGATCTGCTGGTACATCTTGAATGCCGCGGTGGGCGTCGCGGTGACGATCTGGCGCCCGCCGGTGGAGATGGCCGGAACACGCACATATTCACGGAGATCGGCGGGCATCACCACGTCCGCGAATGCCCGGAACATGGCGATGAGTTCCGGAACATTGACGAAGGAGGCGAAGCGACTGACCGGCTTGTATTTGCCGGACGGTTGGATTTCCAGTTCCGTGGTCGTGTCGCCGAAGCACGATGCCCAGGCATCAAATTCATGCAGGCCGCGTTCATGGAGAGCGTCGTAGCCGAGCAGGCGCTGGACGGAGAACATCTCGCCAAGCGTGTTGGTGATCGGCGTGCCGGAGGCGAGTACGAGCGCGCGGCCGGGGTTCTTGGTTTCGAGGAACCGAGACTTTACAAACAAGTCCCATGCGCGTTGCGAGCCGTTCGGATCGATGCCCTTCAGCGTCGACATATTGGTGGCGAAGGATAGCTTGCGGAATTCCTGCGCCTCGTCGACGACAATCTGGTCGACGCCGATTTCCGAGATGGTCAGCAGATCATCCTTGCGGGTAGCCAGCGCTGTCAGCCGCTCCTCCAGACCCTCCTTCAGCCGTTCGAGACGCTTGCGCGAGACACGGTCGTCGGGCTCGACCCGGGTCAGCAGATCCTCGTAGAGCTGCAGCTCGTCCTGGATCATGCTCTGTTCGAAGGCGGAGGGGACAGCGATGAACCTGAAGGCTGAATGGGTGATGATGATCGCGTCCCAGGTTGCCGTCGCCGCGCGTGACAGGAAGCGCGCCCGCTTGTCTTTCGTAAAGTTGCTCTCGTCGGCGACGAGAATGCGGGCGGAAGGATAGAGCGCCAGGAACTCGCGGGCGGCCTGGGCAAGGCAATGGCCTGGTACGACCAGCATCGCCTTGGCGATCAGGCCGAGACGGCGCTGTTCCATGATCGCCGCGGCCATGGTCATCGTCTTGCCGGCGCCGACGGCGTGGGCGAGATAGGTCGCGCCATCGGCGATGATGCGCCAGATGCCGCGCTTCTGGTGCGCGTAGAGTTGGAATGCGGCGGAGGCGCCTGGCAGCTGGAGATGCGAGCCGTCGAACTTGCGCGGCGCGAGGTTGTTAAAGCGCTCGTTATAGACGCCGGCTAGCCGGTCGGTCCGCTCCGGGTCGGTCCAGACCCAGCGCTCGAATTCCGTCTTGATCTTCTGCAGCTTCTCGCGGGCAGCTTCGGTATCGACGACGTTCAGCACCCGCCGTTCGCCGCCGACGTCCTTGATGGTGTCGAAGATCTGCGGCACGCGGTTATTGAGCGCATCGGCGAGCAGTTCGCCGGCGTGCCGGCGGCTCGTTCCCCATTCCGACGTGCCGGCGGCGCGATAGCCGAGCTGGCGCGCTTCGACAGTCCAGGAACCGAGTTCCGGCATATGGTGGATCTTGATATCGGCTTCCATCTTCTCCTTGACGAAGGCGACGACATCGGCGGGCGGAACCCAGGGCGCACCGAGCCGCGCGGTGATATCCGAGGGACGGAGAGGGGCGGGTTGCACCGCCTGAAGCGCGCGGACATTGCGCTCGAAGATCGGATCGAGCGCCGCGGCGGCTTCAGCTGCGGCAAGCTTGGTGCGGACCGGGCCGGAGAGATAGGCGTCGGCGGTCTGCCACGCGCCGTCGGCCGGATCCTGGAACACGGTGTCACCGAGTTGGTCGACCACCTTGTCGCGGTCGCAGTGGAGAAGCTCGGCGATATGGTCGAGGTCGACGCGGCCGCGCTCGTTGAGCACGACGGCAAGCGCGTCGCCGGCATTCGTCACCAACGGTGGGGCAGGGGGCGCGATGACGCGCTGCGTGAAGATCGGACCGGGTTTGGCCGTATCCGTGTCGAGGTCGTAGTCCTCGATGGAGGCGACCAGCCAGCAATCCGGGTCATCCCGGAAGGGCTGCAAGTTCGGCTGGCGATGCGTCTCGCGGGTCTCGCCGGTCTCGTCGTCCTCGGTGATGCTGACGGTCGTGTGATTGATCGGCCCGAAATCCCTGACGAAGCTCGACCAGGCGATGCGCAGCCGGACCTGCAGGTCGCGCCATGGCCGGCCGGTCTCCTGGGCCTTCAGCACCTCGCGCACCGCGTCGCGAACCGGGATCAGCTTCTGGATGGTACGGACGTGCTTTTCCGTCAGACCGTCGCCGGTACGGCCCTTCCTGACCTTGATCACGACGGGCGCACCGTCGACGATCTGCATCAGGCCCTGCCTGTTGTCGATGAAGTAGCTGCCTTCGCGAACATTGGCGTTGCCGGGCCGCAGGTCGACAATCTCGGCCAGCTCCTCCTCGAGATCGAGATCGATCTCGGTCGGCTCGCCGTCATAGACGTTTTCCGGCAGGAGGCCGACGGCAGCGTTCAGCGACGCGGCAAGATCCTCGCCGACGCGGGGACGGCAGGTATAGGTTTCGCCGAATGGACCGGAGGTCAGCGCGTGGGTGCCGAGAACCATGTCGGGGTTGTCGGCGAACCAGCGGTTGACGCGGATGGCGCCTTCGTCATCCGTAGCCGGGCGGATTTCGTCGATCTCAAGCCACGAAACGTCGTCCTGCGCCTCGGCGATCTTGCGCTTGCGGAAGAAGAGGATGTCGACGACGGTGTCCGTACCGGCGTCACGGCGGAAGCTGCCCTCGGGCAGTCGGATGGCGGCGACGAGATTGGCCGATTTTGCGATATGCGTGCGCGCCGTCGCGTCTGCCTTGTCCATGGTGCCGCTGCTCGTCAAGAAGGCTGCCAGCCCGCCGGGCTTCAAGAGGTCGATTGAGCGGGCGATGAAGTAGTCGTGCAGACGCAGCGCAAGCGGTCGATAGTGATGGTCCGAGCGGACGGTCCGGTCGGAGAAGGGTGGGTTGCCGATGGCAAGGTCATAGACGACGCCGAGATCGGTGCGAGCGAAGTCGCCGTTGACGATGCGCGCCTTCGGCTGCAGCAGCCGGACGATGCGCGCCGTGACCGGATCGAGCTCGATGCCTGTGACACAACTGTTGGCGCGATAGGCCGGCGGCATCAGCGCGGGGAACAGCCCCGTGCCGATGCCCGGCTCCAGCACGCGGCCACCGCGCCAGCCGAGACGCTGGAGCCCGGCCCACATCGCCTTGACGATGAATTCGGGCGTGAAATGCGCATATTGGGTGCAGCGGGCGAGCGAGGCATAGTCGGCATCGTTGACGGCCGCCTCCAGCGAACTGCCGAGATCGTCCCAACCCTCGCGGAACTCCACCTCGCCCGGCCGGCGGAACATGCCGTTCGCCAGCTCCGATGCGCCGAAGCCGGTGAAGCGTATGAGTTTCCGCTGTTCCTCTGATGTCGCCGGGCGGTCCTGCTTTTCGATTTCGCCGGCGATCAGGATGGCGGCGACGTTCGCCTTCGCTCGCTCCTTCCAGCCGGCGGCGAGACCGCGGCCCTCGTCGTCGAGGTAGAAATTGCTGCGCGCGCCCTGCTTGCGCGGGGCCGGCTTGCGCGCCGCGGTGATCGGCAGAGCCGGGGCAGGGGCGGGTGGCGTCGGGTCCGGATCGTCGTCATTGGCGCCGAAGGGATCGTGGCCGCTGAAGGCGGACATACCGAGGCCCAGACCGGATGTCAGCGCGGTGTTGCCGAACATATCGAGCGTGAAAGGATCGTTGCTCATCGAAATCTCCTTGTGAGCAGGCGTGCGCCATCGCCCGCGGGAAGGGGTTCCAGCAGGTGAGGGCGCTTGCGATGGGATGAGAGGGTGATGCGGTCCGAAGCGGAGCGATGTCCTTCCTTCTTCAGACCTTGTCTTGCACGGTCCGGAGCCCGCGTCGCGGACGGCCGGTCAGGGGCCGCTTCAGCGGCAACGCCTGCCCTTGACGTGCCGGGCGCGCATGCGGGAGGTCTTTTTCGACCCCTTCTTCTTCCCGTTTCTCATCCGCCCCTGCAGCGCGGCGCGAATATCAGTCAGGAGTTGATCGACGCCCTCCTGGCGATCGTCACCCTCGAAACCCGAGATAAAGCGTTCGGCGCGATCGAGGGTGTGTAGAAGAGCAGGGGAGGACTTTGCGATACGCAGGCCCCCCGCTTGCAGACCCACGACGGTGACGACGCCGTCCGGCGCCTCGACATTGTAGACGTTCGCGGATGTGCCCGGCCGGCGAATAATTTCGTGCGCCTTGCTGGCGGCGTCCATTGGCGATTTGGCGTCATCGATGTCGATGTCCCATGAAACCCGATAGGTCATGTCCGCCCCCATCACGCCGCAGCCGCATCCGGCAGATAGCGCAGATGCACCGGCAGCTTGGCGGCGATCTCCACGTCGGTCATGGCTTCGAGCAGTTTCGGGACGCTGCCCAGTTTTCCGCCGAAGAAGAGCACGGTGCGCCGGCCGCGGGACGCATGGGGCCATCGATGTTCGGCGTAGCCGCGATAGGGCTCGGCGGTGCAGCTCCAGATGTGCTCGAGACGTTCTTCCCGCGTCATCGCCCGCACCGGCCGGCTCTCGCGTTCGATGATGGCGAGACGCATGCGCTCGACGGACATATCGTCGGAAAGATCGCAGTAGCCATGAAAGTAACGGATGGCGTCGTCGATGCGCAGCGCGAAAAATACTGACGTCACCGAGCCGGTCAGGAATTGCCGGAGCGCGAACATCGAACCACGGATCCAGAGCGGCGCTTCCACCGCGAACATATAGTCGTGCTCGGCCTCGCCGATCTCGAACTTATGTTGAACAGCACATAAGTTCGAATATGTTGCGTAGACGGTTATGTTGCGGCGACGTGATCGTAGCTTGGCTGATCAGCTAAAGTTCACCCAGCGCCGCAACCTAATTTTCTGGCTAAAGGGCGTTCAGGAAAG
>NZ_SCNN01000037.1 GCF_005503535.1 Mesorhizobium comanense | reverse complement strand
GGTTTCCACGACGATCCGGCGGCTGACACCCGCGTCCACGAACACGCGATCTATTCGCGCCCGCGCGGCGTCTTCGGCGGCCAGAGAAACAAACCGGGCGTCGGCAAGATCTGTTGGGCCGACCATCAGGCGCGCTGCCAGGGGATGCCCGTGCGGCATGATGCATACTGCCTCGGGCGCAACGATCACCCTGGCGTGTACGCCTGCACGGTCGATTTCGTCCGCCGCAAAGCCAATCTCGAACTGACCCGAAGCGACCAGATGCTTGACGGCCTCTGAACTTCGGATGTGCAGGAGGATCGAGACGTCGGGGAAGTCGCGGCTGAAGGATCCGACTGCGCGCGGTAAGAAGGCATTGCCCAGAACCGGGAGACTTGCCACCCTTAGTGTCCCCGAGGAAAAGCTGCGAATATTGTCGGCGGCAAAGCGTAGCCGCTCAAGGCCTATGAAGCTCCGCTGGACCTCATCATAGAAGGCATGTGCTTCGGTCGTGGGCCGAATTCGGCCCTTGCCACGATCGAATAGCTTGAGCTTCGTGCTCCGTTCGAGGTCCGACAGGAGGCGGCTGATCGCCGGTTGTGCAACGCGTAGAACCTCGGCCGCGCGAGTGGTTGTCCCGCATGCCATGACGGCCCTGAAAGCCTCGATCTGGCGAAAGTTCATGAAAACTCCTCAAGATATAACGCAAGTGCATAACATTCACTCAACTTAGCATTTGAATGCAAGGCCGCGATGCCGTTGGAATGTGTCGTGGCATCCTAGGCGTAAGCACGAGATCATCGAGCCCCGGGGGCAAGGAGACGGCGGATATGCGACACAGAGTTGGTGAAATCGTTTGCGCGGCGGCGATGGCGGCACTGCTGGCAGTGCCCGCCGCGGCGGGATCGAACGGGACAGTCGATGCGATCAAAAAGCGAGGCGAGGTCGTATGCGGCGTCTCAACCGGGCAATCGACAGGGATGAGCACACTCGACAATAAGGGCGATTGGCAGGGCTTTGAAGTCGACTTCTGCCGGGCATTGGCCGCCGCCTTGCTCGGCGACGCGACAAAGGTGAAATTCGCTCCTCTTGAATTCAAGGTGGCATTCGCCTCGCTGCAGTCTGGCGCGGTTGACCTGCTCGCACGCACCGCTACCTGGACCTTCAGTCGCGACGCGGAGCTGAACCTGGATTGGGCGGGCATCTACATTTATGACGGCCAAGGTTTCATGGTTGCCAAGAAACTCAACGTGTCGAGCGCAAAAGAACTCGACGGCGCCACGATCTGTCTCACGGGCGGCAGCACCACGGAACTCAACCTGGCGGACTACTTCCGCACGAACGGCATGAGCTATACGCCCATCGTGGGGAACGCCCGGGAGCAGAATCAACAGAACCTGGAGGCAGGGCGTTGCGACGTCTACACCAACGAACTCGGGGGGCTTGCCTCCAGCCGCACGGCAATGAAGAACCCCGACGACTGGGTGCTGCTCCCCGAGGTCATTTCAAAAGAGCCGACCGGCCCCGTCGTCCGGCAGGACGACCCACGCTTCCGCGATATTGTCTACTGGACACTCGCAACTCTGATCGCTGCGGAAGAATTGGGGATCAAGCAGGCAAATGTGCGCGAAATGGCGTCCAGCTCTGACAACCCCGAGGTCAAACGTATCCTCGGCACCACAGGCGAATTTGGCGCCATGCTGGGCCTCAGCAAGGACTGGGCTGTACGGATGATCGAAGCGACCGGGAACTATGGCGAGATCTTTGACCGCAACCTCGGACAAGGCAGTCCCGTCAAGCTGGCGCGTGGGCTGAACCGGCTATGGACCGATGGTGGATTGCTGTACGCGCCCCCGTTCCGCTGACATGGGCGTGCGAGCGGCTGCCGCTCGCCCCATCCAACATCTTGAAATGCTGTGAACCGCTATGGCAATTGAATCAACGATGAACGGGCGCTCGGAGATCAGAACTTGGGTTAGCCCGAACTGGCGGTGGCTGCGGGGCTGGCTCTCGCAGGCGAGCGTTTTGTTGCTGCTTGGGCTCGGCGCGGTCGTTGCCACTCAAAACCTGAGCGACAATCTGGCAATGCGCGGTCTCTCGCTCGGCTTCGGATTCCTCTGGCAACAAGCCGGCTTCGGAATTGGTTTCAGCATCATCTCGTTCACCGAGACCGACACCTACTGGCGTGTGTTCGCCGTCGGCGTCACCAACACCCTTGTAGCAGCCGGGCTCGGCATCGTCTTCGCCACGGTTCTCGGCTTCGCGATAGGAATTGCGCGGCTTGCGCCCAATTGGTCGGTGTCGCGCCTGGCGCTTGTCTATGTCGAACTGGTCCGCAACCTGCCGCTACTTCTCCATGTCCTCGTCTGGTATAATTTGCTGGTTCGCGCAATGCCGCCGCCTCGCGAAGGCATTTCGGTCGCGAACGTTGCCTTTCTAACCAATCGCGGCCTCTACCTACCAGCTGCGTCGGCGTCGAACGGGGGAGTGGTTTTTGCGGCGCTTGTTGTCGCCGTCGTGGTCACGCTCTTTTGGGTCTACGCTGGACGGGTGCATCAGTATCGAACGGGCCGGCAACGGCCGGTCGCAGCAGTGTCGGCGGTGATCCTGGTCGGGCTTCCGCTTCTCACGGCACTAACCTTCGGCGCCAGGTTCCGCATTGAGGTACCTAAGCTGCACGGTTTCAATTTTATCGGTGGCTACTCGGTGGCCCCCGAACTTGTGGCGCTCGTCGTCGCACTTGCAATCTACAACGCATCCTTCATTGCCGAGCTGGTTCGCGCCAGCATCGAGTCGGTCAACCGCGGTCAGCGCGACGCGGCGGCGGCGCTGGGCTTGCGTCGCGGTCAGATGCTTCGTCTCGTGATCATCCCGCAGGCGTTGCGCGTGCTCATCCCGCCGCTGTCCAACCAGTACCTGCAATTGCTCAAGGCATCTTCGCTGGCGACAGTCATCGGCTATCCGGATCTGATGAACGTCTTTGCTGGCACCGCGCTAAACCAGACCGGCCGCGCTGTCGAAATCATGTTGATGACGATGGCGGTCTATCTGGCGATCAGCGCGGCCATAGCTCTGGCTAGTGGCATCTTCAATCACCTCACGCGGATTGTCGAGCAATGAGCACGCGGATTTCTACGGCGGGCCAGCCGTTTCAAGCCGCTCCGCAGCATGCCTGGTTCCGCCGTTTGATGGCGTGGGCGCGGGGCAATCTTTTCCCGACGCCGTTCGATGCCGCGCTCAACCTCGTGATCGTCGCGCTGTTCGCGTGGCTCGTTGCGTCGATGCTTCCCTGGGCGCTGCTCGACGCGACATGGAGTGGTGGCAGCCGGGCCGACTGCACGGGAACCGGCGCATGCTGGGCTTTCGTGCTCAGCCGGCTTGACCAGTTCATCTATGGGTTCTACCCGGCCGCAGAGCGCTGGCGCGTGAACCTGGCCGGTACTGTGCTCATTCTCGGCTTGGCGGCGCTGCTCATTCGGGCCGTGCCCGGCAAGCGCGTCACCGGACTGCTGATGCTCCTCGTATACCCGCCCTTTGCCTTCTGGCTATTGAAAGGCGGCTTCCTGGGCCTCACTGGAGTTCAGACGGATCGGTGGGGTGGCTTGATGCTGACGCTAGTCGTCGGCGTGTCAGGCATCGTCCTGTCGTTTCCGATCGGTGTTGCCCTGGCGCTCGGCCGACGCAGCGATCTGCCTGTTTTTCACGGACTCAGCGTTCTTTTCATCGAATTGTGGCGCGGGTTGCCGATGGTCACGGTGCTCTTCATGGCCATCGTAATGCTTCCCTATTTTCTGCCGGCCGGCATGAAGCTCGACAGCCTGGGTCTCGCCATCGCCGGAATTGTGATGTTTCAAAGCGCTTGTTTGGCCGAGATCGTTAAGGGCGGGCTGCAAGCCGTGCCCAAGGGTCAATACGAAGCCGCCAAGGCGCTGGGTTTCGGGTACTGGCGAACAAGCGTCTACATCGTGCTGCCGCAGGCGATCCGCATCGTAATTCCCGGCCTCGTGAACAACTCGATCGCGCTCCTGAAAGACACGACCCTGGTGATGGTGGTCGGGCTCTTCGATCTCCTCAACATTGTCGCCGCCGGATCATCCGATCCGCGGTGGTTGGGCTCGGCGACCGAGGGATATATATTCGTTGGTCTGGTGTTCTGGACGCTGTGTTTCGCAATGTCCCGATACAGCCATCGGTTGGAACATTCGCTTCGCAGCCGCCGCCAACGACTCGGCGGTGTATCGTAGGGAAATCCAATGATAAGATTAACAGGAGTCCACAAATCGTTCGGCGCCTTCAAGGCCTTGGAGGACGTCAACCTGACCGTCGCCCAAGGCGAGAAGGTGGTGGTCTGTGGCCCCTCGGGGTCCGGCAAATCGACCATGATACGGTGCATCAACGGCCTGGAGCGTCACGAGCGCGGAACCATAACGGTCGCCGGCCAATCGGTATCGGACAAGGGGCAGGAGATCGAGGAGATCCGGCGCAGTGTCGGAATGGTGTTCCAGTCCTTTAATCTGTTTCCGCACTTGACGGTGCTGCGAAACCTGACCCTCGCACCGATGAAGCTGAAGAGGATGGCACGGTCGGATGCTGAGGATCTCGCCATGTCGCTACTGCGGCGCGTGCATCTGGAGGAATATGCCGGGAGGCTGCCTGACGAGCTCTCCGGAGGTCAGCAACAGCGCGTCGCAATCGCCCGCGCACTTGCGATGGCGCCGCGAGTGATGCTGTTCGACGAACCAACGTCGGCGCTTGATCCGGAAATGGTCAAAGAGGTTTTGGATGTCATGATCGAACTGGCGGAGACCGGCATGACTATGGTCTGCGTCACTCACGAAATGGGCTTCGCCAAGGCTGTTGCCGACCGTGTCGTGTTTATGTGCGGCGGCCGCATCGTCGAACAGGCCAGACCTGATGACTTCTTCACTGCGCCCTGTACAGACAGAGCGCGCCAGTTCATTCAGCAGGTGATACATTGATGAGTTCTCATAAGCCGCAGTTCGGGCTCGACACCATCGCCACACATGCCGGCCGCAACCCCGCGGCCCACGCAGGCAGCGTCAATCCGCCAGTCTATCACGCCTCGACGATTCTCTTCGATCGGATGGAGGACTACGAGAACCGGCGCGATCGCTTCTACGACGGCGTCGGCTACGGCCTCTACAATACACCGACCACGCTGGCGCTCGCGGAAGCGGTAGCCGAACTCGAAGACGCTTCGCACTGCCTGCCGGTGCAATCAGGAACCGCCGCAATTGCAACTACCCTAATGGCATTCGCCTCGTCGGGCGCGCACCTCCTCGTGGTCGAAACGGCATACCGGACGACACGCAACTTTTGCGAGGAGATACTGCGGCCTCTCGGCATCGACATCACCTATTATGACCCGATGCTCGGCGCGGCGATTGCCGATCTCATCACGCCCGCAACGACGCTCGTCTATCTCGAGAGCCCGGGATCGATGACGTTCGAGGTGCAGGACATACCCGCCATCACGGAGGTTGCGCGCCGGTATGGGGTGCCGACGGCGATCGACGCAAGCTGGGCCTCACCGGTATTCCTGCGGCCGCTCGCGCTCGGCGTCGATATCTCGATTCAGTCCGGGACCAAATATCTATGCGGGCATTCGGACATCATATTTGGGACCGTGGCGGTCCGCGATGAGACCCTCTTCCGTAGGCTCAAGGACATCTCCGGCCGCTTCGGGCACAGGCTCGGCGGAGAGGATTGCTATATGGCGCTCCGCGGCCTTCGCACGCTCCCTCTTCGAATGCAGCGGCATCAGGAAACTGCGTTGCGCCTAGCCGAATGGCTCGCCGCGCGGCCCGAGGTGAAACAGGTCCTGCATCCCGCCTTCCCCCAACATCCCGGACACTCGGCATGGCGGCGGGATTTCACTGGCGCCTCAGGTCTGTTTGGCGTGCTGCTGCATCCTGTCCCGAGGTCGGCCGTCGCCGCTGCGCTTGAGGGTATGAAGCTCTTCAAGATGGGCTCGAGCTGGGGTGGATACGAAAGCCTGATTGTGCCCGTTGAAGCGGGCTCGAAACGCGCTTCCGGTCCAGGGCAAGACGATGGCGCGCTGCTGCGTGTCCACGCAGGGCTGGAGACCGCGGACGATCTGATCGCGGACCTCCGGGAAGCGTTGGTCAGGCTCGTGGCGCACGCCCCGGAGCTTGCCAAGGGCGGCCATCCGCCATCACGTGCTGCACGATGAATTCACATCATCACCGGGTCCAGGAACGAGAATAGGCTGGGCTTGGCCGGACACCGGGAGAAAGTCGCCAACGCGGGAGAGGCGCGGATACGTCCGCGCCCCTTTTCGGTGTCGCTTGAGTCCGAACGGGCCGCTCTGCGGGCCCGTTCGGACAGGGATCAGTGAGACAATGGCCGCGCTTCATACCCTGCGGCGCTGATTGTCTTGGCCGCGACGAGCGGATTGCCCGCGACAGTGACTTCCCGTTTGTCCAGATCGATTCCAACGGCGACGCCGGGCATCAACTGATCGAACGCTTTGCGGATCGTTCCGGCGCAATGGCCGCAAGACATGTCGTCGACTTTAAACGTCGTCCCTTCGACCTTCTGGCCCGCGGTATCGGCTGTATGTTCGTGACAGCTGCACATAGGTCATTTCTCCTGGAAGCTCTACAGTCCCTTCAATCTGCACCTTACCACCGTTGGAAGGTCAAGATGAAATTATGCCGCTGCCAGGATAATATGCGGCCGGGCTCGCGGCATCCATTTCAAGCAGCTTTCGATCTGCCGCGGCGCGGCGTCGGCGCGGGGCTCACGAGCGCCATTCAGGAGCATGCTCGGGAGTGAAGAAAACGTCGGCATGAATGTCCGCAGCGCCTATGCCGCGTTCCAGAAGTACCAGTCCCACGGCCTCCACCATTGCGGGTGGGCCGGCAAGATAAGCTTTCCAGCCGTCCAGATCGTCGAGATCAGCCGCCACCGCGTCCGAGACGTAGCCGGCCCGGAAACCGAAACCTGGATTTTCTGAGAGGACAGGTACAAAACTCAGGTTCGAGTGGTCTCCCATCAGCGCGGTGAAGCGATCGACCAGATAGAGGTCGCGCTCCGAACGTGCCCCGAAATAGATGCGGATAGGCTGTCCCATCCCCTTGTCAAGCGCGGTCTCGGCCATCGCTTTGACTGGCGCGAGACCCGAGCCGCCGGCAATACCGAGAATCGGTCCGGAATGCTTCTCGCGCAAGAAGGCGGACCCTAGCGGGCCCTCTATTGAAACGCGGTCGCCAATCGTTGCGCAGGTCCAGATTCTCTGGCTTGCCGCGCCCGCGGGCACGCGTCGGACATGGAACTCTACTAGCTCCTCGCCTGGCCGGCTCGCCAGCGAATAGTCACGGGAAGGCGCTCCCGGATAGGATAGGCGCGCATACTGCCCTGCCTTGAAGGTGAAGCCGGCGCGATCGTCGAGTGTGATCCTGATCAGCTTGATGTCGTGGGTTGCGTCTTCCACCGCTGCGATGGTTCCCTCGAACCGGCGGACCGGGATGCCCGCTATCTCGTCCTCGCCGGCGAGCCAGGCGATGGTTGCGTCGGTAAGCGGCTGCGCCCGGCAGGCGAGGATCAGTCCGTCCGCCCGCTCCTTGGGCGAGAGTGCAAAGGGCGTGTGGGGCAAGAAGTCGACGGCTCCGCCGATGAGATGCGACTTGCACGAACCGCATCGTCCAGACCTGCATCCGTGCGGATATGGAATGCCCGCAGCGAGCGCGGCAGCGAGAATTGTCTCGCCGCCGCTGACGAAGATACTGCGACCAGCCTGCGGAATGAACACGGTTGGCATCGGGGCATCCTTCTCCCTGGCCGTCTCGGGATGGCCGAGCGATTGCGACCCGCAGTTCTTGCTGCAGAAAAGGGCTGCTGCAGAAAAGGGGTGCTGCAGAGGTTATGAGGCTTCCCACGGTTGCAAGGTCAAGAGCCTCTTTGGAATGGGATCAATCGTCATAGCCGGCTAGGATATTGATCGAATTTTGTCCCTTGACCTTCCTATGATGGGAACCTTTATATGATGTGGCAGCCACCCAAAATGGAGTTGCAGACCCATGAACGCCGTTACCCCACACACGCCAGCCGGGTCCGTTTCGGTTCCTGGTTCCACAATTCAGATTGGCATCGAGGGCATGACGTGCGCCTCGTGCGTGCGACGCGTTGAAAAGGCCATTGCCTCCGCGCCGGGCGTGGTCGGGACTTCGGTCAATCTGGCGACCGAACGTGCCGAGGTGACTTTCTCGGGTAAGCCGGACCTTGCTCCCGTTATCGCTGCAGTGTCGGCCGTTGGCTACGAGACCCGCGCGGACACAATTGAACTCGCCATCGAAGGAATGACCTGCGCCTCGTGTGTCGCACGCATCGAAAAGGCGCTGAAGGCTGTGCCGGGTGTGACCGATGCCAGTGTCAATCTTGCAACGGAGCGTGCCACGGTCCGCATCGTCGCGGGCACTATCGAGGCCGCCGCGCTTGAAAGAGCGGTGGCGGCAGTCGGCTACGAGGCGCGCCAGATCCTGCCGGACACAGACAAGGACCGTGAGCGTGATGGGCGGGAGGCTGAGATTCGGACGCTCCGTCGTTTGCTCGCGCTGGCCGCAGTTCTGACGCTGCCGGTTTTCACGCTCGAAATGGGCTCTCATCTCGTGCCCGCCTTCCATCACTGGGTGATGATGGCGCTCGGCGACTGGAACTGGCGCCTGCAATTCGTCCTGACCACGATGGTTCTGTTTGGCCCCGGCCTGCGTTTCTTCAGGAAGGGAATGCCGGCGCTGCTCAGGGGCGCGCCGGACATGAACGCACTGGTGGCGCTGGGCTCGGGTGCGGCTTGGGCCTACTCTCTTGTGGCGACCTTCCTCCCCAGTATCCTGCCGGCGGGTACCGCCAATGTCTACTACGAAGCAGCTGCCGTGATCGTGACGCTGATCCTGCTCGGCCGGTATCTTGAGGCACGGGCCAAGGGCCGGACCAGCGAGGCGATCAAGAAGCTCGTCGGACTGCAGCCCAAGACGGCGCGCATCGTCAAGAACGGTATCACGGTAGAGGTCCCTCTCGCTGAGGTACGCGTCGGTGACATGGTAATGGTTCGGCCCGGCGAAAAGATCGCGGTCGATGGCGAGATAGTCGGAGGATCATCCTTTGTCGACGAATCCATGATGACCGGCGAACCGCTACCGGTAGCCAAGGGTATTGGCGCAGAAGTGGTTGGCGGCACCATCAACAAGGCCGGCAGTTTTTACTTCCGTGCCACAAAGGTTGGCTCGGCAACGCTGCTGGCCCAGATCATCCGCATGGTCGAGGCCGCTCAAGGGTCGAAGTTGCCGATCCAGGCGTTGGTGGACAAGGTGACTGCCTGGTTCGTACCGGCCGTCATCGCGGCCGCCTTGCTCACTTTCGGAGCCTGGCTTGTGCTGGGGCCGGAGCCGGCGCTGTCCTTCGCGCTGGTCAACGCCGTTGCCGTGCTGATCATCGCTTGCCCGTGCGCCATGGGCCTCGCCACGCCGACTTCGATCATGGTCGGTACGGGCCGTGCAGCCGAACTGGGCGTGCTCTTCCGCAAGGGCGACGCGCTGCAGACGCTGCGGGACGCCACCATCATTGCGCTCGATAAGACCGGCACGCTAACCGAGGGCCATCCCGAACTGACAGACTTCGTCGTGGCGGACGGTTTTGTCGAAGCCGACGTGCTCAGGCTCGTCAGTTCTGTCGAGGCCCGCTCCGAGCATCCCGTCGCCGAGGCGATTGTGCGGGCGGCAGAACGGCGCGGCCTGGTGTCTTCCGATATCGAGAACTTTGAAGCCATTCCTGGCTTTGGGGTGAGCGCTGTGGTCGAAAGGCGCAATGTCGAGATCGGTGCTGACCGCCTGATGATCCGGCTCGGCCTGGACATCTCAACCTTTGCGCCAGCGTCAGTGCGGCTCGCCGACGAGGGCAAGACGCCACTTTATGCTGCCATCGATGGCAAGCTTGCCGCAATCATCGCCGTCGCCGATCCCATCAAGGCATCGACGCCAATGGCAATTGCGGCACTGCATTCGCTAGGCCTTCGGATAGCTATGGTGACCGGCGACAATCGCCGCACGGCCGAGGCGATCGGACGGCGTATTGGCATCGACGAAATCGTCGCCGAGGTGCTGCCCGACGGCAAGGTCGAGGCCGTCAAACAGCTTGGCCAGCACGGCGCTCGCGTTGCCTTCGTCGGCGACGGCATCAATGACGCGCCGGCACTTGCTGCTGCGGATGTCGGTGTCGCGATCGGCACGGGCACCGACATCGCCATCGAAAGCGCCGACGTCGTCCTGATGTCGGGCGACCTTCGCGGCGTGGCCAATGCGATTGCGCTCTCCAAGGCAACGATCCGCAACATTCGCGAGAATCTGTTCTGGGCCTTTGCCTATAACATTGCGCTCATACCGGTTGCCGCTGGCGTGCTCTACCCAGCTTACGGGACGCTCCTGTCTCCGATGCTCGCCGCCGGCGCCATGGCTCTTTCCAGCGTCTTTGTGCTGACCAACGCGTTGCGTCTCAGGCGCTTTCGGGCACCGATTGACGATCGACCACAAGCCAAGCAACTTTCCGAGAGGGCCTTACCGGCATGACGGAACTGATGCAGACGTATTTATCCAAGGGTCCAGTTCCAGGAGGCGTAGAGCCTCTCAAACCGACAGGGGTTCGCTCGTGAACATTGGTGAAGCCGCAGCGGCGTCAGGCGTTTCGGCCAAGATGATCCGCTACTACGAATCGATTGACCTGATCTTGAACGTTGCCCGAACCGACGTCGGCTATCGGGTCTATTCGGAAAGCGACGTTCATGCCCTACGCTTCATTAGGCGTGCCCGGGATCTTGGCTTTTCAGTGAACCAGATGGCTAATCTGCTCGCGCTTTGGGGCGATCGCTCACGCGCCAGTGCCGATGTCAAACGCATCGCCATGGAACATGTTGCGGAACTCGAGCGGAAGATGCGCGAACTCCGCGATATGTCGAAGACGCTGCGTCATTTGGCTGAGCACTGCCAGGGGGACGGTCGGCCGCATTGCCCGATCATAGAGGATCTTTCGAACGGTCACGATGCTGGACCAGCCAAGCCTCGGAAGCGTCGCAACCCGGCGTCGGCGATGGTATCCGAAATCGTCACGCCTTCTGAAACAATTCGCGCCTAACACGCGAGTCTTTGACCTAGGAGCCAACACATGCATCGACGCGAATTTCTGGTGGCAGGACTGGCTACGCTGGCGAGTTCCAGGGCGCTTGCGCAGATGAAAATGGATGACATGTCCAACATGGACTCCATGCCGGGCATGGATATGGGCGCCGGGCACGACATGGGCGCCATGTCGCAAAGCGCTGTCGCCTTGCCTGAAGGCGAGGCGCTGCGCGAATTGCCGCTGCTTGCCAATGAGGCCACCTCGCCCGGTCAGTTCAAAGCAAGGCTGACGGCGGAACCCGCCGTCGCGCGCTTCGCCGAGGATAAGGACACGCCGATCCTCGCCTATAACGGGACGAGCCCCGGCCCGCTGATCGAGGCCTTCGAGGGCGACCGCGTCGAGATCACCTTTGCCAATCGCATTGCCGACGAGGCAAGCACTATCCACTGGCACGGTATGCCGGTGCCGGCCGACCAGGACGGCAATCCGATGGACCCCGTCGCGTCCGGCTCGAACCGCGTCTACGCCTTCGAGTTGCCGGAAGGCTCGGCCGGTTCCTACTGGTATCACCCACATCCGCACGGCAAGACGGCCGAGCAGGTCTATCGCGGCCTTGCCGGCGCGTTCGTGGTTAAGGCGAAGGCCGATCCGATTCCGGCTGAGTATGGCGACACCGTGTTGGTCTTCACCGATCTCCGGCTTGCCGCCGACGGCTCAATGCCCGAAAACACCATGACCGACCTGATGAACGGCCGCGTCGGCGACCATGTGCTGGTCAACGGCCAGAAGAACCCAAAGCTTTCGGTCGGGGTGGGCGCGAAACGGCGCCTGCGCCTCTACAACGCCACCAATGCACGCTTCCTGAAGCTCGCCTTCGATGGCGCGCCGATGACGATCATCGGCAGCGACGGCGGTTTGCTGGAGGTGCCAGTGGCGGCGGAGGAGATCCTGCTCAGCCCGGCGGAGCGTCTTGAACTTATCGTATCTTTCGAGAAACCCGGCCCAATCACATTATACACGCTAGACTATGATCGCGGCTGGATGGGCGCCGGCCGCCCGGCCGATGCCGGGCTGACGCTGCTGACGGTCGATGTCTCGGAAATTCCCGCCGAGCCTCTGCCGCCGCTACCGGACCGGCTGCGGCCTATCGAGCCGCTATCTGCCCCTGCCGTCAGCCGGCGCCTCGTGTTCACCGAAACGATGACCATGACCGCCACCGATATGCAAATGGGTTTCCTGATCAACGGCAAGGCCTTCGACATGGCGCGCGTCGACATCGTCGCGAAAGCCGGCCAGACCGAGCTCTGGGAAATCGCCAACAAGGCCGACATGGACCATCCGTTTCATGTCCATGGGACGCAGTTCCAGGTGATCGAGCACGAACGCGACGGCAAAGTCTCGAAACCGACCTATCTCGCTTGGAAGGACACCGTCAATGTCGCACGTGGCGAGACGGTGCGGCTCTTGCTCCGCCAGGAGCGGCCGGGGCCGCGCATGTATCACTGCCACATCCTCGAGCACGAACAACTCGGCATGATGGGTATCGTCGACGTGCAGGTATAGTCGTTATTCAGCGTGGCTGAACTTGCCATCTACGGCTCACTGTTTGCCAGCGCGTTCCTCGCCGCGACCGTGCTGCCGGTCTCGTCCGAGGTGGTGCTTCTGGGCCTGCTGGCTGCGGGCCGTGGCGATCCGGCGCTGCTCCTTGCGGTCGCCACGATCGGCAACACGCTTGGCTCGGTAGTGAACTGGATCCTGGGGCGTGGCATCGACACGCTCCGGTCCAGACGCTGGTTTCCGGTCACTCCCAGGCAGTATGAGCAGGCGGGCCGCATGTTTCGCCGCTATGGTGCGTGGACACTCCTGTTCGCCTGGCTGCCAGTCGTCGGAGATGCTTTCACTGTCGTCGCAGGTGCGGCGCGAGTCCCCCTCGGCTTATTTGTCGTGCTAGTCGGGCTGGGAAAGGCGGCGAGGTATGCGGCAATCGTTGCGGGAAGTCTGTGGGCGATGAGCTGAGCGGCGACCTATTCCTTGGAAGCGCCGCGCGTTATCGCTCGCCCAAAGGACATGCCACGCATGACGCCGTCGCGAAAAAATACGAAATGCACAAATGCGGCTGCAACGTGAATGCCGACAAATCCAAGCAATATCCAAACCAGCTTTGCGTGAATGAAGGCGAAAGCCCGTGCGGATAGGGGACCTACCGACGGCGCCAGCGGCACAGGCAAGTCTCCGAAAAGCCGCGCCGGGGGCATGAAAGGCATCGGTCGATATCCCAGCCATCCCGTTATCAAGACGGCAAGAATCAAAGCGTAAATAGACATGTGAAAGACGGTTCTTGCGCGTTGCGAGGATCGCGAAATGGGCTGAACAGGGGCTTTGGTGAAGGCGCGCCAGCCAAGCCTGAGGATAATGATGGCAAAGATCGTCACCCCGGCCGACATGTGGATAGGTAGCCAATTCATTGAGGCCATTCCCGGACCCTTCATCGGTCCGAAGGCGACCACAAGCTGAAACGCGAGGGCGAGCACGGTCAGCCAATGCAGCAGACGAATACCCAAGGCCCAGCGCGGGTGAGGAATATTCTCGCTCATATCTGACAGGTTCCGGTTGCTGGCGAGCACGAGGTCTTTATGTTTTTCTTCATCTCAAAAGTCATAGAAGTCTTTCTGATACCTTCAAACCTGATCGCTCTCCTCGGGCTGGTCGGGCTGCTGGCCATCATCGTTGCCAGACCGCGCCTGGGACGGGCATGCATTGTGGCGTCTATCCTGTTGCTTGCTATATGTGGCTGGAGTCCGCTTGGCCCGGCTGCCCTAATGGCACTCGAGAACCGCTTTGCGCAGCCGGTAATCGACAGGCCTGTCACGGGCATTATCCTTCTTGGTGGCGCGGTCGACACGCATATCAGCAGCGACCGCGGTACTTTGGCAATGAATGAGGCGGGAGAACGGCTGACGGCAACAGTCGATCTCAGCAGACGCTATCCGGATGCAAGGATTTTCCTCTCCGGCGGAGCAAGCCATATCCTGGGCGGAAACGCCAAAATGACAGAGTCGCAGGTCGCGCGCGACATTCTCGTGTCCCTTGGCGTATCGTCTCAGCGCATAGAGATGGAAGAGCGATCCCGAAACACGTGCGAAAACGGAACCGAAAGCGCCGCATCGCTTCGCCCGAAGCCCGGCGAACTCTGGCTTCTGGTGACATCCGCGAGCCATATGCCCAGAGCGGTCGGATGCTTTCGCGCGGCCGGCTTCGACGTGACACCTTATCCTGTCGACTACCGGACGCGCGGCGGAGAAGATCTCAAGCGGCGCGTCGATACGATTGCCGTTGGTCTCGCCGAGACGGATCTCGCCGCACATGAATGGTTTGGATTGCTGACGTACCGGATCGCAGGATTGACGGCAGAGTTGTTTCCTTCGGCACGGTAGGCATCGGCCTACCCATGAAGAGGTCGTTTCAAATGCAGGGGGCCGGCCTATTTGTGCCGGCTGGCGGGGATGATCTCCGCTTGGCGAGTTCGCGATAGAGCGCCTCAGGGGTAGTGCCGATCCAGAAGCCAACTCCCGCCAACGGCCGTTCGAAATTGCGATGCCTAAGCGGTGGCCGGCACGCTTGCGGTGGTCCCTAGCAACGGCCGTCGAGGAATAGGCCACGAGCTTCCGGGCACATACGAATGAGTGATTGGCTGGCCACCGGGCAGAATAGTAATTTGCAGTCGAGGAAGATGCCGCCTTTTCGGACGCCAAGGCCGATGACGAACTCGCCGGAGCCGCAATTGCTGCCAAAAATGTTTATGAACGTTTCTTCACCACGTAGTGCGCCCGCCCCGACCTAATTGGGCCAATGGCTACGGAGATCCATGGCGGTACGGCGTGAAAGGAAGGATCTGATGAAGTACCTTATTGCGGCAATAGTGGTGGTCATCAGCGCATGGGCATCGGTCGCCGCTGAAGCGTCGGGCAGCATCGTCGTCGAACGCGCATGGGCGAGGGCCAGCCCAAAGGACGCGCCCAATGGAGCCGCCTATCTGACGATCGTCAACAACGGGACGGACAGTGATCGGCTGATTAAGGCGTCGAGCACGGTTGCCGAAAATATCCAGTTTCATGAGGAGAGAACCGAAAATGGCATAGCGAAGATGCACCAGTTGGAGGCGATTGAAGTGCCGCCTGGCGCAACGGTGAGGCTCAAGCCGAGCGGCGTTCACTTGATGATGCAACTCAAACGACAGCTCAAGCTGGGTGAAGCCTTCCTGCTCACCCTCAACTTCGAAAAGGCTGGTGCGGTCGAGGTCACCGCCAACGTTGGAAGGGCGGGGGCGATGGATGATACCAGCGGGAAGTGAATCGACATGTCGTCACTAGGAATGGCTCAAATTCCTTCGGCTCATCGACCGTAGCACGCCCAAGGGCTTCGACCTGCACCTGATCGCCGACAACTATGCCACCCACAAACACCCGGCGGTCAAAGCCTGGCTGGCCAAACACCCTCGCTTGCATATGCATTTCACCCCCACTTCGGCGTCCTGGCTCAATCAGGTCGAACGCTTCTTCGGCTTGATCACGGGCGATCGCATCCGGTGTGGCGTATTCAAGAGTGTCGCCGAGCTCGAAGGTGCAATTCAAGACTATCTCGATCATCACAACGCCGATCCAAAGCCCTTCGTTTGGACCAAATCCGCTACCGACATTCTTGAAAAGGTCGCCCGCGGGCGACAGGCGTTAGAGTCACAACACTAGGAGCGTACGCGACGTTGTATCACTGTCTCGGGGCATCGGATGACGGGATCAGGCCCGCGTTAGCCAAAACCGTGCGAACTGCCATGCGAACCTCCTGCACATGTCCAACCAAGAAATGTCCGCCGGTGTCGTAGACGACCAGCTTGGCACCGGGAATCTTGCCCGCCGCGAACTCGGCTGCCGGCAGCGTATTAAACAAATCGTCGCGCGCAGAGATGATCAGTGTCGGCGCAGTAATGTCTTCCAACGGCGGTCTGTGTAACTCTGGGGTGCTATCGATATCGATTCCGGGGAGACGCAGCGACAAAGGCTCAACGCTCTTGACGATCCTCATGACGCGGTCTCGCTCGGCCTGAGGCGCAGCCGCTACCAACGCCGGCCGAACACCGAGGAAGCGAATGAGCACTGAAGGCGCAATCTTCACGGCAGCCCACCAGGCGAAATCGCCACCAGCATTGATGGCCCAGGAGCCGAAATTGTTGCCACGGCCCGCGTTCATGGAGATCGGACTGGTGGGCGAATAAAGGGCTGGGACGACCAGAATTAGGGCGGCGACCTTGTCCGGGTACCGGAGTGTCAGCTCGACAGCGGAACGCGCGCCTGACGAAACGCCCACGACCACCACTTTGGGAACGTTCAGCTTGGAAAGCAACGCCGCGTGCGCATCAGCCTGCGCGGTTGGAGAGTAGTCCTGCGGAACGGGCGTGCGCAGATAGCCGAAGCGCGACGGCGCGATGATCCGAAAACCCTCACCCACAAGATCGGCAGCGTTGGCAAGGCCTTGGTCAAAACCGCCGCCGGCGCCGTGGATCGACAGAAGCGGAATGCCCGCACCGCTGTCGGCGTATTCGATCGGGCCGATGTCGACGTTGACGACCATACTGCCCCGACCGACGGCGTCGCGCATGCGGCCAAGCTCGTTCTTGTAAAGCAAGAAAGCCACACCGGCTGCAGCCGCTATGGCAATGAACATGGCCAGCAGGAAACCTCCAGTTCGGCTCATTGCAAAAACTCCACGAACTTCCTTGGGAGCAGGTTGCCCCATCTCAATCCTCTTGAGCAACGGCATCGGCCGGTGTGTTGAGATGCTGTCAATTATGAGAGAGACGGAAGCCGATCCGGCGTGTTCCCGCCGCGGCCCTCACGCGTCGCGCGTGAGGGGCTGTTCCCAGCCTTGTTTCCGTCCAGCGCTAATAAGCGCGGGCCGCAAGGGCGGACGGCCGGAGACCCTCTCCAGTCAGACCTTCACCAACGCGGCCGTCGCGTACATGAAGGCGACGCCGGCTGCCAGCCCGCCCATGACGGGCGAAGTGAACAAAGCATCGAGGCCCTTTTTGCTGCTTCGCATCAGATAGGCGCCGACCTCGACGATGACCTGAAGGATCGCGCCCGCACCGATGGCAAGCGCAAGGGCCGACCATTGCGGCGCATAGGCCAAGCTGCCGAGCCACATGCCGAGGACGGCTGGCCCGCCGGCGAGCAAGGTCAGGCCTACGAATGCCCATAGCGGCGGTCGCTCCTTCAGGATAGGAGCGGCAATGCCGATGCCCTCGGTAATATTGTGTAGGGTGAAGCCGAGCACCAGGAAGGTTCCGAGGCTTGCCGAGCCTGCCGCGAAGGCGGCGCCGATGGCAAGGCCTTCACCGAGATTGTGAAGGCCGATGCCGAGCGCGATATAGGTGGCCAGCGCCAGCCCTGTCGGCGTGCCGCGCCGCCGTCCGATCGCCATCAGGACCATAAAGCTGGCCAGGCTTGCAAGCACGACCATGACCGGTCCCTGGAATATAGCGGCTGCGGCTCCAACAAGGTCGAAGGATTCCTCGATCGCATCGACCAGCAGAAAGGCGAGCAGTCCGATGGTGAGCGCAAGCAGAAAGTTCATGCCGCTTCGCCCGACACCGCGCAGCGCCGGATAGAACATGAGGCCAATGGCGACGGGCAGCATGCCGACGATGACGCCTACCAACCCCTGCAGCTTGAGCTGTCCCGCAGTGACGGTCGGTGTCGGAACGGCGACCGCGATCTCATGTCCGAAGGTCAGCCCGGTATTGGTTACGACGTCGACTTTGTGCGTTTCGCCCAGAATCCATGGGAAAGGCAGGTTGATCCACGCTGTGGAGGCGCGTGCGATTTCGCCCGGCGGATCCTGGGTGAATTGCCAGTAGGCGCCGTCAACCTGGACTTGGGCTATCTTCATAGGCTCAGAGCCGCCAGCCCGCACAAGCAGGTGAAGACCGGACGTGTTGAGCACGGTACGCTCGAACGTCAGCTTCTCGACAGGCGGCGCTCCGTTTGACAATCCTTGTAGCGGATTGACAGTGATGATCCACGCCACGGCAACGGCGAACACTGCGACAGGCAGGGCGATCCACAGCCAATGGGCGCGCCACCTAGACTGCGAACCGGTTGCAACGACCTTGCTCATGCCAGCGCCTCGATGACGTCGAACATTCCCATCCAGCCGAGCTCTGTGAACTCGCTCTGATGCGCGTGGAACATATAAAGACCCGGTTCGTGCTCGGCGTAGGTAAATTCCAGGATGCCGCGCTGGCCTTGGCACTGCATTATGAGATCGACAGTTTTCAAGGTCGGCGCCAGCGTCGTTCCCTGATCGAAATAGTCGAAGAAATTTCCGTGCAGGTGAAACGAGTTGATGAGATCGAATTCAAGAACATTGATGAGATAGATGCGCACCGGCTTGCTGCGCACGATACGGATCGGCGTCTTCGCATAGGCATGGGCGATGGTGTTGGCGGCGTAGAATTCGTTCTCTTCGTCGAAATTGGTGTCGAACCCGTTCATGACCATCACCAGTTCCTGCCAGCGTGCATTCTCCGGCGTGTCGAGAAGGCGTGACCGGGCGATCTGCTCCTGGTCGGGGTGGCGATCGGGGTCCGGGTCGACGACGAAGGCACCGTACATACCTTTGTGGATGTGCCTTTTCAGCGGCAAGGCGTGGCAGTGATAGAGGTGGCAGCCGAACGGCCTGGCGTCGAATTCATAGACGAACTCGCCACCCGGATCGACCAGCCCGGCGCCCGGAATGCCATCCATACGAGCGGCATGGATGCCGTGGAAATGCATCGAGTGCGGATGCGAGCCGTCGTTCTGGAAGACGACGCGAATGCGCTCGCCCTCCTTGGCGCGGAGCGCGGGGCCGGGCACGCGGCCGTTATACGTCCACGCCGGGAAGGACACGCCAGGCGCGATTTCGAGGGTCTTGTCCTGGGCAGTAATGGCGAATGTCCTGAGCGTCCGCCCGTCAGGAAGAACTGAGACAGTCCCTCGCTCCCAATCCGTCAGTATCGCGGTCGGATCAAAGCCGTTGGCGGAATTGTCCACAGCACCGACGGTGACCATTGCACCATGGGCGTTCATGTGTCGAGGCATTGCATCGGCGGAGGCCATGGCCGTCATATCGTGACTGGCCTGCGGAGCCGCCTGGCCGAGCGTGTTCCGTGCGGCGATGGCAGTGCCGCCTGCTGCGGCAAGACTTGCCGTCAAGATGGAACGTCGGCTTATCCGTTCGCGCAGCCACGTCCCTACATCGACCATTCCAATTGTCCTAAAAACGCCCTCATTCCTTAAAGGTTAGTATAGGCTGATAAATATAGCAATGGCTTAGTTTGCGACGTGACTTTCTACGCGCCGATTCTTAAGGACTGGGTGCGATCTTGGCGGGTTTGCGAGCGGAATACCCATCGTTAAGTGACGCTAGATTATTTCGCGATCGTCGCGGTCGACGAGCTTTGCGCGATGGTGCTGGCATTCACCTCTGGCACTTCGCGAATGCGTGGCCGTTGCCGCCAATGCGGTCTTCGCGAAATGGGTCGTGGGGATGATGTGACTCCGACCGGCGCCCGTGGCCAACGCCGAGCGACCGCGTGTATCCCCACGCTCCTTGCCCAAAAAAGCGGACATTGCAGTAGTTGATGCTAAAATTCGTCGTCGCGTGTGTTTCCTCCACGGTTCCAGATGCGACCTGGAGCGGTCGCCGGCACGCGACCGCTCCGAAAGGTTGCTTTGTTCGCCATGGCGGACACAGGCGTAGACCATGAAGCGAGCGTCGGCGCGCACCGGCTGCGCCAACTTGCTCTTTGTCACCACCGATCGCGGTTGCCAGGCTCTTACCGCCGCTCGGCGCGACCAAGATCACGGTAGCGCTGACCAAGGCTTTTCTCGCGGTCGAGGGTTCGACAGCCGCTTGCTCGCGCCGTGTGCATGACGTTGTGGAAGATTTGACCGCGCGGGTGTTTTCCGCGCTGACGCGGCGAGCGGACGCGGCGCGGACATTCCATCAAGGAAATCCAGGACCAGGTGGAATTGGCGCTAATGCGCGGCGAGCATCACAGGATAGCCCGCGCCTATGTGTTGTATCGGGACGAGCGCGCGAGTGAGCGGCGGTCAAGGCGAGTTCCGAGGAGTTAAAGGCCGCGCCCGGGCTTTAGGTGAAGGCCGAGGATGGCAGCCTTGTGCCACTGGACGATGCACGCTTCTCCCGGATCGTCGATGAGGCCTGTGCAGGCCTTGACGCAGTATCACCCCTGCCGATCCTCGCCGAGGCCTGGCGCAATCTCAATAACGGCATCACGCTAGATGAACTGTCGCTGGCGCCGATCCTGGCGGCGCGCACGCTGCGAGCAGGAGCCGAACTATGCCTTTGTCTCCGCCCGTCTGCTGCTTGACCCTCTACGCCGCGAATCGCTGTCCTTCATCTCGGACCTTATCGAACGGGCGCCCCAGGCCGAGATGAGCGAGCGCTACGCTTCCTATTTTCCAGCCTTCATTGCCACCGGAATCGAGGCCGAGCTGATCGATCCGGAACTCGGACGTTTCGATCTCGCCAAACTCGGCGCGGCATTGAAGCCGGAGCGCGATCTGCCCGATCGGCTCGATTGCCATCGGTCTCGCCGCAACCGATCTCGCAGCGCATGAATGGTTTAGATTGCTGACTTACCGGACTGCTGGGCTGACGGCAGAGGTGTCTCCTTCGTTGCACTAGGCATCATGCGCCGGGTGAAGGTGTTGCTCCGATGGCGCGTAGGTTGCCGGATCCTTCAGCGGAGACGATCTCCGCCACCGGCGAGTTCGCGCCAGAGCGCTTCCGGCGTAATTCCGATTTCCGAGCACCTCCCGCCGGTGGCCGCTACGGAACATCAAATACACATCCAACAGCCATTCTGGATGACCAAGCGGCGGCACGCTTCTTGCGCCCGAGGCCATATTTTCCGACCTCAATTGCTACAACTCTCTGAGCAGATATGTTGACAACGATACTCCAGTATCGCTAGGGCTGGCCAGCACGTCAAACAGTAGCCTGGAGCACCCGAATGAGATCCGCCCTTTCGATTTTCGCGAGCGCCATGGCGCTATGCTCAAACTTTGTCGCTGGACACGCGATGGCCCAGGATGCGAACGATGGGATTGTCGTCTACAATGCCCAGCACGAGAGCCTGGCCAACGAATGGGTAAAAGGCTTCACTAGGGACACAGGCATCAAGGTTACAGTGCGCAACGGCGAAGACCCTGAATTCGCTAACCAGATCGTCACCGAAAGCGCCGCCACGCCGGCCGATGTATTCCTGACAGAGAATTCGCCCGCCATGGCACTGGTCGACGCGGCGGGCCTGTTCGCGCCGGTCGATGCAGACACGCTGGCTCAGGTGCCCGAAGAATTCCGGCCTGCCAATGGGCATTGGGTCGGTATTGCCGCGCGCAGCACCGTCTTTGCTTACGACAAGATCAAGCTGACCGCCGACAAGCTTCCCAAATCGCTGCTGGATCTGGCTGACCCGAGTTGGAAGGGCCGTTGGGCTGCTTCTCCGTCGGGTGCCGATTTTCAGTCGATCGTGGGGGCCCTGCTCGAGATAAAAGGCGAAGCCGATACGGTGGAGTGGCTGAACGCGACAAAGGCCGGTGTCACCGCCTACCGAAGCAACAGCGCCGCCATGAAGGCGGTCAATGCTGGCGAAACCGAAGGTGCGGTGATCTTCCACTACTATTACTATGGAGATCAGGCCAAAACTGGTGAAAACAGCAAGAACGTCGGGCTCCTCTATTTCAAGAATCAGGATCCGGGCGCGTTCGTCAGCATCTCTGGGGGCGGCGTGCTTGCTTCAAGCAAGCACCCCAAAGAGGCGCAGGCCTTCCTGAGGTGGATCACCGGCAGGGGTGGCCAGGACGTCCTTAAGACCGGCACGTCGTTCGAATATGCCGTCAGCGTCGGTGCCGACAGCAATCCAGCGTTGGTCCCGCTGAAGGATCTGCAGGCGCCGAAAGTCGAGCCGTCGAATTTGAACAGCAAGAAGGTCACCGACCTCATGACAGCTGCCGGGCTGCTCTAAGCGCTTGCCATCGACGGCGCCAGCCGCCAAGTTGCCTTGGCAAAGCTAGGCCCGCTGCCACCCCCCGGCAGCGGGCCTTTCGCTTGTGCAGAGGAACAACCGCACTCCAAAGAAGGCAGGTCTTCGGGCGGCCGAAAAGTTCGCACAAAACGAACACTGCGGCCGAAGCCGATCGATAGTTTAGTCACACATTCTTGTGACCTGCCCGATTGGTCTTGCTGCCCTAGTGGCTAGAGGATGTAGGGTGATGGGGCCGTCGCGCGTGTTCCTTTCATTTCAAGGCCACGGGCGATATGGAGCGGCCGCCGGCACGCGGCCGCTCCAACTTTTGTTCGCTGGGGTTGGCCCGCACCTCGATCTTCGACACCGCCTGACTTGGCCAGGCCGGCATCCCTCAACCATCAGTTCAAGCTCGGCTTCAAGGCGGTCAGGGTTTGGACCCTCTGCTCGACCTCTGCGAGCAGTGCTCTTGCGATCGTGTCTGCCGTTTCCAGAAGGTTGCCCGGGATCATCCTGCGGAACGCCGACGACTCTTGGCGCGATGTTGGCGACTGGCTTCTTCTTTTTCGATCCGCACAGCCGCGGGGCGCGTTCGATTGATGTCTCAGCTGAGCGTCCGCGAAATCGCGTGGATAGGCTTCATGCTTTGGCCGAATTTGGCGATAGCCTCGCGATTATGCTTGAGTTCGCCGTAGGCCAGATACCGCACCTTCAGGTCCGCAATTCGGCTGAATGCTGGCCTGTTAAGCTGATTGCGGACGTCTCGCTCGCGCGCGTCGGGAGCCACCAGGAAAAGCCCCTCCAGCCCATGCGCTTCCTCGCCCAATGCAAGATCCAACATGCGCACGATTCCGGAATAGATCGATGTGGTGTGCTCCACCTCGTAGGCGGCTATAATCCGCCGCGTGGCCTTATCAAGCCACAGCACATCGATGAGCCGAACGGCGTCAGCGCCTGCCGCACCTTCGGGAAAAGGAAGAGCTTCAAGGCAAAAATCGCTGAGCTTTCCACCGCCAAAAGCACGATTGCGGTCATTGGATGCCACCCAAACATCGTAGCCCATAGCGAGACCGAGATCGCGCAACCAACCTTGGATCTCGGTGTGCGTGTGGTCGCTCTCCCGCGCAGCATTGATCAGTCGGTCGGCGCTCGCCTCCTCCCGAACACGCGCGAGGTCGTCGCGCCAAGCGGCCATCGCTTCGGGACTGTCCTCGAGCGGCGGCGCACTGTACCGGCCGCTGCCAATATCGAACAGCAAGCCGCCAATCGCTCCAAGATCGTTCGAAAGCAACGCGCGATGCTTCGCGTTCAGAACAAGGATGCCCTTTCGCATCGCCAGATATTGCTCCCACCGGCCGAGCTTTACCTTGGCTCCAGTGAGCGCGTTGTAGCCGTTGACGATCGCGGTATTGAAGGGTGGCGCCAACGTCGGATGCAGGAAGTAAAGAAGATTTGCGACGGCTGGGCCTAGCCCCTTGATCGCCCGCGCGTCAATTTCCTGTATCGCGGCAAGCATCTCCGACTCCGCGTTGCAGCATACGCAGGTGTCGAGCATTCGTCCGAATGCGCGCTGGTTATCGGGATCCTCGTAGATGTCCGGGATTCGCAGCTTGGGTTTCCAAAGAAAGGCGTGATCGGCTCCCTTGAAAATCTGCCTTTGCTCGGCGATCGAATGGACGACAACTTCCAATGAGGACCCTCTGTAGGAATTGCCGAATGCACCCGCGCCGATCTCGCTCACCACTTGCTGAATGCCACGGCGTATCGATCGAAAGTTCTTGATGCGCTCTTCCCACAAGAACCATGATCGATAGGTTCCGTTGGGATCGCTGCGCCAGCGATTCAACAACGCCGTCATTGCTTCTGACAAGCCGACCTCCCCAAGCTGCGCTCGCTTGTGAACTGCGACCGCTAAAGCACATTGGCGTGTGTTCGTGCCCGGCTGCAAGAGCGCGGCCAGCAAAATGGGCCCAAACATTTCCGGTTTTCAGGACAAGCCCCGCATCGTCGTCGCCTGCTCGGTGTAGACCAGCAACGAGGATTCACCGCAACCCGATCTTCCCGTCGCACAGGGCGGTTCCCACTTCACGCATTCTTGCGTGAGCCTGCGCGCTGCTCCGGCGACCACCCGATCAAAAGGCCAACCGTATTGGGCCTGTCAGCGGCGCGATGCCGAGCTTGGTGCCGAGAAAAAAGGGCCGGCATGGGCGGGGACATAGTGCAGGTTCCCCGCAAGGGCATGGACACGTCAGGTGCCTGGGTTTATCCCTGCTTTCGGCAACGCTTCACGATTCGGCGGAGCTGCCTGGGCTTAACCAGACCTTAACGATGTGATGCAAACTGGAACGATGCGGATCTCTCGCTCAGCTTGGCCGGCTCGTCGGCTTCTTGCTGCAGCCATCACTTTGGTGATGCTGCTGTTGGCATTTGCTGCCCATCCGCCAGCGTTTGAATCGGTGGATCTCCCAGTCGCGCAACTCACCCACGTTCACGACCAAGGGTCCAAGGATATCGGAACCTTGTCGCACCAGGTACTGCATCATGATCATCATTTTGAGATGATCAGTCATCAGGCGAATGACATTGCGGGGACCAAAGACCGGCCAAGCTTCGTCGTCGAACAAGATGACGAGCGCACCGTTCAGATAGCTTTCGATCGCCCTCCACGGGCCGCTTGGTGCTGATGCACTGAGTGTAATTCGGCTGGCGCCGAGGCGCCTGCTCTCTTTCCGCTCAGTGCCCACCCGCCGCCTGCACTGCAGGCGGCATTTCAAGCTATAGCGGAAATTTTACAATGTTCATCGCAGCAGCGCGTGCGCGCAGATCGATTCTGCGCAACTTTGAAACTATCGGATATGAACCGGACGAGGCCACATGGCGCTCGATAAAAATGGGCGTCAAGCGAGATCTCCAGGCTCGTAAGCTGCGCCCTAACGTGCCGATACCATCGCGGCGGAACCCGATCAGGTACCTGAAAGCGATGTTTCGCGAGACTGGGTCGATCTACAATACTCTTGTTTCCTTTCTTCATGACGGAACATGGACCTCAAGCGGCGGCTCATTTCGACTTGCCGAACAACTTGGCTTCGATCTGGTTCATGAAGCGAATCGCCGTCTGCAAACGGACGGAACCCTGCGGTATCTGGAAGTCGGCGGCGGTTGGGCTGGATTGAAAAGCCCCGCTTCAGGCAGCTCTCGCGATATTGCAGGCCTCGCCAAGTATTTTGAACGCGACCTTGGCCACAGCGTCTTTCTCCACTTCACAAATCTGACGCAGTGGCACACCGAACTGCCAACGGGGGTCTTCGAGCACCCTTATGTCACGGCTGCAGGCCTGCCCGTGCTTGACACTCAGGGAATTGCGTCGGGGACGGTCAGCATCCTCTACTCGCAAGCAGCGGCCTATTTCGAAACAGATGTAAAATCGTTTCTCGCAGCCGCCGCGGCCCTGCTTTGTCCTGGCGGACTGCTCATAGTCAACTTTCGTCAGGAATATATCGGATTGGTTTCAGACTATGCCCCCGCCGGTGGTCTGACCATGCGCAAATCATGCGATCTCGGTGGCATGAACGGGGTCGTTGTTGCCTTCGAAAAGCAGCCTTCCCTGAAGAAAGGTGGCGCGGCCGTCCTCGACATGACCAGCCTCAAGCCGCTCCGCGCGAAGCAATATCAGGCTGAAAAGGAGCGCCCATATGCGAGCAACCAGCGTTAGACAATTCGCCACGGCACGAAGGCGGATCTTTGTCATGGCGGCCCCGACGGTCGAAATTCCGGAACCGCAACGGGCGAGGCACAGCCAGCCGAGCACGGCAGCGCTTTTGGAGGGACTTCGATGAACAGACGAATGTTCTTGATCGGAACCGGTGTCGCTGCGTTTGCGCCGCCCGCTTATGCCGTGGCGCAAAACCAGACGCCGGACGCACTTGAAACAAGCGTTGCCGAGTTGGAGCGCGAACTGTCAACTCTGCGCGCCGCGGGCAAACCGATTCCCAGCGGTCGGATTGCCAGCAGGCTGGAAACCGGTCTGACCGATCGTGACCGGCGGGTCGCGGCGTTCAGAATCATTCAGAATATACCCTATAGGCTCACGGCGTGGACTGGTGATCCCGACAGCCTTTTCGCGAATGGTCGCGGAGATTGCCGTCACAAGTCAGCCGCGTTGCTTCGACTGATGAGAGCCTGGAGGTTCGACGCCCGGCCCATCCAGTTGGTATTCGATTGGGCCGACCTGCCAATACCGAAAGCCGTGCTTGCACCCTTGGCCGAAACCCGCGGCTTTCATGATACGGTCGAAGTCCGGATCAATGGCAAGATGACCCTGGTCGACCCGACCTGGGATCCGGTGCTTGGCAAGGCAGGATTTCCCTTTCTCGCAAACTGGGACGGCATTGAACCAACGCCGGCGATTGCTCCCCGCGCGAACGTTGCCATTCGGCAAGGGGATTTTAAGGCGGGAACCGATCTTTACGCACATTTCGGGATCAGATGGCCGGAACGCAGCCGCACATTGGCCTTCAACCGCGCTTTCAACGCCTGGACCGATCAATTACGCGCAGGCGAAAATTCCGTCAAAGGGTAACGTCATGGGTGGCTCGTTTTCGAAAACTGACCGGCTGTCCACCAAGTTTCGCGTGCGGATCTACATGGTTATGGCGATGTTTGCCGCTGTCTATGTCGCGATAGGCGTGCGTCTGGTGATGCTTGGAAACATGGAACGGCCGAATAAAACTAACGCGGCGGTTCCGCCATCAGTAGCCCGACCGGATATCGTCGATCGCAATAACATTACCCTTGCGATGGATGTTGAGAGTCGTTCAGTTTACGCCGAGCCTCGCCGAATTATCGATGTCGACGAGGCGGCTGAAGGCCTGACGAGCGTTTTTCCCGACCTCGACATGGTGGATATTCACAAGCGCCTGGCCAGCGACAGCGGATTTACCTGGATCAAGCGTGGCATAACGCTTGCAGAAAAGGACCGCCTTTGGGGGTTTGGCATCCCTGGCGTCGGCATCCGGGACGAAACCCGGCGCCTTTATCCCAATGGGCCTGCTGCCGCGCATGTCCTGGGGTCGGTCAACATAGACAATGCCGGAATTGCCGGCATCGAACGCTGGGTCGACCAGCAGGGACTGCAGGATCTCAGGTCTGCCGGTTTGAACCTTAGCCGGCGAAATCTCGAGCCGATTGTTCTCAGCCTGGATTTGCGGGTGCAGTACGCCTTAAGCGATGAGTTGAGAAAGGCGGTCACCCGGTTCGATGCCATCGCCGGAGCAGGGCTGGTGATGGATGTTACGAACGGGGAAGTTCTCGCGCTCGTGTCGCTGCCGGATTTTGATCCCAACATTCCCGCCGATGCACTAAAGCCGGATCGCATCAATCGTGTCAGCGTCGGTACATACGAAATGGGCTCAACCTTCAAGGCCATGACCACGGCCATGGCCCTGGATTCGGGAGTATTTAATATCCACTCCGTCCTCGACGCCAGCCAACCGTTGCGCTTCGGCCGGTTCTCGATCAACGACTACCGCGGGCAAGGCCGCCCCTTGTTCGTTCCTGAAGCGTTCATCTACTCTTCGAACATCGCGATGGCTCGGATGGCGATGGGGGTGGGCGTCGAAAAACACAAGGCGTTTCTACGAAGCTTGGGCCAGTTCGATCGTCTGGTGACCGAACTGCCGGAGAACGCGCAGCCGATCATTCCCTCGAACTGGAGTGAGCTCAGCACCGCCACCATCGCCTTTGGGCATGGTATGGCCGTCACGCCACTTCAGGCCAGCATGGCGATCGGCGCCATCGTGAATGGCGGACGCCTGATCCGGCCGACCTTCATCAAATCCACCCCGGTCGAGAAGCGCATTTTGGCGACAGATGTGGTGACGCCGCAAACAGGAGAATCGGTGCGGTTTCTTATGCGCTTGAACGCCGAGGTTGGATCCGCAAAAAAAGCCGATGTCGCGGGATATTTCATCGGAGGCAAGACGGGCACTTCCGAAAAAGTCGTAAATGGCGCCTATTCGGGAGACCGGGTGCTGACGGCTTTCATGGGCATAGTCCCTGCGGACAAGCCCCGCTATCTTTTCCTGACAATTCTCGATGAGCCAAAAGGGTTGCCGGAAACCAGCGGGTTCAGAACTTCAGGGTGGAACGCGGTTCCTGTGACTGGCACTATCATGGCGCGGGTTCTACCCTTTCTGCCGATCGCACCACAAAAGGAGCGGCCGGCCAATCCGTTTCCCACGATGGTAAGGATTGCGGCTTGGGGTTCCGAGCGTTTTCAGCCAATACCGCCGGAGCCGACCCTTCCGGCCCTACAAACAGTTGCCGCCCCGAGCAAGGCCGCAGCAGAATGAGAAAGTCCAAAGAACACGACGGGCTTCAGGCGTTCATGTGCGACTCTGCCCCATATTCAGCTGTTTCTTGCGCAACCTAGTAGCATCTGCGGACGGGCTTGGTCTTTTTGCGATCGAGCTACCAGCACCTGCCAAGACACCAAATAAGGAGATCGAAATGACGGTTGGCTCGTATGCAAAGGGAGTTTTGGTCGCGATTGCTTCTTTCGCAATGCTTGGGACGGTGGCAGCCCTATGGGCCAATCCGTTTTTTATCCGAATGACGCCGACAAGCGGCTTCGAAGTCGCGTTGCTCGCCCTTCAGGCGCTTTTGCTTGGCGTCTATGTGGCCATCCCGGTGCCCGCATGCGCGCTCAAGCTCGCGAGCGTTGGCGGGATTGCCAATTATATCGGCATCGCTTGCCCGATCTGTAACAAGCTGCTGCTCTTTATGTTCGGCGCAAACGCGTTGCTGACCTATCTGGAACCCGTGCGGCTGTATTTGGCGGCTGGCGGAGCGCTCGTCACAATGGTCGCCGTCCTCATCCGGTGGCGCAACTACCGGGCCGTATCGTCTCTCCAGTCGTCGCCCTTCCGCGATCAGCCTCCGGCAACCGCCTAGAGCTCAACAAATTGATTGGGCGTTCGCAGCCGAACGACCAGCTGCGAGCATCGATTCAAGCTGCGGTGGAATGGGCCGTACGTAAAATCATCTGAATACAATTTTACACAAAATAGACAAAGCTATTTTCGGCAACGTTATCCACCTTCCTTTCCAATAACTTGAGACAAGATTGATAGCGTCCACAATCAAAGGTGGGCGCTATGAAACAACAACAAACTGCTCTGGGCAGACTCAAGGTCCTGTTGCTGGCAATCGGCCTTGCAAGTACGGCGCAGCCTTCGCTCGCGAGCGACAATTTCGACAAACCCGTCCCTGGTGGCGCGCCGCTGGAACAGCTCCGGGCGCCGTCCTATCTCGGTGGCGTGTCGCTGGAGAGGCAACGGTCTTGGCAACCTGCCGCAGCCTACCAGCTTGGTATGCTTTCCCGCGGCTACGGCCCGACCACCGCGGAGCGCGAGGCCGGCCCTTCGACGCCGCAGAGCAATATCGGGATAGATTCCATGCAGACGGCGGCGATAATCCCGGGCGTGTTCGGATCGGTCGCCTTGTCGATGCGCAACTTTCCCGCGTCGGCGCGCTGGGCGCCAGTCTACGAGGCGATCGTCGGCTGCTCCGCGGGCAGCGCCTGCGAGCGCAAGAGCGCCGCTTTTGCCGCCATCATCGACGTGGTTCGGGGCAAAGCGTTCAGCGACAAGCTGTCCTTCGTCAACAGCAGCGTAAACCGCCTGATCGCCTACAAGAAAGACGGCGCAGTCTACGGGAAATTCGACTATTGGGCGAAGCCTTTGGAGATTCTCGATCACCGAGCCGGCGACTGCGAGGATTTCGCCATCCTCAAGATGACGGCTTTGCTTCGGGCCGGCATTCCGGCGCAGAGCATGTCGCTCGTTGTTCTCCAGGACCGCAGGAGAAATTTCTTCCACGCCGTGCTGTCTGTGAGCACTGGCAGTGGCACCTTCATTCTGGACAACCTCAGTAACCTTGTTCTGCGGGACAGCGATCTCCCGGACTATCAGCCGCTCTATTCAGTCAGCACAAACCGGGCCTGGATCCACGGCGCAAAATCTGGTGCAGCGCAGGTGGCCGAGATCAAAGGTGGCTTCGCGTCAGTCGCCCCCGGCGAAGGTTTCCAATAGCCCCTGCGGTGACGGCGGGGATGTGCGCGAAATGAATGCCGATGGCAATGTACGGGGCGGGGCTCCGCCTTATGCGGTGCCACTGATCGTTTTCGGCACTCACCCCGTCGTGCTGGCGCGTCTTTGCAGGAGTCGGAACTCGTTTGAGCCGTGGCGCTCTAGACGGATGTACGGCTTCCCGCCGACAATCGAGTGTGACGAGTTTCGCCCTACATTCCGCACGTCCGGCGGCACCTCTCGCCATCTGCCGGGGGTGCCATTGCACGAGCGCTCCTCAGGGCATCGGCCAAAGAGTCCGCTTTGTTGGCTTTGCCGCAAAGCAATTGACTAGGAAGCAACCGGTGCTGACGGAGACTTTGGCATGGAACGTCCGAGTTGAATGCTGTCCCAAACCACACTCCGCGTCTAACCTTAAGAAAATGCGCGCCAAGCCCTGATGTCGGTTGAAGTCAAAATCCGCCGCTCGGACGGCGAGCCGCCTCAGGTGCAAGCGTCGCGGCGGAGCTGAGCGAGCCATTTCGTCCGCCGGTATCGGCGAGCAGTTTGATGAAAAGTCCGAGAGGCACGCGCCTTGAGTCGCATTTGTGCCCCTTTCGATTCTAATACGTTCCGTGAACAAAACAGTTTTCAACAGCCTGCGAGAGCGAATTTCCTACCAAAGACTGGAGTACGCCCAGTGGCAACCGAGGCAGTCTGAGCGGCGTGCCGCCGTCCCGCTATCGGCGCTCCAACAGAAAACGGGACGCTGAGATCCAGCGCCCCATTTTGATTTTTGACTATGCGGCCATCCTGGCGCAGCATTCGGCACACTGGCGGCAGACGTCAACGCATTCTTGCATGTCGCCGAGGCGTTCGCAGTCGTTTGCGCATTGGCTGCAGATTTCGGCGCACTCACGGCAAACATGCTTGTGGTGCTCGGAGCCGAGCAACATGAAATGTGCCGATGTTCGGCAGATTTCGGCGCAGGCCATCATCAAGGTGAAATGCTTCCTCTCGGTGTGCTCTCCGCCCATTTCCAGACAGTGACCCATCGCAGTCGAAAGGCATGTTGAATAGCAGCGCAAGCATTCCTCGATGCAGGCCCTCATTTTTGGACTCAGTTGGTACATGGAAATTCTCCTTTAAATGCTCGTATCGAACGCGGGTGCGCTTGACTATTTTGCATTGGTCTTGAGCCACTTCGTGTAGTCCTTGATTTCCTTCTTCTGAGCATCAATGACCATCCGCGCCTTTTTCTTAGCGTCGGCGTTGTCGCCGTATTTGAGCTCGACCTCCGCCATATCGATAGCGCCCTGGTGATGGGCGATCATCCCGCAGATAAAGGCCACGTCGGCATCCTTGGCTCTGATACCTTCCATCATGGCTGGCTCCATTTTCGTCATTGACGCCATGTATGCTTGGTGGGCCTCGTCCATGCCGGATGCGTCCATCTTGGGCGTTTCCATGCCAGACATTTGTTCAGTGCCGGCTTGACGGCATTGCTCTGGGAGGGGGTTCTCTTGGCTGAAGGCCACCGAACTTGTGCCTGCGAGTAAAGTGGCGATCGTAAGGGTGGCGATGACGTTACGCATGATCATTCTCCTGTCGTTCTAAGTAGACGGCTAGGCAGCTACGCTGCGTCTATCCGATGAACCAACGCAATTTCGCTCAAGAGGATTGCTTGGGCGGTCGCTCCAGCCGGCCTTTAGCCTGAGACGGAAATTCGTTCGGCGCCTCTGCAACAGCTCCCGAACTAAACGGACGAAATGCCGGCCTTGCCGCCCCGGTGGCAACGCCGACCGCGCAATGCAAAGCCATACAACAATTCCCACTCTTGAAAACTTTATCGCAATCGGGCACCCCGCTTGGTCCAGACATCGCTGCGCCTCCCAGGGGAGCCCTGTGCATAAACGAATGAGCTGCGTGCGCCGACATAGCGGCCCCAAACATCACCATTACCGCGATGCAGATCGTTATTTGGATGAGGGTGTTTGGCCGCCGATCGCTCACGGAACTGATAGCCTTCATTTTGTGGGCTAACGAGCATCTGTCGATGTTTGTTCCGGGGAAACAAACAGACGGAACGATTGCCTCGCTTGTCACGCGTTGAAAGAGCCCACCGTCGCGTCCGGTCAGATGAAAGCGCGGGTCGCGTCCGATCAGATGACAGCGCGGTCGGTTCCCAATTTGGCCCACCGGGTTAGTAGGTGTTAGATAGATATGCCTCACGCCCTTGGCGGATACCCAGCGCGTTTGCGCGCCTTCATTGATCGTTGGCCCCTCGCCTCGTGGCATACGATGTTGTCCCGCTAGCCCCGGAGTTTTCACGCTTGTTGCCGTTAGGATTGGTGGATGCGGCCTTCCGGTATCTGCAAAAAGCAGACAGATGAAAGGATCGGAAACGGTACAAAGGCGAAATAGATAGATGGTAATCCGAGCCGGATCGAAGCCAGGCCCGCAAAGCTTTCCGCCAAATCAACGCCATCGCCATGCTGCGCGACCGGCACTATTTTCCATAGCCGAGGCATCGGTCTCGGCCGCCTCGCTATTGACGCGGCCGCACGTGGGCTGACGGTTTATCCGTGCCCCGACGAACGGCACACACGGCGCTCCGCCCTGCGGGAGATCAGGGCGCGGATCGACGGCGAGTTCCCCAGGCGAAGTTCGACAACGAAGTCATCCGACCAAGGATTTTCTGGCACTGGAGGACAAGCACCACCGGGAAGAGGCGACGCTGGCGCCAGAGTCGCAATCGTCAGCCTGTTAACCCTTTGCGCCACAGGACAATTCAAGTTTCGTCGCAAATATCTTGCTCATATCAGTCCCGGTGGGATCGTTGAAAAACGCATCCGTGAGGGTTTTCTGGTTCTGTGAAATGGCTTCATCGGCGTTGGGTCGGATGACCGCGCGAGTGCACGCAGCGGGCAATTGATCAACTACCAGATTGTCATCCGTCAGAAAATCGATGGCTGTGTAGAAGGTCGGATCGTAAACTCCGAGATCAATTCTTCCGGCAAGCCTCAAGGGCTTGTTGGGCTTTGATTCAAACGAGACAATGAGCTGGTCATTCTCAAATTTTGTCGTAAGCGCAGGTGGAGAATTCATCAAGATGTCTTTTCCGTCAACGGTCACGATCTGAAAATAGTTATAATCTGCCAGCGACGCGTAGACTGTCTCGGAAACAAGCTTCATTTCCGATTGATCGAGCTGGAGGTCAAGATTCTTATCGAACTCCATCATCACCGTGCTGGAAAATATCTCGTCGAAGCGCCACAAATGTTGCAGGGAAGTGACGGACGATTGATCCGCAGAGAGTATGACACGGAGCTGTGCTTCGGCAAAGACGTGAGGATGCGCGTTCGCTTGGACAGGCAACGAAAAAGCGATCATCTGCGCCATTGATGCAGCTGCAAATATCGTATTGCCGTTCATAGGCACTTCTCCACCGCAATGACAGCGACTGGCTCGGAGCTATGCCCGAGATATCGCTTCAAGACTGTGCAACAATTTAGCAAATTGTTGCACAGTCTTCGACTTTTGTACTCGCGACCTTGAACTGGTCGCTGTCTTCCTGCTTGAGCAAGGCATCGATGCGCTCGCGCTCGCGCTTGAAGGCGACTAGGTCATCATCCTTCAGCACTTTGCCGACGGGCAGGCGGACGCGCATCGGATCGACTTTGGCGCCATTGACGGCGATTTCGAAATGCAAATGATTGCCCGTCGAGAGGCCGGTCGATCCAACATAGCCAATGACCTGGCCTTGTCTTATTTTGACGCCCGGCTTCATTGCGTCAGCAATTCTGCTCTGGTGATTGTAGGTCGTTTGGTAGCCGTTGGCGTGCTGGATGACCGTCTGCTTGCCGTAGCCGCCGGCCCAGCCCGCTTTCACGACGACGCCATTACCGGCGGCAATGATGGGCGTGCCGGAGGGCGCGGCCCAATCCACGCCTGTGTGCATCTTGAAGTAGCCGAGAACGGGATGCACCCTTCCACCGAAACCGGACGTAAAGCGACCGTTTGGAACCGGTTTGCGCAGCAAGAACTGCCGGGCGCTGCTGCCGTTCTCGTCGAAATAGTCGGTGCTGCCGTCCTGCATCTGGAAGCGATAGAAATTGCGCGTCTGCCCGCCAAAAATTGATGAGACATAGAGCAGTTCGGATTCGTCGGACGCCTGGTCGTCGCCGTCGGGCTGGGAGAACAGCACGTCGAGACGATCCGACGGGCCGAGCCGCGACTGGAAGTCAACGTCGGATGCCAGCAGCTTGACCAGTTGCTGCGTCAGCTTCTTCGACATGCCGTAGGAATAAGCGGCGCGATAGATGCCGTCATAGATGTTGGGCAGATTGCCGCGCACCACCACTGGCGTCGAATCGTTGAACGCGGTCAGCAATTCGGGATTGGGCTCCGGCTCCTGCGCCGGCACATACTGGCCGTGGTCGTCGAGCGCGATGGTGACGATGTGCTGGGTCTTGTCGTAGACGCTGGTGCGGACCACCTTGGCGGCATCGCCATGCACCTCGAGACCGACACGCAGCACGGTGCCTGCCTTGAGCGCCGGCGCGTTCAATAATTTCCCAATCGCTTCGGCCATGCCGGTGGCGTCTTCGCCCGCATAGCCCGAATCAGCGAAGGCCTCGGTGATGTCGAGATCCTTGGTAAAGGGAATGATTTCCTCAGCGAAAGCCGGCATATGGTCGTCAGCAATGCCGCGCTGCGATACCGAGACGTTTTCCGGCACGACCTTGACGTCGTAGGAGCCTGCCATGCTCTCGGCAAAGGCTTCGCCGAATCGCTGCGGGTCGACATAGTGAAGTGAAGCGACCTGCACGGCGCCGTCGCTCAGGCCCGAGCCTGCCCCGCGCACCACCTTTTCCACCTCGTCGGCGGACAAGTCACTCTTTTCATCGAAGGATGCCGTCTCGATCGGGAAATCGACGGTCTTGAGGCTCATCTCGCTTTCGACCTTGGCACCGTAGATCTGGCCGGCGGTGGCGGCCGGATTCGCCGGCTGGCCGGCATTGTCGTCGCCGTCGTCGCCGAACACCTGCAGCGGGTCGAAAGGCGGATAAGGGCGGCTGGTCGTGTGGCCGGCGGCCAGGGCCATCTTGATCTGCTCAAAGGGCATCGTGTGGATGACGTCGCGGTCGCCGACCTTGGTCACCATCGACACTTCCATGCGCCGGCGGTCCTTGGCCTTGGCGATCTGGCGCGGTGCCACCAGCCTGGTCGTCTTGGCGATCTCGCCGGAATCGCCGCCGCTGGCAAGGCTGGTCAGCTCGGCGATCTCGGGCGGCGTCGCAAGTTGCTGGCGGCCGTCGAGCGCCGCAAACAGCGCCACGCCCATCAGCACGCTCGAGGTCACCCCCGTGAGAAATGTGCCCGACAGCCAGCGCGCCGAAACCTCGCGCCGGTCTGGCGGGCGGCTGCGGCCGTCTGCGATTAGCGGAGGCTCGTTGCCGAGCGCGGCTATGATATCTTCCGTATCTGGCATCCAGAAAGGCTGCTTCTTCCCCAGGGCGGAATGGCTTGTCGCCATTTTGAGCCGAACAGTTGCCCGTCACAGCCGATAATGTCAACGAAGCGGCGGGGCGGAGCAGGGTTTGCCGTCGCACCGCACAGATTGGTGTCCTTTGGCATTGCGACGGGAGTTGGGTCCAAATGTGGCGACCCAATTCGAACCAATCGGGTTTGGAGCCGCCGTGTTTGTTGTCGCGTTTCCCCAAACTCCACCGGCCAAGTCGCCAGAAAGTGAGTCGACCGTCGGCGCCATGGCGCCGCGCGTGATTTGCGCCCATGCAACCAAGTTGAATACGAACGCGCCATTGCGTAGCCGACATGGCGGGCGGTGCCGTACGTAGACGGATTGCGAAGTGAGTGTAACAATGACCAGCCCTTGAACGAATTTGAGAGAAGCAGCCTCAAAATGACAATTCGTGGCTGAAATGGCATGAACACAAACGATCTTATCAACGCGTTGGCATTGGATGACCACCGGCCGGTGATGCCGTTCTCCTCCATTTGGTTGGCAGCACTAGGCCTAGCGATTCTGATTGCCATAGTTGTCTTCTTTGCGACGCTCGGCCTGCGACCGGACTTCGTCGAAGCCGCTCGGACGCCGCGCTTTCTGTTCAAGTTCGTTGTGACGATATCGCTCGCTGCGAGCGCGTTTGGTCCTGCTCGCGCACTTTCACGCCCGGACGGCACCTGGCGAAAAGCACTTCCCTACATGGCGATCGCTCCCATTCTCATCGTCATCGCGGTGCTTGTCGAACTGTTTGTTCTTCCTCCGGATATCTGGTCGGCTCGGATGATAGGCAAGAACAGCATGGTTTGCCTGACCTACATCCCGCTGATTGGCATCGGTCCTCTGGCCATCTTCCAGCTAGTCTTGCGGCATGGCGCACCGACGCGGCCAACCCTCGCAGGCGCGGTTTGTGGGATATTTGCGGGGGCCATTGCTGCCACGCTCTACGCGGCCCAGTGCACGGACGACTCGCCGCTCTTCGTCGCCACCTGGTATACCATCGCCATCGCGGGCCTAGCGGTGCTCGGAGCCGCCAGTGCGAACCTCATCGCCCGTTGGTAGAACTCTCCGACGAGCACGGTTGACCCGGTACAGTTCAACAAGCCCCACACAAGACAGGGTGGTTATCGATTGGTCCTGACGTGACATGCGGAAGGACCTGTCGTGGGCATTCTGATCGGACTTGTGGTGACGCTTGGCTGCGTCCTTGGCGGCTTCATGGCCATGGGCGGCCATCTTTATGTGCTGATCCAGCCATGGGAAGCGGTGGTCATCTGCGGCGCCGCGCTCGGCACCTTCCTGGTCGCCAATCCGATGAAGACGGTCAAGGATACTGGCAAGGCCATCCTTGAGGCGTTCAAGCAGGCGGTGCCGAAGGAACAGAACTACCTCGAAACGCTCGGTGTGCTGCACAGCCTGATGCGTGAGTTGCGCTCGAAGTCGCGCAGCGAGGTCGAGGCGCATATCGACAATCCCGAGGCATCGGCGATCTTCCAGGCCTTTCCGACCGTGCTCAAGAACCATGATCTGATGGCCTTCATCTGCGACTACTGCCGCATCATCATCATCGGCAATGCCCGCTCGCACGAGATCGAGGCGCTGATGGACGAAGAGATCCAGACCATCAAATCCGACAAGATGAAGGCCTATCACGCACTGGTGGCAGTGGGCGATGGCCTGCCGGCGCTCGGCATCGTCGCCGCCGTGCTCGGCGTGGTCAAGGCGATGGGCGCGCTCGACCAGTCGCCGGAAATCCTCGGCGGCCTGATTGGTGCCGCGCTGGTCGGCACCTTCCTCGGCATCTTCCTGTCCTATGCGGTGGTCGGGCCCATCGCCACCAAAGTCAAGACGGTGCGCGAGAAGAAGAACCGCCTCTACGTCATCGTCAAGCAGACGCTGCTGGCCTACATGAACGGCGCACTGCCGCAGGTGGCGATCGAGTTCGGCCGCAAGACCATCTCGTCCTATGAACGGCCGACGATCGACGCCGTCGAGCAGAGCACGATGAACTCCGGCGGCGCCGAGAAGAAAGCGGCCTGAGCGCCTCTAAGTGTTCTGTGCCCATTTGTCGCAATCGCCACAGGCCAGTAACCATACCGCTTATCGAGCAGCCTGCATCATTGACACGCACTGTAAATGGTCGTTAACATTTCGTTAACAACTAGGGACGAGCGGGGACAATGATTTCCTTTTCGATAGCGCGGATCGTGCGCAGGGGTGCCGGAATTGTGGCCGCACTGGCGGTTTCGGTATGGGTTTCGGCGCCAGCGGTTGCAGCCCATCCGATGGCAACGGGCGGCCTCACCTCACAGCCGATCGGACACTACGATTTCTGCAAGACGAATCCGGGCGAGTGCTCAATCCGCCCACGCAACCTTGCACCTGCCACCATGACCGAAGCGCTGTGGCGGGAACTGACCAGCGTCACCGCAAAGGTCAACGCTGCGGTCACGCCGATGAGCGACTCAGACATCTATGGCAAGGATGAGCTCTGGGCCTACCCGGACAAAGGCGTCGGCGACTGCGAGGATTATGTGCTTGAGAAGCGCCGTGAGTTGAACCGCATGGGAATGTCGCTTGCCGATCTCCTGATCACTGTCCTGCGCAAGCCGGACGGCGAAGGCCATGCGGTGCTGACGGTGCGCACCGACAAGGGCGACTATCTACTGGACAACCTGACCGACAAGGTTCGCCAGTGGGACGAGACAGACTATCGTTTCTTAAAGCGTCAGGCGATCGACAACACCGGACGGTGGGTCTCGATCCGCGAAGGCCAACCCGTGCTGGTTGGCTCGGTCCAATAGGAACGCGCGTCTCGCTTGAGGCGGACATTTTTTCATGCTGCGGGCGGGCGTGGAATGTGGGGCCCGAATGCAAGCTACTTTTCGAGAATATCGTAGCCGCTCTTCTTCCAATCGATCATTCCGCCCGACAAATGTGACACTTGGCTGAAACCGAGTTGCGTTAACTCCCGCGCCGCTATTTCGCTCATTCGCCCGCTTCGACAATACAGCACGATCTTTGCCGATCGATCCTTTGGAAGCTTGTCTAAATTATCTGCAATTTTGTCGAAGACAATAAAGGCGTCCGTATTGCTGATCTCGCCCTCATATGGTGTGTGCACGTTCACAAAGAAGAAGTCCTTTTTCTTCAGCATCTCGGCCAACTGAAAACTCGTCAGGGTCGTGAACTTTGCCTCCTCCGCCTCGGTCGGGCCGCTGGCCATCGTGAGCGCTGCCGCTATCGCGATCACAATGACGGTCCGTCGACTGATTACACTTTTTTCCGGTTCCATTTCGCTGTCTCCATATTCCTGACGGTTCCGTAGGCCCGGTGCGGAACCTCGGGGCGCGCACACCAATCTAGCGCATGCGCGCAAGGATTTCTCTTTGCACTCCGCCCCTGAGGCGTCACGGTCTGCTCAGCCGCATCATCACGGATGATCGACATTTCCCTCTGTCACAGAACAACAACTGTCGTTCCGACCGGGACGCGTTCGTAGAGATCGGCAACGTGCTCGTTGAGCATTCGAATGCAACCGTTGGACACTGCACGCCCAATCGTCCACGGCTCCGTCGTGCCATGAATCCGATAGTAGGTGTCGCGACCGTTCCGATAGAGGTAAAGGGCTCGCGCACCAAGCGGGTTGTTCGGACCCCCTGGGACGCCCCCGGCGTACTTTCCGTATTTCTGTGGGGCACGCTTGATCATATTCTTCGTTGGGGTCCAGCTTGGCCATTTTGCCTTTCGGGCGACCTGCGCTGTCCCTGACCAAGCCAGACCTGCCCGGCCGACGCCGACACCGTAGCGCCTCGCCACTCCAGTAGCTTCAACAAGGTACAGGAAGCGATTTTTGGGATCCACGACCACGGATCCGATCGCGTAGACGCCTGGAAAGTCTACGAGTTGCGGCATGAATTTGACGTCGAGCACAAATTTGTTCTTGACCTTCGCGGCAAGGGCCGCCTGCGGAGCTAGGATGACGGCGGTCAAACCGACTATCACGGAACGACGATCGAACATTTTTCCCTCATCGGAGGCACAACTGAATTGGTGGCAGTTCTCAGCTACGCTCTTCGACGCCGGGGCGGCTTATCGGAGACATCGACCGTCGAGCCGACAAGGCATATTTCGGCTGGGACATATGCGGTTCGCTTGAAGGGAACCGTACCGTTCAAGCTTGCTTGAGCCACAGCATCGGTGTCGAACTGACAGTGTAGATCCGTGGATGGCCGAACCTGGTTGCTGTCTTGAGCATCACGACCAGAAAAGGCGCTTACCGGAAAGCTGGCTGCACTGGACGGCACATGCGCAACACCGAGCGTACACGCGCGAGCCAAGTCTGACATTGCACTAAAATGCAAAACCAGGATCAGCGAGAGAACGGCTAGGAGGCCGGTTCGGATCAGCAAATATCTCATGACCCAGATATTCTGCGAGAGAAGTCTGATCGATACCTTGCGTCTCGATCAAAATCGCGTGAGCGCCAATCCAGAGGACTGCCTGGCATTGACGCCATCAGCCTGCTTGTGACTCCGCAGGTTCGGTAGTGGGGCGAACGGGACGCCGCCACAAGTTTCATTCGCCCGGGCTATGCGGATCCGCCAACGCGGCCTCCGGCCGGCTGATCGGTACGTCGTCCAATGACGTTTTCTTGGCAAGCGCCGCTGCACCGCGGCTCTGGAGAAGTTTCCGGAAGCTTGGGTGCATGCCCCCATCTGAATAGGCATGAGCTTCGATCGGCGTGCCGGCGGCCAGGAGCGCCTGTGTCTTGCGTGCATCGGCATCGTCTCGAGCGGCCACAGCAGCATTTCCCGAATTTAGCAGCGGCGGACATGCCGCAAGCGGATCGCGTGGATCACCGCCTTCGAATTCCGCGTCGAAAACATACCGTCTACCGCAGTAGGAGACCTTCGACGGACGGCTGGTTACCTCGAAATTGTCGTAGCCCTGCTTTAGGTTTGTCCAAAAGTCATAATTGGGATCACTTCGGTTCTTTGCCATGTTTTCAGGGGTCATCCTGAAGGGAAAAGCCTGTACTTGAAACGACGATTGGCCACCCTTTATGGCCTCTCGAATAACCGAATAGATTTCCGCAACACCGGCATCCGTCAGTGCGAAGCAACCAGACGATGAGCAGGCGCCGTGGACCATCAAGGCTTCACCGCTGTAACCAAGGGCGCTTTCCAGCTTGTTCGGGTAACCAAGATTGAAGGAGAGGTAATACTGCGAATTTGGATTCAACATGCCTGCGGAGACCGTGTAAAATCCTTCTGGAGCTTGCCGGTCGCCATTCCTGGTCTTAGGTCCAAGTTTGCCTGACCAACGGCACATCGGAAACGTCTTCAGGAGCGCGTAGCGCCCGGATCGATCACGTTTCCAGATCTCTAATTCACTCTCATCTTTGAATATCCGGATCAGAATTGGATCGGCCGGCGCCATTTTCCGGCGACTCATATCGCTGATCAGGCTTGCCTTGATTGGCTGGTTTGCTTTGTTGTCAGCCACAGGCACGTCCAGGACGGTAGACACGCACCCTGACATGAAAATGGCAAGCGCGGAGACAGTCGAAAATCGGAACAGCTTCTGAAGCAACGTATTTCGTTTCCTTACCATCCGGCTTCCGATGTCGACCCAAGATGTGCTCGATGTCGCAGGTGAGTTGATAGCAGCAGCAGCACTGTGCGTCAGTAGGGTTAACGAAAAATTTGATCCGGCTTGTTGCCTTGGGTCAGGGCGCGGCAACCGGTTCACCCCTATGACCGTTCCGGGCCCTTCAACGCTCCCTTCCCGATCAAAGTTGACGCGGCCTTTGCCCCGGGGGAACTCCTTTGACCGAATGGTCACGCGCCAAGGGGCGGAGTTCTCAGAAACAATTCAGAAACAAAACTCTACAAACCAGAAAAACTTCCGAAAAAATTCCAAGGCAAAGTGGTGTCGTCAAGGTCAGGTTATCGGTTGCGACCCAAGTCTCCTGGATATGGGGCAAACCATGCAAAGGGTTTCGATCAACTTGGTGGGTGCATTGCTTGGCATAGCGCTCGTCACGGTTGCGAGTGGAGAAGCGAACGCAAAAGTGGCGATCACCCGGATCGAGCATTGCACCAATCTCAGCCACCAATTTGATGACGCACTAAAAACCCACGCCACGGCAACGCAGGTTACTGCGGCAAAGACACTTCAAAGGAGGGGAAACCGGTACTGCGCCAACAACAAACAGGCCCAGGGCATCCGGATGCTCGCAAATGCTTTGAAACTGCTTGGAGTAACCCCGACTGACCTATACCCGTGAATCTTAACCCGATCTGCAAAAAGGAAACGAAGCTATGAAAAAGTCCCTTCTCTCCGCCCTTGGTCTCGCCTTTGCTCTCGCCTTCTCGATGCCGGCTCTCGGCAACGCCGCCGCCACCACGACAGCGGCTCCCGCCGCCACTACGACTGCTCCGGCCGCTCCGATGAAGGCGGCCCCGAAGAAGGTCGCTGCCAAAAAAGCTTGCAAGGTGACCAAGACGCATAAATGCCCGGTTGCAAAGAAGCACGTCACGAAGAAGGCGGCCCCCAAGAAGGCCTAATCCAAGTCAGACAATCTTGTCTGAACAACCAAGGCCGCCGCAGTTGAGATTCGGCTGTGGCGGCCTTCGGGCAGGATGCTCTCGCCATCTCCCGGTAGGATAGGCCACTGGTAGTCGAACAACAGCCAACCACGACCGGCGCGTCAGTATAGCGGTTCCAGCGGCAGCAGGGGGCGTAGAGGGACCTGCTTAGTCGAGCGACGGTACTCTCGTCGCTAACGCCATTTTTTGCGTTGTTCGGAGCGTTATCTAGTCTGGAAGCGGGCGACCGATAGGAACTTGACCGCGTTGCCGGTGAACCGATCGGCATCGGTTATCTGATTGCCGGTTTGGAAGCCTGCAGTGTAGACCTCGCTTGGCGGGCTATGCACGATATTGTAGGCATAGCGCGGCGCCGTCGTTGCGCTGGAAACGGTGGCGATGTTTTCGCCGCTGTTCAACGCCCAGCGGGCAGCCTGTGGCACGACGGCAACCACCAGGGATCTGGGAGCATGCTTCGGGTCTCCTGCGGTAGCCCTGGCTTCCTTGCGCGTGGTCTTCACGCCGGCGCCGATCGCTGCAGCCGGATCGGAGCCGGCCGGGCGGGTAGCAATAGCTCTGCGCGGCGATGCGGAATCAACGCCAGACAGATCGTTCACCACCGGCTGTGGCTCCGACAGCGAGGCGACCTGATATTCATCTTGCTTCGCGTTGGCCTGGACGAAAACAGCCTTAACCGCGTCCGTCCTGGCGTTCTCAGACGGCACTGTCGGCAGCACCCAAGAGGCATCGGTAGCGGCATGGCTATGAGGTGCCGTGTCCGCCAGTGCCAGCAGCACATCCCTGTTCTGCTGCGCCGGTTCGGCCGTTGGCGACCGATCGGGGCGCCACGTCGGCAACGGCATGTTAGTATCCGCGACCTGCTGTGCCGGCTCGGAGACGGCGGACGGATTCATCATGCCGAAAGGAACGCTCGCCGGTGCTTGCACCGTCGCCACAGTCTGCTCGGTTGTGGCGGTAGCATTCCCCACGCCGAAAGCCACATTCTCAGGCGGCTGCGGACCGACATCAGCCTTCGGACGCGGCGCGAAATCGGGCAACGGAATGCTGCGCGCCGGCAACGCCGCGATGATCGTCTCTGGCGTGTCCTTCTGCGGTGCCACGTCATCGACTGCCTGAGGCATATCGTCGGGAGCCTGGGGAATCTTGGCGCGCTTGGCATCCGGCGGCGTCACGATGGCAATGTCCGGCAGGTTGCCGCTCTTAGCGGCGGACGCGAGCTTCAAGTTCCTTGGTTTGGGAGCGGATGCGACGTCTGCGCTGTCGTCCGCCTCGTCGGAACCGCCACCGAAGAAGGCGGCCAGCAGGCCACCAGATTTTCTGGTGTTACCGCCGGCGCTGGCCATTTCTATGGCCGGAGCGCCAGAACCCTTGCGCGCCTTGTAGGCCGCAAGCGCCAACTCATAGCCAGGCAGCGGCCTGCCGTCGCTCGGCACATGCAGCGTCTTGCCGTTGGGGAACAGGCTGACCAGTTCCTGACGGCTGATGCCGGGCCAATGGCGCACATTGCCGACGTCCATATGGACGAAGGGCGAGCCGGACGACGGATAGTAGCCGACCCCGCCGCCCTGCATCTTGAGGCCGATGTTGCGCAGCTTCTTCAGCGGCACGCCGGGAATGTAGAAATCCAAAGCCTTGCCGAGCATGTGCTGGCTTTCTTTGGCCACACCTCTACTGCGGCTGCGTAGCATCGAGTTCGTCGCCGGCGAGCGATAGCCGCAGACGACCTGGATGTAGTCGGTGGCGCCGCTGGCGCGATAAGTCTCCCAGACCAGATCCAGCAAACGCGGATCCATCTTGGTCGGCTCGTTGCGGCGCCAATCGCGCAGGATGATGTTGATCTTCCTGAGTCCTTCTGGATCGTAACGGCCATTGCGTTTGAAGACGATCTCCGCCTTTTCCTGCGTGTGTAGATGATAGAGTTTCAGCGAACGTGTCTCGGCGCTGGCGCCAGTCGCAGCCGCAGCGAGGAAACCAAAGGCAAGAATCACCGCTGCCAGGCATCTCGGCCAGACGCTCATGTGATAGTGCCGCCCGTTTTTATGTCGTTCGACCCTGTTCAAATCAAATGGCCTTGCAGGCTGCCGTTTGTCCCCGGATTTGCCCAAACGGATGTGTTGTTGTCACATCCGGTATCCATCCTAATGGTTAATCATCACTTACTGGAGTTGAAATGCGGTAACACCGTGGCGACATCCTGCCAAAATGGTGCGCCAGATTTCAGGGAAATTGTTGGCTAGGTGCAGTGGGTCAACAAGCAAGACAACCGCTACGGCGAATGCGTGACGGGTCAAGACTCAAGCGCTGCCAACAGCATTCATAGTGGAGCATTGGCGGATATCGTACCTTCCGTCGTGGCGACCATCCGCAATGGAGGCTGATCGAACATCGCTAACTGTGCAACATCCCGGACAGAAACGCCGAGGCAATCGCCGGAAAGGCGCCGAAGTGATCGCGGAGAGGAATGATCGAAGCAGACAATTAACAAGCTTGAGCTACGGATTGGCAAACAAAGTCAAACGGACTGCTTTCGCTGGGGTCATCGACTAAGAGCCTGAATCAAAAAGAATGGTTTGATATCAAGCTCTTGCGAGCCTGCGTGTGAGCAGGCGAATGTGGGCGACGTATATCCAGGCTTCTGCAGAAGCGATGGATTTCT
>NZ_SCNN01000036.1 GCF_005503535.1 Mesorhizobium comanense | reverse complement strand
ACGACCGGCGGTTCATCGATCCCACCCCTCCCGCCGCCTGCGGGTGGTGAAGGCCCGCAGGCGGCAACCCACTTTGGCCTCGAAACGACGGAAAGTCATAAGACAAGCGGTTCTTCCGGCCCTGAAACCTCCGTGCGCTCTTCGCCATACCAGATCTCCCGATAAGCCTCTGTCTTGGGAATGGCGTGATCGCTGGTGCGCTTGGCTAGCGCGTAGACCTGGGCGTGCAATGTGGAGAGCTGAGGATTGACCGAACACATGACGCCACGGGAATCGTCGCCGCAGGCTGCCTTGGTGTCCAGAAGCACGTCGCGCAAACCCTGCATGGTCGAGCGCAAGTTCTGCTTCTTGACGCGATGCAGCTGGAACGTTTGACGCGTTGTCAACCGCAGCGTCTCGCCTGCATAGGCGCGCCCAAGCTCGTCCAGCTTCAGCCATTGGCTGGGACTGCAGACACCGCCTGGCAGGCGGATCCGAGCCATGAAGGTGTAGGCCGGCTCAAGCTTTTGCCGACGGCGTTCGTCGCGGATATCGCGGTCGTCCTGCTGGTAGAGGCCGTGGAACTTCATCAGCTTGATGTCATCACCGGGCACGGCGGCCGTTAGCTCTTCGACGAGGCCCGCCGCTATGGTGCCACGCAACTGATCGCTGTTCGCCTTCATCCTCTCGTCGGGGCCGAGTTTTTCCAGCGGCTGCGAGAGGTCTCGGCTACGGTCCGTATTTAACTGGTGCACTGTCATGCGCGAACCTCAATAGACATCGATCTGGTAGCGGTGATCGCGCTGCAGGCCGCCGATATAGTCGTTGGCGGCGGCCTTGCCGCATGCCCGTTGCTGTTGCACCACACCAACAAGAGCAGCGTGCACGTCGGGGGCGAGATGCGTGCCATCGCCGCAGACGTAAACATGCGCGCCCTCCTCCAACCAGGCGTAGACATCGCGTGCGTGCTCAATGAGGCGGTGCTGGACATAGGTCTTGGTGGCGCTGTCGCGGGAGAAAGCGACGTTCATCCGGCTGAGCACACCATCCTTCAGAAAACCCTGCCACTCGGTCTGGTAGAGGAAATCGCTGCTGAAATTGCGTTCGCCGAAAACGAGCCAGGATTTACCCGCGGCTCCTTGCGCTTCGCGCTCCTGCAGGAATGCGCGGTAAGGTGCGACGCCGGTGCCTGCCCCGATCATGATGATGGGAACGTCACCGTCCGGCAGACGGAAATGCGGGTTGGCCTGGATATAGACCGGTATCGTCGTGTCCGGTGCGCCACGTTCGGCGAAGTGGCCAGAAGCGACGCCGGCACGCGGCTGACCGTGCAGATCATAGCGCACGGTGGCGATCGTCAGATGCGCTTCGTCGGGCAAGGCGGAAGGACTCGATGCGATCGAATAGAGTCGTGGCTGCAAAGGTCTCAGTCCTGCGGCAAAGGTTTGCGCATCGATCCCTGGAACCGGGAATTCGCGGACGATGTCGATGACCTGATGGCTACGCAGAAACGTGGCGCGAGCCTGAAACTGGTGCTCGCCACGCAGCTCCTGAAGCTTGCTTGCGCCTGTGAGCTCTGCCCATTGGTCGAGGAAGCGCGGCGTGGCGACGGTGATTTCCAGGTGCTCGGCCAGCGCGACATCGAGCGTGGTCGTGAACCCCCTGCCGGACAAGTTTGCATCGGCGCCCAGGGACAGCTTATCCAACAGCATTTCGACCAAGGCCGGATCGTTGCGCGCCATGACACCAAGTGCGTCACCGGGTTCGAATGCAAGTCCCGAGCCAGCCAGAGACAGTTCAATGTGTCGGGTTTCCTTGCTCGATCCGCGTCCGGTGAGGACAAGATTGTCGATGATGGCTGCCGGGAATGGCGTGTGCTTGTCGAATGTCGGCGCTTCGACCACGGCCGCGGAAGACACGCTCGCAGGGCCAGCCGCCCTATTTTGCAAGTCTGGTCCCGATGCGGCCGGCGCGAGCTTGGCGACGGCAGCTGCGATCCACCCGGCAGCCTGATCTTCATAATCAACGTCGCAATCGACCCGGTCCTGCAGTCGCACCGCACCGAGTTCGGCCAGTCGCCGATCGAGACGCTTGCCCGCTTCGCAATAGCGTTCATAGGTGGAATCGCCGAGCGCAAGCACGCCATAGCGCACGCCTTCGAGGCGCGGCGCCTTTCGGCTCTCGACGAATTCGAAGAAGCTCATGCCTGAAAGCGGTGGATCGCCCTCGCCGTGGGTACTTGTGACGATCAAAATGTCCTGCTCGTCCTTGAGCTTGCGCAGCTTGTAGTCAGCCATGTCAACTAGGATTGGCTCAAGTCCTTGCCTGCGGACGACTTCGCCAAGTGTCCTAGCGAGACCGGAACTGTTGCCGGTCTCACCGCCGAAAATGATCGTCAGCGACCTCGAGGAAATCGCTCGCGGCGCGACCGACACAGAGTGATCAGATGGAGAGGGAGAAGCAATGTCTCCGAGCAGTGAACGCGCGCCGTGATCGATCCCGGCGAAATAACCGCTGATCCAGAGCCCCTGTCCGGGCTTCAGCGAGATCGTCAGGGCATTAATCCGTTCCCATTGCTCGGCCGTAAAGCCTGGGCCTGGAAACTCGAATGCAGTCATCTGATCGCTTCCTTCGGCACAGTCATGGCCGTGCTTTTTGCCAAATTAGGGAGCCTGACGGAGCTCGCATCCGAGATGCCCTGCCGGCTGCCAGGCGCGACCATTGCATTCGAGTTTTGGCCAAGACAAACGAATGATATTGCTAGTTTGATGCAAGAATTCTGCAGCAAATGACTGTTGAAACGCCCATCCTGTGGTTTCTTCGATCACGTATCGTTCCTTCTAAAAACGGTGCCTTCCGTGGACGAAAAATGCTTCTGACCGACTCCAGTTTTTTGCTGTGTTCAGATAGCGCCCGCACCTAACTTGCGTGTTTGTGCGTGCTTAGCTGCGCAAGGACACCCGGTCGGTCGCGACCGCCCGCGGCGATCCAAGCCTCGGTGCTGGTTGCGGCCCTCTCGATCAAATCGCTTGTCTGGGAGAAGTCATAGGGCGACCCGACCAGAGGGCAGATTGGCGGCAGGACGAAAAAATTGGTGTTGCCGACCAATCCCTCCAGTTCGCTCCACAATTGCAGCGCGACAAGCAGCGTCAACGCATGCAGCGCATTCGCGACAGCGCCCACAGGCGGCTTGTCGAGGGCACAAGCGTAGCCCGGTGGGTAGAACGATCAGACGCCGTGCACCTTGCGCTACCGCCACCTTGACTGGCGTGTTGCTCGATACAGCGCCATCGGCAAGATAAAGATCGCCATGCTGCACCGGGGCGAAGGCCGCCGGAATAGCGGCGCTGGCGATAATGGCCTGCGCGGCCGAGCCTTTCGACAATACAACTGTTCGACCTGTTAGAATATCAGTCGTCACGATGTGTATCGGGATCGGTGCGTCTTCCCGATTGAGGTAAGGCAAGTTCCGATCGACGAGTTGGCGCAGCCCGTCCGATGTCACCAGAAAATCGCGACGGTACATGAACCCGATCATGGTTTTCCGTGTTAGCGGAAAGACGTCGCGCCGGCGCAATCCACGCCAGATCGTCTCCAGCCGTCGGATTCCTTCAATCGTGGGATCGCCGGCATAGTGGACCCCGTTCAGTGCGCCAACGCTCGAACCGACAACCATATCCGCTGCAATGCCGCGGCGCGCGAGCGAGCGCAGCATGCCAACCTGAACGGCGCCGAAGCCGCCGCCCGCAAAGACAAACGCGGTCTTTGGTTGTGCAACCGACTTGGGCAGGACGCACCTCCCCAATTGTGGGATCGCGGCGCCTGCCGCGATCCCACGCTCCAGCTACGGCGCCACCGCGATGTGGCCCTTCATGTTGGGGTGGAAGCGGCAGAAATAGTCGACCGCTCCCGCGGCCTTCAATGTCAGGCTTGCGGACTTCTTCGGCGGGATCATCACCTCCCAACCGCCCTTGACGGTGGCCGTGTGGGCGAACATGTCCTTGTTCACCCACTCGATCGTGTCGCCAACCTTCGCCTCGACCGTCGCTGGCGAGAACACCAGCTTGTCGATGGTGACCTGGATGGTTTCGGCCTTCACCGGCGCGGCAATGACTGTCAGCGCCAGTGCAATCCAAAGATGACGTTTCGGCACCATCAGCGCCGGCCTCATTTCAGCATACTGGCGACGTGTTCGGCGTGCTGCTCATGACCCTGGAATATCTTCAGGCCGGTCTCCAGCAGGCTCTTCAGTTCGGCATTATTGGCTGACGGGATGAGCAGCGTTTCGAGAGCGACGTCGACCTGCTTATGGTAGGCCACCTCATTGTCGACATAAGCCTTGTCGAAGGCCGCGCCCTTGAGCTTGGCGAGCTTGGCCCGCTCCTCCGTAGCGGCTTTGGTGAGCGCCTTGCTGGTGGCGTTGTCTTCCGGCGTCACCTTGAGTTTCTTGACCAGGTCGAGCGCCTGAACATTCACCGCCTCATGGTCGCGAACCATGTCCTTGGCGAAGGCGAGCACCTCCTTGTTCTTCGACTTCTTGAGCGCTTGCTTGGCCGCCTCGACATCGATCACGCCGGCTGTATAGGCGATGTGGGCGATCTGCGGATCGGTTGGTTTGTCGGCGGCTTGCGCGAGCGGGGCAGTGCCAAGCAGCAGCAAGGCGGCAAGGGCGGCGGTGTGACGAATAAGCATGACATCTCCTTCGCCCGGATGCGCAAATCGCATCGGGCATCGTTCTCAGTTGACAGTCATTGGATGCTGGGTTGCGGCAAACGTTCCCGCCAAAAATCAACTGAATCTAACGAGGGTCAGCCTTCCAGGCCGAGCCGCTTCATCACGGCAACTGTAAGCCGCTCGCAGCGCCGACCGGCAAAGGGGAAGGCGTCGAGCAGCACTGGCCCGATCTGGTCATCCAGCGCCTTGCGCAGTAGGGCGCGGGCGCGATGCAGCCGGGTCTTGACGGTTTGTGGCCGCACGCCGAGCAGTTCTGAAGTCTCTTCAATGCTCAGGCCCTCGATCACCCGCGCCACGAACACCATCCGGTAGACGTCTGGAAGGCTGTCAGTTGCGCGTTCCACCAGTTGGAGGATCTGCCGTTGCGCCATCGTCCGCTCCGGATCGTCGCTGGGGTTGAGGGGAAACTGGATAATCTCGGCCTGGAGGTTCTCGGGCATCGCCACCGTTCGCCGTCTTTTACGCAACCGGCCGAGCGCTTCGTTGATGACGATGCGCGACAGCCATGTGCCGAGCGAGGCATCGCCGCGAAAACTCTCGAGATGGGCAAAGGCCCTGACATAGGCCTCCTGGACGATGTCCTCGGCCTCGCTGTCATTGCGCACCACGCCGCGCGCGATGCGGTAAAGCCGCTGGTTATGCGTCTTGATGATGGTGCGGAAGGCAGCGCCGTCGCGCGCCATGGCGCGCTGTGCCAATTCCAGGTCGCCTGAAGCAGCGATGATTTCGGTCGCGTCTCGTCGAGCATCCGACATGAGCGGTCTCCTTGCCTTCAATAGATGGACCTCGACAACAAAGGTTCCCGAGGAAAATTCATCACACCGGAATCGACGACAGGAATTCGCGCCTCAGATCGACGTTCGTGTCGAAAACGCCGAGCATGCGTTTGGTGACCATGCGGGTGCCGTGCGCGTGGACGCCGCGCGATGCCATGCAGCCATGCTCGGCTACAAGCACGACGGCCACTCCACCCGGCTGCAGGGCATCCTCGATGGCGCAAGCGATATCATCCGTGAGCCGCTCCTGTATCTGCAAGCGGCGGGCGCAAGCCTCGACAACCCTTGCCAATTTGGAGATGCCCACCACGCGGTTGACGGGCATGTAGGCGATGTACGCCTTGCCGTGGATTGCCGCCATGTGGTGTTCGCAGAAAGAATGAAACGCTATGTCGTGTAGTTCGACCGCCTGATCATAGCCGCCGATCTCATCGAACGTCCGTTCGAGCAGCCTCACAGGATCTTGCCGATAGCCGGCAAACCACTCTTCATAAGCACGAACGACACGTGAAGGAGTATCGACAAGCCCGGGTCGCGCCGGATCGTCGCCGGCCCAAGAGATCAGCGTCCTGACCGCAGCCTCCGCATCGAAGCGCGTTGGGCGGACGCGGTCGGCTACCGTCGACATGCCGTTTCCGGCTGAACTTCCCCGGGCGGCGGTGGTCATGCAGTCTTCGGTGCCGTCCAGAATTTGCGTATGCAGGTCCATCGGTCTCTCCAGTTCCACGCTTGAAACCATTGGATGCGTCTGGCGAGGATTGGTTCCCGACGGGCACGACACCGGGAGGAAGGTTCCCACCTGTGGCGAACCACGGGAACTTTTCGAAAAGCGCTGCATCCAATTTCATGTCCGGCGCATGGTCAACGTACGCCGTCGGGATCGTGAAGGAGAACCAAGATGGTATCGCAACAGTCCGTGGAAACCGACCCCGACCTCGCTCTTGATGTGTTCATCGTGGCAATCGCGATAATGCCCATGCCGCCCGTTGGCTGGTGGTCCTGGTACGCGTCGGCGACGATATGCTGGCGGTCGACGGCACATGTACCCACTGCGGCGCACCGCTGGCGTGCTGAGTCGTAATTGGCTGCATGGTCCGCTGTTTCCGGCACCAGGCCTGCATTGGTCTTCGTACCGGCAAGCGCTCCGGTGCGCGTGACGCGCGGCGCGGCCCTGGTCCACGTCAAGACGCGATCCGCGGCCGCCCGGTGGCTGTCGCGACGACGATGGCTTCGACGAAACTGCGCTCGCCCTCGATTGTGGCAACCCTTATGTCCCGTGAGATCTCGATCCGTGCCTGATCGGTCCCGGCGCGCTCGGCGAGACCTGCCGCCAAGGCGCGAATGTGGGCTTCGGCGGCGGCCATTGCTTCGTCCTCTGTGTCAAAGTCGTCCAGCCGCAGGCCGGAATTGAGACGAAAAAGCCCGATCTCCGGCTGGCTGACGCGGGCTTCCGCCGACATCCGTACCTGCCCGACCACCGCGCCTAGCGCATTGGCGACGTCGGCATGTTCGGCGATCTTGCACGTATTGCCGATGATCGACGGCAGCCCCGCGTAGTGAAGCGATGCCGAAGCGCCGAGGCCGATCACCGGCCGGTCGAGTGCGATCGACAGCTGCGCCATGCCGCCTCGTCGGCCAACCGCCCGCTGAACCAGCGGATTGGCAACAGAGACGCCGCCATCCAGCCCGTCCTCGGCAAAGACTGTTTCAAGAATGGCTTCGGCAGAACGCCGGGTGACGGCGGTGAGGACCATCTCGGAAAATGCTTCTGCGCCTTTGGAGACACGATGCCCCTGGCCGTCGCGCTTGCGTGCGAACAATTCGGCGCCCAGTCGAGCCGCGACAGGATCCCAGTTGTCCTGCCGACCGAGCACATGGGCCGCATCGGATGGCGTGAAGCCCGCGATATGCACCAGACCGCGCGCGACCAGGCGATTGAGTGTCGCGACCTGTGACGTCGATACGAGCAGCCGATCAAGCGCGGCGGGAATTGCCGAAATGTCAGCATAGAGCCGCGCCTCGGTAACTGTTAGGCCCGCAGCCAGACGCTCGGGCACTCCTGTGCGCAATGCAAAGCGGCCGTCCAGCCGGCTGGTGTTAGGGCTGAGCAATTGCCGCTTGAGGCCTTTGTATATGGCATCGTCGTGCTTCACCGCGGCAAGCGCTAGCGGCACGAGCCGACGGGGGCCTAGGACGATCGTCGAAGTCAGCGACCGCTCATGGAGCGAGACTTCCGAATCTCCACCGAGGCCAAAGGTGCGCATGGCGACGGCTTCCACCATGGTTCGCATTCCGCCGACGGTAGCGCCTTCCGGATCGAGTCGCAGGCGGCCGCCGTCCAAAACGGCGATGTCAGTGGTCGTGCCGCCGATGTCGGACACCACTGCGTCATCAATGCCAGTCATGTACCGCGCCCCCACCAGGCTTGCCGCTGGTCCTGACAGGATGGTCTCGATGGGCCGGGCGCGAGCGAATTCAGCGGTGATAAGCGCGCCGTCGCCGCGCACGACCATGAGCGGAGCGACGATCCCGCGTCTTGTCAGAAAGCCCTCGGTGGCGTCGACAAGGCGATCGATCATCGAGATCAGTCGCGCATTGAGAAGCGTGGTCAGCGCCCGACGCGGGCCGCCGAGTTTCGACGACAGTTCGTGCGAACAGGTCACCGGAAGCCCGGTGCGCTCGCGGATGACGTCACGCACCGCGATCTCATGTTCGGGATTGCGAACCGCAAAATAGGAGGCCACGGCGACGCCTGAGACCGTTTCGGCAAGAGACGGCAATGCGGCCGCGAGAGCGTCCAGCACCAGCTGACGCGGATCACCATGGACGTCGTGTCCGCCCGGGCAGAAGATCACGGGATCGGAGCCGAGGGCTTTTGACAATCCGTCCCGGGGAAGATCGGCTTCAGCGAAGCCGATCATCACCAGCGCGACCCGTCCGCCCTGCCCTTCGACAAGGGCGTTGGTTGCGAGCGTGGTCGACATCGAGACGAGCTTGATGGCGCCGGGTTCGATTGCAGCCTCGGATAAAACAGCGTCGACGGCGCCGGCGATGCCCTCGGCAAGATCGTGCCGCGTGGTCAGCGATTTGGCCTTGGCCACGATGCCTTTCGATTCCGACCACAGCACGGCATCGGTGTACGTGCCGCCGGTATCGATGCCCAGATACAGAGGTGACGGCTGGTGCGCATATGCGTTCATTTTGATCAGTCACCCAGCCCAGGTTCCGGCGAGAAATATTTCGCGAGCTTGTTTGCTTCGCCGTCGAACGCCTTCGCGTCGGCGGGCGGATCACGCCTGATCGCAATATTAGGCCACACAGGCGCGTACTCAGCATTCAGCGCGAGCCAATCGTCGAGACCAGGCGCGGTGCCGGGAAAAATGGCCTTCGCGGAGCATTCGGGTTCGCAGACGCCGCAGTCGATGCATTCATCGGGATGGATGACGAGCATGTTCTCGCCTTCATAGAAACAGTCCACGGGGCAGACTTCCACGCAGTCCATGTATTTGCATCTGATGCAATTGTCGGTGACCACGAACGTCATGCGGCATGTCTCAGCCATGCCGGGCCGGGACGATAGAACAAGGTCAGCTTCAGGCTTTCGACGAGGTGGGCCGCCTTCAGCCAACAGAGCCCCGCAGTCTCGCTATCCAGCACTTCGTCGCAACTGTCGCCAAACAAGGCAAGGCACCGGTCGAGCAGATCGGCCTCCAACCCACCCATGTGCTTGCGGACCGCGGCGAAACTTGCCTTGCAGGGCCCGGTGGTCAGCATGGCCGAGGACCAGAAATCGTACATCTTCGCCAGATGCGTTTCCCAGTCGCCGGCAACGACGCGCTCGAAAATCGGCTCGAGATCCGCGTCGGCGCGGATCTCGTCGTAGAAGGAGTCGACGAGTTGTCGAATCTGCTCGTCGGAAATCGGGGCTGTCTGTATCAAGGGCATGCTCTGGTCCAGCGCTCATCCCGCCCTTCAGACCACGCCGGAGGTCATATCGAGGGCAATGCGGTGATCATCGACAGCACGCACGCCAGCGATGTTTTCAGCCAGGATGAGCGAGGCTTTGCGCTCCTGCTCGGACAGGTAAGCTCCCCAGAACGTAACTACGCCGTTGGTCACGGTCACGTCAGACCTTCCGGTCGACGGCCATGATTCGGATCGCAAGGCTTCAATAATCTCCAGCCTGATGCTGCTGTCGTCATGCGAGACCGGAGCGCGCCAACCTTTCCTGGCAACGACCAAAGCCCGCACCAGATTGGCACGACTGACGATCCCCACCACCTGTCCGTCGCGAAGCACCGGAACACGCTTGATCCGATTGTGTTCAAGCAGGGTTGCTATCTCGACGACTGACGTACTCTCGACCACAGTCGCAACCTGCTTTGTCATGACGTCGGTCACATGCTCGGAATGAGACTTGACATAGCCTTCCGCAAGAGCCGCGTTGTTGGTGAATAAATGAAGCCACCAGGAACGCACCTGCGGCGCTGTACCGATCTCTGCCCGGCGGATCAGGTCTCCTTCACTGACGATGCCCAGCAGCGCACCTCGATCAATCACGGGCACAGCGCTGATCCCGTGCGACAGGAGAATATCGGCGACCTCATCCACCGTACTGTCAGGCCCTACCGCGATGACCGGTGACGTCATGACGTCCTTGGCGATCAGCATTTCGTTCTCCTTCGCCTGTCTGCAGGCGGCGGAACCGGCGGCAAGGTCGTTCCAGAGCCTTGCCCGTTGCCAGTATGGAGGTGGATCGCGCGATAGAACTCCCTCGCATGGAAAGCATAGGCTTCCAGATTGGTCGGATCGCCAGCGAACAGCCCCATATCCTCGGCTTTCCGGAAGAACCAGGGAGCGGGCAAACCGGGCTCGAGCGCCTTCACGGCAACAGCCGCAAGCAATGGCAGGCCTTCGTCCGCATCGTCGTCCATCAGTTGTTCGAGTGCATGCCGGATCACGACTGTTCCGTCTGAACCAACCATGCTCTCGGCCAGTCTTGCATAGGTGATCGGCAGCCTGGTCTGTGCTTGCAGGAGCAGTTCCCCACGCAGCCGTCTTTTGAGAACATTGTCCGCGGGAGCGATTGGGATGCGGCCATCTACGTCGTGGCGGCTGGCAGATACCATCCGCCCTACCACATGACGCTGAATGTCCCTGCCGGAAAGGATTCTACCGAAATCGTGTTCAAGCCTGTCCATTATGATCATCGCCGAGCCCAAGGTCCCTTCCGCGCGATAACGCCAAGAGCTCCCCTGGCGTTGAGACCTGCTGGCTGGCACCCAATGTGTCAATTTCGCTACGCACGAACTTCACTCATCCTTATCTGCAGGACAAACGAAATTTATTGCCGCTTTAGCACAATTAATTTGCATTATAATTTCGATTGCGGCGCGTGGCGCAGCCCTTCCCTTTTCGGATTCGATATGCATTCCTGATGGGCCGAAGCCATCGCACCCCCGAGTGTACTGGCTGTCAGCAAGCGGTGATTTCGGCCCCGAAAGCGGTAGCAGGAGATTTTATGATGATCACTGGTGCTCAATGTCGTGCCGCTCGCGCGCTGGTCGAATGGACCCGTGATAAGCTCGCCGGCAATTCAGGCGTGGATGCGTTGGTCATCGAGGAATTCGAGCGCCGGATCAACCTTCCCGACCAGGATATCTGCGACACGCTGCAAACCGCGCTTGAAAACGCCGGCGCCGTTTTCATCGCGGAGAACGGCGGCGGTGTCGGCGTTCGCCTGAAACTCAACCGCTCGGAAGTCAGACGAATCGGCGTCCTCGAAAATGAAGGCGGCATCGTCGGAACGGACGCCGTTCCATAGGTCTTCGGAGCCCGATGGATCGACGCTCACAGTCTGCTGGTAGGCAGTTCAGATCCCGCTTGCTCCGCAGGCGCAAGCAAGGAACTCCTTCATGACGGTTATCTGGGACAATCTCACCGAGGACGAGCAAACGGCACTCAAACGAATGAACCGCGGACCTTACCCATCTCTATCGAAAGCCTTGGCCGAACGCCTTGTCTTTCTCGGACTGGCGGAAGAAAGACCGGGCGGGACCGGGATAAACAGGGTCGGACGAGAACTGGTGATAGCCACTTTGCTTGGCGCCCGCCGCCGCTAGGCCCGCGTCAAACGGACCGGATAGCATCTGGCGACAGGTGCCGCTGACGGCATGCCGGAAGCAGCCGAACGCCACCCTTTCTTGAGAGTCGGCAGCGAGGGCTCCCCTGCACGGTAGGAAGCGGGGCGATGGCACTCGAATCCTTGATCGTTGTCAGCGAGCTCGCCAAGCTGCTCCTGCCTCCAACTGAGTGGTCATCGCGCGGCGCGAAGGGTGTTCTGGGAACCCCACCAATCAATGCCTTGCCCAATGTCATCGGAGAACCATAATGGGCGGAGCCAAGCAATGGTTGTCTCCGATGACTTTGGGCAGCAATAGATGACAGACGACGCATCGCTGATTCTGATGATCGTCCTGCCTTTCGCAGGCAGCCTTGCCGCCATCATACTCCCGACAAACGCCCGTAATGCCGCAGCGATTCTCACCGGCGCAGTGGCGTTTATCTGTCTGGGTCTGGCGGTCATGTTTTATCGGTCCGTCCTCGATCGAGGCGTGGTGCGCAGCGATGTCGAATGGCTTCCGACGCTTGGCCTTGATTTCACTTTGCGAATGGACGGATTTGCCTGGCTGTTCGCCATGCTCATAAGCGGCATCGGCTTCCTCGTCGTCATTTACGCGCGCTACTACATGTCGCCGGAAGATCCGGTTCCCAGATTTTTTTCGTTCTTTCTTGCGTTCATGGGATCGATGCTCGGGGTCGTTATTTCCGGAAACTTGATCCTGCTGGTCGTATTCTGGGAACTGACCAGCATCTTTTCCTTCCTGCTGATTGGCTATTGGCACCACAACGCCAGTGCCCGCGACGGCGCCCGCATGGCGCTGACGATTACCGGCATCGGCGGCCTCGGTCTGTTGGCTGGCTTCCTGCTGATCGGACATATCGTTGGAAGCTACGACCTCGATCGTGTTTTGGCGTCGGGCGACCTTATCCGCTCCCACGATCTCTATGTGCCCATCCTGGTTCTTGTGCTCCTCGGGGCGTTCACGAAGAGCGCGCAGTTTCCGTTCCACTTCTGGCTGCCCAACGCCATGGCCGCACCGACCCCGGTCTCGGCCTACCTGCACTCAGCGACCATGGTGAAGGCCGGCGTGTTCCTGTTGGCGCGCCTGTGGCCGGTGCTTGCGGGGACATACGAATGGTTCTGGATCGTCGGCTTCGCCGGCATGATGTCTTTCGTTTTGGGAGCTTATTTTGCGATCTTCCAGCGGGACATAAAGGGTTTACTCGCCTACTCGACCATCAGCCATCTCGGTCTGATTACACTTCTGCTCAGCCTCGGCAGCCCCCTGGGGGCCGTCGCCGCCATCTTCCACATGATGAACCACGCCACGTTCAAAGCCTCGTTGTTCATGGCCGCCGGCATCATCGACCATGAGACCGGAACGCGCGACATGCAGCGGCTGGGCGGACTTTTCCGCTTCATGCCCTACACCGCGACGCTCGCCATGGTCGCAAGCGCGGCCATGGCTGGCGTCCCCCTCCTGAATGGATTTCTCTCCAAGGAAATGTTCTTCGCGGAGGCGATCGAAACGCACGCCGATTCCATCCTCGATACCGCCGCGCCCTATGCAGCAGTCCTGGGCAGCGCTTTCGCAGTTGCCTACTCGGCACGGTTCATCCACAGCGTGTTTTTCGGATTGCTGCCGGCCGATCTGCCTCGCGAACCTCACGAACCGCCGTTTTTCATGCGGTTTCCGATCCAACTTCTTGTCCTCGCCTGCCTCCTGGTTGGGATCGTTCCCGGCCTGACCATCGGCCCGTTCCTCCACACCGCCGTCACCTCCGTCCTGGGATCCGCGACGCCACAGTACAGTCTGGCCATCTGGCACGGGTTCACAATTCCGCTGTTCATGAGCGTGTTGGCGCTCGCCGGTGGCGCAATCCTTTATCTGCTGCTGAAGGACTATCTTGCTCGCTGCGAGGACGGGCCACCCTACTTCCGCCGCCTCAGGGGCCAGCGCGTCTTCGAGCGCGTGTTGGTGGCGGTCTCGTGGAGAGGTGCCCGCTTCCTGGAAAGCCATCTCGGAACGCGTCGGCTCCAACCACAACTTCGCTTGCTGGTCGTCGTGGCCTTCATCGCCGCCGCTTGGCCACTCTACAGGCTAGGTTTCGATCCCGGTCGGCTGACAGTCCAAGGCGTCGACGTCACCTTCGCCGGCATCTGGGCGGTCGGCGTCGTGTGCGCCCTTGGTGCCGCGTGGCAAGCCAAGTTCCACCGGCTGTTCGCCCTTGTCCTGCTCGGCGGAGCCGGACTTGTCACCTGCATCACCTTCGTCTGGTTTTCGGCGCCGGACCTCGCGCTCACTCAACTGCTCGTGGAGGTGGTGACCACGGTTCTCATCCTTCTAGGATTGCGCTGGTTGCCCAAGCGATCGGCAGACGTCGCCCCCGGCCTGGCCACGACGGCAGCAAAACTACGTCGCTACCGCGATCTGGGCATTGCGGTGGCGTGCGGAACCGGCATGACGATTGTAGCGTATGCGGTAACGACACGGACCCCGCCCGTCACCATCGCCGACTTCTTCCTGAAGAAGGCCTATTCGGAAGGAGGCGGCAAAAACGTCGTCAACGTCATCCTGGTGGACTTCCGGGGTTTCGACACGTTCGGCGAGATCACGGTTCTCGGCATCGTCGCGTTGACGGTGTTCGCCCTGCTGCGCCGGTTCCGGCCGGCGCCCGACAATGTGGAGTCCCCTGAACAGCAACGCGTCCAGAGGGCATTTGACGAAGCCAGGCCCGACCGCGAGGCGGGCGATACGGTGAGCGACTATTTGCTGATCCCCGCGGTGATCATGCAATGGCTGTTCCCCGTCATCATCGTATTCGCCGCCTATCTGTTCATGCGCGGCCACGATCTCCCCGGCGGCGGCTTTGTCGCCGGAATCGCATTGGCCGCCGCCTTCATTTTGCAATATCTGGCGGCGGGCACACGCTGGGTTGAAGACAGGTTGCGGGTCCTGCCGGTGAACTGGATCGGCTTCGGCCTTCTCCTGGCGGCTCTCGTCGGGGCGGCCTCCTGGCTGTTCGGATACCCCTTCCTGACCTCGTATTCCCGCTATGTCGAATTGCCACTGATCGGTTCCGTGCCGGCGGCTACCGCGACCCTTTTCGATCTCGGCGTCTTTTCGCTCGTTCTCGGTGCGACCGTGCTGATGCTGATCGCTCTCGCCCACCAGTCCATCCGCCGACTGCGCGCATCCCGCACCGCCGCGCAAAGCAACGAGGAAATCGCGTAGTGGAGCTTATCCTCGCCATCGGGATGGGCGTGCTGACGGGGTCTGGCGTTTGGCTATTGCTGCGGCCGCGGACCTTTCAGGTCATCATCGGCCTGTCGCTCATCGGCTATGGTGTCAACCTGTTCATCTTCTCGATGGGCAGACTTAGGGTGAATACGCCGCCCGTTCTCCAATCCGGCGCCGTGGTCAATCCTGCGGACTACGCCGACCCCATCCCGCAGGCGCTTGTTTTGACTGCGATCGTCATCGGCTTCGCGACAACTGCCCTGTTCCTCGTGGTGCTGCTCGTATCGCGCGGCCTGACGGGCAGCGACCATGTCGACGGCAGGGAGCCCAATTGATGGAAACGGCAAATCATCTCATGATGATGCCGATCGTCCTGCCGCTCGCGACAGGGGCCGTTCTGCTGCTCCTGGACGAGCGTCGCCATGTCGTCAAGGCAGTGATCAGCATCGTCACGGCGCTTGCGCTGATGGTCATCGCCATAGCTCTGCTTCACTCGGTCGACAATGCCACTGCTTCGTCAGCAACCACCGACGTCTATCTGCTCGGCAATTGGCCGGCGCCGTTCGGGATCGTGCTCGTGCTCGACAGGCTGTCCGCCCTGATGCTGGTCCTGACCAGCGTACTGGCGCTCGCTTCCCTGGCCTTCTCGCTAGCACGCTGGCACAAGGCAGGTCCGCATTTCCATACGCTTTTCCAGCTTCTGCTGATGGGTCTGAACGGGGCGTTCCTCACCGGCGACCTGTTCAACCTGTTCGTCTTCTTCGAGGTGCTTCTGGCTGCATCCTATGGTCTCGCTCTGCACGGCTCTGGACCGCTCCGCATCAAGGCGGGCCTGCACTACATTGCAGTCAATCTGGCGGCTTCGTCGCTGTTTCTGATTGGGGTCAGCCTGATCTACGGCGTGACCGGTACACTAAACATGGCAGATCTTGCGCAGCGAATCCCGGCGGTGCCGGCGCAGGATCGAATGCTGCTCGAAGCCGGCGCCGCCGTCCTCGCTATCGCCTTCCTGGTCAAGGCGGGCATGTGGCCGCTGAGCTTCTGGTTGCCGGCCGCTTATTCGGCGGCAGCGGCCCCGGTCGCCGCCATCTTCGTGATCATGACCAAAGTCGGCATCTATATCCTGCTGAGGCTTTCCCTGTTGCTGTTTGGCGTGGACGCCGGCGCCACAGCGGGCTTTGGCGACTCGTGGCTGCTGTTCGGCGGCATGGCCACCATCGCCTTCGGCGCTATCGGCGTGGTGGCGTCGCAGGCAGTGGGCCGGCTCGCCGGCTTCAGCATCCTCGTCTCATCCGGCACACTGCTGGCCGCGATCGGCATGGCCGATGCGAGAGTCACTGCCGGAGCCCTCTTCTACATGGTCAGTTCAACCCTGACGATCGGCGCGTTCTTTCTCCTGATCGAGCTCGTCGAGCGGGTGCAGGACCCAGCCGCGCATGTTCTATCGGTGACCATGGAAGCCTATGGCGATGACATGGAGGAGCAAGTGCCAGAGCAGGAGGAAGTCGGCGTTGCCATCCCCGGCACGCTGGCCGTTCTCGGCATCTGTTTCGCGGCATGCGGCCTCTTGCTCGCGGGCCTGCCACCGCTTTCGGGATTTGTCGGAAAGTTCGCGCTGCTGACCGCGATGGTGCGCCCCGATCCTGTGGCGGGCGGCGGCGTAATCGCGGGCTCGACATGGATCCTGGTCGCGTTGCTGATCCTGTCCGGCCTCTGCGCCCTGATCGCCATGATGCGCGCTGGCATCCAGATTTTCTGGGCGCCGATCGAAGGCACCGTACCCCGCGTGCTGCTCCTGGAGATCGCGCCAGTAGCCTTCCTCCTGACGCTCTGCCTGTTGATGACGGTCCAGGGGGGACAAGTGATGCGCTACATGGAGGCGACCGCCCAGTCCCTGCATTCGCCAGCAGACTATTTGCGAGATGTTCTGTCCACCCAGCCGATACCAGGCCCCAACGCGCCGAGGGACAAATGAGCGCCCTTCTGCCTTATCCGCTCCTGACAGCTTCGCTCCTCGTCATGTGGATACTGCTCAATGGGCTGTCCATCGGCCAGGTTATTCTCGGCGGCGTAATCGCTCTTGCAGCGTCCTTGGCGATGGCAGCGCTTCAACCCGCCAAACCAAAAATACGACGCTGGGACATGATCCCGCAATTGGTCCTGACCGTCCTGGCGGACATTCTTCGCTCCAACATCGCCGTGGCGGGGATCATCCTGCAAGGCGGGCAGCATACGCGAACATCCGGCTTCGTGATGATCCCGCTCGAACTGCGCGACCGGACTGGGTTGGCCGTACTCGCCTGCATCATTACCAGCACGCCCGGCACCGCCTGGGTCGAATATCATGCCGGCAGCGGCAGGCTTCGGATCCATGTTCTCGACCTGATCGACCAGCAGGCGTGGATCGACCTGATCAAGCAGCGCTATGAACGGCGGTTGATGGAGATTTTCGAATGAGCGGCCTCATAATCGTCTGGTCCGTCACCATCGCTCAATTGCTGCTGGTCGCCGGCATGGCGTGCTCTCTGCTGCGCCTCGTCCGGGGGCCGCGCGCGCAGGACCGGATCCTGAGCTTCGATGCGCTCTATGTCGGCGCCATGCTTCTCCTGCTGACCTTCGGCATCCGTGCCGGCAGCACGGTCTATTTCGAGGCTGCCCTGGTGATCGCGCTGCTTGGCTTTGTCTCGACCGTGGCGCTGGCGAAATTCCTTATGCGCGGCGAGGTAATAGAATGACCCCTCTCGCCGACCTGCCGGTCTGGGCGGCTCTGCTCACGGGGTTCTTCCTGATCCTGGGATCGGCGCTGACCCTGCTCGGGTCGGTCGGGCTCCTGCGGTTCAGAAGTTTTTACGAACGTATCCATGCGCCGACGCTAGGGACCACCTGGGGCACGGGCGGTGTTCTGATCGCCTCGATCATCTTTCATTCCGTGCTTCAGTCGAAACCTGTCCTACACGAGATACTGATCGCACTGTTCGTGACGGTCACGACACCAGTCTCGCTTATGCTCCTGGCGCGCGCGGCGCTTTACCGGGACCGCAGCGAGGGCAACGATGGCGTCCCGCCATTCGAGGTGGCCGCGGAATCCCAAGACAAACAACGACGATCATCTGGCGCCTAAGCCTCGATCAACTTCGGATCGGCGGCACCGCGAAAACATCCACGTCGACAGATCGCAGAATGCTTTCTGTCACGCTTCCCAGAAGTACCTTGATGAGGCCCGAACGGCCATGCGTTCCGATCACCAGAAGATCGGGCGCTACCTCCTTGATCGCCTCCACGATCGCTTCGACGGGGCCTGCTTCCTTGATACGCAGCGACCAGTTGTCGACGCCAAAGTCGTTCGCTTCCAGAAACGCGACCAGTTCCCTGCTAGCCTGCAAACGTTCTGCCGCCACGTAGTGCGCTATCTCGTCCTTGCCTATCCCAGCATTTGACATTTTTCCCTTGGCGAACGCGTCGAAACCATGGACCAGCGAAAGACTAGCGTCGCCTATCAGCCCAGTTTCCCTCGCCCTCCTGATTGCGCGCGCGGATGGCTCGGACATATCCACAGCGGCCATCACCTTTTTGTATGAATGTTCTACCTCAGCATTCACCATGAGCACCGGGCATGGTCCGGTTCGGATCACACGCTCGATGGTTGTCCCGACAAAAATATCGCGGAGCAACTGCTTGCGGTGCGCGCCCATGACAATGAGATCGATCGCATGCGCCTCGGCCGCCCTCAAAATGCCGTCGAACGGATCGCCCGCGACAACCGCGGACTCACACTGAAGTCCCTGCAGTTCGGGGATCGAGGCTATTTGTTCTTCAAGATATTTCTGTGCCTCCCGTGTTTCGAGCTTGAGTATATCTGAGGGTTGGTCATCGTCGACGACATGGACGAGCGTGAGTTCGGCGCTGACGTCCCGCGCCAGGAGGCCGGCTCGCCGCAGTGCACGTTGTGAACGGGTGGAAAAATCTGTCGCCGCAAGGATTTTCATGGCAGCTCCTTGTTCCTCGTCCCTGAGATCATAACCGCCTATAGTTCAGCGGACTTTGGCTAATGATCTAGTTGACGATGCTATCGCTTACTCGAAGGGGCATCCTAGGCGGCGGCTCCACTGTGCTGCAAGGGCCGCTGGAAATGCTCGATCGGCTTCTCTTGACGCTGAGCCAGGCGCCGTGCGCCTTGACTTCGCAAATTGCTTCCCCAACTATAGGTGTATGAGCACCGTCGCCAAAATCCGCCGCGATTTTCTTTTCCGGGTTTGCCCCATAGCGGGATCGTAACCCCCGGCTCGGCTGCCATGCGCGCCCCGAGCCGAGGGGTGAACATGTAAATCGACATGTGAAGCGAGGGTCGCATCAGTCCCTGCAGCATGGGCGCATTCAGCAATAAATTTCCGTCGCACTGACAACCGTTGACGACCCCTCGGCGGGTCCCGGACGCGAGGCAGAACATGAGTATTCAAATGCAAGACAACAAGAAAACCCGGCGCAAGCCGAACATCCGCATCTCACAGTCGGACCACGCACGTTTGTCGGCCCTCGCGAACACCGTTGCCGCCCGAAATCCGGAGGCGGCAGATGAGCTGTTCGCCGAACTTGAGCGCGCGCGCATCGTCGCCGATGGCTGGGTCTCCGCCGGCACCGTCCGGATGGGCTCGATTGTGACATTCAAGCCCGACACCGGCGATCGGAAAACGGTGACGCTGGTTTTCCCTGGCGATGCGGACATCTCCGAAGGCAAGGTTTCGATCCTCACGCCGATTGGCACGGCCCTGATCGGCCTCTCGGCTGGGCAGTCGATCATGTGGACTGCCCGGGACGGGCGTCGGCATGAATTGTTGGTGCTTGATGTAAGCCAACCCGCTCCGGAAGGCGATGTAGCCGATCGGCGCGCGCCAGCGTCTTCGACAATTGCCGCGGGCGTCTAGACATGGGCGTTTCCATCCGTCTCCTCAATCACGCGGGCAGCCTCATCGCGGGAGTGTGACCCCTGCGCCGGCCTATCCTGGCCCGGCACAGGGGTAGCTTTCCACACCCGATCAATTGCTTGACGCCGGATCCCTTGCACAGGGCCGGCTGGAGATGCGCCATGTCCACCATCGATAGTTGCCAACTGACCACCAAGGACTACACGATTCTTGAAGTGATGCAGGAGCGCCGACCTGCGCGCGGCGATGCCTTCTCGGCTATCCTTCAACGGAAGATTTCGAGCGCAGTTGTCGTGTTTCGGGAAGACATCCCGGCAAACGTCGTGACACTTAGCACCCGCGTGGCCTATCGGGTGAACGACGGCCCTGCCGAAACCCGCATCGTCGCCCATGACGAGATGCGCGGTCTGGTCGGCATGCTTTTGCCGATCACCAATCCGCGCGGCCTGGCGCTGCTGGGTCTGGCCGAAGGTCAGTCCATGTCCATTCCAACAACAGACGGCGGCCTTGAAACGCTGACTGTGCATGAAGTGGTCTATCAGCCAGAAGCTGCAAGGCGCGAGAGACTGAAGCTGGCGGGGGGTGCTGCGCCGGGTTCGTGGCGACCGGACGGACCGATTCTGCGCGTCGTCCATCGTTCCGATGACGCGCAAGACAAAGCGGCGAAGCAAGTCATAGCGGCTTTCGACACCGGATTCGACGACCCGGGTCCGTCAGCCGCCTGAAAGCTCGAACATCCCGAAGGCCGTGAAGGCGGATAGACAAGTGCTCCCTCAGCCCTTGCCTGTACCAAGTGAGGCCAACAAACTAGGATATGAATATGGATGATTACGACAACCAGAAAGGTGCTAAGCCTGAAGATGTGCGAGCCGCGTTGAAAGGCTGGGCGTTCTTCGCCGTTCTAATGACCGGAATCTTTGGCCTGGCCTACGCTTTGATCGAAATGTAGATGACCGACGAAGCCGACCGGCTTGTCATTGCAGTCTTTGCGATCCTTCCATTAACGCGAACCGTGGCTTCGCGCCCGGAGCGACGATCATTTCACAACTTGCTTCAATCCACGTAGCGCCTCCTGCACGTCCGCTCGCGCCTCGCTTGCTTCCGGATAGACGGCATAGGCCGGATAGGTGAATTCCGGCGCGCCTTCTACCACCTCCAGTAACCCCGCCTCGATATGGGGAGCTGCTGCGCCCCTGCGGAAATAGCCCATTCCGCCGGCGCGCAGGATGTAGCTCAGCCCAAGCGGGCCAAGGCCGACCATCAATCCCGGCTCGCCGAAGGCAGAGGAACTGGCACCATGCTGGGCCGCAAACAGCGGCCCCCAGTCGACATAGACATAGTCCTTGGAGCCGACCGGCTCCCCCTCTTTGTCCGTGGTCCGAACCAGCACGAGCTGCTCCTCGACGAGAAGCTCTACCCTGAAACCCGGCAGCAGCTTCGGCGCATAGAGCACTGCAATGTCCAGAACGCCGGTCCTGAGCTGCTCGAGGAGCTGGTCGGGTACGCCGACTTGGGCTTGGATGGCGATTTCAGGCTTGGCCTTCTTCATCCAAACCAGCCAATCGAGCAGGAGCGGGTTCCACAGGCTGAGCTCTCCGCCCAAGGCAACGACGCTTGTTCGTCCCGATGGGATGGCGAGTTGGTGGCGGGCGCGCTCCCATATCTGGACGAATGACTGGGCAAACCGTTCGAACTCCCGACCCGCCGGCGTCAACTGTGCGCCATTGCGATTCCGGATGAAGAGCTGACGTCCGAGCTCTTCCTCCAGCGTGCGTATCCGCGCGCTTACCGTAGTCTGGGTGACGTGGAGTCGGTCGGCGGCCCTCAGAAAGCTGCCGGAATGGACGATTTCCAAAAACGTGCGAGCGCGGTCGATGTCCATCACTGCTCCTAGTTAGTGCAATAATCTTGCATCAATACAGCATTTAATTCCGTTTGCCTTCCTGTTTTATGCAGCGCAACGTCCAGGCCAAGGCGATGCGGGTTTCCGCTGCAAAGGATATGGAGCGTGCGATGTCTGACCAGGAGGATGTTCACCCGGAGACGAGAGAATACGTTTCTCCGCCATGCTTCATGCATGAGCTTGTCCTCGGGTACGGCACTGAGCCCGCCGTCCAGGACGCATGGCCCGACGTCTGTCGATGGCGCAAGGGGGAGCGCAAGCGCCTGATCGACGAGCGTCTCGCGGTTGACGCTGAGGAACGCGGTGCGAGGTCTTTACGCATCGCTTCCGCCCTTGACTTGGCTGTGGGCCGGGTGAGCGGGCGGATCGTCAGCGGCTACTGGCCATTCCGCGGTGAGCCCGATCTGCGCAACTGGGCAATAAAGGTGATCGAGCGCGGCGGACGGATCGCCCTGCCGGTCGTCATTAAAAAGGGCTGGCCGCTGGAGTTTCGTATCTGGGGGCCGGGAGACCCGCTCGAACGCGGCGTCTGGAATATTCTTGTCCCTTCTCACGGACCTGCTGTCCAACCGGATGTGGTCATCGCACCCGTCGTCGGTTTCGACCAGGCTAACTACCGCTTGGGTTATGGCGGCGGCTTCTTTGACAGGACGTTGGCAGCGATGTCGACACGACCCTACGTCGTCGGCGTCGGTTACGCCGACAGCAGGATCCAGACCATCTATCCCCAGCCGCACGACATTCCGATGGATGTGATCGTCACGGACGAATGAATGATTGCAGGCAAGGCCTGATCCCTCGTGACGGCGGATCGCAGATGCCGTCCGTCGTTGTGGCCGTCTTGCCTGCCAGCAGTGAAAAGCAGGAGGCACATCATGTCTAGTCCGGCCACCTTGGATGATCACAGGCCCCGGTTTCTCGTCCGGTGGCTGTTCTCCACCAACCACAAGGACATAGGGACGCTCTATCTGATCTTCTCGATCATGGCAGGAGTACTCGGCACCGCGCTCTCGGTGCTGATCCGGATGGAGCTTCAGGAACCGGGACTGCAGATATTCGCCGATCCCGCTGTCTACAACGTCGTCGTCAGTGCCCATGGGCTGGTCATGATCTTCTTCGTCCTCATGCCGGCGTTGATAGGGGGGTTCGGCAACTGGATGGTGCCGATCATGATCGGCGCGCCTGACATGGCCTTTCCGCGCATGAACAATATCTCGTTCTGGCTCCTGGTGATGGCGTTTATCCTCTTCATCACCTCGATGTTCGTTCCAGGAGCGCCCGGCACGCTCGGCCATGGCGGCGGCTGGACGCTCTATCCGCCACTGTCGACCTCAGGCCAGCCCGGCCCTGCCGTCGACCTCGTCATCTTGTCGATCCACCTTGCAGGAGCGTCATCGATCCTCGGTGCGATCAACTTCATTACGACCATTTTCAACATGCGAGCACCCGGCATGACGATGCACAAGATGCCTCTGTTTGCCTGGTCGATGCTGGTCACCGCCTTCATGCTTCTCATGTCGCTGCCCGTGCTTGCCGGCGCGATCACGATGCTGCTCACGGACCGCAATTTCGGCACCACTTTCTTTGTGCCCGAAAGCGGCGGCGATCCGATCCTCTACCAGCATCTGTTCTGGTTCTTCGGTCATCCCGAAGTCTACATCATGATCCTGCCTGGTTTCGGCATCATCAGCCACGTCATCTCGACCTTCGCCAAGAAGCCGATCTTTGGCTATCTCGGCATGGCCTATGCGATGGTGGCGATCGGCGTGATCGGCTTTGTTGTCTGGGCGCATCATATGTATACGGTCGGCCTGTCCGCCGACACCCAGCGTTACTTCGCCTTCGCGTCGATGGTCATCGCCGTTCCAACCGGCGTAAAGGTGTTTTCGTGGCTGGCGACCATGTGGGGAGGATCAATCGAGTTCAAGACGCCGATGCTCTGGGCTCTCGGCTTCGTCCTGCTCTTCACTATCGGCGGCGTCACCGGGATCATGGTCGCGGGCCCCGGCCTCGACCGCTCGTTGCATGACACCTATTTTGTGATCGCCCACTTCCACTATGTACTGTCTTTGGGTGCCGTCTTCGCCATCTTCGCCGGCTTCTACTACTGGTTTCCGAAGATGACTGGTTACATGTACAGCGAAACGCTGGGCAAGCTGCATTTCTGGCTGATGTTCATCGGCGTCAACCTGGTCTTCTTCCCGCAGCATTTCCTCGGTATGGCTGGCATGCCGAGACGCTACGCGGACTACCCCGACGCCTTCGCTGGCTGGAATTTCGTGTCGTCGATCGGGTCCTACATTTCAACGGCTGGACTTGTCGTCTTCTTCATCACGGTGGCGGAAGCTTTCAGCCGCAGACGCCAGGCCGGCGCCAATCCATGGGGCGACGGGGCGACCACGCTCGAATGGCAACTGTCATCGCCGCCGCCCTTCCATCAGTGGGACAGGCTGCCGCGTATTCTCTAGCTTGGCCTCCTGTTCCGAATCGGCGCCTGCTGTCACTTCGACATTTTGTCGGGAGAACGACATGAACGAGACCACAGATCCAAACAACCATATACTGCTCGTGGCGATCATCGCGGTCTATTGGGCTTGGGCAATACTGGGCAGTTGGGGCCGACGCCAGCCGCGCCCAGGTGAAGACAAGGCCAAACGAGAAGATGCGCCGACGGGTCAACGGGCCGGCAATATCCAAGACACTACCTCCTGCGCAGCGCCCTTGGATGTGATCCGGGAAATCGATCCCGCCGCCTTCCTGGCCGGCGCCAAGGCTGCTTATGAAGTTATCGTGCTGGCCTATGCGGACAGCGATATCCAAATATTGAAACGCCACGTCGGACCGGAAGTGCTCGACACCTTCGAGCGAGCGATAGCCGAACGTCGGGATCGGGAAGAAATACTGGAGGTGACGTTCATTGGCACGAGCAAAGCGACGGTCGTCAGCGCTGTCGAGGAGGATGATACCGCTGAGATTGCTGTTCGTTTCGTTTCCGAGATGGTCAGCGTTACACGCTCGGCTAAGGATGCGATCGTCGCCGGCGATCCCCAGCAGATCATTGAGGTGATCGATGAGTGGACGTTCGCCAGTGACACACAGTCAAGGAAGCGCAAATGGATGTTGATCGCCACGGAAGGCGGATAACGGCTTGCGTCTCTTAACCCGCCGAAGTGTGACGCTCGGCTATGTGGACTTCGCCGCGTGCGCTTAAATCAGCGCAGGTGGGCCAGCGGCGATGACGTTTTGGAACACATCTTCGCTACAGGTACCGTGGAGACATGTTGATGGCCTCCCTGCTTCGTCGAGTCTTCGGTTCGGCGCCGACGCCTTCACCCTGGAACGATACGAACGCTATTCGCGAAATATTGTTCAGCGTCGAACGACTGCAAGAGCATGCCCGCAGCTTGGCGGCCGCCCAGCATATCAAGCAGGACAAACCGAACGGGCATTCGCTGCTGAACCGGCTCACGGACAATGAAGCAAGCCTGATCACAGCTTATCGCTCCATTTGTGAGGCGGTCAGCGACGGAGCCGCCATCACCCCTGCTGCGGAGTGGTTGATCGATAACTTTCATCAAGTGGAACGACAAATCCGACAAGTCAGATTGGACCTGCCACCTCGCTACTACCGACAACTCCCCACGCTCGCCGACGGCCCGTTCGCGGGTTACCCGCGTGTCTTCGGGATAGCTTGGGCGTTCATCGCTCACACGGACAGCCGGTTCGATGTCGACGCGTGGTGCGACTACATGCACGCCTATCAGACCATACAGCCACTTTTGATCGGCGAACTCTGGGCATCGGCGATTACGCTCAGGGTTATTCTTATAGAGAACCTCAGACGGATCGCAGCGCGTATCGTCTATAGCCGTGAGGAGCGCCGCAGAGCGGACGATCTTGCCGACAGGCTTCTGTCGGATGGCGGCCATGCGGCCGAGCTGCCCAAGTCTGTCGAGGTCGACCTCGAACAGGGGGCGCTCTCCGACGCCTTCCTTCTTCAGCTCGTGCACCGGCTACGCGATGAAGGTCCCTCCGTCACGTCATTGTTCATACGTCTCGACAAACGGCTGGCAGCGCAGGGGAAGACCGTGGACACAGCTGTTAATGACGAACAAGAAAAGCAGATTTCGGCCAACGTTACCGTCCGAAATATCATTACCAGCATGCGCCGCATGTCCGACGTCGATTGGACGGAAATCTTCGAACGCGTCACCCTCATCGACGCCGTGTTGGCGGATGGTTGCAGCTTTGCGGAGATGGACTTCGCCACACGCAATCTGTACCGCACGGCCGTCGAGGAACTCGCCCGCGGATCTGGCCTTAGTGAACTGGAAATCGCCCACCGAGCGGTTTTGACCGGGGCTCAGGCCGAGCCCGAAGCCTTGGAATCAGACGAACGCCAGACCGATCCTGGCTATTATCTTTGCGCAGGCGGTCGTGTGGAGTTCGAAGCGGAAATCGGATTTCGCCCAAGGCCTCAACTGCTATTCGGACGGTTTTATCGCACGCTTGGCATTGGAGGGTATATCGGCGCGGGCGCGATCGTGGCCGCGCTCCTGCTAGCGATGCCGATCATCGTCCATGCTCAAGCCAGTCCGGGCTGGATATGGTTGGGAATACTGGGAACACTCGGGGCCATCCCAGCCCTGGACGCAGCGGTCGCGCTCCTGAACCAGGAGCTGACCCACCGTTTCGGTCCGACCCAACTGCCGGGTCTCGAACTTCGCGATGGCGTGCCCAAACGTCTTCGCACGCTCGTGGTTGTGCCGACCTTGCTGACGACCCGCGAGGCTGTCGCCGCCCAGATCGAACGGTTGGAAATCCACTGTCTCGCCAGCGTCGCTGGTGATGTTCAATTTGCGTTGCTGTCGGACTGGACCGACGCGGCGACCGAGACCGTCGAAGGTGACCAGGAACAGCTTCAAGTTGCCATCGAAGGGATTGCGCGCCTGAACCGGCGCCATGGACGTGCGCCTGGCGGCGATCGGTTCCTGCTGCTCCATCGTCGGCGCGTATGGAATGAGAGCCAACGCAGATGGATTGGCTGGGAGCGCAAACGCGGCAAGCTGCGTGAACTGAACCAATTGTTGCGCGGTGCTTCCGATACCACTTTCCTAAGCCTTGATGGCCGTCCGCCCCATGTTCCGGAGAGCGTGCGCTATGTCATCACTCTGGACGCGGATACGAGACTTCGGCGTGATTCGATCCGGCGCATGATCGGCAAGATGGCGCACCCGCTGAACCAGCCACGCCACGACGTCGCCACTGGCCGCGTCGTGGAGGGCCATGCCGTGCTGCAGCCTCGCGTTGCCACCGCGCTGCCGACGGCGGACGAGGGATCGGTCTACCAGCGCGTGTTCTCCAGCATGAACGGGATCGACCCATATTCAACAGCTGTAGCTGACGTCTATCAAGACTTGCTTGAGGAAGGGTCCTACGCAGGCAAGGGCATCTATGCGGTCGACGCCTTCGAAGTCGCACTCAAGGGCCGTTCGCCCGATTCGATCCTGCTCAGCCATGACCTCTTCGAAGGCGTATTCGCCCGCTCCGCTCTGGCCTCCGACATCGAGGTCGTCGAAGCCTACCCCGCCCGCTACGATGTTGCCTCACTCCGGTATCATCGTTGGGCGCGCGGAGACTGGCAATTGCTGCCGTGGATATTAGGGTGGTCCGGTCTCCTGGGAGGGGGCCGCACGCAGTCTGCGGCCATGCCTGCCAGCGGCCGTTGGAAGATGGTCGACAATCTGCGACGCACACTTTCCCCGATCACGTGTCTGCTCGCGCTCATGGCTGGATGGCTGCTGCCTTTCGACGCCGCGGTAATCTGGACGATCTTTGTCGTGGCCACGCTCGTGCTGCCCAGTTTCGTGCCAGCTCTGGCGGGGATTGCGCCGCGTCATGCTGGTCTCAGCCAGCGCATTCACTTTAAAACCGTGATGTCGGACTTTCGTCTCGCGCTGCTTCAGTCGCTGCTGATAATCACCTTGCTGGCGCACCAGGCGTGGCTGATGGGCGATGCCATCACCAGCACCCTGGTCCGACTGTTTATCACGCGGCGCGACCTTCTCGAATGGACCCCGTCAGCGCAGGCCAAAATCGGTCGCGAGCCTACGACGTCGGCTTACTATCGCTGGATGGCGGGCGCAGTGCTGATCGGCGTGGTCGCGCCGATCGTAGCCTTGCTTTCAGGAAACCAGACGTGGCTCCTTGCCGTCCCGTTTGCGATTTTGTGGATCGCCTCTCCCGCAATCGCCAGGTGGGCGAGCCTGACTTCGGCCAAGGAGGCGATGCAGGCGCCGACCGCGGCGGAGGCTCGCGCCTTGCGGCTGATCGCGCGGCGGACATGGCGGTTCTTCGAGACCTTCGTTTCGGTAGACGATCACAATCTTCCGCCGGACAATTTCCAGGAAGATCCCGCCCCAGTCGTCGCCCATCGCACATCGCCGACCAATATCGGTCTCTACCTGCTATCGGCGGCGAGTGCGCATGATTTTGGTTGGCTTGGTGTCACCGACACGGTCGAGCGTCTGGAGGCGACGCTTTCGACAATGGGACGCCTCGCCCGCTTTCGGGGGCATTTTTATAATTGGTACGACACCCGCGATCTTCATCCGCTCGATCCCCGATATGTCTCGTCCGTCGACAGCGGCAATCTTGCCGGACATCTCATCGCGCTCGCCAACGCATGCAAGGATTGGGGCGACCTCGATGCGGCGACACGTTTGAAAGGGATCGATGACGCTCTCGGTATCATGGCCGACGAGGTCAACGCGCTGCGAGATAGTCGCCGCACCGATACCGTCACCTGGCGCCAGCTTGATGACGCCACCGCGCTTCTCACGACTGACCTGCATCGCCCCCTGGTCGTCTCTCAAGAGATGACTGACCGTCTTTCTGGGTTGGCGACATCCGCCGAAACCTTGATCGACATCACTCAGGCGCTAGCCCTCGAACGGGCCGATAACGCCAGCTCTGACATGCTCTTTTGGGCGCGCGCCGTCCGTAACTCAATCGCCAGTCATGAACGCGACCTGGACGGTTCGGGACCAACCGCCGCCGAGATGTCGGCACGGCTCTCCGCCATTGGTGAAACAGCCAGAACATTGGCGATGGCGATGGAATTCGATTTCTTGCTCGACCGCCAACGCATGTTGCTCTCGATTGGCTTCCTGGTCACCGAAGGCGTAAGGGATGAGAGCTGCTACGATCTGCTGGCGTCGGAGGCGCGGCTCGCAAGCTACGTCGCTATCGCAAAAGGCGACCTTCCCGGCCGACATTGAGGTCGCTGTGCAGTCGCCTTGGGCCAGCGAGGGGACGTCCGTAGCGAAGATCCGGGAATTTGATCTGCCCGAGGCTTCGCGGCGCGTCGATCCTCATGCCGCGACGCCGGCAACGCACCTGCTCTCCAACGGCCGTTACAGCGTCATGCTGACAGCCGCCGGCTCCGGATACAGCCGTTTCGGGTCACTGGCTGTTACACGCTGGCGGGAGGATGCCACCTGCGATGATTGGGGATCCTACATTTATTTCAGGGACATCGAGAGCGATGAAGTCTGGTCTGCAGGGATCGCCCCGACCGGCGTTGAGCCGGATCATTACGCGGTCACTTTCAGCGCGGATCGTGCATCTTTTTCGCGGCGCGACGGCGAGTTGAGCACCATCCTCGAAGTTGTTGTTTCAGCGGGGGACGACGCTGAGGTACGCCGTGTGACCGTCACCAATTCCGGCAGTCGCTCGCGAGACATCGAGGTCACATCCTACGCCGAGGTGGTCATGGCACCCCCGGCCACCGATACCGCCCATCCAGCCTTCGCGAAACTTTTCGTCCAGACCGAGTACGATACGCGTCCGGGGGCCATCCTGGCCACGCGGCGGCGGCGCTCGCCGGACGAACCTGAAATCTGGGCTGCGCATCATTCGGTGGTTGAGGGCGCGAGTGTAGGAAAGCCAGAATTTGAAACTGACCGAAGCCGCTTCCTCGGCCGAGGACGAGGCGTTCGCAACCCTGCCGCCGTGATCGACGGTCGGCTCCTGTCCGGATCGACAGGATCGGTCCTCGATCCCATCTTCGCCCTGCGGCGTCGCGTGCGCCTCGCTCCTGGTGCGACGGTTCGCATTGCATACTGGACAGTGGTCGCGGAAACACGGATGGGGGTCCTTGACCTGATCGACAAGACGAACGACATCAGCGCATTCGACCGCGCCGCGACGCTCGCCTGGACGAAGGCGCAGGTGCAACTTCACCACCTCGGGATCAAACGGGCCGATGCGACCTTGTTTCAGCGCTTGGCGGGCCATCTCCTTTACGCCACGTCCGCGATGCGCTCCTCGCCGGAGACAATCCTTCGCGGCGCAGGCGCACAACCCGGGCTTTGGGCACAAGGCATATCCGGGGATCTGCCTATTATCCTCCTGCGTATTGCCAATGCGGACGATATGCGGATCGCGCATCAACTTCTTCAGGCGATGGAGTATTGGCGGCATCAACGGCTCGCGGTGGACCTTGTCATCATCAACGAGCGCGCCTCCTCTTACATTCAAGATCTGCAAAACGCCCTCGAGGCCTTGGTGCGGACCAGCCACGGTGGGCTCTCGTCGGATATTTCGCAGGACGCCTCCGCCGGGCGTGTGTTCGTCCTCCGAACCGATTTGATCCCAACGGAGACCGCCGCGCTGCTTGGATCGATCGCGCGGATCGCGCTCGTCGCCGAGCATGGCGGGTTAGCCGAACAGCTCAACCGCATTTCCGATGCCGGCGACTGGGTCCCGCCGGCCCGAAGGTCTCGCGCCCGGCGCCCACTGCAACCGGTTGCGACGCCGCGCCTGCAGCTTGAATATTTCAACGGCCTCGGCGGCTTCGCCGATGATGGTAAGGAGTACGTGACGGTCCTTGGCGCCGGTCAGTCGACCCCTGCACCTTGGATTAACGTTGTCGCCAATCCTGCTTTTGGTTTTCAAGTGTCCGCCGAGGGATGCGGCTTCACCTGGTCGGTCAACAGCCGCGAACACCAGTTGACGCCGTGGTCAAACGATCCAGTCGCCGATCGATCGGGCGAAGCGGTTTATCTGCGCGATGAGGATACGGACGAATTGTGGTCTCCGACCGCATCCTCGATCCGTGATGACGCAAGCGCCTTCGTAGCCCGGCATGGTTGGGGATACAGCCGGTTCGAGCATGAGGCGCACGGCATCGCGTCGGAGCTGCTGGTTTATGTACCCTTGACTGATGCGATCAAGATATCGCGCCTCAAACTCCGCAACACCACCAGCCGCCGTCGCCGGCTGTCCGTCACGGCTTATGTCGAATGGGTACTCGGCGTCTCCCGCGCCTCATCCGCTCCGTTCGTTTCGACGGAGATTGATCCTGGGTCCGGCGCGCTTTTCGCACGGAACCCATGGAGCACCGCCTTCGGGTCTCGGGTCGCCTTCCTCGACCTGGGTGGGCGTCAAACAAGCTGGACGGCCGATCGTCGAGAGTTCATCGGCCGCAACGGCGGCCTTGCTGACCCGGCCGGCCTGGCAGCCGGCGTCCGCCTTTCGGGAGCGGTCGGCGCCGGCCTCGACCCTTGCGGCGTTTTGCAAACCATCATCGAGCTCGCTCCAGGAGACGAAACCGAAATCGTCCTTTTCCTCGGCGACACCGCTGGCCCCGGAGAGGCTGCGGAACTGATCACGCGGTATCGTCGGGCCGATCTAGACGCGGTGCTGAACGAGGTGCGTGCGCATTGGGAGGACATTCTCGGCGCGGTGCAGGTCAAAACGCCCGATCGGTCGATGGACATCATGCTGAACGGTTGGCTTCTCTATCAGACAATCGCGTGTCGCATCTGGGCCCGGTCCGCCTTCTATCAGGCGAGTGGGGCGTACGGATTCCGCGACCAGATTCAAGACGGCATGGCGCTGGCGGCAATCCGTCCCTCGCTTACACGGGAACATCTGATTCGTGCCGCGGGCCGCCAGTTTGCAGAGGGCGATGTTCAACACTGGTGGCTGCCGCATTCCGGCCAGGGCGTACGCACGCGGATTTCCGACGACAAGGCGTGGCTCGCTTATGCTGTCGCGCAGTACATTGAGGTCTCTGGCGACGCCGCGCTCCTAGATGAACTCGTCCCTTTCCTGGAGGGGCCAAATCTGACGGCTGACGAGCGCGACAATTTCTTCTCACCTGCTATCTCGGTGCGAACTGCTAGCCTTTATGAGCATTGCGCTCTGGCACTGGACGCGAGCCTCGCGGTAGGCAGCCACGGTATTCCGCTGATCGGCGGTGGCGACTGGAGCGATGGGATGAACCGGGTGGGTGAAGGCGGTCAGGGCGAAAGCGTCTGGCTGGCTTGGTTTATGCATACGACCCTGACCGCCTTTGCTGGGGTGGCTGATACACGTCATGATGCGGCACGCGCCGACGCCTGGCGCGCGCACGCCGCGGCGCTGAGGGAGTCGCTCGAACACCAAGCATGGGACGGCGACTGGTACCGGCGCGCCTGGTTCGACGACGGCACCGTGATTGGCTCGGCGACGAACGATGAATGCCGCATCGACTCTATCGCGCAATCCTGGGCAGTAATTTCCGGCGCCGCCGAGCCTCAGCGCGCGGCCCAAGCCATGGTTGCCGTCGAACGCGAACTGATCGATGAGGACAACAGTCTGGCGCTGTTGTTCACGCCGCCTTTCAACCACATGGCGCACGATCCGGGATACATCAAGGGCTATCCACCCGGCATCCGTGAGAATGGCGGCCAGTACACCCATGCCGCAGCGTGGTCGGTCATCGCCTTCGCCCTCCTCGGCCAAGGCGACAAAGCGGCCGGCTTGTTCGCTCAGCTCAACCCGATCAACCACGCCCGCACGCGGGCCGAACTCCGACACTACAAGGTGGAACCCTATGTGGTTGCCGCCGACATCTATTCAGCGCCCGGTCAGATCGGGCATGGCGGCTGGACTTGGTACACCGGCTCGGCTGGCTGGATGCACCGCGCCGGACTCGAAAGCATCCTGGGGGTGCGGTTTGAGGGATCGTTTCTGCATCTCGACCCCTGCATCCCGAACGGTTGGCCAGGGTTCGAGGTCACTCTCCGTCGCCGTTCTGCCCGCGTGCGAATAAAGGTAGACAACCCGAATGGGTTCTCCCGCGGGGTGGCCTCGGCACAACTGGATGGGATATTGCTCGCTCAGCGTCCCCTCCGGGTCGAGTTGATCGACGACGGGCGCGTTCACGAACTCCTGATTACGCTAGGCTGACGCGAGCGAGGAGCCTCCGATCGCGCGAAATTCTGCATCCTGAAGCGCGATGTTATCGACGTGACGGGCAATATGGGAGGAGTGGCAAGTAGACATGGGAACAACTCCTGTGACCATACGCTATCGTCAGACCGGCGCGACTTGCCGGTGGGGAGATTGCGCGGGATCGCTCCTTATCCCGCTTATGGCCGCCAGGAAGTCGATAGCCGTTGGCTTCGACTCTCCTGTACGCTCGACGTGGTCCAGGCGGCGAAGAATTTGTAAGGCTTTCTGTGGAATGATCTCACCGGCCTTCCCTGCTGATAGAAAGCTGGTCTTGCCGCCTCAGTTGATGGACAACCGTTGATCACATTGATCTTCTTCATGACGCCATTGTGGCGCGGCAAGGTGAAGCTGACCCCCTTCGTGACGCCTGACATGGCCAGTCCGCGCGGATGAGTGATCAAAAAGACCATCATACCGACCAGTCCGCGCATGTCCTCACCCGCGACAATGCGCGCTTCTGTCGGTCCGTTGTCGATGCTAAAGATCATTCGGCCGCCAGGGTTACCACAGTTGACGAAATATCGTCTCGGTACATCACTCTGGCCTCCGACGAAGGATCGACTCATCAGATCATCGATTCCGAAAGACCGCTCCTGGATGATTTCGAGGAAAGTATAATCCTTGGTGGTTCGCTGACAGAAATCTGTATTGAACATTGAATTTCTCCAACCGATCCGAGCAAGAACGCGCATCGACATCTGCGTTGACATTGGACTTTTGCGAGCGAGCGCCTATCTGGCCTGTTTGCAGATGGGACCCGCCTTCACGCTTTCCGGCAAAGCGGGGGCGATCCGGTCGTCACGACTGTGACCCCAGGCCAGTTCGCCGTCAGATGAAGACGGATTTGTAGGTCCGATCCGTTTGAAACGGGAGGAACGATAGACATGCGTACTTCATCATGGTTACATGGGATAGCGTAAAATCGCAGCCAATTCCTTGCCGTCAGGGATCTCTTCGCGCCGAACGCCCAGGATTCGAGCCCCCGAACACAACGCGCGCCTGGCGATCTCATCGACCACGCCGTAGTTGGCAGCATCGCCCTTCGTGTTGAAAGTCACAGCACCCGTTTCCTCATCGACGAAACCATCGACGACGGTATCGATATTAACCAGCAAATGCTCTACGCCACCAAATGTAGCCGCCCGCGCCGCGTCGGACACATCCGTGGTTGTTCGATTCTGGCTTGCGCGTTGCTCGAAACTGCGATGGAAGCTAGCGATCACGTTTTTGTAGTGGACGTCGAGGACTGGTCTTGCCGCACTTGCCAGTTCAGCCTCACTCAAACGGTCCGGGCTTCCTGAAATGGTTTCGGGAAGTGCGGGGATGGCGCTCAGGGAACGGAACAAGGATTCCACCGGCTGGGTCGCTGCCAGAATCACTGGGATTTCCGAGTGCATGAGAACAGGTCTCAACGCGGCATCAACCTTGCGAATGTATTGCGCGAGGCGAACCTTCTGCCCCTCGGAACCCTGAATGCGCCCACTGGCCGTGCGATCGTTGATAGTTGATTTGCCAACGGCGCTGGCGGCATCCTTCGGCAGATTGGAAACCCTGATTTCGGCGGCAGGCAGATCTGAAGAGACCTCGATCAATCTCACCGCATTTTCCGAAATAGCCAAAACATGGGCGGCATGCGGAAACGTGATCGCACGCATCAGGGGCTTGAGATGGAAGCGGTCAGAAACTTCGACCATATCGATCAATTTGTTGGCCAGACGATAGGTTCGGATGAGGTCGGGCGTTGCGAGGATTGCCAGGCTGCGTGCCTGACGTAACCAGAACGCGTCATCGACCAGAAGATGGTCGAACTGTTCCTGCAATGGCCATATGCGTCGCTTGTCGAAGCCCGCCGCTTCTAGCTGGCTGATGGCGTTCTTTACCAGATTGCCAAGATTAATCCGGCTTTTCCTGATCTCACGAGTAAGCGGAGTGGTGTGTAGATAAATCGAGACGCAAGCATCCGATCGGACCTGATTGAGATCACCGAATTCTCTAGACGTAGGCGTGTCAACGTACAGCATGCATCATTCTCCTGAAGGGCGTTCGGTTAGAAACCAGTCCCTTTGATATAGGTGTTCACATCTATTTTTAGGATCCATCCGAACTGGCCGAGCTTTATGTCGCACGCTCGAAAGAATTATGGAGAATTGTGGATTCGATTATCAAAATACCCGCACAGCATTTCGTGTCGAAATGTCGCAACAGGGCGGCTTCGGATTGAAAGATCATATTCAAGGACTATATCGGAGTAATGGTCTCGTTCAGTCATCATAGGAGGTTCCTGCTTTTCGCAGGCTCGCTACTGAACCGCTCGTAGCCCCGAGCGGGCCGACGCTCGCGTCTGTTACCGCCTCGGGGCATGCTTTCTGATCCCTCACCGATCAAATGAACAGGACGGCACTTAGTCGCCGACTGGGGAATGACTTTCGGGCAATCCAGACCGGATCCTCGGCTTGTCGAACCTCAGTAGCCGTTCGCGCCGTTCCGCCCACCTGGATGCGGCGAGCGCCAATTCCGCGCCAACAGTATTTTCGACAATGGAGAGCGACATGTCCGATCACCTGAGAACACAAGTGCAGAGCCGTATCCTGTCCGATCCAGCGCAGCAGAAAAAGCCGGGATTTCTGCATCGGCTGGTTCTTGCGCCTTTCGAGGGTAGACAGCGGCGCAAGGCGATCAATCAGCTTGAACGCTTGGACGACAGAATGCTTGCAGACATTGGCATCTTGCGCAGCGAAATTCCGCAAGTGATTGACGGGTTGAGCTCTCAATACGCCGAGACGGCGTGTCTGCGAACGCTTGTCGCGGCACCGGAATGCAGAAGCAACCCGCTACGGGAGGCAGCATGACGACCACTGACCTGCGCCAGAGACCTCATCGCCAGGCCATTTACGCGAATCGATCAACAGAGAACACCGACCTATGATCTCCTCCGCAGACTTTCCCGACCTGTTTCCCTCCATGGTCGAACCAAAGCGTCGTTTAGAGTTCCGCCGGAGGAGCGAACCGCCGTATGACGTCTGCATTGCCGTATGGGATGAGGGACAAATATTGGACAGTCCTTCGCCGCTGCCTGAAATTCCTTACGCAGGTGACAGAAGGCGTGACCCGCTGGGGACGGGCTTTCTTTTTTCTATCATGCCGGTGTTTGCCGCTATGTGGGCCACTGTGGCTATCCTCTCGATGTCCGGTGGGAGTTACGCGGAGCAAAGGCGTCGTGACTCAAGCGGTGACCTCTGTGCGGCCACGGAAGGGAAGCCGTAAGGCGGCCCAGAATCGTCGTGATGCCACGCGCAAATTGTCTATCGGCGCAGATCGTGTCTCGTGTTCCGAACTACATCTCATGCGACTTCGACTCACCTCGGTCGGCAAATTCGAAAGCATCCTGGGGGTGCGGTTTGAGGGAGTTGTCTCTCCATCCCTTGTATTCCGAGCAGTTGGCCAGGTTTCGAGGTCACTCTTCGTCGCCATTCTGCCCGCCTGCGAAAAAAGGGCGAAAACCTGAATGGGTTCTCCCGCCGGGTGGCTTCGGCACAGCTGGATGGGATCGTGCTCGTTCAGCGTCCGCTCTGGGTCGAGTTGACCGGCGACGAGCGCCTGGATGAACTCGTGGTTACGCTAGACTGACGCGAGCGACGGATCAAACTGCCCGCAGACTATTCGATGATGGCATCAAAGCTACTCGGTCTCGGCCGCCACTATCAGCGATAGCCAACACACATCACATAATCGCGCAAAAGCGTCTCTTCTTGTTCCACCTCCAGCATGAGGGCCTCAAGCGCATCTCGCGCGTTGAGCACTCCGATCGGTCGAGACTCCGCATCGGTGACGGGAATGTTTTTCAGCCGGCGCTCCTTCATGATCGACCAGACGTCGTGCAACCAGTCCGTCGGCCGGCAGATGACGACATCTTCGGTCATAACCGACGATACCGCGATCTGGCAGGTTGAACCTTGGCATCGGCCGACCTGCCTTACGATGTCCGTTTTCGTAATCACGCCCTTCAAAAGTCCATCGGGGCCGCAGACAACGACCAGGTCCGATGAGCCGCCAAGCAGTCGCGCTGCTTCAAGCAAGGGCGCATCATATCCAATAGTGGCAAGCCTCTTGTGGGCAATGGGCACGACTCTATCAACGAGCATTTGTTCGTCCTTTCCCCTCCATCAGCCGCCCAAGGAGATACGCAACGTGACGACAATGCCCGTTACGGCCAGCGCGAAGCAGCCCAAGCGAATCGCTATCAACACCGGAAATCTCGCTCCGGAATGAACGTAGTCCTCGATTACAACCTGAAGTCCTAGGGCCATGTGATAAAACAGCGCCACTAGCAGCAGCACCATACAGATCGTAGCGGACGGCGTCCTGAGCCAGGTGACGACACCAGCATGGTCCCTGCCAGTGAGGGTGATCACAGACGCCAGGAACCATACTGTCAGCGGGATCAGCGCAATAGCCGTCATGCGCTCGGCCCACCAATGCCCGACGCCTTTGCTGGCCGAGCCAAGCCCAGTCGCGCGGCTTAATGGTGAGCGCGTATGCCGCTTGTGCAACTTTCTACCCTGCCATGTAGGTGCTGAGCGCCCATGTTGCTCCGGTGAGCAAAAAGCTGGCTATTACCACTGCCCAGCCGGAGGCATAGATCGTGCGAAGGTGAAAACCATATCCCGCGTCCCAAAACAAATGCCGGATCCCGCCGCAGAGATGCATGAAGAAGGAAAACACGCCTCCAATCATTAAGAACTGTCCGATCCAGGATCCTATGACGCTTTGAACCGTGGCGAATGCTTGCGGGCCGGTGGCGGCGGCAGAGAGCCAGATCACCAGGAACACCGCAAAGGCGCTCAGGACAACGCCGGTGACGCGATTGACGATCGAGAGAACCGAGGTAAGCTGCGGTCGGTAGATCTGAATGTTGGGCGAGAGCGGCCGCCTGCGGCTGGCAATAGTCTTCACTTCTTTCCCCTCAGCCTGTCCGCTCGACAATCATTTTCTTGATCTCGGCGATTGCCTTTCCAGGATTCAGTCCCTTGGGGCAGGTGCGCGTACAGTTGAGAATCGTGTGGCATCGGTAGAGCCGGAAAGGATCCTCCAGATCATCGAGCCGCTCGCCAGTCGCCTCGTCGCGGCTGTCAATGAGCCAGCGGTAGGCATGCAGCAGCGCGGCAGGGCCGAGGAAGCGATCGCCATTCCACCAATGACTGGGGCACCCCGACGTGCAGCAGAAGCAGAGAATGCACTCATAGTAGCCGTCAAGCTCAGCTCTTTCGGCCGGAGACTGAAGGCGCTCCCGTTCCGGCGCAGGCGCCTTGGAGTGGAGCCAGGGCTCGATGAGGCTGTATTGGGCAAACATATGTGTGAGATCTGGAACCAGATCCTTGATGATCCTCAGATTGCTCAAGGGATAGATCGTCGCTGACCCGTCCGTTTCGGCTATGTATCTTGTGCAGGCCAGCCAGTTCGTACCGTCGATGTTCATCGCACACGAGCCGCACACGCCTTCCCGGCATGAGCGGCGGAACGTCAGGGTCGGGTCGACCTTGTTCTTGATCCATATGAGGGCGTCCAGAACCATCGGGCCGCAGTCGTCGAGATCGATTTCAAAGATGTCTATGACCGGATTGTCGCCGGAGTCGGGATCGTAGCGGTAAATCTCGAATGTCTTTACACGCGCTGCGGCCGTCGCAGGCAAAGGCCAGCGTTTCCCTTTTCCTATTCGAGATTCTTTACCGACGCCGAGTTTCCTAGGCAGCGGAAACCGTTTCAACACCGTCACTCGGGGGAGTTGGTCCGAGGATTCGATGAGAAAGGGGCTTCTTTTATCCTCGGTCATCCGCTTGGCCTTCGAAGAGCCCTGGGCAGAGCGCGATCGCCAAAATCGACGGCAGATCGCCGGATGATCCGTCCGGCGTCGTCGACAATGACCTGGAACCGACGATTGCCTAAAAAGAATGTCAGCCGTAAGCGCCCGGCATCTGCACCTTCTCCGCGCTCATGCCTGCTCGCTATCTTGCCTTCCCGAATGAGAGGCTGGACAACCGAAGGGTCAACACCGAGCCCCATGCCAATGATCGCGGCATCGACCTGCACTTCATCGTCTTCGAATTTGATCGTCGCCATCATCAATCACTGTGCGGCGGCCCTTCACGGGCTGCCATTTGTAGTGCGCCGATCAGTATCGGCAGGAGACAGCTGGGCGGTCCCACGTCAGACTCGAACCAGCGTCGGCTATCGCGATTCATCAGCAGTTCCAACCCATGACGCGACAGTGCCCGCTTCCCTTCTTCACTTAAGAAATCAATATCGCTCCGGGCTGCAAAAGCGGACGCCGGCGGACCGCGCCGGCAACACCGGTCCGGCGAAAAGGATCCTGTTGCCTGAATGTGAACCGGCCAGCGTCTAACGGTCGGAAGTGCTCTGGAACGAAGGCCATCGCTTCGCCGCAAATGACGGAAAAGTTTGCAGTGGCGGGCAGTGCGCAACGCATTGGCCTCAAGCGACGACCGGATTGACCTATGCGACTGCGACACAACAGCAGGATTGGTGACATCCTCGTTCTCCGAAGGCGATGATCTAGCCGACAATGTTGATATGGTTGTGGACCCTGACGACGCCGGGCGCTCGCCAGGCGGTTCGCTCGGCCTCCTGCTTTTCCGACCACGAGCTTACGGCTCCGGCGAGGATCACTTCGCCACCATCGGCGGTGACGCTGATCTGCTGCGCGTCGAGCTCGGCGCTTCGCTTGAACGCGGTTTCGATCTTCGCCTTGATCTCCACAGGTGCCACGCGCGGCTTCAGCACCACGCGATTAATGACGCCTTTGACACCGTGCAGTTTGCGCGTGGCGGATTCAGCCTGATTGCGCTGATATTGCCATTCGGCGTCGCCTTCCAGGGTAAGCCAACCATCTTTCGCGATGACCTTGAACCGCTCGTGGGAAGCGGGTAGCTCGATTGAGATCGCCTCGATTGCGGCCCGCGCGAGTTCCGGATCTGTCTTTTGATGGCTGGATGGAAGCTGAACTTCAATGTCGTTGGCAATGCCGAGGACACCTTTGACCCGCTTCGCCGCATTCTCCGCCTCGTACTTCTGCATATAGAAAGGGACGTAGCCCGTAAGCGAGACGACGCCCTTTTTGACGGTGACACCGACGTCGGTGGCATTGATGTCGGGGTCCCATTTAAGTTCGTTTTCTAAGTCTTGTTTAATATCTCTGTCGAATCGCATGTCACAGTTCCTTATAGTGGATCAACACTCGGCACCTGCACGCCTCGAGAAAGATCGCCTTGACGCAGACGGACGGCGTTACTGCTCTCGCACCCGGCAACAGTGGCATCCGATATTGCCGATGCGCCGCTTCTAGAGCCTCGCCATTCCTTCAGAACAAGGCAAACGAAATTTATGATGAATTCAACGCAATTATCTTGCAGTCATTTTCGGTTCGAATGCCGACACAACGCGGCTCTTCCCTTTTTGATTTTCCATGTGTTTCCGATGAAGTCTTCGTGCCCGGCCGAGCGGGGTGATCGCCTCGTTCGTAAAGTGGCCTTTCGACAAAGCGGGAGGTCCGCATTGCCAGCGAGCGAGGGGCTGGAACGACAGTCGATCTCATGTTCCGGCCGGGACGACTTTCAGCATCGACAAGAGGGACAGCGCTTCAAGCAGCCAGCAATGTCGGGGGAAACGCGGATTATGCCGGTTCGGCGTTGCCATTTGAAATGGAATGCAGTCCAGCCAAGGCAGGGCCCAATACGGTTTCATCAGCGTTCGCAGATTGCACCGCATAGACCGGGTAGGAAAACTGCGGCGCTTCGGGCACGAGATGAAGCTGACCAGCCTCAATATGAGGTTGGACCACGCTCATCCTGAAATAACCGGAGCCGCCAGCCGAAAGAATATAATTGAGCGCAAGCGGGCCAAGATCCATCAAAAGGTCTGGCGCGACATCCGGGAAATTCATCCCATGATGAAGCGTAAAATCCGGCCCCCAATCTACGTGCACGTACTCTACGCTGTCCACCAGGCTTGCTTCAGGGTTGGTTGTCACGAGAACGAGTTTTTCGTCCATGAGCAGATCGATCTTCAGGCCGGGCCGATGCTGGGGCGCATACATGACTGCCACGTCGACGAGCCCGGATGCGACTTGATTGATCAAATCCTGCGGCACATCGACGTGTACCCGAAGCGCGATATCCGGAAGGGATCGACGCATCCATCGAACCCAGTCAAGCAGAAGAGGTTGAGCAAGACTGACTTCGCTGCCGACGGTCAGAACAGCACGACGGCCGGGCGGGACAGCAACCTGATGGAGCGTGCGCTGCCATAGCTGGACGAACATCGGAGCGTGACGAAGAAACTGCTCGCCGGCGGGAGTGAGCGAAGCTCCGCCTTTGTTTCGGACGAAAAGCGGTCGACCTCGTTGTTGCTCGAGGCTGCGAATTCGCGCGCTCACGGTCGTCTGAGCAACATTCAAACGCCTTGAAGCTCGAATGAAGCTTCCGCTGGAAACAATCTCAAGAAAAGAGCGGGCGAACTCGACATCCATAGGCTATCATAACATAAAAATTGCGTTTAATTGTCAATTAAATTGCCCTCAGAAATGAACTCTCTGGATTTCTCGACGCGGCCATCCGAGCGAGCGGTATCGCGGTCCGATGGCAATCAACGCTCCCATCTATCATAAAAACTGCACTGATTTGTCGATTAAATTCGTTTGCTAGATAGCAAGCGCGAGCACTAGGCTTCGGGGAAATCCACCAAGCTTAGCGCTGGATGCTGCGCAGCGCCGGTTGGAGCGAGCGCAAGCTCTCTCCATCGTCCCCATCGTTTTGCCTGCAGCGTCATAGGAGTAATCATGTCGACGAGAGAAAAGAGCCAAGGCGATGTGGGGCGGCGCGACTTTCTGAAGCTGTTCGGCGCGGCCGGAGCTGCCGGAGCGGCAGCGAGTACTCTGCCGCTTGGCGGATCCGCATCGGCGGACGAAATCATGGCTGCGACCGCCGCAAATACAAAACATCACCGCGTGGCCGCTGCCACCACACCTCATGTTGGAGGTTCTGGCTATGAATTCTTCAATGTAGACGAATCCGCCTTCATCGAAGCGGCAGTCGATACGCTCCTTCCAAGCGATTCAACGGGCCCCGGCGCCAAGGAACTTGGCGTTGCGACCTACATCGACCGGCAGATGGCAGGTGGATACGGCAAGGGTGACCGCCTGTATCTGGAAGGACCATTTGGCGAGGGTACGCCCGAGCAGGGCTATCAGTTGCCGATGACGCCATCGGAACTGATCCGGGCCGGCATCGCCGACGTCAATGCCTTCGTGCAGAAAAACCACAAGAGCACTTTCGACGGCCTTTCGGCAAAAGATCGTGCCGCGGTGCTGTCCGATCTCGAGAGCGAGAAGATCGAGCTCCCAACCGTGCCCACCGCGACCTTCTTCGGACTGCTGCTTCAGCTGACGATCGAGGGTTATTTCGCCGACCCGATGTATGGCGGGAACAAGGACAGGGCGGCCTGGAAGATGATCGGGTTCCCAGGCGCCGACGCCATGTACATGGACAAGATCGAACCGTTCCGGAACAGGCCCTACAAGGCTGAACCCAAAGGCATTCAGGACCTCATCTAGCCGACGGAAAAGGAGACTATAACATGGCCACCAAACTCAACGCTGTCGATGTCCTGATTGTCGGCCTTGGATGGACAGGCGGCATCATCGCCAAGGAGCTCGCGTCGACGAAGCTGAAAATCGTCGCCCTTGAACGGGGAGGCCCTCGTGACACCAATCCGGATTTCATCGACCCGCAGATCCATGACGAACTGCGCTACGCCGCCCGCTACGATCTCATGCAGAATGTGCGGCGGGAAACCATCACCTTCCGCAACCGTGAATCGCAAACGGCGCTGCCGATGCGGCAGCTTGGCTCGTTCCTGCCCGGCCAGGGCGTCGGCGGTGCCGGCGTGCACTGGAACGGCGTCACCTGGCGCTGGCTCGAATGGGACCACCAGGCGCGCACCCGCACGGTCGACAAATATGGCGAAAAGATCATCCCTTCGGACATGCATTTGCAGGACTGGCCAATCACCTATGACGATCTCGAGCCCTATTACGACAAGTTCGAAAAAACCTGCGGCACCTCCGGCAAGGCCGGCAATATTAATGGCCGAAAGATCGATGGTGGCAACATCTTCGAGGGATCGCGAAAGGACGAGTACCCCAATCCGCCGATGATTGCCGCGCAGAGCATGGTGATGTTCGAGAAGGCGGCCCGCAATCTCGGCTACCACCCTTTCCCCAATCCTTCGTCAAACGCGTCACGGGATTACGTCAATCCCGATGGCGTGGCCTTCGGCCAGTGTCACTATTGTGGCTTCTGCGAGCGTTTCGGCTGTGAGGCGAATGCCAAGGCGAGCCCGCACTTCACCGTCATCCCACTGGCGTTGGAGAACCCGCATTTCGAACTGCGCACCAACTCGATCGTGCTGAAGGTCAATCTCGACTCGACCCGCAAGAAGGCGGTCAGCGTCACCTATCTCGACGCACGCGGGCGGGAGTTCGAACAGCCTGCAGACCTCATCATCCTCTCGGCCTATGCCCTCGGTAACGTCAACCTGCTGCTGCATTCGGGAATCGGCGTGCCTTATGACCCGGCAACGGGAAGGGGTGTGGTCGGTCGCAACTATGCCTATCAATGCGGTGGCGGAGCTACGGCCTTCTTCGACAAGGAAACCATCTTGAATCGCTTCATGGGCGCAGGCGCGCTCGGCACGACCATGGATGATTTCAACGGCGACAACTACGATTTCGTGAAGGCTGGCTACATCGGCGGCGGCGGCATCAGTTGCAGCAACTCGGGCGCCCGGCCTATCCAATCGCATCCAACGCCGCACGGCACGCCGCGTTGGGGCTCCGAATGGAAGAAGGCAGTGGTCGACAATTATGACCACGCGGCCAGCGTTGGCAATCAAGGCGCCGTGATGGCCTACCGACAGAACTATCTCAGCCTCGATCCGACCTACACCGACGTCTTTGGCCGCCCACTGATGAGGATGACGTTCGACTTCCAGGACAATGAGGTAAAGCAGATGAACGGCCAGGCTGACATCTGCGTAAAGATCGCCAAGGAGATGGGTGCGACCAAGGTCGATCGGAGCATTCCCCCCGTGCCCTATTCGATCGTGCCTTATCAGAGCACGCACAACACAGGCGGGGCAGTCTTCGGAGCCGACCCGAACACCAGCGTTCTGAACAAATATCTTCAGGTCTGGGATGTTCCGAACGTGTTCGTCACAGGCGCTTGCGTGTTTCCCCAGAACGCCGGGAAGAACCCGACCGGACCGGTAGGCGCTCTTGCCTACTGGGCGGTGGACGCGATCAAGAACCAGTATCTGAAGAACCCCGGCCCACTAGTTCCCTCCTGAGGCAACGCCTGCCGGATCCGCGGTTCGGATCCGGCAGGCTGGGCGTGTTTCGAACCCCATATTGCAGGGGGGCCGGTTCGGCAGGAACCGGCCCGCCGCTGACTGAAAGAAGCAACCATGAAATCGACCTTGCTTGGATTGATGACTGCAATTCTCACTGCAGTCGGCTCGGCCCATGCGCAGGACTCGTCCCCCGGCAACGCCGAAGCCGGCGCTGTCGTCTTCAGGAGGTGCATGGCCTGCCACAAGGTCGGCCCTGACGCAAAGAACGGAGTAGGTCCGGTCTTGAATGGGGTCGTCGGTCGAGCGGCCGGCGTGTATCCCGATTACAGTTATTCCACGGCGAACAAGAATTCGGGTCTGACCTGGGATGAACCGACGCTGGCGACCTATCTGCACGCGCCGCGCAAACTGGTGCCCGGCACAAAGATGACATTCGCCGGTCTCAACAAGGACCAGGAGATCGCCGACGTGATCGCCTATCTCAAACAGTTCGATGCTCAGGGCCAAAAGGTCGGCCCCTGAGCCAGGCGCGCGACCTGTCCCGCCTGCAAAAGCTCAACATTGATGAAATTTCTCCTGCACCAGGGTCTTGGCCGTTCCACGATCCATCAGATCGGTGACTACCTGCGCAGCCATGGCACCGGTCATCACTGGATCGAGCGATATCGCGGCGACACCTTCGTGTTCGTGTCCGACGCAGCCGACGAGGCAATCCTTAGAAACGAATTCTCCGACCTTCTCGATGCTGTCGGCGACGCAGAGACGGGCCGGACATGACCTGTCTATCGATGTGTCAGCAAGATCTCCCTGAGAACGATGGCATCGTTGTGCGCCTCGTCGTGAGCCGAGTAGACGAGTGTGACCGTGCCTTCCCGTATCAGGCCACGCAAGCGGTCGAGGTCATCGCGATGCTCGTGAATTTCTGCTGCGTACCGCCGGCGAAATTCCTCCCATCGGGCTGGATCGTGTCCGAACCATTTCCGAAGCTCGGTGCTTGGCGCAAGTTCCTTCATCCAATGGTCGATCGCTGCTTCGGTCTTCTTG
>NZ_SCNN01000035.1 GCF_005503535.1 Mesorhizobium comanense | reverse complement strand
CCTCCGACGTCTCCGCCTCCAGCGTGAGAACGCCAGATGCGTGACCGTTGAGCACCCGTTCAGCCTGCAGGCAGGTTAGACCGTCGGTTGGCTGGGAAGGTCGATGACCGGACTTATCTGCTATCGCATTCACGACCGTGCTCCTGAGATCGTGCCGGCGAGAGCCGATCGCCGCTGGATGGATGAAACCAACCAGCGCTATGCCTATCGCTGCCTGCCGTTGACCATCGCCAACTCGATGGGGTGGGAACTGCTGACGCCCGAGGCCTTCACCGTGGCGTGGAACGGACGCCCCGGGCTCGGCGACATCACCATCGAGAGCGAGGCCGACATCGGCTATTTCGCCCAGTCGCATTTCGGGCACGGCATCCTCACCCTGCAGACGGCCCACATTTTCCGCACCGATCCCGGCTACGCCCTGTGGGTCCGGGGCTGCCCCAACCTCCCCAAGGACGGGCTGTCGCCGCTCGACGGCGTGGTCGAAACCGACTGGGTGAACTTCAGCTTCACCATGAACTGGCAATTTACCCAAGCCGGCCGGGTGAGCTTCGACAAGGGCGAGCCCTTCTGCTTCATCACGCCGTTCGCTTATCGCAGCCTCGACGCGATCGTTCCGCAAATCGTGCCGCTCGATACCGCGCCCGATATCAAGGCACACTATGAGGAATACCGCCGCTTGCGCATCGACTTCAACGCCGCCCTTGCGCGCCACGACCCCGAAGCCGTTCGGATGGGCTGGCAGAAATGGTATTTCAGAGGACAGAACCCCGACGGCGAGCCAGCCAATCCCCAGCATCTGTCAAAGCTGCGGGTCGCCGCGCCGAGCAAACCACAGTCGCCAGCCCGCGAGGAGGACTGATGCGGCTGCTCGATCGGCTGAGACCAGGCAAGCGCTGGCAACCATTGGCGACGCAGCCGGATGCGTCGAGATCGCTCGCGTCAACGGCCGGCCGCACCCAATGGTGGACTGGCGATCCCCGGCGGTTGACACTGCTCTCCCCGGCCGACCATTGCCCGTCGCTGGTCCGCCACCGTAACCTGCTGTCGCCCGAGCAATGCCGGCTCCTGATCGAATGTTTCGAGCGCCAGCGTCCCGTCAATGCGGCCAGGACCGGCTCGGAATATTGGGACGGCCGCTACATCTGGCAGAACAGCCTGCCGCCCGCGGAGGTCGACGCGCTTCGCGTCATGCAGCAGGTGCGACTGCTGGCGCAACTCGCCGTCTGCCGCGAATTCCGGCCGGCGCAGGCGCTCTATTCTGACACGGCGCAGCTCGTCTTCTGGCCCAAGGGCATGGAACTCACGCCGCATGCCGACAACCTCAACCCCGATGGCCAGCCCAATGCGACGCCGCACCGTTGCTACTCGTCGCTCCTCTATCTCAACGATGACTACGAAGGCGGAGAGACCTATTTTCCGGGGATCGGCGTTCGGGTGAAGCCCGAAACAGGCCTTATGTTGATCTTCGGATCGGGCGCCGACTATGTACACGGCGTCTCCAAGGTCACGTCCGGGAGCCGCTATACTTATGCCGGGTGGTTCACATTCGACCCGGCCCGGGAAGATCCGAACGCACGTCTCGTGTTCTGAGGCACGCCTCAGCCCATCCGCCACGATGACTGCCGGCTGAACCCGGCAATCTTGCTCCAAGGAAGTGCCCGATCGCGATCATGTACGTCCTCGATCGCGATCGAGGACGCCGGCGCGGCTCGTTTCGGCGGATATCGCGACGCCGGTGCCGCAAGCCGGGCATTGAGTGTCCGCTCCGGCCGCCGAAATGTTCCCCAATGGAGACCTTCATGAAATTCCGCACCATGCTTTGCGCCGTCATCGTTTCGATGCTGGCCATGCAGCATCAGGCCAATGCCGGCGACGCCGTCGGCGTCGCTCACATTTCCGCGCCATCGGCCGAGCGCGGCACCGATCTCGACGTCACCGTCTGGTATCCGGCCCAGCCGGGCGGCGAAGCCGTCAACCTCGGCGACAGCCCGCTTTTCGCAGGAACCGCCGCGATGAGCGACGCGCCGGTATCAGGCGGAACATTTCCGCTGATCCTGCTTTCCCACGGCGCCGGCCTGGCCGGAACGCCGGAGGCGCTGAGCTGGATGGCGGCGGCGCTGGCGGGCCGGGGCTTCATCGTCGCCGCGCCGACGCACCCCGGCAATGGCGGCAAGAAAAGATCAGCCGCGCAGACGATGAAACTCTGGCTGCGCCCCGCCGATCTCACCGCGACGCTGGACGCGATGCGCGGCGACGCCTCCTTCGGCGGCCACCTGCTCGAAGGCAGCACGGGCGTGCTCGGCCTGTCCATGGGCGGCAATACGGCGCTGGCCATTGCCGGCGCGCGCATCGATGCGAAACGGCTGGCTGCCTATTGCGACACCGACCTGCTCAACGCCTCGCTATGCGGCTGGGTGAGGCAAAGCGGCGTCGATCTGCACGCCATGGACATGCACCTCGCCGGCCGCGACGGCAGCGACAGCCGCATCCGCTTCGCCATGGCGATCGACCCCGCTCCGGTCGATGTCCTCGACCCGGCAAGCTTCGCCGGGATCGGCATTCCGGTCAATATCGTCAATCTCGGCCGGCCGGAAAAGATCCCTTTGACCGCCGACGCGTCGGCGATCGCAAAAGCCATCCCGAACGCCCGCTACTCCACGATCGCCGATGCCAGCCACTACAGCATGTTCGGCGCATGCAAGCCCGGCGCGCCGGCCCTCATCCTGTCCGAGGAAATCGGCGACCCTGTATGCGATGATGGAGGCGGCCGATCGCGCGGGGAAATTCACGCGCAGCTGATCGATATGGCGGCCGCGGCGTTTACCTCTGCGCTGAAGGCAGGGCGTTAGCTTGGGAGTTGGTCCTTGGCGATGGCCGCGCAGGTCGACCCCCACTCCGTCGAGCTTCGCTCGACACCTCTCCCCCGATCGACGGGGGAGAGGAAAGGCGCCAAGCTTTTTGCGCTCAACGCTCGCCCAGAAAAGCTCCCTTCCTTTCCCTCCGGAGGGGGGAAAGGTGGCGCTGCGAAGCAGCGACGGATTGGGGGAACCACATGGCAAGAAAGCCTCACCCCGATCAGTCACGCTCATCGCCCAAGATGCGTGAATCGCCTAGCCCTCGTGGGGATGTCCGGCAGGACAGAGGGGGGCGCCGTGGAACTCGACGTCGATGCTTGTCTCAGCAACGAGCGCTCAGTCCTCGAACGAACTCGCCGCCACATAGATCGCCGCCAGCGCCTCGATGCCCGCCTGGTCGGCCTTGTCGAAACGGCCGGGCAGCGGGCTGTCGAGGTCGATCACGCCGAAGACGCCCTCCTCGTCCTCCAGCAGCACCACGAGTTCCGAACGCGAGTCGGCATCGCAGACGATGTGGCCGGGAAAATCATGCACGTCCTTGATCAGCATCGAAGTGCCGAGGTCGACCGCGGTTCCGCACACGCCCTTGCCGACCGCGATGCGCACGCAGGCCGGCTTGCCCTGGAACGGACCCAGCACCAGCTCCTCGTCCGAGGCGAGAAAGTAAAAGCCCGCCCAGTTGAGGTCTGGCACCATCTGGAAGATCAGCGCCGAAGTGTTGGCGGCATTGGCGATCGAGTCGCTTTCGCCCTCCAGCAAACCCTTCAGTTGCGCGGCGAGGTCGCGGTAGAATGCGGGCTTGTCCGAGGTGTCGATGGCCTTGGCGGCAAACATGGCTTGTCTCCGAACCGAGAATCGCGGCTGCTTCCAGACAGTGCCGGAGTGGCACGCCGCAGAGCGGACCATATAGCGTGAATTCGATCCCTTCCGAAAGCCGCAAGATCAGGATAGCCGCCGCCGTCATCGCCGATGCGTCGGGCAGGCTGCTGCTGGTGCGCAAGCGCGGCACCAGCGCCTTCATGCAGCCCGGCGGCAAGATCGAGCCGCACGAGGCGCCACTTGAAGCACTGGCCCGCGAACTGCACGAGGAGCTTGGGCTGACGATCGATCCCGCCATGGCCGCGCCGCTCGGCCGCTTCGCCGCCCCGGCCGCCAACGAGCCGGACAGCATGGTCGAGGCAGAGCTGTTCACGGTTTCCATCCACGGCCGGCCGATGGCGGCGGCCGAGATCGAGGAGATGATCTGGCTCGATCCCGGCTCGGCCCACGACATCGACCTCGCGCCGCTGACGCGCGACGTGGTTCTGGGCCTGGGCGGGGCGCAGCCGCCTGCCGGCTGAGACCGCGCCTGTCGCCCCAGCGCTATTGATCCCCAGTGCTATTTCAGGGGCAGGAACAGCTCGACCACCACTTCATGCATCGGCCCTTCCGGGATCGGGGACAGCCGGCGCTGGCAATAGATCGGAAAGTCGCGCACGTCCTCGCCGCTGGCCGGAAGCCATTCGCGATAGAGGTAAAGCGCGGCGGGTTCCAGATTGTTGGTATTGCCGGGGTAGCGCAGCACCGCGCAGCGCCCGCCGGGGATCACGCCGGCCTTCATCTGCTTGTCGTCCGGCCTGATCGGCTGATCGGTCCCGACGCAGATGTCCATGCTGTAGTCGGTCGCGACCGCTGGCTCCCTTTCGGAACGGAAGATGTTGAAGGTCGGGCTGGTTTCGGGCGACAGGCCCGCCGCCTTGCGCCAGGCGATGAACCGCTGGATGGTGTCCCCGAGCGTTGCCCGGTCGCCCCGATGCTCCATGATCGCCACCGGCGTCGGGGGCATATCGCGGATCACCACATCGTCGGGGGTAAAAACGATCTGCATGAGCTTTCTCCTTGCGTTGTCGAGAGGCCCGAAGGCCATGAGCCACGACCCCCAGTCGGGAGATTTCCGGAACGACGACGGCGATTGTCCGAACCGTTGCCGAAAGGCGCGGGCGAAAGCGTCGGGCGCGTCGTAGCCGGCATCCATCGCTATGTCGGTGACGCTCTGGGCGTCGCTCCCGGCAAGCCTGTAGGAAGCGCGCTTCAGCCGGGCGAGCTGGACATAGCGATGAACGGACACCCCGAAGGTCGAGGTGAACTGCCGGTGGAAATGGTATTTCGAGAACGCCGCGACGCCGCTCAAGGTTTCCAGGTCCAGATCGTCGGCCAGATGCTGGTCTATGTGGTCCAGCACCCGCTGCATCCGGGCATGGTAGTTTTCAAGTGCCGCCTTCAACGTGCTTCCTCCGTGACGAGGCCAGTTAGGCGATCCCGGACCTGCCGCGCTCGACCGATCTTGCGGTTTGACGCGGGATCGCGGTGCGCTGTCGAAGCGTAGCGGCCGGCAGGCCGTGAGAAGCTAGGCCGCCCTCCTGACCTCGATCGTCAGGTGCGACAGCGACCGGAACCGCGACAGCCGGCCGCGGTAATAATCCTGTTGCCGGCGCGTCGGCGTCACCACGGAAACGATGGCGCCAAGATGCCCCGGTCCGAGCCGCCACAGATGCAGGTCGGCGATCTCGTCGCCCTCGCTCTCGATCGTGCGGCGCAGGTTCTCCGCCATGCCGCGGTCGGGATTCATGTCCAGCAGCACGGCGCTTGTGTCGCGGATCAGCCCGAGCGCCCAGCTGGCGATGACCACCGCGCCGACGAGGCCGGCGACCGGATCCATCCAGAGCCAGCCGAAAGCACGGGCGAGCAGGAGCCCGACGATGACCAGCACCGACACCGCCGCGTCGGCGATGACATGGACGACGGCGGCGCGCATGTTGTTGTCATCCGTGGCCTTGCCGTGGGCATGCTCGTGCTCCTCGAACAGGACCGGATAGGTCTGTCCGCTAATGCTGACCATGGCCTCGAAGGCATGTGGCTCGGGAATCTCCTCGATGGATTCCAGGCCCTCGCCCAGATCCCTGAAGGTGAAGCTCTGCCGCGCGCCGTCCGGCCGCACGGTTTCGATCGAGACGGCGGACGGGACGAGCGCCCCGGATTCGCGATGGATCCGGAAGCGCGGCGGCACGCCATCCTCGAACACCTCGAGCACGACCTCGCCATCCGGCGTGGCGATCCGATGTGTCTCGTCATGCCCGTGCGCGGCCGCGTGGCCATGACCGTGCCCGTGCCCATGGCCTTGACCCTGGCCGTGCCCATGCGCGTGCCCGCCGCTGAGCAGCCAAGCGCTGGCGATGTTGACGGCAAGGCCGAGGAAGGCGACCGGTATCGCCTCGGCAAAATGGATCGGCACCGGCGCATAGAGGCGGATGACGGATTCGTAGCCGATCAGCAGCGCGATCATGGCCAGGATGATGGCGCTGGTGAAGCCGGCGAGGTCGCCGAGCTTGCCGGTGCCGAAACTGAAGCGCTGGTCGCCGGCATGCCGGCGCGCATAGGTGTAGGCAAGTGCCGCCAGAAGCAGCGCGCCCGCATGCGTGCTCATATGCAGCCCGTCGGCGACGAGGGCGATCGAGCCGAACAGAAGCCCGCCGGCGATCTCGGCCGCCATCATGATCGCGCAGAGCCAGATCACCGCCCAGGTCTTGCGCTCGCTCTTGCGGTGCCCCTCGCCGAGGAACATGTGACTGTGGAAAGCCGTGCTGCTGGCCTTGGTCATGGCGGTACTCACTTCACATAGGTTCGGATGACGTCGAGCAATTCCTCGACCGCTTCGGTGTTGAGCGCGCCGGGGTGGCGCTCGGAATCGACGAGATGCGTGCGCACATGATCCTCGATCACCTCGCCCATCAGCCCGGCCATCGCGCCGCGCGCGCCGGCGATGAGGTGCATGACCGCCTCGCAACCGGCCTCGCCGTCGAGCGCCCGCTCGATGGCCTCGACCTGGCCCCTGATGCGGCGCACGCGCGCCAGCAGCTTCTGTTTTTCCCGGATCGTGTGCGTCATGCCAACCTATTAGCATACCCCCCTACCCTATTCAAGGGCTCGAATGAGCACTCCCAAGGGCTTCCGTTTGAACTCTCACCGCCCCTCATTTGCCAGCACCGGCGCTTTGGTGTTTATGAACACAAAGTGATTTGCCGCCATCGTGAAATATTCGAAAATATTATTTCGGCTATCGCTGTTTCGAGATCGGCGATCAGCCAAATATTTCAGAAAATTGAATTTTGCCGGCCGAGTGCCTATTTATCCGACAAGTTCGTTTTCACGATTTCATCATGCAGGAGATTCTATCCGATGGCCGACGGCAATCAGACTTTGATGGCAAAAGCCGAAGCTCGTTTTGCCGACAAGCAGAAGAAGACGGCGGAGCGCAACAAGGCCACCGCCGAATACATGTCCGAGGCCAGGGCCCGGGAGATCAAGACGGCAAAGCTGAGGGAATTGCGGCTGGCCAAGGAGGAAGCGGACCGCGCCGCGGAGGCCCTGAACCCCTCGCCCAAGAAGAAACGGGCGCCGAAGAAGGCCTAGAAATTCCGGGAAAGGCGAGCGGCGCTTTCCCTGGGAAGGCGCGCATCGCCTCCCTCGGCAACCGCGCCAGACAAAGGAGGCAAGACATGAGCCTGACCTTCCCCAACCGCAGCCGCAGCTATGACCAGGCCGGCAGGCGCATCCGTTTTGTCGGTCATGACGGCATGTTCCAGATTTCCTTCTCCGTCGCCGCCGACGCGATGACCAAGCTCCAGCCGCGAACAAACGCGGATGAGGCCGGATACCTCGCCACTTTCGACACCGAGGGCAGCGTCATCCGCGACGTGGCGTCGAAGGCCTATGACCGCACCCGCAAGAGCATGTATGTGCTGACGGCAGACGATTTCGGCTGAGAGCCTTCCGCGTCGTTTCGGCACCATCCTTTCGCAGCGGAGCCGATCACCGACCGAGGATGGAATCCAGCGCGGGGAGGCTGACGATCGACGCCACGGCGATGAGGCCGTAGCAAGCCCAGCGATAGCCGCGCTCGCTGGTGCGTCCGAACAGACGCGAGCCGAGATAGAGGCCAGATCCATAGAACGGGCCTGTCACCAGCGCGAGCGCAAGAACGGGCCGCGTGATCAGCCCTCCCGCCAGATAGCTGGCCGCGGTCAGCGCGCTCGACAGGGCGAAGTATAGAATGATGTTGGCGCGCACGACCTCGCCATTGCCGCCGCCGCCAAGCCAGTAGGCCACGACCGGCGGCCCACCGACCTGGGCGGCGCCGGAGAAGAAGCCGGCCAGCCCTCCGACGCCGACCGTCAACGGCGTCGCGGGGCGGCCATGGTAGCGCCAGCCCGACATCAAAAGGCCGAGCAGCAGCACCACCAGCAGCACGATGCCCCAGCGCAGCGCCAGGGGATCCATCCGCGTCAGCGCATAGGTGCCGAGCGGCACGCCGACCAGCGCACCGAGGGTCATCGTGCCGACGCTTGGCCGGTCGGCCAGCAGCCAGCCGCGCGGCAGCAGGCCGAGCGCGGCGACGGCGTCGATGATCAACAGCAGCGGCGCCGTCGATTTCGGCCCGATGACGGAGCTTGCCAGCGGCATGAAGATCAACGCCGCGCCGAAGCCGGAAAACCCGCGCGCTAGGCCGGCGATGAAGGCGACGGCCAGAATGAACAGCACCCCGCCGCCGGAATGGCCTGAGACAGACAGGTCGGCCATGCTCATATCCGATCGGAGCCGTGGCCGAGGCGCGTTGGCGCCTGCCGGCTATGAAATTGACGAGCATGGTTCTTGGCGCGGATCACAGCGTCTCTCCGGTGGTGGACAGTGCGATCCTAACGCGGCATTCTCACAGTTTGATCCTGAACAATTGCCCGGCAAAGCTGCAAAAATGCACGACCTCGACTGGAACGATCTGCGCCATGTGCTGGCTCTGACCCGCGAAGGGTCCTTTGCGGCCGCCGGCCGCCGGCTAGGGCTGGATCCGACAACGGTGGCGCGGCGCCTGAGGGCGATCGAGCGTGCGCTCGGCGTGCGACTGTTCGAACGCGGCGCCGAAGGCGAAATGCGGCCGACGCAGGCGGGCGAGGTCGCGGCCAGCCGGGCGGAAGCGGTGGAGGCTGAGATCGGCGGGCTGACCCTGGCGGTCAAGGGCGCCGACAGCGAGATCGGCGGCACGGTGCGGGTCACCGCCGTGCCGATCCTGGTCAACCGGGTGCTGATCCCGGCTGTTCCCGACCTTGTGGCCCGCCATCCGGGATTGCGGCTGGAACTGGTCGCCGACCCCCGCGATGTCAGCCTGACCCGCCGCGAGGCGGACATGGCACTGCGGCTTGCCCGGCCCGGCCCGGAAACCGGAGGCCAAATCATCGCCAGGCGCATCGGCACGCTCGGTTATGCCGCCTATGCGGCGAGCCATCTGTTGGCGCCCGATTTGCCCCGGCAGATCACAGATCTGCCCTGGCTGACCTATGAGGACGGCATGACCTCCCTGCCGCAGGCGCGCTGGATCGCCGGCGTCGCCCGCAAGGACGGCTATGCGCCGCTTGTCGTCAACGATGCCGAACCGCTGCTGCAGGCGATCCTCGCCGGACTTGGCCGCTCGCTGCTGCCTTGCATCGTCGCCGACCAGATTGCGGGGCTCGCGCGCGTGCCGGAGGACGAGCAGCCATTCCCCGTGCGCGAACTGTGGCTGCTGACGCATCCCGATCTTCGCCAGCTCGCTCGCATCGCGGCGGTCGCGGCATGGATCGAAGCGACGATCCAGCGGCTCGAGACCAAGAGCATCTAGTCCTCACGCCGCGGCGCTGTGGCCTTTCGCGCCTGCTTCCGCCTTGAAGATGCGGAATGTGTTGCGGCCCGCCGCCTTGGCGGCATAGAGCGCGGTATCGGCCTGCGCGAACAGATCGCAGGGCGAGCCTTGCCCGGCAAAGGCGATGCCGACCGAGGCGCCCAGTCTCAGCGACTGGCCGCGGATCGCGACCGGTCTGCCCATTTCCTCGATGATACGGCGCGCCACACCAGAGACGGCGCCCCTGTCGAGATGCGCACCGAGCAGCACCGCGAATTCGTCGCCGCCGACGCGCGCCACCAGTTCCGCCTCGCCGCACCCGCCGACGAGGCGCTCGGCGGCTGCCTTAAGGCACTCGTCGCCAACGACATGGCCGAACGTGTCGTTGACGGCCTTGAAACCGTCCAGGTCGACCAGAAGCAGCGCGCCGAGCGGGCGGGCTTCATCGGCATGCGCCAGCCGGCCCTGGAACCGGGTGCGATTGGCGAGCCCCGTCATGGCGTCGAATTCGGCGAGATAGCGCATGCGATCCGACAGGAGCTTCTCCTCGGTGATGTCCTGCTTCATGCCGAAGATGCGCACCGGTACGCCTTGCTCGCACTCGACGGTCGCGGTGATGCGGATCCAGCGGCTGTGGCCGGCGAAAGTGGTGATCTCGGCATCGAGGTTGAAGCCGTTGCGCTCGGCGATCGCCTGGCTGCGCAGACTGTTCAGCGCCTTGCGCGACTCCTCAGGATAGCATTTGACGATTTCATTGCGGTCCAGCGATGCCCCGCGCGGCAGATCGAACAGGTCATAGACCACGTCGGTCCAGGCGAGCCGCTCGTCGGGCAGGCTGCACTCCCACACGCCGATGCGCGCGGCAGCGGAGGCGCGGTCGAAGATCTTGCGGCTGTGGGCGAGCGAGACTTCCTGCCCCGCGATGAGCTCCGCCTGAGCGGCGATCCGTGCCTTCAATCTGGCGATGGTCGCGGCATCGCGGCGGTGCTCGGCCGTCCGGTCATGTCCTGCCCCGCCGCGAGGCTGCGAGACCGGGCCTTTCGGAGTATAAGACGTGTCGGACATGGCGGAACTCCTGGCGGAGAACTACCATGGGGCAACAGCGATTAAAACTTCGCTGACAATCCGTGCGGTTCCTCGCCCCCACACAGTGGCCACGCCGTGCAAACATCTTAGATGATCAGCGTGACTGATCAGGGCGAGGCTTGATTGCGATATGGTTCCCCCAATCCGTCGCTGCTTCGCAGCGCCACCTTTCCCCCCTCCGGAGGGAAAGGAAGGGAGCCTTGCTGGACAAGCGCTGGCGGCAAAAAAGCCAGGCGCCTTTCCTCTCCCCCGTCGATCGGGGGAGAGGTGTCGAGCGAAGCTCGACGGAGTGGGGGGTCGACCAGCGCGGCATCAGGACAATGCATGCTCCAAACCGCCATGAGCGCTATCGCCAAGGACCAGCCGCTTGGAAATGTGTGCATCCTTGGCGCAAAGCGAGGCCGGCGAAATCCTGTCCTTGCTGCCCCGGGCCTTTCCTTCCCACCGACGGACCACAACCACCACTTTCCCCTTGAACGATACTCCAATCTGGCCTAGCCTGACTTTGAGAAAAGGTTTTTCCAAACATCTCCGATCGGGCTCGGCCACTGGCCGGGCCTTCTCTGGGTCTGTAAGAGAAAACCTTTTCCCAACTAAGGATTCCCGACCCGATGGCAGCGGACGATCAGCCGGTTCCGGTCTTTCCCAAGCCTGTCACCTTGCGTGACGTGGCGGCCGCCGCCGGCGTCAGCGTCGCCACCGCGTCCAAGGCGCTGAACAGCCAGGGGCGGATGACCGCCGAGACCCGCGAGCGCATCCGCGAGACGGCGCGCAGCCTTGGCTTCCGGCCCAACAGCCTGGCGCAGAGCCTGCTCAGGCGCCGTTCCTTCACCGTCGGCCTGCTCACCAACGATACCTATGGCCGCTTCTCGCTGCCGCTGATGTCGGGCATTTCGGATGCGCTGGTCGACAACGGCGTCTCGGTGTTCCTGTGCAATGTCGAGGAGGATCCGCGTCTGGGCCAGTTGCATGTCGAGGCCATGCTCGACAAGCGCGTCGACGGCATCATCGCCACGGGAAAACGCATCGACCGCCATCTGCCGGTCGATCTCTCCGATCTGCGCGTGCCGGTGATCTACGCCTTCACCCAGCCCGATCCGGACGCGGTCGCCTTCGTTTCCGACGACGCCGGCGGCGCGCGGCTGGCCGTCGAGCATTTCTGCGGGCTTGGCCGCAAGCGCATCGCCCACGTCACCGGACCGGCAAGCTTCGCCGTCGTGCACGACCGCGCGCAGGCCTATCGCGACGTGCTCACCGAGAACGGCCTGCCGGCCGCCGAGCCGCTGCTCGGCGCCTGGTCGGAAGCCTGGGGGCACGAGGCGGTGGCGCGTCTCTTCGACGGCCCGCGACGTCAAGACGGCAAGGGCGAAAGGCCGGACGCCGTCTTCTGCGGCAACGACCAGATCGCGCGCGGCGTCATCGATGCCTTGCGTGAGCGCGGCTTGAGCGTTCCCGGCGATGTCGGCGTCATCGGTTTCGACAATTGGGAGATCGTGGCGGAGGCCACCCGCCCGCCGCTGACCTCGGTGGACATGAACCTCGCCGCCCTCGGCCGCGAGGCCGGACTGACCCTGCTTTCCCTGGTCGGCGGCCAACCCGCCGCGCCGGGCATTCGAAAACTGCCATGCCGGCTGGTGGTGCGGCAGTCCTGCGGCCATCCGATGGACGGCTGAAACGATGCGCCGCGACCGGCGCCAAGCCGCGCATAGCGGCCAACCCTGGAGGAGGAGAACATGAGGAACCTGATTGCCAAACTGGCCCCCAAACTGGCCATCGCCGCTGCCGTTCTGGGTGGCGGGCTGGGCGCTGCCGCCGCGGAAACCGCCAACATCTGGGTGCGCGCCGACGGCTCGAATTTCATGCCGAGGATCGTCGATGCCTTCAACAAGGCGCACAAGGACCAGATCAAGCTCGACATCATCCCCAATGCCGAGATCATCCCGAAATATGGTGCGGCGGCCGCCGGCGGCACGGCGCCAGACGCGCTGTCGCTCGACCTGATCTACACGCCTTCCTTCGCCGCCGCCGGGCAGCTGGAGGACATCACCGACTGGGCCAAGTCCCTGCCCTATTTCGCCAGCCTGTCGCCGGCGCATGTGAAGACCGGCACCTACAAGGACCACATCTACGGCCTGCCCTTCTCGGCCGACGCCTCGGTGCTGATCTGGAACAAGAAACTGTTCAAGCAGGCCGGCCTCGACCCGGAGAAAGGCCCCGCAAACTGGGCCGAGATCGCCGCCGACGCCGAGAAGGTCAACGCGCTCGGCGGCAACATCAAGGGCTTCTACTTCTCGGGCAATTGCGGTGGCTGCAACATCTTCACCTTCACGCCGCTGATCTGGGCTTCGGGTGGCGATATCCTCAGCGCGGATGGCTCCAAGGCGACGCTGGACAGCCCGCAGCTGCGCGGCGCCATCGACCTCTACCGCTCGATGGTCAAGAAGGACCTGGTTCCGGCGGGCGCCCAGACCGACACCGGCGCCAACTTCTTCGCCGCCTTTGCCGCCGGCAATATCGGCATCTCGCCGTCGGGCGCCTTCGCCATCGGCGCGCTCAACACGCAGTACCCCGATATCGACTACGGCATCACCTTCCTGCCGGGCAAGGACGGCGGCTGGTCGTCCTTCGCCGGTGGCGACAATTTCGTCGTCACCAAGGGCACCAAGAAGCTCGCCGTGGTGAAGGAATTCCTCGACTTCGCCTATTCGCTGGAAGGCCAGACCATCCTGGCCAAATATGGCAGCCTGCCGGTGCGCGGCGACATCGCCAAGGACGCGCTCAAGGATCTCGACCCGCGCTACCAGATCGCCGCCGAAGCCATGGCCAAGGGCAAGACCCCCTACTCGGTGGTGTTCAACGACCTGATCAACTCGGCCAACGGCCCGTGGACGCAGATGATCAACGAGGTCTTCTTCGGCGACGACGTCGACGGCGCCATCGCCAATGCGCAGGAGACCATGCAGTCGATCATCGACCAGGCGCCGCAGAAATAGGCGACGCCTGCCGGCCGCCCGCCTGTCTCCCTGGGCGGGTGGCCGGGTATCGCATCCGCTAAATGCAGGGTTACCGCATGTTTCAGATTACATCACGAACGCAGGGCGACCCGTGTTGAGACAGCATCCCCCTATATGGATCGTCAAACGCCGGTTCGGAGCGCCGGGATGTTCGCTCCCCCTTCTCCCCTTGTGGGAGAAGGTGTCGCCGAAGGCGACGGATGAGGGGTGTTCCAGCCCAGCGCCAATTCTGAAATTGCCACCGCCTCATTCCTTCCAACACCCCTCAACCGTCTCGGCGCTGCGCGCCGATCCACCTTCTCCCACAAGGGGAGAAGGAAGAACGGGCGTCCAGCCATGACATCAATCACAGCCGCAACCGCCGCCCCGCCCCGCGTCAGAAAACTCGTCGGCGCCGGGCGCCGGCAGTGGATCGGCCTGCTCTATGTCGCGCCGGCGGTGGCGCTGGTCATGGTGTTCTTCGTCATCCCGCTCGGCATGACGGCGTGGATGTCGCTGCACAACTGGCCGCTGATGGGCGAACATTCCTTCATCGGCCTCGACAATTACTGGGCGATCCTGCGCGACACCAGGTTCTGGAACGCGCTGAAGTTCACCGGCTACTACACGCTGGTCGTCACCGTCGCGATCTTCACCGTCGCCTTTCCGCTCGCCATCTTCATCGAGCGGCCGCGTCCGTTCACCAATCTCTACCGCACCCTGTTCTTCATGCCGGCGGTGGTCGGCTTCGCCTCGGCAAGCCTGCTGTGGTCATGGCTGCTCAATGTCGATTCCGGCCTGTTCAGCCCGGCCGCCTACGACCTCGGCCTGATCGACAGGAAATTCAACCTGCTCGCCACCTTCCAGCCGGCCTTCTGGTCGATCATCGCCATGGTGGTGTGGAAGGTCGCCGGCTTCACCATGATCATCCTGATGACCGGCCTGCAATCGATCCCACAGGATCTGCAGGAAGCCGCCGTCATCGACGGCGCCGGGCCGTTCGCCCGCTTCCGCGCAATCACCCTGCCGCTGATGCGCCGCACGCTGGCATTGGCGCTGATCCTGTCGGTAGCGGGCTCGATCCTCGCCTTCGACCAGTTCTACATCATCCTGCGCGGCGGCCCGCGCAACCAGACGCTGACGGCGGTCTACTGGATCTTCAACCAGTCCTTCGTGTCGTTCAAGCTTGGCTATGGCGCGGCACTCTCCATGGTGCTGCTGGTCATTCTGGTGGCGCTCAGCCTCATCCAGCTCTGGCTGCTGCGCAAACCCGAAGGGCTCGACTGATGGCGCAGGCGATGTCCGAGAGAGGCAAGCTCGCCGCCCGCCTTGCCAGGCACTCCACCGGCATCATCGCCTCGGTGCTGTTCGTGGCGCCGATCGTGTGGACGGTGCTTTCGGCCTTCAAGCCGGCGGCCGAAGCGCGCCTGCCTCCGCTGCCGCCATGGCCGACGACCGGCTTCTCGCTGGAGAACTACCAGACGCTGAACAGCTTCGGCGACGGGCTGTGGGCCTCGGCGCAGAACAGCATCTACGTCTCGGTGATGACGGTGGTTCTGTCGGTCATCGTCAGCGTGCTGGCCGGCTACGGCTTCTCGCGGTTCCGCTTTCCGTTCAAGGACCTGTTCTTCGTCCTCATCTTGTCGACGATCATGATCCCGTTCCAGTCGATCCTGACGCCGATCTTCCTGGTGCTGACCAAGCTTGGCCTGCACAACACGCTGACCGGCCTCGTCGGCGTCTATGTGACGCTGCAGCTGCCGTTCTCGATCTTCATGATGCGCAACGCCTTCGACGCTGTGCCGCGCGAGATCGAGGAGGCCGCGCGCATGGACGGCGCCGGCAATGCCACCATGCTGGTCAAGGTGATGCTGCCGCTGGTCTGGCCGGGCGTCGTCACCATCGCGCTGTTCGCCTTCCTCGGCGCCTGGAACGAGTTCCTCGCAGCCCTGGTGCTGATGACCGACCAGTCCAAATTCACGCTGCCGGTGATGATGACGGCGCTTCAGTCGGGCCGCTTCGGCGCCATCGACTGGGGCGCCGTACAGGCCGGCGTCACCGTGATGATGGTGCCGTGCCTGATCCTGTTCCTCGCTTTGCAGCGCTTCTACATCCGCGGCCTGATGGCCGGGGCCGTTAAATAGTCCTACTGAATGGAGTGAGTTCATGACCGCATCGCCAACCGCCCGGCCCGCCACCAAGCGCATGCCGAAGCTCGCCTTCCGCCCGCTGCCGGTGCCGCAGGTCGACGTGCACGGTTTCTGGGGCGACCGCGTCGACGCGGTGGCGACCCGCACCGCCGACATCCTCTACGACCGCTGCGTGGAAGCGCGCATGCTGGAGCAGATCGACCCCGACCGCCCCTCGCCCGGCGTCGTCATTCCCTTCCACTCGCCCTCTCCCGACGAGGCGGCCAATCCCGGCTTCACCGGCTCGACGGTGACCACGCAAATGTTCTGGGATTCCGACTGGGGCAAGACGATCGAGACGGCGGCCTATTCGCTCTACCGCCGCAAGAACCCGGAGCTCGAGAAGAAGATCGACGCCGTCATAGACATGTACGAAAAGCTGCAGCAGGAGGACGGCTACCTCTCCAGCTGGTACCAGCGCATCCAGCCCGGCCTGCGCTGGACCAATTTGCGCGACTGCCACGAACTCTACTGCGCCGGCCATCTGATCGAGGGCGCGGTCGCCTATTACCAGGCGACGGGCAAGCGCAAGCTGCTCGACATCATGTGCCGCTACGCCGACCACATCGCCTCGGTGCTGGGGCCGGAGCCCGGCAAGAAGAAGGGCTATTGCGGCCACGAGGAGATCGAGCTGGCGCTGGTCAAGCTGGCGCGGGTGACCGGTGATCAGAAGTACATGGAGCTGGCGAAGTATTTCATCGACCAGCGCGGGCAGCAGCCGCATTATTTCGACGAGGAAGCGCGCGCCCGCGGCGCCGACCCCAAGGCTTATCATTTCAAAACCTATGAATACAGCCAGTCGCACATCCCGGTGCGCGAACAGGACAAGGTCGTCGGCCATGCGGTGCGGGCCATGTATCTCTATTCGGGCATGGCCGACATCGCCACAGAATATGGCGACGACACGCTGCGCGTCGCGCTCGACCGGCTGTGGGACGACCTCACCACCAAGAACCTCTACATCACCGGCGGGCTCGGGCCTTCGGCGCACAATGAAGGCTTCACCAGCGACTACGACCTGCCCAACGAAAGCGCCTATGCCGAGACCTGCGCGGCGGTGGGCCTGGTGTTCTGGGCGAGCCGCATGCTCGGCATGGGTCCGAACGGACGCTACGCCGACATGATGGAGCGCGCGCTCTACAATGGCTCGATCTCCGGCCTGTCGCTCGACGGCTCGCTGTTTTTCTACGAGAACCCGCTGGAAAGCCGGGGCCGGCACAACCGGTGGAAATGGCACCGTTGCCCCTGCTGCCCACCCAATATCGGGCGCATGGTCGCCTCGATCGGCAGCTATTTCTACAGCCTGGCCGACGATGCGCTCGCCGTCCACCTCTACGGCGATTCCACCGCCCGCTTCGACATTGCGGGCACGCCGGTGACGCTGACCCAGGCCAGCCGCTATCCCTGGGGTGGCGCCGTCGGGATCACGGTCGAACCGCAGGCGCCGGTGGAGTTCACGCTGCACCTGCGCATCCCGGCCTGGAGTTCCGGCGCCACGCTCCAGCTCAACGGCGAGGTGCTCGACATCGGCGAAGTGACCCATGACGGCTATGCCGCGGTCCGGCGGACTTGGAAGAAGGGCGACCAGCTGCGGCTCGACCTCGAAATGCCGATCGAGCGGCTCTATGCCAACCCGGAGGTCCGGCAGGATGCCGGGCGTGTCGCGCTGTCGCGCGGGCCGCTGATCTACTGCGTCGAGGCAACGGACAATACCGGCCGCCTGCACCGGCTGAAACTGCCGCGCACGGCAGCCATCGAGGCGCATGACGAACCGGCCTTGCTCGGCGGCGTGGTGACGTTGTCGGCCGAGGCCCTGGCCGATGCCGGTGACGGCTGGCAGAACGGCCTCTACCGGTCCGATCCGCCGGCCAGCGTCGAGACGCGCCTGACCGCCATCCCCTATTTCGCCTGGGACAACCGCGAGCCCGGCGAGATGCTGGTCTGGCTGCGCGACGGCTGAGGCTCGGGCGAGCCCGGTCCTATGCTATCTCAGGCCTGATTGGAGAGCGCCGGTTTCGGCACGCCCGCCTTCGGCGCCGGCTGGGTGCCGCTGCCGTCGATATGCGCCCAATCAGGCCGTTCGAACAGGAACATGCCGAAGCCGACGCGCTTGATGATCAGGTAGAGCACGACCGGGCTGATGAGGGAGACGAGCAGCACCGCAAGGCTGAGCATGCCCGTGTCGGTGAGAAGGCCGCTTGCCAGCGCCGCGCCGCGGAAGAGCGACATCGGGATGGTGAAGGCGACATAGACGACCAGCGAATGCTCGCCGAGCCAGCGCAGCCATTCCATGGTTGCGAATTGCGACAGGAAGCCGCCCAGCACGCACAGCGCCACCGCGCCGGCGACGGCCAGGGTAAGATGCAGCGGCGGCCATGCCGCAAGCCCCATCTGCATGTCAACCGGGTGCATGGCATAGCCCGGCGAATAGACCAGCAGGCCGTTGACCACGGCCCACACGGCCAGGCCGGCGACGGCGAGCGCCGGGCGGCCTTGCGTCCATTCGACGAGCCGGAAGATCAGCGGCGCCAGCACGAAGCCGAGGTAGAAGAACACGAAATAGGCCGCGAACTGTTCCACCGCGTAGCTGTCGGGTCGCGGCGCCCACATCTGCAGGCCGGCGGCGATGGGAATGACGATCCAGGCGGGCACCGCGAACTGCCGCAGCAGTTTCGCCGCGAGGCCGAACACCGCCAGCATGTAGATGAACCACAAGACGCCATAGGGCTGCACCACGGCCATGGCCAGATCGTGCAGCATGCCGGCCGGATCCCGGCTGAAAATGCCGATCTTGAGCCCGATCGAGATGATCGCCCACAGCACGTAGAAATAGAGATAGTGCACCACGCGCCGGTCGATGTATCGCCGCCACGGGCGGTCGATCACCTGCGACAGGAACAAGCCGGAGATGAGGAAGAATTCCGGCATGCGGAACGGTGTCGCGAAGCCGATGACATAATGGAGGAAACCGACCCCGCCCGTATACTCGCCGGTGTTGTAGGCCGAGTACATCATCACGACGAGAATGATCGACAGGCCTTTGGCCGTGTCCACCCAGGGCATACGCATGGGGCTGTTCATGGCGGCGAATCCCAACCGGGCCGGCCCGGCTGGCCAGCCATCATCCTGCATTGTCTAGCACCGGCAAGCTTCCCAGATCGTAAACGCGGCTGTTTTTGCGAGGATGGCTGTCGACCTCTGCGCGCCACCTACCGGCGAAATCATTGGCAGTTCTCTGGCGTCGGTGCTGCCCCTCACTGTCCTGCCGGACATCTCTCCCCCCTCGCGTGGCTGGGGGATGCACACATCTTGTGTGATTAGGGTGACTGGTCACCCGAAGGCTTTCTTGCCATGTGGTTCCCCCAATCCGTCGCTGCTTCGCAGCGCCACCTTTCCCCCTCCGGAGGGAAAGGAAGGGAGCTTTGCTGGACGAGCGTTCACGACAAAAAGCCTGGCGCCTTTCCTCTCCCCCGTCGATCGGGGGAGAGGTGGCTCGGCGAAGCCGAGACGGAGTGGGGGTCGACCAGCGCGGCATACGGGAGAGATGTCCGGTCTCCTCCAAAGCTGCAGCGCTGACGGCGACCAAATACGCAGTTACCGCCGGCCCTTCGTCTTGTTCAGCGCCACCGCCGCGCGCACCAGTTCCTTGAAAGCCGCCTCGTCGACCTCCTCACCCTTCTGAAAATCGATGGCGCGCCGCGTATTGCCTTCGAGGCTGGCGTTGAACAGCTTCGACGGATCGGGCAGCGCCGCCCCCTTGGCGAAGGTCAGCTTGACGACCGCCTTGTAGGTCTCGCCGGTGCAGATCATGCCTGCATCCTCCCACACCGGCACGCCACGCCATTTCCATGTCTCGACCACATCGGGATCGGCTTGCTTGATCAGCGCGCGCAGCCGGGCGAGCATCTCGCCACGCCAGTCGCCCAGTTCCTCGATCCTGCCGTCGATCAGTTCCGATGGAGACTTGTTGTGGTCGGTCATGCGGTTTTTCCTTTTGGCGGATAGATAGAACGCTCACATGCGCTCGCCAGGCAAGAGGCTCGCCTGCTTCACCCAGGCGCTGAACTGCGCCTCGTCGAACGCATCGTCCTCGCGGATATCGAGATAGCGCGTGTCTCCGCTCCTGGACGTGCCCGGCGGCACCGGTTGCAGCGACTGGCCGCGGAAGAAGGCCACCTTGACGTATTTGGTGAAACAATGGATGCCGAGGAACCAGCCCTCGCCGTCGATGCCATAGAGCGGCGAGTTCCATTTCACCGCCTTGTGCACGCCGGGGACAGCGCGTTCGATAAGCGCATCGAGGCGTTCTCCCACCGCGCGCTTCCAGCCAGGCATGGCCGCGATATAGGCCTTCACCGGCGCATCGCCATGCCCCTTGGCGATCTGCGGGTTGCCGCCGGAAAGCAGTTTTGGTTCAGCCTTGGCGGCGGGCCTGGTCGTCCTGGCCATACCTTCCTCCTATCCGTTGACGCGCCGCACGCCGCGTCCTTTGCCGATATAGGGCAGCACGAACATGTAGAGGCCGCTGAACAGCATCAGGAACAACGGCGGCAGCGGCGAATAGACCACCCAGGCCGGCGGTTGTCCGAAGGCCATGGTGGCGAAATTGGCGACAACCGTCGCGGTGAAGACGATCGACAGCCAGCGATGCGCCTGTCTGATCCATTTGCTCCAGTCCAAATCCGCCTCCTCTCTGCAAGGAATGAAATGTCTACCAGCGCGCCAGTTGCGTGATCTGGATGAGATTGCCGCAGCCGTCATTGAGCTGCGCGATGGTCGAGCCGGTCACTTCGGTCGGCGCCATGGCGAACGCGCCGCCTTTCGCCTTGATGCGTTCATGGTCGCCCTTGATGTCATCGGTGAACAGCATCAGCGCCGGCTGGCCCTGCTTGAACAGCGCCTGCTGATAGGCCTTGGCCGCCGGATTGTCGTTGAGCGCCAATTGCAGTTCGGCGCCCTCGGGCTCGTCGGGCGAAACCACCGTCAGCCAGCGGAACGGCCCATTGCTGAAATCGGCCTTCCCTGTGAAGCCGAGTACGCCCGTGTAGAAGGCGAGCGCCTTGTCCTGGTCGTCGACATGGATGGTGGTGAGTTTGATCTTCATGGTGTTTCCTCCATAGATTTCCTGCGCGGCATGCCGCGCGAACGACAGGGATGGTTCCGGTTCGGGTTACGGACCTCGGCCGGTCCGCGCCGCTGACCTAATCGGTCCGCGACAGAAGCTCTTCCAGTTTCTCGAAAAACTGCGGCCATCCCATTTTGGCGCCGCCATAGGCCCGTCTCTGGTCGGGCCGGAAGCCGGATTGCTCCATGCGCAGATGCGTGCCCGTCGGCGTCGGCGTAAGCGTGAAGGTCACGACGCTGCGCAGATCGAAGGCCGGATCCTGATGCACGAGGTTCCAGGTGTAGGACAGCGTCCTGTGTGGCTCGACCGCCAGCACCTCGCAGTCCAGCACGCCGCCCCAGTCGGCGCTGATGTTGAAGCGATGGCCGACATCAGGCTTGAAATCGTTCTTCATCAGCCACTCCTCGATAAGATGCGGTTGCGTCAGCGCCCGCCAGAGTTTCTCGGGCGGATGCGAAATCTGCCGCTCGACGACGACAGTGCGGCTCTCACCATCGTTCACTGGTCCATCCTCTTGAGCAGATCCTCGAGGTCGTCGAACCGGCTTTCCCAGAAACCGGCCATGTCGCGCGTCCAGTCCATCAGCGGCGCCAGCGCGTTGAGCTGCGCGCTGTAATGCGTCTGGCGCCCTTCATGGCGGTCGCGCACCAGCCCGGCCTGCTTGAGCAAGCCCAGATGCTTCGACACCGCCGGCTGCGAGACGCCGGACTGGCTGGTCAGCGCGCCCACCGTCTGTTCTCCCTGGCGGCACAGCCGCTCGAAGATCGCCCGCCTGGTCGGGTCGGCGAGTGTCCTGAATAGCATGTCGTGAGCGTCTGGCATTCCTGATCGATAACCCGTTGACCTGATCGATAACCCGTTGGCTATTGGTTGACGTATAACCACAGGGATATATGTTCGTCAAGCCCAGGATCGCGGAGCGGAAAATTGGAACCCAGGCAATGATCCTCGTCACCGGAGCCACCGGCCACATCGGCGGCGCGGTGGTGCGCGGCCTAGCGGCGCTCGAAACCCGCTACACCCCGCCCTGCACCCGCCCGATCTCCCGCGCCACCAGTTCCTGCAACTGCCACAGATTGCGGTCGCGTATGCCGCAGGCATCGAGGTGGCGGATCGTCTCGAACAGATATTGCGCGCCCGATCCCCAATGGCCGGCGGCGCGGGCGAGTGTCGCGGCGATGTCGGCCTTTTCAAGCCTGACATAGCGCGGGCTGGCCGGATTGACGACGAAGCCCAGCGCCCGCGATGGTCCTTCGGCGGTCCTGACATGCAGCCAGCGCGGCACGTTGACGGCGGGCAGGATGGTCATTTCGCGGCGCAGCAGCGCGTCGAGATTGTCGGCCAGCGGCTCGGCGATCTCGAACACCATGCCCTTGCACTGGCCGCCGCGATCGAGCGCCATCATCAGCCCGGGCTCTTCGACCGTGCCGCGAAACCGCTTGACGGTGAAGCAGAAGGAGCGGTGCCAGCCGGTCGCCACCGCCCTCTCGCCGCCCCTCACCTCGCCGACCGGGTTCCACAGCAGCGAGCCATAGGCGAACAGTTTCAGCGGTCCCGGCGGCGCCGACGCCAGCACCTCGCCGCGCACGCGCGCATAGTCGGCGTCGACCATGTGGATCATGCCCGGCGTCGGCCCGGCATCCTCGACCGCGCGCAGCGTGCGCGCGACCAGTTCCTCGGTCAGCGCCATCGGCGCGCGGCGCCTTGCAGCCTTGCCCGGTCGGTCGTGGCCCTGCCTGGACTTGCCCGCGGATGCGGGCATTACGGGAATATCATCGGTCATCGGCGCTCTCGCACATTGCGCCATGTTGCCGAAGGTGCGCCAATTCTCAAGGGGCTCGGCCAATGGAACCGGTCGGCCACGAAACGGCTTACTGCCTGCGATGAAAGACATCTCCGGAGATCGAGAAGCTCGCCTCATCGATCCAGACGATGTTGAAATAGACCGGCGCCGGCTGGTAGGCGTTGACGTTCATGATCGTCAGGATGCCGCCATTCGAGGACGGGTCCCAGCTGCATTCCCCAACCGCGCCGTCCATGCCGTTGGCTTCGATCTTGCAGGTCTGGCCGATGACCATGGTCTCGCCCGCATCGCTGTCCCATACGCCTGTAGGTGCCGGAGCGGATTGGGCGAGCGCGCCGGTGTTCGACATCCCGGTCGCCGCGGCGCAGCCGACAATGAAGACACCGGCGCGCAGGCCGGTCGAAATCGAGATCATTATCCCTCCCCGTCCATCCTGCGCCGGCATCCATCATGCACCGGCCTCGCGGCTTTCGAATGGTTCGCCGGCCCCCCGCCCGGGAGCCGGCGCCACATGTGCCCGGTTGGGGGCATCGAGGCCGGGCGAACCGTCCATGAAGCGGTTGCCGGCCCGGCCTCCAGGCACATATTCCTGGGTCAGCCTATTTCTTCTTGTGCTTGAACAGGCGCGCCTTGCACGACGCCGACAACTCGTCCTTGTGGTCGCTCAGGCATTTTGGAGCAGCACCCGTCGTGATGACGCCGCCGCCGCAGAAGCGGTTGGCGTCTGACGCGCAAGGCCCTTTCGTGGTGGTGTAGCGCGCGAACGCTTCGTTCGAACTGACCAGCACGACCGAGGCTATCATCACTGCGTGGAAGATTTTCATTGCATGGTTCCCGGTTGAAACACTGGATCCCCCAGTGCGGGGTTCGCTTCCGAAAACCTGGACGCGTCGCGTCCACTCCAGAGCAGCTTTCTGCTCCAGGCCTTTGTTTCGGCATCGAATTTCATGTGAAGGCGGCTAAATAGCCGCGCCCCTGATCAGCTGGCGTCGATCACCCGTCATCCGCCTCGCGGCGGACAAAAACAGTCATGCTCTCGCCCATGGACGACCGCCCCGCTTCCCACCAACGCACCAGCCGGTGCGATCCCTGTCGTGATGGGGAAATGACTAAGGCAGTTCGCTGACCGGCGCATCCTAGCTGAAAAGCGGATGGCCATACCTGGCGCGCCGGAAAGGCCTGATATCGCCGGGTTGCGCTAGACGGACCCGGCCAGCGTCAGCAAGGCTACGGCTTCGCTGCGGCTGCGCGTGCCGGCCTTCTTCTTCACGTTCTCGACATGATAGTGCACCGTGGCGGGCGCTATCCCCAGGATGATGCCGATTTCCGCATCGGTCTTGCCCGCCGCGACCCAGCGCATGCAATCGGCCTCCCTCAGCGTCAGCAGGACGGGAGAGCGGTTGCTGAGGCCGAACCCGACGGATTCATAGGCCTTGTCATGGACCGCCACCGCCATGGCGCGCACCAGTGCCCGTTCGGCCGCCGTCATCGTCACCGGCTTCAGCGACGCCAGCGAGACCAGCCCCTGATAGCTGGACGGGCCATGGATCGGTATGCCCATCACCTCGGCCCAGCCATAGGCCTTGGCGGCGGCAGTCACCACCGCGCCCTCCAGGGTGAAGGTTCGCGCGTCCACCATCTCGGTCCACAGGAACGGCGTCATGCGCCGCCTCGCCTCCAGGATCATCGGGTCGATCTCCATGAAGCCGTTCTCCATGTAGGACTCGAACCAGTCCTTCGGCCAGTTGTTGAAGTAGAAGCGGTGGGAGCGCGTTCCACCCGCACCCGCCCACGCGCCGCCCGCCGAGGCAGTGAAGCCGAAAACACCGATCGCTTCGACGAACCGTTCCATGACCTTGCCGACATCGCTTTCGGCCGCGCAAAAATCGAGAAAACCCTGCCCTGCCGCCGTCCGCATGCCATGCTCCAGACCCACGCCGCAATCTCAGCGATCGGGCGCTGCGGCACAAGGTGGTTTTCAGCGAAATCGGATCGCCTGTCGGGCCGGTACTACCGGCGCCTGACGAGCCTCATCACTGCTTGGAAAGGTGGAAGATGAACATCGAGAACAGCTCGGACTGGCTCGATATCCTGAGCTTCTGGTGAATGTTCTTGCGGTGGATCTTCACCGTCCCCTCGGCGATGCTGAGCACATCGGCGATCGCCGCGCTCGAATGCCCGCGCAGGATGAGCGAGGTGATTTCGATCTCGCGCGGCGTCAGCACGCCATCAGTCATCCTGTTCAGCGTCGCGTTGATCGGATCGACCGGCTCGGCACCGGTCTCGCTGCTGCCCAGCCGCGCATGGCTCCAGTGCCGCTCCACCAGGAGGCGGATCACCGGCTCGGCATCGTGGATGATCTTCAGGTCGCGCCGTCCGAAGGCGGGCGACTCCATCGGACGCGTGAAGCTGATGACGATGGCCGCGCTCGCCTCCGGCCGGCAGACGATGCCGACCTCGTCGCGGATTTTGGTCAGCCCGTAATGCCGGCGGAAATATTCCGAGGAGTAGAACTGGTCCGGCGCCATGCGTCTCAACTGCCGCACCCCGATGGCCTTGGGGTCGGTCGCCGCCCGGTAGAAGGGATCGAGCAGGTAGGGACCGTTGGCGTAGGCGGTGATGACGATCGCGGCGCGCGCCGGATCGATGTTGTGGTAGAGGCAAACCGGCTTCTCGGCGCCCGAATAGGCGAAGATCATCACGATATCGAGGTCGATGACAGCCTTCAGCGCCTCCTCGATACGCTGCGGGAAGTCTGATGTCCCGACCTCCTGGATCGCGGCAGCGATCTTCCGGTTCCAGGGCGCGAAGCCGGTCGTCACCACGATCCTCCTGCCCTCCCGCGAGGCTGTTTCGGCATTTCTGATTTTCCTCTCCGTCTATCCCTATCGGGATATTTCGTTGCCTCAAGGCCAAACCTAGTCTCAGCCAAGATACTGGGGCGGGAATGGATGTCGAAAGTCAATGAAGCCGGCGCTGTCTTCGCGGCGGGTCTGAACGAACTTGGCGCAAGCGCGGTCCACATCGGCATGATGGACCCCGCGGGCGAGTTCCGCGACAAGCTGGTGTCGGCCGACAAGGCGGTCAAGCTGGCCGCCAAGGGCTATCCCTTCTGCGAGGTCCTCTATTTCTGGGACATCGCCGAGAAGACCTTCATGGACGGCGCCTTCATCGACCGGCCGGCATTCCTCGATGCCGCGAGCCTGCGCAGATATCCGTTCGCCGACAATGCCGCGCTCTGCATCGCCGATTTCTCCGGCGATTTCGGCAAGCGTTCGCCGCGCAATCTCTGCGCCCGGCTGATCGGCGAAGCCGCCGACCTCGGCTTCGATGTGTTCTCGGCCTTCGAATACGAGTTCTTCCTGTTCGACGAGACGCCTGAGAGCCTGCGCGCCAAGGACTATCGCGACCTCGATTATTTCGCGCAGGGCAACCGCACCTATTCGCTGCAGACATCGGCCATTCATGGCGACCTGCTGCAGGGTCTGCACGACACGATGACGACGATGGGGATCGGTCTCGACGCCATCCACACCGAGCTCGGACCAGGCTGCTTCGAAGCACCGCTGACCTACGCCAGGGGGCTGAAGTCGCCCGACGACGCGGCGCTGTTCAAGAATTTCGCCAAGGCCTATTTCTCGCGCCACGGCCTGACCGCCGGCTTCATGTCGAAACTGTCGCCGGCGCTGCCCGGCCAGTCCGGCCATCTGCATGTCTCCATGCGCGACCGTCAGGGCAAGCCGGTCTTCGCCGACACCGCCGCGCCGGACGGCATCTCGAAACTCGGCCGTCACTTCATCGGCGGCCTGGTGACGCTGATGCCGGAACTGCTCGCGCTCTGCGCCAGCACTGTCAATGCCTACAAGCGCCTGGTGCCCGGCGCCTGGGCGCCGATCTCGGCCAATTGGGGCGTGCAGAACCGCACGGCGGCGGTGCGCGTCATCAATGACGAGCCCGAGGCGACCCGCGTCGAGTTCCGCGTGCCTTCCGCCGACGCCAATCCCTATCTCGCTCTGGCGCTCTGCATCGGCGCCGGCCTGCACGGCATCCGCAACGAGATCGAGCCGCCGGCCGGCAGCGGCGAGAACTTCTATGCCGCGACGCCTTCGCCGGAGGCCGTCTTCCCGTCCGACCTCGGCCAGGCGGCGGAGCGGCTCAACACCAGCGCCACGGCCCGCGAAATCTTCGGCGACGACTTCATCGACAGCTTCGTCACCGGGCGGCGCTTCGAATTCGGCGAGTACCAGAAACAGGTAAGCGAATGGGAGATCCGGCGATACCTCGGCGTCGTCTGACCGCGAATTTTCAACTGATAAAGAGAAAGGGAACAGGACAATGACGAAAGAGACAGCTGACATGGCGCGGACGGGCGTCGACCGCCGCGCCGTGCTGAAGGGCATGGGCGGCCTCGGGCTGGCGGCTGCAGGCGCCGGCATCTTCGGCATGCCGAGAAGCGCTTCGGCCGCCGAGAGCCTCAACTACATGTGCTGGGAGGGCTACAACGCCCCCACCATCCTGGAGCCGTTCCAGAAGCAGAAGGATGTTTCCATCTCCGTCGACCTGATCACCGATTCGGCCGGCGGCTTCGCCAAGCTCGCCGCCGGCGCGGCGAAGGATTTCGACCTCGTCTCGTCCGACAGCCCCTGGATCGCCCGCATGGGACCGGCCGGCATCTGCCGCTACATCGACGACAAGGATTTCGCCGAGCAATATGCCGAATTCTACCCGCAGTTCCGCGCGCCGTTCGCGCCGCTGCAGTTCGAGGGCAAGGCGACCGGCCTGCCGACCCGCTGGGGCTGGGTCGGCCCCACGGTCAACACCAAGTTCGACAAGCTGGAAACCTGGTCGAGCTACGCGCCGGTGTTCGATGCGGCCTACAAGGACAAGATCTGCCTGCTCGACTGGGGCGACTGGCCGATCATGCCGCTGGCGCTCTATGCCGGCGTCGACCCCTATGTGCCGCTCGACCAGGCGGCGCTCGACGAGGTGCGCAAGGTGCTGCGCGCCGCCTTCAAGAACACCCGCGCCATCGTCGCCGACCTGGCGATCGCCCAGAAGGGCCTCATCGACGGCTCGTTCCGGGCGCTGATCGGCGGCGGCACCTACGCCACCTCGTCGCTGCGCATGAAAGGTCACGACTACATCCAGTCGATCGTGCCCGAGCCCAAGAACGGCTTGAAGCAGGGCATCATCTGGATGGAGGCGACCGGCCTGATCGAGAACGGCCGCGACTCCAAGGTCGCCGCCGACTTCCTGAAATACATCGTCTCGCCCGAGGTGGCCAAGCAGCTGTCGATCACCGAGGCGACCTGCAACCTTGTGCCGAACGCCAAGGCGGAAGCCCTGTTCTCGGACGCCGAGAAGAAGGCGCTGCAGATGGACTATATGTGGACAGCCTGGGACAACAGCCATTTCCACACCGTCGCGCCCAACATCGACGACATGCTGGCCATCTGGCAGGAAGAACTGGCGGCGCGCTGACGCCTCGCCTTCGAGGCCCGCGCGTTCCGGCGCGCGGGCTCAATTGTCACTCGCACACATTCAGGGCGGCCGAGTTTTGACAACCGCAATCATCAATGCTTCAGGCATCGTCAAGGACTATGGCTCCATGCGGGCCCTGCACGGCGTGTCGCTCGACATCGGCGCGGGCGAGTTCGTGGCGCTGGTCGGCCCTTCGGGCTGCGGCAAGACCACCTTGCTGAAGATCCTCGCCGGCTTCGAGGATCAGACCTCGGGAACGCTGGAAATCCAGGGCCAGGACATGCAGGGCGTGCCGGCCGCAAAGCGGCCGACGCGCATGGTGTTCCAGAAGCTGGCGCTGTTCCCGCACAAGACGGTGTCCGACAATATCGGCTTTCCGCTCAAGCTGCAGAAGGTCGCCAGGGCCGAAATGGACCAGCGCATCTCGGCGATGCTCGATCTCATGCACCTGAAGCGCGAATATCTGACGCGCTACCCGGCGCAGCTTTCCGGCGGCGAACAGCAGCGCGTGGCGCTGGCCCGCGCGCTGATCTCGCGACCGAGCGTGCTCCTGCTCGACGAGCCGATGAGCGCGCTCGACGCCAAGCTGAAGAAGTCGCTGCAGGCCGAGTTGAAGAAGCTGCACCGCGAGCTCGGCACCAGCTTCGTCCTCGTCACCCACGACCTCGAGGAGGCCATGATGCTGGCCGACCGTATCTGCGTGATGCGCGCCGGCGAAGTGGTGCAGCTCGGCACGCCCTCCGACATCTACTACCGGCCGGCCAACATGTTCGTCGCCGGCTTCATCGGCGAAACCAATTTCCTGCCGGTCTCGGTGACACGCGACAAGGACGAGGCGAAGGTCGCCTCGCCACTGGCCGGCCAGGAGGCCGCCATCATCGCGAAGGACCAGGTCTCGCCGTTCCTGGGCGATACCCAGACAGCCCTGCTGGTGCGTCCCGAAACCATCCGCTTCGTCACCGGCGCTGCCGAGCCCGGCGAATGGGTTTTATCCGGCACGGTCGAGGAATATTTCATCAAGGGCTCCTCCACGCAGTACCGCGTGCGCGTGCCCGGGCTCGACAAGCCTGTCGTCATGGACCTTGCCGGATCGCTCGACCTGCCGGCCAAGGTGTCCGACAGCGTGCGCATCGGCTTCCATCCCGCCCGCAGCTTCCTGCTTTCGGAGTAAGCCGTGCGAACCGACAGCAAAAGCTGGCGTGATCCGGTACTGGTGGCGACGGTGGCGCCGCTCGCCATCGTCATGCTGCTCTTCTTCGTCATCCCGCTGGTCATGACGGCGGTGCTGTCGTTCCAGACGACGCAGTTCTATCGGCTGTCCTGGACCTGGGACCTGAAAATCTGGACCGAGGTGTTCTCCAAGCCGCATTACTGGACGATCATGGCGCGCACCGTCGCCATGGCGCTGGTCTGCGTGGTCATATGCGTGCTCATCGCCTTTCCCGCCGCCTATGCGCTGGCGACGCGGCTCCGGGCCTATAATGCGCAGATCCAGATCCTGATCATCTTCGCCTTCCTGACCGATGCGGTGCTGAAGACCTTCGGCTGGATCCTGGTGCTCGACAAGAGCGGCGTCGCCAACTGGCTGCTGGCGCATCTGGGCCTTGGGCCCGAAGCACTCAACCTGCTGTTCACGCCCACCGGCACGATGATCGGCATGGTCTACGGGCTGGTCGTCTATCCCCTCTTCACCATCTACCTGTCGCTGGCCCGCATCGACCGCGATCTTGTGCTTGCCGCCTACGATTCCGGCGCCTCGCGGCTGCGCGCCTTCTTCGAGGTGACATTGCCGCTGTCGCGCCCCGGTCTCTATTGCGGCGCGGTGCTGGTCTTCGTGCTCAGCCTTGGCGCCTTCCTCGAACCCAAGGTGCTGGGCGGCGGCACGGCGCCGCTCGCCTCCGAGCTGATCCGCCAGAGCTTCGAGACGCGGGTCAACTGGCCGCTCGGCGCAGCACTCACCCTGGTGCTGATCGTCATCGGCGCCCTGTCGCTAGCGCTCAGTGCAGCCGTGCTGTTGCGCGGCAGCAGGAGGGCAGCCCGATGATCTCCGAAAGGCTGAAGGACCGCTTCGTCGACATCCTGCTGGTCGGCGCGATGGCACTGCTCATCCTGTTCTTCTACGTACCCATCGTCACGCTGGTGGTGTTCTCCTTCACCGACAGCCGCGTGCTGACCTTCCCGATCGAGGGTTTCTCGCTGGAATGGTATGGCGAGCTGTTCCGCAAGCCCGATTTCCTGCCGGCGGTCGCCAATTCGGCGATCGTCGCCGCGATCTCCATGGTCTTCGCCACCGTCCTCGGCTCGGCCGGTGCGGTGGCCTGGATTCGCTACCGCTTCCGCCTGCAGAACGCCTTCCGGGCGATCAGCTTCCTGCCGCTGCTCTTCCCCCAGCTGCTGCTGGGCGTCGTCATGCTCTTGTGGTTCTCGGTGCTCGGCAACTGGCTGGGTTTCTCGACCGGCCTGGCGACGGTCATCATCGGTCATGTCGTCTACATCACCCCCTTTGCGCTGGTGATCGTGGCCGTGCAGGTCTACGGCTTCGACGAGACACTGGAGGACGCCGCGCGCGATGCGGGCGCCTCCGGCTGGGAGGTGTTCCGCGAGATCACCTTCCCGCTTCTGTGGCCGGGCATCCTGTCGGCCGCCACTTTCGCCTTCCTGCTGTCCTGGGGCAATTTCTACGTCTCCTATTCGCTGGCGGGCACGGCGCGCACGCTGCCGATCTTCGTCTACAGCGGCATCGCCGTCGGCTCCTCGCCGATCTATCCGGCGCTCGCCACGCTCAACTTCATCCCGGCCCTGGTGCTGGTGTTCCTGGCCGATTTCCTGCGCCGCCGCGCACTGAAACGGCAGAAACTGGCGACAGCCTGATCCCCCGGAACTTCTAGGAATCCCGAAACTCTCATGTCCAAGGCATTGATCCCATGACCGCATTCACTTCGGCCGTCTCCAGCAACTGGAGCTTCCCGACCTCCGTGCGCTTCGGCAATGGCCGCATCGCCGAACTGGCCGATATCGTGCGCGAGCTTGGCGCGAGGCGGCCGCTGGTCGTCACCGACGATGGCCTGAAGACGCTTTTCCCGGTGCAGCGCACGCTGGAGGTGCTGAAGGCCGGCGGGCTGGAAGCCGGCTTCTTCCACAACGTCAAGCCGAACCCGACCGGCCGCAATGTCGATGAGGGCGTCACCTTCCTCAAGCAGGGCGGCCACGACCTCGTCGTCGCCATCGGCGGCGGCAGCGCGCTCGACGCCGCCAAGGCGATCGCGCTGATGGCGACGCAGACCATCGCCATGTGGGATCTCGAGGATATCGGCGACAACTGGAAGCGCGCCGACACCTCCGGACTCATTCCCGTCATCGCCATTCCCACGACGGCGGGAACCGGCTCCGAGCTCGGCCGCGCCTCGGTCATCACCAACGAGGCCGAGAAGCGCAAGGTCATCGTCTTCCATCCGCGCATGATGCCTGATGTGGTGCTGATGGACCCGGAACTGACCATCGGTCTGCCGGCGCACATCACCGCCGCCACCGGCATGGACGCGCTGTCGCACGCGCTCGAAGCCTATTGCGCGCCGAGCTTCCACCCGATGGCCGAGGGCATCGCGCTCAACGCCTTGCTGTTGATCAAGACCTGGCTGCCCCGCGCCGTCGCGGATGGCAGCAACATCGAGGCCCGCGCCCAGATGCTGATCGCGTCCGGCATGGGCTGCGTGGCCCTGCAGAAAGGCCTTGGCGCCATCCATGCGCTGGCGCACCCGCTCGGCGCCCTGCACGACACCCATCACGGCCTGCTCAACGCCGTGCTGATGCCCTATGTCTTGACGTTCAACGCCCCGGTGCTGGAGGACAAGCTTGCCCTCCTGGCGCGCTTCCTCGACCTTCCGACCCACGATTCCGCGGCGGTCGTGAACTGGATCGTCGAATTGCGCAAACAGCTGAACATCCCGGCCACCCTGCCCGGCATCGGCCTCACCGCCATCGACGAGGACCGCGTCGCGGCCATGGGCGAGAGCGACCCCTGCGCCGGCGGCAACCCGATCAGGCTCGACCGCGACAATCTGCGCACCATCCTGCGCGCCGCGATTGCCGGATAGACGGTATCGCCGTCCGCGAGGCTTGCGACATTCCAGATCGTGTCACGGCATGCCCATGATCTCGAACCCGGCCCAGGCGGCCGGATGCGCGTACGTGCCTTCCTTGATCATTTCACGCTGCGCGGCCGCCATCGCTTCCAGCGCATCGTCGTCATAGTGGTCATAGAAGCGCGACGCGAGGTCCTGCGTGGCAGCATCATTCACTTGCCACAGCGTCGCGGCTACCGTTGGCACGCCGGCATGGGCGAAGGCTCGCGACAGCGTCTGGAACTCGACACCCTGGCCACCCAGGCCGGTCTCGCAAGCCGACAGGAAGACAAGGTCGGTGTCGGAAAAGTTCATGAGCTGGATATCGATCAGCTTGAGCTTGCGGTTGTCCGAGAGCAACAGGTAGCTGTCTTCCGGATGCACCGGATCGAGTAGCGCATGCGTGGCCAGATGCACCGCGCGGGAGCGCGGGCCGAGTTCGGCGAACGTGCCGTAGTCGGCCTTCTCCCCCAGCCTCAGCTCCGTCAGCATCTTCACCCGATCGCGAATCTCTTCCGCCTCCTTGCGCGCGCCCGGCAACGAGCCGTCCGGGTCGCCCAGGATCAGCATCTGATCCGAGGCCGAGGCGATGTGTGTCAGGTAGATATGGACGAGATAAAGCGACGGCATCAGCCCGATGGCATGATCCTCGACGAGGAAGTGGTTCTTGTCGCCGCGCTGGCTGACGAGGCTTGCGAAGGGAACCTCCGCCAGCGGACCGGACGGCACGAAGTAGACATGCTTGTAGCCCCCCAGCAGGTCCTCCACCGGCAGCACCAGTTCCTTGTAGAGCTGATTCAAGCCATCGTAGAGCTGCCGGTCCTGATCCTTCGCCGTGGTCGCACCGTCGAACAGGCCAGGCTCGGCCTTGACCAGCGAGACCCCACCTCTGCCTTGGCGCAATGCGGCAGCCACGGCCTGCAACCGGCCGCGCGTCAGCCGCGCTTCCGCAAACAGGCCGCCGGCGTCGATATCGACTTCGCGGACATCGCGCTCGTCACGACCAACGACCTGGATGAACAGCTTCTTCGCCGTGGGTATGTACTGCACCATGACGCTGTCTGCCGGCATCTCCTTCTGCAGCGCGGCCAGGTCCAGTGGCTTCATCTGCAGCATCTGCGCCATGCCCTCGGAATCGCGCTCCAGCTGCAGCAGCACCCGCGCCATCTGTTTCTGCCGCTGCTCCACCAGGTCACGGATCCTGTCGGCGCTCTCATGGGATGCGATCAGGCCGTCGTCCGGGCCAGCACTTGCCGGCGGCTTCGCCGCCAGCTTCTCGGTCAGCGCGCTTTCCCCGCGCACACGCTGCTCGACCGCCAGCTTCGACAGCTCATCCTCCAATTCCAGATAGCGCTTGGCCAGCCGGGCGCGAGGGTCATCGGCGCCCAGCCCCTTGATGAAGATCTCGCGCTGGCGCCGCAGGCTCTCTTCCTCCTGGCGCTCGAAAGCCTGCTCGCGCATGCCGCTCGAAGTGAGAAAATCGGCCGCGTCGCCGCCCCCGGTGTCGAACACCATCAAGCCGCGATCGGTGCCGGCGTAAATGCGTCCATTGGCGTCCGTTTCGAGCGTATGCACCATGCGCGAGCCGTAGCGCGACAGCCGCTGGTCGGGCAGCAACCGGTTGAGGCGGTCGGGATAAAACCACTCGCCATTGCGAAGGCCGACAATGCCGGCGGCCGTGGGAAACAGCCAGACCTCCTTGCCGATCAACACGCCGCGTTCCCCAAGGAACAGGTTGGGATGCGCCGCCAGCAGCGCCAGGTAGGAGCTGTCCTTCATCGCCTCGAGATAGGAGAATGTCCCGGCCTCGTGCATGCCCATGCCGGCGGTCGTGCCGACAATCGCGCGCCCTTCGGCCACGGGCGTGTAGCTGGTGACGAACCACGGCCGGCCCTCGAGATCGTCCGACCCGCCAACCAGGTCGAACCCGTTGCCGTTCCATTGGGCCATGCCGCCGCGCATGTTGGTTCCGTCGACGGCGATATGGCTCTCGTCCGAGCCGATCACCCAGACGCGCCCGTCGACCGTGGCATAGACGCCGGCGATCCAGCTTGCCGGCATCGGGAACTTCGCGGCATCGAGGAAGTAGGAGTATTCCGTCGTCTTGCCATTGGCATGGCGGAAAACGGAGGTACGCGTTGTCGCCCAGATGGCGCCATCCGGGCCGACGGCAAGCCCGGTGATCTCATCATTGGCGGCCCCGCGCCCTTCCGCCGTGCGGTAATGCTCCACGTCGTTGCGGGCCGAGAACAGGACCTCCGGCAGCGCGTCGCCCGTATGATAGCGCATGATGTCGGAACCGTCGTTGAACAGGATCCCGTTCGGCACCGGCACCATCTTGCGCACGCGCGCGGCGAACAGATATTGCGCCTCGGGCGGGCCGTCATGCAGCATCGCTTCCACGGAACCCTGGCGGGCGATGTAGGTAACACGCCCGACCGGGTCGGTGACGATGCCCTGGACCGGGCCGTCGCTGTCCACCGTCACCTGGCCCTGCTGGAATGCATAGAGCGCCCCTGAATCGGACATGACCCAGAAATTGCCCTTGCCGGCCGAGATGGCCAGGGCCGCCTTCGGGCCTTGCGACAAAGGCAGGGTCAGGTGCTCGACATATCCGCGATGGTAGAAGCCGATACCGAGATCGCTGAGGATCGCGAGAGCCGGAGCTTCGCCGTCTCCGACGTCGACCTCGGCCAGCCCGTAGAGTGCCTGCGATACCTGCAGGTCCTGGCGCCCGCCCAGCGGGCGAAGCGCGCCGAGCCGGCCGTCGGCGCCGCGCGTCACCTCGAAGACCTCCCGCAAACCGGCCAGATAGACCTGCCCGTCGGCCGAGACATGGGCCGAGCGCCCCTCGAAGTCGGCTATGCGGCGCGGGCTTTCATGCGGCGTCAGCAGATGCACGGCGCCATTGGCGCCGACCATCACTTCATCGGCCGAGATCGCCGCCACGAAAGCCGGCTCCTGCCTGGCCAGCACCTTATCGGCGCCAAGCGAGGCGGCCGTTTCCGGATGCGCGCCCGCGTCGTCGAAGAAGGAGAGCCCGTCGGCGCCGGCGGCGAGCACGCCGTTACGCCAGGGCACCAACTGGGTGACACGGCGTGACGCGAGCCCATCGGCCGCCGAACTGTAGTAAGCTTCGACCTGACCGGCCGCCGACAGCCGCACAAGGCCATCGGCCGTGCCCAGCCACAGACCGCCGTCAGGACGCTCGGCGATCGCCAGCACGTCGGACAGGGCCGTTGCATCCGCCGAATTCGGTGCCTGCGCCAGCTTGCCGGCTCGCATGTCGATGAGATAGCGCAGCCAGAAACCCTTTTCGCGGATGAACAGTCCCGCCGAGGTCGCGACGATGACGCGGCCGTCGCTCATGGCCTGGATGGCGCGCAGGCGCAGCCCCTCGCGCAGAGGCTTCGGCACGTAGTCCGCCAGTTCGTACCTGGCCCAGTAGCCTGGATTGGAGAGGTTGGAACCTGCCAGCCAACGGGCATCGGGCAAGAGTGTGACGGGTTTTGCGGCGGCGTCCTGGCGCGAGCGTGCCAGCCCGGGCCCGGCCGCCTTGTCGAACTGCCCCAGCGCCTCTTGCCAGTGGTCCCAGTAATCCTGGTCGAGGCCGCCGGGAAAGGTCGACGCATAGAGGTCGCCAAGCAGCGACACGGCTTCGGCGGCCTCGCCCGGTTTCTTGTCCATCTCGCCTGCCAGCCCCAGCAGCAGCCTTTCAATCCGATCGAAGTCGCCGTCCGCGCCCTCCAGGTAGGGCACCATGGCTTTCACGGTCGGCAGGAGCCGGGCGTCATCGGGGGTATCCGAGAGCTCGTCCAGCGTGTCTCTGAGCTTGGCGGCCTCGGCATCGCGCTTCTCGTCACGGTATTCGCCGGCACCGGTATCGTTGATCATCCCGAGTAGCGTGGTCATCGCACCGGCCACCTTGACGGTGACCTCTGAGCCGCCGCCGGGCTCGAGCTTTTCGATTTCACCGCTCTTGTCATAGCGCACGTCTATTCGTCCAACGCCCTCCAGCGTGACGACAGCCGGCTTGCCGATATCGTTGTATTCCAAGGTCAGCACTTTGCTGTCGGTTTCGATGCGCGATATCTGGCCGCGGTCGTCATAGCCGATCTTGACGCCGCCTCCGTTCGGCACCTCGACATTCACCAGGTTGCCGCGCGGGTCATAATGGAAACGCCGCCAGGAATTGCCGCTGGCGCGATAGCTCACCGCCCCCGTCACGGGGTCCTCGCTCTGCACCAGCCGCTGGCCGTCCGGTTGGGTCACTGTCTTCGTGAACGTATCCAGGTCCAGCGTCACGATGGGCGAGCGCTTCTGCGCGGCCAGCCGGGCCGCATCGTACCAGGCGACATAGCGCAGGCTGGCCGAAATGGATTTCCGGTCGCCATATTGCTTGACGAAATTGTCGGACGCGTTCTCGAAATCCGCATTGAGTTGATTGTAGTCATATTCATGCTGGCGGAAGGTGTCTGGTGAGACGACTTTCAGCCGCTCGTAGAGGACCTTGGCGAAGATGCGGCTGCCGCCCCATTTGGCATGGCGCACGGCGATGTCGGCGATGCGGGCGCCATCGTAGGGGTCGCGCTTGTACCAGTCGTACAGGCCGGCGAAGACCCGCCGGTTGGACATCTTGGCCAGCGAATTGTAGAAGCCCAGATCGCGGGAGGCGTCGGAGTCCGGCGAAAGACGCGTCGTGGCTTCCCAATCGGCAACCATATTGGCCGTGTCGCCATGGATGTTCGACAGCAGCGCGATCTCGTAGCGTGTGTCGGCGTGGTTTCGGCCGAGGCGCTCCGCCTCCTCGCAGTCGCCGCGTGCCCGCCGGTAGATTTCAACGGCGCTTTGGTCCCCCGGCGTGTCCATTTGCGCGACGATATAGCAGCGGAAATAGGCAAGGTCGGCGCGTTCGACCGCATCCGCGCCTGCCATTTCGCCCCGCGCCATGTCGATCAGTTGCAGTGCGTCGTCGAAACGGCGCTGACCGTCGTAGATCTCGAGGATGTTCCTGATCGGGAAGGCCTTGTCCGGTATTGCGCGGCGCACACCCTGCCAGAAGACGAGCTTTGCGGGATCGCCGCTCTCCTCATCGGCCAGCAACGTCCAGTAATCGTCATAGATTCCCCAGCGATCCTGCATCGCCCGGAACCCGGCAACCGCCGCGTCATGGTCCTCGACGGCCTTCAGATGGTTGAAGTAGAGGCGTTGCGCGTTGTCGGCCGGAATGACGAAACGCTGCAGCCACTCGTCGACCAGCGGTTGCTCGTCGCGTGACTTCCCGGCGTCGACAAGGTTGGAGATCAGATAGCGATGGGCCCATTCCGAATTGGGCAAGGCCGCTAGCGCCTCGCGGGCGAACGCGATGGCCTCCGGTGAGCCGTCAGGATTCAGGCGCCCCGATTCATAATAGGCGTTGCTCGTCAGTTTCCCGAAACGCTGCTTGAAGAGCGCGACCAGTTCGGCCACGCGCGCGGGCTCGGAACGCGTGGCGGCTATCCTGATCGAGAGCTCCAGGTCGGCCTTGAGCGGCAGCGCGCTTGCGCTGACCACGGTGGCGAAGCGCTCCGCCTCGGACACGCGTCCGCTGTCCATCTCGAGACTGGCCATGGCGCGGTTGAGACCGACCGCGTCCGGTGAACGGCCCAGTGCGGTTTCCAGAATGCGCCGGGCCGCACCGAGGTCGCCCGCCACGCGGTAGGCGTTCGCCATCAGTTGCTCCACCCGGTCGGCAAGAGCGCCTCCTTCCAGCACGGAGGTTCGCCGGACGAGGGCCGCAACCTCCGAGCGAACATCCGCCTCGGGCAACACCTTCACAGCGTAGTTGGACAGCTGCTGCGCCCGATAAGGGTAGTAGGGAAAGCTTGCCAGGGACGCGCGCATCGCCTCCAGCGCTTCCTCCGGGCGGCTCAAGCTGTCCAGCTGGATCGCCTTGAAGCGCAACGCCATGGCATCGTGCGGATGCTCGGCCAACCACATGTCGGCGAGCTCCAGCTTGCGGCCTGTGCGCAGCGCCGAATCCCCGACCAGGAAGGCGCGGCCAACGCGCCCGAACAGGTCGTCCGGATTCGGCCGGCTGGCCAGGAGTTTTTCGGCGTCCTGGCGCGTCGACCGCAGGTCATCGGCATCTTCAAGCAAATCCCAAAGGGCGTGAAATTCTTCGTTGGGATCAGCCAGCGCCGCCAGGTTCAACCTGGCCGACTTGACCTTGTCATCCGTGTCCCACGTCGCCAGCACGCGCGCGTGCCAGATCACCTTGCCCTCAGTCGGAAAATCGTTCGCCAGGCGCGACTGGCGCGCCTCGTCGGAAGCTTCCTCGGCCAGGAACTGATCAGGGAAGCCGCCGAGCACGGCGACCAGGTCCGGCGCCACGTGCTTGCGCCAATCGTCTGCCAGACGATGATCGGCATACATGGCGCGAGCCCAGACGTAAGGCGCGTAGGGATGCATCCTGGCCGAGCGCAGGTCGGCCTCGACATCCGTGATCAGCGCATCGAGGTGGCGGTCATGGGCGACGAAGGCACTGTTCCAGCGCAAAAGTCGCGCATCGTCATAGGCGTCCGCGGCATGTGCCCCGACGACACCCAGCAGAAGCAGCGAAACGAGATACACGATCCCGGTGAGACGCCACATTGAACTTGCCCCCAAGTCCCGCAACGATAAGGCATCAAACGCCCCGACGTTGTCAATGGTTTGGAGTCCGCCGCGCGCGGCGGCCCGACGGGATGCCGCGAACGGCGAGCCTGCCGGCCGGAATTGCGGCTTCAGTTCCGGCATGTCTTTGCCTCGCCCCGATCCGAGGTTCATTGAATTCGCCATGGCGGCGGTCTATACGTCCGCGATGGAAACCATAGCCAGCGCCCAACAGAACCTGATTTCGCTATCCGGGGGCAAGCCGCACGCCGCAAAGGCGGCACCCTTCCTCCCGATGAGCCGCGCCGAGATGACCGCGCTCGGCTGGGACGAATGCGACATCGTGCTCGTCACCGGCGACGCCTATGTCGATCATCCCAGCTTCGGCATGGCGATCATCGGCCGCCTGCTCGAATCCCAGGGGTTCCGGGTCGGCATCATCTCGCAGCCCGACTGGCAGTCGGCCGAGCCGTTCAAGGCGCTGGGCAGGCCGAAACTGTTCTTCGGCATCACCGGCGGCAACCTCGATTCGATGGTCAACCGCTACACGTCGGACCGCAAGCTGCGCCACGACGACGCCTATACGGCGGGCGGCGAAGGCGGCAAGCGGCCGGACCGCTGCACCATCGTCTACACGCAGCGCTGCCGCGAGGCCTACAAGGACGTGCCCATCGTGCTGGGCGGCATCGAGGCCTCGCTGCGCCGCATCGCCCATTACGACTACTGGTCCGACAAGGTGCGCCGCTCGATCCTGGCCGATGCCAAGGCCGACCTTCTGATCTACGGCAATGCCGAGCGCGCCGTGGTCGAGGTGGCGAACCGGCTTGCCGAAGGCGATACGCCGCGCGAGCTCGACACCATCAGGGGCGTCGCTCTGTTCCGCCGCGTGCCCGAGCACTTCACCGAACTGCCCGCCGACGACATCGATTCCCCCGACGAGGGCGCGACCCGCAAGCCCGGCGACACGGTGATCCGCCTGCCTTCGTTCGAACAGGTCGAGGGCGACCGCGACGCCTATGCCCGCGCCTCGCGCGTGCTGCATCGCGAGGCCAATCCCGGCAACGCCCGCCCGCTCGTGCAGCGCCATGGCGACCGCGACCTGTGGCTGAACCCGCCGCCCATCCCGCTGACCTCGGAAGAGATGGACGCCGTCTACGACCTGCCCTACGCGCGCGCCCCGCACCCGTCCTACGGCAACGCCAAGATCCCCGCCTGGGACATGATCAAGTTCTCGGTGACGGTGATGCGCGGCTGCTTCGGCGGCTGCACCTTCTGCTCGATCACCGAGCATGAAGGCCGCATCATCCAGAACCGCTCCGAAGGCTCGATCCTGCGCGAGATCGAGAAGATCCGCGACAAGACCCCGGGCTTCACCGGCGTCATCTCCGACATCGGCGGGCCGACCGCCAACATGTACCGCATGGCCTGCAAGGACCCCAAGATCGAGGCGGCCTGCCGCCTGCCGTCCTGCGTCTTCCCCGACATCTGCCCCAACCTCAACACTTCGCATGACGACCTGATCCGGCTCTACCGCAAGGTGCGCGAGGTCAAGGGCGTCAAGAAGGTGATGGTCGCCTCCGGCGTGCGCTATGACCTGGCCGTCAAGAGCCCCGAATATGTAAAGGAGCTGGTGACCCACCACGTCGGCGGCTATCTCAAGATCGCGCCCGAGCACACCGAGCGCGGGCCGCTCGACAAGATGATGAAGCCCGGCATCGGCACCTATGACAAGTTCAAGGAGATGTTCGACGCCGCCGCCAAGGAAGCCGGCAAGAAATACTATCTCATCCCGTATTTCATCGCCGCCCATCCCGGCACGACCGACGAGGACATGCTGCATCTGGCGCTGTGGCTGAAGAAGAACCGCTATCGCGCCGACCAGGTGCAGACCTTCCTGCCCTCGCCCATGGCCACCGCCACGGCCATGTACCACACCGGCGTCAACACGCTGAAGGCGGTGCGGCGCGGCGCGACCGACAAGGTCGAGACCATTCGCGGCGGCCGCCAGCGCCGGCTGCACAAGGCCTTCCTACGCTACCACGACCCCGACAACTGGCCGCTGCTGCGCGAAGCCCTGAAGGAGATGGGCCGCGCCGACCTGATCGGCCCCCGCCCCGAACAGCTCATCCCCGCCCACCAACCCGCCGGAACCGGCAAGGCCGCCGGCGTGAAGCGCCCCATCGGCAAAGGCCGGAGCTTCACCACCAAGGGCGTGCCCTTTCCGAAGAAGTTGAGCCGCTAGAGCAATTCCAGGAAAAGTGCGTAGCGGTTTTCCGTCCGGAATTGCGTAAAAACAAAGGTTTAGAGCGGTTCGGCGATTCCGTGAAGCGCTGAACCGCTTTAGGGCAATTTCAGGAAAAGTGTGAGCGGTTTTCCCCGGGAGAAGCGCAAAGCGCTTCCCCTCGGAATTGCGACAAAACAAAGAGTTAGCAGCCGTTCTTAATTTCCGTGAAACGGTGAACGGCTCCAGACCGGCCTACTCCGCCCTGCCCTTTATCGACGCTTGTTCGGCCGCCGGCGCCGCCTCCCGCTGCATCACGGCGGCAAAAAAACCGTCGGTGTCGTGGCGCGCGGGGGTCAGCGACAGGTAGTCGGCATGGGCTGAACTGGTCACCCCCGGCGCGGCCTCGCGCAGCGGCACGACGCGGAAGGCGGGATGCGCGGTGAGGAAGGCGGCCACCTGCTCCTCATTCTCCTCCAGAAGCAGGGAGCATGTCGCGTAGACCAGCCGTCCGCCCGGCTTCACCAGGCGCGCCGCACTTGCCAGGATGCGGGCCTGCAGCGCCACGACATTGCCCAGGCCCTCTTCCTCGGTTGCACGCCAGCGCGCATCGGGGTTGCGCCGCCATGTGCCGGTGCCGCTGCAGGGCGCATCGACCAGCACGCGGTCGAAACCGCCCTTGTGGCGCTTGATCCATTTGTCGGTCTCGCCGGACAGCAGCCGGGTCTCGATATTGTGCAGCCCTGCCCGCCGGAAACGCTCGGCGCCGCGCTTCAGCCGGCCCTCCATGACTTCGCAGGCGACGACATGGCCCTTGTTGTTCATCTGCGCGGCGATGGCCAGCGTCTTGCCGCCGGCGCCGGCGCAGAAATCGACCACGCGCTCGCCCGGCCGGGCATCGACCAGCATGGCGACGAGCTGCGAGCCCTCGTCCTGGATCTCGACCTCACCGCTTCTGAGCATCGGCAGGCCGGCCAGCGAGGGGCGCTCGTCCACGCGGATGCCGTGCGGAGCCATGGCGGACGCCTGCGCCGCGAGGCCAAGGTCCCGCAAGGCGCCGAGCATGGCCTCGCGCGTCGCCTTGACCGGATTGACGCGCAGGTCCAGCGGCGCCGGCTTGAGAAGCGCGGCCATCTCGCCAGCGAATGCGCCCTCGAAACGCCGCCGCAGCGGCCCGGCCGCCCAAAGCGGGCATTCCAGGCGCACCTCTTCCGGCATGCCGGCATGGTCGATCGTGCCCCCCTGCAACTTGACCAGTAGCGCATGCTCCTGATCCGTCAGCGCGGCGGGCGCGAATTTCGCGCCGTTGAACAGCCGCCCGATCTGCTCGGGCGTCCTGCCTTCCCCAAGCGTAAGCCAGGCGAGCAGCCGGTTGCGGGCCACATCCGCGCGCCCATGCCTGCCCAGCCACCAGCCAAGCCGCGCATGATGGCGCAGAAGCGCGTAGAGCAGTTCCAGGATCGCCCCACGGTCCGCGTCGCCGACATGCCGCCGCGCCCGAAACCAGGCGGAGACGACCGCATCCGCCGGCCGCGCGACGCTGTCGACTTCATGCAGGAGTTCAAGAGTGGCTTGCAGGCGGCTGGCGAGATTCACGGGAAGGACGGTCGGGTTGGGAAAAGGGCTGTATAGGCGACGGAGAAGCGGTTGGCCATTGGCCGCGCGCACGACACCCATCACAGGCTGCTCAACGCCGTGCTGATGTCGAACGTCGTCAGGTTCAACGCCCCGGCGATGGAAGAAAAGCTCAGCCTGCTCGCACGCTTCCCCGATCTTCCTAGCCACGATTCATCGGCGATGGTCGACTGGATCATCGAATTGCGCAGGCAGCTCAACACCCCCGCCACGCTGCCGAGCATCGACTTGACCGACATCGATGAAGAGCGCGTCGCCAGATTCTCAGCGCCGGCGGCAACCTCCCGATGGCTGCTGCTGTATTTAAGGGTAGTTGTTTTTCTTAGGGGTCGGCGGTTTAGGCTTTTGGAACACGATTCCGCAGCTCTTGCGGGAGGACGCATCTTCGATCGCCTGCATTTCGCCTTTGAGCCGAGCGACCTCTGCCGCGGATGCGCCGTCGCCACTCGCGAAGAAGAGCGCCGGCCAGAATATGATTACACCAACGGCGACCACCGCAGCGTCCTGACCGGCCTTTTTGTTCTGAACACCCGCAGCCTCCGCCGCTCGGCTGGAAATATTTGTGGCCTCTAGCGCCAGCTGCTCGCATGTTAGATTCTGATAAAGTATTGGCGAAACATAGCTAGCTTGTATCTTTTCTGGTGGTGTCGCACACCCGCAAAGCAATAACCCGGCGCCAAGCACCGCTTTTGTAAATTTTGTCATCCCCCAAGCCCCTCCCAAAGGCATGAGGCCGATCAAGCATATTAAAATCCTGCGTGCAAGCAGGGAAATTTGGGGGCAGAATTGTTTATGGCCAGAACCTCAAAGTAGATTGACTTTTCTCACTCTTGGGCCCGTTTCTCTACTTACGAAAACAACGCGAAGCTTGGCACCACCAGACGGCGTCTCTGGCCCCTGGCGGTTTCACAGCTCCCTTCGTCGCCAGTTCTCGAATGACCGTAGTGGGCCGGCTGCCACTGTCGGGTTTCGGTCGCGCCCGGCGGATAGCTGCCATTCTGCAACCGGCCCCATCCCGTCGTTCGCGAGCGAAGCGCACCATTCTGATACAAGCCGTTCCTCAGGCGACGGCGAACCGGGCTCGAAGTCGGCCTGGAACCTGTGCTGCGGTGAAGGCATCCGACGTGATGATCGCAGTCGACAACCAGGTCGGCGAATTGGAACCGCAAATCTGCGCTGAAGCAAAATCGCACGCCGGCTTACGGGCTGTGCGCGGCGGAGCCAAGTCCCTTGCGATGTCGCCCCGCTTGCGACAGGATTGCCTCGACTGGAGGTTAGCCTATGACGCCACATACCTTGCGCGCCGACCACACGCCATCAGACATTGCGCCCGTGCAATACCTGAACCTGGACCCGTCGCTTTATGTCCGCGACGATATCTGGCAGCAGGAACGGCGCGACATCTTCGCGCGCACCTGGCAGTTCATGGGGCCTGTCGCCTCGGTCGCGACATCAGGTCAATACCTTGCCATCGACATCGCCGGCACGCCGGTCTTCGCCATCCGGGGCCGGGACGGGACCTTGCGCGGATTCAAGAACGTCTGCCGCCACCGGGGGGCCAAACTTCTGGCCGATGGCGCGGGCAAATGCGGGCTGATCGTCTGTCCCTATCACAAATGGTCCTTTGCCGACACCGGACGGCTGGTGCAGGCCCCGTGGTATGGCAAGGATCCCGCGATCATCCCCGAGGACTGGCCGCTGGAGGCGGTGCAGTTGTCGCAATGGCGCGGGCTGCTCTTCGCGGCGCTCGACCCCAGGGAAAGTCTTCTGGATCAACTTGGCTCCCTGCCCGCCGAACTGGCGGACGAGCCGTTGGAGACCTATGCCGCCACCGATCAGGCCACTGTCAGCTTCGCGGCGAACTGGAAGATCTACACCGACAATTTCGTCGAAGGCTACCACATCCCCGGCACGCATCCCTCGTTCTACGCCGCCATCGACTTCGAAGCGTTCCAGACCACCGCCCATCCCGGTTATGTCCGGATGACCGCACCGCCGAAGGACGGTCTGTTCTATCGCGGCAAATGGCTTTGGATGTGGCCGAACTGGACGCTGTCGCTCTTCGATGGTGGCATGAACGTCAGCCGGATCAACCCGACCTCACCGCATCACACGGACCAGCACTACCATTTCTTCTTTGCCGACACCTCCGCGGAAGCATCGGAGAGCAGGGCGAAATCCGTGCAAGGCACCCTGGCCGTGGTACGCGAGGACTACACGATCTGCGCCGATACGCATCGCAACTACGCCGCGGGAGCCTACAGCTCCGGCCCGCTCTCGGGGCGGCATGAGCGGGGCGTGCAGTATTTCCAGGAACGGGTCGCTACGACACTGGGGCTGTAACCGGCCCTGGTGCTTCTCAAGCCGGCGCCGCTGGACCTGCGCGTCAATCCGATCAAGGTGACGCGCGAGGTCACGCTCGGCGCCTTGCGCAACCTCGGCTTGCAGGCGCGGGCGTCGGCGCTTGCCCCTCATGGCCGGGTGCTCTCGTGCCAGCGCCGAGCCGAAGCAGTCTCAGGCAGACAATGACGAACGGTTGGCGTTCGACCCCCTTCCTGCTTGGCTGCTACTTTTAGGGACAATGAGAGTGTCGAGGTGGCAATCTGTGGATGTCGTCGACGTCTCAACCTCGCAGCTGGAAACTTTTGCAATATCCAACTAGGGATTATTGCAAGGGGTAAGAGATGCGCCGTATTCGAATCCTTCAGGTTGGAGATATCCACTATCCGGACTGGCAGCTTGTTCCCAGCGATATAGACGCTAAGGATAAGCAGTTTGCTCCAAGTATCTCGGAGGCCCTTCGGAGTTCCGCATTCCGGGCGGTGCTCCGAAAACTGCGAGACCTGTCTTCGTCTGACACCACCAACGGCGTCGTGTTCGTCGGGGATTTTACTACGAGGGGTAGATCGGAGTTCATCGAGGGGGCATTCAGGCATTTCTCATTGCTTTGCCGAGGTAGCGGCGAGAGCTCTCAGACAACCCCGCTGCTTTTCGTGCCTGGAAATCACGACGTAAATCGGATCGATGCCTTCGAACTCGGCAAGGTGGAAAAGTTCCGGAAGATCAGCCAGATAGCCATACGTCAGGGCTGGTGCCCGGTTCCTCTGGACCGGCCTGTTTCAGTGGTCGTCGGCCCCAAGGACAGGGGTGCCGAGCTTCTACTCATCAACACTTCGATCGGGAGCTGGGAGCTTCAGAACCTTCCGGAATTCCTCAGTGTCCGTTCCAAAAAGAGTTGAGTGATTTCAGCAGGTTGTGATTCCGTCGGATTTGCGAGATTCGATGGAGATCACGATGGCCTGGACTGAAATCACCCGTGCGCATTATG
>NZ_SCNN01000034.1 GCF_005503535.1 Mesorhizobium comanense | reverse complement strand
ACACGAACGCCGTCGTCTCGTCCGCACCCTTCCGCCCCGCAAAATCCCCGCACACCAGCCCGGTCAAATCACCGGCGGCGGTGGCGGGGTCGATCATCGGCTTGGCCATGGTCTTCTCCTGTTCCAGGTCGTCGACGATGATGCGGTCGAAGCGGGGCATGGTTTCGGGCAGCCAGGGCAGGGCCTGGTCGGTCATCACGGCGAAGCTGCCTGATTTCAGCCAGGTGGCGTCGAGGAAGGGCGTCGGCTTTGGCACCAGGGTCACCGACGTCACCACCATGTCGGCGTCTTCCAGCGCTTGCCTCGGCGTGTCGCAGGGGATGGCTTCCAGGCCGCGCGCCCGCGCCATGTCGCACAGCGCGTCGCGGTTGGCGGCGCCTCGGCCGAAGGCGCGGATTTCGCGCAAGGGGAAGAGGTCGGCGAAGGCTTCCAGGTGGCCGCGCGCCTGCACGCCGCAGCCGATGAAGGCCAGCGACGAGGCGTCGCTTCTGGCCATGCGCCTGGCGGCGACGGCGCTCAGCGCCGCGGTGCGCTTCTCCGTCACCCAGTTGCCGTCGACCAAAGCGAGCGGCAGGCCGGTTTCGGCGTCGAGCAGCGTGATCAGCGAATTCAGCGTCGGCAGGCCGCGCCCGGCGTTGCGCGGGTTCACCACCAGCGACTTGGTGGCCAACACCGGCGGCGTGGAGGCGACGCCCAGCGTGGCCATGATGTAGCGGTCGTCGCCCGGCAGCACCACCGCCTTGGGCGCACACCACACTTCGCCCTGCCGCTGGCCCGATATGTGGCGCTCGACCTCGTCGACCATGTCCTTCGTCGAGATCTCCAGGCGGTCGAGCAGGGCCGCCGTCAGATAGGGCAAGGTCCCGGCGGCCAATCTTCCGGCAACAAAGGGGCGGTCGTTCATGCTGTCGTCTCTCGATCCGTCATCTCTTAATTCGTCATCTGGCCGTTGCCGAATGCGCGGGGCACGCGCAGGCAAGCCGCCTTAGCCGACATCATGCCGGCAATGTCGGCTGCGTGTTCACCTCCAGTGCTTCCTCGGCCTCGTCCTCCTCGCCCAGCACCTCGCCATGCACGTTGAGCGCGCGGCCGATCCAGACCGGGTCGATCAGGTGGTCGCGCCTGGGGTTGGTGGTGTTGGGGTGGACGAGGATGCTGAGGCCGCCATGGTTCAGCATCAGCCAGGGCACCAGCGTGGCGAAGATTTCGGTGGCGAAGGAGATCTGGTACATGGCCTGTTCGTGCGGGCCGACCGGCCTGTCGTGCCAGTTGCCCAGCCGCACGCGAAAACGCTCGCCGATGCGCTGGCGCAGCCATTCGGCGTGCCGGCGCTCGGGCTGCCCACCGAAATAGACATGGGCATGGTAGCTGGCGATCTCGGCCAGCGGCCTCGTATGCTGCTGCATGGCCGGGCCGGCGCCTGCTGCATCTTCGCTCATCTGTCGCTCCCTCGCGCGCTCAATGCACCACCGCCCGCAGCCGGTCGCGCAATTCCCTTGGCGCCACGTCGTAGCGGCTCTTGAAGGCGCGGGAGAAATGGGCGCTGGAATTGAAGCCGCAGGCGAAGGCGATTTCGGAGATCGAGGCCGAGGCGCGGGCTGGCGACAGCAATTCCTCCTTGCTGCGCTCCAGCCGGCGGTCCCAGACGAAGCGTTCCAGCGTGGCGCCTTCGCCCTCGAAGGCGCGGTGCAGGTAGCGGCGCGAGCAGCCCATATGGCGGGCGATGTCTTCGGCCGACAGGCTGCTGCGGGCGAGGTTGGCGTCGATATAGGCGACGATGCGCTCGCGCAGCGCCTCCAGCGGCGAACGGCGGAATTCGGGCGCCACCGGCTTGGCCTGGATCAGGCCGTTGACGAGCTGGATCAGGCTTTCGCCGACGCGCCGGCTGCCGGCCTCGTCCAGCCTGTGCGCCTCGCCGATCGCCATCTGCATCAGGCCCGACACGATATGGGTCAGGCTGTCGTCCTTGCCGGGCAGCGGCAGCGGGGCGCAGAGGCGGGCGAGCGTGTCGTCGCCGAAAGTCGAGCGCGGCACCTGCAGGATCAGCTGGTCGACATCGCTCAGGTTCTGCAGGGAGTAGCTGCGCACGGGATCGTAGATGACGGCCGATTGCGGGCCGAGGTCGACGGCGATCTGCTGCTGCTCGAAGCGGCTGCGGCCGGAGAGCTGCATCAGGATCTTGATCGCATCGGGGTCGAAGCTGCGCCAGAACAGGCGGTCGTTCACCACCAGATGCGAATTGGCCTTGATCTCGGAGAGCCGGCAGGCGCCGAGATTGACGGAGACCAGCTGCGGTATGGACGGCACCGCGCCGCGCGAAAAGCGCTGGGTGATCGGGCCGAACAGCAGGCGCGAGGTCGACAGGAAAGCCTCGCCGTCGGCGATGCTGACATGGTGGGCGGCAGCGTGCATCTCGTTTCCTCCTCAAAACGGCCTTCCCCGTCTTGAAGCGGGAATTGTGGCTTGTGTCCGTCCAGTCCCGGCATTGTGGCGCGTGGCGGCGCTCCGATGCAACGGATAAGAACTTAACATGATAATTATCTCGGCTGCAACGGCACGGATGCGTGCCATTGCTCGCCGGTCAGCTCGGCCGAAATGCGCCGCCCCGCCTCGCGCGCGGCGAGCCCCTGTCGTTCGGCGGTCTCGTCGTCGATGCGCGACAGCGGCGAGGCGACGGCCAGCGTGCCGACGGGAAAACCGTCCGAGCCGAGGATGGGGGCAGCGACCGAGTGCACGCCTTCCTCATAGCCCTGGGCGCTGCGCGAATAGCCGCGCGAGGCCGCCAGGCGCACGGCCTGCATCACCGTCTCGCGGCTGGTCATGGTGTGGGCGGTGAAGGCGGTCAGCGGCTTGCCGAAATGCGCCTCCACGCTTTGCGGGCGCGAGAAGGCGAGGAAGGCGATGCCCGACGCCGTGCCGTGCAGCGGCAGGATCTGGCCGACATCGACGCTGACGCGGTTGGCCCTGGCCGAAAGCTCGACATGGACGGTCAGCAGCGCGCCGGCGCTGAACTCCGACAGGTGCACGGTCTCGCCGGTCTCCTGCGCCAGCTCGCGCGCGATGGGGGCGGCCAGCCGCACGAAGGGCAGATGCGCGTCGCGCATGCGGGCGAGCCGCGAAAGGCCGGCGCCAAGCCGGTAGCGGCGGCTCAGCGGTTCCTGCTCGATCAGCCGGTGCTCGGACAGCGCCACCAGCAGGCGCCGTGCGGTCGCCTTGTCGAGGCCGGACTTGCGGGCGATGTCGGAGAGGCCGATTTCCGGCTCCTTCAGCGTGAAAAGCTCCAGCAGCGAAATCGCCTTGCCGACCGTGCTCATCGAGACATCTCCAAAAGTACTTAGCGTGTGAATTAACTTGACAGCGGCCTTCGCGGCTTGCAGTCTGGCTATAACATACAAAACATCGGTTCATATGCTGAACCGCAATGGGAACAAAAAAAACAGGGGCACGAAGGTTCGCGGCAGCGCCACGCGCGGTGCGGCGTGCCATGCCCGAAATGGCCGGGCCGCCCGCATGGCGCCGGCGCCGAGGAGAGCGAGACAATGCCCGACAGAAGTGCCGACCTGGTTCTGACCAATGGCCTGATCTACACGCTGGATCGCACGCGGCCATGGGCCTCGTCGGTGGCCGTCAAGGGCGGGCGCATCGTGGCGGTGGGCGAGGCGGACGCGGTCGCCGGGCTGACGGGGGCCGCGACGCAAGTCGTCGACCTCCAGGGCGCGATGCTGATGCCAGGCATTGTCGACGTGCACGCGCATCTGATGATGGGCGGGCAGGCCGAGTTGTTCGAGCTGCGCTTTTCGCCAACCTCGAGCTTCGAGACGCTGATCGCGCGGGTGGCCGAGGCGGCGGCCGGGGCGCCGCAGGGGGCGTGGATCATCGGTGGCCAGTGGGGCAGCGATCTCCTGCCCAGGCTAAACACGCTGGACGCGCTGGCGGCACTCGACAAGGCAAGCCAGGGCCGGCCGGTCATGTTGCGCGACGACACCTACCACAACAGGTGGATCAATTCCGAGGCGCTGCGCCTGGCCGGCGTCTCGGCCGCCACCCCCGATCCGCAAAAGGGCTCGATCGGCCGCGACCCGGCTTCCGGCGCGCCGACCGGCATGATGATCGAATCCGCCGCCGGCATCGTCGAAAGCACGATTGCCAGGTCGGGCCATTATAGCGAGGCAATGGACCGGGCGGCGATGGCGCGTTCCATCGCCACGCTCAACTCCTATGGCGTCACCGCCTTCCTCGACGCCGCCGCGATGCAGCCGATCCTGGCGGCGCTCAAGGGACTGGACGATCGCGGCGAACTCACCGCCTGGTCGGTGTCGGCGATGCCGGCGGTCGAGCCGTCCTTCATGTTCGGCATTGCCGGTGACGAGCTCATCGCGCTGCGCGAAAACTATCGCGGCGCCCATGCGCGGCCGGATTTCGTGAAGATCTTCCTCGACGGTGTACCGGGCGCGCGCACCGCCGCCTTCCACGAGCCCTATGTCGACGACGCGATCCTCGGCTGCTGTTTTCGCGGCTCGACCATCGTCACCGTGCCGGAGCTGATCCGCTGGGTGGGCAAATGCGAGAAGCTTGGGCTCGGCGTGAAGATCCACTGCGCGGGCGACGCCGCCGTCAGCCAGGCGCTCGACGCCATCGACGTCGTGCGCTCCTTCAACGGGCCGACCAGGCTGATCCACCACATCGCGCATGCCAGCTACATCGCGCCCGACGATATCGCCCGCTTCGCCGCGCTTGGCGTCGCCGCTGACCTGTCGCCCTTCCTGTGGTACCCGACCAGTTTCCTCGAAGGCCACAAGCAGACGATGGGCGACGCGCGCGCCCAGCGTTTCTGGCCGAACAAGGATCTGCTTGCCGCCGGTGCGCTGCTGGCCGGCGGTTCCGACTGGCCCGTCATGCCCAATCCCGATCCGTGGAACGGCATCGAGGGGCTGGTGACGCGGCGCAATCCGAGCGGCGAGTTCGCCGGCGTCGCGCTGTGGCCGGAGCAGGCGATCGACGTCGCCACCGCGCTCGAAATCTTCACCATCAATTCCGCCCGCGCCATCGGGCTCGCCGATACGGTCGGCTCGATCGAGATCGGCAAGTCGGCCGATTTCATCAGGCTCGACCGCAACGTGCTGGAAACCCCCGCCGACGAGATCGCCGACACCAAGGTGCTGACCACCTGGTTCGAGGGGAGGGTGGTGTATGAGCGCGGCTGATCGTCCGATCCCGGTCACCATCCTCACCGGCTTCCTCGGCTCGGGCAAGACCACGCTGCTCAACCGGCTGCTGAAGCGGCCCTCGCTGGCGGGCGCCGCCGTCATCATCAACGAGTTCGGCGCCATCGGGCTCGACCACCTGCTGATCGAGGCGAGCGAGGAACAGTTCACGCTGCTCGACAATGGCTGCGTCTGCTGCACGGTGCGCGGCGACCTGGTGGCGACGCTGAAAGCGCTCGATCGGCGCAGCCGCGACGGCGGGTTGCCCGGGCTGACCCATGTCCTGATCGAGACGACGGGACTGGCTGACCCAGCACCGATCCTGCACACGCTGATGGCCGAGCCGGATCTCGCCGGGCGCTACGTCGTGGCCGGCATCGTCACCACGGTCGATGCGGTCAACGGTCCCGCCACGCTCGACCGTCACGCGGAAGCGGCCAAGCAGGTGGCCGTCGCCGACCGCCTGCTGGTGACCAAGGCCGATCTGGTCGCGGATGAGGCCCTGAGCGCCTTGCGGCACCGGCTGGCGGCGCTCGCGCCGGCGGCGCGGCAAAGCCTGGCGAGGAATGGCGAGACAGATTTCGACCTCATGGATATCACGCATTCCGCCATGGCGAGCGATGCGCGGGAGGTGGCGGCGTGGCTCGATATCTCGGCTTACGAATGCGGGCCAGATTGCGCGCACGATCATCCCGGCCATCACCATGGCCCCGGCGAGCATCACGTCCACGCGCATCACGGCATTCAGTCCTACAGCTTCGTCATCGACGAACCGGTGGAGTGGTCCGCCTTCGCGCGCTGGCTCGACTATGTGGCAGTGCTGAAGGGCGAGGATCTGCTGCGGCTGAAAGGCCTGGTGCATGTCACCGACCAGCCCGGGCGGCCGCTGGTGCTGCATGGCGTTCAGCACGTCTTTCATCCGCCGGTGCGGCTCGATGCCTGGCCCTCCGCCGACCGGCGCACCAGGCTGGTGTTCATCGTGCGCGATATCGACAGGGAGACCATCGCACGCACGCTGGTGAAGTTCGCTTCCATCGATCCCGCCAGCATCGGCGCGCCATCGCGCGCTGCCGCATGATCAGGAAATGAATCAGGAAAAACAGGGGAGTGACTGATATGCAATGGAAATCCAGCCTGCTTAAAGCAGCCTTAGCCGGCATCGGCCTTGCCGCGATGGCCGGCGCCGCCTCCGCCGCCGGCCCGACCTGCAAGGACGGAACGATCAAGGTCGGCGCGGTGTCGACCATCACCGGTCCGGCCGATTTCAGCGAAGTGCCGAAGGCGACCAAGGCGGCCTTCGACGCCGTCAACGCCGCCGGCGGCATCAATGGCTGCAAGATCGACTACACGATCGCCGACGACAAGGCGGACCCGGCGGTCGCCGCGCAGGCCGCGCGCGACCTGATCGACAACAAGGAAGCGGTGGCGCTGGTCGGCTCGGGCAGCCTGCTCGACTGCGCGGTCAATTCCGCCACCTACAGCCGCAAGAAGATCCTGTCGGTTCAGGGGCTCGGCGTCGATGCCGCCTGCTTCTCCTCGCCCAATGTGGCGCCGGTCAATGTCGGGCCGTACACGCTCTCCACCGCGATGGCCTACTACGCCACCAACCAGCTGAAGAGCGAAAAACTGTGCGCCTTCTTCATCATCATCGGCGGCACGCAGGAGGCCTACAAGAAGGCGATCGAGAACTGGGAGAAGATCTCGGGCAAGAAGATCCACCTCATCGACCTGACGCTACCCTTCCAGGGTGACCTGACGCCCTATGTCATCAAGGCGCGCGACGCCGGCTGCGACGCGGTGCTGACCAACCAGGTCGAGCCGCAGGTGGTGCAGCTGATCAAGACGGTCGATGCGCAGAAGATCACGGGCATCAACTGGCTGTTCCTGGCGCCGGGCTACACCGAGCAGGTCGCCTCGGCGCTGGCCGACACCAAGCAGCCGATCTATGTCGGCACCGAATGGGAGCCCTTCACCGAAAAGAGCTCGGCCGCCAACGCGCAGTGGGTGGCGGACATGCAGAAGGCCGGCCGGCCGCTGACCGCCTTCTCGCAAGGGGGCTATCTCGCCGCCCAGCTGTTCCTGAAAGTGGTGGCCTCGATCGATGGCGACGTGACGCGCGAGAGCGTGACCAAGGCGCTGCATGACATGCAGCCGATCACCAATCCGCTCGCCGGCAGTGCTTATGTCTTCGGCAAGGCCAAGACGCATTCGCCGATGCAGGCGACCAAGGTGATGAAGCTGGAGAAGGGCGCCTGGACCGTCGAGACGCCGGACTGGGTGGTGCTGCCGCAGGCCAAGTGAGGTCCTCCCGGGCGTCGGCGCCGCCTCTGGACATCCAGCCGCTTTCTCCCCGTTCACGGGGAGAAATGTCCGGCAGGACAATGAGGGGCGGCGCCGACCTCGGCAACAGCCGGCTCGAAGACTGCCATTTGTCCCAACTGGAACCCATATGAACGCATTGCTTACTTCAGCCGTGGCGGGGCTGACCGCGGGAGGCACCTATGCCTTGCTCGGTGTCTGCGCCGTCTTCACTTACCGGCTGGTCGCCGTGGTCAATTTCACCGGGGCGGCGATCGGCACGGCCGGCACCTTCGTGCTGATCGCGCTCTACGAGGCCGGATATCCGATCTGGCCTTCGGTCGCGGCCGGCATCGCGGCCGGCACTTTGGTGGGCGTTGCCATCGGCTATATCATGACGCGCTGGTTCGGCGAGGCCAGCGCCTCGACCAAGGCGGCGGTCACCGTGGCGCTGCTGGTCGGCATCATTGCCATCGGGCTGCGGCTCACCGGCGGCCAGCATCCGCACAACATGCCGGAGCTGTTTCCGGGTTCCGCCTTCCGCATGGCCGGCGTCGAAGTGACGATCGCCTCGGTGCTGACCATCGGGCTGGCAGCGCTGTTCACGGTTCTCGCCGACCTGTTCCTCAACAGAACCAAGGTCGGGCTCAACCTGCGCGCGCTCGCCGACCGGCCGATGGCGGCCGAACTGCTCGGCATCCGGGTCCAGCTTCTGTCGCTGCTGGTCTGGGGCATGACCGGCGCTTTCACCACCTTCGCGCTGATGATCATCGCGCCGCAGCGCTCGCCGAACTTCATGACGCTCAGCCTGCTGGTCGTGCCGGCGCTGGCTGCCGCGCTTGTCGGCCTGTTCCGCAGCTTCTGGCGCACGCTTGCCGGCGGCATCGTGCTTGGTCTGGTCGAGGGCATGGCGAGTTCCATCGACAGCGTCAGCCAGTACCGCAGCGCCATTCCGTTCCTGGTCGTGCTTGCCGTACTCCTGTGGTCGCAGCGGGAGGCCCGTTGGGATGAAGCGCGCTAATCTGAGAGCCTCGCTCACCATCATTGCCGTGGCGCTTGTCGCCGGCGGCGTCGCCTGGCTCGGCCTGCTGCCATCCTACTGGGTGTTCCTGGCCACCTCGGTGCTGATCACCGGCGTGGCGCTGCAAAGCCTCGGCCTCGTTGCCGGGCGTACCGGCATGATCGCGCTCTGCCAGATGTCGTTCGCAGGCGTCGGCGCCTGGACCGTCGGCTACCTCAACCTTGCCGAGGCGCCGGGCGGGCTGCCCGTCTGGATCCTCATTGGCGGTCTGGCGGCGGTGCCGCTCGGTGTCGCCATCGGCCTGCCGGCGCTGAGACTGCGCGGCATCAACCTTGCCATCGTCACACTGTCCTTCGCCACCGCCTTCGACACCATCCTGGCCACCATGACCTATCCCGGCCAGACAGACTTCCTGCAGGTGCCGCGGCCGGAACTGTTCGACAGCGACGAAGGCTATTTCGTCTTCGTGCTTTTGTTCTACGCAGCCATCGCGGTGGCACTCGAAATCCTCAGCCGTTCACGGCTCGGCGCCTCGTGGCTGGCGGTGCGGCACTCCGAACGCGCGGCGGCGGCGCATGGCGTCAGCATCGCCACCGCCAAGCTCTCGGCCTTCGCCATCTCGGCCTTCGTCGCCGGCGTTTCCGGCGGGTTGCTGGCCGGCTATCTCGGCACGCTGGTGTCGGAGAATTTCAGCATGATGCAGTCGCTGTCGCTCTACGCAGTTGCGGTCATGACCGGCGCGCATTTCGCCGAGGGCGCCATCATCGGCGGGCTCTTGGTGGTAATGTTCCCGGAAATCCTGCGCCGGCTCGACCTGCCGCAGGACATCGGCAATGTGCTGTTCGCCATCGGCGCCACGCAGGCGTTGTCGACTGGCGAGACGATGAGCGAAACCTTCCGCCGGCAACTGCGCAAGCTGCTGCCGGCGCGCGTGAGAGCTGGCGCCTCGGCGCCGGCAAGCGACCTGCCGGCGTCGATCGAGCGTCCGGCCGGACCGGCGCTGGCCATCGACAAACTCACCGTGCGCTATGGCAGCGTCGTGGCGCTCGACAATGTGAGCCTCACCGTTGCCGCCGGCACGGTGGCCGGACTGATCGGGCCGAACGGCGCGGGCAAGTCGACCTTCATCGACGCCGTCGCCGGCTTCCTTTCCAGCTATGAGGGCAGCATCAGGCTGGCCGGCAAGCCGCTCGAAGGCATGCCCGCGCATCTGCGCGCCCGTGCCGGCGTGCGTCGCAGCTGGCAGACCAACCGCATCGCGCCGGAACTCACCGTCGGCGGCTATCTGGCGCTGGCCGCCCAGGGCCTGTCGGCGCGCGAGACGAAGGCGATCCTGAGCTGGCTCGACTGCCCTGATCCCGACACGCTGGTTGTCTCGGTCGATGCAGGAACGAGGCGCCTGCTCGATGTCGCGGGCGTCGTGGCAGCCCGGCCGGCGGTTGTGCTGCTGGACGAGCCGGCGGCCGGCCAGTCGCACGAGGAGAGCGTGCGGCTGGGGCAGCGCATCGCCGAGATCCCGAAATTGTTCGGCTCGGCGGTGCTGCTGGTCGAGCACGACATGGACCTGGTGCGGGCGGTCTGCTCGGAGGTGACGGTGCTCGATTTCGGCCGTGTCATCGCGTCTGGCCCGCCGGCCAGGGTGCTGGAGCAGGGCTCGGTGAAGAAGGCCTATCTCGGCATCGAGGAAGAGAGCGTGGCGGCATGAGCAAGCTCGTCGTTTCCAACCTGTCGATCAACCGCAGCGAGCTGCCTGTCGTGTCCTCGCTCGACATCGCGGTCGAGAGCGGCGCCATCAGCGTCTTGCTCGGCGCCAATGGCGCCGGCAAGACGACATTGCTCGAGGGCCTGTCCGGCATCATCCCGGTCGCCGGCGGCACCATCGAAATCGACGGCCGCGAGATCCAGAAGGCGCGGCCGGGGGTGCGTTCGCGCGAAGGCCTTGCCCATGTCGAGCAGGGCCGCACCGTGTTCCGCCAGCTCACCACCGAGGAGAACCTTCGGGTGAGCCTGCATGCGGGGGCTGATATCGCGGAGGCCTATGCGCTGTTTCCCGAATTGGTGCAGCGGCGCTCGGTCAAGGCAAGCCTGCTGTCGGGCGGCGAGCAGCAGATGCTGGTCATCGCGCGTGCCCTGCTGACGCGGCCCAAGGTGCTTCTGATCGACGAGATGTCGGCGGGCCTGGCGCCGGTCATCGTCACGCGATTGATGAGCGCTGTCCGCAAGCTCGCCGACAACGGCTTGGCCGTGCTGCTGGTCGAGCAGTTCGCGGCACTCGCGCTGTCGATCGGCAACCGCGCCTACGTCATGCGGCGCGGCCGTGTCGTCCATGACGGCGACTGCCTGAAGCTGCTGAAGTCGCCTGGTGAATTGCACCGGCTTTATCTCGGCGGGTAGGGGGCTTAGCCGGCGCGTTTCCAGCAGGCGATGAAATGACCCGGCGCGACTTCGCGGGTCATGGGCTCGGCGGCGCGGCAGGCCTCGTCAGCCAGCGGGCAGCGGCCGGCGAAGGCGCAGCCGTCCGCGCCAACCTCGATGGCTGGCGACGCCTCCGCGACCGTCGCGGCCGGACCGTCATGCGAGGAGGCCTCCAGCAGCATTTGCGTGTAGGGGTGGTTGGGACCGGCGAAAATCTGGTCCGATGAGCCGGTTTCGACCAGCCGGCCGCGATAGAGCACGCCGATGCGGTCGGCCATGTAGCGCACGACCCTGAGATCATGGCTGATGAAGAGATAGGCGGTGTCCTTGCTCTTCTGCAGATCGTTGAGCAGGTTGAGCACGGTCGCCTGCACGGAAACGTCGAGCGCTGATGTCGGCTCGTCCAGCACCACCAGCCTCGGCAGGCCGGCGAAGGCACGCGCAATCGCCGTGCGCTGGCGCTGGCCGCCCGACAGCGTGCCGGGCTTCTGCTCCGACGTGCTGCGGGCGAGGCGCACGGAAGCCAGCAGATCGCCGACGCGCTGCGGCACCGCACGGCGCGGCAGGCCGGCCAGCCGCCGCAGCGGACGGCCGAGAATGCGGCCGATCCGCTGGCGCGGGTTCAGCGTGCGGTCGGGGGACTGGAACACCATCTGCACATCGCGCCGCTCGCTCGCCAGGCGCCGCTCCACCAGCGGCGCCACGGTCTTGCCGAACAGCTCGACACGGCCCGCCGTCGGCGGCTGCAGGCCGGTGACGATGCGGGCCAGCGTCGACTTGCCCGAACCGGACTCGCCGATCAGGCCGAAGGTCTCGCCGGCGGCGATGTCGAGGTCGATGCCATGCAGCACCGGCTGACCGCCAAAGGATTGTTTTATCCCACGGCAGCAGACGGCGATGTCGCGCGGTCGGGTCGAGGCGCCGTCCGCGCCGTGGATGGCGGGCGCTTCGGCAGCGGTCTCGACGGGGCTGGCATCCTCGGCCAGCCTGCCGGCGCGCTTGGTGCGGTCGAGCGTCGGGACCGCGGCGACCAGCGCCCTCGTATAGGCGTGACGCGGATTGTCGAACACTTGCGCCGCCACGCCGGTTTCGACGATCGCGCCGGACTGCATCACCGACACCCGGTCGCAGGAGCGCCGGATCAGGTTGATGTCGTGGCTGATCAGAAGGATCGAGGTTCGGTGTTCGCGGCGCAGATCATCCAGGATGGCGATGATCTCGGACTGGACGCTGGCATCGAGCGCCGTCGTCGGCTCGTCCATCACCAGCAGCGCCGGGTCGAGCGCGATGGCGATGGCGATGTTGGCGCGCTGCTGCATGCCCCCCGACAATTCGTGCGGATAAAGCCGCAGCACGCGTTCTGGATTGGCGACGCGTACGCGCGCGAGCAGTTGTGCCGCGCGCGCATGGGCATCGTCATGATGCATGGGGCGATGGCGCAGCAGCGTCTCGGTGATCTGGCCGCCGATGGTCATGCTCGGGTTCAGCGCCGAGCCCGGATGCTGGTAGACGGCGGCGATGCGGTCGCCGCGCAGCCGGCGCAACTGGTCGGCGGAGAGGTCGCGGATCTCGCGGTTCTCGAAGGCGAGCTGCGAGGCTTCGACACGGGCGTGCCTGGGCAGATAGCGCAGCACCGCCAGCGCCACGGAGCTCTTGCCGGAGCCGGATTCGCCAACCAGTCCAAGGGCTTCGCCCTGGCCGATGCGGAGCGAAATGTCATCGACCGCGCGATGGATGCGCCCGGCGCCCCTGTAGGAAACCGTGAGGTTCTCAACGTTCAGGACCGGGGAAGAGATGGGCGAAGAGGAGGACATGGAAGGACCGGAAACCACTTTCTGCGTGCGGCGCGATCTTGGGAAATCGCTTCCGCTTTCAATTAGAACAATCTCTATAAAATTACTCGAATTAAGTCTGAGCGCAATCTAACTTTCAAGGACAGGAAGATTTTCAGGCGCCGGCCACACGCCGTCGCGCCGGCGGTTTTCCGCACCGAAAAAGGGAGATCGAGATGTCGCACCTGATCCTGAGCGCGTTCTTCTTCAATCCGCAGGGCGACCATCGCATGGCCTGGCGGCACCCCCGTGCGCCGGGCCGCGAGGTGCTCGATTTCGACTATTACCGCGAGCTGGTCCAAGCGGCGGAGCGGGCGCGCATCGACACCATCTTTGTTGCCGATCACGTGTCGATCTGGGATTCCGTGAAGAGCGGCGTCGCGCACTACGCCAATGCCCGCCTCGAGCCGCTGACGCTGCTGTCGGCTCTGGCCGGCGTCACCAGGCATATCGGCCTGATCACCACGGCGTCGAGTTCCTACAGCGAGCCCTACAATGTGGCCCGCCTCTTCGCCTCGCTCGACCATATCAGCAAGGGCAGGGCGTCGTGGAACGTCGTCACCTCGGCGATGGACGAGGAGGCGCGCAATTTCGGCCGCGACGGCAATATCGAGCACGCCTTCCGCTACGAGCGGGCCGGCGAGTTCCTCGATATCGTCAAGGCGCTGTGGGACAGCTGGGAGGACGAGGCGCTCCTCATCGACAAGGACACGGGCTTTTTCGCCGATCCCGACAAGGTCCATCCGATCGACCACAAGGGCAAGCATTTCAAGGTGCGCGGACCGCTCAACGTGTCGCGGCCGCCGCAGGGCCATCCGCTGATCGTGCAGGCCGGCTCGTCGGAGGACGGCAAGAACTTCGCCGCCGCGCAGGCCGACGTGCATTTCGCCATCTTCAGCACCAGGGAAGACGGCATCAAGTACCGGCAGGACATCAACGAGCGGCTGGCGCGCCACGGCAGGCGGCCGGAAAGCTTCAAGATCCTGCCCGGCATCCTGCCGATCGTTGCCGCTTCGGAAGCCGAGGGCCGTGAGCGGCAGGACTATCTGCAGACGCTGCTGCCCGACCAGGTCGGCATCGACCTGCTGTCGAGCTGGAGCGGCATCGATCTTTCCGCCTATCCGCCGGACGGGCCGCTGCCGCCGCTGCCGGACGAGAGCACGTTCAATGGCGGGCGCACTTCGCTCAACCGCGTCAAGCAATGGTCGCGGGAGAACCTCACCTTGCGCGAGATCGCCCGCAAGCTCGCCAACAGCGGCTCGGTGCCGACGGTCGCCGGCACGCCGAAGCAGATCGCCGACCAGCTCGAGGACTGGTTCGTCTCCGGCGCCTGCGACGGCTTCAATTTGATGTTCCCGCTGCTGCCAGAAGACTGGGTGAATTTCGCCGAGCAAGTGGTGCCGGAATTGCAGCGCCGAGGCCTGGTCCCGACCGAATATGCGCCGGGCACATTGCGCGACCGCTTCGGCCTTGCCCGCCCCGCCAACCGCTTCGCCGAGCAGCGCGCCAATGCGCGCGCCGTATCCTGAGGACCCGATCATGACCGCCGCGCCGAACCTCCAGCCCCGCGAAGCCTCCGCTCCGCGCCTCGTCAATGTGCTCCACAGCCCCAAGCGCATCCGCGTCAAATTCGGCGGCCGCACCATCGCCGACAGCCGCAACGTGCTGGTGCTGCGCTCCAACCATTTCCTGCCGATCTATTTCTTCCCGCCATCGGCGGTCGACCCCTCGGCGCTGAAGCCGTCCGCGCATCGCGAGCCGCATCCGGTGGGCGGCGAGACCGCCTATTGGGATATCGACAGCGGCGGCAAGCGCGCCGCCAACGCGGCCTGGTCGTTCACGGCGCCGCCGGACGAAAACCTCGCGCCGCTCGCCGGCCGCATCGCCTTCACCTGGAAGGCGGTCGACCAATGGTTCGAGGAGGAAGAGGAAGTCTTCGTCCACGCCCGCGACCCCTATGCGCGCATCGATGTCCTGCACAGCACCAGCCATGTGCAGGTCTGGTTCGACGGCGAGATCGTCGCCGACAGTCATCGCCCGGTGCTGCTGTTCGAGACCCATTTGCCGACGCGCTTCTACCTGCCCGCGGAGGACATCCGGCTCGATCGGCTGGCGGCGTCGAATTCCACGACGCGATGTCCCTACAAGGGCATTGCCTCCTACTGGTCCGGTGTCCTGAAGGACGGTTCGATCCGCCCCGACATCGCCTGGAGCTACCGCGAGCCGATCGACGAAGTGGCCAAGATCAAGGGCCTCATCGCCTTCTATCCGCAAGCGGTCGACCGCATCGATCTCGACGGCCAGCCGACCTGACGGCGGCCACTTTCCCCTTCTATTCATGAGAGAGAAAAAATGACAAAACGTTCCGACATCGACCTCCTGCGCGGCCAGTCCTCGCGCAATCCGTCCAGCGACATATGGAATGTCGCCGTCGACGAATATGCGCAGGGCTTCCTCAAGCGCCGCGACCTCTTGAAATACGCCGCACTGCTCGGTCTCACCGGTTTTGCCGCCTCGCAAGGGTTGTTCACGCCAGGCCCGGCTCGCGCGGCGGGCGCCGCCGGCGGCACGGTGCGCGTCGGGCTCGGCCAGCCGACCAAGGCCATCGACCCGGTGACGGTCACCGATCCGGCCAGCATCGGCGTCATCAGCCAGGTCGGTGAATATCTCATCCTCGACGACCCGAAGGACGGGTTGCAGCCGAAGCTTGCTTTGTCGTGGGAGGCCGACGAGACGGCCAAGCGCTGGACCTTCAAGCTGCGTCCCGGCGTGAAGTTCCATGACGGCCGCGCCGTCACCGCCAAGGACGTGGTCACGACCTTCGAGCGGCTCGTCGATCCGAGCACCGGCTCGGGGGCGCTGTCGGCCTACAAGGGCATCCTGTCGAAGGGCGGCGCCAAGCTGGTCGACGACGAGACGGTCGCCTTCGATCTCGACCAGCCCAACAGCAATTTCCCGTTCTATGTCTCGTCCGACGTGTTCAACGCCGTCATCCTGCCGGCCGACTATGCCGGCGACTTCGAGAAGAACTTCATCGGCACCGGTCCGTTCAAGTTCGAATCCTTCCGGCCCAAGCAGGGCGCGAGCTTCGTGCGCAACGCCGACTACTGGGGCGACAAGGCGCTGCCCGACCGCGTCGAGATCAAGTTCTTCGACGACGAACAGGCGCAGGTGCTTGCCCTGCAGGCGGGCCAGCTCGACGTCATCCCCAGCACCACGCGCCTGGAGCTGGCGATCGAGGGCAATCCGAACTTCAAGCTGCTCAGCGTGCAGGCAAGCTCGCACGACCAGGTGCATCTGCGGACCGACCAGGCGCCGTTCACCGACAAGCGCATCCGCCGGGCGCTGGCGCTGACCATCGATCGCGAGGCGGTGGTGAAGGGCCTGCTCAAGGGCCGCGCCATCGTCGGCAACGACACGCCGTTCGCGCCGATCTTCCCGTCGGCCGATCCGTCCGTGCCGCAGCGCAAGCAGGATATCGAGGAGGCCAAGCGCCTGCTCGGCGAGGCCGGCGTGCCGAACGGTTTCCAGGTGACGCTGACCACGGAACGGGCTTACGACATTCCCGACTACGCGGTGCTGATCCAGAACTTCGCCAGGAAGGCCGGCATCGACATCAAGCTCAACGTGCTGCCGCAGGACGCCTATTACGGTTCGGCGACGTTCGGTTCCTCGCCCTGGCTCGATTCCAATCTCGGCATCACCGATTTCGGGCACCGGGGCACCCCTGACATCTTCCTCAACGCCACGCTGAAGAGCTCGGGCGCCTGGAACGCGGCGCATTTCAACAATCCCGACTATGACGCGCTGCTGATCGACTACGGCAAGGCGCGCGACCTGCAGGCCCAGCGCCTGGCGGCCGGCAAGATCCAGACGCTGTTGCTCGACGAGACGCCGCTGATCATCGGATATTTCTCGCAGTACAGCCGCATCGTCTCCTCCAAGGTCGAGGGCGTGCGCTTCACCGCGATCTCGCATCTGCTGCTCGACCGCGTGTCGTTCGTGTGAGCGGCATCGCCATCTTGACGATCGTGCGGCCTCTGGCGGCCCGGGCGGGCTCGCTGCTGCTGACGCTTTGGCTGGTCAGCGCGCTGGTCTTCCTCGCCGGGCAGGTGCTGCCCGGCGATGTTGGCCGTGTCATGCTCGGGCCTTTCGCCGACGCGCAGGCGGTGGCCGAGCTCAACCACAAGCTCGGCACCGACCAGCCGGTCCTGACCCAGTACTGGCACTGGTTCAGCCGGGCGATCACGGGCGACTTCGGCGAGTCGCTGTCCATGCGGGCGCCGGTGGCGCCCTTCGTGCTGGAGAGCATCAGGAATTCCGCCGCCCTTGCCGGCGTCGTCCTGGTGTTCCTGGTGCCGATCGGCATCGGCGCGGGCGTCGTCGCGGGACTGCGCGCCGGCAGCTTTGTCGACCGGCTGATCGTGTTGACCGGCGTGTCGCTCTCGATCGTGCCGGACTTCGTCTCCGGCCTGTTGCTGCTGATGGTTTTCGGCCTCTGGCTGGCCTGGTTTCCGATCACGGGCGCCGCGCCGCAGGCGGCCGGGTTCTGGACGACCAGCTACTACCTCATCTTGCCGGCGCTGCCGCTGGTGCTGAACCTCATCGGCTATGTCGCGCGCATGACGCGGGCCGGGGTTATCGAGGCGCGCGCGGCCGACTATACGCGCACCGCGATCCTGAAGGGGCTGAGCCCGGCGCAGGTGCTGTTCAAGCATGTGCTGCGCAACGCGCTGGTGCCGACGGTCGCCGTCATCGCCACGCAGAGCGGCTTCCTGCTCGGCGGGCTGGTGGTGATCGAGGCGCTGTTCGGCATACAGGGTCTCGGCAACCTCGTGCTGAGCGCGGCCAAGGCGCGCGACTTCCCGATGCTGGAAGCAGGCGTGCTGGTGATGGCCGCGATCTTCGTCTCGACCGCCGCGATCGGCGATCTCCTGCAGGCGCTGCTTGATCCGCGCCAGCGCCGCCGGAGCGCACCATGACCGATCTCGCCCAGTCGCCGATGCGCAGCGACATCAGGCTCTCCCGGATCGGCAGATTGCGCGGCTTTTTACCTGACATGGCGCCGTCGACCGTGATCGGCTCGGCAGTTTTATTGTTCTGGGTCGCCTGCGCGGTGTGCGGTTCGCAATTCGTGCCGTTCGACCCCTATGCGGAGGACTTCCTGTCGATGATGACGCCGCCCGACGCGGTGCACTGGTTCGGCACCGACCAGCTCGGCCGCGACGTGCTTTCGCGCATCGTGGTGGGGTCTCGCGACATCCTGCTGGTGGCGCCGCTGGCGACGCTGGCCGGCGTGGGCGCCGGCAGCGTCATCGGCCTGGTGTTGGGCACCTTCGGGGGCATGGTCGACGCGGTCGGGGCGCGGCTGCTCGACGCCGTCATGTCGCTGCCCTTCATCGTGCTGGTGACGATGGCGCTGGTGGCGGTCGGTCCGTCCAACCTCACGGTCATCGCGGTGATCGCCCTTGCCTACGCGCCGCTGGTGGCGCGCACCGTGCGCACGGCGGTGCGCGAGCAGCGCGAGCGCGACTATGTCAGCGCCGCGCGGCTGGCGGGCGAGGGGCGGTTGGCGATCATGTTCCTGGAGATCCTGCCCAATGTGCGCGAGACGATCCTGATCGAGCTGATCACCAGGCTCGGCTACGCCTTCTTCTCGATCGCGACCTTGAGTTTCCTCGGCCTTGGCATCCAGCCGCCCTCGGCCGACTGGGGCCTGGCGATCGCCGACGGCTATGGTTTCCTGACCGGCGGCAAATGGTGGGTGGTGGTGTTCAATTCCGCCGCCATCATTTCGCTGGTCATGGCCACCAACCTGATCGCGCAAGGCATCGGCGCCTTCGAAAACAGCGACAAGTAGATCATCAAGAGGCCGGGCGGCCAGTCTTGGATTGCCGCGGCCTTTTCTGCGCGCTTGCGCCATGGCAATGGTATCGCAACGAAGGGGTTGCGATGAGATTTCCGCTTTCTGTCGACAGGCCCGTGATCTGCGCGATCATGAAGCAGGAGCAGCCTTATGTGATCGAATGGATCGCGTGGCACAAACTGCACGGCTTCGACATCATGATCGCCGACAATTGCACCGCCGGACCGCAGACGGCGGTGCTCTCGGCGCTGCGCGACGTCGGCTGGATCCGACTGGTCGACTGGCGCCACGATCCGCACCAGCCGCAACGCCGGGCCTATTCCTATCTTTATTGGCAGGCTCTGCTTCACGGCTATCGATACCTCGGCTTCATCGATGCCGACGAGTTCTTCGAGCCGCTCGAGGGACCCCCTTGGGGAGGAGCCCAGCTGGTTCGCTCGCTGCTGCGACGGCCTAGCGTTCGCAGCGCCGCCTTCCGGTGGGTTAATTTCGGCAGCGACGGTCAGGAGGTCTATGACGACGAGCTGGTAACCGTCCGGTTTCAGAGGCGCGGCCGGCATGACGCTTCGACGGCGCGCTGGAAAAAGTCATTTGCGCGCGTGGCATCCGTCCTGCCGAAGGCCTTGCGGAACCCGAAGCTTTTCATGGCGCATGGCCATGGCTTTCCGATCGGACTGCACAAGACTTTGGTCGATGGCATGACGCTGGACAAGCATCCCGCGGCCATGCCGCTTGAATGGAAGGTCGGCTGGATCCGCCACTACGCCGTGAAGTCGAGGCAAGAGTTGCGCGACAAGATCGGGCGCGGTGCGGCCTTCACACCAGCAAGCGAGGCGCAGGGAGCGGAAGACTATGCGGCGACGCGCGACCAGAACGATATTCCCGACCCGCTTGACGAAGCGAAAGTCGGCGCGTTGCGGGCAAAGATGGCGGAAATCACCAGATCGTTGGACCCCGCGGTCGTCAAGCTGACCCGGCCACTGTTCCTGCAGCGCGGCTGAAGATCAGCGGGGCGGTGCTCATGCCGTGAAACGACATCGAAGGGCGGCGCTCGGCATTGGCGGCATCGAGGCGCCAGTCCGGGGCACGGGTGAACAGCGCCTCCATCATCGCGGCGATCTCGATGCGGGCAACGTGCTGGCCGAGACAGACATGCAGACCCGTGCCGAAGGTCATCGACACGGCCGGAGCGCGTGTAAGGTCCAGGCTGTCGCCATCAGCGAAAACGGCATCGTCGCGATTGCCGCTGCCAAGCACCGGCACCACCGCCTGGCCCGATGCTATCCTGACGCCACCGAGGTCGATGTCTTGCGCAGCAATGCGCGCGACCGCGTATTGGACGGAGGCGCCGTACCGCAACAGTTCGGCGGCCGCGGTGTTCCAGTCGACGGCGCGGCTGTCGAGGAGGGCGCGCTGGGCCGGGAAGCGATCCAGCGCGACGACGGCATTGCCGAAAGCGTCGACCACGGTCTCCTGGCCGGCAAACAGCATGAACACGATGTTGGCCACCATGTCCTCGCGCGACCAGCGGCCTTCCGCCACTTCCCGCGTCATGCCCGCAACCATGCCGTCAGGGCGATAGGCGTGACGCGTCAGCCGGTCCTCGACAAAGGCCTGGCATTCGGCATAGGCCTCGGCACTCGAGGCTGCCGGGTTTTCCCTGCGCAAGTCGAAAGCCCCGGCCATGCGACGTGTGATCGATTTCAGCATCCACGGGTCCTCGATCTCGATGCCGAGGATTTCCTGCAGCAGCCAGAAGGAGACCGGCACGGCAAGGCCGGCGACGGCTTCGATGCCGCCATCCGCCAGAGCCTTGTCGACGAGGTCGCGGCTGAGCGAGCGCATGCCTTGCGATAGCGCTTCGACGGCAGGGCGCGACAGGTAGCCGGCGACCGGCCGCCGCAGCCCGCCATGCTGCGGCGGATCGGCAAGCAGGACCGACCGGCTGAGCAACGCCATCGGAGCCTGATCGACAAGCTTGCGGCGAACTTCCTCGTATCTGCCTGGCGGAGCCTGCAGCAGGTCGGGATGTTTCAGTGCCCGCGACACCAGGTCGTGGCTGAAGACGTAATAGGCCTCGTCGATTTCCGGATAGGGCGCCGCGCCGCGCGCAATGCCGCCGGCAGCGCGCATATGGGCAAAGTGCGGGAAGGGATCACTGCCAAGGACGAATGGATCGAAGAACGGAACCGTCATGTGGCGGCAGGTCTGTGGATCATGTCTTCAGGTCCTTCGCCGAAATGACCCGGAAGCCGCCCGATGAAGCGTCCTGGGGGAAGAAATCGGGCATGACGTACAGGAATTCGCATTCGTAGACACGGTAGTGCAGGCGCAGCAGCGGATCGCGGATGATCTCGCGCAAGGGCGGCCTCATGCCAGTCTCGTTCCAGCGATCGATGGTCGCGCGAAACCGCGGATCGGCCCTTACCTTGTCGTCGTCGGCGGCGGATGAGCCGGCATAAGACGAGCAGCGGCCATCGCCGATCAGCCAGCGGGCGCCGAGGCGGCGGCCATGATGTTCCATCTCCCTCAGCAACCGGATGGCCGTATTGGTGCCGCGGTGGCTGGGCCGGACGCAGAGATTGTAGGCATAAAGGGCGTTTACCGGCTCGCTGCGCGGCAGCGAGGAATAGGCCTCGAAATCCTGGGGGAAGTCGGAGCGGACCAACGGATCCTGGCTGGTTTCGGTGAAGCAGAGTGTGCCCGCGAGGACGTCTTCGTCGATGGCCCCGAACATGGTGTGTCCGAGCATCAACCGGTGGCTGATGGTCGCCTCACTGGCACGAAGCGGCGGCGCCCAGGCGGCGGCCTCCAGCTCCATCAACAACGGCAGGTCGTCCCCTGTCAAAGGACGGATGGGAAACGCCGCACTCTCGAAAGTCATCTCCCTCCAAACGCCCGCTAACAATTACCCCGGCTTTCTGGCTAGCCATTCCGGACCCGCTTTGCAATTGTATGTGAAAGCGGTGGCTAATGATATTCTATGTGACACACAGAAAGCACGCCTACACTCAGGCGGTTGTGCTGCTCTATCACCGGACGGACCTGCAAAAATCCTTCCGGCTGGTTCGCTATGAGGATGCAGGACTGCTCCGCGCTGTCCGCGCGGGCGTTGTGATCTGGTCGGACATGGACCGGCTTACTGCTGACGAGATGCAGCAGGCAGCCCGCCTCAGCGCCGAACTGGCGCAACAAGCGGGCCTGACCCAGCTGAACCATCCGGCCGCCAGCCTGCAACGCTTCGAGCTGCTGCGCATGCTGCACGATCAGGGCAGCAACGGTTTCCGCGTGTTCAGACCGCATGAACTGGATGACACGATACGCTACCCCGTCTTCATCCGCGATGAAGTGGGGGCGCTCTACGAGGAGCCGCCACTGCTGCATGATCGGCCGGCGCTGGACGCAGCGCTCGCCATGCTGGACGGCAGGCTGGTGCGGCCGATGGTGGTCGAGATGGTGGGGACGCCCGGGCCGGATGGCTACTTCCGGAAATACGCCGCGTTCCGGGTCGGCGATACCATCTATGCCCAACATTGCGCCATGGCGACGTCGTGGTTCGTCAAGAATTCGGCCGAGCGACCGCTCCGCGCGCACCTCGATGAGATCCGCGCCTATATCGCCGCCAACCCGCATGCCGTCCAGGTCATGCAGGTCTTCGAAAAAGCCCGCATGCAATATGGGCGCATCGATTACACGCTGGCGGATGGCAGGCTGCTGGTGTTCGAGATCAACAGCAATCCGACGGTGCTCAGCGATCCGCCGACGCGGTTCGCCAGCTATGACCCGCGGCCCTTCGCCGACCGCCACGCCAACGCGCTGCTTGCATTGCCGCAAGCGAGCGTGCCGGAATCGCCACCGGCGATAGATGCCGCGCACCGGGCGGCCCTGGCCAGACTGCGGCGCCGCTATGAATTCAAGCGGCTGAAGATCGTGTGTCGAAAACTCCTCAAGCGCGGCAAGGCAAGATAATCGAGCCCGGCCGGACTTGCTCAAGCGGTCTGTCGCGCTAGCCGAGCAGGCCGTGGATGGTCGCGGCCACGGCCGCCGGCGCGTAGGGCTTGGGCAGGAAGACCCCGCCATTCGGCATCGCGTCCCGGGCCGGCTGCTGTTTGCCCGAGGTGATGATGATCTTGACCGGCGGCCAGCGGTCGCGCACGGCGGCGGACAGGCGCAGCCCGTCCATCGAGCCGGGCATGTCGATATCGGTGAACAGGATGCCGATATCCTCGTGGGTCTCCAGCAGGCGGATGGCCTGGTCGGCATTGCTGGCCTCCAGTACGCCGAATCCCGCCTCGCGCAGGTCGTCGGCGATGGCAAACAACAGGAATGCCTCGTCTTCGACGACGAGGACGGTGGCGGGGGGCTGAATACTCATGGCACGCTCTATGTAGTCAGTAAGAGGCTGTCGGCAACTGGGGTGCCGGTGCGTTCAACACGCATTCGACGCCATCGGGGTTGTAGTCGATCTCGACCGACCCGCCGAAATCGGTGCCCAGCACCCGCTCGATCAGGAACCGGCCGAAACCGCGCCGGCTGGGCGGCGTCACCGGCGGGCCGCCGCGTTCGCGCCAGGTCCAGATGAGGCGCGTCTCGCCCGGCCGCTCGACCGAGGGGCGCAGCGACCAGACGATGGTGACTTTGCCGTCCGGTGTCGACAGCGCGCCGTATTTGAGCGCGTTGGTGGCGAGTTCGTTGACGGCAAGCGCCAGTGTCAACGCCATCTTTGGATTGATCGGCAGCGCCGGCCCCGAGACAGCGATGCGCTCGGCCGGAAAGGTCGCGATCGTGTTTTCGACCACTTCCCGGATCGAGGCGCTTGTCCAGCGTGTCTTGTTCAAGATGTCATGCGCATTGGCCAGTGCCCGCAACCGTTCGGTGAAGGTGGCGCTCGCGGCGGCGATGTCGGTGCTGTTGCGCAATGTCTGCGAGGCAATGGCGGAGACCATCGCCAGTATGTTCTTGATGCGGTGCTCGAGCTCGTGGGTCAGCAGTTCCTGCCTGGCCTGCGCCTCGCGGCGGTCGGTGACGTCCTGCATGACGCCGAACATCTGCACCGGCTTGCCCGTCTCGTCATGGACGAAGTCGATGTGCCGCGACAGCCAGCGCAACTCGCCGGTGTCAGCGCGCCGTATACGATACTCGACGGCGGGCACGGCGGTGCCTTGCTTGCGGGTCTCGCTGTTCGAGCGGACGTCCTTGTCCTCCGCCACGACGATGTCCTCCAGGACGCTGATGTGGACGCTGTCGCGCGGCGACAGGCCCCACAGGTCCCAGAAGCCCTCGGAGCCGACCACTGTTCCGCTGGCGATATCGAGCTCCAGCGCCGCGATGCCGGCGGCGTTCTGCGACAGCTGCAGGCGGCGCTCGCTCTGGCGCAGCGCCTGTTCGGCGACCAGCCGGTCGGTGACGTCGACGCCCTGGACGAAGATGCCGATGACCTCGCCGCCAGGATTGCGCACCGGCTGATAGATGATGTCGATGTAATGCTCCTCGGCAGGAGCGCCCGGCGTGCGCTGCAATTCGGCCTTCAGCGCATGGCCGACAAAGGCTTCTCCGGTCGTGAACACCCGGTCGAGCAGTTCGAAATAGCCCTGGCCCTCGATCTCCGGAAGCGCCTGCCGGACCGGCAGGCCGATCACGTCGCGGTGCCCGACCAACTGCATGTAGGCGGCGTTGGTCAGCTCGAAGACATGCTTTGGCCCCGACAGCATGGCCATGAAGCCGGGCGCCTGTTCGAACATCTGGCGCTGGCGGTCGCGTTCGCTTGCGCGCCAGCGCTCGGCGGCGACCTTGTCGGTCGTCTCGATGACGATGGCGACGACGCCCGCCGGCCGGCCGTTTTCATCGAGCACAGGCGAGTAGTCGAGGTCGAGCCAGACCTGTTCGGGCTTGCCGGTGCGGTTGAGGGTCAGCACCTGCTCGCGATAGGCCAGTGTCTCGCCCTTGCCCAGACAGACCTTCATGATGTTGTCGTTGAAGTCGGCGACTTCGGGCCAGCCTTCGCGAACCTTGGAGCCGAGCAGCTTTGGATGCCGGCCGCCGGCGAATTCCGAATAGCCGTCATTGTAGATCATGACGCCGTCCTCGCCCCACAGCATGACGATCGGCACCTTGGAGCGCAGGATCAGCGAGGTCGCCGTCTTCAGGCTCTGCGGCCAGCCGCTGATCGGCCCGATCGAGGTGGAGGACCAGTCGAAGGTGGCGATCAGGCAGCCGAGTTCGCCGCCGCCCGAGAGGAAAGCGAGATCGCGGTCGGCCAAGATGTCGGTGCTGGTTTGCGGCATTGCGTCTCGCGAGTAGGAGCCGTTGGTTCGAGTTTTTCGGTCGCCTTTCGCCGGCATGCCGGTCCTCGCGGCGGCAGGCGATCGGCGCGTCTTGTCTTCGATGGCCGCGTGACCCTTGACCGCGCGAGCTGCCGTATTTTCCCGGCTTCGGTGGACAAGAACCGCATCCCGACCGCCACAACCCCGGGACAGGTCATTCGGTTCCTTAGCCCGCGCTGATTTTCTGCCGGCCGGTTGACCACGGGCTGTGCGATGGTCGCCTATTCGATCGAATTTCTTTGCAAACCGTTAATTCGGCCGTGCTGTAAATAAGCGATAACTAATTAAATGATCGACCAGGGGTAGGCCAGGGGTAGGCATGACCAAGAATCTCGGCAATGCGCGCTATACGCCGACAAAAGAACAACAAGGCTCCATGCTGGGCAAGGTTGCGCCGGCGCTCTTTCCGCTCGTCGTGGTGGCGTTGGGCTACATGATCGGGCGGCAGTTCTTCGGCATATAGCCGGCGTCGGCTCAGGCACCGATCTCTGTTGCCGTCTCATCGGTGTCGGCTCCGGCGCGCCTGACGCGCTCGCTGGCGAGCAGCACGACCGGGCAGGCGGCGGCCGCCAGCACGGCGGTCGCCGTATCGCCGAAGAACAGCTCTTCGCCGGGCCGCTGGGTGACGCCCATCACCACCATGGCCGCGCCCTTGGCCACTTCCCTGGCAATCGCCTTGTCCGGCGTGGCACGGGTGCGGATGGCCGTGTCGACGGCGACGCCGTACCGGTCCGCGAGATCGGCGACGTCCTTCAGCACGGCTTCCTCGCGGCGGTGCGAGACCGAGCCCGGCCGGCTGCCTTGCCTGGCCTGCGAGACGTAGAGAACCTTGACGCGAGCCCGGTGTGGCCGTGCCAGCGCCAGTGCGAAGTCGGCGGCGCGGCGGGCGACCTCGGTGCCATTGACGGGAATAAGAATGGTGGCGCCGGCGCGCAGCACGGGCATCCTTCCCGTGGATCTGGCGCCGTTCAGCACAAGGCACAGCGGGCCGTCGAAGCCGCTGCTGATGTCGTTCAGCGTGGCGCTGAACGTGCCCTTGCCGGTCAGCGCGTTCTCCAGCCCGGCCAGCAGAAGGCCATAGCCCTTGCGCGCCTCGGCGGCGATGGTCTCGGCGCTTGCTTCAAGTTCGGTGCGGGCGGTGAGGTGGACCTTGTCGACAAGCGTGTCCTCCGCCTTGCTGACGGCCCTGGCGCTTCTGGCGGCACCCTTCTTGACCTGCTGTGACGCCTGTTCCGAGCCCTTGCCGCCGCCAGACCCGGCGAGCTTGCCGTCCCTCAGATGCAGCAGGGTGGTCGGCATGCCGCCGCCGCCGCCGACCAGCCCGGCGAGATAGGCCGTGAACTTGCCGGCCGGGCTGTCGTCGACGACCAGCAGCAGGCGTTCCAGCTTGGAGACGAAGCCATGCTCGTCGAGCAGTTCGCGGTCGACGCGCTGCTTCTCGGTGTTGTCGACCGGCAGGCGTCCAAGCGCCCAGCGCAGCATCGGCGGCATGGCAAGCGTGGTGATGACGGCCATGGTGACGATCATGGTGAAGAGGTTGTGGGAAAGGATGTTCATCGACAGGCCGATCGAGGCGACGATGACCTCGGTCGAGCCGCGCGCGTTCATGGCGCTGCCGACGGCGGTCGCTTCCTTCATCGACATGCCGGCGAACCGGCCGCCGAGGAAAGCGCCGCCGAACTTGCCCATGCTGGCGATCGCCACCAGCGCCAGCGTCAGCAGCGCCAGCTTCGGGTCGGCCAGCACGGTAAGGTCGGCGGAGAGGCCCGCCATGCCGAAGAACACGGGCATGAACAATGCGGTGATGACGCCACGCAACTGGCTCTCGATATGGTCCGACAGGATCGGCGATTCCCCCACCAGTATGCCGGCGACGAAGGCGCCGAGCACGGTGTGCACGCCGATCAGGTTGGTGATCAGCGCCATCACGCCCATGATGACGAGGATGACCGTGATGACGGCATATTCGCTGCGGAAGGAATCATTGCTCCAGCGGATCAGCGTGAAGACGAGCCGGCGGCCGATGGTGAAGGAAAACACCATGAACAGCGCCACTTCGGCCACGGTCAGGACGAGCGGCAGCACCTGGAGGCTGCCATTGGTGGCGATGCCGAAGGTGACGGCGATGACGAGCCAGCCGATCGTGTCCTCGATGATGGCCGAGGAGATGATGATCTGGCCGAGATTGCGGCGCATGAAGTTCATCTCCCGCACGACCATGGCGACGATCTTGACCGACGAGATCGACAGCGCCGTGCCGAGGAACAGCCCGGCGACGATGCGCTGGGTCGGGTCGGGCAGCAGCGAAGCGGGCAGGACCTGCGCCAGCGCGAAGCCGAGGATGAAGGGGACGACGACGCCGGTGATCGAAATCGAGAAGCAGGCGGCTCCGACACGGCGCACGAGACGCAGGTCCGTCTCCATGCCGGTCAACAGCAGGAGCAGCAGGATGCCGAGCTGCGAGACGGCGTCGATCATGCTTTTCTGCGCCGGGTCGGTGGAGAAGATCAGGTGCTGGGCTTCAGGCCATAGCAAGCCGAACAGCGAGGGGCCGAGCAGGATGCCGCCGATCAGCTGGCCCATGATCGCCGGCTGGCCATAGCGCTGGAAAATCTCGCCCAGTCCGCGTCCGACCACGAGCAGAAGCACGATCTCGGCCACGAACAGCCCTTCGGCCGAGCCGCCCATGCCCGAGGCGGGCGCGGCCGGTTGCGCGGCGAGGGCGAGGCCGGCCGGCGCGAGCAGGAGAACAGACAGAATCAGGATTGCTGCAACGCTGTATGACCTCGTTGCCCGTTGCCGGTTCATGGGTTCCCTCAAAGTGCAGCGGCGGACTGACCATCACAACGCGCGGCTGGCGTTTGCGTTGCAGGCTGGTGCCTGATGTCGATGCCGGACGCCGAACTCAGGCATCGACTTCACTCAGACATCGACTTCACTTAGACATGGACGTCGCCGAAGGACAGTTCGCCATCGTCGCCGGACATCAGGAAGGCGGCCGCGAGCAGGCCGGCATAGAGGACCGAGACCAGCGCGACGATCACCCCGCCGGGAACCGGACCCAGGGCGGCGGCGCCGACGGCCTCGCGCAGCGTGCCGACGAAGCCGACCGGCGCATGTTGATCAAGCAGGCTCGGCGTCGACAGCTTCAGGATCCACGCGAGCAGCAGGATCAGCATCAGATGGATGTAGTTGCGGCGCAAGCGGCGGGCCAGCGCGACGCGTTGGGAGACCAAGAATTTTGGCGCGCGCAGGCTCTCGCCGACGACCAACAGCCAGTCCGACGCGAAGTCCGGCTGCGGGGAAAAGATCTGCGCGAAATAGTGGCGCTCGAACTGGCGCACGCGTGCGCGGTAGACGTCGAAGAAGCGATAGCGCCGCGCCTCGATCCACAGCAGCAGCAGGACCAGCAGCATGGCGAACAGGAGCACGCCGTGGTGGGCGCTGGCCGTCGACAGCGAAACCGACAGCATTGCGGCGACGACGGTGATGGCCCAGTTGCTGGTGCGGTCGATGCGATCGCGCCAGCCGGCCATGCGGGCAATCTCGGCGCGAAGGAAATGCGACATGACGGTAACCAGCTCGCTTGACGAAAGCGCTCTGCCGACGGGGGTTGCCGGCGTATCGTTCATGGCGTCCTCCCAACCAGATAGAACGCGCTGAGGGCGGTCTTGTTCCACCGCCGTCACGGCGCGCCGACCACGGCTCGCTGATTCGCAGCCCGAACCAATCCGCCGGCCGACAGCACTGGTCGGGCGCTCCCCATCATGGCTCGGGGTACCTCCCGGCCAATCCATGTCCTGAATTGTCCGCATCTGTCCCTATCTGCCGGTATCGACCCGACAGGTGCATCTCTAGCCTCTCAGTCGGGCCGCCGGCCGGTGTGCCCAAGGGGATGTTGCGTGGGTCGAAAAGCGATCCGCAGGTCGTTGGGGGCAGAGTTCGAATGGGCAGTCAAATGCGTCCGATCGCGGGCCGTCGTGCCTCGCTTGCGCTGGCCGGCGCGGCGTTGCTGGTATCGAGTTCGACCCTGGCGCTTGGCGCCTCGCTGACGTGGAACGGGTCCTCGAACAACTGGTTCAGCGCCAGCAACTGGACACCGTCATCGGTGCCGACATCCGCCGACCAGCTCACCATCAACACCGCGGGCGTTAACACCGCCACCATCAGCACGGCCGGGGCGCTCGCCAACACCATCACCATCGGCAGCCTGGCCGGCACGAACGGAGCGCTTGTCGTCACCGGCGCCGGCACGCTGGCGGTCAGCGCCAGCTACCTCACCGTCGGTGACTATGGCTCTGGCACCTTGACCATTTCGGCCGGTGGCAAGGTTACCTCCAACCGCGCCGTCGTGGCCAACAACCCGTCATCCTCGGGCACGGTCACCATCACCGGGGCCGGGTCGCAATGGACGAACACGTTCCTGTCGATATCGGCCGATGCCGGCGCCGTCGGCCGCGTCCGTGTCGAGGATGGCGGCAAGCTCGTATCCAGCGGCAACATCACCATCGGCGAGAGCTCAGTCAATGCCGACGGGCAACTGGTGGTCACCGGCACCGGCTCCGACCTCACCTTGAGCAATGCCGGCATCGCCACCTTCATCATCGGCGCCGACGGCAAGGGCGATTTCCAGCTGCTCGACAACGCCACCGCCTCGACAAAGCTCAGCTATGTCGGCGGCAACGCCACGGGCGTCGGCACGGCGACGGTTTCGGGCAACGCCAAGTGGACGACCGAAAACCTCTCGGTCGGCGGCGTCGGCACCGGCACATTGCTCGTCTCCGGGGGCGGGCAGGTGACCAGCACGGCCAACTCGATCCTGAGCACGCCTGTCGGCAACATCGTGAACGGCAAGGTCACGGTCACCGGCGCCGGTTCACAGTGGAAGATCACCGGCGTCTACAACAACGTGCCGCTGGCGATGGGGTCGATCAGCCAGACCTCGGAACTCAATGTGCTGGCCGGCGGCACGGTACTGATCGATTCCACCGCCAGCAGCTATCTCGCGGGCGACGCCCGTATCGCCAACACGGCCAATTCCAAGGCGGCGATCACCATCGACGGCTCGGGTTCCAGCTTCACCACCCCCTATCGGCTCTATCTTGGCAACGCCAACAATTCGACGGCGACGGTGACCGTGTCGGGCGGCGGCAAGCTCAACACCGGCTACACCATTATCTCCAGCGCCAGCGATGCAACGGCCGCCACGTCGGATACTGTCACCGTGACGGGAACCGGTTCGCTCTGGACGATCAGCGACACGCTCGGCTCTCCGGCCAACGCCTCGCAGGGACTGGTCGTGGGCGGGACCGGCAAGGGCGTGCTGACCATCGCCAACGGCGGCGTGGTCAGGGTCAATGGCGGCACGGGCGGCGTCGGCATCGGCGGTGTGGCCGGCTCCTCGGGCACGATCAACATCGGCGCGGATGCCGCCAGCGCGGCGGCAGCACCTGGCACGCTCGAGGCTTCGACAGCCATTTTCGTCAGCAGCGCCGTGGCGCCGCAAGCGGTCAATTTCAACCACACGTCGGGCAATTACGTGTTTGCGCCGAAGCTGGACGGTAACGGACCCGGTGCCGTCAACATCATCGCCGGCACGACCATCTTCACCGCTGACAACACCTACACGCCGGTCACCACCATCTATGCGGGCGCCGTGCTGCAGCTCGGAAATGGCGGCACGACGGGCAGCATCACCGGCAATGTCACCAACAACGGCACGCTGATCATCGACCGTTCGACCGATTTCGGCCTCGGCTATGCCGGCGTCATCTCCGGTAGCGGCCAACTGATCAAGAACGGCACCGGCACGTCGACTCTGACCGGCGCCAACAGCTATGGCGGCGGCACGACGATCAACAGCGGACAGCTGAACGTGGGCGGCATCTTCGGCAACGGCTCGCTGACCGGCGATTATGTCAACCACAGCAGGCTGCTGTTCTATTCCAACCTCACACCCTCTTATTCCGGCGTGATCTCGGGCGAGGGGAGTTTCGAGAAGTCGGGCAACGGCACGCTGACGCTGAACAGTGTGCAAACCTATACCGGCGGCACGAAGCTGACCTTCGGCAGCCTGATCCTGGGCGGCAACGACCGGCTGGTGACGACGGGCGCCATCATCGGCAGCGGCGGTGTGCTGGACCTCAATGGTTTCAACCAGACGGTGGGCGATCTCTCCGGCTATGGCCGGCTCGAGATCCGGACCGGCACTTTGACGGCGGGCACTTCGGCCGACACGAGCTACCAAGGCCAGATAAACGGCACCGGGACCTTCACCAAGCAGGGTTCGGGCACGCTGACGATTTTCGGCGGCGCCAAGAATTTCTCCGGCACCACCAACGTCAATGCCGGCACGATGATGGTCAACAGCTCGATGGCGTCGAGCGCCTTCCAGGTCAGTTCGGGCGGCGCGCTCGGCGGTACGGGCTCGGTCGGCGCCACCACCGTCGCCAATGGCGGCACGCTCATTGGCGTCGCCGGCCAGACCCTGACGCTCAGTTCCTTGACGCTGAACGACAGCTCGAACATCAACGTCTCCCTGGGCGCGGCCAGCACGACGCCGCTGTTCGACGTCACCGGCGCGCTGACGCTGGACGGCAAGCTTTCGGTGAGTGACGCCGGCGGCTTCGGCAACGGCACCTATCGCATCGCCAATTATGGCGGCACGCTGACCAACAACGGGCTGGTGATCGGTACCGTGCCGGCAGGCTTCAATCCCGGCGACTGGTCGATCCAGGCGGGAAGCGGCGTGGTCAACCTGCTGGTCGCGACGGGCGCCGGCGAACAATACTGGGACGGCGCCAATATGAGCCCCAGCGGCATTGCCGATGGGAGCGGCGGCAACGGCACCTGGAATGGCGCCAACACCAACTGGACGAATGCCGCCGGCAACATCAACGCCGCCTGGGCCGGCCAGAAGGCGGTGTTCGCCGGAACGCCGGGCACGGTCAGCGTGGTCGGATCGCAGACCTTCACCGGCCTGCGTTTCGTCTCGCATCCGGCCAACTGGACCTACACGCTGTCGGCCGGCGCCGGCGGCGCGCTGGTCACCAATTCGGCGGCAACCGAAATCATCGTCGCGGCCGATCCGGGCGCCGCGGTCAACAATGCCGTCATCAATGTCGGCATCTCGGGAACGGGAAGCATCGTCAAGCTCGGCGACGGCACGCTGACACTGGGTGCGGCCAACGCCTACCAGGGCGGCACGACGATCAAGGAGGGCGAGCTCGTTGCGGCGGCCAACGGCGCGCTCGGCACCGGCGGGGTTTCGGTGACGGGCGCGCCGGCGGCAACGCTGAAGCCCAGCCTGCGCTTTGCCGGCCCGGTCAGCGCCGGCAGCCTGACGATCTCGGCCCAGAACGGTTCGGTCGTCTTCGACAACCAGTCGAGCGCCGGCACAGCCGGCATCACCAACCAGGGCAACGGCAGAACCGTGTTCCTGGCCGGCAGCAGCGCCGGCAGCGCGGTGATCACCAACGAGAGCGGCGGCACCACCGCGTTCCGGGCTGACAATGCCTCGACTTCCGCCAAGGTCATCAACCAGAGCGGCGGCACGCTCGATATCTCGACCTTCGATGCGGCGGGCCTGTGCAACTGCGTGGCGCTCGGCTCCGTCTCCGGCGACGGCGCGATCACGCTCGGCGCGCATACGCTCAAGACCGGCGCGCTCAATCTCGACGAGACGATCTCGGGGATCATCTCCGACGGCGGGGCGCTGGCCAAGGGCGGCTTCACCAAGGAGGGCACCGGCAAGCTGATCCTGTCGGGCGCCAACACCTATCTCGGCACCACCACGGTCAATGCCGGCCTGCTGCAGGTCGACGGTTCACTAGGTTCAGCCGACGTGACAGTGGCGAGCGGCGCCACCCTCGGCGGCACCGGAACGATCGGCACGCTGGCCGGCGGCACGGTGACGATCCAGGCCGGCGGCCACCATGCGCCCGGTGCCTCGATCGGCACGCAGACCATCAACGGCAATTACCGGCTGGCCGGCACGCTCGATGTCGAGATCAATCCGACCAGCGCCGACAAGGTGGTTGTGACGGGCACGGTCGATGTCAGCGGCGGCACGCTTGCCCTGCATGAACTGACCGGCACCGGCTGGCAGCCGAGCCAGACCTACACCATCATCGACAACCAGGGCGCCGGCGCCGTGACGGGCCAGTTCGCCAACATTACCCACGTCTATGCCTTCCTGACGCCTGACGTGAGCTATACGGGCGATGACGGCAACAATGTCGTGCTGACCCTGACACGGAATGCCGTGGACTTCTCATCCGTCGCGGAAACGCCGAACCAGAGGGCGGCGGCCGGCGGCATCGAGGGACTTGGCGCCGGCAATCCGGTCTACAATGCCATCGCGCCGCTTTCGGCCGATGGCGCGCGCTTTGCCTTCGACCAGCTTTCGGGCGAGGTGCACGCGGCGACCGCGGGCCTGCTTGTCGACGAAAGCCGCCTGCTGCGCGACGCGGCGCTGAGCCGGACCGGCGCCGCGATCGCCTATCCCGGGGCGAGGGGCTTCTGGATGCAGGGCGCCGGCGTTGCCCGTTCGCTGGCGAGCGACGGCAATGCCGGGGATGTCGATGCCAGCACCGGCGCCTTCTTCGCCGGCGCGGATGCGACCATTGCGGATGGCTGGACGCTCGGCTTCCTTGGCGGCATCAGCATAAGCTCGCTGGATGTCGATGACCGCGCCTCCTCGGCGAAGGTGACGAGCGTGCATCTTGCGGCCTATGGCGGCGGCATGATCGACACGGTGCAACTGAAGTTCGGTGCCGGCTACAGCCATCACGACATCGACACCACGCGCGCCCCCGCCTTTGCGGGCTTCAGCGAGCAGTTGAAGGCGAGCTACGGCGCCAGCACGGTGCAGGTGTTCGGCGAGGCGTCTCGCGCCTTCGATGCCGGTGCGATGAAGATCGAACCCTTCGCCGGCCTCGCCTATGTCCATCTCTCGACCCGCGGCTTCGGCGAGGATGGCGGGGCGGCGGCGTTGTCCTCCGGCGGCTTCCGCAACGATGCCACGTTCACCACGCTCGGCGCCCGGGTGTCGCGCGCGTTCACGCTCGGCGGCTCGGCGCTGGAAGCGCGCGCCTCGCTTGGCTGGCGGCACGCCTTCGCCGACCTGCCCGCCGCCGAGCTGTCGTTCGCCGGCGGTAACAGCTTCACGGTGACCGGCGTGCCGATCGCCAGGGATGCCCTGGCGCTGCAGGCGGGCATCGATCTCGCGATCGGCCAGGCAAGCCGACTCGGCTTTACCTATGATGGACAGTTCGCCTCGGGCGCGATGGAAAACGCCTTCAAGGCAAGCTTCTCGACGCGCTTCTGAACGCGGTTGACAATCCCGGCGTCCCCTCGCGGGGCGGCCGGGTTGCATCGTCAAATTCATCGGCCATTGTTTTTCGGTTCAAGGCAAACTTTAGACAGTTTATTAAAATGCATCCCCGACGATATTGATTCATCTTATTTTATTGGCGAATCTGACTCGCTTGACATATTGGCAAATATAAGAATACGATTTGGAGTTGCCGAATTGGGGGGCTCCAATGGCGGACATTTCTATAAGTGCGAGCTTGCTCGCCCGCGCTGCCAAAAGGAACGGCTACGCCATTCCTGCCAAGGGCATGATTTTCTTTGGTGTTCGTGGCCTGTCACCTGATCATCCGTTCGAGAATACTTTCGCGCAGAGTCAGCCGGCGCATTTCAGCGCCTATGATTTTCGCCGAATGCGCTGCACGCTTGGGCAGTGGAAGGTGGAGACCGACGAGGTGGCGGTGTTCCCGGGTTCGACGGTGCCGTCATTGCCCAACATCACCAACGCCAAGGCCAATGGCGGCTCGGGCACCAACCTGCTGATGCCAGGCCGGTTCGAGCATGAGCGCGGCATGCACAAGCCCGGCAAGTCGAGCGGCCATCGCGCCTTCCGCCAGGCATCCTTCCAGCCGGTGTGGCGCACCGCCGACAATCTCGACTACGACCTCAAGGACAGGCTGGATTTCGGCTCGGGTCCGGGTGACTTCGTCTGGGACAACATCCACTGCGCCTACTACGACAATCCGGAGACGGGCTATTCCAGCGCCGGCTGCCAGGTGATCTGCGGACTGCCGCAGTCGCCGTCGCGCAATATGGCGCCGGAGACCGGCCCGTGGCGCGCGTTCATCGACAGCGCCTACGGTACCAAGCAGACCCGTTTCGTCTATCTCCTGTTTACGGCCGAGGAGCTGTCGTCCGTCGACAAGGTCGACGATACGGCGCTGAAGCAGGTCGTGCGCTTCGGCTCATCGGGAGCGCTCGCCAAGAAAGTCCAGCAGGCGCTGGTCAACCAGGGCGACCTGAAGGACACGCCGGACGGTAATTTCGGGCGGCTTTCGCTGATGGCGCTGGTGGCCTTCCAAAGGCGCCAGTTCGGCGCCGGCGCGGCCGACGGCGTCTGCGGCGAGATAACGGCGGCGGCGCTGGGTGTGCCGCTGCCGACCGTTGCCAATGCCGGCAACGCACCCACGCCCTCCGGCCCGGCCCAGGAGGCGACAACAGGCAATCCCGACCTGCCCGATGAAACCGACATGCCGCCGGATCTGCTGACGATGCTGCTGGTGGCGCTGGGTCTCCAGCCGCCGACGGGCGCGCCCGGGCCGTCGGGCGCCGGCACGCCGCAGGCAAACGGCGCCACCACGCAGGGCACTGGCGGACCCCAGGCGGCGGGAACCGGCGGCCAGCCGCCGCCACCGCCCGCCGATGGCGGCAAGGCCAATTTCGAACGGGCCCAGGAGATCGTGCGCGAGTTCGAGGGCGGCTATTCGGACGATCCGAAGGACCCGGGCGGCGCCACCAATTTCGGCATCACCCGCAACACGCTCGCCGCGTGGCGCGGCAAGCCGGTCACCAAGGCCGATGTCGCCAACATGTCGTACCAGGAAGCCAAGGACATCTATTTCTCGCAATACTGGTCGAAATCCTCCTGCGGCATGATGCCTGGCCCGCTCGCGCTCGCCGTCTACAATGTCGCGGTGCATGCAGGCCTCGGCACGGCGGCGATCTACCTGCAGAAGGCGCTCAACCAGAACGGCGCCTCGGTGGCGGTCGATGGCGGCATCGGCGGCGAGACGCTGGGCGCGATCCCGAAGGCGCCGCTTTCGGACCTGATCAGCGACGTGATCGATCTCTACGATGCCAAGCTGCGCGCGCATCCCAACTACCAGCATTTCAAGAACGGCTTCAACCGGCGCGTCAACAAGCTGCGACTCGAAACGGAGCGCTGGCTCGAGGAAGACGGCGAACAGACGCTTCCGATACCCACGCCGAACCTAAGCGAAGAAGGGGATCCTGTCGTGACGGACAAAGTGAGCGATATCATCCAGGCGCTGCTGACGGCGCTGCAGTCGGCGACAACGACGACGACACCTGGAGCCACCACAACGACGACCACGCCGGCAGCCGGTGCCGAGACGGGCGTGGCGGCCGCGGCCAGCCTGGCGCTTCTGCTGCGGCAACTGGCGCAGGGGCTCGACGGCAATCCGGTCGTCCTGCCGCCGGATTCCGCGGCCACAAATGTGCTGACGCCGGTTAATGGAGCACTCGGCCAATGGCTGGGAAAGTTGCTCGATGGGCGCAAGAGCGCGCTCGGCATCTTGGGGGTGTTGGCGAGCGCCCTGCTGACGCCTGGAACGGCAGGGGCCGCGGCGACAACCTCGCCCCTGGGCGAACTGATCCCGATCATCGGCTCGATCCCCGGTCTGGCTCCGATCCTGATGCCGGTCTCTCTGGCCCTGACCGCGTGGGGGCTGCTCGGCAAGATCGACAAATACGTGCGCGCGGCCAAGCAGTAGGGTCGACGCCCGGAGGAGCGGAGATGGCGGATGCTCCAGACCAATCCCGGAACATCGTCGTCTTCGCCGACGGCACCGGCAATAGCGCCGCCAAGGCCTTCAAGACCAATGTGTGGCGGCTCTACCAGGCGCTCGACCTGGCCGGCGGCGACCAGATCGCCGTGTTCAGCGACGGCGTCGGCACGTCGCAGTTCAAACCCTTCGAGATCATCGGGCTGGCGCTCGGCTTCGGCGTCAAGCGTCGGGTGCTGGCGCTCTACAAGTTCCTGTGCCTGAACTATCGCGAGGGCGACAGGATCTTCGCCTTCGGCTTCAGCCGCGGCGCCTTCACCATCCGGGTGCTGGTCGGCATGATCGCCAGGGAAGGGCTGGTCGACTTCAAGTCGGAAGAGGAGCTGGACCGCAACGCGCTCGCCGCCTATCGGGCATACCGGCCGAAGGCGTTCGGGTCGAAGCTGCCCTGGGTCGTGTTCGCCCGCTACATACGCGACCGGGCGGTCGATCTGTGGAACGAAATCACCGGCAGCCGAAGCTACAAGCAGGCTCAGCAGCAGGCCCCCGCCTTCCGTTCGGCCAGCGAGATCCGCATCGCCTTCGTCGGCGTGTGGGACACGGTCGCGGCCTATGGGCTGCCTGTCGACGAGTTGACCAAGGCCGTGAACAAATGGGTGTGGCCGATGACATTCGAGAAGCGGGGTCTTCTCGACGCGGTCGATTGCGCCCGGCAGGCTTTCAGCATCGACGACGAGCGGCGCACCTTCTTTCCCATCCCGTGGAATGAACCCGCGCCGGCGCTGAAAGCTGCCGCGCACGAAGGGACACAACCCGCCGATCCACGCCTGCTGCAGGTCTGGTTTGCCGGCTGCCATGCCAATGTCGGCGGCGGCTACCCCGACGACAGGCTGGCCCACATACCGCTGTGCTGGATGATCGGCGAGGCGGCCGAACAGGGCCTGGTTTTCAAGAAAGAGGTCGTGGCCGACTATTGGGATTACGCCTCGGAAGCCGGCCGCATCTACGATTCCCGTTCCGGTGTCAGCGTTTTCTACCGCTACCATCCGCGCGACGCCAAGCAGTTGATGGGGCCAGGCGTGAAGCCGCTGGTCGACGCCAGCGTCATCATGCGCATGGCGAAAGGCGCGGACGATTATGCGCCGATAGCGCTGCCCGAGCATATCGAGGTGCTGTCGCCGCTGGGTGCGAAAGTGCCGTTCACGGGGCTGCCCGATGAAGAGCTGAAATCGATGCGCAAGGTTGCGGCCATCGACAAGCTGCCGCTTCCGGCCGGTCGCAAGCGCAACCTCGCCAGCATGGACAGGAAGTTCCGCGAAGCGCTCGCCCAGCTTCAGGAGGACAGGGCGCGCCGGCCGCGGAAGGCCAGGGAGGTGCTGGCCGCCGGCAATGAGAGCGGCAGGGGCAGTCCGAGGCCGCAGAGCCAGAATGACCATGCCGCCAGCCGCCTGGAACGCATGCGCCTGATGCGCGACACCGTGTGGTGGCGGCGGGGCGTCTACTATGCGCTGCTGGCGATCGCCATGCTGTTCCTGGCGTTTCCGCTGCTCGCCGGCTATGTCACGCTCGGCGTCACCGGTCGGCTCGATCAGCAGGCGGGTGGCCTGGTCGGGCCCGTTATCGGCCTGGTCAGCGGCTTCCTGCCCGGCATCGCCGCGCCCTGGGTGGATGCCATGGCCAAGCATTCGATCCTGGCGGCGGGGCTCGGCCTTGCCCTGGGTGCCCTGTTGTGGGTGAACGCGTTGTTGCGCACGCGCATCAACGACCGGGCGCGATCGGCCTGGAATGTCGCGGCCGACCGCAGCGATGACGTGCTGCGGTCAAACCGGACTGATGCGCACCGGCGCACATCGCTGATCGGGACAATCGTGCTTGGCTTCGGCGCGTTGGCGCTCGGCTTTGCCGGAAACTACGGCGCCGGCTTCTTCGCCATCGGCTGCATCGGCTGTCTTGCCACCTATGTCGTGCTCAGCCGGCGCGGGCCGCGCACGGGCGTGCCGCCAACACCTGTTTCGCTGCGCTTCGCCCGCGTCATCCGCACCAACCGCTTCGCCCAGCGGGTCTACGAAAATCTGCGGGAATATGTGCTGCCGGCGGTGTTCCTGGCGCTTTCGGCGGGCCTGCTCTTGTTCGCGGCCAACAAGGTCACGTTCGAGGTCGCGGATTCGATGGGTGCTTTCTGCGCCGATCCCGCGCTGGCGGACACGACCGGCGCCGAAAGGCTGACGGGAACGCCCTATACCATGAAGACCGCCGACATTTGCGGCGACACCGGCAACTGGCTGCAGGAGGGCGTCCGGTACCAGGTGACGATCTCCATCACTCAGCCCTGGAAGGATGGCGACAGGCTGTGCGCCGATACGCGCGGCGTGCCGCAAAGCAGCGTCGCGCATTATCTGGCGACGCTGATGAAGCGCTGGTGGGCGCAGCCCTACTTCAAGCCGATCGCCCGCGTCGGCCGGTTCGGCAATGACGAATATGTCCTCGATGCCGTCGAGCCGGTCATTCCCGGAGACTGCACGAACGCAAAGCTCACCGCCGAGATCAAGCCCAAGGCCTCGGGCGAGCTCTATGTCTACGTCAACGATGCCGTGCTCGGCCTGCCCGGCGTCTACGACTTCTTCTACACCCACAACAACCAGGGAACGGCCGAGGTCAGCGTCAAGAAGGTGAACGTGTTTCCTTGAGCGGGCGGGTATTGTGGGACTCGCTAATCGCGTTCGGCCGCCAGCCGCTTCCGAAATTCCTCGAGCTCGGCATCGGCTATGCCGGCCACTTCCGCCTGCGCCGGATAGCTGCCGCCGGCGACTTCCTGACGGAAGCCCGACAGCGCCTCGACGCGGGCGTCGCGGACGGCCTTGTGGAGGGCGGCGAGGTCGCCCCAGGCGCGGGCGTGGCGGGGCAGGCGGGCGCTTTCGCCCGTGATGTCGGAGGTGAACAGGAATATCACGTCCGCCGACGGCCCGGAGCCTAGCGAGACGGTGACCAGCCCGGTGCGGCGGTTGATCTCTTCCATGACATCGGCCGGCACGATCTCGCATTCGACGGCGAAGGCGCCGGCATCTTCCAGCCGCCGGAACCGGTCGAACAGCTCCAGCGCTTCGGCAGAAGTCTTGCCGACCGCCCTGATCGCGCCGACCCAGGTCGACTTGCGCGGCACGAAGCCGAGATGGCCCATGACCGGGATCTGCTCGTTTGCGAGCATGCGCACCGTGTCGTGGCCGCGTCCGGTGATGACGGCGTCGGCGCCGGTGGTGATGGCCGAGAAGGCGGTGCGCAGGACTTCGTCCGAGGTTACGGCGTCGGCGAAGCCGAGGGCGGCGGTGACGAAGACGCGGCGCGAGCCTTCGCGCACACGCGCCACGTTGACGGCGCGGCAGACGACCATCTCGATGCCGGCGGCTTCGGCGGCGGCGGCTTCGTCCGCCGTCTCCGCCGTCACCTGCGCCACATGCCGGCCGCTGCCTTTCAGCGCGCGCAGGCCGGCGACGGTCACCGTGCGGTCGACCTCGCGGCCACCGAAGTCGAAGATGCGGGGCATGTCAGCCCTTCAGCTTCTTGGCGTAATAGTCGGGCGCGACGACGCCGGGCTTGGAGAACCATTGCGGCACGTCGACGCCGGAATAGAGGAGGATGTTGCCCCAGGGGTCGAAGGCGCCGGTGCGCACGATGACCTTGGCCTTCTTGGCCATCTCGCCGAGGATCGTCTCGTGCGTGGTCGTTTCGAAATCGGCGTCGGGGAACAGTCGCTTCAGCTTCGCCAGCAACGGTGCGTTGTGCACCGGAAGCGTGTCGGCATAGCCGACGCGCTCGGCGATCAGGTTCTGGGCGATCGGCGCCAGCACCGTTTCCAGGTCCGGCACATCAGGCGAGATGGCGAGGTCGATGCGCCAGGCGCTGGACGGGATCGGAAAGCCCGCGTCGCAGACAATCATCAGGTCGCCATGGCCCATCGAGGCGATGGCGTGTGACAGTTCTGCGTTGAGCAGCCGGTTCCGGTTCATGGCGTTTCCTTCCGTTTATCTGGACCAGGTAGTCTCGAGGGCCTGCGCGAACAGCGCATCGGCCTGCGCCCGTTCGGGCAGGCCGGGGATGACGCCGAGCCGCGTGCAGGCGATGGAGCCGCAGACGACGCCGAAGCGCACGGCGTCGACGATGTCGCGGCCCTCGGCCAGCGCCACCGCGAAACCGGAGTTGAACGCGTCGCCGGCGCCCGTGGTGTCGACCACATCGACGGGCACGGCCGGCACCATGATGTCGAGCTCGTCGGTGAGGATCAGCGCGCCGCTGCGGCCGAGCGTCACCACGACGTTGCGCACGCCGCGACGGCGAAGCTCGCCGGCCAGTTCGCGCGAGGAGCGGGGATCGTCGGCGGGCAGGCCGAGCAGGATGCGCAATTCGCTCTCGTTGGGCGTGAGATAGTCGACATCAGTGAAGATCGCGTCGGGAAGCTGGCGCGCCGGCGCCGGGTTGAGGATGGTGCGGGCGCCATGCCTGCGGCCAAGCTCCATGGCGCGCGCGGCGGCGGCGGTCGGCACTTCCAGCACGGTCATCACCACATCGCTTTGGGCGATGCGTTGCTCGGCGCTGTCGACGACTGCCGCGTCCATCAGCTCGTTGGCGCCCATGTCGAGGACGATGAAGTTCTCGCCCTTGTCGTTGAGGATGATGAAGCCGACGCCGGTGGCGCGCTCCGTCCTTGTCGTCACGAAGCTCGCGTCGACGCCTTCCGCCGCGTAGAGGTCGGTGGCGATGCCGGCCAGCTTGTCGGTGCCGATGATGGCGACCAGCGAGGAACTGGCGCCGAGGCGCGATGTGGCCACAGCCTGGTTCGAGCCCTTGCCGCCGGCGCCCATGTCGAAATCGGTGCCAAGCATCGTCTCGCCGAAGATCGGCAGCTTCGGTGCGCGGATCGTCAGGCCGACGGCGAAGCTGCCGACGATCGTGATCTTTGGTGCGGTCTCGGGTTTAGTCATCAATCGCCTCGTTCAGGACGCCATGGCGCGCGCCAGGATCGCTTCCTCGTTGATGCCGGCTCCGGTCAGTTCGCCCGAAATGCGGCCGTTGCGCAGCACCAGAACGCGTTCGGCGTTCATGATCAATTCGGGAATCTCCGACGAGATCATCACCACCGCCACGCCTTCGCCGGCGATGCCGCGCAAAATGGCGTAGATCTCGGCCTTGGCGCCGACATCGACGCCGCGCGTCGGCTCGTGCAGCACAAGCACGCGCGGGTTGGTGACCAGGCTGCGGCCGAGGATGATCTTCTGCTGGTTGCCGCCCGAAAGCGTGCCGAGCTTCTGGCCGAGATGTGAAATGCGCGCATCGAGCCGGGCGACCTGCGCGCGCGCCTCGCGGCGCACCGCGGCGCGGCGCATGAAGCCGGCCATGGAGAAGCGCGGCAGCGAGGCCGACACGACATTGTTGGCGACGCTCATGGTCAACAGCGCGCCGGCGCCGCGCCGGTCGGCGGGCACCAGTGCCATGCCGTTGCGGATCGAGGCCTGCGGGTCGCCGCCGCGAAGCTCCTTGCCGTCGATTGTGACACGGCCCTGCCGGCCGCACAGGCCGAACAGCGCTTCGCCCAGCATGTCCTTGCCGGAATCCGGCAACCCGCCAATGCCGAGGATTTCGCCGGCCCGCGCGTGGAAGCTGACCGCGTCGAGGCCGGGGGCGGCAAGCTTCTCGACCGAGAGCACGACCGGCGCCTCATGCGAGCGGGCCTGCGGCTGCAGCGACCATTGCGCCGCCGTGTCGAGCTCGCGGCCGACCATGGCGCGGATCAGCCGGTCTTCCGACAGGCCTGAATTGTCCATGGTCTCGATGGTGCGGCCGTCGCGCATGACGGTGATGCGGTCGGCGAGGTCGAGCACTTCCTTCAGATGGTGCGAGACGTAGATGACGGTGACGCCGTCGGCGCGCAACTGCTTGACGATCTCGAACAGGCGGTCGCTCTCGCGCTTGGAGAGCGCGGAATTGGGTTCGTCCAGCACCAGCACGCGGGCTCGCTGGCGGATGGCGCCGGCGATCTCGACCAGCTGCATCTCGGCGACCGAGAGGCGGGAGACCTTGGTGTCGGGATCGAGCGTGCCCATGCCGAGGCGGGTGAGTGCTGCGCGCGCCTCGCGCCGCATCTCGTCGCGCGGCACCAGCGACACCACGGAGCGCGCCGCCATGTCCGACATCATGATGTTTTCGGCGATGCTCAGCGTCGGGCAGAGCGCCAGTTCCTGGTAGACGACGGTGATGCCGGCGGCGCGGCTGGCGAGCGGCGAGGCGATGGTCGCCAGCCTGCCGTCGATGCGGATCTCGCCGCCATCGGGCTGCAGATCGCCGGCGAGAATGTTCATCAGCGTCGATTTGCCGGCGCCGTTCTCGCCGATCACGGCATGGACCTCGCCGGGCCGGAAGGCGACGGAAATGCGGTCGAGCGCCAGCACGCCGGGGAACCGCTTGGTCAGTCCGGAGATATCGACGATCGGGGCAGGGGGCTGGGTGTCTGTCATGACCTGCTGGCTTGGGAGCTGGCTGAATGTGTGCAAGCGGCCGCTGGGCCCATGCGGACCGGCGGCCGCTTGCGTGTCGATTACTTCTTCTTGACGACTTCGGCGATGTTTTCCTTGGTGTAGATGCCGACGCCGGTGTCGACATTGTCGATCGTCTCACCCTTGAGGAACTTCACCAGCAGGTCGACGGCGGCGAAGCCCTGCTTTTCCGGCGCCTGGTCGATGGTGGCGTCGACATTGCCGTCCTGGACGAGCTGGACCGTCTGGTCGAGCAGGTCGAAGCCGACCACCTTGACCTTGTCGGCGGCCTTGTTGCGCTCGACCCAGGTGCCGGCGGCCGGCGTCGAGCAGCATTCGAGCGACAGCACGCCCGTGATCGAGGGGTTGGCCAGCATGGCGTTTTCGATCGCGGAATAGATCTTCTGCGGGTCGGTGCCGGTGTTGAGCGTGTTGACCACCTCGATGCCGGGCTCGGCCTTCAGCGCCTCGCGCGCGCCTTTTTCGCGGTCGAGCGACCACTGCGCGGCGGCGTCGATGGTGGTGATCATCACCTTGCCCTTGCCGCCCAGCACCTTCGACATCAGCTTGCCGGCCTCGCGGCCGGACTGCACGAGGTCCTGGCCGGCGAAGGCAAGGCGCTTGCTCTCGGGATTGTCGGTGTTGAAGGTGACGACCGGAATGCCGGCGGCGATGACGCGGTCGATGACGGGCGCCAGCGCGTCGGTCGAGACCGACGAGATCGCCAGGCCGTCCATCTTGCCCATCAGTGTCTCGATTTCCGAGATCTGGCCGTCGGCATCGGCGCCGACCGGGCCGATGAACTGCGCGCCGACCTTGTCTTCCTTGGCGGCGCGCTCGACGCCGGCCTTCATGAACGGCGCGAATTCGTTGGAGACGTCATGGTAGGAGACATAGAGGTCGAGCGGCTGGCCGGCATCGATCTTGGCCTTGATGCGCGGCGCGAGCTGGAAATCGGCGAGCTTGGATGCGGCATGCGCCGAAAGCGGAAACAGGCCGATGGCCGCCGCCAGGATGGCGTGTCTGAAGTTCATGGATAGTCCTCCCTTTTTGGTTCTGGTTGCTTCGGTTTTGTGAATTCTGCCGGTTGGCTCAGCCCGTGCGGCGCGTGCTCCATTTGTCGATGCCGACGGCGACGATGATGACGAGGCCGATCATGAGTTCCTGCACGAAGGGCGAGACGCCCATCAGCACCAGGCCGTTGCGCATGACGCCGATGATGAGCACGCCAAGGATGGTGCCGAGGATGGTGCCTTCGCCGCCCGACAGCGAGGCGCCGCCGACGATGGTGGCGGCGATGACGTCGAGCTCGAGGCCGAGGCCGGTGCGGCCGGCCTGGCTGGACGGCAGGAAGGCGAGGCCGAGGATGCCGGCGAAGGCGGCAAGCACGCCCATCAGCACGAAGGCCGATATCTTGACCTTGTTGACGGAAATGCCGGAAACGCGCGCCGCCTTGGCGCTGCCGCCGACGGCATAGACGCGGAAGCCGAAATTGGAGAAGGACAGCACCAGCCATGCAAGGCCCGCCACCAGGACGAAGAACACCAGCTGCATGGGAATGACGCTGAACAGGTAGCCCTGGCCCATGAAGCCGAAGCTTTGCAGCACGTCGGGCAGGGCGCCGTTGCGGGCATTGACCGTGACCGGCTGGCCATTGGTGAGGATGAGGGCCGCGCCGCGCACGATGGACAGCATGCCGAGCGTGGCGATGAGCGAGGGCAGGCGGCCATAGGTGGAGAGCACGCCGTTGACCAGGCCGATGACGACGCCGGTCAGGAGGCCGACGCAGATGGCCGGCAGCAGCGCCCAGCCGGCGATGATCAGCATGCCGGTGGCAAGGCCCGAGAACGCGTAGGTCGAGCCGACCGAAAGGTCGACCTCGCCCGCGATCAAAACGAACGTCATGCCGACAGCCATGATCCCGAGCAGGGAGACCTGGCGTCCGACATTGAGCAGGTTCAGCGATGTCAGGAATCCATCGGTGGCGAAGGACAGGAACAGGCACATGACGAGAAGGGCGATGAACACGCCTGCTTCCCGCGCCCGCAACAGCCGTGCCAGCGTGAATCGGTCCGTGGCTGGCGCGCGCGCGCCGGTCCTGACCGCCTGGGTCATGCAGTATCCTCCCTGCGCGTGATCGACCGGTCCTCACCGGCGCGACCACTTCTTCCGTTTCATCGTCCTGGCCGAGCTCAGGCGCGGGCCGATGTCTCAAAAACCGTTCCCGAAATGATTCAGGATCGGTGTCTATCTCCCTGTCCGGCCACGATCTTTCCAGGATGCGGCCGTGGCGCGGGCGTTGCCGCCCGCACCGGTCATGGCGGCGTCAGGACGCCTTGCGGAACGAGCCGGCCGGCACCTTGCGCAGTTCGTCGAAGTTTCCGTATTCGCGCACCTTCTTGAAGGGCGCGTTCTCGACGGCGTTGTAGGAGCAGATATAGCCCCAGCGATAGGTGTCGGACCGGTTGGCGTCGGAACGGTGCAGCAAGTTGCCGTCGAAGATCAGCGCGTCGCCGGCTTCCATCTCGACATAGATGTGCTCGTAGCGCTTCAGCGCGGCCTCGAGATGCTCCTGCTCGACATTGGTCTGGTCGTTCTCCCTGATGTGGTTGAGACGGCCGAGCTTGTGGGTGCCCTTCAGCACCTGCAGGCAACCATTCTCGCGCGTCGCCTTGTCGAGCGCGACATAGATGCTCATCATTTCCGGCGCCAGGCAGCCGTAATTGTACCAGTAGCCGAAATCCTGGTGCCATTCCCAGGCGCCGCCCTCATTGGGCTGCTTCATCGTCATCTTGTGGCTGTAGAGGTAGATCGGCTTGCCGACGGCGTCCTCGGCGAGGTCGACCATGCGCTCGTCGCGGGCGAGCAGGCCGTATTTGTCGTCCTCGGCCTTGGTCCACATCTTCAGAAGGGTGGTCTTGCCCTCCTTGTCGCCCTTGGCCATCACGGCGCCGCTCTTGTTTTCCGCCTCCAGCTGCGCGCGGGCGTGATCGCGGAAGTTCTCGACCTCCGCCAGATCAAGCAGCCCCCTGCGGATGATATAGCCGTCACGGGCGTAGTCTTCCGCTTCTTTCCTCGTCATCGCCAGCATCGTCTTGCCTCCCTGGACTGTCGGGCCGCCGGCGGCGCCTGCGCCGTGAAAGCCCCTAAACCCCGAGGTTTCCAGCGACTCCGCGCCGAAACCCCGGCCTCATTGAAGGCGACCATAGCGGTGGCTGACGGCGAACAAAATGGACAGGCGGGCCTGTGTTTTGTATAAAACGCGCATCATGGAAAAGTCTTCCGTTCTCGAAAGTTTCCACTATGTGCCGGCCGCCGGATGGACGCGCACGGCGTTCAGCGTGCTGCGCGCCGGCAAGGTGGCGGCGGCGCGCGACTACCGCATAGAACGGGCTTTCCACCCCGGCCAGGACATCCTCTACTGCGTTTCGGGCAGGGGGCATGTGGAGACGCTGGGGCAGCGGCTGGAGGTGCGGGCCAACCAGCTGGCGTGGATGGCCAACGAGGCGCCGCATGTGCATTGCGCCGATCCGGACGACCCCTGGACGCTGCTGTGGTTCCGGCTCGACGGACCGGACCCGGCGATCCTGCGGCGCAAGCTGTTCGGCGAGGGCATGCCGCGCACCATCTTCGCCGAGGCCGCCAGCCCCGCGCCCTGGTTCGAGCGCCTGTTCGCCGCCTTGCGCCGGCGCGACGCCGGCATCGACCTGCGCCTCAACCAGCTGGTCGCCGAATTCCTGCTGATGGTCGACCGCGCGGTGAATGGTGCCGGCCACGACGATCTGCCGGGGCCGCTGGCCTCGGCGCTGGAAGCCATGCGCGCCGACCCGGGCTTCGCCTGGACCGCGGCCGACCTGGCAGAAGCCACCGGCCTCGGCGCCTCACAGGTGCGCCGGCTGTTCCAGAAACATCTGCGCACCAGCCCGCACCAATGGCTGATGCGCGAACGGCTGATGCAGGCGCAGTCGATGCTGGTGCAAGGCGACCAGCCTCTGGCCGAAGTGGCGGAAGCCTGCGGCTTCTGCGACGTCTATCACTTTGGGCGGGAATTCAAACGCTCGGTGGGGATTTCGCCGGCCGCTTGGCGGCGAAGTGAGTTGAGCGCGCCGGGGTGAGGGGGGCGTGGGGGCCGGTTTGCGCCTCTTCGTGGACGTTCGGGCAGAGTTTGCTTTACCCAAAAGCGAACGTTGCAACTTGCGTAGTTCTAGCTAGGGCGTGTGCGTCACCAAGTGTCGGTCAGACTGCAAGCGGGAGATGTCAGGTCGATGAGCCGATAGATGTGATAACGTCCATTGGCACCGACCTCCCGATGAGGGTAACTTTTCGGAATTCTGGCCTTCACTTGCACTCGTTTGTCTGAGCAGGCAAAGATGGCCGTCGCAATGGCCTGAACCTTCGGGCCGCCAACGAAAACGCTGATCACCGCACGTTTACCCGTCCCCGCGACATGTGCCTTCATCGCATCAAGACATGATGCGAGCCCGAACGCAGGAATGTCAGAGATCTCGTCATCTTCCAAGCGGTACATTTCTTTGACCTTGGCAATTTGCAGATCGAGCAGGCTGTCCACTTCGCTATGCAGTTCGCTCCGCGGAACGAGTACCGCAACCCTTTCAGGGCTGAACTCGTGCACAAGGCCGTAAAACATGTCGGCATCGCCACCCAGCCCGACTAGCAGCAGTTTCTCGTCTCCCATGCCACCACTTCCTTCCAGCAGTGGAACCGTTTCGTACCTATCGACCTGACTGGAAAATGCGGTGGCATCGCCATCCGACTTGTAAGTGCCTTCAGCGTATCCGAAATCGATGGCATGTATCGATCCGCCACCCAAGCCGTAGGCGATCAGCCATTGCATGTAGATGCGAGGCATTGTGGAGCAATCGACGAACACGCGACGCAAAGTACCATGGTAGGTTCCCAATTTTCGTCCGATTTCCGTGAGGGAGACCTGAAGAGTGTGCATGTTTCTCTGATAGTCGATCGACGGATTCAGCGACAATTCACTGAACTCCACTCCCCGCCGCGATGCGAATTCGCTTAATGCCTGTCGGCTCTTTTCCACAGCGGCACTACCACTGCCCTTAAGTGCGAAGTCGAGTACCAGCAGCTGTCTGACATCAAGTTCGCAATGTTTTTCGAGCGCGGTGCATCTGCTTTCCCACCCCAATGCAACGATTGCTATGTCGGCCTTGATAGGCACGGTCGTCTCAGTGACGTGCTCGGAAACGGCGATATTCCCGTAGACTCTGTAACTGTTACTGAACATTGGACTTGCCATCGTCAAACAGCGAACCTTGGAGATGCTTCCATTCTTCCGCAGAGGGGTAGAGGTCCCTGAATACGGAGTCCGCCCAGTCTTCAGGTGTATGTGTCCGCGTCATCAACAGTTCGACCACGCGCCCCGCTGGGAGGGTGTTCACCTCATATGGCCCGCGGTAGGAGAACCTGAAGTGGGGGGCAAATCGGTGGTGAAGCCTTATGGTGACCTCTTTGGCGTCCGGATGGTAATCAGGGCTTTCCAACTTACCCCGATCGGAGACTTCGCGGATGAAGCCGTCCTTTTCAGCACGCTTCAGAACCTCGTCGATCTTGCCGTCCGAGAGGTTCATTTTGTCTGCGACCGCACGCAACTCCTCTCGATTGATTTTGAAAAGTCCCCGCTCAGTCGTGCCATTTGGCTCGTCGTCTCCGAGTTCTGTTTGGAGCTTGGCGGTTAGTCGACCGAATGCCCGCACCATCCTGACGCTTTCTTCCTCAAATGGCTGCGCCAGGGATCGCAGCCCCTGCACTTTTTTCTCGGACGCAGCAATTACAGCTTGGCGCTGTTGTTCGATCGGGATTTCGGTGTCGGTATTGATGAACTCAATCATGCGGCTGAGGCTCGGGCCGCTGCTCATGACGCGGAGGTAGATTTCGCCCATGATGTCGAGGAAATCGCGAATACAGTGGTCGCTGAGCTGCATGATGATCTGGTGACCGACGTAGGGATATTCGTGCAGTCGCAGGATCTTGCAGGCCTCGAGAAAAGCCCAACCTTGTTTCCGAGCTATCCGTCTTTGAACTGCGCGTACATCGACAGCGTCTCCGAGAAGATCGCGATACTTCCCGGACATTTGATTGAGCACGAGCCCTTCCACATACGGCCGCGCCTTGAAGTTTAGTGCCAGTTGCCCACGCTCGGACCTAGTCAGCTTAAGTGAGAGAAACTCCCGCGCCTCTTCGGCGACGTGGATCAGCTTCAGGCGGCCCTCACTGCTTTCGGGGCTGGCACTCTCGATAACGCGATCGATAATCTGGTTTACAGACAAGATGCCGAGTCGTTTTTTTAGGGAGAACGCAGTGAGTGGATCTCCGTTCTTCAGCTTACCGCGCGCGCTGTCCGGCAGTGCATAGAAGAGACGCAACGAAGCCACGTTTTGGCAAAGCTGGGCAAAACTGTTGTCAGAGGTAAGATCCAGATTCTCGACGTCACGGTCAGCACTTGATAGCGACTGGCCGGGCAGGACCGTCCTAATCGTGTCGTATAGCCCTCCGATGTAGGCTAGGACCCATTTCACCTCACCGCGAGTTTTGCGTACGAGGGTGTTCAAAAATTGCTGCTGTAAAGGTGTTAACACCTCACAGTCGTCAATCATTATTTTAAACTTAAGTGGCCCATCATCTGCAAAGGCAGGCCCCTTGATTAGTGGTGATACCGCTGTAACGACCTTGCTGAGTACCGTGCCTGGGTCAGTAGCAAAGAACGGCGAGTTGCTAAGCCCACCGCCTGAGAAGAGAGCGTTAAAGCAGCGCTCAATATGCCGCGATACCAGCGATCTTAGTTCGCCTAGTCCGAAGAATTCACGCTTTCCTTCGATCTGAAGAAAATGCAGGGCATTTACGTGTATGTTCAATGCAGTGTCTCGGTCAGAACTCGCGGAGTACCGCAGGTGCCCCTCGCGACGAAGCGAACTCAGTGTCTCCAAGAGGCGCTCCACGATCTTGAGTTCGAGATAGTGAGAGAAGATCACGAACTGCCGCTGACTTACGGCCATCGGGTCCAGTCGGATGGGCTCAGGAACGAGAGAGAGGACAGCGTTGTCGATTAGCGGTGAGAAGGTCTCGTTGAGCTGAAAGAAGACTCCGTACCAGTCGAGGGTTCCGGTTTGCGCATTTAGATTCTGGTCTTCGAGAATGTGCACCGTGGATATCGAGCGGAGAATACTTGTCTTCCCGCTACCTCGAGTTCCAGCGACGAACACAGGTTTCGCAGCCTTTGCGATGTTGCCTGCTTTCTGGCTGAACCAAAGGACAGGTCGGCTCTCATATTCGATCCGGTTGGGTCCGAAAGGATTTTGCATCTACTTACCCTTCACCTGGATACGCCAATCCCTATTCGACTTCGCAAGATCCTGTACGTCGATACGTCCTGATGCGTGCAGCATGATCAGAGCATCTTCGAGCTTCTCTGCCACTGGGGTAGAGCGCACCAGATCTGCGACCTGATTCCACCAAAGCAAGTCAGTTCCCCTTTCAGCACGATACGTCTCGAGACGCTTGAGAAGCCCCCAAGTATCATCGTCCAGCGAACTGCGCGTAATCGACGGACACGGTATGAAGCAATTTTCTTCTTCTACGATCGTGCCATCGGCCTGCCGGGTACGGTGCGGAATAACCCGCACACCTATAAGATCGTTTTCTTCCGAAACGAAAAGGACAATCTCGTTGAAGCCCGCACTGATCTCCGGAGCTGAAATCGAGATCAGCTGACTTCGCGGCTTACGGGGATCACTGACCACCTCGATTGGATCTTGATGGATGTGGCCGTGCAGATACAAAACCGGCTTGTCTGCGGACAGGATTTGGGACCGAACGAAGCCTGCATTCAGCATTTCGGCGTAAGGGGCTATACGCGGCGTCTTCTGTGGGAGAAGGTTATGATGGCCAACGATCACGCCATAGAACTTATCGGCATCGTGCATGTACTCCATCATGCTGTCGAGCATGGGAGCTGAAACATATGGCGTATCGAGCTGGGCGTAGTACTGGTCGATCAAATCCTTGGGCGTGTCTGATTCCGCTGATGCGGTTGGCGCTGCAGGCCCGTCTTCGACAGACTTTGAATTGCCGAGATCGACAGGCTTCGAGAGATCGTCAGTCCTCAGCTTGTCTCTGAGAGCCTGAATCAAAAAGAATGGTTTGATATCAAGCTCTTGCGAGCCTGCGTGTGAGCAGGCGAATGTGGGCGACGTATATCCAGGCTTCTGCAGAAGCGATGGATTTCTCCC
>NZ_SCNN01000033.1:5000-55790 GCF_005503535.1 Mesorhizobium comanense | reverse complement strand
GGTGCCTTTCCTCTCCCCCGATCGACGGGGGAGAGGAAAGGCACCTGGCTTTGAACTCGATGCTTGTCCAGGAAAGCTCCCTTCCTTTCCCTCCGGAGGGGGGAAAGGTGGCGCTGCGAAGCAGCGACGGATTGGGGGAACCACCTCGCAACCGCCGCGAACGCAAGCAGAAAATGGACCAGGCGCAAACATCGTCTCGCACCGCGCCAAGGCTCGCGGCGCCTAGGCGGCCTTCTTCCACCCGCTTTGAATATGCTTGTACCCCTCGCGATAGACCGCCTCCGGCGTCTCGGAGAAATCACGCCACACCTTGGTCGCCGCGGCCAGATCCTTGAGCGAGCGCCCGAAAGCCTCGATCGTCAGCCAGTCATCGTAGCCGCTCTTGCGGATCGCCGCGAAGGTCTCCTTCCACGGAATGTTGCCGCGCCCCGGCACGCCCCGATCGTTCTCCGATATGTGGATGTGCACGACATTGCCGCGATGTTGGGTGTAGGCGCCGATCGGATCGGCTTCCTCGATATTGGCATGGAACGTGTCGTACATCGCCTTGATGTGCGGCCGGTCGATGGCGTCTATATGTTCCGACAGGTCGGCCATCGTGTTGAGGAGATAGCATTCGAAGCGGTTCAGCGCCTCGAGCCCGATGGCGACATTCCTCTTGCCGGCATGGTCGCCGATGGCGCGTTGCGAGGCGATCGAGCGTTTCTTCTCGGCGGAGGTCGGCCCGGAACCCGAAAAAGCACCGAGCGTCGAATGCAGGGGGCCGCTGAGCGTTCTGGCGCCAAGTGCATCAGCGCAATCGATCGCCCACTTCATGTAATCGATACCGGCCTTGCGCGTTGCCGCATCGGCCGAGATCAGGTTCATCGCCGGGTCGCCCATGGCCGAGACGGCCGTTCGCTCCAGGCCGATGCGGTCGAGCAGTTCGCCCAGGCTTTTGTAGTCGTCGGGCGTGCCCGCGAAGATCGGTATCTCGACGCCGTCGAAGCCGGTGGCCTTGATGTCGCGCAGCAACGGTTCGTGCTTTTTCGAGACGCTGGTCGTCCATAAGAACATGCACATGCCGATTTTCATCGACGCCCTCCCCCTTTGATGCCGCGTGCTGGCCGTTCCCGCCAGCTCCGCGCAAACTCCCCCTCATCCGGCCGCGTCGCGGCCACCTCCTCCCCTCGGAGGAGAAAAGACTTAGCGTCGGCGCCGGCACTCCTCTCTCAGAGAGAGAGGTCGGATTGCCCCCAACTGCGCTTCGCAATTTCGTGGGCAATCCAGGGTCGTCGCTATCCCCGCCTCTAAAGCTTGGTCCACGCCCCGTTCTTCTTCGACGACTTCACGCAGGCTTCGATGAAAGCCATGCCCTCGACACCATCCTCAATGGTCGGGAAGACGACATCCCTGGCCGGCTTGCCGCCCTTGCGGCGCGCCGCGCGGATGGCGCGCGCGGCCTCCTGGTAGATGTTGGCAAAGCCTTCGAGATAGCCCTCGGGATGGCCCGACGGCACGCGGCTGACGCGGCCCGCCACCGGCAACGCGCCGGCGCCGTTGCGGGTGATCAACTGCTTGGGTTGGCCGAACGGTGTGAACCAGAGGTAGTTCGGATCGGCCTGCACCCATTCCAGGCCGCCCTTCGAACCGTAGATGCGCAGTTTCAGGCCGTTCTCGTGGCCCGGCGCCACCTGGCTCGCCCAGATCATGCCCTTGGCCGGATGCGTCTTGCCGACGGGCTTGAAGCGCAGCATGACGTTGACGTTGTCGTCCAGCAGCCTTCCCGGCACGAAGGCATCGAGGTCGGCCGACAGGGCATCCAGTTCCAGTCCCGAGACGAAGCGGGCGAGGTTGTAGGCATGCGTGCCGATATCGCCGAGCGCGCCGCCCGCGCCGGCCTGCTTCGGGTCGCCGCGCCACGATGCCTGCTTCTGGCCGGTGGCGGCGAGATCCTCGGTCAGCCAGTCCTGCGGATACTCGGACTGCACGATACGGATGTTCCCGAGCATGCCCTTGGCCACCATTTCGCGCGCCTGCCGCACCATCGGATAGGCGGTGTAATTGTGGGTGAGCACGAACACCTTGCCGGTCTTCTCCACCACGGCCGCGAGCTTCTTCGCCTCGGCCAGCGTGGTCGCCAGCGGCTTGTCGCAGATGACGTGAATTCCGGCCTCGAGGAACGCCTTGGCCGCAGGTACGTGCACATTGTTGGGCGTGACGATGGCCACGGCCTCGATACCGTCGGGGCGTTTCGCCTCGGCCTTGGCCATCTCGGCATAGGAGGCGTAGCTGCGGTCGGGGTCGAGCCCGAGTTCGGCGGCCGAAGCCCTGGCCCGATCCGGGTCGGACGACAGGGCGCCGGCGACCAGCACGAAGTCGTTGTCCATGCGTGCCGCGATACGGTGCACCCCGCCGATGAAGGCGCCCTGCCCGCCGCCTACCATACCGTAGCGGATCGGGCCGCCTCCCGTTTCCGACTTCGATGCGCCGACCATTTTTTCCCTTCTCCTCGTTGGTTCCCCTCCCGCTTGAGGGGAGGTCGATCCGCACAGCGGATCGGGTGGGCTCGCCAGACGTGGAGTTCGGCATTCAACCGACCCCACCCAGCCCTTCGGACCACCCTCCCTCAAGCGGGAGGGGAACGTCTCAAATTCCCATCATCGCGCGCAACAGCTTCTTGTCGGTGGTGCCGGCGGCGAAGTCGTCGAATGCCTTCTCCGTCACCCGGATGATGTGATGCTGGATGAAGGGCGCGCCTTCGGCCGCTCCGTCTTCCGGATGCTTAAGGCAGCATTCCCATTCCAGCACGGCCCAGGAATCGTAGTCGTACTGCGCCAATTTGGAGAAGATGCCGCCAAAATCCACCTGTCCGTCGCCGAGCGACCGGAAGCGGCCCGCGCGGTTGGTCCAGCTCTGGTAACCCGAATAAACGCCTTGCCGGCCGGTCGGGTTGAATTCGGCGTCCTTGACGTGGAAGGCCTTGATGCGCTCGTGATAGATATCGATGAATTCGAGATAGTCGAGTTGCTGCAGCAGGAAGTGCGACGGGTCGTAGTTGATGTTGCAGCGCTTGTGGCCACCGACCGCATCGAGGAACATCTCGAAGGTCGCGCCGTCGAACACATCCTCCGAAGGATGGATTTCGTAGCCGATATCGACGCCATTATCCTCGTAAACGTCGAGGATCGGCTTCCAGCGCTTCGCGAGCTCGCCGAAGGCCTCCTCGATCAATCCGGCCGGCCGCTGCGGGAAGGGATAGAGGTAAGGAAAGGCCAGCGAGCCGCTGAACGACACCGAGACGTCGAGCCCGAGATTGCGCGATGCCTTGGCGCCGAACTTCATCTGCTCGACCGCCCATTTCTGCCGCGCCTTCGGGTTGTTGTGCACCGATGCCGGCGCGAAGCCATCCATCTGCGCGTCATAGGCCGGATGCACCGCCACCAATTGCCCCTGCAGATGCGTCGACAGTTCGGTGATCTCGACCCCGGCATCGGCGCAGATGCCCTTCACCTCGTCGCAATAGGCCTTGGAGGAGGCAGCCTTCTTGAGATCGAAGAGCCGCCCGTCCCATGTCGGGATCTGCACGCCCTTGTAGCCGAGACCGGCGGCCCATTTGGTGATCGATGCCAGCGAGTTGAATGGCGCGGCGTCGCCCGCGAACTGCGCCAGAAACAGTCCAGGGCCCTTCATTGTCGTCGGCATCGGCATCCTCCCTCATTGCTCTCGCGGCTGAGCATAGCGCCGATTGGAAGCGGGGCCAGCCACTTTGGTCTTTTCTCAACGGCCGCTCGAAAGCCGCGCTATTCTGGTATGACCAAATATGGGCGCCTGGTCAAGCCTTACAGCAGCGTCAAACGACCTCTCAGACTCGCGCCTTCGGCAAATATATCCCAATATAATCAATCAAATAATCTATACGGAAAGTTGCGTTGTCGGACTTCTTGCCGTCACGTAGAATTTGCTGTAGAGGTCATTTTAGGCCCAATTGGTCGAACCAGTTTGCAGAAAAAGCCTGGGGATGCCTTGGGGAGGAACCCTTGCGCCGGCTTTTGGCGACGCAAGTCGCAGGCAAACCATACGGACGGATTTGGGAAGGACAGACCATGCATCTTTCGACGCACAACTGGATGCGCGCGGAACCGCTGGAGACGACGCTCAAGCGCATCAAGAAATTCGGCTATGAGTCGATCGAGATCTCCGGCGAGCCCGAGCAGTACAAGACCAAGGAAACACGGGCCCTCCTGAAGGAGCATGGCATCCGCTGCTGGGGCGCGGTGACCTTGATGCTGGGTGAACGCAATCTCGCCGCCAGGGACCAGGGCCAGCGCGAGCGCTCCGTGCAATACGTCAAGGACGTCCTGACCATGGTCAGCGAACTCGACGGCGAGATCATCACGCTGGTTCCCGCGACTGTCGGCAAGGTCGTGCCGGACGGCACCGAGGCCGAGGAATGGGGTTGGGTCGTCGACGCCACCCGCGAGTGCTTCACCCATGCCAAGAAGGTCGGCGTCAAGATCGCCGTCGAACCGCTCAACCGCTTCGAGACATATCTGTTCAATCGCGGCGCCCAGGCGCTGGCGCTGGCCGACGCGGTCAGTCCCGAATGCGGCGTCTGCCTTGACGCCTACCACATCCACATGGAGGAATTTAACGTCCATGACGCGATCCGCCAGGTCGGCAAGCGCCTGTTCGACTTCCATGTCGCCGACAATAACCGCTTCGCCGCCGGCCTCGGCCAGATCGATTGGCCTGCGATCGTCGCCACCTTGAAGGAAGTGGGCTATGACGGCGCGTTGACCAACGAGTTCGTCGCTCCGGTCGACCGCACGCCCGCGGCTCCCTACCCCGAAATGGTCGAACGTCACCCGGTCGACATCTCGCCCGAACAGCTGAAGTTCATCCAGGACCACGGTTCGAGCGTGCTGACCGAGAAATTCTACACCGACCAGATGCGCATCACCGCCGAAACGCTGCTGCCGCTGATCAAGTAGTCCAGGTTTGTTGGAGTTTGCCCTTCCGCCCTGACCGGCGGCGGGGCCGGGGAAGAATATGCGCATCAAGACTGTCCAGGCCTGGTGGGTCCGCATTCCGATCGAAGCCGCGAAGCAGCACCGCAGCGACTTCGGGCAGGTGACGACCTTTGACGCCGCCATCCTGCGCATCGAAACCGATGACGGGTTGGTCGGCTGGGGCGAAGGCAAGAACGCCGCCGGCAGCGCCGGCAGCTACGGTGCGCTCGTCCATATGCTGAACCACGAGGTCGGACCGCAACTGATCGGCCGCGACCCGGCCGATATCGGCATCATCTGGGAGATGCTCTACAACGGCGTCCGCCACGACAGTGCCGCGCGCGCCGGTCACGCCATGCCGCAACTGGCCCGGCGCGGCATGAGCATTGCCGCCATCAGCGCCGTCGACATCGCGCTCTGGGATATACTGGGCAAGTCGCTGGGCCAGCCGGTGTGGCGGCTGCTCGGCGGCCGCAAGGTCGACCGTATGCAGGCCTACGCTTCGGGAGGCTGGGCCGCCGCCGATGCGATCGGCGAACAGTTGAAATCCTATATAGCCAAGGGTGGCTTCAAGGCGCTGAAGATGCGGGTCGGCGCCATGGATGGCGCCCCGCACATCTCGGCCGCCCGCGTGCGCGCCGCGCGCCAGGCGCTTGGCCCCGACGTCGAATTGATGGTCGACGCGCATGGCACCTATACGGTGGCGGAAGCCAAACGCTTCATCCATCTCGTCGGCGACCTGGATCTCGCCTGGTTCGAGGAGCCTGTCATCGCCGACGACAAGCCGGGCATGGCTGAAGTGCGCGCCTCGGGCGCCATCCCGATCGCCACCGGCGAAAGCGAGGCGACGCGCTACGCCTTCCGCGACCTCGCGGTGCTCAAGGCCGCCGACATCTTCCAGCCGGATCCCGCCTTTTGCGGTGGCATCAGCGAAGCGGTGAAGATCGGCACTCTCGCCAGCGCCTTCAATCTGCGTTTCGCGCCGCATCTATGGGCCGGCGCGCCCTGTTTCTTCGCCGGCTTGCATGTCTGCGCCGCCTCGCCATCGAGTTTCACCGTCGAATATTCGCTCGGCGCCAACCCGATGATCCACGATTTGATCGAAGAGACTGTCGAAGCAAAGGACGGTATGATAGCGATCCCGGAAAGACCGGGTCTGGGAATCACCGTTTCGGAGCGGTTTCTGGAGGCGCACGCGCAACGCAATTGACGATGAAAGAAAAGAACCTTCTCGCGGAGCTTGCCGCCTATCTGTTCTCGCATTCGGACAAGGAGAGCGGCCGCACGCCCTCCGAACGGGAGCTGGCGGAACATTTCGGCGTCAGCCGCGGCCAGATCCGCGAGGCGCTGGCAATCCTCGAAGCGATGCGCATCGTCGAACGGCGCGCCAAGTCCGGCATCTACATCGACACCAAGCAGGCCAGCGTCGAGGCGCTGGCGCTGTTCGCGCGCGCCGGCCTGCCGCTCGATCCCCTGCAGATCTACGAGACGGTCGAGTTGCGCAAGATCCACGAGATCAAGGCTGCGGAACTTGCCTGTTCCCGCGCAACCGAGGAGAATTTCGAACGGTTGCGCGAAATCCTGAAAGCCTCCGAAGAGCGCATCGCTGCCGGCGAAGGCCTCGCCAAGGAAGACCGCGAGTTTCACCTGGAGATCGTGCGGGCGACCAAGAACGGCGTCTTCCACAACATCTGCAGCGTCTACTATCTGATGGGCGAGCAGCGCCTGCCGATCTATTTCAACGATCCGGAGCGCAGCGTGCGCTCGCATGCCGAGCATGTGCAGATCTACGAGGCGCTGCTGCGCCGCGACGGCAATCTCGCCCAGGCGCTGATGAACGCCCACCTGCAGGGTGCGGAGAGTTACTGGAAGGGCCTTATCGAGGGCGGCAAGGCGATTGCGCCCGCCGGCCCGGCACTCGAAAAGGCCTGACCGTGGCTCAGACCGCGCCCAAGATCCTGTCGACCCACCCGCTGCACCCGCGCGCTTCGGCGAGGCTCGCCGGCGCCGGTCAACTCGTGATCGCTTCAGCGCTCGACGCCGCGACCTTGACCAGGGAGGCAAAGGACGCCGACATCGTCATCGTGCGCGCGCCGCTGCCGCCGGCCTTGTTCGAAGGAGCCTGGAAGCTGAGGGCGGCGATCCGCCATGGCGCCGGGCTCGACATGATCCCGATGGAGGCGGCGGCCACGGCAGGTGTTCTGGTGGCCAACGTCCCGGCGGTCAATGCGCGTTCCGTCGCCGAGCATGTGATGTTCACGGCACTCGCTTTGCTGCGCCAGTTCCGCAGGGTCGACCGCGACCTGCGCGCGAAAGGCTGGCTTGCCGGGCGCGAGCATGCCAACGCCAACATCGAACTCGCCGGCAAGACCATCGGCATTGTCGGCCTCGGTGCGGTCGGGCAGGCCGTCGGCCATATCGCCGCGCATGGTTTCGACTTGAAGGTGGTCGCCACCACCCGCAGCATGCAGCCCGCGCCGGAGAAGGTCGGCTTCCTGTCGATAGATGCGCTGGTGGAACAGAGCGACATCATCGTGCTGTGCTGCCCGCTGACGCCGGAGACGCGCGGCCTGATCAGCCGCGAGCGTATTGCCCGCATGAAACCCAACGCCCTGTTGATCAACGTGTCGCGCGGCCCGGTGGTGGACGACGATGCGCTGATCGACGCCTTGCGGGAGCGCCGCATAGGCGGCGCCGCGCTCGACGTGTTTACAACGCAGCCGCTGCCGCCAAACCATCCCTATTTCGGCTTCGACAATGTCATCATCACCCCGCACATGGCCGGCATTACCGAGGAATCGATGATGCGCATGGGCGTTGGCGCGGCCGGCGAAGCCCTGCTGGTGCTGGCGGGCAAACTGCCGGTCAATTTGCGCAATCCGGAAGTCGTCGACCACTATCGCCGGCGGTTCCCGTCCGAACTGTAGCGCACCCGTGTTTTTGCCCCATTTCTTCGCGACGCTGCGGCCATGTCCGGCCTTCGCCTTGCACTCACGGTTGTCGCCGCCTCGTTGACCTGCGCTTTGCCGGCCCGCGCGGCGGCACAGAGCAGCTATGTCTATTGCGACAATGGGCTGCGCTGCTTCAAGGCGCCCTGCCCGTCGAACAGCGCGCTCGACCTTGCCACGGGCAAGATCGTCAAGGGCGTGTCGATCGACACCAGCGGATTGCCGCAGAAGGACAAGGCCATGACCGAAGCGTCCGACGCGCTTTATGCCGGCAAGATCGTCGTCAGGGGATCGATCGAGCGCCGCGCGCAGACCATCACCGGGAAGGATTACAGCCTGCCATGGCTGGTCGCCACCGGCATCGTGCGCACGGCCAAAGACAGCGAACGCAAGCACTGCTCGGCCTACAGGCCATGATCTCAAGATACGCAGTCACGTTGTGCCCGGATCAATATCCGAGCAAGGCTTCAACCGCGGCGGCAATTCGCAATAGGCGCCGGTCATGGCCATTGCGCGCCACCAGCATCAAGCCGGCCGGCAACGTCATGCCGGGCATCGGCAGCGATATCGCGCAGAGATCGAACTGGTTGGCCACCTGCGTGTTGCGCAACAGCAGGCCTTCCACACGGTCGCGCAACTCCTCATCTTCGGCCAGGGACGTGATTGTCGGAGCCCTCACCGGCGTGGTTGGCAGGACCAGTACGTCGAACGATGCCAGCCGCTCATCCATCGCCGCGGCCAGTGCGGCGCGGCGGCGCAGCGCCCTAATATAGACCGGCGCCGGCAGCAGCGCCGCCCTCGACAGAGGTCCGCTCACATGCGGATCGACCGGCACCGAAGCACCTGTCGCCAGCCAGTCGGCATGCACTTCGGCGCCTTCCATGGCGGCGATCGAGCCCCGCTTGGTCGCCGCGCGAAGTTCCGTGATCAGGTCATCGATCGAGACCTCCGAGATTCCCGCTCCGGCCTTGCCTATCTTTCCGAGGCATTGCTCGAAAGCGGCGCTGACCTCACTTTCCGTCTGCGTGAAAAGAACGCCGCGCGGGACGCCGAAACGAAGCCCGGAGAGCGGCAGCGGCGCCAGTTCGCCTGGTTGTTCGCCGGCCATGACGGCGTCGGCCGCGGCACAATGCGCGACAGTCCGCGCAAGCGGCCCGACGGAGTCCAGCGTTCCCGAAAGCGGAAAGGCGCCGGAGAGCGGCACCCGCCGAGCGGTCGGCTTGAAGCCGACGACGCCATTGAGCGCGGCCGGAATGCGGATCGATCCGCCCGTGTCGGAGCCGATCGAAATGTCGCTGGTGCCCTCGCCAACGCAAACGCCGGCGCCGGACGATGAGCCGCCGGGAATGCGGCTGGCATCCGCAGCGTTACCCGGCGTGCCGCAATGCATGTTGTCACCGATCGCGGTGAAGGCGAATTCGGTCATGTTGGTCTTGCCGATGATGACCGCTCCGGCCTGGCGCAGCCGGCCGACGATAGCGGCATCGCGCGGAGCCGGCGCTGCGGTCTTGCGCATCAGCGATCCCGCGGCAGTCGCCTCGCCGGCGACGTCGAACAGGTCCTTGATCGAGACGATGATCCCGTCGAGCGGGCCGAGCGTCACGCCGGCACGGCCGCGGGCATCGCTGGCGTCGGCCGCAGCGCGCGCGGCATCGCCATAGAGCTTCGTGTAGACCTTCTCGTCGCCCGCGCGATTGGCAAGACGTGACAGGATGATCTCGAGACGGTCGCGGATTGATTGCATGTCGATGTCGGACTCCGCCAGGATGGAACGTCTTCAAAAGCAAGCAGCCGAGTGGCTTGCCGAAGGGATAACCCGGCAAGCGTGCCTTTGCACCTGCCAGCGAAGGGAAGATGCTGATGCTGTACAAAGGCAGTTGCCACTGCGGCAAGGTTGCGTTCGAGGTCCAGGGCGAACTGGGCGGCGTGGTGCGCTGCAATTGTTCGATCTGCGCCCGCAAGGGGGCGCTGCTGTGGGCCGTGCCGCATGACAGCATGACCCTCGTTGCCTGGGGCGATGACCTTGGCCGCTATACATTTGGCGCGGGAAAAATCGCGCATCGTTTCTGCCGCACCTGCGGCATCCACCCTTTCGCGGAGGATGTCGGCGAGGGCCTGGAGCGTAGCGCCTACATCAACGTCAACTGCCTCGACGGTGTCGACCCGTCCACCTTGTCGGTCTTCGACTTCGATGGGCGCTCGGCCTGAAGCAGCTTTGCTCTACCGATAGCCCGTCGCATCGGCCGGTTTGCCTGCATCCTGGACTTCCGGGACGTAGCGCCAGGCATCCGGCCGCGATCCGTCGAGATCGGTGAAGCCGTAGATCTGCGCCAGCCCTCCGCTGGACAGCGACTGGCCGTTCCAGCGCGCCCGATCGGGGTCCGCGGCCAGCGCCGCGACAGCCCGCCCGATGAAACGCGGGGTCTCGGAAATGACGAAATGCGGCACTTGCGCGGTTGCCTCGCGCCAGTTGTCCTCGCGCACGCCATAGACCTCCAGCATGATTTCAGAACGCATCCAGCCGGGCGTCATAGAGACCGATGTGGCGCCGTGTCTGGCGAGATCCCTGGCATGCGCCCAGGCCATTCGGTTCACCGCGACCTTGGCGAGATCGTAGAAGGGCGACAGGCGATAGTGCTCCGCATTGTATTCGGCGGTGCCGTCGGTGATCTCGACCAGCAGGCCGCCGGGCCGTTCGATCATCAGCGGCAGCGCGTGGTGCGCGGTGATGAGATGCGTGTCGATGGCCAGTCGCAGCAGGCGCAGGCCGTTTTCCAGATTGTGGTCCCAGACCGGCTTGTCCCACTCGAACAACTTCTCGCCGCCCCAGATATCGTTGACCAGAATGTCGAGCCGGCCCTGCTCGGCGCGGATTCGCGCAATCAACTCGCGCACCTCATCGGAGACGAGGTGGTCGACTTGCACGGCGATCCCGGCCCCGCCACTGGCGGTGACCATTTCAGCCGTTTCTTCGATGGTTTCAGGGCGGGCATATTCGGATTGCTGGGCGCGCGTGGTGCGCCCCGTGACGTAGACCGTTGCCCCCGCAGCACCGAGCTCGACGGCGATGCCCCTGCCCGCGCCTCGCGTTCCGCCGGCGACCAGCGCGACTTTTCCTTGCAATGTCATGAAACTCTCCGAAATGCTCCGACCGATCGAACCAGGCTGGCTCACACGGCGCTCATCATATATAAATGATTATTCGGTTATAAAGAGGTGTCAAGATGACTAGACCCAAGACGCAACCCGACGAGCAGGTGCTGGAAGCAGCGCTGAGACTGATCCATGAGCATGGCCCGGAGGCGCTGACCTTCGAACGCCTGGCAAAGGCCTGCGGCCTCTCCGGTGCGACGCTGGTGCAGCGCTTCGGGAACAAAGCACAGCTCAAACAGCGCACCTTGCTGCATGCCTGGGATGGCCTCGACCGGAACACCAGGGACCTCGCGGCCCGTGTGCCCAAGACCCCGGCCGGCGCGATCGAACTGCTGGTGGGGCTGTCGCAAGGCTACGGCGGCATCGAATCCTATGCCGAAGGCCTCCTTGTCTTGCGCGAAGATCTGCGTGATCCCCTGCTCAGGGCGCGTGGTGCGGCCTGGAAGACATCGCTATGCGATGCGCTGGCTGCCTGTTTCGCATCGATACCGGGCCAGCCGCGCGACATCGGCCTGCTGATGGCATCGCACTGGCAGGGATCGCTCTTGTGGTGGAGCTTCGACCCGGCGATCGAAGTCGCGGCCTATGTCGGGGACAGCCTCAACCGCTTCGTTGCCGCGATCACAACGACGGCGACCCAAAAACCATGATGGTTGCCGGACCGCCGGACGAGACCTGTTTGCCGAAACAGGGCGCGATCATGCAGCCGGCCGCTATCCGGCGTGCCGCAAGCTGACGCCGCTGCCCTTGTCGAACAGCACCACCTTGTCCGCGTTCCAGGCAAAGCGCACCGATTGCTCGATGGCGACATCTGTCCTGGCCGGAACGGTGGCCCGCAACGTCGTATCGCCAACGCGCAGCGTCAGGATCTTTTCGACGCCGTGGTTCTCGACATCGTGGACCCGCGCCTCGACCGGCGCGCCGCTTTCCAGATGGACGTCCTCGGGACGGATGCCGAAGACGAGCGGGCGGCCGTCGGTTGCTCCACCCGCCATTGCCCCCCAGGAAGTATTGGCGCCTCCGGAGAAGGGCAGTTCGAAATTCAACGGCGCCATCACCGCGCGGCCGTTCACCAGCTTGCCGTCGATGAGGTTCATCGGCGGCGAGCCGACGAAGCTCGCCACATAGGTGTCGCGCGGGTTGTTGTAGATTTCGTGCGGCGTGCCGGTCTGGACGATGCGGCCATGGTTGAGCACGCCGACCTTGTCGCCCATCGACATCGCCTCGATCTGGTCATGGGTGACGAACAGGAAGGTGGCGCCGAGCTGGATCTGCAGGTTCTTCAGTTCGGTGCGCAGCGCCTCGCGCAGTTTCGCGTCCAGCGCCGACAGCGGCTCGTCCATCAGGAAAACGCGCGGCTTGCGCACGATGGCGCGGCCGATCGAGACGCGCTGCATCTCGCCGCCCGACAGCCGGTCGACCTTGCGGTCCAGCAGGTGCTCGATGCGCAACGTACGAGCGGCGCGCGCGACGCGATCCTTGATCTCGGCATCGGGCAGCCGGCGGATTTTCGGCTTCAGCGGAAATTCGAGATTCTCCCGCACCGTGTAGCGCGGGTAAAGCGAATATTGCTGCAGCACCAGCGCCACGTCGCGTTCGGCCGCGCCCCAGTCGGCGACGTCGACGCCATCGATCAGGACCTGACCTTCACTCGGTTTTTCGAGACCGGCGATCAACCTGAGCGTGGTCGTCTTGCCGGCCCCTGTCTCGCCGAGCAGGACGAAGAACTCACCGTCGGCTATGTCGAGATCGAGCCCGGTCAGCGCGGTATGGTTGCCGAAACTCTTGGAGATGTTCTTGAGCTGGATATGCGCCATCAGAGCCTCACCTCGAGCGACTTGCCGCTTGCCTTGTCGAAGAAATGCGCCTGGCTCGGGTCGATGCGTGCGAACACCTTCTCTCCGGGACCGCTGACGAAGCCGCTCTTGGTGCGCGCCCGCAGCATCTTGGAACCGACCCTGAGGTCCACGATGTCGAAGGAGCCGAGCGGCTCGACGATCTGCGTCTCGACCGGCAGGAAACCCTCGGCCGCATCCCGGCGGATCAGGACGCCTTCGGGCCGGATGCCGAGCGCCAGCTGGCCGCCGGCATGGCCGTTGAGCTTCGACAGCAATGCGCTGGGGAACTCGAAGCCGGTCGCGGCATCGCCCACGGTCACAGAGGCAGAAGAGGCTTTCTCGGTCACCGCCGCATCGGCGACGTTCATCACCGGGCTGCCGACGAATTGCGCCACGAACAGATTGGCCGGACGCGAATAGACCTCGTCGGGCGTGCCCACCTGCTGCAGCACGCCCTCATGCATGATGACGATGCGGTCGGCCAGGCTCATCGCCTCGATCTGGTCATGCGTGACGTAGATCGTGGTCGAGCCCTGCTTGATGTGCAGCCGCTTGATCTCGGCCCTCATCTCCTCGCGCAGCTTGGCGTCGAGCGCGCCGATCGGCTCGTCCATCAGCATCGCTTTCGGCCGGCGCACCAGCGCCCGCCCGATGGCGACGCGCTGCATGTCGCCGCCCGACAGCGCCGACGGCTTCTTGGCCAGAAGGTCCGATATCTGCAGCGTCTTGGCGACCGAGCGCACTTCCTGGTCGATCTCGCTTCTGCTCTTGCGGGTGGCGCGCAGCGGGAAGGCGATGTTCTCGTAGACGTTCATATGCGGGTAGAGCGAGAACGACTGGAACACCATGGCGATGTCGCGATCGGCCGCCTTCAGGTGCTGCACGGGTTTGCCGTCGATGAGAATGTCGCCCTCGTCGATCGTCTCCAGCCCGGCGACGGCGCGCAACGTGGTCGTCTTGCCGCAGCCCGACTGGCCGAGCAGCACGATGAACTCGTTGTCCGATATTTTGAGGTTGAGGTCCTTGATGACCTGGACAGCGCCAAAGAATTTCTGGACGCCGCGAAGCTCGATCTGGGTCAATGCGGTGCTCCCGGATTTCGCGAACCGCCGGCATGGCCGGTGCCGGCCCCCTCCTCGGGCGCGATCTTCGAGGTAATGTTGAAGCCGATCAGCCCGATCAGGATGATGGTCAGGCCGTATGTGTGCAGGAGCATGCTCCAGGGCTGACACAGTGCCACGATGCCGAGCACCATCAGCACCTGCGAACCGGGCTCCAGATATTTCTGGTTGATCGCACGAAAGCTCATTTGCGGATCGCTCCGAAGGACATGCCGCGCAGCAGGTGGTTGCGGAGCAGGAAGGTGAAGATCGCGACCGGCAGCAGGAACAGGAAGGTTCCAGCCGCGATGACAGTCCAGTCCGGCAGGCCGGAGCCGACCTGGCTCGGGATGAAGGGCGGCGCGGTCTGGGCGCGGCGGTTGGTCATGATCAGCGCGAAGGCATATTCGTTCCACGCGGTGATGAAGCAGAACACCGCCGTGGCCGCGATGCCGGTGGCCGCTTCCGGCAGCACGATCTTGAAGAAGGCCTCCATGCGCGTGTAGCCGTCGACGAGCGCCGCCTCCTCGTACTCTTTCGGGATCTCGTCCATGAAGCCCTTCATCAGCCACACCGAGAAGGAGAGGTTGAAGGCTGTGTAGAGGATGATCAGCCCGACATGGGTGTCGTTGAGGCCGACCGCGCGATACATCAGGAACATCGGGATCGCCACCACCACGGGCGGCAGCATGCGTGTCGACAGGATGAAGAAGAGCAGGTCCGCTTCCCCCTTCACCTTGAAGCGCGAGAAGCCGTAGGCGGTGAACGTGCCCATGCCGACCGCCAGCACAGTCGAGGTGATGGCGATGATCAGTGAGTTCAGGAACCGGCTTGGATATCCTGACCACTGCACTTCGCCCTTGCCGTCGCGCACGATCTTTTCGCCGCCGTCGAAAACGACGCGCTCCCACCACGGAGCCGCCGCATATTCTTCGGGCGACGGCGGGCTGCGCATTTGCGAGCGCTTGGTGAACAGCTTCACGAAGGGCGATATTTCAGGCTGGAACACGACCGTCGGCGGAATGGTGGTGGCGAGGTTTCGCGGCTTGAACGCCGTCGAGGCGATCCAGTAGATCGGCGCCAGGAAAATGACCGTCACCACCAGGACGGCGACGATCGCCACGCGGTTGATACCGATTTCGGAGGAAGTGCGCACGGCCGCCATATCAGCGCTCCTTCACCTTGTTGAGGTATTTGACGTAGATGTTGGTGATGGCCAGCACCATGATCAGCACGATGTAGGCGAGCGCGCAGGAACGGCCCGTCTGCCATTCCTGGAACGCCATCTTGTAGAGCCGGATCGAGATCAGTTCGGCCGTCGGCTGGCTGGTCAGGATGTAGGCGAGGTCGAAGGTCTTGAACGCTTCCATGGTGCGGAAGATGACGGCGATCATCAGGATCGGCGCCACCAGCGGCAGCGTGATGCGGAAGAAGGTGTAGAACGGCCCGGCGCGGTCGATGGCAGCGGCCTCGTAGAGATGCTTCGGCACCGCCGACAGGCCGGCCAGCGACAAAAGCATGACGAAGGGCGACCACATCCAGATGTCGGTCAGCGCGACGGCGTAGAGCGCCATCTTGGGGTCCGCCAGCCACTCGAAATTGCCGAGCCCTAGGAAATAGTTGATGACGCCCCATGACGGGTCGTAGAGCAGCTTCCAGAACAGGCCGACGACCGCCATCGACAGCATCATCGGCAACAGCAGAAGCGTCGTCAGCAGCCCTTTGAGAGGGATGTCGCGGTTGAGAAGCATCGCCACGCCGAAGCCGACGAACAGTTGGCCGGCGACCGAGATGATGACGTATTTGGCGGTGATCGCGAAATTGTTCCAGACGAACGGGTCGTTGAGCAGGTCGCGATAGTTCTGCAGCCCGACGAAATTCGCCGGCGCGTTGGTCGACGCCCGGAAATCGGTGAAGGAATAGCCGAGCGAATAGATCAGCGGAAAGATGTTGAAGACGATCAGGAACAGAACCGTCGGAATGATGAAGAGATTGCGGATGGAAATGTCGCTCAGGCCGCGCGCGGCCGCGCGCGACGATCTGTCGAGCGTGGTGATCATCGTGGTCGCCAAGACCCTGCTCCCGTTTGAAAAAAGAACGGAGGAGGCAGACCTGCCCCCTCCGTGGGACATGAACGATTATTGGACGCGACCGTATTTCTTGAAGGTCGTGTTCCAGTCGGCAGCGAGTGCGTCCAGCGTCTCCTTGGCGGTGCCTTCACCGCCGATCATGTAGGGATAGATGCGCTGGTTGAGCTGCTGCAGCAGTTCTGCATATTCCGGCACCGCCCAGAAATCCTTGACCTTGAACATGGTCTCGTAGAAGGCCTTGTTGTACGGCGTGGCGTTCTGGAATTCCGGCGATTTGAGCACTGCCTGGCTGCAGGTGTAGCCGCCGAGTTCAGCCCACCTCTTCTGTGTCGAGTCCTTGATGAACCACTCCAGGAACTTCATCGCCTCGTCCTGCTTCTTCGAATAGGAGATGACGGAGATGCCCTGGCCGCCGAGCGCGGCGAACTGGTCGCCATTCGGTCCCGGCGGGTTGGCGAAGAAGCCGGTGTTCTTGGCATTCGGGTTCGACGCCTCGTTGATCAGCGAGGGGAAGAACGCGAAGAAGTTCATGCTCATTGCCGCCAGGTTTTCGGTGATCGCCTGGTTGTCCTCGACGAAGAAGGACTTGGCCCAGCCCGGAGGCGTGAACTTGTAGAGTTCCTTGTAGGCGTCGAGCGCGGCCACCGCCTTGTCCGAGTTGATGTGGCCGTCGACCTTGTAGGTCGCATAGTCGCCAAGTTCGCCGCCATAGGAGAACAGCGCGTTCTCGAAGCCCATCGCCATCGCGTCGTAGGAATTGTCGGTGTAGATCGCGATGCCGTAGCGCTTCTGGTCGGGCCGGTGGAAGAATTCGGCGATGTCGCGCAGCGCCTTGAAATCCTTCGGCACGTCGAGGTCGTAGCCATACTTGGCCTTGAAGGCTTCCTTTTCCTTCGGATCCTCGAACCAGTCCTTGCGGTAGGACCAGCCAACGGCGTCGCCCTCGAGCGGGATCGCCCAGTACTTGCCGCTGTTGCCGGGATATTCGGCGTAGTATTTCACCGTCGCCGGCGCCATCACGTTGCCGAGGTCGTGCTTCTTGAAGAAGTCGGTGAGATCGACATAGTGGCCACCGGTCGAGCCCGCGCCGAGCCATTGCGAGTCGCCGACGACCAGGTCATAGGCGTCGCCATGGGCGTTGAACTCGGTGAAGGTCTTGGTCTGGAAGTCGGCCCACGGCGTGGTTTCCACGTTGATCTTGACGCCGGTTTCCTTCTCGTACTCGTTGCCGAGTTCCTGCAGGTAGTTGGCCGGATCCCACTCCGCCCAGAAGATGGTCAGCGACTTTTCCTGCGCGTAGACCGAAGTTCCGCAGGCAAGCGTCAGTCCGATACCAGCAAGCATGCTGGTCACTAACTTGCGCATAATGATTTCCTCCCTTGTGCGCATTCTACCTTGTCATACGAGCCGGCAACCGGGCCGGCCCTGGTAGTTCCTCCCGTGATCGCACCTTTCCGGTTCCGGGCCTCCTCGCCCTGCCGGAAAATGGATCGCAGCCTTCACTATCGATCCACTTTTCTTTTCTGATCTGGTATTACCAATTCTGCGCCCGCGTCAAGCCCTTTCTTGGGCGACAGGCCTTCTCATTGCCAGTGGATTCAGGCAGTATCTGCCTGTTTTCTCATGATTTTCCTACTGAATGATACGAAAAGGCGTTGCCCTGCAATTCGTAGAAGGGGTAATATGAATAGTCGAAGCAGAAATCTGGTCGAACCAGATAAGAGCTATTTTGCTACCCTTGCCGCACCTGTGCCGTCGACCCCGCCGATCGATTCCGCAACCGCGGCGCGCACCAGCGCGCCGGCCGCCCATTGCGCGACAGACCTCGTCGCGCGGCTGTCCAGGCCCCAGATATCCTTGAGCACGATCAGCACCTCGACACCGAAGATCAGCGACAGCGCCTGCGCCAGCCGCTTGAAGTCGCGCGGCGGCAGACGCCCTTTGAGCGGCGCGATCGCTTCCTTCAGCAAATCGACGCGGTGGCCGCGCGTGAAGGCAGGCTCACCGCCCAAAGTGCCGGCCTGGCGCCGCGCCCATTGATCGAGCGAAAGCTTCAAAGCCGCCTTGAACGTCGCCTCGAACGCCTCGATGCGCGGCATCGCCGTATCGAACAGCTCGGCGACCCGGCGTTCGGTATCCGCCGAGGTCGATTGCCAGGTCAGGATTGGCCCCAGTCCCTCATCGACGACGGCCTGCACGAGGGCCGCCTGGCTTGGGAAGTAACGATAGGCGGTGGCGCGCGAGACTTCCGCCGCCTCCGCGACCTCACTGACCGATGGCGTGACGCCCGCCTGCATCAGCCTCGTTGCCGTCTCAAGCATCAGCCGCCTGGTGCGTGCGCGCGGCCCGCGCTCGGCGGCGTCGCCGCCTTCCCGCCCGGTGTCGCCGCTTGTAGTGGATCGTTGACGTGAGACATACATGTCAATATGATACGCGCGTCTCAAAAATTTGCAATAACCTGCTCAGCTTTCGGAGTGGTTAGGTTGACACTCTACGGCATTAAGTTTTCATGGTCAGAACAGTGCCGCCTTAGGGTCAGCCAGCACAGGGACCTGCCCATGAAGCGCATCTACGTCGTGGGCACCGCCGACACCAAGGGCGAGGAACTCGCCTTCCTTGCCGATGCCATCGCGGCCACGGGCGCCTCCGTCGCCCGCGTCGACGTTGGAACCCGCCAGGCAACCGCGCCCGTGGACGTGACCGCGAAGGACGTTGCCGGCCATCATCCCGACGGAAGCGGCGCCGTGCTCGGCGGCGATGACCGCGGTGCGGCGGTTGCCGCGATGGGCATGGCCTTCGCCAACTTCGTCCGGTCACGAGACGACATTGCCGGCATGATAGGCATTGGCGGAGGCGGCGGTACCTCGATCATCACGGCTGGCATGCGCGCGCTGCCGCTCGGCCTGCCAAAGATCATGGTCTCGACGCTGGCCTCGGGCGACACCGCTCCCTATGTCGACGTCTCCGATATCGTCATGATGCCTGCCGTCACCGACATGGCCGGATTGAACCGGCTCTCGCGCGTCGTGCTCCACAACGCCGCCCAGGCGATAGCGGGCATGGCGGCAAGGCCGGCCCCGCCGCCCGACGGCAAGCCATCGATCGGGCTCACCATGTTCGGCGTCACCACACCTTGCGTGACGGCAATCGCCGACCAGTTGCGCGACACTTATGACTGCATGGTCTTCCACGCCACCGGCACAGGCGGCCGCAGCATGGAGAAACTGGCCGACAGCGGGCTGTTGTCCGGCGTCGTCGACATCACCACGACCGAGGTCTGCGACTTTTTGCTCGGCGGCGTGCTGCCGGCGACGCAGGATCGCTTCGGCGCGATCGCCCGCAGCAAACTTCCCTATGTCGGCTCGGTCGGCGCGCTCGACATGGTCAATTTCTGGGCGCCGTCGACCATCTCCGAACGCTATCGAGACCGGCTCTTCTACGAGCACAACCCGAACGTCACCCTGATGCGCACAACGGCGCGGGAATGCCGTGCAATTGGTGAGTGGATAGGCGGCAAACTGGCCCACTGCGATGGGCCGGTGCACTTTCTCATTCCGGAAAAGGGCGTCTCCGCCCTCGACATCGAGGGCGGCGCCTTCTTCGATCCAGATGCCGATGCCGCGCTTTTCGAAGCCATCGAGCGCACCATCAAGCCGAACGCCATACGCCGCGTCACCCGGCTGCCGCTGCACATCAACGACCCCGAATTCGCGCAGGCGGCAACCGCCGCCTTCCTCGACATCGCCAGACAGTGAGAGACCTGACATGCCGGCAATACCGCGCAAGGACATACTGAAGAAATTCCGGGGCATGATCGACAAGGGCGTGCCGATCGTTGGCGGCGGCGCCGGCACCGGCCTTTCGGCCAAGGCCGAGGAGGCCGGCGGCATCGACCTTATCATCATCTACAATTCCGGCCGCTACCGCATGGCCGGTCGCGGTTCGGCCGCGGGTCTGCTCGCCTACGGCAATGCCAACGAGATCGTCAAGGAAATGGCTTACGAGGTGCTGCCGGTGGTCAGACACACGCCCGTGCTGGCCGGCGTCAATGGCACCGACCCGTTCGTCATCATGCCGCTGCTTCTGGCTGAGTTGAAGACGATGGGCTTTTCGGGCGTCCAGAACTTTCCGACCATCGGCCTGTTCGACGGCACCATGCGGCAGAGCTTCGAGGAGACCGGCATGGGCTTCGGCCTCGAAGTCGACATGATCGCCGAAGCGCACAAGCTCGACCTCTTGACCACGCCCTATGTCTTCAATCCCGAAGAGGCCCGCGCCATGACCAGGGCGGGCGCCGATATCGTCGTTGCCCATATGGGCGTGACGACAGGCGGTTCGATCGGAGCGACGTCCGCCAAGTCGCTCGATGATTGCGTCGTCGCCATCGACGCCATCGCCGAGGCGGCACGCTCGGTGCGCAAGGACGTCATCCTGCTTTGCCACGGCGGGCCGATCTCGATGCCGGACGATGCCCGTTACATCCTCGAACGCTGTAAGGGCCTGCACGGCTTCTACGGCGCAAGCTCGATGGAGCGGCTGCCGGCGGAAGCCGCGATCGCTAGGCAGACGGCCGATTTCAAGGCCGTCACGCTCGTTGACGGGAAGACGACCGCAAAGAAAAAGAAGGGATGAGACGATGACCGACAGGAGCAAGGTGTTTGTCTACCCGAAGGATGTCAGCGCCTTCGGCTTCGACTGGGGCAAACTGTCACTGACCGTGGCGCCGGAAGTGAATGGCGCGACGCGCTTTTCCGGCGGCGTCGTCGACCTGCCTCCGGGACAGGGCCATACGCGGCATAATCATCCTGACGCCGAAGAAATCATCTTCGTCATCTCTGGTCATGGCGAGCAGATGGTCGAGGATGAGCAAGGCAATCCCGTGGTCGCGAAGGTCGGCCCCGGCTGCACCATCTATGTGCCGGAGAGCCGATTTCATTCGACGCTGAACACGGGCGATGGGCCGATGCAGCTGTTTGTCGTCTATTCGCCGGCCGGACCAGAGTTGGGCTTGCGGGAACTGCCGGATTTCAGGCTCATTCCGGCGGGGCAGTAATCAACTTGTTCTAGGGTTGCGCCGCCCCTCATTGTCCTGCCGGACATTTCTCCCCGTATAGGGACGGGGAGAAAGATGCTGTGATCAGCGCTTTCGCCAATTTTCAATGGTGCAGGATAGATGCCGAGGGCGAGGCTGCCCTCTTCTCCCCGTTCTACGGGGAGAAGGTGCCGGCAGGCGGATGAGGGGCGGCGCCAGCCTTGGGTTCTATGAAATCCCGCCTCTGTTCCACCCCCTGCCCCGGTCGCCAAACATCACATAGCCCGTCTCGGTCACCGCCAGAGTATCCTCCAGCTTGATGAAGCCCCGTGTCGGATGGAGCATCGTCGTCTCCACCGACAGCACCATGTTTTTCTCAAGCGGCTTGGCGGCGTAGGTGCCTTCATAGGTCACCGGATGGTTGGTCATCAGGAACGGCGCCTCATGCGTGATCAGGCCCATGCCGTGGGCGAAGAAATCCGTGTAGGGCGCAACCCTCGACGCCTTCAGCACGCCCTCGGCATGTGAAATCATGTCACCGCCCAGCGTGCCCGCCCTAACCTTCGAGAACGCCGCCTGCTGCACCGTCTCGATCTCGGCCAGCAGATCCTCGAGTTCGGCATCCGGTTCGCCCAGAATGCCCATCCGGCAGAGGTCGCCGATATAGCCGTGATAATTGCCGCCGGAATCGATCGACAGCACTTCGCCCTTCTTCCACGCCTGGCTTGAGGAGGCGCGGTTATGGCTGGAGCCCAAGGTCAGCAGGCAATATTCGAAATGCGCGCCGCGATTGGTCTCCTCGCGCCTGATCTGCTCGATCATCTCGGCCTTGGTCGTGCCTTCGCGCGCCCAGGCGATGGTGGCCAGCATGGAATCGGTGATCAATTCGGATGCCGTGCGCAGCTTCTCCAGTTCCGCATCGGTCTTGATCGCCCGCATGCTCTCCAGCATCGTTGTCGCATCGATCAGCCTGGCATCGGGCAGCGCCTTGCGGATCAGCGCATAGGCGTCCGACGGCAGGAAGCCGGGCTCGATGCCGATGCGCGCGCTCTCCTTGCCGATCTTCCTGACATGCTCGACTGCGAGATTGGCGGCATCGAGCGTGCCCCAGCAGGCCGCGTGCAGCGTCGGCGTCCAGAACGGATGGTTCTGGTGCTCGCCGCCCTCCATGCGGTTGCCGATATAGGCCGCGTGATCAGGTCCGCCTTTTTCGTAGACGACGACGGGCAGATAGCGGCTATGCCCGATCGCATCCATGGCGGCGAAGAAGATGAACTTGTAGCCGCCGAGCAGATATTGCGTGTTGTGCTTGGAGGTCGCGAGCAGCACATCGATGCCGGCCTCCTCCATCAGCCGGTCGACCCTTGCCTGGTCGAACGGGATATTGCCCACGGCACTCTTGCCCGGCGCAATGTTCATAGTCTCTCTCCCTGAATTGCCTGGGGTCGCTGCTGTTCGCGCCCGACCCGAAGGCCTGCGATCAAATCTGCACCACTTTACTCACTCTGGTCTAGCCAGAAATCGACTGGCAATGCGGCCAAACGGTCACCAACGCGTCATTTGCTCATCAATCCGCCAAATCTGGTACTACCAGATAGGTGAAGTGAACCTCGCCCTTCCAAACTGGTCCAGCAGACGAAAATTTCAAAGCCAAGCAAGGATGCGCCAATTCCGTCTCTGGCGAAACCCTCCACAAGGCTCATAATCGCCCCGCAAGGAATGCCGGCTGGCTCGCCGGCATCGAGGGGTGTTGGCACGCCGACAAGAGGTCCGCGCGCAAGAGGGAGTTCGATCATGTCAGGTTTCACCATTTCCAGGCGCACCATGCTTGCCGGTTCGGCGATGCTGCTGGCCTCAACGGCCATGCCGACCTTGGGCCGGGCACAGACACCGAAAAAGGGTGGGCGGCTGGTGCTGGCCGCCGATTCCGAGCCGCGCAATCTCAATCCCGCGATCGTCGCGTCCAACGGCGTCTTCTTCATCTCCAGCAAGATCGTCGAGACGCTGGCCGAAGCCTCCTTCGATGGCAAGGATGGGCTTGCGCCGCGACTGGCCGTCAGTTGGGAAGGCGCTGCCGACGGCCTGTCGGCGACCTTCAAGTTGCGTGAAGGCGTCAAATGGCATGACGGCAAGCCGTTCACCTCGGCCGACGTCGCCTTCTCGGCGCTGCAGATCTGGAAGCCGCTGCAGAACCTCGGCCGCACCGTGTTCAAGGATCTCAGCGCGGTCGAGACGCCAGACGCGCGGACGGCCGTGTTCAAATTCGCCAAGCCGACACCGTTCCAGCTGATCCGCAATGCGCTGCCGGCGCTGTCGAGCGTGGTGCCCAAGCATCTCTATGAGGTCGGCAAGATCGAGGATAACCCGGCCAACATCGCGCCCGTCGGCACCGGCCCGTTCAAATTCGCGGAGTACAAGGCAGGCCAGTACTACCGGCTGACGAAGAACACGGACTACTGGGGCAAGGACGAACCCTATCTCGACGAGATCATCTATCAGGTCCTGCCCGATCGCACGTCCGCGGCGAGCGCCCTGGAGGCGGAGGAGATCCAGCTTGCCGCCTTCTCCGCCGTGCCGTTGGCCGACCTCGACCGCATCTCCAAGGTTCCCGGCCTGAAGGTGATCACCAAGGGCTATGAAGGCTTGACCTATCAGCTCGTCGTCGAGATCAACCATCGCCGCAAGGAACTGGCCGACCTCAAGGTGCGCCAAGCGATCGCGCACGCCATCGACAAGGATTTCGTCGTCAAGACGGTGTTCCTCGGTTATGCCGCGACCGCCACCGGCCCGGTGCCGAAGAACGATCCGCAGTTCTACACCGCCGACGTGCCTACCTATGCTTTCGACGTTGCCAAGGCCAATGCCTTGCTGGACGAGGCAGGCTACAAGAAAGGCGCCGATGGCAACCGTTTCTCGCTGAAGCTCCTGCCGGCGCCATATTTCAACGAGACCAAGCAGTTCGGCGACTATCTGCGCCAGGCACTCGCGGCGATCGGCATCGACGCGCAGCTGGTCAACAACGACTCGGCCGCGCACATCAAGGCCGTCTACACCGACCACGCTTTCGACCTCGCGGTCGGACCGCCGGTGTTCCGGGGTGATCCGGCGATCTCGACCACCATCCTGGTACAGAGCGGCATTCCCGACGGCGTGCCGTTCTCCAACCAGGGCGGCTACAAGAACGATGCGCTCGACGCGCTGATCACCAAGGCTTCGGAGACCCTCGATACCTCCGCCCGCACGGACCTCTACAAGGAATTCCAGAAAGAAGTGGCTGCCGACCTGCCGCTGATCAATGTCGCCGAATGGAGCTTCATCAGCGTCGCCCGCGACACGGTCGGCAACATCGCCAACAATCCGCGCTGGGCGGTCTCGAACTGGGCGGACACGTATAACTGGGCGGACACGTATCTGGAATCGTGACACATTTGCGCGGATGAAAGTTCGCGAGAAAATGGGAACTTGGTCGAAGGCCGAGTTCCTTCACACCCCCCTCTGTCCTGCCGGACATCTCCCCCGCAAGGGGGGAGAGCAGCAGCTTGTCTGTCTTGCCAGTCCCGCAACAGGGGAGGTTGGCGAAACCATTGGCAACAGCCAATCTCCCCTCTTGCGGGGGAGATGTCCGGCAGGACAGAGGGGGGTGCCTAGACACCGCAATTCTCTTGATCGGCACAGTACCGTGTCATCCGTATGAACCGTGCCCTCACACTCATCCGCCGCCGCCTCGTCGGCAGCATCTTCGTGCTGCTGATCGTCGTCATCGGCACGTTCCTGCTGCTCGAGGCCGCCCCTGGCGACGCGGTCGACGCCTACATCGTCTCGACCGGTGGCGATGCCGGTATGATCGAACTGCTTCGCCATCGCTGGGGGCTCGATCAATCCGAACTGACGCGGCTTGCCAGCTATCTCTGGGCACTGCTCCATCTCGACCTCGGCCAGTCGGTGACATTCTCGCGCCCCATCCGCGACGTCATCCTCGAGCGGCTTCCCAACACTTTGCTGCTGATGGTCAGCGCCACCGCGCTGTCCTTCGGGCTTGGATCGGCGCTCGGCATCTATGCCGGCGCGCGGCCGGGAAGTTTTCGCGACCGCTTCCTGTCGATCGGCTCGCTGGCGCTCTATGCCGTGCCGGGCTTCTGGCTCGGCCTGGTGCTGATCGTCATCTTTGCAGTCGACCTGCGCTGGCTGCCGATCGGCGGCATCGAAACGCTGGCCTCCGACAAGACGGGCCTTGCCCGCGCCGCCGACATCGCCGTTCATCTGGTGCTGCCGGTTTCGGCTCTCGGCTTCATCTACCTCGCGCTCTATCTGCGCATGATGCGCGCCGGCATGGCTGAAGCCTGGCGGCAGGATTTCGTGCTTGCCGCCCGCGCGAGGGGGTTGTCGCGCCGACGCATCGTGCTTGCCCATGTCGCCCGCAATGCGCTGTTGCCGCTCGTCACCATGCTCGGTCTACAATCGGCGCAGATGCTGGGCGGCAGTGTCGTCATCGAAAGCGTCTTTTCCGTGCCCGGCCTTGGCCGTCTGGCGCAGGAGGCGGTGGCCGCCCGCGACACGCCGCTGCTGCTCGGCATAATCCTCGTCAGCGCTGTTCTCGTCATCCTGATCAACCTGCTCGTCGACATCGCCTATGCCTTCCTCGATCCGCGCGTCGGCGCCAGCGGGGTCGACGCATGAGCGCGCTCTCCCGTTTCCTGCGCACGCCCGAAGCGGTCGCCGGCGCTTTTCTGCTGGCGGCGTTGTTCGCCATGGCGCTTTCGGCGCCGCTGCTGTTTCCAGGTGACCCGCAAGCCATCGCCGGACCGGCGCTGCTGCCGCCCTTCCAGGCCTGGTCGCTGCCGCTCGGCACCGACCGGCTCGGACGTGACGTGCTGGCTGAACTTTTCCATGGCGCGCGCACGTCGCTGGCCGTCGGGCTGGCGGCGGCCGCCGCAGCGCTCGCCGTCGGCGCGGTGATCGGCACGCTGGCGGGCTTCGCCGGCGGTCTTGTAGATGAGGTGCTGATGCGCATCACCGATGCATTCCAGACCGTGCCGGCCTTCCTGCTGGCGCTGGCTTTTGTCAGCGTTGTCGGCCCCTCGCTCGGCGTCGTCGTCGTGGCGATCGCACTCGGCACCTGGACCGGGCCGGCGCGCGTCGCACGCGCCGAGGTGCTGTCGATCCGCGAACGCGACTATGTCGCCAGCGCCCGCGCGGTCGGCATGCATCCGCTGGCGATTGCCTTTCGCGAGGTGCTGCCCAATGCCTTGCCACCGGTGCTTGCCCTGTCGTCGGTGATCGTGGCGGCGGCGATCCTCACCGAAGCCGCCCTGTCCTTTCTCGGGCTCGGCGACCCGAACCGGGTTACCTGGGGCGGCATGATCGCGGAAGGCCGGACCGTGCTGCGCACCGCGCCCTTCCTGTCGGTCGTTCCTGGCATAGCATTGGTGCTGACTGTGCTCGGCGTCTATCTCGCCGGCGAAGGCATCGTCGAGGCGACGGCGGTCAGGAGGGGCCTGTCGTGAGCATGCTCGCCGCAATCCGCGGCCTCTCGGTGACCTACCGCCGCGACGGCAGCGAAGTGGCGGCGGTGAGAGGGATCAGCCTTGATGTTGTTGCGGGCGAGCGCTTGGCCATCATCGGCGAAAGCGGTTCGGGCAAGAGCACGCTGGCGCTGGCCATTGCGGGGTTGCTGCCGGCGAGCGCCAGGGTTGAGGGTAGCATTGCATGGTCTTGGCCATCCTCCGATGCCCAGGCACCCCCCTCTGTCCTGCCGGACATCTCCCCCGCAAGGGGGGAGGTTGCGCTCACTTATCCGCTTTCGCCAGTCAACAACGCTGCAGAAGATCGGCCCACAGCAAAACTGCCAATCTCCCCCCTTGCGGGGGAGATGTCCGGCAGGACAGAGAGGGGTGTGACGGAACGCCGACCATCCGCGATTGGCGAAGCCGAGCCTCCCCTCCTCGGCCGCGACATCGGCTACGTCTTCCAGGATCCCTCCTCCAGCCTCGATCCCGTCATGACCGTCGGCAAACAGATCGCCGAGGTCGCCCGCACCCATCTCGGCCTCTCATGGCCGCAGGCATTCGCCAAAGCCAGTATCCTGCTCGAACGCGTCCGCTTGACTGATCCCGCGTCGGTGCTACACGCCTTCCCGCATCAGCTCTCGGGCGGCCAGAAGCAGCGTGTGGCGATCGCGGCGGCGATCGCGGCCGGACCGAAACTGCTGATCGCCGACGAGGCGACCAGCGCGCTCGACACCATCGTGCAGGCGGAGATCGTCACGCTGATCCGGCAGTTGGTGGCAGAGGACGGGATGACCCTGCTGTTCATCAGCCATGACATCGCCCTGGCCGCCGAACTCGCCGAACGCATCGCCGTGTTTCGCCACGGCCAGTTGGTCGAGCTTGGGGTGACGGCACAGATCGTCGACGCGCCGACCCAGGCCTACACACGCACGCTGCTCGACGCCCATATCGGCCTCGACGCCGCATCGCTGCTGAACCGGGCCGGGCTGCACGCATGACCCTGCTCACCGTTTCCAATCTCACCAAACGCTACCGTCGTGGCGGCAAGGCCGTCGCCGCGGTGGATGACGTCTCCTTTCACATCGATCCCGGCGAAACGCTGGCGCTGGCCGGTCCCTCCGGCAGCGGCAAGTCGACGATCGCGCGGCTGGTGATGCGCCTGATCGAGCCGGATGCTGGCGGTGTTGAATTCGAGGGCGACGATTTTCTGGCACTGCGAGGCGCCGCGCTCCGAGCACGCCGCGCACGCCTGCAGATGGTGTTCCAGGATCCGCTCGCCGCATTCAACCCGCGCGCCACCGTGGCGCGCGTGCTCGACGATCCCTTGCGCATCCACGGTATCGCCTCTCGCACCGAGCGGCCGCACCGCATCGCCACCCTGCTGGAGCGCGTCGGACTGACCGCTGGCCTCGCCCCGCGCGCCATCCATGAAATCTCCGGCGGCCAGCGCCAGCGCGTCGCGATCGCCCGCGCCATCGCCACCAAGCCGTCCTTGATCGTGCTCGACGAGGCGGTGTCGGCGCTTGACGTTTCCGTGCGCGGCCAGATCCTCGAACTTCTGCTCGACCTGCAGCGCCAGGAGCAAATCGCCTATCTCTTCATCTCGCACGATCTTGGCGTCGTCAGGGCCGTCGCCCATCGCGTCATCCTTCTCGATGCCGGGCGGATCGCCGAGAGCGGTGATGCGCGTGCCGTCATCGACGCGCCGCGATCGGCCATCGGCAAGGCGCTGGTGGCGGCAGCACCGCGACTGCACACCAAACGAGATGCAGGCTAGAAACTAGCCGCCCACCATCAGCTTGACGACCTCGTCATGGTTGGTCTCGGAGATCTTGCGTTCGCCGGCCTGGACGCCGCGCCGCAACACGACGATGCGGTCCGAGACTGCAAAGATGTCCTGCAGATTGTGCGAGATGAAGATCACGCCGCGCCCTTGCGCCTTGAGCTGGTGGATCAGCGAAATCACCTTGCGCTGCTCGGGCACGCCGAGCGCCGCCGTCGGCTCGTCCATGATCAGAATCTGCGCGTCCCAGTATACGGCACGCCCGATGGCGACGGCCTGGCGCTGGCCGCCGGAGAAATTGCTGACCGGGGCTTCGAGCCGGCTGACGTGGAAATCGAGCCGGCTCATCGTTTCCTTCGCCGCCGCCGCCATCGCCTTGCGATCGAGCACCGGCAGGAAGCCGAACGCCTTGCGCATCGGCTCGCGGCCGAGGAAGATGTTGGCGCCGATCGACAGATTGTCGGCGAGAGCGAGATCCTGGTAGATCGTCTCGATGCCCTTTTCGCGCGCCTCCTGCGGCGTGGCGAAGGTCACCGGCTGGCCCCGCAGCAGGATTTCCCCGCCCGTCGGCTGGAACACACCCGATATCGCCTTGATCAGCGTCGTCTTGCCGGCGCCGTTGTCACCGGCAAGCGCCACCACTTCGCCTGGCCGCACGGCCATGGAGAAATCGTTGAGCGCCCGCACGGCGCCGAAATGCTTGGAGAGGTTGCGGACTTCCAGCAGGGGGCCGTTCTGGTTGGTGTTATTCATCCTGACGGGCTCCACTGAACCGGCGCTGCGCCTGGTCGATAAGAACGGAAATGATGATGACGACGCCGACGGCGATGAACTGCCAGAACGGCTCGACATTGACGAAGACCAGCCCGTACTGGATGACCGCGATCACCAGCGCGCCGGCAACCGTGCCGAAGATGGTGCCAGAACCGCCGAACAGGCTGGCGCCGCCGATCACCACCGCCGCGACGCTGTCGAGCAGCAGCGGCTCACCGGCCTGAGCCGCGCCCGCGGTGAAGCGCGCGGCATAGAGTGCGCCGCCCAGCCCAGCGCACATCGCCGACAGCACGTAGAGCCGCAATATGTGACCCCTGATGTCGATGCCGGATCGACGCGCCGCCTGCACATTGGCCCCGATGGCATAATTGTGCTGGCCGAACCGGGTCTGGCTGAGCAGGTAGTGCATGATGATGACGAAGACGGCGGTGATGATCACCAGATACGGCACGCCATAGAACTTGCCATTGCCAAGCAGCGCGAACCAGGAATTCTGCACCGGCACCGTGGTGCCGCCGGCCAGCAGGAAGGCGGCGCCGCGCGCCACGCCGAACATGCCGAGCGTGCCGATGAACGGCGGCACCTTGAGCCGCGAGATGAGCAGGCCGTTGATGACGCCGGGCACGCCGGCGACGATCACCGAGGCGAGGATGCCGGCCAGCATCGCCAGCGGCAGTGGAATGGCGGCGCCCGCCATGTTGGTGGCATGCGCGGCGACGACGGCGGCCAGGCCCATGATGAAGCCGAGCGACAGGTCGATGCCGCCGGAGATGATGACGAAGGTCTGCCCGGTCGCCAGCAATAGCGGCGCCACGGCGAAGATGGCGATGGATTGCAGATTGAACGGATTGAGCACGAAAGTCGCGCCGAAGGCGAGCCTCGACCAGATCTCGAAACAGACGATCAGGCCGGCGAGGAACAGCCAGGCGCGCCCCTCCGCGATTCGCGAGATCAGGCTGCGGGCCGGATCGCCGTGATCGGCCTGGGGCGCGACATGGTTTTCTGCTGGCTGGACTGGTGATGTCGAGGTCATGGATACTCCGCGGCGGGACTGCCATCAAAACGGTCCCGCCCCGGGCGAAGACCGGCGTTGGCTCCTCCCGGCTGATCGGGAGGAGCCAGGCTCGTCATGACTTACTCGGAGTAGAGATACTTCGAGATGTTCGGATCCGCGATGTTCGACTTGTTCATGATCGTGAAGCCGGTGCCGATGGTGACCGGGATCGAATGGCCGGTCAGGTGGGCATAGGCGGAGACCACGCCGTAATAGCCGATCTCGGCCGGATGCTGGGCGATCGCCACATCGACCAGGCCGGTGTTGATGTTGTCGACGATGCTGGTCGGAGCATCGAAGGCGACAACCTTGACGGTTCCCGTCTGCCCAGCCTGCTTGACGCCGTTGGCGGCGCCCAGCGCCGAGAACAGGTTGGCGCCGAACACGCCGACCAGATCGGGATTGCGCGCGAACACCGCCTGCAGCTGCGAGGCCGCCTTGTTGGCGTCATCGTCGTTGAACTGGGTCTCCAGCACCGTGATGCCGGGGTGATTGGCCATCTCCTTCTTGAAGCCCTCTTCGCGCTGGTCGGTGGTCGAGACACCGGGCTTGACGTTCGAGACATAGACCTTGCCCTTGTCGCCGATGGCGGTGGCGAGCGCGCGCGCGGCGATCTCGCCGCCCAGCACATTGTCGGAGGCGATATAGGCCAGCGGGAAATCGGCATCGCCCGCGCCCGTCTGGTAGACGCCCGTGCCGATGAAGGTATCGACGGTGATGACCGGTATGCCGGCGTCGTTGGCCTTGCGCAGCGGCTCGACCAGTTGGACCTTGTCGGTCGGCGCGATCAGGATCGCGTCCGGCTTCTTGGCGATCACCGCGTCGAGCACCGGCACCTGGGTAACGGGATTGAAGTCCGAGGCGCCCTGGAAGACCAGGTTCACGCCAAGCGCGTCGGCGGCCGCCTGGGCGCCCTTGCGCATGGTGATGTAGAAGCCGTCGGTGGTGAGGCCCGGAATGAGCGCGATCGTGTATTTCTTGTCCTGCGCCTGCGCGGGTGCCGTCAGCACCGTCGCGCCAAGGGCGAGCGCCGCGAGCGCGGCAAACATCTTCTTCATGACATTCCTCCTCATTGTTGGCAGATCTGCCGTTGCTGCAAGTGAGATTGGGATAGCCGCGGTCCGATTGTCGGATGCCGACGGCTGAAACGCCTGTATGCCTGTCGCGGGCAGCTCCTCCCAGGCGCCCTCCGATCGATCTCGGCCGGTCAATCGACCGGCGGCTGTCTCGTACATCGCCTTCGCGAAGTCAGGGAACCAGCCCGCTCGGCGCGCATGCGCACCAAGCCCCGCAAAATTGTAACACTTTGCAGAAATAAATTGCAACTCGGTTTTTCAGAGATATCGGCGCCGGATTTTATGGACGACATCTGACTGCTCCGTGGAGCCCCGGCCAACTATTGCTCCGACCGGTCGGCGGCACAACCGATTTCGCGAGGGCTCCGGTCGAACCCGGCGGAACGCGTCAGTCCGGCATGCCGGCCGTTATCAGGTCCCGAGGGCCGCGAGGATAGCCTGCGCCGTCTTGGTATCCGTCACCAGCGTATTGATCAGCCGAGCGCGCGCCGCGGCGATGATTGCCATCGCCTTCTCCGGCGAGGCGGCGACGCCGATGACCAGCGGCACGGCGCGAAGCTGCGCCGGCGACATGGCGATCATCCGGCTCTCGCCTTCCCAGGCGATCAGCGTTCCTTCGGCGTCGAAGTAGTGCCGAAGTACGTCGCCGGCTGCATGGACAAGTGCCTGCTCGCTCGGCGTCGCGGCGCTTGCCTCGGGCGCATTGATGGCATGCGGCAGGCCGATGCCGACGATCGCCACATCGGTCCTCTCCCATAGCGCCACGGCATCGCGAATGGCCGCGTCGCGCAGGAAGGCCTCGCGCAGCTCGCTGGACGGCAGATAGGGCGCATGGATGAAATGCGGCGTACCGCCGAATTCTTCCGCGGCAAGCCGCACGAACTCGTTGACCTGGAAATGCACTGCGTGCTGCTGCATGCCGCCGGTGGCGGCCACGGTCAGCACGCCCGGCATGCGCGGCAGGCCGGCCCGGATCACCTCCCGCACGGCGCGCCCCCAGCCGATGGCGACCACGGAGCCCGCCACGAGCTGCGCCTGCTTGAGCAAGGCGCCGAGCGGCGCGGAAAGCGCGGTCAGGGCACCCGCTGCCGGCGTCTCGACCACGGCCGCATCGCGAAGTCCAAGCCCATCGATCAAAAGCTTCGTGATATCCTCTGGTGTCACGAGGTCGAGAACTTCGATCCGCACGATACCCTCAGCCCTCGCGCGCTGCAGCAGGCGCGAAATCGTTGCCGTGGAGACACCGAGCCGGCGCGCGATGTCGACCTGCGACAGCTCTTCCACATAGTGCAGCTTGGCAACCGTGTGCAGCATCGTGCGCGATGCGGTCGCGTCCTGAATGGGGGGAACAGACAGCTTGCAATTCCTTTCAGCAACGTGTTACACACGTATACGCCGATGGGAGTTATCGCGCAAATCCGGCAAACCCGCAACTTGGAGCCACGCCGCCGGCAAGGCGCGTCTCCAACAACTGGCGACACTCCAAACGGCAAAGATATTCCTGCCGCAGGCAGGCCGACACACCATTGTTTCCACGCAATCCACGCCCTCGGCGACAGGGCGGCAACATCGGACGGAAGACCATGACCAAGATGACCACCGCCGAACTGCGCGGCTACCAGCAGATATGCGGAGAGGATGGGGCCATGGTGGCTATCGCCTGCGACCAGCGTGGCGGCATGCGCACCTTGCTGGCGTCGGATCCCGACGAGCAGGCCAGGATCACCAATGAGATGCTGGGCGACACCAAGGCCGACATCACGCGCTATCTCGCAAGTGCGGCGTCCTGCGTGCTGCTCGACCCGCTTTGCGCGGTGCCGCGTATCGTCGACGAAGGCGTTCTGAACCGCGATACGGCCCTGCTCATCGGTCTCGACGCCTCCGGCTTCGACGTCTCGCCCCAGGGCTATCGCCTGTCGCGGCTGGTGCCCGGCATCGATGCGCGCCGCGTGCGCGAACTGGGCGGCACCGGCGGCAAGATCATGGTCTACCTCAGGGCCGACAAGCCGCAGGCCAACGAGCACAACATAGCCATCCTGCGCCAATGCATCGCCGATTTCGGCAAGGAGGATCTGCTGCTGGTCGTCGAATTCCTGACCTACCAGCTGGACGGAGAGAGTGCCGAGGACTACGCGGCCAGGACGCCCCAGCTGGTCGAAGACGGTACCCGCATCTGCCTGGAGTGCGGCGCCAAGGTGCTGAAACTCCCCTACCCCGGAACGCCGGAAGCCTGCGCCAACATCACAAAAATGGCCGGCGACGTGCCATGGGCGGTGCTTTCGGCCGGCGTCAACCATGCCACTTTCCTCGGCCAGGTCGAGATCGCCATGCGCAACGGCGCCTCGGGCGTCATTGCCGGCCGCTCGCTGTGGAAGGATTGCATCTCGCTCGACCGTGACATCCAGCGCGAAAGGCTTAAGACCATCGCCGTGCCGCGGCTGCGGGAAATCCAGGCCGTGATCGGGCATTATCGGCGGAAAGCCGCCTGATATCCGCGTAAGGTCGACAGGCACGTGCAGGACATCATGCCACAAAAGTCGATGGCCATAGGGATCGATATCGGCGGCACCAATCTGCGTGCCGCCCGCATCTCGGCTTCCGGCGAAATCCTCAAACGCCTTTCCGAAAAAAGCGCGCCCGATCCGGAACTGGTGCTTGGCCGCATCGCCGACATGGTGGGCCTTCTCGACACTCCGGAGGTGGCTGCCATCGGCGTCGGTATTCCCGGCCGCGTCGACGCGCGCCGCGGAGCAGTCCTGTCGGGAGGCTATGTCGATCTTGCCTCGGTCGCGATCGCGCAGCGGCTGGAAGAGATGGCCGGCAAGCCTGTGGTGATCGACAATGACTGCAACATGGCGCTCATCGCTGAAATGGCTCTCGGCGCCGGGCAGGGTCACGACAACATCGCCATGTTCACCATCGGCACCGGCATTGGCGGCGCGGTCGCTCAAGACAGGCGCATCCTGCGGGGCCGGGCGACGGCGGGGCAACTCGGCCATATCACCGTCGACATCAACGGCGACGTCTGCGCCTGCGGGCGGCGTGGCTGTGTCGAAACCACCAGTTCCGGCACGGCACTTGGCCGCCATATCGCCCGCGCCGGCCTGGGCGCCGATGTCTCGGTCGACCAGCTCTTTGCCCGCGACTCGGCCGGAGACACAAAAGCGCGCGGCATATTGGAGGCCTGGGCAAAGCCGCTGCGCGCCGCAATCGACACCACCGTCGCCATGTTCGATCCCCATCTTGTCCTGCTCGGGGGCGGTCTTGGCCTGGCCGCGCACAAGGCGCTTGGCCGCGCGCCCGCGTTGGCGGCGTGGTATCAATGCGCGGTGGAGCCGGCCAGGCTCGGCGACGACGCCGGGGTGATCGGCGCCGGGCTCGCGGCCCTGTCTGCATCGCGCTCCGCTCAGCCCGGCCGCGCCAGACGCGCGGTGCTGGTCAACGGCATTCCCGCCAGCGGCAAGAGCACCGTGTCGCGCGCTATCGCCGATCGCATGGGCTGGCCGTTGCTGGCGCTCGACACGATCAAGAACCCGTTCCTCGAAGTGCTCGGCGGCGGCGACCGCCTGTTCAACCGCACGCTAGGCCGCGCCAGCTACCAGGCAATCTGGTCGGTCGTAGGTGAAGCTCCCGCCGGCACCACCGTGGTCGTGGATGCCTGGTTCGGCTTTCAGCCGCGTGAGGTTCTGGAGGATCATCTGCGAAAAGCCGGCGTCGAGCAGACCGTTGAAATCTGGTGCCACGCGCCCGGCGAGGTCCTTGCCGAGCGCTATGGCGCCCGACTCGGCCAGCGCCTCCCCGGTCACCCCGGAGCCGCCTATATTCCCGAACTGATCGAGCTCGCCAGGCGCGCCGAGCCGCTGCGGCGCGGACCGCTCTTCGACGTCGACACGACCAGGCCGATCGACTTCGATGCCATCACGGCATGGCTTCGAGCGGTGATGGCCAACGGTACATAGACGGCTTCACGCCGGCGGCCGCAGCGCGGTGCGCGCGATCTGCCATGCGGATTCGACATGCCGGCGCGCGGCGGCTTCCGCCGCGTCCGGCTTGCGCGCCCTTATGGCATCCATGATCTCGTTCATCTCGGCAATCGCCGGCCCCCGGCGGTTCGCCGAAAGGATGGTCATGGAGCGCAGCTGGTTGATGCGAACGTTCAGCCCCGTCACGATCTCCCAGGCGACACGCTTGTCGGCCGCTTCGAACAGCGCTTCGTAGAATTTCGTCGTCGCCCGCATCACCTCCGCCGGCTTGCCCGTTGCCCAGGCCTCGAAGAGATTTGCCAGGGCATGTTCGAGCGCGGCCAATTGTCCATCCGTTGCCGAAGTGGCGCAGGCACGCGCGGCAATGCCCTCGAGGAGCGCCCGCAGCTCATAGATCTCGTCGGTACGGCCGAGATCGGGCTTGGCCACCGCCGGCCCGTGTCCGGGGATCATCTGCACCAGGCCCTCGGCCTCCAGTTGCCGAAGCACCTCGCGCACGACCGAGCGGCTGACGCCGAGTTGGTCGCAGAGCGGCCGCTCGACCAGTCTTTCACCCGGCTGGAAGTGGAAATCCATGATCGCCTCGCGCATGCGCTCCAGCGCCAGCGTCCTCAAGGTCTTGGCGCTGCGGTCGATGCGAAGCGTGTCGTCCTGCATGTCGTGTCTCCTGCGCCGCCACGAAAACAGATTCCATGTCCGGTTGACAAGGTACTTGGCGCTCCATACCATGGTATACCATAAGATGATACAGGGATCGCACGATCCCATTGCGTCGCCGACTCCGAGGATTTCATGCACCCCGCCATCCGCAAGATCGTCACCTACACGGAGAACACGCTGATCGAAGGCGGCAAGGCGGCACCCCGGCCGCTGCGCCTGATCGGCGTCGCCGCGGTGCTGACCAACCCGTGGGCCGGACGCGGCTTCACCGATGATTTGTCACCCGGGGTCCGCGCTTGCGCGCCTGTTCTGGGAGAAATCCTCACCCGCGAAATCATCGCCATCGCCGGGTCGGGCGAGGCGATCGAGGGCTACGGCAAGGCGGCCATCTCTGGCACGTCGGGCGAGATCGAACACGCGTCGGCATTGATCCACACGCTGCATTTCGGCAACCATTACCGCCGCGCCGTCGGCGCCAAGACCTATCTTGCCTTCACCAATCTGCGCGGTGGGCCCAACACGCCCATCATGATCCCGCTCATGGACAAGAATGACGAGGGCCGGCGTTCGCACTACCTGACCGTTCACTTCCAGATCGGCGACGCGCCGGCGCCGGACGAACTGGTGGTGGCGCTTGGCGCTTCGATCGGCGGCCGCCCGCATCACCGCATCGGCGACCGTTACCAGGACCTCAAGGAGCTTGGGGATCTGCATGGCTGACGCATCTGCATGGGCACGGCAGGGCAAGGCGCCTGACGGCACCGGCTTCATCCGCGCCGGCGCGGGCACGCCGGTTCTGTTCATCCATGGCGTCGGGATGAACGCCGCGATCTGGCAGCCGCAGATTGAGCGGATGACCGACCGCTTCGACGTTGTCGCCATAGACATGCTCGGCCACGGCCAGTCGCCGCTGCCGCCGCAGCACCCGGAACTGGCCGACTATGCCGATCAGGCCGTACGCCTGCTCGACCATCTCGGCCTCGACAAGGTTTTCGTCGTCGGCCATTCGATGGGTGCACTCGTCGCCCAGGAGTTGGCTCTGCGCGCGCCAGGGCGCGTCCGCCGTATCGTCTCGCTCAACGCCGTATTCCGCCGCCCGCCTGAATTGACCGAGGCCGTTCGCCAGCGCGCAGCCGCCCTCACCGGCCGTGGTGACGCTGCCGGCACGGCACAGACCATCGCACGCTGGTTCGGCGATCCGGTGCCAGCCGAGTTGGAAGCGACAGCGCAGAAGACGGCATCCGCACTGAGCGCTGTCGACCCGGAAGGCTATGCCCGCACCTACCGCCTGTTCGCCCGCGCCGACGACGACCATGCCGACCGCCTGCCAACGCTGGCCGTGCCGGCGCTGTTCATGACCGGTTCCGAGGACAAGAACTCATCTCCGGCAATGTCGGCAGCCATGGCGCGGCTGGCGCCGCGCGGCCGCTGTACGGTGCTGCCGGGCGAACGGCATATGATGGCGGTGGCTGCGCCGGACCTTACCACGCGCCATATCGTCGACTTCCTCACCGAGGATGAAGCGATCGAACAAAGCACGCAGGCGAACGCAGGCTTCGACAGCGGCGAGTTCCGCCGCGCGCTGGGCTCCTTCCTCACCGGCGTCACCATCGTCACCACGATCGGCCCCGATGGCGAGCCGCGCGGCTTCACCGCCAATTCCTTCACTTCGGTCTCCCTCGACCCGCCGCTGGTGCTGGTCTGCATTGCCCACAAGGCGCTTGGCCATCCCGTCTTCGCGACCTCGAAAAGCTTTGCCATCAATATCCTCAACGAGGGTCAGAAGGCGGCATCAGGCATTTTCGCCTCCAAGGCCGCCGACAAATTCGCATCCGTGACTTGGCGACCGGGGCAGACCGGCAGCCCGGTGCTGGACGGCTCGGTCGCATCCTTCGACTGCGACATGGAACGGCTGGTCGATGCCGGCGATCATTCCATCCTGATCGGCCGCGTCCGCGATTTCGAGCACAACTCCGCGCCGCCGCTCGGCTATTGCCGGGGCGCCTATATCGCACCCGGCCTCAGTCAGGAGGCGCTGGCCGCCACCCAACCCGGCACCGATGTCGGCGCCATCCTCGAAAATGCCGGCCGTATTCTTTTTCTGGAAACAGCCGACGGCTTCGAACTGCCGCGCGGCCGGGGACTGGGCTCGGCCGGCGATAGCAAAAGTCTCAAGGGATTGCTCGCGGCAAAGGCGATCGAGGCGCAGCTTGGCTTCCTCTACGCCGTCTGGGACGATGCCGGAAACCAGTCACGCACCCACGTCTATTATCGCGGCACTTTCGACGTGCCGGCCTCCAGCGATCGTGGCATCCGGCTGGTCGACATCGACGACATCGGCGGTCTGAAGATCGCCGATCCGGCGATCCGCTCCATGCTCTCCCGCTATGTGAGGGAGTGCTCGCAGGACGCCTTCGGCGTCTATGTCGGCAACGAGGTCGAAGGCGAGGTCCGGCCGCTCGCCAGGGCCGGCCTCTCCGCCATGAATACAGGTGACCAGGGATGAAGTTTTCGCTCTTCGTGCATATGGAACGGTCCGATCTGGCCAAGCCGCATTCCGAGCTCGTGGCCGAGCTCGAAGACCTGGTCCTGATGGCCGAAAAGGCCGGCTTCGAGACCGCCTGGATCGGCGAACATCACGGCATGGAATTCACCATCTCGCCCAACCCGTTCATCAACATCGCCTATCTCGCCGCCAAAACCAGCCATATCCGTCTTGGCACCGGAACCGTGATTGCCCCCTTCTGGCATCCGATCAAGCTCGCCGGCGAAGCGGCGATGGCAGACGTCATCACCGGCGGCCGGCTCGACATCGGCATCGCGCGCGGCGCCTACAGCTATGAATACCAGCGCATTTTCCCGGGGCTCGACGCCTGGGGTGCCGGCCAGCGTCTGCGCGAGATCATCCCTGCGATCCGCGGCCTCTGGGACGGCGACTTCGAGCTTTCCGGCGAGTTCTGGCAATTCCCGCCCACGACTTCGTCGCCCAAGCCCTTGCAGAAACCCTACCCGCCGATCTGGGTGGCGGCACGCGATCCCAACTCGCATGACTTCGCAGTCGCCAATGGCTGCAAGGTGCAGGTGACGCCACTGGCCTCGGGCGACGATGAGGTGACAAGCCTGATGCAGCGCTTCAACGACGCCTGCGCCGCGCATCCCGAGATCGAGCGGCCGGAAATCATGCTTTTGATGCACACCTTCGTCGCCGAGGACGCTTCCGACGCCGATCGCCTGACGCAGGACCTGTCGAATTTCTACTGTCAGTTCGGCGCCTGGTTCCAGAACAAGAAGCCGGTGCGTCAGGGCGTATTGGAGCCGCTGACGCCGGACGAGATCGCGGCCATGCCGCAATACGCGCCCGACAAGATCCGCAGGAATCTGGTGATCGGTGAAGCCGACGAGGTGATCGGCCGGCTGAAAGCCTACGAGACGCTCGGCTACGACCAGTATTCGATCTGGATCGACAGCGGGCTTTCGCACGAGCGCAAGAAGAAATCGCTGCAACTGTTCATCGACCGGGTGATGCCGGCCTTCATGTGATCGCGAGCCCTTGAATGACCAGCCAATGACTGACGCTCTGTTCTGGAACTTCATCGACGGCCGCTTCGAGGAGCCGTCAGCCACTTTCGACAGCGTCGATCCGTCGACCGGCGCGCTGTGGGCGAAGATGCCGGCGGCGACGGAAGCCGATGTCGACCGCGCCGTCGAGGCGGCGCACCGCGCGCTGCGCTCCGGCCCGTGGCGGACGATGACGGCGACGGCACGCGGCAAGCTGCTGGTCAAGCTGGGTGACCTCATGGTCGCCAATACGGCGCGCCTGGCGGAACTCGAGACACGCGACACCGGCAAGATCATCCGCGAGACCCGCGCCCAGATCGCCTATGTCGGCGACTACTACCGCTACTATGGCGGACTGGCCGACAAGAATGAAGGCGCGCATGTGCCGATCGACAAGCCGGACCTCGACGTCACCATCCGCCGCGAACCGATCGGCGTCGTGGCCGCCGTCGTGCCGTGGAACTCGCAGCTCTTCCTGTCGGCGGTGAAGCTCGGCCCGGCGCTCGCCGCCGGCTGCACGGTCGTGCTCAAGGCTTCCGAGGATGGCCCGGCGCCGCTGCTCGCCTTTGCCGAACTCGTCCATGAAGCCGGTTTTCCCGCCGGCACCGTCAACATCCTTACCGGCTTCGGCCACGAATGCGGTAAGCGGCTGACCAGCCATCCGCTGGTCTCGCGCGTCGCCTTCACCGGCGGCCCGTCGACGGCGCGCGCCATCGTCAGGAACACGGCGGAGAACCTCGCCTACACGACCCTGGAGCTCGGCGGCAAAAGTCCGGTCGTCGTCTTCGCCGACGCCGATCTCGACAGCGCCGCCAACGCCGTCGTCGCCGGCATTTTCGCCGCCACTGGCCAAAGCTGCGTCGCCGGTTCGCGGCTGCTCGTCGAACGCTCTGTGAAGGGCGAATTCCTTGCCCGGCTGAAGCGCAAGGCCGAAGCGATCAGGATCGGCGATCCGCAGGACGCCGCCACCGAAATGGGTCCGCTAGCCACGCAGCGCCAGCGCGACTGGATCGAGAAAGTGGTCGCCGAAAGCCTCGCCAGAGGCGGCACGCTGGTCACCGGCGGCAAGCGCCCCGACAGCCCTGGCTTCTACTACGCTCCGACCATCATCGAAGCCGGCAGCGCCGACCTGCCCTGCGTGCGCGAGGAACTGTTCGGCCCAGTGCTCAGCGTTCTTGCCTTCGACACCGAGGCCGAAGCGCTGGCGCTGGCCAACGACACGCCCTTCGGTCTCGCTTCCGGTGTCTTCACCTCGAACCTCGGCAAGGCGCACCGCATGGCGCGCGACATCCATGCCGGCGTGGTCTGGGTCAACACCTACCGGGCCGTGTCGCCGCTCGTTCCCTTCGGCGGTTACGGCCTGTCCGGCCTCGGCCGCGAAGGCGGGCTCGACGCCATCAAGGATTACACGCGTTCGAAATCCGTCTGGATCAAGACCTCGGACGATCCGATCCCAGATCCCTTCGTCATGCGCTGAGAACGGCACGGCGAAGGTGCACCAAGAAAAGCAAGAACAGACCAACAGAGGAGAATGACATGAAACTGATCCTGACCGGCCTTCTGGCCGGATTGCTGGCAGCCACTGCCGCGCGAGCCGACGAAATGGTGTTTACCAGCTGGGGCGGCACCACGCAGGAGGCACAGACCAAATCCTGGGCAGCCCCCTTCGAGGCCAGCTCCGGCATCAAGGTGCTGCAGGACGGGCCTACCGACTACGGCAAACTCAAGGCCATGGTCGATGCCAAGAACGTCACCTGGGACGTCGTCGACGTCGAAATGGACTTTGCCATCAAGGCCGCCAAGGACGGCCTGCTGGAGCCGATCGACTTCACGGTGGTGCCCAAGGCCGATCTCGACCCACGCTTCAGCAACGACCACGCGGTCGGAAGCTTCTACTATTCGTTCGTGCTGGCCTGGAACAAAGGCGCAGTCTCCGGCGAACCGGCGAGCTGGGCCGACATGTTCGACACCAAGAAATTTCCCGGCAAGCGCACCTTCTACAAATGGTCGGCGCCGGGCGTGATCGAGATCGCTTTGCTGGCCGACGGTGTGCCGGCCGACAAGCTCTATCCGCTCGACCTCGACCGCGCCTTCAAGAAGCTCGACACGATCAAGTCCGACATCGTCTGGTGGGGCGGCGGCGCGGAATCGCAGCAGCTGGTCGCTTCCGGCGAGGCTGCATTCGGCCAGCTCTGGAACGGGCGCGTCTTCGCCCTCCAGCAGGACGGCACCGATGTCGGCGTCTCCTGGAACCAGAACCTCACCGCCGCCGACGTGCTCGTCGTGCCGAAGGGCGCCAAGAACAAGGACAACGCGATGAAGTTCCTGGCCACGGCGACCAGCCCGACCGGCCAGGCCAAGTTCGCCGAGGCGAGCGGCTACGCGCCCATCAACACCAAGGCCAAGGGCGAGATGCCCGCGGAGGTGGTGAAGGGCCTTCCCGACGCCCATGTCGACGGCCAGATCAACCTCGACATGAATTACTGGGCCGAACACCGCGACGAGATCGCCACGCGCTGGTACGCCTGGCAGACCAAGTAAAACACATCCGGCGGGGCGCCGGTTGCGCGCCCCGCCCTGGAACAGGACCGCTCGATGCAGGGAAATTCTTCCAGACGCGGCTCGGTCGCCAGCCTGGCCGCCGGCAGCGGCAGCGCCTTGCCGGCCCTGCTGCTGGTCGGCCTGTTCTTCATCGTGCCGGTGGTCGCTCTTTTGCTGCGCAGCGTCACCGATCCCGAGCCCGGCCTGCAGAACTACGCGGCGCTGTTCGGCAGCGGCACCTATGTTCGGGTGTTCCTCAACACCTTCCTGGTCGCCGCGGTCGTCACCGCGGTCACCATATTGGTCGCCTTTCCCGTCGCCTGGATGCTGGCGATCATGCCGCCCGCCTTCGGCTCGGTCGTCTTCGGCATCATCATCCTGTCGATGTGGACCAACCTGCTCACGCGCACCTATGCCTGGATGGTGCTGCTGCAGCGCACCGGCGTGATCAACAGGACGCTGATGGGGCTCGGCATCATCCAGGAGCCGCTGCCTCTAATCAACAATCTGACCGGCGTCACCATCGGCATGGTCTACATCATGCTGCCCTTCATGATCCTGCCCCTTGTCGGCACGCTGCGCGCCATCGATCCGATGACGCTGCGCGCCGCCGCCCTGTGCGGCGCAAGCCCGTTCCAGGCCTTCCGCCGTATCCTGCTGCCGCTGTCCCTGCCCGGCATCGCCGCCGGCGGCCTCATGGTCTTCGTCATGTCGCTCGGCTACTTCGTGACACCAGCCCTGCTCGGCGGCACGTCCAACATGATGCTGGCCGAGATGATCGCCCAGACGGTGCGGTCATTGCTCAACTGGGGTCTCGGCAGCGCCGCCGCCTTCGTCCTGCTCGTCATCACCATGGCGCTCTACGCGCTCCAGCTTCGCCTGGTCGGCGCCAGACGCACCGGCGGGGGGGCCTGACATGCTGCTCGACTATGACCGCCTCGGATGGCTGCGTGCGGCGCTTGTCGGCTTCACGGCGGCGGTTGCGGCCTTCCTGCTGCTGCCGGTGGTCTTCATCGTGCTGTTGTCGTTCGGGTCGTCGCGCTGGCTGGCCTTTCCGCCGCCCGGCTGGACGCTGAAATGGTATGAGCAGCTGTTCGCCGACTCGACCTGGATCGATGCGGCGCTGACCAGCGCCAGGATCGCCGCCATGGCCGCCGTGCTTGCCGTCGTCATCGGCCTCTTCGCCTCCTTCGCCTTGGTGCGGGGCGAATTTCGCGGACGCCAGCTCCTGCGCGGATTGCTGCTGACGCCGATGGTGCTGCCGGTGGTCGTCTTCGCCATCGCCATCTATGCCTTCTTCCTGCGCATCGGTCTTGCTGGCACCACGATCGGCTTCGTCATCGCTCACACCATCCTTGCGCTGCCCTTCGCCATCATTCCGATCACCGCCGCGCTCGAAGGCTTCGACAAATCGATCGAGGACGCGGCCATCGTCTGCGGCGCCAGCCCGCTTCAGGCGCGGCTCAGGATCACCTTGCCGTCGATCCGCATCGGCATCTTCTCGGCGGCCATCTTCTCCTTCCTCGCCTCCTGGGACGAGGTCGTGGTGGCGATCTTCATGGCGAGCCCGACCTTGCAGACCCTGCCGGTGAAGATCTGGGGCAGTCTGCGCGCCGATTTGAGCCCGGTCGTCGCGGCCGCCTCCAGCCTGCTCGTCGGCCTCACTCTGTGCCTGATGATCGTGACCGCACTCCTTCGCAGAAAACTGTCCAGATGACCCGTTCCTTCCTGTCCATACGCGCGGTGAGAAAGACGTTCGGTGCCTTCGTCGCCGTCCACGACGTCACCATCGAGGTGCCCAAGGGCGAGTTCCTGACCTTCCTCGGACCGTCCGGCTCCGGCAAATCGACGACCCTCTACGCCATCGCCGGCTTTCAGGATCCGACCTCCGGCGATGTGCTGCTGGAGGACAAGTCCCTGCTGTCGGTGCCGTCGCACAAGCGCAACATCGGCATGGTCTTCCAGCGCTACACGTTGTTTCCGAACCTCAGCGTGGCCGAGAATGTCGCCTTCCCGCTGCGTGTGCGGCGCCGGCCGGATGCCGAGGTGAAGCGCAGGGTCGCGGACATGCTGGCGCTGGTGCGCCTGGAGAACTTCGCCGACCGCCATCCCGGTGCGCTGTCGGGCGGCCAGCAGCAGCGCGTGGCGCTCGCCCGGGCCCTCGCCTACGATCCGCCAATCCTGTTGATGGACGAGCCGCTGTCGGCGCTCGACAAGAAACTGCGCCAGGAAATCCAGGCCGAAATCCGCCGCATCCACCGCGAAACCGGTGTCACCATCCTCTATGTCACCCACGATCAGGAGGAAGCGCTCCACCTCTCGGACCGCATCGCCCTGTTCAAGGAGGGGCGCATCGAGCAGATCGGCACCGGCGAGGACCTTTATCTCCGGCCGGCCAGCGAGTTCGTGGCCGGCTTCATCGGCAATTCGAACTTCCTTCCCGGCGAACATCTGGAAACCGCAGCGGGCGCGGCGACGGTGCGGCTGGCGGACGGCTCCATCATCACCGGCTTGACGGCGGCGGAGCCATTCAGCAGGGGCCAGAAGGTAAGGCTGATGGTGCGCCCGGAGGCGTTGAGCCTTACGCCCGGACCGGCGAGCACGGCTCTTCAGGTCGACATCGTCGACACCGCCTTTTTCGGCGACCGCCGCCGGGTCGTGGCACGCACGGCCAGCGGCGACGAAATAGACGTCAGGCCAACCTCTGACGCGACGGACCCTGCCGGCGCCATTGCCGGCTCGGGTCGGCGCATCTATTTTGATCCTGCCTTGGCGTTTCTGTTCCCGGCCTGAGGTCGCGACATTTCTCGCTCCTCGCGAGGCATTCTGGAACGCATCGACAGGGCCCAACGAGATACCAGGCTGACAAGCCTTGTCGCGGCTGGTCTGATGGAGCCTGGCCGAATCGACCGACCGCTGTCAGGAGCCCGCCCATGCATGTCGTGACATTGTTGAAAGCCGATATGTTCGACGTCGAAATCGATGGACAACCGGCATCGATCGCGCAGGCCCTGCCCGGCTGGAACCAGCATGACCGGTTCGGACTGGTGATCGACGATGCGCTCGGCGGCATCGGCGCCACCCACCTGCTGCAGATCGCCATCACTTCGTTCTACGACGTCAAGCCGAGCCGTCGCAGCGAACTCACGGTCTATCCCGAGATCTATGCCTTCCATATCGGCAAGGGCTACGGAGCGCATGCGCCCTATGATTTCTGGCCTGCGCGGCGCGAGGTCATCACCTCGCTCGATCATCGCGAGGTTCTCGATGCCATCAACGATCGCGGCATCACGAGGTTGGCCGTTCCCGATCGCGTGCCGCGCGAGGTCGTGCACCGGCCGAAGGAGGTCGATGCGGCGCTCGACCGCATCGCTTCTGCCTTCGTCTACGATCCTTCAGGGCGCGTTCCCAATCCCGACCTCGTCATTTCAGGCAAGGACAGAAGAACCGAATACAACCCGAACAGCGCCCTGCGGCCACGCTACACCGACAGCCGGCCGGCTTCCGTTTCGACCGCGGCCAAGCCGGTCAAGGAACTCGACACCTCCTACCAGGAATGGCTGCGCAAGCGCGAGCATGACCTGACCGACGAGGAGCGCGACTTCGTCGAACGCCGCCGCCAGGAACTGCGGCGCGATGGCCTGGTCACCGAGACCTACCGGCGCGTCGGCGTCCGCGAGGCCTTGATGCGCCTGGCATCGGCCGGCCTCGATCGAGGCCGGGCCGCTGCCGTCTGATCAATAGCCGACCGTGAAACGCTGCCGGACATGGGCCGGCTTCTCGATCTCATCGACCATGACGATGGCGTAATCCTCGAAGGAAATGCTGCTGCCCTTGTCCGAGGCGAGAAGCATGTCCTTGCCGAGACGGAATTTGCCGGTGCGCTCCCCCGGGACGAACATCGCCGACGGCGACAGCAAGGTCCAGTCGAGGTCGGTGACGGCTCTCAGCTTGCCCAGAAAGTCAGCGCCCTTCTGCGCTTCGGCCTTGTAGATCGCGGGGAATTCAGGTGTGTCGACCAGCCGCTTGCCCGGCGCGACTTCGAGGCTGCCCGCGCCGCCGACGACGAGATAGCGCTTCACGCCCGACGCACGCACCGCGGCGATCAGCGTGTCGGGGTCGCTGTCCAGGAAATGTACGGAACTGATCACCACGTCGTGGCCGCGTATCAGATCGGCGAGCCCCCGAGGGTCGAAGACATCGCCTTTCCTGGCGGTTACGCCAGGCAGCGCCGCGATCTTTTCCGGGCTGCGGGCAATGCCCGTTACCGTGTGGCCACGATCCGAGAGCTCCTTGAGAAGGCGCGAACCGACAGCGCCCGAGGCGCCGATGAGAGCAACTTTTGCCATGTCTTTATCCGTTCCTGTTGGGGGTCTTTGGTGGGAGGATCACGCCGCCTCGATATGGGCGACGAGATTGTCGAAGCTGCCGAACAGCGCGTTCGAACCGATGAGCCGGGGCATATCGTTGCTGGCAACGGCGAGAGAAGGCACGCCATTGGCATGCAGGCGCCGAAACAATGCCCGGCCCCGGCTGACCAGTTCGCGATCGGCTGCCAGCAGGTCTTCCCCGGGCGCCTCCAGCATGGCGGCGACATCCGCCATTCCGGCATCGGCAAGCGCTTCGGCGACGCCTGCAACGGTCACGATATCGCGGCCGTCGACATAGCGCGCCCGCTGAATAGTCTTCAGTGCGGTCAGCCTGCGTGAAGGATCTTCCAGGCCGGCGGCGCTGATGCCGAGCGTGGCCGCACGGGAATCGAGAAGCGTGCCTCGCGCCTTCAGCACATTCTGCTGATAGGCCTGTGTGAAGGGCTGCCCGGTGAGGCGCTCGATACGTTGGTCATTGGACCAGGCATGGGCGGCAAAGCCTTCATCCATCGGCCGCGCGCCGGAGCCGGAAAACAACCCGGTCGGCAAGAGTTCGACGCGCATGCCGGCGGCCGACAACCTGTCCAGCATCGGAGCGGCGCCGTAGCACCAGCCGCAGAGCGGATCGAAAAGATAAATCACGTCTGAAGTACGCATGGTTGCCTGATGCCCTTGGAGCGGCGGGAGGTCGTAACCTGACCGTCAATGTCTCGGGCCATATGTGGCAGGTGGCGATCTTGCGATAAATGGCCACCAATAATACAAACTGTGTGATCAGATCAGACAATAATGGTGGCCATGGCTGAGCTTCTGAACCTCAACCGCCTCGTCTACTTCACGACCGTGATGGAAACCGGCTCGTTCACCACGGCTGCGGACAGGCTCGGTGTCGCCAAGGCCGTGGTCAGCCACCAGATCGGCAAGCTCGAGGAGGAATTGGGCGCGACACTGCTGCGGCGCACAACCCGGCGCGTCACGCCGACCGAGGAAGGGCGGCTGTTCTATGACCGCGCGGTGATCATCCTGCGCGAGGCTGAGGCCGCCTATGGCGAGATCTCGCACGGCGCGGTCGAGCCTGCCGGAATGCTGAGATTGACCGCCCCTCTCGACTACGGCACCAGGATGGTGGCGCCGGTAATGGCGGCCTATCTGAAGGCCTATCCGCACATGCGTATCGAGGCCATCTTCGACGACGCGGTCAGCAATCTGGTTGATGAACAGATCGATCTCGGCATCCGGGTCGGCTGGCTTACGGATTCCTCCAACCAGGCAAGGCGCCTGGGCACGATACGGCAGGTCGTGGTCGCGAGCCCGGCCTTCGCCGCAGGCCTGCCGCGGGACGTTGCTCCGAGCCAGGCGCGATCTCTGGCCTGGGTCGGCAATGCCCAGCTTCGCGGCATCGGCCAATGGCTGTTCTCCAGGAATGACGAAACGGTGCTGACCGAGCTCAATCCTGTCGTCGTCTGCGACAAAAGCCCCGCGGCCTATGCCTGCGTCCTCGCCGGCATTGGCCTTGGCGTTTTCCCCGACTATGCGGTGGATGAGGATGTCGCGGCCGGCCGGCTGGTAAGGATATTCGCCGACTGGACGTTACCGACTGGTGGCATACATGCGGTGTTCCCGCCTGCCCGCTTCCGGCCCGCGAAGGTCCGCGCCTTCGTTGACCTGCTCGCAGCCGCCGAGAAACGGCGTTCGCGTGGTCTTGCCATCGCGTGATCGGAACCACGCTCAGCCGAATGTCGGCAATAGCTTACATTTGTTCTTCATTGAGAAGCCCGCGCCGGGACGCCACGGATCCGGGAGAAGCTAAGCCCCCTACAGTGGCGCTGGTTTTTGGTGTGGGTGACTTGACCGCCGCGGAGCCAAGCCGGCGTCTGGTGAGCGTTTGAGGTTGGCGTGCATGGGGGAGGGCTACAGAAGCAAAAAGCCCGCGCGAGGCGGGCTTTTTTGAATTTGGTTGCGGGGACAGGATTTGAACCTGTGACCTTCAGGTTATGAGCCTGACGAGCTACCGGGCTGCTCCACCCCGCGCCATCGGACTTTTGCCTCGGGCAAAATGTCCTTTCAACGCTTTCAGACCTTTGCCGCAGGCAAAATGTCTATACGAACTGCCAATGGAAAGGGCCGCGTTAGCGGCCCGAGGTTTCCCGTTGGCGGGCCATGTTTAGAGAAGATTTCTGTCATCCTGTTTGGATGAGAGATCAACGTGCGTTTAGCAGACCTGGCAGCGACCTACTCTCCCGCGTCTTGAGACGAAGTACCATCAGCGCTGGAGCGTTTCACGGCCGAGTTCGGAATGGGATCGGGTGCAGCCGCTCCGCCATAACCACCAGGTCGGCAAAACGCACGTTATTTCGAGAAGCTGTTTTTGTGCCATTGGCGTTCTTTTAGTCGAGGCGCCTTTCGAAGCGAAGCTTCGCAAGGTCGACTGACCGTCGGCGCTGATGCGCCGCACCCACGTAGCGCCGCCCGACAGGGCGGAACAAGCGTGAGTGAGAACAAGACCATTTGACTTCGTCAAATGGGCATAAGGAATGAGAACGATCAAGCCGATCGAACTATTAGTACCGGTAAGCTTCAAGCGTTGCCGCTCTTCCACACCCGGCCTATCAACGTGGTCGTCTTCCACGGTTCTCAGGGAATACTCGTTTTAAGGTGGGTTTCCCGCTTAGATGCCTTCAGCGGTTATCCCGTCCGGATATAGCTACCCTGCTATGCGGCTGGCGCCACAACAGGTCCACCAGAGATCCGTCCATCCCGGTCCTCTCGTACTAGGGACAGATCCTTTCAATATTCCTACACCCACGGCAGATAGGGACCGAACTGTCTCACGACGTTCTGAACCCAACTCACGTACCGCTTTAAATGGCGAACAGCCATACCCTTGGGACCTGCTCCAGCCCCAGGATGCGATGAGTCGACATCGAGGTGCCAAACAACCCCGTCGATATGGACTCTTGGGGGTCATCAGCCTGTTATCCCCGGCGTACCTTTTATCCGTTGAGCGATGGCCCTTCCACGCGGGACCACCGGATCACTATGACCGACTTTCGTCTCTGCTCGACTTGTCAGTCTCGCAGTCAGGCAGGCTTATGCCATTGCACTCAGCGAACGATTTCCGACCGTTCTGAGCCCACCATCGCGCGCCTCCGTTACTCTTTAGGAGGCGACCGCCCCAGTCAAACTACCCACCATACATTGTCCCGGACCCGGATAACGGGCCGCGGTTAGACATCCATAGTAATAAGGGTGGTATTTCAAGGGTGGCTCCACCCGAGCTGGCGCCCGGGTTTCAAAGCCTACCACCTATCCTACACATGCCACTACGAATGCCAATGTAAAGCTATAGTAAAGGTGCACGGGGTCTTTCCGTCTAACCGCAGGAACCCCGCATCTTCACGGGGAATTCAATTTCACTGAGTCTATGCTGGAGACAGCGGGGAAGTCGTTACGCCATTCGTGCAGGTCGGAACTTACCCGACAAGGAATTTCGCTACCTTAGGACCGTTATAGTTACGGCCGCCGTTTACTGGGGCTTCGATTCAGAGCTTGCACCCCTCCTCTTAACCTTCCAGCACCGGGCAGGCGTCAGACCCTATACGTCGCCTTGCGGCTTCGCAGAGCCCTGTGTTTTTGATAAACAGTCGCTACCCCCTGGTCTGTGCCACCCTCCTTAGCTTGCGCTAAAAAGGGTCACGCTTCTTCCGAAGTTACGCGTGCAATTTGCCGAGTTCCTTCAGCATAGTTCTCTCAAGCGCCTTGGTATACTCTACCAGACCACCAGTGTCGGTTTCGGGTACGGTTTATAAGGAGGAGCTATTTCCTGGAACCACGCAGCAGCCCGTTCAATCCGATAAGATTGGACTACCTCAATGATCCGTCACTACCTCCAAGCCCACGAATATTAACGTGGTTCCCATCGACTACGCGTTTCCGCCTCGTCTTAGGGGCCGGCTAACCCTGCTCAGATTAGCTTTAAGCAGGAACCCTTGGTCTTTCGGCGGGGGAGTCTCTCACTCCCCTTACGTTACTCATGTCAGCATTCGCACTTCTGATACCTCCACCACCCCTCACGGGTATGGCTTCATCAGCTTACAGAACGCTCCGCTACCGCTCGTATTGCTACGAACCCTAAGCTTCGGTGTATGGCTTTAGCCCCGTTACATTTTCGGCGCAAAGACCCTTATTTAGACCAGTGAGCTGTTACGCTTTCTTTAAATGATGGCTGCTTCTAAGCCAACATCCTGGTTGTTTTGGGATCCTCACATCCTTTCCCACTTAGCCATAACTTGGGGACCTTAGCTGTAGGTCAGGGTTGTTTCCCTTTTCACG
>NZ_SCNN01000032.1 GCF_005503535.1 Mesorhizobium comanense | reverse complement strand
AATGCGCACGGGTGATTTCAGTCCAGGCCATCGTGATCTCCATCGAATCTCGCAAATCCGACGGAATCACAACCTGCTGAAATCACTCAACTCTTTTTGGAACGGACACTAAGCCAGACGACGATACAGGGCTGTCGAACGAACCCAAAGCCACGACAACCGGGCGCTGTGAGCAGACAACTGTGCACAAACTGGGGCGTCGATTGCAATTACCGCTGCGTTGCAAGCAGTTTCTCGTATGGCGACGGATGAGTTGGATGCGCTGGTTTTCAGGATGGCGCTCGACAGCGTCCACGCCCTTCCCTTAAGCTTCGGTGACAAAGCGGCCGAAATAGCCGCCAGGAGCCGCGGCATCCTGCTTTTCGACGTCAGGATCGAGGGTGACGCGGAGGTCCAGCGCGTCGCGGCCATTCAATATTCAAGCGATCAAATGGGTATACTGGCATTGGACAAGCAGGGTTCTGGAATCCGCCATTGCGTGATCAATGGCGGGTTCTCAAGCTTCATCGCTCCGCTAGAAAATTGGACCAGATTGCCATTGTCGACGCAGGCCACAATCGACATCACAGGCCACGTCAGCCTCTTTATCGGCGCCCTGCGAAACGCGGGTTACCTGCTACGCGGCTAGATTTCACCACGACGGATTTTCTTGCGCGACCGATGCGAGATCACCCTGTCGGGATGCTTAGCGCCAGAGTCTCAAGCAGAGCCTCATACGCGCTCCACTTAGTCCCCGCCGTGGGTCCTTCCTTGTACTTTCCCTCCTATGATTTACATGGCGATCGGGGCACGGGCAGAAGCTTGCCGATCTCTTCGTCGGAGAGATCTTCCAGCAGCTTGAGGACTGTCCCCTGCGCGCCAGCATTGATCAGGATGGTTCGCTTGCCGTGATGCTCACGCGGCCAGGCGTCCGGATTTGCCTCGCCGGCGATGCCCTTGAAGTCGGAATGGGTGGCGGACCAGATCGCCTCCAGCTTTTCCTCGCGCGTCATGCTGCCGACGGCGCCCGTCTCGTGGGCGATGATCGCCGCGCGCATGGCGTCCGGACTGCGTTTGTCGGAGAGGTCGCAGAAGCCGTGGAACCATCGTTCGCGGCCACGGATCCTGATGGCGTAAAAGACGCTGGTCACGTAGCCAGCCTTGTATTCGGACATGCCGAACATGCCGGTTCGCTGGAACAGCGGCGGCAGGAGCGCGAGCATGAAGTGGTATTGCTCGGCGGCAATCTCGAAATACTCGCCGGCGTAGGGCGTGCCGGAAATTGGATCTATACCCGGGGTGTCTTTGTGCCGGTTGAAGAGCCGGAACATCTGCTCGCGCGTTGCGACGCCGTCGAACACCTTTCGGAACGGGGGATGGGTGGACATGGCTGCTCTCCGGAAATAGGCGGTCGCCCGCCACAGCAGCGCTGCAGCGGGTGACTGTCGGCGGGTGACGGATCGATGGGCAGTTCAGGCGGCGCGGCGATCCGCGGAAGGCGCGGAATCGTGTCCGACGCCCGTAATGGCGTGGACCGCTGCGGCGAGCGCCGGGATGTCGTCGAGCATGCCGAGCGCGACGAAGTGGTTGGCCCCGCCAGTATAGTCCTTGCGGCCCTTGCAGGTGCGGATCAGAATACCGTGCCCCGACGACAGCCCGAACTGGCCGACCTGGATATAGGCGCGGTCATGATGCAGGGTGATTTCACCGGATACGGCGATGCCCGCCCTGTTCGAGCGCAGGTCAAAGCTACCCGGCGGCAAGGCAAGTTCGGCGACAAGCTCTTTCAGCCGTGAGCGCGCCCTCGTATGAAAACGTCTCTTCTGCTGCTCGTTGTAGGAGCAGCTTGTGTTCCAGTCGAACATGTCGGGTCTCCATGAAACGGAACATGCCCGGCGATCGCTTGCGCGACCGCCGGGCATGTCGTGGGTTGGTTTAATGCGATGAGGAAGTCAGGCAACCGCGCGGCCTTCGATGACGTCGGCGCCGACCTCATCGGCGGAGACCTCCTCGAGATAAGCCCGGCTGTACGGATTGTTGGCGATCCAGCGTTCGGCGGCCTCGCGATCCCTGGCGAGATGCAGGAGTTCCGGGCTTTCGCCGATGTCCTGCAGGACGCGGACCATTCCGATCGCGGGACGCTCGACGACCTCGAAACGCAGATCGCTCTCGACGGACCAAGTGCGTCGGACAGAGACAACGACGGTGCCCCCTTGGCCGAAATCGCCTTCATGCAAGGTGAAACAGGGTGGCGAGCTATAGGTCGCGCGCGTTCGCGGCGGCTCCTTCTTGACCAGTCGGCCGGTGCCGTTGCGGCTCTCCCAGGCGGACAGCTTCTTTCTGAAGCGGGCCGGCGGCCTCGCTGTGCCGTCAGAATAGCGGAGAACGCTTCCCAGAGAGGCGCAATCGTAAATTGTATGTGCGGACATGCGTTTTTCTCCTTGTCGGAAAACAAAAGGGGCCGGCGGAGATGCCGGGCCCAGAGGTGAGCAGGAGGCCGATTACTCGGCGGCCTGGAGGTGGTCGGGTTCCTCCCCGGCGACGGTCGCCGGTTCATCGGAGGGCGTGCCGGTATCGTCGGCGAGGAAGGCCGGAAGCTCGGCGGCATCGCCGTCGAGTAACGCCTCATCCGTCATTTCGTCGGTGACGGCGTCGGCGGCTTCAGCAACCGCGTCGTCGACATCGAGGCGCAGCGGCTCAGGCAGCCAGCTCGATCCTTCGAGAAGGCGGGCGGCCTCCCGTGCCATCAAGTCCTTCTTCATGTGATCGATCAGCTGCGCGGAATCCTCGCCGCGTGCCTCGCGAACCGCCTGAACAATCCGGGCCTTGGTGACACGGCCGAGATAGTTCTCCACCGTGGGCGACCAGCCGGCCTCGACCATGTCGAAGCTGAGCGCGGCGGCCAGTGCGTCGGCATGGGCAAGGGCGCCTGACCGCCTGTTCCACGGCTCGATGACGGCGTTGAGCGAGAGCGACGCGCAGTGTGCGAACAGCGCCTTGCGACTCGCTTCGTCGAGACCGAGCAGGAACTCCCAGAGATTGCTGCTCTCCGGCATATCCCTGTCCCAGGCCTCGTGACGCTCGGCGATCTCCTTTGCCCAAGGGGTCTCGGCGAGACCCTGGACCTGGCCAAAACTGTTGCTCACCATGTTGATCTCGAGGCAGCTGTCCTTGGCGAACCGGTAGAACACCTGCAGCACGAGCGAGTGGAGAACCGTGACGAAGGCAATGTCGACGTCACTTGCGAGCGCGTTGCGCAGCGCAAGCGTCTTCTGCGCGGTAAGATCGAAGACGAGGCGATCGGGCAGCGGCTTGATCCCTTCATCCTCGGGCTCTTCGGCCGTGTCGGATGCGCCGTTCACGGACCGGCCGTTGACGACGACCTGGTTGGCACTGTCATCGTCGGACTGCGACGGGTCGCGATCCCCGCCCTCGGCTTCTTCATCGTCATCGCCCGTCTCGACCCGTGGTTCGTCCTCGGGGCGGACAAAGCCGGCTTCGATCTGCAGCTGGCCGTTGGCCCCGAGCGCCACAAACGCTCCGGCGATGGCCTTTTGCGCCGGGTCATAGACCTGGGGGCGATCGCTGAACGCGTCGAGTTCGGCGCCGAGCTGATCGAGCGTGTCCTCGATCTCCTGGTCGGCGTCCTCCATCTCGGCATATTTGGCATCGAGCGCATCATACTCGGCCTTCACCGCGTCATAGCGGGCGATCTCCTCGGTGCTCAATTCCGCCGGCTCGGCATAAACGCGCCGCATGCCGGAGGTGTGGCCGTACGGGAAGCTGATCGCCGCCTCGACCCACTTCCAGCCGTCGGCGCGAACGGTCTCGGCATCTCCCTTCAGTCTGTCGAAGACCAGCTGTTCGAGGAGAGCTGCATCCTGGAACCAGCCACCGGAATCCTGCTCAAACAGGTCGCGCAGTATGACGCCGCCGGCGGCCTCATAGGCCTCGGCGCCGACATAGACCGCCCGGCGATCGTCGGCACGCACCGTCGTCTCCGTCAGGAGGCGCCTGATGTAGTAGGGCTCCTGCATATGCTGGTTGTTATTGATGCGCGCCCAGACCTGCTCCTGGCGGGCATGGTCGTCCGAAATCGAGAACGCCATGATCTGCTCAAGCCGGATTTCATCCTTCTCATAGAGATCGAGCAGCCTGGGGGAGACCGAGGCGAGCCGCAGGCGCTGCTTCACCGTCGCTGACGAAACAAAGAAGCGCGCGGCGATTTCTTCATGATCGAGTCCCTGGTCGCTCAGTGTCTTGAACGCCCGGAACTGGTCGAGAGGATGAAGATCCTCGCGGTGGAAGTTCTCGGCCAGAGAGTCCTCTTCCGCCGATGTCGCCGTACTGCGATTGACGATGCACGGGATCGGCTCGTTCTTTGCCAGCCGCTTCTGCTTGATGAGCATGCCGAGCGCGAGATAGCGGCGGCCACCGGCGGGCACTTCGAACGTGCCGGTCTCCTCGCCACCTTCGTCGAGCACGGGACGGACGTTCAGGCTTTGGAGCAGCATGCGCCGTCCGATGTCTTCGGCGAGCTGCTCGATGGAAACGCCGTCCTTTACCCTCCGAACATTCTTCTGCGACAACACGAGCTTGTCGTAAGGAATGTTTTCCGATGGGTTCATAGCGATCTTCTGAATGGCCTTTGCCATGGTCAGGTTCTCCACGACGGGCGGCCCGGGGCCTCTCCCCGCACCTCCAAGCCCGTCAGAAACCTCCCCTCCCCCCTTTGCCTCTGACGCTGGCGCCAGCGCCGGCAATCGTGTCATGCGCGCCGTGGACAGCGAGCGGATCTATAATTCGGCTTGCAGATTTCGGTACTTCCGAGCCTGCCCGAGTGCCTTCAGCCTATCGGCTTAATCCATGAGCTGGTGGATCAGCGTCTGTCGGCCGAGGCTGACGGGGTGGCCAGGGGTGTGGCGGCTGGCTCCGAATAAACCTGAGTTCCCCGCCTCGGCGGAGGCGCGCTTTGCTTTCCAGCAATCTGCAATAATGCAGCGAAGCTTCGCCGGCCCTTGCGCGGGGGATAACTACGTAGGTTCGCTCTTTGTTCTTTTTCAAAAGCGGCTCCTAAGATATAGTCTGGCGCCTCCATCATCCAGCTTCCTAAGGGAGTCACCGCGAATGACAGTCCAGCCCAGGACTCTCAACGAACCGACAATCAGCTGTCCAAGCTGCAAGGCTGACATAAAGCTGAACGAGTCGCTTGCCGCTCCGCTGATTGCCGCTACGCGCGAGGACTACGAGCGGCGTCTGGCGCAAAGCAACGCCTCCATCGCGGCCCGGGAGGAAGAGCTTCAACGCAAACAAGCCGCAATTGATGCCGCCCAGGCGGACATCGACAACCAGGTGGCCGCAAAAATCAAGCTCGAGCGTGTGGCTATCGCGGCCGAGGAAGCTCGCAAAGCCAGGCTGCTGCTCTCGGTCGATCTTGAAGACCGGGACAAGAAGCTTGCCGAGATCGAGGCGACCCTCAAGGCGCGGGACGAGAAACTCGCCGAGGCTCAACAGCAACAGGCGGAATTCCTGAAACAGCAACGTGCGCTCGATGATGAGAAGCGCGAGATGGCGCTGACCATCGAAAGAAAGATCCAGGAAGGGCTGGACGCCGTTCGCATCAAGGCGAGGTCCGAAGCCGAAGATGGCCTCAAAATGAAGGTTGCGGAGAAAGAGGAACAGATTGCCGGCATGCAGCGTCAGATCGAGGAGCTGAAGCGTCGTGCCGAACAGGGCTCCCAGCAGTTGCAGGGCGAGGTCCTCGAGCTCGAGCTGGAATCCCTCATTGCCAGCCGTTTCCCGATGGACATCATCGAACCGGTCGCCAAGGGCGAGTTCGGCGGAGACGTCTTGCACCGCGTGGTCGGACCGGCCAGCCAGCCCTGCGGCGCCATTTTGTGGGAGTCGAAACGCACGAAGAACTGGAGCCAGGGCTGGCTGGGTAAGCTCAGAGGCGATCAACGAGCCGCGAGAGCGGATATTGCGCTGATGGTCTCGGAAGCGTTGCCTCCCGGTGTGGAAACTTTCGATCTTTTGGACGGAGTCTATGTCGCCCACCCCAAATGTGCGATCCCGATCGCCATTTTGCTCCGGCAATCCCTGATCGAGCTGGCCAACTCGCGCCTCGCCCAGGACGGCCAGGCCACCAAAATGGAGCAGGTCTACGGCTATCTGACCGGTCCGCGGTTCCGACATCGCGTCGAGGCGATCGTGGAAAAATTCTCGGATATGCAGGAGGACCTCGCCAAGGAACGCAAGGCCACAACACGTCTGTGGGCCAAGCGCGAGGCGCAGATCCAAGGGGTAATCGAGTCGACCGTCGGCATGTATGGTGACCTGCAGGGCATCGCCGGAAAAGTGATGCAGGAAATTGAGGGGCTTGATGTGCCAGCAATCGGAGTGTCTCAACCCGCTACCGAATAAGTGAACCGATCGGCAGGGTCCCCTGGGAGAGTTTTCGGACCGGAATGCCGAATAAGGACTGGCGAAGGAGAGCACATCCGTCGTCTCTCTGGTGTAACAGTTGAGAGCGGGGACAGGCCGACGGCCTGCCTTCCCTTTTTCTGACCACCACGTGCGAAGACGCCGGCCTTGTGCTCGAGGACGACGCCGGGGAAACAACCGGAGATCGCCGCAGCGAGGCTGGCATCGGGATGCTTCAGGCAGCCAAATCGAAGAGCTTCTTGGCCTTGCCTTCCATCTCCAGGCGGACATCCTGGTGCGATTTGTCACGCGCGACCCGCGTGATGCCCTGCACAAAATCGAAGATCGACTCCGGCGGCCTGCCTTGTTCGGCCAACACAGCATCGATGATCTTCGTGGTTTCAACCTTCGAGAAGGCGCGCTTGCGCAGAAAGCTCTCGCGGTCTTCGTCATCGCGGGCGACGATCCGCTCCCGCGCGGCCTTAATGCCGTTGACGAACGGCATTGGCGAGGATTCGGCGAACTGGATCAGCGCCGGTTCCGCCTCGGCGGCGAAGCGGGAAGCTGCATATTTGGAATGCCGGATGGTAATCTCCTCAAAATTTTCCACGCCCCAAAGATTCCGATTCTGGCAAACCGCACGAAGATAGAAGCTGGCGATTCCCAGTGTCCTGGCGCCCACTTCCGAATTCCAGCAGTAGAAGCCGCGAAAGAAGAGATCTGGATCGCCGTTTGGCAGCTTTCCGGCCTCGATCGGGTTGAGGTCGTCAACCAGAAAGACAAAGACGTCGCGGTCGGATGCATAGAGCGTCGTCGTGTTCTTGGAGATGTCGACATTGGGGTTGTAGATTCCCGTCGACCAGTCGAGTACGCCCGGCACCTTCCACCGCGTGTCGCCGGTGCCATTGCCGGCAATCTTCTGCACGGCCTCGACCAGCTCGTGGTCGAAAATCCGGCCGTAGTCGGGACCGGTCACCGCCCGCAGCTCGACGCGGCCGTTCTGGATTTCAAGCGTTTTTACCTGCTCTGTCCGCCGCGAGGTCAGCCCGTACTGGAGATTGATGGCGGCAAGCGGGGCCGGGAGTTGGCGCAGATAAGCAGCTGGTGCCCCGACAAGGCTGGCAAGCTGGCCAAAGCTCCAATGGGTGGGCACAACCGGTGCCTCGGCATCTGGCAGCATGAGCATGAGACGTTCGGCGTCGTCGCGGCTGGCTTCGACGCGGATGCGTTCGCTTTCGACAACGCGCATACGGCTGCGCTGCGACCGTGCCCTCACCGAGTTCCGCAGGTCGGTGAGCGACAGGTAGCGCTCGTCGGCCGGTCGGTTGAACCACTCCGACGAAACGCGGCCGACGCGCTGGCCTCGGCTCACGTCCACCTTGTAGCCTGCACGCGCGTTGCGCGTCGGTGCCTGAATTTCCATCTGTGTCATGGGTTTGCTCCGCGGCGGACGCCAGGAGTCTCTCTCCCGGACCTTCGTCCGCCCACCGAAAGCCCCGCCTGCCCTCTTCCTCTGCTGGCCGCACCGTCGCCTATCGAAGTGCCCGCCGGCGTGGCAGCGCCAAAACGCACGCCCAAGGTGAAGACCAGCCGCACGCCGGATGTTCAGCCAAGCGCAGCCCCTCTCGGAGAGAGATCCGGCGATCATGCCGTGACGAACATGCCCGTTGCTTCGATGGCAAAACCATGACTCAATGGGCGTGGGGATGCGGCGGCGTCCGGAGCAACGGAGGCAATGCGACGTTTCAGACTTGCTGACCAGGTGATCGAGGAGGCGGCGCTTGATCTACAGGCTGCGCTTGCGGATGCATATCGTAGAAAGCTGCGACCGCTTTGCTTGTGCAAAGAGCCCGGCCCGGCGATGTATATTGCGCAGGTTGGCGACCAATACATGGTCAAGCGGATGCCGCTGTCGGGTGGCAGCCATGATCCTTCCTGTTCCTCTTACGAGCCGCCCGACGAACTGTCCGGCCTTGGCGTGCTGATGGGCAGCGCTATCCAGGTCGATTCCGAGAGCGGCATGGCCACGCTGAAGCTGGACTTTCGCTTGTCGAAGGTCGGCACGCGATCTGTGCCGGCAGTTGGCGCCGCAGGTTCGGACAGCGTAGTCGGGGACACCAAGAAACTCTCCCTGCGAGGCCTGCTCCATTATCTCTGGCACGAAGCGGAGCTGACGGTCTGGACGTCGCGATGGGCTGGCAAACAGCATTGGTGGAATATCCGTTGGCACCTCGTCGAGGCCGCTGGCCAGATGACGGTCAAGGGCGGAGTGCTGAGCGAAACTCTGTTCGTGCCCGAGCCGTTCCGGTCAGCCGATAAAATCGCGATCGAGCAAAGGCGCGGTCAGGCGCTTGCACCTGCGCTGCCCCCGAAGAGCGGCCCCAGAAAGCTGATGATCCTGGTCGGCGAGGTCAAGGAATTCAGCCCGGCTCGGAGCGGCCACAAGCTGATCGTCAAGCATATGCCGGGCTTCGTGTTCTTGTTGGACGAAAGCCTTCATCGTCGGTTTCAAACCCGTTTTGAAACCGAGATGGCACTCTGGGGCGCGGATGAGGCATCGCATTTGATCGCAATTGCCACCTTCGGGTTGACCCCGGCGGGGCTGGCGGTGATCGAGGAAATGGCCGTCATGGTCGTGGCGGAGAATTGGGTGCCTTACGAGTCCGCCTATGAAAAGAAGCTGGTCGACGCCCTTGCCAGGACAAGGGAGCGAAGCATGAAAGGACTGCGCTACAATCTACCGGTGGACAAGCCAACCGCGACGGCCATATTGCAGACACAGCCGCGGCCGGTGGGCCTTTATATCGTGCCCCCCTCCTCCGACGGTGCGTACCAGGAAACGCTGAGCGAACTGATCGCATCGCGACCAGAGTTCGATTCCTGGATCTGGCGGACGGCCGATAGTGAGATGCCGACTTTGCCTGGTCGGCAAGACGGTAGGCCCCTCACATGAAGTAGGCGCCGTTCGCTGACGCTATTTACTCGCACGCCGGCGAGAATTTTCAGCTACCCTGTCTTAATCATCCAATTCGCTCGCCTGAGCGGATCTTCCCAGCAAATGATGCGTCCGCCCTGGATCACAGAGCGGCTCGCAGTGCAGCACGTGCGGGCGACCCCTTCCAGTTCGCAAGTTGGGCCCGGTCACGCCATGTTGATAGCCGCTGATGCAGCCGCTTCATCGCTTCTGGCGCGCAAGAAAAAGGCCGGGCTTGCAGCACCCGGCCAAGCAAGAGGTCAAAAACCTCCAGAGGGGAACGCGTCGGACGCAATGGGAGGAGAACGCTCGACGCACGCTGGCATATAGGTCAGCAAGGATGACATCTCAATGAGATGCCAGTAGACCACGAGGCCCCCGGCAGCCCTGCAGGCGACAGCGCTCGGTCAGCCGCAACCCGTGTTTGAGTTCATTCTCGGACCAAGCTCCGGCGGAAGCCCGATCAACTCGCAACAAAGACAAACAGTCATCCGGAGAAGACGCCAGGAATAGACCGGCTTCGTTGGCCCCACATCACTGGCGAACGACGGATGCCCAGGCTCCAATCACCTGGCCGTGTTTTTATGGTGCGCGTAATTTCCTCACGTTGTTTTCGGAATTACAAAGGCTCAAGACGGCACGGCTGCACATCGGTTCCGGCGCATAGCAGCCGAACGAGCACCGGGGCCGACGCGTATCAGCATTAGCTTATGCCGATACTTATGCTGCCGAGACATTTATTGCTTTCAGCGACCGCCATCAATATGTAGCAGGACTTCGCCCGCTGTCTTTCAAACCACCCGGAGAGTTTCATGACAGAAGAAGCCGATCACAATCTCGACAGCCTCATCGAGCTTACCGCCGATGTCGTCTCAGCCTATGTCTCGAATAATCCAATCCCGGTGGGCGATCTCCCCGCCCTGATCGGCCAAGTACACTCGGCTTTGAAAAGCACCGCCGGAGGCGTCTCCGTAGCAGAGCCGGAGGCTCTTAAGCCTGCGGTCCCGATCAGGAAGTCGGTGATGGCGGACTACATCATCTGCCTTGAAGACGGGAAGAAATTCAAATCGCTAAAGCGCCATCTTTCAACCCACTATGGCCTGACCCCGGACGAATATCGCGCCAAATGGGGCTTGCCGGCGGATTATCCGATGGTCGCGCCAAATTACGCCGCTGCGCGCTCGGCGTTGGCCAAGAGCATGGGTCTCGGCCGCAAACCGAAAGAGTCGGCAACGCCGGCGCCGGCGAAGCGGACCCGCAAGAAGGTCGCAGCCTAGCTCTATCTCTGGAGGGTCTTTCTGGAGCGCGCAGCTCCTTATCGGCATGATCTGCGCAGAATAGGAAAAGGCGGAGACCAATCCCCGCCTTACCTCGCGTTCATTCACTGCTGCCGGGACGCAGGTGAAAATTCAGCCAGCTTTGCTGAGGTTGCCGGCAGAGGACTTGCCTGTACGGCGGTCCTGTTCGATCTCATAGTTGATCTTCTGGCCGTCATTCAGCGTCGAGAGGCATGTGGACGAAAACATCCTGACCGCCATTGTCGGGCTGGATAAATCCAAATCCCTTGGTGCTGTTGAACCACTTCACGGTTCCGGTCGCCATATCTGTGCATTCCTCCGTGACAACTGCGACGTGGACTTGGCCGTCAAGCCAGTCCGGTTCATTTCGAGACTGGGAGTTAAACGCAGCAGAAGCGAAAATTGCAAGACCCCATTCGATCGGCCGGTGGTGTGGGTCGCGCATGACGAGTGTGCTCTCTACGGCGGCGCAAACGCCTGCCGGGTGCATTTTCCACCTGCCCACGCGGTCGGCTACGGTGTCACGATCCGCAACTTGGCGGCTTCATAGTCGAACGAAACGCGGTTCCGCCCACGTTGTTTCGCTTCAAAAAGGCAGCGTCCGGCAGTGCGCAGGACATCCTGAGTGTCTGCATCGCGAGCCATCTCTGCGCCTCCGATGCTGACAGTCACTTTCACGCCGTCTTGTTGCCCTTTGACCCGCGGAAGGCCTTCAATAAGCCGACGGATGTTCTCCGCAATCGTACCTGCCTGCTCTTTGCGCACGCCGCGTAACAAGACGCCGAACTCTTCCCCGCCAAGCCGTCCAACCGAGTCGCCTGGGCGCGTTGTATAGACGAGCGCTTTTGCAATCCGGACCAGAACCTCGTCCCCCTTGGAGTGTCCGTGCCTATCGTTGATGGAAGAGAAGTGATCCGGATCGACCAGAAGAAGTGTGTCGCATTCCCCTTCGTCGCGGCTTCTGTCCATCCGTGCCATGAATCCACTCACCCGCATGGTGGAGCTGGCAAAGATCTGTGGCGCGGCTAAGGAGTCCTGTCATCGGATCATGGCTGGTTACGAAGCTGAGCCTGTCATGCGCCTCCGTCAGGGCTGCATGTGACTTCTCCAACTTGTTACAAGTATCCTGGATCGTTTCCGACTGGGTGAAGATGTAGGCACTGACCGGCATTCCGATCAGAATGGGAATGAAGGTACATTCCACCCAACTCAGCCAGTCGATCGGCATCTGCAGCGCAAGTCTTGCCGTAAACGACAAACCGAAGGTCGCGACGACCGCAATTGTCGTCACGACCAGTGATTTACCCACAATGCGCTTGGTGCGCGGCGTCATATCGTTTCTTTAGACACGGGCGCTGAATAGGCCGTCACCACGTTGATTAAAATTATCTCTAAGTGCAAGGAAGCGGAACTGATCCCCTCGTCGCAGGTTGGGCTACCCAGCAAACCCTTGCCAATTGAGCGGCGAATTTTAGCGGCGGTTAAAATTCGAGCTTTTCGAATTGGCCGGCGTTGGTTTTCAGATGCTACCCGCGCCGCATGGACGGTGACGACTGAATATGCGTGGACTAGGGTGGATCAAAAGCATACGGCTGGCTCAAGCTCAGCTGATGCGACATCGAATTGCCAGCACTCGGAAGGCTGAGTTCGTATAACAGGCCGAAGCACTCGCATCCATGCCGGGCGGCAGCTGGAACGAGTAGCGCGGATCATCGTATGATTGGGAACAGGCCCCACGGAAACCGCCCTCCCCTTGTGCCTTGTCCGTCAGACCGCGGCAGAAAGCCAGCCAGACGCTTGCCAGCCAGCGAACCGACTCGCATTCGCTTTGAGCTGGCGCAAAGCGACAAGCTGCGGGATTGGCGATCGTCATCCCGTCATCCTCGCCGTCGCCCCGTTCGCCTTGAGCGCCGCCATCAGCATCGGCCCGACTGAGAACTGCCCTGCCGTTGCCTTTTCGGTCAGTACCCGCAGATAGCCGCCGGCCGAGTTGATGTGCTGCGCCCTTTGCAGGATGCAGGCAATCACGATCGCCGCGATCTCCTGGCCCATCACATGGCAAGCCTCCTCATACGCTGACGGCGAAACGCCCAGATATCCCCGCACTTGGGCGGCGGTAATCATGAGATCGCGCCAATTGCCGATCCCGTCGACGGCATAATCCGCAATTTCGGGGCAGGCCTTCAGCACCATCCCCAGCGGGTATGTTTTCGGCGCCTCTGCGGTCCTCGTCCTGGGCTCGGCCGTCGACCCGCTTTTCTCTAAAGCAGGTTCAAATTCAAAAATAGATTCGGTATTTGAATCAGATTGCTGCCGCTCGTTTTGTGAGTCATTGCCGCTCGGATTCGTGGATTTCATATGAGTTTCCAGCAGCTTATCAACTTCGTCATGTAATGCGGCCATATCCGCCACGATCGGTTCGAGCTCGGCAATGCAGGCTCGGCGCGGAATTGCCTCCACAATGCCGCGGAAACGCTTCCACAGGTCACCCCAGTCGCCCGGAACATCTTCGTCGACGGCCGCCTCGATCAGCTTGTGGATGTCACGGCGGTGCAAGGTGATCCGCTCGCGCATAAGCCTGAGCGCCCTGTTATCGGCGCGGACACGCTCGGCGGCTGCCTCGAACTCGTAAGCCCGGGCCAGCAGCGGCGCCAGGGAGAAGCCAAATGCTTCCTCGATCTCCCCTCCTCTGCCCTTGCGGGCGTAACGCTTGCCGTTCGGGCTATCCCGACGGATGATCAGCCCGCAGTCAACAAGAGCCCCCAGGTGCCGCCTGACTGTGGCATCGGGCATTCCGTGCGCCCTGAGCGACAGCTGTGCGTTCGAGGGAAAGACGATGAGGTCGTTCTCCTCACTCAACTCACTGTCAGGATAGAAAGATAGCAGCGCATTCAGGACGGCCAGCGCACGATCGCCGATGCCGACGATGCTCTTGCCCTCGCAGAGGTTGCGGTAGATCTGCCATTTGTCGACGACCCTGCCCTTGGGGATCTCACGTGACTCGTTTTGCGCTGCCAACATGGCAAGCGACATCGGCCGCCGCCCAAATGGCGTCGTTGCAATACCCGTCTCCATTTTCTTTCACCCTCTATCAGGCAAAAGAAATCTGCTCGCCAAAACGACGCCAATGACTCTTGACAGTGATTCGCGAAAATGTGATTCTCAGCTTGCTAAGGATGAGAAGGGCTTCCGCGACGGTGACGTTCGGGGGCCTTTTTCTTTTGCGGTTTCAGTCTCCCGTTGCTTCCTTGGTGGACATCCGGAAGGCCACATAGAGGTCGTCCAGTTGTCCGGTGATGAACTCAGCGAAACGCGACCCGTCCGCGGCCTCAAGGGTGACGATGGCCTTTTTCGCGGACTTCTTCAGGGTAACGCTAACTAATCTATCCGTCGGCGCCCAGGATTTGATCGGCTCTTTGCGAGCGGGTGCCGGAATCTTGCCTGAGGGTTGTCCCGCCAGATGTCGGGCCAGCATTTCCAATCGGTCATCGCTTGTAGCTGCTTTGAATTCGGGGGATGCCATCAGTTCCTTAACGGCAACGCCCCCCTCCCTGACTTTCTTAGCAAGATCGTACCAACGGTCTCGGCCGCTGTTTTTGGCGGCTCCGATAGCGTTGATGATTTCAGGCGGGATGTCCTTGGTGACAGAAATCATTTTCGAGACAACGGTTTTGTCGACAGACAACGCTGCCATGATGATTTCGCGATCGTAGCCGTTGCGCTCCAGGTTGCCAGCAAAGACGGCCTTCTCAATGAACGAGAGATCGGCTCGCGCGCTGTTTTCCTGCCCTTGGGCGACCACATGGTCCCTATCGTCCAGTTCCTTGACGACCGCCTTCACCGGTCTCCCGAGCGCCTTAGCAGCCCGCGCCCGTCGGTGGCCGAATACAGTCATGTAACGGCCGATCACGCCGGGATGTGGACGCACTAGGATTGGACTATCCTGCCCCCTGCGCCGGATGGCTTCCACCAGCTCCTCGAAGGCCTCCTTATCATCACCTATGCGATCTGAAACGAACGAGATGTCGATCTTATCAGGATCGAGTTCGATGACTGTAGCGCCTTCAAGGAGCCGGGATTCAATGTCTTTTGCCGCATGGGCTTTCTCGGCTAGCTCGTCGATCGACCTCGTTATGGCTCCGAAAGCACCGCGGCTGCGGTTTCGCTCCATTGCTGGGGAGAGATCACTCGCCGGATCTGAGTTGACCGCAGTCAACTTTCGTTCTGTGAATGAGGTCAGCAGGTTCTTCCTGGACATCAGCGCCCCCAAGCCTTGTGGATCAACTCTGCTATTTCCGAATTGACGCGATGCACCGATTCTATCGCGCGGTCATACGTTGACCGAGTGAACTGGGAGCGTTCGACCTCGTAGAGCGTCTGCTTCGTTATCCCTGCGTCCGAGATCGCGGTACTTTTCAGCATCTCGTTGACGAGCACATGCTGCTTGAACAGCGATCGCATAAAGGCGACCATCTGGCTCTGGGGGCCGTCAGTAGGCTCGTAGCGGGTAACAAGGTAGCGAAGCCAGTCGAGCCGCATGTTGGCTCCTGCCCTCTTCAGAGTGCCCATGACCTCGCCCATCATCAGCAAGAACTGGCACATCGACATAACATCCAGCATCTGTGGATGCACGGTGATCAGGATGCCGGTAGACGAAGAGAGCGCTGTCAGTGTCAAATAACCAAGCTGAGGTGGGCAATCGATGATGACTACGTCGTAGTGGTGTGCAACGTCCCCCAAGGCCTCATCGAGACGTCCGAAAAAGATGCGGCCCATGGAGCCGTCCTTTTGAGCCAGGGCGAGGGGAGTATCGTATTCGAATTCCTGCAGCTCGAGATTCGCGGGCACGATATCGAGGCTCGGGAAATTAGTCTTCTTCACTAGCGCCGACAGCGGTTTTCTTTCGTCGTCATAGCGTAGGGCTTCGTAGAGGGATTCGTTGTGGTCGATCTCCGGCTGGAAGCCGTGCAGGGCGGAAAGCGAGGCCTGCGGATCAAGGTCGATAGCTAGAACTCGGTGCCCCGTCAGTGCCAAATGCTGTGCCAAGTGGGCTGCCGTCGTCGTTTTTGCGGAGCCGCCCTTGAAATTGACGACCGCAATTATCTGCAAGTGTTCCGTGCCTCGACGGTGCGGAACATACTTCGCCGCTGCCCGGCTGTTTCTATCCAAATACTGGCGCATCTCCAGTAGCTGCACGGCCGTGTATGAACGGCGGCCGGATGGTGTTACCATCGGCTGCGGCCCCTTGCCTTCGAGAGACAAATTCTTCAGATACCCGCTGGTTACGTTGAGATATTGCGCAGCCTCCGACAACTGGAACGGTCGCAAGGTTTTCTGTGCATTCGGCGGGAACATTTCGAGCCGATGTTCGTGAAGCATTGCGGAGAGGTCTTTGGCCTGCTGGGTGATTAGCAGATCGACCTCTGTAATCTCTTCCCGGATTATCACATTCATCGAAATTTTCCGCACATGCGTTTTGAAAGCCGACACGGCCTATTAACCGCATCTAGCCCTGATTCTTTCGATCCGGCAACAAATTTAATCTTAACGAAAGGTTAACAGAGATGTCGTCCGTCCGCAGTTGACTGCAGTCAACTTGGCTGCCGGACCCGACTCACGTGAAACCCACCCACCTTGCCATCACATGACGTGGATTTCGGCCTGCAATATCGTCGTCGCTAAGGATCTCGGCCCGAAAATCGCCCCGGTCGAACGGCAACACAGCAACGAGCCGCACACACAGGTTTCGGTCGACAACGGCCTTCGGCAAATGTGTATCCGTCGGCGCTTAGAACAGATAGCGCCGGTCGGCCCAAGCGAGCAACCCAGTGACGTCTCGATCGCGCAAACGGACGCGTCCTTGGCGAAGGCTTTCAGCGATCGCACCGCCGACGTCCGGATCGACCCAGTGCCCGGCGCATCATCAGGAAGAACCATGCGACCGGCAGCAATCTCGGAGTTGATCGCCTCGGTCCGGCACCAAAGCGCCTTCTTCCAACAGCAGCTTCTCGCCAGGCATTTTGAGCGGCCGCGGGATAAAACCGACCTGGCACCGGCCGCGATGCTCCAAATCGTGGATGTCGAAAGCCCAATGATGATGAATTTGTTCGACAGATGCACTCGATCGTTCCCAGTCCGCAAAAAAACTGGTTTTCGCGCCGTACGAATCGAACCAGTCGGGACCCAGGAATGGTGCGTCACGTGCGCTGTCCGGCCCGAACTCGCGGTTGACGGTTCTCGAGCTCTGTTCGTCGCGCCATCCGCTGTTCTGCTTCGATGCGGGTCCGGCACGCCAGAAAGCTCTTCATATGGACTATGCCGCCAGCCGTGCGGTCGCGCAGGTAGACGGGTCCGGCAAGCACGAGTGCATCGGTGACAAGTTCGCGCCGCACCCAGGACGGGTCGAACAGATCGTCGGCGCTGTAGGGACTGCAGTCGGGATCGACGATCGATCCAGCCAGGTATTCGACGTCGCGGCCGAGCGAGATCTGTATGAAGTCGGCGACCACCGAGGCCGGCGGAGCGAAGGCAAGACGCTCGTTCCGCGCCATTCGGCGAATTTTTGTTCCCCGATCGGCGCCAGTTCCAGAAGGCGGTGAGGTTGCCGCCGAGTGCGGTCAACTCGCGCTTGGCCCAGACGCGAGGTCGCCGACGCGGGTACCGTCGACGATCTAGACTGTGCGTGTGTCGTCGCGCCAGTAAAAATTGTCGACCGCGGCGGCGCTGAACGAGGATCCGGAAGATTTGCGTCGGGACACGGCCTAGTTCCATGTCGGCTGAGCCCGGATGGAGGCCGGCGAGCACCGCCCCGACGGTGGCAGAACCAGGCAGGCGGACCGGCTCTATTGTCATTCCGGCGCTCCTCACATGCAGGAGGTCCACTAAGCAGGGCGAGCGAATCCATTAAACCACGTCGAGGAAGGCCGCCCAGCGATCCAAGGCACCGTATTTTCGCGGACCTGCGCGGCGAGATCAATCACCGTCGATAAGCGAGATAGTGATACACGCTGTGGCCCTAGTTTCCGATTTCAATTGAAGCGGTAAGCTGAAATTCCACGCCAAATTTCGGTCCAAACGGCGGCATTCACGGAAGAGGCGCGAATTCGTGTCTTTGACTTTAGCCCTGCCTTACTCTTTCGTCGGCGGCCACCGGCGCGCTGTATGCACCAGGGCCAGCACCCACAAGGTTTCGCCTTCGACTTCGTAAACCAGGCGGTAGCTCTCATGTGGAATCAGCTCGCGCGTGCCGGGGATTCTTCCCGTGCGGCCGAGCTTGGGGAAATCGACCAGTCTCGCCGCCGCGTCGCTGAAAAGCTGGTCCATCCGAGCAGCAGCCGCCGCGTTGTCGGCCGCAATGTAGTCCCAAATGTCGGCTCGGTCCTGTTCGGCCTCTGGCGTCCAAACGACCCTCACGCCTGGCTTGCCGTCTTCGCACGCCGGGCGGCGAAGTCAGCCTCGATCTCGTCATTCGTCCGGCCTCGGCCGCCCCGCATCGAGGACCGCGCGACCTCGACCTTGCGGCGGAGGAACTCGTTATACTCCCGTTCTTCACGCCGGCGCTCGATGTAGTCACGCATCAGCTCTCGGACCACCTGCGACGCCGGCCGATGGTCGGCTTCGGTTTCGGCCATGAAGGCGTCGCGCAGCTCCGGTTCGAGCTTCATCGTGAAAACCGCTTCTTTCGGCATGCTCGGCCTCCTGCGGGTTAGATACTCATGAAGTATATACGTTGTCATCATCAACCGGCAAGCAGGCAAATGGCCGCCCTCACGTGGGGTAGAGGCTTGTTCAAAGCCCGACGGTTTGGTGAAGTGGTCCGGAATCGATCGCGCCGCCGCTGATATTTTCGGGTCTGCCTCTGCCGTAGCGTTCCTCTCACAGAGGAGGCGAGCCGGGCGCGCAGCGAGTGTCCTGAGAATAGCAACGTAAGCTCACCTTCGGAAGATCGGAACGGACGTCGGCGGCAAGCACGATTGCCTGACCAAGCGAGCGACATGCTCGACGTCGAAGGCCTTGTTGTGAAGATGCGCCGGAAAGAGCGGGTCTCTCGCAATGCCGCCGAGGCCGCGTAGTCCGAAATCATGATGGGGGGATGGATTTGGGAGCCGGCGCACCGGCACTCGTTTTCCGGTGGCGCAGCCAGTCGTGTCGGCCAAGCGGTGGCTCATTCGTCGCCTGCGAGGCCATCGAACGCCTCGATCAGCGCATCGACGATCGCCTGGCCGAGCGCCTGTGCTGTCACCGCGATTTGGGCTTCGTTTCCGTTGCGGGCCGCGGTGGCGAGTTCCGAACCCTGATCCGTTAGGATCGCATTGGACCTATCGATCGCCCATTGCGCAAAATCGTTACGGCTGTCGATGATCCTGGTTTCCATGGATACGCTCTCCTGCGTTTACGATTTGTTGGCCAATTCGGGCTAAGGTCAGAGTGCGCGATGGGTATTGCGTTCGCGCCAACACTCCTCGAGGCTTGCAGCGTCGACCCTTGACCGAAAGCACTCGTTTTTCGATTCAAACGGGGGCAGGGGAGGGGCTTTTTCCCGATCTCCTACAGCCCGGACGCCTTGGTCAGGTTGACGCGAAAACGGTCACGCCGTCGCTGGTACTTGCGGGTCATCTCCGCGGCGACGTGGCCAAGCTGCTTTTGCACATAGCGTTCATCAACCTCGGCGGAGGAAGCGAGGCCTGCGCGCAGTGAATGTCCGGAAAACTTCTGTCCCCGCTCGCTCTCGGAGAGATCGCCGCGTAGGCCGGCGGCCAAGGCCGTGCGCTTGACCAACCGGGCCACCTCCTGATCGTTGAGCCGATCGACGCCTACCGTTTTGCCCTGACCAGTGACACGGCGGAACAAAGGGCCATGCGCGATGCGGGCAAACTTCAGCCAGGCCTGCAGGGCGACGACCGGGCAGGTGGGGTCGGACGAGCCGCGGCCGATCTCGACCTCGCGCCAGCCGGTCTTGCCGCGCAATATCACCAGCACCCCTTTGTATGGGAAAAACTCGATCCAGCCGCGGCCATCCTCGGTTTGATCGCGGCCAAGATCGAGGCCGACGATTTCGGAGCGGCGCAAGCCGCCTGCGAAGCCCAAAAGCAGCATGGCGCGGTCACGCAGGCCACGCAGCGTGCCGCGGTCGAGCGTCTCCAGCATGGCAACAAGATCGTCGCGCAGCACGGCCTCCTTCTGACGGGGCGGGGCGGCGTGCGTGTTGCGGATGCCGGCGAGCACGGTGGCGATATGACGGTCCTTCCGGTCAAGCGATTGGCCGCGCTGCGTGTAGTTCCAGGTCAGGGATGACAGGCGGCGCTCGATCGTCGCCACCGCCTTTTTGTCCCTTCCAGTGCCCGAAGCCTGCGCGGTGATATAGAGGCCGACGGTCTGCGGGTCCGGCCGCGATGGATCAAAAGACTGGCGCCGGCACCAGGCGCAAAAATGCTTCCAGTCGGCTGCGTAGGCGCGACGGGTGTTCGCCGAACTTGCTGCCTCGACATAATCGCGCGCACGGTCGGCGAGCTTTTCGAGATGCGTAGGCAACGATGTCTGTCGCGGGTCAAGGAGCGGCGGGGGAGGGGAGGGGCCTTCATCCGGCCGCCCCATCTCCAGGACGACGTCGACAATGTCCGGCAGGTCATCGGCGTCGATTGCGTCGGTGGACACCATCAAATTACGGGCTTTGCCCATCCAGCCTCGTCCATTCTAATGTCGCAGCAATGCGATTCTTGCGAGCGAAGGTGCGGCCAAAGTCCGGAATTGTCCACCGCGAGCTGTGTGACGGAATGGCTGCGGGAATTGCCTCCGCTCCGGTCCTGGTATCGCATCAGCGGGAGCGCAACGGGCCTTTCCGATCCAGGGATGGCCTCTCAAGGGGTGGTCTCTCCTTGTTTTCATGTTCAACATCCTTTATATTCCGTTCAACAGATGGAGATCCCAAGATGACCATACGTGGCGCAGCGACAGCCGCAAGCGAGGAGCGGATCGCCCACACCCGCAACCGTCTGGTGCTTGAGCAGGCGAGGGCGGTCGGCCTGCTTGGCCCGGCCAAGAACACACGCCTTTCCGGCAGGGTGCCGGCGGAATTGATCGAGGCGGCAAAGAAGCGCGCCCATGTGACCTCCGACACCGAACTGCTTGAGCTCGCCTTGTCGCGGCTGGCCCTCGAGGACGATTTTGGCGCCCGGCTCGTCGGCCGCAAGGGCAGCATCTCCGCGGACATTGATCTTGGCATTTGATCTAGGCGGCGCACTGCGGTCCCTAAAACCACAGCGGCGCGGCGCGGGGCTGGAACGGCGACCAGATTCCGCCCTGTCCTGGGCAGGCGACCAGCCGCCTGTCGGCGGTGCATTGCTCCTCGACACCAGCGTCTATCTGGATGTCCTGCAGGGACGCACGCCCGAAGCGGTCGATAACCTTCTGACCTATCGGCTCTGTCACCACTCGGCCGTCTGCCTTGCCGAGCTCAGCCACGTGTTCGGCCGGCTCGACCCGGCGCACCCGACGACGAAGTCGATCCTGGGAGCCGTTGCGGATACGATCGAGGATATTCCGGCGCACCGGCTGCATGCGCCCGACGCCACCGCTTGGGGACGCGCCGGCATGCTGGCCGGCCTGTTGTTCCGGCTGAGCCATCTGCCAAAAGGGGAGGGGCATGAACGCCGCTTCCTCAACGATGCGCTGATCTTTCACCAGGCCGGTCTGGTCGGGGCGACGGTCCTGACGGGCAATGTTGGGGATTTCGATTATCTCAGCCAGCTTGTTCCATCGGTGCGGGTGATCTTCTACCGGGCAGCGCCAGGTTTGCGCCCGCAGGCTTAAAAGCGTCGGTGGGATGCACCAGCGCTATCGTAGCCGTTCCGGGAAAGACCGTCGCGCTGTGGGATGGTCCGGAAGGTCGCTGGGCGTGAATTTTGGGCTTCTTCTCGACGAAAACGGCCATTTGTCCTTCTAGCGCAGAAACGAACGATAATGCAACATTATCGTTCGTTTTAAGTGCGCGACAGGCAGTGCGTTTTGAACCGGACAGATGGCATTAAGCGCACCATCGATTTATCATCCGTTTCATGATTCGCGCCGATCCATTGCCCGCTTCCTCACCGCCGCTACCGCTTATGCCGGCCTGGGCCTTGCCGGGCGGGCCCGTCGAACACGCAACCGATGCCGCCTTCTTTGCCGGCGCCGCGCTGACTTCGCTCGATATTTTGGTCCGCTCCGAACCGGCCTGGGCCGGCGCCTGGCGCCAGCGGCTGGCCCTGAAATGCGCCGTCGCGGCCGTGCGCCTCGCAGGCCGCTCCGAGGATGAGGCGGCGCTGCGCGATGCCTGGTATCTGCGTCCTGCCGACGGTGACCCCGGACCCGCCGGCAGCATTCTGGCAGCGTGGCGGCAGCTGGCATCGCGGCCGCCGGCGATCGACGTCGCAAGGCTGGCTGAAGTGGTCGATCAGCTCGGGCTGCGCTGGGATGACGGTTTTGCCGATCTCCCGGGTGCGATTGACGATGTGGTCCGCGCCGGCCGGCCGGCGCCGTTTACAGCCGCGGCAGCCGCCAGCCGTGTTGTTGCCCTGTCGCCGGGAGCGGAATTGCTGGCGTGGTGGTGCGCCGATCTGGTTCTGGCGCAAAAGCTGCGCTGGCCGCGACCCGTCCCGCTGCTGATGGCCCAGGCTTTTGCTCTGGCCTTCCGAACCGGTGACGGTCGCGCCAAGCGGATTCGGCCGGGGGAGCAAAGAGAATTTGAAAGGGCGGCGTGCCTGGCGCTGGCCCAGGGCGCGGACGACGCCTTGCGGCTGGCCGCCGAACTGTCGCGGCGCGCCGAGCGGCTTGCTGCGGTGATGCCAAAGTTGCGCGCCAAGGGGGCGGGGGAGGTGATCAAAAAACTGCTCAATGACGATGCCATATCCGGCTCGCTGACCACCAAAACCCTGTCTCGCTTTGCGGCGCGACGCCTGTTCGAGCGGCTGCAACAATTGGATGCCGTGCGCGAGCTTTCCGGCCGCACCACTTTTCGGCTGTTCGGACTCTAGCGATGAGCGAAGCGTCTGCCCGCCGCAAGCCGAACGGACAGCCTGTGTTGCTCGACACGGAACTGGACCACCTGCCGCCGGAGCTGCGCTGGCGCGAATGGATGGGCCGTGTCGAAGCGGTGGTCTTTGCGGCCAGCGAACCGGTACCGCGCGAGGTGCTGGCGCGCGTCGTCGGCAAAAACTGCAATCTCGAGCTGATCATCGACGACATCCGCGCCGAGCTCGCCGGCCGCCCCTACGAGCTGGTCGCAGTAGCCAGCGGCTGGCAGCACCGGACCAAGAAAATTTTTGGCGACGCCATCCGCGCCGCCTTCGGCACGGCAGCGGGCGAGGGGGCAAAAGAACTGTCGCAGGCGGAGGCGCTGGTTTTGATGTGCATTGCCTATTTCCAGCCAATCACGCGCGGTGAGCTGTCGACGTTCTTCGGCAAGGAGGTTTCTCGCGACTTGATCGCCACGCTCCGTGGCCAGGACTTCATCGCTTCTGGCCCGCGCAGCCCGCAGCCCGGTGCGCCCTATACCTATGTGACGACCAAAGCCTTCATGTCGCATTTCGGTCTCGACACGCTACGTGACCTGCCCGACTTCGAGGCGCTCGAGGATGCCGGCCTGCTGTCGAAGGAGAAGCTGCTGGCCGGCGATATTCCGGTTGGGCTGGCGCGCGGGGAAGGGGACGGCGAAGAGGAAGAAGAAAGGGTCGATGTCGTTGGAGACGAGACGGCCTAAATGGATTGCCGCGTTGCGACGCTCCGGCCGAGGTTTACGGCCAGGACGACTGTTCGTGCGGCAGCCGGCGATCGGGATCATGGACCGCGACGTGATCGCCTTCGACAAGGTTGGCTGAAAAGATCACCAGGTTGGTGCCGCCGGCGTGGCGCAGCGACGGAAACACATACCGCGGAGCCCGGCCGTGATGATCACGTCGCGAGCTTCATGATGGCGGGACTTTCTTGTCAATGCGGGCGATCTGGCGCCAGGCACAGCCCCTGCTCTCCCGGCACTATCCCAGGCATTCGGGTCGAACCCCTGCGAAAGATCGGCGATCTCGGAAAGCGTGATCTTGTAGGCGGCAAGGGTGGCGGGCGGTGTGATGCTGGCGCCCTGCTTGTATTCCTCCAACGCTGTCTGAGGCGCGCGGGATAGATAAAGCGCTTCGACGCCGGGCCGATTGAAACGACCAGCATCAATCGCCGCGCCTGCACCGCTGGTGGGCAGGAAAGCCCATTTGGGAGTCAGTAGCGATGGAAGGTTTCGTCAGGACCGATGCAGGTGACCTTCACGCGCACGCTCCGTTCTCGAGATCCCGGATGCGGCCAGCGATAGGTGGCGCGCGCATACCGCGTTGTTTTCAGAAGTGGACAAGGAAATGAAGATCGAAAACGGCACCTCAGGATCGGAATGACTAAGGTCGTACCCCACGCCGGGGCTGACAAGTCCCGTTTTTGGCCCGACAGCCGACTTGTGTGGTCGCCATGGAGGCCTGCGCGAGCGCCCACGAATGGGGCCGGGCCATACAGGAGCTGGGCCACGAGGTGAGGCTCATTCCGCCCAACTACGTCAAGCCATATGTAAAGCGCCAGAAAAACGACACCGCTGATGCCGAGGCCATAGCTGAAGCAGGATCACGACCGACGATGAGGTTCGTGGCGGTGAAGACGGAAGAGCAGCAAGCGAGGTCGATGGTGTTCCGAACGCGCGATTTGCTGGTGCGCCAGCGCACGCAGCTGATCAACGCATTGCGCGGGCATCTTGCCGAACACGGTGTCATCGCACCGCAAGGTCCGGCTCATCTGAAGACTTTGGCTGCCGTGATGGGTGCGGCCGAGCCAACGATGCCCCAACTGGTCCTCGACGTTGGTCGCGTGTACTTGGAGCAGGTCGACCGGTTGAGCTGCGAGATTGCAGAGCTTGAGAAGATCCTTCGCAGCGAAGCTCAGTGTGGGGAGGATACACGCCGCCTTCAGACCATGCCGGGAATTGGCCCGATCACGGCCATGGCGGTGGAAGCGTTCGCGCCCCCAATGGCGACCTTCAAGCGCGGTCGCGACTTCGCCGCCTGGCTGGGGCTGGTGCCGGTTCAACATTCGACAGGCGGAAAGCAGCGGCTCGGCCGCACGTCGAAAATGGGCCAGCGGGACATCCGACGGCTGCTGATCATCGGCGCCATGGCCGTCATACAGTGGGCCTCCCGCCGCGGCGCCCGACCCGGCTCATGGCTCGCCCGAATGCTGGATCGCAAACCGCTGATGCTGGTTGCCATGGCATTGGCCAACAAGATGGCTCGCTCGGTGTGGGCAATGTTGACGAAGAAAGAGGATTACCAGGATCTTGGCAGCGCAGTAGCCTGAGCATCTGAGCATTTACTCGGCGACTGCGACGCCATGATGGGCGGCATGTGAGGAGGTCGTGAACGTCAAGGGCAAATGATCGGTCTGATCGGGATCAGGAAATGCACCGAGGCTCCAAGAGCGAAAAGCTCGTCGAGTTGATTTGCGCCTGATCCGCGTATCTCCATGACGGCCAGCGGCACCTCGACGCCGCATCACAGGCCTGACACATGACCGCACCCGATCACATGTTCGAAGACGCAAATGGCACTTGCATGAAACGGGGCATCCACACATGGAGCCTCCGATCAACACGGGGCGGTTCAAGCCGGACTTTGAACAAGAGGGAAAGATCGTACCAACGCAGGAGTGTCGATCGCTTTCGCCGAATTCGGGGCTGACGTTGGATTGCTGATCCCAAGGCGACTTGCCCACAGGCCCGCGAAAGCAGCCAAGTTGGACGGTATAAGAGACAGCCGAAAAAATCGCTTGCTCCTCTAGTTGCTAGAGGAATTAGCGTCCCGTTGACTAGGAAACGCAAGAGCATTCGGAAGGCGTTATGCGATGAATGAAGCTGTTCTCAAAAGCCGTTACCGGGTAGGGGGCATGGATTGCGCAGCCTGCGCGAAGAAAATTGATACGGCGGCACGGCGCATCGACGGCGTCGCAGACGTCGCGGTTTCAGTTACAGCTGGAACCATGACCATCGACCACTCGCCGAAAGCGGATATGGAAAAACTCGCCAAGCGCGTGGAGAGCCTGGGCTACAAAGTCGCCCCGATTGCCTTGGCACAGGTGAAGGCAACTGCCGGCGCGGCGCCGAAGAGCGAAGACACAAGCTGCACCAACCCCGAGCACCATCACGATCATGCTGGCGATGATCATTCGGACCACGACCACGTCGATCAAGACCATTCAGGCCACGATCATTCGGATCATGATCATGGCGACCACGATCATTCATCGCATGGCAAAACGCTGGAGCAGCGGGCAAATGCGGCCGACCTGATTGCAGCGAACGCAAACACGATCTTGCAAAGCCGGTACCGGGTAGCGGGCATGGATTGCGCGGCCTGTGCGAAGAAAATCGACACCGCGGCGAGACGGGTCGAAGGTGTCCAGGAGGTTTCGGTTTCGGTGACCGCCGGAACCATGACCGTCGATCATTCGTCGAAGGCGGATATGGAAAAACTTGCCAAGCGCGTTGAAAGCTTGGGCTACAAGGTCGCCCCAATTGCCTTAGGGCAGGCAAAAGCGGCTGGCGGCGCGGCGCTCAGGAACGATCCCGCAAACTCCACTGACCCGCATCACGATCATGTTGGCCATGACCATTCGGACCATGACCACGCTGGCCACGACCATTCGAGTCACGACAATGGCAAGAAGGCCGATGCCCACGACGTCGGGGTGGCGGGCCTTCATGGCCACGATCACGGAAGCGAAGAAGGGCCGTGGTGGAAGACCTCGAAGGCGCGGCTGACGATCCTGTGCGGTCTCGCGCTCGCCGCTGCGTTCGTCCTGGCCAAGCTTGTTCCAGAAACCGCGCCATGGGCGTTCATCGCCGCCATGGCGGTGGGACTTATCCCGATCGCGCGGCGCGCGATCATGGCCGCTCTCAACGGGTCGCCGTTCACCATCGAAACGCTCATGACGATCGCCGCCGTCGGCGCCGTCATCATCAATGCCAGCGAGGAAGCTGCTGCTGTCGTTTTCCTCTTCCTGGTTGGAGAAATGCTCGAAGGGGTGGCCGCTGGCCGCGCCCGTGCCAGCATCAAGGCGCTCGCGACGTTGGTGCCGAAGACCGCGCTGCTGGAGGTCGACGGAAAAACCTCGGAGGTGCCAGCTGAGAGCCTTGCCGTCGGCTCTACCATACTGGTGCGCCCCGGCGACCGCGTTCCTGCCGATGGCACGATCATTTCCGGTGAAAGCTCGATCGACGAATCCCCAATGACGGGCGAGTCCGTGCCAAAACGGAAGGTTCCCGAAGATCAGGTCTTTGCCGGCACGATCAACCAGGATGCGCCGATACGCGTCAAGGTAACCGCAGCTGCCGCGGACAACACGATCGCGCGCATTATCCAACTGGTCGAGAAGGCGCAGGAATCGAAAGCGCCGACGGAGCGGTTCATCGACCGATTTTCCACCTACTATACGCCCGCCGTCATGGTTGTTGCGGCACTGGTGGCGATCGTCCCGCCGCTCGTTTTTGGCGGCGTCTGGAACGAGTGGATCTACAAGGGCCTCGCCATCCTCCTGATCGGGTGTCCTTGTGCGCTGGTCATCTCTACCCCTGCCGCCATCGCGGCGAGCCTTTCGGCCGGTGCCCGCAGGGGATTGCTGATGAAGGGCGGGGCGGTTCTGGAGACGCTTGGCAAGATCACCAAGGTTGCGTTCGACAAAACCGGCACGCTCACAGAAGGCAAGCCCAAGGTCACCGACATCGTTGCGGTCGGACGGACAGAAGCCGAGACGTTGGCACTGGCGGCTGATTTGGAGATCGGATCCAGCCACCCGCTCGCCATGGCCATTTTGGATGAAGCCAGAAAGAGGGACATCAATCCCACTTCCGCTAGCGAGGCAAGGGCCATAGGCGGCGAGGGCATCGTTGGAAAAGTGGGCGGCGTTGAACTTTTCCTTGGTTCGCCCAAGGCGGCAGAAAAGCGCTGCGCGCTCACGCAGGAACTGCGGGATCGCATCGCCAAGCTCAATGACGAAGGAAAGAGTGTCTCGGTGCTGCTTGCCGGCAGGGTGATCGCCGGCGTCATCGCCATGCGCGACGAGCCGCGCGAGGACGCCAAGGAGGGTATTGAAGCGCTGAAACGCCTCGACGTCACCGCTGTAATGCTGACCGGCGACAACAAGCGTACCGCCGCTGCCATCGCCAAGAGTCTTGGTCTCGAACCCAGGGCCGAGCTGCTGCCGGAGGACAAGCAGCGCATCGTCGGCGAATTGCAGAAGAGCGGACATATCGTTGCCAAGGTGGGTGACGGCATCAACGATGCGCCGGCGCTCGCCGCTGCCAATGTCGGCATCGCCATGGGCGGCGGAACCGATGTCGCGCTGGAGACCGCTGACGCCGCTGTGCTGCACGGCCGGGTCAAGGATGTCGCCAACATGATAGCGCTGTCGCGGGCGACCATGAGCAACATCACACAGAACATCACCATTTCGCTCGGGCTAAAGGCGGTGTTCCTGGTCACCACGGTCATGGGGATAACCGGCCTCTGGCCGGCGATTCTGGCCGACACCGGGGCGACGGTCATTGTCACGGCGAATGCAATGAGGCTCCTGGGCTGGCGTGGCCTGAAGTGATCTCCTCAGAGACCCGCAGTGCATTGGGAGCCCGCGCGGCAAGCAACCGCGAGTTCGGCCGGAGCTGAGAAGTGATAGCCATCGAGGTCTCGGCTATAGGGGTGGCAACCGCCGCACTGGCCGGTGCGATTTCGTTCGTTTCGCCATGCGTCCTTCCTCTTGTCCCCGGATATCTATCGTTCGTATCGAATGGGGTCGATCCGTCATCGACCCGCATGATCGACCGCCTTCGCGTGACATGGCCGGCGCTGTGGTTCGTGGCGGGATTTACGACTGTCTTCGTGCTTCTCGGCCTTGGCGCGCAGGCACTGGGCGGTTTGTTTATCCGCTACAGCGCCGAAGCGAATCTGGTCGGTGGGGCATTGGTCATCATGTTTGGATTGTTGATGACTGGCCTGATCAGAATTCCGGTTCTGATGCAGGAATTTCGATCGCTGGGCCCGAATTCGGTTTCGGGGCCGGGCAGCGCCTATCTGCTCGGTCTTGCCTTCGCATTTGGCTGGACGCCCTGCATAGGCCCCGTTCTCGGTTCCATCCTGACCGTATCGGCGCTCTCGGCGGGCAGTGGCGCCGTCCTCCTCGCTGCTTATGGTCTGGGTCTGGGCGTGCCATTCCTGCTCGCAGCGGTGTTGTTCGCCAACATGGCGGCGGCCCTGAAGCGACTTCGGTATGCCGGGCATGTCCTCAACGTCGCAGCCGGCGGCGCGATGATCGTCATGGGCCTTCTGATGATGACCGGCCAGCTCCAGTTGATCGCATACTGGCTGCTCGAGCGGTTCCCCGGCCTTGGCTCAATCGGTTGACCGGCGTATCGCTACTTCGAAAGAGGTTGCGAAGGCCCAAGGCCTGGATGATTGCTGAAAATTCAATCGGGAGATGAGCTTGCCATGCAATCGCTGGGAATGACCACCCTGATCTATACGCTCATTCCTGTGAGCGCCGCGATCATAGGCGCGGCGATCGCAGCGTATCGCCGGCCGGAGCCGATTGTCATCAGCGCAATCCAGCATTTCGCGGCAGGCGTGGTCTTTGCCGCGGCAGCGGGCGAAATCTTGCCTGACCTCAAGCATGCAGGGTCTGTGGTGCCGGTCGCGATTGGGGGCACGATCGGTGTGATCGTGATGCTCTTGCTCAAGAGCTTCGAGGAACGCATGCAAGGGCCGCTCGGTCTGACGGCGATTATCGGCGTCGACATCCTGATCGATGGCCTCGTGCTTGGACTCGGCTTTGCCGCCGGGGAGAAAGTCGGCCTGCTGTTGACGATCGCGCTTACCATCGAAGTGCTCTTTCTTGGCCTGACCGTGGCTGCGGAACTCGGCGAGTCGATGAAGCCCGGCCGGGTGGTCGGTCTTACCGCAGGGCTCGTGATGCTACTGCCGGTCGGGGCACTTGTCGCGACGCCGATTGCATCTCTGCCCGGCCCTTATCTCACCGGGTTCTTCGCCTTCGGACTGATCGCGCTTCTTTATCTCGTGACGGAAGAACTGCTGGTCGAGGCGCATGAGACTCCAGATCGACCTTGGGTTGCGGCGATGTTCTTCGTCGGTTTCCTGCTCCTGCTGTTGCTTGAAAGCGCCATGGGATAGTCCGGCTTCTCCACAACCTCTGGAGATTTACCAATGCGACCGACGATAGCCTCCGCGTCCTAGTCCGCACCCACGCTGCAGGGCGGCCACGAAGAAGAGCCCGGGGACCGAGGATCAATTTGCGCAGGGTCTCCTTGCCGAACGCGATCTGATGCCGCTAGATGGTTTCTCGGTTTCTCGCCGGCAAGCGTCAGACCAAAGTCGATGTTGTGCGCGCGGATGACCGACATTTGAGACGGTGCGCTGCCACGCCATCATTCGCGCGATGCTGCGAATATGACCTTCCAGCCGCCTTCAGGCGTATGACGATTCCGGCTGGCCTTGTCACTGGAAGCTAGAAGCTATCTTAAGCGCGAAATATGTCCCGGCCATACTGGCTCAACGAAGTCGGTTTTTCGCCAGAATCCAGTCAGATTTTTGCTCCAGAGCCTTTGCAGCGGAAAAGAAGCGATCTGCGCCCTTGTTGCCGATCAACCTATAATTGAAGAGCCATCGCATGGCGCAAACAGTGATGATCGCCGAGCGCAAGAGAAGGGCGGCAACAAAGAAGATCAGCAATGACTTCATAGCACTTCATATTGATCGGAGCGATCAGCGATAGGCTTCGTTTATGGCGCCTCCGGATTGCGTGGTCGTCGTGCGACGCGGGCGGGTTCACGCCGGGACCAGTCCCGCGGAATAGCGGCTTCGAGTGCATCATCGACTGTGATGATACCAAGTATGAGCCCGGTGGAATCGACAACAGGCAGGCTAAGTAGATTGAAGTCCGCCATCCGGGTTGTCACAGCGATGATGTCGTCCTCGGGCGAGGCGACAATCACATCCGGGTCAGCGGCGTCGCGCAGGAGGGTCGCCGGGTCTAGCTGCAGCGCACGGACCAGGCCGAGCGTTCCCGCCAGCGTGCCGTCCGGGTGAAGGCTGTGGATCGTGGTAAGGGCTTCGGGCTGTTGGGTGGTCGCCACACGCAGTTTCTGAAGAGCGTCCGCAATACTGCGCTCCTCCGGGAGGGCCAGATAGTCTGTGCCCATGAGGCCCCCGGCGGTGGCATCGTGATAGCCGAGGAGCGCCAGAACCTTGGTCTGCTGCGGGCCGGGGATTAAATCCAGAACTTTCTGGCGGCGATCCTGGGGCAGATCCATCACGGCGTCAGCCGCATCGTCGGCGCGCATTCGGGAAAGCACGTCGGCAATATCCCGATCACTGCGGGTTTTGAGCAACTGAGCCAGTCTGTCGTCATCGAGTTCGCCGAATACATCTGCTTCCAACCCAGGGTCGGCGTGGACCTGCGCAAGCAGTAAGTCCTGTTCCTTCGTCGAGGCCTCTTCGATGAGGTCGGCGATGTGGGCGGGTTTGAGACGCTGTATGCGGCTATTGGCAAATCGGCTTCTGACGGTCCCATGGTCGCCGATCAAGAGGAAGGCATGCCAGTCTCGTGCCGGATGGTTTTCGTGGCGACCGAATTGAAACCAGCGATACTTGTGAACGTCGAGGCCGATGGCGACCCAACCCTCGGCCTCGACCGAGAGGCGGATATCGTAGGCCTTAACAAATACAATGCGGTCGACGTCGATAAGCCGGTGTCCGAGCACATCCTGTTTCAGGAGCAGCATTTCGCTGTCGCGGCGTTCAAACGGGCCTAAATCCGCGCTCGCGGCACGAAGCCGGATAGGGTTGGCGTCAATGCTGACAACGTCGCTGACCGGCACGAAGACGCGGCCACCGTCAGTGCCGACAACCAGGCCGGTGACCAGCGGATATTTGTCTCCGCGGAGCTGAGCGGCCACATCCTCCAGCACGCCGAAGGGTCTGCCTTGCGCATCAACGACAGCATTCTTGAGCATCGAGGAAAGGGAGGCGGCAGTATCTGGAGTGCCAGCGCCGGTGCGGATTGTCACGGGTTTCTCCTTTGGGGCCAATGGCCAAGCTAGTCAAAAATCTACGCGGTGCTCAATGGCCAAGGGCCAACTGGACAACACGTACTATAACCAAGATCATCGCGATCAGCAGGTAGGTCCGCAGCACGCTCAGACCAATCCGGCTTCCGGTGGAAAGTTTTGGAGCGGCGAGCAAGGCCAACGGGGGCATGCGCCACGATGCACGTTGGGAACGGTCGACTTCCTTCACGTCTAAGACAGTAGGATGGAAACGTCTGTATGCGAGCAAACCCAGGCCGACCGCGACGGAAGCCATGCCGCCGCCGATGAGGATGGCGACGATTGCGACTGAGTTGATGTCGGGGAACAGGACGCCGGCAGTGAGAACGAGGGAAAGAATGACCAGAACGGCTATCACCGCGGAAGTGAAGACGTTCATGGCCGTGCCATTGGTCCATGGGCCAAGGACCTGACGGTCGTTGCACAACAGCAGCAGGAACACAGTGGCGGAGGGAAGCAGGACACCAGCCAAGACCTGGACACCGACCGTGAGCAGACCCAAAGGACTGCCGGGGATAAGAACGATGACCGCTGAAACCAGCAGGATCCCCGCGAATACAGCGTAGAAAGCCTTCGCATCGGAGACCTTACGGTGCAGCGAGTGCTTGAGCCCCAATACATCGCCCAGGGCGTAGGAGGTCGCCAGACCCACGGCCGCGGCGCCGATAATCGATGCATCAATCAGCGCCAGAGCGAAAAGGACACCCGCGGCCTTCCCGACATATTTTTCCAGTCCCATGGCGACGCCGCCGGCATCGGTAAAATTGCCAAACTCGCTTCGCCCGGCGAACGTCGCCGCAGTGAAGGCAATGATTGCAGCAGCGCCGACAATCACGATCACAATTCCCAGCCACAGGTCCACTTTCTCGTAATTCATGAACCGCGGGGTGATGCGTTTGTCGATGATGTAGGACTGCTGGAAGAAGAGCTGCCAGGGGGCAACCGTCGTGCCGACGATGCCGATAATCAGCATGACCACCTGGGAAGCGTCTGCACCTGCGGGCATGCCGGGGATAAGGAAATCCCGGGCCACTTGCCGGAGATCCGGGTGGACCATGACAAAGATCGGCACCAACAGGAGGGATCCCACCACCAGTGTCATGCAGACCTGTTCAAAGCGTTTGAAGGAACCCGTGCTGGCGGCGCCCACAATCACAGCAGCCGAGAGGAGGACGCCCGGGATCTTGGGGATGCCCAGATAGTCGAGGCCCAGGCTGATACCGATAAACTCGGTGACGATCGTCAGGGCGTTGAGGATGAACAGGTCGATCACACTGAACGCGCCCCAGAACTTGCCGAAGCGCTCCAAAATCAGGCGGGCGTGCCCGACACCGGAGACCACCCCCAGGCGCAGAACCATCTCTTGGTTCACGTACAGCACCGGCACCAGCAACAGCAGCACCCAGAGCAGGCTGGTACCGTAGTTCTGCCCCGCCTCAGTGTAAGTGCCGAACGCGCCGGCATCATTGTCGCCGACCATCACGATTAGTCCAGGTCCGACGATCGCCAGCAATGTCGTCAGTCGAGCCTTCAGTCCCGCGCGGGGCGCGTCATCGCCCACGCGGATCGTCCCGAAGGCTCCCTTGATATCGCCAACATGGGCTGAGTCGAGTGCTGCCAGAGGCGGCGGTGCGGTGTGGGCGTCGGACATATGTACGGTCTTTCCTGAGACGGTTGTGGTGATCAGCTTCGCCTCGGGCTTAGGCATCAAGAATCATGCGGATGCTTCCTATCCTGGATGGTTATTCTCGCGGGAACCAGAACCAATAGATGCCTGACGAAGGGCCGATGCTTGTTGACCGAAGATCGCTCGGTCTTCCTACAGAAAAGGACATGTCGCAACGTCAAACGCATTTGCTCAGTTGGCGAAGCAGAATCCTGAAAGACGCGCGGTTCAGGATTCTGGCAATTTTCAGATGCCTGCGCGCCCGTCGCTTCGACAGATTGCCGACGAAAAGCTGCCTTAGCGTGAACCGAAGCAGCCGTGCAGCGCTCCATGCAAGGACTAACGCGGCAAATAAAGATATTTGGACCCCCGCAAACTTGAGCTGAGCCGCGAGCCATTGAGAAATCTGCTCTCTCTCAAAGACCGGGAGTTTCGTTCTGGTCCTACTTTGTCGATATGCGATTAAAATGCGCTCAAGCTCTTCATTGCCCTTGATTCGGAGATCCCGGTGCATCGCCACTACGCGCTCGAGTTCGTCGTTGCCTTTGGACATTGTCATCTGCTGTCGACCCGCTTACGGTTCTGGTCACCGTGCTCGCTATTCCGAGGGTCGCGAGCATGACGGCACCAGCGGAATGAGAAAGCGAAGGATGCTTGCTCTAGTAGCTAGAGGAGCAAACTAAAAATGATCGTTCGTAGCAAGGTAACGCAAAAGTGTCGTGCAACGGTCGATCCGCGTTTTGCTGCAACCTCGACCGCCGCGTTAGCTGCAGAAAGCGGCCCATCGCCGGCTTCGAACTGGTAGGCGCTCGACAGCATTCTAAACATTGCCATGCCAACTGGCGTTACCTCCGGCGCGTGCAGCCCCCGCCTATACGGGCCTCCGTGGAATCTCTTCAACGATACACGATAAGGCGAGGCGGCGCTGTCCATCGATAGCGCGGCGTCGGAAAGGAAGCGAGCAGCATTGTTGGCGGTCTCGACGTCAGTGGCCTATGGGGCAGGCTATCGCGTTGCTGCGAGCTGAAGCCCGCGATTGTTGTTCTCTGGGCGATCGGCGCCCTCGCTCTCTTTGCCGCGCCAATGCTCCTGTCGCGCATCGGCCGGCTGCTGGCCCGGTGCCGGCATTGACGGGCACACATTGCACTCAGTCCAGCAGACTGTCCCGCAGTCATCGACCTGTGCTCGCCACCTTCTGGAAACCGGGAGCTCCTTGTTTGAGCAGATCGTCGACGCGTTCGCGCTTGCGCTTGAAGGCGACAAGGTCGTCGCCTTTCAGCACCTTGCCACGCCAGATTGGGCCGTCAGGTTCAAATCTGACTGGAAACATCACCTTTGGCTTGGCTGCGACAAATCCTCGCGATGTGGCGCCAACAGTTGACGTACAGCAATTGAGTGGCCAATCTCTAGTCACTATAGAAAATGAGGTGCTGCCCATGCTGACGATTGGCGATCTTTCTCGCAAAACCGGGGTGAAGATTCCCACCATTCGCTACTACGAGCAAATGGGCCTTTTGGATGCTGCGGAACGATCCGAGGGCAACCAGAGGCGGTATGCTGCTCCGGAAAGAGAGCGGCTGTCCTTTATCAAGCATGCCCGTGAACTCGGCCTGACAATTGAGGCAATTCGCGAACTGATCGATCTCAGTGCGCACCCGGAGCGTCCATGCGAGGAAGCCGACCGGATTGCTGCCGAGCAGCTAACTGCCGTTCGAGAGAAGATAGAGAAGCTCCGGCGTTTGGAAAAGGAACTCAAGCGAATCGCCACCCGTTGCGCCGGTGACCAGATCAAGGACTGCTATGTCATCCGCGCGTTGGCACATCATGACATGTGCGAAAGCGACCACTGACAGCCACGAACCTCGGGCTCAAGGATCGGCAATCCACGCGCCGATATGCATTTCGGCTCAAGGTGGTTTTCTTGGTTCTCGACGCTACCGGCTCGGCCGCCGCCAGAAATTCACGGCCACCGTTTCGGTGGGTGCCGCAGCCTTGCACCGTCTTTCGCTCACACTCTGGAACAAAGCAATGGAGCACCAAATGAGGCCGGCTACCAAGTCGTTGGTGCTGATGTGCGCGCTAGCCCGCTCTACCTTGCCAGGAATGGCGCATGAGTTTCCTGCGGGAGCTATATCCATCAGCCATCCGTGGTCGCGCGTAACGCCGCCGGCCGCAGCGGTCGCCGCCGGGTATCTCACCATCACCAACATAGGCACCAAACCCGATCGTTTGCTAAGCGTTGAATCAAGTTGGGCAACCAGGGTGGAAATCCACCAATCGACTGTCGAGGACGGTGTTGCCAAAGTGCGGCCCGTTGTCGGTGGCCTTGATGTCGCGTCCGGGCAAAGCATCGCTTTGCAGCCTGGTGGGTTGCATATGATGTTCATCGAGCCCGACCGAGGATTTGTCGCGGGGGATCGTGTTCCAGCTCGATTGAGATTCGCAAAGGCTGGCGTCGTCGAAATTGGGTTTCTTGTGCTGGGCGCGGACCAGCAGGCGCCAGTCGACAAGCCACGCTCTGCGCAGCAGTCGTCTGGCCAGTGAGCCTGTGAGAACCGTTCGTATCGTTCTATGGGCGCTGGTTGCTTGCCTGGGCGTCGTCACTGGCTGGGTCGCGCTTATGCAGGCCTATGGCGTCCTCAACCCGCCACCCCCGGTCGTGGAAGTTGGCAAAGCTGCGATTGCCGGGCCGTTCGAGCTTTTGACGCTTGCGGGCAAGCCCTTTTCCAATGCCGATCTGGTCGGCAAACCATATCTGGTCTTTTTCGGCTTTACCCATTGCCCGGACATTTGCCCGACGACGCTCTACGAACTGACGAGCCTGCTTGCCGAACTTGGGACTGGCGCCGACAGGTTGATGCCTCTTTTCATCACCGTCGATCCCGAACGGGATACGGCAGACCAACTCGCGTTCTACATGTCCGAATTCGACCCTCGCATTGTGGCCTTGCGCGGTACGCCCGCGCAGACGGCAAGTGCCGCCAAGGCCTTTGCCGCCTATTTCAAGAAGATTCCGGAAGATGGGGGCGACTACACAATGGAACACACGGCTGGAATTATCTTGATGGATGCCCGCGGCGAGTTCGCCGGCAAGCTGGACATGCACGAGCCACGTGACATCCAACTTAAGAAACTTCAGCGGCTTATCGCCCCCATCACATGAAGGACCAATCATGTCGATCAACACCGGCGCCTTCGCGGCTTTAATGCCGCTCGCACTGGGTTCAGCCGCTCTGTTCGGAGCAGTGTCGCCGTTATCCAAGCTGCTCCTCGATGTGGTAAGCCCGCTCATGCTCGCAGGGTTGCTCTATCTGGGCGCGGGCCTCGGGCTGGCTCTGTTCTGGTTTTATCGCAACTCGCGTCGATCGGCGAGGCGCAAACGAGGCCTCCCTACAACGGGCTGATCTTCCCTGGCTAGCGGGCGCCATTGCTGCTGGTGGTGTCGTCGGACCTGTCCTGCTGATGTCTGGACTCGCCTTGGCAACTGCTTCCAGCGCCGCCCTGCTGCTGAATGTCGAAGGGTTGGCCACCATGGCGATTGCGTGGCTGGTGTTCCGTGAAAACGTCGACCGCCGATCCGAACGATCCAAAATATTTGCGTGATCGTTGGTCAGCCGCCGGCAGGGTGGGATGGCGTAAGGCGCGCTGCAGCTTCCCCGCAAGGGCCAACAAGGGGAGGTAAGAACAGCGCCCAGACACAATTCAGAAACAAAATTCAACAGTTCGGAAAAACTGGCGAAAAGATCGGATGGCATAATCATGCGGCGGCGGCCGGAAAATGGCCGCCGCACAACGGGAATGGGCCGGCAATGCAACGAGGTTCGAACGGATGGATGGGTGCCCTGCTCGGCACGTCGCTCGCCGCCGGCAGCTCCGAGGCGATGCGCCCGCGCGCCCATGCTCCCGAATATGTGAAGACTCCCGAATATGTGAAGACGGGGCGGCCGGTTCTGTGATAACGGCCCTGCCGAAGAGGGGTGAGATCGGGCGGTCAGTGATCGCCGGTCGGGATTGCGGATTCTTCCGTTTTGGAAGCTTCGGTCATTCCACCTCCATCAACAACGGTCAAACTGCAGCGGCGGCACAGCCGACAATGCCTGCTCGAGCGGCGGCATGATTGAGATGTGCCTGGCACCGCTCGACCAGGACGAGAAAGTTTGGAAATGGATTACGGTGTCGATATCGCCGGACTTGAAAGAGACGCGGCAAAGCCAGGCAGCCAGCCCACGACAAGGGTTGACCTGCTGCTCGTCGACGCAACCATCGCCCCGGACTCGGCAACGATCGCGCGCCCGCAGGTTCTGACGGGCGCCGACTTCGCCCGGGCAGGTCAGCCCGACGAGCGTCTGGACAAGGTCTTCGAGCAGCTCGCCGAGACATTCGCCACCTTGCCTGCGGTGATCTCCGAAGGCCGCGTCTGGACCTATCAGGAGCTGGACAGCCGTGCCAACCAGTTCGCCCGCCTGCTGATCAAGCGCGGCGTGCAACCGGGTCACCGGGTCGGCCTCATTCTCGACCGATCCGCCGAGACCTATGTCGCCTTGCTCGCCGTGGTGAAGGCAGGCGCTGCCTTCGTGCCGCTGGCCACCGCGTTTCCGCAAGAGCGTATGACGCTCATCATCGAAGACGCCAGCGTCAGCCTGATCGTCACCATCGCCGCCTATGCGTCGCGTGCCGGTCAATTGCCCGTTCCCCACCTGTTGATCGACAGCGCTTCCGCCGAGATCTCCAAACAGTCCAGCGCGCCGCTGAAGCCACACAAGGCACCGGCCGACGACATTTGCTACATCCTCTACACGTCGGGCACGACAGGCAGGCCCAAGGGCGTCGCCGTCAAGCACCAGAGCTTCGTCAACTTCATCCGGGTCGCCGCCGCATCCTATGGCTACCAGCCGGGCGATCGCGTCTACCAAGGCATGACCATCGCCTTCGACTTTTCCTCCGAAGAGATCTGGGTGCCGTTCGTCGCCGGCGCGACGGTGGTGCCCGCACCCGGCCAGCTGCCTCTGGTGGGCGAGGAACTCGCGGATTTCCTGCGTCATCATGACATCACCTGCATGGCCTGCAGTCCGACCTTGCTGTCGTCCATGACCAGCGAGGTGCCCAGCCTGCGCACGCTGCTGGTGGGCGGCGAGGCCTGCCCGCACAATCTGGTGGTGCGCTGGTCGAAGCCCGGCCGGCAGATCCTCAACACCTATGGTCCGACCGAAGCGACCGTCACGGCAACGATGGGCGCGCTGACGCCGGACAGGCCCGTCACCATCGGCGCGCCGCTGCCCACCTATTCGATCGTCATCCTCGACCCTTCGCTGCCGGAGCTGGCCGAGCCTGGCGAACTGGGCGAGATTGGCATCGCCGGCATCGGGCTCGCCGTCGGTTATCTCAACCGGCCCGACCTGACGGAACAGAAATTCATCGCCGATTTCCTCGACCTGCCAAACAACCCGTCAAAGCGCATCTACCGCACGGGCGACCTTGGCCGGATCAACGACAGCGGCGAGATCGAATATGCCGGGCGCATCGATACCCAGGTGAAGATCCGCGGCTACCGCATCGAACTCGGCGAGATCGAGGCGGTGCTGCTCGACCAGCCTGATATCGCCCAGGCCGCCGTCACCACCTGGGAGATCGAGCCCGGCCGCGTCGAGCTCGTCGCCTATTACGCGCGCAAGGCCGGCCAGCCGGCACTCTCCCGCGCGGATCTCGCCCAGACGATGAAGCGGCGCCTGCCGGATTACATGGTGCCCTCCTATCTGGAGGAACTGCCTGTCATCCCGATGACGGTCTCCAACAAGGTCGACCTTCGCCAGCTGCCGAAGCCGACAACCGTGCGGCTTTCGGCCGACCGCGCCATGGTGGCGCCCGGCAATGACGACGAGCGTTTCCTGGCCGGCGCGCTGGCCGAGGTGCTGAAATTCGACGACGTGTCCGTCGAGGACAACTTCTTCGACGATCTCGGCGCCAACTCGCTGCTGATGGCGCATTTCTGCGCGCGCGTGCGCACCAGGAAGGAATGGGCGACGACGTCCATGCGCGACATCTATCTCTATCCGACCGTGGCGCGCCTCGCCAAACATCTGAGCGTGGCGGAAGAGATGACGACGGCGACCAATGAGCCTGTTCTCACCCGCCAGGCATCGAATTTTGCCTACTGGACCTGTGGCGCGGCGCAGATGCTGTTCTACGGGCTCTACAGCTATGCGGCGCTGTGGGCGCTTGATGGCGGCCTCGACTGGATGTATGACGCGCTCGACGATCCGTTGCAGCTCTATTTGCGCTGCGTGGCGCTTTCGGCCGGCGTGTTCTTCGGCATGTCGGGCTTTGCCGTCATCGCGAAATGGGTCCTCATCGGCCGCTGGAAGGCCGAGGTGTTTCCGATCTGGGGCCTGCGCTACTTCCGCTTCTGGGTCGTCAAGACATTGATCCGCACCGCACCCGTCGTGCTGTTCCGGGGCAGCCCGCTCTACAGCTTCTATCTGCAGCTTCTCGGCACCAGACTCGGGAAAAACGCCGTCATCGAATCGAAAACGGTGCCGGTCTGCACGGATCTCATTTCAATTGGTGCCAACACCATCCTGCGCAAGGAATCCATGATCCTCGGCTATCGCGCCCAGTCCGGCTATATCCACACCGGGCCGCTGACCATCGGCCGCGATGCCTTCGTCGGCGTCGGCTCCACGCTCGACATCGACACGCGGATCGGCGACGGCGCCCAGCTCGGCCATTCGTCCTCGCTGCACCGCGGGCAAAGCATCCCCGACGGCGAACGCTGGCATGGATCGCCAGCCGTGCCGACCACGGCGGACTATTGCAAGGTGCGCAACGTCGATCCTTCCAACATCCGACGCTTCCTGTTCGAAGCCGTTCAGCTGATTGGGCTGTTTGCCATCGTCACCCCGCTGCCGCTGCTGTTCCACAGCTATTGGGAGAACGTCGGCGACGACTATCATGAGACGATCGGCCTTGTCGCGATCGGCACCACGGTCACGCTTTTCGGCTATATCGCCGTGGCCTTTCTCGCCGCGACGCTGGTGCCGCGCCTGCTCAGCCTGCTGTTGAAACCCGGCCGCACCTATACGCTGTACGGCTTCCACTATTGGCTCCAGACCGTCGCCGAATTCTCGAGCAACTCCCGCACCCTGGGGCTGCTGTTCGGCGACAGTTCGGCAATCGTGCACTACATGCGCGCCATCGGCTGGAACCTCAACAAGGTGGTGCAGACCGGATCCAACTTCGGCAGCAACAAGCAGCACGAAAACCCTCTCCTGTGCGAGATCGGCACCGAGACCATGGTGTCGGACGGACTTTTCATGATCAACATGCACAAGTCCGCCTCGGCGTTCCGGCTCGAGCCGACGAGGATCGGCGAGCGCAACTATCTCGGCAACAACATCTACTATCCACCGGATGGACGCACGGGCGACAACGTCCTGCTCGGCACCAAGGTGATGATCCCCATCGATGGTCCGGTGCGCGAGAATGTCGGGCTCCTGGGTTCGCCTTCCTTTGAAATCCCGCGCATGGTGAACCGCGACAAGGAACTTATCGCTGGCGTCAACGAGGACGACCGGCGCCGGCGCATCCCGGTCAAGAACCGTCACAACGCGGTAACGATCCTTCTGTTCATGGCCACGCAATGGGTCATGCTGTTCGTCACACTGGCGATCTGGGACCGGGCGCTGAACTATTATACCGAATGGAACGAGGTCGCCCTTTTCGTGGCCGTACTTTTGACCTCCGCGATCACAATTCCGTTCTACATCCTGGTCGAGCGGGCAAGCCTTGGTTTCGGCAGGCTGAAGCCGCAAATGACGACGATCTACGACGTCGCCTTCTGGCGCCACGAACGCCACTGGAAGCTTGCCGATTCGCCGATCGTGCGCTTGTTCGCCGGCACGCCGTTCCGGCCGATGATCCTGCGCATGCTGGGCGTCAAGGTGGGCAGCCGTGTCTATGACGGCGGCAGCAACCTGACCGAGCGTTCGCTGGTGGAGATCGGCGATGACGTCACGCTCAATGAAGGCTGCGTCATCCAGGCCCATTCGCTGGAAGAAGGCGCGTTCAAGACCGATTTCATCCGCATCGGCAAGGGATGCACGCTAGGGCCTTCCGCATTCATCCATTACGGCGTCGTGATGGGCGAAGGATCGGTGGTCGATGTCGACTCCTTCGTGATGAAGGGTGAAGAGCTTGAGCCCAACTCCATATGGCGGGGCAACCCGGCCAAGCTGCATCGGTTCGTGGAGCCGGTCACGGGCGACGGCTCCCGGGCATCCGCCTGAAGGCCGGAGAAATCCGTCTCGTTTCCGTGACCGAGGCCAACCGGGCCTTGGTCGCGTCCCTGGAACTGGCCGGAGCAGATGGATTTCGTCGCGAGTAATGCGGACTCCTTGGAAGAAGCCGAAACTGACGAAGACGATCGAATTCCAGCACATTGACCAGATAGATGCGCACCGGCTTGCCGCGCTCGATGCGGATAGGGATCTTCGCATAGGCATGGGCAATGGTGTTGGCGGCGTAGAATTCGTTCTCTTCGTCGAAATTGGTGTAGAACACGTTCATGACCATCACCAGTTCTTGCCAGCCCGCATTGTCGAGCGTGCCGAGAAGCCGTGACCGGGCAACATCCGCATGCTCCGGATGGCGGTCCGGGTCTGGGTCGATGACGAAGGCGCCGTACATACCTTTGTGGATATGCCGTTTCGGCGGCAAGGCGTGGCAGTGATAGAGGTGGCAGCCAAACGGCCTGGCGTCGAATGCGTAGACGAACTCTTCACCCGGATCGATCAGCCCGGCGCCGGGAATTCCATCCATGCGGGCGGCGTGGATGCCGTGGAAATGCATCGAGTGCGGATGCGAGCCGTTGTTCTGGAACACGACGCGAATGCGCTCGCCTTCCTTGGCGCGCAGCGTCGGACCCGGCACGCGGCCGTTGTACGTCCACGCCGGAAAGGTTACGCTCGGCGCGATCTCAATCGTCTTGTCCTCGGCCGTGACCTCGAATGTCCGCAACGGCCGCCCACCGGCAGCATTGCGACGGTCCCTCGCTCCCAATCCGTCAAAATCACGGAGGGGTCAAAACCGTTGGCGGCATTGTCAGCGGCTCGCTTCGCAATGCCATCGCGGTCATCCTGGCTGTCGGGAGTGGTGTGATCCTGAGCTCCTTGCTGAAATATGGCTTTGATCGCCCTCGCCCGGATTTGGTTGCCTACGGCACGCGCATATACACTTCCAGCTTTCCGAGTGGGCCCGCCTTCATGGCGGCCACGGTCTACTTCACCGTAGGCATCATGCTGGCGCGCAGCTTTGAACCCCGACTGCTGCGCATCTTCATCATGGCCCTCTCGATGCTGGTCACATTGGCGGTTGGGGCAAGCCGAATCTATCTTGGTGTCCACTGGCCGACCGACGTGATCGCCGGCTGGGCGATTGGTGCCGGTTGGGCCCTGTTCTGCTCGACGTTGATGGTACGATTGAGGGCGGACTGAGAAGAGGAGCCCTATCGTTCGGGTGACGAGGAAAGTCGTGGGTCGACGGCGTCGCCCTTCCCGTTGACGAGCCTTCGTCAAGGCGTGGTCGCGAGCGGCGCGTAGACATTTATCGCCCGTCTAATGATCTTGAAATGGGCTGGCGTCCAGGTGGTAAGTCCGCCATCGGTGTTCACTGGTCTGGGTCGGCTCGTCTTCACCACAAGTTCGGTGGTTCCAAAGGCGCGCACATCATTCCATTTACCGTGCGTCCCCTTGCGCAAGCTTGGTAGCAGGGTCAGCAGCCTCCACCAATGGTCGATCTCAAGGCTGTAGAAATCGAGGTTTCCATCATCGGCGGTAGCCGTCTCCTCCACGCTCATCCCCCCGCCGTAATATTTGCCATTGCCCACAGAAACCTGAAGCGTCCTGATTTTTTCTGTCGAACTATCATGCTCGAGATAGGCAGTGAAAAGCCGCGAACGAGCCAGCAGGCGCGCTGCCACCAAGGCATATCCGAGTTTACCGAAACGCTTCTTGGCCTTCTCGGTAAGCTGAGCGGCGAGTTCCGCGCTGAAGCCAATGCTGGCGACATTGAAGAAGAGTTGTCCGTTCACCTCGCCCAGATCCATCGGCCTCGGCTGCCCCGAGACGATCAGTGCTGCCGCCTTGAGGGGATCGGGTGGGATGCCCACCGTTCTGGCGAAGTCGTTGGCGGTGCCCAGAGGCAAAACGCCAAGTGGCAAACCCGTCTCCAACAGCCCTTTCGCCGATGAGTTCAATGTTCCGTCTCCACCGCCGAGGACTATCAAATCGCAATCGCAGCGACGGCGAATAATGACGTCGGAAACGGTTCTCCCTTCCCGATCTGATCTTCCAACAGAGCAAGACCTCCGCCTTCCAACGTCTTTCGGACATCATCTGCCACCTTCCGTCCGTTGCGGGCGTTAGGATTGACGATGAAGAGCGCCCGCCTGTCCGATTTTATGCTCGTCATCCAGATCCCACACTCCACTTGCCCAATATGGCAACACTCACAACGTCTAATTGGCTACGCGGTCCGGCTGCCGCTACCTGCCGGAACGGACAAAAGAGCGCAGCTTCGTCCAATGAGCCACGACCACTGTCACGCCCATTCGTACGCAGAGGATAAGCCGGATCACGGGGCGACGCACGCGCACGGACCAGCGAGCTTCGGAAGGGCGTTCGCGATAGGCATAGGCCTCAACGCAGCATTCGTTGCCGTCGAGGCGACTTTCGGCATATTCAGTAACTCCGTGGCTCTACTTGCCGATGCCGGTCACAATATGTCCGACGTTCTCGGCCTTGTGATCGCATGGGTGGCGAGCATCCTTGCAAGGCGACCGCCCTCGGCCCGGTACACCTACGGCCTGCGCGGCAGCTCTATTCTCGCGGCCCTCTTCAACGCGGTCTTTCTACTGGTCGCTGTTGGGGCCATTGCCTGGGAGGCGATGCAAAGACTGACGCACCCAGAACCTGTCGCCGGCCTGACGGTCATGATCGTTGCGGCCGTTGGCATCGTGATCAATGGACTTACCGCCTTGCTCTTCGCCTCGGGGCGAAATTCGATCTCAATATTCGCGGTGCCTTCCTGCACATGGCGGCCGACGCTGCCGTGTCCGCAGGCGTGGTGATCGCCGGCTTGGCCATTCTCACGCCCGACGACGTTATCTGATGCTGGTCAACTGGCCACAGCAGAAGATGTGAGATCCGTCGAGAATCGGACTCTCTATCGGGTTGGACGGAAGGTGTCTGGCGTCGACCGGGACTGGCTTCGAGGTGGAGTCCTGGCGCAATTGGCTGGCGTCCGGCGCTCCGCGGGAACGACCAATTTCCACAGCAAAACAGGCCTGCGAGTCCGGTACCAAGCGTTAGATTTCAACACTTTTGGGTGCACGATTTGCAGAACCTTGGCGCCGATCGTGATCAATGGCGGCGGGCCGCGAATAGCCGGCTGGTTCTCGAAAGGATCAAGGGCGCGACGAGAAGGGCAAGGGCGCCGATCCCCCAGAGAATAACAATCGCCGGCTTCGCGGCTGATCCCAGCCATCCAATGGCTTGGCCCAACAAGCCGCTGACATTGAGAGCATCGACTGCGCCGACTTGCTCCTTACCGACGCCGATCGCGGTTGCGAAGTCTTTGCCGCTGTCGACTGCGATGCCGGCATTCTTTGCCGCCCAGCCAAGCAGGCCGTCAACCGTCACGTAACCAATCCAGGCGGCGGCCGACCAAATCAGCAGGCCGATAAGCACGGCGATCCAGGCGAACGGCCTGAGCGTTCTCGGCGCAGGCCGTCCAGGGGCCGGAACGTCCGTGAACCTTCGCTCGGAAAATTCATCGCTGTGGCGGTCCTCCCCGTGTGAGCGATAGCCTCGCTTGTGTCCGCTCATGCAATCTCCATTTCTCATATTTGGCAGTCGTCAAAGACGGGAATCACCTTCAGGATCTGGTCGCCGTGGCCTCTACAGCCTCTTCGCCTTCGGCCTCACGCAGTCTCTGATCCTCGATCTGCATTGTAGTATGGGTCAGTCCGAAGTCCGCCCTCATTGTCTCCTGGGCGCTGACAAGCGTCGTCCGCGCCTGGGCCATGTCAGTAACGACGAGGTGGCAGGTCATGGCGTCGATGCCGGAGGTGATCGTCCAGACGTGCAGATCGTGGACGGCGGTCACACCGGGAATGTCCAGCAGCTTGCGCTCCAACAGTGTGATGTCGACTTCGGGCGGCGTGCCCTCCATCAGGATATGGATCGCCTGTCTCAGAAGGATCCAGGTGCGCGGTATGATGAAAAGCCCGATGCCGGCGCCTATGATCGGGTCGGCAAGCGTCCAGCCGGTAAGCATGACGATTGCCGCGGCGACGATAACGCCGAGCGACCCGAGCATGTCGCTCAGTACCTCGAAGTAGGCGCCCTTCACGTTAAGGCTTTCCGACGACCCGGCAGAGAGGAGCTTCATGCTGATCAGATTCACCGCAAGGCCGACCAGGGCCACCGCCAGCATCGGCCCGCCCAGGATCTCCGGCGGGTTCAGGAAACGCTTGTATGCCTCGTAGAAGATGTAGATTGTCAGCAGGAGGAGAACAACGGCATTGGTCAGCGCCGACAGCACCTCCATGCGGACATAGCCGTAGGTCTTCTGTGGCGTTGCGGGACGTTCGGCGAAACGAATGGCGATCAGCGCCAGCGCCAAACCGCCGGCGTCGGTCAGCATGTGCGCAGCATCGGCGAGAAGCGCGAGACTGCCCGTCCACAGACCGCCGATGACCTCGACCGCCATGAAGGTCGTGGTCAGAGCCAACGCACCCGCGAGCCGGCTCTTGTGCCGTCCAGCAGCTGTTCCGGGAGGCGGTGCCGCCGCCGCGTGTGAGTGACCTGCGCCCATGATCAATCCCTCACTGGTATTGGACGGGCACGGCGTGGCGTGAGCCGTGCCCTGTAGCCATGGAGTCGACCTGGTCAGTCAAAAAGCCGGCCGAGGAACGATCCGTGCCTGCGACTTTGACCATGTCCGCCGCCATGTCCGCCCGAACCATGACCGCTGTCGTAACGATCCTGCGATGAATTAGGCTGCCCAGGCGCCGGCTGTCTCTGGCTCGGTCGGGCTTCTTCGCTAACACTCTTTTCGATGATCTTGTCGAGTTCGCCTCGATCCAGCCAGACGCCCCGGCACTTGGGACAATAATCGATCTCGATGCCTTGGCGGTCGCTCATGACGAGGTCGACCTTGCAGGTAGGGCAAAGAAGTCCATGCCCAGAAGCAATATTTGCGACGTCTACCATTTCTTTCTCCTCAGTTCCTACGGGCAGCAGCAACCCAGTGGGCCGGCTGAACTGACCTTAGGTGGGGTCTCTAGGCACCAGAGGTTCAAGGGGTGATCGCATTTTATTTGCGGGTATGATGGCTTGCCGACCTTGCGGCCGAAACCGCTCCGTTGCCCCTAATTCTGTGGCATCCGACCATGATTATCGGGCTAAACGCGCCCTCAAATAGTTGTTGTGCGAGTTGGCGGCGCGCCTTCTGGCCATTGGAGCAATGACGAATCTGAACTGGATTGTGATGGTCCGGTTAGCCAGATGCCCGGCGCCAGTGGAAATCGACGGTCTTGATGCTCATCTCGCTTTCGACCTTGGCGCCGTAGATCTGGCCGGCAAAGGGCTTGGATTGCACGGCGCCGTCCGGGGCAAACACCTGCATCGGGTCGAAAGGTGGATAGGGGCGATTGGTCGTGTGTGCGCCAAGCACGCCTGCAGCCGCAACGCTCGTTATCCGCCGCTCAACAACCTTCGACAAGACCTCGATGCGCTGCAGCTCACGTTCGCTCGTCAGAACCATTCCCAAGGTGCAATCTCCCGCGCTGTTGCGCAGCGTCTCCTTACTGACCGCAATCCGATGGCGCTCAATCACGATGGCGAGGAGATTGTCAGCGCACAAGCAGGAGCGACATTCCTACTTTGCCAGATTGGAACATTTTAACTTAGCTGCAACACTCGATGTTGCATAAATGGCAGTCTGGAACCGACGTGTAAGAGCCGTAATCAAGCTCAAGTGAATGAAACCATTTTGGCGAAACTGCAAGAACGAGCGACCATAGCCACTCGGCGGGCAGCCGGAGATCGCCGTGACGCATGCGCTTTCCGCGCAATGGAAGGTCACGTCCCTGGAACGCTTTCCCTGTCTCGATGAAGCGATTGAGCTCAGCTATGAGCATTTAACGAGTTCACGGTCTCTCACCCGCAAGTCATTTTCGCTACCGCTTTACGTGATAGGTTCTAACCCCAGGCACATCAGCCAATGTGCCGCGAACATGTGGCGACCACCAAAAAATTCCGGTGCGTCGAACTTTGAAATGCCCTCGCACCAGATGTGCTTCCAGATCTGCATGGGAGTCCCCGGCGCGAGGAAACTCGCGCGAATGACGATCCAGGTGAAGCGTGATAGTTGAATAGTCAAGGAGCGGAAATGATCGCCGCTTGGCGCGTGCTGCGTTGAGTTTGCCTAGATCGCACGGCTCTTGTCTTGTTCCATTACGGGTGTTGATGAGCATAAGAATACCCAAAAACAATCCGGCTTCTGCCATCCCTCCGGACCGTTGTTTGTTGTTAAGCCAACCACTCAGGTATTTGCTCGGCGGCTTCGCTAAGTCTCCATAACGGGATAGATTAAACAATACTCGTTTACGAAGCGAGAACGTTGCATGGACTTCATCTATATCCTGTCCAATAGCACGATCGCGTGGCTGATTGCTGGCGAGGAGCTGCTTTCTTAGCACGTCTACCGGTGCGGCTGGCGTTGGCGAACCGCTTTTAAGACTAGCGCTAATGTCCAACTCAGGCCTCAGATCGATGGCCATGGAAAACGGGCTGAGCTCAGGCTTCGCGTCCTTGCGCTTGTGTTGCCAAAAGAGGGAGACGGTCAGCTCAAGCGGCGTGCTGGGTTGTGATTCGCAAAGCAGACCAATTCGGTGAGGAGCTTCATTGTCCCGATCAAGTGCTCGGGCCAAATCGGCTCCGCAATATTCAAACCACGTGTCCGGATAAGGTAGCCGGCAAAGAGGAAGGCCTCGGACCAAGGAAGATGGCATGGTAGATGAGATGAATGAAGCGGCGAATAGAACCTCTTTGTCTACTCTGAAGCGGGCCGCCCGCGCAATAGTCTCGCCCGCACGCCGGAAAACTTGATCGGTACTAGCGCAGTAGTATCCCTCCGTGCAGATATCGTCAGCCAACATGTCGAAACCGCCCTTAAGCTCAACTCCGTTGGGGGCTCGAGCCCTAGCCTTGATCGTATCTGGCCGTCGACTCACAGGATCTTAGCTATGTCCTGTTCACTCCCGAGTAACCGGCAGCTTTACAATGATCCCTATAGCATGCGGACGCATACTGGCATAGCGTTCAATATTTGCGCTGCGTGCCATTCCGTATTTCGCTGGTAAGTTATCATATCGCGGATGCTTCTGGCGGTCGGTTTTGTGCGCGAGCGATAGTGTTCCCGACACTTCAATTGGCTTGCGTCGGGAGCCGCGTGCCCCGGCGGCAAGCGCCGCCGGGTTCCGTCTCGATACTGGCAAGCCTACATGTGGTTATGTCATCAACGCAGAGTTCGGATGTATGAACAGAGCCATTATTATCCTCTCCGGCAGAGCAAAGTGCCGTGACCAAGAGTGGAACCGGCGCGCGGCATGGACAAGAAGAGAGCCGACAAACTGGTCAAGTTGCTAAATCGTCTAGCTGTCGAGATAGTGGGGCCCCGCAGGTAGGTTCACCCTCATGGACACTCAGAGGTTCAAAATACGGAGAGAGATTGACGGGACGTGGACGATCTTCGACGTGTTCTCAGGACTGCACGTGATCGTTGGAGATGAGCCAACCATTGGGCTTGAATTTGAAGATGCCAATGATCTGGTCGACCTTATGAATTCTCTGGACAGGGAGCGTAGATCGAGATCGATCTTTCACTAAATCGTGAGGCAACGCTGATGCTCTCCATTGGTTCTCCCTTGTCCGCGTAAGGACCAGCAAACCCGGCGTCACGTACAACTGCAACAACGTCGAGGTTCAGCTCGGGAGCTCATGGAGTGGCCCAATCGCGGCCCTCTGTGGCACCGAGCTGTGCAGGTCTGTATTCCTGTTTCGCCGAGGAGATGACGCCTGAGGATTTCCGTAAGGCGTTCGTTGACGCTGCTGAGGAAGGCAAGCTGCTCCCTGATCATTAGGGGGCCACTGAGTACCTGTGCCCCTCGGCTATACCCGGTGGAGAATTGGAGGGGAGCCTGAGGGAAACTGGCTCGTCACTCCATGTCATTGCGTCGCCGGTCGCTTCATGCCCTTTAGCGCCATGCCCACATGGTCCTGTACCCGCTTCCATAGCAGTTCACGGATTTTCACACGGTTCATGGTGACTAAGGCCGATCCGACATAGCGCAGTACCGCGCGATCGGCCATCAGGGCGAAAGACGGCTTGCCTATCTCAAGCTCGACGCCAAGCAGTTCATATTCGTCGACTGCATAGCATTTCGTCTTCAGCCAGTTCGTCGACGGGCCGCTGCGACACGCGTTCCCTGACTTACCCCACATCCGTTCCCGTTATCAGTGGCCCCATTGGTGCGAAGCCGTGCGAAGTTATCGACACTTTTGATGATCGGCGGCATTTCGGCGAGTGCCTCAACGAGTTCGCGTCGATTGAGTGCGATTGGTAATCATCGCTTTTGTGGCCAGCTTTTTGCAGGAATGCCGAAAGACCCGCAGGATTGTCGCCAGCCTTTTGCAGTTCGCTGAGGAGGTCATCGTGTCTCGCGTCCCCATCGAGCGACAGTACGGTGATCTCGCATCGGTCGTGTTCTGCTCGGACTGATTGCCTGCAGGCCGTGGCGTTTTTTACCCAAGTGCCATTGTACAGCGACGCCCCTGGCTTTCAGGTCGCAGGTGCATTGCTCTCGCGTAGGAGTTTGGGTACGCCTCGCGTACCAGCGGCAGAAATAGAGTGGGGCGAGCCTGAGTTTGGGTACAACGTGCGGCCGGGAGAATGGTTGCGGAATCAGAACGCCAAAAGCCCGTCGCCCTGAGGGGTTTCGGAGGGCGACGGGCCGTGTTGCCTGAAAGTGCGGTACTGCAACTACGCCGCGCGATGAGGGTGATCCCTATTGGTAAACGCAGCCCTAACAATCGCCACCAGCAGATCGGTTTTGCCCCACTCTGCGGCTGTATGGGCCGCATCTCGAACCGCGCATCGATGATCGGACATTCCGGAATCTGATCCTGCACAGCCCCGTCAGACATCACGCGTTCCAGGCGTCGCGCAGGCGATACGTAAACCCATTAAACTTTGAACGAACGCATTAGAGCATAATTTGCGACCTGCATGTTAGCCGGGTGAAATATTTCTATGGCGGGGGTCAAAAATGCTGCTGCTTTCAGGCAAGTTTCTCAGTTCGCAGAGTGGTTCCTTCATACCCATAGTCGCCATCGCGATGATCCCGATGGTCACCGCCGTCGGCTTGGCAGTGGACTACACCTCCGGGGTCGCGGACAAAAGCAACATGCAGGACGCGCTGGATGCAGCGACCCTCGGGATCATGACGCTGCCGACAACGACAACCCTGGCGACTCGTCAGCAGTCGCTGCAGGATCAGTTCGTAGCCAACAGCGGACAGGGCACGGTGACGCTCAACAGCTTCGTGGTCGCAGCCGATGGTACCGCCACCGCCAACACGTCAGCCAGTTTTGCCATGCCGACCAATTTCATGCAGATCGCCCACATCAGCACGGTGCAGCTCGGGGTCGCGTCGGTGGTGCGCAAGACGTCGGCGTTGGTGCAGGCCACCTTCAAGGTCGACAAGGCGTCGGGGTGGTGGAACAAGACCATCTATCTCTATGGCACGCCATTTGGCCAGACAACCGCACACAAGCTGATGCAAATCAGCTATACCTACAATGGCTACGGCGATCCCAAGGGCTACGGCACGACTACTGTGTCGACTGTCAGTGGGACAAAGCTGACTCAGGTCCAGCAGCAAGTGTGCTCGACCAGCACGGTGACGAATTTCAAAAACGCGCCGGCCGGGTCGATCCAGCAGACGAGCGGCAACGGCACGAACTACCTGACCACATGCACCACCACGCCCCCGAACGGCAGCGGCGCGGTGATCGACGTCAGTCAGATGAGCGGCCTTTACCTGGAGATGGACGTTCCGTCGGCTTCGCGAAAAGTGCTGAAATCGGACGATCCAGCCACGTCGAACTACCTGTTCATTGGTGCAACCGAGGCCACTGCTGTTGAAATGCCGCTCGGCCAGCCCATCGACATCTTCACCGCGGTGCCTTGCGGCCAGACGAGCACGCAGGCTTGGGAAGATGGCGGCTCGCTCCCCTTGCCGGAACCTATCACCGGTGCCGACTTCTTCTACACCGTGACGGGCAAATGCGCCTTCAACCAGCGGCCCTCGCAAACTGTGCTCATGCAATAGAGCGCCATTGTATGATCAGCGGCAACGCCGCAAAGAGCAGGCCAGCCATTAAAACATCGCGCTGGCAGCTGGCGGGCGGTGTTGTCATTTTGCAGCCTGCGACCTCATCGTCACCCGGTTCTGCGGCGACTAGCGGCGGCGCGCGGCGACCGCTGCGTGAACGACGTGTCTGCGCTTGGGCTTCGGTGAGCAGCCACTGATCTACTCGAACAAAGCCAGGGTGCAGGATAGACTTACATATCCGACAATTCGAATTTCCTCGCCTCCAACGACACCGTTCCGCCGGGCGGATAAGCCCTCGTGATGCGCGTTTGTCGACTCGGGGATCAGCGCAACGCCGCCTTTCTCTTCCCGATAGCGCTTGATGGTCCGCTCGCGCTCCCGGCCTCCGGACCGAAGGCGCTCCACCACGACGATGTCCCCAGACTCGATCGGCCGATAGTATTTCTCGAAATCCCAATAGTCGACGCCGAGCACCCACATCCCGTTGTGGATGCCGGCTTTGTTCATCGAATCATCCAGGACAAGCCAGACGAATTGCTTTGCTCGCCGATAACGAGGGTCCCGTGCGATGGCGACGCAATGCTGCCCATGGCTGGAACGCAGCCTACCTCTACGAAGACACCCGCCTGCGCAGGTCCGGCGAAAGGCACGTAATGGGAGCGAGCGTCGTCCGGCTGGACTGCGCCGATATCGTCTTCGTCCAGCGTAAACAGATGTGACAGAGGGACACCCAGCCTGTCGGCGATTTGCTGATAACGGTCCTTGTCCCTGGGGCCCGCCTTGCCCATGGCCAATCTGTTCAAATTGGTCGTGTGAATGCCGATATGTTTAGCAAAATCCTTTTGGAGGATGCCCTGCGCCTTCAGGATCTTTGCGATATTGTTTTTCATATCAATATCCTAGCGATCGGCACCAAAAGTCTCCAATCAATGTTGCGCTGAGGATCAAGCCTTCGACGCGCCGCAGAAAACGCACATTTTGACGGCGCCGAACGGCGGCAGGATCAAGCGCGGGCTTGACGTTCCTCTGTAAGCGATGTTCCGACGGCACCTTTCGGAGGTCGGCGTGAAGGACGATGTTCGGAGCCTTTGAGGGCTTCGACATATGACGATTTCAGAGCTTACGCTTAAGTCGAACGACTTGGAGCCGGTGCGCCGGTTCGAGGTGTTCACGGGCTCCGGCCGGCGACGCGAATGGCCTCCAGAGGAGAAGGCGCGGATCGTTGCGGAGAGCTACGTGGCTGGCGATTTTGTGCTGTCGCTCGCCGATATGCGCTTTCCCCGCAGCAACTGTTTGCCTGGCGCCGGGCTGCGCGTCAGTCCTCGGCGGAGGCGACGGCATCAGAATCCCTGTTCGTTCCTGCGGTGGTTGGAGCGTCCTTGCCGGAACCGGTGGCGCAGCGCCCAGGACGACCACGGAAGCAGAAGGCGGTCCGCGACGCTGGCGTGATCGAGCTCGAGATCGACGGTGTCGCCATGCGCGTTGGCCGTGGCGCCGATACCAAGACGGTGGCTGCTGTAATCCGCGCGCTTAAGGCAACGACGTGATCGGGCCGACGGGTGCGGTCAAGGTTATGGTGGCGACAAAGCCGGTGGACTTCCGCAAGGGCGCGGAGGGGCTGGCCGCGCTGGTGCGCGAGACGATGGGCGCCGATCCGTTCTTATGTGTCGGTCGTAAATATGTGGCGGCGCTGTCCCGAAGCGGTTAATTCCGCGGTGATCGCGAGCTTTGCCGCCACATAATATTCAGATGCGCTCCAGCAATTGCAACACTGCATCCTTGGGTTTGAAGCGGGCGGCGTGCTTGCCGGAAACGCCCGCCTTGTCCAATCCTCGCCGCATCATCTCGACGTCCGCAGTGGCGTAGCGATGCGTGGTGGCAACTTGCGAATGCCCCAGCCAGGCTTGGATGGTCAGAAGGTCCACCCCGGACTGCAGTAGCGTCATCGCGAGCGAGTGTCGAAGAACATGAGGCGAGATGGATTTGCGCGCCAGTTCCGGCCGCGTCAACGTGGCTATGGCGACGGCCCGCCGCACGATGTGCGTCGCACCGAAACGCGTGAGACGCATCTCATGGGTACCGACGAAGAGCGGACGCGCTTCCTGGTGGTTGACTCCACGCTCGGTCATCAACGCCCTCAACGCTTTGACGAGGTCGTCCGGGATCGGCACGACCCGTTCCTTGCGGCCCTTGCCGCGCAGGAGCACCTGTGGTCGCGGGCGATCCAGTTGAAGATCGCACGCATTGGCGCCGAGTGCCTCCGAAACGCGAGCGCCGGTGCGCGCCAGGAAAAGCAACAGCACCCGGTCACGCCGGCCGCGCGGCGTTTGCTGATCCGGCGCATCGATAAGAGCATCAACTTCTCGTCGCGAGAGGTGATGCATCATCTCAATGTGCGATCTCTTAACCGGGATAGCGAGGATGCGTTGGGCGATGCCCAATGATGCGGGATCGTTCGCCGCCACGTGATGGAAGAACGACCGGATCGCTGTCAGGCGCGCATTGCGTGTCTGGATCGTGTTCTTCCGCTTCTCTTCAAGCTCATCCAGAAAAGCGAGAATAAGGTCCCGATCGAAATCCTCGATGGCCAATGCGTACGGCTTGCGCCCGGTGCGTTCGGCGGCGAAGAGCACCAACATACGCAAGGCGTCGCGGTAGCTGGCGATGGTTGAGGGACTTGCGTTCCTTTGCTTGGTCAGCCGGTTGCGGAAGAACGACTCCAGCAGCGGCGCGAGCGAGAGATGTACGCTCATGAGGCGCCTCCATGGGCCAACGCGCGGTCGGCCGCCATGCCAAGCAAATCCGCCGTGCCAGTCACATAGTAGGCAGTATCGGTGTAGTGGGCGTGGCCAAGATAGGTCGCCAACAAGGGCAGCAGCGCCTGCACGTCGGCGTTCTCTCGATGCCATGCGGCGAGCCGTGTGACGGCGAAACGATGCCGCAGATCATGCGGTCTTAAGGCCTTGTCACAGGTGAGACCGGCCAGCTTGCAGGCTGCGCCGAAAGCCAGAGCGAGCCCTGTCTTCGACAGCCGGTTGCCGCGCGAGCTGAGAAAAACGCGGAATCCTTTGGCGTCGGAAATGCCATATCACGAAGCCGTGCGTACTGGCGCAGTGCTGCCAGTGTCGTGACATGAACTGGGATCAGGCGATCCTTGCGAAACTTGGTCTGTCTGATGTGAAGAACTCCGCTGACGAGGTCGACGTCGGCGCGATCGAGGCGGAGCCCTTCGCCGGAACGTAAGCCGGTGCTCGCCAGCAATCCGACTAGCATTGTCAACACCACGCTCCGCTCGGGATACTGCGGCGAAATACGCCTGCACGCCAACATGAGCGATACAAGTTCCTCATCGCTCAAGATACGCGGTGGCGGAATGGCGCGGGATCTGGGAAACGCGCGAGGATCGAGCGCTTCAGTCCTGGCGTCGTAGACGGCGAGATACTCGCAAAAACGGCGGAGCACTCCATGACGAATGGCCCGACCGTTGGCTGCGCCCTCAATCGACAGGACGAAGTTAAGCGCCATGCCTTGGGTGAGCGGGCCGTCCAGGTGCTCGGTCTCCACAAACCGCGCCAAAGCACGCAATGTGGCGGCCTGCTTCTTGAACGAGTAGCCGAGCGAGCGACGAAGCTCGATGTAGCTCTCGACCTTCTCGGCCAGTATCTTGGCGAAGGCGCTCATGACGCGCCTCCCGGAAATGGCAGAGCAACGTCGGATAGCTGCGGCAGCGCCACCTTCACGTAGATGGCGGTTGTGTCGATGCTGCGATGGCCCAGCAGGTCGGCGACCTCGTTGATCGGGCGCCGTTGCTTGACGAGCTGCGTCGCCAGGCTATGGCGCAACAGATGGGCGCCGGCGACGCCGGAGAGCTCAATCCCGCATCGTTCCAATCGGGAACGGACGATCCTCGAAATAGAGGCGGGGCACTTGAACGGCCTCACTGGCGGAACGTAGGACAGAAAAACCCGCTGACTGTCGATCTTCGGCCTGGCATGCAGCACATAATCGGCAAGCGCCGCGCCTGCTTCGTGCAGGAGCGGCACGACCCGATCGCGCTTCCCCTTGGTCCGCCGCACAAGTACTTCGGCGGTGCGCCAGCGGATATCCTGGAGTTCGAGCATCCGTATCTCTTTGTTGCGCAGACCGGTTGTGGCGAGCATGAGCAGAAGCGCGCGGTCCCGCACGCCTGAAGGCATGGTCACGTCGATCGCGTCGATGGTGCGCTGAATGTCTTCCCATGGAAGCCGCGGTGGCAGGTGCGCCAGCCGCCAGCAAGGGGTTCGAGGAACAAACCGGGCAAGATCCCGGTCGTTGAGGCCGGCCCATCGCATGAAGCGCAGAAATGTGCGGGCATACGAGGTTGTCGAGGACCGGGTGTAATCGTTAGTCGACAGCGACAGGAGGTGTTGCACGAGGCCGAGCACGTGCTCGCCCGTCAACGCGGCAAGAGGCTGGTCAGGCAGGTGGTCGTTGAGCCAAGTGAGGATCCGGCGTGCGCTCGTTAGAAGCCCCTCGCAGGTCTTCGGCTCCAGGCCACGCACGTGGCGCAGATGATCCAGGTAGGCGGCAAGCAGCGGGCCATCAGGAATCGGAGTTGTGTGGCGACGCGGAGTTGAAAACCGTTCTGGCGCGACCCGGCGTGCGTGCTCGATCGCCGTTCGCGCCGCTATACGTGGTGTTGCTGTCCGGAGGCTGTGCACGAAGCGATCGATTATATCCTGTTCGATCGTCGCCGTTCTGGCATTGCGGGCCGCGAAATCGCTGAATCTGGCAAGCCGACTGATATAGGCCTTGGCCGAGGTGTGCTTGTAACCAATCTGGGAGAAATGCGCCGCAATGCGGTCCATCTCTTCACCAAGCACCCCGCTGCGAAGACGTCTGAGCACACTCGGATATTTGAAATAAAGCTCCAACATTACACTCTCTCCATCACGGGCTTGCCAGGGAAATCCTGAGCCCGAAGGAGAAAGTGATGAGATATTATGTGGCGGCAAAGCTCGCGATCACCGCGGAATTAACCGCTTCGCGACAGCGCCGCCACATATTTACGACCGACACATAATTGGGGATCGCGCTTCAGGTGCTGCTGCACCAGCAAAGCCAGGCCCTGCATGCCCTTCCTCATATCGGTGTGGCCCATCGACAGCCACACCCGCGCGCCCGACGGGATCACCGCAGTGCCTTTACCACTGCCGTAACCAGCGTGGGCGTCGCTCCCGCGAAGATGCTCACCCGGCCGCGCTTTACCAGCTCCACGACAATAGCCGGCCGGTGCTCCAGTGGATGGCCGACGTCTTCATCGACAACCACCGCCTCTGTAAGGCACGGGTCCGGGACGTGTTCGCACAGCTTGCGACGCCAAGTGTAGATCAGCGCCGTCGAAACGTCATGCCGCTGCGCCACCTGCGTCACACAGGCTCCGGGCGAAAACGCCTCCTCCAAAATCTGGCGCCGTTCCTCCTCGTTCCACCGCCGCCGACGTTCGGGGCCTGTGAGCAACGTGATCTGACCCATCAACTGCTCCTAAGTGTGCTCATAAGAGCACGCTTAAGACCACTCGTTCATCACCCGAACAAGGCGCGACACGCCGGATGGATACCGCATTCTTATCCCAGGTGAAACCGAGCCCGGTTGACACTATCCTGGATGTGGGCTGCGGCACTGGCTCGCTTCTCGTGCGTCTTGGGCAAACGGAGCCATTGGCGATGCTTATTGGCATTGATCCCGACCCGGCGGTGCTGGCCCGTGCACGAATACGACTCGCCGCCGGTGGCTTCCGGGCGGACGTCCGCAACGGGTTCGCGCGGCAAACGGCGGAATTGCTGGATGGGCGACGCCCGACAGAAATCGTGTCCAGCTTAATGTTCATCAAGTGCCGATAGACGAGAAGGTCGCCGCACTTGCCTCTATCTACGCCACCTTGGGAACCGGTGGCGAACTCCACACGGCCAGTGGCTCGATCTCGCTCTACCGGGCGGTCCGTCCGTGCTGAAACGTGGGGCCTCTGTTAAAGTAGCGTCTTGAGCGCCGCGACAGTCAATGGTCGACCGTCTGTCCGGGGGCCTCGGCGAGAACTTCGATGATTCGGCAGGTCGCAACCTCTCCGTTGTCGCACTCGTTGATCATCCGTGTGAGCTCGGTCCGGAGCCCGGCCAGGCGACGAATCCGACTCTCGACGGCCGCAAGCTGATCGGCAGCGATCCGGCTCACCTCTTCGCAGGACGCTTCTGGCACCTCCTGCAGAGCGAGCATCGCCTTGATCGCCGCGGTGTCGAAACCGAGGTCCCTCGCATGGCGAATAAAGGTCAGTCGGCGCACGTCCTCTGCTCCGTAAAGTCGCCGCCCACTGTCTGTACGGCCCGGCGGAGGTATTAGCCTAATCCGCTCGTAGTAGCGGATCGTCTCGATATTGACGCCTGTGCGTCGGGATAAGGCTCCGATCGCGATCATCGGGGGTTGCTCCTGTAGTGGCTACAGGATGTACGTGTAGCAGGTGGCTGAAGGTGTGTGAACCTGGGAACGATCATGCCCGAGCATCTGATAGGCCCGATCTGGGACGCCTGGCGCACACGAAGGAAGGGCGTCAGCGCAATCGCGCAACGACAGCGCGCCCGTCTCGCCGACATGGTCACCCACGCCCGCGCCAACTTACCGTACTACCGTGAGCTGTATCGTGATCTGCCGGATCTGGTCGAACGCGCCGAGGAGCTTCCTGTTACCGACAAGAAGACGTTAATGGCTTGCTTCGATGACTGGTGTGTCGATCGACAGATAACTCTGGAACGGGCGCAAGCGTTCGCAGACGACGCTTATCGGCGAGCGCTTCCTCGACAAATACACCCTGCTGACGACATCGGGCACGACGGGGACGCGTGGCGTTTTCGTGGTCGATGACCGGAGCATGGCCGTCACTAGCGCGATGGCGCTTCGGATGCTGACCGCCTGGCTCGGTGCGGGGGATTTCATTCGAATCGTGGCCTGCCGAGGGCGCATGGCGATGGTCATGGTAACCGGTGGCCACTTCGCCTCCGCGGTGGCCGCAGCGCGCCTGAAGAAGAGCCGAGGGCGACGGCTCGACGTTTCGTCGGTTCACATGCCCTTGTCAGAGGTTGTGGATAGACTCAACCAGTTCCGGCAAGTGCTCCTCGCGCCCTACGCAAACATTGCAGCGCTGCTTGCGAGCGAACAGGAGAGCCGCCGTTTGCACATCAATCCGGTGTTACTGGCGCTTTCCGGCGAAGGGGTGCCGGAAGGCGAGTACGATCGAATGCCCAAGCATTCAAGGCAAAGGTCGGTCCCAGCTACGCCGCTTTGGGTATCGAGCCACAGCTCGCTGAACACTGTCCCGGTCAGATTGTCGTAGCGCGTGCCGAGGAGCCTCCACGGCAGTCCAAGGGCGGCAAATTTCGGCAAGTGATCCCACTGAGGTGATGCCATGTACAAGCATATTTTAGTCCCGACCGATGGCTCGGACCTAGCACAAGCCACCGTTGCTAAAGCTGTTGAGATTGCCAAAGAAATCGGCGCGCTGATCACGGTGGTCACCGTCTCTCAGCCCTTTCACGCCTCGATCGTCGAGCCGATGCGTGTAAAGGACACTCTGGACACCTATGATAGGCATGCCGAGGTCACAGCAGCTGCGGTCCTCGGCTGGGCGAGCACCGCCGCCAGAGCAGTTGGCGTAAATTGTAGCACTGTCCATGTGCGTCACGAATCAGTTCACGTGGCGGTCATTGAAGTCGCGAAACAGAAAGGCTGCGATCTAATTATCATGGCCTTGAACCGGCATCGTGGCATATCAGCAGTTCTGCATGAGAGCGAAACAGTGCTGGTCCTCAAACACTGCACGATCTCGACGCTCATTGTTTAGTCCTTTTGGCAAGAAGCGGTTGGTTGGCGCAGCCACATACAAGTTGCCTTGTCGGCGTCTTCGCACAAAATCATGCAACAAGCCGACAAGGCGGTGGGGGTACTTGCATAGTGTTTATAGCAGCCCTGAATGCGCATTGCCAGATTTTGCACTCGTATGGCGCGGCGGCTCTGCCCTTCCTCGTGGTCTGCCCCTTTGAAATATTCGTCCATTTGGCTGTGCGCTCAAAAGCCGTCGCTCAAGCTGACCCAGTGCCATCTACTCGCTCTCGATTCCTTAGCGGCTCTATAGAACCGCGTTGCGGTCACAGAGCCGACACAGAAGCGGCGTTTATCCGGCGTCGCATGGTTCGTTAGATTCCGCTCATGCTGCCATGAAATAGCCATGGAGAGCGCCGTAGCACATTTCAACTTCGATAAAGATCAGGGACTCTACTGCATATGCCGCCGAAGCCTGAGCTGACTGATCCGGACAATCCGGATCCCAAGGCCGATACGCTGACTGGGCGCGAAGCGCGCCAGCAGATGTTTGGCTTCTGGAGCCGCTATCAGCATTTTGCTGTGCCCGTCGCGGGCGTGATCATCACAGCCATCACCGTGGTGGTGCTGCAGCGATTCCTGGTCGAGCTCTCTGTAGAACACGTGCTGGAATCGGCGAGAAATATTCCCGGCAAGCACCTCTTGATCGCACTTGCGCTGACAGCCGTGAGTTTTGCCTCCGTCGCTTTCTATGATGTCGTGGCCGTGGAGACGATCGCACCCGGGCGTATCCCCAAGCTCCTGTCGGCATCGGTCGGCGCCGCCGGCTATGCCATCTCCAATGCGCTCGGCTTTTCGCTGCTGACCGGCGGAATGCTGCGCTATCGCATCTATGCTGGCGAAGGCATTGCCTTGTCCGATATCGGCCGGATCATCGGCACGTCATGGCTGGCGATCTGGTTCGCATTCGCGGTGATGATCGCCCTTGGTCTGATGCTTGACCCTGCCCGCACGCCGTTTGTCGACCAG
>NZ_SCNN01000031.1 GCF_005503535.1 Mesorhizobium comanense | reverse complement strand
ACCCCCGGCCGCGCCGCCGCCCGATTTGACGGCGCGCCTCGGCGACGCGCCCCATCCGGCCGCGCCCGAACCGCCGAAGTCGGCCACGGCCACCGCCATGCAGGATGCCTATGGCCTGGCGCTCGCCGCGCAGGACAATCCCATGACCAGCGAGATCAGGAGCCCGGCAGAGGCCCCGGCGCCGGCACCCGTGGCGACCGCCACCGTCACCCCACCGCCGGCGCCGCCCGTGGCGGCGGCAACAGTGCCCGACGCGTCGAAGACGGACGAACAACCGGTCCAGGAAGCCGCCGCCGAACCGGTGGCCGATCCCCCGGCCGACAACAGCACGGCTCCCGTCGCGAAGGGGATTCCGGTGCCGACACCCCGGCCTGGCAGCACGGAGGCGCAGCCCGCCATCGACCCGCAGACCGTGGCGCGGGTCGAACCGCAGCAGCCGGCGCAGCCCCTGGCCCGCGCCCCCGACGCGACCGGCGAAATCCCCTGCGCCCGTTATGTCGGCCAGCCGATGACGCGCTGCGAAGTCAGCGTCGTGCGCGGCGGCGCCAACAAGGCCGACGTCACCGTGACCTGGCCCGACGGCGGCACCCGCGTCATCTCCTTCTACGCCGGCCAGCCCGCCGGCTCGAACTCGCGCAGCGACTTCCGCTTCACCAGGGAAGGCACGTTGAACATGATCCGCGTCGGCGTGTCGGAGCGGTTCGAGATCACGGACCAGCTGGCGCTGGGGGATTAGGTGCTAGGCAATAGGGATTAGGTGCTAGGCAATAGGGATTAGGCATTGGGCAAGGAGCGTCACTCCCTACTCCCTACTCCCTTCATTTTCGGGGTTACATCCTGCAAAACTCTTCCCTATAAGGCCCTCCTAGCCTGATACCAGAATCGCAAGCACAACCGGCCGGGTCTTCCCGTCCCGGTTTTTCGTGCAAGCCGCTCGCCGAACGGAATTTTCGACCATGCCAAGACGCACCGACATCAAGTCGATCCTGATCATCGGGGCCGGCCCCATCGTCATCGGCCAGGCCTGCGAATTCGACTATTCCGGCACCCAGGCCTGCAAGGCGCTGAAGGAGGAAGGCTTCCGCGTCATCCTGGTCAATTCCAACCCGGCCACCATCATGACCGACCCGGAACTGGCCGACGCCACCTATATCGAGCCGATCACGCCCGAAGTGGTCGCCAAGATCATCGCCAAGGAGCGGCCCGACGCGCTGCTGCCGACCATGGGCGGCCAGACCGCGCTCAACACCGCGCTGTCGCTGCGCCGCATGGGCGTGCTGGAGCGCTACAATGTCGAGATGATCGGCGCCGACGCGCACGCCATCGACAAGGCCGAGGACCGCGCGCTGTTTCGCGAGGCCATGAGCAAGATCGGCCTGGAAACGCCGAAGTCGATGCTGGCCAACGCCACCGAGGTCAAGAACGCCGACCGCAAGACGCACGAGGCCGAGCGTGCCGCGCTGAAGGCCGAGAAGCCCGACAATCTCGACGCCGCGCTGGACGCGCTGGAAACCCGCTGGAACCTCGGCGAAGGCGACCGCAAGCAGCGCTATATCAGCCATGGCATGGCCATCGCCGCCCAGGCGCTCGACCATGTCGGCCTGCCCGCCATCATCCGCCCGTCCTTCACCATGGGCGGCACCGGCGGCGGCATCGCCTACAACCGCGCCGAATTCTACGACATCGTCCAGTCCGGCCTCGACGCCTCGCCGACCACCGAAGTGCTGATCGAGGAAAGCGTGCTCGGCTGGAAGGAGTATGAGATGGAGGTCGTCCGCGACAAGGCGGATAACTGCATCATCGTCTGCTCGATCGAGAACATCGACCCGATGGGCGTGCACACCGGCGATTCCATCACCGTCGCCCCGGCGCTGACCCTCACGGACAAAGAATACCAGATGATGCGCAACGCCTCGATCGCGGTGCTGCGCGAGATCGGGGTGGAGACCGGCGGCTCCAATGTGCAGTTCGCCGTCAACCCGGCGGACGGGCGCCTCGTCGTCATCGAGATGAACCCGCGCGTGTCGCGCTCCTCGGCGCTCGCCTCCAAGGCCACCGGCTTCCCGATCGCCAAGATCGCGGCCAAGCTCGCCGTCGGCTACACGCTGGACGAGCTGGAGAACGACATCACCGGCGGCGCCACGCCCGCCTCCTTCGAACCGTCGATCGACTACGTCGTCACCAAGATCCCGCGTTTCGCCTTCGAGAAATTCCCCGGCGCCGAGCCGGTGCTGACCACCGCCATGAAGTCGGTCGGCGAAGTGATGGCCATCGGCCGCACCTTCCAGGAATCGCTGCAGAAAGCGTTGCGCGGCTTGGAAACCGGCCTCACCGGCCTCGACGAGATCGAAATCCCCGGCCTGAGCTCCGGCAACAGCGCCGACGACCGCAACGCCATCCGTGCCGCACTCGGCACGCCGACGCCCGACCGGCTGCGCATGGTGGCGCAGGCGATCCGCATGGGCACCTCGCTGGAAGACGTGCACGCAATGTGCAAGATCGACCCGTGGTTCCTCGAGCAGATATCAGGCATCCTTGCCATGGAAGCCCGCGTGCGCGAGCACGGCCTGCCGCAGGACGCCGTCAATCTGCGCATGCTGAAGGCGATGGGCTTCTCCGATGCCCGCCTCGCCTCCCTGACGAAGACCGACGCCGAAGCGATTGCGAAGATTCGCGACAAGCTCGACGTCCATCCCGTCTACAAGCGCATCGACACCTGCGCGGCCGAGTTCGCCTCGCCGACCGCCTACATGTACTCGACCTACGAAGTGCCCTTCGCCGGTGCACTGGCCAACGAGGCCCACGTGTCGTCGCGGAAAAAAGTCGTCATCCTCGGCGGCGGCCCGAACCGCATCGGCCAGGGCATCGAGTTCGACTATTGCTGCTGCCATGCCGCCTTCGCGCTGCGCGACGCCGGCTATGAAGCCATCATGATCAACTGCAACCCCGAGACCGTCTCGACCGACTACGACACGTCGGACCGGCTCTATTTCGACCCGCTGACGGCCGAGGACGTGCTGGAGATCCTGCGCGCCGAGCAGGCCTCGGGCGAACTGGTCGGCGTCATCGTCCAGTTCGGCGGACAGACGCCGCTGAAACTGGCGGACGCGCTGGAAAAGGCCGGCATCCCGATCCTCGGCACCTCGCCCGACATGATCGATCTCGCCGAGGACCGCGACCGCTTCCAGAAGCTGCTGCACAAGCTCAACCTCAGCCAGCCCAAGAACGGCATCGCCTATTCGGTCGAGCAGGCCCGCCTCGTCGCCGGCGAGCTCGGCTTCCCGCTGGTGGTGCGCCCCTCCTATGTGCTGGGCGGCCGCGCCATGCAGATCATCCATGACGAGGGCATGCTGCAATCCTACCTGCTCGACACCGTGCCCGGCCTCGTGCCGGAGGACATCAAGCAGAAATATCCCAACGACAAGACCGGCCAGATCAACACGCTGCTCGGCAAGAACCCGCTGCTGTTCGACACCTATCTCTCGGGCGCCATCGAGGTCGACGTCGACTGCCTCTGCGACGGCAAGGCGACCTTCGTGTCGGGCATTCTCGAACACATCGAGGAGGCCGGCATCCATTCGGGCGATTCGGCCTGCTCGCTGCCCGTCCACTCGCTGCCCTCGGACCTCGTCGACGAGCTGGAACGCCAGACCGCGGCACTTGCCCGCGCGCTCAATGTCGGCGGCCTGATGAACGTGCAGTACGCCATCAAGGACGGCACGGTCTATGTGCTGGAAGTCAACCCGCGGGCGTCGCGCACCGTGCCCTTCGTCGCCAAGACCATCGGCCGGCCGATCGCGAAAATCGCCGCCCGCATCATGGCCGGCGAAAAGCTGGAAGACGCCTTCGCGCATTACGGCGCGATGCCCGACCCGCGCAACCCCGGCCACATCGCGGTCAAGGAAGCCGTCTTCCCCTTCGCCCGCTTCCCCGGCGTCGACATCCTGCTCGGCCCGGAAATGCGCTCGACCGGCGAGGTCATGGGCCTCGACCGAGACTTCGCGCTCGCCTTCGCCAAGAGCCAGCTCGGCGCCGGCGTCGACCTGCCGCGCTCCGGCACGCTGTTCGTCTCGGTGCGCGACGAGGACAAGAAAGGCATATTGCCGGCGGTGCAGCGTCTTGCCCGTCTCGGCTTCAAGGTGCTGGCCACCTCAGGCACCGCCCGCTTCCTCGCCGAAAACGGCGTCGTGGCCGAAAAGATCAACAAGGTGCTCGAAGGCCGCCCCCACATCGAGGACGCCATCCGCAACCGCCAGGTCCAGATCGTGTTCAACACGACGGATGGGCAAAAGGCGGTGTCGGATTCAAAGTCGCTGCGTAGGGCCACGCTGATGCAGAAGGTGCCGTATTATACGACGCTGTCTGGGGCGGCGGCCGTGGCGGAGGCGATTGCGGCGCTGAAGGCGGGGAGCCTGGAGGTTCGGCCGCTGCAGGAGTATTTTGCGTAGACCTGAGGCAAAGACTGCACGCTTGTCCGGAAGATATCGAATTGTTTGTGATGTAAGCAAACGCTTGCTAATCTTCTCTTAGTTTGCGTCGACTCAGGACGGTTTGGTGGATACTCGGAAAAACGTCGTTAGCGCGTCCCTTTCGCTTTCAGCTACAAATAAGATTGGAAAGGTTTTGGGCCTCACCGTAAGGGGTGAAGAAGCCGAAGCGAACTGGCGTGTCCCAAGAATTAGCTATTCGGTCAATCGCGTGCTCATTCATTTCGAAGCAGAAGGGTGTACCTTTCCGGAGGAAGATTGGGCTTACGATCCTGTCACTTTAACAGACGTTGAATTTTCCCATGAAAACTCAGAGACTACTGAGGTCACCAATAACACCGATTTCGGTTGGGCCGGATCAATCACAGCTTCTATTCCAGGAGGAAGCGTTAAATCATCTCGCTCTCGCGCCGAAAAGAAAACTACCGTTAGTGTCACAAAATTCTTGGAAACGCATAAACCTATATTGGCCCACGGCACCGCTTCTAATCCGACCTGGAGCCTGACTTCAGAACGTGCCCACAAACCTTTACTGGGGACCCTTATTCGGCACGATCGATTTTGTCGAGCTGAGCCTAATGGACCAAAAGCCATAGTACGCGTCTCTTTCGAAATTCCATACGATGCGCTTTTATTTAGAAGACCAGACGGCTCATATTCAGGAAATAAATTCGGCGTTGCCAGACTATTAATTAGAAAATCGATTTGCGGAAAGAGAACAGCGCTTTGTGAAATGGAAATATAATGATGTTTATCGATAATTATTTGAAAAAAATTGATGCAGCCAATACAGAAAATTTTGTAAAGCTTGTGGAAATTTCGGGCCTTGATCCGAAACTAGATTTCAGATTCGCTAATTTTGAGGGTATGGACTTTTCGGGTTGTAGTTTGAAGGGATTCGATTTTACCGGATCCGATTTCACGCGAGCCAGATTGGGTAACGCGAATTTCGACGGCGCGATCATAAGAGGTGCGGTATTCTCAAAAATAGAAAACCCCCGGAGAAACGACAACAAAAATATCACCACGAAAAGGCAACAGATTATCAGGGCGATGTCTTCTTGGCTAGGCACCGATCTAAAGGCAGTTAGTCGAACTTGGTTTGAGAATTCGGATTCTACGACAAGAGTCGTATGCACCATATCAAAAGGCTTCGATAGCGGGACGCCTTACTGGTTTGCATATCACCCAAAATGGGATGATTTTTTGAAGGAAGCCCTCAAGGCATATTTTATTCTTGGTTGCCTTGACCTTGATAGCGCATTTGCCATACCCAGATCCGTGATTGCCAAGGCGTTGCCGGACCTGCACGCCTCGCAAGACAACGGCAGGAAATACTGGCATATTCACGTCAGAAGAAATATAAGTAAGGGTTATGAATTGGCCGTGCCAAATAAAATAAATGTATCTCTTGATCAGTTTAGAGTTTCACTGTAGCTCTTATTTATCTGCTGATGATACCGCCCTGGTGTCCTCTCACCCCACAGCCACACACTCAATCTCGATATCAAACTCCATCGGCCAGGACGCCACCGGCACGAAACTCCGCGCCGGCGGGTTCACACTGAAGTACCGCGCATAGACCCGGTTGATCGCATTGTAGAATCCCGAATTGACGGCGTAGATGCGCACCATCACCACGTTGTCCAGCGAGGTGCCGGCCGCTTCCAGGCAGTGCTTCAGAGCCTTCAGCGATGCCTCGGTCTGAACCTCGATGTCGCCGCGCACCATCTCGCCGGTCACCATGTCCACCGGCGGCGTTCTTCCCTTCTCCCCTTGTGGGAGAAGGTGGATCGACGCTTTAGCGTCGAGACGGATGAGGGGTGCTCCAGCGGAGTAAGACGTCGGCGTTTCCTGGAACACCCCTCATCCGACCTCGCTTCGCGAGGCCACCTTCTCCCACAGGGGGAGAAGGGAAGGTCAAGCCACCGCCACGCACTCGATCTCGATATCAAACTCCATCGGCCATGACGCCACCGGCACGAAACTCCGCGCCGGCGGGTTCACGCTGAAGTACCGCGCATAGATCCGGTTGATCGCGCTGTAGAAACCGGAATTGACGGCGTAGATGCGCACCATCACCACATTCTCCAGCGAGGTGCCGGCGGCTTCCAGGCAGTGCTTCAGCGCCTTCAGCGACGCCTCGGTCTGGACCTCGATGTCGCCGCGCACCATCTCACCAGTCGCCATGTCCACCGGCGGCGTTCCTCCCTTCTCCCCTTGTGGGAGAAGGTGGATCGACGCTTTAGCGTCGAGACGGATGAGGGGTGCTCCAGCGGAGTGAGACGTCGGCGTTTCCTGGAACACCCCTCATCCGACCTCGCTTCGCGAGGCCACCTTCTCCCACAAGGGGAGAAGGGAAGGTCAAGCCACCGCCACGCACTCAATCTCGATATCGAACTCCATCGGCCAGGACGCTACCGGCACAAAACTCCGCGCCGGCGGGTTCACGCTGAAATACCGGGCATAGACCCGATTGATCGCGTTGTAGAATCCCGAATTGACGGCGTAGATGCGCACCATCACCACGTTTTCCAGCGACGTGCCGGCCGCTTCCAGGCAGTGCTTCAGCGCCTTCAGCGACGCCTCGGTCTGCGTTTCGATGTCGCCGCGCACCATCTCGCCGGTCACCATGTCCACCGGCGGCGTCGCCGAGATGAACACGAAGCCGTTGGCCTTCACCGCCGTCGAACAGGGCAGGCCGAGCGCCCGCACCTTGTCCGACATGACGGGCACTTCGATGACTTGTTTCTTCATGGTGGTGCTCCCCGGGGCTTTGTGAGGGAGCTTAGCGCGGCGGCGAGGGAACGCCAGCCCTCCCCTTCTCCCCCTGTGGGAGAAGGTGGCCTCGCGCAGCGAGGTCGGATGAGGGGTGTTCCAGGGAACGCCAAGGCCTCAGTCCGCTGGAACACCCCTCAACCGTCTCGGCGCTGACGCGCCGATCCACCTTCTCCCACAAGGGGAGAAGGGGAAGGTCGCGCTTGCTCACCCCTGCCCCGGATACGGCGTGCCGTCCTTGTGCAAAAATCGCCCGTCAGAGTTCGGGCTCATCATGTCGATGTCGGAACAGGTGATGACATCGTCCATGTCGCGCGAGCCGACTTCAAGGTAGCGCGCGGTCGCCGACGAGCGGTTGATCATGTGATGGCCGTTGCCGCTGTTCTTGGCGAAGGTGGCGCAGTCGCCTGCTTTGAGCAACGTCTCTCCGCCATCCTCGACCAGCACCAGCTCGCCTTCCAGGATATAGACGAGCTCGTCCTCATGGCTGTGCCAGTGGCGCTGGCTCGACCAGCCGCCGGGCGGCAGTGTCATCAGGTTGACGCCGAAATCCGTGAGCCCGCCGGCATCGCCGAGGCGGCGGCGGATGCGGGTGGCGCAGGGCTGGTCGAAGGGCGCTGGATAGGGCGAGCCCTTGCGGGCGGGCACGGCGGCGAGGTCGATCTTGGGCATAGGTGCTTCCTCGATTTTGTGGTTCATGTCACGCTCTACGGCGCCCCCCTCTGTCCTGCCGGACATCTCCCCCTCAAGGGGGGAGATTGGCAGCTGGGGCGCGGTCTTCCCTTCTCCCCTTGTGGGAGAAGGTGGCCTCGCGAAGCGAGGTCGGATGAGGGGTGCTCCAGCCGGGCGATACAGCTACTCGAGAAAGCCCGCCCCACCAAGACGGCACAAAATTACCGCCATCACCGCCATGGCTGCAAACTCGCGTCGCGAACATAGGCAATGATGGTGTCACAGACTGAATCCAGTTCTCGCAGCACATCATCATTCCAGAAGCGCAGGACGCGGAATCCCCGCAGTTTCAGTTCGGCGTCCCGCTCACGATCGTGACCAGAATCCGCGTGCTGGCTACCGTCTATCTCAACGATCAGCATTGCCTCAGCGCAAAGAAAGTCGGCGATGAAACGTCCAATCGGCACTTGGCGGCGGAATTTGATCCGATCCAGTTTTCGACCGCGCAACTCGTGCCAAAGCTTGTCCTCTGCCTCGGTCGGCTCGTGCCTTAAGGTTCTGGCGAAACGTCTTTTTTCTGGCGGGATGGGTTGGTGTGGCATTGCGGGACAATAAGTAAAGTCGGCGTTCCCTGGAACACCCCTCATCCGACCTCGCTTCGCGAGGCCACCTTCTCCCACAAGGGGAGAAGGGGAAGCCTCTAATGGCAACACGCCCCGCCATATTGCAGCTGCTCGTACCAGTCGGGCCTGCCCTCCGGCGTGAAGTCCATCAAATTCCACAGGATCTCGCAGGTGCCGATGGCGCGCGGGTCCTGGCCGGGTTCGGGTGGGGCGAAGCCGAGTTCCGACGACCAGAAATGCCTGATGCCGTCGGCGTCGCGGCGAAACACCGACATCAGCGGCAGCTGGGCGCCGTCGGCATCCTGCGCATTGTAGTCGCGCTTGAAGCTGTTCCCCGCCGAGGACAGCAGCCGCATGTTGCGCCAGCCCCTGTCCCGGCCGAGCGTGACGACATTCTCCAGCGCGGTTTTCGCCACCACGGCGAAGTTGAAGCCGGCCCCTTCGAGATGCCCGACCGCGCCGTCCAACTGGTCGAGCAGCGCGGTGCAGGACGGGCATGGCTGGTCTGCCCGCGCGAGCCTGGCCGTGCCGCCGCCGGTCGCCACGTCGCGTGTCTCCAGCGGGTGGCGCGGAAACATCATGTTGTAGAGAATCAGCGTGTCCTTGACCCCCGCGAACAGTTCCGACAGCTTGACCTTGGCCGGCTTGCCGCCGGCGTCCAGCCCGTCGAACACATAGTCCTGCGGCACCAGCCCGCCGGGCGGCAGCGCACGGCGCGCCTCGGCCACGGCCTCCATGGCGCGGCGCAGTTCGATCTCCTTCTTCAGGAGCTTTTCGCGCGCGGTGCGGTATCTGGCGGATTCATTGGGAAAGGTGATCATGATCGGCTCCCTTTTGTCGCGGCGGCGTCCCGGCGCGTGTTGCTCTGCCACCCAAGGACGTGCCGCCCCGATCGGTTCCGACATTGATCGGTTCCGACATTTTTTACAGGAGCGGAACCGGCCCTGCCTTGCCGCATTCTTTCCATCGGCTAAACCTTGCATGAAACGGGATGAGACAACGCGATGACCGAAGACGGCGAGATCGACCTGCGCTGCCCGCAAGTGGTGGCCGACAACGCCGCCAAGGGGCTGCGGCTGCGCAAGGAGTTCGGCCGCGGCGGCACCGAGATCGGCGTCGCGCGCGCCACCGAACTGAAAAGCCGCCGGAACTTGTCGCCCTCCACCATCCGCCGCATGGTCAGCTACTTCGCCCGCCACGAGGTGGACAAGCGCGGCAGGAATTACGGCAATGAGGACAATCCCTCGGCCGGCTACATCGCCTGGCTGCTGTGGGGCGGCGACGAGGGCCGTGCCTGGGCGATCGAACTGAAGAAGAAGATCGGCAACGCGCCTGACATCTGATCAGCCCGCCCAGTCGACCTCGAACATGCCCAGCCTGTTGTAGAGCCGCACGGCAGCAGCGCTCTCCACCGTGTTGGTCTTGAGGTCGACATGGGCGGCGCCCCGGTCGCGGAACACGGCGAAGGCGTGCCACAGCAGCGCCTCGCCAATGCCTCTGCCGCGTGCCTGCGCATGCACGACGAGATCCTTCACGAAGGCCGAAGTCCAGCACAAGGCCGCCGCCGCCAGCCGGCCCTTGGCGTCGATGACCAGGAAACACAGCGCCGGATCGAACTCGGCATCGCCCGCGACGTTCGGCCACCATTCTTCGAAGGGACCTTCGGCGCCGTCGTCGTACACTTCGCTCAGCAGCGCATGCAGCGCCGACGCGTCGCCGGGCGCGAAGCCGCGCATGACGAAGCCATCGGGCCAGCGCGGCGCGACCAGCGTATCGTCGAGAATCTTGCGCAGCCTAATGTCGTTGGGTCGCTGCAGGCCCGGCTCGAACATCGGGCTCAGGCGTCGGGCTGGGGACGCCGCTTGCGGTCGACGCCGAGGCCGGTTGCTTCGAGCAGGCCCTTGCGCTTGGCGTCGAAATAATAGCCGGTCTGGTAGAGCCAGTCGGCCTTCTTCGAATTGCCGCCGGACACCAGCCAGGCGCCGCGCAGATATTTCACCGCGTATTTCAGATTGGTCTCGGCATCGAACAGGCCCTTGGCCGGGCCGTCATAGCCCATGCCGCGCGCCGTCGCGTGCTTGATCTGCATCAGGCCCCAGTGGCCGTTATTGTAGGCCTTGGGATTGTAGGTGCTTTCACGGTTGACGACGTGGCGCACCAGATCCACCGGCACCTCGTAGAGCGCGGCGTATTTGACGATCAGCCGGTCGACGTCGCCGCGCATGCCGGTTGCGTGCTGTTCGGGCTCGGCGGGGGTGAGCGGCGCGGCCGGGAACTGGACCAGCGCCGCCGGGTTCTGCGGCACGACGTAGGCCACCTGCTGCACGCCGGGCATGGCTTTCTGGCCGCCGGCGACCGCCGGCACGACGAGGCCGGCTGTCGTGTAGGTCTCGGCGGACTTGATCACGGGCTGAGCCGCCTTGACCGGCTGACCTGCCTTGGAGGGCGGCGGCGCCTGCCAGGCATTGGTGCCGACGACCATGATGGCGGGCACGGCCGGAGCCGTCGGCGTCGCGCCGGCAAAGGCCGCGGTCACGGCGGCCGGCTGGCTGGCTGGTGCGACTGCCGCCTCACCTTCCGAGATGACGGCGCCGGGCGCGAGTTCGGCGGTCTGGACGGGGGCGATGCCCGAGGATTGCGGCAGCACCGAAACCGTCTCGGGCAGCGGCACGGTGAAGCCGGCATCGCTGCCGGCAACGGTCGCTGTTTCTGTGAGAGACGGCGCGGTTTTCATCTGCGAGGTCGAGGTGCAGCCGCTCATGCCGGCAGCCGCCACGATCACGCCGATGGCGATAAGGGTTTGTTTTGCTGGCAAGCCGCGCTCGAAGTCCGGTTTGTCGGGTCGTTAAGATTTCCCTTACACCAGCGATTCCTGGGTAGCAATCGGGGCCATCTGATGGTTTTCGGGTGGCGGCACGCGGGCGGCAATGCCATATTGTTCCTGATATGTACTGGCGGAAATGCCGGTTTTCGCCAGCTTTGCGGAAAGGAGCGCATCATGGAAAAGACGCCTTCGATCACATCAGGCCACGCAGTGTTAGAAACAGTGATCGGCTTCATGGGCATTGCCTGGAGCGAGAAGGGCCTGATCAGGCTCTGCCTGCCCGAGCGCAGCCGCGAGGCGATCGAGCGCCGGCTGATGCGCCATGCCGGCGTTTCCGCCTCCACGGTCCAGCCGCCCTGGGTGGTCGAACTCATCGCCTCGATCAAGGCCTATGCGGCGGGCGAGGATGTCGATTTCACCGGCGTTCCCGTCGACCTCGACGGCATCGACGATTTCCGCCTCGCCATCTATGGCGCCGCGCGAAAGCTGAGCTATGGCGAAACCACCACCTATGGCGAACTGGCCAGGCGCGCCGGCCATGCCGGCCTGCCGCGCGAAACGGGGGCGGCCCTTGGCGCCAATCCGGTGCCGCTGGTCATCCCCTGCCACCGCATCCTGGCCGCCGGCGGCAAGATCGGCGGCTTCTCGGCGCCCGGCGGTTCGGTCACCAAGGAAAAGATGCTGGCCATGGAAGGCGTGCGCGTCGGCCCGCCGCCACCCGCGCAGGTATCTTTCGGATTCTGAGCCGCCGGCTCTAGTTGTTGTGAAAGAAGCGCCGGCGGAAATGCCGGTCATTGTCGGGCCGCTTGCAGTTGTAGACGGGGCACGACTTGGTGTCGGCGCTCGGCACATAGGCGCGCGTCTTCACCTCGCCCATGGTGCAGAACTGCTGGCTCTGCACATAACGGTCGTAGAGCGGCAGTCCCGGCACGCGCGTCGACTGGTAGCGCAGGATGACCGCGCCCCGGCGCGCGATCGTCGACTGGACCTTGCCGCAGCTCATACGGGTCGGATCGTAGCGCGAGATCGCCTGCGCCTCGGCGGCCACCAGCGTCAGGCAAGCGGCGAGCAGAATGGTTTTCATGGCTTCCTCCCCTGATCGATGGCCTGTGGACGGCGCGATCCCGATTAACGCTTTCACCAGATTGGGGCTTCCGTTGGGCAACCCCCGCATCACAGCTTTCTCACGCAGTCTTGTTTTTTGAACGAAAGCAGCCTATATCAGCCCCATTGATATTTCGGCCGATCGATCCGGGCCTCGCGATCTTCGCGTTTGCTGACGTCTATCTCCAAAATTTCGATGCACACCGGCCGGGCTTTGTCTGGTCAAACTAAGCAAATGTTGAAGGACTATCTAAAATGGCAACTGGAACGGTCAAGTGGTTCAACGCCACCAAGGGCTTCGGTTTCATCCAGCCTGACACCGGCGGCGCGGACGTTTTCGTCCACATCTCCGCTGTCGAGCGCGCTGGCATGTCGACCCTGGTCGAAGGCCAGAAAATCAACTTCGAGATCGAGCAGGACCGCCGCACCGGCAAGTCGTCCGCTGGTTCTCTGAGCAAGGCAGCCTGATTTTGCACAAGGCGCGCGCCGGGTGAGACCCCGGGGCGCGCGGCAAGTCACGGATGTACTGACGGTCGCGCGAGAAGCGCGCCGGAGCGGAAAGACCCGACAAGCTGGATCAGCAGATAGCTGCCAGCCCGGACCGGACGCTCCCGATCAGGCTACCGAAAATGGGAAGGCGGGCTTTGTCCCGCCTTTTTATTTGCCCGGAATTCAGCGGGCCGCCCCGGCCGGGCTCAGTTAGCCCGGTTTTTTACGAGCGCCGCGGTCTGGCGCAGCCAGTCCGCCGGATCGCCGCGATGATAGATCCGCTCCGACGGTTCGATATTGTCGAGGAACATCTGGTAGATCACCGCCCGTCTGGCCGTGGCGATCGGCGCCAGCAGGGCGGCGGCGCGGGTGGGATCACAACCAGGCACCCGGGCCAGCCACTCGCCATTCCAGTGATCCCTGACTGTCTTGGCCTGCTGCGGCGGCACCACCTCGAGAAAGGCCGACTGGTCAAGCAGGGGATGGCCGATGCCGCTGTCTCCCCAGTCGAGCAATGTGAACTCTTGCCCCGTCCCGCGAAAATTGCCGGGATGGCAATCGCCATGGACAAGCGTATCGGGCAGTCCGCAGGCTTCGAGTTCGGCAAACCGGGCGGCGAGGCCGTCTACGAAGCCGAGCAGCGACGCCTGTTCGTCCGCCGAAAGCTCCCGGCCCGTCCGCCGCACCACGTCGGCGATCGCGCCCGACAGGCTTGGCCCCCTCCAATCGGGCAGCCGCATGGCGCGCAGTTCCTCGACCCGGCCGATCCAGGAAGCCTGGATATCGACGAGCAATGTCACCATGGCGAGCAGTTGCGGCAGCGTGGCCTCATACATGTCCTCGCCGGGAATCTCGGCAAGCAGGGCCCGTCCGCCTTCATCGTGGCCAAGCAGCGTCGGAACATGCCGGCCGGCCAGCGCGGTGATGATTGCCGCCTCGTGCGCCAGGAAGGGCGGCACGACCTTCAGCCACGCCGAGTGGCGTCCGATGGGTATGCGCCACACGCTGGAGAGGTTCCAACTGCGGATCTGCACCGGCCGGGCGGTCGGCGCCAGACCATGTCCGGCAAGGACACGCTGCGCCCAGGCGAGGTCGGCAGCGGGACCGCCTGGCTTGGCATAGGCCTGGCGCAGCGGATGGGCTTCGGTCTTCCCTGTCCAGACCTGCGCCGGCACCGGTTTGGCGACTTCGGCCAGATAGGTCACTTCCCCGCCGGGCCCCTGGTCGCGGGTTGCTTCGAGCAGGCGCAGGATCGTCACGTCGACGCGATGCTGCTCGCGCGCGGCGCGCACGACGGACTCCACCTCCTGCCACCAGGGAACGTCGACGGGAAATGGCGGCAGGCTGCCGACAACCGCGCCGTCCGGCGTCACCAGCACCAGCCGGGCTGTACGCTGCGGCACCGTGTTCAGCCGGCCCACCCGATCGGCACATGGCCGGGATCCGCCTCCACGCGCTTCAGCCAGGCCGCCACCGCGGGATAGGCGTCGAGCTGGAAGCCCCCCTGCTCCGCCGTGTGCGTGTAGGCATAGAGGGCGATGTCGGCGACGCTGAACGCGCCGGCGAAGAAGGCATGGCTTTCCAGATATCTGTTCATCACGCCGAGCGCCTTGTTGCCGCGCTCCAGCGTCACCGCCAGCCGCTCCGGCGTCGCGTCCTTGGCCCTTTCGGGAAAGGTCAGCAGCGCCTTGCGCACGGCGATATAGGGTTCGTGGCTGTATTGTTCGAAGAACAGCCACTGATAGGCAAGCCCGCGCTCGTACCTGTCCGCCGGCAGGAAGCGCGTGCCCTCGGCGAGATAGAGCAGGATGGCGTTGGACTCGGCCAGCCGCCGGCCGTCGTCGAGCTCGAGCAGCGGCACCATGGCATTCGGGTTCTTGGCGACGAAATCGGCCTTTCGCGTGTCTCCGGTATGCGAACTCACCTCGATGCTGGTGAAGGCGAGCCCAAGCTTGGCCATCAACAGGCGCGGCTTGTAGCAATTGCCGCTGTCGATCATGTCGTAAAGTATCATGGGCGGTCCTCACCTGGAGACGTAATTATCGCCGCGGCGGTAGCTTCATCCAATCATTTCTTTTGGTCTGTGCCGATCAGGAACGCTGATGATTGGCGAAACCGGCAGCGACAGCTGCCTTCTCCCCGTCTCTATACGGGGAGAAGTGCCCGGCAGGGCGATGAGGGGCGGCGCGGCGTATCAGCATATTTGCGCGGTTCGTCACACAACCTGCATGAGGGCGGCGCTGCCCCTCATCTGGCTGCCGCCATCTTCTCCCCGTATAGAGACGGGGAGAAGGCCGCTCTCACCGCGGACTTCGCCAACTAACCGAACAGCGGCACGATCTTGTTGTCCCGACCCAGCAGCCCATCCACGGCGAGCGGTTCTTCCTTGAAGATCGTGCCGGCGAGCGCCGGCCGCGCGAGCAGGAAACCCTGCAGCAGATCGGCGCCGGCATCGAGCGCGACGCGAAGATGGTTGGGCTGCTCGATGCCCTCCACCAGCACCCTGGCGCCCCGGTCGTGCAAGCTGGAGACCAGCGGCCGGAAGAACCGCTCCGCAGCAGCGTGGCGGCAGAACTCGGCGAACCAGTCGCCGTCGATCTTGACGATATCGGGCTTGAGCAGGTTCACCCTCTCCTCGGTCGAGTGACCAGTGCCGAAATCGTCGATGGCGATGCGGATGCCGTCGCGCCGCATTTCGTGCACCAGCCGGGCAAGCAGCGCATCGTCGGCCGCCTGTTCGGTGATTTCGCAGACAAGCATGCCGGGCGCCAGCCCAAGCTCGCCAAGATGCCTGCTCATCAGCCGGATCTCGGCCAATGCCCGCCCCGGATGGTCGTTGACCAGCGGGTTGTAATTGAAGAACAGGTCGAGGCTGTCGACGCCTATATTGCTGAAATTCCGCAGATGCAGCATCCGGCACATGGTTTCGACGAACAGCCGATCCGTGGGCGCGACGCTTTCGAAGAAGGCCTGCGGCGCCACCGGCCGGCCGGCGCGGTGCGGCTCGATCAGGCCTTCGACCGCCACCGGGTGCAGGAAATGGCCATGCGGCGAGAAGATCGGCTGGTAGGCGCTGCGCAGGCGAAAGTCGCCATGCACGCCATATTCGATGCCGACCTCGTCGACGAAGATCGAATCGCCGACATTGCGCCGCCGCTCGACCTTCATGGCGCCACCCTGCGCCCGAAGGCCTTGGCCGGCCGGGCTGTACGCGGAGCGACAGGCAGCGCTGCCGGCGCACCGCTGGCGGCGGCGGCCGGCGCCGGGCTGCTCTTGCCGAAGACGCGGAAACTTGTCGGCGCCAGTTCCGGGCGGGCCAGCACGTAGCCCTGCACCATCGAGGCGCCCGACTTCTCGGCGAGCTCCAGCTGCCAGCCTTCCTCGATGCCCTCGAACACGGTGCGGATGCCTTGCGCCTCGAAGGTTCTCACCATGGTGGTCAACAGCGCGAAGCCGGCGCCGGATTCCATCAGTTGCGTGATCCAGTGGGCGTCGAACTTGACGATATCGGGCTTCAGTTCCTTGATGCGCTTGATATCGGAATCGTCGGCGCCGTAGTCATCGACGGCGATGCGGAAGCCGCTGGCCTTGAGCGCCGCGACGAAGCTGTGCAGCGTCTCCTGCGACGCCGACCGCTGCTCGGTGACCTCGCACACCACGCGGCCCGGATCGATGCCGGCCTCGTGCAGCACCAGGCGCATTTCGCGCAGGGCATTGTCGGCGATAGACCGCTCGGTGAACACCGACGGATCGAAATTGACGAAGATCGACGCTTCCTGCGGCAGGCAGGCGCCGGCATTCAGCAGATGCAGCGTCCTGGTAAGCGCCTCGATATGCAGGCGGTCGGCGGCCGGACAGGTCGAGAAGAAGGTCATCGGCGACTGCGGCTCGCCGTCACGGAACGGCCGGATCAGCCCTTCGAAGGCGGCAACGGACAGCTTGCCGTCGTTGAAGGCAAAGATCGGCTGGAAGGCGCTCTGCAGCGTATAGATGCCCCAGACACCGCTGGAGGTGCCGTCATCATGACGGATGATATGGGCGAGCCCGATGCTGCGCGACACTGTTCCTCGCTCCGCGAACCGGCGGAATTGGAATGCGATCCTGACATGCAAGCCTCTACCGCCCGTTAATGAACTTTCTGTTGCCGACGACGCTCCCGACCGTGCTTCAAAATCACGGCTCCCGATCACGGCTCCCAATCACGGCTCATTGACCGCGCCTGCCCACCTGGCCCAGACGACAAGGCTTGCACTGTCGGGATTCATGCGACATGAGAAGCGCCGCGGCCGCTCCTGGCCGCGCCGATCTCAAGGAGAGATACAAGGTCATGGCCTTCCTTGCCGACACCCTTTCCCGCGTAAAGCCTTCCGCCACCATCGCGGTGACGCAGAAAGCCCGCGAGCTGAAAAATGCCGGCCGTGACATTATCGGCCTCGGCGCCGGCGAGCCGGACTTCGACACGCCCGACAACATCAAGAATGCGGCGATCGAGGCCATCCGCCGCGGCGAGACCAAGTACCCGCCGGTTTCGGGCATCGTGCCGCTGCGCGAGGCGATCGCCAAGAAATTCAAGCGCGAGAACAATCTCGACTACAAGCCGGAGCAGACCATTGTCGGCACCGGCGGCAAGCAGATCCTGTTCAACGCCTTCATGGCGACGCTGAACCCCGGCGACGAAGTCATCATCCCCCGCCCCTACTGGGTCAGCTACCCCGAAATGGTGGCGATCTGCGGCGGCACCTCGGTGTTCGCCGACACATCGATCGAGAACGGCTTCAAATTGACGGCGCAGGTGCTGGAGAAGGCGATCACGCCGAAGACCAAATGGCTGTTGATGAATTCGCCATCCAACCCGTCGGGCGCTGCCTATACCGAGAGCGAACTGCGCGCGCTGGCCGACGTGCTGCTCAAGCATCCGCATGTCTGGACGCTGACCGACGACATGTACGAGCACCTGACCTATGGCGACTTCGTCTTCAAGACCATCGCCGAGGTCGAGCCGAAGCTCTATGAGCGCACGCTGACCATGAACGGCGTGTCGAAGGCCTATGCCATGACCGGCTGGCGCATCGGCTATGCCGCCGGCCCTGTCCAGCTGATCAAGGCGATGGACATGATCCAGGGCCAGCAGACCTCGGGCGCCTGCACCATCGCCCAATGGGCTTCCGTGGAGGCGCTGAACGGCCCGCAGGACTTCATCGCCAAGAACAAAGCCATCTTCCAGGGACGGCGCGACCTCGTGGTGTCGATGCTGAACCAGGCGCGCGGCATCACCTGCCCTTCGCCCGAGGGCGCTTTCTATGTCTATCCGTCCTGCGCGCGGCTGATCGGCAAGAAGACCAAGGCCGGCAAGGTCATCGACACCGACGAGGCCTTCTGCTCCGAACTGCTCGAGGCCGAGGGCGTGGCGGTGGTGTTCGGCTCGGCCTTCGGCCTTGGCCCGAACTTCCGCATCTCCTACGCCACTTCCGACGCGCTGCTGGAAGAGGCCTGCACGCGCATCCAGCGTTTCACGGCATCGCTGACCTGATCGGACCGAACCGGACTGATCCATCGGAAAACCCGGCTCGATGCCGGGTTTTTTGTTGTTGCCGTCTTGCTCTAGGCCTGCTGCTTGCCCGCCCGGGCCATGCGCGCCTCGGCCGGCGCCAGCACGGTGATCAGCAACGCGGCGGTAAGGAAGGCGACGATCGCCGCCGTCAGCATGGCGGCGTGGAAGCCGCCGGCATAGGCGGTGGCGAAGAGCTCTCGCACCCCGCTTTCGCCGATCGCGGCGTCGGTCGCGAAATCGTGCCGGGAAACCGCCGCCCGGGCCGCCGCATCGGCATTGGCGACGCCTGCATCGCCGAGATAGCCGGCAAGCAGGCTGGTCGCCCGCATGCTCATAAGCGCGCCGAGCAGCGCAATGCCGATGGCAAGGCCGCTCTGGCGCGTGGCGTTGATGACCGCCGACACCATCCCCGAGCGTTCGCGTGGCGCGTAGGACATGGCGGCGGCGCTGCCTGTTGGGATCGCCAGCGAATTGCCGATCCCATTGACGACGAACAGGAGGCAGAGAAACGCATAGGGTGTCGACGCCCCGGCCCAGCACATGCCGAGCATGGAGACGCCTATGCCGGCATAGCCCAGCGTCATCAGCGCCGAATGGCCAAAGCGCGCGCTCAGCCTGCCGATCCAGGGCGACAGAACGATCTGGACGATGAAGGCGGGCGCCATACGCAGGCCGGTCTGCGTCGGCGACCAGCCCTGCACCTGCTGCAGGAACATGGAGAAGAAGAAGACGCTGCTGTAGGAGGCGAAGCCGAGTGAAAAGGAGGCGACGTTGGCGACCGCGAAGCGCACATCGCCGAACAGTCCGAGCGGCAGCATGGGCCGGGGTGTGCGCGCCTCGAAGGCGAGGAAGGCCGCAAGCCCGGTGACGCCGGCGACCAGCGCCACGATGGTCCTGGCATCGCCCCAGCCATTCTCGCCGGCCGAGATCAGGCCGAAGGTCAGCGCACCCAGCCACACGATGCTGAGCGCCAGCCCGACAAGGTCGAGATGGGCATGTTCGGGATGCGCCGTCTCGCCGATCGACAGCGCGCCGAGCACGATGGTGACCAGGCCGAGCGGCAGGTTGATCAGGAAGATGCTCTGCCAGCCCACCGTCTCCACCAGGATGCCGCCCAGCACCGGGCCGACCACCAGCGAAATGGCGGCGAAGGACGCCCAGCCGCCGATGACGCCGGCACGCTCGCGCGGATCGGGGAAAGCCTGCGTCAGGATGGACAGCGCGCCCGGTATCAGCAGCGATCCGGCAACGCCCTGCACCACCCGGCCTGCCAGCAGCACCGCCAGGTTCGGCGCCACGGCGCAGATCAGCGAGCCGGCCACGAAGATGCCGACGCCGGCCAGCCAGGAACGCTTGCGGCCATAGCGGTCGCCGATGAGACCCGAAGACAGCATGAAGGCCGACAGGCACAGCGTGTAGGCATCCACCACCCATTGCAGGCCGCCGAAATCGGTGTTCAGCGCCTGCTGGATGGTCGGCAGCGCGACATTGACGATGCTGACGTCGAGCAGGGCGACGAAGGAGCCGAGATAGACGGCGGCGACGAGAGGCAGACGGTTCGACATGACGTATCCATATGCGGGCTTCGCAGCCATCTATCTCACTGACCGACGGTCAGTCAATAATAGTAAGTCATTTTAGAATCATTATAAAAAGCTTGTCTTGTCTGCCAGAAGCAGGATAGGAAAGCGACTGAGCCAACACCTGCCCCAAGAACCGGATGATGAGCGCACGTCCCAAGCCTGTCATTGCCAGGAAAGTGCTGAAACCCCGCACCAAGCCGGCCGAGGTGCGCCGCGAGGACATTCTTCGCGCCGCGACCGCGCTGTTCATCGCCAAGGGCGTCGGCACCACGACCATCGACGAGATCGCCGCCCGCGCCGACGTGGCCAAGGGGACCTTCTATCTCTATTTCACCTCCAAGGAGGACGTCGTCGCCGCGTTGCGCGAGCGCTTCGTCACCGGATTTCGCGCCCGCATCCACGGCGCCATCGAAGCTTGCCCGGCGCAAGACTGGACCGCGCGGCTGAAAAGCTTCGTGAGTGCCGGCATCGCGGCCTATCTCGATGACTATCAGCTGCACGACGTCGTCTTTCATGACCACCGGCCCGACCAGCGCCAGATGAAGGGCGACAATCCCCTGCTTGGCGATCTCTCCGATCTGCTGGCCTCCGGCGCGCGAGCGGGCGCCTGGTCGGTCGATCACCCGGATCTGGCCGCCATCGTGCTGTTCAACGGACTGCACGGCATCGTCGACCATGCAATCGAGCAAGGCGTGCTGGATGGCGGCGAGCTTGCCGAAAACCTCTCGGCGCTGTTCCTCAGGATGCTGCGTCCCGGCTAGGCGGCAAGCTGTCTGCGCTCAGCCGCCATACTGCTCGCCGGAAACCGCTTCCAGCCAGTCGACATGGACGCCGTCCGCGGCTTCCTGCATGGCGATATGCGTCATCGCCGCCTTCGGCGCGGCGCCATGCCAGTGCTTCTCGCCGGGCGCGAAGGAGACGACATCCCCTGCCCTGATCGCCTGGATCGGGCCGCCCCAGGTCTGGGCAAGACCGGCGCCCGACGTCACGTAAAGCGTCTGGCCGAGCGGGTGCGTGTGCCAATGCGTGCGGGCGCCGGGTTCGAAACTCACCAGCGTGGCCCTGAGCCGCGCCGGCGCCTCTGCCTCGATGATCGGTGTCTGCAGGACGCGGCCGGTGAAATACCTGTCCGGCGCTATGATCGTCGGCACCCCGCCACAAGCAATGATCTTCATCGTCTGGCCCTGATTGGCTGGTGTGAAGGGATAGGCAGCGACGCCGCCCGCGAGGCACGAACCATTCTCGGACGATATCGGCCGGTGCGCAACCGGACGTTTCGCCCACCATCGCGGCAGCCTGGTTTTTTCTCCTTAACCATGAACCTGCCCGACACTGCCCGGCAAGGCAAAAGGATGGCGAATTCAATGTCTTCTTAACGGCTGCGCACTAGCCGTGAGCCTGCATTGCGGGGGCTGGCGGATGAGCATACTGGCGACGATCAAGGACCACAGCGGCCGGATCTATCGCGGCATCCAGGCGCTGCTCGTGCTCAGCATCGGCACGGCGGCGCTCGGCGCCTTGGACATATCGCGGCACCTGCCCTCGAGCAACGCTTTCGCCATCTCCACCCTGGCGACCGGCCTGGCTTTGCTGGCGCTGATGTACATGCGCAGCAGCATCGTCCATCGCCTGCGATCGGCGGAGGCCGCGGAAGCCGAAAAGCATCATTTCCTGACCCGGGACGCGATGACCGGGGCAATGACCCGGCGCTATTTCCTGGAAGCGCTGCGCGACAGCCTCGGCACCATGCGCGACAGGCGCGAAGCGACCCTGCTGCTGATCGACCTCGATCATTTCAAACAGCTCAACGACACGTTCGGGCACCAGTTCGGCGACCTCACCCTGACGCATCTGGTCAAGACCTCCGAGCGCATCTTCTCTGGCAGCATGGTCGGGCGTCTGGGCGGCGACGAATTCGGCGTCATCATTCCGCACAGCGACCTCACCGCCATCAACCGGAATGTCCGGCAGTTGCTTGACGCCATGCGCGCCGGCAAGTCGCATGAGGGCAAGATCATTCCGCTGTCCATTTCGGTCGGCGTGGCGCTGGCGCCAGCCCACGCCTCGAACACCACCGAGCTGATGCTCGTTGCCGATCTGGCACTCTATGAGAGCAAGGCGGCGGGCCGCGGCCGCGTCACCGTCTTCGACGAGGAGATGCTGTCCGACAAGCGCTACCGGCGCCTGGTCGAACGGGAACTGCGCGCCGCGATCTATCTCGGCGAACTCGAGCTGCATTACCAGCCGATCGTCAACCCCGATGGGTCCACACATGCGCTCGAGGGACTGATCCGCTGGCGCCATCCGGTTCGGGGCCTGATCGCGCCGGCCGAGTTCATCACCATCGCCGAGCGCTCGACCCTGATCGACATGCTCGGCGAATGGGTGTTCAAGCGGGCCTGCGCCGACATCAGCCATTTCCCGGGGCGCCGCATCTCGATCAACGTTTCGGGCGAACAGCTCAAGCGCGACGAGATCGTCACCATGTGCGACCGCGTGCTGAAGGAAACAGGCTGCTCCGCGGCGCAGTTCATCATCGAGATCACCGAGACCGTGGCGACCGCCGCCTCGCCGGAGGTCCTGCGGCGCCTCGAAGCGTTGCGCGGCCTTGGCTTCCACATCGCGCTCGACGATTTCGGCACGGGGCATTGCGGCTTCAACTATCTCAAGACCTTGCCCATCGACATCATCAAGATCGATCGCTCCTATATCCGCAGCCTCGCGCACGACCAGGTGGCACAGATCTTCGTTTCGGCGCTGGCGCAGATCGCCCGCATCCAGGACGTCACCATCGTGGCGGAAGGCGTGGAAACGCAGGAGGAATTCGCGCTCGCCAAGGCCGCCGGCTGCAACCGTTTCCAGGGCTATTTCTTTGGCCGGCCCGCGCAGCGCGACAAGCTCCTGACGCTTGCCCGGCAATCGGCCGAAGCGCTCGCGCTCAGCGCCTGATCGCGCCGGCTTCCTATTTTTCTTGCCCTCCCGCCAAACAAGTGGGACGATGATTGCGGGCAGGTCGCAAACAGGCCCGCCCGCGACGGTCGAACAGGCCGGCCGCCGCTAGAGGACCGATTGACCTTCGCCTGAACCATGAATGCCAGTCGGTCCCCAGGGAAACGCCTGAGTGGAGGTCAGCCATGGGTAATCGCGCCGGAGGACGACGCACGGGACCGAAATGCATCGCCATAGTCGGTCCCTTCGCAAGCGGTAAGACGACACTTCTCGAAGCCATATTGGCCCGCACGGGCGCCATTCCGCGCCAGAACCCGGTTTCCTCGGGCAACACCGTTTCAGACCATTCGCCCGAGGCGCGCGCCCACGCCATGAGCGTCGAGGCATCGATCGCCACCACCGAATTCATGGGCGAGCAATTCACCTTCGTCGACTGTCCCGGCTCGATCGAATTCTCCTTCGAGGCCGAGCCAGTCCTGGCCGCCTGCGACGTCGCCGTGGTCGTGGCCGAGGCGGACGAAAAGAAGATTCCCGCCCTGCAGCTCATCATGCGCAAGCTCGACGATCTCGGCGTGCCGCGCATCCTCTTCCTCAACAAGGTCGACAAGGCGATCGCGGGCGTGCGAGACACGCTGAAGATGCTGCAGCCCGCAAGCTCGGCGCCGCTCCTGCTGCGCCAGATTCCGCTGCGCAAGGATGGCGTCGTCATCGGCTCGATCGATCTGGCCCTGGAGCGCGCCTACATCTACCGCGAATATGCCGAGAGCGAGGTGGCCGGGATACCGGACGACGACAAGGCGCGCGAACTGGAAGCGCGTTTCTCCATGCTGGAGACGCTCGCCGACCACGACGATCATCTGATGGAACAGCTGCTCGAGGAGATCGAGCCGCCGAAGGACGCGATCTTCGACGATCTCGCCGCCGACCTGCGCGACGGCTCGGTGACGCCGGTGCTGATCGGCACCGCCGAGAAGGGCAATGGCGTGCTGCGCCTGCTGAAGACGATCCGCCACGACGCGCCCGACATCGACGCGACCCGCAAGCGGCTCGGCGCGCCCGATGGCAATGCGACCGTGGTCCAGGTGATGAAGACCATCCACACGCCGCATGGCGGCAAGCTGTCGGTGTCACGCATCCTGTCCGGCCAGGTCGCGGACGGCCTGGAACTGTGGCTGCCCGGCGGCGGCACTGCCAAGGTGTCGGGGGTCTACAAGCTTCTCGGCAAGGATCAGGTCAAGCTCACCGCCGCCAGGACCGGCGACACCGTGGCGCTCGGCAAGCTGGACGACGTCAAGACCGGCCAGACGCTGACCTCCGCCAAGGGCGGTAGCAGGCAGCTCTTCGACGTCGAACCGCCGCAGCCGGTCTTCGCCTTCGCGCTGCGCCCCAAGGAGCGCAAGGACGAGGTCAAGATGTCGGCCGCCATCCAGCGGCTGGCGGAGGAGGACCCCTCGCTTAGCCTGCGCCACAACCAGGACTCGGCCGAGACCGTGCTGTCGGGCCACGGCGAGATGCATCTGCGCGTCGTGCGCGAACGGCTGGAGGGCAAGAACCAGATCCCGGTCGAGGGCCATGCGCCGGCCGTGCCCTATCGCGAGACGATCCGCAAATCGGCGCAGCAGCGCGGCCGCCACAAGAAGCAGTCGGGCGGCCATGGCCAGTTCGGCGATGTCGTGGTGGAGATCAAGCCGCTGCCGCGCGGCTCCGGCTTCCAGTTCACCGACACCATCACCGGCGGTGTCGTGCCCAAGACCTACATCCAGTCGGTCGAGACCGGCGTGCGCGATTACCTGAAATCCGGCCCGCTCGGCTTCCCCGTCGTCGACGTCGCGGTCAACCTGTCCGATGGTTCCTACCATGCGGTCGATTCCTCCGACATGGCCTTCCAGATGGCGGCGAAGCTGGCCATGAAGGAAGGCATGGCCGCCTGTTCGCCGGTGCTTTTGGAGCCGGTGATGAAGGTCGAGATCGTCACGCCGTCGGACGCGACCTCCAAGATCATCGCGCTGATCCCGCAGCGGCGCGGCCAGATCCTCGGCTATGACGCGCGGCCCGGCTGGCCGGGCTGGGACGTCGTCGAGGCGACCATGCCGCAGTCCGAGATCGGCGACCTGATCATCGAACTGCGCTCGGCCACGTCGGGGGTTGCCAGCTATCGCGCCGCCTTCGACCACATGGCCGAACTCACCGGCCGTCTCGCCGACGAAGCGATGAACGCCAACGGCAAGGCCGCCTGAGCCACCAGCGCATTGTCCCCTCGAACCCGCGTTCGAGGGGACAAAAACCAAAAACGACGCCCGGGGGGCCGGACGCCGTTTTGTTTTGCGGACCGTTTTCTTGGGAGGAGAAACGGCAGGTCCGCCGCATATGGGTGGTCGCCGAAGTCCGGCGGAAATGGTTCGGACGCGGTAGCCGCCTGAGCCCGGGCCGTCCGAGTGATGCCCCCATCTCCCGTCCGAACCACACCGCGTCCTATGATCTGCTTAGCAGGTCGAGCATGCCCTTGTCATGTTACCAGAGGTTACATGTCACTGTTACGCGGCTATTCCGATGGTTTTTTCAGCCCGCCCGATGACCTCAAGGCAACAAAAAAGCCGGATCAACGAAGATCCGGCTGAGTTTGATTGGAAGTGCCTGTTAAGGCTAACCTCCAGAGGGGAACACTCGAGGGCGCTAATGGGAGGAGAACGCGCCCAGGAGATGATCTATATATCTGCTCATCATGCCCAAGAAACAAGCATCTATTTTGCAACACACGCATGCAAAAAGGCATAGGCTGTGGTCCAACCCATTCCCAAAGCCAATAGGACCAACAGAATCGTCGAATTGGAACGCATAGCCGCGCCATTGCCGCTGAAAAAACGCCGGCGCCAAGCAATTCTGCTGCGAAATACCGGAAAATGCCTGATGACCTGCAAACGGGCAGGAGCCGTTTAATTCTGAGGCAAACAGGGGAGAAACGTTCAATGCGTCGTTTTTCGGCGATTGCCGGCAGCGGCTTTTTCCTCATCGTGGCGCCAGGCGTGGTCGCCGGCCTCGTGCCATGGCTGCTGAGCGACCGCTGGGGCTCGCCGTGGTCACCCGTGCCGGGCTTCGTGCCCGTGGGCGGCGTTCTCGTGGCCGCGGCGACCGCCGTGCTGCTGCATGCCTTCGGCCGCTTCGCGCTGGAGGGGATGGGCACCCCTGCCCCTGTCGCTCCGACCGAGAGGCTGGTGGTCGGCGGCATCTACCGCCACGTCCGCAACCCCATGTATGTCGCCGTGCTGTCGATCATCATCGGCCAGGCGCTGCTGTTCTCGAGCTGGCCGATCGCCATCTACGCCGTCATCGCCGCCGCGACCATGGCAACCTTCGTCAAGCTTTACGAGGAACCGACGCTCGCCGGCCGCTACGGCAGCGAGTACGAAACCTATCGCCGCAACGTCCCCGGCTGGCTGCCGCGCCTGACGCCCTGGCAGGGGTAAGCCGAACAGCGAGCAGCGCCGCTCAGGCCATGTCGATATTCAGGTGATGCCGGCTGGCGAAGGCAGCGTGCCTCCGGGGCTCAGAACGACCAGCTGCGCGCCTTTGCGATGATGAAATCGCGGAAGACATGCAGCTTAGCCTGGTTCTTCATGGCGTCGGGATAGGCGAAATAGGTGTCGAAGGACGGCACCTCGGTCTCTGGCAGAAGCTGCACCAGCCCTGCATCCTTGGAGATCACATAATCCGGCAGCATGGCGATGCCGGCGCCGCCCTGCACGGCGCGCTTGATCGACAGGATGTCGTTGATCTGCAGCGATGGCACCCGCTGGCCACCCTCGAAATCGCCGACGGTTTCCAGCCAGTTCAGCTCCGACAGATGCGAGGGCACCGGCAGGCCGAAGGTGACGATGCGGTGGTTCCTGAGCTCGGCGACCGAGGCCGGCTTGCCGTGCTTGGCGACATAGGAAGGCGCCGCGTAGAGATGGAAATGCACCGTGAACAGGCGGCGCTGGATCAGGTCCGGCTGCTGCGGCTGACGCAGCCGGATGGCGCAGTCCGCCTGGCGCATGGTGAGGTCGAGTTCCTCATTGGCGAGGATCAGCTGCAGGCTGATCTCCGGATAGAGCTCGATGAATTCCTGCACCCGCTCGGTCAGCCAGCCGGCGCCGAGGCCGACGGTCGTCGTCACGCGAAGCACGCCGGAGGGGCGGTCCTTGGTTTCCGTCAGGCGCGACTTGATGGTCTCGAGCTTCATCAGCACGTCATGCGCCGTGCGGAACAGCATCTCGCCCTGCTCGGTCAGCACCAGGCCGCGCGCGTGGCGGTTGAACAGCGGCACGCCGACATCATGTTCGAGCGCGCTGACCTGCCGCGATATCGCCGATTGCGATAGATGCAGCGTCTCGGCCGCGTGTGTGAACGACCCCGCCTCCGCCGCAGCGTGAAACACGCGTAGCTTGTCCCAGTCCAACGCCATGATTCCCCTCTTTCTGCTTGGCGTCTGAATGCAAAATCAGGCTTTTACACGGCGTCTCTAAGCCGTTTTTTTAACAGTTTTATAAGCGGCCTATTCGGCCGCCTCGCGGTGCACTTCGATACCCGCCAGATACTTCTCCGCCTCGAGCGCCGCCATGCAGCCAAGCCCCGCCGCCGTCACCGCCTGGCGATAGATATCGTCGGTCACGTCGCCGGCGGCGAAAACGCCGGGCACGTCGGTGCGCGTCGAATCCGGCGCCGTCCACAGATAGCCGTTCGGCTTCTGCTTGAGCTTGCCGGCGAACAGCTCGACCGCCGGCGCGTGGCCGATGGCCACGAAGACACCGTCGACCTTGAGGTGGCTTTCGGCGCCGGTCACCGCATGCTTGAGCTTCAGCCCTTCGACCGACGGCGGCAGCGGCGCCTTGCCCGGACGCCCGGTGATCTCGTCGACGATCGTGTCCCAGATCACCCGGACATTGTCCTTCTTCAGCAGCCGCTCGCGCAGGATGCGCTCGGCCCGGAAGTCCGAGCGCCTGTGGATGACGGTGACGCTCTTGGCCAGGTTCGACAGATAGAGCGCCTCTTCCACCGCCGAGTTGCCGCCGCCCACGACAGCGACATCCTTGCCGCGATAGAAGAAACCGTCGCAGGTGGCGCAGGCGGACACGCCGAAGCCCATGAAATCCTGCTCGGTGGGAATGCCCAGCCACTTCGCCTGCGCGCCGGTGGCGATGATCAGGGCGTCGGCCGTGTAGGTCGTGCCGGAATCGCCCTTGGCGCGGAACGGGCGCACATTGAGGTCGACCTCGGTGATGATGTCGTTGATGATGTCGGTGCCGACATGCTCGGCCTGCTTGAGCATCTGCTCCATCAGCCACGGCCCCTGGATCGGGTCGGCGAAGCCCGGATAATTCTCGACATCGGTGGTGATCATCAGCTGGCCGCCCTGCTGCAGGCCGGCGACGAGCATCGGCTTCAGCATGGCGCGAGCGGCATAGACCGCCGCCGTGTAGCCGGCCGGACCGGAACCGATGATGAGAACGGGCGCGTGCTTAATGGTCATTTGAAGCCTCTGCGGGGCAGACAACGGATGTGCCTTGGAAAAAGACGTGGAATGTCCGGCGTAATGTAAGGGTTGCCAACCACGCCAGCAAGACGAACGGGCCGTCGTCCCCGGAAAGCTTCGGCCCATGTGGATATTCGCGCGGCGGCCGTTTTCGTTACGGGTCAAAAATCGCGTTGAGAAGGGCTGGCGCCGACACAAAAGTCGTTTAATTACAAAATCGCGAAAGATTCTTGCGCCGAGCTGAGACACGATGCCCCTGAAAGCCGACCTCGACGCCATCGACTGGAAGATCCTGCGCGAGTTGCAGGCGGACGGGCGCATGACCAATGTCGAGTTGTCCAACCGCGTCGGCATTTCGGCGCCGCCTTGCCTGCGCCGGGTCAAGCGCCTGGAGGAGACCGGCATCATCCGCGGCTATCGCGCGCTGCTCAACGCGCAGGCGCTGGGCCTCGACGTCGTCGCCTTCTGCCTGGTCGGGCTGCACCATCAGGCCGATGCCGAGCTGCGCACCTTTGCCGAGCGTACGCGCGGCTGGCCGATCGTGCGCGATGCCTGGATGGTGTCGGGCGAATCCGATTTCCTGCTGCATTGCGTGGCAAGCGACCTCGGCACCTTCCAGACCTTCGTCATCGAGGAACTGACCTCGACGCCCAATGTCGACACCGTGCGCACCGCGCTCACCATTCGCCGGGTCAAGGACGAGGGGCTGGTTTCCTTCGAACGGCCCTGAACCGGCGCCAATCCGGCAGTACCCTTGCCCGCAAAATCCGTGCCGCAGCCGCACGTCCGCCGCGTTGGCGTTCGGCAGACGCTCATATACAAGGGATGAGTGGCAATGCCGGACTGCTTGACTGGGCGCTTGATGGTTTCTCAAGCAATTCCGGGAAAAAGTATGTAACGGTTTTCCCGGGGTAGGCGCGTAACGATTTCCCTCAGGGGGACTGCGTGGAACAGACGGTGCAGGCAGCGACTCCGGGGACGACCCGCCATGGGAAGGGGTCCATGACACGATTTGCAAGCCCGGTCTCGGCGCTCATCATCTGCGTCAACGAGGCCGACATGATCGGCCCGTGCCTGGAAAGCATCGATTTCTGCGCCGAGATCATCATCGTCGATTCCGGGTCGACCGACGGCACCATCGAATGCGTGCAGGGCTATATCGCCAAGGGCTATCCGATAAAGCTGCTGCACAATGACTGGCCGGGCTTTCCGCGCCAGCGCCAGTTCTCGCTCGAGCACGCCAACCAGCCCTGGTGTCTCTCGATCGACCCGGACGAGCGCGTCGACGAACGACTGCGGCAGTCGATCGTGGCCGCGACGCAAGCGAGCGACAACAAGATCGACGGATGGTACATCCGCCGCCGCGATTGGCTGAAAGGCTATGGCTACGCGCATCGCTGGGTGCTGCACAACAGGCTGCTGCGCCTCTTCCGCCGGCAGGGCGCCACCATAGACCTCGGCGCCCGGGTGCATGAATCCTTCCGCGTGCCGGGAGAAACCGCCACGATCGAGGACGGCGTGCTGCTGCACCGCCGCGAAATATCGGTCGAGGAAGACCTGGCGCGCGCCAACAGCTATTCCGGCCTCAAGGCCGTCACGCTGGTCGAGAAGGGCAAGAAGCCCGGCCTGGTGAGGCTGGTGCTCTCGCCACTCGGCAACTTCCTGAAATTCTACCTGGCCAAGCGCTACTTCCTGTGCGGCCGGCACGGCTTCGTCTACTCGATGTCGGTGATGATCTATTCCTTCGCCACCGAGGCCAAGCTCTACGAGGCCTCGGACCGCGACGGCCCCGTGTAGCCTTCAGGATCCGGCGCCCCGTCCGAGATTTTCGATGGCCGCCACGAGGCCGTCGAGATCGTCCTGATCACCCAGGCGCCTGATCGCGAAGCCGGACCGGGCCGAGGCTTCGCCGTCCACAAGCCAGCCTTGCGCCAGGCCGGCACGTTGCCCCGCCTGCATGTCGGCCAGCTTGTCGCCGACGATCAGGGATTGCGGGAGATCAAGATCGAGGCGTTTGGCGGCCTCGACCAGCATGCCGGGATTGGGCTTGCGCATCGGGTGATCGGCAATCCCGAGCGACCCCGTGCCGGCCTCGTGGTAGGCGCAGGCAAGCACCAGATCGACGAACACGCCCTGCGCACGCAGCAGGTCCAGCACCCGGCCGTTCACCGCGGCGAAAGTACTCCAGCCGAAATAGCCGCGCGCGATGCCGGACTGGTTGGTGACGACGACAACGGGGATGCCGATCCGGTTGGCGGCCGCGATCGCCGGCAATATCTGCGGCCTGAGCACGATGCCGGCCGGGTCGCTGGGATAGTCGGTATCGACATTGATCGTGCCGTCGCGGTCGAGAAACAATGCGGGCACGCCCCTGGCGAAGACCTGCGCTCCGACCCGTTCGACCCACAGGCCCGGCTCGGTCAGCCCGTATGGCGCCTGTTGTCCGTCAGCCATTCGAGAGGCGCGTTTCGACCACTTCGCAAAGATAGTGATAAAGGCACAGGTGCCCCTGCTGGATGATCGGCGTCGAGGTCGAAGGCACGTTGAGCAGGATGTCGCAGAGCGGCGCGAGCTTGCCGCCGGTGTCGCCGGTCAGGCCGATCACCGTCATGTCCATCATCCGCGCCTGTTCGGCGGCGGCGAGAATGCTCGGCGAATTGCCGCTGGTGGAAATTGCCAGGAGCACGCCGCCGGCCGCGCCATGCGCCTCGACCTGACGCGAGAACACCGTGTCGAAGCCGTAATCATTGCCCCAGGCGGTCAGCACGGCGGCGTTGGCCGGCAGCGCGATGACATTGTAGGCCTTCCGCTCCTTGAGGAAGCGGCCGACGAGCTCGCCGGCGATATGGATGGCGTCGCTGGCCGAGCCGCCATTGCCGGCGATCAGGAAGGCTTTCCCTTGGGAAAGCGCCGTCACGACGGCGCTCGCCGCCCGTTCCATCTCGCCGGTCAGGTCGCGCTCGACCATTGCAGTGATGGCTGCCGCCGAGCGGACCAGATAGTCGTTCAGTTCGGACATGAAATCCTCAGTTTGTGGAGCCGGCGCGCAGTTTGCCGATGGTGCTGGTGGTGCTTTTGCCGGCGACGAGATCGACAAGCACGACGCGTCCGCCGGCCTTTTGCACCACATCGGCGCCGACCACTGTGTCGATCGTGTAGTCGGCGCCCTTGACCAGAATGTCGGGCAGCAGCGCCTCGATCAGCTTGAGCGGCGTATCCTCGTCGAACACCACGACGGCATCGACGGAGGCGAGCGCCGCCAGCACGCAGGCGCGGTCGTGCTGGTCGTTGACCGGGCGGCCCGGGCCTTTCAGCCGCCGCACCGAGGCATCGCTGTTGAGCCCCAGCACCAGCCGGTCGCACTGGCTGCGCGCCGCGTGCAGCAGGCTGACATGGCCGGCATGCAATATGTCGAAACAGCCATTGGTGAAACCGACGCTCAAGCCTTCTTCCTTCCACGCCGCAACCATGCGCGCGGCCGACGAGGCGTCGAGAATGGCATCCTTGTGGGAGGTCGGCCCATGCGAGCGAAACAGCGCCCCCGTGAGTTCCTCGACGCTCAGCCGGGCAGTGCCACGCTTGCCGACGACGACGCCGCCTGCGGCATTGGCGATCGAGGCTGCCGCGACGGGATCGGCGCCGCCGGCAAGCGCCAGCGCGAAGGTTGCTATGACTGTGTCGCCGGCGCCGGAGACGTCGAACACTTCACGCGCCTGGGTAGCGATGTGGCGCGCTTCCTGCGGGCCTACCACGGTCATGCCCTTCTCGCTGCGGGTGGCGACGACGAAGTCGAAGCCGTGTGCCGAGATCAGGTCGCGGGCGGCCTCAACGATCTCGTCATCGGCGAACACCGCGTGGCCCACGGCCTCGCCCAGTTCCTTGCGGTTGGGGGTAATGGCGGTCGCCCCGGCATAGCGGGAATAGTCGCGCCCCTTGGGGTCGACCAGCACCGGTTTTCCCGCCTCGCGGCAGATGGCGATCAGTTCCGCCGCGACACCGTCCAGCAATATACCCTTGCCGTAGTCGGACAGGATGACGATGTCGGCGGCTGCCAGCGCGGCGCGGAAGTGCCGGACCAGTTCGGCCCGCTCCGCTTGCCCGAGCGGCTTGATCTCTTCCTCGTCGAAGCGCAGCACCTGCTGGTTCAGCGCGCTGAACCGGCTCTTGGAGGAGGTCATGCGTCCGCGCTGCTGCGAAAGGCCCGCTGTCTCGGCGCCAAGTTCGCCCAGCATCCGCACCAGGCTGTCGCCGGCGGCATCGGTACCGAGCACAGAGACCGGAACGGCGCGCGCGCCAAGCGAAACGATGTTGGCGACGACGTTGCCGGCGCCGCCCATGGCCGAGCTTTCGCCGCGCCCGTGCAGCACCGGGATCGGCGCCTCGGGCGAAATCCGCTCGATGACGCCATTGACGAAGCGGTCGAGGATGAGGTCGCCCACCACCAGCACGGTGACGTCGCCAAAGCGTGCGATGGCGCGGTGCAGCGGTTCGGGAGAAGGCGGATTGTGCTTGATCATGTCACTGGCAGCGCGCTGTGAGAACGTCTGAGGGATATATAGGGGTCGAAGACCAGCGGTTCATCGCGATGCCGATATACCGCAATTGGAGCCGGCGCAACGTCGCCCCGTCAGCTCCTCTGCAGGGCAACGTGGACGCCAAGCCCGACCAGCACCGCGCCGCCGGCGCGCTGCATCAGGCGTTGGGCACGGCTCGAACGCCGCAGCCGTCCGACGACAAGCCCAGCCAGGAACACGCAGGCGACGTCGGCCGACGAGAACATCAGATTGACGATGGTGCCCAGGATCACGAACTGCACCCAAACCGGAAACGAGGCGGAGGTATCGATGAACTGCGGCAGGAAGGCCATGAAGAAGATCGCCGTCTTGGGGTTGAGAACCTCGACCGTGATGCTTTCGAAAAAGGCGCGGCGCGCCGATTTGCGCTCGAGAACGGGCAGTGCCATCTCGCCCTCGACGCGCTTGCGGAACAGCGAAACACCGAGCCAGATCAGATAGAGCGCGCCGACCAGCTTGACCGCCATGTAGAGCGGCGGCACGGCGTGGAACAGCACCGACAGGCCGGCTGCGGCGGCAAAGACATGGAAATAGCCGCCGAGATGGATGCCGAGTGCCGCCGTCAGTCCCGACCAACGCCCGCGCGCCATCGTCTGCGCGGCGGCGTAGAGCATGGCGGGGCCGGGAATATAGGCGAAGATCGCCGTGGTGGCGAAGAATGCGATGAGAAGTTCGGTCGACGGCATTTTTGTCCCTTATGGTCCTGCCCTACCCGATTGCAGGCCGTTCAGTCAGCTCGCGGGATAGCTTTGGATTGGCCTGCGCGAACAGCCGCGATGAAAGCCGACATAATTTTTTTGTGCAATGACGGACTGAAGGCACCGATGCGCGCACCCGGTTCGAAATAGGCCGACGATTCCAGAATATCGTGGTTGTACTCGTCGACTATGACCCAAAGCGGTATAGGGTCAAGGCCAGCACGATGGCGCTCAATTTCGGGAACGCCAATGGCCACGCGACCACGGCTCGGCTGTGTGGAGGTGATTGCAAGAATAAAAAGGTTCGTGCCTCCGGTTTTCCCGGGGAGAACGGCGACGAAGGCGACGGGCCTCGTCTTGCGGCCTTCTGTCTCGCCGTCTCCATGTTGGCGATGCCACAGATATGGATATCGCCAAACATCCGCGGCGATGGGTTTAATCACGGTCCAGTTCCGCAGCGTATTCCTCAAGCATCTCGACATGTTCGGGAGGAGCATCCTGCGCCGCATAGACGCGGCGACTGTCGTTGACGAAGCGAGCTTCATAAGCCTCGATACTCATCAGGACATATCGCGGCTTGTTGTGACGGGTGATGGAGACGGGCTGCTGGCTGGCGGCCGCAAGCACGTCACCAAGATTCTGTTTCAAATCTGTCGATGGATAGTGTTTCATGGGGCATCCTGTTTTCGTCCATAATAGACAAAATAGACAAAGCAGACAAGCTTCAAAGGCGACTACAGCGCGACCACCTGCTTTGTCGACAGCCCGGCCGGGCTCCCTTATAAGGACCGGAATCGCAAGCAGCCAGAGGCCTTCATGATCATCGTCACGGGCGGCGCCGGCATGATCGGCTCCAACATCGTCGCCGCGCTCAATGCCGAGGGGCATGACGACATCCTCGTGGTCGACGATCTGACCGACGGCCACAAGATCGCCAATCTCGCCGACCTGAAAATATCCGACTATCTCGACAAGGACGATTTCCTGCCGCGCGCGGAGGCCGGTTCGCTCGGCCGTATCGAGGCCGTCTTCCACCAGGGCGCCTGCTCGACCACCACCGAGTGGAACGGCAAATTCATGATGGAGGTCAACTACGCCTATTCCAAGCGTCTGCTGCATGCCTGCCAGACGCTGCGCGTACCCTTCCTCTACGCCTCCTCGGCCTCCGTCTATGGCGGTGGTTCGGAGTTCCGCGAGGAACCGGCGCTGGAGCGGCCACTCAACGTCTATGCCTATTCGAAAAAGCTGTTCGACGACTATATCAGGCGCACCGTGTTCGACACCGATCATTCGCAGGTCGCGGGTCTGCGCTACTTCAACGTCTATGGCCCGCGCGAGGCGCACAAGGGCACCATGGCCTCGGTCGCCTTCCACCTGTTCAACCAGGTCGAGCAAGGCCAGAATCCGAAACTCTTCGGCGCCTATGACGGTTTCGGGCCGGGCGAACAAAGCCGCGACTTCATCCATGTCGGCGACGTCGCCGACGTCAATCTGTGGCTGTGGAAACGCGGATCGAGCGGCATCTTCAATTGCGGCACCGGCCGTGCCCAGCCTTTCCGAGCCATCGCCGAAACCGTCATCGACACGCTGGGCAAGGGTGAGATCGAGTTCATCCCCTTCCCCGATCATCTCAAGGGCAGCTACCAGAGCTTTACGCAAGCTGATATGTCCCGTTTGCGCGCGGCCGGTTATAATGGCCAATTCCGAAGCGTCGAAACCGGCGTCAGAGACTATGTCGAATGGCTGAAAGCCCAGCGATCCTCGTGATCGGCCCCCGCTGGGTGGGCGATATGGTGATGGCGCAGTGCCTGTTCTCGGCGCTGAAGGAACGCCATCCCGATGCCGCGATCGACGTGCTGGCGCCCGCCTGGGCGGCACCCCTGGTCAAGCGCATGCCGGAGATCCGCCAGCAGATAGACTTTCCGCTCAAGCCCGGCGCGCTCGAATTCACCCATCGTCGCCGCTTCGGCCGCCTGCTGCGGGGCCGCTACGACATGGCCTACATTCTGCCCGGCAGCTGGAAATCGGCGCTGATCCCGTTCTTTGCCCGCATTCGCCGCCGCGTCGGCAACCTGAGGGAAATGCGCTACGGCCTTTTGACCGACATCGTACCGCTGCCCGACGCTTTGAAACGGCGCACCGCGCAGGCTTATTTCGGCCTCGCCCAGGGCGGCACTTTCCGCGCGCCACACCTGACCGTGGATTCCATCAATCAGGCTGCCCTGCTCGACCGCTTCGGCCTCGCCCGGCAGAAATTCGTGGCCCTCATGCCCGGTGCTGAGTTCGGACCCGCAAAGCGCTGGCCGAGCGAGCACTATGCCGGCCTGGCCCGCGACTTCATGAGCAAGGGCTTGAAGGTTGCCCTGTTCGGCTCGAAGAACGATCGCGATGTGACGGCGGAGATCGCAGCCCTCGCACCCGGTGCCGTCGATCTCGCCGGTCAGACCAGGCTGGAGGATGCCATCGACCTGATCGCGGCGGCGAGGCTGGCGGTCTCCAACGACAGCGGGCTCATGCATGTCGCGGCGGCGGTCGGCACGCCGATCGTTGCCGTCTACGGTTCGACCTCGCCTGAGAACACGCCGCCGCTGGCGGAGCGCCGCGAGCTGGTCTGGCTGCATTTGTCCTGCTCGCCCTGCCACCAGAAGATCTGCCCGCTTGGCCACCTCGATTGCCTCAGGACATTGGAAGTCGGGCAGGTCGCGGCAGCGGCCGAGCGACTGCTGGAACTTCCGGCCGCGGCATGAAGGTGCTGATCGTCAAGACATCGTCGATGGGCGATGTCATCCACACCTTTCCGGCGGTCGAGGATGCAAGCCTCGCCAGGCCGGACGTCTCCTTCGACTGGTGCGTCGAAGAGGCATTCGCCGGCATTGTCGCGCTGCATCCGGCGATCGGCACGATCCACACCGTCGCCATCCGGCGCTGGCGCAAGGCGCTGCTCGAGGGCGGCACCTGGCGCGAGGCGGCCGCTTTGCGCCGAACCTTGCGCGACTGCCGGTACGACCTGGTCATCGATGCGCAGGGACTGCTGAAGTCGGCCTTGGTGGCACGGCAGGCGCGCGCGCCGATCGCCGGCTTCGACCGCTCGAGCGCGCGCGAGCCATCGGCGACGCTGTTTTACGACGTTACCTACCGCGTGCCGCGCGACCTGCACGCCATCGAACGGACGCGCCGGTTGTTCGGACTGGCGCTTGGCTACCAGCCCGATCTGTCGACACTTGCTTCGGGGATCGTGTCGCCGCCCGGTGGTCTGGCCGGCATCACCGGGAAAACCGCCTTCCTGCTGCACGGCACCAGCCGCGAGGACAAGAAATGGCCGGTTCAAGACTGGATCGGCACCGCCCGCCTGCTGGTCGAGCGCGGCCTGACGCCGGTCACGACCTGGTCGAACGAACGTGAAAAGGCCGTGGCGGAGGCAATCGCCAAGGCCGTGCCATCGGCGGTCGTGGTGCCAAAATCGCCGCTGGCCGACATTGCCGCCATCCTCGGCCGCTCGACGCTGGTCATCGGCGCCGACACGGGATTGACCCATCTGGCCAGCGCCTTCGGCCTGCCGACGGTCGCGGTGTTTTTGGCGACGGAGCCAGGCTTGACGGGTCCGCGCGGACCCTACGCGTCGACGCTGCTTGCGGCGGCAGGCGAGCGTGTCACGCCAGCGGAGGTCGTGGCCGAGGCGGAAAGGTTGCTGGAGCTTAAGGTCCGCACCGGCAGCGAGTGATTTATCCAATCGATTCAATCGGAAGAGTTAGCGCCGCCCCTCATCCGCCTGCCGGCACCTTCTCCCCGTATAGTGACGGGGAGAAGGGAGCTGCGCGCAAAGCTAGCGCCCTGCCGGCAACGTTGAGATTGGCGAAATCATAGGTGACAGCGTCTTTCTCCCCGTCACTATACGGGGAGAAATGCCCGGCAGGGCAATGAGGGGCAGCGCAAACCTTCGCTTGAATAGGCGCCTGCGCCAAAGTCCCTTAAATAAATTGCACCTGGACGATCTCGTAGCCCCGGGCGCCGCCGGGCGCGTTGACCTCGATGGCATCGCCGACTTCCTTGCCGATCAGCGCGCGGGCAATGGGCGAGGAGATCGAGATGCGGCCCGACTTCACGTCCGCCTCCTGGTCGCCGACGATCTGGTAGGTCTTCTTTTCCTCGGTATCTTCGTCGACCAGAACCACGGTGGCGCCGAACTTGACCTTGTCGCCGCTGAGCTTGGTGACGTCGATGACCTCGGCGCGCGCGATCAGGTCCTCGAGCTCGTTGACGCGGCCTTCATTGAGGCTCTGCGCTTCCTTGGCGGCATGGTATTCGGCATTTTCGGACAGGTCGCCATGCGAGCGCGCTTCGGAGATCGCCTCGATGATGCGCGGCCGCTCTTCCTGCTGGCGCCAGCGCAGTTCTTCCTTCAATGACGCGAACCCGTCGCCTGTCATCGGGACCTTGTTCATGATGCCTGACCTTTCCTGCCGCCGCCCCCGCGTTTCGGGGGAAGCCTTGTCGTTGGGTATAAAAAGAAAACGGTCCGCCAGCCTCGGGCTAACGGAACCGTTTCACCGCAATTTCCCAAGATATAGCAATCTTGGCGGGTTTTTCACGCCCAAAAATCGGTTTTGTTAAAATCCTCACCACTTTCGCGGAGACAAGCCCGCGGCAGCAAAAAAGCGGCCACGAGCGATCGCGGCCGCTTCGAGGAGCCTGAAGGGCCTGTCAGCTCCTCATGAAATGCTCGATCTGCTCGGCCAGCATGCCGTATTCGCGCGATCCCTTGCCGGTGCGCTTCTCGATTTCGGACAATTGCTGCTGGGCGCCGGCCAGATCGCCGATCTGCAGATGGGCCTCGCCCAGATATTCCCGCACCAGCGTGTAGTTCGGGTCGATGCGCAGCGCCTCCTCGTAGTAGCCCAGCCCGACGGCGACGCGGCCCGAATGGCGGTGCGAGTAGCCGAGATAGTTGAGGATGCGCGGATCCTGCTTGTTGGCGGCAAGGGTGAGCACCGTGATCGCCTCGTCATAGCGTCCGGCCATGGCCAGGTCATGCCCGGCGTCATAGATGCTGTCGTCGTCCAGCATGCCTTCCTGGGGCGCAACGCACTTTTTCTTCTTCTTGTCCCAGACCTCGCCTTTCTTGCATTGCGTGACGGTCTGGTTGCCGCCGCCGCCGGAAGTATCGCCGCCCGCGGCAAAGGCCGGAACCGCTATGAACTGCAGAGCGATAAGCGCGCTCGCCGCCTGGATCAGCACTCTTTTATGCATCGAAGCCTCCTGGAGGGGTGAGAATTACAACACTAACGCGGCACGGCCCGCGTTTCATCCCGGAAAAACATGGGGACCGCAGATGATCAGGTGACGGACGCGGCAAATCCGTTATCATCGCCGCCGACAAGGACTGAGCCCACGGAGACGGCCAGTGCAGCGGCGGCTTGAAAAGGACTGGGAACTTTCGATCGGCCCCGACACCGTGCGCCTGTTCATCCTCAAGGCCAAGGCGCTGAGCGCCGCCGTCAACGAGGACTATGCCGACGGCGCCGAACACGAGATCGAGCTCGACGGCGACATCAACGACAATCACCATCATGACGGCCTCGCCGAGGAAAGCTCGGAAAACCTCACCGAGGAGGAGCTGCGCGAGCTGATCAACGACCTCAATGTCGATGAAGCGGCCGAACTCATCGCCCTCGCCTGGGTCGGGCGTGGCGACTACGACGCTTCGGAATGGGCGGACGCCGTGACGGCCGCGCGCGAACGCGCCAACAAGCGCACGGCGAAATACCTGCTCGGCATGCCCTTGCTCGCCGACTGGCTGGAGGAAGGCCTCGAAGCCATCGGCGCGTAACGGTGCGGTTACCGATTGTGATCGCGGCAAGCGCCCATGCAGGCAACTTCGGCACGCCGGCGCCGTTTGGGAACGATGGCAACGCTGAGCTTTTCCCGACTTTGCGCTTTGGCGCTGCCTCTGGCGGCCACGGCTCTGCTGGCGACGCCGGCAGACGCCAGGCATCGTCACAAATACCACCAGCCGCTTACGCCTCGCATGGAGCAGCCGCTGACCCAGCGAGCGGATCAGCCGGCAAGACCTCGATACAAGCACCGCGTGAAGCCGCGCGGCAGGCAGCATGTCGCTCCGCAGCCTGTGCAACCGGAGGCTCCCCAACCCGTGCAACCGGAGGCTCCCCAACCCGTGCAACCGGAAGCTCCCCAGCCTGCGCAACCGGAGAAGCCGGACCAGACCGTTGCACCGGCGGTCGTTCCGGTGCCGGAGCCGCGCCCCGAGGTTGCCCACGATGATAACGCTGCCCACGATGATAAGGCTGCCCCCGATAATGGGGATGCCACGGCCGGGCGCAATCTTGAACAGGACAAGCGCGCTCGTGCGTCACACGACGCATCCAACCTGCTCAACGAGGAAAAATCCCGTCCGCAAAGGCAGGCCCGTCCCGAACCTGCCGCCCCGGAACCAGGCGTCGAGAACGAGCCCGAACCGCCCGAAATCGCGCCCACGCCGACGCCCAAGCCCGACAAGTCCAAGCCCGACACTTCCGGGCCTGACGCGGCGAAGCCCGGCGCGGCCGAGCCCGGTGCCGCCGAGCCTGAGGCCCAGACGCCACTTACGGCGCCAAAGCCGCCGGAGAAGCCGGCTGATGCGGACGGCAGCAAGAAAATGCTCCCCGATCCGCGTTCGGCCGACCGTCCTGCCGACAAGATGCCCGAGGGGGAAGTCGCCTGTCGTGAACGACTGAAGGCGCTTGGCGTCGAATTCGAGGAGCACAAGGCCGAAAGCGACCCCGAGATCGGCTGCTCCATCCCCTACCCCATCGTGCTGAAGAGCCTGGGCAAGTCGATCGCGATCTCGCCGGGCACCGAACTCAACTGTCCCATGGCCGAGGCGGCGGCGCGTTTTGCCGCCGACGTGATCCAGCCGGCGGCGAAAGCCGACTTCGGCGCCGAGCTGAAATCGATCGATCAGGCTTCGGCCTTCGTCTGCCGGCCCCGCCACGGCACCCGCAAGCTGTCCGAACACGCCTTCGGCAACGCGCTCGACATTGCCAGCTTCAAGCTGTCGGACGGCACGGAGATCAAGGTCGGCCCGACGCCACCGGAAAAGGATGCGAAATTCCTGAACGCCGTGCGCAAGGCCGCCTGCGGTCCGTTCAAGACGGTGCTTGGCCCCGGCGCCGATGCCGACCACACATTCCACTTCCACCTCGATCTGGAGCCGCGCCGCCACGGCGGCACCTTCTGCCAGTAGGAAAGCCCAGCCGGCCGCCGCAATTCGGCCGCAGGCATGAATGCGGGCGCTGAGCTTTCCTTTACCCTTGATCGTTAAAATGCCTGGTATCCGAACCATGACCCCGAAAAACGGGAACCGGTTTTCGGAAAAGATCATGGTCAGGCAAAGTTCGAACCTGACCACAGATCAGGTTCGAACCAGGATTTCCGCCAATGGCCGGCAGATTTCGCGCAGTGTTCCTCGCCACCGCGCGCCGACTGAAACCCGCGACGCTGCTTTCCGCGGCCCTGGCGCTTGCGGCGGTCTCCGCCTGCAACACCGGCAGCGTACTGTCGCTGCAGCCGGCCGTCGATGTCGGAGCGCAGACATCGGCCGTGCCGCAATATCAGGGCATGCAGAGGCTTGTGCCCTCCAACCCCTATATGACGCAAGCCGCCTATCCCCGCATGGACGAGCCGCTGTCGCAGCCGGAGCAGATGCCGGCCGGCGAGATCGACTGCCGCAATGAGTTGAAGCGCCTCGGCGTCGTCTACACCGACATACAGCCCATCCACCAGGGCCAGTGCGGCATCGATTTCCCCGTCAAGGTCTCGGCCATCGGCAGCGTCGAGATGAAACCGGCAGCCACGCTCACCTGCAACATGGCCGCCACTTTCGCCGCCTGGACGAAGAACGAGCTCGTTCCCTCCGCCCGCTGGCGCTATTTCTCCGGCGTCAAGACCATCCACCAGGGCTCCAGCTATTCCTGCCGCAATATCGCCGGCGAAGGTGTTTTGTCCGAGCACGGCAAGGGCAACGCGCTCGACGTCATGAGCATCGAACTCAACAATGGCGACGACATCGACGTGCGCAAGCCCGGCCTGTTCGCTTTCCGCACCCGAGGCTTCCTCAACAATGTGCGCGCCGACGGCTGCCAGTATTTCACCACGGTGCTCGGCCCGGGCTACAATTACGACCACCGCAACCATTTCCACTTCGACATCAAGAACCGCAAGAGCGGCTATCGCGCCTGCCGCTGATCAGGCCTTTGAATGTGACGCCGTCGAAGCGATGATCCGACCCGCGACCATGTCCTGTATCCGCCACAGGTTACGGTCGCGGATACCGTTTTCCTCCAGTTTGCTGACGGTCCGGAACAGATATTGTGCGGAGGAGCCCCAGTGCCCGGCGGCGTGCGCCAGAGTATGCGCCACCCGCTCCAGCGGCAGCCGTCCGGCATAGGCCGGACCTTCGGGAGCCGCGACGAAAGCCAGGGCAAGCAACGGGCCGTCCTTTGTCTTCACCTTGATCCAGCGCGGTATGTTGGTTGGCGGATTGGCATCGATCTCCCGGCGCATCAACAGGCCGAGCTGCCCGAAATGATCCTGGTCAGGCAACCGGTAGACGATGCCGTTGCAACTGCCACCCCGGTCCAGGGCCAGCATCAGCGCCGGAAATTCACGGGTGCCGCGCCAGCGTGTCAGCCGCATGCAGAATGAACGGTGCCATCCAGGCGCGGTGGCCAGACGCTGTTCGACAAATGTGAATTCGGGATTCCAGATCAGCGATCCGTAGGCGAACACCCAGAGCGCCTCCGGCCGATGCTCGCCAAGCAATTGCTCGACGACGGCATCGAACTCGCCGTCGGTATGTTCGCTGGTCCCAGGATCGGGACCTGGATCGGGCTCTATGCGCTCCACCCGTGCAACGAGTTCGGCATTCAACGCCATTGGCCCACGGCGTGCTGGTTTTCCCACTCTTGCCCCCATACGCGCCAAACTGTGATCGACGATAACCCCGTCAGGCATCGCTTGCCATTGATTTCCCGGGCTTGGCAGGCAAGAGATGCGCCGAGTTTCGGGTGACATGATGAGCCAACGAAGCCTTCGACGACGCGCGACGACCTGGTTCCTGGCGATCTGCGCCGCCTATCTGGCATTGGCCTATGTCGCCGCGCCCGGGTTCTGGACGTGGCGCGATCGCGGCTTTCGCAACCAGCGCTTCGAGATGGTGACGCATACGCCGCAAGGCATTCCCGGCGACCCGATCAATATCGGCCTTGTCGGTACGGAAAGGGAGGTCGTCCACGCCTTCGCGCTCGCCGGCTGGGACACCGCCGACGCGGTCACGCTGAGGACCGCCATCGATATCGGCGAAAGCGTCCTGTTCTCCCGCCCCTACCCGGACGCGCCGATCAGCCGATTGTTGTTTGAGGGCCGGCCCCAGAACCTTGCCTTCGAGCTCCCGGCCGGCATCAGCGCCGACCGGCGCCATCATGTCCGGTTCTGGCAGACCGGCGCCACAGGCGACGATGGCCGGCCGCTATGGCTGGGCTCCGCCAGCTTTGACCGCGGCGTGGGCCTGAGCCACGACACCGGCGCCATCACCCATCACATCGGCCCCGATATCGATGCGGAACGCAATTTCATCATTCAGAGCCTCGACGGCGCCGGCCAGATGATCTCGACCAGCGACTTCGCCGGAATCGGCGCCACCAGAACCGGCCGCAATGGTGGCGGCGATCCTTATTTCACCGACGGCAAGGCGGTGATTGGCGTGCTGAAGGACTTGCCCTGACGCCGGTCGGGTCGTGGTGATCACGATCTTGCCGAGCCGGCGGCCGGGAACCTCGGGCGGGAAAAACATCGTCATTCACGCCGTCTGACCAGTGACGCGCACGCTCACGCCAAAGGTACGCGTCGTCGTCGACGCCCTCATCGAGCGTTTTTCGGCGCCGCACTGGGACGATGCCTGAAAGTCACCCGTCATATTCCAAAAATAACGACGGACTATTTTCGAGCGCCCCGCCACAATGCTATTGAGCCCACATGCTATACGTCGAAATCGCTATCGTGGTCGTCCTCATCTGCGTGAACGGCCTTCTGGCAATGTCCGAACTCGCCATCGTTTCTTCGCGGCCAGCCCGGCTCAAGGCAATGATCGACCGCAATGTCAGCGGCGCCGGCCGCGCCTTGGCGCTCGGTTCCAATCCCGGCAAATTCCTCTCCTCGGTGCAGATCGGCATCACCCTGGTGGGCGTGCTTTCCGGCGCCTTCTCCGGCGCCACTCTGGGCGACCGGCTTGCCGTGTTCCTGGCCTCCACCGGCATGCGCGAGAGCATCGCCGATCCGCTCGGCGTCGGCATTGTCGTTGCCGTCATCACCTATTTCTCGCTGATCATCGGCGAACTGGTTCCCAAGCAGATAGCGCTACGCGATCCCGAGCGGGTTGCTGCCAGAGCGGCCCCCGCCATGACCATTCTTGCCACGATCTCGGCCCCGCTGGTGTTCCTGCTCGATATGTCCGGCCGGACCGTCCTGTGGCTGCTTGGCCAACGCGGCGAAGCCGAGGAAAAGGTCACCGACGAGGAGATCAAGATGCTGGTCGCCGAGGCCGAACATCACGGCACCATCGAATCCGACGAGCGGCGCATGATCGCCGGCGTCATGCGGCTTGGCGACCGCGCCGTGCGCGCCGTGATGTCGCCGCGCACGGATGTCGACTGGATCAATCTGCAATCCGATGAAGCCACGATCCGCAGACTCTTGATGGAGACCCAGCATTCGCGCCTGCCCGCCGGCGATGGCAGCGTCGACGCCATGGTCGGTGTCATCCAGACGCGCGACGTCCTGGCGGCGCTGCTTGGCGGCCATGTGCTCGACCCGCGCAAATATGTGCGCGCCGCACCCATCGTTCACGACCAGGCCGATGCGCTCGACGTCTTGCAGAAGTTGAAGGAAAGCGATGTGCCGATGGCGCTGGTGCATGACGAATACGGCCATTTCGAAGGCGTCGTCACGCCGGCCGACATCCTGGAAGCCATCACCGGCGTCTTCCGCTCCGACCTGGAGGCCGGCGAGGAGGAGAACGCCGTCCAGCGCGAGGATGGATCCTGGCTGCTCGCCGGCTACATGCAGGCCGACGAGATGGCCGAGGTGCTGGGCATCGACCTGCCGGAAAACCGCGACTACGAGACCGTCGCCGGCTATGTCCTGTCGCACATGCACCATCTGCCGGCGACCGGCGAATGCGTCGACGCGCAGGGATGGCGCTTCGAGGTGGTCGATCTCGACGGCCGCCGTATCGACAAGCTGATCGCCACCCGCCTGCCCGACGGCCATCGCCCGGTGGCGCGCTGAGACGAACGCCCGCCCGGCCTCAAACGGCGGCTTCGATCGGCTCGGCCAGCTTCGGGTTCGAACGCGCCGCGATCAGGCAGCTGGCCACGATCAGGCCGGCTCCCGCCAGTGTCGTCCACGTCACCGCCTCGTCGAAGAAGAACCAGCCGAGCGCGATCGCCCAGATGAAGGCCGAGTATTCGGTCGGGATCAGATATTGCGCTTCGGCGCGCGCATAGGCCCAGCTCATCAGGAACTGGCCGGCGAGCGACAGCGCCGTGACACCGGCCAGCGGAAGCCACAGATCTCTCGGCAACGCCACGGCGAGCCATGGCGCCGCGAGGCCCAGTATGATCGCGATGCTCAGGTTCTGGAAAAGCATGATCTCGATCGGCTTGGCCACCATCGCCTGCTGCCGCGCGAGGATCAGGTTGTAGGCGTAGAACACGGTAGAAGCCAGCACCGCGATCGTGCCCAGAAGCGCATCGCGTGCATAGGTGGCGTGGCCGAACTGTCCGGCAACGATGATCGCGACACCGGCTATTCCGGCGAGCGAAGCCCATATCGCCCGACGCTGGATGCGCTCGCCAAGCAGCAGCGCGGCAAGCAGCAGCGCGAACAGCGGCGCAACGAAACTCAGCCCGATCGCCTCGGCGAGCGGAAGCCTGGCCAAGCCCCAGAAGAACGACAGAAGCACGATGCCGACCACCACGGCGCGCAGCGCGTGCAGCCTCAGCACGGAAGGGGAAGGCAGCGAGCGCCCCCCTGCCAGCCAGCCCGCGCCCGCCACAACGGTCGCCAGCATGCTGCGCCACAGCACCGTGTTGTAGACGCCGACCGCGATGACCAGCACCTTCATCGCCGCGTCCATGCCGGACAGGAGGAAGATGGCGAGCGCGCAGACGAGCACGGGAATTGCGGGGGATGCTGCGCCGGCGAGGCTGGATGACTTCACGGATATGCTCAGTTGACGGATTGCAGCCGGATATATCAGGGCGCGATGGCGTGGCCAGATGGCAGCCCCGCCCATGTGGCGGTCCAACGCCCTGGCCTGCGGCATGATCGAGATCAGAACTTTTTTCGCCGCCTTGTCGATTCCGTTGTTGTCCGTTCGTCGTATCATCGAACCAATCCAACCAAGGAGAAGACAATGCGGTTCATGATGCTGATGATTCCCGGGGGCTACGCAGAGGCGGCGCCCGATGTCATGCCCGATGCCAAGGCGGTGGAAGGGATGATGAAATACAATGAGGAGCTGAAGAAGGCAGGCATCTTGCTGGCGCTCGACGGGCTGCATCCGCCGTCATCGGGCGCGCGGGTCAGCTTCAAGGGCGGCAAGCCCGTCGTCACCGACGGGCCCTTCGCGGAGGTCAAGGAGGTGCTCGGCGGCTATTGGGTGATCGACGTGCGCTCGCGTGAAGAAGCCATCGAATGGGCCCGCCGCTGCCCGGCCGGGGAGAATGACGTGATCGAGATTCGCCGGGTCTTTGAAATCAGCGAGTTCCCCGAGGACGTCCAGAAGGTGGCGGAAGGCTTCATCGAGTTGAAAGATTGACAGCCACAGCCACCATCGAAGCGGCCACCATCGAAGCGGTTTGGCGGATCGAGCAGCCGAAGCTCACCGCCAGGCTCGCCCGTTATGTCAGGGATATCGGGCTGGCCGAGGAGATCGCGCAGGACGCCTTTGTGCTGGCGCTCGAGCGCTGGCCCCGGGACGGCATTCCGCGCAACCCGGCCGCCTGGCTGACCGAGGTCGCCAGGAACCGCGCGCTCGACCGGCTGCGCCGCACCACCATGATCGACGGCAAGCATCGCGAACTCGCCATCGACCTTGCCGAACTCGAGCGCGAAATGCCCGACATCGAAACCACGCTCGACGAGGATATTGACGACGACCTCTTGCGGCTGATCTTCACCGCCTGTCACCCTGTCTTGCCCGCCGAGCAGCGCGCGGCCCTTGCCTTGCGCCTCCTGGGCGGGCTGTCGACGCCGCAGATCGCCCGCGCCTTCCTGGTGCCTGAAGCCACCGCCGCCCAACGCATCGTGCGCGCCAAGCGAACGCTGCGTGATGCCGCGATCCCGTTCGAGACGCCGCGCGCCGACGAACGGCGCGAACGCCTCGCCGCCGTGCTGGAAGTGGTCTATCTCATCTTCAACGAGGGCTACGTGGCGACAACCGGACCGGACTGGCTGCGCGCCGATCTCTGCGGCGAGGCGTTGCGCCTCGGCCGCTCCCTGACGGCGCTGATACCGGATGAGCCCGAGGTGCGGGGGCTGGTGTCGCTGATGGAGTTCAGCGCCTCACGTTTTCCCGCGCGCACCGGCAAAACCGGCGATCCGGTCCTGCTGCTCGACCAGGACCGCGGCCGATGGGACTGGTCGCTCATCCGGCGCGGCCTCGACGGCCTGAACCGGGCCATGGCCCTGACGCCGACGCCCGGCCCCTATCTGCTGCAGGCGATGATCGCGGCCTGCCATGCCCGCGCGGCGACGCCGGGCGACACCGACTGGATAGCGATATCGGCCTATTATCAGGCGCTTTCCCTGGCTGCCCCCTCGCCGATCGTCGAGATCAACCGGGCCGCGGCCGTCTCCATGGCGTTCGGCCCGGCACAGGGTCTGGCCATCGTCGAGGCGTTGCGGGACGAGCCGCGCCTGAAGGATTCGCATCTGTTGCCGACCGTGCGAGGCGATCTCCTGGAAAAGCTGGGGCGCCCAGTGGAAGCCCGCGCCGCCTTCCGCCAGGCCGCGCAATTGACCGGTAATGACAGGGAGCGCGCGCTGCTGCTCGCCCGCGCAGGCGATTAGGCGGAACAATCGCGCCTCCGGCAACCTGATCCTCCCGGACATCGCCTGTCTCAGCTTCGATGGCGCAACGCATCGACGATCACCGCCATGGCCGGGGAAATCTGCCGCCGGCTTGGATAGTAGAGGTGATAGCCCGGGAAAGGCAGGCTCCAGTCGCCCAGCGCAAGTTCCAGCCGCCCTTCCGAAAGATGGCGGCTGACGAGGTCCTCGGGCACGTAGGCGATGCCGTAGCCGCTCATCGCGGCGTCGATCATGGCAATTGACGTGTTGAAGGTGAGCTGGCCTTCCACCCGGACCCGGAGGTCACGGCCGTCCTTCGTGAACTCCCAGGCATAGAGCCCGCCAAAGGTGGTCTGGCGCATGTTGATGCAGTCGTGCCCGACGAGATCCTGCGGCGTTTTCGGAGCCGGGCGACGGCGAAAGTAGTCCGGCGACGCCACTGCCACCAGCCGCCAGTCCGGGCCGATGCGGACGGCGATCATGTCCCTGTCGATGCTTTCGCCGAGCCGCACCCCGGCATCGAACCGCTCTTCCACGATGTTTCGCATGCCATTGTCGCTGTAGAGCTCGACGCGCAGATCCGGATAGTCGAGCAGCACTGGCCGCAGCTTCGGCCATACCGTGGTCTGCAGCGCATGATCCGACAGCGTGATGCGCACTGTTCCAGACGGTTTGTCGCGAAATGCCGCCAGGCTCGTCAGATCGGCTTCGATGTCCTCGATGCGCGGCGCGACCGACCGGAACAGCCGCTCGCCCGCCTCGGTGGGCGCAACACTCCGCGTGGTGCGCGTCAGCAGGCGCACCCCGAGACGGGCTTCCAATTGCTTGATGGTGTGGCTGAGCGTCGATTGCGAGGTTCCGAGCCTGGCGGCCGCCCTGGTGAAGCTCTTCTCCCTGGCGACGGCCAGAAACCAGAGCAGATCCTTCATGTCGTCGCGCTGCATGGACTGCCTCCGGACTCAAATTCATATCACAGCCCGATAAGTCCATGCAGATTATCTCCACTAATCAGACAAGCTTGCCGGCGATATCTTCCCGGCTTGGCGGCAGCGGCCTTCGGTCCCGATCCATCGGGCGAGCCGCTGCCCAGCAAGGATACCCGGCAATGGAAACCACCTACGACTCACGGCTTGTCGATACCCGCCCCGCATGGGGGGCGGTGTTTTCGATGGCGCTGTGCGTTGCCGTCCTGATCGCATCCGAATTCATGCCCGTCAGCCTGCTCTCGCCGATCGCGGCCGATCTCGCCATCACCGAAGGCCAGACAGGCCAGGCCATATCGATCTCGGGCGCGTTCGCGGTGCTGACCAGCCTGCTGGTCGCCGGCCTCACGCGCCGGATCGACCGTCGCATCGTCGTGACCGGATTCACCTTGCTCCTCATCGTCTCCGGCCTCGCCGTGACCTTCGCCCCGAACTACGCGCTGTTGATGGTAGGGCGCGCCTTGCTGGGGGTCGCGATCGGTGGTTTCTGGTCGATGTCGACGTCGATCGTCATGCGGCTCGTATCGCAAGACATGGTGCCGAAGGGGCTTGCCATGCTGAACGCGGGCAATGCCATCGCCGCGACGATCGCCGCCCCTCTGGGCAGCTTGCTCGGCGCTTATGTCGGCTGGCGGGGCGCCTTCTTCCTTGTCGTCCCGCTCGGCCTGCTGGCGCTTGTCTGGCAATGGATCAGCCTGCCGCCCCTGCCCCCGCGCAACAGGGCGGCTTCCGCCAACGCGCTGTCGCTGCTTGGCCGCCGCCCGGTCGCGATGGGAATGGCCTCCATCCTGTTGTTCTTCATGGGCCAGTTCGCGCTCTTCACCTATCTACGCCCGTTTCTCGAAACCGTCACTGGCGTCGGCATCCCGGTGCTCTCCGCGATGCTGCTGGCCATGGGGCTGGCGGGCGTGGCGGGCACCTGGTGCATCGGCCGGCTGCTGCGCACGCGCCTGTTCAGCATCCTGATCGTCATTCCGCTTGCCATGGCTGTCCTTGCCACCGAGCTGATCGCCTTCAGCGCCGCGCCCGTTGCGGTGTCGCTTCTGCTCGTCGCCTGGGGCTTCTTCGGCACCGCGGCACCTGTCGGCTGGGGGACATGGCTGAGCCGCGTGCTGCCCGACGATGCCGAAGCCGGCGGCGGACTGCAAGTCGCCACCATCCAGTTCGCCATCACCGGCGGCGCCGCGATCGGCGGCATGCTGTTCGATAGGATCGGCTGGTCCGGGGCGTTCGCATTCGGCGCGGTCCTTTTATGCGGATCATCCGTGCTCGCTGTGGCGGCATGGCGCACAACGGAAGGCTGAAGACATGGCTTCCCAAGGCAGCCTGTTCACCCGCCGGATAGTGTTCGGTACGGTGCTTGCGGCGACGATCCTCCCGCGTCCCGCCGCAAGCCAGCAGCGCAAGGATGCAGCCAGCCGGGAGCCCACCGACATGAGGATCAGCATGACCTTCGACGGCCGGACCATGACCGCCACCCTGCATGACAATCCGTCGGCGCGCGATTTCTTCTCGATGCTGCCGCTCGATCTAACGATCGAGAACTATGCCCACAATGAAAAGATCGCCTACCTGCCACGCAAGCTCACCGAAGAGGGAAGCGGTCCGTTCGGCGATGAGCGGCCCTACGACCTCTGCTACTTCATGCCATGGGGCAATCTGGCGATGTTCTACGCCGACTACCGCCATCCCGGTCTGATCAGGCTTGGCCGGTTCGACGGAGGCCACGAGGCTTTGCACGTGCCCGGCAAATTCCCGCTTCACATCGAACGCATTTGACCGCCGCGGGAGGGGCGGACGGCCATGTCAAGGAGCCGAATTCGCCCTTGCCCCTCTCCCATGGAACGAAAGGAAATAAAGATGCTCGCAACCATCCTTCACAAGCCAGGCGACATCCGCTGCGAGGAAGTCGCGGACCCCAAGATCATTCATCCTACAGATGCCATCATCAAGCTTTCGGCCAGTTGCATCTGCGGGTCGGACCTGTGGCCGTATCGTGGGCTCCAGACTGTCGACGGCCCCATGCATATGGGCCACGAATATTGCGGCATCGTCGTTGAGGTCGGCAGTGAAGTCCGCACGGTCCGTCCCGGCCAGTTCGTCGTCGGCTCCTTCTGCCTATCCGACAACACCTGTCCGCATTGCCGCTTCGGCTTCCAGTCTTCCTGTGTGCAACGCGAGTTCATGACGGGTGCGCAGGCCCCCTATGCCCGCGTGGCGCTGGCGGACGGCACGCTGGTGGCGACGGCCGAGGTTCCGCCAGACGAACTCGTGCCCGACCTTTTGGCCGTGTCGGATGTGCTGGGCACCGGCTGGTATGCGGCCGACGCGGCCGAGGTGCGGGAAGGATCGACGGTTGTCGTGGTCGGTGACGGCGCCGTCGGCCTGATGGGCGTCCTCGCGGCCAGGGAGATGGGCGCGGAACGCATCATCGCCATGAGCCGCCACGCCAGCCGCCAGAAACTCGCCCGCGACTTCGGTGCCACCGACATCGTCGTGGAGCGCGGCGAGGAAGGCGTGGCCCGCATCAAGGACCTCACCAAGGGCGTCGGCGCGGACTCGGTGCTGGAATGCGTCGGCACGAGGGAATCGTTCGACCAGGCGCTGGCCTGTTCTCGCCCCGGCGGCACGATCGGCTATGTCGGTGTGCCGCACGGCGTCACCTTCGATGGTCAGAACCTCTTCTTCGGCCAAAAGCGCATGCTCGGCGGACCGGCTCCCGTGCGGCGATTCCTGCCCGATCTCCTGGATCGCGTGCTGAAGGGCAAGATCAAGCCCGGCAAGGTGTTCGACCTTCAACTGCCGCTGGCCGAGGTCGCGGAAGGCTACCGTGCGATGGACGAAAGGCGCGCGATCAAGACGCTGCTTCGCGTCTGACCGATTGGAGACAATTCCAGGAAAGTGTGAAACGGTTTCCCGGAATTGCCTGCCGCAAGGATCTCGAGCCGTTCAGTGATGAACAGCTCCAGGGGGCGGCGCAAGCGCCACCCCTATATCCTTGGGAGGATGGTTGCGATGGTCAGGCGGCCTTGATTTCCTCGGCCAGCGCGTCAGCCTGACGCGCACTCTTGAGCGCCTTGGCCCACCAAGCGACATCGTTGACCAGCGCGGTCGCGGCCTGGTTCAGATGCTCGAGTTCCTCGAGCTTCTTCTCGCCCTGGCGCACGGCCAGGAAGTCGCCCCAGGCGATGTGGACGGCTGACTTGACCGGCGCCATCTGCAACTCGACGGCATGCAGGCGCAGCTGCTCGACAGCACGCGCGCCGCCGACGCTGCCATAGCCGACAAAGCCGGCCGGCTTCTTGTTCCATTCGTTGGCGGCGTAGTCGATGGCGTTCTTCAGCACCGCCGTCGGGCCGTGATTGTATTCGGCGGCGGTGAAGATGAAGCCGTCATATTCGGCGACCTTCTTCTGCCAGCGCTGCGCCACTTCGTTGGTCGACGGCACCCAGGCGGAAGAGGCGACTTCATCGAAGAAGGGCAACGGGAAATCCCTGAGGTCGACCACCTCGACGTCGATGTCGGCATGCGACTTGGCGATCTTGGCGATCCATTGGGTAGGCACGTCGGCGAAGCGCGCGGCGCGCGTCGAACCGACGATGATGGCGATTTTCGGCTTTGACATGGGGGCTCTCCATTCCAGTAAAAAGCTGGTATCATTTAGATACCGGCGCTATATGAGATACTGTCAGCTCCCGACGCAAGGAGGCACCGTTTTGTTACTGAGGCACCCACACAACACCGAGGACTGCCGCGCGGTTTCGGAAATCCTCCAGCATATCGGTGACAAATGGACCGTTCTCGTGGTCGGCAAGCTGGGTGCCGGGTCGTTGCGGTTCAACGAGTTGCGCGCCGCCGTCGGTGGCATCTCGCAAAAGATGCTGACCACGACGCTGCGCGGTCTCGAGCGCGACGGCTTCGTCACCCGCACCGTGTTCCCGACGATCCCGCCACGCGTCGACTATGAGCTGACCGAACTCGGCCACGACTTGCTGATCCCTGTCAGCGCGCTGGGCGAATGGGCGCGCAGGAACACGCAGCGCGTCAGGGCGGCGCGCGAAAAGTTCGACGGCGTCCGAGGCTGAAGAGCTCTAGACTCGTGGGGCCATGCCTTCGCAGGACGCCGCCGGCTTCCTTATGTCCGTATTGACATGCAGGCAGGCAGTGCGCGGGAGATCCTGCTTGACCTCGGCATAGGCTGTCACGCCGAGCAGGCAGACAAGGGCCACAAGGGCTGCCACCAGCCAGCCGGTCAGCATGTATTGACGCATCATGTGTCCTCCTGCGCCGCCAGGATCGGGCGCGAAGGAAACCGTTGGATGTCGCGGAAACATCGTCAGGCGCGGGCGGTGTTACAAACGCCGGGGAGCGGTGGAACCGCCTCTCGTCAAGCTTCGGCCGGCACGGCCTTCGGCTTGCCCTCGCCGTCCAGCGCCACCATGACGAAATCGGCATGGGTAACCTTTTCCATCAGGTCGGAGAGGTAGCGCTGCGCCCAGGCCTCGACCTTGAGCGTCATCGAGGTGCGGCCGACGCGTTCGACATGGGTGTAGATGCACAGCGTGTCGCCGATCTTCATCGGCTTGGCGAAGGACATTTCCTTGACCGCCGCCGTCACCACGCGGCCCCTGGCGCGCTCGGCGGCGCGAATGCCGCAGGCCAGATCCATCTGCGCCATCACCCAGCCGCCGAAAATGTCGCCGGCCGCATTGGCGTCCGAAGGCATGGCCAGCGTGCGCAGCGTCAGGTCTCCGATCGGCCGTCCGTCCGCGTAATGCACCATGGGCAAAATCCTCGTGAGGTGATGGTCATCGATCCCGTACCGCCGCCGCTGGAACAGGTCAACGCGCCGAGGGTGCTATTTCCTCGCCACCATGGGTAAAAGGCAAACCTTGGCGCTCGCCGGGGGCGTCAACTTTCGATGATTGCGGGTTTTGGAGCGGGCTTCCCCCAATCCGTCGCTGCTTCGCAGCGCCACCTTTCCCCCTCCGGAGGGAAAGGAAGGGAGCCTTGCTGGACAAGCGTCGAGCGCAAAAAAGCCAGGCGCCTTTCCTCTCCCCCGTCGATCGGGGGATAGGTGGCTCGGCGAAGCCGAGACGGAGTGGGGGTCGACCAGCGCGGCTTCGAACCAGAGCGCCAAACGAAAGGCCGCGTCTCAGAAATAACCGGCAAGGTTGGCCCGGATGCGGTCCAGAACCGTGTTACCCGACAAGTCTGGCATAAACGTCCTGCCCGTGATCGCCTCGTAAGCCTGGGCATAGACCCGCGAAGCCTGCTCGACGATTTCGTCTGGAATTGTCGGGATCGGGTCCTTGTAGGGATCGCAGCGCGCGGCCACCCAGGAGCGGATGAAATCCTTGTCGAAGCTCTCCGGCCGCGTGCCGCTGGCCAGCGCCTGTTCATAACTCGCAGCGATCCAGTAGCGGCTGCTATCGGGTGTATGGATCTCGTCGGCCAGGATGATGGTGCCGTTCGCGTCGGTGCCAAATTCATATTTCGTGTCAGCGAGGATCAGGCCGCGCTCGGCGGCGCGCGCCTGGCCGCGCGCGAACAGCTTCAAGGCGTAACCTGATACCGTGTCCCACTGCGCCTGCGTGAGCAGCCCCTGCCCGATGATCTCGGCCTTCGACAGCGGTTCGTCATGGCCGCCGTCCGCCGCCTTGCTCGTTGGCGTGATGATCGCTTCCGCCAGCTTCTCATTGTCGCGCATTCCGTCCGGCAGGCGCATGCCGTACATCTCCCGCTCGCCGCGCTTGTAACGCGTCAGGATCGAGGTGCTGGTGGTCCCCGCCAGATAGCCGCGCACGACGATCTCGACAGGCAGGATGTCCAGCCTTGTGCCGACCACGACATTCGGGTCGGGATATTCGAGCACATGGTTGGGGCAGATGTCGGCGGTTTGCTCGAACCAGTAGCGCGCGGTCTGGGTGAGGATCTCGCCCTTGAACGGGATCGAGGTCAGGATGGTGTCGAAGGCGCTGAGGCGGTCGGTGGCGATGATGATGCGCCGCCCGTCCGCCAGGTCGTAATTCTCGCGCACCTTGCCTTTGTAGTAACCCGGCAATTCCGGAATGAAAGCATCCGACAGGGTGCGCATGATGATGACCTGCCTTCCGCAGATTGAGCCATGCCACCGCATAGGCCGTCGAGCCGGTGCATTTCAAGCGCGATTGTCGGGATTCCACGCAAGCCGACTGGATATACCAGTCGCTTTTTTCACAACCGATGCCGGAAGGTCCGGTGACGCGGCGAACCCGTGGCGTCTAGGCTGCGCCCCGGTTTCAGGAGCTACCCGCGCCCATCATGCAGACTTACGACTTCATCATCGTCGGCTCCGGCTCGGCCGGCTCGGTGCTTGCCGACAAACTGTCGGCCTCGGGCCGTTTTTCGGTATTGGTGCTCGAGGCCGGCGGCACGGACCGCCGCTTCTACGTCCAGATGCCGCTCGGCTACGGCAAGACCTTCTTCGACCCGGCGGTGAATTGGAACTACAAGCCGGAGCCCGATCCCGGTTTGGGCGGCAATGTCGACCACTGGCCGCGCGGCAAGCTGCTCGGCGGGTCGAGTTCGATCAACGCCATGGTCTGGATCCGCGGCGCGCGCGAGGATTTCGACGACTGGCGCGACGCCGGCAACCCCGGCTGGGGCTACGATGATCTGCTGCCGGCCTTCAAGGCGCTGGAAGACAATGAGGCCGGCGCCGACAAATGGCGCGGCACCGGCGGCCCGCTGCACATCACCGACACGACCAACGCCGTCCACCCGCTGACGAAGCGTTACCTCGCCGCCGGCCAGCAGGCCGGCCTGCCGCTCAACCGCGATTTCAATGGTGCCGCCCAGGAAGGCGTCGGCACCTATCAGATTTCGACGAAGAACGGCCGCCGCATGTCGGCGGCGCGCGCCTTCCTGCGCCCGGCGATGAAGCGCGCCAATGTCCGCGTCGAGACCAATGCGCTGGCGACGAAGATCCTGTTCGAGGGCAAGCGCGCCGTCGGCATCGAGTATCTGCAGAATGGCCAGACGACGACGGCGCGCGCCGGCCGCGAGGTGATCCTCTCCGCCGGTTCGATCAACTCGCCGCAGCTCATGCAGCTTTCCGGCGTCGGCCCGGCCGAGCTGCTCAAGGGACTTGGCATCCCTGTCGTCCATGCCAACGAGAATGTCGGCGCCAACCTGCAGGACCATGTCGGCATCAACTACACGTTCAAGGGCAAGGTGCCGACGCTCAACCAGATCCTGCGCCCCTGGTGGGGCAAGCTCCTGGTCGGCATGCAGTACATCCTGACCCGATCCGGCCCGCTGTCGCTGTCGATGAACCACGGCGGCGGCTTCTTCCGCACCGACCCGGCGTTCTCGCGCCCCAACATGCAGCTCTATTTCCAGGCCTTCTCGACCGTCATCCCGAAGAGCGGCGAGCGCCCGATCCTGACGCCCGACCCCTGGCCTGGCTTCTCCATCGGCCTGTCCAACTGCCGCCCGTCGAGCCGCGGCGAGATCATGATACGCTCGAAGAATCCGCTGGATTATCCCAGGATCGTCGCCAACGCCTATTCGACCAACGCCGATGTCGAGGAGATGCTGGCGGCTGTGAAGTTCGTGCGCAAGATCGCCTCGATGCCGGCCATGGCCGAGATCATCGCCGAGGAGGTGCTGCCCGGCCCGTCGATCCAGTCCGACGCCGACCTGATCACCGATTTCAGGAAGCGCTCAGGCACCGTGTATCACCCCGTCTCGACCTGCCGCATGGGGCCGGACGCCTCGCGATCCGTCGTCGATCCGCGGCTGAAAGTGCACGGGCTCGACGGCCTGCGCGTCATCGACGCCTCGATCTTTCCCGACAACATCACCGGCAACACCAACGCCGCCTCGGTCATGACCGGTTGGAAAGGCGCCGAACTGGTTCTGGAGGACCACGCATGAAGATCACCGACGTCAAGACCTGGGTTGTTGGCAACCCACCGCCCGGCATCGGCGGCAAGTACTTCATCTTCGTCAAGCTGACCACCGATGGCGGCGTGGTCGGTTATGGCGAAGCCTACAACGCCACCTTCTCCGCCCACATCACGGCCAAGCTGGTCGAGGACATGGCCGAGCGTTATCTGATCGGCCACGATCCGCACGACATCGAGAACTTCTTCCGCCGCGCCTATTCCTCCGGCTTCACCCAGCGCCCCGATGTGACCGGCATGGGCTGCTTCTCGGCGCTCGAAATGGCCTGCTGGGACATCATCGGCAAGGAGGCCGGCAAGCCGGTCTACAAGCTGCTCGGCGGTCAGGTGCACGAGACGCTGCGCTCCTACACCTATCTCTACCCGCATACCGGCAGCGTCCATTCGGAAGACGCACCCGACGGCAGGAATGTCTACAACGACCCCGAAATGGCCGCCGCCTGCGCGGCCGAATATGTCGAGCAGGGGTTCAACGCAGTCAAGCTCGATCCCGCCGGTCCCTACACCGCTTTCGACGGCCACCAGCCGCGCCTGCTCGACATCGACGTCTCGACCCGCATGATCAAGGCGATCCGCGAGGCGGTCGGCACGCGTGCCGACATCCTGTTCGGCACGCACGGCCAGTTCACCGCGTCGGGCGCGCTGCGCATCGCACGCGCCATCGAGCCCTACGATCCGCTGTGGTTCGAGGAGCCGGTGCCGCCGGATATGCCCGAGGTGATGGCGCAGGTCGCCCGTGGCACCTCAATCCCGATCGCCACCGGCGAGCGGCTGACCACCAAGTCCGAATTCGCCCGCGTCATCGAGAACCGTGCCGCGACCATCCTGCAGCCCGATCTTGGCCGCTCCGGCGGCATCCTGGAAACCAAGAAGATCGCCGCCATGGCCGAGGCCTACCACATCCAGGTCGCGCCGCATTGCTATTGCGGGCCGATCGTGGGCGCCGCCAACATCCAGCTGGCGGTGACACTGCCCAACTTCCTGATCCTGGAATCGCTGAAGCAGTGGGACGGCTTCCACGCCACGCTCCTGAAGAAGAAGATCGAGTGGCAGGACGGCAATGTCATCCCGTCGAAGGAACCCGGCCTCGGCGTCGAGCTCAACGAGGCGGTCTGCGACGCGCATCCCTACACCGGCAAGGACCTGCATCTGCAGATGATGCAGACGCCGCTGATGCCGTGAGCCAAAGCTACGCCTTCATCGGCCTTGGCCATCTCGGCGGCAACCTTGCCGCCAGCCTGGTCCGCAACGGCTTTGCGGTCACGGTCTTCGATCGTGATCGCACTGCCGTCGAGCGCCTCGTGGGACTGGGCGCCATTGCGGCCAACAGCCCCGCCGAGGCGGCGGCGCGGGCCGGCAATGCCGTGACCTGCCTCCCCTCGCCCAAGGTCAGTGAACAGGTGCTGGCTGGCCCCGGCGGCCTGCTCGAAGGCTTGCCCAAGGGCGGCACCTGGATCGAGATGTCGACCAATGGTCGCGACGAGATCGTGCGCCTTGCCGCCCTCGCCTCTGCAGGCGGTGTCGAGACGCTTGAGTGTCCGGTTACCGGCGGCGTGCATCTGGCGGCGGCCGGAAAGATCACCGCGCTGGTCGGCGGCGATGCCGCACTCTACGAGCGCCATCGCGCCGCCATCGAGGCGATGTGCGCGAAATCCTTCCTGATGGGACCGGTCGGCTCGGCGGCGGTGATCAAGGTCATCACCAACATGCTGGCCTTCATCCATCTCGTCGCCGCCGGCGAGGCACTGATGCTAGCCAAACAAGGTGGCCTCGACCTTGCCCAGTCCTATCACGCGATCGTTGCCTCCTCCGGCAACAGCTTCGTCCACGAGACCGAAAGCCAGCTCGTGCTCAACGGTTCCTACGACATCGGCTTCACCATGGACCTGGCACTGAAGGACCTCGGCTTCGCGCTGGGCATGGGCCGGGATTTCGGCGTGCCGCTGGAACTTGCCTCGCAAGTCAATACGATTTTCGAGCAAGGCAAGGCCGCCTATGGCGGCGGCGCCTGGTCGACCCAGATCGTCAAGCTGCTCGAGGATGCCGTCGGCACGGACCTGCGTGCGCCCGGCTTTCCGGCGAAGCTGGAGATATGAAGCCGATTATATTAGTTATAGAAATCAATAATTTAGACAGACATTCAGTATCAAGACCGTAGGAACTTGAATCAGAGCTGCAAGATTGCGATTGGTCTTGTCGGGTAGAGCTTCGACCGAACCGCATGCCTCGGCGATTGGCTGAAACGCCTATCGCTTCGTCATCCACGGGCGAAGCAGGAGCGAAGCTCCGTCGCGAAGACCCTGGGATGACGACGTTGTGGGGCGCCCCACCCAGAGGCAACGCCTTCGCTCAATATCTCAGCGTCAGCGCGCCGGGCAGGATCTCGAATGTCGCCGGTATACGCCCGGGCGACTCGCCGTCTATATCGACCAGGGCGCCGTTCTTTTCGGCATCGCCAATCGGTTCGACAACCACTTTCCTGCCGCGCAATATGGTGATGGCCGGATGGTTGCGGTGGCGGCCGCCATAGAGCAGGCGGATATCCCAGATCAGCTTCAGCTTGCCCGCGGCGCGCAGGATGACGATGTCGAACTGCCCGTCGGTCAATTCCGCGTCCGGCGCGATCATCATGCCGCCGCCGAAGAATCTTCCGTTGGCCACTGCCACCAGCGCCATGCGCGCCTCGACCGGCGCGCCTTCATCGACGGTGATCCTGACATGCTGGAAGCGGTAGCGGATGAACTCGACGACGGTGCGCCACAGGAACAGCGTCTTGGCCGACATCCTGCCCTTGCGCTTGTCGGCGTTGACGGCGCGGTCGGTCGCCCCCGACAGGCCCAGGCTGGCGATGTTGATGAAGTGGCGGCTGGCCAGCGCGCCCTGGTCGTCGATGTAGCAGATACGGCCGGCGTCGACCGTCCTGGGTTGCGCCTCGGCGATCCGTTTCAACGTTGCGTCGATCTCCTTCGGCAAAGCGAGGCCGCGCGCGAAATCGATGCCGGTACCGCAAGGCAGGAGACCGAGTTCGGCCGTCCTGCCGCTCTCCGCGCGGGCCTGCAGCAGTCCGTCGGCCACCTCGCTGGCAGTGCCGTCGCCGCCGGCCGCGATGACCAGGTCGAAGCCGTTCGCCGCGAGATCGATCGCCAGCCGTTCGGCATCCCCCTCGGCCTGCGTCTCGCGCAGTTCGAAATCGCCGAAGTGCTTTTTCAGGGAGGCGGCGACTTCGGGCCAACGCCGCTTCAGCCGGCCGCCGCCGGCAATCGGATTGAGAACCACCCCGACCTTCAAATGCTGGCCCTCCCCGGCGCCGGACATGGGGCGTCCGGTCTTTTGCCGGCATTCAAACCCGGACGGGCTGGCGGGGCAAGTGGCGCCGGGCGCGGGACGCCGAAAAGCGGGGGCGGCCTGTCTAATGCCTTGGCGCTTGAATTTCCTCGGCTTCTGGCACTGGTCCCCGATAATCCCGCTATCCACAGGGGCGCGGGCATTCCCCAGGACCCTTACCCGGCGTAAGTTCAACCCATCTCAGGCGGCTACGGATCGCCCAGCCGAAAGGCGAAAGCGAGAGGTGGATTTCCTGAGGCCCGTACGGCCCGGAACAAGAGCAGGTTCGCTTGCTGGAGGGACGGAAGCCGAGACCTACGGGGCCGCGGAAAGCGTGCCAACGCCGACGGCGGACCGATGCTGCCATGAAGGACGGCAAAAACCTTCGATGGCACGCAGGGCAAGGCCCGCAAGGGTCGAGACCGGCGTGGTCTGGAACGGGCGCTGCCTCCGGGTGGCGACTGGCAGGACCGTCAAAATCAAGGCCGGCATGGCGCGACGACTTTACGGAAGTTGCTGCCGCGACCGTGTCCTGATCTGACAGGGAGGCGCTGGGAGAAATCCCGGCGCCGACTGTTTTTTGGCCATTCCCCGCAATTTTAACGGTGTTTCCGGTTGGGGCTGCAACCTGCGCCAAAATCGGCTAACGTTCGGCGTCGTTGGAGTCCGCTGGAGGGCGCGCTCTGTCGAGGTGCATGGCGTGGGTTCGGGGACCGAACGCGGCGGACATCCGGTCCGCGAGCATCGGAACCGCGAAGCACGTCAGGCGGCCGGCATATACGCGTCAGCGAACGGGCTCCCTGCAGGGGGGTACTTCATGACGCCGGTTCAGAAGCTTGCCGTTGCCTACGCGTTCCTGTTCTTCGGCGTTGTCGCCATCGGCTTCCGGTCGCTCAGCAATATCGAATTCCCGCCCCGCTTCTTCACCAGCCTGCCGCATATTCTGATTGGCGGCATCGTCGTCTGTATCGGCTTCGCGCTGCCAAAGCGCGTCCTTGACCACTTCGCCGCGGCCTGACCGGCCATGTTCCTGTTCCGCTGGCTGAAGCGCCTCGTCAAGACGATCCTCTGGCTGGTCGTCATCGTCATTCTCGTCCCGGTCGTCGGGTTGACCTATGGTTTCCTGACCACGTCCTCGATCGACAAGACGCCGCTGCCCGGTATCGCCGACGGCGCGCCGCCCAAGGTGCTGGCCGACAAGGTGCGCGCCGAGATCCCCGGCTACCAGCGGCCGCAGGAATCGACCTTCCTCACCTACCCCGAATGGGCGATCGTCTACGCCGCGCGCGACTATGCCGGCTTTGTCGCCAAGGACCAGCCGAGCGGCTTTCCCTACTGGTCCTATGTCGGCCACTTCTGGCAGGATTATGCCACTGTGATCCGCGCCAGCTCCGCCGACAGGTTCAACTATGACGACCACCAGATGCTGGTCGTCAACGGCACCAGCAACTCGATCGAGCACATCGTGCAATGGGCCTATGAGAACACGGTCGGCCGCATTACCGAGGCCATGGCGGGCAAGCGCACCGCCGCCGACATCTACCAGGCCAGGGTGGCGGCGGACTATGCGGGCTCTCTCGACCAGGCTCCATGGTACCAGTTCCCCTTTGCGCAAAAGCGCGCCGGCCTGTTTGCCGTGCAGCCTGCGCCCGGCGACAGTGCGGTCCGCACCAGCGAACGCAAGCTTGCCTTCGGTCTGGCCGACACGATCAAGCAGGGCTATGCCGACCTGATCAGGCAGGGACAGACCGCCGCCGACCCCGCCCTGCTCGACATCCATGTCTGGGCCAGGGGGCCGGTCGGCGAAGCCACGCGCAACGAGCCCGACACCTTGCTGGAACGCGACTATGGCGCCGACGGCACCATCTTCGTCACCAGGCGCGACCAGACCTTCACCGACATGATCCCGCGCCTGATCGACAGGGGCGTCTCCTTCGTCGAGATCGGCGGCAATGACCAGATCATGGTCACTGTGCTGTCCACGGATGCGATCGCCGTCCCGGAAGGCATGCGCATCCTGTTCAGCTACGCGCTCCCGGCGCAGCCCTCGACGCGCCGCACCGGCATGGTGGTTGCCGTGCGCAGGCTGCATCTGGTGCTGCCGGCGCTGATGAAGGCCGGCGCCAGGCTGGAGCATGTGTACGATTACTGAGGCCTTTCGGCCACGCCGGCCGGGATTGTCCGCTTCGCCACGCTCATTCCATAATCGCGGCCAAATCCCGCCTTGATCGCGCGCGAAGGAGTGCCGGATTTCGCATGTCGCTCGCGGCATGCGCCTGAATGGGTTGCCGGGGGGCATCTCGAAGGGACAAGACCGTGATCAAGACCGCCCTTGTCGCCATGACCATTGTCGGCTGCGACTGCGACGCCAAGCTTTGCGAATACATCGGCGAGACGCCGGCCAAGTGGTCGACCATCGCCGAATGCGAAGCCGCGATGAAAAGCCAGATCCTGCACCAGCGCAATTTCAACTATCCGCTGGTGTCCGGCATCTGTCGCGCCAAGGGCTCGGCGTCCTCCTCGCATCTGGCCGCGATCGCGTCCCGTCCGGACCTCAAGCCCGCCGACCGGACCGTCGAGCCGGAACGGCCGCTGCCGCCCGAACTCAGCCACCGGCCGAGCGTTCCCGTGGGCTCGCCGACGACGGCCATGGAGGCCGCCGCAGCCCGGCCCGTCGCCTATGAGCAGGTGGTCGATGGCGGCACCGGCGTGCTCTATCGCACGAAGAACGGCTATGCGGTGGTCAAGAGCGATCTCGGCCGTGCCGCCTCCGCCACCGCCGACGCCGCCAAGCGCTCGGTGAACTGGCTGGCCGGCCTGATGCCGACGGGGCTGTAGGTCCTTCAATCAGCCTTGAGGGCTGCCAGGCCTGGGCGGTTGGCCGAGTGCGTGGCAACTTGGCGCATCCATTCCTCTTATGCCGCGCTGGTCGACCCCCACTCCGTCTCGGCCTTGCCGAGACACCTAGCGGGGGCGAGCCACGGGTCTCGCCCGTCCTTCGGCCCCCCCGATCGACGGGGGAGAGGAAAGGCGCCAGGCCTTTTGCGCTCAAAGCTCGCCCAGAAATGCTCCCTTCCTTTCCCTCCGGAGGGGGAAAGGTGGCGCTGCGAAGCAGCGACGGATTGGGGGAACCACATCGCAATCAGGCCTTGGACCGATCAGTCAGGGCTCATCACGCAAGATGCACCCTCCCCCCGTTCTTCACGGGGAGAGGACCAGGATGAGCGATGAATGCCTTACCTCTACGAGGCCTTCTTGATCGACGTCACCATGCCGGTCTTGTCATCCACCGTCACAGCCACCTTGGCGCCGACCTTGAATTTTCCGACCGAGGCCTTGGGCGAAAGCTGGTAGATCTTGCCGTCATCCAGCGTGATCGACTTGGTCGTCGGATCGACCGCCTGGATGGTGCCCTGAACGGTCGCGGCGTAGGCGGTGCCGAGGAAGGCAAGCAGGGCGGCGGTGGTTGCGAGGGTCTTCTTCATGGATAGCACTCCGTGCTGTTTCGGTTTTCCGGGCCGCCTTGCGAAGCGGCAGCGCCGAACGCCCGGAAACTGGAACGGAAGCCTGCTCTCCCGCAAATCACATTGGGTGAATTTTAGCAAGAAAATCAGCGGCTTAATTCCGACACATTGCCTATGGCCGACACTCTTTCCAGGCACACGGTTTGCCTCGACGCGTGCAGTTCTTCCACGAAAAGAGTCGTTTAGCCGATTGCGGCGGACGCCTCGCGGCCATCATGCAGCCGCCGCAATTGCCTCGGCTTGCATCACGAAACCGCCTGCCGACTTTCCATCGATACAAGTTTTGTTTCATGGATCGGCTCAACCGCTATCCCGGAATGCCAACAAAGACTCGCGCCATGGTTGCAAATTCGGGATAGATGCAGGATGGTGCAAACCGTCACGACGAGGGGCCAGCCATGAAACTTGCAGTCCGAACCATCATATCGCTGATGCTGGTGCTGGCTCCGGAATTGGCAGGCGCGCAAGGCGCCGACCCGGGTGACGACAAGACGGTTATTTTTGCTCCCGGCGATCCTGAAATGACGGCGGCGACGGCGCATGCGCTCGCCGGCCTGGATGAATTCCTGGCCCTGGCCGAAGCGCCGCCCTCCGGCACGGACAGGTTCAAATTGAAGGTCAAGGTGCGCGACGGGCATGTCACTGAACATTTCTGGGTGATCCCGTTCCGGCGCACCAAAACCGGCTTTGTCGGCATATTGGCGAACCAGCCGGAAGAAGTGCGCAACGTCGTCCTCGGCCAGAACATAGAATTCAGCAGGGAAGACATTTCCGACTGGGGATATACCCGCGACGGACGACAGGTCGGCAGCTTCACCGTCTGTGTGATGTTCCAAAGAATATCGAAGGAAGAGGCGGACCACATGCGCGACAAATACGGCTTCGATTGCTGAGAAGGACGCCGGCTAACCCCCGCCCTTCGCACCAACCTTGCGCACCAGCGCCGCCGTTGCCAGCATGGCTCCCATGTCCGAGATCATCGGCGCCACATGGGTCTGGTAGTCCAGCGGCACCGAAATCGGCGGCAGCTCGAAGAAATCGTTGGCCTGCGGCAGGAGCAGGAAGCCGTCGCCACCGTTGAGCGCGACGCGCGCCGGATCGTCGCGCCATGTTTCGCCCAGCCATTTCAGCGCCTGCGCCAGCCGCCCCGTCACCAGCGGCCTCGCCGCCTCGACATTGTCGCTGCGGAATTCGTAGGCCGCATCGAGCAGCGGCTCGCCGCTCGACAATTCCTGCATCCTGCTGGCGAACATGCCGCGGAAGAAGCTGACCACCGCGTTGCTGCGCCGTGTCGCCACCAATATGCCCGGGAACGGCTCGACCGCCTCGAAGGCGACGATGACGCCCTTGAAGGCCGTGGACGAGCCCTTGCCCGTCCCTTCCCGCAATTCGGCTTCGTAGAGTTCGAACGGAAAATCGTCGTAGCGGCCCGAGATGACATCGTCGAAGGATTGCCGGTTGAACGGCCCGACCGCCTCGCGCGGCAGCCGGTCGAAGGAGTTCGGCCTTTCGCCATGCCGGTAGCCGAAATCCCTGACGAAGCCGAAGATGATGGGCAGCAACGTGTCGCGGAACGATTGCTGCAGCCGGGCCGCCGGCTTCATGGCCTGGAAATACACCAGGATCGAAGCCGCGAAGCCAAGTATGTAGAGAAAGACATGTGGTGTCGAAACCCATTGTTCGTGGGGGTCGGCGGCCTTGTTGAACAGCCAGGCGATCAGCGCCACGGCCACCAGCACCAGGCCGACGAACAGCGGCACCCGCCAGCGCACTTGCCGAACGACCGAAGCCCTGCGCGCCTCATAAGCCTCGATATCCCGGCGGATGCCGGCGATGACGGCCTCTCCGGGCATGAAATCCGCCGTTTCCACCGCCATCTCCCCGCAAGCCTTGATCGGCTCATGATAGCTGCATTCAAGGGAAAGTCGCCAGCCGCAAGCAACAGGCGCGACCTCCCTTCTCCCCTTGTGGGAGAAGGTGTCGCCGAAGGTGACGGATGAGGGGTGTTCCAGGGAACACCAACGTCTCACTCCGCTGGAACACCCCTCATCCGTCTCGGCGCTATCGCGCCGATCCACCTTCTCCCACAGGGGGAGAAGGGAAAATCGCGCCCAACCGCCCCTCAACCTTTCCCC
>NZ_SCNN01000030.1 GCF_005503535.1 Mesorhizobium comanense | reverse complement strand
GACGGCGATGTCGCCTCGCTTGGCGACACGTTCAACAAGATGCTGCTGGAGCTCAAATCGCAGCGCAACGAGATCCTGTCGGCCAAGGACCTGATCGACGAACGACGGCGCTTTTCCGAGGCCGTGCTTGCCGGCGTCACCGCCGGCGTCATCGGCGTCGATCCCTATGGCACGATCACCATCGTCAACCGTTCGGCCGAGTCGATGCTGGCCATCTCGGCCACGGCGGCCCTTGGACAGAACCTTTCTGGCATTCTGCCGCATGTCGGCCGCGTCTTCGAGATCGGCCGCAAGTCGGGCAAGCCGGTTTACCGCGAGCAGGTGACTTTCTACCGGGCCGGCACGGAGCGCACCTTCAACGTGCAGATCACCGTCGAGGGCGGCGACGACGGTTCGGATGAAAAATCCTATGTCGTGACCGTCGACGACATCACCGACCTGGTCCAGGCGCAACGTTCGTCTGCCTGGGCCGACGTGGCGCGGCGCATTGCGCATGAGATCAAGAATCCGCTGACGCCGATCCAGCTGTCGGCCGAGCGCATAAAACGCCGCTACGGCAAGGTCATCACCGAGGATCGAGAGGTTTTCGACCAGTGCACGGACACGATCATCCGCCAGGTGGAGGATATCGGCCGCATGGTCGACGAATTCTCCGCCTTCGCGCGAATGCCGAAGCCGGAGATGAAGGCGATCGACCTGCGCGAATCTCTGCGCGAGGCCTCGTTCCTGGTCGAGGTCAGCCGTGCCGACATCACCTTCGAGCGGATGTTCGGCAACGAACCGCTCAAGGGGACTTTCGACAGCCGCCTGATGGCGCAGGCTTTCGGCAACGTCATCAAGAATGCCGCCGAGGCCATTGACGGACTGGAACAGAAAGACGGCTTGCACGGCATAATCCGGATTCAAGCAGGCCGTCAGAATGGCGCGATTCGAATCGATGTCATCGACAATGGCAAAGGCCTGCCGCGCGAGAATCGCCAAAGGCTGCTGGAGCCCTATATGACGACGCGAGAGAAGGGGACCGGGCTCGGTCTGGCGATCGTCAAGAAGATCGTGGAGGACCATGGCGGCAAGCTGGAACTTCATGATGCGCCCGCGGATTTCCATGGCGGGCGCGGCGCGATGATCAGCATCATACTGCCGCCAGCGGCAGCCGCGCCACGCGGCGAAAGCAGGCCGGAACACGAAAGAGAAACTGAAAAGGTCGGTAATGGCGTCTGATATCCTGATTGTCGATGACGAGGAAGACATCCGTGAACTCGTCGCGGGCATCCTGAGTGACGAGGGTCACGAAACCCGGACGGCATTCGATGCCGACAGCGCGTTGGCGGCGATCGCCGACCGGGCGCCGAGGCTTATATTCCTCGACATCTGGTTGCAGGGCTCGCGCCTGGACGGCCTGGCCTTGCTCGACGAAATCAAGACCATGCACCCGACCTTGCCGGTGGTGATGATTTCGGGCCACGGCAACATCGAGACCGCGGTGTCGGCCATCCGCCGCGGGGCCTATGACTTCATCGAGAAGCCGTTCAAGGCCGACAGGCTGATCCTGATTGCAGAACGCGCGCTCGAGACCTCGAAATTGCGCCGCGAGGTTTCCGACCTCAAGCAACGCAGCGGTGAAACCTTCGACCTGATCGGCATGTCGTCGGCCATGAGCCAGTTGCGACAGACCATCGAGCGTGTCGCGCCCACCAACAGCCGCGTGATGATCGTCGGCCCCTCCGGCTCGGGCAAGGAACTGGCGGCGCGCGCCATCCATACGCTGTCGTCGCGCAAGGGCGGACCGTTCGTGACGCTGAGCGCCGCCAACATCACGCCCGAACGCATGGAGATCGAACTGTTCGGCACGGAATCGAACGGTGTCGAGCGCAAGGTGGGCGCGCTGGAGGAAGCCCATCGCGGCATCCTCTATATCGACGAAGTGGCCGACATGCCGCGCGAGACGCAAAACAAGATCCTGCGCGTGCTGGTCGAGCAGCAGTTCGAGCGGGTAGGGGGCACCAAGCGGGTCAAGGTCGATGTCCGCATCATCTCCTCGACCTCGCAGAACCTGGAAGCCATGATTGCCGACGGGCGTTTTCGCGAGGATCTCTACCACCGCCTGGCGGTGGTTCCGGTCATGGTGCCGGGACTGGCCGAGCGGCGCGAGGATATTCCCTATCTCGTCGACAATTTCATGAAGCAGATCGCGCGCCAGGCCGGCATCAAGCCGCGCCGCATCGGCGATGATGCGCTGGCTGTGCTGCAGGCACACAACTGGCCGGGCAATGTTCGCCAGCTGCGCAACAATGTGGAGAGGCTGATGATCCTGGCCCGTGGCGATGACGTCGATTCGCCGATCACTGCGGACCTGCTGCCGTCCGAGATCGGCGACGTCATGCCGCGAACGCCGAATCAGTCCGACCAGCACATCATGGCGCTGCCGCTGCGCGAGGCGCGGGAGCAGTTCGAGAAGGACTATCTGATCGCCCAGATCAACCGCTTCGGCGGCAACATCTCCAAGACCGCCGAGTTCATCGGCATGGAGCGCTCGGCGCTGCACCGGAAGCTGAAGTCGCTGGGCGTCTGACCGCCCGGTGGCCCACGCGATTGTCCGTTACCGTCAAGGCGGAATCGCATAAACAGGCCCGAGCAAATCCCTGAGGTGACCAATGCCGCGCATTGCCTATGTGAACGGGCGCTACATCGCTCATGCCGATGCCGCCGTGCATATCGAGGATCGCGGCTATCAGTTCGCCGACGGCGTCTACGAGGTCTGCGAGGTGGCGCGGGGCTTCATCGTCGACATGCCGCGGCATCTGGCCCGGCTCAACCGCTCGCTGACCGAGCTTTCGATCCGCTGGCCGGTCGCACGCAATGTACTGCCGCTGATCCTGCGCGAGGTGGTCAACCGCAACCATGTCGTCAATGGCCTGGTCTACGTCCAGGTGACGCGTGGCGTCGCCAGCCGCGAGTTCGTTTTTCCGTCCGCCGACACCAAGCCGGCCCTTGTGGTGACCGCGCGCAAGGCCGATCCCGCCGCTGGAACGAAGCGGGCCGAGACAGGCATTGCGGTCCTTACCGTGCCGGAGACACGCTGGGACCGGGTCGACATCAAAAGCGTAGGGCTGCTGCCCAACGTGTTGGCCAAACAGAAAGCCAGGGAGGCCGGAGCACAGGAAGCGTGGTTCGTCGACACTGACGGCAACGTCAAGGAAGGCGGCTCTTCCAACGCCTGGATCGTCACGCGCGACGGGGTTCTGGTCACGAGGCCGGCCGATCACGGCATTTTGCGCGGCATTACCCGAACGACCATGTTCGAAGTGGCGGCAAAGCTCGGCCTCAAGATCGAGGAGCGCGGTTTTTCCGTGGCCGAGGCCAAGGCCGCGCGCGAGGCTTTCATCAGCTCGGCGACGACCATCGCCATGCCCGTCGTGTCCATCGACGGCGATCCGGTCGCCAATGGACACCCCGGCTCAATAACACTTTCGTTGCGGCAGGCCTTTTTTGACATTGCGGAAAAAAGTCCAGCCTGATAACCGCACAGGTGGAATGAACATCAATATATCTCGTTCTGCTTGTCGTTACTGACGGCAAGACGGTGTTTGCGCGCTTGACATGTGCCCGACAATTTGGCGCATTGGCATGCAAACCGAAGGGGATCGGCGAAAGACAAGAACAATGGCGGAACGATCGCAAAACCTTCAGGACCTGTTCCTGAATTCAGTTCGCAAGAGCAAGAACCCGCTCACCATCTTCCTGATCAACGGCGTGAAGCTGACCGGCGTGGTCACTTCGTTCGACAATTTCTGTGTGCTGCTGCGCCGTGACGGTCACTCACAGCTCGTCTACAAGCACGCCATTTCCACGATCATGCCGAGCCAGCCGGTTCAGATGTTCGATGGCGAGGAAAGCCAGGGCGCCTGATTGGCACGTGAGAAGGACGCGGACGGCACGGTTCGCGGAAAACCAGCACATCACCCCGGGACGGAAGCCAAGGGTCCGACCCGGGCTATCGTCATTGTGCCCGTCCTTACCCGCCAACCGCGCGTCGAGGACGATACCAGCCGGCCGCGCCTGACGCGGTCCGCCGAGGCGCGTCACGACGAGGCGGTCGGACTTACCCGCGCCATCAACCTGGATCCGATCCACACGGCCGTGGTCACTGTCAACGATCCGCGCCCCGCGACATTGCTCGGTACCGGCAAGATCGAAGAGCTTGCCGAGATCGTCAAAGAGGGACACGCTGAACTGGTCATCGTCGACCATCCGCTGACGCCGGTGCAGCAGCGCAATCTCGAAAAGGAATTCAACGCCAAGGTGCTCGACCGCACCGGGCTTATTCTCGAGATATTTGGCGAGCGCGCCCGCACCAAGGAAGGCACGCTGCAGGTCGAACTCGCTCATCTGAACTACCAGAAGGGGCGTCTGGTTCGCAGCTGGACTCACCTCGAGCGCCAGCGTGGCGGCGCCGGCTTCCTCGGCGGTCCGGGTGAAACCCAGATCGAGTCCGACCGGCGGCAGCTGCAGGAAAAGATCATCAAGCTCAAGCACGAGCTGGAAACAGTCCGCCGCACACGTGACCTGCATCGGGCCAAACGCAAGAAGGTGCCGTTTCCGGTGGTGGCGATCGTCGGCTACACCAATGCCGGCAAATCGACGCTGTTCAACAGGCTGACGGGTGCAGGGGTGCTGGCGCAGGACATGCTGTTCGCCACGCTCGATCCGACGCTGCGGCGCGTGCGCCTTCCGCACGGCACGCCGATCATTCTTTCCGACACGGTCGGCTTCATCTCGGACCTGCCGACGCACCTGATCGCGGCCTTCCGCGCCACGCTGGAAGAGGTTGTCGAGGCCGACCTCGTCATTCACCTGCGCGACATTTCCGATCCCGATACGGCGGCACAGGCCGAGGATGTCGAACGCATCCTGGCCGACCTCGGCGTCGACGCCAGTGATGACAAGCGGGTGATAGAGGTCTGGAACAAGATCGACCGGCTGGACGAAGGCAACAGGAGCCGGCTGCTTGCCGATGCCGCAAACGGCAGCAAGGGGCCGCCGATCGCCGTATCGGCGGTGACCGGCGAGGGGATCGATGCGCTGAAGGCGATCATTGAAACGCGCATGGCGGGCGAGCTCGAGGATCTGACGGTGACGATCGAACCCGCCCAGTTCGGCCTTGTCGACTGGCTTTACCGCAATGGCGACATCGTCTCGCGCACCGACAATGACGACGGCAGCGCCACCATATCGCTCAAGGCGACTGCGAGCGCGCGCGAAGAGATCGAGAGCCGCTTGCGCCGTAAGAACAGCGGCTGAGCAATTCAGGAAAGCTGTCGGCGGTTGTCCGTCCGCAATAGCGCGAGAAGGACCTTACTTCGCGCTCTTTGCTTCCTGCCAGAGGGCTTCCATCTCATCCAGGGTCGCTTCGTCCAGCGTTCGGCCCGCTTTTTCCAAAGCCTGCTCGACATAGTGGAAGCGCGAGCGGAATTTCTCGTTGGTGCCGCTGAGCGCCGCCTCCGAATCGAGCTTCAGATGACGGCCTAGATTGACGACGGCGAACAGCATGTCTCCGAACTCGTCCTTGATCTCGGCGGTTTGGCCCTTGGCCAGAGCCTCGCGCAGTTCGCCTATCTCCTCCTCTATCTTGTCGAGGATAGGGGCCGCTTCGCTCCAGTCGAAGCCGACGCGAGCGGCTTTTTCCTGGAGCTTCAGGGCACGCGTCAAGGCGGGCAGGGCGACCGGAACGCTGTCCAGGAATCCCTTGCCATTGTCTTCGGGGTCGAGGCCGCGCGCCAGGCGGGCTTGCCGCTTCTCGGCCTTCTCCTGCGCCTTGATCTTTTCCCACATGCCCTTGGCCATGCCGGCGCTGCGCGCCGTCTCGTCGCCGAAGACATGGGGATGGCGGCGGATCATTTTCGTCGTGATGGCCTGGACCACGTCGCCGAAGGCGAATTCGTCGGCTTCCTGCGCCATCTGGGCGTGGTAGACGACCTGTAGCAGGAGATCGCCGAGTTCATCGCGCAGGTCGTCGAGATCACCGCGCGCGATCGCGTCGGCCACTTCGTAGGCCTCCTCGATCGTGTAGGGCGCGATGGTCGAGAAATCCTGCTCGATATCCCACGGGCAGCCGGTCTTCGGCTCGCGCAGCGCCGCCATGATCTCGACCAGGCGTGAAATGTCTTTCGAAGGTGTCATGCGGCGATGCTATCGCGCGCCAGACCGCTCGGCCAATACCGCCCGCAGGCGCGAGCGCCTTGTCCACAGTTGAACGGGCCGGATCAGTCCAGAACCGAGACGATCGCCTTGGCGAGGTCGTCCATACCGTCTTCCGGCAGGCCGGCGACGTTGATGCGGCTGTCACCCACCATGTAGACGCCGTGCTCCGCGCGCAGCCGCTCGACCTGCGCTTCCGTCAGGCCAAGCCGCGAGAACATGCCGCGATGACTGGCGACGAAGTCGAAGCGGTCTGAATTGGACTGCCGCCGCAGCGCCTCGGCGAAAGCCACGCGAAGCCTCAGCATGCGCAGCCGCATCTCTTCGAGCTCCGCCTCCCAGTCCGCGCGCAGGGCGTCGTCTTCCAGGACGATGCGCACGGCGGCCGCGCCGTGGTCGGGCGGCATCGAATACATGGCGCGCGCCGCCGACAGCATCTGGCTCATCGCCACGTCGGCTTCGGCGCCGTTCCTGGCCAGGATCATCGCAGCGCCGACACGGTCGCGGTAGACGGCGAAATTCTTCGAACAGCTCGACGCGACGACCATTTCGGGAACTTTCGCCGCCAGAAGTCGAAGGCCGAGCGCATCTGCCTCGAGCCCGTCGCCAAAGCCCTGATAGGCGATGTCGACGAACGGAAGCAGGCCGCGTTCGACGACGAGGTCGGTTACCGCCTCCCACTGCGCGGCGTCCAGGTTGGCGCCGGTCGGGTTATGACAGCAGCCGTGCAGCAGCACCACATCGCCGCGGCTTGCTGTCCGCAGCACCGCCAGCATAGCGTCGAAGCGCACGGTACCCGTGGCCGCGTCGAAATAGGGGTAATCGCGGATCTGCAGGCCGGCCGCGCGCATCACCGGCATGTGGTTCGGCCATGTCGGATCCGACAGCCAGACGGTCGCGTCGGAGCGCGTCCGCTTCAGCAACTCCGCCACCAGCCGCAGCGCGCCGGAACCGCCGGGAGCCTGGGCGGCGCGAATGCGCGCCAGATCGGCGCCCGGCCCAAAGGCGAGCTTTGCCATAACGGTGTTGAAGCCGGTATCGCCGGCAAGACCGAGATAGGTCTTGGTGTCCTGGTTGCTCAGCAGCCGCTTTTCGGCCTCGCGCACCGCGCGCATGACCGGCGTTTTGCCGTCGCGGTCCTTGTATACGCCGACCCCGAGGTCGACCTTGTTGGGACGCGGATCAGCGCGATAGAGGCCTATCAAGGCAAGGATCTTGTCGGCGGGAGCTGGCTGCAGGTCTTCGAACATTACACTGGTTCCGTTGGCGCGGCGGAGTGATACGCAAATAGAGCGGAATGCACCAGCGGTTTTGGTAGCTACCATGCAAAAGGCGGCGTCAACGGTTGACGCCGCCTCGTCGAATCCGGCTTTGTCGCGTTACCGCAAGGCAGTCCGAGCCGACATGGGCCGGCTGGCGAGCAAGCTACGCTCGACCACGGCACCGAAGGCCAGGCCCAGTACCGTCCACAGAACGACATGGATGCCGAGCGAAGCGACGCGGAAGCGCCACAAAAGGTCGGCCGAGAACTTCTCCGGCACCTCGTTGATAGCAGGCAGCGCATACATGGCGATGGCCATGACGACGACAAAAGCCGCTCCGGCGATGATCGATGCGTTCCAGCCGCCGTGCTGTGCCCAAAGCCGCCGTGCCAACGCCACTGCCGCAGTCAGCCCGGCAATGGAGATCACGAGCATGATGAAGAACAGTTCCGTCCGCGACCCGATCGTATCGGGATTGCCGACCGAGGGAGGATTGGCCGGATATTTGAGGTCCGGAACCAGAACGATGGCGACGAAACCGGCAAGCGCCAGCAGGGCTGCGGTTCCGCGCGGTCCAAAACTGCTGACGCGTCCATAGGTGTAGGCGAACACCAGCGAGAACAACCCGCCGATCGACGTTGCATAGACCAGCACACCGGTCAAAAGGCCGAAGCCGGCCTGTGTCGGGCGGCTGACGAGTTCAGGTTCCGGTGCTTCGCCGGCAGCCTGCGCGGTGGCTTCCTCGAAGGCGATGGCGCGGTCGACCTGCGGTTCGCCATAGATCTTGGCAAAGCCGAAGGCGAGAATTCCGGCGAACAGGCCAACCAGCATTCCGCGAAGCAAAAGATTTCCAACCATGTTCGTGATCCCCCAAGTCATGACGCGCGAAAGCCCCTGGCTTTCAACGACGATCAAGCTTCAGACAAATTTATCAGGGCTCCATCCTTGCGGGATGGCGCAAGCCTAGTGACAGGGGAAGCCGAGCAGGTGGCGGCCGTCATGCACCCATTCATGCACATACATGCCTGAGATCATCGAGGTCGCGCCTTCCTCGGCGCCGACGAAATAGATGGCCAGCAGGCAAAGCAGACCGGCGAAAATGGCCCACGGCAAAAGCTCCTTCACCGGGATAGGCAGCGGACCATAGGTTGGTGCAAGGGTCGTATTCGACATGAGGCTCTCCTGGGATACTGCGTCCCGTTGATCAAACCATGAACGGGAGAAGGCCTGACTTCCGGCGAGACACTCGCCGGTCACAGTGGCGCGACCGTGCCGGATTTTCACCGGCTTCCAAACCCGTAACTGTTGGCGAGACTATTCAGCCGGCATTATTGCTGTCAACGAGATGTGAACGACAACACGAGAACGTGTTCGCCTAAAGCAGGTCGGGCGGGCTTCAAAAAACGAGCGAGGATGACTGCTTCATGCACGGACGGCTGACGATGATCTGCAGCGGCATCACGATGGCGACCAAACATGGTGCGTTTCCCGCGGATGAGCCGATCGAAGCGAAGTCGCTGGCGCTGGCCGCTGCGATGCGCGCGACACTGCCGCATGCCGACCGGGTGTGGACCGCGCCGGCGCTTCGCGCCCGACAGACGGCCGAAGCCCTGGCGGTGCAAGCATCCGTGGAGCCCTTGCTGGCGGATCAGGATTTCGGCAGGTGGGCCGGCAGAAGTCTGGAGGGCATACAAGAAGCCGAGCCCGAGGCCGTCGCCGCCTGGATGGCGGATCCGGATGCGGCTCCGCACGGTGGCGAGGCGCTGGCGGATGTCGCGGGCAGGGCATCCCGGCTGCTGGAGGATCTGATCCGTGAGCGCGGCCATACGATCGCGCTGACGCATGCCAGTGTCATCCGCACCGCGATCCTGCATGTTCTGGGCGCGCCACTTGCCGCTAGTCGGAAGATCGATATCGAGCCGCTCAGCATCACCGATTTCCGCAGCGACGGCCGCAGGTGGGTGTTGCGCGCCTGTGGCATACCAGCCAGCGCTTCCGGAGGCCGAACCGGGCCCAGCCGGAAATAATTGGCGTTGTCGGGATTAAAATCCCCACATGCTCCGTAAACAGGGCATGAAACGATCGATGCCACGCTTCGATATTGTCGGCCAGCTCGGACCGCTGCGGCGCTACGCGCGCTCGCTGACGCGCGACGGCTCGGATGCCGAGGATCTGGTGCACGACGCACTGGTGCGCGCCTATGAGCGCCGTGGAACCTTCCGCTCCGGCGGAAACCTGCGCGCGTGGCTCCTGTCCATCGTCCACAACACCTTCATCGATCGCATGCGTTCGCGCCGATCGGAGGCCGCGCGCCTCGAGCAGGCCGGATACCTCTCCGATGGCAGCGCTCCAGCGCCGCAGGAGCATTCGGTTCGTCTTGCCCAGGTGCGCGACGCGTTCTTCAGCCTGCCGGAAGAGCAGCGCTCGGCCCTGCATCTGGTTGCCATCGAGGGGCTTTCCTATCAGCAGGCCGCCAATGCCACAGGCGTGCCGCTGGGAACGCTGATGTCGCGCATCGGCCGGGCGAGGGCGACCCTCCGCCAGATGGAAGAGGCCGCGCCGGCGCGTGGCAGGAATCATCTCAGGATCGTGGGAGACGACTGATGAGTGGCCTTGTCGATCCAGTTACGGACGCAGATTTCGACGCCTATGTCGACGACCAGCTCGACGTCACCCGCCGCATCGAGGTCGAGGCCTTCCTGTCCGCGCGTCCCGAAGCCGCGGCGCGTGTGATGTCGGACCTGAGGACCCGCGACGAGTTGCGTGTGGCGCTGGCGGCCTCCAAGGGCATGGCGCGGCCGGCGACGGCCGATGCCGCGCGACGACTGGAGAGGGGGCTTGCGCGGGGTCGTATCTTCGGCGTGCTGCAGCGCGCCGCCGCAATTGTCGCTTTCGTCAGCGTGGGCTGGCTGGCCAACGGCATCGTCGGCCCGATGTCGGTGACCAAGGTCGTCGCCTCGCCGCAGCCGCCAGCCTATGTGGAAGAGGCGGTGCGGGCACACCGGACGACACTGGTGCGCGAAACCATGTCGTCGCAGACGGAAGCGCCGAATTACAATGCCGGCGAAATCCGCGCCGCGACCGCGATCGTCATGCCGTCGCTGCCGAAGGACTGGAAGGTGCGCGACGTGCAGATCTATCCGTCGCGCTTCGGTCCGAGCGTCGAGATGGCGCTCGACACCAAGGACATGGGCCTGGTGTCGCTTTTCGCCATCCGGCCCGGAAGCTTCGACGTGGTCAAGCCGACCGTGGCGCCCTCGAGCGATATTTCGTCGGCTTACTTCCAGATCGGCGAGGTCGCCTACGCGGTGGTTGCAAAGGGCGGCGTCCACGACCTCGACCGGGCCGCCGAGACGCTTGCCAGAACGCTTTACTGATCGATCCATCAAGGAGAATTGAGATGAATACCCCCAATCTGGGATATCGCGCCGGCACCGGCGCCCAAACCGGCGCCGTCTTCGACGAGGGGCTGCGCCAGCACATGCTGCGCGTCTACAACTACATGGGTCTCGGCCTGGTCGTCACCGGCCTCATCGCCTTCCTGGTGTCGTCGACACCGGCGCTCTATGTCCCGATCTTCTCCAGCCCGCTGAAATATGTCGTGATGCTGGCGCCGCTCGCCTTCGTGCTGCTGTTCTCGTTCAAGATGCAGACCATGTCGGCGGCTAGCGCGCAGGCGATGTTCTGGGCGTTCTGCGCGGTGATGGGCCTTTCGCTGGCTTCGGTGTTCCTGGTCTTCACCGGCACCAGCATCGCGCGCACCTTCTTCATCGCCGCCACCATGTTCGGCGCCACCAGCCTCTACGGCTACACGACCAGGCGCGACCTGACGCAGTTCTCGTCGTTCCTGATCATGGGCCTGATCGGCGTGGTGATCGCCAGCATCGTCAACATCTTCCTCGGCTCGACCGCGCTGCAGTTCGCCATCTCGGTCATCGGCATCGCCGTCTTCATCGGCCTGACCGCCTGGGATACGCAGACGATCAAGGAGCAGTATGCCGAGAATTTCGACGCGGAGTCGCGCCAGAAGCTGGCCGTCTTCGGCGCGTTCTCGCTCTACCTGAACTTCGTCAACATCTTCCAGCTGCTGCTGAATTTCACCGGCGAGCGCGAATAACAAACTCTCCGTTGTGGGCAAGGGCGTGGGCTATCGCCCTTGTTACGGAGAGGTGGCTGGAGGGGAAACCCTCCGGCCACATTTTTCATCGATGCGAAATGTTGCCGGTCCAACCAGGCGCCACCGGGGAAGGGCGCTCAGATAGGGTTTATATTGTCTAGTTTCGAGTCATTACTCACTTGATCGAAATAGATTCTTCTCTAAGATGTAGTTCTTCTCTAGTTGGGGCTTAGAGATTACGCCGACTCAATAAAGTGCCGACTGGGTCGTGAAGATGGGGTTGCACCGGACCTGCGGCGTTTGCCGATAGAGGGCGGTTGTTACGGGGTGGGACAGTCTGAATATGGCCAGGGGGCTCAAGGCCGCGTGGAACATCCGCGCGCTGTTTCAAGGTTGCCGTAGAAGTACGGGGGCGGGGAAATGGCTCGAACGCCTGTTCGTAATCCTCGGTGCCACCTTCCTGACGTTGCCGGCGCGCACGTCGAGCGACAGCGACCGAATCGGTGCGGGCGCGGAGCCGCGATCCTCGAAGCTGTCTGTCCTGGCCGCCCCGGCGGAGTTTCTGGCCGGTCTTGCTTCGCTGTCCGGCAACATCCTGCGCAAGGCGCATGCGGTTGTGCTCGCCTTGTTGGCGATGCTGATCCTTCTCGCGCCGACTGCGGCCAGGGCGGCCGATGGCGACGGCTGCACCTATATCCGGGACAATCCTGCCTATTATGACAATGGCGCCTACGTCGTCTCCGGCAGCCTCGTTACCCACCCGGCTCCTTTTGGGGCTCCAGCCGGTACCGTCAGCTACGCAGCGGGCACCGTTCTCTATTACGCATACTCGGTCTCCGATCCCTCGATTCAAGCCAGGCTGGTCTATTTGCCGCCGAGCGGTCCTGCCGTCGATATCGTTCCCGCCACATCAACTGGCGGCAGCGGATCCTATACCTTGCCAGCGGACGCTCGCATCGTAACACCCTCTGGTACAGTTCCCGGCAGTGGTGGCGGAACCGTGACCTGGACGATTTATTGCGGTGTGCATGCAACCCAGGCCGTTGCTTCAACCACGGGCACGGTGGGCACGGCGGTCAGCTTCACGCCGGTCACGGCCTCTTTCGGCCGCGGAACCTACAGCTATGGGCTGAGCGGCGGCACGCTGCCCGCCGGCCTTTCGTTCAACACCGGCACCGGGGCCATCACCGGTACGCCGACGGCCGCGCTGGCGACCACCACCTTCACCGTCACCGTGACGGACCAGGGATCGGGGTCCGCGTCGCAGACTTTTCAACTCACGGTCAACGCATCCGTGCCCACCGTCACCGCTATCTCGCCGACCTCGGGTCCGACCGGGGGCGGCAACATGGTGACGATCACCGGCACGGGCTTTTCGACGGCGGCCACACCAGGCGCGGTGCTCTTCGGTGCGTCATCCGCCGCAAGCTACACGATTGTCAGCGATACACAGATCACCGCGACGGCTCCCTCGGGCTCGGCGGGTACGGTGGATATCACGGTCACCACCCCCGGCGGCACCAGTGCGACCGGCCAGGCCGATCGCTACACCTATGTCGCGGCGCCGACGATCGGTACGGCGTCGCCGGCGAGCGGCCCGACAGCGGGCGGCACCGGGGTGACGCTGACCGGCACGAACCTGGCCGATGCGACGCTGACGGTGGGTGGCGCATCCGTGACACCGACCAGCAACACCGCGACGACAATAACCTTCACGACACCGGCGCATGCCGCAGGCGCTGTCAGTCTGGTGGTAACGACCGCCGGTGGCTCGGCGTCAACCGGCTTTACCTATGTCGCGCCTCCTGTCGCATCCTCTTTCACGGCACCAGCAGTTGCCTATGGCGCCCCGGGAATGATCGTCAGCCTGGCCGGTCACGTAACCAACAGCCCGACCAGCTATGCGGTGGGCTCGGCGACAACGGCCCAGGGTGGTTCGGTCTCTGTCGATTCCAACGGCCAGGCGACCTATACCGCGCCCTCGCGCTTCCGCGGCAATGACAGCTTCACCTTCACCGCCACCAATCTGGGCGGTACGTCCAGCCCCGCCACGGTCACCGTGCCGGTCGGCAATCCCACGCTCTCGTCGACGCTCGCCGGCAGCGGCACGCGCGGCACCGCGCTCTCGGGCGTGCGGATCGACACCAGTGGCGGCGCGTCGCCTTACACCTGCTCGACCACGCTGGCTTCGGGCGCGCTGCCCGCGGGCACGCAGCTCAACAGCGATTGCACCATCAGCGGTACGCCTGCGGCGAGCGGCAATTTCACCTTCACAACCAATGTGACCGACAGTTCGGTCGGCACCGGGCCCTTCACCCAGGCCACCGGTTCGCTTACGCTTAGCATCGCGGCGCCGGTCATCGGCCTGTCACCGGCCGCCGGAACGCTGCCGGCCGGCACGGTCGGCACCGGCTATTCCCAAAGCTTCACGGCGAGCGGCGGGACGGCGAACTACACCTATGCACGCACCGGCGGCGTCTTGCCCACAGGCCTAACCCTGGCGGGCGATACGGTTTCGGGCACGCCGACGTCAAAGGGCAGCTTCGACTTCGACATCACTGCAACCGATAGTTCGACCGCGGGCAGCGGCGGCCCCTATACCCGAACGGAGAGCTATAGGATCGACATCGGTTTGGGCAGCCAGACGATCAGCTTCGACCCCCTGTCCGATATCTCGCTGTCTTCGACACCGCCGCCGCTCTCGGCCACCGCAAGTTCGGGCCTGACGGTCAGCTTCGCCTCGACCACGCCGACGATCTGCACGGTTTCGGGCACCACGATAACGTTGGTCGACAGGGGCCTCTGCTCGATCACCGCCAGCCAGGCAGGCGACGACGACTGGGGCGCGGCAATCGACGTCGTGCAGAGCTTCACGGTGACACCGGCCAATCTGGTGCTGACGTCGGGCGCCGCGACGGGGCTGACGGTGGGCATGCCCTACAGCCAGACCAATGCGGCCTCGGGCGGTGTCAGCCCCTATACCTATACGCTCCGCGCCGGCGCATTCGTTCCGGGCACAGGCCTCGATTCTGGAACGGGCACGGTTTCGGGCACGCCGACCGTGGCTGGTACGTTCAGCTATATGGTCACGGTTGCCGACAGCCAGGGGCCGCCGGCAACCACGACGACGCCCGTCATCACGGTCACGATCGCCAAGGGCAGTCAAACAATCGGTTTCACCTCCGCCGCGCCGACCGACGCGAGCGTGGGTGGGACGCCCTACATGATAAGCGCCGCATCGAACGCGCCGGCTGGTGCCGGTCTGACAGTGTCCTACTCGCGCGACAGCTCCAGCACCGGTTGCGACCTTACGGGCAACACCGTCACCTTTACCGGTACGGGCACCTGCCGGATCAATGCCGATCAGGCAGGGGATGCCAACTGGAACGCGGCGTCTCAGATCCAGCAGAGCTTCGCGGTTGGCCAGGCCACGCCGACGCTCGCCGTCTCGGCGTCGGACAGCAATCCGGTGCTCGGTTCCCCGGTGACATTGACCGCGGAGTTGACCGGCAGCGCTTCACCAACCGGAATCGTTACCTTCAAGGATGGTTCGACCATGCTCGGAACGGGCACGATTTCCGGCACGACCGCGACCTACTCGACCTCGGCGCTGGCCGTCGGCGCGCATACGATCACCGCCGAATATGCCGGTGACGCCAACAATGCCGCCGCGACGTCCGCCGCCACCACTGTCACGGTCGGCAAGGCCACGCCGGCGCTCGGCGTCTCGGCGTCCGACAGCAACCCGGTCCTCGGCTCCTCTGTGACCTTGACCGCGATGCTGACCGGCGGCGCATCGCCGAGCGGAACCGTCACCTTCAAGGATGGTTCGACCACGCTCGGGACAGGCACGATCTCCGGCACGGCCGCGACCTATACGACCTCGGCGTTGAGCATCGGGGCGCACACGATCACCGCCGAATACATTGGCGACGCCGACAATGCCGCCACGACCTCGGCCGCCGTCACCGTCACGGTCAAGCAAGCCGTGGTCTTCACTTTCTCGCCCGCAGCCGGTGCCTTGAAAGAGGCCATGGCCGGCGAGGACTACAGCCAGCCGATTTCCGCGACAGGCTCGGCAGGCGTGCTGACTTATGATCTCGTCTCCGGCGCACTGCCCGATGGCATGACGCTCCTTCCGTCGGGCGAACTCACTGGTCCGCTCGATGCGGATGCGGAGGTGAGGGGCTACAGCTTCACCATCGAAGTCCGCGATGGCGACGGCGCGACCGGAACCGCAAGCTATACGCTCGATGTCAAGACACGCGGCGTCACCGTCACCGACAAGAGCATCGACGTGTCGGCCGGTGGATCACCCGGCAACGTCAATCTGCAAGCCGGTGCCACCGGCGGTCCCTTCACATCGGCGGATCTGGTTTTCGTGGAGCCGGCCAATGGCGGCACGGCGAGCATCGTCATGGGCGAGTTCGCCGCTCTAGGCCCAACGCCTCTCGGCTGGTATCTCAAGTTTGTGCCGAACCCGACCTATTCGGGCACGGTGAAGGTGGGCTTTACGCTGACCAGCGCGCTCGGCACTTCCAACACCGGCACCGTGACCTACAAGCTCGGCTACGATGCCGCCGAAGTCACGGAGGAAATCGACAGCCTCGTGCACGGCTTCGTTCGCTCGCGCCAGAGCATGATCTCCTCGACAATCAAGGTGCCGGGCCTCCTGGAACGGCGGCGGATGGAAGATGCCACCGACCCGATCACCGCCCGCATGGCGCCTTCGGAGACCGGCGTGACCGGCAGTTTCTCCATGAGCCTGGCGCAATTGGAATCCGCCAGGGACAATGCGGACGGCGCCCTCGGTAGCCATTCCCGGCCATTCAACATCTGGATCGACGGCACGTTCATGCTGCACAATCGCGAGCAGAACGATAACCACTGGGGCAGCTTCGGCATGGTCAGCCTCGGCGCCGACTACCTGCTTTCGGAAAAGGCGCTGTTCGGTCTGTCCTTCCACTACGACCACATGACGGACCCGACGGACGAGGATGCGAAGCTGACCGGCAATGGCTGGCTTGCCGGTCCTTATGCCTCTTTCGAAATTGGCAAGGGCGTGTTCTGGGATACGAGCCTGCTCTACGGCGGCTCGGCCAATGCCATCGACACGGCCTTCTGGGACGGCTCCTTCGACACGAGGCGCTGGATGGTCGACACATCGGTCGCGGGAAGGTGGCAGTTGGACGGGGATACGGTGTTAACCCCGAGGCTCAGGGCTCTCTACTTCTCCGAGCGGGTCGACGACTATTCCGTCAAGAACGCCACCGGCGATACGGTGTCCCTTGAAGGCTTCGACGAGGAACAGTTCCGGGTCAGTCTCGGGGCCGAGGTCGCCCGCTCTTTCCTCCTGGAGAACGACATGGTGCTCGCGCCGAAGCTAGGGCTGACGGGCGGCTTCTCCGGCCTCGACGGTTCCGGTGCCTTCGGTTCAATCTCGGCCGGCCTGTCACTGCAAACCCAGAATGCCTGGACGATCGACCTCGGCCTGTTGCTCAACATCGAGGGTGATGGTCAGAAGTCCGTCGGCGCAAAGGCCGGCGTGAACAACAAGTTCTAGAACTGGGGGTAGGGGCTGGCGATTGCCCAGCCTTCCTTCCCGGCCGGCGCGGTAGCGAAGAAAACGGCGATACTGCCGCCAGGTCATCGGCCGGTGCACGGTTCCATGCGAGATGCAATCTGCTCTGCCGGCTTGAGTTGACGCCTGACCATTTGCTAGCCTGTCGGCCACACCGGACAGCCGCGAGGACGGGATGGGACAGGACAGCCACACGCTTCACGGTGACGGCATCTCGGCGACCATCGTCGCCCAGGGCGCCGAACTGGTCTCCCTGCGCGATGCCGATGACGTGGAACTGCTGTGGCAGGCCGGCCCGGAATGGCGGCGTCATTCGCCGGTGCTGTTCCCGATCGTCGGGCGTCTGAAGGGCGACCGGCTGCGTCATCGAGGCCAAACCTATCCGATGACGCAACATGGCTTCGCGCGCGACAGGCGTTTTGCCTGGGCGGAGCAGGGGCCTTCCTCCTGCACGCTGGTCCTGACCGACGACGCCGAGACCCGCACCCGCTATCCCTTCGCCTTTCGCCTGGCCATCGGCTACAGCCTTGCGGCGGGTCGGCTCGACGTGACCTTCGAGGTGACGAACACCGGCGACGAGCCGATGCCGGCATCGATCGGCGCGCATCCGGCGTTCAACTGGCCGCTGCTGGCTGGATTGCCCAAGGAGGCCTATCGGCTGACCTTCGCCGACAACGAACCGGCGCCGGTACGCCGCCTGCGTGACGGCCTGCTACTGCCGGCCGCGCAGCCCACGCCAATCCGGGGCAGGACGCTGGCTTTGTCAGAGCGACTTTTCGAAGACGACGCGGTCATTCTGGATCATCCGGCCAGCACCGGCGTGCGTTATTTCGCCGGGCGCGGCCCGGCGATCGAAATGTCGTGGCACGGCTTCAACGAACTGGGCATCTGGTCGAAGCCCGGCGGTGCGCCATTCCTGTGCATCGAGCCCTGGCATGGCATTGCCAGTCCGATCGATTTCGATGGCGACTTCGCCGACAAGCCGGGCGTGATGCTGATGGAACCAGGCGCGAAGCGCGTGCTGGGCTACCGGATCGGCCTTGGTCGGGAGCCCTGAGGCATGGCGTTCGGATCAAGGTCCGCGAGCGCGGACATTCAGCTTTGCCGCGCAGAGAGCGCAGCTTCGGTTCGCGCTGGCCTGATGCGGGATCCAAAACCGGCGAGGGAGTGTTAGATCAGATTCATGTTTCGTTGAATCGACGAACGTCATCCTGATCCAGCTCTTTGTTGAAGCATGATCTCGGGCAAACGGAGACGTTTGTCCGAGAAAACCGGTTCCCACTTTTCGGGATCATGCTCTAGCAACCGGTCTCTGCAGAAATCGACTGGATGAAGTTCCGGCCACCTCGCGAGACTGTCGCCACCGTCGCGGCGCCATTGCAGGTCATTGTGTTGCTGCGGAAGTGATACCTCACCGAGAATCGTCCGCCACCGGTCGGTCTGATATCCAGGAGGGTCAGTGGTTCCACCAGCGACCCATAGAAGCGGGTAAGGGACCGCGGCGCGTAGGGGCCTTTCAATGTCTTTTCAGGCACGACGAAGCTAGACGCCAGCGCACCATCCCCGGAGCGCAGAGCGGCGTAGAAGGCTTCGATCGTGGTCGCCGCGGTGCCGTAGCTGGCGGTCGCGTCCCTCGCGGAGGAGATGGATTTCACCCACGCGACCAGAGGACGATGGTGATGGCCTGTCATCGACGGCATCGGATCGACTACATCCACGTTGACGTCGGCGTCTCGGAACGCCGCCATCTTCATTGTCATGCCATCCGCAGGCACGAGCTGAACCTCGTCAAACAGACGTGACGGGTCCGCGAACTCGTCGCCGGTTAGGCAGATGGGCGCTGAGAGCTTGAGAACATAGCCTGGTTCCGGAGTGTCACCCTTCTGAACGTCCTCGAAGTTGGGTGGACCGGCGAAGATGCGATGGGAGAGGTGCCCGCTGAGGTGTGACGGTTCGCCTTTCGAAACATCGAAACAGGCGCCATGTGCGGACGATGCGTCTATCGCAACGAGCAGTAATCCTGACAGGAGAGATGCCTTGATACTCATGTGCCCCCCGAAGCTAGACTGTTCCAGCGCGGCAGCATGTTAGTTGCTTCGTCGGTTCAATGCCATGTGGCCGGTAGCCAAAGTCGAACGGGGTGCCGATCGGACGTCAGCAGGTCTGGGTTGCGCAGACCGATCGGTCGCGGCTAAGTCAAACCTGAGTGCCTGGAGTGAGCCCGATGAATCCTGCGACAATCGAAATCTACCATCCACGGCGTGTTTCAAATCTGGGCCAATGGGACATTGGGGGTCTCAAGCTCAAAGTCTACGGTCTCGTGGCTCACGGCAAAAGGGTCGATGATCTGATGCAGGCACTGGCGCAGTCATTCGTCCGGGAGGACGTTCTGGCGCGTGTAGCGGACGAGGGTCACGACAACGGCATGGGCTTTGTGATCATTCATCCTGGCGAGCTTGGCGTCTCCATCTCTGCCCATTGGTGGATACAGGGCTCGGTGCTTTGCCAGCATATCTACAGGAAGCTCTATGCGGCCATCGAGCCCATGGATACGGTGAAAAGACCTGTCATCGCCTGCGTCTGGGAACTGGCCCTGATAAACGCCGAGCAGGAGGCTTGGCGAAAGACGATGATGAAAAGCGCCCCAAGCCCGTCGGCGTACATGCATGCCAGAGCTGACTTCGAGGCGGCGTGAAGGATGGGTTGCCGCTATGGGCGGAAGTCGCATAAGATAGAATTAGGAATCTGGTAATGATTCCATAATCCTACGGTCACAGTTTCGTTCTGATTTGCGACATTAAGTCAAGAGCCATATCGGATCGAGAACGAAAGCCCACGACCCGAGGCCGTGGAGCATGATTTGTTTGTACCGGTGGATATGCCCGGATATATAGAGATACCGGTTAATCCACGGGCGCTTGCCACGATAGGGCAGGGCGCGGAACTCATAATAAGCAACTATATGCTGATACATGACGCAGACTCAAATAAATAGAGAGGTATTTTTTCGATGCACGCACACCGCCACATTAGAAAGCTGATAGTATTTATCATGCTTATAGTCGCGGCGCCCGGATTAGCTCGCTTGATAGATGTGACCTTTAACTAGCACCACGGGACAAACCGTTTTGATGAACCGCCGCCACCAAGATGACGGCGGTCTTTTTTTGGCTCAGGCCTTTTTTTGCACCGCAGTAGATCGTCGCGCGATTTGATTTTATCGACGGGTTTCTTTTTTACACCCGGCGACGGATCAGGTGCAGGAGCCAGAGCCGAGATATTGAGCCGCGAGACGCGGCGCTTGTCACTTTCTGTAGGTGCTAAGAAGCCAGCGCTAACGCGCTTGGCGTGCTCCGCACGCCCTACAGCCATACGCCTTGCCATTTCCTCGCGCAGGATATTGCGCGCGGGCAGGGGCGTGGCCTTGGGCTTGGGAGAGGAAGAGGGGGCTACCCTTGCAAATGCGGCGGGTAGAGATTGAACCCCGCGCCGTACACCGGATTCCAGTACTTTGCCCGGATGCGGTCGCGGTACTCTTCCAGTTTTTTTGCGTCCTTTAGAAGCCATTCGACTTTCCCTTCGTAGAGCTTGAGAACCCTATCGCCGTACTCATCCATGAGATCGGACGGAGGGGGCGGGCGACCATCGCCCTTGAAGCCAACAATCTGGCTTTCTTCCACAGGGATTTCCTCCCCTTGGGTTTTGCGGACGACCACACGCCGAGCGTAGAGGGGCGTACAGGCGTAGGCCGCCGCCCATTGGTCGTTAAAGGACTGGCAGAACAGGTCAGCAGCAGCAGACCCCGGACGAAGCATGAAGCGCTTGGGACTACCGTCCCGCGCAGTCAGGTCCGGGAAGCTATAGAACAGGTCTTTCGGAGAAATGCCCTGGCTGACATGAAGCCGTGCGCGCTCATGGAGCCATGCAGCGCCAAGGAGCGGCTTTTTGGACATGCGGCAGAGCGCTTGTCGTTCTGCGCCGCCTAGCTCTTTGTTGAGGTACTTACAGACGTACCGAACAGCGGCGGCAGTGTCTTCCGGAGCGAGGCCGAGCGGCTCCCATGTGGACCAGCCATGCGGCCAGTGAGCTTCCATGAAGCGCACCGGAACGGCGCGCGTTGACGGCTTATGAGCCGGAATAGCATCCTTCCAGAAGACGAGGATGTGCCAGTGCGCCCGCCCTTTGGCCGAGCCATATTCGCCTACCGCGAAGTAGCGGGCAGGGTAGCCATTCTTGCGCAAGCGCTTGAAGTATTTCTGGACATCCGAGTAAGTCAGCACAGCGGCGCGCAGATGGTCCGAGGGACCGGCCTGCACATCGTTTTCGTCAAGCTCCCGCCCATAGGTCAGGGAGATAAAAAACGGAGCCTTGGCGAACTTACTTTCCGCAATGCAACGGCCTGTCCAGTCATCGACGGAGCGCCCGAAGCATTGCGAGCAATTGCGACACCCAACAACCGTTCCGTCAGCAAGTGTTTGTGGTGCTTTGCACATTCTTTGACTCTTCCTGAGTTGTTTGGTGTCACTAATTGCACATGGGGACAAGGAACCGCGCATTACGCGCGCGCGTGTATACATGAGAGATATACACGCGCGCGCCTTTGGTCCGAGCAGAAGCCCGGCCAGCTACAGCCCACTTTGAATGGAGCGCTGGCCGGGCAGCTACGCCCGGACCATTTTGTTGGACCGCCATTCGGTTAGCTCCCAATGGGCAGGGTCCCAGAGCCTTTGCCAGTCGCCGCCCCAAGTCAGCTTGAAGCCGCGTTGGGCGGCAAGCTCTTTGCCAACATGGCCGATGATGGACCATTCCTGCCGCGACAGGTTCCAGCCCTTGACGCCGTGGATGACATCGACGGCGCACCCGTAGTTGTGCGCACTCTGCCCGGGCTTGGCATTGGAATGGCCCAGCACATAGGCGGACTGTTGATCATCCATCGTCCGCCACATGGTGCTTTCGAACATGGGGACATCGAGGCGGCGCATACGCTTCACGAGGAGCCGCCCGAACTCGATAATGTCCGGGTGCGCCCCATCGCGATCCGCTCGCATTTGCTGCTCGCTGTACTTCACGCCAAGGCAGAATTGCCGGTCGGCAATCGCGGCAAGGGACTGCCGCAAACTGCCATCTTCCTGATCCTCGTTACTAGTAACGGGGGGCGTAATGACTCGCTCCGGCGCCCGCCTGATACGATGGTCAGGGCGGTAGGACTGCCGCGCGTTAAGACGCGCGACAGCCTCGCGGATTTTATCCGCCATACTCACTTTTGCGCCTCGCCGTCAGCCGGCTCGTCAGCGTTATCGCCTGATGGCGCTGGCTCGACAGGGCCTGATTGGCTCTTGCCGTTCGCAGCCGCCTTGCTGGCTCGCTTGGCAGGTTTCGCAGGTTCCTCAACCTCGCCGCCATGTATTCCAGTTCTTCCTTCATACTCGCTCCTGATCGCGGCAAGCTGGGTTTCCATTTCAGCGCGGAGCGCCGCCTGCATCCGCTTCTGATTTTGCTCCGCCTGGAACTGGACCCATTCCAGCGCCTCATTACGGGGAGCGCGCTCATGGATCATGGTGAAGCTTTCGCCGTCACCGTCGAACCAGTGTCTTTCGCCTTCGGTGGACTGGTAGTAGACGACGCGGTCAGCGTGATCCGCGCCGATTTCGATATCGCCAGCCGCATAGAATTCGAGTTGCTCGAGACCGGCCGGCATCGTGCAGAGGAAGCGGGCAGGGGCCTTTACCGGCGAGCCGTCTTCCCCAGCAGTGTAGCTGACAATGAACAGCGGCGTAGGCTCCATACAGTTGAGGTAGAGCCGCACGAGGCGGGCACGGTCCTCGCGGCCAGCGCGCAGCACGATGGAGCCGCCGAGCGGATACCAATCGTTGAGAGTGTCGAGAGTGATCATTAGAAAATCCTTCCAGATTTGTCGTGTTTTCGGCCAGCCAGGTCAGCTGGTTTCAGATCTGATTTTGGAAAATCATTCCCGCCAGTGGCCGAAGCCACTGGCGAGGCGAGGGGACTAGTTACGGCTTGACGATCCGCGTCTGATCGACTTCCGCCAGAACCTTGGCGTAATCGTTAGACGCTTCGATCAGCGCAGGGCCGAACTGAGTGTTGCCGTTGATAATCAGGTCGCCTTGAATGACGACCTCCGCGATATCCTGATTGGTCACCGCGAACGGCTTTGTGTGGATATTGGTGCAGAGGTAGAAATCCGGCCCTAGGGTCGGATTGACCGTCTCGACGGCCCAGAAGCGTTGCCGATCCTCATCGAACGCCGCGTTGACCTTGGGACGGTAGAACCGTCCGCCGATATGCGGAGCGGTCACGTTCCATTGGTAGCCCATCGGCGCATAGCCGAACGTTGCATTGGGCGTTGCGTGGTCGAGATCGACATATTCGCAGGGAACGACCGCGACCTTTTCAGGGTCGAGGTAATCGCGCAGGAATTTCGGCCTGTCAGCCTCATTGTTCGACATGTGCAGAAAGGCGTCTTTCTGCCGTTCGAAAAGCTGCTCGGGCGTGACTTCGGCGACGATCATCAGGACGCCGCCCGTATTCAGGCGGGGCATTCTAATGTTGAGATCAACAAACGTAGCGCCGTTGGCAACGCTCTTCGTGAGGTTTGCGCCATCCGTCGCGTAGCGCTTGCCGAAGCCGAAGATCGTGGACGCCTCACCGATCAACATAGGCTCCCTAAGGGCCTGATCGGGGACGGCGATGCCGTCCATAAGTATGTTGACGATGAATTCGTCAGAGTGGCCCGCATACTGCTCGCGCAGACGGGCGAAGGCCTGCGTTTTTTTCGCGAGCTCGATATTGGCGAGCGAGACGGTAATACCGTTCTGCGCCATTTCCGCGAAGATTTCCGGCACAGCGTTCGCCGCCGTGGTCGACGCGTCAGTTAGCTTGAGATACCAGCCGTTCTGCGCGTCGGTATACATGCCCTTGGCATACGTTTTGGTAGCGCCGCCCGTTTCCTTACCGACGAGACCCGAGGCGGGAGTCACAGAACCCTTGTAGGAGATGCCGGTAACGGGCAGCTTCGAGTTGACGACATTCAGCGCCACGTTGCCATCGGCCTTCGCCTGATCGAAGTCAGGCACCACGTGCTTGAACATTTCGTGGTTCCAGAAGGCCGGCGCAAGATTCGCCTGGAGGCGCGTTCGCAGCGCCAGCGATTTGGACCGGTTGGTAGCCCGGTAATTCCAAATCTGATTGTAGGCCTCGATATAGGCCGTGTTGATCTGGACGCCGGTCCGATAGTGCAGGCCGAGATAGGTAAGAATGTCGTTCGTCTTGTAGGCCGGCCCGGCCATGGTTTCGATGAACGGAATGACCGTGCCACCGCTTTCCAAGGGCGGCATGCCTTCGAACGAGCGATTCAGCATATCCATGCTGCCCTGAAAACGATCGAAGGCGAGCATGGGCACGATATAGGCCTTCACGTCCACACGGACGGCGTTCATGAGGACTTCAACGGTTTCCTGCAATTCGAAGGAGAACCGCATCTGCCCGGAGGCGATTGCGTCCTCTCGATGCAGGCCCGCCGCGAAGATGGGAACCATCTTGCCAGCGGGCAGGGAGGTGATGCCGCGCCCCGTGTGAACACGGTTGGTGCGCGGAATGTCAATCGGCAGCGGATTGGTGCGAGTGTTCATTTAAGTTTGCCTTTCAAAGATTTGATAAGTTTGCGGATTTTGGCGCGGCGGCGCATGCAAGCGCCGCAGCGACGTTTCACGATGGAGGCAGGATCGGCGACGATGGATAGAGCCGCTTTCCTGCCGAGTTTCTGGAGGTCGGACGAACCGGCTTGTACGTGCCGGTGCGGAGAGGGGGGATAGCCCACTGGTTTCCAGCAAATCCCGGCAGAGGCACGGGGTAATTTTTGTCCATGTCCCGGAGAAAGACATAGGCACCCGCCGCCATCGACCCTATTTCGCTGTCGCCGTACCGAGCCTCATACGCATCGGCGTTCGGCACATTAGGATCGACGTTCAACCCGGTATCCTTCGGATACGGATTAACCACCTCCGGCTGATTGACTTTAGGGGTCATCGGCGCACCCGCGGAAGCGTGATGCATGCCGCCCGGAGACGTCACGGTTGTGGAACCCCGCGAGACGGGAACGCCACCGACAGACGCCCGCAGCCTTTGAGCCGTATCGGCCTGAAGGTTTCGAAGCGTCTCCTGCTTGATCTTGTATTCAAGATCAGCAGTGGCTTTCGCCATGGGGTCATAGCTGGATACGATCTGGCCGACGCCCTTGAGAGCGTCCGCCAAGAACTCGCCAGACGACAGACCCGGCGTAGACGTGGACGTGAAGCCAGCAGAGCCGCCATTGCGGATAGCGGTCAGGGGATTGAACCCAGCCGCTTCCGCGTCCCTGACCATGCGGGCATAGTCCACATGGCTAGTCGTTTCCTTGTCATCACCGCCGAACAGCGAGCCTAGCAGGCCCGCGCCAGCGGTGATTAGTTCTCCGATGAATTAGGCCGCCTCCTGTTGATTTGAGGAGGCGGCCAGTTTGCCGGCGATAAGGTCGCAGGCTACCAGTATGATAGCGATACAGCCGTTGACCAGTTGGTCCGCCAGATCGCCGTCAAGGCCCTTGGCTACCAGATATGCGCCAAGAGCAGTCCCGATGCGAGTGAGCACAGGTACGACAACGGACCTAAGAAGGGCATTGCGCATTTTCCTTTCGGTTCCTTTCGTCTAGCTTGCGACTGACTTTCAGTCGCATAAGATAGATTATGGAACTGTGGTGTTGGGGTTGGCTTGGAAATTCCCGTTGGTTTTCATGGGCTTGACCGACTTGGCAAGGGCCACTCCGACGCGACCATCGCGGCCGAACTGTTCGGCGACGACGCTCCATTCCGTCTGTACGTAGCCCATGGATGGCAAGGACATTGTCGGACGATACGGCTGGTTGCGTCGTTGCGCGACGACCATGCCTGAGGTCCGGCATACCCGGTGATGATCGCACCCCACACCGGCGCGCTGCTGTATCCCAAGACAGGTCATGAACGGACTAAACGCTGCTGCTCATTGGACCTGGTTGAGATGGTTGTGAGGCGTCTTTTCTATCGCTCTGATTCGTAAGCGATATCGATCGTCATGCCGTCATATGCCGGCTCTACGTTTTCCGGAGTCTCGGCCGCCACTGTGGCGTAATCCAGCGGCACGTGCATATGGGTCAGCACGGCGTGCTTGGGCGCCAGTCTTTCGATCCATTCGAGCGCCTGGCCGAGGGACAGGTGGCTTGGGTGCGTCTTGTACTGCAGCGCATCGATGATCAGGACATCGAGGCCGTTCAGGCGCTTGGCGGTGGTATCCGGAAAATCGCTGATGTCGGGACAATAGGCGAGCTGGCCGACGCGGAAGCCAAGCGAAACGATGTCGCCATGGATCTGCGGCAGCGGCTCGAAGGTGAGGGCACCCCCCTCTCCTTCGATAACGACCGGCCTGGCGTGGTCGATGATATGCGCGTCGACGATCGGCGGATACGAACTGCCACGCGGCGTCTCGAAGCAGTAGCCGAAGGCCTGGCGCAGGCGCAGCATTGTCGGCTCATCGGCATGGACATCGATACGGTGACGCTGATCGAGGACGAAGCCGCGCAGATCGTCGATGCCATGGATATGGTCGGCATGCGGATGCGTATAGACCACCGCGTCGATCCGCTTGACAGAAGCCATCAGCATCTGCTGGCGGAAGTCCGGCCCGGTATCGATGACGACGGTCGTGCGGCCGCCATTCGTCGCGATCCGCTCGACCAGGGCTGCGGTGCGCATACGACGGTTCTTCGGATTGTCCGGATCGCAATTGCCCCAGTCGCCGGTGATGCGCGGCGTGCCCGGTGACGAACCGCAGCCGAGTATGGTGACGCGCAACCTGTCGCTCATGCCTCCAAGGCCCGCTTGTCAGGGCGCGGCATCTTTCCAAACAGCCGAAAGAAATTGTTGGTCGTCAAGGCGGCGATCTCGGCCTCGCTGACGCCGATCGTCTCGGCCAGCACCTTGGCGGTATGCGCGACATAGGCCGGCTCGTTGCGCTTGCCGCGAAACGGTATCGGCGCCAGATATGGCGCGTCTGTCTCGACCAGCAGCCGGTCATGCGGCAGGTCCGCCGCGATGGCGCGCAGTTCCGGTGAGTTCTTGAAAGTCAGGATACCCGAGAAGGAGACATAGCCGCCAAGCGAGACACCGATCTCGGCCAGGCGGCGCCCCGAGGAGAAGCAGTGCAGGATGAAAGGGAAGGCGCCCTTCCCTGTCTCATCTTCGAGAATGGCGATCATGTCGTCATCGGCGTCGCGCGAATGGATGACCAGCGGCAGTCCCGTTTCACGGGCGGCAGCGATGTGATTGCGGAAGCCTAGCGCCTGCGCGTCGCGGGGCGCCTTGTCGTAGAAATAGTCCAGCCCGGCCTCACCGATCGCCACCACCTTCGGATGCGCCGACAGGCGGACGAGATCGGCCGTGGTGATGTCGAGTTCCTCGGCCGCATTATGGGGATGCGTTCCGACGGAGCAATAGACTGCGTCAAAAGTTTCAGCAATCTCAATGATTTGCTGAAATCGCTTTACCCGCGTGGAAATCGTCACCATGCGGCCTACTCCGGCCGCCTTGGCGCGGGCGACGATGGCCGCCCGCTCCTCGGCGAAATCCGGAAAATCCAGATGGCAATGGCTGTCGACAAGCATCAGGCGCTCGCGCCCGGCTGTTCGACATAACGCGGAAACACGCCTTCCGGTACAGGCAATGCAGTGCCCGGAACCAGCGCGTGGTCGGCATGCACATGCGCGAACTCGCGCCTGTCCGCCGGCACCGCCAACAGGTCGAGCAGCTTCGCAGCCGACCCCGGAACGAAGGGCTGAGCCAGCACGGTTATGCGCCGCACCACTTCCGCCGTCGTCCACAGCACCGTTTCCATGCGTTCCGGATCGGTCTTCTTCAACGCCCAGGGCTCTTGTCCGGCGAAATATCTGTCGGCCTCGGCCACGACGCCGAAGATCGCCGCGAGGGCCAGGTGAATGCCTTGGTCGGCCATCGATCTGCGCGCGGTGTCGAGCGCGGCCGTGGCCTGGTCCAGGATCGCCCTGTCGGCCTCGACCAGGTCGCCGCGCTTCGGTACCACGCCGCCGCAGTTCTTGGCGATCATCGACAGCGAACGCTGCGCCAGATTGCCGAGGCCGTTGGCAAGGTCCGCATTGGTGCGGTTGACGATCGCTTCGTGGCTGTAGCTGCCGTCCTGGCCGAAGGGCACTTCACGCAGGAAAAAATAGCGCACCTGGTCGAGGCCGTAATGCTCGACCATGGTGAACGGGTCGATGACGTTGCCGACCGACTTCGACATCTTCTCGCCGCGGTTGAACAGGAAGCCGTGGCCAAAGACGCGCTTCGGCAGCGGGATTCCCGCCGACATCAGGAAGGCCGGCCAGTAGACCGCATGGAAGCGGACAATGTCCTTGCCGATGATGTGGGCGTCCGCTGGCCAGAAGCGCCATTTCTCATCGTTTTCATCGGGATAGCCGACGCCGGTAATGTAATTGGTCAAGGCGTCGACCCACACATACATCACATGCTTCTCGTCGCCAGGCACCGGCACGCCCCAGTCGAATGTGGTGCGCGAGATCGACAGATCCTTCAGCCCCGACTTGACGAAGCTCATGACCTCGTTGCGGCGCTCTGCCGGGCCGATGAAGTCGGGCTGGCTTTCATAGAGCGCGATGAGCTTGTCCTGGTAGGCCGAGAGGCGGAAGAAATAGCTTTCTTCCTCGACCCATTCGACCGGCGTTCCCTGCGGCCCGTAGCGGACATTGTCGGGACGGATCTCCGTCTCCTCCTCGCCGTAATAGGCCTCGTCGCGCACCGAGTACCAGCCGGCATAGCCGCCCTTGTAGATGTCGCCATTGGCGTCCATCGCCTTCCAGATCGCCTGCGAGGACGCGTAGTGCCGTTCTTCCGTGGTGCGGATGAAATCGTCGTTGGAGGCGTTGAGCGCGATGGCCATGCGCTTGAACTCGGCCGAATTGCGGTCGGCCAGCTCGCGCGCCGAAATGCCTTCACGCTTGGCGGTCTGCAGCATCTTGATGCCGTGCTCGTCGGTGCCGGTCAGGAAGAAGACCTGCTTGCCGTCGAGCCGCTGGAAGCGCGCGAGCGCGTCGGTGGCGATCAGTTCGTAGGCATGGCCGATATGCGGCTTGCCGTTCGGGTAGGAGATCGCAGTCGTGATGTAGAATGTGTCGCGTGACATGGATGGGCCGTCATGAATGTCTGAATGGAAACCGTGGCGGTGGATATCGCATCGGGAAGGCGATTGCCATCCCGGTGCCGATGCATGCCGGCAGCGGCATGCACCAACAAGTCCGTCACATTCGCATCGCAGACTTCAGTCGGTCGATCATGGTCAAGGCGTGCTGCTTCTTGTCGAGATTGTAGGTGTCCGCCTCAGATATCGCGTCCAGCGCCTCGTGCCAAGTGTCCGACAGCGTTTTGGCTCGCGCGAGATCGCCGGTCAGCGCGGCATCGCTCGCGGCATCCGACAGGAGATCGAGGGCACGGCGATTGAAGATCTCGAACTGGATCGCCTGGTCGCGGCCGGCGACCGCCTCGGCGAGACGATAGGCTCCGGCGACGTCGCTTTTGCCTGCCATCACCAATGCATCGAGCGTCTGGGCGATCTCCAGTCCGCCATATTGCGTCAGGAGAATCGCATTGCGGGCGCTGCCCCCTGCCCGGTCGACGAGCGCTGCCCGTGCGTCGGGATCTTCCGGCGGCCGCGGTTCGGCGGTCTCCAGAACCGCGATCAGTTCGTCGGCATCGAGCGGCATCAGGCGCACCACCTGGCAGCGTGAACGGATCGTCGGCAGCAGGCTGCCCGGCGCATGGACAATAAGGATGAACAGGGTTCGCGCCGGCGGCTCCTCGAGGTTCTTGAGCAAGGCATTGGCGGCATTGGCATTCATGTCGTCGGCCGGATCGACGATGACCACACGGTAGCTGCCGTCATGCGAGGTCAGCGACAGGAAACGGCTGACCTTGCGGATCTCATCGACGGTGACCACGCTCTTGAAGCTCTTGGTCTTGTCGTTCAACGGCCGGGTCAGGTGCAGTACGCCCGGATGCGCGGCGGTGGCGATCTGGCGAAACAGCGACGAGGCCGGATCGGGAATGGCAAGGTTTTGCGGCGCCAGCTCGAATGCGGGATGTTTCAGCAAATGATGCGCGAGATGAAAGGCCAGCGTTGCCTTGCCGATGCCCACAGGCCCGGAGAAAATCAGCGCATGCGGCAGCTTTCCCGCGCGGTAGGCGGCGGCGAGCATGGTGGCCGCCTGACCGTGCCCGACCAGGCGAGGCGTTTCGGACGGTTCGGGGACGCCGTCCAGCGTGTCATGCTGTTCGGGCGCGATGCGTTCGAAGATCATGCGGGTGCGGTCTGCCTGTTGCGCGTTGGCGCCCTCGCCTCCAGCGCCGCGAACACGGCCGCTGTCACGACATGCTCGACCGTGTCGGGGTCGGCAGAGGCATCGACGACGATGCAGCGTTCGGGTTCGGCCGCGGCAATCGCCAGGAAGGCGGCGCGGCGCGCCTGGTGGATGGCCAGTGTCTCCTTCTCGAAGCGGTCGGCGCCGGCATGGCTGCCGCGCCGCAATGTCGCGCGCCGAAGGCCCTCGGCCGGATCGATATCGAAGATTAGCGTCATGTCGGGCATCATGCCGTTGATGGCGACCTGTTCGAGTGTAGCCATGAACGCGGGGTCGATGCCGCCGGTAACGCCCTGATAGACGCGCGAGGAATCCAGGAAGCGGTCGCAAAGCACGATCGATCCCCGTTCGACCGCCGGCCGGATCACCTGCTCGACATGGTCGGATCGCGCGGCAGCGAAGAGCACGGCTTCCATCTTCGGCCCGAATGGCTCGGCGGCGCCCGAAAGCAGGACATGCCGGACCGCTTCCGCACCCGGCGAGCCGCCCGGTTCGCGGGTCAGCAGGACATCATACTTCTTGGCACGCATCTTCCTCGCCAGCCGGTCGATCTGCGTCGACTTGCCTGCGCCTTCGCCGCCTTCGAAGGTGATGAAAAATCCGAGCGCCAAGCGAAAGGGCCTTTGTCCGGGTTGGAGTGGATTGTTGCGCTCTAGATAGTCTGCGTTCGAGGAAACGTCCATGCTGTCGGATTTTTGCTTTTATGCATGTCGTTGTCTCAAAACCGTGGCCACTTTTGAGCGACATACATTATCGCAGCCAGCCGACCGCCAGTTCCTTGACCGCGTCGAGCGCACGCTGCGGCAAGGTGCCGACGCCGATCGACTCGGCGGCGAACAGCGGCGTTTCCTGGCTGAGCGTGTCACCGATCCAGACGCGCAGCGCCCCGACAGGCTGGCCCTCCTCCACCGGCGCCGCGACCGGGCCGGTATAGACGATCCTGGCCGTCAGCTTGTCGCGGTTGGTGATCGGCAGGAAGATGTCGATTGGCCCCTTTGCCTTCAATCGAACGCCCGATTTGGCGCCGCCAAAGACCTGGGCTTCGCCGACGACTTCGTCCTTGGCGAAGATTTCGGTTTTTTCAAAGGAGCGGACGCCCCAGTCGAGAAGTTTTCGCGCCTCTTCGGCGCGTTCCTTGTCATTGGCCAGTCCGGTCATCGCAGCGATCACCCGCGTTCCGTCATGACTGACCGAAGCGACAATGCCGAAGCCCGATGCCTCGCTCGCGCCGACAGCCAGACCATCGACGCCGATGTCCATGGCCAGAAGCGGGTTGCGGTTCTTCTGCGAGATCTTGTTCCAGGTGAAATCCTTCAAGCCATAGTAGCGATAGAAATCCGGGTAATCGCGCCAAAGATGCAGGGCAAGCAGGGTCAATTCGCGCACCGTCGTCTGCTGGCCATCGGCCGGCAGGCCGGTCGAATTGACGAAAGTCGATGTCTTGAGGCCGATCTGGCGCGCGCGCTCGGTCATCTGCGCGGCAAAATTGTCCTCCGATCCTGCCATGCCTTCGGCGATGACGATGCAGCCGTCATTCGCCGCCTGCACGGTCACGCCCTGGATCAGATCCTCGAGCCGGATGGCCGATTTGAGCTTGGCGAACATCGTCGATGTTCCGGACGGCGCGCCGCCCTTGCGCCAGGCGTTTTCGCTCACCACGAAGGTGTCGTCGAGCTTGAGACGCCCGGACTTGATGGCGTTGAAGACCACTTCCATGGTCATCAATTTGGCCATCGAGGCCGGCGGGATCGGCTTGTCGGCATCTTTCGAAAACAGCACCGTGCCGGTATCGGCGTCGATCATGAAGGCCTGTGTGGCCTTGGTCTCGAAAAGCTGCGCCCGGGCCGGTACCGAAGAAAGCAGGAGGCCGAGCAGAAAAAACCCGGCGAAAGCCTGAAGCAAGCGAAACTGCATGAAATTCGACCCGTTGGCCGGTCCCTCCGGCAAGCCCGCGAAACTATCGGGCTTTTTCCAGAGCGGATCAACTGGCCAGCCGAAATCCGCCGTCAAATCAATCGCGAACGGCCAACGCATCGGGCGCGCCATGCGACCATGCCGCCTGCAGCAGTTCGTCCACGCCGCCATGACCATCCGGATAGAGATTGACCGCGTACCAGTCGTTGCCATCGAGATCGGAGCGTTGGATCTCTATCCTGCCGAAGGGCTTGAGGGCGGCCGCCACGCTCTTGGCCTCGGCGGGGTTGTCGAACGTGCCGGCGGCGACATAGGGGGAACTGGACGGAGACGCTTTCGGGCTGGACTTCTTCCACGACCGCAGGATGTCGGCGGGCGACATGCCGCTGTCGTCCATCGCGGCAAAGACATCGGCGCGCCGCACGCGCTCATCCGCGTAAGACAGCGAGGCCATGGCGAACGGCGATTGCGCCGGCAGGCCGATCTCCGGGCGTTCGGGCACGATCGGTCCGAAATCGGGCAAGGCCAGGTCACCGAAAGACGGCGCTTGCGCCGATAGGGATGGCTGCGTGGCGAACGCTTGGCCGGAATTCGTCAGCTGGCCCGGGAACGGCACGGCGCCCGCGCCCACGGGCACGCTTGGCGACGGCCCGTTCATGGCCACCATCACGCCGGTCGGCAGGCCATCCGACGGATCCGGAATCCTGTTGCCTGGATGGTAGGACGCCATCAGATACTGGTCGTCATTGCCGTCGAGCGGCGCGCGGCCGACATATTCGACCTTGACCTTCGCGGTGCCGACCTTGGCGTAGTCGAGCATCTGCGCAGCGCGCTCCGAGACGTCGATAATGCGGCCCTCATGATACGGGCCCCGGTCGTTGACGCGCACGATGACCGAACTTCCGGTTTCGAGGTTGGTGACGCGGGCATAGCTTGGCAACGGCATGGTCGGGTGCGCCGCGGTCAGATGCGTCATGTCGTAGACTTCGCCGTTGGCAGTCAACCGGCCGTGGAAAGCGTCGCCATACCAGGAAGCCAGGCCAACCTTGGCGAAGCCCTTTTTGTCTTCCTTGGGATAATACCACTTGCCGCGCACCTGGTAGGGCTTGCCGAGCTGGTCGCGGCCGCCGCCGCGGCGCATGAATTGGACGCGCGGGCTGGCTTTCACGCCATATTCGGATTCGGCGAAATATTCCTTGGAGCGGGTCTTCTTGTAGACCATGCCCTTCGGCTCAGGCTGCGACGCGCACGCGGCAAGCAGCACTGCCGAAACGGCAAGCAACGCGTATCCGGAAGCACGGCGTAGACGCGGTCGCGCCGTAGTCTGCATTTCCTGATGTCCCCTACTCAACCGGATGCCGAAGAGCCAAGACACTCATTCGACACATATCAACGGCGCTTGAACCCCGATCCTTTGTGCGCAGGAATTGTTTATCAGCCTATTAACCGATTGTGACCGGAACCGGGCAAGATTGTGGCATCGTCCCTGCCCGTTCGTTCGGAAACAATTTCGCTTGATGCTAGCCGGTTGACAGGTCTTTGCCGCGCACTCTAGAGCAGTCCCAGGTGACGAAGTCACTGGAGGGATGGCCGAGCGGTTTAAGGCACCGGTCTTGAAAACCGGCGTGGGCGCGAGTTCACCGTGGGTTCGAATCCCACTCCCTCCGCCACCTCTTCAGGCCCCTATCGTTGTCCGAACCTTTCGGCATGATCTTGCCGCTCAGCCCGGCAACAGGGATGAAATAGTTCCGACCAGCCGTGATGCCTGTTGGCAGCGCGCCGGTCTCCGGAAGGCAATGGCTTCCGAGCCGCACGATGGCTTCCGAGCCGCACGATAGCAGCACCAACAGAGCGCCGCTGAGCCGACCACCGGATGCGCATTGGGCATTTAGGAAAATGAAAGGCTGTCGTGGCAAAACGGCGATGGGAAGGCTGATCTGCAAATGAAGACGCGCGATGTGCGATTGCGCATGCGGACTTTTCGCGGAAGCAGCCATGTTGTCACCTAAAGCGAGAAATGAGTTCCTTGTTTACTCCGCAACAGTTGACCTCCATCCTTTCCTCCCTTCCGGACCCTGCATTCATCCTCACGCGCAGCGGCCGTTATGCGGCTGTATTCGGAGGCAAGGACCTCAGGCACTATCATGACGGCAGCGGCCTTGCCGGGCTCAGCATGTTTGAAGTGCTGAAGGAGGAGAAGGCGCATTGGTTCGCCGCCGAAATTGAAAAGGCGCTGGAAACCGGCGTGCTCCATATCGTCGAATACGCACTCAGCGGGAGTGACGTGAAGGGAGCGGGTGACGGCCCCAGCCATTCCATCTGGTTCGAAGGCCGGGTTCAGGCGCTGAATTTTCAGATTGAGGGCGAGGATGCTGTCGTCTGGATAGCGAGCAACATCACCGACAAGAACGAGGTTCAGCAAAAGCTGCGCCAGTTGAGTGAAACGGACGCCCTGACGGGACTGTACAACCGCCGCAAGCTGCTCGAGACCCTGGATCACCGGTTGGCGGTCTTTGAACGGGAAAAGGCCCAGACCTCGGTGCTGGTCTTCGATCTCGACCATTTCAAACGCCTCAATGACGAAATGGGGCATCATGCAGGCGACGCGGCGCTGGTGGAAATCGCACGGCTGTGCCGCCAGGTTCTGCGCAAAGACGATGTAATCGCCCGCTTTGGCGGCGACGAGTTCGTGGTGGTGATGCCCGGTACCCATCGCAGCGATGCGCTGGAAATCGCCGAGCGGCTGCGCGTGCATGTTCCCGCCACGCTGAGGGAAACCGTGCGCTACGAATCCACGATCAGTGGCGGGGTCAGCGAATTCGGCTCGCCTGATCGCTTTGCCAGCGATGTCCTGACACGCGCCGATGCTGGGCTCTACCAGTCGAAACGGGCCGGCCGCAACCGGGTGTCGGCCCTGTAAATACCTGTCGCCCTTCTTCCTCAGCAGAGGACCGCACGACGCTGGCGCGGTCCTTCGTTTCGTCGCCTGCCGGGTCGTTCGTCGCTCGCCGCTGCACTATCCCTGACGCGCCACGTGGGCCGCGAGATCCAGGCAGCGGCAGGCATAACCCCATTCATTGTCGTACCAGGCGATGAGCTTGGTCAGGCCTCCGGGCGTCTGCATTCCCGCTTGCGCGTCGAAAATGGCGCTGTGGGGATTGCCGCGCAGGTCGGTCGAGACGACCGGTTCGTCGCAATAGTCGAGAATGCCGCGATATGTCCCTGCCGCCGCCTCCCGGATTGCGGCGCAGATCTCGGCGTAGGATGGCCTGGAACGCAGCACGCAAGTCAGGTCGATCATCGACACGTCGGCGACCGGTACGCGCACCGCCATGCCGTTGATGCGCCCATTGAGTTCGGGAATGACCCTGCCGACCATACGCGCCGCGCCGGTCGTCGCCGGGATGATGTTGTTGAAGACACCGCGCCCGAAGCGCCAATCCTTGCGCGAGACGCCATCGACGGTGTTCTGGTTCGCCGTCGCCGCATGGACGGTATTCATCAGTGCTTCCTCGATGCCGAACAGATCGTTGACGAGCTTGGCCAGCGGCGCCACGCAATTGGTGGTGCAAGAGGCGTTCGACACGACGGCTTGCCCGGCATAGTCCGCCGCGTTCACGCCCATCACGAAGACCGGCGTGTCGTCGTCCGGCGGCGCCGAGAGCAGCACCTTTGCGGCGCCGGCGCGCAGATGACCCTCGACCAGCTTCTTCGTCAGGAAGCGTCCGGTCGAATCGATCACCAGATCCACCCCCGCGTCGCTCCAGCGGATCGCGCCGGGGTCCTTTTCCTCGAAGGCGGCGACCAGGCGGCCGCCAATGCGCAAGGCGTTTGCCTGGCTGTCGATCTCTCCCGGAAAATGGCCATGCACGCTGTCATACTTCAGCAGATAGGCCAGATGATCGATAGGCAGCAGGTCGTTGACCGCGACGATCTCGACATCGTCCCGCATCGTCGCGGCGCGGAGAACCATGCGGCCGATCCGGCCGAAGCCGTTGATACCGATACGAATCCTGGAAGCCATTTCAGTCCTGTCCTCACCCGAGCGTTTTCTCTCTCCTTTTCCTACTAGTTCGTATAAAAAGGTGGCGCAACGAATTTATTGCGGATCGGTACAAAATGGAACGGAAGCTTTCTCGCGGAAGACCCAGGGAATATGTCCCGGAGCAGGCGCTGATGGCGGCTCTCGGCGAATTCAGGAAGCGCGGCTACACCGCCACCTCGCTCGACCACCTCTCGGAAGCGACTGGCATGGCGCGGCCGAGTCTTTATGCAGCCTTCGGGAACAAGTTCGAGATCTATCGCAAAGCCGTCCGGTACTATGCCGACGAATCCGCCGCGCGGCGCAATCGCGCCCTCTTCGACGAGCCTTCGCTTGGCAAAGGGCTGGAGGATTATTTCGGCGAGATCATCAGCGCCTATATCTCGACGGAAGGCCGGCCACTCGGCTGCCCGGTCCTGAGTGTCATCTCGGGTGAAGCGGCAGCCGATCCGCTGATCGGCGCGGAGCTGGCCGCGGCCGTCGAGAAAACCGATATCCAGTTCCGGCGACGCATGAGCATGGCGGCCGAAGCCGGCGAAATATCGGCCGATGCGGATACTGTTGGCATCGCGGCGATGCTCGCCGGGCTCCAGCATAGTCTGGCGCTGCGCGCGCGTGCCGGCGAGACGGAACCTGAACTGTCGAAGATCGCCCGGTCGCATATCGCGCTGGTGCTGAAGGCTGCCGGATATTCCGGCGTTGCAGCGCCACGCGATTGATCGAATTGCGGTCCCTTCACCACGGAACTGTGCGGCCGAGATAGTCGAGATATTCCAGGCCCGGCCTGCCTTGCTTGGCAAGCAGGACGTTCACCAGGTTGGGGATGCTCTCCTCGATGCTCAGCCGCCCGTCCGGTCCGCCCAGTTCGGTGCGGACCCATCCGGGAGCCATCAGCACCATGGCGCGCGGGCTGCCGGCGTGGCGTGCGGCGAAGCTGCGCATGAACATGTTCAAGGCCGCCTTGCTGCCGCGATACACCTCACGCTGACCCGTCTCGTTGTTGGCGACGCTCCCCTGCCCGGATGACATCACGCCAACCAGGCCTGTCGGCGGAACAGAGTGCTCCAGGCTCTCAAGGACACGCATCGGGCTCAGCGCATTGGTCACCATCACCCGAACAAACTCGTCGGTCGAAACGTCAGCGATCGTTTCCGCGGGATTGTTCGAGATGCCGGCATTGACGAACAGCATGTCGAAAACCCTGCCCGACAGCCGGTCGCGCAGCGCGGCGACCTGATCGGACTCGCATATGTCGACCGTCTCGATTTCGAGGCGGCCTTCGAACGCGTCCGCCAGATCGTGCAAGCTGGTCCGGCCGCTGCCTGCCCGGACCGTGCCGACGACGTTCCATCCCTTGTCCAGGAATTCGGCGGCCATCGCATGGCCAAGACCGCGAGACGCGCCGATGAGCAGGATCGTCCCTGCAGGGGCATTCAAAACATTTGGGGACATCGCACACCTTCTTGCTTTCATTGGGGGTGACCGCAGATAGGGGCAACCGATGCCCGGGCGCCAGACGCGCCAGAATCAAAGTATAGTTGCACCAGGCGCTAGGTCAGGCCGAACACATGGGATAGGCTTGCCGTCATGAGCAGCCTGGACGTGGACCTCAATCTTCTCGTGGCTCTGGACGTATTGCTTGCCGAGGGCAGTGTGACAGGCGCCGCCCGGCGCCTCGGCCTCAGTTCCTCGGCCATGAGCCGCACGCTGGCACGGCTTCGCGCGGCCACAGGCGACCCGCTGCTGGTGCGGGCCGGGCGCGGGCTTGTGCCCACCCCGCATGCCGCCGAGTTGCGCGGCCGCGTCCATGACCTCACCCGTGACGCGAAGGCCGTTCTGCGGCCCCAGAATGCCGTGCTGGATGCAGCCTCGCTCGAATTGACGTTCACCATTCGCGCAAGCGAAGCGTTCCTGGAGTTCCTTGCCGGTCCGGTGGTGATCGCGGTGACGCGGGCCGCGCCCCGCATGCGGCTGCGCTTCGCCCCCAAACCCGACAAGGATGCGCGGTCGCTTCGGGAGGGGCTGGTCGATCTGGAAATCGGTTTGCTGGGGACGTCGGCGCCCGAGATACGGACCCAGTTGCTGTTCCATGACAGATATGTCGGCGTTGCCCGCGCCGGACATCCGCTCCTGGCGGGCGCTGGGGTTACGCCTGAACGCTATGCCGCCTGCAAACACATCGTTGCGTCACGAGAGGGGCATGTCGTCGAGCCGATCGATGGCGCCCTGGAAAAGCTCGGCCTTGGACGGGCCGTGGCGGTTGTCGTGCCCGGCTACCCCGACGCGATGCGGATCGCCCGCCAATCCGACCTGATCGCGACCGTGCCGCGTTCATGTCTTGGCGGCTCCGGCGACCACGTTAACGTGACGGGTCTTGAAAGCTTTGAGCTCCCGCTCCCCATCCCGGAATTCAGGATATCGGCGATGTGGCATCCGCGCATGGATGCCGATCCCGCCCATCGTTGGCTGCGCGACATGGTGATGTCCGTTTGCCGGGCCGCCTATGCCCGCCGATGAGGGGCTCTACTCAGTCGGAACGCTGGGTCCGTTCGGCAATGGCGAATGCCTGCAGGTTCTTGACCTTGCCGATGTCCTGGTCGGCGTTTGCGATGATCGAAAAGAAAGCCGCTCTCGCAATATCCTTTTTCGAAGCCGTGGGATGTGCCTTGCGGGCAGCTTTGACAAGCTGCTTGGGGGACATATCGGGCGTGACGACCCTCATCAGGGTGTCGCCGATCGCGCTCATTTCACGTGCGTCCATGGTGGGCGTCCTGTGCTGACCGGCGCCACAATAACAAGGACGATCGGCTGATGCCAATGGTGCGGCCTGAATAACGGCGCGCTTCCTCGATGCCGTCCGCCAGAGGGCTTTTCGCACCGAATCGGCTAAGCCTGTGCCATGAACGAGACCTCACTCTACGCTCCGGTGAAGCGGTTCCTCGAAAATCTCGACTTCGCCGTGAAGGGAGAGGTTGGTGGCTGCGACATCGTCGCGCTGCGCGAGGGAGAGCCGCCGGTCGTCGTCATCTGCGAACTGAAGCTGCAGTTCAATCTCGAACTGGTTCTGCAGGGCGTCGACCGCGCCGCCGCCTGCGATGAAGTGTGGCTCGCGGCCCGCATGTCGGCACGAGGCAAGGGGCGCGAAAGTGATGCCAGGTTTCGCAACCTTTGCCGCCTGCTCGGCTTCGGCCTGCTTGGCGTGACCGCGAATGATCGGGTCGAGGTGCTCCTCAGTCCGGCCGCCTTGGCGCCGCGCAAGAACGCTCGCCGTCGGTCGCGCCTTGTCGACGAGCATCGGCGTCGCCGCGGGGATCCCGTAGCGGGAGGCGGGTCGCGCAATCCGATCATGACCGCCTATCGCCAAAGCGCCCTCACCTGCGCCGCCGCGCTTGCGGATGGCCCCAAACGGCCACGCGATCTCAAAGCCTTGACGCCGATCGCACCGAAAATCCTGCAGCACAATGTCTATGGCTGGTTCGCTCGCGTCGATCGAGGGCTATACGATCTCACCGACGCCGGCCGCGCTTCGCTGGTCCGTTGGCCGCAGACATTGCACGAGGAGGCTCGACACGAGATTTTGATTGCACCGTCCTCCTGAATACAGGGGGTTGCGGAGCACGAAGAGCCCCTCTTGGTTGATTTTTCAGACAAAATATGTTGCTTGTCCCGCCGATGAAGACACTCTGCATGACGGCAATGGCGTCGCTCGCGCTGGCTTTCCCGGCCAGTGCAATGGACAACGCCCTGCGTGCCGGACTGATGAAACTCGATCCGCAAACGCGCCTTGAACAGCGGTGCGATGCCGAGGTTCTCGACCGGATTACTCACGACGACCGCAAATTCAAGGCCGACCGTGTCGTGGCTTACGCTTTCGCCACGCCCGAGATGAGCGCCGATGCGATAAGAAGCCCGGGAGCGGCGTTCCGCAGCAAGGGCCAATGGTACCGGCTGAAGTTCAAATGCCAGACCGGGCCGGACCATATGGAGGTCCTCCAGCTGCGCTACCGGATCGGTGATGAGATTCCCGAGGCCGACTGGGCGAAATACAATCTCTACGATTAGTTTCCCACACATCTGATCAGGCATTGGCCAACCGGCCGCCGGTTGCTGAAATCTTCCTGTAGTGCCGCTGCCACGAAAGTGGTTTTCCAGTGTTGTCCGGCGCTGCGCCTTGACGCCAGCGGACCATGCCTTTAGGCCCGTTTGGACAATCGACGACGAACACTCGGCGAAGGGCTTTCAGGTCGATGGAAATATTCACTGCCGCGGGCATATCGGCTCTTCTTCAGGTCATCGCCATCGACCTTGCGCTCGCGGGTGACAATGCCATCGTCATCGGCCTCGCCGCTGCCGGCCTGCCGGCGGACCAACGCAAGCGCGCCATTCTGGTAGGCATCGGGGCCGCCACCGTCCTTCGCATTTTCTTCGCCCTGATCACGCAGAAGCTGCTCACGATCGGTCCCATGCTGCTGCTCGCCGGCGGCCTGCTGCTGCTGTGGGTGTGCTGGAAGATGTGGCGAGAGTTGCGGGTCAGCCACGACGAGGAGCGCGATGCGACCGAAGCGCTATCGAATGGCGGCTCCGACAAGCACGGCGCGGCGGCCGGCAAGGGGCCGACCAAGACCTTCTCGCAGGCGGCCTGGCAGATCGTCATAGCCGACGTTTCGATGTCGCTCGACAATGTCCTCGCAGTGGCCGGCGCGGCCATGAACCATCCGACGGTGCTGATCATCGGACTGGCGCTGTCGATCGCCCTTATGGGTTTTGCCGCGTCGTTTGTCGCGCGGCTGCTGCACAAGTACCGCTGGATCGCCTATATCGGCCTGGCGATCATCCTCTACGTCGCGGTCAAGATGCTGCTCGACGGCGCGGTGCAGCAATTTCCCGACCATTTTGCCTTCCTCGAGCCCTGGTTCGGATCAGGCGGGCACTGAGACCTTGGAGCACGGCGCGCCGGCTCCGTTTGCCTGATTGGGGAAGCCGTGCTATTGCGCCGCCCGAATTGAGCTCCTGCCAGAGCCATGCAAACCGTTATATGTTGAGACTGCGGGCCGGATCGGTGTTTCCGGGCTGCGTCCTTTGGAAACCTGCCCATGTCCGCTCCGCGCGTCAGCTTTGTCAGTCTCGGGTGCCCCAAGGCCCTTGTCGATTCCGAACGCATCATCACGCGGCTGCGGGCCGAGGGCTATGAGATCGCCCGCAAGCATGACGGTGCCGATCTCGTCGTCGTCAACACTTGCGGTTTCTTGGACTCCGCCCGTGACGAGTCGCTAAACGCCATCGGTTCGGCGCTTTCGGAGAACGGCAGGGTCATCGTCACGGGTTGTCTGGGCGCCGAACCGGACGTCATCCGCGAGAAGCACCCCAATGTGCTGGCGATAACCGGCCCGCAGGCCTATGAGAGCGTCATGGCCGCCGTCCACGAGGCGGCGCCGCCCTCGCACGATCCCTATGTCGATCTGCTGCCGCCGCAGGGCGTCAAGCTGACCCCGCGCCATTACGCCTACCTGAAGATTTCGGAAGGCTGCAACAACCGCTGCACCTTCTGCATCATTCCGGCGCTGCGCGGCGACCTCGTTTCACGGCCCGCGGCCGACGTGCTGCGCGAAGCCGAGAAGCTGGCCAAGGCCGGCGTCAAGGAACTTCTGGTCATCTCGCAGGACACCAGCGCCTACGGCATCGACATCAAATACCAGACGTCGATGTTCGGCGACCGCGAGGTCCGCGCCAAATTCCTCGATCTGTCGGAGGAATTGGGCAAGCTCGGCATCTGGGTACGCATGCACTATGTCTATCCCTACCCGCATGTCGCCGACGTTATTCCGCTGATGGCCGACGGCAAGATACTTCCTTATCTGGACATCCCGTTCCAGCACGCTTCGCCGCAAGTGCTGAAGAACATGCGCCGGCCAGCGCATGGCGAAAAGACGCTGGAGCGCATTCGCGGCTGGCGTGACGTCTGCCCGGACCTTGCCATCCGCTCGACCTTCATCGTCGGCTTCCCCGGCGAGACGGAAGAGGATTTCGAAATGCTGCTCGACTGGCTGGACGAGGCGAAGATCGATCGTGCCGGCTGCTTCAAATACGAACCGGTCAAGGGCGCCCGCTCCAACGATCTCGGCCTCGAGCAGGTGCCGCAGGAAATCAAGGAAGCACGCTGGCACCGCTTTATGCAACGCCAGCAGAAGATCTCGGCGACGCAGCTCGCCAAAAAGGTCGGCAAGCGCCTGCCCGTGCTGATCGATGAAGCGCATGGCACGTCAGCCAAGGGCCGCACCAAATACGATGCGCCGGAGATCGACGGTTCGGTCCATATCCAGTCGCGGCGTCCCATGCGCGCCGGCGACATCGTCACGGTCAAGATCGAGCGCGCGGACGCCTACGATCTCTACGGTTCGGCTGTCTAAGCTTTTTGTTATCCAGCCGGATACGAAAAAGGGCGCCTCGCGGCGCCCTTTCCATATCCGTAATGATGCCGCGCTTACTGCGGCAGCTTGTCGTCGACGCCCTTGACGTAGAAATTCATGCCGAGCAGCGTGCCGTCGTCAGCCACTTCGCCGTCCTTCAGCCAGGCAGAGCCGTCCTGCTTGGCGATCGGTCCGGTGAAGGGGTTCCAGCCGCCGGCGATCTTCTTCTCGGTCGCCTCCGCCATCGCCTTCACGTCGGCGGGCATGTTGGTGTAGGGGGCGAGCTTGACCGCGCCGTCCTTGATGCCGAGCCAGACATTGTCGGGCTTCCAGGTGCCGTCGATCGCGGCCTGCACGCGGCTGATGTAATACGGGCCCCACTCATCGGTCAGCGACGTCAGCTGCGCGTTCGGCGCGAACTTGATCATGTCGGAGGATTGGCCGAAGCCGTGCAGCTTGCGCTCCTCGGCCACCTGCAGGGCAGCGGTCGAATCGGTATGCTGGACGATGATGTCGGCGCCCTGGTCGAACAGCGCCTTGGCGGCGTCGGCTTCCTTGCCGGGATCGAACCAGGAGTTCACCCAGACGATCTTGGCCTTGAAGTTCGGGTTGATCGACTGCGCGCCGAGCATGAAGGAATTGATGCCCATCACCACTTCGGGAATCGGGAAGGAAACGATGTAGCCGGCAACGCCGGACTTCGATTCCTTGGCCGCGATCTGGCCGAGCACGTAGCGGCCTTCGTAGAAGCGCGCATTGTATATGCCGAGATTGTCACCCGTCTTGTAGCCGGTGGCGTGCTCGAACATCACCTTTGGGAACTTCTTGGCGACCTTCACTTCGGCATCCATGAAGCCGAACGAGGTACCGAAGATGATCTTGCAGCCTTCGCGCGCCAGGCGCTCGAAAGCGCGGTCGGCATCGGGACCTTCGGAGACGTTCTCCAGATAGGCGGTCTCCACCTTGTCGCCCAGCGCCTTTTCGACCTCGAGCCGGCCCTGATCATGCTGATAGGAGTAGCCGAAGTCACCGATCGGGCCGGTGTAGACCCAGCATGCCTTCAACTTGTCGGCAGCCTGCGCGGACGCGGCCATCGACAAGGCCGCTGTCGTGGTCATCAGGGCAATAAGCAGTTTTTTCATCGTGTTACCTCTCTGAGTTTAAGCCTTGGAGCTTCCGTTTGTTTTTATTTGTCAACGATCCGGAACGAATGGCTGCCCCAGGGATGCCGGCGTGTTCATCATCGTCAAACGCTTGTTGCGCGAGATTAGAACGAGAACCACGACGGTTGCCAGATAGGGCAGAGAAGAAAGCATCTGCGAGGGCACCGGAATGCCAAAAGCCTGTGCATGAAGCTGGCCGATCCACACCGCGCCGAAGATGTAGGCGCCGGCCAGCACCCGCCACGGCCGCCACGAGGCGAACACCACAAGCGCCAGCGCGATCCAGCCACGCCCGGCCGACATGTTTTCCACCCACTGCGGCGTGTAGACGAGCGAGAGATGGCCGCCGGCCAGACCCGCGCAGGCGCCGCCGAAAATGACCGCGAGATAGCGGTAGCGGATAACCTTGATGCCCAGCGCGTGCGCCGATGTGTGGCTGTCGCCGATGGAGCGCAGCGTGAGCCCGGTGCGTGTCTTGAACAGGAACCACGTCACCGCGGCCGTCAAGGCGATCGAGATGTAGAATATGGGATCCTGGCCGAAGATCAGTTTGCCAACGATCGGAATCGAACTGAGACCCGGAATGTCGAGGTTGGGCAGCCTGACGCCAGGCTGGCCGACGAAACTGGTTCCCATCATGCCGGAAAGGCCGAGGCCAAGCAGCGTCAACGACAGCCCGGTCGCCACCTGGTTGGTGGCCAGCGACAGCGTCATGACGGCAAAAAGCAGTGAGAAAAGCGCGCCCATGGCGATCGCCGCCAGAAGGCCGATCCAGGGCGAGCCGGTCAGGTAGCCGGCTCCGAAGCCGGCTACCGCGCCCATGATCATCATGCCTTCGACGCCGAGATTGAGCACGCCGGAACGTTCGACCACCAATTCGCCGATCGCCGCGATCAGAAGCGGCGTCGCCGCCGTGGCGATGGTCAGGAGGATGTTGACGGTGATGTCCATCAGCGGGCTTCCTTCAACTTCGGCGCTGCCTCGAGCTTTGCGGCGCTGTCCTGCTTCGTCAGTGCGAGGCCGATGACGCGGATGCGGTAATGGATGAGCGTGTCGCAGCCGAGCACGAAGAACAAAAGCATGCCCTGGAACACCCTCACCACCTTGTCGGAAATGCCAAGTGCGCTCTGCACGGCCTCGCCGCCGAGATAAGTCAGCGCCAGCACCAGGCCGGCCGCGATGATGCCCAGCGGATTGAGGCGGCCGAGGAAGGCGACGATGATGGCGGTGAAGCCATAGCCGGGGGAAATCACCGGCTGCAATTGCCCGATGGCGCCGGAGACCTCACAGATGCCGGCAAGGCCGGCCAGCGCACCCGACAGCAGGAAGGCGAAGAACACCATGCGGTTGAGGCCGAAGCCGGCGAAGCGCCCTGCCCTCGGGCTCGAGCCCAGCACGCGGACCTCGAAGCCCTTGAGCATGCGGCCCATCAGGATCCAGACCAGCACAGCGGCCACCAGCGCGAAGACGAAACCCCAATTGGCGCGTCCGGCGTCCGGCATCAGCTCCGGCAACACGGCGGAATCGCCGAACTGGATCGTCTGCGGGAAACCATGGCCCTGCGGATCGCGCCAGGGCCCGCGCACCAGCCAGTCGAGGAACAGCTGGGCGACATAGACCAGCATCAGGCTGGTCAGGATCTCGTTGGTGCCGAAACGTGTCTTCAGCATGGCCGGGATTGCCGCGTAGGCCGCTCCGCCGACCATGCCGCACAGGAGCATCAGTGGCAGAACCAAGGGCCCCTCGAACTGCGGAAACAGCACGGGGAGGATCGATCCGAAGATGGCGCCGAAGATAAACTGGCCCTCGGCACCGATGTTCCAGATGTTGGCCTTGTAGCAGACCGACAGGCCGACAGCGATCAGGATGAGCGGGGCCGCCTTGATGGCCAGCTCGTGCAGTTGCCAGACCTGGCTGATCGGCTCGACGAAATAGATCCGGAAGGCGGTCAACGGATTGACGCCGAGCAGCGCGAACAGAACCGCGCCGGCAATGATGGTCAGCGCGAAGGCGATGAACGGCGACAGCATCGAGAACAGCGCCGAGCGCTGCGGGCGTTTGACGAGTTCGAGGCGCATCATGCCGTCTCCAGCGTGTGTTCGGCGTGGCCGGGCTCGGCGCCGCCCATCAGCAGCCCGACCTTCTCGAAGGTTGCTTCGGCAATCGGCATCGGCCTGGACAATTCGCCATTGTGCATCACCGCGATCGCGTCCGATATCTCGAACAGCTCGTCGAGGTCCTGGCTGATGACCAAGACCGCGGACCCACTGCGCGACAACTCGATGAGTGCCTGCCGGATGTGGGCGGCGGCCCCGGCGTCGACACCCCATGTCGGCTGGTTCACCACCATGACGCTTGGGCGGCGGTCGAGTTCGCGGCCAACGATGAATTTCTGCAGATTGCCGCCAGAAAGTGCTGCCGCTTCCGGATCCGGTGCGCTCTTGCGCACGTCCATCGCTTCGATGATGCGTTGGGAGGCGGCGTAGACAGCCGCACCCTTGACCATGCCGCCGGTGCCGACAAAGGCCTTTCCATCAGTGGCATGACGCGACAGCAGCAGATTTTCCGACAGTTTCATGCGCGGCGCGGCGCCGTGGCCAAGCCGCTCCTCCGGCACGAAGGCCGCGCCAAGCAGGCGGCGCCCGGTAATGGTGAGGCCGCCGGCGTTCTTGCCGCGAATGCGCACGGAAGCGGCATCGTGCTGCTGGACTTCACCGGAGACGGACTCGAAGAATTCGCCCTGGCCGTTGCCGGCGACGCCGGCGATGCCGATCACTTCACCGGCGCGGACATCGAGGCTGATATTCTTGAGCGCAATGGAAAACGGCGTCGCGGGTTTGCGGCTGAGATTACGGATTTCGAGCAGCGACGGCGCGGTTTCGATCCCCTCGACGGGCGCGCGCTCCACCGCCTGCACCTCGTTGCCGACCATCATGCGGGCGAGCGAGGCAGCCGTCTCCTCGCGAGGATTGCAGTGCCCGACCACCTTGCCGTGCCGCAACACGGTGGCGCGGTCGCAGATGCGTTTGACCTCTTCCAGCCGGTGCGAGATGTAGAGGATCGATTTGCCTTCCGAGCGCAGCCGCTCCAGCGTCTCGAACAGCTTGTCTGCCTCTTGTGGGGTCAGCACCGAGGTCGGTTCGTCCAGAATGATCAACTGCGGTGTCTGCAACAGGCAGCGGATGATCTCGATGCGCTGGCGCTCGCCGACCGACAGATCGCCGACCAGCGACTCAGGATCGAGTGGCAGGCCGTAGCTGAAGGAAAGCGCCCTCGCCTTCGCCGCGATGCTGCTGATCGGCGAGCCGTCATCGAGGGACAGCGCAATGTTCTCGGCCGCGGTCAGCGCCTCGAACAACGAAAAATGCTGGAACACCATGCCGATGCCGAGTTTTTTCGCGGCACCCGGGCTGGTGATGCGCACTGCCTGGCCATTCCAGAAAATCTCGCCGGAATTGGGCTCCAGCGAACCGAACAGCATCTTGACCAAGGTCGATTTGCCGGCGCCGTTCTCACCGAGCAGCGCGTGAATTTCCCCTTTGGCGATGTTGAGGTCGATGTGATCGCACGCCGTCAGGGTGCCGAATATCTTGGTCAGGCCACGAACCTCGAGCAGGTTCGTTCCATCATGATTTGCACTCACAGTGCCTCCCATCCGGGTTCCCGGATATGTTCTGTGTTCCCGAAAGCATCGTATGCGCGGCCAGCTCTTGTGTGAAAGCAGCACCCAACTTGAAAGAGCTTCAAGAATTTCAGCGGAAACTCAAGGGCAAAGATCAGCCTTCTTTCGCTCAATAAAGTGGTTGGCCGGCTTTTCGGGCAAACTCTGCTCGGCGCTAGGGCAAGGCGCTCAAAACCCGTGCAAACTTCCGTCAGGGAACCAGTACGGTCGTGCCTGTCGTCCTGCGGCCTTCGAGATTCGAGTGCGCCTTGCCGGCGTCTTTCAAAGCATAGCGCTGGTTGATCTTGATCTCGACCGCGCCGCTCAGCACGACATCGAACAGAGCGGCCGCAGAGGCGTCGAGGTCCTCGCGCTTGGCGTTGTAGACGAACAGCGTTGGCCGGGTCGCGAACAAGGACCCCTTCTGCGCCAGCAGCGACATCGAGAATGGTGGGATCGGTCCTGACGACTGGCCGAAGCTGACGAACATGCCGAGCGGCTTCAGACAGTCCAGCGAGGCGGGAAACGTGTCGTTGCCCACGGAATCGTAGACGACGTCGCATTTCCTGCCGCCTGTAATGGCGGCCACGCCCGCGACGAAATCCTGCTCCTTGTAATTGATGACATGGTCGAAGCCATGCGCCTTTGCCAGTTCGATCTTGTCGGTCGAGCTGGCGGTGCCGATGACGGTCGCGCCCAGATGCTTCGCCCATTGGCCGAGAATGAGGCCTACACCGCCGGCTGCGGCATGAAACAGGATCGTGTCGCCCGCCTTCACCTTGAAGGTCCGGCGCAAGAGATACTCGGCGGTCATCCCCTTGAGCATCATCGCGGCCGCCTGTTCGTCGCTGATGCCGTCGGGAATCTTGACGACCCTGCTGGCATCGATGACGCGCTCCTGGGCGTAAGCGCCTGTCGTGGCGGCATAAGCCACCCGGTCGCCCTGCTTCAGCCAGCCGACATCCTGTCCTACCTCCAGCACCACACCGGCGGCTTCACTGCCGGGAATGAGCGGAAATCCGCCCGGCGCCGGATAGAGACCCGACCGATAATAGACATCGATGAAGTTGAGCCCGATCGCGGTATGGCGGATCAGGATCTGGCCCGAACCCGGCTGACCCGGGTCGGAGTCCTCGTAGGTCAGAACTTCCGGACCGCCATTGGCGCGAATGCGGATTGCTTTGGACATTTTCAGACTTCCTGCGGGACCTGCTTGCGGGTTTGGAAAATCAGGTTCTCTTCGCGCCAAGCTTGGGGAAGAACTGCATGATGCCTCCGATGCAGGCGAGGTAAAGCCCGGTCACCGTGATGCCGATCTTGGTGAAGGTGCTCACCTGCGCCCCCAAGACGCCGATCTGATCATAGAAGGCGCCGAGCGCCGCCTGCGCCAGTGCAAGCGCGCCGAAGGCGCACCAGAGCAGTGTCATGCCGAGATTGATCGGCCGCAATCGCACGACCCGCACAGGGTGGATGAAATTGATCGGGATGAAGGTCAGGATGCCGGCCACCACCACCACCGCGAACGAGACCCATTGCCCGGGCTCGATGACGAACAGCGTGAACACCACCATGTTCCAGACGACAGGGAATCCCTTGAAGAAATTCTCCTTCGTCTTCATGCCGGTGTCTGCGTAGTAGATCGCGCTGGAGACGACGATGATCGCCGCGGAGAGGAACGACAGCCCCTCGCCCATGAAGCCGCGCTGATAGAGCGCGAAGGCCGGGATCAGCACGTAGGTCACGTAATCGATGATGTTGTCGAGGAGTTCGCCCGACCATGTCGGCAGGATCTCCTTGACTTCCAGCTTGCGGGCGATCGGCCCGTCAATGCCGTCGACGAACAGCGCCAGCCCGAGCCACCAGAACATCGCCGTCCATCGCTCTTCGCTCGCCGCCACCAGCGACAGGAAGGCGAGGAACGAACCCGAGGCGGTCAGCAGATGCACCGAAAACGCGCGCGCCTGCGGCCATGTGACCTTCTTCTTCGGCCGCGGAATCCGGTCGGCGATTTTCTTGGCGGCCTTCCTGGCCGCCGTGTTCCTGGCCATAGTGTTCTTGCTCACGGGCCCCGCCAATCCAGCTTGCAGATTTCGGCCGAACGGCCGGCAAAATTCCAATTGCGGCCGAAGGCCCGCATCTTGCTCTTGTCGGACCTGGCCACGATGATCTCCGGCGCGATCCAGTATTCCGAATTGGTGATCACCGTATCCTTTTCGCGGTCCTTGCCGGCAATCGGGGTCACCGCCCCGTCGATGATCTTGGGTATCTGGAAGATGCGCGTCTTGTCGCGGGTTTCATAGAGGATCGGCACCTGCTCGACACCAAGAAACTTTCCGACGAGAATCGAGAGAAGTGACGTGGTTCCACCGGCCTTGCCGGTAAAGATTTTCGTCAATGCCTTGACCGCGTAGACCGAGGCGCGTTGGTCGATGAAGAGGCCGGCGGTCCAGTTGCCACGGCTCATATATCCGGGGATTTCCATGATCAGCCCCAGATTGAGGCCGGAGAGGTCCACTTCGCCGAAATGTCCGGCGTCGATGCGGAAACCCGCCCATGTCTGGCAATAGCCTTCTGTCGGCGGGTGACTGCCGAGCGACAGCACGCAAGGGCAAAAAACCGTGCAATTGCAGGAGAGTACGAGCTCTCCCTTCATCGCCCAGCTCTGATCTTTCATCGAATTTCCCCCACTGAAAGCGAGACTACTAGCAGCGCCGCTGCCCAGACAAGCAGTATCGCACCGGCCAGTCGCGTTGGAAGACGGCTCGCTGTCTGTTTTTCAATCAGGGTGAACAGGCCGATCAGCGCCATCCAGAAGACATTCATCACCCCAACCGCGAACATCACCAGCATCAACGCCCAGCAGCAGCCCAGGCACCACAGGCCTTGCTCCATGCCGAGCCGGAACACGCGGATGGCCCTTGCGCTCCAGTTGGAAAACAGGATCGAGAACGGGTTGCGGCATTTTCTCAGACAGGCTTCCTTGAGGCTGCTGAACTGATAGAGGCCGGCAACCAGCAAGGCGACCCCGCCGGCAACGCCAAGCACCGGATCGAATATCTCGTTGGACGCGGCCGACGCGTGCGCTGCAAGCGTCAGCGCCGAAAACAACAGGGATGCGGCGAGCCAGACCGAGAGATAACCCGCGACCAGCACGAGCGGATGGATGACCGGCTCTCCCTTGACGCGGGCCGTATCGGCGATCTCGCAATAGGTGCGTATCATTGGCGCGGCGGAGGGCAGCATCGCGGCAACGGCCATCAGGAACCACATTACGGTCAGCGCCAGGGCCCGCAGGCCAAGGTTTCCGTCGAGCGGCGCCGGCGATAGGCAGAGAACGAAGAAGCGTTCCAGGAAATCGGGCAGCGGCAGCCGCGGCAGGCTGCGCAGCAACGCATCGCCTGGCGTGCCGATCCCGATGTCGGCGCCACGGATCGCCATCGCCGCGAGCAGCAGCCATGCCAGCGCGATGCCGGCGCCGACGACGATGTTGACCGTCAGGCGCGGGTTGCGCGCGATATCGGCCGCAGCGCGGCCTGCGCGGTCGAGATGGCTGAAATCGTCCTGGTGGCCAGTCATGGCATCCGAATGGGCCGAATCGCCACGTTGATCAAGCCACATGATCTGACCTATATGCTCGTCCACTGGCAGGTCAGGTGGGCCGCCTCGCACAGCAAGCCGGAAGCCGATCGTGGAGCAGGAAACAGCACGCATTCTGATTGCCGGCACCGGGCCGGCAGGATTGATCGCGGCGCTTGCCTTCGCCGATGCCGGCTTTCCGGTACAGCTTGTCGGACCTGAGGCCTCGGCTCCCGATGGCCGCACCACCGCGCTCATGATGCCCGCCTTGAAGGTTCTTGAAAGGCTGGGCGTGCTGCAGGACATCAAGTCCCAGGCGGCACCCTTGAAGGTGATGCGCATTGTCGACGCGACAGGCCGGCTGATCCGCAGCCCCGTCGTCACCTTCCGCGCCAGCGAGATCGGCGAGGATCAGTTCGGCCTGAACCTGCCCAACAGCGTTCTGGGGCCGGCACTTGCCGGCAAGGTTGCCCACCATGGAATTGAGTGGCGCAGGTCGATGGTCAAGACTTGGCAGCTCGGCCCGGACGAAGCTGTCGCCGTCCTTGCCGACGGCAGCGAGGTTAGCGCGTCGCTGGCGGTCGCCGCCGACGGCCGGCTGTCGCCGGCCCGCGAGGCCGCAGGCGTTTCAACGACCGCGCGCTCCTATCCTCAGGCCGCACTGGTTCTCAACTTCGGCCATAGCCGCGAGCACGCCTTCACCTCGACCGAATTCCACACGGAGACCGGCCCCTTCACCCAGGTTCCTCTGCCTGGCAATCGCTCCAGCCTCGTCTGGGTGGTGAAGCCGGATACAGCCGAAGAGCTTGCCGCATTGGATGACGCGGCGCTCTCGCAGCGGGTCGAACGGCAGATGCAGTCGATGCTGGGCAGGGTAACGGTCGAACCCGGACGTCAGATCTATCCGCTTTCGACCGTGACTCCGCTGCGTTTTGCGCGTCAGCGAGTGGCGCTGGTTGGCGAGGCCGCGCATGTGTTTCCGCCGATCGGTGCGCAAGGGCTGAACCTTGGTATCAGGGATATTGACGATCTGGTTGGGATTGCTAGCGAAAATCGGTCAGATCCCGGCGCCCCCGAGGTTCTGGCGATATACGATTTCAAGCGCCGGCCCGATATTCTTGCACGCAGCAGCGCGGTCAATCTGCTCAATATGTCGCTGCTCTCCGACCTGCTCCCGGCACAGATGGCGCGCGGCGCAGGTCTTGGCGTGCTCGGTGGCTTCGCGCCGCTGCGCGCCTTCTTCATGCGCGAAGGCCTTCGCCCCGGCAGCGGCTTCGCCGCGCTTGCAGGCGGCCTGCGAAAGCCAGCCCGACAGCAATAGAAACCTCGCAGACTCCGTGGCGGCGTCGCGGGCATGCCGAAAACCTTTGCCCTGGCTCGCGCGTAGCTTCGGGAGGCACAAAACACTTCGGGATTGAATTGACTCGGAGTCTGCGCCAAATAAAATCAAGGAATTCAGTGGTGAGTACGATGAAAACGGCCAAATTCGCGATCGGACAGGTGGTTCGCCACCGGCTGTTTCCGTTTCGAGGCATCATTTTCGACGTCGACCCGCAATTCGCCAACACTGACGAATGGTACGAGGCCATTCCGGCCGACGTGCGGCCGCGCAAGGACCAGCCATTCTACCACCTTCTGGCCGAGAATTCCGAAACTGAATACATCGCCTATGTGTCTGAGCAGAATTTGCTGGAGGATCAGTCGGGCGAACCGGTCCGCCATCCGCAGATCAAGGAGATGTTCGACAAGAAGCCTGACGGACGCTACGAACCGAAAGGGCAGTCGAGACATTGAGCATAAATCCGGCGATGGCCTGGAACGAAAAAAGCGGGGCATGACCCCGCTTTTTCTTTAACTCGAAACGACCCGATGACCGATCAGTTGGCGGTCTTGGCCTTGTCCTGCTCGTCCTTGAGCTTCTTGGCGAAGTCCTGGTTGTTCTTGGCGACGAAATCCTGGAGCTTCTTCTGACGGTCCTCGATGTCCGACTGCTGCAGCGGCGGGCCATCATAGGCGCCGCTGAAGCCCTGCAGGGCGATCTTGATCGGGTTCGGCTGGTTCTGGAAGTTGACCGAGGTCAGCGTGATGCCCTGGCCCTTCTTGAACGAGGCAACGAGCTGGTCGGTGAGCGGCACTTCGGCCACGCAACGATCCGGGAAGCAGATGACGTAGTCGAGCTTCTGAGCCTTGCCGGTGTCGATCTGCAGGCCGATGCCGGGAGGCACGAGGCGGCCGGTCGGCACCGTCACCTGGAACACCTTGCGGTTCACCTTGCCCTTGAGTTCGATCAGGCTGACACCGGTGACGAGCTGGCCGTTGCCCGCGGTGACGATGTTCTGGACGTTGCAGATATCGACGTCTTCCTGCTTGGTGCAGGCCTTGAACCAGCCCTGCGGAATCTGCTGCTGTTGCTGTGCGGAAGCGGCGGGGAGTCCTGCGCCCAGAAAGCCGACCACGCCCGCGGCCATGACCGAAAGGCGGTACGCATTGCTGTTCAGGCTCGTCATGTCGTGCACTTCCTCTCAAATGATCCCGGGACCGGCTTCTTCGTGCCGTGTGGTCCAGCTACCTGTTGCCGAAATGAGGCAACAGAATGACTTCGGACGGCGTGTTACACTGCAAGCGATGTTGAATCCAGCCCGCTATCTGCAATTCTTGGCAACGACATTGGCGGACCGGTGGTTGCCCCATGCTAGGGTGCGCACCGAATCATCGAGCCGACCTGTTAAGGAGACGGTCATGGGCCGCGTACTTGTCGGGCTGATTACCGCACTATCGATTCTCACCCTTTCATCACCGCCGGCGCGGTCGGAGCCCAAATACGCCATTGCAATGCGGGGCGAGCCGGCTCTGCCGCAGGATTATAAGCATTTCAGCTACGTCAATCCCGGCGCGCCGAAGGGCGGCAACATCACCTATTGCGTCGTCGGCAGTTTCGACAATCTCAATCCCTTCATCCTGAAAAGCCTGCGCACCACCGCGCGCGGGATGATGGACACGATCTTCGGCAATCTGGTCTTCGAGCCGCTGATGCAGCGCAGCGCGGACGAGGCTTTCACGCTCTATGGACTGCTGGCGGACACCGCCGACATGGACCCGGAGCGCAAGAGCATCGAATTCCATCTCAATCCCGACGCGAAATGGTCCGACGGGCAGCCGGTCACGCCGGAGGACGTGCTGTTCACCTACGATGCCTACACGCAGAAAGGCCGCCCGCCCTACAGCGACCGCATGGCCAGGATCGCCAAGCTCGAAAAGACCGGCGACCGCAGCGTGCGCTTCACCTTCAACGAGAAGGCGGATCGCGAATTCCCCCTGATCATTGCGCTGACGCCGATCATTCCCAAGCATGCCTTCGATATGGAAACGTTCGACCGGACCACGCTGAAGCCGTTGATCGGCAGCGGTCCCTATACGATCGCCCAGGTAACCCCGGGGCAGCGCATCGTTTTCAAACGCAATCCGGACTATTGGGGCAAGGATGTCCCCGCCAAGCGCGGTTTCGACAATTACGACCAGATCACGATCGAATACTTCCTCAACGCCAACGCCAAGCTCGAAGCGTTCAAGAAGGGACTTTGCGCCATCGACGATGACAGCGATCCGGTGAAGCGCGAGCGCGATCTCGACTTTCCAGCCTTCCACCGTGGCGAGGTGGTCGCCGAAACTTTCGACACCGGCATCCCGCCGGTGGTGACCGGCTTCCTGTTCAACACCAGGCTGGCGAAATTCTCCAATCCGGTGGTCCGGCGCGCCCTCGGCATGCTTTACGATTTCGAATGGGCCAACAAGAACCTGTTCGGCGGCAAGTACACGCGTACGATGAGCTACTGGCAGAACTCCGAACTGTCGGCACTCGGCCATCCGGCCGACGACAGGGAGAAGGCGTTGCTGGCACCCTACCCCGGCCGTGTGCCGCCAGACGTCATGGATGGCACCTGGAAGCCGCCCGTCACCGATGGCTCCGGCCAGGACCGAAAAGTGCTGAAGGCGGCTTTCGATCTCCTAAAAAGCGCCGGCTACCATGTGCAGGACGGCAGGATGCTCGACCCTCAGGGCAATCCATTCAGCTTCGAGATCCTGACGGCCTCACAGGACGAGGAGCGCCTTGCCGGCATATACCAGCGCACGCTGGAGAAGATCGGCATCGTCGTCAGCATCCGCAGCCTCGACGGCGACCAGATCCAGTCACGCAAGCAGCGTTTCGACTTCGAGGCGTTGATCGGCTCGAGCGGCTTCAACAATTCGCTGTCCCCGGGCATCGAGCAACTCGGACGGTGGTCGTCCGAGGCGGCGAAGACCGAGGGATCGTTCAATCTCGCCGGTGTTGCCGATCCGGCGATCGATGCCGCGATCGATGCGATGCTGCGGGCCCGGTCGAAGGAGGATTATGTCGCCGCCGTCCGCGTTCTCGACCGGCTGCTGATCTCGGGAAACTATATGGTGCCGACGCAGTACAACACGCAGCAGTGGCTTGCTTACTGGAATTATCTGGAACATCCACGAAAGACGCCCATATTCGGCTATCAGCTGCCGACATGGTGGCGCAAGCCGAACTGAACATCCGGAGGTCGAAATGAGCGAAGCGAACGCCATAACCGTCGATGTGGTGTCGGATGTCGTCTGTCCGTGGTGCTTTATCGGGCAGAAGCGGCTGGACAAGGCGGTCGCCGCCGTGGGCGACGTCGATGTGCACATACGCTGGCGGCCATACCAGCTCGATCCCACCATTCCCGCTCAGGGCAAGGATCGCCGCGAATACATGCTGGGCAAGTTCGGCAGCGAGGAACGCATTCGCGAGATTCATGCCCGCATCGAACCGCTGGGCGAAGCGGAAGGCATTGCCTTTGCCTTCGACGCCATAAAGGTGGCGCCCAACACGCTCGACGCGCATAGGCTGATCCGCTGGGCCGGCGCTGCTGGCGAAGCGGTCCAGAACAAGCTTGTGCGCCGCTTGTTCCAGCTGAATTTCGAGGACGGCATCAACATTGGCGACCATGCCGTCCTGGTAGAAGCCGCGCGCGAGGCCGGCATGGATGCGTCCGTGGTGGCCTCGCTGCTGCCGACCGACGCCGATGTCGAAGCGGTGCGCATGGAGATCGCCACCGCGTCGCGCATGGGCATATCGGGCGTGCCGTGCTTCCTGCTCGAAGGCAAATATGCGGTGATGGGCGCGCAGGACGCCGGCACTCTCGCTGACGCCATCCGGCAGGTGGCCGCCGCCAAAGCGCGTGGCGAACTGGATAATGTCGGCTGAGGCGGATTGGCCGCCCTCCACGAGGGCGCATCCCATACTTCGGTTCCCAGTCTTCAAAGCCACCGGCAACGGTGGCTCGGAGCATGTTTGAACGTTAATTTCCGAGGCGTTCAGGACGGCTCTCAAGAAGAAAAACAGCGGTCCCATACGATTTTCTGATTCACAAAACCGTGTGCGGAGCTTCCCCGGGGGAAGCTTTCGGAGATCGCGGCGCATCCTGCCTAGTATTTGAAATTGATAGAGAAATTCGGATTTTCCGATCGGCTGGAAAGCCTTTCGGACTTGCAGTCTGTTGCCTCATGGCAACGGCCATCGCGCCAAGAGGGACGAGCGGGTTTAAAAATTAATAGAAAATGATCAATTGGTGTTACCATCCGTAACAAAACAAGAAGGTTTGGGCGGGATCGTGATTCGGATCGGCAGACGATCGCAAGAGTCAGTACCGGATGGACTACACCGCGGCGCCGAAGGGCCGCCGCATCTGACGCCGGTATCGTCTATGCGCAGTTTCTGGGGGCTCATGCGGGCCTACTGGGTCTCCGACCGGTGGAAGGAAGCCTGGACGCTGACGCTGGTGATCGCCCTGCTCACCGCGCTGTCCAGCAAGGCGGGCGTCTGGTTCGCCGAAGCCTCGGGTGAACTCGTCAATTCGATCGCCTTCTTTCACGATGCCGCCAACACGACGCCGTTGGAGACGCTGCTGGCCAATGCCGGCATCCTTGTCTTGCTGGTGGTGCTCAAGGACGCCGGCTTCACCGGTGTGCGCAATCTTGTTTCGGTGACCTTGCATCGCAAATGGCGCGGCTGGCTGGACAGCCGGTTCAACGAGGCATTGCTGGACTCTAACCACACGCATTTCCATGCTCAGCACGCTTCGGCCAACGGCGGCACGACAGCACCCGACAACATCGACCAGCGCATCCAGGAATCGATCAAGGATATGACAGGCGGCGCGATTGGCCTCGCCATGGGCGTTCTCGGCGTCGCGACCTCGCTCTATTTCGTCGGTCAAAAACTGCTTGAAACCTCCGTCGAGGTGAAGGGCCTCGAGTTCCTTGGCAGCTACGGCAGTGCCGTCCTGGCGTTCCTGGCGGTGGCCATCTATGTGCCGCTGAACACATGGATCGCGGTCAAGCTCGGCGGCTTGCTCGAGCGCCTCAATGTGCGCATGCAGCAGGCTGAAGGCAGCTACCGCGGCGAACTGACAACATTTCTGCGTCGCAGCTTCCACGTCGCCGCGTCCCACGGCGAAGGCGTGCAGAAGAGCATGCATCGCCGGCTCTATGTCGACATCGACGGGACATGGTCGCGACTGAATGTCGTCAACACCGTCTATATGTCGTTCGAGCTGATCTACAATTTTGTCGGCGCCCGCATCGTCGCTTACGGGCCCGGCCTCGTGCCGTTCATCCACAACGGTCTCGATCTCAAGGGCTACATAACCGGATCGGAACTGGTCAATTCTCTTATCGGCCAGTGTTCCTGGTTCATCCATGTGATGCCGGCCATCGCGACGCTGCGGGCGAACAGCCAGCGCGTTACCGAACTGGCCAATGCCATCGAGAACGTTCAGCATCCGCAGGAATTCTACAGCCAGACCGGCCGCTCCGATTTCCACTATGGTTCCCAGAACCCTGTGTTCGGCCTGACCATTCAGAAACTCGAACTGGCGCATCAAGGCGAGGACGCCACTCCGTTCCTCAGCGCTGCCAATCTGCGCTTCCGCCGGGGCGAATGGACCTTCCTCAAGGGCGAGTCCGGCTGCGGCAAGACCTCGCTGATCAAGGCGATCAACGGACTGTGGCCTTACGGCCGCGGCACCATCGTCTTCCCCGAGGGGGTGAAGAGTTTTTATGCCGCCCAGGAGGTCAAGCTGCAGCAGGTATCGCTGAAGCAGCTGGTTTGCCTGCCGGGCTCCGAGCACGACCATGGCGACACCCAGGTCGCGGCGGCACTGCACAAGGCCGGGCTTGGCGATTTCATCGAGCATATGGCCAACGAAAGCCGCGAGGGCAAAAGCTGGGACCAGGTTCTGTCGGGCGGCCAGAAACAGAAGCTGGTGGTGGCGCGCATCATCCTGCAGCAGCCAGGCCTCCTGTTTCTCGACGAGGCCACCGGTGCGCTCGACCCGGAAGGCAAGATTGCTTTCCATCAGGCCATCAAGGACAATTGTCCCGATGTCACTGTCATCAGCGTGATGCATGAAGCCGTGGCGCCACGGTCGGTTTCCGGCACGGAATTCTACCACAGCATGGTTGTCATCGCCGACGGCGTCGCCACCAAGAAGCCGCTGGTTCCCAGCCTGCCCGTCGAACTCACGACGATTCTCGCCCAGCCGAGGCCGGTCGAGGACAAGTGGACGCGTTTCTCGCGCCGGCTCAAGCAGAAATAGCGATGATTTCACCGCGACTTGCCGGCCTCGGCCGCAGTCGCCGATCACAGTCTCGCGATCGGTGCCGTACGGCATCGTTTTCCTTCCTTATTGTGATTGACTCGGCAAGGCGCGCTCCTATGTTGCGCCGGCTTGCAGTCATTCAAACGCGAACCCGCAAGCGGAAAGGTCACCGCGCCATGCCTGGCGACAGTATCAGTCGAACGCAACCGCCGTCCGCCTAGACGTGACCTGAATGGTTCATGTCCTGCCGGACGGCAAGGAGTGAGCCATGAACGATTTTTCCCCCGTAGCGGACGACGAAGCGGTCGCAATCGCCCGCATCCTTGCGAATGATCACGTCGCCGACGTTGTCGAGGCGCTCAATCACGAATCGCGCGAAACCGCGACAGACCTGCTTTGCGCCGTGCCGTTCGAGCGGCTGGTCGAGATTTTCGATCAGCCTGAACTCGAAGGGGCGCCCGAACTGGCGGAATCCCTGCCCCGCCCCAAGGCAAGCAAGCTGCTCACCGCCATGTCCGTCGATCGCGCCGCCGACATATTGCGCGAACTCGACGAACCGGCACGCTCCGAACTGCTCGGGGCACTGGCGCCACCGTTGCGCGCCACGCTGCTCTCCATCCTGGGGTATCCGGAGGGCAGTGCCGCGTCGATCATGACGACCGAGTTCGTCAGCGTTCCGTCGGACTGGACCGTCGGACGCACGCTCGATTACATCCGCAAGGTGGAGCGTACGCGCGAAACCGTCTACGCCATCTACATCGTCGACCCTGAAACGCACCTTCTTGTGCGCTCCACAGGTCTGCGCCGGCTCATCACTGGCGAACCGGACGATCCGATCCTGTCGGTCGCGCCGGACCGGATGCCGGTGACAGTTACCCCGCTGACCGATCGCGAAAACCTGGCGCAGACGATCTCCAAATACGACCTGCTCGCGGTCCCCGTCGTCGACCACGGCAAGATTCTCGGCATCGTCACCATCGACGACATCATCGACACCATGATCGAGGAGACGACCGAGGACGTGCATCGCTTCGGCGGCATGGAGGCGCTCGACGAGCCCTACATGAAGATGAGTTTCCTTGCGATGATCCAGAAGCGCGCCGGCTGGCTTTGCGCGCTGTTCCTGAGCGAAATGCTGACCGCCAATGCCATGCAGAGCTACGAGAGCGAGCTGGAAAAGGCGATCGTGCTCACCCTGTTCATTCCGCTGATCATGAGCTCAGGCGGCAATTCCGGCTCGCAGGCGACATCCCTGGTCATCCGTGCGCTGGCCTTGCGCGAGATCGGCCTTGGCGACTGGTGGCGGGTGGCGCTGCGGGAACTGCCGACAGGGCTGGTGCTGGGTTCGATCCTCGGCGTGGTCGGCGTTTGCCGCATCACGCTGTGGCAGTATTTCGGGTTCTACGATTACGGCCCGCACTGGCCGCTGATTGCCGCGACGGTCGGGGCGGCCCTGGTCGGCATCGTCACCTTCGGCTCGTTGTCGGGATCGATGCTGCCATTCGCGCTGAAGCGGGTCGGCTTCGACCCCGCCAGCGCATCGGCGCCTTTTGTCGCCACCCTGGTCGATGTTACCGGTCTGGTGATCTACTTCTCGGTGGCGCTGGTGATCCTGCGCGGAACGCTGCTTTAGGCTCGCCCGGCAACAGCAGACGGTTCGCCAATTTCTCTGAGCTCGCCTGCCTAGGCTTGTCTGCCATAGATCGCATTGCGGAGCGCATCGGGGAATGCGCCCGTCATGCCCGCTATGGCCGTGTTGGTCAGCGCCACAACCGTAAGGTCCAAGGCCGGATCCACGAACCAGGAGTGACCGTAGACACCGCCCCATCGCCACGTGCCGGCATTCTGCGGCGTCGCTGCGGCGCGCGGATCGCGCAGGACACCAAATCCGAGCCCCCAGCCCCAGCCGGGCAGGCTCGTTTCGATGCCCGCTATCGTGTCGGTGGTCATCGCCACGGCTGTTTCCGGACGGATGATCGAGCGGCCGCCCGAGCGCAGCGCCTCGAGCAGCTTCAAAACATCGCCAGCCGTGCCGTTCATGCCGGTACCGCCGGAAGCAAAGGAGGCAGGAACGAATACGCGCCCGGGGGTGAAGGAGATGGCAGCATCGCCAAACGGCACGCGATGGTGCTCGCCCATCGCGACGGCCTTGCCAGGTCCGTCGGCGTAAGGCGTTACCAGCCGCGAGCGATCGCGCACGGTAAAGGCGGTGTCTTGCATGCCAAGCGGCTCGACGACGAGACGATCGACCAGCTCCGGCAAGGAGGCTCCGGTGGCTCTCGCCATCGCTTCGCCGAGCACATCCATCGCCACTGAATAACTCCAGCCTGACCCCGGCCGGTAGGACAGCGGCACGGAGACGATCCGGCTCAGATTCTCGGCCATGGAGAGACCGGGCTGGTCGAGGCCGTCGGAAACACCCGCCTGATGGTAGGGTCCATCGGCCGGCTGGCGGAAACCGTAGCTGAGGCCGGCGGTGTGCGTCAGCAGATGCTTGATAGTGATGACGGGCTCGCTGCCATCCGCCAGCTTCGGCCGGAATTCCGGGATGAACCTGGTCACCGGATCGTCGAGGCAGATGGTACCGCCATCGGCAAGGGCAATGGCCGCCGTCGCAACGATGGGCTTCGTGACCGAGGCAAGCCGGAAGATGGCGTCCGCGGCGACCGGCGTCTTCGTGTCCCGGTCGGCAAGGCCGGCGGCGCGGCTGTAGAGGACTTCGCCGCGCCGAGCGACAAGGATCATCGCGCCGACGATACGCTGTTCCGTGACGGCCCGATCGACGATCTCATCGACCCGTGCGCCGAAGTCGTCATCGAAGGATGCGGAAACGGTGACGTCGGACATTGGTCGCCCCCTCGGCGAAAATGCTGGCGGCGGTGAACGTCAGACGCGCTGGCCGTCCCTTACCCGGTATGTCGGCTTGTACATGGTCACGAGTTCTTCCGCCGCGGTCGGATGTACGGCCATTGTGCGGTCGAAATCGTCCTTGGTCAGGCCGGCCTTCAGCGGAATGCCGAGGAGTTGCGCCATCTCGCCCGCGTCCGGTCCGAGGATATGGGCGCCGAGCACTTTGCGCGAAGTGCCATCGACCACCAGCTTCATCAGCATTTTCTCGTCGCGGCCGGAGAGCGTGTGGCGCATCGGCCGGAAGCTGGCGCGGTAGATCTCGATGTCGCTGAAACGCTTGACGGCTTCGTCTTCCGAAAGGCCGACCGTGCCGATTTCCGGTTGCGAGAACACAGCCGTCGCGATCGTTTCATGGTCCGGCGCGGTCGGATTGCCCTTGAATGCCGTTTCGATGAAACACATTGCTTCGTGGATCGCCACCGGGGTCAGCTGCACGCGATTGGTGACGTCGCCGATCGCCCAGATATTGTCGATGTTGGTGCGGGAATAGTCGTCGACCTTGATTGCCCCGGCCGCGGTCATCTCGATGCCGGTGCCTTCCAGCCCCATGTTCTCGGTGTTGGGGATACGGCCAATGGCCAGCATCACCTGGTCGACCGTCAACGTCTTGCCGCTGGTGAGAAGAGCCTCGAGCCTTCCGTCGGGGCGTTTGCGCACCTGCTCCGTCACCGAATGGCAGAGGATCTTTATTCCTTTCTTTTCCATGGTTTCGTGCAGGGTGCGCCGAAGGTCCATGTCGAAGCGGCTCAGAATCTCCTTGCCGCGATAGACCAGGGTGGTGTCGACGCCGAGCCCGTGAAAAATGTTGGCGAACTCGACAGCGATATAGCCGCCGCCTTCGATCATGATCGCCTTCGGCAATTCCTTGAGATCGAAAGCCTCGTTGGAGAAGATGCAGTGCTCGTGCCCGGGAAGTGCTGGATGCGCTGCTGGACGGCCGCCGGTGGCGATCAGGATCTGGTCGGCGGTGACGGTGCGATCCTCGTCCAGAAGATGGACCACATGCGGATCGACGATCATCGCCCTGGAATGAAAGGTTTCGCCGCCGGCGCCCTCGACATTTTTTTTGTAGATAGCCTCCAGCCGGCTGATCTCCCGATCCTTGTTGGCGACCAGTGTCGGCCAGTCGAAACTGGCTTCCGGCACCGTCCAGCCATAACCGGCGGCGTCGGCGAAATGTTCGGGAAATTGCGAGGCGTAGACGTAGAGCTTCTTCGGTACGCAGCCTCTGATGACGCAGGTGCCGCCAAAACGGTATTCCTCCGCGATGCCGACACGCTTGCCGAGCGACGCGGCGACGCGGGCCGCCCTCACCCCGCCGGACCCGCCGCCGATGACGAAGAGATCGTAGTCGTAACCCGGCATGGCGCGGCTCCTGAGCTTCGGAAATGTGTGACAGGTAGGCTGCAAACCGCCAAAAGAAAAGCCCGGGCAAGCCGGGCTTCGCAGATGGCCGTGAGGCCGTTCGGGAAAAGGCGCGATCAGTTCGCCGAATTGTCGGCCGGAGCCGAACCGTCGGCTGGTGCGGCACCATCCGCCGGAGCCGCATTGTCGGCCGGTGCCGTCCCGTCGGCGGGTGCCGGCGCGGCCGGCGCCGATGCCTTGGCAGCCGCGGCAAGCGTCTCGCCGACCTGCTGCGCCAGATCGCGTGCAAGGCCGTTCTGCCAGATATCGGCGGCCTTCACCAACTCACGGGTCACGGTCGGGCCGTTGTCGAGCAGCTTCTTGCCGGCATCGGAGCCGTAGAAGGCGGCGATATCATTGAGCTCCTTCTCGGAAAACACCTTCGCATAGGCGAGAGCGGCTTCCTTTTCGAGGTCAGCACGACGCGAGGCCAGCGCGAGCGCCTTTTCGTTGATCGTCTTGCCGATCAACTCCTGCATGTCGGGGTTCTTCTGGATGAGCTGCGATTCCAGTGCCGCCGCCGCTTGCGGCAGGATGTTGTCGAACGGGTCGGTCGCATGGATCGATGCGACCGCCGCCCGGGCAGCCTTCAGGTGCGATTCCGTGACGTCCTGCGAGAACGCCGGCGAAGAGAAGGCGAAAACGGCCGAAGCGGCCAGCACGGCGCAAAGGCTGCGAACCCGGTTATGCAACATCATGGTCGGTAGAACTCCCTGGTTTTCGGGCGGCATGGACGGTTTGGATACCGTCGCCGCCGGCGATGATGGCCGCTGACGCCAGCCCGATGAAAAGACCGTGCTCGACCACGCCCGGAATGGCGTGGAGAGCATTCGAAAGCGCTCTTGTATCCGGAATGCGGCCAAAAGATGCATCGAGGATAAAATGGCCGCCGTCTGTAACAAAAGGCTGGCCTTCCGTCATCCTCAATGTAATCGGCCCGGAAAGGCCGAGTTCTCCAGCCGCCGCGGCCACGGCGATTTCAGTGGCGCGCAGGCCGAACTGGTTGACTTCGATCGGCAGCGGAAACCGGCCGAGCGTCTCGACCATCTTGGAGCGGTCGGCGATGACGATCATGCGCTGCGAGGCCGCTGCCACGATCTTCTCGCGCAGCAACGCGCCGCCGCCGCCCTTGATCAATGTCAGTTCCGGATCGACCTCGTCGGCGCCGTCGACAGTGAGATCGAGCTCCGGCGTTTCCTCCAATGTCGACAGCCGCACGCCAAGTTCGCGACAGAGCGAGGCGGTGCGTTCGGAGGTCGGCACGCCCGTTATGGTCATGCCGGTGGCAACCTTCTCGGCCAGCAGCCGCACGAACTCTTCGGCGGTGGTGCCGGTGCCGATGCCGAGCCGCATGCCATCGGTGACATAGGCAAGGGCGGCCCGTGCGGCCTCGACCTTCAATTGCCTTGCATCCATGCTGGTGTACCGCCCCGGAAACCTCGTGGTTTGGGCTCCTAGCATTTTTGCCGGCCGGGTCAAAGCTTTTGACCGAGGCCAAAGCCTTTGACCGTGGTCAAAGCCCTTGCCTGGCAGGTCGGTCATGCTTGCCTAGAAGAGCCGCAGCCGCTATCGCGTGCCTGTGCGCAACTCTCCACAGGATGGATCATGACCCGCCCGATCATCGTGTTCGACCTCGATGGAACGCTTGTCGACACGGCGCCCGACCTTCTCGACAGCCTCAACCACACCCTGGCGGCCAGCGAGCTGATGGCCGTCGACGAGGCAGGCTTCAAACGCTTCGTCGGACATGGCGGCCGGGTGTTGATCGAACGGGCGCACACCGCCCAGCAGCGTTCGCTTGACGTCGCCGAGCACGACCGCCTGCTGAAGGTGTTCCTTGACCATTATACCGACAATATCCCAGGCAAATCGCGCCCCTACCCCGGTGTCGTCGAGGCGATCGCGCGCTTCGAGCAGGCGGGCTATCTACTCGCCATCTGCACCAACAAATATGAGGCGAATTCGCTGGCGCTGATCGAGGCGCTTGGCCTGACCCGGCATTTCGCGGTCATCGCCGGACAAGACACGTTCGCCTTCCGCAAGCCCGATCCGCGCCACCTCATCGAAACAATCAAGCTGGCCGGCGGTGACCCGCACCGTGCCTTGATGGTCGGTGATTCGCAGACCGACATCGATACCGCCAAGGCCGCCGGCATTCCCGTCGTGGCGGTCGATTTCGGCTATACCGAACGCCATGTGCGCGAATTCGAGCCCTCCGCGGTGATCTCGCATTTCGACGAGCTGACGCTGGATCTGGCGCAACGGCTGATTGCTGCTGCCGAAGCTTGACCAGCAAAGGGGACTGACGAGCAGAAATCGGTTCCCTGTGAGAACGTCAGACACCGCCTTGACTTACCCGACACGCCTACCTTATATCGCGGCTCGCTTGGCCTTCGGGCAACGAGCGGGCGATTAGCTCAGCGGGAGAGCACACCCTTCACACGGGTGGGGTCGCAGGTTCAATCCCTGCATCGCCCACCATCCCCTCGGGGGATAGTGATTGCGCGTTGCCGGGCGATTTTACCTTTCTGAACTGGTACTCCATTGCGCGGTTGTACGGCGGCGGAACTTCCATGACGCCGATGGGGATATCGAGTGCGTCGAGCACGGCCCTCAATCTGATCTGACGCGAAAAGCCTTCCGCGATCGTCTCTGCGGCGGCCCGACCCATTGCGACCACGCTGTTGCGGCCGGCATCGTGCAGCGCGGCCAATTCGCCGGCCAGCGACCGCGCTGTCGACATATCCCCCAAAATCCCGTTTCGGCCGCTGTCGATCAGTTCCCGGGTGCTCGACATGGGATGGGCCAGGCACGCCAGCCCACTCGACATTGCCTCCATGAGGGCAAGCGGGAACCCCTCCACCAGACTCGGCAACACGAACAAATCGAGAAGGTCGAAAACGTCGCGTGGATCGGTCTGCCAACCGACAAACCGGACCTGACCGCCGATACCAGCCAACCGCGCCTGCTCTTCCAGTTTTGCCCTGGAAGAGCCCTCTCCGGCGATGACAAGAACGGAGTTGGATGCGTCGGCGCGCGCAAGGTGCTGCCGAAAGGCATCGATAAGAACGTCGACGCGCTTTTCGGAACTCAACCGGCCGAGATATCCGAAGATCACGGCATCCTGCGGCAGTCCCAGTCGCTGGCGAGCCAATCGCCTGCTGTCGTCGGCGGCCGGACGAAACCCTGGATCGACCCAGTTGCGGCACACGGATAGTTTGTCGGAGGGGATCTGAAACTCGCGGGCTGCAACTTCAGCTATTTCCGCGGAGACAGCGATGACCCGGCGCACGCATCTGTCCATGACGGCCCCATAACGGGTTTTGGACGTCAGGAACGGCCAGTCCTGCACCCAGGGCGCATGCTCGATCGTATAGATCGTCCGGCCGAAGAGTTTGGCCAGCAGCATATCTAGGCAAGGGGTTTCCGCGAACCTTCCCCGGCACAGGACGACATCATGGCCCTTGTAGCGGGCCAACACGGAGATCAGTGCAAAGGCCCTCGCAAGGCCGTTCATGGCAGGCCGCTTGATGAACCGGCCGACGGAAAGGTGCCTGACCCGTTCGAACGGTATCCTGTCGCGCGGGGTGATCTTGGCGAAATAGTCCCTTTCCGCGCTCACCATCGCCACGCAATGCCCGAGTGCCGCAATGGCCTGCATCACGTCGGCCGTATGAATCTGCAAGCCGCCTGGCTCGGGGCTGCCGCCGACGAACAAGAGACGTCTCATTTCCGCTACCCACCCCCGGGCAGAAACCGGCTTCCCTCCCGGTGTCCCGCCCGCAACACACAATCCCCGTGACTATTTTAGCGCATCCGAAATTGAAACGCATCCCTGTCCGAAACCATTTTCGAAGCCATCGGCGAGGCCTCGCGAGTGGAACAAACCGCATCGGTCGGGCGTTCTTCTGTGTTGAAGTATGAGGGAAAATCATGTCCAGATACGTTCTCGTGGCCTGTGCTGCTCTTCTTGCGGCCGGTCCGGCTTTTGCTGCCGACGAAGCGCCGTTGCCACCGCCCAATGCCAAGAAACTTTCGGAGATCATCGCCAAGGTCGAACAGCGCGACGGTTTCCGT
>NZ_SCNN01000002.1 GCF_005503535.1 Mesorhizobium comanense | reverse complement strand
CCTCAAATCTTCTTCAGCGCCGCCTTGAAGCGCTTGCCGTTGGCGACATAGTGCGCGGCCGAGGCGCGCAGCCTTGCGGCCGCGGCCTCGTCCAGCGTCCTGATCACTTTCGCCGGCGAGCCGACGATCAGCGAATTGTCGGGGAATTCCTTGCCTTCGGTGACCAGCGCACCAGCGCCGACCAGAGAATTCCTGCCGATCCTGGCGCCATTGAGCACGATGGCGCCCATGCCGATGAGGCTGTTGTCACCGATGGTGCAGCCATGCAGCAAGGCGCGATGGCCGATCGTGCAGCCTTCACCGATGGTCAGCGGAAAGCCGGGGTCGGTGTGCATGACGGTATGTTCCTGCACATTGGTATCGGCGCCGATGACGACGGGCTCGTTGTCGCCGCGAATGACGACGCCGAACCAGAAGCCGGCATCGCGGCCGATCCTGACGTCGCCGATCAGCGTCGCGTCGGGCGCGATCCAGTTTGAACCCGCATCCTCGAAGCTGGGCTCCGTTCCATCGATCGCATAAAGCGGCATTGTCGGTCTCCGAATCGTCTCAGGCTGGAATGCCGGACCCTAGGAGACCGATCGACCATGAAGCAATGGCAAGCACGACAATGCCGAGCGCCAGCGCCCAGGCCATCGCCGTGCAGCCGCATGACAGCAGCGCCACTGTCGAAATACGGCGCTCATGCCGGGCATCGAGCGCATCGTTGACCAGCATGAAAAGTCCGGCACAGGCGGTGGCCGCCAGCGACCGCAGCACATGCGAGGCCGAAACATAAGGCTCGGCAAAGGCGACCTTGCGGCCCGACATCAGCTCCATCGTCGAGCCGGTCACACCGCAAACCGTCAGCCCGACGACAAAAGCAAACAGAAAGAGCTCCACACCGGCCACATTAACCCTCCATTTACCATGAAATCGCACAGTCGTTTCAGGAAGGCTGCAAGAGCCATGCCGGGTGATGTGTGCCGTAGAGGGACATCATCGCGATGACTGGCTGGGATGGGGACGGAGATGAAGCAGGCAGCGATTGCCGACGGCCCTGAACTCACCGTGGTCGATTCCATGCTGATGCGGCGGGTTTTCTATGCCTTCGCGGCGCTGGCCCTGCTGTCGATCGCAATCAGCCTCGGCGGCAAATGGTTCGGCCGCTCCATTGCAATGGCCGGATATTCCGACGACACAACGCTGCGCCAGGTGGTGATCGGCAAGAATGTCATTGCAGTGCCGGCCAATTTCATCCGTTTCCAACAGGCCCGGCGCGACGGCATTGCCTCTCGCCTCGATCTTTATCTGCGCTATCCCCAGATGGACGGCTACAGCGAAGCCGCGCGCGACGATTTCAACCATTCCGGATCGAACAGAAACATCATCTTCCTGTCCTTTGAACAGCAGATGATGTCGCGCGACATGAGCGGCCGCTTCGCGCCGATCTACAGCGCGCTGATCGTCCAGCCCGGCATTCCCGGACCGGGCGGCACGACGGTCTATGGTTTCGATGAGAAATCAGGCTATCTGAACGAGGTGCTGGTTGTCGGCAAGCGTCCCGGCAAGGACCCCTTCGTGGCCCGCTGCCTGAGCGGACAGAGCGCGGGTGAATCGCTGGCGCCCTGCGAGCGGGACATCCAGGTCGGCGACGACCTCAGCCTTACCTATCGCTTCCCGAAAGAATTCCTGGACAATTGGCCGGCGCTTGACGCGGCAATCACCGCCGAGGCGGGGCGAATCCTGAAGACCATGCATTGACTGAGGCCGGCCGCGTGGACGCAGCCTGACCCCGGATCGCGGGCTCAGCCCAGATCGATGTCGAGGATCGCCATCGAGAAATTGTAATCGCCGTCGTCCTCGTCCTTGAAGACGATGCCGAGGAATTCCTCGCCGACATAGACTTCGGCCGAATCTTCCTTGCGCGGCCGTGCCTTGACCACAAGCTTGGGGTTCTGGAAGACGCGCTTGAAATAGGCGTCCAGCTTTCTGATTTCGTCCGGCTTCAACGGTCTTCTCCGATTATCGGCTTGCTGATTTGAACGGCGCTTCTGGCACGTCGACAATGGCGATGTAAAGGCAAGCCGGCCGTATTGCACCGGAAGTGGCCGCACGAGCGGGCAATCCCCGCCGGGCCAGCCGGTGCGAAAAATCAGATATCGAAGCTGACCACGTGGTCCATCTTCTGCGATGGCAGAAGCTGGTCCATCTGGCGCGAAGGCTGGTCGCAGCCTGTCTCGCCGACGACACGGGCCGGTACGCCGGCAACCGTCTTGTTGTGCGGCACGGGTGACAGCACCACCGAGCCGGCAGCGATCTTGGAGCAATGACCGATCTCGATGTTGCCCAGGATCTTGGCGCCGGCGCCGATCAGCACGCCATGGCGAATCTTGGGATGACGGTCGCCGCCGGCCTTGCCGGTACCGCCCAGCGTGACACCGTGCAGGATCGACACGTCATCTTCGATGACCGCGGTCTCGCCGACGACGAGGCCGGTCGCGTGGTCGATGAAGATACCCTTGCCGATGCGCGCGGCCGGATTGATGTCGGTCTGGAAGACCGAGGACGAGCGGCTTTGCAGATAGAGTGCGAAGTCCTTGCGGCCCTGGTCCCACAGCCAATGCGCCAGCCGATGGGTCTGGATGGCATGAAAACCCTTGAAATAGAGAACCGGCATGATGAACCGGTCGCAGGCCGGATCGCGGTCATAATAGGCCTGGATGTCGACGCGCACGGTGGTCGGCCAATCCTTGTCGTCGGCCAGCATCGACTTGAAAGTCTGGCGGATCAGATCGGAACCGATATCCTGATGCGCAAGCCGTTCGGCGATCCGGTGGATGACGGCCTCTTCCAGGCTCTCCTGGTTGAGGATCGTCGAATAGAGGAACGCGGCCAGCAACGGGTCGCGATTGACCGCTTCCATCGCTTCGTCACGGATCGAACGCCAGATCGGATCGACCGGCTGCAACGCGCTGTGGCGGGAAATGCTGATGCTGTTCATCGACGTCTTGTCCTGCGTCCTGCCGGCTTGCCAGCTGTCTGGCCGCACATATAAGCCAGATCATAGCACGATTGAACTCAATTTTCCTTAGTGCTTTGTCAAATGGATTTGGTTCGCGGGAATTCAAGCAGCGATGGCAAACGAACCCTTGATCGACCAGCCCCTCATGACCGAGCTTTCAGCGCTCTACCGCGCCGAGGACCGCCATTACCACAACCTAGCGCATATCGAGGCAATGCTGGCGTTGGCTGGCGATTATCGCGCGTTGCTGCAGGATCCCGAAGCCGTGGAAGCCGCGATCTGGTTCCACGACGCCATCTATGACAGCAAGGCCAAGGACAATGAGCGGCAAAGCGCCGCCCTTGCCGAGAGACTGTTGGCCGGGCGAGCCGCAACCGATCGCCTGAGCCGCATCGGCATGATGATCCTGGCGACCGCCACGCACCAACTGCCGCAGCTCGACGGCGAAGCCGCCATGCGGGACGCCGGCCTGTTTCTCGACATGGATTTGTCGATCCTCGGAGCCGCACCGGATGCGTTCGATGCTTACGAGCGCGCGGTCCGCCGCGAGTATGGCTGGGTGGAGGAGCCGATGTGGCGCGCGGGCCGTGGCGCGGTTCTGAAGAGTTTCCTCGAGCGCCCCCGCATCTTCCACACGGAGGAATTCCGCCGGCGCTTCGAGCCGCAAGCCAGGCTCAACATCGCGCGCTCACTGGCCGCCTTGCAAGGGCCGGAGTAATCGATAGCTGCCTAGCCTAAGCGAAAGCCGTGGCGGGTTCCTGATCGAACAGCGCCGCGAGAAACGCCTGGACAAGCGAGCGCTGTGCGTCGGTCTTGCGATAGGCGACCCGATGGATCGAACTGAAGGCGTAGGCCCTCGGCTTGATCGCCCGCATATCGCCCGCCGCCACCCACGGATCGGCGAAATGACATGGCAGGAAGCCGATGAAATTGCCGGACAGGATCAGCATCAACTGCGCTTCCATATGCACGACCGACGCGCTCGCCCTGGGATGGCCGACCAGATAGAGATCGTCGAAATGCCGGTAGCTGCGTACCGAGAAGCGCGCCGCGTCGATCGCGCCCTGGTCAATCCTGGCGTCGGGGACCGAAAACAGCGGGTGCCGGCGTCCGCAATAGAGAAGATGCGGTTCGCCGCAATAATCCCGGTAGACGACGCCGGGCGCCTTCTGCGACAGCGGCCCGATGACGATGTCGCGGCCGCCATCGGCGACCTGCTGTTCCAGTTCGGACGGCGTACCGACCGAAAGGTCGATGAAAACTTCTGAATCCGGCCCCATGAAGCGGCCGAGCGCATGCTGGATGCCCAACTCGCTGCTGGTGAACACCCCATCCGATGTGCCGACCCGCAAGCGGCCGGACAGGCTACCGCTGGCCGCGTTGATACGGTGTCCGAAATCGTCGAGGTCGCGAAACAGTCTCTGCGCCGCATCGTAGGTCGCCTGCCCGACCTCGGTCAGCCGGAACTGCTTTCGTCCGCGGTGGCAGAGTTGGGCGCCGATGCGCTTTTCCAGTTCCGCCAGATGCGTGCTGAGCGTCGGCTGCGAAAGGTTCAGCGTCATCTGCGCGGCGGCGAAGCCGCCTGAATCGGCCAGCGCCACGAAAACGCGCAGCAGGCGGATATCGATATTGTCCAGCCGGCGCATGCCGTCCCCTCGCCGACACATCGATATTATTCGATGTATCGTTCTAAATAAACTCATTTACATCAATGTCTGAAATGGCGAGCCTGTGCAAAACAAATTGGGGAACAATCATGAAATCGTTACTCGCCTCCGCGCTGTCCGCGGCCCTCGTGCTTGCCAGTTCGCAGCTTGCCCTCAGCGCCGACCAGATCCGCATCCTTGCGCCGACATGGCTGGGTTTCGCACCGGTCCACATCGCCAGCGATCTCGGCTGCTTCACCGCCAAGGGGCTCGACGTCAGCATCAAGTTCGAGGACGACCTCACCAATGTGATGGCGGCCATGGCGCGCGGCGACATCGAGATGCAGATGCGCTCCGTCGGCGAATATCAGGGCCGCCCGCGCGACGCCTCCACGCCCGGCATCATCATCGGCACGATCGATGAATCCGTCGGCGGCGACGGCGTCATCACCGACGACAACATCAAGTCGGTCGCCGATCTCAAGGGCAAGGTCGTCGCGGCCGAGCCGAACATTCCCTCACGGCTGCTGCTGCAGATGGAACTCAAGCAGGCCGGCCTGTCGCTGAAGGACCTGCAGATCAAGGACATCGCCACAGCCGACACGGGCGCGGTTTTCGTCGATCCCTCCATTGCCGCGATCGCGACCTACGAGCCGTTCATGTCGCAGGCGCTGAAAGCTTCGACCCGTCCCGGCGCCCGCATGCTGATCTCGTCCAAGGACCATCGTGGCATCATCATCGATGCCATCATTGCCCGCAATGACGACTTCAAGGCCAACCCCGACAAATACGCCCGGTTCCTCGGCTGCATCTATGAGGCCGTGGACTTCATCAAGGCCGAGCCGGCGAAGTTCGCCGACATGGCCTCCAAGCATTTCGGCCTGACGCCGGCGGAAGTGACCGACATCGTCAACTCCAGCCTGTCCTACACGACGCTCGCCGAATCGCAGGCCTATATGGGCAAGCCGGGTGAAAAAGGCACGCTGCACGGCATCTTCGATACCGTGATGGAGCTCAACCTGGAGAATGGCGCCGCCGACAACAAGCTGGTGGCGGCCGACCAGATCGACAATTCGGCGATCAACAAGATCCCCGCGAAATAGCGCAGATGCTAGAGGGGCATGGCATGGCAACCCCGGCTGCCGTGCCATGCCAGTAACGTCAGCCGTCGGTCACCGAGCCTCCTTAGATCGTCAGGGATAGTCATTTGTTCAGCAGCCTGTTTGTTTTTCGCGGCCGTGCGTCGCCGATGGTGGAGTTCGCCGTCAGCGTCGCCGCGGCCGTGCTGGTCGTCGCCCTTTGGGAACTGGCGGCACGCGCGGGCATCATCGCGCCGCAATTCCTGCCCTCGCCGAGCCGCGTCGTCGTTGCCTTGTGGACCATGCTGACCGAGCAGAACCTGATCTGGCACGTCGCCGTCTCGACCGCCCGCGTCTGGATTGCCTTCCTGCTCGCCGCCATCATGGCGATCCCGATAGGCATCATGATGAGCAGCTACCGCATCGTCGGCGCAGCCCTGGAGCCGATAATCGACTTCATCCGCTACTTGCCGGTTCCCGCGCTCGTGCCGCTGTCCATCATCTGGTTCGGCGTCGGCGAGGAGACCAAGATCTTCCTGCTCTGGCTGGGTACGTTCTTCCAGCTTGTCCTGCTGGTTGCCGACGACATGCGGCGCGTGCCGCAGGAGTTCGTCGAGGTCGCCCGCACCGTCGGCGCCAATTCCAGACAGGTGATGACCGATGTCGCCCTTCGCTGGATGGGACCGACGCTGCTCGACAATCTCAGGATCACACTCGGCTGGTGCTGGACCTACCTGATCATCGCCGAGATCGTCGCCGCCGATTCCGGCATCGGCTACGTCATCTGGACGGCGCGACGCTTCGTCAAGACGCCGGAGGTCATGGCCGGCGTCGTCGTCATCGGGCTGATCGGCCTCGTCACCGACCAATTGCTTCGCCTGCTTCACCGCCGGCTGTTCCGGTATCTGTGAGGAGCATGGCAATGACCAATTACGTCCAATTCGTCGACACGGCGAAATCCTTCGGCCCCGTCAATGTCGTGCGCAAGACCAGCCTTGGCCTCGACCGCAATTCGCTGGTCGTCTTCCTCGGTCCATCGGGCTGCGGCAAGACCACCCTGATGCGCATGGTCGGCGGCCTCGACGAACCAAGTTCCGGCTCGATCCTGCTTGGCGGCGAGAAGGTCGTCAGGCCGGATCGCCGGCGCGGTATGGTTTTCCAGTCCTATTCGTCCTTTCCCTGGCTGACGGTGGAGAAGAACATCGCCTTCGGCATGCGCTACAGGAAGGACCTCGACGCCGCGCAGAAAGCGGAACGCATCGGCCACTATCTCGATCTCTTTGGCCTCGCCGACTTCGCCGGCTCCTATCCGAACCGCATTTCCGGCGGCATGCGCCAGCGCGTGGCCATCGCGCGCACACTGGCCGCCGGCTCGGATGTGCTGTTGATGGACGAGCCTTTCGGCGCGCTCGACGCGCTGACCCGCGAGCGCCTGCAGGTCGAACTCCGGCAGATCCAGATCCGCGAGGAGAAGACGGTCATCTTCGTCACCCATGACGTCGAGGAGGCTGTGTTCCTGGCCGACCGGATCATCCTGTTCTCACGCCGGCCGGCATCGGTCGTCGCCGATATCGACGTGGCGGCCGAGCTTGGTCCCGACCGGCCGCTGGAAATCCGCGAAACGCAGAAGTTCTTCGAACTGCGCAACAAGGTGCTGCACCTCATCCGCAATGAGACCGGAGTGGTCGTATGAACCTCTCCTTCTCCGGAAAGACCGTCGTGATCACCGGTGCCAGCCGCGGCATAGGGCTCGGCATTGCACGCGGTTTCGCTGAAGCCGGCGCCAGCCTTCACCTCATCGCCAACGACGCCGCCGTCCACGAACGGGCGCGGGAACTGGGCGCCACCGGCGCGCAGGCCGACATCGCGGATCGTGCGGGGGTCTCGGCGGCTCTCGATCCGGTCGCCCGCATCGACGTGCTCATCAACAATGCCGGCCTCGAACTGATGACGCCGATCACCGACGATGGCGACGAGAATGAAGCTGCTTTCAGGCGCATCGTCGAGATCAACGTCATCGGCACGGCACTCGTTACCGCGCGCGCCCTGCCGCGCATGCAGGCTGGCGCTTCGATCATCAACACCGCATCGATCTGGGGGCGCGTGGCGGAAGCCCGGTTCGGCGCCTATGTCGCCTCCAAGCACGCCATTATCGGCCTGACCAAGACCTGGGCCAAGGAACTCGGGCCAAGAGGCATCCGCGTCAACGCGGTCTGTCCCGGATGGGTCCGCACCGAGGCATCGATGCGCTCGCTCAGCCGAATGGCGCAAATGGATGAGATCAGCGAGGCGGTGCTGCTGGAAAACATCGTCGGCGCACAGGCCCTGCCCGGCCTGATGGAGCCAGCCGATATGGCCGGCACCTACCTGTTCCTGGCATCGGAGCTTGCCGCCAACATCACCGGGCAATCGCTCGGCACCGACAGGGGAGAAGTGCCTTGGTAGTCCCGCTGCATGGAAAACGCGCTCTTGTCACCGGCGCGGCGAGCGGCATCGGCCGCGCGACGGCGCTCGCCCTGCGCGAGGCCGGCGCCACGGTTCTCGGCCTCGACCTGAAGGCTTCCGAGGGTGACATCCCGATCCTTGCCTGCGACCTCGCCAAGGAGGCCGATATCGTTGCGGCTGTCAGGCAAGGGGTCGAGCGCATCGGCGGCTATGACATCCTCGTCAACAATGCCGGCATCCTGCAGGAAGCATCGCTCGAAGCCGTCTCGCTCGACCATGTCGACCGCATGTTCGCAGTCAATGTGCGCGGCGCGATCCTGGTGGCGCGCGAAGTCCTGCCGCATCTTCCCGATGGCGGCCGCATCATCAACATCGCCTCCGAGCTCGCCTATCTCGGCCGAGCCAACGCCTCGGTCTATTGCGCGACCAAGGCGGCGCTGCTCGGGCTGACCCGCTCCTGGGCGCGCGAGCTTGCGCCACGAATACTGGTCAACGCCGTGGCGCCAGGCCCGACCGATACACCGCTTCTCGGCTTCGAGGCCTTGAGCGACAGCCAGCGCGCGCTGGAAACCACCCATCCGTTGGGGCGGATCGGCCGGCCGGAAGAAATCGCCTCGGCGGTGGTCTTCCTGGCCGGCCGAGGCGCCACCTTCTTCACCGGACAATGCCTGGGCGCCAATGGTGGCGCGGCCATGGCTTGAGAAGAGATGATCATGAAAGACAGCGTTTTCCTCGCAGAACTGCCGTGGCCGGAAGCAGAGAGACGGATCGCCGCTGGCGCTCCGGTCTTCCTGCCGCTGGGCTCGACGGAACAGCATGGTCACCACATGGCCATGAACGTCGATGTGGTCATCCCGACCGCCATTGCCGAGACGGTGGCGCGCCAGGTCGGCGGCCTCGTTGCGCCAACCGTCGCCTATGGCAACCGTTCACAACCCCGCACAGGCGGCGGCCCGGCTTTTCCAGGCACGATCAACATCACGGCGCATACATTCTCGCTGATCGTGAAGGATGTGATCTGCGACCTCTACCGCCAGAAAGTTCGGCGCATCGTCGTCCTCAACGGCCACTACGAGAACATCGGCCCGGCAATCGAGGGCATCGAACTGGCGCTCGACGCCATTGGCCGCGACCGGGCGACCGACCTGACCATCCTGCGCATCGACCATTGGGAGACGGTGCGCGCCGAGACGCTGGCAAGAGTGTTTCCCGACGGCTATCCGGGCATCGAACTCGAGCATGCCAGCGTGATCGAGACTTCCATGATGCTGGCGCTGCGCCCGGAACTGGTCGACCTCGGCAAGGCGCTGCATGACGGCCCCGCGCAGTTCAAGCCCTATGACCGCTATCCCAGGCCAGCCGAGGAGGTGCCGCCTTCCGGGGTGCTGTCGCTGACCGAGGGCTCGTCGGCCGAGAAGGGCCGATGGCTGCTCGACGACTGCGAAACGCGGATAGCCGAAATCGTCAAACGCGAATTCCTCTGAGGTTCAGACATCATGAGCAGCAATTTCTTCCAGCCGATCGACGCCTCGGCCGTTCCCCGCTTTGCCGGGTTGTCGACCTTCATGCGGCTGCCGGCGGTGACGAGCGCCGAGGGGCTCGACATCGCGCTGGTCGGCATTCCCTGGGATGGCGGCACGACCAACCGCGCCGGCGCCCGGCACGGCCCACGCGAGATACGCAACCAGTCGAGCCTGATGCGCCGCGCCCACCACGTCTCGGGGATCGAACCGTTCAGCATCGCCAACGTCGCCGACGTCGGGGATCTCTCCGTCAACCCGATCAACCTGCTGGACGGGTTGAAGCGCATCGAGGACGGCATCGCTGCGATCGTGGCGGCGGGCGCCATTCCGCTCGCCGCCGGCGGCGATCATCTGACCACGCTGCCGGTGTTGCGCGCCGTGGCCAGGAACCGCCCGGTCGGCATGATCCATTTCGATGCCCATTCCGACACCAATGACAGCTATTTCGGCGACAACCCCTATACGCATGGCACGCCATTCCGCCGCGCCATCGAAGAGGGTCTGCTCGATCCCAGGCGGGTCGTCCAGATCGGCATCCGCGGCTCGATCTATGAGCCCGGCGAGCACGATTGGGCGGTCGCCCAGGGCATCCGCATCATCTACATGGAAGAGTTCGTCAGGCGCGGCGCGGGAAGCGTCATGGAGGAGGCGCGCGCCATTGCCGGGACGGGGCCGACCTACATCACCTTCGACATCGACTGCATCGACCCGTCAATGGCGCCGGGAACAGGCACGCCCGAGCTTGGCGGCTTCACGACCCGGGAGGCCCAGGAAATGGTGCGGCTGCTCGAGGGCGTGAATATTGTCGGCGCCGATGTCGTCGAAGTGGCGCCGCCCTTCGATCTCGGCGGCATGACGGCACTGGCGGGCGCAACGATTATGTTCGAGCTGCTCTGCGTGCTGGCGAGGTCGGTGCAAGAGGCGAGAGTAAGGAAATAAGCTCCAACCGGGGCGGAATCAGAGCGGATATTCGGCGTAAAATTCCAGCACGCGCTGCTTGAAGGTCTTGTCGCCGACCGCCAGCATATGGTCGCGGCCCTCGATATGAAACGCCCGGGCGTTGGGCATCAGGGCCGCTAGTTCGTCCGGCGAACCGCCAATGTCGTCGGTGGTGCCGACCGCGATCAGTGTCGGCTGGGCGATGCGGGCGATGTCTTCTTCGCTCAACAGTTCGCGCGAAGTCGCGATGCAGGCAGCAAGCGCGCGCCGGTCGCTGCGGGTCTGGTCGGCGAAGGCGCGGAACGAGCGGCCGCGCGGATGCGTGGTCGCGGCCGGATCCTCCGCGAGCAGGGCCGCCGCGATCGGGTCCCAATCGCCGACACCGTCGATCATGCCGATGCCGAGACCGCCGAAGACCAGCGTCGCCACCTTGTCGGGGTTGGACAGGGCCATAAACGCCGCGACGCGGGCACCCATCGAATAGCCCATGACATGGGCGCGCTCTATACCGAGATGATCGAGCAAGGCTGCTGCATCCGAAGCCATCTTGGCAGGCGTGTAGTCGGCCTCGTCGTAGCTCTTGGACGACGAGCCATGGCCGCGATTGTCGAAGGCGATGGCGCGATAGCCGGCCTCGTTGAGCGTCTTGAACCAGCCCGGCGACACCCAGTTGACGTAATGGCTCGAAGCGAAGCCGTGGATCATGAGCACGGGATCGCCCACACCCGACGATGGCTGGCGATCGAGGAAGGCAAGGTCGAACCCGTCATGGGAGAAAAATTGCATTGGCGGACGATCCCTGGCGCTCAGTCGGAATCGACGTTCGGGGAATCACCCTTGTCCGCTGGCGGCATGCCTGGCCCGGACGCGGTGCCGATCACGGGATGGCGCAGCAGGTCGCCGTCGGCGATGCCATCCCTGGCGGCCGTGCCGGCCTTGAGCTCGAGCACGAAGCGCACCGGCTCGCCAGGCGACAGGATCGCCTCGGACTGCGGCTCGCCTTGCTTGATCGCGCGAATCCTGCCGTCCTGGCCGACAAAGATGAGGTCCAGCGGCATTGGCGTGTTCTTCATCCAGAAATTGACGTCGCGCGTCTCTTCGAAGACGAACAGCATGCCATGATTGGCGGCCATGTCGTCGCGAAACATCAGGCCTGCCTCGCGCTCCGGTTCGGTGTCCGCGACTTCGATGGAAAAGGAGCGTTCGCCCTTTTTTGTCACCGCGACCAGCGGCGCGGGATCGACGGGCAGGATCATCGCCCGGCTGTCAGCCTCGCTTGGCACCTGGAAATAGAAGAAGGCGCTTGCGGCGACCATGACAGCGGCAACGGCGCACATCACGCCTGCCGTCAGCCAGTTTTTGTGAACCATGAGAAATCCTCGGCCGGGTCGCCCTAGTGCGAAACCGGCAAGGTGCCCATATCGGGGTGAATTTCGGCGGCCATAAGGCCTTTGTCACCGCGTCCGAAACGGACGAGCACGACCTGCCCCGGCCGGAGCTCGGTTATGCCGTAGCGGCGCAAGGTCTCCATGTGGACGAAAATGTCCTCGGTCCCCTCGCCGCGCGTCAGGAAACCGAAACCCTTGGTGCGATTGAACCACTTGACCAAAGCGCGCTCGAGCCCGCTCTCCGCGGTCACCGCGACATGGGTGCGCTGCTCCTGCATTTCAGCGGGATGGACCGCCGTGGTGACATCCATCGAGAGCACACGGAAGGCCTGCAGGCCGCGATCTCCGTGCTTGACGAGGCAGACCACGCGCGCCCCTTCCAGGGCTGTCTGGAAACCGTCGCGCCGAAGGCATGTCACATGGAGGAGGATATCGCCCGAGACACCGTCATCGGGCAGGATGAACCCGTAGCCCTTTGCCACATCGAACCACTTGATGGCGCCGGCAATTTCGGTCAGGTCGGCGGTATCGCCGCTGTCGTCGCGTTTCAAGGCGTCGCCAAGGGTTCCGGCCCGCCCCGTCAAAGAGGCCTTTTCCCCCATAAGAATGCCCCCTTTTTTCAAGAACACCGCAACTGATTCTTGACACCAGATTAACACCGCGGCTTCCGGTGTGTGCAAGACCTGCCGTGCCTTTTTTCACGGTTCATTGGGGGAATACCGGATTTGTTCTTTGCCGGCATTGCTTGCCGCCGCACGATTGCCCTTTGGCCGGGCCGACCCTATGGTGCGCCCAACCCCAACACGCCGAGGAAAATCCCATGCGCTATCTGCACACCATGGTTCGCGTCGCCGACGTCGATGTCTCACTCGATTTTTACTGCAACAAGCTCGGGCTGAAGGAAGTGCGCCGGCATGAAAGCGAGCAAGGTCGCTTCACGCTGATCTTCCTGGCCGCCTCCGAGGACGAACAGAGCGGCATCGCCGACAAGGCGCCGCTTGTCGAATTGACCTACAATTGGGATCCGGAGGACTACAAGGGCGGGCGCAATTTCGGCCACCTCGCCTACGAGGTCGACGACATCTACGCCACCTGCCAGCACCTGATGGATAATGGCGTCGTCATCAACCGGCCGCCGCGCGACGGAAACATGGCCTTCATCAGGTCGCCTGACGGCATCTCCATCGAACTCCTCCAGAAAGGCCCGGCAAAGGCCAAGGCCGAGCCCTGGGCTTCGATGGCCAACACCGGAAGCTGGTAAAGCTGCGACGCGCGGCTGCCGCCGCGCTGCTTTTGGCGTTCGCCGGAACAACGCCTATCTGTGCGCTGTCGCGCCGGCGTTCGCGTCGGTGCATTGTCATGCAAATGGGCGCATGCCCTACGGAGAATTCATTCATGCCATCCAGCCATGCCGACGTCGCCACCGAACACGCCAGCCGCTACCTCCAGCAATTGTGCAAGCATTGGGCGCATAAATTTCCGGTCGAGTTCGATCCGCATCATGGTGCCATCGACCTGTCGCTCGGCCGTACCGTCATGGACGCCGACGCAAGCGCGCTGCACATCACGGTGTCGACAGACGAAGCGGGATCGCTCGAACGCCTCGAAAGCGTCGTCGCCGATCACATCAAGCGCTTCGCCTTCCGCGAAGAACTGAGCTTCGACTGGAAGCCTGCGACGGCGGCCTAACCGATCAGGTCTTGCCTGCCTTACCGGCCATCTCCACCAGCGCCAGCACCGAGCGCCAGTTGCGAGCGGTGCCCGGTACCTTCAGAACGCGCGGGATGAGGTTGGCGAACACGGATTTGCCAAGCCCGTCCGGCGCGCTGAGATAGAGCACGTCGCCCTTGACCTCGAAGCGCTCGGGGCCGGTGCATTTTTCGGTCAGCCGCGCCACCTCATCGGCGGTTGGCTCCCGCTCCAGGGCGTAAGCATGGAGCTTGGTGTGGTCGGATGCCATTTCCGGATAGGGATTCTCGCGCACCAACCGCTCGAACCAGTCGGCATCGCGCACCATGATGCGCGAATGAAAACCCCATTTCTTCTCGAAGGCCGCTTCGATCTGTTTGGTCAGCGCGGCCGCGTCGCCCTTGCCGGCGCGGAAGACGGCGTTGCCGCTCTGCACATAGGTGGCGACGTCGGAAAAGCCGAGTTCCTCGAAGAACGACCGCAGTTCCGCCATCTTGACGATGCGGTTGCCGCCGACATTGATGCCCGAAAACAGGGCGATGAAGATTTTCCCGCTCATATGATGAACCCTGCCAATGTCTCGTTCTCGGTGATGTCCTGATACTGGACACCCTCGGCCTCGAAGTTGGCTTTCAGCAGGTCGAAGTTGCGACGGTCCTTGGTTTCGATGCCGATCAGGACCGAACCGAAATTGCGCGCCGACTTCTTCAGATACTCGAAGCGGGCGATGTCGTCGTCCGGGCCCAGCATTTCGAGGAAGTCGCGCAAAGCGCCCGGCCGCTGCGGGAAGCGGATGATGAAGTACTTCTTCAGGCCCTCGAAACGCAGCGCCCGTTCCTTGACATCGGGCAGCCGCTCGAAATCGAAATTGCCGCCTGAAACCACGCAGACAATGGTCTTGCCCCGGATCTCCTTCCTGGAAAAATCCTTCAGCGCATCGATCGCCAGCGCACCGGCCGGCTCGAGCACGACGCCTTCGACATTGAGCATCTCGATCATCGTCGCGCAGAGCCGGTTTTCCGGAATCAGCCGCACCGTGTCGGCGGCGAACTCCTTGAGGTACCGCAAGGGTTCGCGGCCGATCTCGGCCACCGCCGCGCCGTCGACGAAGTTGTCGACCTTGGCAAGCTTCAGCCGTTTTCCCGCAGCCAGACTGTCATGCAGGCTCGGCGCCCCGGCCGGCTCGCAAAAGACAAAACGTGCTTGCCTCCCCTGGTCGGCGAAATAGTGCGTCACTCCGGCGGCCAGGCCGCCGCCACCGACCGGCAGCATGACGATGTCGGGCGTGCGCGCGCCAGGCATCTGGTCCGCGATCTCATAGGCGACGGTCGCCTGGCCCTCGATGATGTCCTTGTGATCGAAAGGAGGCACCATATGGGCGCCGGAGCTTTCGGTGAATTCGAAGGCGGCACGGTAGCAATCGTCGAAAAAATCGCCGACCAGCCTGATCTCGACGAACTCGCCGCCGAACAGCCGGGTCTTGTCGATCTTCTGCTGCGGCGTGGTCACCGGCATGAACACCACGCCTTTCCTGCCGAAATGACGGCAGACGAAGGCAAAGCCCTGTGCATGGTTGCCGGCGGACGCGCAAACGAACATCTCGGCCTGGTTGCCCTCGGCAAGCGCCTTGCGGAAGAAATTGAAAGCCCCCCGGATCTTGTAGGAGCGCACCGGACTGAGATCCTCGCGCTTCAGCAGCACCCGGGCGCCGGTCTTCTTCGATAGATAGTCGTTTTCCTGCAGCGGCGTTTCCGGAAAAATCCGGCGGATCGCGGCAGCAGCGGTGGCGACGCGCGAGGAAAAACTGGTCATGGCAAGGTTCATCCCGGACCGCCCGCAGGCGAGTTGGATACACCCTATTGCATATCCGGCCCGGCAAAACCATTGTTCGAGAAGCTCGGCATCGACCGAGTTGAATTCCTGCTGTTTCTGCAACCGGTTGGATCAGTTTTCTCATATCCGTTGCAGTGACGCGTGGGACGTATCGAAGGCGGTGTACACGGCATCCGGCCAGAATCCTGGATACCCGCATTCCCCGACAACCCTACTGCTGCGCGCCTGTTTTGGCTTTCGCGCAACAGTGCGGCGCCAGCAGCCTGACGCATATCACATTTAGGCTGGACGCGACTTACTTCCGCCGCACTTGGCCTGCTGGGGAGATATCACGGAGGGTGGGATGGCCCTTTTGGGCATAGGTGGAATTTCGACGTGCATTTGAAGACAGTTTGCATTCTTGCGCTTGCCTTGCTGGTGGCAGGCTGCGGCGGCCGTAAAACCGAGGAACTGCTCGGCAGTGCGGTCATGGCCGTGCCGGTGACGGAAATCGCCGGCAACCATTCGATCTTCATTGCCACGACGCGCAAGGCTTCCAGCGATCCCAACAAGGTCTTCGACGGAGAGCGCTCCGCGACGCTCAACTACGCACGCGTCAACGTCACCGTTCCCGGCAGCCACAAGACGGGCCAGATCGAACGGCGCTCGCGCGGCAAGTCGGACGATCCAACGAAGTATTTCATGGCGTCGGAAGTCGTCGGGTACGACACCCAGCCGAAATTCGCCAGCGCGCTCAGCACCGACATCGCGGCGCGCGGCGGCCGCGTCATGGTTTTCGTGCACGGCTACAACACCGGCTTCGACGACGCTGTCTACCGCCTGACCCAGATCGTCCATGATTCCGGCTATCCAGGGACGCCGGTCCTGTTCTCCTGGGCCTCGGGCGCGAAGACGACGGACTACGTCTATGACAAGGAAAGTGCTGCAGCCGCCCGCGACCAGCTGGAGGTGACGCTCAGGATGCTTGCGCAGACAGGCGCCAGGCGCATCGACATCGTCGCCCACTCGATGGGAACCTGGGTGACGATGGAGACGCTGCGCCAGCTCGCCATCACCGGCGACCGCGATCTCGGCGGCAAGCTCGGCGACGTGGTTCTGGCATCGCCCGACATCGACGTCGATGTCTTCAAGAGCCAGATGCGCCGCTACGGCAAACCTGACAAGCCGTTCATCCTGCTGCTCTCGGATGACGATCGGGCGCTCAGGCTTTCCGGCCTGATCGCAGGCTCCCGGCCCCGCGTCGGCGATTACAGGGATGCGGCTGACCTCGCGTCCTATGGCGTGACGGTCATAGACCTGTCCAAGATGAAGGGCAGCGACAGCTTCAACCACACCAAATTCGCCGACAACCCGATGATGGTGAGGATGATTGGCCAGCGGCTGCGCGAGGATGACGGCTTTGCCAGCGACCGCGACGTGACCGACCGCATCAGGCTGCTTGGACAGTAGATGCCGCGCCACGGGGCACCGTGCCTGGTCACCATTGCCGAGGCGTTGGCCACTTTCAACTGGACCGCGCCGGCCTCTGCCTTTATCGGAATACCGAGCGACGTCATGCGTTTGACGTCCCCCTTGACGGGAGCCGCCGTGTGACCGTGCGTTTGAAGAGTGTCGTCGTCATTGCCGTCGCGTCGCTGGCCGCCGGCTGCGCCGCAAACAGGCACGATCTGCTCAACAAGACCACGGTCGCCGTCCCGGCATCCGACATCGCGGCCACGCACGAGATCTATGTCGCCACCACCCGGCAGAAGGCGACGAAAGACCCGCGGCAGGTATTCGACGGCGACCGCTCGCTGACCACCAGCTACGCGCGGGTCGATGTCACTGTTCCGAAGAGCCACCAGGTCGGCAACATCGAGCGCCCCAGGCGTTCCGGCGACAGCAACCCGGCCAAGGATTTCACGGCCAAGGACGTCGCCTATTACGAAGGCGCGCCGCAATTCGCCAAGGCGGTCGGCGCCGATATCGCCATGCGAGGCGACCGCGCGCTGGTTTTCGTGCATGGCTTCAACAATGGTTTCGACGACGGCATCTACCGGCTGACGCAGATCGCCCACGACACCAACTATCCGGGCACGCCGGTTCTGTTCTCCTGGGCATCGAGCGCCAAGACGACGGGCTACATCTACGACAAGGACAGCTCGACCGCCGCTCGCGACGACCTCGAGGCAACGCTCAGGATGCTCGCCAAGACGCGGGTCAAGAGCATCGACATCATCGCCCATTCGATGGGAACCTGGCTGACGATGGAGGCGCTGCGCCAACTCGCCATCACCGGCGATCGCGACCTTGGCGGCAAGCTGGGTTACGTCATCCTCGCCTCGCCTGACATCGACGTCGATGTCTTCAAGAAACAGATGATCCGTTACGGCAAGCCCGACAAGCCTTTCGCCGTGCTGCTTTCAGGCGATGACCGCGCGCTCAAATTGTCTTCGCTTATATCAGGCGACAAGCCGCGCGTCGGCGATTACGGCAACGCCGCCGACCTCGCCAGCTATGGCGTTTCCGTGGTCGACCTGACCAAGACCAAGGGCGGCGACGGAGGCCTCAACCACGCCAAATTCGCCGACAACCCGTTCCTGGTGCAATTGCTCGGCGACAGGCTGCGCACGCCGGCGGGCCTCGCGGCCGACGAGGACCCAGCACAGCTCAACAACATCGGCCAAGGCCTCGGGCAAGCCGTCGGCTCGGCCGCCGAAGTCATCATCACGACGCCGTTCAAGGTGCTGACCATCGCCACCGGCGGCTGAGCATCAACGCGTTCAAGAGCCGCTTCCGAGAACCGGAACGGAGCGTAACCTGGTTTCCTGTGAAGTATCCTGAATGGCTTTGTTTCTGGGCGAATGAAACGCTCGGAAAATATTCGCTTTGCAGGAACCTCGCTGGCTCGATTCCTTGCAAAATCGAATGGCGGCTTTGGACGCAACCCCTTCCTTCATCCGCCGGGATGGAGGACCCTCGGTGCCGGACGCGAAAGGCCTTCCCAGACGGTCCTTGAACCTGACGAGGGGTCTGGGCGTCAGAAAGATTTCAAAGAAATTACAACAACTTAATGAAGCGGCAAACGCGAGTAGCGACGCCCCCGGGCGGCGACTACCTTTTTCGGGTTCTGCAAAACGGATCCAACTGCGAGGTGCAACCCATGTCGGACGAGCAAGTGCGCTGGCTTTTGAAGGTCATTCAGCCCGAGGGGACCTTGGCCTCCCTTCCCCAAGGCGCCGGCCTAAGCCCGGAAGTTCATGCCGGGCTCCTCGGCCTGCCGGTTGATATCTACACGACCGAACTCGGCCGCATGAAAAACGAGGCCTCGGAAGCAGCCGTCGCGTTGCTTGCAGACCCAGCCGTGGCGTCGATGGTCGATCGCCTTCCCCTGCGGAAAGGGGCCAATATAGTGGCGTTCGGCGACAGCTTGACGTCCGATCCCCAATCCTGGGCGGTAATCCTCGGGGAAATGCTGGCGAGGCGCCGCGGTCCCGACGGGATTTCGTTGACCATCAGCGCGGTCGCGGGCGAGACGACCACGCACGGCCTCGTGAGGATCGCGAATGTCATCAGTTCGCGGCCCGACTGGATACTCTTCCTCTTCGGCACGAATGACGCACGCACGCAGGGACCGCGCCCCACGAAGACGCTCGTCCATCATGAGGAGACCGCGCGCAACATTGCCGAGTTGCGGGAACGCGTTTCCGGAGAGACCACCGCGAAGTGCGTTTGGATTGCCCCGCCTGCGGTCAATGAAGCGCAGGTGGCGGCCCACTGGGGCCTGGCCCGGTTCGGGGTTCGGTTCCGGAACGAAGACCTGGCACGGGTAGCCAATATCATCCGCCAGCGCGACGGGCCGGTTATCGACGCCTTCTCGACGCTGGGCAGCCCCCCTCATTCCGACCTGCTCATGGACGACGGTCTGCATTTCACTCTGACGGGCCAGAAGCGAATGGCACTCGAAGTGATCCGAGGCTGGAGCAATATCCAATGAAACATCTCATCGTCGGCGCTACGGGAAACATCGGCTCTCGGGTAACCCGGCGCCTCGTTGAATCTGGCGCACGCCCATCCGTTTTCGTGCGCAGCGCGAACAAGGCCAGAGCTCTTTTCGGCGACCACGTCGATATCCATGCCGGAGATTTCGACAAGCCAGGCTCCTCGCTAACCGCCACGCTTGCCGGGGTCGACAGTATATTCCTCCTGACTGATGGACCGGATCTTGAGCAGCGAGATCGTGCCGTCTCCTTCGCTGCCCGCCACGCAGGCGTACGACACGTCGTCAAGCTCTCTACCTTGGACGTGCGGAACGGGATCGGCACCGGTCCGTGGCACGCACGCGGCGAGGATGCCATTCGCGGAAGCGGGATGGCGTTCACGTTCATTCAGGCCGCCGGCTTCATGTCGAACGCGCTCGGTTGGTCGCAATCCATCCGCCACGCGGGCCTGCTGCGCTCGTCCACGGGTTCGGGCAAGATCGCATTCATCCATCCAGACGACATCGCTGCCGTCGCCGTGACCGCCCTGACCAGCCGCGACCACGACGGCCAGGCGCTGGTGATCACCGGCCCTGAGGCGCTGTCCTATGGGGAGATGGCGGCCACGATAGGCAGAGCCATCGGCAAGCCCGTCGGCTTCGAGCAAATATCCGACCGGCAGGCGTACACCGACACGATCGAATGGGCTGGGGAAGGCCCCTATGTCGATGCCCTTGTGGGCATCTGGCGCGCGGTGCGCGAGGGCCGGCTTGACACCGTGACGGACGGTGTACAACGGGTAACCGGGCGTGAACCGATCCCGTTCGCTCAGTGGGCCGCCGAGAACGCCGCGTCGTTTCAGTAGTGTTTCTGTGCAGTGCCCTGAAAAGAATTCACGTAGACCTGTACCGTACGGATCGCCTCGCTCCTGATGACATCACGCGACAGGGTGCGCACCTGATGGACCGCTCCATGCACGAGGGATTCCACCATGCGTGGAAGGACAAAAAGCATTCGCTCCGTCTCGTCGAGGCTGTATCGCTGCTGGTCGGCGCGTGACAGCACTCGCTCAAAAGTGTGATGCAGCGCGTTCTTGAAACCAAGAACGCCCTCCGGAACGGCGGACGAAACAATCTCGTGCAGTTCCGCAGCATCCACGTGCACATTCACGAGACCTTGGACGAGTTCGCGCGTGAATTCCTGCAGCGGCGCGGAGGCGTAGGCAGCCGTCGCCTGCCCGATGACCTGCCGCACGTCGTCGACGTGCCGGTCATGAAGGGCGGTAAAGATTGCGCGCTTGTCGGGGAAGTACTGATAGACTGACCCGATGCTGACGCCGGCCACTTCCGCGATGCGATTTGTGGTGATGGCCTGGGTTCCGTGGCGCTTCACCACGAGTTGGACCGCCTCAAGCACGCAGTCCACGGTCTGCCGCGAGCGTTGCTGCGTCGGCTCGCGCCGCGCAAAGGTTCTTCTGGCCGTGGTCATGCTCTGCCTCCCCGGATGTGGTTCGCAGGCCAACATCATCCGTATACCGACTAGACGAAAAGATCGACCTTCTGGAACGTCGTTACGTCGATCAGCCCGACATCGGAAATCCTGAGTTCGGGGATGACCACCAGCGCCAGCAGCGAGTGCTGCATGTAGGCGTTGTTCAGCGAACAGCCCATCTTGCGCATCGCCTCGGTGAGTTGCTCGGCCTTGGCGGCGACAATCTCGGCGCGCTCGTCCGACATCAGCCCGGCGATCGGCATTTCGACCAGCGCCAATTCCTTGCCCTTGGAATAGAGCACGACACCGCCGCCGACCTCGCCCAGCCGGTTGACCGCCAGAGCCATGTCCTGCTTGTTGGTGCCCACGCAGATGATGTGGTGGGCGTCATGCGCCACACTCGACGCCATCGCGCAGTCTTCCATATAGCCGAAGCCCGAGACGAAGGCATTGGTGACGCCGCCGGTGCCCCGGTGCCGCTCGACCAGCGCGATCTGGCAGATATCATTGCGGCGATCCATGGCGACCAGACCGTTCTCGACGGGGAGATCGGCTTCCAGGGCTCGTGTCGGCGCCTGGTTCTCGATGACGCCGATCACCCGCACCCGCACTTCGTTAGCGCCCTTGGGGGCCGTGACGTCGAAATCGCCGGCCTTCAAGGTCTTGCCGAGCTTGACGGTGTTCTTCGCCGTTTCGGGGTAGTCGTATGCCGGGATGTCGATCTCGAGCTTGCCGCGTTCGGCCACCTTCACACCGCGCGCATAAACCTCATCGATGGTCATCGCGGCGAGATCGGAAACGATCAGCAGGTCGCCAAGCCGTCCAGGCGCGATCGAGCCGATCTCGCGCTCCAGCCTGAAATGCTGCGCGGTGTTGATCGTCGCCATCTGGATCGCCGTCACCGGCTTCAGCCCTTGGCTGATGGCATGGCGGACCACGCGATCCATGTGGCCCTCGTGGACAAGCGTGCCGGAATGGCTGTCGTCGGTGCACAGGATGAAATTGCGTGAATCGATGCCGCCTTCCGTCACCGCCTTGATCTGTGAGGCAACATCGTACCAGGCCGAGCCCAGCCGCAGCATGGCCTTCATGCCCTGGCGCACACGGGCGACCGCATCCTCGGCGCGCGTGCCTTCGTGATCGTCCTCGGGCCCGCCGGCGACATAGCCGTGGAACGGCAGGCCGAGATCGCGCGAAGCGTAATGGCCACCGACCGTCTTGCCCGCCTTGACCGTCGCGGCGATTTCGCCCGACATCACAGGATCGTTGGCGGCGACACCTGGAAAGTTCATCACCTCGCCGAGCCCGATAATGTTTTCCCAACTCATGGCCTCGGCGACATCGGCGACCGTCAGTTCGGCGCCGGCATGTTCGAGCCCGGGTGCGGAAGGCACGCAGGACGGCATCTGCACATGCACGTTGATGGGCATCGCCACCGCTTCATCATGCATCAGGCGGACGCCGGGCAGGCCCAGCACATTGGCGATCTCATGTGGATCGATGAACATCGATGTCGTGCCGTGCGGGATGACGGCGCGGCAGAACTCCGTCACCGTCACCATGCCGCTCTCGACATGCATATGCGCGTCGCAGAGGCCGGGCACCAGGTAGCGTCCGCCGGCATCGACCACCTTGGTTCCCGAACCAATCGCATGGCTGGCATCAGGCCCGCAGTAAGCGAAACGTCCGCGCGCTATGGCGATGTCGGAGCCGGGGATGATCTCTCCAGAATGAACGTTCACCCAGCGGCCGTTGCGGATGACCAGATCGGCGGGCTTGCGGCCCATGGCGACATCGACCAGATGCGTCGCCACCTCCGTCCAGGGCCTGGGTTTGGTCGCACGCGCCGACGGCTTCTTTGCCATGAAGAGACTCCTGTTTGCGCGACTGTGCCAAGCCGGGCTTGTTTTGACCAGCACCGAAAAAGCGCAAGGACGGGCATCCGCAAACCGCCGACGGCCTGACCTCACGGCGGGCTGCATATCGAATGCTGTTAGTAAAGCGGTTCCTCGAACAGCGTCCTGTCGCCGTCCACCAGCGCCTTAATCTGGGCGGTGCCGTCGGCCGAAAGCGCAAGCTTGATGCCGAAGGGGCGCACCCGCATGTCGTTCTGGATCGCCATGCCCTCGCCCTCCGGCAGATAAAAGCGCTCGATGCCATAGTCCGGGGCGATCGTCGCTCCTTCCTCGCCAAGATCCCAACCCGCCGCGACGCGGCCCGCTATGTCGGCCTCGTCGGCAGCGGCCGGCGACGGCGCCTTGCCGAACCAGGCCGTGGTCGGGACCCAGTAACCATCGGCGCCCTTCTTCAGCCGGACAACGATCGAGGTGTCTTCGCTGGAGGATTTGCCGGCCGGGATGTTGGCGATCATCTTCACCGGTATGCGCGAAATGTCATAGCCGAGCACGATATAATCGCCGCGCAGCAGGTCGCGCGGATCGACAGGCTCGATCTTCAACAGGACTTCCTTGCCGCTGCGCAGGATTGCCGCCCGCCCGGCAATGATCCAGCTCAGGAACCCGATCTGGACGAGCGCCAGCACCAGCGCGGAAATGACAAGTCTCTTCCCACTCATCATGCGGTCGCTCCTCTAGAGGTCGGCCCTGTCATGCGCTTTTCGACGCGGATGATGAGGATCGCAAGGATGCCGAGCAGTACGGCGGCGGCAAGGAAGAAGCCGGCCGTATCGAGCATCGATTGCAAGGTCACCACATAGATCATCGCGAGTTCGAAGGCGAAACCAAGATAGGCCAGCCAGCGCAACCCCCGGCTGTCACGTCCCGCGAACACGATGGCCGCGACAATCCCGGCCAGCCCGACGACCGAGGCGATCGTAAAGCCGCTGTTGTAGGTGCTTTCGTCGGCCAGTTCGAACTGGATGATGGCCAGGCCGGTGAGGAAGCCGAGTAGTGCATGCAGGGGCAAGCGGCCGCCGAGCTGGACGATCCTGTCGACAGGTTCCGGCGCCAAGACGGAAATCGCGAAAAGCAGGGCGGAAGCAATGACCAGCGGGATCGCAACCGGCAGCGTTGCATGGTTCATGGCCAGCAGCACCAGGTAGAAGAGCAGCGACAGGATGATCAGGTGCCGCGCCGCCTGGCTTCGGGTCCAGAACGAGACGCCGAACAGGACTGCCGCCATGACGATGAAGACATGCGGGATTTCGCTGCGGTAGAAATAGTTGAACCCTTTCAGGAACAGCCAGGCATCGGCGATGCCCACCGAAGCGACGGTCAGCGGGTTTGATCTGAGCAAGACCGCCGCCAACGCCGTGCCGAGGCCCCATGTCACCAGCGCCGAAGCCTCGTCGCCCGAGAGATGATACATCTGGCCGATCAGCGCGATCGAACCGCCGAAGGCAGCAGCCGCCACGATCCACAAGGCTTCGCCGATCGCCGCATGGTCGCGCGTCTTCAGAACGGCGCCTCCGACATAACCGGCCAGGATGACGGCAAAGAGTGCCGCGACCCGCGCCAGCCGCGGGATCGCCTCCCAATTGGCGGCAACGAAGATCAGGATGGCGGCGCCGAACAGCAAGGCCGCCATCATCGCCAGGATCGAGCCGAAACTGAGCGACCGCCGTTCGTTGACCTCGACATCGCGCCGCAGCGCATCCGCCGTCGAAGCGTCGATCAGCCCGCTCTCCAGCCACCGCGCTATGTCAGACCTGACTTTTGTCGAATAGCCAGCCATGCCCCTTCCCTCCCTGCTGGGTCGGTTTTTCAACCGGCCCGGCCAAACCTTTGACGTCACGGCACTTTCTGATTCTGGCTTCTTTGTGTCAGGTCCGTGAAGGCGCGTTAATGTTGCATTGCACAATTTGCATTGCTGCCATGCAGCCATAGCGCTTTTAAATCGATATGGGTCCCCCTATTTATGGTTCGTACACAAACGGAATGATCCGCAAGAAAGACGAACGAGAACTACCATGAACCTGATCCGCAACTACCGCAACTGGCGCCGCTACCGGGACACCGTTTCCGAGCTGAGCCGCCTGAGCAACCGTGAACTGACCGACCTCGGCATCAGCCGCAGCGACATTCCCTACGTCGCTCGCAAGGCGGTCTAATTCTTCGGACCGCAAATGGTCCGAACCAGTTTCTGAAAAGAGTACGACAATGAACCTGATCCGCAACTACCGTAACTGGCGCGTTTATCGCGAGACGGTTACCGAGCTGGGTCGCCTTTCGAACCGCCAGCTGCATGATCTCGGTATCGTCCGCGACGAAATCAAGATTATCGCCCGCCGGGCGATCTAATCCAGGAATTTCGCTGGGATCGACCTCCTCCCCGAACCCGGCGAACACGGTCAGCCCTTATCCTCCTCCCAAGGGTTGACCACCCAAACGGCGCCCGCCGCACCTCCTCCCGCGGCGGGCGTTGTTTCCCCGGAGCGAACGAGTTTCGCACCAGAGGTTTCGCCCCTCTTTGCCAGGCGAAAAGAATTTCGTCCGAGCCGACCTCCTCCCCGGCGACGACGAATAGGCCCAACCTTCACCTCCTCCCGAGGGTTGGCCACCCAAACGGCGCCCGCCGCACCTCCTCCCGCGGCGGGCGCTGTTTCCCCGGAGCAAAACAAATTTGCTCCAAAGGGTTTCGCCCCTTTTCAAAACGCGAAAGAGATTTCGTCGGAGCCGACCTCCTCCCCGGCAATGACGAATACGGTCGGCCTTCACCTCCTCCCGAGGGCTGACCCCAAAAACGACACCCGCCGGACCTCCTCCCCCGGCGGGTGTTGTTGTTTCCAGGGCAGGCTTTCCCACCACCAAAGCGTTGCCCTTTGCCGCCGCGCGACAATTGCAATCGCCTCGCCAAGCGACTATTCCGGCGCTCATGAGCAAAAATCCTATCCATATCATCGGCGGCGGTCTCGCCGGGTCCGAAGCCGCCTGGCAGGCAGCGCAGGCCGGCGTTCCCGTCATCCTGCATGAAATGCGGCCCGTTCGCGGGACGGACGCCCACAAGACCGACGGCCTCGCCGAACTGGTCTGTTCCAATTCGTTCCGCTCCGACGACGCGCAGAACAATGCCGTTGGTCTTCTGCATGCCGAAATGCGGCTGGCCGGCTCGCTGATCATGAGCGCCGGCGACGCCAATCAGGTGCCGGCGGGCGGCGCATTGGCCGTCGACCGGGATGGCTTCTCCGACGCCGTGACGAGAAAACTCGAAGCGCACCCGCTGATCACGATCCAGCGCGAGGAAGTGCCGGGCCTGCCGCCGGCGGACTGGGACCAGGCAATCATCGCCACGGGACCGCTGACCGCGCCTTCGCTCGCCCAGTCGATCGCCGAAGCGACCGGCGCCGACGCGCTTGCTTTCTTCGACGCCATCGCGCCGATCATCCATTTCGACACGATCGACATGAATGTCTGCTGGTTCCAGTCACGCTACGACAAGGTCGGGCCTGGCGGCACCGGCAAGGACTACATCAACTGCCCCATGGACAAGGATCAGTACCTTGCTTTCGTACAGGCGCTGATCGACGGCCAGAAGACCGAATTCAAGCAATGGGAAGGCACGCCCTATTTCGACGGCTGCCTGCCGATCGAGGTGATGGCCGAGCGCGGCGTCGAGACGCTGCGCTACGGGCCGATGAAGCCGATGGGCCTGACCAACGCCCACAATCCCACCGTCAAGGCCTATGCCGTCGTCCAGCTGCGGCAGGACAACGCGCTGGGCACGCTCTACAACATGGTCGGCTTTCAGACCAAGTTGAAGCATGCCGAACAGGTTCGCATCTTCCGGACCATTCCGGGACTTGAGAACGCCGATTTCGCCCGGCTGGGCGGACTCCACAGAAACACCTATATCAATTCGCCGACGCTGCTCGACGGCTCGCTGCAGCTGAAGTCGCGGCCCGGCCTGCGCTTTGCCGGCCAGATCACCGGCTGCGAAGGTTACGTCGAAAGCGCCGCCATCGGCCTGCTCGCAGGACGCTTCGCGGCCGCCGAGCGGCTTGGCCAGGCGCCATCGCTTCCGCCGCTGACGACGGCCTTCGGCGCGCTCCTCAACCACATCACCGGCGGCCACATCGTCTCGGACGATGAGCCCGGCAAACGCTCCTTCCAGCCGATGAACGTCAATTTCGGCCTGTTTCCCCCGGTCGAGCCGCCGAAGACAGAAGGCAAGCGCCTGCGTGGCAAGGACAAGACGGTGGCCAAGCGGCACGCAATCACCTCGCGTGCGCTGGGCGATTGCCGGGAATGGCTGGGATTGCCGGCGCAGGCGGAAGCTGCCGAATAGCGAGGCTTCGATTTCTGCGGCGGTCGCGACTGGAAAAATTTGATGCGCGACGGCGATTTCACCGAACCATTCTGAGGCGATAGTTACTCCGCAGGCTCGGCACCCAGCATCGGTAGCCCTGGCTTGCCCGCCTCATTCGGGTTGCGGCGCACATACGCCGCCTTCAGCGTCTCCGACGTCTCGCGCGAGCCATCATGGCTCCAGCCCGGCGGCTTGATCAGGTAGTTCAGGCGCTCGCTCAATGTCAGCCTCGGCGCGAACGCGTCCCTGAACATGCCGATCCACTCGTGGAAGGCCACTTTCAGCGGATTGAAAGTGCCCAGATTCTTGACGATGCCGTAGCGCGGCTGGTCTTCTTCCAGTTCCGGGACAAAGGTGCCGAACATGCGGTCCCAGATGATCAGCGTACCGGCATAGTTGGCGTCGAGATAGCGCGGATTGGTGGCGTGGTGGACGCGATGGTGCGAGGGCGTGTTGAAGATGAATTCGAACCAGCCCCACATCTTGCCGATGGCCTCGGTGTGGATCCAGAACTGCCAGACGAGGTTGAAGCCGAACACGAAGGCAATCACCGCCGGATGGAAGCCAAGCAGCACCAGCGGCGCCTGCAGCACGAACATGAAGGTAAACAGCCCGGTCCAGCTTTGCCGGAGCGCCGTCGACAGATTGTAGTGCTGGCTGGAGTGATGGTTGACGTGCTCCGCCCACACCCAGCGCACCCGGTGCGCGATGCGGTGATAGACATAGTAGCGCAGGTCGTCGAGCAGGAAGGCGACGACGAAAACCCAGACCGACAGGCCGAGATTGAAGAATCGGAACTGCCACAGCCACAGCAGCGCCCAGTAGGACACCACGCCAAGCAGCAGCCCGGCCACGACATTGCCGGTGCCCATCATCAGGCTGGTCAGCGTGTCGCGCGTCTCAAACGAGCCCTTGGCGCGTCCCGTGCGTACCAGCCAGAGTTCTATCAGGATCGCCACGACGAAGAACGGGATCGCAAGCTGAGTGACTTGCGGGAAATTGTACTCGTCCATCACGCGGCCTTCCTGTTGGAATTCGGCAACCGAGGCTGAAGCACATCCAGGACGGACTTGGCGTCAGCAGCGTCCGCGAAAGTGAAGCGGCCGCCCTTCCAGGTGAAGTCGGCAAGCCGCAAGGTGATCGCATTGGCGTCGGCTGCGGCCAGCGCCACCACATCGTCCGGGGTGACGAGGCGGGTCAGGAAACAATCTCCGATCGCCTGAACGACGCCCAGACGCCCGTTCCCGAATTCCAGGAAGGCGCTCTGTCCATCCGATGTAAGCCGGACGGCCGTCGCCCGTTCGTCCGGATAGTCCTGCGCGAAACGATCGCGCGCCTGCTGCGCGTCGGCCAACCTTGCCTTGCGGCTGCCGCCGGTGAAATGGACAGCCGCGACCGACAGGGCGATGCCAAAAACGACGATCGCAACCAGCACGGGCAAGCTCATGATCGGGTCTCCTCCGGGCCAGCCTGTTGTCTTTGGCAACAGTTCCGGTCGGGGATGCTTAACATGATTGACGTTTACGTCAAAGTGCTGGCCAGCCGCTCATGGCGCGACGCAACGTCAACCAATGCCGGCGCAAGGCCGACAGCCGCGTCACGCCGTCGAGCGGCGAAGAGCGCGCACTTTCCATCTTGCCGAGATAGGCCCTCGACAGAGCCAGTGGCAGGTACGCCGGACGCAACGAGGCCGGCAACGCCGAAGCGCCTTTCTCGAAAACCGAAAGATGCTCCCGGGCCAGCGCGATCATCGCGTCGACAGCGCGCCGCGCAGCTGGGCTATCGCCGCTCGCGATGAACTCTTCGGGCGAGGATCCCGCCGCCGCCAACAGGTCGGCCGGGATGAAACATTGCCCTCGCCTGCGATGCAGCGGCAGCAGCAGCAAAAGGCCGGTAATCGCCTGCGCGCAGCCAGCCCGTCCGGAAAGTTCGGCGAATCGTGGCGCTTCGACGGGATCGAGAACCATGGCCGTGAGCTGGATGAGCGCGGCTGCCGTCTCGCCGCAATAGCCTTCCAGATCCGTGCGCGACGGCATGGGATCGTCATAGAGGTCGAAAATGCGGGCTTCGAGCATATTCTCGAAGGCCAGCTTCGGCAGTTTGAACGCCGAAATCGTCATGTTCAAGCTTTCCGCAATCGGATGGCCCGCCCCCGATTCGCCGCCGGCGGCAATCACGTCTCGCCACCATTGCAGCCGCACCTCGCCCGGCAAGGGTTCATGGATGCGGTCGCGAACGCCCGCCACCTCGGCATTGAAAGCGTAGAGCGAAAACAGGCCGTCGCGTTTGTCGGCCGGCGCGTAGAGCGCTGTGAGATAGCGGTCATGGTCGGCGGCGCGCACCGTCTCCGTGACGATCTGGCTGTTCCCGGACATGTCAGTCGACGGCGATAAGCGCCGCGGCTACGGCGCGATCTTCCGCCAGCAGCACGTTGTAGGTCCGCACCGCCGCACCTGTCGACATCGGATCGGACGCGATGCCGGCCTCTTTCAGGGCTGCCCGCAGCGCGGCCGGCAGCGGACGCAAATCCCTGCCCATGCCGACCAGCAGGATTTCGACCTTGTCGGCCTCGGCAAGCAGCTTGTCGAAATCGGCCACCGTCAGATCAAGCGGATCCGCCGGCTCCCAGCCATGAATGCCGGAGGGCAGGCAGAGCAGCGAACCGCGATGCGACATGTCCGCAAAGCGGAACCCGCCGTTGCCGTAGGCCTCGATCGGCGCACGGCCGGGAAAATGCGCCTCGCGAATGACGATGCCTTTGCCGGTCACCACTCCGTCACCCCTTCGGGGCCGCGCGTCAGGTCGCGACCGCCTTGCCGCCGCCGACCGGCTTCTCTTCATCGGCCGTGGCCTGCGGCCGCAGCTTGAATAGGATCAACAGCGGTGCCGCGATGAAGATCGACGAATAGGTGCCGAAGACGACGCCGAACAGCATGGCCATGGTGAAGGAACGGATGACTTCGCCGCCGAACAGCACCAGGGCCAAGAGCGCCAGGATCGTCGTCACCGAAGTAAGCGTCGTTCTGGACAGCGTCTCGTTGATGGCGTTGTTCAGAAGCTGCGGCAGCGGCATTCGCTTGTATTTTCGCAGATCCTCGCGGACGCGGTCATACACGACGATCGTGTCGTTCAGCGAATAGCCGATGATGGTCAGGATCGCCGCCAGCGACGATTGGTTGAATTCGAGCCCCGTGATGACGAAGAAGCCCAGCGTCATGACCACGTCGTGGACGGTCGCGACGATGGCGCCGACCGCGAACTGCCACTCGAAGCGGAACCAGACATAGATCAGGATGCCGACCAGCGCGATCAGCATGGCGATGGTGCCCTGCTTGGCGAGTTCGCCCGACACGGTCGGCCCGACCACTTCGACACGGCGGAAATCATACTGGTCCTGCAGTTCGCCGCGCACCTTGTCGATGACGGTCTGCTCGGCATTCTCGCCGGCGTCCTGCGCTCCGACACGGATCAGCACGTCGTTTGGCGCGCCGAACTGCTGTACCTGCACCTCGCCGATGTTGAGTTCCGTCAGCCTGCTGCGGATATCGCCGAGATTGGCGTCGCCGCTCTTGGACTGCACCTCGATCAAGGAGCCGCCCTTGAAGTCGATGCCGTAATTGATGTCGACGGTCATGAACAGTACGACCGACAGCACCGACAGGATGCTCGACAGTGCGAACGTCCAGCGCCTTATGCCCATGAACGGAATTTTCGTGCCGGGCGGAATGAACGTCACCGGCGCCCTCGGCAATTCCTTCGGGCGAGCGCGGCGCAGCCACATCGACACCAGCAGACGCGTGAAGGTGAAAGCGGTGAACACCGTGGTCAGGATGCCGATGGCGAAGGTGATGGCGAATCCCTTCACCGGCCCGGTTCCCAGGTAGAACAGCACCACGGTCGCGATCAGCGACGTGACGTTGGAGTCCACGATCGTCGCCAGCGCCTTGGTGAAGCCCGTATCAATCGCCTGGATCACCGATCGCCCGTTTCGTCGCTCCTCACGGATGCGTTCGTAGATCAGCACGTTGGAATCGACCGCCATGCCGATGGTGAGCACGATACCGGCGATGCCGGGCAAGGTCAGCGTCGCCCCAAGCAGGGACAGCAGCGCGACGATCATGGCCACATGCACCGCCAGCGCGATGTTGGCGAGGAAGCCGAGGAAGCCGTAAGCGACGAACATGAAGGCGACGACAAGGATCGAGCCGATGATGCCCGCGACCTTGCCCGCATGGATCGAATCCTGGCCTAGGCCTGGACCCACGGTGCGCTCCTCGATAACGGTCAGCGTCGCCGGCAAGGCGCCGGCACGCAGAAGCACGGCAAGATCATTGGCGCTCTGCGCGGTGAAATTTCCCGAGATCTGACCTGTGCCGCCAAGGATCGGCTCGCGGATCTGCGGCGCCGAAATCACCTGGTTGTCGAGGATGATGGCAAACAGCTTGCCGACATTCTGCGAGGTCGCCTGACCGAAGCGCGCCGCCCCCTTCGAATCGAAGCGGAACGAAACCACCGGCTCATTGTTCTGCGAATTATACGTCGCCTGCGCGTCGACGAGGTTTTCGCCCGACACGATGACGCGGTTTTCGATCAGGTAGGGAACCGGCGGATCGTCCTGCGAGTAGAGCACAGACGAGCCCGCCGGGGGACGGCCCTTGAGCGCGTCCTGGACCGGCATCGACTGATCGACCATCTGGAACGTCAGCTTCGCGGTCTGGCCGAGGATTTCCTTCAGCCGCTGCGGGTCCTGCAGGCCGGGGACCTGGACCAGGATGCGGTTGTCGCCCTGGCGCTGCACGATCGGCTCGGTCGTGCCGAGTTCGTTGACGCGGCGCTCCACCACTTCGATCGACTGCGCCAATGCGGTCGAGGTGCGGTATTTGATGCCGGCGTCCGTCACAGTGAATTTGAGCAGGCCCGGCTCGGAATCGTCCAGCGACATCTCCTGGATCGAGCCGCCGCTGAACAGTCCGGCCGCGACCGGATCGGTCAGCGGCTTCAAGGCCGTCTTGGCGGCATCGAGCTGGGCCGGGTCGGTGATGCGCACCTGCAAGGTGCGGCCGGTGCCGCCGAGACCGGTGTAGCCGATCTTGGCGTCGCGCAGCAGGGTGCGGATTTCATCGCGCGAAGTCTCCAGCCGATCCTTGATCAGATCGTTCTGGTTCATCTCGAGCAGGATGTGCGAACCGCCCTGCAGGTCGAGACCAAGCGTCATCTGCCGCTTCGGCACCCAGCTCGGAAGCTGGGCCAGCGTGCTTGCGGGGATGAGATTGGGCGCGGCGAGGATCACTGTGGCGGCCACGGCCAACCAGATCAGGATCATCTTCAAGCGCGAGAAATACAGCATATGGCGTCGTCCGTCAGAGCAGGTCCGCGGATCGCTCCGCCTGGAATTGGATTATTTCTTGGCGTTCTGGTTGGCCACCGGCTCGCCCTTGACGCGAACGTCGGCGATCGTCGAACGCAGCGCCGTCACCTTGGTGCCGCCGCCGAGATCGATCTCGAGTTCATTGTCGTCGATCACTTTCGTCACCTTGCCGACGAAGCCGCCGCCGGTGACGACCGTATCGCCACGGCGGACCGCCGCCAGCATCTCGCCGCGCTTCTTCAACTGCGTGCGCTGCGGGCGGATGATCAGAAAATACATGATCACGAAAATCAGGACAAACGGCAAAATGCTGATGAACATGTCGGGAGAAGCCCCAACGCCTTGAGCGTATGCCGGTGTCACGAACATCGAGGTACTCCTGAATTTAGAAAAACGGCCGCCAAACCGAGTGCTGGGTAATTTGGCGGCCCCGCGAAATTTGGCCGGAATATAGTCGGTAAAGTTGTCAATGCAACTGCGCCGCCCGGCAAATCGGCTGCTTTTCCGGCCTGCTCGCCCGTGTTAGAGCAGGATCGCAAAAAGCGCGAGCCGGTTTTGCGAAAAGATCACGCTCGAACAAAAGGTTGCAACCGGTTTCGAACCCGGCGGAATCGGCGCGCTGCCAACACTTCAGAACGCAGAGACAAAGACCGACATGACCGACAGTACGATCGATGCCCTCAACAAGAAACTTGATCGCCTGATCGAGGCCGTCAGCCGCCTTGCGCCGCCGCCAGTGCCTGAAACCGACCTGAACGTGGCCGATTGCTTCGTCTGGCAGGCTGATCCCGGCTATCTGGAACCGGTTCGCAAGGTCAATCGCGTCGATATCGGCCTGATCCGCGGTGTCGACCACGTCCGCGACATACTCGTCGACAACACCGAGCGGTTCGCCGTCGGCCACCCGGCCAACAACGTGCTGTTGTGGGGCGCGCGCGGCATGGGCAAATCGTCGCTGGTCAAGGCCGTGCATGCCGAAATCAATGCCAAGGCCAAATCAGAAAAGGCCAAATCACAAAAGGCCACCTCCGACCTGCCGCTCAAGCTGATCGAAATCCACCGCGAGGACATCGACACGCTGCCGAGGCTGATGGCCCTACTGAAGGCTGCCCCGTTCCGCTTCATCCTGTTTTGCGACGATCTGTCCTTCGATCATGACGACACATCCTACAAGTCGCTGAAGGCGGCGCTCGAAGGCGGCGTCGAGGGCCGCCCCGCCAACGTCATCTTCTACGCCACCTCGAACCGCCGTCATCTGCTGCCGCGCGACATGATCGACAATGAGCGCTCCACCGCCATCAATCCCTCGGAAGCGGTTGAGGAAAAGGTCTCGCTGTCCGACCGTTTTGGTCTCTGGCTCGGCTTCCACAAATGTTCGCAGGACGAATATCTCGACATGATCAATGGCTATGCCAGTCATCATGGGCTCGACATCGATCCTGAAAAGCTGCGCGCCGAAGCCCTGGAATGGGCGACGACACGCGGCAGCCGTTCCGGCCGCGTCGCCTGGCAGTTCACCCAGGACCTCGCCGGCCGGCTGGGCAAGCCGCTGAAGGATTGAGGAGCACCAACGCCGGCCTCTGAACACCGCGACGAGCTCAAACCACTGAAAAAGCCCGCTCCTTGCGGAACGGGCTGAGCCGGCGGGCCGGACTGGAGGTCAGACGGCCCGCATATCGCTTCTTTTCTTCTATTCGAGATAGGTCGACGGATCGACCGGGGCCGAATTCTTGCGCACCTCGAAGTGCAGCTTCGGTGAGTCCGTCGTGCCGCTCATGCCCGACAGCGCGATTTCCTGGCCGCGCTTGACCTTCTGGCCGCGCTGCACCTCGATCGAACTGGCATGGCCGTAGACGGTGACCAGGCCGTTCTCGTGGCGCACCAGCACGGTGTTGCCGAACTCCTTGAGCCCATCGCCGGCATAGATGACGACGCCGTTCTCGGCCGCCTTGATCGGTGTGCCCGTCGGCACGGCGATGTCGACGCCGTCCTTGCCGGATCCGAAGCCGGAAATCACCCGGCCGCGCACCGGCCAGCGCATCTTGCCGATGCCGGTTGCATCCGGCGCCACCGCGTCGTCGTCCTCGGCCTGCTGAATGACCTTGGTGTCCTTCTTCGGCGGCGTGTAGGAAGCGAGCGTTTCCGACGGCGTGGCCTTGGCGGCCGGCTGCGTGGTTGCCGTGGTCACCGGATCGATCTTCGCCGGCTTGGCGCTGGCGACGGCCACCGTGCCGCCCGCCGGCACCTTCAGCGTCTGGCCGATCTTCAAAATGCCGTCCTTCATGCCGTTCGCCTGCTTCAGCGCGACGACGCCGACACCGGTCTTGCGGGCGATCGAGGACATCGTGTCGCCCGACTGGACCGTATAGGTGCCGGGAGCGGCGTTTGCCTTGGCCACCTGCGCGGGCTTTGGCTCCTTGGGCTGGTTCGCGGCGGCCGACGCATCGACCTGAGCCGCGGACTTGCCTTCCTTCAATTTGGGCTGCTGCGGCAGGACGGCCACCTTGTCCGGCGCGGTCGCCGGCAGATCGCGCTTGCCGTCCTTCGCCGGCTTGGCATCGGCGACCTTGGGCTCGGCCTTGCTTGAGTAGGCATAGGCCGGGATGACCAGCTTCTGCCCGGTCTTCAGCCCCTTGGTGGCGCTCAGGCCATTGACCTTCATGATGACATCGGCCGGCACCTTGTAGTGCTGCGCCAGGCCATTGATCGTCTCGCCGTCCCTGACCACGATCTCCGTGGCATGTGGCGTACCGGCCACCCTGGCATCGGGCTGCGCTTCCTTGAAAGGCTTGGCAGCCGGCGCAACGGTGCCGGTCGTCGTGCTGTCGACACGTGGCGCGGGCCTGACCAGCGCCGGAGCCGAGGCCACCCGCACCGGATTGGCGGCAGGCGCCGGCTGAGCCTGGGCGGAAACCGGCGGCGGCAACGGCCGGCTCGAAACCGGATCGAGGCTGGAACGGCTTACCGACTGTGTGTGGCTTCCATCCAGCGGCGCGGCCGAGACATCGCCCGGATAGGGCTGAACCGCATCCTGCTTGTTGATGATGGCGCGCTGATTGTTCGTCGAGGAGGTGAAGACGTCATCGACGCTGTTGAACCGCGAAGCCTGGGAACTGCACCCCGCCGCCGCGCCCGCAATCATGAGAACAGCGCAGCCCCGCGCCAGATTGCGACCATTTGACTTCAAAACACTGAGTTGCATCGCACTAACCCGCACAAACTCTGCACCAACTGGACAGGATTAAAGCGCGTTAATCTTACTGGCCGGTTAACCCATTAGAATCCGACGCAAATTTTCTTAAAACATTCGAGGCCGCTACAGGACGGCGGCAGGCGCGCTTCAAGCGTGGCAAGGGCTACAGACATGAGGTCCCGCCCTATCAGAGGAGGTTTCGTGCCCGTCGGCTTCGCGTGAGGCACTCGAAATACCCCGACTGTTGCGCCGATGTAACATCTCTGCAGCATCGAGTTCAGATAGCCTAAAGGCAGCTTGGGAGGGCTCCGATGAAACGGTTTCTGGTTGCTTTGACGGCTGCCGCTGCCTTGGGCGCGGTCACGCAGGCGTCCGCCGCCGATCTTGTCACGGCCCCTATCGCCGCCAGCTATGACTGGAGCGGCTTCTACATCGGCGCCAATGGCGGCTGGGGGTCCAGCCACTCATGCTGGGACACATCGTTCTTTGGCCTGACGTTCAGCGAAGGCTGCCACAACGCCACTGGCGGAACAGCCGGCGGCCAGGTCGGCTATCGCTGGCAGCGCAGCGACTGGGTGTTCGGGCTGGAGGCGCAAGGCGACTGGGCTGATCTGAAGGGCTCCAACGAGTCCGAATTTTTCCCAGCCTTCACGAATCGTTCCCGCGTCGACTGGTATGGATTGTTGACGGCTCAGGTGGGGTACAGCTTCAGCGACGCCCTCGTTTACGCCAAGGGCGGCGCCGCCGTGACCGGCAACCATTTCGACGTCGTCAGCACACCGTCTCCCGATACGCTCGCCGGCGATGCGGGCGACCAGACCCGCTGGGGTGGTGTGCTGGGCGCAGGCATTGAATATGGCTTCGCCCCGAATTGGTCGCTTGCGGTCGAATACGACCATCTGTTCATGCCCGGCAAGGACGTCACTTTCACGCCCGTCGGGATCGGCGGCTTCGGCTTCGGCACCGACCATATCAGCCAGGATGTCGATCTGGTCGGCTTGCACCTGAACTATCGCTTTAGCGGTTAGGGAACCGCCCCGGCACCACCTGAACGCCGGCTTGGCGCCTATATCACCGCCGCCAGGCTGCGCAAGATAGGCTGCAGCCGCACGAGGCCTATATCCTCACGCTCAAAGCGGCTGCCGACCTTGGTCAGCTTGGCCAGCACCTGCTCGCCCTCCTCCGGGCCGATCGGCGCGATGACCACGCCGCCGCTCGACAATTGGTCGAGCAGGAAGCGCGGCAGGCTGTCGAAGGCCGCCCAGGCGACGATGCGGTCGAACGGTCCTTCATTCGGCAGTCCGGCCGAACCATCCGCCTGCCGCACGATGATATTGCCGATGCCCAACGCCTCAAACCGCTGCCTGGCCTGTTCAACGAGCGTCTTGTAGCGGTCTATGGTGACGACCCGCGCCGCCAGCCGCGACATCACCGCCGCCGTGTAGCCGGAGCCGGCGCCGATCTCGAGCACGCGGTTTCCCGCCTCGATGGCAAGGGCCGCGATGACCGCCGCCTGCATGTCGGCGCCTTCGATCGCCTCGCCGCATTCGATCGGCAGCATGCGGTCGGACCAGGCGATCGGGTGAAACTGCGGCGCCAGGAAACCCCGCCTCGGCGTCGCCTCGAAAGCCGCGATCAGCGCCTTCGGCACGGTTCCCCTGCCGCGCAGGCGCAGCAGGAAAGCGGCAAATCCTTCGCGGTCATCGATGGGGAAACCCTGGTTCATGCCAAAACCTTATTTATGACAACGCCTTGCTCAGTTGGTCACGAATCTCATGCGCGGTGAGGTCGAGTTGCAGCGGCGTTACCGACACCAGGCGGTTGCGCAGCGCATGGAGGTCGGTGCCCTGTTTGCCTTCCACCGGCTCGCGGCCGAAGCGCAGCCAGTAGTAAGGCAGGCCGCGCCCGTCGCGGCGCTCGTCGACCCACAGGCTGTGCACCAGCTTGCCCTGCGTGGTGACGACAGTGCCGACGACTTCCTCGGGCAGGCAGTTGGGAAAATTGACGTTGAGCAGCACGCCTTCCGGCAGCGGCGTCGCGACGAGTTTCTTCAGCAGCGCCGGCGCCAGCACCTCGGTGGTTTCATAGGGAACGACGCGGTCCTCGCCGACATAGGAGTAGCCCTGGCTGAGCGCGATCGACTTGATGCCGAGCAACGTGCCTTCCATGGCACCGGCGACCGTTCCCGAATAGGTCACATCGTCGGCGATGTTGGCTCCGGAATTGATCCCGGACAGGATCAGGTCAGGCGCGGCGGGCAGAATCTTCTTCACCCCCATGATGACACAGTCGGTCGGCGTGCCGCGTACGGCAAAATGCTTCTCGCCGATCTTCCTTAGCCGCAGCGGCTCCGAGATCGACAGCGAATGCGCGTAGCCGGACTGGTCCTGCTCGGGCGCCACCACCCAGACATCGTCGGAGAGCGTGCGGGCGACGCGCTCGAGCGACGCCAGCCCCTCGGCATGAATGCCGTCGTCATTGGTCAGAAGAATGCGCATTATTTCGATTCGATCTTTTCCAGACCGCCCATGTAAGGCCGCAGCACTTCAGGAATCGTTACGCTGCCATCCTCATTCTGGTAGTTTTCGATGACAGCTATGAGAGCGCGGCCGACGGCGGTGCCAGAACCGTTGAGCGTATGGACGAAGCGGTTGCCCTTGCCGTCCTTGTCCTTGTAGCGGGCATCCATGCGGCGCGCCTGGAAATCGCCGCAGACAGAGCAGGACGAGATTTCGCGATAGGCGTTCTGGCCGGGCAGCCAGACCTCGATGTCGTAGGTCTTGCGCGCACCGAAACCCATGTCTCCGGTGCACAGCACCATGGTTCGGAACGGCAATTCCAGGCGCTTCAGCACCTCCTCGGCGCATTGCGTCATGCGCTCATGCTCGGCGAGCGAAGACTCCTGGTCGGTGATCGACACCAGCTCAACCTTGTAGAACTGATGCTGGCGCAGCATGCCGCGCGTGTCGCGCCCCGCTGAGCCGGCCTCGGAGCGAAAACACGGTGTCAGCGCGGTGAAACGAAGCGGCAGCTTTTCATGCGCTGATATCTCCTCACGCACCAGATTGGTCAGCGGCACTTCGGCAGTCGGGATCAGGCCAAGCCTGCCCTCCCCGTGCGGCGTGAAGAACAGATCCTCCTCGAACTTCGGCAGCTGGTTGGTGCCGAAAAGCACCTCGTCGCGTACCATCAGCGGCGGGATCACCTCCTCATAGCCGTGCTCGGTCGTGTGCAGGTCGAGCATGAACTGGCCGATGGCTCGTTCCATCCGCGCCAGCCCGCTCCTCAGCACGGTGAAGCGCGAGCCCGACAGCTTTGCCGCGCGCTCGAAATCCATCATGCCGAGCGCTTCGCCGATCTCGAAATGCTCCTTCACCCAGTTCGGTCGCGTCGGCACCTTGCCGACAATGTGCCTGACGACGTTGTCGTGCTCGTCCTTGCCGACCGGCACGTCGTCGAGCGGCACATTGGGCAGCACCGCCAGCGCGTCGCTCAGCGCCTTGTCGAGCTCGCGCTCGCGCGCCTCGCCGTTCTGGATGAAGATCTTGATGTCGCCGACTTCGGCCTTGAGCTTTTCGGCCAGTGCCGCATCGCCCGAACGCATGGCGTTGCCGATCTCCTTGGAGGCGGCGTTGCGGCGCTCCTGCTTGGTCTGGAGCTCGGTGACGTGTTCGCGCCGCGCCTCGTCCCTGGCGATCAGTCCATCGACCGTGGACCGCGCCTCGTCAGCCGACCACGAGCGCTTGACCAGCGCCTCGACAAGGGCCTTCGGGTTGTCGCGAATCCATTTGATGTCAAGCATGGTCCATCCGTCCTCAAACTGGGTTTGAGGGGCGTAAACCGCATCCTTGATCGATGCAAGACGGGGCTGGGCGGCGGTTGTCGTTTTCCGCCGCTGCCGACGGCCTTACGAAGCCGCCGGCGCTGGAGGCTCGTCCGGCGCCTTGTCGGCGACGGTCTCACCGGCTTCCTGCTTCTCGCGCGCCAGACGCTCGCGCTCCTGGCTGCGCTCGATCCACCGCGCGGCCCAGATGGCGACCTCGTAGAGCAGGATAGTCGGGATGGCGAGACCGATCTGGCTCATCGGGTCTGGCGGGGTCAGCACGGCCGCGACGACGAAGGCGATGACGATCGCCCATTTGCGCTTCTCGGCCAGCGCCTTGGACGACAGCATGCCGACGCGCGTCATCAGGCTTGTCACCACCGGCAGCTGGAACACGAGGCCGAAAGAGAAGATCAGCGTCATGATCAGGCTGAGATATTCCGACACTTTCGGCAGCAGCGAAATCTGCACCTGCTCGTCCGTGCCCGCCTGCTGCATGGCTAGGAAGAACCACATCACCATTGGCGTGAAGAAGAAATAGACCAGCGATGCGCCCATCAGGAACAGGATCGGCGACGCGATCAGGAACGGCAGGAAGGCGTTGCGCTCGTTCTTGTAGAGGCCCGGCGCGATGAACTTGTAGATCTGGGTGGCGATCAGCGGAAACGCGATGACCATGCCGCCGAACATGGCGAGCTTGACCTGCGTGAAGAAGAATTCCTGAGGCGCGGTGTAGATGAGCTCGACCTTGTGCGGATCGAGGCCCGCCCATTTGGTCGCCCATTTGAACGGGATGACGAGCAGGTTGAACAGCTTCTTGGCAAAGAAGAAGCACACCAGGAATGCGACGAAGAAGCCGCCGAGCGACCATATCAGCCGGCGGCGCAGCTCGATGAGATGCTCGATCAGCGGCGCCGACGACTTCTCGATCTCGTCTCGTTCCTTATCCGTTGCGCTCACTTGGCGGCTCCCGCCGTCTTCTTGGCCGCCGGCTTCCTGGCCGCGGCAGGTTTCGGTTCGGCTTTTGCGGCCGACTTGGCGGCGGTCTTGACCACGGCGGGCTTTGCCGGCGCGGCGGTCTTCGCCGAAGCCTTGGTGACGGGGGGCGCCTTGGCTGCAACGGCCTTGCCGGTCGAGCCCTTGGCCGCAGCCTTTGCAGCGGGGGCTGCCTTCACCGGCGCGGCCTTGGTGGCCCGCTTCGCCCCGGTCGCCCGCGGCGCTGCGACAGGCGCCGGCACGACAACCGATTCATCGGTCATGGCCGGGAAGGCAGGCGTTGGCGGCGAGGCCTCCGGTGCACCAGGCATGATCGTCGCGCCATTCTTCAACGGCTCAGCCGGCTGCGGCGTCGAGGCCGCCGGTGCCGTCGGATCGGCGGCCGGTTTCGGCTTCATCGCCGCGTCGACGCCGGCACGCACATCGGCCGCCGCCTGCTCGAACGGATTGAGCTGCTTCTTGATCTCGGACATGGGGCTCAGGCCCCGCAACTCGTCGACGGACTTCTTGACGTCGTCGAGCTCGGCTTCCTTCAGCGCCTCGTTGAACTGCTTCTGGAAGTCGGCTGCCATAGCACGCAGCTTGGCCGTCGTGCGGCCGAAGGTGCGCAGCATATTGGGCAAATCCTTGGGACCGACGACCACGATCATAACGATCGCAATCACCAGCATTTCGGTCCAGCCGACTTCAAACATGGCTATTCGTTCCGACTAGTGCATGCCGCCCCGAAAAATGCGGAGCGCTCCGGACCGACATGCACGAAGCAATTGTTTTCGGCTCAGCTCTTGCTGGCCTTTTCCTTCACTGCCGAAACGGTCTCGTCGGCACGATGTTCGACGGTGCGCTTGTCGTCGGCAACGTCGTCGTCGGCCATGCCCTTCTTGAAGCTCTTGATGCCCTTGGCCATGTCGCCCATCAGCTCGGGAATCTTGCCGCGGCCGAACACCAGAAGCACGATGACCAGTACGATCATCCAGTGCCAAATCGAAAATGAACCCATAGCAAATCTCTCTCGAATGTTTTCCCTGGCGATGATCTATGCGTTTTCGCGTTGGGATTCAAACACAACCGCGACAGAGTTTATGAAAGGCTGCCGGATGTCACGCATTTTCAGCGATGCGGCCCGCTACCAAACGGCGCATGTAAAGGCGCAAAGCAGCTTTTGATAGACGAGCGCGGTCAATCTTCCGTGACGCGCGGCGTCAACAGGCCGAGCTCCTCGAGGTCGATGTCCGTCAGCGGATCCTCGTCCTCGGTCAAGGCGTCGGGATCGGCCGGCGGTTGCGGAATCGAGAAATTCGACGGCATGCGGCCCGAAAGCAGACCGGCACCCTTCAGTTCCTCCATGCCCGGAAGATCGCGAATTTCCTCCAACGCGAAATGATCGAGGAAGGTCTCGGTCGTGCCATAAGTAACGGGACGGCCGGGCGTCTTGCGGCGGCCGCGCATACGCACCCATTCCGTCTCGAGCAGCGTGTCGAGCGTGCCCTTTGAAGTCTCGACGCCCCGGATGTCCTCGATCTCGGCGCGCGTCACCGGCTGGTGATAGGCAATGATTGCCAGAACCTCCAGCGCAGCGCGCGACAGCTTGCGCTGCTGCACCGTGTCGCGGCTCATCAGAAAGGCCAGGTCGCCTGCGGTGCGGAACGCCCAGGCATCGCCGACCCGCACCAGGTTGACGCCGCGCCGCGCATAGATTTCCTGCAACTCCGCCATGGCGAGCGAAACGTTGATGCCGTCCGGCAGACGCGCCGCCAGTTGTTTCTCGCTGACGGGCTCCGCGCTGGCGAACACAATCGCCTCGGCCATGCGCATGGCCTCCGCCAGATGCAGGCGCTCGGCAGGATTCTGTGCCGCGTTCTGCACGGAAGCCTCATCGATCCCGCCCGCTTCCGGCTCGTCCTCGAGCTTGAAGGGAATAACAGAAGCGTTGGCGCGTTCGCTCATCATGCCACCTCGGCTGCCTTGATTGTCGGTGCCCGGTGGTCGCGCAGGTAAATCGGCGCGAACACCTCGTCCTGCCTTACATCCATCTTGCGCTCGCGCACCAGTTCCAGCGTGGCGGCGAACGAACTGGCGATCGCGGTGCGCCGTTCTTCCGGGCTGGCCAGGTAGTCGATCAGGAAACTGTCGAGCGAGGTCCAGTCGCGCAACGACCCCATCAGCCGGGTCAGGATGTCGCGCGCGTCCTTGAGCGACCAGACGCCGCGCCGGGCGATCGTCACATTGGTGATGGCCTGCTTCTGGCGTTGCTGGGCATAGGCGGTCAAGAGATCGTAGAGCGATGCCGAATAGGTATTGCGCTTCTCGATGATGACCATCTCCGGCATGCCACGCGCGAAGACATCGCGGCCGAGCCGGTTGCGGTTGACCAGCCGTGCGGCCGCGTCGCGCATGGCTTCGAGCCGCTTCAGCCTGAATTGCAGCACGGCCGCGAGTTCCTCGCCGCTTTCGCCTTCTTCGCCCGGCTGCTTGGGGATCAGAAGCTTGGATTTCAGGAACGCCAGCCAGGCCGCCATGACGAGATAGTCGGCCGCCAGTTCCAGCCGCAACGCCCTCGCCGTCTCGATGAAGGCCAGATACTGCTCGGCAAGCGCCAAGATGGAAATACGCGCCAAGTCAACCTTCTGGTTGCGCGCCAGATGCAGCAGGAGATCGAGCGGACCTTCGAAACCGGCCACGTCGACAACAAGCGACGGATCGCCGGTCAGCCGTGACTCATCGTTCTCGGCCCACAGGCGGTCCATCGGTGCGGCCTTCGCAGCCTTGCTTTCCAATGTTTCCGCCACAGCCCCGTCACTTCCCTTCGTCAGGCCACCGCATCGAAATAGGTGGCGAATTCGGCGCGTATCTCGGTTTCTTCGACCGCGTCCTGCTTCTGTATATAGGTCATCGCCCGCTTGGCGCGCTCCAGCGACTTGCCCTCAAGCCCCTTGGTCCGCGATGCAATGCCCGACATCTCCTCGAAAACGCCATTGCAGTGAAGGACCAGATCGCAGCCCGCCGCAAGGATCGCGGCCGCCTTTGTCGGGAAATCCCCAGAAAGTGCCTTCATCGAGGTGTCATCGCTCATCAGCAAGCCGTCAAAGCCGATCTCGCGGCGGATGATCTCGTCGATGACCTTGCCGGAGGTGGTCGCCGGGTTCTTGGGATCGATGGCGCTGTAGACGACATGCGCCGTCATCGCCATCGGCAGATGGCTGAGTTCCCGGAACGGGGCAAAATCATGCCGCTGCAGGTCGCTCAGCGAGGCGTTGACGACAGGCAGTTCGAAATGGGTGTCGGCAAAAGCCCTGCCATGGCCCGGTATGTGCTTCATGACCGGCAATACGCCGCCCGACATCAGGCCTTCAGCGGCGGCCCGGCCGAGTTCGATCACCGGCCGCGGGTCCTTGCCGTAGGCGCGCGCGCCGATGACATCGCTGGCGCCATCTATCGGCACGTCGAGCACCGGCAGGCAATCGGCGGTGATGCCGTAGCGCAGGAGATCGAAGGCGTGCAGGCGCGCCATCAGCCAGGCGGCACGGGCACCGGCGTCATGATCGTCGCGCCACAGAGCGCCGAGTGCGCCGCCCGCGGGATAGTTCGGCGCCAGCGGCGGCCGCAGGCGTTGCACCCTTCCGCCTTCCTGGTCGACGAACACCAAGGCGTCCGGGCGGCCGATGCAATCGCGCATCTGCGCGACCAGGTCCCGGATCTGCTCGGTCTCGCTGATGTTGCGCGCAAACAGGATAAAGGCCCACGGGCATTCATCGCGATAGAAGCTGATTTCTTCGCGGGTGAGCGATTTCCCGGCACAGCCGAGGATCATGGATTTTGATTCGGTCATCTCAGGAGTCTAGGGCTTCGCGCGTTCAAAGGGAATCATCACCGTCTGCCGACAGCAACCGCGACATATGCTTCCACATGAAAAAGCCGGGCATATGAAAAATCGACACACGAATACAGTTAAACGAAAACCGGCGCGGTCTTGGGCCGCGCCGGTTCAGAACGGTTGTATCGATGCCTAGCGCGACACGAAGCAATTGCCGCCGGCAGCCTTGTAGCTGGTGCAGAGGTTGATGGCATCGTTGCGCGACTGGGCCGTGACACGGACACGGTAGAACGTGCCCTTGCCGGCGATTTCGGCCTTGACGATGTTTGCCGTGCGGCCGGCAAGCACGCTGCCGTAGCGGCGCTGCAGATCCTGGTAAGTCGACTGGGCGCTTTCCACCGTCGGCTGCGAAGCAACCTGCATCGACCACGAACCGCCACCCGTGGCGGTCGAGGCCGGATCGATCGAAGCGACCTGATCAGGCTTGACCTCGCCGACGACATCGACCGGCTGGTCTGACGGACGCTGCGGCGCCACCGGAACCTTGGACGGCGTGTTGGCCGACTGCGCCTTGGCTTCGGCCTTGGCCGGCTTGGCGGCGGGCTTCAGCGCCGGCTCATCCTGCGCGGCGGCAGGAGCCACGGTGCCTGTCTGGTCGGTGTCGGCCTGGGCCGAGGGCGCCACGTGCTGTGGCGCCGGATCGGTCGGCTCGGCCGAAGCGATCTGCGGTGCGGCCGGCGCCGGATCCTCGCGCGCCACCAGCGAGCCGTCGGACTTGACCACCATGGTCCTGACCTTGCGCGGCGCGACGGCAACGACATCGGCACCGTTGCCCTTGTCTGTATCCTGCAGCACCTGCGCGATGCGGTCCTCGGACTTGGGCGCCGGCGCCGAGGTGTCGGCGGGAGCCGCGCCAGCAGTCGAAACATCGCCACCGCCATCCGCGCCGGCGGCAGCACCCTGGTCGGCGGAAAGGTCGGCGGCGCGGGCCGGATCCTTCGCCTGCACGTCCACGGGAACTTCCGTGCTGGTCACGAGCTTCTGCTGGACCGGCTCGGCGGGCTTCGCGCCCTTGATCACCGCGTCATAGACCTTGTTGTCCTGGTTCGGCACCACGGCGCCGCCGGGATTTTCCGGCTTGACCTTGATCGGCGAATTGTCGGCCTTGACGATGACAGGCGCCTCGCCGCTGCCCTTGCCGCCGAAAGACAGCGCAAAGGCGCCGAGACCGCCGGCAACCGCCACGGCGCCGACGATGGCGGCGATGAACAGACCGCGCCGGCCCGAGGGCCTTGCTGCTTCGCGCTCGCCGAGCCCCGGGACGGACATCGCCTCATCGAGTTCGGGATCGTAGTCCAGTTCGTCGACGGCGAAATCGTCCGCCTGCGAGACCGGCTGGCCGCCGGGCAAGTTGTCGACGTCGAAACCGTCGGCGGCATCGGCATAGGCCGTGGAAGCCGCGCGTGCCGGCATCTCGGCCGGCCGTGCCGCATAGGTGCGGGCTTCCGGTTGATAGGTGGGCCTGGGCTCCTGGTATCCCGAATGTGAGGCCGCATAGGCCGGATTGGCAGCGCCATATCCCGGATTGGCTTCGCCATATCCCGGATTTGCCGCGCCGTAGTTTGCGTTGAAGCCGGCGCTGTAGGCGTCATCCGCATAGGACGCGCTGCTCGCGGGAGCAGGCGCAGCGGCGGGCGCGACCTCCACGGAATTCATTTCCGTAAGCAGGCTTGCGAACTCGGCGTCGAGTTCATCATAGCCGGGCGCGGCCCGCTCATCTTCCTCGAAGTGCAGTTCCGGAATGTCGAGATCGTCCGCCACCGCCACCACGCGCTCCGGCACGTCGACCGTCTCGACATCGGGCATTTCTTCATAGCGCGAGGACTGCCGCGACTGCGGTACCGATGCCGGCGCCGCATAGGGAGCGACCGCCATCGGCTCAGCCGGACGGTATGGAGGCACCACGGCCACTTCAGGTACAGCAACAGCCCTGGCCGCCATCGAGGCAGCGGGCTGGGCGGTGAATGCGGCCTGCTGGGGAACCGGCGTCACCCGGCTCCAGGAGCGGGCCGGTTCCTCCGGAGGCGAGCGCTCCGCCAGCCAGTCGAGCGAATCGGCCTGATCCCGTCGGGAGGCCGGCTCGTCACGCGGATCGAGGCTCTTGGCCAGGGCGGCATCGAAGGCGTCGTTGTCGAAATCGACATCGACGTGATCGACGCCATCCGAGCCGAAATCCTGACCCTGAAGTTCATCGAGCAGCATGGTGTCGAGGTCGGCATCGGCAGCGTTGTGGCTATCGGCGGAATGCGAGCCCTCGGGCACCTGCTCGTCCAGACCCCAGTCGAGATCGCCAACAAGATCGGCAGGTTCTTCCGCGGCCTTCACCGGAGCGGCGACGGGCGGCAGAACGGGAGTTGCAACCGACTGCGCCACGGGGGCTTCCTTGACCGACGGCGCCGTGCGCGCGGTCATGGCGCCCAGAAGCGCGTTCAATTCATCCTCAAGGCTGCGCTCGTCCGCTACAGGCGCTGGAGCGACGGAAACCGCCGGCGCGACGGCAGCAACGGACGCGACAACGGCGGCAGGGGGCGCCGGCCAAGCGGGAACGGCCGCCACCTCGGCGACCGGCTCATGGAGCGTCTCGGCGAACGCGTCGTCGAAGTCCAGATCGAAAGCGTGATCGGACACCGCTTCCGGGTTTGAGTCATGGCTCCGGGTGTCCAAGGCAGCGGCCATTTCGCTCGCCTGCGCCTCATCAAAGGCCATCGGGTCATGCGCCGGAGTGTCGAAATCGACATCAGCCATGGCATGATCGAACTCACCCGCAAAATCCTCTTCGGAAATCGCCTGGGTCTCGTTCGTGACAGCCGCCACCGGCTCCGGATAATCGACCACGGCCACAGCATGACGCTGATCGTCGGAATGGCCGTCCAGCGTCAACTCGTCTTCGAGCGACAGCGCGACAGCGTCATCGAATTCATGATCGGAGACCGGCTCGACGGCCGCCGGCACCTCCGCGGCGGCGTGCCGGCTCTCAGGGACCTCGATGTGGAAGTCCCGATCGAGCGAGGCGGCGAGATCGTCGCCCATCGACTGGTCGTCCTCGAAGGGCAAGACGCCCTCGAGCGAACCAGCGACAGCATTGTCGAAATCGGCGTCGAAATCGGATGCGGGCGACGAAGCGGCCACGACGGGCTGCGCATGGCCGGCATCAGCCGAATGGTGGTCGGCGCCCGTGAAGTCCAGGTGGAAATCATCGTCGAGCGACAAGGCAAGATCATCGTCGGCCGAATGGCTGGCCACCGTTTCGAACGCCGGCTCACGGGTTTCGGCGATTGGGGCTTCGACAGCCGGAGCAGCAACGCTGACGTCGGCGTCGAACTCGCCCATCAACTCCTTTTCGAGATCGATGTCGAAATCGCTCTCTTCAACGGACGGGTTGGCAACAGCGGCTTTCGACTGGGCCGGCGCCTTGACCGGCTGGCGCGGGTCGAATCCCATGATCCTGGTCAGCTCCGCGAACGGATCATCGTCGGCGATGTCGTTGTTGTCGGCTACTCTCAGCTGGGTTCTGTCTGCCATTATTGTTCCCGAACTCGCACTCAGTCGGACGCCATTGACGTCGCGCAGGGTTGGCCCTTACCAGCGCAATGTGGGCAAAAGGTGACAGGTGTTTTAGTCAAACCTAACGCATTTCGGTGGGCGCGGCGGCTCCGATCAGCGTCAGGCCGGACGTCAGAACATCCGAAACAGCCTGCACCAGCCCTAGTCTGGCATGCGTCAATTGTCGGTCGTTAACCTTAACAAAACGTAAGTCCGGATTATCCGTGCCCCGGTTCCAGTGTCCGTGGAAACTGGAAGCCAGATCATAGAGATAAAATGCCAGCCGATGCGGCTCCAGCGCAAGAGCGGCCGACTCGATCAGGCGTGGATACTCCGCGAGCTTGCGGATCAGTCCGATCTCGCCCTCATCGGTCAGCGAAGCCGCCGCCTTCGCCAGGCTGCTGCGATCGAAATTCGCCTCGCCAAGTTGCTCGCTTGCCTGCCGGAACACCGAATGGCAGCGCGCCGAGGCGTACTGCACGTAGAACACCGGATTGTCCTTGGACTGCTCGGTAACCTTGGCGAAGTCGAAATCGAGCGGGGCGTCGCTCTTGCGGTAGAGCATCATGAAACGCACAGGGTCGCGGCCGACCTCTTCCACGACTTCCCGCAACGTGACGAAGTCGCCGGACCGCTTCGACATGCGCACCGGTTCGCCGTCACGGAACAGCTTGACCAGATTGCACAGGAGCACCGTGAGCTTGACATCGTCGCCGGCAACGGCGCGAGCCAGAGCTTCCAGCCGCTTGACGTAGCCGCCATGGTCGGCGCCTAGCACATAGATCAGGTCGACGAAGCCGCGATCGACCTTGTCCTTCAGATACGCCACATCGGCTGCGAAATAGGTGAAAGATCCGTCCGATTTGACCAGTGCCCGGTCCATGTCGTCGCCGACCGCCGTCGAGCGGAACAGCGTCTGCTCGCGGTCTTCCCAATCGTCCGGCTTCTCGCCCTTGGGCGGCGGCAGCTTGCCCTTGTAGATATGGCCCTTGAGCGTCAGGTCGTTGATCGCCGAGCGGATTTTCCGCGCACCATCGGCATGCAGAGTCCGCTCCGAGAAGAACACGTCGTGATGCACGTTGAGCAGCGCCAGATCTTCACGGATCATCACCATCATCGCATCGATGGTCCTGTCCTTGACGATTGCCAGCGCCTCGTCATCGGGCATCTGCAGCAGGGAGCGGCCGAACTCCTTGACCAGCGCGTGACCGACCGGAACGAGATAATCACCGGGGTAAAGCCCGGCCGGAATCTCGCCGATATCCTCGCCAAGCGCCTCGCGGTAGCGCAACAGCGCCGAGCGCCCGAGCACGTCGATCTGCGAGCCCGCATCGTTGATGACATATTCCTTGGTCACGTCGTAACCGGCGAACGCCATCAGGTTGGCCAGCGCATCGCCCACGACCGCGCCACGGCAATGGCCGACATGCATCGGTCCCGTCGGGTTGGCCGAGACATATTCGACATTGGTTTTCCGCCCGGCCCCGATCGTCGAGCGGCCATAGTTGCGCCCCTCGCCCAGAAGCGCCGACAGATGCGCCTGCCAGAAACCGTCCTGGAGCCTGAGATTCACGAAGCCAGGGCCGGCGACCTCGGTTGCGGCGACGTCCTTGTCCTCCCGCAGCGCCTGGGCCAGTTTCTCGGCCAGCACGCGCGGGTTCTGGCCGGTGGGCTTGGCCAGCACCATCGCCGCGTTGGTCGCGAGATCGCCATGGCTGGCGTCGCGTGGCGGCTCGACGGCAATGCGCGACAGGTCGGGCGAAACGCCGTCCTTGTCTTTCAGATCGAGCGCTTCGACAGCCTTTGTGACCCGCGCGGTGAAATCGGCGAAGATGTTCATGGGTATTGCTCTGGCGGCTTTATGACGAATCCGGCTCGTTGGCCGGCAAAATCGAGCCCGCCCTAGCTCAAATCCGGCGTGCGGTCAAACAAACGCCTGTGTTCCTTCAGCGCGTAAGTGTCGGTCATGCCGGCCAGGAAGTCGGCAACGCTGCGTGCCTTGATGCGGTCGTCGGCCCGGTCCAGCCCCTCGCGCCAGCCATCCGGCATGGCGCGCGGATCGGCGAAATAGACGTCGAACAGGTCCCTGACGATCTGGTCGGCGCCGGCCCGCACCCGCATCACCTCCTGGTGGCGATAGAGGTGCTTGTAGAGGAATGCCTTCAGCTCCTTCTCGGCCGCGGCCATCTCGGCGGAAAAGGCCACCATCGTTTCGCCCGCCGCCCTCACCGCGTCGGCGCTTTGCGGCCCAGCACGCTCCAGATTGGCGGACGCGCTGACGATGACATCCTCGACCATGGCAGTGATCTGCCGCCGCATCAGTTCGTGGCCGGTGCGCACGTCATCGAGCCGCGGGTAGCGTTCGCGCACCCCCCTCAGGATCGCCCCGGGCAGCGATACTTCCTCCAGCATGTCAAGCGTCAACAGCCCAGCCCGCAGGCCGTCGTCGATGTCATGCGTGTTATAGGCGATGTCGTCGGCGATGGCGGCGCACTGAGCCTCGATGCCGGCGAACTTGTCCAGTTCGAGGTCCTGCAGCTGCGAGTAGTCGCGAATCGCCTGCGGCACCGGTCCCTTCAGGCCGTTGCCAGCGCTGTCGGTCAACGGGCCATTGTGCTTGACCAGCCCCTCCAGCGTCTCCCAGCTGAGATTGAGGCCGTCGAATTCGGCGTAGCGCGCCTCCAGCCTCGTCACGATGCGCAGCGACTGCGCGTTGTGGTCGAACCCGCCCCACGCCGTCATCTTCTCGTTCAGCGCGTCCTCGCCGGTGTGACCAAAGGGCGTGTGGCCGAAATCATGCACGAGCGCCACCGCCTCGGCGAGATCCTCGTCGCCGCGCAGTGCCCGCGCCAGAGCCCGCGCGATCTGCGCCACTTCGATCGAATGGGTGAGACGGGTGCGATAATGGTCGCCTTCATGGGCGATGAAGACCTGCGTCTTGTGCTTGAGCCGCCGGAACGCCGTCGAATGAATGATGCGGTCACGATCGCGCTGGAACGGCGTGCGGGTCGGGCTCTCGACCTCGTCGAACAGCCGGCCGCGCGAGCGCGCCGGATCCGTGGCATAGGGCGCGCGCGGCCGGTAGCCGAATCCGATGTCGCCCAACTCATTGGTCATGGCCGATGCTGCCGCAGTTGACTTGGTCCTGTTGACTTGGCCCCTCGCGCTTCATACCTATCATGTGAAACCGAAAGCAAGGTGACGCCCATGGGCGCGGATGCCAAGACCGCCATGAAAGTCGAAATGACCGAGTCCGCCGCCAAGCGGATCGCGAAAATCGTTTCGGGCGAGGCCGGCAAGACGGCGCTGCGCGTTTCCGTCGAAGGCGGCGGCTGCTCTGGCTTTTCCTACAAATTCGATCTGGTCGATGCGCGCAACGACGACGACATCGCCATCGAGAAGGATGGCGCGACCGTCCTGATCGACGATTTGTCGCTTGTCTATATGGGCGGTTCGGTGATCGACTTCGTCGACGATCTGATGGGCCAGTCCTTTCAGATTCGCAATCCGAACGCCGTCGCCTCCTGCGGCTGCGGCACCAGTTTTTCCATCTAACGCCTGCCATGCCTGCCATCGGCGCGGTCCGTCAGGTCGCGCTGTCGGCCGGCCGGGACCTCGATTCAACGCTCGCCTTCTGGCGTGACGTGCTCGGCATGGGCGTTCATGCCCGCTATGACCCGCCCGGCATCGCTTTCATCATGGCCGGCGGCATCAGGCTGTTTTTCACGGACGGCATACCGGCAGGAACCGTGTATCTCGATATTTCGGGATTGGAAGACTTCCATGCCCAGGCAAAGGCCGCTGGTGTCCCCTTCACGGCGCCGCCCGCCCTCGTGCATCGCGACACCGAAGGCACGTTCGGCCCGGCAGGGGAAAGCGAATGGATGGCCTTCCTAAAAGACCCGGCAGGCAATACGGTCGGGCTCGTCGAACGTCTCGCGCCGGAAGAACATTGAGGCCGCCATGAAAATCGTCACCTGGAACATCAACGGCGTGCGTGCCCGCATCGGCAACCTGACCCATTGGCTGACGGAGAGCGCACCCGACATCGTCTGCCTGCAGGAGATCAAGACCGTCGACGAGCAGTTCCCACGCGCCGAGATCGAATCGCTCGGCTATAATGTGGAAACCCATGGCCAGAAGGGTTTCAACGGCGTGGCGCTGCTGTCGAAACTGCCCTTCGACGAAGTCAACAGAGGCCTGCCCGGCGACGATGCCGACGAGCAGGCGCGTTTCATCGAAGGCGTGTTCTCCACCGACAAGGGTGCACTGCGCGTCGCATCGCTCTATCTGCCGAATGGCAACCCGATCGATGACGACAAGAAATTTCCCTACAAGCTGTCCTGGATGGCGCGGCTGGAACGCTGGGCCGAAGAGCGCCTCAGGCTGGAAGAGGCCCTGGTGCTGGCCGGCGACTACAACGTGATTCCCGAGCCGATCGACGCCAGGTTCCCGGAAAACTGGCTGGGCGACGCGCTGTTCCAGCCGCAGACGCGGCAGGCGTTCCGCCGGCTGCTCAACCTGGGCTTCACCGAGGCGGTGCGCGCCGTCACCGATGCACCCGACACCTATACCTTCTGGGATTACCAGGCCGGCGCCTGGCAGAAGAACAACGGCATCCGCATCGACCATCTGCTGCTGTCGCCGGAAGCCGCCAACCGGTTCTCCTCGGCGTCGATCGAAAAGCATGTCCGTGCCTGGGAGAAACCCTCAGATCACGTTCCGGTGGCGATCGACCTGGCGCTGCACCCGGCCTGAAGCGCGTCGCGTCGAAAACGGATTTCATTAGCAGCGCTTCAGATCTTTGTATCCATGCATGTCGTCACCCTAAAATCGTGGCGACATGCATGACCGCCTATGCGGCCTGCCAGGCTTTCAGCACGTGCACGTCTTGCGGCTCCGCCGCGGGCCAGAGCTGCACCAGGTAGCGGTCCTCTCCTTCGAGACCGTTCTCGCTCAGCGTGTCGAGACCGGACAAGTTGATCCGGACGCCTACAAAGCCCGCTTTCACGGCAAGCCGGGGCGCCGTGGCCTCGGAATCGGTCAAGCCGGCCAGCACGAGCCGGCCCGTGGGGCAGGCGAAAGCCGCCTCGACCACGTGCTGAAACGCATCGAGATCGGGCACGGGGCGTTCGTGATGCCATTCGACGGAGACCGGCACCATCATGTTGCGGGCCGTGTGAATGATGACCGAATGCGATCCGGCCATGAGATGCCGCGCGATGCCCTCATCCGTGTAATCGTCGGGAAGGTCGGGATGGGCTTCGTCGCGCAGATATATCTGGAAGTAATCCGCGAAGAGATCGCCTTGGTAGAGAATCTGGAACATGAAACCTTCCACGCATTGCTGGGTCGCAGTATCGCTCGCTCCGCCAGCCTTGTCGCCGGCTTCCACGCGCTCGCCATTTCGAAAGACGGGCTGCATCTTGCGGCCAGCTCGATCAACATTCTGCTTGTCCGTAGCGGACCTTGTATCGCCACAATCGGGCGCATGATGGAAAATCATCATGGCGGCCGGGGTTCCCATGACCACGAAATCTCTACTTTTTCCGATCGGCGTGGCCATCGCCATGGCCGCTCCCGCCGCGGCTTTGGCCGACCAGGAATGCCTGGCCAACGGAAAATCCTATCAGGTCGGCCAGGTCGCCTGCCTGACGGTAGCCGACCAGAGCCACCTCGCCCGCTGCGACATGGTGCTCAACAACACATCCTGGACAAAGGTCGGCGACAAGTGCCCCGGCAATACGATGGCGCCGCATCTGCAGATGACGCCGATCTCGACGCCCGCCCCAAGCATGGTGCCGACCGAGCCGACCGAGAACTGATTTTCCGATTGGCCGATCTACCCGCGAGGTGTCCGGAACGGCAACGGGGCATGCGGGAAAGCGCGCGTTGGTCAGATCCGCGGATGCCGCGAAACCTTCACCAGTTTGAAGCGGGCGATGACAGCCGGAAGACCCAGCCTTCCCGCCACGCTACTGATCCGCGTTGTTGCCCTTGGTCAGGATATCATCCGCCAGCGAGATCGCGGTGCGGCGGTCGGCTTCGCCGGCGGCGGCGAAGGCCTCTTCCTGCATGCCGCGAATCCAGGGTTGGTCGGCCGGTGAGGCACGTTCGAGCGCAGCGGTCATCATCGCCAGGCCGCGCACGATCTTGCCGCTCTGGAACAGCAGATGGCCAAGCGTCGCCTGCGCGCCGGCATGGCCCTTTTCGGCCGCGAGCTGGAACCAGCGCCCGGCCTGCTTGACGCTGGCCTTCACGCCGCCCTCGCCCTTGAGGAACATCTGTCCCATCTCGAACTGGGCGTTCGGGTTGCGGTAGTTGGCGGCGGCGCGCATGTAGTATTCCTGCGCCGCCACCTCGTTCTCGGTAACCGGGCTGCCGGGAATGCCGGTGCGCAGATAATCGCCGAGCGCCACCAGCGCGTCTGAGACATAGCTTTCCTCGGGCGAGCCGGGCTCCACGTCCTGATCGACGATCTCGGAGAAGAACTTGAACGCCTCATAGTCGTCCCGCGCCACCCCGTCGCCCTCGGCATACATGCGGGCAAGCTTCCAGGTCGCGCCGATCTGGCCGTTTTCGGCGGCGTATTTGTAGGCCTCGGCGGCCTGTTCCTTGTGGCCGCTCTTGTAGGCGGAGAAGCCGAACTGGAACACTGCCCAGGGACTCGACTGCGGCTTCACGCCGCCGGTCTTGTCGTCGAACACCTTGTCGTCGAAGGCCATGGCCTGGCCCACGGCGCCAAAGATCGCGACAGCGACCAGTGCCGACAGGACAGATGACCTCTTCAACAACTCAGATGTCCGCATAACAGTGTGTTTCTTTCGCACCGCCCGGATGGGTGACCGCGCCGTCGCGGGCGGACCCAACCGTCTGTGCATATTTCCAAATCGCGCCCGACTGATAGTCGGTCTTGCGCGCCTTCCATGTCTTGGCCCTTGCCGCCAGTTCCGCCTCGCTCAACGCCACGTCGATGGTGCCGTTCACGGCGTCGATCGAGATCACGTCGCCATCCCTGACAAGGCCGATCGGACCACCCACCGCCGCCTCCGGCCCGACATGGCCGATGCAGAAGCCGCGCGTCGCGCCCGAGAAGCGGCCGTCGGTGATCAGTGCCACCTTGCCGCCCATGCCCTGGCCGTAAAGGGCCGCTGTCGTCGACAGCATCTCGCGCATGCCCGGGCCGCCGCGCGGGCCTTCATAGCGGATGACGAGAACCTCGCCTTCCCGGTAGGCGCGGTTCGTCACCGCCTCGAAACATTCTTCTTCCGAATCGAAGCAGCGTGCCGGACCGGAGAACTTCAGTTCCGCCATGCCCGCGACCTTCACGATCGCGCCTTCGGGGGCAAGGTTTCCCTTCAAGCCCACGACACCGCCGGTTTGGGTAATTGGTCTGTTGGCCGGGCGGACCACATCCTGATGCTCATTCCAGGAAACATGCTCCATGTTTTCGGCCAAAGTACGGCCAGTCACCGTCAGGCAATCGCCATGCAGATAACCGTGGTCGAGCAAGGTCTTCATCAAGAGCGGAATGCCGCCGGCTTCGAACATGTCCTTGGCGACATATTTGCCGCCCGGCTTGAGGTCGGCGATATAAGGCGTCTTCTCGAAAATGCGGGCAACGTCGAACAGGTCGAACTTGATGCCCGCCTCGTGCGCGATCGCCGGCAGGTGGAGCGCCGCGTTGGTCGAGCCGCCGGTGGCCGAGACCACGGTCGCTGCATTTTCCAGCGCCTTCAGTGTGACGATGTCGCGTGGCCGGATGTTTTTGGCGATCAGCTCCATCACCTTTTCGCCCGAGGCGAAATTGAAACGGTCGCGCATCTCGTAAGGCGCCGGCGCGCCGCAGGAATAGGGCAGCGCCAGGCCGATCGCCTCGGCGACAGTCGCCATCGTGTTGGCGGTGAACTGGGCGCCACAGGAACCGGCGGACGGACAGGCCGCCTGCTCGATTTCGAGCAGTTCGGAATCACCGATCGTGCCGACCGAGTGCTGGCCGACCGCCTCGAACACGTCCTGCACGGTAATCTGGCGGCCGCGATAGCTGCCGGGCAGGATCGATCCGCCATAGATGAAGATCGACGGCACGTTGAGGCGCACCATGGCCATCATCATGCCGGGCAAGGACTTGTCGCAGCCGGCGAGGCCGACCAGCGCGTCGTAGCAATGGCCGCGCATGGTGAGCTCGACCGAATCGGCGATGACCTCGCGCGACACCAGCGACGACTTCATGCCCTGGTGGCCCATGGCGATGCCGTCGGTGACGGTGATGGTGCAGAATTCGCGCGGCGTGCCGTTGGCGGCGGCAACCCCCTTCTTGACCACTTGGGCCTGGCGCATCAGCGAGATGTTGCAGGGCGCAGCTTCGTTCCAGCAGGAGGCCACACCGACCAGCGGCTGTGCGATCTCCGCGGCCGACAGGCCCATGGCATAGAGATAAGAGCGGTGCGGCGCGCGCGCCGGCCCGACAGTCACATAGCGGCTAGGGAGCTTAGCCTTTGAAATGACCTTGGCGTCCATTCTCTTCCTTGCCGCGGGCGGCGCGGCCTGTCCCATCGCCGAGCCTTTTGGCGCGTGTCCCGAGACGATTTCGAGGTGCGCCGGGTTTATGGCGGGAAATGGGCAATTTCCTTGGCCTGACTTTTAGCGCAGGGGTTGTTCAGAAAGTGTTGCCGAAACGTCACAATTGCATGAGGCGACCGCAGTGCGGCTAATATGCAACGCCGCTTGGATGCTCGAGGCACGGGTAATTTCCGAGTAACAAAAAAGGCCGAGCAATGCTCGGCCTTTTTGTAAAACTTTCAATGGATTAGAACTTGATCTTGACGCCACCGGAGATCGCCGTGACCAGATCGTTACCGAAGTCGTAGCTGACTTCTGTGCCGGCGGTATAGCCATTCGCGTCGGTCAGCGTACCGGAGTGGCCGCTGGTCAGAACACCAATGGCACCAGCCAGGCGCAGTTCGATGTTGGGCGTCGGCGTGTAGGCAACGCCGCCGCCAAGCGTCCAGGTATCGGTCTGATCGCCATAGCCATGCGAGGTGCCACGATCCCATGAAATCTGGGCCGCGCCGCTCCACTGCTCGTTGAACTGGTGGCCAATGCCGCCGGTAATCGTCCAGCCGTCGCGGTACATCAGGTCGAGCGAGGTCAACCTGACTGGAAATGGGGAGACCGTCGTACACCCGAGAGCCTTGGTCTCCGGCGAGCAGACCGGAAGACTTTGCAGCACGCTCCAGTTCACCCACTTCACCGAACCAAAGGCAAGCCAGCCGGGAGAGATGCCCGATTGCAATTTCAACTCTAACGAATCCGGCATGGACTGCGCGGGGGTGTATATGTCGCTCACGCTGCCGCCGGTATTCAGCGTGCCCGCGATGTTGTCGAGTTTCACCTGCGAATTGTAGACAAGGCTGGCGCGCAGCGCGATATCGGGGATTTCGTAGGCAATGCCGGCGCGCCAGCCCCAGCCGCTGCCGCGTAGATCCACACGGCCGATCGTCGTGCCCAAGCCGGGGTCCGCATAGCTCTCCTTGAAGCCATAGACCTCCTGATAGAAAACACCGCCGATGAAGCGCAACTGACCTTTGCCGGCATCCATCTTGTAGGAGCAGGTTCCGGCATAGTTGTTGCTTTTGATCTGGGTGTTGATGTTGGAGTAGGAGCCGTTCCAGATGCCGGGATTGGAACTAGCGCCCCAGGGCTGCGAGTAGTCGAACATGCAGTCGACCCCCTTCACCACCTCCGCCTTCACGCCGACATAAGGCACCCAGTAGCCCTCGGTGTTACGGGCGGTGCTCTTGCCCGTCAGGCCGCCGCCCGATGTGTCCACCGCGTTCTTGAGGTCGCGTTGCGGCATGACATAGGTCGCCCCCACGTCCGAGGCGAACGGCGCAGGGTCAAACAGGAGATCGATGTCATAACCGCCCCGCTCCAAACCACCGGCGTAGGCCGCATTCGTCGCGGTCCCGATCAAAGCCAGGGAAAAGCATCCTGCCCCCAGCAGTGCCTTCAAACGCGGGTAGTTCATGAGTCTCCTCCCCAAAGAAACGAGTACAACCCAAGCAAGAGCCAATTCGCATGGGTTACGCAACAACGTTTTCAAGAGGCGTACATGTACATATTTTACGGATGAGTTCCGCCTGGCGACACTTGGCGGCACCGGCATGCCGAAAACCGCCGTTTTTGCGTGCGGCTCGCCGGGGAAAACAGGAAAATGCTGCCGGGCCTTCACAAAAAGCGGCAATCTGCGGGTCAAACGGCCCGATGTCACATTATGGCAACAATCGGCCACAAACTTCCGTTTACGTCAACGGCAATATCTGCGCACGAGCTAATATGCGAACGAGGCGCTTGTATCTTCAAGCTGTGGGATGAGCGGGTATCTCGCAAAAAAGGCCGAGCACCGCCCGGCCTTCAAACTGCTCACAAACCCTGCCCTTTTGAACCCAGAAGGTCGCTTTCAAGAGCTCATTTCATCGGCCGGTTTCCGACCGCGGGCTTACCACTTGATCGCGTAACCCAGGTTTACGGCCACCGCATAGCCTGCCTTCACTGCCTGATTGCCAGACACTCCCGGGATTTCAGCATATTGGGTCTCGGCTGCGGAGGTCAGATAGGTTAGCCCGACGCCACCCCGCAACTCGCCGCCAATGCCGTCCTTGTATGAGCCACCAACGCCCAGCGTATAGGTGTCGCTGGTGAGATCCCAACCCGTTCCAACACCCTGATCCCACGTCAGGCTCACGAGACCGGACAGCCGGTCCGTGAAGGCATGCCCTACGCCGCCCGTGATGGTCCAGCCATCCTTCCAATTATACGTGTCGACCGTGTTGGTAATGGGCGAATTTACGATGAGTGCTTTCTGAACACTCCAATCCGTCCACTTGGCCGAACCGAAAGCCAGCCAGCCGGGCGCGATGCCAGACTGAAGTTTCATTTCGACACTCTGCGGCAGATTGCCTGTACCGGTGGCGGGCGCCGTGGTTTCCAAGCCATTGGCCGCGGCAATATTGGCCTGCGTTAGCGCCGCTGTTGCTTGCTGGGCCAGCGCGGCGCCGAGCACGGGATCATTGTTTCCGTACGCAGCAATGGCAGCCGCCTGGAGTTGCTTAGCCTGCGCTCCCAGCAAAGCCGCTGTCGGCACCGTGAGGCTACCGTCTGCGCCATAGCTGGTTCCAGACCGGTACATCAGCTGGGCGCGGAAAGCTATCTCCGGAATATCGTACGCCACTCCGAGGCGATATCCAAAGTCCCGTCCGGACAAGTCCAGGTTCGCATTCGGCAATGCAATATTGTTCGGCGGAAGGACGCCAAGCGCGTTTATGCGATTGTAGTCGAGATTTTCGACGAAGCCGCCACCCAACAGCCAAACATTACCGCGTCCAAGATTGAACCTGACGCCGCAGGTCAACGCCTTTTCGTTTGTCGTAAAGTCCTCGGCAAGTTTGCCGCTGAGCTTAGGAAAATCGTAGGTCGTCGAACCGCCATTGTTGTCGACCATCGTCCCCGCGCAGCGGAAATTGTCGGTCAGGTTGAACTTCATCGCGAAGGACGGAATAACATAGGCGTCGGTGTATTCTGTCCCTACGAGAGCTGGATTTGGATTCTTTGTGAATTCACGATGCGGCGAAACATACGTCACGCTGGTACGCATGTTGAAATTGCCGTCTTCGAAAAGAATGTCGGTGTCGGCCGTGCCACGCGAAAAACCGCCGGCGTGCGCCGAGCCCATCAAAGCCAGCGAAAAGCACCCTGCCCCCAGCAGCGCTTTCAGACGCAAATTGTCCATGGATGTCCTCCCCGAGTAATCAGTGCATCAAGCTAGAACCAATTCAGGTTAACGGTGCAACAACGAATTCATGGGGCGTACATGTACATGTTCGCCAAACGTATTTTCGACAAAATACGGGACGCGCCTGATAGGCGGAAAATGGCTTGCCGAGCGGGCATCGGCTGCAAAAATGTAGAAAAATCGGCCCAAATGGCTCAAAAACAGCCGGTTTTGGCGCCCCTTGGCCCCATTGTTACATTATGGCAACAATGGGGCTAAAAGTTTCCGTTTACGTCAACATTAACGCAGCGGAATGCCTCTTTCGGAGGCACGTGACGCATGGGAAATCCGCTCCCACGCGCAGGCGAATCCACCCTTCAACCGGCGTCGCGGACCCTGGTCAGCGCGACGGAAAGCTTGTCCTGCGCATCGCGGTATTCGGCGAGCTTTTCGCGCTCGGCCTCGACGATCTCGGCCGGGGCGCTGGCGACGAACCGTTCATTGGACAGCTTCTTGTGCAGGCGCGCGATTTCCTCGGTCACCTTGGCCAGTTCCTTCTGCAGCCGCGCCGCCTCGGCGGTTAGATCGATCAGGCTTCCAAGCGGCAGACAGATGGTCGCCTCGTTGAGCACGATCTGCGCCGCCCCTTTGGGCGCGGCATCGGCCAAAGAGATGTCACCGATGCGCGCCAGCCGCTTGATGGCGGACTCTTCGCGGACCAGCCGCTCGCGGGTCACCTCATTGGCGCCAACCACGACCAGCGGCGCAATCGCCGCCGGAGGCACGTTCATTTCCGAGCGCACCGAACGGATGCCGGAGACGAGATCCACCAGCCAATTGATGTCGGCTGCCGCCTGCGTGTCCTCGAAATCGGGCGCCGGCCATGCGGCGTGACACAGCAGCGAACCGCGCTCCTTGCCCTCGCCCGCTGTCTGCGCCCAAAGTTCTTCCGTCATGAACGGCATCATCGGATGCAGGAGCTTGTAGATCTCGTCGAGCACGAAAGCCACGCAGGCCCGGCTTTCGGCCTTGGCGGCCTCGTCGGAGCCCATGAACACCGGCTTCAAGAGTTCCAGATACCAGTCGCAGAACAGGTTCCAGACGAAGCGGTAGGCGGCCCCCGCCGCTTCGTTGAAGCGGTACGAGGTGATGCCGTCGGTGATCTCGCGCGAAGCGCGCGTCAGCTCCGTCAGGATCCAGCGGTTGACCGCCAGCTTGGCGTCGTTCAGCCAGAAGTCGTCATTGCGCGCGACCTCGTTCATCTCGGCGAAACGCGTCGCGTTCCAGAGCTTGGTGCCGAAATTGCGGTAGCCCGCGATGCGGGCAGGATCGAGCTTCACGTCGCGCCCCTGCGCCGCCATCACGGCCAGTGTGAAGCGCAGCGCGTCGGCTCCGTATTCGTCGATGAGATCGAGCGGGTCGATGACGTTGCCCTTGGACTTCGACATCTTGGCGCCGTTCTTGTCGCGCACCAGAGCGTGCACATAGACGGTGTGGAACGGCTCCTCGTCCATGAAGTGCAGGCCCATCATCATCATGCGGGCAACCCAGAAGAAGATGATGTCGAAGCCGGTCACCAGCACGTCGGTCTGGTAGTAGGTTTTCAGCTCCGGCGTCTGATCGGGCCAGCCCAGCGTTGAGAACGGCCAGAGGGCAGAGGAGAACCAGGTGTCGAGCACATCCTCGTCCCTGGTCAGGATTTCGCCCGGCTTGAAGTTCTCCAGCTTGTCCTCGACCCAGGCCTTCCACGGCCCTTCGAGCGCCAGATAGTATTCGATCGCCGCGCCCAGTGCCTCTTCCTCGGTCTTCTCGACGAAGACGCGGCCGTCAGGCCCGTACCAGGCCGGAATCTGATGCCCCCACCACAGCTGGCGCGAAATGCACCAGGGCTGGATGTTCTCCATCCAGTCGAAATAGGTCTTCTCCCAGTTCTTCGGCACGAAGTTGGTGCGGCCTTCACGCACCGAAGCAATTGCGGGCTTGGCGAGTTCGGCGGCATTGGCATACCATTGCTCGGTCAGGAAGGGCTCGATCGGCACGCCACCGCGATCGCCATGCGGAACGGCGTGGCGATGCGGTTCGATCTTGTCGAGGAAGCCGCCGGCCTCCATCAGTTCGACGATTTTCTTGCGCGCGACGAAACGGTCGAGGCCGTCGAGTTCGTCCCAGACCGCCTGGCGCTCTGGCGTCACTTCGAGCCCGGCCAGGAAATCCTCATTGTCCCTGAGCTTGACGGCGGCCTCGACGGTCAGGATGTTGATCGCCGGCAGCTTGTGGCGCTTGCCGACCTCGAAGTCGTTGAAATCGTGCGCAGGCGTAATCTTGACCGCGCCCGAGCCCTTTTCGGGATCGGAATACTCGTCCGCCACGACAGGGATTTTCCTGCCGACGATCGGCAGCACGACATTCTTGCCGACCAGATGCCGGTACCGCTCGTCGTCCGGGTGCACCGCGACGGCCGTGTCGCCCAGCATCGTCTCGGGGCGTGTCGTCGCCACGGTGATGAAGGTCTTCGGATTTTCCGGATCGAAGGTCTCGCCCTCGATCGGATAGCGAAAATGCCAGAGATTGCCGTTGACCTCCTGCGGCTCGACCTCGAGGTCGGAGATTGCCGTCAAGAGCTTCGGATCCCAGTTCACAAGGCGCTTGTCCTTGTAGATCAGGCCTTCCTTGTAGAGCGTGACGAACACTTCGAGCACGGCCTTGGACAGGCCCTCGTCCATGGTGAAGCGTTCCCTGCTCCAGTCGGCCGAGGCGCCGAGCCGCTTCAGCTGGTTGAAGATGGCGCCGCCGGATTCGGCCTTCCACTCCCACACTTTCTCGATGAACTGCTCGCGCGTCAGATCGCGGCGGTGGATCTGCCTTTCCATGAGCTGGCGCTCGACCACCATCTGCGTGGCGATGCCGGCATGGTCCATGCCGGGCTGCCACAGCACGTTCTTGCCGCGCATGCGCTCGAAGCGCACCAGAATGTCCTGTAGCGTGTTGTTGAGCGCGTGGCCCATATGCAGCGAGCCGGTGACATTGGGCGGCGGGATGACGATGGTGAAGGCCTCGGCCCCTTCCTCGGCCCCGGCGCCGGCGCGAAACGCGTCGGCCTCCTCCCACACCTTGGCGATCTTCGGCTCGACGGTTTTTGCGTCGTAGGTCTTTTCAAGCATGGGAAAATGGTCCGCGCTGTCGGGATTTTTGCTGGTTTGCTGTAAACCGGAAGGCCTTGGCCAAGTCAACCGCAGGGGCTGCCCGCACCATCACAAGCAGATAGGCGCGGCCTTGCTCATTTCAACGGAAGGACGTGGAAAGGCCGCTCCCGGACTGGGCGTAAGATCCGGCCCCGGGCGTTCGATGGCAGGCCATGAGCGCTGCGCAGCAGCCAGATCCGGAAACGGCGCTCAAAAACGACAGCGCCGCCCGAAGGCGGCGCGCTCAAGTTCGTCAGTTCGACTTAATCACTGCGCACCGCGTGCCACGCGCTCGATTTCCTCGCGCACCAGCCGTTCGACCAGCGTCGGCAGATTGTTGTCCAGCCAGTCCTGCAGCATCGGCCGCAGCATTTCCTCGGCCATCTCGTCGAATGTCTTCTTGCCGCGGCTGGCCACGGCGTCGGACAGTTCGCCAAAAGCCGCCGCGACTTGCCGGCCCGTATGCTCGGAAACGATCGCGGGACGGGCCGCCAGTGTTTCGGCTGCCGCGGCGCGCGCCTCGGCGGCGTCGCCTTGAGCGCCGATTGAAAACGTCCGCTCGAAGACGGGCTCCGCCACCGGGTCGCTCGGCCGCGCCTCTGGCTCGGCAACCGGCTTGCGGATGCTCCTGTCCGGTATCGCCTTGGCCTGCTCCCCTACCGCCGCTATTTCGCGCCGCCAGTCGGCAATGATCGCATCGCTCGTCGCTCCGGTTTCCGGAGCCGCAGGGGAGCTGACCTTTGCGCTCACCGGCTCGGCGGCAATCCGGGCACTGACCTCGGCAAGCGTCAGCGACGCCTTGACCGGGGCAGGTTCGGGACGCGGCGACGCGTCCAGGCGCGCGATCATCGGCTCGGGTGACGACACCACGGCCTCGGCAAGCGCTGCCGGCTTCCTGACTTCGGGGGCGGCATGCAGATCGGCGCGAAACGCATCGACATCGGCGGTTGGAGCCTCGCCCGAGGCCGGCTCCAGATCCTGCGATAAGGAATCGGCCTCGATGGGCTGCTTGCGGCCGTTGTCGCTGTCTTCGATGATCCTCCGTATGGAAGCCAGGATCTCTTCCATGGAAGGTTCGCGCTGCGCGCTGCTTGCCGTTGCCATTGTCACATCCGCCGCCCTTGTGACCTCAGTGGGTTTCCGCTCCGGCGAAAGCCGGATTCGAATCATGGCGACAGCGTAACCGACGGATCGCCGCACGAGAATCCCCAATCTGGGGACATGTGGGATTTCAACAGATTAGAGCATGAAACCAAAACGGGACCGGCTTTTCGAACCGGTCCCGCGAAGTCACAATCCCAACGTCGCTTAGCGGCCGTCCGGCGTGCGCAGCCCGATCCACTTGTCCTTGACGGCGTTGTAGTGTTCCTCGGGCTTGTACTTGGTCACCTGCAAGTCGAGCCGGTCGACCGACAGCCGGCCGACCGCCGACAGGATGGCATAGCTCGCCACGACCACATCGTGTTCGGAGTTGGCGTAGTTGATCTTGGCGGTGATCACGGTGGCCTGTGCGTTGAGCACGTCCAGCGTCGTGCGCTGGCCGACATTGCGCTCCTCGATGACGCCGTTCAGCGCCAGTTGCGCGGCGTCGATCACCTGCTTGTTGGCGGAGACACTCTGCTGCGCGGCGGTGTATTGCGACCATGCCGTGGCGACGGCCTGACGCACCTGGTCGCGGCTGACATCGACCTGGATGCGGGCCTGGCCGAGCGATTCCTTGTTCTGACGCACGACAGCCGAGGTCCTGCCGCCCGAATAGATCGGAATGGTCAGCGTCGCGCCGATATTGGCCGAGGTGGAGTTGCCGTTGGAGCCGGAAACATCGGGAATGGCGTTGCGGTAGTTTTCCGAAATGCCGGCCGACGCCGAAAGCTGCGGCAGCAACGCGCCCTCGGACGACTTCACCGAAAACGCCGCCGCGTCGACGAGATGCTGGGTGGCCAGAATGGCCGGGTGTTCCCTCGAACCGATCTCGATCGCCGCCGTGAGGCTGGACGGCAGCAACCTGCCCAGTGGCGAGGCAGGCTTCAGCTTGCCCGGCTCGTCGCCGACCACCTGGTGATAGGTCGCCGCGCTTGCCAGTGCCTGCGCGCGGGCCGCACTCAGGGACGCCACGGCGGAAGCGCGCGATGCGTCGGCCTGCGCGACGTCGGTGCGTGTGCCCTCGCCAACCTCGAAACGTGAGCGCGCGGCGCGCGCCTGCTCGGTCAGGAACTGCAGGTTCTGCTCGGTCAGCACCGCGATCTGCCTGTCGCGAATCACGTCCATATAGGCCGTGGCCGCGCTGAACAGCGTGTTTTCCTCGGTGTTGCGCAGGCTCTCGACCGATGCCTTGACCTGGGATTCGGCCGCCGCCACGTTGTTTTTCGTCTGGAACCCGTCGAACAGCGACTGGTTGATCTGAATGCCGTAGCTTCCGCTCGTCAGCTTCGAGTTGCCGCCGCCATTCGCCTGGCGTGTGTTGGTGTAGTCGATCGAGGCCGACCCGGTGACGGTGGGCCGCCAGCCGGACTTGGCGATGGCAACGCTCTCATCGGTGACACGCACGCCGGCGCGCGACGCATTGAGCGAGGAATTGTACTGATAGGCCTTGGCAAGCGCGCCGGAGATGGTTTCCGCGGAGGCGGTCAGCGGAGAAAGCGCGGTCGCGCAGACGAGGACAGCGGCAAGAACACTCTTGGATACAGACGGCACGGTATATCCCTCATTCGTTTTCCATGGGAACCACGCCGCGCCGGCTTCTCCTTCGAGAGCAGCCGGAGTGGCGTGTTTCATGTTCCCTGTCGCTCGATCCCAAAGTGCCCCCAGTCCAGGACCGCGACGATCGTTCAAATGCAAGCGACCATGACAAAGCCTCTGCTGCAAGGCCAAATCATTCAGAATTCGAAAGCATGCTCACGTTCAAATCCGGGTAGTGGCTTAATTGCCGCATTAAATGCCCGTCTCCCGGTTACAACCCCCCCGGCCTTAAAAAATAGCCGCGCAACGCCGGAATTGCCCTGCCCTTCGACTGCTACGAGGCGGCCGCCTTCGGCGAGCTGGTCGAGCAGAGCCGACGGCACTTTGGCGACGCTACCGCCGACGAAGATGACGTCGTAGGGCGCCTTGGCTGCATGGCCTTGCGCCAGAGCGCCCTCAACCACGGTCACATTGCCGCAGCCCAGTGCCGAAAGTGCCTGCGACGCGGATTGCGCCAGCGCCGAATCGCTCTCCAGCGCCACGACCGACTTGGCCAGACGTGACAGGATAGCGGACACGTAGCCGGTACCGCAGCCGACATCGAGCGCCGAATCGGCCGGGCTGATCTCGGCCAGTTGCAAAAGCTTGGCCATCGGCGAGGCTTCCATGAGGTAGCGTGCGCCGGCCGAACCGTCCGCGATGCGGATATCCTCATCGATATAGGCAAGGTCGCGCTGGCGATCGCCGACGAAAACCTCGCGCGGCACGGCAAGCATGGCTTCCAGCAGCGGCGCGCTGGTCACGTCGGTGGTGCGGACCTGACCGTCCACCATCTTGACGCGAAGTTCGGAAAAATCTGCGCTCATGTTCCAAGCCTCGCTTGCCGCGACATCATCGCGGTCCATTGGACAGGAACCTTACTCCGGCGCTGGCGCGCGGGAGCCCGGGGATTGGAGGCCTCGCCCGGAATCGAACCGGGGTGCAAGGATTTGCAGTCCTCTGCGTAACCACTCCGCCACGAGGCCTCGTTGCTCCCGGCGTTCCACCCGGTTCCAATAGGTTGCGCCGAAAATGCCGTCAAGCGGCCAGCGCGCATTCCCAGCGGTTTCCTCAGCATGAATCCGGCACCCCGAGCCGAGTGCCGCCGCCATGAAATCGCGACATGCATTAGCCGGTCGTTAAGCATGGCCGAAGATCGCAAGAAACTCCGCAGCCTTGCCGCCGTTGGAAAACCAGGAGGAGTGCGCCATGCGGCCCGCAAACCTGGACGACGCAGCCAATGCCAGAGAAGACTTCTTGCGACCGGGATGCGAGGAGTTGCTCCGCTACGCCATCGACTGCCTGACCATCAAAGGTACCGCCGAGCTTTCGCCGCGCGACCGCGCGCGCCTTGCTTCGGCCGCCGCCGTTCTCGAGGAGATCAGCCAAGACCTGGAAACAGGCGCCGGCAAACCGGATTTGCGTCCGACTCGCACAAAGGCCTGATCCGCCGGCCGGATCCGGTATACATCACGCGCATTCAATCCGGTCGGCGCCTGCGCTCCCACCAGACGACGAATCGGCGGCGGTGGCGGCGCACCATGGCGAATTCATAGGAAAGCACCAGCAATCCGAGCGGCACCATCCAGAAACCGAGAATCGGCAGGAACCCCAGAATACCGCCAATCGTCAGAAGCACGCCGATCGCGACCCTGAGGCCGCGCGACCGCGGCATGCTGAACTCTCGCCCAAAGACCGAGATCTTCCTTGCCGGTGCCCTGCTTTCGTCCGCTGCCGCCATCGCCATTGATTGCCCGTCTGGTTGCTCGACAATGCCTGTTTACGAAAGACGCGACCGCCATTTCGGTTCCGCGCCAGCCGCCAAGACGGCTAATATGAGAAGCGACCTTGCCGATTGCGAGAAAGGCCTTCACGAAAAAGTCTCGGAAAAATGCGAAATGCTTCTTTGCAAAGCGGAAAAGGGTTTGCTATAGGCAGCGCCACTTGCTGAAGAGCCACTGTTCCCCGGTAGCTCAGTGGTAGAGCAACCGGCTGTTAACCGGTTGGTCGCTGGTTCGAATCCGGCCCGGGGAGCCAATTTGTGAGCCAGACGCATCGTTTCATTGGATTTTCCCGGGATTTGCACAGCGGCCCGCCGCTTGCTCGCATCGTCCCTGGCCCCGCCAGCCGCCTGAAAGTCGCCTGAACGTGAATACGTACTTCATCATCGGACTGGCGATCGCATCCAACATCGACAACCTGGCCGTCGGGATGTCCTACGGGGTGCGCGGCGTTCGAATCGGATTGTTCGCCAACCTGATCATCACCGCGATCTGTTTTGCGTTCAGCGAGATCGGCATGATCTCCGGCGCGTGGATCGGCGGCATTCTTCCCGGCAACCTGCCCGACTACGTGGCCGCCGGGCTTTTGTTGGCCATAGGAGTGCGGGTGCTGTTCCTGGCGCTGCCTGCGGCAGGCGACGAGGCCGCTTCGCCAGAGGACGGGCATCCCCTGGCAAGCTGGTTCTCGCGCGCCCTTGCCGTAAAGGGTGACAGGGTCGGACCTTTCGAGGCGGCGATCCTGGGCGTTGCGCTGTCCGCGAACGCGCTTGCGAACTCGGTCAGCGCTGGGCTTTTGAACATGTCCCCGACTGTCGTCGCCTGCTCCATATCGATTGGCAGTTTTCTCACGATCGTCGTTGGAGTGGCGCTGGGCCGCCATGCGGCGCGAATCAGGCTGGGCCGCATGGACATCGGCCGCCTGGGCACACTGGCAAGCGGAGCCATCCTGGTCGTACTCGCGATCCGGCAGGTTTGGTAAGCCGGCGGTCGATGCTATCCTGATGGTCTAGGCAAGGCGCCCCGATCCCTTCGCGGCGCTGGGCGATTTGTGCGCGGCAAACGGGAGAAAAGCATGATCATCCGCTTCTGGCGTGCAGTCGCCGGCTCCACCGAGGTGATGGATGCCTATGCAGACCACCTGCGGCGAACGACCTTTGTGGAGATGGCCGACCTTCCCGGGCACCTCGGCGCCACGCTGGCGCGCAAGGTCAGGGGTAGCGACAACGAACTCGTCGTGATGAGTTTTTGGGAAGATATGGATTCGACAGCCCATTTCATCAAAGGCGGCTTCGACGATGCCGTCGTCAAACCGAGCACCCAGAAGCTGCTCAAGTCCTTCGACCTGAAGGTCGAGTATTTCGAAACCCTGGTCTCCACAGGCGTCCTTGGCGGCTACGATCGCGCCGCATCGCCGGACGGACAAGCTTCGAACCAGTAGCGTCCACGGCACCGGCACGGCATGGGATGAAGATTCTGGCCATGCGTTCGCGCTTTTCCCGCGAGTCGTCCTTGCACCGGGATAGCGCCTGCGCGATCTTGCCCGCCGCTCTGGAGGAAATCATGCGAAACATCCTGGCATCCACGCTGTTGCTCGCCGCTGCCCTTTGCGCGAATCCGGCTTTCGCGCTCGACAGCAGCGGCACGCCTGTCGTGGTCACGCCACTTGCCTCGAAGACGACAACCGCTTCCGGCCAGCCGATCATCCTGCCGCAGAAGAACGTCCAGGTGCTGGTGTCCACCTATGACATCGCGCCCGGCGCGACCTTGCCTGTCCACCGGCACCCCTTCCCGCGTTATGCCTACGTCCAGGCCGGAACGCTGAAGGTCACCAATGTCGAGACGGGCAACAGCAACACCTACAAGACCGGCGATTTCATCATCGAAATGATCGGCCAATGGCATCAGGCCACCAATATAGGCGACGGCCCGGTGAAACTGCTGGTTATCGACCAGGTCGAGGAAGGGGCCAAGAATACGGAGTTGCGCCAGTAGCAGCTCCGATTTCGCGGCCGATATCGGGCCGCCCATATCGCGCTCTTGCCGGGGCCTCAGCCCCAGGCACCGACCATCTGGCGCGTCGTGGCGTTCAGGCGGTTGAAGGCGTTGATCAGCGCGATCTGGACCACCAGGGCGGCAAGCGCCTTCTCGTCATAGTGCCGGGCGGCTTCGTTCCAGACATCGTCGGGCACGGCATCGGAGCGGTCGGCCAGCCTGGTGCCCGCTTCCGCAAGCGCCAGGGCGGCCCGTTCAGCCTCGTTGAAGTACGGCGTCTCGCGCCATGCCGCCAGCGCGAAGATACGTTCGTCCTTCTCGCCGGCCTTCTTCAACTCGCGCGCATGCATATCGACGCAGACCGCGCAGTTGTTGATCTGGCTGGCGCGCAGATGGATGAGCTTGCGGGTAACATAGGGCACGTCGGCCGCCTCGGTCGACTTGTCCAGCGCCAGCAATGCCTGCAGGGAGCCCGGAATGAGCATGACGGGATTTTTGATTCTGGCTTGCATGATGTTCTCCTTGCAGCGTGTTTCGACAGGACGTGTTTCATCGAGCCCGGAGGCTGCGCGTCCGGGTTTCCGGGTGATCGGTTTTTCGGCTGCCGCCACGTCCTAACCAATAACTCGTTGGCTATGGGTTATTCATAACTTTACGGTTATAAGACTGTCAAGCGGGGAAATGTAGGCTGGTCCAAACGGCGGCCTGCTGTTCGCGCTTTCCTGGCAATCGGCCCGATGGTAGGGCTTGCCGGGAAACCAGAACCGGATCGCGCCTTGACCTCCAAAACGCACCCACCGCTCATCGAAATCTGTGTCGAGGGCATCGATGGCCTCCTGGCCGCCCAGGCGGCCGGCGCCGACAGGGTCGAACTGTGCGCCAGCCTCATTGAGGGCGGGACTACGCCCAGCCTCGGCACGGTGCGCGCGGCGATCGATCAGGCACGCGTGCCGTTCCACGTCATGGTGCGGCCGCGCGGCGGCGATTTTCTCTACAGCGAGCCGGAATACCGCTCGATGCTGGCCGACATCAATGCGTTGCGCGAACTGGGCGTGCCGGGCGTGGTGTTCGGTTGCCTGACCGCCGACGGCGCGATCGACGAGGAACGGATGAGCGAACTGACCAACGCCGCCGGCCCGTTGAACGTCACCTGTCATCGCGCTTTCGACATGACGCGCAACGCCGAAGAAGCGCTGGAGGCCCTGATCCGCTGCAAGGTCGGCCGCGTGCTGACCAGCGGCCAGCGCGACACCGCGATCGAAGGCATGCCATTGCTGGCGGATCTGGTGCGGCAGGCGGGCGGCCGCATCATCATCCTGGGCTGCGGCGGGCTCGATCTCGGCAACATCGCCGAGGTGCGCCGGCGGACCGGACTGGCCGAAATGCATTTCGCCGCATTGAAGGACGTGCCGAGCGGCATGCGCTACCGCAATCCCAAGGTCGGCATGGGCGGCTCCGATCTCGACCGCGAATACCGCAACACCTTGACCGACGAGGATCTGGTGGCGGCCACCATCAAGGCGGCAAAGGCATGAACACGGCCCCTGCCCCGATCAGCCAGGTAGCGGCCGAAGACGAGGCGGCAATTCTCGCGCTCAACAACGAGCACGCCGCCGAACTGTCCTGGCTGGAGCCGGAGCGGCTGTCCTTCCTGCTCGGCCAGGCATTTTATGCCCGCCGCATCGGCGACCTCGAGGCCTTCATCATGACCTTCGACCAGGATGCCGGCTACGACAGTCCCAATTTCCTCTGGTTTCGCGAACGCTACGAGCGTTTCGTCTATGTCGACCGTGTCGTCGTGGCGGCCTACGCGCGTGGCCGCGGCCATGCCCGCCGGCTTTATGAGGATCTATTCGAGACTGTCACCAGGGCCGGCCACACGCTGGTCACCTGCGAGGTCAATCTTGATCCGCCCAATCCGGCCTCGGATGCCTTCCATGCCGCACTCGGCTTCGCCGAAGTGGGTGACGCTGTCATCCACGGTGGCAAGAAGGCGGTGCGGTACTACGCCAGGCAGATCATCGCCTGAAGGCCGCTACCGAAACAGTGCCGCCGCGCTCATCAAGGTCATCCAGAAGCCCCATACCAGCGGGATGCCGACCAGCAGCCAGGCCAGCGTCAGTTTGATCTGATTGCTGTTGTCTTGCAACATGATCCCTCTCCTTACGCGGCCGCCGGTTCGGTCTTCATGTGGAACCTTGCATCGACCGGCCGCATCATGAGGTTGAGCAGGAAGCCGACAACGAGCAGGCCGGCCATGATGTACATGGTGACCGTATACGCATCGGCCTTCGCCACCCCGCTGTCGATCTGGTATTGCCTGATGTAGTTGACCAGAACCGGCCCGAGCACACCTGCCACCGACCATGCCGTCAGAAGGCGACCATGGATGGCGCCGACATAGCGCACGCCGAAGATATCGCGCAGATAGGCGGGGATGGTGGCGAAGCCGCCGCCATAAATGCTGAGAATGACGCCGTAGAACAGCACGAACAGGAACACGCTGCCCGACTGCCCGGTCCAAGGTACGGCCGCATAGAGGACAACGCCGAGCGCGAAGAAGATCGCATAGGTGGCCTTGCGGCCGATGTAATCGCTGGTCGATGCCCAAAAGAAACGACCAAGCATGTTGAAAATCGACAGCAGGCCGACGAAGCCGGCTGCCGCCGCCGCTGAAATACGGCCCGGGAACATCTCCTGGCTCATCGCCGACGCCTGGCCAAGCACGCCGATGCCGGCCGTCACGTTGAGGCAAAGCACCCCCCACAGCAACCAGAACTGCGGCGTCTTCAACGCATCGTCGAGGTGGACGTTGGACGTCGTCACCATCGCGCTCTGTGTTGCCGGCGGTGTCCAGCCCACGGGTCGCCAGCCTTCCGGCGGCACCCTGACGATAACAGCGCCCACCAACATGAAGATAAAATAGACAATGCCGAGCACGACGAAGGTTTCGGCGACACCGACATGCGCCGGCGTCGAAAACAGCTTCATCAGATAGACCGAAAGCGGCGAGGCAATGAAGGCACCGCCGCCAAAACCCATGATCGCCATGCCGGTCGCCATGCCCGGCCGGTCGGGAAACCAGGTGATCAGCGTCTTGACCGGTGAAATATAGCCAAGGCCGAGACCAATGCCGCCCAGCACGCCATAGCCGAGATAGATGATCCATAACTGGTGCAATTGAACGCCGAGCGCCGAGACGATGAAGCCGCCGCCGAAGCAGCAGGCGGACGCGACCATGGCCTTGCGCGGCCCGACACGGTCCAGCCAGCCGCCGCCGAATGCCGCCGCTATGCCCAGAAACAGGATTGCAATCGAGAATATCCAGCCGAGTTCGGTTAGCCTCCAGTCCTCGGGCGCCGAATCGGTGATGCCGAGCAGCTTCGACATCGGCAGGTTGAAGACGCTGAACGCATAGGCCTGGCCGATGCAAAGGTGGATGCAGAGCGCGGCCGGCGGCACCATCCACCTGCTGAAACCCGGTTCGGCGATCGTATGTGAGCGGTCAAGCCAACCGGCAGCCGCTTCCCCAGTCGTAGCCATGTCATCCTCCCAGATGTTCCTCCGTGAACAACCTAGGCGAGCAACCGGGTGAGGCAACAAAAAATGCCTGCCATAAGACGAACGTCTAAGGAGAGCGGCTCCGCAGAGAAAATCAGGTGCCTATGCCATCATAAAATATATTGAGTGTACTTAATTGGTATTTTTTTGATTTTCGCAGGGCTGAACGATGATCTTTCAACATCTGACGCAAGGGAAGGAAGTTCGCTACCAGTTGCGATTGAGCCATTCGCGCGCCGGCCGCTCGATCATGTAGTAGCTGCACAGCGCGCAGGCGAAGGCCGCGGCCAGCATCGGCCACGGGTTGCTGTCTTGCTCATAGACGAATTTGTAGAAGGGCTGCTGCCACAGATAGAGCGAGTAGGACCACAGGCCGAGGGTCGCCATCGGCCAGGACGACAGCAGATCGGGAAAAATACGGGTGCTGAAATCGAGCGCGTTGACGGCAATCGCCAGCAACGGCACCGCGACCAGATAGTGGATCGGGGTGGGGACCGGGTCCATGAACAGGACAACCGCGCTGGCCGCCGCGGCCAAGGCGACATAGGGGCCTTCCAAGAAGTCCGGCAGCTTGCCGTCGGCCTTGAGCAGGCAGATGGCGGCAGAGAGCAGGATCGAGGCGATGTGCACGTCGGTGCGCCAGTAGGTGGCCTCATAGTCCATATGCAGGAACCAGTAGGAAACCGCGCCGTTCGCCATGGCCAACAGCGCCAGGACCAGCAGCAGCGGGATGACACGGCTGCGGCTGGCAACGACCGCGCTGATTGCCGCGAGGATTATGTAGGCATGCTCCTCGACACAGAGCGACCAGATATGGTCCAGCGCGCCGGCCCGGTTCACGAAAATTCCGGCATAGTTGTAGGTGAAGGTCAGCGCCGTGAGGGCGGCCTTCCATTTGAAGGCGATGAACGTGCCTGACAGCGCGATCATGGTGGCGACGACAAAGACCAGCAGCGCCGGATAGATGCGCGAGAAGCGGCGCTTGAAGAATTTCTTCAGGGGGTAGCGTTCGACGAACAGGATCTCGCCCATCAGCCGGCCGCTGAGCACGAAGAAGAACTCGACGCCCAGCACGCCCAGATTGATGCCCGGGACCGGGAAAAAATGCCCGATCAGCACCAGGGCGATCGAAAGGCCGCGCCAACCATCGAGATAGGCCAGTCTCGTTCTGGCGGATCGCTGGGCGCCGGTTCGGGACGGAACCAGATGGGTCGCGGAAATTTCGGACATGCCGATCCCTTCGCATTGGTCATGCGAAAGGCCACGGCGGTACGCATCCGAACCCGGTTCGCATTCCCGCCCCTCAGCATACTGCAGTGCAATATAAATTTGTGCAAGTGCGAGATGGCCGCCGGCACAGTCGCTGGGTGAGTAGAGGCCCTAATTGCTTGGGGCAACCAGCGTGTTCCCGGCCTTGGCTCCTCCCCGGGACCGCCTGGTTACAGCGGCCAGGTACGAAAAAGGGGCCACAACGGCCCCTTCTCCCCGTCGGAAACTGGCGGCGTCAGGCGTTGGCTGCCGCCACCGCGCGTCTGGCCATCACCGCGATCAGATTGGCACGGTAGTCGGCGGACGCGTGGATGTCGCTCATCAGGCCCTTGGCCGGCACCTTGACGCCATCGAGTGCGGCCGCGGCGAAATTCTTCGCCAGCGCGGCCTCGATCTCCTTCGACCGGAACACGCCATCCTCGCCGGCTCCGGTGACGGCAACACTGACCCCGTCCTTGCCCTTGGTCACGAACACGCCGACAATCGCGTAGCGCGACGCCGGATTGCGGAATTTTTCGTATGCTGCTTTCGACGGCGCCGTGAAGGTCACCGCGGTGATGATCTCGCCTTCCTTCAAGGCTGTCTCGAACAGCCCCTTGAAGAACTTGTCCGCCGGGATGCCGCGCTTGTTGGTGACCATGGTGGCACCCAATGCCAGCAGCGCCGCGGGATAATCCGCCGCCGGATCGTTGTTGGCGATCGAGCCCCCGATCGTTCCCTTGTGACGCACGGCCGGATCGCCGATCAGCGATGCCAGGTGGGCAAGGGCTGGACAGACCTTTCGCAGTTTCTCGTCGCTGGCGACGTCATAATGGGTGGTGGCGGCGCCGATCGTGACCGTCTTGCCCGACACCTTGATGCCTTGCAGGTCCTTGATGCGCGACAGGTCGACGAGGTCGGATGGAGCCGCCAACCTGGTCTTCATGGCGGGGATCAGGGTCATGCCGCCGGAGAGCAGCTTGGCGTCGCCGCTCTTCACGAGCTTGGCGGCATCGCCGACGGAGGTGGCGCGGTGATAGTTGACGGAATACATGGGATCCTCCCCTGAGTGGTCAGGCAATAGTGAGTAGGCAGTAGTGAGTAGTCAGAAAGGAGTGGCCGCGGCCGACTCACTGTTCACTACTCACTACTCACTCATTTCTTCGTCGCGCGGATCGCGGCCCACACGGTGGATGGCGATGCCGGCATGGCGATATCTGGAATACCGATGGCGTCGGTGATGGCGTTGATCACCGCCGGTGGTGACCCGATGGCGCCGGCCTCGCCGCAGCCCTTGATGCCCAGCGGATTGCTCGGACAGGGCGTGTTCGAGGTCGAGACCTTGAACGACGGCAGGTCGCCCGCGCGCGGCATGGTGTAGTCCATGTAGCTCGCTGTCAGCAATTGTCCGCCGGCGTCGTAATGCGCGCCTTCCAGCAGCGCCTGGCCGATGCCCTGGGCGATGCCGCCATGCACCTGGCCTTCGACGATCATCGGATTGATGATGTTGCCGAAATCGTCCGCCGCCACGAATTGGACGATCTCGGTGGTGCCGGTCTCCGGATCGATCTCGACCTCGCAGATGTAGCAACCTGCCGGGAAAGTGAAGTTCGCCGGATCGTAGAACGCCGTCTCCTTCAATCCCGGCTCCATGCCCGCCGGCAGGTTGTGCGCGGTATAGGCGGCAAGCGCCACCTGGAACCACGGCACGTTCTTGTCGGTGCCGGCGACTTTCAGCGCGCCGTTTTCGATGACGATGTCGCCCTCGTCCGCTTCCAGCAGATGCGCGGCGATTTTCTTGGCCTTGGCCTCGACCTTGTCGAGCGCCTTGGCGACCGCCGACATGCCGACGGCGCCCGAGCGCGAGCCGTAAGTGCCCATGCCCATCTGCACCTTGTCGGTGTCGCCATGGACGATCGAAACCGAATCGATCGGCACCCCCAAACGCTGGTTGACCAGCTGCGCGAAGGTCGTCTCGTGACCCTGGCCATGGCTGTGCGAGCCGGTGAGCACCTCGATCGTGCCCACGGCATTGACGCGCACTTCGGCCGATTCCCAGAGGCCGACGCCGGCGCCCAGCGAACCGACCGCCGCCGATGGGGCGATGCCGCACGCCTCGATGTAGCAGCTCATGCCGATGCCGCGCAGCTTGCCCTTCCTCGCCGCATCCGCCTTGCGCCTGGCAAAGCCGGCATAGTCCGCGCTCTTCATGGCCGCATCGAGCGAGGCGCCATAATCGCCGGCATCATAGTTCATGATGACGGGTGTCTGATGAGGGAACGATGTGATGAAGTTCTTGCGCCGCAACTCGGCCGGCGACACGCCAAGTTCGCGCGCCGCCGCCTCCATCGTCCGCTCCAACAGATAGGTGGCTTCAGGCCGCCCTGCCCCGCGATAGGCATCGACGGGCGCCGTATTGGTGTAGACGGTGCGCACATTGGCGTGGATGGCCGCAATGTTGTACTGGCCCGACAGCAGTGTCGCGTAGAGATAGGTCGGCACACAGGACGAGAACAGCGACATGTAGGCGCCGAGATTGGCGATGGTGTCGACCTTCAGCCCGGTGATCCTGTTGTCCTTGTCGAAAGCCATTTCCACCATCGAGACGTGGTCGCGGCCATGGGCGTCCGAAAGGAAGCTCTCCGTCCGGTCGGCGACCCATTTGACCGGCACGCCGGTCTTCTTGGAGGCCCACAGGCAGACGATCTCCTCGGGATAGATGTAGATCTTGGAGCCGAAGCCGCCGCCGACGTCAGGCGCGATGACGCGCAGCTTGTTTTCCGGCGCGACATTGTAGAAAGCGCTCATCACCAGCCGCGCGACATGCGGGTTCTGCGATGTCGTCCAGCAGGTGAAGTGGTCTTCGGCCTTGTCGTAGTGACCGAGCGCCGCACGCGGCTCCATGGCGTTCGGCACCAGCCGGTTGTTGACGATCTTCATGCGGGTCACATGCGCGGCCGCCTTGATGGCGGCATCGGTTGCCCTGGCGTCGCCGATCTCCCAGTCGAAGATGAGATTGTCCTCGGCCTCGGCGTGGATTTGCGGCGCGCCCTTCTCTAGCGCCTTGGTGGCATCGACCACCGCCTTCAGTTCCTTGTAGGTGATCTCGACCGCTTCCGCCGCGTCGCGCGCCTGCCCCTTGGTCTCCGCCACCACCACCACCACGGCATCGCCGACATAGCGAACCTTGTCCACGGCCAGGGGCGACCATGCGCCCATCTTCATAGGCGAGCCGTCCTTGGAGTGGATCATCCAGCCGCAGATCAGATTGCCGATTCCGTCCGCCTTGAGCTCCTTGCCGGTCAGCACGCCGATGACGCCGGGCATGGCCTGAGCTTTCTTGACGTCGATCTTCTTGATTTGCGCGTGCGCGTGCGGGCTGCGCACGAACACCGCGTGCTTCATGCCCGGCACCACCATGTCGTCGACATAGCGGCCTGCGCCGGTGATGAACCTTTTGTCTTCCTTGCGCGCGACCCGTGCGCCAACACCTTCAATGCCCATAAGAAATTCCTCCCGAGATAGTGAGTAGGAAGTAGTGAGTAGCGAAGATCGCCGCCGGTTCGGACCGGCTACTGACTACTCACTCTTCGCTCACGCAGCCTGCTTCGCTTTGCCCTTGGTGGCCCCCTTCGACATCGTCTTGGATGCGGCAAGGATCGCCTTCACGATGTTGTGGTAGCCGGTGCAGCGGCAGATGTTGCCGTCCAGTTCGGCCCGCACGGTGGCCTCGTCGAGGCCTTCGGGATGGCGGCTGATCATGTCGGTCGCCGTCATGATCATGCCTGGCGTGCAGAAACCGCATTGCAGGCCGTGGTGTTCCTTGAATGCCGCCTGCACGGGATGCAGGTCCGGGCCACTGGCGAGACCTTCGATTGTTGTCACGGTCGATCCGGACGCCTGGGCGGCGAGCATCGAACAGGACTTGACCGCCCTGCCGTCGACATGGACCACGCAGGCCCCGCACTGCGACGTGTCGCAGCCGACATGGGTGCCGGTCAGTCCCAGATTCTCCCGCAGGAAATGAACCAGAAGCGTTCGGTCCTCGACGGCGCCACTGACCCGCCTGCCGTTCACAACAAACGAAACGTCCGACATGAATCCTCCCTGGGTATCAACCTTGGTCATCACGCTGCCGACGCGCCGCTGGCACTTCGGCCATGCGTTATTCCTACACCGCACAACGCTCAAAAAACAGCGCGGCGCAAAGCCGGATCATTGTACTTTCGGTCATGGCCAGCGCGCGAAAACGCGTTCCCGCGGCCCCATTGCCAAAATGCGGATTGGCGGCAACAATACCGTCCGACGCTGGCGCGCCCGACGTGCACAAGAATGCGTCGGAGGAAATGCGGGAGAACGCCGCTGACCAGTTCACGGACGCGCTACGCATGCGGCTTGTCGGCGCTGACCACGGACGAGCCCGACCCGGATGTCTTCGCCCGCGCGGTGGCCGCCGAGGCCGCCGCGATAAATGCCGGTTTTGCCCTGCTGTTCTTTTCGCAGAGCCTCGTCGAGGCCGACGCCCTGTCGCGGGCACTCTGTTCCCATGCGCCCGCACTCCACCATGCCGGCTGCTCGACGGCGGGCGAGATCACGCCGCAGGGGCTCGAGGAAGGCCATATGCTGGCGATGCTGCTTCCCTCGGCGTCTTTCACCGCGGTCACCACCATGGTCGACAATTTGTCGTCGTCGGGCATGGACAGGATCACCGGCGAGGTTGAGGCCTTGCGCCGCACACTGCACGGCCGCGTCGGCGCCGGGCAGGCCAGAAACACCTTCGCGCTCTGCTTCATCGACGGGCTGTCCTACGCCGAGGAGGCGGTGAGTTCGGCCATCCACTGGGGTCTGGACGACATCCCCTTGCTCGGAGGATCGGCTGGCGACGACCTGAAATTCGAGACGACGCGGCTGATCTCCAATGGCAAGGTCACTTCCGACAGCGCCATCATCGTGCTGATATCAACCGAAATTCCCTTCCACGTCTTCAAGACCGACAATTTCGTTCCCACCGACGAGAAGCTGGTGGTGACGGCGTCCGACCCCGATCATCGCATCGTGCGGGAATTCAACGCCACCAATGCGGCGCAAGAGTACGCCGCCTCGGTCGGCATCGTGCCACAAATGCTGACCCCGCTGAGCTTCGCCTCGCACCCCGTCGTGGTGAAGGTGGGCGGGGAATATTACTGCCGGTCGATCCAGAGGATGCATGCCGATGGCTCGCTGTCCTTCTTCTGCGCCATCGACGACGGCGTGGTGCTGTCGATCGCCCAGCCCAAGGACATGGTGGAATCGACGCGCGCGGCCTTGCGCGAGGTCGAGGAAAGGCTTGGCGGGATCGACCTCATCCTCGGCTTCGACTGCGTCCTGCGCCGGCTCGATGCCCGTAACCGCCAGGTCTTCCGCGACATTTCGGAACTGTACCGGGTCAACAATGTCGTCGGCTTCGGCACCTATGGCGAGCAATACCGCTCCATGCACCTGAACCAGACGTTCACCGGCATCGCTTTCGGCGATCGCCAAGCGGCCGAATAGGCGGCGAAACCAGATGCCCCTCCGCGACATAAACGACCTCGACAAACTGAAGAAGATCAACGCCGCCCTGGTCAGTCGCGTCGAGCGGTCGATGGATCAGCAAGGCAACGCATTCTCCTTGTTCCAGACCGCGATCTCGCTGGAAAACCGCGTGCGCAACCGCACCGAGGAATTGCATGCGACCCTGCGCCGGCTCGAACAGTCCAACATCGATCTCAGCGCCGCCAAGGAAAACGCCGAGCTGGCGAACCTGTCCAAGACAAGGTTCCTCGCCGCGGCCAGCCATGACGTGCTGCAGCCGTTGAACGCCGCGCACCTCTCCGTCTCGGCGCTTGCCGAGGTGCAGACCAGCGACGAGGGCAGGAAGCTGGTGCGTCAGGTCGAGCGCTCGCTGGAAACCATGGAAGACCTGCTGCGCACCTTGCTCGACATTTCCAAGCTCGATGCCGGCGTGGTGCAGCCCGACATCGGCGACGTCAGCCTGGAGGCGCTGTTCTCGTCGCTGCGCTCGGATTTCCTGCCCGTCGCGGAAATGAAGCAGCTGTCGCTCAAGTTCCGGCCGGTCAATGCCGTGGTGCGCTCGGACCGCACGCTGCTGCGCCGCATCCTGCAGAACATCCTCTCCAATGCGCTGGGCTATACCCGCTCGGGCGGCGTGCTCGTAGGCACGCGCCATCGCGGCGACACGATCCGCATCGATGTCGCCGACACCGGCTGCGGCATTCCCGAGGATCAGCGCGAGGCGGTGTTCGAGGAGTTCCATCGCGGCACTTCGCCGGCGAATGCCGAACTCGACGGCGGGGGCCTTGGCCTCGGCCTCGCCATCGTGCGGCGTATGGCCGGCGCGCTCGGCCACCCCGTGACGTTCTCATCCAAGGTCGGCCGGGGCACCATCTTCCACATCGACGTTCCTGTCGGCATCGGCGCGCCGGCCGACGCCATCGCCAGCGCCGCCAGCCTGGAGCGTCCACGCGGCTACGGCCTGTTCGGCACCAAGGTCCTGCTGGTCGAGAACGACGCGGACGTGCTGGAGGCCATGACTTTCCTGCTCGAACGCTGGCAATGCCTGGTGCGGACCGCCACTTCCACCGACGACGCGCTGGACATGCTTGGCGATACCGACTGGGTGCCCGACATCGTCATCGCCGATCAGCATCTCGACGGAGGCGATCTCGGCACCGCGACGATAGCCGAGGTCCGCGACTATCTCGGCCGCGCCGTGCCGGCGCTGATCGTCACCGCCGACAGTTCCGAAGCCGTCGCCAAGGCGGCGCGCGCCGGCGGCATCGAACTGATGCGCAAACCGCTGAAACCGGCGCAGCTGCGGGCGCTGCTGGCGCATCTGCTGGCTTAGAGCAACAATGCGCCTTCTTGATTTTCTCGGAAAACCGGCAGCTTGCCTTTTGACGTCGGACCCATTTAGACGCTGGAATTTTCAACGATCAGTTGACGATGACCTTCCAGAAAAAACAATAAACTATGAGGCCAGCCGGCAAGGGTTTTCATTCACATGCGACAGTGATGAAGCGATAACGACTATATTTGTAGAAGCGGACGATATCGACAAATCGCTGATTGATATTCCCTTTTCGACGAAACGCTGGGCACTGCAAAGCATGCTTGGCATACCTTCAAAGAGCGGAAAGCCCCATAGCCATCCTATTTTAGGTGAATACGGCGCTTGGGATCGATATGACCAAGAGCGTCATTCGATACACATCGAGTATGAGCCTCACTTGGACAGGATAAGGCGAGTGACGCTTATGCGAGCCGACGCAGTGCCGTGAGAGCATGCGCCTGGGAAAACCTCAAAATCCCGCCTGATCACGAAACAGCTCCGCGCTGTCCAGCTTCGACACCTCGATCACCGCTTGCGTTCGGCTGTAGACGTTGAGCTTGCGCAGGATCTCGGAGACATGCGCCTTGACCGTAGTCTCGCCGACCTGCAGTTCATAGGCGATCTGCTTGTTGAGCAGGCCCTGGCGCAGCATCTGCAGGACGCGCAGCTGCTGCGGCGTCAGCGTCGAAAGCCGTTGCACCATGTCGGCGCGGTCGCTGCTGTCGGCATCACGCGGCTGCCCCTCATAGGTTTCCGGCACGTAGATCGCCCCGTCCATCACCGAACGTATGGCATTGGCAAGGTCGCTCTTGCGCGCCGATTTCGGGATGAAGCCGGCCGCGCCGTAGGACAGGGCCTCCGAAATGATCTTCGGCTCCTCATAGCCCGACACGATCACCACCGGCAGGCGCGGATAGCGGGTCCTGAGCTGCAACAAGCCCTCGAAACCATGCACGTCGGGCATGCTGAGATCGAGCAGCGCGAGGTCGAACGGCTTGGCGCCCGCCAGCAGGTTGACCGCCTCGGTGATCGAACGCGCCTCCACCGTATCGACCTCGGGATAGGCCATCTGCACGGCACTGTGCAGCGCCTCGCGAAACAGCGGATGATCGTCGATGATCAGAAAGCGGGCACGATCCGTGGCTGGCGTCATGGCGTTCGTTCGAACCCCTGTTCTTCGATTTGCTTGGGACAGCGTAGTCCCGCGCCCGTCACCGGATTATTGCCAAATAGTCTACCGCCGCCATCCGGATTCCTTATAGGGCTTTTTGCAATCCTCCGCTGCACGAAATGCGACGCCTTGCTCGCTGCGCGAAATGGGTCGAAGGTGCCCCGGTTTGAAATCAGTTCAGGGCTTGCAATGACCGCCTTCGTCTTTCCCGTCACACCGACGCCGTCTGTCGCCATCAAAGGGTCGGCCGACCGCTTTGCGATACGCCGCATCTTCTGCGTAGGCCGCAACTATGCCGCGCACGCCCGCGAGTTCGGCAATGACGAGCGCGATCCCCCGTTCTTCTTCACCAAGCCCGCCGACGCGGTAGTCGACAGTGGTACCGCGATTCCCTACCCGCCTCTGACGGCCAATTTGCATCACGAGATCGAACTGGTGGCAGCGATCGGCAAGGCTGGCTTCCGCATCCCGCGCGAGCGGGCGCTGGACCATGTCTGGGGGTATGGCGTCGGCATCGACCTCACCCGCCGCGATCTCCAGGACGAGGCCAAGAAAGCGGCACGGCCCTGGGACTGGTCAAAAGCCTTCGACCGTTCCGCGCCGTGCGGGCCGCTTGTGCCGGCACGAAAGTCAGGCCATCCGGCGAAGGGCCGCATCTGGCTCGCCGTCGACGGCAAGGTCCGGCAGGATGCAGATCTCGCTGAACTGATCTGGCCGATCGCGGACATCGTTTCGATTTGCAGCGAAGGCGTCGAGTTGCAAGCTGGCGACCTGATCTTCACCGGCACGCCCGCCGGTGTCGGCGCGGTCAAGCCGGGCGAGACGATGACCGGCGGCGTCGACGGCATCGGCACGATCGAGATAACCATCGGTCAGCCGCAGTCGTGAACGACAGAGCCATGAGCGATATCGTCCTGCACAATTACTATCGTTCATCCACCTCATACCGGGTGCGGATCGCACTGGAGATGAAGGGGCTGAGCTATACCTACGTGCCGCATCATCTGCGCCATGGCGAGCATCTGGAGGCGGCCTATCTCGCGGTCAATCCTCAAGGGTTGGTGCCGGCGCTGGTGCTGGATGAAGGCACGCTGTTGACCCAGTCGCTGGCGATCATCGAATACCTCGACGAAACACTGGCCCAACCGCCGCTGCTGCCGAAAGACGCACTCGGCCGGGCGCGCGTGAGAATGCTGGCGCAGATGATCGCCTGTGACATCCATCCGGTAAACAATCTGCGCGTGCTGACGTCGCTGCGCACTCTGTTCGGCGCCGGCGACGAGGACATCGCCAACTGGTTCCGCCACTGGGTAAATGAAGGTTTTCAGCCGCTTGAAAAGATCCTGGCTTCGTCGCCGCAGACAGGAACATTCTGCCATGGCGACCTGCCGGGCCTGGCCGATATCTGCCTGGCCGCGCAGGTCACCAGCAACGCCCGCTTCGGCGTCGACCTGACGCCCTACCCGACGATCACCCGCATCAATGCCGCCTGCCTGGCGCTGCCGGCTTTCCAGAAGGCGGCACCCCAGAACCAGATCGATGCCGAATAGGGCTCGGCGAGAAATGGTCGACGGATATCCGGTTTCGCCGACCACCTCGTACCGAGTCTCCGCCCTGGTCTGACCCAGCCGCCATCAAAGCGTCATGGCGAGTTCCTCAAGTTGATCGGCGCACTGGCTCCAGCCCTGGTGAAAGCCCATCTTCTCGTGCTGCTCGCGATCGGCCACGCTCCAATGCCGGACCCGGACCGTGTAGCGGGTCTTGTCCTGGCCCTCATCCTCGAAGGTCAGAACCGCCGTCATGAACGGTTTTTCCGACGGCTCCCAAGCCTTGGTGTAGGCGTCGGTGAAAACGATCTTTTCGCCGGGAACGACGTCGAGGAACACGCCGTGATTGGGAAATTCATTGCCGTCCGGACCAGCCATGACGACAAAACTCGAGCCGCCGGTGTGCACATCCATTTCGGCGCGCGGCGTGGTCCAGGGCTTTGGCGCGAACCATTGCGTCAAAAGCCTGGTGTCGGCCCAGCAGCGGTAAACGTTCTGGCGCGGCGCATCGATGATGCGGGCAATGACCAGTTCGCGGTCGTTGGCCGGGGTGATGTCGAGCTTGGTGGTCATGGTGGTCTCCTCGGTGTTGGCTTGATCTCCGTCTCAAAGACGAGCCAACACAGGGTTGCCCGACAATACCGATGAAAAAATCTTGGACTGCCGGACCGCAAGAAGCTGGCAGGCGTCCGCGTCAGTGGCGCTTGGCCTGCACCAGATAGGCGTCGATTTCCGACTCGCCGAGCCATTTTGCCGCTTCCAGCCGGTGCAGCCCTTCGACCAGGACATGACGCTTGCCGTCATGGCGGACCTGGATCGGCGTCTTCATGCCGTTTTCCAGTATGTCCTCGGCGAGATGCCGGACGGTTTCTGGATGCAGCGTCTTCCTGCGCGCGGTGGGCACGTAGATATCGTCGACCTTGACCTTCTGGACCCTGAGCATGCGAAACCCCGTGGCGGCAAACCGCGCCATTTCCAGAGATAGATGGTTTGCTCGAGATGGCCAAGGGCGCGGGCGGCGAATGGGAGCGCGCCCGCCTCGACGGAAATCCCGGGGCTGCTCGCCCGTTTGCCTGCCGGAGCATGTTTCGATATGGCCCTTGCCATCTTCAACGAGCCTGCGGGACCAATCGATGAGCAAAGCCCTCGTGACTTTTGTCGGCGTGACCCATCCCTGGATGTGCGATGTCATGGGGCACATGAATGTGCGCCACTACGCGGCGATGTTCGATGATGCGAGTTTCCATATCCTCGGCCATATCGCCGGACAGGAGACCAGTTCGGGATCGCAGATAGGATGGGCCGACGTGCGCACCGAGATCGACTATCGCCATGAAACGAAGGCGGGGTCGCTGCTAACCATCCGTTCGCACGTCGTGAAGGTCGGCCGTACCTCCATCACCTTCGAACAGGTGATGTCCGGATCGCTCGACGGCATCATCCATGCATCGAGCCGCACCACCAGCGTGCGCTTCGACCTTGCCGCGCGGAAGTCGGTGCCACTGGACGAACCGATGCGCGGCCGTGCGGCGAGCCTCCTGGTCGAATAGGCCCGTGCCGGCTGGTCAGGCGTCGTAGATGCGCTCGTCGAGCGGCGTTTCGGCGATCAGCGCCTGCAGCCCCGACAGAAGTGCCTTCTCGGCCCGGTTCATCGCCTTGTCGGGATTGGTCAACAGGAAGATATCGATCGCCGGCGGGGCATCATAGGGCGGCAGCCGCCACAATATGCCGTCCGTCACATCGCGCCGCGCGACATGCAGCGGCAGCGGACCGATACCGAGTCCGGCAACGATCATGCGCCGTACTTCCTCGAGACTTGATGAGACGCCGAGGACGTCGGCATTCAATCTGGCTTCGCTGCGCAGCAGGGCAACCGGCCGCAACGCGTCCGAAATATGATCGGTCTGGAAGGATACCGAAGGCTCGCCGCGCAGGTCCGCAAGGTCCAGGCCGGTCTTGCCGTAAAGCCTGTGCCGCGGACCGCAGAAGAAGCCGAAGAATTCACGATAGACCATGGTGTAATCCAGCGCGGGATCGCGCTGGCTGACCAGGCAGATGCCGAAGGAGGCGCGGCGCTCCCTCACCTGCTTGGCCACTTCGGTACTTGCCGCGACCGAGATGGTGATGCTGGCGCGCGGATAGTCGCGATGAAATTCCGCCAATGCACGATCGAACAGCGGCGAGACGACATGGCTGGCGGTGGCGATCATGACATGGCCGGTGACATCGTCGCTGATGCCGCGCATCAGCAGCGGCAGTTGCGATATGGAGCCGAACACCTCGACGCTCTGCTCGTAGATCAGCCGACCGACCTCGGTCAGTTCGAAGCGCGTGGCGTCGCGCTCGACCAGGCGACGGCCGACGCGGTCCTCCAGCCGTCGCAAGGCGTTGCTGACACTGGGCTGCTTGAGGTTGAGGCGCTCGGCAGCGCGGGTGATGCTCTTGACCTCGGCGATGACGACGAATGTCCGCAGAAGGTTCCAGTCGAGGTCCCAGACCAGACGTTCGGGGCGAGGCAAAGCCATTCCTGAAATCTATGCTCCCTATTTCCATTATCTATTTGCGCAATGCTTCGGCAAACGCAATCATCGGCGTCAGGAGAGCGCCCCAAAGCCTCCCAAAAACAAGCCTTCCCGCTTCATCCAGAGGACAGACGTCATATGAACAGGATACTCTCCGGCATTGCCGTGGCGGCGCTGCTGCTCGCATCGACTTTCCACACGGCTACGGCCCGGGCCGACGATCTCGAAAAGATCAAGGCAGCCGGCGAGCTGAAGATTTCGATGAGCGGACAGTATCCGCCCTTCAACTTCGTCAATGACCAGAACGAAGTCGTCGGCTTCGACGCCGATATCGGCAAGGCGATCGCCGAGCGCATCGGCGTCAAGGGCACCATTATCACCACCGCCTGGGACGGCATCATCGCCGGGCTGCTCGCGAACAAATACGATACCGTGGTCGGCTCGATGACGATCACACCGGAGCGCGAGAAGGTGGTCGATTTCGTCGGTCCCTATTATCACGCCGGGCGCGCGGTTTTCGTGAGCCAGGATTCCAAGGTGCAAAGCCTCGACGACCTCAAGGGCAAGACCCTTGGCGTGACGCTCGGCGAGACGCACGAGAAATGGGCCCGCCAGCAGGGCGGCTGGGATGTCCGCACCTACAAGGGCCTGCCGGAACTCTTGCTGGAGCTGAAGGCCGGCCGCGTCGACGCCATCGTCGTCGACAACATTCCAGTCATGGTCGCCGTCAAGGAAACCGGTGAGAAGGTGCGCAAGCTCGACACACCCAACATCGAAGGCGGCAGCGTCGCCATCGGCATCGCCATCCGCAAGGACAATCCCGAGCTCAAGGCCGCCATGCAGAAGGCGCTGGACGACATGATGGCCGATGGAAGCTACGAGAAGATCTCCAAGCAGTGGGTCGGCAGCGACATTCGCTGATCTCATCCGGCCTCGGGCGGCCGGATCCGCCTGAGGCGATGCGCTGTTGTTGATTGGCCGATCCCATGGATTTCTCCTTGATGCAGCGCGTCTTCCCGTTCTTCGTGGAAGCCGCGCTGGTGACGCTGGAACTGACCGCACTGGCCCTGATCCTGGGGCTGGTCGCGGCGGCATTCGCGGCGGCAGCCAAAATGTCGAGACCGGCGATCCTGCGGGCTATCGGCACGGTCTATGTCAGCCTGTTTCGCGGCACGCCGTGCCTGATCCAGCTGTTCGTGCTCTATTTCGGCGGCCCGCAGGTCGGCATCAATCTGGAGCCGTTCGCGGCTGGCGTCATCGGCCTTGGCCTCAACATCGGAGCCTATATGGCGGAATCGATCCGGGGCGCGGTGATGGCGGTCGACCGGGGCCAGACCGAGGCTGCGCGCACCATCGGCTTCAGCCGCTTCCAGACCTTGCGCAAGGTCGTACTGCCGCAGGCGGCGCGATTGATGATCCGCCCACTCGGCGTCAACACCGTCGCGTTATTGAAGGGCTCGGCGCTGGTGTCGACTATCTCGGTCGTTGAGCTGACCTACACCGCCCAGCGCTTCATCGGCTCTACCTACAAGCCGTTCGAGATCTTCGGCGTTGCAGCACTTCTCTACATGATCATGGTCTACGCCGTCGCCCGCATCGTCGACCTGCTCGACAAACGCTTTGCCATCGCCTGACAGGAGAGCACGATGCAAGGTCTCGATTTCAGCGTTGTCGTTCCCTACTGGGACCTTCTTCTCACGGGCGCCTGGTGGACCGCGGTTCTGACGGTTTCAGCGGGCATCCTCAGCTTCGTCTTCGGCATCCTGTTCGCCGTTGCCGTCCTCTATGCCCCGGCGATCCTGGCCTATCCGGTGCGCGCCTTCATGTGGGTGTTCATGGGCACGCCACTGCTGCTGCAGTTGTTCCTCATCTATTTCGGCCTGGTTCAGGTTGGCATCGACATACCCGCCCTGGCCGCCGGCATCATCGGACTTGGCCTGCACTTCGCCGTCTACAATGCCGATGTCATCCGCGCCGGCATCGTGGCGGTCGATACCGGCCAGAGCGAGGGCGCGCGCAGCATCGGCTTCGGCAAGTGGCAGGCGTTGCATTACGTCGTGATACCGCAGGCCATCCGCAACACCGCGCCGCCGATCGGCGGCAACCTCATTGCGCTGCTGAAGGAATCGTCCATCGTGTCCGTCATCGGCATCGCCGAACTGGTCCATTCGGCACAGCTGGCGATCAGCGAGACCTTCCGACCGTTCGAGTTCTACATCACGGCCGCCGCGCTCTATTACATCCTGAACCTGATCCTGGAGGCCGCCCTGCATCGGTTTGAACGGCATGTGGAGGTCTCCCGATGAGCGCACGGCAGCCAATGGTCGAGGTTCGCGGCGCGCGCAAATCCTTCGGTGCGGTCGAAGTGCTCAGAGGTATCGACCTGTCGGTCGAGCGGGGACAGATCGTGGCCATCATCGGCCCGAGTGGCTCGGGCAAGAGCACGCTGCTGCGCTCGATCAACCACCTCGAAACGCTGAATGGCGGCGAGGTCTGGCTCGATGGGGTGCAGGTCAACCAGAACCTTCACGGACAGGCCTTCGAGCGGCACATCAACAAGGTGCGCCAGCAGATGGGCATGGTGTTCCAGCACTTCAACCTATTCCCGCATTTGACCGTGCTGGAGAACATCACCATGGGACCGGTGATCCTCAAAGGCATGCCGAAGACCGACGCCAAGGCGCTCGCGCACAGCCTGCTCTCGAAGGTCGGGCTGGCCGAAAAGATCGACGCCTATCCGTCGCGGCTTTCAGGCGGCCAGAAACAGCGCGTCGCGATCGCCCGCGCGCTGGCCATGCAGCCCAAGGTGATGCTGTTCGACGAGGCAACCTCGGCGCTCGACCCCGAGCTGGTCGACGAAGTCAACACTGTGATGAAACAGCTTGCCGCCGAGCATATGACCATGCTCATCGTAACGCATGAAATGCGCTTTGCCGGCGAGGTGGCCGACCGGGTGCTGTTCATGGATGGCGGCGTCGTGGTCGAGGAAGGCCCGCCGGCCGAAATCTTTCGCACGCCACAGAAGGAACGCACCCGCACCTTCCTCAAGAAATACCTGTCCGCCTGAGTATGATGATGACCAGATTGCCCACCGAATTCCCCGATTTCGGACTGACAGCGGAGCAGCGCCGCCACGCGGTGCGCGGCCATTACTATGAGTGGCCGGGCATGGATGGCGAACGCGGTGAGATCTGGTGCTACTCGGATCGCTTTTCCTATCGCGCCGGCGAGACCGTGACGCTGCATGTCAGTTCGACGGCGCCGTCCTTCAGCATGACGATCTTTCGCGATGGCGGCAGCGAGACGAAAGTGTTCGAGACGTCGGGCATCGCCTCGCGCTGGCAGGACAGTCCGGACCAATGCTCGGCAGAAGGTTGCGGCTGGGAAGCCTCATTCGACTTCCGCATCGGCGGCGACTGGCCGTCCGGAGCCTACCGGATAACGCTGACGGCCGACGGACGCGACGGCAAGCCGATCCAGAGTCATCACATCTTCATCGTCTCTCCCCAGCCAGGCAAGAAGCCCGGCCGCGTGCTGCAGGTCGCGGCCACGGGCACCTGGCTCGCCTACAATACCTGGGGCGGCTCCAACCACTATCAGGGCATCACCGGGCCGGATCGCAACCTCTATTCGCCGGTCGTGTCGACGCAGCGTCCCTGGTGTCGCGGCTTCGCCGTGCTGCCCAAGGACGCGCCGCGCGTGCCGCTGGAGGTAGCGGTGCCGCCAAAAACCGTGCCGCGTTACCCCCATATGGAATGGGCGCTCGCCACCGGCCATTCCAAGAAGTACGCGTCCTCGGGCTGGGCAAGCTATGACAGCCATATGTTCCGCTTCGCCGAACGGGCCGGCTACACCATCGACCTCGCCAGCCAGCACGATCTGCACTTCTCGCCCGAGATTCTGGACGGCTACGACTGCGCGGTCTTTGTCGGCCATGACGAATACTGGACCTGGGAAATGCGCGACGCCGTCGACCTCTATGTCGAGCGCGGCGGTCACGCGGCACGCTTTGCCGGCAATTTCATGTGGCAGACGCGTCTGGAGGACGAAGGCCGCCGGCAGGTCTGCTACAAATATCGCGCCCGCGCAGAAGACCCGATCTATCGCGACGGCGACGTGACGCGCGCCACCAATTCCTGGGAAGCGCCCGAGATCGGCCGGCCGGGCGCCGAGACTTTCGGGCTCAATGCCACCCGCGGCCTTTACGCGGGCTGGGGTGGCTGCGCGCCACGCGGCGTCCGCGGCTTTCCCGTCTATCGGCCCGAACATTGGGCCTTTGCCGGCACGGGCATCTATTATGGCGACCTGCTCGGCGCCGACAGTCACGTCTATGGCTACGAGGTCGACGGGCTCGACTTCGAAACACGGGATGGCCTGCCCTACCCGACCGCGACCAGCGGCGCGCCGGATGGCCTGCAGGTTCTCGCTGTCGGCATGGCAAGCCAGGTCGAGGAAAGCGCCGACATTCCCATCGAGGACCAGTTCCTGACCGATGAGGACGGCCGCTTCAGCGCCGAAACGCTGTTTGGCGACCGCAGCGACGCCAGTCTCGAAAAAGTCAAACGCAGCAACGGCATGATCGTCAATTTTCCCCGTGGCAAGGGCGAGGTGTTCCACGCCGGAAGCTGCGAATGGGTGGCCGGCCTGCTGCGGCAAGACCCGATGGTCGAACGCGTCACCCGAAATGTTCTTGATCGTTATCTCGGAAAGTCCTGACATGTCGAAAGCACAAAACGCCGCCGAGACCCGGCGCGACTCGCATCTCTTCTACTTGTCCAGCCTGCGCCGGCCGCTCATCGACCGCGCCGAAGGCATCTATATGTGGACGCAGGACGGCCGCCGCTTCATCGACGGTTCGAGCGGACCGATGGTCGCCAATATCGGCCATTCCAACCGCAATGTGCTGGACGCCATGAAGCGGCAGATGGATCGCGCCACCTTCGCCTACCGGCTGCATTTCGAGAACGAACCCGCGGAAGAACTTGCGCGGGAACTGGCCGGCAAGCTGCCGGAAGGCATGGACCGCGTCTTCTTCGTGTCCGGCGGCTCGGAAGCGACGGAATCCTGCATCAAGCTGGCTCGCCAATGGGCCGTGGCAACCGGACAGGCATCCCGCTGGAAGGTGATCACCCGCTTCCCCTCCTACCATGGCGGCACGCTTGGCTCGCTCTCGATCACGGGCGACGACGCGCTGGCCGAGACTTTCGAGCCGATGATGCGGGTGATGCCGACCGTGCCGGCACCCAGCGCATGGCGCGACCGGGACAACCTTTCGATGGAGCAGCGCGGTATCCGCTACGCGGACATGCTGGAAGAAAAGATCCTCGCCGAGGGACCGGACAGCGTCGTGGCCTTCATCATGGAGCCGATCGGCGGCGCCGCTACCGCCGCGCTCGTGGCGCCGGAAAGCTATTATGCGCGGGTGCGCGAGATCTGCGACCGCTACGGCATCCTGCTCATCCACGATGAAGTGATGAGCGGTGCCGGCCGCACCGGCAAATTCCTGGGCGGCGACCACTGGAACTGCAAGCCCGACATCGTCGCGCTGTCGAAGGGCCTGGGCTCCGGCTATGCGCCGCTCGGCGCGCTCGCAGCGCCAATGCGCCTGGTGCAGCCGCTGCTCGCCTCGGGCGGCTTCCAGCACGGTCACACCTACGCCGGCAACCCGCTGGCCTGTGCCGCCGGGCTGGCGGTGCTGGGCGAAATGGACCGGCTCGACCTGATCACCAATGCGGCAGCCATGGGCGACGTGCTGATGGACGGGTTGAAAGGGTTGGCGAAGCGTTTTCCATTCATCGCCGATGTGCGCGGCAAAGGCCTGCTGACAGGCGCCGAGATGGTCGCCGATCCCGAAACGCTCAAGCCTATCGACCAGAACAGGAAAGCAACGCAACGCCTGCTCGACCTTGCCTATGAGCGCGGGCTGATCATCTATGGCCGCAAGGTCAAGGGTGGCGTTGACGGCGACAATTTCATGGTTGCGCCACCGATGATCGTCACGGCCGAGCAGGTCGGCGAGATCGTCTCCATCATAGGCGACTCGCTGGAAGTGCTGGCTGGCGAACTCGACCTGCCGGTCGAAGGCCGGGGGTAAGGCAATGGCGCCGCGCAAAGTTATCATCACCTGCGCCGTCACCGGCTCGGTCCATACACCGTCGATGTCGCCCTATCTTCCGGTGACGCCGGACCAGATTGCAGCGGACGCGATCGCGGCGGCGGAAGCCGGCGCCTCGATCCTGCATCTTCACGCCCGCGACCCCAAGGACGGCCGGCCGACCGCCGATCCCGATGTGTTCATGCAGTTTCTGCCGCGCATCAAGCAGGCAACCGACGCGGTCATCAACATCACGACCGGCGGCTCCTCGCTGATGACGCTGGACCAGCGGCTGGCGGCTCCCTTGCGGGCGCAACCCGAAATGTGTTCGCTCAACATGGGCTCGATGAATTTCGCGCTGTTTCCAATGCTCGACAAGCCGCGCGAATGGCAGCACGAATGGGAACCCAAGCTGCTCGAAGCGACACGCGACACCATCTTCAAGAACACGTTCGCCGACATGGAAGGCGTGCTGGAGAGGCTGGGCAAGGGCTGCGGCACGCGCTTCGAGTTCGAGTGCTACGATGTCGGCCATCTCTACTCCCTGGCGCATTTCCGTGATCGGGGCCTGGTGTCCGGCCCGCTCTTCATCCAGTTCGTGCTGGGGATACTGGGCGGCATCGGCGCCGATCCGGACAATCTCATCCACATGAAGCGCATCGCCGACAAGCTGTTCGGCGACAGCTACCAGTTCTCGGTCCTGGCCGCGGGGCGCAACCAGATGCCGCTGATCTCGATCGCGGCGGCGATGGGCGGCAATGTCCGCGTCGGGCTCGAGGACAGTCTCTATGACGGCCGCCAGCTGGCGAAATCCAACGCCGACCAGGTGCGCCGCATCCGTGGCATTCTCGAAGGGCTGTCGCTGGAGGTTGCCACGCCGGCGGAAGCGCGCGACATGCTGGCGCTCAAGGGCGGCGACCGGGTGGCGTTTTGAGATCGACTACGTTTTGAAAGCTAGACACTCGGAGATGATTGCGATCCTGCCCACCCCCCTCTGGCCTGCCGGCCATCTCCCCCGCAAGGGGGGAGATCGGATGTCGCCTTGGGTTTCGCCAATCACAAGCGTTGCAGAATGGGCGGCAAGAGCGAAGCCGCCGATCTCCCCCCTTGCGGGGGAGATGTCCGGCAGGACAAAGGGGGGTGCCTTGGCATCACACCTGTCATGAGCAACCCATCCGAAGTCCTCCTCCGTCCCGGCACGATCGACGACGCCGACGCCATCCACGCCGCGCTGCTCAAGCTTGGCGCGCATATCGGCGCGCATCAGGAGATTGTTTCGACCGCCGACGATCTGCGCCGCTACGGCTTCGGCGATAAGCCCGCTTTCTCGACCCTGATCGCCGAGATCGACGGCGAATTCGCCGGGCTTTGCCTGTCTTTTCCGATCTTCTCGACCTGGATGGGAAGGCCCGGCGTCTATGTGCAAGACCTTTATGTCGAGGATCGCTTCCGCGGCCGCAAGATCGGCGAGCGCCTGTTGCGGCGGGTCGCGGCCGAGTGCCGCAAGAATGGCGGCGTCTATCTCAGGCTCTCCGTCGACACCGACAATGAGGGCGCCAAGGTCTTCTATGAACGGCTGGGCATCGCCTGGTCGAGTTACGAACAGACGCAGAAGATCATCGGCGATGCCTTTTTTGCCTTCGCCGATGCGCCGGACAATGGGGAGCAGGAATGAAAGCCTTCTACGCGCAGGAACAGAAGCGCCACGACCCCAAGGCCTTTCTTTCCAGCGGCGCCCCGCAACCCAATCCGGAAAAACCGGAGCGCGCCGAAAGATTGTTAGCCGGCGCAAAATCTGCAGGTTGCGTGATCGAACGACCCGGGAATCATGGACTTGGGCCCGTTTCGGCGGTCCATACGCCTGAATATCTCGACTTCCTCGAGCATATTTTTGCGCGCTGGCAGCGTATCGAAGGTGCCTCCGCCGAGGTGATCCCCAATATTCATCCGATCGCGCGCGCCGGCTCCTATCCAGCCTCCGCCGTTGGCCAGGCTGGTTATCACATGGCCGATACGGCCTGCCCGATCTCCCAGGAGACATGGCAAAGCGCCCTGTGGAGCGCCTGGAGCGCGGTCGAGGCGGCGGAAACGGTGATATCAGGCGCACCGGCAGCCTATGCGCTGTGCCGGCCGCCCGGACACCACGCCTTCGCCGACGTCGCCGGCGGCTTCTGCTTCATCAACAATTCGGCGGTCGCCGCGCAAGTCCTGCGCAAGCAGGCGGCGCGCGTGGCGATCCTCGATGTCGACCTGCATCACGGCAACGGCACGCAAGGCATTTTCTACGCGCGCCCCGATGTGCTCACCGTGTCGCTGCATGCCGACCCCGTGCGCTTCTACCCGTTCTTCTGGGGGCATGCGGACGAGCGCGGCGAAGGTCCGGGGCTGGGCTACAATTTCAATCTGCCGCTGCCGCGCAAATCCGCCGACGCGGCGTTTCTGGAGGCACTTGGCGTTGCATTCCAGCGCATCCGCGCCTTCTCGCCGGATGCGCTGGTCGTCGCGCTCGGGCTCGACGCGTTCGAGGGCGATCCGTTCGGCGGGCTTTCTGTGACGACGCCGGGTTTTTCACGCATCGGCGAGGCCATCGCTGGGCTGGGTCTGCCTACGGTCATCGTCCAGGAAGGCGGTTATCTCTGCGACGAGCTCGGCGACAACCTTGCCGCGTTCCTTACCGGTTTCGGCGGCAAGGCGCGGTAGGCGACCGGTCCGAATTCAGCTCCGTTGCTGCCTGAGCATGGCGATGACACGATGCACGCTCTCCAGCGTCTCGTCGATCTCGGCCGAGGTGTTGTAGTGCGCGATGCCGATGCGCACAACGCCCTGCTCGGCGGGAATGCCGAGCTGATGCACGATCTCCCAGGCGTAGTTGTGCCCCGACCACAGGAAGATGTTTTCGGCGTTCATCTGCCGCACGATCGTCTCCGGCACAATGCCGTCTACAGTGAAAGAGACCGTCGGCACGCGATCGCCAAGCCGCTTGGGATCGGTGATGCCGCGAATCGTGAGGCCTGAAATATCCGACAAGCCGTCGATCAGCCGTTGCGCCAACAGGTTTTCGTAGGCGATCGCGACTTCGAACGCCTTGGCGATCTTCTGTCTGCGTGAGCCGCCCTGCCCTTGTGCCTCGCCAAGGCCGGCAAAATAGTCGACCGCCGCCGTCAGACCGGCCATGAGTTCGATCTGCGGCGTGCCGAGTTCGAAGCGCTCCGGCAGGCCATTGGAGGAACAGCGGCATTTGTACGGCTCAAGGCCGTCGATGACGCCGCGCCTTCCCCACAGGATGCCCATATGCGGGCCGAAGAATTTGTAGGCCGAACAGACCAGGAAATCGCAGCCGATGTCCTGCACGTCGATCAGGCCATGCGGGGCGAACTGCACGGCATCGACATAGACCAGCGCGCCGGCCTGTTTAGCCATGGCAGTCAATGACTTGACCCGATTGATGGAGCCCGTCAGGTTGCTGGCGTAGTTCAACGCGACCAGCCGCGTCCTGTCGGAAAGCAGGCTGGCCAGCGTCGCCTCCTCGACCTGCCAGCTCTTTTCATCGAACGGCAGCCAGCGCACGGTGAGGCCGAGATCCTCGGCCAGTTGCAGCCAGGGCGAGACATTACCCTCATGGTCCATTCGGGTGACGATGATCTCGTCGCCGGGCTTCATCGTGCGGCCGAGCGTGCGTGACATATCATAGGTCAGCGTCGTCATGTTGGCGCCGATGATGATTTCCTCAGGGCTGGCCGCTCCGAGGAAATCGGCAATCGCCGCATGCGCGTCGTCAACGACGGCCTGAGCGGCGAGCGTCGTTGCGAAGTATCCCCCCAGATTGGCATTGGTGCTCAGCAGGCATCGCGCCACCGCATCGGCGACCGCCTGAGGCACCTGCGTGCCGGCGGGATTGTCGAGATAGACGCGACGGCGACCATTGTCGGTGAGCGAAAGCGCGGGGAACTTTCCCCGCACGGCCTCGATCGGAAAATCCACCATCATCTCCACCCCTTTGTTATTCCCAATGATTCCGCGGCCGAACCTGTCAGGGACAGGGATTGCCGATCCGTTGATGTATGGCGTCGACCGCCTTCTGCATCTCTTCGGTCCAGACGACGTCCACCGAGGACAGCGCCATGTCGAGTTGCGCGACCGACGTCGCACCGATGATGTTCGACGTCACGAACGGGCGGCTGGACACATAAGCGTTGGCAAACAATGCTGGCTCCAGCCCAAACGAGCGCGCCAGTTCATTATATTCGAGCAGCGCTTGCGCGGCATTCGGCGTCTCATAGCGCTGCCCGCGGTTGAAAAGCTGCGAGCGCGATCCTTGCGGGCGCGCGCCATGGTCGTATTTGCCCGAGAGATAGCCCTGTGCCAGCGGCGAATAGGCGAGCAAAGACACCTGCTCGCGTTCGCACACCTCGGCGAGGTTTACCTCGAAGGTGCGGTTGACGAGGTTGTAGGCGTTCTGGATTGAAGCAACGCGGGGCCCGATCCCTTTATCGGCTTCCGCAAGGTAACGCATCGTACCCCAGGAACTCTCGTTCGAGAGGCCGAAATGGCGGATCTTGCCGACTTTCACCAACTCTTCGAACACGGCAAGCGTCTCGGCGATCGGCGTCTCGCCAGCCGGTGCGCCGACGGAATCGGCGCGACGCGCCACGGCGCCGACACGCGTCGGATTGGCGCCCCAGGGAATGTCCCGTTCCGGCCAGTGGATCTGGTAGAGGTCGAGATAGTCGGTGCCAAGCTTGGCCAACGACTTGTCGATGGCGTCGAAAATGTCGGCGCGCACGAGTTGCGAGGGCCTGTTGCCACGAAACCAGGCATTGGCGGTGCGGCCGACGACCTTGGAGGCAAGGATCACCTTGTCGCGGTTGCCCTTGGCCCTCATCCAGCTGCCGATGATCTTTTCGGTCCTCCCTTGCGTCTCCGCCTTGGGCGGGATCGGATAGAGTTCGGCCGTGTCGATGAAATTGACGCCACGCGCGAAGGCGAGGTCCATCTGGGCGTGACCTTCCGCTTCCGTGTTCTGCTGCCCCCATGTCATCGAACCCAGGCAAATCTGGGTGACAAGAAGATCGGTCCGACCGAGACGGCGTTTGTGCATGGAATTCTGCTCCGGAGAGAAAGCGTGCGCGGCTGCGCGGGAGGGAGGCGGCACTCTACAGGAAAGCGGAGTTGCTCTCCAAGTCTCGGCAGCCCGACTTTTGCGTGAATTGCGCTGGTTTCAGCGACGCGTGCCGGCCACCGCACGGCGCTTGGCGTCGTCGATCAGCATGTTGGCGACCTGCATGCGGATCATGGCGCGTTGGCGCAGGTGCGGAGCGACGCGGTCAGGGTGGTTGGCAAAGGCAAAGCTGCGGCGCATCCGGCTGAAATCCGCCATGGCTTTGGGCTGATCCAATCCCAGTTCGAGCGCAATCGATTCAGGATCGATGGGCGGCAGTCTTTCCTCGGACTTCGGCTCTTCGCCGGCCAGGGCCAGCCTCGCATGGTCGAGCAAGGCCGCGAATTCGCTCGCCAGGTCCGCACCCGCCTCACGGTATTCGCTTGCCGATACCTTAATGCGGCCGGAATGGAGTTCATCGGCAACCGAGAGATAGTCGAAGGGAATCGACGGAGGCGCGCCACGCCCGTCACCCTCGACGCCGTCGTCCTTGTCGGAAGCGACGAAAAGGTCGTCGAGCAACGACGCGAAATCGCGCTTGGCGCTGGTAGCGATGTCAGCCTCCCCCTTGCCCGACTGTCAAGTTTCCAAAGCATAGAACCGGCTCGTTAAAAATGCATGCCATTGATCTCGAGGAATCGAGCATTCGAGCGCGTTGCAGCTTGCCGCAAACAAAAAGCCGGACTGCACTTTCATGCAGTCCGGAAATTCGCCAGGAGTGGCGAGGAAAACTGGCCAGTGCCAGCATCGAAGCCTACGGCGGAGGCGGCGAAAAAGTTTCACCGCCCCGAAAAAAATTTTATGAAAAATCATCCGGACATGGCAGGCATGCAAATGCTGCACTGCACAATTGTCACGATTCACCTATATTCGAGGCCGTGGAGGACCAATCAGGAGCCTGAAGATGGGTTTCTTCACTGAAATGTTCGCCCGGCCGCGCCCGCAGGAACATCTGAGATATCGCGCGGCGCTGGCGCTGCTTCATTCGATGAGCAATGCCGATCGTGCCGACATCGGCATCAAGCCCGCCGATTTTCCCCGTATCGCCCGCGAAATGTCCATCCGCTGAATCCAGTCCTTCGGGATGTCCCGGCTCAATCCGGGACATCCCGAAGCTCGATTTAGCGCGATCCCAGGAAGGTCGCCTTACCCAGCGGCACGCCATTGTGGCGAAGGATGTCGTAGGCGGTGGTGAGATGGAAGTAGAAATTGGGCATGGCCAGATGCAGCAGATACTGCATGCCGCCCAACGTGGTTTCCCGGCCTCCCAGCTTCAATTCGATCACCCGCTCGTCGGAACCGTCGATGTCGGCGGCCGAAAAGGTCCCCAGATGCGCGACCGTCTTGGCTATGCGCGCCTCGAGATCGGCAAAGCTTGCTTCATTGTCCTCGTATTTCGGCACTTCGCGGCCGGCCAGGCGCGAGGGCGCGCCCTTGGCGTGGTCGGTGGCGATCTGCACCTGCCTGGTCAGGGCGAACATGTCGGGGGCCAGCCGCGCGGTCAAAAACACCTGCGGGTCGATCTTGCGGTCAAGCGCGTTCTGTTCGGCTGCCGCCAGAACATTGGAAAGGGCTTTCAGCCTGGCTGAAAACACGGGCACGGATGCCTCATACATCGATATTGTCACGTCAGATCTCCCGTTCGGCAGAAATGCCGATGGCCAGGACGTAGCGCCCTCAAACACGATTCTTCAAGCGCCGCGGTCGCCGCGTCACCACCCCGCCGCAATCGCCGTGGTAGAATCTGCGTTATCGAGCGGAGATTCCCGATGAGACGCGCCCTTCTTGCAGCGACTGCCCTTCTCTCCCTTGCCACGACGCCTCTGGTTGCTTTCGCCGCCGGCGATACGCCCGAGGCGCCTTATGTCGACGATCGGTCCAGCGCGGAAGCGGTCGTCAACTCGCTCTACAGCGCCATCAACCGGCACGAATTCGCGCGAGCGTGGGGCTATTACGGCGATACAAAGCCGGCAAAGGACTTCGATACGTTCGTCAAGGGCTATGACGGCACCGACAAGGTCGAGGTCAAGACCGGGGCAGTATCGGACGAGGGTGCGGCAGGCAGCATCTACTACAGCGTTCCGGTCGCTATCCAGGCAACCGACAAGAAGGGTGAGGCGAAGGTGTTCGCCGGCTGCTACACGCTGCGCCAGGTGAATGCCCAGATCCAGGAGCCGCCGTTCCAGCCGATCTTCATCGACAAGGGGGCGTTGAAACCCTCGACCGCCGATTTCGGGGAAGCGGTGCCGCCGAGTTGCGGCGATGGCCCACCGCCGCCCAAGAAGGACACAGCCCTCGAGCAGGCCAAGAAGGCCTTTCTGGCGACCTATGGCGACCAGTGCGACAAGGATATGCTGGCCCGTGAGCCGGAGGTCTTTTCGATCAAGTACAAGGACAAGGATGCGCAGCCCGGCGATCCCGACAAGGAAACCCGGCTGTTCCAATTCGCCTGCTCGGCCGCCGCCTATAACGAGAGTTCGGTCTACTACATGACCGATGCGCTGTCGGTCGTGCAGCAATTGCAGTTCACCGAGCCCGAAATGGACATCCGCTACGTGAACAACGACAGCGAGGGCAAGGTCGAATCCATGCACATCGTGGGCTTCCGGACGACCGGCTGGGCAACAAACTCCAGCTACGACGAGACCGCCCACACGATCACCACATTCGACAAGTGGCGTGGCGTCGGCGATGCATCGTCATCCGGCACCTATCTGTTCCGCAATGGCGATTTCTCGCTGGTCCAGTACGATGTCGATGCGTCCTATGACGGCGAGCAAAACCCGCAGACCGTTGTCGACTACAACACCGCTCCCTGAGCCGCCTCGCGACGGGTCAGGGGGTCTTCGACAGCATCCAGTTCAGCGTCCCGCGCCAGTCGACCATGCGGATCGGCGTGCCGTGCGTTCCGGTCTCGAAGCGGACGAAGCGGGTCGGATAGGTCTTCGACTTGGCCGTGATGGAACGAAAGAAGGCTTCCTGGTTCGCCACGGGAAAGACCACGTCGTGGCTGCCCTGGCCGAAGAAGACCGGCACCCGGCGCTTGAAGGCGGGACTTGTAAAAAAACTCTGGTCCCAGAGCGAACCGAGCAGCAGCAGGCCATTGATGCGGCCGCCGGTATCCTTGCGCCCGGCGAGTTTCCAGCACAGGGCGCCGCCCATCGAGCCGCAGGCGACGAAGATTTTCGCACCAGGTGACTGCTCGGCATAGTGGTCGATCAGGGCCGCGACCTGTGCGGCGCCCTTGTCGCCGAAATCGGTAAAGTCGGGAGAAAGATAGAGGCCGCCATTGGCGGCCATAAGGTTCTTGATCCGGTTGAAATTACCGCCGAACGTAAAGTCGTCTATGCCTTGCTTGCGGCTGCCGCCCTGCCCGTGCAGGTAGAGCACGATGATGGCGGCGCCTTGCGCCTTGCCGACGGCGATATGCCTGACGTCACCAGCGTCGGTCTTGAGCAGCAGGTCCTGCTGGACCTTGCGGACGGCGGTGTCGGTATATTGCGCATGAACGCGCTTTTCCGGCACCTCGTCGCGCTGGTTGATATCGCGCATCTCGTGGTAGTCGATAACGGTGTAGGCGCCGTTGCCGTCGGATGACAACGCGGCCGGATAGGCGAAAAGATCGTCCTTGAAGGGCTTCAGTTCAAGCGCGTTGGCGTGATCTGCGGCGCCCAAAACAAACGCTGCGGCCAAGAGAGCGTGAAACGGAAAAAGGAAGCGAAAAGCCATGCCGCAGGCATGCGTTTTTCGACCTCGGTTTGTCAATCCTGCAGCACGCCGCCCGCGCCTTCAAGCGCCTCGCGGGTGTCGACATCGACTAACGCGCCCTCGCCGATCTCGACATCGATGACCTCGAGCCCCTCGGCCTCGATCAGATGGCGCGCTCCGGTATCACCCTCGAGACGGCCAATCGCCGTGAACAGCGAGCGTGGCAAGAGCACCGGATTGCCGCGCTTGCCCTCATGCGAGGCACGAACCACCGAATTGCCTCCAGCCGCCCGGAACGCATCGATCATCCGGTCGAGGTCGGCAGGCGAAATGCCCGGCATGTCTCCAAGAACGATCATCGCACCGGCAATGTCTTGCGGCAGATAGGCGATACCGGCCTTGAGCGAGCTTGACAGGCCCTCGGCGAAATCCGGATTGTCGGCGAAGGTCACATCGAGGCCGGACAAGGCGCCGCGCACCCGCTCGCGCTGATGGCCGGTGACCACGATCGTGCCCGAAGCCTTCGAGGCGAGAGTGCGCTCGACGGTGCGTCGCACCAAAGCCTGTCCATCGAACAGCGCCATGAGTTTGTTCGGTCCGCCCATGCGGCTCGACCGGCCAGCCGCCAGAAGGACAATCCCGACCTTGAGCCGGGTTTTGGCCGGCAGCGGCTCGCGCGGCTGCGGGCGGGTCGGTATCTCCATCAACAGGCCGCCCACTCCCATCCCGGCAATGTCTCGCGCGGTGACGTCGAGGCCGGCAATCAAACGGTCGAGCACCCAGTCGAAGCCGTTCTCCCGGGGACTGCGGGCACAGCCGGGCGCACCGATGATGCGCTTGCCGCCGAGCGCGCCCAGCACCAGCAGGTTGCCGGGGTCGACCGGCATGCCGGCGCGGGTGACGGTTCCGCCCGCCTTTTCGATCGCCGCCGGAACGACATCGGCGAAATCGCTCATGGCCGAGGCGCCGAAGATCACCACCATGTCGTTGTCGCGCGCGAGCGCGATCGTGGCCTCGGCGACAGGAGCAATCTCATGCGGTGTGCGGCGCTCCGCCGTCAGCGTGCCTCCCGAGCGCGCGAGCCTTGCTTCGGTGACCCGCAGCGTCTTGTCGAGCACCGTTGGCTTGATTCCGGGCAGCACCGTCTGGATGACGCCGACGCGCACCGGTCTGTAGGCGTTGACGGCGAAGACTTCACCGCCGGCGCACACCTTCGTCACCGCATCGACCAACGCGGAAGCGACCGCGAAGGGGATGATCTTCACCGTCGCGACCATCTGCCCTTTCTCGACGGGGGCATGCTGGGCAAGGGTGGCAATGGTGATGGCGGGATCGATGGCGTTGATCGCGTCGATGACCGCGGCATCGACCGTGAAGATGCCTGCCGCCTCGGCATGAAGATTGACGCGGCCGGTAGCGGCGGGCCTTGCCTCGATGCCGGTGAAAGCCATGCTCTCGGCGATTTTTTGCGCTGCCGCATCCTCGCCCAGGTCGCCGGGAGCAAGCACGGCCGCGACGACTTGCGTAACGCCCGCTGCCTTCAGCAAGGAGACGTCTTCGGCGCTCAGCCTGTGCGCCTTGCGAAACCTTCTTTCGCCGGCGGCGGTGGCATGCGCCAGCACCGCACCCTCGGCCGCTTCGATGGGAATTGGTCCGAACCTCACGCCGCGGCGCCCTTCACGTCCAGTCCGCGCGAGCGGAAGGCAAGGATGGTCTGCGCCAGGATCGCGACCGCTATCTCGGCCGGGCTCGCGGCGCCGATATCGAGCCCGATCGGCGCATGAATGCGGGCGATCTGCTCGGCGCTCGCGCCCAGCGCCAACAGCCGTTCGACGCGCTTGGCGTGCGTCTTGCGGCTGCCCAGCGCCCCGACATAGAAACAATTGGCGTCGAGGGCGGATTTCAGCGGGAAATCGTCGATCTTGGGATCATGCGTGACGGCGGCAAGCGCAGTGTAAGCATCGAGCGGCTGGCGCTGCAACACATCCTGCGGCCATTCCGCGTGCAAGGTGACTTCGGGAAAGCGGTCGGGCGTCGCGAAAGCCGTGCGCGGATCGATGATCTCAAGGGGGTAGCCGGCAATCCTGGCCATCGGAGCGAGCGCCTGACTGATATGGACGGCGCCGATCACCACCAGGCGCGGCCGCGGCAGATGCGCGTTGAGAAAAAAGGTCCGCCCCTCCGCCTCGACGGAGCCGGAATTACCGGATCGAAAAGCCTTGGCGATCGCCACTCCAAGCTCGCCGGCGACCTGATCGCCCTCGCGCACGATACGATCGCGGCCATCTCCGAGATCGGTGACAAGGATCGCGGCGCGGCGGGCGCGGCGCTCGGCGTTGAGGGTTTTCAGCGCGTAGGGATCCATCCGAAGTCACCCCAATCGTTCGACATAGACCTTGATACGACCGCCGCAGGACAACCCGACCTGCCACGCCGTCTCATCGGCCACGCCGAATTCCAGCATCCGGGCCTTGCCGGAACCGATGACGTCGATCGCCTCGGTCACGACGGCACCCTCGACACAGCCGCCCGACACGGAGCCATGGAAATTGCCGTCGGCATCGATGACCAGGTGGCTGCCGACCGGGCGCGGCGCCGAACCCCAGGTCTCGACCACTGTCGCGATGGCGACATCCTTGCCGTCCTTCATCCAACCTTCCGCGATGATCAGCGGGTCGCGGGCCTCATCGAGATAAAGACTGTCGCTCATGGTTGCTTCTCTCAGGGTCTGTTTTTCCGGGGGAGCTTAGAACATATGGCTATGCGGCGCGCCTCGCGCCAAAGTCCATCCACCGGCGCGGGTCGACCGACAGCACCGATTTCTTGTCGAGCGAGGCGCAGAGGTCGGCGAGCGCGTCGAGATTGTGCACCGAGCGGAATTCGTCGACATGCGGCAGCATGGCCCTGACGCCACGGGCGCGCGCCTGAAAGCCGTCGAACCGCAGCAATGGGTTGAGCCAGATGAGCCGCCGGCAGGATTTGCGCAGGCGCTCCATCTCCTGCGAAAGCCCGGCGACGTCGTCTCGCTCCAGCCCATCCGTGATCAACAACACCACAGCGCCCTGCCCCAGCACCCGCCGCGACCATACCAGGTTGAACTCGGCCAGCGTATCGCCGATGCGCGTGCCGCCCGACCAGTCCTTGACCGCCGCCGAGCAGTCGGCAAGAGCGGCATCGGGATCCCTGTGTCGCATCTGCCGGGTCAGATTGGTCAACCGCGTGCCGAAGACGAAAGTGTGCACGCGCCGCCGCTTTTCCGTCAACGCATGCAGGAAATGCAGGAAGATGCGTGTGTACTGGCTCATCGAACCGGAAATGTCGGCCAGCACCACCAGCGGCGGATGAACCTCACGGGCCGAGCGGAATTTCGGCAGGATCAACTCGCCGCCCGTTCGCGCGGCCGACCGCATCATGGCGCGCGGATCGATGCGACGGCCATGCGCGTCGGCCTTGAAACGGCGGGTCCGCACCAGGTCGACAGGCAGCCGCAACGCCGAGATCGCCTTCCTCGCATCTGCCATCTCGGCCGCGTTCATCTGGGCGAAATCCTTGCCTCGCAACAGCTCGTTGCCGGAGAAGGTAAAACGGGCATCGACCTCGATCTCAGGGATTTCCCGAGGCGGCTGGCTCTTCTGATGGCCTTCGAACATCGCCTGGCTGACACGGTTTTCAGCCGCGCGCGGCTTCTGCTTCTCCCTGGCATCAAGCGCCACGGGCGAAAACATCGCCAGCAGTTTCTCGATCAATTCGCGCGATTTCCAGAACAGCCGGAACGCTTCGTCGAAGGTTGCGTGATCCTCGTGACGCGAGACCAGCACCGCGTGCAGCGTCCAGTAGAAATCGTCGCGCGAACCGATGCCGGCCGCGAGCACCGCCTCTATGGCATCCTTGACCGAAGCCGGCCCGACCCGCATCCCGGCCTTGCGCAAAGTGCGCGCGAAGTAAACGATATTGTCGGCGATCCTACCGTCGGCGGTCGCTTCCCTGGGCTCGGCACGGGATGCGGTCACCGCCTACTCCGCCGCCGAAAGCTCGGCCTTGACCTCGTCGAGGATGCGCCGGCCCTCACCCGCGCCGATGCGGGCGATATCGTCCTGGTACTTCAACAGCACGCCGATCGTATCGGACACGGTTTCCGGGTCGAGCGCCACCTTGTCGAGTTCGGTCAGCGCGCCGGCCCAGTCGATGGTCTCGGCGACGCCTGGAACCTTGAACAGCTCGATCTGGCGCAGCTTCTGGATGAAGGAGACCACTTCGGCCGAAAGCCGCTGGTTGGCCCGAGGCACCTTCCGGCGAACGATCTCCAGCTCGCGCTCGGCATTGGGGTAATCGACCCAGTGATAGAGGCAGCGCCGTTTCAGCGCGTCATGGATCTCGCGGGTGCGATTGGTGGTGATGATGACGATCGGTGGCTCTTCGGCCTTGATCGTGCCGAGTTCAGGCACCGTCACCTGATAGTCGGACAGTATCTCAAGCAGGAAGGCCTCGAAGGCTTCGTCGGTGCGATCGAGTTCGTCGATCAGGAAGACCGGGGCGGCACCCGCCTTGCCGGTCAGCGCGTCGAGCACCGGGCGGCGGATCAGGTATTTTTCCGAAAAAACATTGCGTTCCATGGCGGAGCGATCGACCTTGCCCGACGCTTCCTCCATGCGGATCTCGATCATCTGCGCGGCGTAGTTCCACTCGTAGACGGCCGACGAGACATCGAGCCCTTCATAGCACTGCAAGCGGATCAGCCGGCGCCCGAGCGCCTCAGCCAGCACCTTGGCGATCTCGGTCTTGCCGACTCCGGCCTCACCCTCGAGGAACAAGGGCCGGTTCATGCGCAGCGACAGGAAAAGCACTGTCGCCAGCGACCGGTCCGCCACATAGTCCGCGCCGGTCAGGAGATCGAGCGTCTCATCGATCGTCCGCGGCGCGGCGCGCGGTTTCAAGTCGATCATTCCTTCTCCGTGGGTGCCGCAACCCCACTTTCCAGGACATGGTAGGCGCGGGCATGGTAGATCAGCGGCCGCAAATTATCGCCCATGCGCAGGCCTGTCACCTTGCCAAAAAGCACACGATGGGTGGCGAGGTCCTTGGTATCGATCAGTTCGCAGTCGAACACGGCGAGCGCGCCCCGCAGCGTCGGCGCGCCGGTGGAGATGACATCCCACTCGCCAAGCGCGAAACGTTCCTCCAGGGAAAGGCCGGTGATGCCGGAGAACCCGACAGACAGCGGCTGCTGGTGCGAGGCCAAGGTGTTGAGGGCAAATCTGCCGTTCTTCACAAAGGGCTCGTTCTTCGGATTCTCACGGTTGAGACAGACCAGAATGGTCGGCGGCGTGTCCGACACGGAGCAGGCCGCGATCACCGTAGCGCCGCGCTTGCCGGCCGGGCCGTCCGTGGTGACCACGTGGACGTGGCCGGCAAAGTGGCTCATCGCATCGCGATAGGCCTGTGGTCCAATGTCGTTCTTCTTCAGCACCGCAATTTTCCGCAACAGAAAGCCTATCGCTATATATGGCCAGACATGACATGCCACAAGCGAAGTGGCTGAAGCGTATCCTGAAATTCGCGTGTTGCGCCAAAGCCGGGCAGCCTTTAGGTCTTGGCGGCAAACAGTGCCAAGAGCATAAGACCGGCACAAAGGACGCCATCGCTCGAATGCGACCCGGGACAAGAACAATAACGGCGCTGTTCTGGCTGTTTGCAGCCGGCGGTGCGCATGCCGCGACGCTGCTGGTCGGCGTCGCCGCGCCCTTGTCCGGGCCGTCGGCCATCTTGGGCAAACAGATCGAGCTTGGCACCGGCCTGGCGGCGCAAGCGAATGGCATCGAGCTCAAGACCGTGGATGATGCGTGCTCCGCCGATGGCGGCGCCGCAGCGGCAAGGGAGTTCGCGGCGGCAAAGGTCAACATCGTGGTCGGCTTTCTCTGCACCGAAGCGATCGAGGCTGCGATGCCGATCCTGAAGGACACTGGCATTCCGGTCATCACGGTTGGCGTGCGGACCGAAAGTCTGACCGACCGCCGCGCCAAAACCGGCTGGCCGGTCTATCGCCTCGGCCCGCGCGGCGATGACGAGCGCAATGCCGTTGCCGCCACCCTCACCCGTCTGTGGCGCGACGAACTGTTCGCTATCATCGATGACGGCACCATCTATGGCCGCGAGATTGCCGAGACATTTCGCGCAGCGGCGGAGCAAGCGGCGCTGAAGCCCGTCTTCGTCGACACGTTCCGGCCTCAGCTCGACAACCAGATCGGCCTGATCGGACGGTTGAAGAAGGCCGGCGCCACGCATGTCTTTGCCGGCGGAGACGGCGACGACATCGCCATCATGGGCCGCGATGCCGCGCAGCTCCAGGCCGGCATCGTCATTGCCGGCGGCGAAAATCTGCGCACGCCCCCTGGCGATGTCCCTTATGCCACCGGCACGCTGATGATCGCGCCGCCCGAATGGGCCGATGTCGCCGATCCAAAAGTGCTGGCGGCCTTCACGGCGCAAAAAACCGTGGCGGACGGTTATGCGCTGCCGGCCTATGCGGCGGTCGAGATCGCCAAGGCGGCGTCGGCGCAAGCCGCGAGCACGGGCAAGCCGTTGACCGACACAATCACCGGGCATGATTTCGCCACGGCGATCGGGCCGGTCCGCTTCGATGCCAAGGGCGACCTCAGCCAGAGCCCCTACCGTGTCTTCCGCTTCGACGGCACCCGCTTCGTGCCCTTGGAAAGCAACTAATGTTCCGTACCGGCCCGCGCAACCTTATCACCGATGTTGCCGGCCTGCGTGTCGGCAATGCATCAGATGCGAGGCTGAAGTCAGGCGTTACCGCCGTTCTTTGCGACGAGGCCACGGTGGCCGGCGTGCAGATCCTGGGGGGCGCGCCGGGCACGCGCGAGACCGATCTGCTCGAACCGCACAATTCGGTAGAAGCGATCCATGCCGTTGTGCTGTCGGGCGGCTCGGCTTTCGGGCTAGATGCCGCGTCCGGCGTGCAGGCGGCGCTGCGCGAGCGCGGCATCGGCTTCGAGGTAGGCGGGTTTCGCGTGCCGATCGTGCCGGCGGCGATCCTGTTCGACCTGCGCAATGGCGGGACCAAGGATTGGGGCCTTTATCCCCCCTACCGTGACCTCGGCTACGAGGCAGCCCAGGCGGCGAGCGCCGACTTCCAGATCGGAACAGCCGGCGCCGGCACAGGTGCATTGACCGCCGGTCTGAAAGGCGGCCTGGGTTCAGCTTCGACGCGGCTGGACAATGGCGTGACGATCGGCGCGCTGGCCGCCGTCAACCCGACCGGCTCGGTGACCGTCGGCCGCACACGCCACTTCTGGGCCGCTCCCTTCGAAATCGGCAATGAATTCGGCGGGCTCGGCTACCCCTCGCCCATGCCGGACGATGCAAAACGCATTCTGCTCAAATACCGCGACAAGCAGGCCAGCATGCAGATGGAAAACGGTGGCAACACCACCATCGCCGTCATCGCGACCGACGCCGTCCTCACCAAGGCGGCTGCGAAACGGCTGGCGATGTCGGCGCATGACGGCTTCGTGCGCGCCATCTGGCCGACACACACCCCGGCCGACGGCGATCTGGTGTTCGCGCTGGCGACAGGCAGCAGCGGCATCACCCTCGAAGCCGACGCTGCCATCGATCTTTTTGCCGCTGCCGGCGCCACCATGGCGCGCGCCATCAGCCGTGGCGTCCATGCCGCCACGCCCTCAGAAAACGATCTGTTCCCGGTCTGGTCGGCGCGCGCGGACTGACCGAAGATCAGATGGGCCTTGGAGAGGGGCCGAGGGATCAGACTGGATCGGATTTTTCTTCCTCGAACGTCACCGCGACGTCGGAATTCGCCGACAGCCAGACCTTCTTGCCATCGACTTCGGCAACCAGCGCCAGCGAAATATAGTGGTGATGGCCCTTGTGGGCGCCCTCTCCGCTGTCGGCCTTGGTTAGCTTGATGCGCTGGCCGTCGACCTTGTCGACCGTGCCGACATGCACGCCATCGGCGCCGACGACTTCCATATGCTCGCGAATTTTGCTGGTGTCGGTCATATCAGGTTCTCCATTGGGTGGTTCGCCATTGGGATTGCCGACAATAACAAATGAGGGGCCGATTGGATGCATTGGCTTTTCGCCCGCACGACGTTTTGATTCCGCCGTGCTAGGGAGTGAGACAATCGCGGCCGCCGGAGTGAAAAACGATGCGAATGCTTTTCCTGTTTGCCGCGTCGCTCGCCGCACAGCTTGCCGCGCCGGTGGCCAGCCATGCCGGAGACGTCGCCGCATTGGAGATCCTGGGCTTCACCAAGGACGGCAATGTGTTCGCCTTCGAGGAATATGGCGTGCAGGACGGGTCAGGCTTCCCCTACGCCAACCGCTATTACATCGATACCCGCACCGACAGCTTTCTCAAGGGAACGCCGATCCGCGTCCGGCTGGACGACGAGAACGCCAAAGTGGATGCGGCACGCCTTCAGGCGCGGCAAAAGGGTGAGGCAATCGTTGCCCAGGCCGAGCTTGACGCCAACCGCGGCATCACCGCCGGCGCCAACCCGGTGACCGAACTTTCGGCCGACCCGCACCGGATGGTGGTCAATCCGCGCCCAATCTTTTCCCCGGTCGACCAGCCGCTCGAATTCCGGCTGGACGAGATCGGCATGAACGCTACCGAAGGCTGCGAAAGCCAGGGTGAAATCAACGGCTTCCGGCTGCTGCGCATCGAGGCGCAGGACGGCGGCACGACCAGGCTGCTGCATGAGGACAAGTCCATCCCGAAGAGCCGGGGATGCCCGAATGGCTATCGGATCGGGGCGGTGCAGACATTTTCAATGGACAGCCTCAGCGCCTACGCGGTGCTGATCGCGGTACGCCAGTATGGTTTCGAAGGGCCCGATTACCGCTGGATCGCCGTGACCGGCCGCCTGTGATGACAGAGCTTGTGCAATCCGCAAGGCGCAAGGGTGTCCTGAGCCACCTTCGCCGCGCGATGCCAGCCCCCGGCACGGCGCTTCTCGGCGCCGTGCTGTGGGCGGTCACGATGGGCGCCAGCGCGCTCGTCAACCTTTTGCTGGACAATTGGGTGACGCCCCAGAAAATCCGAACCGTCTCGGCGCTGTTCGCCGCCGGCGGTGGCCTGGCCTTTCCGGTTGGCCTCTTCGCTGCCCGGATCGTATCGCTCGGAAGGAGCCGGGAGGTCGCCTTCGCCGCGGCATTCGTCGGCATCGCCGCGGCGACGATCGGCCTGACAGCCTTACTGTATGCTCTGCACTACCGGTCCTACTATGCCGAATGGCATGCACCCGTCTTCACTCTCACCTGGGGATTTCAGTTCGCATTCACGATGGCGGTGGCATCCTACCAATTCGTCGTTCTGGGCATCCGGCTCTATTTTCCGCTCGGTTTTGTCGCCTTGTTCGCCGCCGGCCTCTGGTTTGCGCGGCATCGACGTTGAGCATTTTGCCTGCCTCTGTTAGGACGCGGGCTAATCCCTCCGATACGTCAGGACTGACCGATGATTCCTCGTTATTCCCGACCGGAAATGGTCGCCATCTGGTCGCCCGAAACCCGGTTCCGCATCTGGTTCGAGATCGAGGCCCATGCCTGCGATGCGCTCGCCGAGCTCGGCGTCATCCCCAAGGAAGCCGCCAGAACCATCTGGGAAAAGGGCGGCGCCGCGAAATTCGACGTCGAGAAGATCGACGCCATCGAGCGCGTCACCAAGCATGACGTCATCGCCTTCCTCACCCATCTTGCCGAATTCGTCGGACCGGACGCACGTTTCATCCATCAGGGCATGACGTCTTCGGACGTTCTCGACACCTGCTTTGCGGTCCAGCTCACCCGCGCCAGCGACATCCTGCTCGCCGACATCGACGCGCTGCTGGCGGCGATCAAACGCCGCGCCTTCGAACACAAGGACACCGTCACCATCGGCCGCAGCCACGGCATCCACGCCGAGCCGACGACCTTCGGCATCAAGCTCGCCCAGGCCTATGCCGAGTTCTCGCGCTGCCGCGAGCGGCTGGTGCACGCGCGCGAAGACATTGCCACCTGCGCCATATCAGGGGCGGTCGGCACCTTCGCCAACATCGAACCCTATGTCGAGGAACATGTGGCGGCAAAGCTCGGCCTGAAGCCGGAGCCGGTGTCGACGCAAGTGATCCCGCGCGACCGCCACGCCATGTTCTTCGCCACGCTCGGCGTCATCGCGTCGTCGATCGAACGGCTGGCGACGGAAATCCGCCATCTGCAGCGCACCGAGGTGCTGGAAGCGGAAGAGTTCTTTTCGCCCGGCCAGAAGGGCTCGTCGGCGATGCCGCACAAGCGCAACCCGGTTCTGACGGAGAACCTGACCGGCCTCGCCCGCATGGTGCGTTCCATGGCGCTGCCGGCGATGGAGAACGTGGCGCTCTGGCACGAGCGCGACATCTCGCACTCCTCGGTCGAGCGCATGATCGGCCCGGACGCCACGGTGACGCTCGATTTCGCGCTGTCGCGGCTCACCAGCGTCGTCGACAAGCTGGTCGTCTATCCCGGGAACATGCTGAACAACATGAACAAGTTCCGTGGTCTCGTTCATTCCCAGCGCGTCATGCTGGCGCTGACCCAGGCAGGCCTGTCGCGCGAGGACTCCTACCGGCTGGTGCAACGCAACGCCATGAAGGTGTGGGAGGAAGGTGCTGATTTTCTTGAGGAACTTCTGGCCGACAAGGAAGTGACGGCCGCCCTGCCCGAAGCCGAAATCCGCGAGAAATTCGACCTGGGCTACCACACCAAGCACGTCGACACGATTTTCAGGCGGGTGTTTGGGGAGGCTTGAGCTTTCCTTCTCCCCGTTTACGGGGAGAAAGAAGCTGTGCCGAAGTCCTCTCAAGCCTTCCCAGGAACCGTCCTGATCACCGTCCCCCACGGATCCTCGCGGGTAACCGCATCGCTCACATTGTCCGAACGCATCTCGACCCAGGCCAGCCCTGAGCGGGCTGGATCGCGGCGGCCGGCGCCGGGACTCTGCCAGGCATTGGCGCCGATGTGGTGGTGGTAATGGCCTGAAGACAGGAACACCGCCTGGCCGCCATACTTCGCAACGGTGTCGAAGCCGAATTCCTGGTTCCACCAGGCTTCGGCCTCTTCGGGCCTGCCGACGCGCAGATGGACATGGCCGATGATGCTGTTTTCGGGCGCGCCCTGCCAGCCGGCGTCGCCGGCCGGGATGCTGGCGACAACGGACGGGACGTTCAGCCGTTCGGTCGCCATGGCGATCCTGTCGCCGTTCCATTTCCAGTCCTGCGGGCGGCGGTCGGCATAGATCTCGATGCCATTGCCCTCGGGATCCGTCAGGTACAGCGCTTCGCTGACGAGATGGTCCGAAGCCCCCTCGATGGCGATCTTGTCCGCTATGGCGTGGTTGATCCAGCGGCCGAGATCGGCGCGGCTGGGCAGCAGGAAAGCCGTGTGGAACAGGCCCGCGCTGCGCGGATCATCCGGCTTGGCCGACGTGTCGGGCTCCAGCACCAGCAAGGGCCGCTCGCCGGCACCCAAGGTGATCGCGCCGTCGGCGCGGCTCAGTTCCTGCAGACCCACGACCCGGCGATAGTAGGCTGCAAGGCTTTCGGCGTCGCGCGCCTTCAGCCCGACCCGGGCAACGCTCACCGGGGTGGTGGCGGCAAATGGCAGTTCGCTCATCATTGTCTCCGTTGCGGCAACGCTTGATGAAGCCCCCAAAGCAAGGACCCCGGCGCCGCCGATCATTGTACGTCGTGTCAGTGCCAAAATCCGGTCCTTCACGGCTGTTTGTCTCAGCACCAGAGATCGTCGATCGGGATCGTTCACACAAGACGGCGAAAAGCGAACATGGTGTTCACCGATACGAGCAGAAGCGTCGCCGTCAACGGTTGCATGAGACAATCTCGCTCGCTATCTCAGCGGCATGAAAGTCAAAGACGCAGATATCCTCATCATTCCGGGTTACACCAATTCCGGACCCGAGCACTGGCAGACGCGCTGGCAGTCGAAACTCTCGACGGCGCGGCGCGTCGAGCAGGCGGAATGGTCGAAGCCAGTGTGCGAGGACTGGACGGCGAACGTGGCCAAGGCGGTCAACGAGGCCGAGAAGCCGGTGGTCCTGGTCGCGCATTCGCTGGGGGTGGCGGCGGCCGTCCAGGCCATTCCGCAATTCGTGAAGCCGGTGGCCGGCGCCTTCTTCGTGGCACCGCCCGACGTCTCCAATCCCGAGATCCGTCCGAGGCACCTGATGACCTTCGGACCCTATTCACGCGAGCCGCTGCCCTTCCCCTCGATGGTGATCGCCAGCCGCAACGACCCGTTCTGCGCCTTCGAGGTCGCCGAGGATATCGCCGCCGCATGGGGCTCGCTGTTCATCGATGCCGGCGAAGCCGGCCATCTCAACGCCGATTCGGGCTTCGGTCCGTGGCCGGAAGGCTCAATGACCTTCGCCAAGTTCCTGACGGAACTGAAGGCCTAGAGCCTCCCGGTGCGGTGTCTCAGGCGCCGATCGAATCCTTGATGCCCTTGAGCAAGGTCTTGGCGCCCAGCGAAATCAGCGCGTGTTCGGAGCCGGTGGCAAGCAGGCGGTAGCCCATCGACACGACCCGGCCGGCGATCGCCGGTTCGACGACATAGATCGCGGCGTGCTTGCCGGCCTTGCGGGTGCGCTCGGCAACCGAGGCCACGGTCTCCATCATGCTCTCCAGCGTCGAACTGACGGTGGCGCCGTTGGTCCAGGCGATCGAAAAATCGGATGGCCCGAGGAAAATGCCGTCGATGCCGGGCGTGTCGAGGATGCCGTCGAGCGCATCGAGCGCGGCCCTTGTCTCGACCATCGCGAAAGCCATGGTGCGCTGGTTGGTGTCGCGCAGCCACTCGGCATGGTCGCCCTTGCCATGGCGCGGGAAGGCGTAGGTCGGCCCCCAGGACCGCTCGCCGAGCGGCGGGTATTTCATCGCCGCCGCGAACAGTTTCGCGTCGGCCACCGAGTTCACCATCGGCGCAATGACCGCCTCGGCGCCGAAATCGAGCACTCGGCTTGCCATATCGAAGCGTCCGACCGGGATGCGCACAAGCGCCGGCTTGTTGGCGGCAAGCACGGGCACGAGGCCGCGCAGCACGCTGTCCTCGTGATGGCCGCCATGCTGCATGTCGAGCGTGACCGCGTCGAACCCTTGCTTGGCCAGGATCTCGACGGTCAGGGCATCCGGCACGCCGGACCAGGCGGTCACCAGCGTTTCATCGGCGGCAAGGCGGGACTTCAGCGACATCTAATCTCTTTCCTTGTTAAGGATCGCAGTTTCAGCCGGAAACTGCGGCAAAGGCAAAGAAAAACCGCCCGGTGATGCCGGGCGGTCGATTGGTCCAGCTGTGGAGATCAGGTGTTCTTGATCTGCTCGATCGCCTGCGCCATCAACTCGTCCATGGTGCGGCGGATCTGGTGGTCCGACTGGTCGACGCCTGCGGCATCGAAATCCCTGCGGATTTTGCGGAAAACGTCATGGTCTCCGGCTTCCTCGATATCGGAAATCACGACTTCCTTGGCGTAGGCATCGGCGTCAGCACCAGACTTGCCGAGCTTTTCGGCAGCCCACAGGCCGAGCGCCTTGTTGCGGCGGGCGGAAGCCTTGAACCGAAGCTCCTCGTCAAAAGCGAATTTGCGCTCGAAGCCCTCTTCGCGGTCTTTCATGCTGCTCATGGCGTCCCTCCGGGTCAAATCCGATTCGTTTGCGGTGAATATGTGTGTTGCCGAAGCACAAACCAAAAGGTCGCGAGCCGGTCAATACGCTTCGTGGCATGCTGCGCTGCGGCATTTCAGTCCCGAAAGCGGTTGATTGGAAGGATTTCACGATTGAGCAAACAATACGATTACGATAGACACCGGCATTGAACGCTACCGTCGCCGCACTAATTTAGGCAGACGGACAGGAACTGGTCGCTTGCCGCCTGCCCGCAAATCCAGAGAAAAAATCAAATGAAAAATCGCCGCCGCATTTATGAAGGCAAGGCCAAGATCCTCTATGAGGGTCCCGAACCGGGCACGCTGATCCAGTTCTTCAAGGATGACGCCACCGCTTTCAACAAGAAGAAGCACGAAGTGGTCGATGGCAAGGGCGTGCTCAACAACCGCATTTCCGAGCACATTTTCAACCATTTGAACCGCATGGGCATTCCGACCCACTTCATCCGCCGGCTCAACATGCGCGAGCAGCTGATCAAGGAAGTCGAGATCATTCCGCTCGAGGTTGTCGTGCGCAACGTCGCCGCCGGCTCGCTGTCGAAGCGGCTCGGCATCGAGGAAGGCACCGTGCTGCCGCGCTCGATCATCGAATTCTATTACAAGGCCGACGCGCTCGACGATCCGATGGTGTCGGAAGAGCACATCACGGCGTTCGGCTGGGCGAGCCCGCAGGAGATCGACGACATCATGGCGCTCGCCATCCGCGTCAACGACTTCCTGTCCGGCCTGTTCATGGGCGTCGGCATCCAGCTCGTCGACTTCAAGATCGAGTGCGGGCGCCTGTTCGAAGGCGACATGATGCGCATCGTCGTCGCCGACGAGATTTCGCCGGACTCCTGCCGCCTCTGGGACGTGGCGACGCAGGACAAGCTGGACAAGGACCGGTTCCGCCGCGACATGGGCGGCCTCGTGGAGGCCTATCAGGAAGTCGCCCGCCGCCTCGGCATCATGAACGAAAACGAGCCGCCGCGCCCCACAGGCCCGGTGCTGGTCGCGTCGACCGACGGCTTCAAGGGCAAGCCGCACTGACAGCGGCTTGCAATCCTCTATTCAGAACAGGAGCATATCCAGCGTGATCAAGGCCCGCATTACCGTCACCCTCAAGAACGGCGTGCTCGACCCGCAAGGCAAGGCAATCGAACACGCACTGTCGGGGCTGGGCTTTGACGGCGTCGGCCAGGTGCGCCAGGGCAAGGTGTTCGACGTCGAACTCGCCGGGACCGACAAGGCCAAGGCCGAGGCCGACCTGAAGGCCATGTGCGACAAGCTGCTGGCGAATACGGTGATTGAGAATTACGCGGTAGAGATTGGCTAAACGTGCCCAATGACGTCCAACTCTCAAAGTTCATGAGCCTTGTCCTGCGACATGCTCCGGAACAAGCGGAGTTGGTGCTAGATGAAAACGGCTGGGCGGATTTCGACGCACTCTGCAAGTCTCTGCATACGAAATTCGGGGCGTCCACCGCAGACGTATTGCGCATCGTTGAAGAGAACCCCAAAAAGCGCTTTGCCTTGGAAGGGAACCGCATTCGGGCGGTGCAAGGCCATAGCATCGATGTAGACTTGGGGCTGCAGCCTACGGCTCCGCCAGATGTTCTCTTCCACGGAACCAAGGATGAATTCCTTGCCAGCATCCTGAGAGAGGGTCTGACCCGACAGTCCCGCCAGCACGTACATTTGTCAAAGGACGTTGAAACGGCCCTGATTGTCACGCGGCGGCGCAAGGGCAAAGATGTTATCTTGCAGGTCGACTCGGCCGCAATGGCGAGCGATGGGGCGATGTTCTTCCTCTCTGACAATGGCGTCTGGTTGACCAACCACGTCCCACCCCGGTATCTGCGTCGGATCAACGAACGGGAACTGCCATGAAATCAGCCGTCGTCCTCCTCCCCGGCCTCAACCGTGACCGCGACATGATCGCGGCGCTGACCAAGATTTCCGGACACGCGCCGGCCACCGTCTGGCAAACCGACACCGAAATTCCCGACGTCGACCTGATCGCCATTCCCGGTGGCTTTTCGTTCGGTGATTATCTGCGATGCGGCGCCATCGCGGCGCGCATGCCGGTGATGCGTGCGGTCGCCGAAAAGGCCGCCAAGGGGGTCATGGTCGTCGGCGTCTGCAACGGGTTCCAGATCCTGGTCGAGGCCGGCCTGCTGCCGGGCGCGCTTATGCGCAATTCCTCGCTGAAATTCGTCTGCCGGCAGGTGAAGCTCGAGATCACGAATGCCAACACCATGTTCACCCGGCGCTACCAGCCGGGCCAGATCATCCGTTCGCCGGTGGCGCATCATGACGGCAATTACTTCGCCGACGCCGAGACGCTTGCCCGCCTCGAAGGTGAGGGCCAAGTGGTGTTCCGCTACGCCGAGGGCACCAATCCCAACGGCTCGATCAACGACATCGCCGGCATCGTCAGCGACAAGGGCAATGTGCTCGGCCTGATGCCACACCCCGAAAACCTGATCGAAGCAGCCCATGGCGGCAGCGACGGAAGGGCGTTGTTCGAAGGCGCCCTCGGCATTGCCGCTTGAAGTTTGCAACCGCAGCCTTAAGAATTGCGGTGAATCAAAATAACAATTCCGGGGAGAAACGGTCATGAAACTCTATTCGCGGCCGTTGTCGCCCTACTCGTCGATCGTGCGGGCGCTGGCCTATATCAAGGACGTGCCGCTCAAGGTCATCGCGCCGCCGCCGGGCTTTCCGATCCCCGAACAGTTTCGCGCCATCTCGCCCATGAACCGGATTCCGGTGCTGATCACCGGCTCAGGCGAAACGATCGTCGAATCGGTCGTCATCGCGGAATATCTCGAGGAACGGTTTCCGGAACCGGCGCTGCTGCCGGCCGATTCCAGGGACCGCGCCCTGGTGCGCATGTTCTCGCGCATCACCGATCTCGACGTGCTGACGCCGACGATGAAGCTCTTCGAGCTGCATTTCGTGCAGAAGCGAAACACCGCCGAGATCGATGCCCAGTTCGTCCGCCTTCACCACGGGCTGGCGGCGATCGAGGCGCGCATGGCGCAAGGACCTTTCGCGCTTGGCAACGACATCAGCTTCGCCGATGCCTGGCTGACGCCGACCCGTTTCGTCTTCAACAATTTCCGCGCCATGACCGGCCGCGCCGACCTGCTCGACGCCTACCCGAAATTCGAGGCCTATGAGCAGATCGCCTTGCAGCATCCCGCCCTGTCCCGGGTCTGGGGCGAGATGACGGACGGCCTGAAGGTCTTTCTGTCCGAACTGGAGATGGGTGCAGCTTGACCAGAGCCAAGACGATCGCCTTCGTTGCCGTGGCAGGCCTGGCGCTGGCGTCGTGCCAGTCGAGCCAGAAGAGCACGCCTGTCCCCTCGGGCAAGAGCGCATCGCTGCTTGCCATGGAACAGGTTGCGATCGCGGCCCACAAATGCTGGATCGCCAGCAAGGACCCGGCCTTCAAGCAGTATCAGATGGCGAACGAACTGAATTCGTTCAGCGGCACGCCTCGATTCCTGCTGGTGCCGGCCAAGCACTATGGCGGCAAGCCGCTTCTGGTCGTGCAGGCACAAGGCAATTCGAGCCGCGTCGACGTGTTCGGGCCGCTGATGAACGATCCGCTCGGCGCGCGCATCGGCTCCGACGTTGCCCGCTGGCAGGCAGGCAATCCGTCCTGCACGGCCGCCGCGTAAGCCCGCGATGAGCCGGCTCCTGCAGATTGCGGGACTGGTCCTTGGCCTGATCGGGCTCGTGCTGCAGTTCGCGATCACCATGCCGGCATCGATGGCGGCGGGCCGCGGCCTGTTCGGCTCTGTCGTCTTCTATTTCAGCTTCTTCACCATCCTGACCAACATCGGCGCGGTGCTCGTCCACATCTCGCTTCTGTCGTCCACCGGCTATGCGTGGTTGCCGGCCTTCGCGGGATCACGCATGCGTGCAGGGGTCGCGGTCTCGATCACGCTGGTGTCCATCGTCTACGCCACCGTTCTGGCGCGGCTATGGCAGCCGCAGGGCCTGTTCCTGCTATGCGATGTGCTGCTGCACTACGCGGCGCCCATCCTCTTCGTTGTGTGGTGGCTCGTATCTGGTGCCGACGGCAGGACGCGATGGAGCGACATTTCGTGGTGGGTGCTCTATCCCGTCGCCTATCTGGCCTACGTTCTGGCGCGGGCGCCGCTGGCGGGCGAAGTGCCCTACCCCTTCCTGGATATCGCCCACAACGGCATCGGCAGCGTCGCCATCGCGGCGCTCGCCATAACCCTATTGTTCCTGGTGATATCGGTCGTCGCGATTCTTGCCGATCACGCTCTCGCACGCCTCAGGACAGCAGGCGCTGGGTAAACGCAGTTCTTATTCCCAGAACGGCTTGATGCCCTCTCGATGCGCGTCGCAGCGGGAGATACCGATGTCCTTGAGTTGGTCATCCGTCATCTCGAGCAATGCCAACCGGCTGCGGCGGCGCTCCAGCAAATGGTCGATCCATCTCGCTAGCGATATCACCACCTGCACAAAGCGGCCGACGAAACCTCGCCGCGCCGACGGGCGGCCCGGCTGGCGTAGCAATTCGGTTGTCGGATGACGGATTGTTGCGATTGTATCCATTTTCTTTCTGCCAAAATGATCAATTGCACCCTTTCATGGCGCAATCGTGATATGTATTGACTCTCAAAACGGTGCAATATACAAAATTGTCACCATGACAAATTGGATTCCAGATCTCACGGGCTCCGGGCCGCTCTATCAGCGCCTGGCGGACTCCATAGAAGCGGATATCGATCGGGGCGTGATCGGCGCGGGGGTAAAACTGCCGCCGCAGCGCGACCTTGCCTACGACATCGGCGCCACTGTCGGCACGGTTGGGCGCGCCTACCAGTTGCTGCGCGAGCGCGGTCTCGTCAGCGGCGAAGTCGGACGGGGAACCTATGTGCTCGGCCAGAGCGCGGACGGTGACCAGCCGCAAGAGCCCGATGTCAGTGTCGAAGGCACGCGCTATGTGGATGCCCCCAAGGACAAGCTGCGGTTCGATAGCACCGCGGCGCCCGATATTGGCCAGGGCGCCATTGTAGCCGACGTGCTGTCGCGCGCGGCACAAGATCATCCGCATGAGATTTCCAGCTACACGCGCGACTTTCCGGACCGCTGGCATGAAGCCGGCGCCCGGTGGCTGTCGCGCAATTCCTTCCGGCCAACGGCCGATACGGTCGTCCCGACGCTCGGCACGCATGCGGCAGTCATCGGTGCGATCGCTGCCCTTACGACGCCCGGCGACTACGTCGCCTTCGAGCACCTCACCTACTCGCAGATTTCCCGCAGCGCCGGCCTGATCGGGCGGCGCACGGCACTGGTGGCGTCGGACGACGAAGGCCTGGACCCGACGGATTTCGAACGTGTCTGCGCGCAGAAGCACCCCAGGATGATGTTTCTGATGCCCACGGCGCAGAACCCGACCCTGGCCACCTTGTCGGCGACGCGTCGCGAAGCGATCGCGCGCGTCGCGCGGGAATACAATGTCATCCTGATCGAGGATGATCTCTACGGCCATCTGACCGACGACCCGACGCCGCTTTTGGCCGAATACGCGCCGGAGCGCACCATCGTCGCCGGCGGCCTCTCGAAATCGGTCGCCGCCGGGGTGCGCGGCGGCTGGCTCTCCTGCCCGCCCGCCTATCGCCACCGCATCCGCGTCGCCCACAAGATGATGACCGGCGGCATGCCGTTCCTGCTGGCGGAAGTGAATGCGCGGCTGGTTCTGTCTGGCCAGGCCGGCGATATCCGCAAGCGCAGCATTGCCGAGATCGGCGCCCGCATATCCATCGTGCGCGAGAGCCTGGCAGGCTTCGGCTTCAAGGCGCATGACAAGGTGCCGTTCGTCTGGCTAACCCTGCCCGATCCCTGGCTTTCCGGCACGTTCAAGAATGCCTGCCTGGAGCACGGCGTGCTGATCGACGACGAGGACGAGTTCAAGGCCGGGCGGTCGGAGCGGGTTTTCCATGGCGTGCGCTTCGGGGTTTCACAGCCGAGGCGGCGCGAGGACATCGCCGGCGGCGTAGCGGTGATCAGGCGGCTGCTGGACGAAGGCCGGGCGGGCTACGACAGTTTTTCCTGAACCGGATCAGTTCGCGGGATGACGATCTGGCCGGAGCGACTGCTCGCTTTGTCCGGTTTTCCTGCGTTTTTCGTCAATCGATGGGTGTATCGGCCTGTCGGCTTGCGATAAGAGGGGACTCAAATCCCCACTTCCATGGACATACATCACCGCCCATGACCATTTCCAATTCCATGCCGATCACATCAGAGCTCATTGCCGCCCACGGGCTGAAGCCCGACGAGTATCAGCGCATCCTCGATCTGGTCGGGCGCGAGCCGAGCTTCACCGAACTCGGCATTTTTTCGGCGATGTGGAACGAACACTGCTCCTACAAATCCTCGAAGAAATGGCTGCGCACGCTGCCCACCACGGGTCCGCAGGTCATCCAGGGACCGGGCGAGAATGCAGGCGTGGTCGACATTGGCGACGGCGACTGCGTCGTCTTCAAGATGGAAAGCCACAACCATCCCTCCTTCATCGAGCCCTACCAGGGTGCCGCGACCGGTGTCGGCGGCATCCTGCGCGACGTCTTCACCATGGGTGCGCGGCCGATCGCGGCGATGAACGCGCTGCGCTTCGGTGCACCGGACCATCCCAAGACCAGGCATCTCGTGGCAGGCGTGGTTTCTGGCGTCGGCGGCTATGGCAATGCTTTCGGCGTGCCGACGGTCGGCGGCGAGGTCAATTTCGACGCCCGCTACAACGGTAACATCCTGGTCAACGCCTTCGCGGCTGGCCTGGCCAAGACCGATGCGATCTTCCTGTCGGAAGCCAAGGGCGTCGGCCTGCCGGTCGTCTATCTCGGCGCCAAGACAGGCCGCGACGGTGTCGGCGGCGCCACCATGGCGTCGGCCGAATTCGACGACAAGATCGACGAGAAGCGCCCGACCGTTCAGGTCGGCGACCCCTTCACCGAAAAGTGCCTGCTGGAAGCCTGCCTGGAGCTGATGGCCTCGGGCGCGGTCATCGCCATCCAGGACATGGGCGCGGCCGGCCTCACCTGTTCGGCAGTCGAGATGGGCGCCAAGGGCGACCTCGGCATCGAGCTCGATCTCGACAAGGTGCCGGTGCGCGAGGAGCGCATGAGCGCCTATGAGATGATGCTTTCGGAAAGCCAGGAGCGCATGCTGATGGTGCTGCGCCCCGAGAAAGAGAAGGAGGCCGAGGCGATCTTCCACAAATGGGGGCTCGACTTCGCCATCGTCGGCAAGACCACCGACGATTTGCGCTTCCGTGTCCTGCATCAGGGCGATCAGGTCGCCGACCTGCCGATCAAGGATCTCGGCGACAAGGCCCCGGAATACGACCGTCCCTGGATCGAGCCCAAGAAGCCGGCGCCGCTGGCCGCCAACGACGTCCCGCATGCGGATGTCGCCGATGCGCTGCTGAAGCTGCTCGGCGGACCCGATCTGTCCTCGCGCCGCTGGGTATGGGAGCAGTATGACACGCTGATCCAGGGCAATTCGCTGCAACTTCCCGGTGGCGACGCCGGCGTCGTGCGGGTCGAGGGCCATGCCTCCAAGGCGCTGGCCTTCTCATCCGATGTGACGCCGCGCTACTGCGAGGCCGATCCCTATGAGGGCGGCAAGCAGGCCGTCGCCGAATGCTGGCGCAACCTGACCGCCACCGGCGCCCTGCCGCTGGCCGCCACCGACAACCTCAATTTCGGCAATCCCGAGCGCCCCGAAATCATGGGTCAGCTGGTCGGTGCGGTGAAAGGCATCGGCGATGCCTGCCGCGCGCTCGGCTTCCCGATCGTGTCGGGCAATGTCTCGCTCTACAATGAGACCAACGGCCAAGGCATCCTGCCGACGCCGACCATAGGCGGCGTCGGCCTGATACCGGACTGGTCGAAGATGGTGCGTATCGGTTTCGCCGCCGAGGGCCAGATGATCCTGCTGGTGGGGGCGCCCGCCGCCTGGGGAACGCATCTTGGCCAGTCGGTCTATATGCGCGACGTCCATGGCCGCACCGACGGCCCTCCGCCGCCCGTCGACCTGGAGCATGAGAAACGCGTCGGCGACCATGTGCGCTCGCTGATCGCTTCCGGCATCGTCACGGCGGCGCACGACGTTTCAGACGGCGGCATCGCTGTCGCCCTGGCCGAAATGGCGATGGCGTCCGGCATCGGCGCGACCGTTCCCGGACTTGTCGGCACCGATCCGATCCCCGTCTGGTTCGGCGAGGACCAGGGCCGTTACCTCTTGACGCTTTCCATTGACCCCCATGGTCAGGAATGGGACGCCATCCGCAAGCAGCAGGGCGAACTCGGCATTTTCGCGCCGTGGATCGGCTCGACCGGTGGTGACGCGCTGAAGCTCGGCGACGCCAGGGCAATCGCGGTCAGCGACCTGACCGCCGCGCATGAAGGCTGGTTCCCCCGCTTCATGGATCAGGCCAATTGAACGCACTGGCCGTCCGGGCGCTGCTCGCAGTTGTTTTCTGGCCGTCGTTCTTCTTCTTCTGGTGCCTGGGCCCGTTCGTCTTCTTCTTGCTGTCGACGACGTCGAGCCAGGTTTGCCCGCTTCTCGAAAGACGGGAGCAGTTCCTGGCCATGGCAAACGCCACGCTGCCGATGCTCGCCCTGCAGAACCTCATCTATGCCATTCCGATCATCTGCCTGGTGCTTTGGAGCCGAATTCTGCCGGAACCGGCGCGCGCGAAGCGGATCGTCACCTGCATCAAGCTTTTCCTCGCCGCGGCTGTCGTGGGCGCGCTGTGGGAATATGGTTCCTCGCTTATCTGCGATGGCTATGGCCAACCATTCTTCTCATCCGCCTGGGAGATGACGAGCTATCTGCCGATCGTCAATCTGGCGCTCAACATTCCGCTTTATGTACTGGTCTTCAGCCTTGGCCACGCCTTTTCGACGCGCGAGGATGATCCGATGCAGGACCAGGGCGACGCCAGCATCTGACCCTCAAATCGGACCGGGCCGGACGGAACCGCTTCAATCCGAGCGGGAAAGGCTCTAGGCTTACCCGACTCTCATCGCACGGGCCGCAGCGACGCCGCCCGCCCGACACAGGAATTACAGAATGGCAATGGACGCCCGCGACATCGAGAAACTGATCAAGGACGGCATTCCGGATGCACGGGTGACGATCCGCGACCTCGCCGGCGATGGCGACCATTACGCGGCGGAAGTGGTGGCCGAGAGCTTTCGTGGAAAAAGCCGCGTCCAGCAGCACCAGATGGTCTATGACGCGCTGAAGGGTAATATGGGCGGCGTGTTGCACGCGCTGGCGCTGCAGACCAGCGTTCCGGACTAGGCATTTCCACGCCCATGGGGCGCGTGGCCCGCCGCAGCGGACAGCAAGGATTGCACGATTGGCTCGCTTGGCCCAAACCGGCCCATTGTTTGCGCCATTTGGGCGCTGGCGCGGCTAATGTCTTGTTTCGGGCAACCTATGGGTTTATCTGAAAGACATGCTTCGAGCCTGACTCCCACAGGCGTGAAAGGATCGTCCATGAGCGGCATCAACGACTACATCGACAATGAAGTGAAGAGCAACGACGTCGTCCTTTTCATGAAGGGCACGCCCGGCTTCCCGCAGTGCGGCTTTTCCGGCCAGGTCGTCCAGATTCTCGACTATATCGGCGCCGACTACAAAGGCGTGAACGTTCTGGATTCGGCTGAACTGCGCCAGGGCATCAAGGACTATTCCAACTGGCCGACCATCCCGCAGCTCTACGTCAAGGGCGAATTCGTCGGCGGCTGTGACATCGTGCGCGAAATGTTCCAGGCCGGCGAATTGCAGGACTTCCTGGTCGAGAAGGGCGTCGGCGTCAAAGGCGCTGCCTGATTTAAGATTGGGCACGCGCTGAGCGCATGCCCTGAGCATCCGAGGCCGCCCCACCTCGGCAATTCATGTCCCGATACGGGACCGAGACGAGCCAATGCGCCGGCCCGCCGGCGCATTTTCGTTTGAGAGATCGGACTTGCCGTGGACCAGCAATCGACAGCGCAGCAACGGGCGAGCGCCCTGCCCCAGGCAAGCAAACTGCCCATTCCGCGCTGGGAATTCATCGCGCTCTGCGCGGCGCTGATGGCGCTGAATTCGCTGGCTATCGACATCATGCTGCCGGCGCTGCAGCAAATCGGCGCCTCGCTCGGCGTCGAGAGCGAAAACCACCGCCAGTATGTCATCACCGCCTATATGCTCGGTTTCGGCGGAGGGCAGCTTTTCTTCGGGCCGATCTCGGACCGGTTCGGGCGTCGTGCGCCGCTGGTCTTCGGCCTGATCGTCTATGTCGCCGCCGCGGCAGCCGCCGCCATTGCGCCGAGTTTCGCGATCCTGCTCACCTGCCGGCTCGTCCAGGGTTTCGGCGCCGCCGCGACACGCGTCATCGCCGTCTCGATCGTGCGTGACACATTCGAAGGGCGACGCATGGCCGAGGTCATGTCGCTGATCTTCATGGTCTTCATGGCGATCCCGGTCGTGGCGCCTGGCATCGGCCAGCTCATCATGCTGTTTGCCAGCTGGCACTGGATCTTCGTGGCCATGGCCGTCGGCGCGCTTGTCATATCGGCCTGGTCGCTGCTGCGCCTGCCGGAGACGCTGCATCCGGAATATCGCCGGCCGCTGACGGTAGCCTCTGTCGTCGAGGGCTTTCGCATCGTGCTCACCAATCGCCTCACGCTTTGCTATGCCTTTGCCAGCACATTCATCTTCGCGGCGATGTTCGGCTTCATCAGTTCGGCACAGCAGATCTATGTCGACATCTTCCATGTCGGCGAACTGTTCCCCGTCATCTTCGCCGGCGTCGCCGGTGTGCTCGCCTTCTCGAACTACCTCAATTCGCGGCTGGTCGGACGGATCGGCATGCGCCGCCTGTCACAGGGCGCGCTGCTCGTGTTCCTCTGCATCAGCCTTGCCTGGCTGGTGGTCTCGCTCGAAATGAAGATGCCACTCTGGCTGTTCATCACCTTCTTTGCCGGCGCGATGTTGCCGTTCGGCGGCCTGGGCGCGAATTTCAATGCGCTCGCCATGGAGCCTCTCGGTGAGCTCGCCGGCACGGCCGCATCCATACTGGGCTTCATGCAGACCTTCCTCGGTGCCATCATCGGCGCGCTGATCGGCCAGGCCTTCAACGGCACCGTGACACCGCTTGCCGCGGGCTTCTGCAGCGTCTCGGTTGCGGCGCTGCTGATGATCCTTATTGCCGAGCGGGGCAAGATGTTCCAGCCGCACAACCCACCCGTATCAGGGCATGTCACCGACCTGCATTGAGCTTCGCCGTCGGGCCTATTCCGCCCACAGCTCGCGACGCAGCTCCAGCCAGCTCTCCTTGTCGGGCGCCACCAGCAGGCCACCGCCGACATGCGAGGGCAGATAGGCGCTGCCGTCGAAGCGCGCCGCATGACCGCCGGCCTCGGCATGGATCAGCGCGCCGGCGAGATGATCCCAGGGCATGAGCTTGTTGTAGACGACGAAATGGCCATGGCCGCTGGCAAGCAACCTGTATTCGTGGGCGGCACAGCGGTAGTTGAACTGCGACAGCGTCTTGGTCTGGTTGCAGGCCAGGCGGGTGCGGTCGGGCTCGGCCATGTATTGCCAGGAGACGGCGCCCGTCATCTGCGAGATCGGCGCCGGCGCGGCGACCTTCACCTTCTCGATGGCGCCATGTGCATGGCGGATGTGGCTGCCGGCGCCCTTGGCGCCAATCAGCCAATCCTTGCCCACGGGATCATGGATGATGCCGGCAACCGTCTCGCCCTTGACCACCACGCCGAGCATGACGCCGAACAGCGGCACGCCGGAGGCGAAATTGAAGGTGCCGTCGACCGGATCGATGACGAAAGCAAGATCGGCGTCGCCCAGGCCATCGAGCAGTGCCGGATTGTCGGAACAGGCTTCCTCGCCCACGACCATGGCCGAGGGATAACGCTGACGTAGCCTGGCGGTGATCAGCCGCTCGGCGTTGACGTCCGCTTCCGTCACCAGGTCGGCGGCCGAGGTTTTCTGTCTGATGTCGCCATCGCCCAGCCGGCGAAAGCGGGGCATGATCTCGGTATCCGCCGCCTCGGCCAGCAAGCCGGCCAGCCAGTCGATCGCAGTCTCGTCAAATGTCATCGGAAGCGTCTTGTCCTGTCATGAGTGTGTCGTTCAGGGCGGCGAAATCGAACAGTTTTCGGTCGAGCAGGTGCGACGGCCTGGTGTTGGAAAGCGCACGGATCATCGTGTCCTTGCGGCCGGGCATGCGTCTTTCGATGTCTTCCAGCATGGCCTTCATGGCGTTGCGCTGAAGCCCTTCCTGGCTGCCGCAGAGATCGCACGGGATGATCGGGAACCGCATCGCAGTGGCGAATTTCTCGAGGTCGATCTCGGCGCAGTAGCTCAGCGGGCGAAGCACCATGACATCGCCCTCGTCGTTAAGCAGCTTTGGCGGCATGGCGGCGAGGCGGCCGCCGTGGAACAGGTTCATGAAGAACGTCTCGAGAATGTCCTCGCGATGATGGCCGAGGACCAGCGCCGAACACCCCTCCTCGCGCGCGATGCGGTAGAGATGGCCGCGCCGCAGCCGAGAGCAGAGGGAGCAATAGGTGCTGCCCTGCGGCAGCTTGTCGGTGACCACCGAATAGGTGTCCTGGTATTCGATGCGGTGCGCGATGCCGTTGGCGTTCAGATAATCCGGCAGGATGTGCTTGGGAAAATTCGGCTGGCCCTGGTCGAGGTTGCAAGCCAGCAATTCGACCGGCAGCAGGCCGCGCCATTTGAGATCCAGCAAGAGGGCCAGAAGACCGTATGAGTCCTTGCCGCCCGACAGCGCCACCAGCCAGCGCTGGCCCGGCTCCACCATCGAGAAATCCTCGATCGCCTGGCGCGTGAGACGCAAGAGCCGCTTGCGCAGTTTGTTGAACTCGACCGAGGACGGCACCGCAGCGAATAGCGGGTGGCAGCCGCCTTCCTCGACCGGTTCAAGCATCTCGACGTCTGGCAGCATGTTCATGGCACGGCGGCCCCAGGGTGTGACTTGCGCCCGGATTAGCGCATCGGCCGGAAAATCGAAACGGCAAAGCGGATACGCCAAACAAAAAGGCCGCCTCGACGGGCGGCCTTTCCATGATATCGCAAGAAGCGTTTCGCTTAGCGCGAATAGAATTCGACGACCAGGTTCGGCTCCATCTGCACGGCGAACGGAACGTCCGACAGGCCGGGGATGCGCGAGAAGGTCGCGACCATCTTGTTGTGATCGGCTTCGATGTAATCCGGCACGTCGCGCTCGGCGAGCGCAACCGATTCCAGCACGATCACCAACTGCTTCGACTTTTCGCGCACTTCGACGACATCGCCCGGCTTGCAACGGTACGAGCCGATGTTGACGCGCTTGCCGTTGACGTTGACGTGGCCGTGGTTGACGAACTGGCGAGCGGCGAAAATGGTCGGCACGAACTTGGCGCGGTAGACGACCGCATCCAGACGCGACTCGAGCAGGCCGATCAGGTTCTCGGAGGTATCGCCCTTGCGGCGGTCGGCCTCTTCATAGACCTTGCGGAACTGCTTTTCCGAAACGTCGCCGTAGTGACCCTTCAGCTTCTGCTTGGCGCGCAGCTGCAGGCCGAAGTCGGAAAGCTTGCCCTTGCGGCGCTGGCCGTGCTGGCCGGGGCCGTATTCACGCTTGTTGACCGGGGACTTCGGGCGGCCCCAGATGTTTTCGCCGAGACGGCGGTCGATCTTGTATTTCGCGGATTCGCGCTTGCTCATCGCATTCCCTTTTCAAAACAATACACCCGAACCCTCGTGGTCCGGGTGAAGGAAACGCGCCCTCCTCTGGCCTCCGTTTTCGAGACCTGACAGGGTTCTCCCACGCAACGCGGCGGAAAACCCACGGGACACGTCAGTTCAAACAAGACCGGAAACGGTTGAAGCAGCCGGCCTTGCGCATACAAAACAAACACCGGACATCGCTGCCCGGCGTTGGTGGGGTGGTTAAACCGAGATTTGGCCGGTGTCAAGCTTGTGAATGGCACCCCTAAACGCAACGCTATAGCTTTCGGAGCGTTGAGCCGATGCCGGATGTGGCGGGAGGTTTGCGCCAACGGCACCAGAAGGGACTGGAGCTAGAGGAGTTCAATCCAAATGAAGACGTTCTTCCTTACCCTGGCAGGCGCCGCAGTGCTCGCCGGATCTATGGCGGTCGCCCCTGAACCGGCGATGGCACGGCATTGGCACGGACACAAGCAGGTCTGCCGCATCGTCCAGGTAAAGAGATATGTCTGGCGTCACGGCCACCGCACGGTGGTCATCCGCAAGGTGCGGCGCTGCCACTGGGTCAAATAGCTGGTATCCCGCACATGAACCCCGAAAGGCCCACGACATTTTCGTGGGCCTTTCGACATTACCCGCACAATGCGCCCCGGCGAAAAGCTCAGTGGCTGGACTTCTTGTCTGGCAGTCCCTTGCGCTTGGTCTCGGCGAAGTCCTCAAGCTGCTTTTCGCTCATGGAGTCGTACATCTCGCGCGATGCGCCTTTCAATTCGCTCTTCTTCGTCTCGCCGCGCTTGGCGGAAAGTGCCGCACCGGCGGCTTTCTGCTGGGCTTTCGAGGTAGCAGGCATTGCGGTTCTCCCTTTCTGTGAGGAGAAACGTCGCGCTTTGGCGACAGTTCCAGTGCCGCGTGCTCTGTTCCGGTTCACGTGGCACCTGCCCTGCGATACGATTTTCATGGACAGCCTTCCCGTCTCCCAGGCGCCAGTGTAGGACGACTGCATGAAGTCGCTGACCGACCCTTCCCAAGCGCTCTCCACCGGCCTGGCGAAAATCCGCACCGAATTCCACGTGCCTGATGGATTTCCGGCAGACGTCATGGCGGCGGCGGACGCGGCGGCCAGACGTGTGCCGAACCAGCATGCCGATCGAACCGATATGCCCTTTGTCACGCTCGATCCGGCGGCCTCCACCGATCTCGACCAGGCGTTCTCGATCGAATCCAGCGGCGCCGATCTTCTGCTGCACTATGCCATTGCCGATGTGGCCTGGTTCGTCGGGGACGGCGACGCGATCGATCGCGAAGCCTGGGCGCGGGGCGAGACCTTCTATCTGCCGGACGGCAAGGCCGGGCTCTACCCGCCGGTAATTGCCGAAGGCGCGGCGAGCCTGCTGCCCGACGGACCACACCCGGCGGTGATCTTCACGGTTCGGGTCGCGCAGGACGGCGCGGCGACATTGGATGGCGCGGAGCGAGCCATCATCAAGAGCCGCGCGAAGCTCGCCTATGACAGCGTGCAACCCGCCGACGTGCCGGCCGGCTTCGCCGAAATGGCGCGGCGCGTGGCGGCGAACGAACAGGCTCGCGGCGCTTCGCGTGTCGACCCGCCCGAGCAAGAGGTGGAAAGGCTGGCCGATGGCACATTCCAGCTTTCGTTCAGGCCGATCCTTCAATCCGAGCAAGACAATGCAGCGCTTTCACTGGCTGCCAACATGGCGATTGCCGACGCCATGTTGGCGCACCATACCGGCCTGTTCCGGGTGATGTCGGGGCCAGATGCCTTCAAGGTGCAGAGACTGCGCAACGCAGCACAGGCGCTCGGGCTGTCCTGGCCGGCCTCCGCCAGCCTGCGCGACTATCAGCGGACCCTTGATCCGGCCGATCCGCGACAGGCAGCCCTGATGCTGGAGATCCGCCATGCAGGCCAGGGCGCGTCGTATCAGCCCTACAAGGAGGGCGTTGTTCCCTGGCATGAGGCGATGGCGGCGACCTATGCCCATGCGACCGCGCCCCTCAGGCGGCTGGCCGATCGCTACGTCGTGCGCTGCGCCCTGGCAATCGCCAACGGCCAGCCGGTGCCGCAGGCCGTAACCGATGCGTTCGCCGGATTGCCGAAGGTGATGGGGCGTGCGGACAGCCGCGCCGCGCAGATCAACCACGCGGCCATCGACCTTGCCGAGGCGGTGATGCTCAGGGATCGCGTAGGGGAGACGTTCAAGGCCGCTGTGACGGACATCGTCGACCAAGGGGTTCGCGTCCAGCTTGCCGACATGCCTGTCGTTGCCACGGTCAAAGCCTCCGGGGTCAGACAGGGCGACGGTCTGACGCTGAAGCTTGTGTCGGCCGATCCGGATCAGCGAAGCATCGTCTTCGAGACTGCCTGAGCGACGGGCATTTCCCGTCAGCGAACCGACAGTCCAAAACCCTGCATCAGCCGGCTAACGGCGAAATCCGCCTTGCCCGAGGTGAAGACGGCCATGTCGGGTTCGCTTTGCCGCCGCGGGCCGTCGATTGGCGGCAGCAGCGACAGCGCGCGCCGGGCAATCGCCTCGGCCGGATCGATCCAGTCGACCGGCCAGGGCGCGGTCTTGCGCATGCGGTTTACGAGAAAAGGATAGTGGGTGCAGGCGAGCACGACGATGTCCGTGCGCTGCCCGTCACGCTCCATGAAGCATGGCGTGATCTCGGCGCGCACGGCCTCTTCGTCGACGAAGCCCTCGCGCATGTAGGCTTCGGCAAGCCCCGCCAGCCTGTCGCTGCCGACCAGGCGGACATGGCATTTCTGCGCCCATTTGCTGATCAGATCGCGCGTGTACTGACGTTTTACCGTTCCCGGTGTCGCCAGCACGGACACAAGGCCGGAGCGCGTGCGTTCCGCCGCAGGCTTGACCGCCGGCACGGTGCCGACAAAGGGATGGCCGGGAAAGGCCTCGCGTAGCGCGTCGATCACCAGCGTGGAGGCGGTGTTGCACGCGATGACCGAAATGGCCGGCGTAAACCGCTCCAGCAGCTTGGCGAACAGCGCGAGTATGTGGGTACGCAGCGCCGGCTCTTCCCAGGCGCCGAAGGGGAAAGCCGCATCGTCGGCGACATAGATGAAGCGCCGGTCCGGCATCAACACCCGGGCCTCGCGCAACACGGTCAGGCCGCCGACGCCGGAATCGAACATCAGGATCGGCTGGTCAGTCATTGTCGGTTCCCTTGCCACCCAGCGGCGGCGCATCCTCGTCGTCACCGGCGGGCGGATGCGCTGTCTTGCGATCGGCTTCCGCCTTGTCCGTACGCGCGGCGGCGGGAAGCCGCCGCGGATCATCGCCCGGTGAGCCATCGCCGCGTGGCATCGCCGGCGAAAACCTGTCGAGCGAGGAGATGATGCCGCGCAGGACCTTCAATTCCGGCTCGGCGAAACCAGCCCGCGTCAGCACGGCGCGCAGATTGTCTACCATCTTCGGTTTCTTGGCCGCCGGGCGGAAATAGCCGCGGGCTTCGAGCGCGCCTTCCAGATAGCCGAACAGGCTGTGCAGTTGCTCTTTGGTCGCCGGGACCAGTTCGGGGCCGGCGAAGTTGGTCTGCGTCTCGTCCTCAAGGCCGGACTTCATCCATTCATAGGACATCAGCAGCACGGCCTGAGCGATGTTGAGAGAGGAAAAGCCCGGATCGACCGGGAAGGTCACGATCTCGTCGGCGAGGCCGACCTCTTCATTATAAAGGCCGAAGCGTTCGCGACCGAACAGAATGCCCGTGCGCAGGCCGGCCTGGGAGCGCGCCCTGAGCGCCCTGCCCGCTTCGACCGGCCCGCGTACCTGCTTGAACCCGTCGCGCTCGCGCGCCGTGGTGGCAAAGACGAAATTGAGGTCGGCGATCGCCGAAGCGAGATCGTCGAAAACGCTGACGGTATCGATGACGTGATCGGCACGGCTGGCGGCGGCGCGCGCCTTCTCGTTCGGCCAGCCGTCGCGCGGGTTGACCAGGCGCAGTTCGACCAGGCCGAAATTGGCCATGGCGCGTGCGACCATGCCGATGTTCTCGCCAAGCTGCGGCTCGACGAGGATGATGGCCGGACCTGCGGCTGGGTGGGTGGCGGTATCTTCGATGACTGGCATGATTGTCAATGAACTGCTGTTTGCGGCATTTCAGCGTCCCCTGCCATATTCGGCCGCGAAAATGAAGCATTCGCAAATGACGGCAGCCATCGCCTCACTTCGTGACCGATCGCCGTTTGCGTGGCCAAAAGCGCTTTGATATACGGGCGCATCCCCCGGCCGACGCCACGCGGGCAAGGCCGTCCCATTCCCAGCAACGAGGCATTCTTTCCATGGCGAAGATCAAGGTGGCGAACCCGGTCGTCGAACTCGACGGCGACGAGATGACCCGCATCATCTGGCAGTTCATCAAGGACAAGCTGATCCACCCTTATCTCGACCTGAAGCTTGAATATTACGACCTCGGCATCGAGCACCGCGACGCCACCAACGACCAGGTGACGATCGATTCGGCCAACGCCATCAAGAAGTATGGCGTCGGCGTCAAATGCGCGACCATCACCCCCGACGAGCAGCGCGTCGAGGAGTTCAAGCTGAAGAAGATGTGGAAGTCGCCGAACGGCACGATCCGCAACATCCTCGGCGGCACCATCTTCCGCGAACCGATCATCATGAAGAACGTGCCGCGCCTGGTGCCCGGCTGGACTAAGCCGATCATCGTCGGCCGCCATGCCTTCGGCGACCAGTACCGCGCCACGGATTTCCGCTTCCCCGGCAAGGGCAAGCTGACGATCAAGTTCGTCGGCGAGGATGGCCAGGTCATCGAGCATGACGTGTTCGACGCACCCGGCGCCGGCGTCGCCATGGCGATGTACAATCTCGATGAGTCGATCCGCGAGTTTGCCCGGGCGTCGCTGAACTACGGCCTGCTGCGCAACTATCCGGTCTATCTCTCGACCAAGAACACAATCCTGAAAGCCTATGACGGCCGCTTCAAGGACATTTTCCAGGAAGTCTACGAGGCTGAGTTCGAGGCGGAATTCAAGGCAAAGAAGATCTGGTACGAGCACCGCCTGATCGACGACATGGTGGCCTCCGCCCTGAAATGGTCGGGCGGCTATGTCTGGGCCTGCAAGAACTATGACGGCGACGTGCAGTCCGACACGGTGGCGCAGGGCTTTGGCTCGCTCGGCCTGATGACCTCGGTGCTGATGACGCCGGACGGCAAGACGGTGGAAGCCGAAGCCGCGCACGGTACCGTGACCCGCCACTATCGCCAGCACCAGAAGGGCGAGGAAACCTCGACCAATTCGATCGCTTCGATCTTCGCCTGGACGCGTGGCCTCGCCCACCGCGCCAAGCTCGACGACAACGCCGAATTGAAGCGCTTCGCCGACACACTGGAGAAAGTCTGTATCCAGACCGTCGAGAGCGGCTTCATGACCAAGGACCTGTCGCTTCTGATCGGCCCCGACCAGCCCTGGCTGTCGACCACCGGCTTCCTCGACAAAATCGACGAGAATTTGCAGAAGGCGATGGGGTAATCTCAATCTCTGATATACCGAAGGCTCCGCAAGGAGCCTTCTTCTTTTGGTGGAAGATCAGCGCAACGAAGGGCCTCTTCGATGACCAAGCGAGTCCTCTATGGCGCCGACTACAGCGTCTATGTCCGCATCGCGCGGATGGCGCTTGAGGAGAAAGGCGTCGATTACGAACTCGTGCCTCTCGACATCTTTGCCACTGACGGCATTCCCAGCTGGTATCTGGAGCACCATCCCTTCGGCCGCATCCCGGCTTTCGAACATGACGGTTTTCGCCTGTTCGAGACCAATGCCATCGCACGCTACATCGACGAAGCCTTCGACGGCCCTGCCCTCCAGCCGGCAGATGCGCGCGGCCGCGCCAGGATGAGCCAGATCATCTGCATGCTCGACGCCTATGGCTACCGCGCGATGGTCTGGGACGTTGCGGTGGAGCGACTGGAGAAGGCCAAGCCGGATGAGGGCCTGATCGCAAGCGGCCTGGACCAGGCGGGGAAGTTGCTAAAGGTCATGACGTCGTTGAAGCCGGATGGACCCTGGCTGCTTGGCGGTCAGCTGACGCTGGCGGACCTGCACACAGCGCCGATCATCAGCTATTTCGTCAAGGTTCCGGAAGGGCGCGATCTTCTGGCGCGCTTCACGGAGATTTGGGATTGGTATGCCCGCATCTCCGCCCGTGCGAGCTTTGTGCGCACTGAAAAGGCCGGCTGAGCCACAGGTCCAGGTGCCTACCGGCACGAGTAAAGAGCCGCAGATTTCCGCGGCTCTTCCTGATTCATACCATGGACAAGTCAGAGGGCCCGGCTCGACGCCACCGCGACGGAATCCGCCGCAGGACGCTCCGGCGCTACGCCAGCGGCATGTGGATTTCGGTCAACAATTCCGTCGGCGCAACTTCTCGCGGATTGTTGAGATATTCCTCGAACATGACGCTGTCCCGCAACCGGCGCCCGGATTTCGGCAGCCATTCGGCATAAAGCCACTCATAGGCCTTGTGCATGTTGGCGTAAGGTCCCTTGTGGCGCAGGACCGCGTAGTCGCCGCCCTCGATTGTCCTGCTTTCAAGCGGCTGGGCAACCGGCAAACCGGCCTTAGCGGTGACGCAAGCGTATGAGCGCAGGTCGTCGGCCGCGACGATGTCGGGATCGTCGAGATAAATGCCGATCATGCGCATGTCGGGACGAGCAAGCCCGCGTGCATAGAGCGCGCCGAAGAGTTGCTCGAAAGCCTTGCCGATCTGCATGTAGGAGCCTGAATGGGCAACGCCGGCAAGATGCGTTTGCGGGATCTGGCGAATGGAAACATCGAACATGGAGGAAGCCTTTCCTTGATAGCTTGTGTCAAAGTTCCTGTGGCTTCCTTCCTTCCGATAGCGTGCCGGCGGCATGCCGTAGACCGATCTGAAGATACGGTTGAACGATTGGACATTGGGATAGCCAAATCGTCTTGCAATGTTGCTGACGGACAGATCCGTCGCGACGATCTCGCCGGCCGCCCGATGCAGCCGTAGTCGCTTGACCGTGGCCGCTAGCGTCTCGCCATAGATAGCGCGATAGATCCGATGCCAGTGATAGCTCGACAGGCAGGCGATTTCGGCAAGCCGATCCATGTCGAGCTCCTCATCGAGATGCTCGTGGATGTAGTTCAGAACCTTGCTCAGGCGCGTCTCGTAGACCGCCCATGCCGTATCGCCGTTCATGTCGCGCTTTCTTTGCAATCGATCAGCCGGACGAAACCATAGTCCGATTTGACAAATCCTGCTGACTTGCGGCGGCCGGGCGAACGGCAAAAGGTCCTTTGATGCGGGCCTTTTACAAGTAACCGGCGATCAGGCCGCCTCCAGCGCCGCCCTGACCGCGGCGATCGCGTCATTGGCCTTCGACGCATCCGGACCGCCGGCCTGCGCCATGTCTGGCCGGCCGCCGCCGCCCTGCCCGCCCAGTGCGGCGGAGGCAACGCGCACCAGATCGACCGCGCTGAAACGGCCGACCAGATCATCGGTGACGGCCACAACGACGCTCGCCTTGTTGTCCTCACCGGCGCCGACGAAAACGACGACGCCCGAGCCGAGCGAGGTCTTGCCGGCATCGGCGAGCGGCTTCAGGTCCTTCGGCGAGACGCCCGAGACCGACTTGCCGAGGAAGCCGACGCCCGCGACCACCTCGTTCTCCTGGGCAGCGCCGGCGGCCGAGCCGCCGCCGAGCGCCAGCTTCTTGCGGGCTTCGCTTAGTTCCTTTTCGAGCTTCTTGCGCTCCTCAAGCAAAGCTTCGACGCGCGCCGGCACATCGGCAGGCGAAATTTTCAGCGTTGCGGCAGCCGCTTTCAGGCGCCGGTCCTGCTCATCGAGGTGCCTGCGCGCCGCCTCGCCGGTCAGCGCCTCGATGCGGCGAACGCCGGCGGCGACCCCGCCATCCGAGACGATGCGCACGAGGCCGATGTCGCCGGTCGACCGGACATGCGTGCCGCCGCAGAGCTCCACCGAATAGGGCCGGTTCGCCTTGGCGCCATGCAGGCCGGTGCCCATCGAGACGACGCGCACCTCGTCACCATACTTCTCGCCGAACAGCGCCATGGCGCCCTCGGCGATGGCATCGTCGACCGACATCAGGCGTGTTGTCACCGGGCTGTTCTGGACGACGATCTCGTTGGCCATGCGCTCGACCTCTTCGAGTTCCTCGGCCGAGATCGGCTTGTTGTGCGAGATGTCGAAACGCAGGCGCTCGGGCGCGACCAGCGAGCCCTTCTGCGCGACATGGGTGCCCAGCACCTCGCGCAACGCCTCATGGATCAGATGCGTCGCGGAGTGATTGGCGCGCAGCCGGGTCCGCCTGGCATGATCGACCTTCAGTTCGACAGCTGCACCCGTCTTGACTGTACCGCTCGCCACCTTGCCGAGATGCACGAAAAGGCCATCGGCCTTCTTCTGCGTATCGGAAATCTCGATCGAGAAGCCGTCGCCGGAAATGACGCCGGTGTCGCCCATCTGGCCGCCGGATTCACCATAGAACGGCGTCTGGTTGACGACGACCGCGACGGCCTCGCCCTTGCTGGCGCTGTCGACGGTCTTGCCGTCCTTGACCAATGCCTGGATGAGGCCTTCCGCCTGTTCGGTCTCATAGCCGAGGAACTCGGTCGCGCCGGCCTTTTCGCGCACCGGGAACCAGACCGTCTCGGTGGCGGCTTCGCCGGAACCGGCCCAATGCTTGCGCGCCTCGGCCTTCTGCTGCTCCATCGCATTGGTGAAGCCGGCGAGATCGACCGAGATGCTGCGCTGGCGCAGTGCATCCTGCGTCAGGTCGAGCGGGAAGCCGTAGGTGTCGTAGAGCTTGAAGGCCGTCTCGCCATCCAGCATGTCGCCGGCGTGCAGCGTTTCCGTCGCCTCCGAGAGCAGGCCGAGGCCGCGCACCAGCGTCTTGCGGAACCTCGTTTCCTCGAGCTTCAGTGTCTCTGATATCAACTGTTCGCCGCGCAGCAGTTCTGGATAGGCCTGGCCCATCTCGCGCAACAGCGCCGGCACCAGCTTCCACATCAGCGGCTCGTTCGCACCGAGCAACTGCGCGTGACGCATGGCGCGACGCATGATGCGGCGCAGCACATAGCCGCGGCCTTCGTTCGACGGCAAAACACCGTCGGCCACCAGGAAGGACGACGACCGCAGATGATCGGCGATCACGCGGTAGGACGCCACCGTCTCCGCGTCCGGGGCGCGCCCGAGCGCCGAGGACGCAGCGTCGATCAGGTGGCGGAACAGGTCGGTCTCGAAGACGCTTTCAACCCCCTGCAGGATGGACGCCATGCGCTCCAGGCCCATGCCGGTGTCGATGGACGGGCGCGGCAGGTCGATGCGCTCTTCCTTCGTCACCTGTTCATATTGCATGAACACCAGGTTCCAGAATTCGAGGAAGCGGTCGCCATCCTCTTCCGGGCTGCCGGGAGGCCCGCCCCAGATATGGTCGCCGCGATCGATGAATATCTCCGAGCATGGCCCGCACGGGCCGGTGTCGCCCATCGCCCAGAAATTGTCCGAGGTCGGGATGCGGATGATGCGATCGTCGGAGAAACCGGCAATCTTCTTCCAGTAGCCGGCCGCCTCGTCGTCCGTGTGGTAGACGGTGACCAGCAGCTTGTCCTTCTTCAACCCGAACTCTTTGGTGATCAGGTTCCAGGCAAGCTCGATGGCGCGCTCCTTGAAGTAGTCGCCGAAGGAGAAATTGCCGAGCATCTCGAAGAAGGTGAGATGGCGGGCGGTATAGCCGACATTGTCGAGATCGTTGTGCTTGCCGCCGGCGCGAACACTTTTCTGCGCGGTGGTGGCGCGCGAATAGGAGCGCTTCTCCAGTCCGGTGAAGACGTTCTTGAACTGCACCATGCCGGCATTGGTGAACATCAAGGTCGGATCGTTGCGCGGCACGAGCGGGCTCGAGGCCACGACCTCGTGGCCCTCCTTGCGGAAATAGTCGAGGAATGTCGACCGGATCTCGTTCACGCCACTCATGACTGCTGCCTTTTCGAGAGGGCCGCCGGCCGGACCGGCGGAAAATGGGCTTTTGTATTTTAGAAGATGGACTGGCCTTTTAGCCGTAGCTCTTGAGCCTGTCCAGAAACACGGAATTGGGCCAATCCGTAGGGTACACCGGCCTTCGCACGGGGCCACAAACGCAAACCGCCGGCACGAGGCCGGCGGTCTGTACGCAATACTTGAGAACGCTATTACATAAGCACAAGGACATAAACCCGGATTATGGCCGAACTCCGGCCACTGCCCGGCTGCTACATGGCGCCGGCTTCGTCCTCAAAACCGTCGTCGCCATTGCCCTCGGAGCCACCATTTTCGAGGAATTTCTCGGCGATCAGACCGGCATTCTGCCTCAGCGCCAGTTCGATCTCGCGTGCGGTATCGGGATTGTCGCGCAGGAACAGTTTTGCATTCTCGCGGCCCTGGCCGAGGCGCTGCGAATTGTAGGAGAACCAGGCGCCAGACTTCTCGACCACGCCGGCCTTGACGCCGAGGTCGACCAGTTCGCCGGTCTTCGACACGCCTTCGCCATACATGATGTCGAACTCGACCACCTTGAAGGGCGGCGCCAGCTTGTTCTTGACCACCTTGACCCGGGTCTGGTTGCCGACGACCTCGTCGCGATCCTTGACCGAGCCGATGCGGCGGATGTCGAGGCGCACCGAAGCGTAGAATTTCAGTGCGTTGCCGCCGGTCGTGGTTTCGGGCGAACCGAACATGACGCCGATCTTCATGCGTATCTGGTTGATGAAGATGACCATGGTGTTGGAGCGCGAGATCGAGGCGGTCAGCTTGCGCAGCGCCTGGCTCATCAGGCGGGCCTGCAGACCCGGCAACGAATCGCCCATCTCGCCTTCGATTTCGGCGCGCGGCGTCAGTGCGGCGACCGAATCGACCACCAGCACGTCGATGGCTCCGGAACGCACCAGCGTGTCGCAGATTTCCAGTGCCTGCTCGCCAGTGTCGGGCTGCGAGATCAGCAGGTTTTCCAAATCGACGCCGAGCTTGCGGGCATAGACCGGATCAAGCGCGTGCTCGGCATCGACGAAGGCGCAGATGCCGCCCTTCTTCTGGGCTTCCGCCACCGTGTGCAGCGCCAGCGTCGTCTTGCCCGAGCTTTCCGGCCCGTAAATCTCGATGATGCGGCCGCGCGGCAGGCCACCGACGCCAAGCGCGATGTCGAGGCCGAGCGAGCCGGTCGGCACCGTCTCGATCTCGACGACCTGCTCGTTGGCGCCGAGCCGCATGATCGAGCCCTTGCCGAAAGCCCGCTCGATTTGCGACAGAGCCGCATCCAGAGCCTTTGATTTGTCCACTGCCTTGTCCTCTACAAGCCGCAAAGAATTCTGAGCCATGATACATCACCCCTTGGTCGTCAATGAAGGCCGGACAATCCGTAATCCCTGCCAATTTGTACCTTTTTTGTTCTCATTTGGCAAGAGGCGCCAATATATTGAATTCCAATCATTATCGCGATTTGTTCTTTTTTTGTCTCATGCATCGGGGCAGGAGCAAGGCGGCCATTGGGCCAAGCGCCGTTTGTCATCATCCGCCGAATCGCCATCCCGGATGCGAAGATCTGTCGTGCGGCTTGACGCTTGTGCGACCCCGACAACACAGGTCATAACGCCGCCATGGTGACATCGGCAAAGATACTGGCCCTGGGCGGCGCCCATATAGACCGGCGCGGCCAGGTGTCCGGCGCCTATGTGCCGGCCGCCTCCAATCCCGGCACGATGCGGGAGGATGTCGGCGGCGGCGTCTTCAATGCGCTGCGCAGCACGGTGCGCCGCGGGGTTGCGGCTTCCCTGCTCTCGGTGCGCGGCGGCGACGCCGCGGGCGACACCGTTTCACGCGCCATTGCGGAAGCGGGCATCGCCGACCTGTCGGCGGTGTTTCTGGACCGCACCACGCCAAGCTATACCGCGCTGATCGACCGCGAGGGCGAACTCATCGTCGGCTTCGCCGACATGGCGCTTTACGATCTGGCGTTCCCCAAGCAGATGAGGCGATCCAAGATGCGCGAGGCGGTGGCTGCCGCCGACGCCATTCTGTGCGACGCCAATCTGCCGTCCAGCGCTCTCGAGCGGCTGTTGGCGCTCGCCGCCGGCAAGCCGGTTTTCGCCATTGCGATTTCGCCCGCCAAAGTGGTCCGGCTGATCCCGGTGCTCGGCGCGTTGTCGCTGCTCTTCATGAACCGGCGCGAGGCCGTCGTGCTGGCCGGCGTCAGCGCGAGCGCCGGCGCGCGCGAGACGATCGACGGATTGCGATGCAGCGGCCTTGCCGGCGGCGTGGTCACGGCGGGCAGCGGGCCGGTGCTGGGCTTCGATGAGGCCGGTGCCTTCTCGATCCAGCCACCCGCCCCCAGAAGGGTCAGTGACGTCACCGGCGCGGGTGATGCGCTGGCCGGCGCGACGGTCGCGGCGCTGTTGCGCGGCCTGCCGCTGCGGCAGGCCTTGCGCGAAGGCGTCGCCGCGGCGACGCTGGCGATCGAAAGCGCCAACGCCGTGCCCGATTTCACCGCCGCGAACTTCGCGGAAGCGCTGGCCCTTGTGCCCGATGCCAGGGAAGTGGCATGAGACCGGCAAAATCATAGTGCCGCGGTGAGGCCTGCGCGTCCGGATGGATGCACGGCGCCGCGGATTGGAGACCCACATGACGCCTGAAACCGCCCGTCCCTTCATCGACATCCATGCGCCCGTGGCGCAGGCGCTGGCCGCCGGCCGACCGGTTGTGGCGCTGGAAAGCACCATCATCACCCATGGCATGCCCTATCCCGACAATGGCGCCATGGCGGCGAACGTCGAGAAGATCATTGGCGACGGCGGCGCGGTGCCGGCGACGATCGCCATGGTCGGCGGGCGCATCAAGATCGGCCTGTCCGACGGCGAGCGCGAATCGCTGGCCATGACCGGCGACGCCATGAAGCTGTCGCGCGCCGATCTCGGCTTCGCCGTCGCGCAAGGCCGCACCGGTGGCACCACGGTCGCCGCGACGATGATCGCGGCTGAAATGGTCGGAATCAAGGTGTTCGCCACCGGCGGCATAGGCGGCGTGCACAAGGGTGCAGAGAAGAGCTTCGATATCTCGGCCGACCTCGATGAACTGGCGCGCACCCCGGTCATCGTCGTCTCGGCCGGCGCCAAGGCGATCCTCGACATCGAAAAGACGCTGGAAGTGCTGGAAACGCGCGGCGTACCCGTGATCGGCCATGGCTGCGAGACCATGCCGGCCTTCTGGTCCAGGCAGTCGCCCTTCCGCGCGCCGCTGACCTTGCACAAGCCGCAAGACATCGCCCATTTCTACAAGACGCGGGCCGCACTCGGTCTTGGCGGCGGCATTCTGATCGCCAACCCCGTCCCGGAAGACCAGGAGATCCCGGCCGCGGAGATGGCCGGCTACATCGAAGCCGCGCAAAAGGCCGCCGAGACGCTCAACGTCACCGGCAAGGCGGTGACGCCGTTCCTGCTGGCGAAAATCCTCGAACTCACCGGCGGCCGGAGCCTCAAGACCAACATCGCGCTGGTGGAAAACAATGCGCGGCTGGCGGCCGAGATCGCCAAGGCGCTGTAGGCAGGCGCGGCGAAGGCCCCCTCACCCGGATTGCCAAGACCGAATTGCAAAGCAATTCGGGGCAATCCGACCTCTCCCCGAGGGGAGAGGAGCGCGCCGGCGCCGATGCCTGTCTCTTCTCCCCAGCGGGGAGAAGGTGGCCGCGAAGCGGCCGGATAAGGGGGCGGCCTCGACGTGCCCTTCGTGGCCGTCAGCAACGGATGAAATCACTTCCCCGCCCTTCGCCCCGCCTCGTAGGCGCGCCGCGCCCACAGCGTCATCTCGTCAGGATCGTCGAAGGCGCTGTCGGGAATGCTCCAGTAAGGCATCGCCACCAGCTTGCCGTGGCGGGAGCCGGTATAGGTCCACTGCTTGCAGCCGGCGGCTTCGAAATCCAGGGCGCTCTGCTCATCGGCCTTCAGCTTCAACTCCCCGCGCAACACGATGGCGACAATGACGCCCTCGAAGTAGATACCCTTGCCGCCGAACAGCCTGCGGATGCTGACCGGCCCCAGGCCCTGGAAAAGTTCGGCGATGCGTTCATTGTCCATGGCGCGATCATGTCACCGGCGCCGGATCCTGTCACCGCCGCAACCAAAATCATGCTGACAGGTTGAAAAGCATCCATCGGAGTTTTTCACCATGCCTGTCCTGCTCAAGGGCTCCTGCCGCTGCAACGCCGTCCGCTTCGAGGTGGAAAGCCACACGCCGGTGCCGTTCATGCTCTGCTACTGTTCGATCTGCCGCAAGCAGCAAGGCGGCGGCGGTTTTGCCATCAACCTCGGCGCCGATTACGAGACGTTGAACATCAGGGGCAAGAGCAGCCTCGGCGTCTACCGGGCCGAGATCGAGGATGACGAGCATCCGCATTGCGAGGTCTCGACCGGCGAGCGCAATTTCTGCAGGAAATGCGGCTCGGCGCTCTGGCTCTATGACCCAACCTGGCCTGAACTGGTGCATCCCTTTGCGTCGGCGATCGACAGCGAGCTGCCGACACCGCCGGAGAAGGTGCATCTTATGCTGAAATACAGGGCGAACTGGGTCGAGCCCGTGATCGGCCAAAACGACAAGGCATTCGACGTCTACCCAGAAGAATCGATCGCCGACTGGCACAAACGGACGGGCATGTGGGTGGAGTAGTGTCTTCGCCCCGTCTACGGGGCGAAGGGAAATCAGGCCGAGGCACGCGCCTCGGCCAGCGCCTTGAGGTCGGCGGGCTTCAACTCGACGGATTCGCCGCAGCCACAGGCCGAACTCTGGTTGGGATTGTTGAAGGTGAAGCCGGTGCGCAGCACCGTCTGCTCGAAATCCATCTGCGTGCCGAACAGGAACAGGGCTGCCTCCGGCGCGACATAGACGTGGGCGCCGTCGCGCTCGATATGGTCGTCCTTGGGGTTCGGCTCGGTGACGAGGTCGACCGTGTATTCCATGCCCGCGCAGCCACCCTTCTTGATGCCGAGGCGAATACCATGCGCGTTGTCACGCGTGGCCACGATCTCGCGCACCCGCTCGGCGGCTTTTTCGGTCATCGTGATGACGGCGAAGCGTCCCATGTCATTCTCCACGTTCGCACGGGTTCAAGGCCCGCGGATCATTCTTACCTAAGATGGTGAACATTTTCGAATGCTGCAACCCCGCACAGCACCGGGCCGTCAAGTCAGTCGCTCGCTCTCGGACAAGAGGCGGGAGGCTTCCGCCTGAAGCGTGTCGTTCATACTTGTTGGATGGCGATCCTCGGCCGCATAGAATTGGTCCGTGGCAGCATCGAACGCGGTTTCCGGCAACTCGTCCATCTGGTCCATTCGTCGCTGGCGATCACGCGGAAAATCAGGACCAAAGACCGCCAGAGCGACCCCTGCGGCATCCGCATGCTCGCTCAAGTCGAGCTTATGCATCGCCTCTATGGCACGAGTGATCGTTATTCCGAACGAATTGTGGAAGTATTGATGAAAGGAGCCGTTGAGGACATCGCCGAGCAACAGGTCAGCGCAAACCACATCGGCGACGCTCGACGGCATCTCGCTCAGCACAGCGTCAAACGCAGCCGGGCTGTCCAAACTGTTGAGAAGCCGGTCGCCACCCCATCGCTCCATCAGTATCATGGTCGGAGGTGGTACGAATTCGGGAATTTCTATCTCCCAATCTTCCACGTGGCCCCCGTCAGTACCAGCCGACCGCCACCTGCGCCTCTTCCGACATGCGATCCGGCGTCCACGGCGGATCGAAGGTCATGTTGACCTCGACGCCCGACACGCCTTCGACGGCACCGACGGCATTCTCCACCCAGCCCGGCATCTCGCCGGCCACCGGGCAGCCGGGCGCGGTCAGCGTCATGTCGATCTTGACCGAGCGGTCATCCTCGATATCGATCTTGTAGACGAGGCCAAGCTCATAGATGTCGGCGGGGATCTCCGGGTCGTAGACCGTCTTCAGCGCCGAGACGATATCGTCGGTCAGCCGCGCCAGTTCGTCGGCGGGAATGGCCGAAGCCGAGACAACGCCTTTCGCGGCCGTCTCCGGCGCGGTCTCCGCTGATATGCTTACATCGTCCATGGTCATCACCCGAAGAATTTGCGCGCCTTGTCCAGCGCATCGGCCAAAGCGTCGACTTCGGCTCTGGTATTATACATGCCGAACGATGCCCTGCATGTGGAGGTTACGCCGAAGCGTTTCAACAGCGGTTGGGCGCAATGGGTGCCGGCACGCACGGCCACGCCCTGCCTGTCTATCACCATCGAGACGTCATGGGCATGAATACCTTGCAGTTCGAAGGAGATGATAGCGCCCTTGCCGGGCGCATCGCCGAAGATGCGCAGCGAATTGATGGCGCGCAGCCGCTCATGCGCGTAGGTCTTGAGGTCTTCCTCATGCGCGGCGATGCGTTCGCGGCCGATCTTTTCCATGTAATCGAGCGCCGCACCCAACCCGATCGCCTGGACGATCGGCGGCGTGCCGGCCTCGAAGCGGTGCGGCGGCTCGTTGTAGGTGACGATATCCTCCGTCACCTCCTCGATCATCTCGCCACCACCCATGAAGGGGCGCATGCCAGCCAGAATATCCTTCTTGCCGTAAAGCACGCCGATGCCCGAGGGGCCGTAGACCTTGTGTCCGGTGAAGACGAAGAAGTCGCAGTCGAGGTCCTGGACGTCGATGGGCATGTGCACGGCGCTCTGGCTGCCGTCGACAAGCACGGGAATTCCGCGCGCATGCGCGATGCGCACGATCTCCTTGATCGGCGTCACCGTGCCCAGCGCGTTCGACATCTGGGTGATGGCGACGAGCCTGGTGCGTGACGTCAGCCGCTTCTCGAATTCCTCGATGTGGAACGCGCCGAGGTCGTCGACCGGCACCCACACCAGTTTGGCGCCCTGCCTTTCCCTGATGAAATGCCAGGGGACGATGTTGGAATGGTGCTCCATGATCGACAGCACAATCTCGTCGCCCTCGCCGATATTGGGCATGCCGTAGCCGTAGGCGACGGTGTTGATGGCCGAGGTCGTGTTCGAGGTGAAGACGATGTTGTCGGTGCTCGGCGCGTTGAGGAAGCGCCGCACCGTCTCGCGAGCCTTCTCGTAGGCGTCGGTCGCGGCATTCGACAGGAAATGCAGGCCGCGATGGACGTTGGCATATTCCTGGGAATAGGCGTGCTGGATGGTGTCGAGCACCACCTGCGGCTTCTGCGCCGAGGCGCCATTGTCGAGATAGACCAGTGGTTTGCCGTAGACCTCCCGCGACAGGATCGGGAAGTCGCGGCGGATCGCTTCGACGTCGTAGGGAATGGTTTCGATCTTCTGGTCCATCTCAAACTCTTCCGAGGCACCGCCTCATTCCGTCCAGCACCCCTGATCCGTCTTGGCGCTTCGCGCCAATCCACCTTCTCCCACAAGGGGAGAAGGAAAGCGGCTCACCCGTGCGTCACGAACCACTCGTCGAGCCGCGCTTCCAGCGCCTCGACGATGCCCTCGTCGTCCAGTTCCTCGATGACCTCGGCGACGAACGCCTTCACCAGCAGGCCGCGTGCGCTCTTCTCGTCGACGCCGCGCGCCATCAGGTAGAACAGATGGTTGTGGTCGATCTCGGTGACGGTCGCGCCGTGGCCGCAGACAACGTCGTCGGCGAAAATCTCGAGCTCCGGCTTTGTCGAGAACTCGCCATCATCAGACAGAAGCAGCGTGTTGCAGGCCATCTTGGCGTTGGTCTTCTGCGCGTATTGATGAACGTTGATGCGGCCCTGGAAAACGCCGCGAGCCTTGCCGGTCACAACGTTGCGGATAATTTCGGTCGACGTCGTATGCGGCACGGCATGGTCGAGCACCATCGTCACATCGGTGTGGGTGTCGCCGGCCAGAAGGTTGATGCCGCGCAACTTGAAGTCGGCGCCTTCGCCCGTCGTCTTGACCAGCACCTCCTGGCGCACCAGCCTGCCGCCAGCGTTCATGACGAACAGCGTCAGCCGGGCGTTCTTGCCGATATGGGCCTTGAACTGCGCCAGATGGGTGGCTGTATCCGGCTGCTCCTGCACGATCAGCCACGTCACCTCGGCGCCCTCGCCGAGCACCAGCTGGCTGACGGAACTGACCAGCGCAGCGCCCTCGCCCGCCTGGCGCTCGACAATGACGGCTTTGGCGCCGGCACCGACACGCGCGGCCAAGCGCACATGGGCCTGGCCGCCGGCCTGCAAATTCTGCAACTCGATCGGCTTTTCCAGTTCAGTGCCGTCGGCGATATCGATGAAATAGCCGTCGGCGACGAAAGCCGTGTTCAGCGCGCCGATCGCATCGTCGCTGCCATAGGGATCGAGCCCCGGCGCAATGCTGCCATCGGTCAGCTTTTCCGACAGGCGCTGGAAGGTCACGCCTTCCACGGAAGGCATCTTGGCTTCCGACTTGCCGTTCAGGACCGGCAGCACGGCGGAACCGTCGATGATCGGCGCAATCGCCTTGGCCATTGCGGCCGGGTCGAAATCCGGAACGGAATTCAACAGCCGGCGCAGATCGGTATAGTGCCAGGATTCGACGCGGCGCGTCGGCAGGCCGTGCTTGATCGCCTCGATGGCGTCGTCGCGCTTCAGCGTCACCGCGCCGTCGCCCGGCAACAGCGACAGCCGGTCGCCGAACGCGTCGATCAACGCGGTTTCGGCCGGAGTCCGCTGCGGTTGTGTGTGCATATTCATCAGTTTGACCTTGCCTTCTGGCATCTCACGCGGCTTCGCCGATCACGCCGGCATAGCCATTGGCTTCGAGGTCGAGCGCCAGCGACTTGTCGCCTGATTTGATGACCTGGCCCTTGTAGAGCACGTGAACGGTGTCGGGAACGATGTGCTCAAGCAGTCGCTGGTAGTGGGTGATGACCAGGAAGGCGCGGTCAGGCGCGCGCAGCGCGTTGACGCCGTCTGAAACGATCTTGAGCGCATCGATGTCGAGGCCGGAATCGGTTTCGTCGAGCACGCACAGCTTCGGCTCCAGGAGCTTCATCTGCAGGATCTCCGCGCGCTTCTTCTCGCCGCCGGAGAAGCCGACATTGAGCGGCCGCTTCAGCATCGCCATGTCCATGCTGAGCGAGCCGGCGGCATCCTTCACGCGCTTCAGGAATTCCGGGATCTTCAGCGGTTCCTCGCCGCGCGCCTTGCGCTGCTCGTTCATGGCCACTTTCAGGAATTCCATGGTCGCCACGCCCGGTATCTCCATTGGATACTGGAAGGCGAGGAAGATGCCCGACGTGGCGCGCTCGGCCGGATCCATTTCGAGGATCGACTGGCCGTTGTAGAGGATGTCGCCCTCTGTCACTTCATAATCCTCGCGGCCGGCGAGGATGTAGGACAAGGTCGACTTGCCCGAACCGTTCGGGCCCATGATGGCGGCGACCTCGCCGGCTTTCACCGTCAGGTTCAAACCGCGGATGATTTCGGTGCCGTCGTCGACGATGCGGGCGTGCAGGTTCTTGATCTCAAGCATTGTTCTTTTCTCTGAAATAGTCGTCGTAAGTGATCGAATAATCGGTGTGACGGCGCTGTAGCGCCTTGAACCGCCAGAAGGACAGGCCGAAGGCGATGGCGAAGACCGCGATGCCGACATAAAGATTGACGAAGGCGGCCAAGAGGATGCCCGCGAATGCCGAGACGACGGTCGCGCCGGCATATTTCGCCATGGCGACGTTGCCCTCGCGCCGGACAGCCCAAAGCCGCCGCCAGCGGACGGCAAACCAGATTTCCTCTCTGGGCAGCCCGCTCGCCATGGTCACTAGCCCACCGAGCCTTCCAGCGAGATGCCGATCAGCTTCTGCGCTTCGACGGCGAACTCCATCGGCAGTTGCTGGATGACGTCCTTGACGAAGCCGTTGACGATAAGCGCGATCGCCTCTTCCTCGGGGATGCCGCGCTGCATGACGTAAAACTTCTGGTCCTCGGAGATCTTCGAGGTCGTCGCCTCATGCTCGAACTTGGCGGTCGCGTTCTTGGCTTCCATGTAGGGTACGGTATGCGCGCCGCACTGGTCGCCGATCAGCAGCGAGTCGCAATTGGTGAAATTGCGGGCGTTGGCGGCCTTGCGGTGCGCCGAGACCTGTCCGCGATAGGTGTTCTGCGAGAAGCCGGCGGCGATGCCCTTGGAGATGATGCGGCTCGACGTGTTCTTGCCGAGGTGGATCATCTTGGTGCCCGAGTCGACCTGCTGGTAGCCGTTCGACACGGCGATCGAATAGAACTCGCCCTGGGAATCGTCGCCGCGCAGGATGCAGCTCGGATATTTCCAGGTTATGGCGGAGCCGGTCTCGACCTGCGTCCACGAAATCTTGGAACGGTCGCCGCGGCAATCGCCGCGCTTGGTGACGAAATTGTAGATGCCGCCCTTGCCCTCGGCGTCGCCGGGGTACCAGTTCTGCACCGTCGAATACTTGATCTCGGCATCGTCGAGCGCCACCAGTTCGACGACGGCGGCATGCAACTGGTTCTCGTCGCGCTGCGGCGCCGTGCAGCCTTCGAGATAGGAGACGTAGGCCCCCTCCTCGGCGATGATCAGCGTGCGCTCGAATTGGCCGGTGTTCTTCTCGTTCATGCGGAAATAGGTCGACAGTTCCATCGGGCAGCGCACGCCCTTGGGAACGAAGACGAACGAGCCGTCGGTGAAGACGGCCGAATTCAGCGTCGCGTAGAAATTGTCAGAGGTCGGCACGACCGAACCCAGATATTTCTGCACCAGTTCGGGATATTCGCGGATGGCTTCCGAAATCGAGCAGAAGATGACGCCGGCCTGCGCCAGCTCCTTCTTGAAGGTGGTGACGACGGACACGGAATCGAACACCGCATCGACCGCGACACGGCCCGATTTGTAGACATTGTCGCTGACTTCCTCGAGCTCCGAGGCATCGGTCTTCTGCACGCCGGCCAGGATTTCCTGTTCCTTGAGCGGAATGCCGAGCTTCTCATAGACCTTCAAGATCTCCGGATCGACGTCGCTCAGCGAAGTCGGTCCGGGCGTGCTCTTGGGCGCCGCATAGTAATAGATGTCCTGGAAATCGATCTTCGGATACTCGACGCGCGCCCAGGTCGGCTCCTCCAGCGTCAGCCAACGGCGATAGGCTTCCAGACGCCATTCCAGCATCCAGGCCGGTTCGTCCTTCTTGGCCGAAATGAAACGGATGATGTCTTCGCTCAGGCCCTTGGGGGCCTTGTCCACAGCGATCTCGGTCTCGAATCCATATTTGTATTGGTCGACGTCGATCTTTCGGACCCGATCGATCGTGTCCTGCACAGCAGGCATATGCGTTCTCCATCCACGCCGGGGTCAAGGCCCGACAGTTTTCAAACTATGGCACCGCCGAAATGGACACTTGGCAGCGTCCGCGGCAGCGTAAGTTCCATATAGTGCGCCTCGACCGGAAATTCACCCGGCCACCATGAAACGCACGGCTCTACCAGGCCGAAAGGCCCAAAATCATTTTACTCAAGCATCGGATTTTCCAAAAACCGCTACGCACTTTTCGGTCCGATGCTCTCAACCGCTAAGCGGCTTTTTCCTTGTCCGCCCTACGCGCGGCTATTCCCGCAAGCGCGGCGCGGAACAGTTCGATGTCTTGCGCGCCCGTCGCCGCACCGATCGACACGCGCAGGGCGCCGAGACTGTCACCATAGCCCATGGCTCTCAGCACGTGGCTCGGCCCGACCTTGCCCGACGAGCAGGCGGAGCCGGCCGACAGCGCAATGCCTGCGAGATCGAAGGCGATCTGCGCCGTCTCGGCCTTGACGCCGGGAATAGCGAAGAATGTCGTGTTGGCAAGCCTTGGCGCGCCGGTTCCGAAGATTTCCACGTCAGAAACCAGCGTTTTCACGATGGTTTCGACCTCGTCACGACGTTGACGCACGGCCTCGATGACCTTCAGCCCGGTCACGGCTTCCCGCGCCGCGGCGCCAAAACCGGCAATGCCGACCAGGTTCTCGGTGCCGGCGCGATGACCTTTTTCCTGGCCGCCGCCATTGATCAGCGGCCTCGGCATCATCAGGTCGGAGGCCGCGACAAGAGCACCGACGCCCTTGGGGCCGCCGATCTTGTGCGAAGACAGAATCAGGTAATCGGCGTAACCCGCTGACATATCGATCGAAAGGCGGCCAGCAGCCTGGACGGCGTCGACCACCAGAACACCACCGGCAGCCTTGACGATTTCGGCGATGCGACCCAGAGGCTGGATGACGCCGGTTTCGTTGTTGGCGGCATGGACCGCGACCAGGGGAAGGCCTTCGGCCTTGTCGTGAGCAGCAAGCGCCGCCCTCAACGCGTCGAGATCGGCAATGCCGTCGCCATCGACACCGATCCGCGTCACCTGGGTCGACGGAAAGCGTCCACCATTCAGCAGGCAGGGATGATCGGCCTCGCAGACATAGAGACGGCTCATGCGCACCGCGCCCCGGCCCATCTGCCAGTCCGGCGTCAGAAGCGTCGAGGCGGCCTCCGTCGCACCCGAGGTGAACACGACATGCTCGGCCTTGCCGTTGACGAGCGCGGCCACGTCGCGCCTGGCGTTGTCGACCAGCCGCCGCGCGGCGCGACCTTCACCATGGACCGATGAAGGGTTGGCTGCATCGAACGCCACGACCATGGCCTCGCGTGCCGCCGCAAGCAGCGGCGCGCTGGCATTGTAGTCAAGATAGGCGCGTTTTGCGGCCATTTCCGTCCGTTCAGTCCCGTCAGAAGCCATTCCGCTGTCGTATGGCGTTATTTCCTTGAAATTCCAAGGCGAGCCGTCCTATTTACCCGGCTTGCGGCGAGGGCGGCCGGACGATTGCGTTTCGGCCACCCAGTTTTGAATAATTCTAAACTAGCTTCTATGAAGACGCTCGCCCTGCGTCAAGGTCTGTGGAAGCGGGGCCGGAGCAAGAGTGTTCCGGGCGTCGCGCACTTGTATGTCACGTGGAGTATTTCATGCCTGAGGTCATTTTCACCGGTCCGGCCGGCCGCCTGGAGGGTCGCTACCAGCCCTCGAAGGAAAAGAGCGCGCCGATCGCCATCGTCTTGCATCCGCATCCGCAGTTCGGCGGCACGATGAACAACAAGATCGTCTATGACCTCTTCTACATGTTCCAGAAGCGCGATTTCACCACGCTGCGCTTCAACTTCCGCGGCATCGGCCGCAGCCAGGGCGAATTCGACCACGGCACCGGTGAATTGTCGGATGCCGCCGCGGCTCTCGACTGGGTGCAGTCATTGCATCCCGATTCCAAGAGCTGCTGGGTCGCCGGTTATTCCTTCGGCTCGTGGATCGGCATGCAGCTTCTGATGCGCAGGCCCGAGATCGAAGGCTTCATCTCGATCGCGCCGCAGCCCAACACCTATGATTTCTCGTTCCTGGCGCCCTGCCCGTCCTCCGGTCTGATCATCCATGGCGATGCCGACAAGGTGGCACCGCCCAAGGATGTGCAAGGCCTGGTCGACAAGCTGCACACGCAGAAGGGCATCACCATCACGCAGAAGACCCTGCCCGGCGCCAATCATTTCTTCGCCAACGACGCCGACCTGCTGATCCAGGAATGCGCCGACTATCTCGACCGCAGGCTGGCCGGCGAATTGTCGGATCCGAGGCCGAAGCGGCTGCGCTAAGACATCGAGCAATGCAGATTCGTGGCTATGAGCGGGCAGACAATGCCCGCCTCGTCGAGATATGGCTCGCTGCAGTACGCGCGACGCATCTGTTCCTGAGCGAGGACGACATCCAGTTCTTCCTGCCGCAGGTTCGCGACCAATACCTGCCGGCGCTCGAAGTGTTCGTCGCGCTGGACGACGCAGAATTGACGGGCTTCGCTGGCCTGTCCGGCTCGAAGCTGGAAATGCTGTTCGTCGACCCCGCCCGGCATGGGACCGGCATCGGCAAGAAGCTGGTCGATCATGCGGTGGCGCTCAAAGGCGCCCTTGAGGTCGACGTCAACGAAGAGAATCCCGGTGCGGTCGCTTTCTACCGAAAGTGCGGCTTCCTGCCGGTTGGCCGTTCCGAGCTGGACAGCTCCGGCAAGCCCTTCCCGCTCATCCATATGGCGCAACTGGTACATAGCACAACCGGGTCGGACCGAGCATAATGTGCCTGCAAGCGCGAAAGGCACGACCATGTACGAACCCCCTCATTTCCAGGAAACGCGGCCGGATGTGCTGCATGGCCTGATCCGGGCACATCCACTCGGCATGCTGATCTCGAACGGGCCCGACGGCCCCGAGGCCAATGCTATCCCGTTCCTGCTCGACGCCCAGGTATCACCGAGCGGCAGGTTGCGCGCTCACATGGCCAAGGCGAACCCGCAATGGAAGCTTATTTCGGAAAACCCGTCATCGCCCGTGCTGGTCGTCTTCCAGGGAACCGACGCTTATGTGACGCCGTCCTGGTATGAGACCAAGCGCGAGACAGGCAAGGTGGTGCCGACCTGGAACTACGCCATCGTGCAGGTGCGCGGCACGGCTGAGGTGATCGACGATCAGGACTGGCTGGCGCGGCAGATCGCCGACCTGACCGCATCCCAGGAGGGCACCCGCGAGACCCCTTGGGCGGTGACCGATGCGCCCGCACCGTTCATCCAGTCGCAGATCAAGGGCATCATCGGCCTCGAAATCGCGATCAGCGAGATCCACGGCAAGTGGAAGGTCAGCCAGAACCGTCCCGTCGCCGACCGCGCCGGCGTTGCGCATGGGCTCGAGACCGAGGCGGCAAGCCAGTCGGGCATGGCCCGCCTTGTGAGATCCTACGGCGGTCTGGACGGCAATTAGCACAGACACGGGCGACCCGGCGCCGGCCTATTTTCCCGGAGCAATCAACCGGAATGACGCCTTGCGCACCGGCAACCCCGTCGATACCGGACGGAAGATGAAGCCGAGCCGGGCAAAGACCAGTCCGCATGCCAGTGCAAAGGCGCAGCCGAGCCCGAAACCGGCCACGGTGTCGCTCGGATAGTGGGCGCCGACGAACACCCTGGTCGAGGAGATGCAAGCGGTCACCACCAGGGCTATGTACCAGCGCCGTGGAAACAGAAGCAGCAGGATGCCGAACACCGCGCCCATCGTTGTGGCATGGCCAGAGGGAAAGCCGGCAAAGCGCGCGTCGAACGCGAAAGGATGCAGCGCGAGCACGCCGAAATCATCGAAATAGAGCGGCCGGGCGCGCCCGATCGCATATTTGAGGATGTTGACCAGCAGCCCGGACAGGCCGACGGCGCTCAGCATCAGGAACGCCAGGCAAGTCCAGTTGTAGACGAGCATCAGCGCGCGCCGTGACAGGCTTCGCCAATCGGTGAGGTTGGCTGCGACCAGCAGAAGCGCAGACGGAATGAGATACCAGCCGCCAAGCGCGAACTGGGTCAGGAACTCGGCAAGCCTGGCCAGGCCTGGCGACCATTGGCCGTGCGCCATTCCCGCCGGGGTGTCGAGGCGCACAAAGGCGGCCCCGGTCAGGAACACCCAGACCAGGATCCACGCCCACCATGAGATGTTGGGATAGCGTTCGGGGCGAACCGCAAGGCGATGTCTTGCGATCCGCACCGTGTCGCGAAAATTGTCGAGGGACCGGCGTCCTATGCCCAAAAGCGAACTGGAAACCGGAGGGCGCGATCTCACGAGCATTGGGAACTCGATCCTGTCATCGACCAGCCGTCATTGGTTCACACGATAAAGGCCGAGCGACAGCTTGTCTCCCGACGAATAGTTGAGGCCGTCGATTTCGGCGAGGCGCTTGGCCGATTTGTCCCGCACCGACAACATGCCGTTCAGCTTCTGCTCGTCCTCGATCGGCACCAGCGCCAGGGCGCATGCCGGGTCGGCGAGCAGATGGTCCGCCACGCCGCCAAGGCCGGTGAGCATCGTCTTTGTGCCCACCAGGAACACCAGGCTCGGTTCCTGATAGCGCGACGAAGCGAGAACAGTCGTGTCGCAAGGCTTGTTGGCGAGCACCGCCTGCTTGATGGCCGGGCTCAGCCACATCGGCTTCAGGGACGGGGCGATCACACCGAACAGCAAGGCATAGGTAATGCCGGCGCAAATCGCCACGGCGCCGATGCGGCGCAGCGGCACCTGCAACTGGCGCGAAAAGGCGAAGTAGCCGGCCGCAAGCGCCGCCGCGGCTGCCGGGATGCTCCACCAGGAAAACATATGGGTGAGGTAGATCGGCGCGCCGACACAGACGGCCGCGAGACCAATACTGACTACGACCAGGCCGAAAGCGGTTGCCCACCACAGCCATTGCTGCCAGCGCCTGAGCGGCGCATTGGCGTCCTGTGGCGGCAGGGTCAGCAGCCAGCCGATCAGCAGCGCCACGGCGGGATAGGCCGGCAGGACGTAATGCGGCAGTTTCGTAGGAATGAGTTCGAAGACGAGCCAGAAAGGAATGTACCAGGCAAGGCAGAAGCGCAGCCTCGGATCGTCGCGCAGGCGGTTGATGGCCTGCAGGCCGGCGCCGACCGCGATCAGGCCGAACGGCCACATGAACAGCGAATAGGTCAGCATGTAGAAGCCGGGCGGCAGGCCATGCGATTCCTCGCCCGAAGCGACCTTGCCCAGCATGTCCTTGCCGACGGCTTGCTGCAGGAAGGCGCCGTGGCTCTTCCAGGTGATCGCGGCGAGCCAGGGCAGCGCGATGACAACGACCAGCAGCAGGCCGCGCCCGATCCTGAGCTTCGACAGCCAGCGTCCGTCGCGTTCGAACGCAAAAAGCGTGAGGATGGTCAATGCCGACAGCAGCGGCGCTATTGGCCCCTTGATCAGGATCGCCGCCCCTTGCGCGATCCAGAATATCCACCAGAGATGGCCTCCGGCCGGTTCGTTGCGGCGCGACGCCAGGTAGATTTGCGCCAGCGCGCCTTGCGCGGCCACGCAGCAGGCGAGCAGCATCGCATCGGTCTTTGCGTCGCGGCCTTCGAAAGCGGTGGCGAAGATCGCCGCAGTCACAAGACCGGCGGCGATGCCGGCGCTGGCGCCAAAAAGATTGGTTCCCGTCCAGGCGATCGCCAGCACGGCAAGAGCAATGCCGAGGGCTGAGATCGTACGGTAGACCCAGATCGGCGCCTCGGCCCCCTGCCCGCTCAGCGTGACGGCCGCCGATTGCAGCCAGTAGATGCCGATCGGCTTCTGATAGCGCGAGGCCTCCTGGAAGCGGATATCGACATAGTCGCCGCTCTCCACCATCTGCTTGGTGGCCTGGACAAAGCGTGGCTCGTCGCGGTCGAGCGGCGGCATGGATGCCTGCCCCGAAACCGTCATCACCAGGCTGAACAGGAAGAGGAGGATGTAGTTCCTGTTCAACGCCATGCTTCAGCCTCGCCGATCATTTTCTCGATATGCCCCGGTTCCCGGCAGGCCGGGCCGTCAATCGACCTTGCTCATCGCCGCCTTGCGCTCGTTGGCGATCAGCCAGAGGTTCCTGATGTAGATGAACATGCCCATCGCCTGGCCGGCGATGAACACCGGATCCTGGCGCTGGATGGCATAGATCAGGAGCAGGCCGCCGCCGAACAGCGAGAAGAACCAAAAGGCCACCGGCACCACACTGCGCTTGGCCTTTTCGGAGGCGAGCCACTGGACGACGAAGCGCATGGTGAAGAAGAACTGGGCGATGAAGCCCAGCAGAACCCAGGCGTCGAATTGCTTGATGAAGACCTGGTGAAGCCAGGCCCCCAATTCCTGAAGCACATTAACCACGCTTGATTTCCTCTACTTTTGGCATTCTGCGGCGCCTGCGGCGCAACCACCAGACGCCACCCAGATCGAGCGCGCCCTGCAGGCCGCGATCGAAAATGCCGTAGTTCGACTTGCCGTGCCGGCGCGACCGGTCGACGACGTCGCAGTGCACCACCTTGTATCCTTCCTGGATGACCAGGGCCGGGACGAAGCGGTGGGTGCCGTCGAAGAACGGCAGCTTGCGCAGGATGTCGGCATGAACCGCCTTCAGGCCGCAGCCGGTGTCGCGTGTCTCGTCGTGCAGGATGGCGTTCCTCAGCCAGTTGGCGAAACGCGACGCGAGCTGCTTGACCTTGCTGTCCCGGCGCTTCAGGCGTTGCCCCTGCGCGGCGCCGAAGTCCGGACCGGCGCTGCGCAGTGCGTCGACCAGCACCGGAATGTATTGCGGATCGTTCTGGCCGTCGCCGTCGATCGTGGCGACGATGCCGCCACGCGCGGCCCAGGCCCCTGAACGAACCGACAGGCTCTGGCCAGCGGATTTCTGGTGCCGCAACTCACGCACCGGAAAAGACCGAAGCGCGGCCTGTTGGGCAAGCACGTCGGCCGTGTCGTCGGTCGAGCCGTCATTGACGATGATCAGTTCGAAGTCGCGGCCGGTCATCGCCGCCTCGATCTCGTCGATCAGCAGCGGCAGGTTTGCCGCCTCGTTCCTGCAAGGAATGACGATGGATATCAATGCGTCCGGCATGTCGCGTCGGGGCTCTGTCGTCGATGTGGCATTCATGGATGCCGTGCGGTGCCGCTCTAGGTCGTGGGCTGCAAGAACCTTGTGGCGCGGAGGCCTCATTACGCCAGCCGAAACGATGACGCAAGCATTCGTGCCGGACCACCGGTAACCCCGTTTCAACAAGGGGTGATCGTCGGGACACTGGCGATCCTCGGCGCAGAGGCGATCGGACGCAAAACCGGATTCCACTTTTGCTGATCGCGCTTGGGTGCTAAACGCGCCGCTGATCCATGTAATATGTCGGTCGCGACCGGCCGAACGCTTTGGGAAAAGAAGCATGTTTGCATACAAGTCCGACTTCTTAAACGTGATGAAGGAACGTGGTTTCATCCACCAGATCTCGGATGAGACCGGCCTCGACCAGCTTTTCGCCAAGGAAACGGTTACTGCCTATGTCGGCTACGACGCCACCGCGACGAGCCTGCATATCGGCAATTTGATCTCGGCCACCATGCTTTACTGGCTGCAGGAAACCGGGCACAGGCCGATCGCGCTGATGGGTGGCGGCACGTCGATGATTGGCGACCCGTCCTTCCGCGACGACCAGCGCAGCCTCCTGACGCCCGAGGCGATCGGCACCAACATCGAGGGCATCAAGCGCATCTTCGGCCGTATCCTGCGTTTTGGCGATGGCCCGAACGACGCTATCATGGTCAACAATGCCGACTGGTTGATGAAACTCAACTATGTCGAGTTCCTGCGTGACGTCGGCCGGCATTTCTCTGTCAACCGCATGCTGACCTTCGACAGCGTCAAGTTGCGCCTCGACCGCGAGCAGTCGCTGTCGTTTCTCGAATTCAACTACATGATCCTGCAGGGCTATGATTTCGTCGAACTGGCCCGGCGCCAAAACTGCCGCCTTCAGATGGGCGGCTCAGACCAGTGGGGCAACATCATCAACGGCGTCGATCTCGGCCATCGCATGGGCACGCCACAGCTTTATGCCCTGACCACTCCTCTTCTGACGACATCGTCAGGCGCCAAGATGGGCAAATCCGCGAAGGGTGCGGTCTGGCTCAACGGCGACCTCTTCTCGCCCTATGATTTTTGGCAATACTGGCGCAATACCGAGGATGCCGACGTCGAACGCTTCCTAAAGATATTCACTCGGCTCTCGCTTGATGAAATTGGGAAATTAGGAGCTTTAAGTGGCTCCGAAATTAACGTCGCGAAAAAAATCCTTGCAACGGAAGCGACTGCCATCGTGCATGGTCGCGAGGCAGCTATTGAGGCTGAAAAAACAGCAGAAGCGCTTTTCGAGAGAGGCCAGTCAATCGATTCTCTTCCGACAGTAACGATTAACAGAGGATCGGATGAGCAATGGCAGGTCGGGAGATCAAATACGGCCATAATAGTTGCTTCAGGTCTTGTGTCGTCCAACTCGGAAGCTCGTCGTAAAATCGCAGAAGGCGCGTTTCGTATAAACGATAAATTAGTAACAGACCCTAACGCTGTTGTTTTTTGGACAGATGTCCACGAAGACACTGGCGCATTCAAAGTTCAGCTGGGGAAAAAAAAGGTCGTCCTGGTGCGGCCTGTGTGAGGCCGCTCATCGATATTCGAAGATCGACCTGAATATTCCCGGCGCGATCACCGAGAGCGGGTTGACGTCGAGCACCGGCTTGTTGGCATTGCCCCGAAGCCGATAGGTGACGCCGATCAGGCCGCGATCGCGGCCATTGCCGAGCAAGGCGCCGACGATCGGCAGCTCACCGAAGATGCGATTGAGGCCATAGACCGGCATGAAGGTGCCGGTCATGTCCATGTTGTTGTTCTGATCGTAAAGGATGCCCTGGAACGTCGTGCCGATGCGCGGACCGCGCAGCACGCCATTGGCCAGTCTGAGATAGCCGCTGCCTTTCTCGATCTCGGCGTAGCCGCGTTCGAACTTGACGCGGGACGTGTCGAGAGAACCCTTGACCGCCTGATTGAGGCTGCGGTTGTCGCCGGCCGGCGTGGTCGAGACGATGGAGGCCAGTTTCGGTTCGTTGACGACGAAGAAATTGGTGGTGTCGACCTTGCCCTTCATCGGCCCGTCGCCGGCCCCGGTCAGAGCCAGCGTGATCGACCCGCCTTCCATGTGCTCGTAAACGTTGAGGAAGCGCAGGATCGCCCCGGCGTCCGCCGACTGGACATTCAGCGAGCGCCGGCCGTCGCCAGTGGTGTTGCTGATTGCGATGGCCGCGCCCGAACTCGCCGTGGCGCTGACCTTCAGCCCGTTCACCCGTGAGCCGGCCGCGCTGTAATCGAGCTTCAGGTTGGACAGTTGCTCGTCGTGGAAACCGGTGAGCTGATCGACATCGGCGCTGACGGAAATGGCGTCGCTGCCGGTCGTCTTGGTGGCCGTGTCGACGTCGGAGGTGAACTGCTTGATCAGCGAGCGGGCATCGAGCGCGTTGCCTGATATGCTGACCGCGTAGCCCTTGCCGGATCGCTTGACCGAAACGGCCACGTCGTCGCCCCTGTTCAGCGTCACCTTGCTGAACTTTGCCGACGACAGGGCGCTATTGACCAGGACGATTGTGCCATCGACCGAGAAGGTCTTGCCGTCCAGGTCGAAGTCCGACAGCGTCGTGGTGTCGCCCGATTTGGTCATCACGAAAGTGACGGTCGCGGGGACCCCTGCCCCCTTGCTCCAGCCGGCCCAGGGAATGTCCAGCCGGGCATTGGTCAGGTCGGCCGAGACGTTCTGGTTGCCGCTGCCGCTCTTGTCGATCGCCACCTTCACCGTTCCGCCCAGCAGCGGCGTGAGCCCGGGCATGGCGGCGGCACGGGTCTTGTCGTCGAGCACAAGTGCCACCTTGCGGCTGCGCGGCGGCCCGTTGTCGGCCAACGGCTCGATGAGGTCGAGTTCGGCCGGAATGCCATTCAGGGATGCCTTGGCGGAGATGACGGCCTTTTCCGGATCGACCGTGATCGAACCGTCGGCATCGGTCACGGTCTGCCCCTCGAACGGCTTGGCCAGCGACAGGCCGGTATAGTCGAGCGACACCAGCCAATCGAGCTTCGAGGTGTCCACACCCGACTGCAGCGGAATGTCCGCCTTGACGTGGCCTGTCACGCTGCCCGACAGGTCGTCCGGCAGGAAGCCGACATGGCGCATGGCGTTGATCGGCTCGTAGGAGGCCAGTTCGGCGACGGCCGGCGCTTCCCCTTCGACATCGATGTCGAGCGCGCCGATGACGGGCGGATGGTTCGCCTCCTTGACCGTCAGCGTACCGTTGCTGGCCGCCACCGTCCGGCCGCTGGGCATGAACACCGTGCCGGAAGACAAGGATATGTCGACGTCATTGCCATGGAAGCCGACAACGCCGACAGCGTCGCGGATCGGCGGAATGCGGCCAGCCGTATCGAAACGCGATCCTTCGATCTGGAAGCGCCCGAAAACCTCGTTGGCGGAAAGCGGCACGCCATTGCCCAGGCGATCCGGCACCACCTGGAACTGCAGATTGGCATCGACGACGCGGCCTCCGAACAGATTGTCCAGCACCCAGAGCCGGGCATTGCGCGCCGAAAACCACGGCCAAAGCTGTTTGACATGCGAGACCGGCATGTCATGCACGTTGAGCGCGAGATTGATGCCGGGAGCCTTGCCGTCAACGAACTCCACGGCAGCGGTGCCCAGAACCTCGCTGGACTGGGAGGACCGCACCGCGATCTGCTCGGCCACCAGCTTGTGGCTTCTGGTCTGGTAGACGCCGGCGATACGCGCCAGGAAGGTCAGCGCCGGCTCCGGCGACTCCGACGGCGCCAGGGTCGAACCGTCGCTGGTCAGGTCGTAACGATAGGAAGGCTCCTCGCCCGCCGCGCCCGTCGCGGGTTTTGGTCCTATCGAGCCGCCGAAGTCGAACGAGGATCGTCCGGTCTTCAAAAGCAGCTTGTCCACCTGGATCTTGTTGCTGCCGTTGACAAGCGTGGCGTCGACATCGACGTCGGCCGGCAACAGGCCGCGCGTGCCGAGATCGAGCACCGACCCGGTGGACGACAGCGCGGCCGTAAGGCGCGACGGGGTGGCGCCTGATCCTTCCGAGCCCGTCAGCTTCAAGGCGACGGTCCCAAGCTTGCCGGAGCCCGCGCTGGCGACACTGGCATCCGCCAGATCGAGCTTGGCATCCAGCTCCGTGATGCGATGCGCCGCGACATCGCGCCTGGCGGAAGCCGCGATGGTAACAGTCCGGCCATCGACATCCGCCTCTGAGGAAAACTCCATGCCGCTCGTGCCCGACTGAACGACGGTGGCGTTGGCGATCCTGATCAGTTTGACCGCTCCGGTTTCAGGCAGCACGAATTCGACATTGCTGAGATCGATCCGGCGCATCGAATCTTCCCGCACGGCGTCGAGTGCGCGGTGTATGTTGGCGAACACGGCATCGGACAGCTTCTCCGGGTCGACGAGGCCATCCTCATTGCGCAAGCCGGCGGTCCAGTCTCCGCCCGAGGGCATGGCCGCCGTGACGATGCGCGCGTCCGAAATCCTGGCACTGGTCAGCCGCACCTCGCCCCACAGCAGCGGCACGAGGCGGACGCCGAAGCGCACCCGCCCGGCATCGGCCATGGCCTGGCCGTCGGATGTCTTCAGACTGACATCGCTCACCTGGAGAGCGACGAAGCTCGAACCGTCGAGCGTGATACGGGCGGGCCCGACCGCGACATGGACATCGACACCGGCCAGCCGCTCGATGGCGCTCTCCGCCTCGATGCGCAGCCGGTCCGCCCCGATGCCGGAAAGGCCGATCAGATAAACGGCGGTCGCCGCCAGCAGCACGAGCGCGACGATGCCGGCAAACACGCGCGAGAGTATCCGGAAGCCGCGGCCGATCGAAGCCTGGCCAAGCGGCGGGACGCGGCATGCGGACGGCAAGGCGCCCAGGTCGGTGATCTCATCCCGCCTGAACCTTATCTTCTCGTGCTGCGGATGCTCCTGATCCAAACTCTGATCCGTTTTACGAACTCGCTCGTGGACGAATCCCCGGTCGACACTATATCGGTGTGGCTTCGCGCGTAACCTCAAACAAGGGCATCGATATGACTGACCTCGTCGTGGGCGACCTCGCACCGCAATTCGACCTGCCCCGGGATGGCGGCGGTTCGCTCAGCCTTGCCGCATCCGCCGGCAAGCCCGTGGTGCTTTATTTCTATCCTCAGGACGACACAACAAGCTGCACGCAAGAGGCCATATCCTTTTCACAGCTGAAGCCGGACTTCGAAAAGGCCGGCGCCGTGGTGATCGGCCTGTCGCCCGACCCCGTCAGGAAGCACGACAAGTTCAAGTCGAAATACAACCTCACCATCGACCTCGCCGCCGACGAGGAGCGCAAAGTCATAGAGGCCTACCATTTGTGGGTCGAGAAATCGATGTATGGCCGTAAATACATGGGCGTCGAGCGCGCCACGTTCCTGATCGGCCGCGACGGCCGGATCGCCCATATCTGGCGCAAGGTCCGGGTCAAGGGCCACGCCGAGGAAGTACTCGAGGCCGTGCGCGCGCTTTGAGGCGCGACGCGCCCTAGTCGTCTGACGTTTCCGCTTTCGGCTGCGGCTGCGCCCGCCAGGATTTCGAAACGTGGTTCGCACGATCAACCAGCGCGGCGAGATGACCAGGCAAGCCGCGCGCGCCCATCATCGACCACAGCGTGACTGATTGCGTGGCGAAGCGGCGCTTGAAATCCTCGCCGCCGCAGAGAAAATCGATCGTGGCCAGGCCGCGGTCGAGAGACCACTGGATATAGTCCATCATCAGCACCATGCCCGGCGAGGCGCGCTCGTGCTCGGGGTCGTAAGTGGTGACGAAAGCCATCATCGTGCCGTGCTGCTCGAAATTGATCGAGACGGCGATGATCGTGTCGTTGAGCTCCAGCACGAAGATGCGCAACAGGCCGAGCTCGGCCAGGACGGAGACGAGCGCCGCGAGAACCGGCGAGCCCTCGTCGAACAAATCCGAGACGCGGCCATGCCTGGCGAGCCAGAGGCGCTTCAGCGTCGCGACCCTTGCAAGCACTGGCTCGCGCGGGTCGTCCGCATCGAGCAGGCGGAAACGCAATTCGCCACTTTCGGCCATGAACTTGCGGCCACGGCGATAGTTCTGGCGGCCCTTCTTGGACAGCGTCTCGAACCAATCCGCCCCGCTCTGCCAGGAACCCGCGACGCGATAGCTGATTTCACTGCGGTGGTTCGGCCGAAGCGCCTTGCCATGGCCCAAACCCGGGTCCAGCAGGACACGAACACCGGCATCCGGCAGCAGGCGGTTGAGGTAGACGAGGTCGAAGCCGCCCTGATCAAAAATATGCTGCCAGAGCCGGGGGATCATCCGCGGATCGCTGTTGGGCGCAACCAGCGCGTCGCCATAGTCACTGTGATCCTTCGCCGCCCATTCGAGCATGCGTATACCGGAGCGCCTGAAAGTGGCGAGCGCGATGACGCCGTCGAGCCGGTCGCCGTTCCAGGCAAGTCCGATCCTGAGCGTACGCCGCTCCTGGTGCGGGGTGGTACGCCACCAGGCCGCGATCCAGTCCGGGTGCTGGAAGACAAGCCCGCCGGCCCGATGCCAGAGCGCGCTCCAGGCCGGCGCGATCTCGGCCAGGCGTTCCGCCGATGTCACGACTTCGAAGGTGCGTGTGCGCGGCATGGCGAGCACGAAGGGAGCGTTCATGGCCGTGTCCCTTCTTCCGATGATCGTGAGGTCCGTGGCTTTCCAGGCCGCATGCGCCTGGCAATATGCCTCCACATCCGCTTCAGCGGCATGACATAAAGGCCGGCCAGCGACTGGTAGTCGCGCACGTCGCGGTCGACCAACCCGAACTTGAAGTCCTCGTCGGGCTTCGGCACGCACAATGTTCCGAAGAACCGGTCCCAGAACGAGAACAGCAGCCCGAAATTCTTGTCGTAGTGGCGCGGATCGGTGCTGTGATGCAGCTGGTGCCAATGAGGACACAGGATCACACTGTTGAGCGGGCCGAACGAGATCTTGAAATGCGTGTGCCTGACGAAATCCATCATCAGGATGTTGCGCATGACATAGACATTGACGCCAAAGACGGTCAGCTCGACAAGATTCAGCGAAATCAGCGACCAGATGCCGAAGCAGACGCCCACGATGAGGCCGTCCCAGGCTCTATTCATCAGCTCGTCGAGCGGGTGGACGCGGTCCTTGGTGATCCCGACCATCACCTCGGCCGAGTGATGCACCTTGTGCAGTTCCCAAAGCAGGGGATAGCGATGCTGTGCGACGTGATAGAGATAGTAGGAAATGTCGTAGGCAAGCAGCATGGTGATGGTGAAGATCACCACCGTCACCGGCCCAGCCGGCCCCTCGATCAGAGGCGGCTGGAAGTGGAACAGTGTCGAAAACAGCCAGTTGGTTGCGTAGCCCACCGCCGTGACGAAGACGATCCCGGCGGGCAGCATCAGGAACGGCATAAGCGCCTTCTTCGTCACCCAGAACAGCAAGTCGGCCTTCGCCGAGGGATGGGTGATGACCTCATGCGGGACGACGAACTCGAAAAACTCCTTCCAGCTCTTCTCCTCGGCCGTGCGCCAATAGGCCACGAGCGCGCTGACAAAGGCCGTCAACAGCAACAGCCCGGTCGCCAGCAGACTGGCGCCCGAAATCTTGTCGACTATCTTGCCTGTCAGATCGCTCAGCATTCCCACCGCCACAATGAATCCCAAATCCCCAGACGCCTTTACTCGAAAACTGTCAATTAAATCCAATCGAAGACAGTTAAGAAACTGAACTTGATCCGACAAAGACAGGCCGTTCTCCCGCAGCACAATGGTGCTCATCACCGAAGATTTCGCGGCACTGCGGCCGCGCCATCGGCAGTTTTGCTGCAATCTGTTGCCCGCACCGCGTGCATTCGGTGTCCCGCAATCGATCCGGCAAGCCTTTGTTAACCCTAATAATGTGTAATCGAGCTGTCGTGGTGTCGTAACGAAAGCTTGGTCCCGTGAACGCAACCGGTCAGTCGGCGGTCTTTGGCAGGCGCAAGGAACCCCATACGGTCATCATCGCCCGCGGCAACGAAATCAGGCATTTCACGATCCGGCCCTGGCTCGCGGCATTTATCGGCTCGGCTCTCGCCGCCATTGCCATCGGATACCTGCTGGCGACCTCCTACCTCGTCCTGCGCGACGACCTGATTGGCGCGACCACGGCGAGGCAGGCACGCATGCAGCAGGCCTATGAGGACCGTATCTCGGCGCTTCGCGCCCAGGTCGACCGCATCACCAGCCGGCAATTGCTCGACCAGCAATTGATGGAAACCAAGGTCAGCGAGCTGCTCCAGCGCCAGACCCAGCTCAGCCAGCGCCACGGCCGCCTCGGCCCGTTGCTCGAACGCGCGGAAAACGAGGTCGGCACGACGCCGGCCGACAACCCGACGGCGGCCGCCAAGCCCGAAAAGCATGCCGAAATCACCGGCAGCATCAACCAGCCCGCACAGACCTATGCCGTGGCCAGCCTGAGCGCCGACCTTGGCGCCGCCGATACCAGGCCATTCTCCTTGTGGTCGACGCGTTCCGACCCGCTGCCCAGTGATTCAGCCGCCGACCGCGCCGACAAATTGTTCGTCTCGATCAACCAGTCGCTGAAATCGATCGAGAACGAGCAACTCAGCCGCATCAGTACGCTTGCCGACAACGCCTACAAAAGCGCCGATGCCATTCAGGAGGCGTTGCACGGGGCAGGCCTGCCAGTCGACAGCGATTTCGGCAAAGGCGAAAGCGACGTCGGCGGACCGCTGATCCCGCTCGACAGTTCGATGATCTTCGACAGCAAGGTCAAGGAACTCGACGAGGCGCTGGATACGCTCGACCAGTTGAAGAAGGAAGCGCGTCAACTGCCGCTTGCCAACCCCGCTCCCGGCCATTCCGTCACCAGCCCGTTCGGTGTGCGCACCGATCCCATACTCGGTACCGCCGCCCTGCATTCCGGCATGGATTTCAGGGCGCCGATCGGCATGGACGCGCGTGTCACCGCGCCTGGCGTCGTCACCAAGGCCGGCTGGAATGGTGGCTATGGCCGCATGGTGGAAGTCGATCACGGCAACGGTTTTGCCACCCGCTACGGGCATCTGAGCGAAATCGACGTGACCGTTGGCGAAAAACTCGATGCCGGCGCCGTCATCGGCAAGACCGGCAGCAGCGGCCGCTCGACCGGACCGCATCTGCATTATGAAGTCCGGCACAATGGCGAAGCGATAGATCCCCTGCGCTTCCTCACGGTCGGCAAGAAGGTCGCACAGTATCTTTGAAGCGCTCAACGCTTGAGCTGATAGGCGGGCCGTTTCCAGGATTCGCTCTGCCCTGACCCGAAGATGATCCGCCGACCGCGCCTGGACAATCGCTTCACGTTGCGAATCTGTGCCACTACTTTCTTACAAAAGTCGGCGCCGCCCCTCACCTGCCTGCCGGCATCCTCTACCTACAGCGACTGCTCTGGGCCAACTCAGTTCGCCCGTTGACAGGTTTCAAGTTGTAGGATGATATGTATAACCATACGCAACCGCCACGCCGGCCCTTGAATGACCATCCACGGCCTCTCGCCCGAAACCGTCGCTGCTCTGGAGCATGCTCTGGGGCAAGGCGGCGTCGCCATCGACCCCGCCGGAATGGCGAAATACCTCGTGGACTGGTCGGGTGATCATCGCGGCGAGGCGCTTGCGGTGCTGAAACCGGCTTCGGTCACCGAAGTACAGGCGGCGGTTCGCCTGTGCGGCACGCTCGGACTGGCGATGATCCCGCAAGGCGGCAACACCGGACTTGTCGCGGGCGCGATCGACATCGGTGCGGCGCGTGGCGCAGTCATCATCAACCTGGAGCGGCTGAACAGGATCCGCCGCGTCGACGCCGACAATTTCACGCTGCAGGCCGATGCCGGCTGCATCCTGCAGCACATCAAGGATGCGGCCGAAGATCGCGATTGCCTGTTTCCGCTGGCGCTCGGCGCCCAGGGCAGCTGCCAGGTCGGCGGCAACGCGGCCAGCAACGCCGGCGGCGTAAACGTGCTGCGCTACGGCATGGCCCGCGATCTCGTCGTCGGCCTGGAAGTGGTGCTGCCCGATGGCGAATTGTGGAACGGCTTTTCCGGCCTGCGCAAGGACAATCGCGGCTATGACCTGAAGCAGCTTTTCATTGGCGCCGAAGGAACGCTCGGCATCATCACCGGCGTCGAAGTGAAGCTGTTTCCGAGACCCGGAAAGATCGAGACGGCATATCTGGGCCTGCCCTCGTTCGAAGCGGCCATCGGGCTCTTCCAGCACGCCCGGCGCGAATGCTCCGACCTGATATCGGCCTTCGAGATCATCGGCGCGGAATGCATGGACCTTGCACGCCTGGCCGATCCGAAGGTCGTCACCCCGGTGAATGAGCCCGTCCATGCGCTCATCGAATTGTCGTCGAGTTCCGCGGTCGACCTGCGGGGCTTGCTGATGGATTTCCTTGCCGGCGCGTTGGAAAAACAACTCGTCGCCGACGCCGTCCTGGCCGAGAGCAATGCTCAAGCCAGGGCGTTCTGGGCCATCCGCGAAGGGTTGGTCGAAGGCCAGGCCAAGCGTGGCTACCACGTTCGCACCGACCTGTCGGTGCGCATCTCCGACATCCCGACACTGGTTGACCAAGCCCGCCAGTTCGTCGCGCAGAAGCATCCCGGCTGGATTTCACAGGCCTATGGCCATGCCGGCGACGGCAACATTCATTTCAACGTCCTGCCGCCCCTCGATCTCGCCCAGGCCGATGCGCGCGCCAGGGGTGCTGCCATCACCGCCGGCCTTTACGACATAGCCAATGCGCTGGGCGGTTCGATCAGCGCCGAGCACGGTATCGGCCGCACCCGCCAACACGCCTACTGGGCCGGACTCTCTCCGGTCCATCGCAGGCTCGCCAGCGCCCTCAAGGATGCGCTCGACCCGGACGGGCGCATGAACCCGGGTTGCCTCTTTCCCGCGACGGAGACCCTTTCATGAAACAGCGCCTGGCCGCCATCGGCACAGTCGAGGCACTTCCGCACCGGGTGGCGGCTTTCCTCAGCCGCGAGATCGAATCCGGCGACCTCAATCCCGGCAGCCTGCTGCCGACGGAGCAGCAGCTTTCGGAGAAATTCGGCGTCAGCCGCAACGTCGTGCGCGAGGCGATCGCGCAATTGCGCGCCGACGGCATGGTCGAGGCGCGGCAAGGCATCGGCTCCTTCGTGCTGGCGCCCGAACAGCGCGCGGCGATCCGCATCGACCGCGAGACGCTCCGGGAAGGCCAGAACATGGAGCGGCTCTTCGAATTGCGCTGCATCCTCGAGGCCGAATCCGCCGCACTTGCCGCCGAGCGGCGCGACCAGGAACATCTCGACGCCATCAAGGCAGCGCTCGACCGCATGAGCGGCGAGGAACGCTGGGAGGACGGCAGCATCGACGCCGATCTTTTGTTCCATCGCGAAATCGCCCGGGCAACGGGCAACGCCTACATCCACACCTTCATCTCCTTCGTCTGCGAGCAGATCCGTCGTTCGATCTACTACGCGCGGCAGACCAACCCATTACACGATCTGGTGGAAGTGAATGTCGGCGAGCATGTGCGCATCTACGAGGCGCTCGTCGCAGGCGACCCGGCCGCAGCGGAAGCGGCGATGCGCGCCCACATCATCGGCGCGGCCAATCGTGTCGGCGTCAAGCTGCCGCATTCTCGCGGCGAACGCACCGGCGGAGGAAAATGAGCATGGCTGGCGCAAGCGTAACCCGGATTTCGGACGTCTGCCTTCTCGTCGAGAACGTCGAACGGACCGTCGAATTCTATGTCGACAAACTCGGCTTCCGCCTGCGTCGCCGCGCCGAGGGCTTCGCCGACTTCCATGGCGAGGGCGTCACTTTGGCTGCCTGGGAGCTCGACCACATCAACAGGCATACCGGCGTATCGAACGGGAGATCGCCGCGCCATGCGCACAAGGTCTGTGTCGCCGTGTTGGTCGACACGCCGGCAGATATCGACCGGCTTCATGCCGAACTCAGCGCCAAGGGCGTACCGTTCCACGGCCCGCCCGAAAACTACGTCTGGAACGCGCGCTGCGCCTATTTCACCGATCCGGACGACACGCTTTGGGAACTCTACGCCTGGCTCGACGGCGGCCCCGGCGACTACCACGACGAACAGCCGTAGCGACACCCGCGCCAGGGGAACGGCGCGCAATCAAGAGACGAGACAGTCTTGCAACAGGAGCGAAAAATGAATGGGAACAGGGACTACGAGATGAACCGCCGCGGCTTCATGAAATCCGGCCTGGCGGCTGTTGCCGTGGCATCGGGCGGCATGCAACTGCTGCTGACCCCGGGCGCCAAGGCCGCCGGAAAGGTCGTCATCCAGTATGATTGGCTGATGTCCAACGGCCAGATCGGCGACATCGCCGCCGTTGCCAATGGCTACTTCAAGGATGCCGGGCTCGACGTGGAATTCAGCCCCGGCGGTCCGAACGCCTCGACCGTGCCGCCGGTGATTTCAGGCGCCGCGCAGCTTGGCCAGTTCTCCGAAACGCCACAGCTTTATGCCGCGCGCGCCAGCGGCGTGCCGGTCAAGATCATCGCCTGCGGCTTCCGCACCGGCCCCTACGCGCTCACCTCGAAGGGTTCGAACCCGATCAAGGGCGTCGCCGACCTGAAGGGCAAGAAGATCGGCATCCAGCCGACGGCGCGTTTCGTCATGGACGAAATCCTGGCCAAGAACGGCCTGAGCGCGTCCGACGTCACCGTCATCAACGTCGGCTTCGACAAGGGACCGCTGGTGCGCGGCGATGTCGATGCGATCGGCGGCTGGATCACCAACACCCAGGCGCTGAGCGTCGTTGGCGACGACCGCGTCGACCTCCTGGTGCGCGACCTCGGGCTGGCATCCTATGCCGATGTCTACTTCGCCACCGACGCGGCGATCGAGAAGGATCCCGAAACGCTGGCGAAATTCATCGGCGCCGTTGCCAAGGGCTGGGGCTGGGTGCACGCCAACCCGCAGGAGGCCGTCAAGAAGATGGTCGCCGCCTATCCCGAGATGGACCTCGGCTGGGAAGAAAAGACCGTCAACCTGGTGCTGAAACTCTCCTTCGACGGCACGACCGCCAAGGACGGCTGGGGCACGTTCGACCCGGCTTCGATCGAGGAGCAACTGGCCCTGCTCGACAAGGTCGGACAGTACCCGAACGGCCGGCCCGCCGCCGCGGACGTCTACACAACGAAAATCCTGGAACTGTCGGCCGCCGACCGTCCCAAGCTCGACGCGCCCGCCGCCTGATGGCGAACGCGATCGAAGCCAGCCGGCTCGATGTCGGCTATGGCGGTCGCATCGCGGCCGTCAAGGTGCTCTCCGGTCTCGACCTCACCGTCGAGGCTGGATCCTTCCTTTCAATTCTCGGCCCCTCGGGCTGCGGCAAGTCGACCTTGCTGCGGGTCGTCGCCGACCTGCTCGATCCGCTTGGCGGCACGATCAGCGTGCTTGGCGACACGCCGCACGCCGTGCGCTCCCGGCGCGATGTCGGCTTCGTCTTCCAGGACTCCACCTTGCTGCCCTGGCGCACCGTGCGCGACAATGTCCGCCTGCCGCTCGGCGTCGGGCAAGGCAGCCTGACCCGCAAAATTGAGGACCGCAGCGACGAATTGCTGGACCTGATGGGGCTCGCAGGCTTCGGCGACCGCCTGCCGCATCAGCTTTCCGGCGGCCAGCGCCAGCGCGTGGCAATCGCACGCGCCCTGCTCGGCCAGCCGAAGCTGCTGCTGATGGACGAACCGTTCGGCGCGCTCGACGAAATCACCCGCGATCGTCTCAACGACGAACTTCTCAATCTGTGGCGGCGCACGGGCACGACGATCCTGTTCGTCACCCATTCGATCGCCGAAGCCGCCTATCTCGGCGAACGCGTCATCGTGCTTGCCGCCAATCCCGGGCGGCTGGTCAAGGACATCGACATGCGGCCGCTCAAGCAGGACGGCAATCGCTGTAAGCGTGAAGACCCGGCAATCGTCACCGCCATGGCTGAACTTCGGACCGCGCTGGAGCAGGCATCATGAGGCAGGCGCCGCTGTCGCCGCAAATCGCCATCGCCCTGCCCGTTCTCGGCGCGGCATCGATCCTGCTTGCCTGGCAATATCTTCTGCCGGCCCTTGGCGTGCCGGCCTATATCGTGCCGACGCCGACAGCCATATTCGGCGTGTTCCAGAAGAACTTCGCGCTGCTCCTGGACAATCTGAGGCCGACGCTTATCGAAGCGCTGGCCGGTTTCGTCATCGGCAATCTGGCGGCCATCCTGCTGGCGGTGCTGTTCGTGCATAGCCGCGTCCTGCAGGCCGCCTACTTTCCGATCGTGCTGTTCTTCAACACCATTCCGATCCTGGCGCTTTCGCCGATCATCATCCTGATCTTCGGGCTCGGCATGACGCCCAAGATCGTCATCGCGGCGGTGATCTGCTTCTTTCCGACACTGGTGAACATGATCCGCGGCTTGGACTCGGCCGGCGACAACGAACATGAACTGTTCCGCGTACTGTCGGCCACGCGCTGGGAGGTGTTCTGGAGCCTGCGGCTGCCGCGCGCCTTGCCGATGCTGTTTTCCTCGCTCAGGATAGCGTCGGCAACCGCAGTGATCGGCGCCATCGTCGGCGAATGGATAGGCTCGGACAAGGGCCTAGGCGCGCTGATCATCCAGGCGACGTTCAACTACCAGTCGGACCGGCTCTATGCGGCGATCGTGCTGTCGTCGTGTCTCTCGATCGCACTGTTCTGCGTCGTCGTCCTGGCCGAGCGCCGGGCCATAAGATACTGATCGGAGCCGCTTGAGCCGGTGGGTCAGTCCGATTGCTCGGACAGGAAGCGGATCGCCGCCGAAGCCATCGTGGCCGCGCCAATTCCAAGCGCGGCTTCGTCGACGCGAAACCTGGGATGGTGCAGCGGAAAGACCGATCCGACCGCCTCGTTGCGGATTCCGAGGCGAAAATAGACTGAAGGACGCTTCTCGCTGTAATAGGCAAAGTCGTCGGCAATGCTCCATCCCGGCGTGTTGAGAACATTCTCGACCCCGATGCAGGCCCTGGCGCTGGCGGAAATGAGCTCGGCCATTTCGCCGTCATTGACGACACCGGGCTCGCCCTCGTGAACATCGACCTTCACGCTGGCGCCGTGGCTCGCCGCGATCCCTGCCAGCACCTCGCGAACACGGCGCCTTGCCCGTTCGCGGGTGGCCGTACTGCCGCTGCGGATAGTGCCCTTCAAGGCGACCTTCCCCGCGATCACATTATAGGCGCTGCCGCCATTGATGCCGGTCACCGAGATGATGAGCGGATCGTATGGGTCGATCTCTCGCGACACGATCTTCTGCAGCTCGCTCACCATGGAGCAGGCAACGGCAATCGCATCGACGCCCTCATAGGGCTTTGCCGCGTGCGCGGCCTCGCCGATGACAACCGCATCGAACGTATCGCATGCCAGCGTGTAGGGACCTGAACCGACCGCGACTTTGCCTGAGGGCGTATACGGATCGACGTGAACACAGATCGCCGCGTCGACGTCGTCGAGCAGCCCCTCCTCCACGACCCGTTTGCCGCCGGATGGCTCATCCTCCTCCGCCGGCTGGAAGATCAGGCGCACGGTTCCGCCGAACTCGGCCCTCGAACGATGAAGATGCGCAGCGACCGCGAACCCCATCGCGGCATGCGCGTCATGACCGCATGCGTGCATCACGCCGGGATTTGCCGAGGCATAGTCGACGCCGGACTCCTCTTCGATCGGCAAGGCATCAATGTCGGCGCGAATGGCGATCTTGCGATTGGAGGGCTTGCCGGTGCCGACGATGTCCACCGCCAGGCCAAAGCCCGCGACGTCGCTGATATTGGCGATCCCCTGCTGCGCCAGCGCCTGCCGGAGATAGCGCTGCGTGTTCGCCTCGCGGTTCGACAGTTCCGGATGGCGGTGCAGATGGCGACGGATCCGGATCATCTCGTCGAGAATGCCGGCATCGATGTCCACCGCGCCGACGCCCGGTGCGTTCGTCCCGTCAGGCTTTGACATGGATCTCTCGCGGGAACCGGGTCAAGGTCTCATGTCCGGCTTCGGTCACCAGGATCGTCTCGCTGACCTCGATGCCCCAGCCATCCATCCACATGCCGAGAATGGAGTGAAGCACGTTGCCTGGGGCAAGCACCGTCTTGTCACCCGGCCTGAGGCTGATCGTGTGCTCGCCCCAGTCCGGAGGATAGGCGACGCCGATGGAATAGCCGATGCGCGATTCCTTCTTCAGGCCGTGGCGCTCGATGACCTTGCGCCAGGCGCCTTCGACCGCCTCCGCCGTCGTTCCTGGCCTGACCGCGCCGAGCACCGCGTCCATGCCCTCGATCACGGCCGTCGCGGTATCGGAGACACGCGTCGGCGTCTTGCCGAGCTGCATCGTTCTTGCGAGCCCCGCGGCATAGCGGCGGCAGACGCCGGCAAGCTCCAACGCGATCGTTTCATTGTCTCCGAACCGCCTGTCGCTCCACATGACATGCGGGGCCGAGGCGTTCTCGCCGCCGAGGATGGTCGGCGGAAGAGCGGTGATGTCACCCGCGAAATCCGGACTGCCGGCGACCTGCGCCGCCTGGATCGCGGCAATGGCATCGCATTCGCGCACGCCCGGCGCGATGACTTCGTAGGCGCGGGTCACAGCGGCCTCGGCCAGCGCGGAAGCCTTGCGCAAATAAGCGATCTCGGGCGCAGTCTTGATGGCACGGATCCAGTTCACGAGCAGGTCGGCGTCATGCCATTTGGCGTTCGGCAAGCCGGCGACAAGTCGCGCATGCGCTTTCGGCGAGAAATAATAGGCCTCCAGTTCGATGCCGATGTGCCTGTTTCCCCAACCCTTTTGCGTGATCCAGCTGGCGATCCAGTCCATCGGGTGGCGATCGGCGCGCTGAACGTGGTCTTCCGGGAAGCCGACCACGTTTTCGGGCTTCATCCAGGCCGTCAGCAGACCGCCGGCCGCGTCCATGGCGCGCCCTATCCAGACCGGCTCTTCCTCCTCGATCGTCACCAGCACCACTTGCGGCGTGTAGAAGGACCAGCCGTCATAAGCGGTGATGTAGTGCTGGTTGGCGACGTCGTTGACGATCAGGAGCTCGAGACCGCGTTTGGCCATTTCCGCGCGGATCCTGCGAAGCCGGTGCTGGTATTCGTCGCGGGCAAACGGCAGTTCTATCATCTTTGCTCCATGCTTTGCTGGGTCAACGGTTGCTGGCTCGGCCACCATTGAAGCCATTTGCCGGTGTCGGCAATCGGCCAACAGCGGCACGTGGACAGGTCCTCGCGACCCTCCTCCGAGCGCCGTGGCGCATCCGATTTATTTTTGAATTCCATTTGACTGAATAAATCTTTGATGCGAACCTTACGTCAACTCGGGGGCGCAAGGCATGGCATTGCGGGGAACCAATCAGGAGTTCGGGCGGCCTTACAACCGGCGCATCGTCCTGGAGTCCATCCGCCTTCACGGCCCGATTGCGCGCGGTGACATCGCCGGACGCGTCGGCCTGACCGTGCAAACCGTGTCGACCATCGTTCGCGAACTGGAGGAACAGGGTTTTGTCCTGTCCTCGCGCGAAGAGCCTAAAGGGCGTGGCCTGCCCCCGGCAACGCTTCGGATCAATCCGGAGGGCGGCTATGCCGTGGGTGTCCACATCACCCCGTTCGGCATCAATGCCGCGCTGATCAATCTGAGCGGCGACGTGATCGAGAGCGCCTATCGCGAGGCTCCCAACGCAACGCCCGACCACGCCTTCGACCTGATCGGCGCCATGGGGGCTGAGTTGACTGGCCTGCGCGCCGGTGGACGGGTTCTCGGGGTCGGCATGGCCCTGCCCGGACCTTTCGGCGTCGAATCCATGAGCTTTGTCGGCCCGACCACCATGACGGGCTGGAAGGACGTCGCGCTGCGCGATCGGCTGGCCGCCGCGACCGGACTGCCGGCCTTCTTCGAGACCGACATGGCGGCCGCGGCCATGGGCGAACGACTCTACGGCCTAGGCACGCAATTCTCCGAATACTATTACCTCTATTTCGGCGTCGGCCTCGGTGGGGTCATGGTGCATGACGGCATCGCCCTGCGCGGCGCCTGGGGAAATGCCGGCGAAGTCGGGCATATTCCTGTCGTCCCGGGCGGCGAGGCCTGTCCCTGCGGCAACAGCGGCTGCCTCGAACGATACCTCTCGCTCGAGGCGCTGGGGCGCTGGAACGGCAGCGAGGCCGACTGGGTGGCGGAGGTCGCGCCGATCTTCCACAATGCCATCGCCGTCATCGAAAATCTGTTCGACCCTGAAACGGTCATCCTCGGCGGACTGGCATCAGCCGAACTGCTCGAACGGCTGGCCGCTTCGACCGACGACCTCCACAACTCCGTCTCGGCGCGCAAGGACCGAAAGGCGCGCCGGGTCATGGTCGCGCGCGGCGGTCAGCATTCCGTGTTGCGCGGCGCCGCAGCCCTCGCCGTATCGGGCGTGCTGTCGCCGCGCTTTGGCCAGATGTTCGCCGCCGAGCGCGAGCGCGGGCGCGATCTGCTGACCGCCAGGGAGATTGCGGCATGAGCGAACCCCTTCTGGTGCTAGACAATGTTACCAAGAACTATGGAGCGATCGAAGCCCTGAAGGGGATCAGCTTTTCGATCGGCCGCGGTGAAGTCGTGGCCTTGCTCGGCGACAACGGCGCCGGCAAGTCGACGCTGGTCAAGATCATCGCGGGCGGGCTGGAGCCGACTTCCGGCCGCATGCTGTTCGAAGGCAAGGAGTTTCTCGCCAGATCGCCGGCCGAAGCCAAGGCGGCGGGCATCGAGACCGTCTACCAGGATCTTTCGCTCTGCACCAATGTCGACGTGGTGGCCAATTTCTTCATGGGCCGTGAGATCACCAAGAAGGTTCTTGGCGTCCCCGTGCTCGACGAACGCGCCATGGAGGCCGTGGTTTCCAAGGCTCTGGCCAACGCTGGCACGCGCATCCCGTCGCTGCGGACCAATGTCGAGCATCTCTCGGGCGGCCAGCGGCAGGCCATCGAGCTCAACCGTTTTGTCCATTGGGGCGGCAAGCTGGTGCTGCTCGACGAACCGTTCGCAGCCCTTGGCGTCGAGCAGACGCGGCGCGGTCTCGACATGATCCGTCAGGTCGCCAACCAGGGCATCGGCGTCGTCATCATCACCCATATCATGCAGCAGGCTTTCCAGGTCGCCGACCGGATCGTGGTGATCCGGCAAGGCGTGGTGGCCGGCGATGTCGCCAGAAACAAAACAAGTCCCGATGCGGTGATCAACATGATCACCGGCGAGACGCTTGCCGGTGCCGGACCGGCGGGCTGAGGGACAAAGAGGGGTCCGGCTTAACAGGGAGCCAACGACATGAAGCGAATACTTCTTGCTGTCTTCGGTATCCTGGCACTGGCCGTTGCCACGCTCACGCCGGCATTCGCCCAGTCCAAGGGTACCGTCTATTACATGGTGCCGACCTTGCTCGACGAGTTCCAGACCGGCTCAGTGAGCGCGCTGGAACTGTTCCTGAAACAGGTCGGCTACGAGATGAAAACGCTGAACGCCGACAACAAAACGGACGCCCAGCAGTCGCAGATGAACGATGTGATCGCGCTGAAGCCCAAGGCGATCATCCTGGCAGCAGTCGATTTCAACGCGTTGAAGCCATCGATCGAGGCGGCGCGCGCCGCCGGCATTCCGGTGGTCGAGTTCGACCGCCAGATCACCTCGACGCCCTCCGATTTCACATCGGTGGCCGGCACGGTCGAGATCGGCCACATCGCCGCCGATCAGGCGGAGAAGCTGCTGAAGGCGAAGAACGGATCGGTGAAGGGCAAGGTGCTGCAGGTGCTCGGCGACCCCGGCGATCCCTACACGCTCGACATCCAGAAGGGTTTCGAGGAGAAGATGAAGGCATTCCCGGACGTCAAGATCATCTCGCTTCCGGCCATGCAGTGGGAGGCCAGCAACGCCGGCACGATCGTCGCCGACCAGATGCTCGCCAACCCCGACATCGACCTGATCTTCAGCCATGCCGCGCATCTGTCGGTCGCCGCCGTCGCCTCGCTCGAGGCCGCCGGCAAGAAGCCCGGTGACGTCATGTTGATGAGCTCGAACGGCGCGCCGGTCGGCCTCGACCTGATCCGCAAGGGCTGGCTCAACGTCGAAGTCGAGCAGCCGCTCTACGCACAGGCGGCCGCCGTCGCCATGTTCATGGACAAGGTCGCCAACAAGCAGGAGATCAAGCCCGGCGACTATGACGTGCTTGGCCTGAAATCGGTTGTGACCAAGGAGGCCTGGGGCCCGAACATCAAGATCCCGGGCGCCGCCATCACCAAGGAGAACGTCGACAATGCGGCCTTCTGGGGCAACCAGAAGGCGCCGACCGACACGGTCAAGTCAGTCGAATAGCAGGACACTGTCCGACACGCTCCGGGCCATCGGGCCCGGAGCAATTTCCGCGCAATTCCAATCCGCGCATGATTGTCTTGGGGATCGCAGGATCTCGGGACCATGCCGACAGCCGGATCGAACCATGAATCCCAGCACGCGCCACGTCCTCGAATTCATTCTCGACAACCTCGTCTGGTTCATGCTGGTCTTCGTGCTGGTCGTGTTCTCCCTGTTCATTCCCAACTATTTCCAGCTCGGTATCTTCGCCAACATCATCGAGGCCTCCAGCGTGCTCGGCGTCATGTCGATCGGCCTGGCGCTGGTCATCATCGCCGGCCATATGGACCTGTCGGTCGAATCGGTGGCCGCGCTCAGCGCCATGGCGGTGGGAATCCTGTTTTGCTCGTCGGGCATCGGGCTTGGCATCCAGTTGCATCCGGAATGGCTGATGGTGCCGGTGTCGCTGCTGCTGGCGCTTGCCGTCGGTGGGCTGATCGGCGCCTTCAACGGGTTCCTCGTCGTCAAGGTCAAAATGAGCGCCTTCATCATCACGCTGGCGTCCTATATCTGGGTGCGCGGCCTGGTGCTGGTCATTTCCGGCGGCCGCTCGGCGCAGGATCTGGCGCCGGCGATCCGCTGGTTCGGCATCCAGCGGCTCATCGGCCTGCCACTGACCGCCTGGATCGCCATCGCCTGTTTCGTTGTCTTTTCGCTGATCATGGCCAAGACGCCATTCGGCCGTCACCTCGTCATGATCGGCGGCAACGAGACCGCGACCTTCCGCGCGGGCATCAGGGTCAATCGCAACCTGATCATCGCCTTCGTGCTTGCCGGCGCCATTGCCGGCCTTGCCGGCTGGCTGCTGGCGATCCGGACCTCGGGCGCCACCGCCAATCTCGGCGTCGGCTTGTTGTTCAACGCCTTTGCCGCGGTCGTCATCGGCGGCGTCAGCCTGAAGGGCGGTGTCGGCACCCTGCCCGGCGTCTATGCCGGCGTGCTCCTGCTGTCGGCCATCAACACGGCGATCAACCTCATGGGCCTGCCGGCGAACTTCACCCAGGTCATCCACGGCCTGCTGGTGCTGGCGGCCGTGCTGCTCGACGCCTTCAAGCAAACCATTCGCCAAAGATTGGCGTGAGAAGGGATTGGCGACAGGCATGACCGGACGATTGAAAGACAAAGTGGCGCTGGTCATCGGCAGCGCGCGGGGTATCGGCAAGGGAATCGCGCTGCGCTTCGCCGAGGAAGGCGCAAAACTGGTGCTGGCCGATTCGGAGAGCGAGGCCGGGCAAGCGACCGCCAACGAACTCGGCGTTCCCTTCCTCCGCACCGACATCTCGCAGATGCGCGACGCGGAGGCCGCCGTCGCACTGGCGCTGAAACAGCATGGCCGTCTCGACATCATCGTCCAGAACGCCGGCATCTATCCTTGGCAACTGATCGAAAACACCAGCGCCGACGACTGGGACCGCGTCATGGCCGTCAACCTGCGCGGCACTTTCAACGCCAGCCGCGCGGCACTGGTGCCGATGAAGGCGCAGCGCTACGGGCGCATGCTCTACACCTCGTCGATCACCGGCCCGCATGTGACCAGCCCCGGCCACGGCCATTATGCGGCGACCAAGGCCGGTATCAATGGCTTCATCCGTTCGGCGGCGCTGGAATTTTCCGGCTACGGCATCACCGTCAACGGCGTCGAGCCCGGCAACATCCTCACCGAAGCCATCCAGGAGCATCGCGGCGCGGCCTACATCAAGAACATGGAGGATTCTATCCCGCTTGGCCGGCTGGGCAGCCCCCGCGACGTCGCCAATGCCTTCCTGTTCCTGGCCTCGGACGATGCCGGCTACATCACCGGCACGACCATTGTCGTCGATGGCGGGCAATTGCTGCCGGAGGGCAAGGATTTCCGGATGGCGCCACCTTGATACCGACGCGGGGCGTTTGCTCGCCCCCATTCTGACTGCAAGGGCGCGGGGGTGATATGCCACGCCTGCCATGGCTGCGGCCAGTGAACGGCCTCGATGCGTGGCCCATCAAGTAGGCTGGAACATTAGGCCTTGCCCCGCATTTTCTTTCGAGGTTTTAAAAACCGCGGGGTGTGCAAATTGTCTGTGATTGAAAGTCCCGAACGTGATCAGATGATCGCGCTTCGTGAGCGCTCAGGCGTTTCTCAAGGCGAAATGGCCAAGGCGATGGGCATACCGCCACCGACATATCAGGCCCTTGTCTACGGAGTGACACGCATCAAGCCCATTCACTACGAAATGGCCAAGATGGCGCTGATCAAGATCGCGATCTCCAAGGGCGATGGCAGCATCCTGACCCCCGAACTGAGAGACTTCATTCAGTCGGCTTACCAGCTCATCGCCTAGGATGCGGGAAACAAGGTCGTGCGAAGTCTAGGCATGTCGGAGAAAGCCGAAACTTCCGGAAGCCTGAACTTCCTTGTTCAAGGGAGGGTAGCTAACCCCTTGAACTTAAATGGCGCGAGTGACGAGGCGCGAACGGCGTGACATGCCGGCGATATTGCAAACCTAATCAACGATCGATTTCGACTCGTTCACGCTGCAATCTGCGCCAAAGGCAACCGAAGCTGAAACTGAAATCAGTCGATTTTTCGCTACTGGCCCTTGGCCTTCTCGTACAGGCTCTTTCCCCAGGGGGAAACCTCCCCAGTACTGGGAACGCGGCGGCGTCCGGCGAGTAAGTCACACCAACTCAAGCTCTTTAGAATGGTTGCTGATGTGGTAGTATGCCATTATGGTCATTTTTCCGAACGCAAAAGCCCGCCCCGGCGCGAACCGAGGCGGGCCTTTGTTTCCTCTGCTGTTTGATCACTGCAGCTGTGTATTTACCGCTTAGGCGGCCACCTGCGAAACGCGCTGGGCCGGCCATCTGGGCCCTCCGGTGTTGCTCTTGTGCAATGGTTTATCTCGGCGGGATACAATATCTCCCCTGACATTCCCACCACTGATATTGCCCGTTGACCTTCGTTATAGATCTTTTCCCCCCTGGTCCCACATCATCACTACAACCGTTGCGACAGGAACCTTGATCCTTCCAGCGAACGCCGATCCAAACGTTGCAATTGTTAATCCAATATCTCCCACTACCATCGAGCGTAAGGCATGCCGCCGAGGCAACAGCCGGAGCGGCAAAGAACCCAAACAACGCGACCGCTACAAATCTAAACTTTCCCACTATTAGCCCCCTTCGATACTTCAGACATAGCGCTCCAATGCGCGACTGCCATTGTAAGCAACGGGGCGTTTGTTCCGCAGCTCCCATTTGGGGGGCAGAAATGGACAATGGAGACCGCCGAGCGCGGATCACTCTTCTGTCGCGGCGGCGAGCGTGGTGGTGTCATCGGTAGGATTCGGCAGCGGCAGGCCGGACGCGCGGAAGCAGTCGACAACGAGCAAGGTCAGGCAGGCTGCAGCCAGCGCGTCGCAATGGGCGAGGCAACCATTTTGCGCAGCTTGTAGCGATGACGGGAGCGCGCGGCTGAACGCCTTAGGCTGGATCCCCGTCAGCAAAATGCCAGGACTAAACATCAAATATTGGCGTACATAGAATCACTCGCGGTCACGCTGCTGGACGATGCAGCGATCCTTCGGTCGCGCGGTTTCACATCAGGTCCTGAGGGCGCGCGGTGGCGTGCCCCGTACCAAGGATTCCCTGACCGACGATTTCGCGAATGCGCAAAAATGGCGTTCAGCGAAACGAAAAGCGCCGGCTGATGGACATGCGGCGTTCCGGCGCGGTCGAAGCCAACGCCGGCGGCGCCTCCGTCGAGGCGATCTCGGCGAAGATGGGCAATTCGATCGACGAGAACAAGGCGCTGCAGAAGACCTACATGCCGGTCAATCTTGCAGCCGTGCGCGCAGCCGACGATAGCCGCCGCAAGGGGCGTGCGCTTCTTGGCCAGGAACGGAATGAATACAAAAAATTGAAACTCTCCGGAAAATGAGAGTTGAAACTTGTTCAAGGGAGGGTAGCTAACCCCTTGAACTTAAATGGCGCGAGTGACGGGGCTCGAACCCGCGACCTCCGGCGTGACAGGCCGGCACTCTAACCAACTGAGCTACACCCGCGCATTTGACGAGCACGGTCAGCCGTGTTCGTCGTTGGGGCGCTGGATAAGGGGTTCGGTACCGGGTGTCAAGCGCACCAAACCATCATAACTGCAAACTGGAGAAGGTTTTTTGACAGCCGGCGTTTTGGTCGCAAATCAGCCCGCAAAACCCCGGGGCCGACGCGCATGGGCCTTGCGAAGCCGGCTGCGACCGCTTAAAGGTCCGGCCCGGAGCGGGCGATTAGCTCAGTTGGTAGAGCGCTTCGTTTACACCGAAGATGTCGGCGGTTCGAGTCCGTCATCGCCCACCACTTCGCTCTCTGGTTTTTTGAACTATTTCGCATCGTCGGCAGGCCGTTTCGTGGGGTTTCGAGCCGATATCTAAAGACAGGTGTGATGCGCTTTTGGATGTTTTCCGTTCGTCGAGACATTGTGGCGTCGCTGATTGGATGCCTGTTGGTGTCCGGCTGCTTCGATCTGAAGCAGGATCTGGCGTTCCGGCGTGATGGAACGGCTACGGCCAACGTGCGTATAGCTGTCGATGCCACGGCGCTTGCGATGGCCAAGGACGTCAACAGCAAATGGTGCAGTTCTGAAAAGCTGTTGTCTTCGAAGGGAATCACCGGAACCGCCGAGCGCACGACCGAAGGAGGGGATGAAGTCTGCTCCGTGTCTTTCTCCGGCAAGACGGAGGATCTCGTCGCGGCTCTATCGAACGCAAATGTCGGAGGCGACAAGAGGCAAGGCGTTCAACTCAACCGCCTTGGGGACAACTACGAATTCGTCGTCAATTTCCCCAGTCTGAAGCCAACCGACAAATATGCCGACGACCCGATGGCGCAAGGGTTGCGGACCCTCATCCTGGCGAAGATGTCCGGCAGGCACATCGCCTGGACGCTGACGGCGCCGCGCATCATCGAGACCAGCGGCACCATATCGGAAGACGGACGGACGGCATCATATTCGCGGCCGCTCGCCACGGTATTCTCCAGCGACCGGCCCACGACATTTCGTGCGGTGTTCTCACTGGAGCCGCCTGGAATGTTCGAGCAATTTCTGAACTGGTTTCGATAGGCAATAGAGGCTTTTCCGGCAAGGCTCATTCTTGAGCGGCCCTGGCCCGCCTCAGTTCCTCGAAAGAATCGCCTCCACTTCCTGTAGCGTCGGCATCGATGGCGCGGTCCCTTGTCGTGTCACCGAGATGCCGGCGACGGCACAGGCGAATCGAACGGCTTGCAGCGGCTCCACGCCACGCGACAGCGCGGCGGCGAAGCCGCCATTGAAGGCGTCGCCCGCTCCGGTGGTTTCCACCACCGGGCCGGCAGTGATGGCCGGGACATGTTCCGAGCGGCCCCTGGTGTGCAGCAGCGCGCCCTTGTCACCGAGGGTGACGATGACCGTGCCGGCACCCTTTTCGAGCAGCCTGTCGCCCGCGACACGCGCGTCGTCGACGGAGGCCACCTTCAATCCGGTCAACTCTTCCGTTTCGGTCTCATTGGGCGTGAGATAGTCGCAGAGCGAATAAATGCCGTCGGGAAGCTTTGCCGCCGGCGCCGGGTTGAGGATGGTGACCACCCCCGCCCCGCGCGCTATTTCCAATGCCCGCAGCGCGGCATCGATCGGCTGTTCGAGTTGCGTGACGAAGACGCCGGCGCCACGGATCAGCCCCGCATTGGCTTCGATATCGGCCGGCGAAATCAGCATGGCGGCGCCGGGGCTGACGATGATGGCGTTGTTGCCGGTTTCCTCTTCGACGAAGATGTAGGCGGCACCCGTATAGCTGCCGGGCGTGTCGATGACTGCGCTTTTCACGCCTGCATCCTTCCAGGTCCGCTTGGCCATGTCGGCGAAGGCGTCGACGCCGAGCCGGGTCAGGAACGTGGTGTCAGCGCCGAGCTTGCCGGCGGCCACGGCCTGATTCGAGCCCTTTCCGCCCGGGCCAAGCTTGAACGAATTGCCGAGGATCGTTTCGCCCATGCGCGGCTGCCGCCGCGCCCTGTAGGCCGTATCCGCGACAAAGACACCCAGGATGACGATCGGCTTGCCCGGGGCCATGCCTCTACTCCGCATCCGGCGGCACGACGCCCTTGCGGAAGGCGAAGCAGCCATAGAAGCGGCGTTCGCCGGTCTGGATGACGCAATAGGCCTGCTTGGCGCGCTCGTAGAAGGCGTAGCGCTCGACCGGCAGCATCGGCCAGGACTTGCCCTCGGCCGCGTCGATCTCCCTCTGCACCTCTTGCTGCACCGCTGGAATCTCGTCCGGCTTGCCGACGATCTCCATGCGCGCGGCGGAATCATCGACGAACGTGTCCAGTGGATAAAGCGACAGAACCGCCTTCACCACCTCGGCGGCCGGCGCGTCGATGCGCAGGAGGTAGCCGAGCGCGGTCTGGCGCGCCACCGAATCGGAGGGGAAATTGGTGTCGGCAATGATCAGGTCGTCGCCATGTCCCATTGCGCGCAATGCCTGCAGCACATCGGCATTGAGCAGCGGGTTGATCCCTTTCAGCATGATGGTCCTCGTCCGTTGGAGATCAGAGACGCTTGCCGGTCTCGGCGTCGAACAGGTGGATATGGTCGAGCCTCGGCTTGAGCTTGAGCGTATCGCCCGGCTTGAAGTCATGACGCTCGCGGAACAGCGCCACCATCTCGCCGTCGCCGAAGCGCAGGAAAACCAGCGTTTCCGAGCCGGTGGGCTCGACCACCGAAATCTTCGCCGGCACGCCATCGGGATGGATTTCGAGATGTTCCGGGCGCACGCCGTAGACGACGGCCCGCCCCTCTTCCACGGCATTGCCTTGCGCTACCGGAAATACCGTTCCGGCAATGTCGACGCCGTCCTTGCGCATGACGCCCTTGAGCAGGTTCATGGACGGCGAGCCGATGAAGCCGGCGACGAACAGATTGGCCGGGCGGTCGAACAGATCCAGCGGCGCGCCGACCTGCTCGATGCGGCCGTCGCGCATCACGACGATCTTGTCGGCCATCGTCATGGCCTCGATCTGGTCGTGGGTGACGTAGATGGTGGTGGTCTTCAGCCGCTGGTGCAGTTCCTTGATTTCGGTGCGCATCTGCACGCGCAGCTTGGCGTCGAGGTTGGAGAGCGGCTCGTCGAACAGGAACACCTGCGGATTGCGCACGATGGCACGGCCCATGGCCACGCGCTGGCGCTGGCCACCGGACAGCTGGCGCGGATAGCGCTTCAGATAGGGTGCAAGGTCGAGAATGTCGGCGGCGCGCTTCACCCGCTCCGCCACCACGGCCGGATCGGTTTTCCTGAGCTTGAGGGCGAAGGCCATGTTCTGCTCCACCGTCTTGTGCGGATAGAGCGCGTAGTTCTGGAACACCATGGCGATGTCGCGCTTGGCGGGCGGCAGATTGTTGACGATGCGGTCGCCAATGGCGATCGTGCCGCCGGAAACCGTTTCCAGGCCGGCCACCATCCTGAGCAGTGTGGACTTGCCGCAGCCCGAGGGACCGACCAGCACGACGAATTGCCCATCGGCAATGTCAACGCTGACCTCATGCAGCACCTTGACGGTTCCGAATGCCTTGGCCACATTGGCGATCGCGACTTGAGCCATCGTCCCCCCTTTTCTTGCGGTGAAGCTAGCCATTGCAAAGGGCAAGGGCAAGTCGGTATCTTATAGATAAAAAGTCATCGTCGTTGACAACGTAATCGATTACGCGAATAGTGTCTAATGCCAATCCGACAGTCGGATTTTCGTCCGGAAATCGGAGCTCCAGGCGACGCAGGGTGGGGTCCCACGTGCCCGTATGATAAAGGAGAACCGCCGCCGTTTCGGCGTCTGAAAGGTTGGCATTTCAAATTCGAGATTGGTCAATTCACCACTGTTGTTCTGGGAGGAATGGTAGATGAAAGTCGGTCTTTACGAGAAACTGGTGCGCGCAGGGGCAACCCGGCGCGATGTGTTGAAGGGCGCGGCCAGCATGGCGGCGATCGCCGCTGCGTCCGGCGCCGGGCTCGGCGCCCTGACACGCCCCGCTTCGGCGGCAAGCGAGCTGCGCGCAAAAATCCTGCAGATTCCAGGTGTCGGCAAAGGTCAGCCGACCGACGCCGACTTCCAGAAGGTCGGCGAGCTGTGCCTCGAAGCCACCAAGGCCAATGTCAAGGAAGGTGAGTTCGCCGGTGTCGAACTCAAGTTCATGGGCCTCAACAACCAGAACCTGCACAATGTGCTGTTTCGCGGCTTCCTGAAGCCTTGGGAGGCCTATACCGGCGCCAAGATCAGCTGGATCGACCTGGCGCAGGCCGACTACAATGCCCGCCTGCAGCAGTCGATCGCCACTGGCACCGTGGATTTCGACATTGCCGAGATGGGAGCGCCTTTCGAAGGCGATGTCTGCGGCAAGGGGCTGACCTCGGAAATGCCGGACTGGGTCAAGAAGCAGATCGATATCGACGACCTGGTCAATTATCTGAAGCCGCCGGTCGGCACCTGGGAAGGCAAGCAGTATCGCGTCACCATCGATGGCGATACGCACAACTTCAACTACCGCGCCGACGTCTTCGCCGACCCGGATCTCGCCAAGCAGTGGAAGGACAGCGGCGGTGCCGGCGAGTGGGGCGTGCCCAAGACCTGGCAGCAGGTGCAGGCCGTGACCAAGTTCCTCAAGGGCAAGAAGTTCAAGGGCCAGGACGTCTATGGCTATCTCGACGCGCCCAAGCCCTGGGGCGGCTTCGGCTTCTACTTCCTCGGCAGCCGCGCCACCGCCTACGCCAAGCACCCCGACGACAAGGCCTGGCTGTTCGACGCCGACACGATGAAGCCGCGCATCAACAATCCGGCCTGGGTGCGCGCCATCCAGGACGTGATCGACGCGCTGCCGTCCGAACCCGCCGACCAGATCAACGCCGACCCGAATACCACCGGCTTCCAGCAGTTCCTGGCCGGCACCGGTTCGATGATCCCATGGTGGGGCGACATCGGCTCCAATGCCAAAACCAACGATTCCTCGGTGGTTGGCGACCTGTGCGGCTTCGACATCCTGCCGGGCTCGGATGACGTCTACAATTCGAAGACCGGCCAATGGGACAAGCTGCCGGGCGGCCCCAACTATGCGCCCAACCTCGCCTATCTCGGATGGGGCATCTACGTCATGGCCCGCGTCGACAGCGATCCGAAGAAGCAGAAAGCCGCCTGGAGCGCGGCGGCGCATCTCGGTGGCAAGGACCTGGCAATCTGGACGGCCATGTATCCGTCCGGCTTCCAATGCTACCGCAACAGTCAGCACGACATCGACGAATGGGTGGCCGCCGGCTACGACAAGGCGTTCATCTCGAACTACCTGGATTCGCAGTTCAACTCCTACAACCATCCCAACGGCGCGATCGAGCCGCGTATTCCCGGCATCTTCCAGTATTACAGCGCCGCGGAAGACATCCTGGCCAACACCTTCGCGGGCAAGATGAAGGCACAGGAAGGCGCCGACGCCATCGCCGCCGCCTGGGAGAAGCTGACCGACCAGATCGGCCGCGAGAAGCAGATCAAGCTCTACAAGGCCTCGCTCGGCGTGTAGGCTTCTCCTTATGAACCGTGGCCCGGCGGCAGCGCCGGGCCACGCCTTTCAGCTTCGGCTCCGGGAGGAGCCTCCCAAACGGGCGGAATTTGTGGCTGACCAGACTTCGACCGCGAACCAGTGGCCGGCAGGCGCCGGCGCTTACGATCTGATCTCGCCGGCCCGAAAGCGGCTCGGATGGACATTGATGGCGGCGGCAACGCTTGGCCTGCTGGCGACCATCGTGTTCGAGATATTGTACAGGGCCGAGACGGAAACCTGGCGTCCCGCCGTCTATGCCTATGTGCTCTGGGGCGTGGCGCTGGGCATAGGCCAGGTGCTGACCCGCGGCGAGGATGGCCAGCGCGCGCTGTTCCTGCTGCCGGCGTTGCTCTTCACCATCGCCATGGTGATCTTCCCGACGCTGTTCGGCTTCTACATCGCGCTGACGGACTGGAACCTCAGTTCCTTCAGTGGTCGCAAATTCAACGGGCTCGACAATTTCTGGCAGATGCTGGGCGATCCCTACTACCGCAACGCGCTGTTCAACATGGTGCTCTACGTGCTTGCGGTTGCGGTCGAATATGTCATCGCCTTCGGCCTGGCACTGCTGCTCAACGCGCAGATCCGCGCACGAAAATTCTTCCGCGTCGTCTTCCTGATGCCCTTGATGCTGTCGCCCGTCGCGGTCTCCTGGATGATCGGCAAATCGCTGATGGAGTACCGGTTCGGGCCCGCCGCAACGCTGGCGCGCCATCTCGGCTGGGACAATCCTGCCTTCTTCTCCGACCCGATCACCGCTCGCATCTCGATCATGATACTCGATGCCTGGACCTTCATTCCCTTCATGATGATCATGCTTCTTGCCGGCCTGCAGGCCATGTCGCGCGAGGTGCTGGAGGCGGCCCGGGTCGACGGCGCCAATGCATGGCAGACCTTCTGGCAGGTCACCTTCCCGCTGATGCTGCCAGTCTCGGTGACCGCGGTGATCCTGCGCATCATCTTCAAGCTGAAGCTTGCCGACATCATCATCACGGTGACGTCGGGTGGCCCGGGCGGCGCCACCGATTCCGTCTCCAGCTTCATCTACCGCGAGTACCGCGACCGCTCGAATGTCGGCTACGGCACCATGCTGGCGATGGCCTATCTCGTCATCATCGTCGTGTTCGTGACCTGGCTGCTGAAAATCGCCAACCGCTTCGTGCGCAACGTCAACTGAGTGGCCACGATATGAGCGTTCAGACCACCAACTATACCGTCTCCGAAATAAGCTCCCCGGCGAGTTTCATCACCAGCCGCGTCTTCATCTATGGGGCGCTCGTCGTCTGGGCCTTCATCTGCCTGTTTCCGATCTACTGGACGATCACGACCTCGTTCAAATCGGCCGTCGACGTCACGCAGGGCCACCTCATCCCGTTCGTGGATTTCCAGCCGGACTGGAAAGGCTGGCGGTCGCTCGGCCTGTCACCGGATTCGATCTTCGAGACCTCGACAGTGCGCGACGAGTTCCTCAAGCGCTTCATGAACTCGGTCATCACATCGGTCGGCGCGTCGAGCCTTGCCATCATCATCGGCAGCCTCGCCGCCTACGGACTTACCCGTTACCGCTACAAGTTCGCCTGGTTCAGGAACGAGGACATCTCCTTCTTCTTCCTGTCGCAGCTCATCCTGCCGCCCGTCGTGCTGGCCCTGCCCTTCCTGGTGCTTTACCGGGAAGTCGGGCTGCTCGACACACGCCTCGGCCTGATCCTGCTCTACACGCTGATGGTGCTGCCGATTGTCATCTGGATCATGCGCGACCAGTTCAATTCGATCCCCGTCGAGCTTGAGGAGGCGGCCCTTGTCGACGGCCTGTCGATCTGGGGCGCCTTCTTCCGCATCGTCATGCCGATCGCGCTGCCGGGCATGGTGGCCGCCTTCATCCTGGCCATGGTGCTGTGCTGGAACGAATACTTCTTCGCCGCCCTTTTGACCTCCACCGACGCCAAGACCATTCCGGTCATGGTGGCGAGCCAGACCGGTTCGCAAGGCATCAACTGGTGGTCGATGGCCGCGCTCGCAACGGCCGCGATCGCGCCGCTCGCCGTCATCGGCATCGCGCTCGAACGTTACCTCATCATGGGCATGACGGCCGGAGCGGTGAAGTGACGACCCGGTACTGGTTCGCGCGCAACATCCGCGCCGGACACAAGGGCTATGACCGCTACGGCAAGGGCGTCATGCCGATCGCCTGGCAAGGCCGGGCCGTGATTGCCGGCTTCGTGCTGGCGATGCTGTGCGGCGGCCTGCTGATGGCCCTGGTCGGCTTCTACGCCAACCATCTCGCGCTCGGCATAGCCCTCTACGTCATCCTCGCCATAGCCGGCGCGGGCACCTTCATCTGGGCGGTCGCCACCAGGAGCGATCCGGACAAATCCATTGCCGACTACCGCGCGGAGAAGCAACGCGCGCAATCTTCAGCCAAGCTGAAGTGAATTCTTGAATCGGCCTGATTGCAAAAGTGCCAAGCTCCATCGGCACGATTGACCGCGTTACAGCATCTTGCCGTGTCCGGTCCGTGGATCGATAGTATCAATCCGAATGCGGAGCTCGCTGGAAGCAGCTTATCTCGGGGATGATGCATGGAAGAGCTTGGCGGATCAGCCGAAAGGCCACAGCGCGTCGTGGTCACGGTGCATGGCATTCGCACGTTCGGCCAGTGGCAGGATCGTCTGCGCGATCTGATTCACAAGCGGGCACCGGACGTGACCGTCGAGCCTTTCCGTTACGGTTATTTCAGCGCGCTGGCCTTTGCGTTCCCGTTCTTCCGATGGCTGGCAGTGTTGTTCTTCCGCGCCAGACTGAGGGACCTGATCCGCCGGCATCCGAACGCGCGCTTTGTCTTCGTGGCGCACTCCTTCGGCACGCATCTTACGGTGCATGGCCTGAAGGGCCTGAACAAAGACGAGGTCCCAGCGATCGACCTGATAATCCTTGCAGGAAGCGTGCTGCGCCCGAACTTCAATTGGCCGCGGTTCATGGAAAAGGTGCCGGCACGTCAGGTGGTGAACGACTGTGGCATCAACGATTCCGTACTCATCCTCAGTCAATTCGTGGTGCTGTTGACCGGCATGGCTGGTCGCGTCGGTTTCTACGGCTTTACCGGAGGCAATGTTCTCAATCGCTTCTTCGTCGGCGGCCATGGGCTTTACTTCGCGTCGAACCGTCACGACGCCAATCACTTCATGCGGACCCAATGGCTGAGTTCGATCGTCGATGACGCCCAACCCATGCCTGTCGACCAACGACCGCCATTCGGCGTCCTGGGCGGCCTGTCCAACGCTACCGTGAGATTGTCCGACCCGCTGAAGCTCGTCCTCTACGGCGCGCTGGTCTGGTTCGCCTACGACACGCTTTACCGCCAGCCGCGGCTGGAGCTCATCGCCGAGCAGGGCTCGCGCGAAGTCGCGGTGGCCGCGACGGCGATGGAAAACGACCTGCGCATGCCGACCTCCTACCAGTCAGCGATCCGCGTCGCGAAGCTCCGCGGTCAGGTTCGCGATCGCGACCGGGCGCTTGCCGAGGACATTGCGCGCTACTCCGGCCAAAGGCTGGCAACATTCGCCGACGCGCTCAAATCCCTCGAGCCCGGCGCCGTGTTCCGCTGGTCCGGCGTATCCTATGTGGCGGCCGATCCGCCGCTGCGCCTGCCCGGCGCACCAGCCTGGTTTGCGCGTGCGGGCGAGCCTGCGCGACTGCTGACGATCGACACGGATTCCACGGTTGCGGTTGTCGACGCCGGCGCAAGCCGCACGGTCGCTCGCCAGCGTATTCGCGAGGAACATGAAGGCCCGGTGGTCGGCGCAACCGAGGTGCTGTCACTCAAATCGGTTCCCAACATGATCGGTTTGGAACTCGTCGTTGAGCGTCCGAACGACGACGATTTGAGCCATTATGCGGTTACGGTCGATTTGGCCACCGGTGCGATCGAGAGCCACGCCGGGGGAGACGAGCGGACGACTTTCACCGCCACGCCCGACTGCAGCGCGTTCAAGATCGCCAAGGACATCGATGACTATGACGAGGACAACCTGTCGGCCGACCAGCTACAGGCCCTTCGAAAGGACATCCAGGAGGAAACCGCGATCACCGCGCGCTGCGTAGAACGGTCGGTTGCACGGGTCCCGAAGACATTCGTGTTCCCCAAGCTAATCGAGGAGAACGCGAACTGGCGTGTAGCCCGTGTCATGGCTGAGACACCGCCGGACCCCCAGGCATTGACGCCCCCCTGCCAGTCCTTGTCGGAAAGCGTCAAGTTTCCTCATGTCATACGCCCGGATGGGAGCATTCTCGACTTCTCGAAAACCGGGCGAAACGAACAAGGCGAACTCGTTGAGGATAACCCTGAAATCCGGTTCATCGACCCCGAAACAGGGGAAGGAAAGTGCTACGTCGAATTTCAGGGAGCCGGCGGAAAGACATTTGCACTCAACTACCGGTTCGCGGGCGAATGGCACATAAGCTACGCCATTTGCGAAGTGCTGGACGGCCGGACCGTCGGCAGATGCGTGTCGCCCGGCTTCGCGTGGAACGGCAGCGGCGATATTGTCCGGTCGCCGGACGGCAACCTCCTCGTGGTCTCCGGATTTGGCGCCGGATCCGCGCCGCCATGGAACATCACCGATCTGAGAACGATGCAGACCACATTCCGGGAAGACCCGACCTTCGGCCGCGTTTCCGGGATCGCCTTCGGAGCGGATTCGCGCACCGTTGCCGTCGCGGGACCGTTGGAAGGGATGGCTGGAGCCTTGAGGCTCGTCATCTACGATCTCGCCGACCCGATCAAGCCGCTCGCCAGCCGCATCATCGAGAGCTCGGCCGCGCCGGAACCGCTTGCTCAGGACGTCGCGAACCCTTTGGACACCGTTGCCATGTTCGGTTCCGATGGCGGATTCGTGGTGGCCATGCCCTATGGCGATGTCTTCGGCTTCCAGCTTGCAGACTACAACCCTCTTCCGGAACCAGCAGCGCGGTTGCTGGAGGCTTTGGGTGGCGCCAATGAACGATCATCGGCCATCACGCTCGACTGGTTGGCAACTCCTCTGGGTTTCTCGCCTCAGGCGCAGATCCGCTTTGACTTCGAGCCGGGGCAGAGGCAATTGCTGGCCTATGATCGTCGGCAGGCGAGGCTGATGGACACAACCGGCGGATACATGCTGACGGGCCTTGTCAGGCCCGCTGAACTGCCGGGTTGCAGTGGTGACATCGGCTCCGCGCAGTTGGAGGCCGACGGTCGCATATCAGTTTCGACGGGCACATGCGCGGCGGAGCGCGCCGCACCACTGGACTTCAAATCCGTGCCGCAGACGGCGAGCCAGGCCAGGATGCCGCAACCCGCCGACCCGAGCGGTCACCGGGAACTGCCGGAGGAGCGCGCAACGCAGGAACAGCGTTCTATGTCTCCGGACAGGTGAGGCTAGCTCTTCAGGATCGCGCGCAGGTGATCCATGATCATGGCGACGCCTTTTTGTCCCAGTTCCGCCGACGAGTCCTTCGCGCCCGCCGTGTACCAGCTCTTGTTGTCCCGGAAATGGTCGGCATCGACCGCCTCCGGACATAGCGCCAGCATCAGCGATGTCTCGCCGATGCCGGCATGATCGAAGGGATATCTGCCATTCATGGCGGCCGGCATCAGCGGATGCACCTGCACCCAGTTGAAGAAGTTTTCGCCGACCGCGTGTCCGGCATAGTAGTCGGCCATCGTCTCGGAACCCCACCAGCCCTCGCCGCGCTCCCTTTCGAGGAACCGGAAGATCGCCTGACGGCCGGCGGTCTTGAAGGCAAGATCGGTGGGCATGCCGGCGGCGAAGTTCTCGGTCTGATGATGAATGATGGCGTGGATGTTGCGAAAGCCGATGCGCAGCAGGCTGTAGAACAAATCCTCGCCGAACGGCGCCAGTTGATTTCCTCCGACCTGCACCGAGCCGGTGCCTTCGGGCGCCGCTACGGCGTAGCTTGCCGCGCCATAGTAGAAGGGCGGCAGGATGACGACGTCCCTCTCCTTCTCGAGCAGCTCGAGCGTCTTGACGACGGCCAGCGTATCCATGCCGACGGCCATGTGCTCGCCATGGTATTCGAGCACGCCCAACGGCAGCGCGACGGGCCATCTTTCGGCGATAGCCTTGCGGATCTGGTGCGGCAGCATCAACTCGTAGCGCATGATCTATTCCATGTTGGTGTGGCGGGCGCGCATGGCCTGCGGCGACGCGCCGGTCAGGGATTGGAGCTTCAGCACCATCACCTCGAACAGCAGGAACAGCGCTCCTTCGAAAACCGATCCCATCGGCAGGACCGATGTCTTTCGCGGCCCCTGGTCGTCGGCCATGGTCTGGGCCGGGATGACCAGCGTGGCGTCTGCCAACCCCGCCGCTGTGCCGCCGGGCTGAGCCGTCAGCAACAGGTTGGTTGCGCCAGCTTCCCGAGCGACGCGCATCAAGGTGAGCACCGTGGTGGTTTCTCCAGGCCCCGAACTGGCGAGGAAGACATCACCCGAGCCGAGCGGCGGCGTGGTCATATCGCCGACCACCGAGACAGGGAGGCCCAGATGATAGAGCCGCATTGCGAATCCCTTCACCTGCAAGGCTTCCCGACCGCAGCCATAGACGACGATCTGTCTCGCGCCGGCCAGCATCCGGCAAGCCGCGTCGATGCGGCTATCCTCGACACGCGCCAGCACATCGCCAAGCTCGTCGAGCGCGGTCCTGAACATTTCCAGGCCCGAGCTGCTCACAGCCGCACCCCCGGGGTGCCGGCAACCGGAAACGACTGGCAATTCCTGGTCACATCTTCCCCCGAACAGCCTGCTTTTTTTCATGCTAGCAATCACGAAAATGCGTGTCCAACGCTCGCCGGCGCTTTTGCCGGGCCACGGCCATGATAGTGTCATGTCAGACAAATCAATCCCGGGAAAATCGCAGGACATGAAGACACGGCATTTCGACCGCATCGGCAATGGCGGTATCAGCTTTACGGAACTCGGCTTCGGCACCGCGCCGCTCGGCAATCTCTACCGCGCCGTTTCGGACGAGGACGCCAACGCCACGCTGGAGGCTGCCTGGGCGACCGGCTGCCGCTACTATGACACCGCACCGCTCTACGGGCTTGGCCTGTCCGAAACGCGCCTCAATCCGTTCCTGCGCTCCAGGAAACGTGACGATTACGTGCTGTCGAGCAAGGTTGGCCGCATCATGCGCGCCTGCCCGCCCGACCAGCGCACGGGCATCGGCAAATTCTTCGACACGCCGTCGCGCAGGGAAGTCTACGACTACAGCTACGATGGTGTGATGCGCTCTTTCGAGGCCTCTCTCGAGCGACTTGGCGTCGACCGCATCGACATCCTCTTCGTGCACGACGTCGATATCTTCACCCATGGCAGCAAGGAAGCGTCCGACCAGCGCATCGAGGAGTTCATGCGCTCGGGTTATTACGGCCTGCTGTCGCTGCGCGACCAGGGCGTCATCAAGGCGTTCGGCGGCGGCATCAACGAGTGGCAGGTTGCGCAGACTTTGGCGGAGCGCGGCGACTTCGACCTGTTCCTGCTGGCCGGGCGCTACACATTGCTGGAGCAGGAAGCGCTGACGTCCTTCCTGCCGCTCTGCCAGAAGCGCGGCATCGGCATCGTTCTGGGCGGCCCCTACAATTCCGGCATCCTGGCAACGGGACCGAAGCCCGGCGCCTACTACAACTATTCCGAGGCGCCAAAGGAAGTCCTCGAGCGGGTCGCCGGGATCGAGGCTGTCTGCAAGCGCCATGGTATCAGGCTGATCGAGGCCGCCTTGCAGTTTCCGCTGCTGCACCCTTCGGTCGTCTCGGTCATCCCGGGCGGCCAGCGGCCGAGCGAGGTGGAAAGCAACCGGTCGCTGCTCGACGCGAAACTTCCGGCGGCATTGTGGGCCGACCTCAAACAGGAAAGGCTGATGCGCGCGGACGCGCCGACGGCATAACCGGCATCGTGCGGCCAAAGGCACAAAAATGAAAAGCCGGGCTAGCCCGGCTTTTCCAGTATTCTAAAAAGAAAAACGCGCTTAGTTGACGGCGTCCTTGAGGCCCTTGCCGGCCGAGAACTTCGGCACGGTACGCGCCGGAATCTTCACTTCCGCGCCGGTCTGCGGGTTACGGCCCGTCGACGCCGCACGCTTTGACACGGAGAAATTGCCAAAGCCGACAAGCCGGACATCGCCGCCCTTCTTCAGTTCGCCGGTGATGACGGAAAATACCGCATCGACCGCCGACTGCGCGTCACCCTTCGAAATGCTCGCGGCGTCGGCGACAGCGGACACCAGTTCGTTCTTGTTCATAAAAATTCCCTTCCATGAGAACACCGGAACTAACGACTCATCCGGCAGGAAACGGACTTTAGAAAGAAGCGTTCCCGCAACCAAGTCGAAAAGCCCGGAAAAATTGGAAAAAAGCCCGGAAATCCGGGGTTTTTCACATGAAAAAGCCGGGCGCGAGGCCCGGCTCTCTGTTTGTGCGTTGCAACTTTAGCCAGAACTAATGCGCAAGCGACTTGCCGGCATCGTCGGCGCTATCCGTGGCGGCCGGAGGATTGACCGGCTCCACCCACTCGATCGGCTCAGGCATGCGCACAAGGGCGTGACGCAACACCTCGCCGACCCGCGAGACCGGAATGATTTCCATGCCGTTCTTCACGTTGTCCGGAATCTCCGCCAGATCCTTGGCATTGTCTTCCGGGATCAGCACCTTCTTGATGCCGCCGCGCAACGCGGCAAGCAGCTTCTCCTTGAGGCCACCGATCGGCAAGATGCGGCCGCGAAGCGTTATCTCGCCGGTCATCGCCACATCGGCCCGAACCGGGATACCGGTCAGCACCGACACAATGGCCGTGGCCATGGCGGCGCCCGCGGACGGACCGTCCTTCGGCGTGGCGCCTTCCGGCAAGTGGACGTGGATGTCGCGCTTGTCGAAAAGCGGCGGCTCGATGCCGAAATCGATAGCGCGCGAACGGACATAAGACGCCGCCGCCGAAATCGATTCCTTCATGACGTCGCGCAAATTGCCGGTCACCGTCATGCGGCCCTTGCCGGGCATCATCACGCCTTCGATCGTCAACAGTTCGCCACCGACTTCCGTCCAGGCAAGACCGGTAACGACACCGACCTGATCGTCCGCCTCGACCTGACCGAAGCGGAAGCGCTGGACACCGAGGTAATCGGCGAGGTTCGCCGCCGTGATGCTCACCGACTTCTTCTTCGTCTTCAGGATCTCGGTCACCGCCTTGCGCCCGAGCTTCATCAGCTCGCGCTCCAGGCTGCGCACGCCCGCTTCACGGGTGTAGGTCTGGATGATGGCGCGGATCGCGTCCTCGCTGACCGAAAACTCCTTCGGCTGCAAGGCGTGGTCGCGCACCACCTTGGGCAGCAAGTGCCGCTTGGCGATCTCGATCTTCTCGTCCTCGGTGTAGCCGGCGATACGGATGATCTCCATGCGATCCATCAGCGGCGCAGGGATGTTCAGCGTATTGGCCGTCGTCACGAACATCACGCTCGACAGGTCGTATTCGACCTCGAGGTAATGGTCCATGAACGTCGCGTTCTGTTCGGGGTCGAGCACCTCGAGCAGAGCCGATGACGGGTCGCCGCGGAAGTCCTGGCCCATCTTGTCGATCTCGTCGAGCAGGAAGAGCGGATTGGACTTCTTGGCCTTCTTCATCGACTGGATGACCTTGCCGGGCATCGAGCCGATATAGGTGCGGCGGTGACCGCGGATCTCGGCCTCGTCACGCACGCCGCCAAGCGCCATGCGGATGAACTCGCGGCCGGTCGCCTTGGCGATCGACTTGCCGAGCGAGGTCTTGCCGACGCCGGGAGGGCCGACGAGGCACAGGATCGGCCCCTTCAGCTTCTTCTGGCGGCTCTGCACGGCCAGATACTCGACGATGCGGTCCTTGACCTTGTCGAGGCCGAAGTGGTCGGTATCGAGCACGTTCTGGGCATAAGCCAGATCCTGCTTGACCTTGGAGTTCCTGCCCCACGGGATCGACAGCAGCCAGTCGAGATAGTTGCGCACCACGGTCGATTCAGCCGACATGGGCGACATCGTCCTCAGCTTCTTCAATTCGGCTTCCGCCTTTTCGCGGGCCTCCTTGGAGAGCTTGGTCTTCTTGATGCGCGCCTCGATCTCGGCGGCCTCGTCGCGGCCGTCCTCGCCTTCGCCGAGCTCCTTCTGGATCGCCTTCATCTGCTCGTTGAGGTAGTACTCGCGCTGCGTCTTCTCCATCTGGCGCTTGACGCGCGAGCGGATGCGCTTCTCCACCTGCAGGACGGAGATTTCGGCTTCCATGAAGCCCATCGCCTTTTCCAGCCGCTCCTTGACGGAGAGCGTGGCCAGCATTTCCTGCTTCTCTGGAATCTTGATGGCGAGGTGCGATGCCACCGTATCGGCGAGCTTGGAATAGTCGTCGATCTGGCTGGCGGCGCCCACCACTTCGGGCGAGATCTTCTTGTTCAGCTTGACGTAGTTCTCGAAGTCGGTGACGACCGAACGAGCCAGCGCCTCGACCTCGACCTCTTCCTCTTCCGGCTCGACGAGAGCCTTGGCCTGCGCCTCGTGGAAATCGGGACGGTCGGTGAAGGAGACGATTTTAGCGCGCGAGGCGCCCTCGACCAGAACCTTGACGGTACCGTCGGGCAGCTTCAGCAATTGCAGCACATTGGCGAGCGTACCGATGTCGAAGATCGCATCGGGCTCGGGATCGTCATCGGCGGCATTCATCTGGGTGGCAAGCAGGATCTGCTTTTCCTGCCCCATTACCTCCTCCAGCGCCTTGATCGACTTCTCACGCCCGACGAAGAGCGGAACGATCATGTGCGGAAACACCACGATGTCGCGCAGTGGGAGGACTGCGAAGACGCCGTCGCTGGGAGCCTTGGATATTTTGGCCATTGTCCAACCTTTCATGTCGCGGCCACCATCAGGCCAACCGCGAATCTCATATTAACGACCGGGGATCGTTCCGCCTACCACCGTTTGTGACGGGAGTTTTACAGCACAGAATTCGGCACCTCGGCCTTCATGTGTTAGGTGGATGCAAGCAGGGCAAAGATCAAGGGTTAACATCGTGTACAGCCCACTCCTTCGGCGAGGTTACGCGCCCGTCACAGCAAAACGGCGCCGCAAGGGCGCCGTTCCACTTGATATAAGGGGTCGAGGCCATTTTCAGGCGCTGACATTGCCCTTCTTTTCCTTCTGTTCGGAATAGATGTAGAGCGGCCGGGCGCTGCCGGTCACCACCTCTTCCGAAATAACCACTTCGCGCACGCCTTCGAGCGCCGGCAGTTCGAACATGGTGTCGAGCAGGATCGCCTCCATGATCGAGCGCAGGCCGCGCGCGCCGGTCTTGCGCTCGATGGCGCGCTTGGCGATCGCCGACAACGCGTTCTCGTGGAAGGTCAGATCGACATTCTCCATCTCGAACAGGCGCTGGTACTGCTTGACGAGCGCATTCTTCGGCTCGGTCAGGATCTGGATCAGCGCCGGCTCGTCCAGGTCCTCCAGCGTCGCCAGCACCGGCAGACGGCCGACGAACTCGGGGATCAGGCCGAACTTCAGGAGATCCTCGGGCTCGACCTGGCGGAAGATGTCGCCGGTGCGGCGATCTTCCGGGGAAGCCACGGTGGCGCCGAAGCCGATCGAGGTCTTGCGGCCGCGATCCGAGATGATCTTGTCCAGCCCGGCGAAGGCGCCGCCGCAGATGAACAGGATGTTGGCGGTGTCGACCTGCAGGAATTCCTGCTGCGGATGCTTCCTGCCGCCCTGCGGCGGCACGGAGGCGACCGTGCCTTCCATGATCTTGAGCAGCGCCTGCTGCACGCCCTCGCCCGAAACGTCGCGGGTGATCGACGGGTTGTCGGACTTGCGCGAGATCTTGTCGATTTCGTCGATGTAGACGATGCCGCGCTGCGCCCGCTCGACGTTGTAATCGGCGGATTGCAGCAGCTTCAGGATGATATTTTCCACGTCCTCGCCGACATAGCCGGCTTCGGTGAGCGTGGTGGCATCAGCCATCGTGAACGGCACGTCGATGATGCGGGCCAGCGTCTGCGCCAGCAGCGTCTTGCCGCAGCCGGTCGGGCCGATCAGCAGGATGTTGGACTTGGCCAGCTCGACATCGTTGTTCTTGCCGGCATGCGCGAGGCGCTTGTAGTGGTTGTGGACCGCCACCGACAGCACGCGCTTGGCGTAGGGCTGGCCGATGACGTAGTCGTCGAGAACCTTGAGGATCTCCTGCGGTGTCGGCACGCCCTCGCGCGACTTCACCATCGAGGTCTTGTTCTCCTCGCGGATGATGTCCATGCAGAGTTCGACGCACTCGTCGCAGATGAAGACCGTCGGACCGGCGATCAGCTTGCGCACTTCGTGCTGGCTCTTGCCGCAAAACGAGCAATAAAGCGTGTTCTTGGAATCACCGCTATTGTTGCCGACCTTGCTCATTTTCATGTCCTTTCATGGCCGCCCGCCGATGGTCTGGCTGAAAGGGCGCATACTCTATTTATCGCGGGAATCCGCCGCCGCCAGTGTCCCGGCTCCCGCAACGTATTCCGTACGAAACACAAATCAGAAAACGTGGCAATGATTCGCAGCTTCCCCACGCAAAGCTAAGCCGTCGAAAATCAACATAGCCTTAACGTAGGCAATCCCAACGTCCGAGGGAACAGCCAATTGTGGCCGAAATGCCGCAAGACGCGCCAAAAGCGCGTGATGCCGCCATCCAACTGCCAACCAGCCCTTATGCCACCGCCCCTTCGGCCGGCTCACGCGACGAAATGACCTTGTCGATCAAGCCGAAATCCTTGGCCTCGTCGGCGGTCATGAAATGGTCGCGGTCGAGCGTGCGCTCGATCTCCTCGTAGGTCTTGCCGGTGTGCTTGACATAGACCTCGTTGAGACGGCGCTTCAGCTTGACGATGTCCATGGCGTGGCGCTCGATATCCGAGGCCTGGCCCTGGAAGCCACCCGACGGCTGGTGAACCATGATGCGGGCGTTCGGCGTAGCAAAGCGCATGTCCTTGTGGCCGGCGGTCAAGAGCAGTGAGCCCATCGATGCCGCCTGGCCGATGCACAGCGTCGACACGGCCGGCTTTATGAACTGCATGGTGTCGTAGATCGCCATGCCCGAGGTGACGACGCCGCCGGGCGAATTGATGTAGAGGTTGATTTCCTTCTTCGGGTTCTCGGCTTCGAGGAACAGGAGCTGCGCGCAGACCAGCGTCGCCATGCCGTCCTCGACCGGACCGGTAATGAAGATGATGCGCTCCTTGAGGAGGCGCGAGAAGATGTCGTATGCCCGCTCGCCGCGATTGGTCTGTTCGACCACCATCGGGACCAGGTTCATGTAGGTTTCGACGGGATTCTTCATCTGATATCTCTTGTCTCGCGGTGGGATTTTCCGGCGCCGGACAGGCTGGCAGCTCGGGCAGAATCGGTTCTGGATCGTTACGACGTAAATAGGATGCCGGCTCATCCTTGTGCAAGGCCGACCCGTCCTAGCCATCTGGGTAAGTCGAATCAAGCTTTCTGGCGGGAATTCGCCGCATTGAGCCTGCTCACGCCGCTTCACGACGCCGTCGGAGACGGCCAGGTAGCGGTTCCTTAACCGCATCGCTTAACGAAATGTGCCGAAACCGCTTTTCTCCGGCATGGCTTGCCCTACAATCCAACGTTGAACCGTCATTGTACCGTTCAACAGGGGGAGTGTCATGTTTGGGAAAACCGCATGCTTCGCCATTGCCGGGCTGACCGTGCTCGGCTCGATCTCGCCGACCGCCGCCGGCGGCCGCGCCGTCGAATGTTATGAGCCTGTCCGGACAGCCGCCGTCTATGACACGGTCTACGAAAACGTCATGGTCAGGCCTGCCGGCCAGCAGGTGGTGGATTATGACCCGCCGATCTACGGCACCCGCGAGCGCGTGGTGATGACGGTGCCCGCTCAGGTTCGATATGAGGTGGTGCCGGCGATCACCCGGACCGTCTATCACACCGTCAGGGTCGATGGCGGCGGCTACTCCTGGGAATGGCGTGTCATCCATGGCCGCAAGGTGCTCTGCAAGATCTGGCACAAGGCCCGCTACGAGCGTGTCGCCGAGACGGTTGTGATCCAGCCGGAGCGCACGCGACGTGTCGTCATACCCGCGCAATACGACAGCATAGCCGAAGAGGTGCTGGTGCGGCCCGAACAGCGGCGCATCATCGACGTTCCCGCTTCCTACCAGACCGTGGCGCGGCGCGTGCTGGTCCGCGAGGGGTCATCCGGCTGGCGGCGTGTGCATATTCCAAGGCATTGCCAGGATTAGGTCAGGTTACCTCGGCTCGCAGCCAACGCTTCAAGCCCGCGACATCGCCATTGCCGACCGCCGCCGCGACGCGCCTGCCGACGGCCGCGCCGAATTTGTAGCCGTGGCCGGAGCAGGCCGAGACGACAAGGCACCTGCCCTTCTCATGCGCCATGAACTTTTCGTCGGCGGTGAAGGTGTAGGCGCAGGTGACGACTTCGGTAATCCGGTATTCCTCGATGCGGGCGATCGGCGGTGAAAACAGGTTGCGGATCGCCTCGCCCTCGCCCGGCACCGGGTCACGGTTCCAGTCGGCGTCGCTGGTCGGCACCTTATGCAGGCCCGAGCCGAACTTCATTCCGGCGCCGCGGCTGAGCGGGATCATGTAGCCATCGGTCTTGCCGCCGACATCGAGGATGACAGGGGCGGTTTCCCATACGGCCCTGAGGTCCGCGGGCGGTTCGACATAAGCGAGCGCGGTGCGGTAGGTCTTCAGGTCTCCGCCGAGTTCGGGAAATAGTTTCAGCACCCAGGCGCCGGCCGCGACGACGATGCGGTCGGCCTGCATGGTTTCGCCGTGTTCCAGAACGACATGGCCGGCCTCGGCATCGATCTCCGTCACCTTGCTGTGCTCGTAGACATTGGCGCCGTTGGCGCGCAGCCATGCCGCCAATCCCGCCGCGATCTTCCTGCAATGCAGCGCTCCGCCTTCCGGCGAAAGATAGGCATAGCGGAACGAACCCGGTTCAAGGAAAGGCCAGCGCCTCACCGCTTCGTCCGGCTCGAAGAGTTCGAACGGGAAATTTCCTTCCTCCAGCCCTTCCCGATAGTCCTCGGCCTCGTCGCCCGGCTCGCGCGATATACAGAGGAATCCCCTTGCATCGAGATGGTTCTCGCCGAGATCAGCCCACATTTCGTCCCAGGCTTCATAAGCCTCGCCGATCATGCGGCCATAACCTGTTCCGGTCCGATAGGCGCGGCGGATGATACGGTGATGGTCGCCGGATGCCGCGAGCGGATTGGCGATCGGCCCCTGCTCGACGATCGAGACGCCGTGACCCGCCTTGACCAGCGACCAGGCGGTCGAAAGACCGGCGATGCCCGCGCCGACAACGATCACATTCATCAATTCAGACCTTCCTCACCCGGAATGATTGGCTCAATCCATCGTGCTTGGGGCGCCAACATACGGTCTGGAATGAGGCTGGCAAGGCGCGCTATGGAACGGCATGACCAAATCGACGCCGCCCTACCTCGCCTTTGATCCAGCAAGCCGCCGGTTGCGGCTCGACCCGCACGAACCGGCTTTCTTCCTGGACCCGTACAAGGCCTATGCGTTCCTGCACAGCGCTTCGAACGCCTTTTTCTGGGAGGAATTCGGTTTCTGGTGTTTCGGCGGCTTCGACGACGTCAACAGGCTGCTGCGTGACCGGCGTTTCGGCCGCCAGAACCCGGCAGGCATTCCCGACCGCCGCGGCATCGGCCAGGACCGGAGCCATCTCGAGGCGTTCGACGGCATCGAGGCGAACTCGATGCTGGAGCTGGAGCCGCCGGTGCATGCGCGGCTCAGAACGCTGGTCAACCGGGCTTTCGTCTCGCGCCAGGTCGAGCGTCTGCGGCCGCGTGTCGAGACGCTCGCCAATGAACTGATCGACCGTTTCGACCCGGCCGGCCCCGTCGACCTTTTACCCGCCTTCGCCTCCCCCCTGCCGATCACCATCATCGCCGAAATGCTTGGCGTGCCGGTCGATATGGGGCCACAACTGCTCGACTGGTCGCATCAGATGGTCGCCATGTACATTCATGGTCGCACCCGCGAGACCGAGGACACCGCAAACCGCGCCGCGGGTGAATTTTCCGCCTTCCTGCGCGGCTACGTCACCGAGCGGCGCAAGAACCCCGGCGACGACCTGTTGTCGCTGCTGATCTCGGCGCAGGAGGACGGCCAGAAGCTCACAGAGGATGAGTTGGTGTCCTCGGCGATCCTGCTGCTCAATGCCGGGCACGAGGCGACCGTCCACCAGACTGGCAATGCCGTGCGCTCAATCCTGATGCAGGGCGGCGACCCCAGCCGTTTCTTCACCTCGGCGGAAGCGACTGCGGCAACGGTCGAGGAGTGCCTGCGTTTCGACGCGCCGCTGCACATGTTCACCCGCTATGCCTATCAGGAGATCGAGGTCGCCCCGGGAATTGTCGTGCAACCGGGCCAGACGATCGGACTTTTGCTCGGCATGGCCAATCATGATCCGCGCGCCTTTGCCGAACCGGCGGCCTTTCGGCCTGACCGCACGGACCAGAAGAACGTATCGTTTGGCGCCGGCATCCATTTCTGCATCGGCGCGCCGCTTGCGCGGCTCGAACTGCAGGTATCGCTGAAGACTTTGTTCGAGCGGCATCCGCGACTGCATCTTGCCGAAGAGCCCCGCTTCCGCGACACTTACCACTTCCATGGGCTGGAAACGCTCTCGGTCGGCTTCTGAACGATCGCGGGCTTGGGGTTGCGCGATGAAGCTGTTCTGGAGACCTGCGACGGCGTTCGCATTGGCGTTGCTATGCGCCTGCATCGGAGCGACGCACGCGCAGCAGCAGCCGGAAAACATCCCGCAGGAAAACAGCGATTCTGTCGCGCGGGCCATCGCTGGCAGCCTGCTCGAGCGCCGGACGGGAGCGGCCGTGCCCGCGGACAGATTCTGGGCGTATGAAGTCGACTTCAACCTGGACGGCCTGTCCGAAATCTATGCCTATGTCGCAGATCCCAATTGCGACGGCGTGAAATGCGGGCTCTTCCTGTTCGTGCTGGAAGGCGACACCTATCGCGAGGTGCTCGGCGACGTCCCAGGCGCCAGACTTGCGGCTCCAGACAAGGTCAGCCTCGGCACCTTCAAGCGCAATGGCTTTTTCGATCTGCAACTCGACCAGAGGGTGCTTGGCTGGACGGGCGACCGCTATGCGGACGCATCAACCTTCCCCGCTACACTGCTTGACGGAACTGCCTTCCTGGCGGCCTGCGAAAAGAGCAAATCAAGCGAACAGCCCGAAGAAGGCGAGGCCGAGAAAATTGCCGAAGCGTGCCAATGTCAGATCAATCGATTGCAGACGATAGGCTTTTCACAGGCCGAGCTTGACCAGTACTCCGGGTCTTTGGGCGAGAATTTCGAGTATCCCGGCGGCGGCAAGGACAAGGCCTGGCAGGCCGTCGCCGCGAACGGGAGCGACGTCGCAACCGGCTGCGATGTCGCAGCCGGCAAGAGCCAATGGCCCTCGAGCTCTCTCAGTCATGGCGACCAGCCTCAGCAGAAGCTCAATTTCGACGGCTTTCTCGACGCCTGCCCGGCGCAGGATTTCATCCTCACCAACCACAAGACCGGCTCGCCCGACCGGGCGCTAGCGCTTTGTGGCTGCCTCGCCCGGGAGATCCCGACCTATGGCGTGAGCCAGGAAGGAATGGATCTCCTGGCGCAGTACTACCGCAACGAGATTTCGGACTCCGATCTCGAAGCACAGGACGCCGATTTGCTGGCCTCGCACGACAAGGCGTCGGAAGCCTGCCTCGGCGCGTTTCCGGCGAAATGATCAGAGCTTGATCACATATTCCTTGCGAGTCGTTTCAAGCACTTCCCAGCTTCCCTTGAAGCCGGGTCTCAGCACGAAACTGTCGCCGGCCCTGACGGTTCGCGCTTCGCCGCCATCCTCGGCGATGACCGAAACGCCTGCCAGGATGTGGCAGAACTCCCATTCGTCATAGACGATGCGCCACTTGCCGGGTGTCGATTCCCAGATGCCGGCATAGAGGCCGCCATCCCGCTCCTCGATGTTCCAGGTGCGGAATTTCGGGTCGCCGGAGATCAGGCGGTCCGGCGCCGGAGCGCCGGATTCGGGTTCGACGCTGTCAGTCGATATTGTCAGGTAATGCGAGGACAGGATGTGCTCCAACAGTGAGTAGTGAGTAGTGAGTAGAATTGCCCCATCGGTTCGTGAGAAACTAGTCCCTACTGACTACTGACTACCGACCACTCACTACCTCAAGGCATCAGACCTTGGCGAGTGCCTGTTCGAGGTCGGCGACGATGTCGGTGACGTCCTCGATGCCGACCGAGAGCCGCACCGTGTCCGGCCCGGCGCCGGCCTTGACCTTCTGCTCGTCGGAAAGCTGGCGGTGCGTGGTCGACGCAGGGTGGATGACCAAAGACTTGGTGTCGCCGACATTGGCGAGGTGCGAGAACAGTTCGAGCGCCTCGACGAACTTGACCCCTGCCTCGTAGCCGCCCTTGAGGCCGAAGGTGAACACGGCACCGGCGCCCAGCGGAGAATATTTCTTCTGCAGGGCGTTGTTCTTGTCGCTGGGCAGGCCAGGATAGTTCACCCAGGCGACCTTGGGGTGGTTGGACAGCCAGCCAGCGACCGTGATGGCATTGTCGCAATGGCGCTGCATGCGCAGCGGCAAGGTTTCCAGCCCGGTCAGGATCAGGAAGGCGTTGAAGGGTGAGATGGCCGGGCCGAGGTCGCGCAGTCCGAGCACGCGCGCGGCGATGGCGAAGGCGAAATTGCCGAAGGTTTCGTGCAAGACGAGGCCGCCATATTCGGGGCGCGGCTCCGACAGCATCGGGTACTTGCCCGACTTCGACCAGTCGAAGGTACCGCCGTCGACAATGACGCCGCCGATCGAATTGCCATGCCCGCCGATGAACTTGGTCAGTGAATGGACGACGATATCGGCGCCATGCTCGATCGGCCGGATCAGGTAGGGCGAGGCAAGCGTGTTGTCGACGATCAGCGGCAGGCCGTGCTTGCGCGCGATGTCGCCGATCTTCTCGATGTCGACGAAGGTGCCGCCGGGATTGGCAAGACTCTCGATGAAGATCGCCTTGGTCTTGTCATCGATCTGGCTCTCGAAGGTCGACAGGTCGTTGGTGTCAGCCCAACGCACCTCCCAGCCGTAATTCTTGAAGGCATGGCCGAACTGGTTGATCGAGCCGCCATAAAGCTTGTTGGCGGCGACAAAATTGTCGCCCGGCTGCATCAGATTGTGGAACACGATGAGCTGCGCGGCATGGCCGGACGCGACCGCAAGGGCGGCAGTACCGCCTTCAAGCGCGGCGACGCGCTCCTCCAGCACCGCCTGGGTCGGGTTCATGATGCGGGTGTAGATGTTGCCGAAGGCCTTCAGGCCGAACAGCGAGGCGGCATGATCGGCGTCGTCGAAGACATAGGAGGTCGTCTGATAGATCGGCGTGGCGCGAGCGCCGGTCGCCGGATCGGGCTTGGCGCCGGCATGGACGGCGAGCGTGTTGAAGCCGGGTGTACGGGTCACTGAAACCTCCCTCGAGAACCTATGAAATTCGCCGGGCATTCTTGGCGAAGCCCGGCGCTGATGCAAAGAAGAAAATACCTTTCGGCGTGCGATGTGCGATGAACGCTTGGGAAACTCAGCCGCTTCCCGAAATAATTTTGCGCGTCCGGGGACTTGCCTACTTCTGGCGCACGCCAAAACTCTGGAAGCCCTGGCGCATCAGCGGCTTTTTCGACGACAGCACGCCGGAATTGACGCCGGTCCAACCGATCTCGCCGGACAGCTTGCCGTACTCGATCTTGGGGCAGCGGTTCATCACCACCTTGATGCCGGCGGCCTCGGCGCGCGCGGCCGCATCGTCATGACGCACGCCGAGCTGCATCCAGATGACCTTGGGCAAGGGATCGAGTTGGAGGATCTCTTCCACAATACCGGGCACAGCCGATGGCGCGCGAAAAATGTCGACCATGTCGATCGGCTCCGGAATATCGGCCAGCCTGGCATAGGTCATCCGACCGAGGATTTCCTTGCCGGCCTGGCCGGGGTTTATCGGGAACACCGAAAAACCCTTGGCCAGCAGATATTTCAGCACGAAATAGCTCGGCCGCACATCGTTGGCCGACGCGCCGACCATGGCGACGGTCTTCACCGAATTGAGGATGCCGGAAATGTAAGTGTTGTCGTAGCTATCGTGGTTCATGCGGCTTCCTGCGGTAGTGGTATCGATAGAGTTCACGGCTGAATCCGAGCGAGGCGTAGAGTGCGCGGGCCGCTGTGTTGTCGGCAACCACCTGCAGGCATGCGGCAGACGCACCGGCCCGCCGCGCCCAATCGACCAGGGTGCCGACCGTCCCACGGCCAAGGCCTTGCTGCCTGAAAGCGCTGTCGGTTTCAACCGATTCCACGACGAGCATGCCATCGCGGATAACGCCGAAGGCGACCGCGACGACCACCCCGTCGCGCGAGATCGACACGAAGGCCCTGTCGCCGACGATGGAAGCCGTCATCCGGCGAAAGATGCGGCGTTCGTCTTCGTCATAAGCGCTCATGCGAAACCGCGCCGCGAACCAGTCCTCGCCGGGGATTGGCGAAACCGCGACCCTGGCGTCACGGACTTCCGCCATATCGTCGATCCCAGCATAGAGATGGATCGTTCCGCCCTCCGGCTGGTAGCCGCGGCGATCGAGCTCGGTTTCAAGTTCGCCTGCGATGTCGGGCACACGAAACAGCGGCGTCTGACCGTGACCGATGTAGAAGGCCTCCGCCGCGTCGATCACCCTGTCGGGCGCACCACGCCGGCCGCGCAGGGGATTGGCGGAGTTCGGCCTCCGGATCCGTCCGCCCGAGCGCCGCAGAAGCCAGCCATCGACGATCATCTCGACTGCCGCCGGCCAACCTTCGTGGCAAGCCTGCTCAACCCGCCAGTTGAGGTCATCATCGCCGATGCTCAAATCTCGTCCTCCCTCAGCGCTTCCTCCATAAAGGCCTGGGGATCGCTGCAGAAGTCACGCATCATGCGAAAATGATCGGTATCGGTGTAATCGGTCGGATCGAGCCCGAACCGGCTGATGCGGAACAGCCGAGCGCCCGGACAGGCCATCAGCAGTGGCGAATGCGTTGCCATGATCACTTGCGCCGTGCCGGACTGGTCCATGCGCCGCAGCATCTTCAGGAGTTCGATCTGCCGCGATGGCGACAGTGCGCTTTCCGGCTCGTCGAGGATGTAGATGCCTTGCCTGCGGCAGCGCTCCTCGAAGAAGCGGATAAATCCCTCGCCATGCGACCAGGACAGGAAATCCGGCGGCGGTGGTCTGAACGGGTCTTCCAGCGCTGCCTGATCGAGATATCGGGCGACCGAGTAAAAAGATTCGGCGCGAAAGAACCAGCCGGCGGTGACCTTTGGCAGCCAGTGGCCGCGCAAGGTATTGGCAAGCGCGGCGCCGCTGGTGTCGATAGCGACGGAATGGTCGACCGGGCGATATCCTTTCCCGCCGCCGGCCTCGTCATAGCCGGCGAGCGCGCCGATCGCTTCGAGCAGCGTCGATTTGCCGGTGCCGTTCTCACCAACGATGACAGTGATAGGCGTGGTGAATTCTAGCTCGAATGCGTGGCCGCGAAACAGCGGCAAATTCCAGGGGTATTTTTCCCAGTCCACCACCCGCTCGGGGTCAAGCAGCACACGCCTAAGATACGGCGCCTTGAGCCGCGTCAATTGCTTGCGGTATGCCATCACACGATCAGCATCATTCTGGCAGCGAAATCGTGCCGTCTTCCGCGATCGGAAAGGCCGGATTGTGCGCCACTTCCCAGACATGGCCATCTGCATCGGCGAAATAGCCGTACCAGCCGCCCCAGAAGGCGCGGCCGGCCGGCTTGACGACGTTGCCGCCGGCCTTTTCCGCCATGGCGAGCACCTCGTCGACTTCGGCGTCGGAACGGGTGTTGTAGGCGAGATAAACCGCCGAAGGCGCCTTGGCGAAGGCGATCCCCACATCCTCTTCGGCGCTGACGCGCGGAAACAGGCCGAGGATCGCGCCGCCCATCTGGAAGAAGGCGACGCCGTCGGTGATCCCGGCATGACGCTTCAGGCCCATCGCCTCGTAGAAACGCACCGCACGGTCGAGATCGTCCGTGGCGATGGTGATGATGGAAATGCGCGGTTCCAAGGCTACTCGTCCGTCCATTCGGGCTTGCGCTTGCCGATGAAGGCGCCAATGCCCTCCTGCGCGTCGCGCGCCAGCATGTTCTCGACCATGACGCGGCCGGTGTAGGAATACGCGTCCGCCAGCCCCATCTCGGCCTGCGCGTAAAAGGCTTCCTTGCCGGTCTTGATCACCAAAGACGATTTTGAAGCAATGGTTTGCGCGTATTTATTGACGATCTGATTCAGGTATTCACGCGGTACGACGCGATTGATCAGCCCGAACTCCCTTGCGGTTGCCGCATCGATGGTCTCGCCGGTCAGCAGCATCTCCATCGCCTGCTTGCGCGAGACGTTGCGCGACAGCGCCACCATCGGCGTCGAACAGAACAGGCCGATATTGACGCCCGGCGTGCAGAACGTCGCCTCATGCGAAGCAATCGCCAGATCGCAGCTTGCGACCAGTTGCAGGCCGGCGGCGGTGGCCAGCCCGTCCACTTCCGCGATCACGGGCAAGGGATGGCGCACGATCGCCTGCATCAGCTTGGCGCAGGCGGCAAAGGTCTCCTCGAAGAAGGCCTTGCCGCGATCGGCGTCGGCGCGCCGCGCCGTCATTTCCTTGAGATCATGGCCGGCGCAGAACACTTTTCCCGATGCGGCCAGGATGATGACACGCACGGACCGATCCGATCTGGCGCGTTCCAGTTCAGCCGCAAGCGCCGCCATCGTCGCCAAGGACAGCGCGTTGGCGGGCGGGCTAGCCAGCGTCAGGCGAAGAACGCCCTTGTCCAGGCTGGCAAGAACGGGGCCGTCGGCGACGGCCGGCTTGATGGCGACGATTTCAGCCAATTTGCAACCTCTTTGTCCGCCCGTCTTCGCGGGCCATGGAGCAAAAGAACTAGCACGCTGCCGGTTGAAGAACAGCCGCGAGGCGTGTTTTCTCGAACTCACGAGTTGGTCCAGGCGCCCGCGACTGCGGCCGCCGCTCACAATACAGGAAACCGCCCATGCCTGGCCAAAGCAATCTGAAACCCGTGCTGACGGCAGCGGAAGTCAATACGCTGATGGAGACGGTTTTTCCGCAGCTCAATGAGAACTCCACCGCCTATGAGGCGATCGAGGTGTTCCCCGGGGGCTGCACCGTGCGGCTCAATGCCGGCGAACGGCATTTGCGCCCGGGCGGCACGGTGTCCGGCCCTGCCCTGTTCACGCTTGCCGACATTGGCGGTTATGTCTGCGTGCTCAGCCATGCGGGACCGGACGCGCTCTCGGTCACCACCAATCTCAACATCAACTTCGTGCGCAAGGCCGAGGCGGGTCCCATCGATGGCCATTGCCGCATCCTGAAGCTGGGAAAGAGCCTGATGGTGTTCGATATCGACATCGTTGCGGGCCCGGAAGGACAGACGATCGCGCATGCCACCGGCACCTATTCGATCCCACCCAAGCGCACCGGCGATGTGGTAAAATAATACCTTTTGCCTAGGCCATTGTTTTTGCTATTGTTTCCTCGCTGAATGGCTTTTTCAACGTCTTGACGCGATAACTCCCCTCGCCTATAAGCCCTCACGAAGCAGCGGCCCGCAAAGGCCGCCGTTTTGTTATTGGCGGCGGGGAAATGTCTCATCGCCAATCCAAGCAACAAGAAACGCCTTCCCTGTGAAGGTCACAACCGAGAGCAGAAAACATGACAACCTTTTCGCAGAAGCCTGCGGATGTGGTGAAGAAGTGGATCCTGATCGACGCCGAAGGTCTCGTCGTCGGTCGTCTGGCCACTGTCATCGCCAACCATCTTCGCGGCAAGCACAAGCCGACCTTCACCCCGCATGTCGACGACGGCGACAATGTCATCGTCATCAATGCCGACAAGGTGGTGTTCACCGGCAAGAAGTTCACCGACAAGGTCTATTACTGGCACACCGGCCACCCCGGCGGCATCAAGGAGCGCACCGCGCGCCAGCTGCTCGAGGGCCGTTTCCCCGAGCGCGTCGTCGAGAAGGCCGTTGAGCGCATGGTTCCGCGCGGCCCGCTCGGCCGTCGCCAGATGAAGAACCTGCGCGTCTATGCAGGTGCCGAGCATCCGCATGTCGCCCAGCAGCCAGAAGTCCTCGACGTGGCCAAGCTGAATTCCAAGAACAAGAAGGTCGCATAAGATGGCTGAGCTTTCCTCGCTCGCAGAGCTGGGCGCCGCTACCGGTAACACCAACACGCAGCCGGCAGCCCCCGTCCATGTCCAGAAGCTCGACAAGTCGGGCCGCGCCTATGCCACCGGCAAGCGCAAGAACGCCATCGCGCGCGTCTGGGTGAAGCCGGGCTCCGGCAAGATCATCGTCAACGACAAGGAATTCGCGAACTATTTCGCGCGTCCGGTCCTGCAGATGATCCTCAACCAGCCGATCATCGCCTCCAACCGCGCGGGCCAGTACGACATCGTCGCGACCGTCGTCGGCGGCGGTCTGTCGGGCCAGGCCGGTGCCGTCCGTCACGGCATCTCGAAGGCGCTGACCTATTACGAGCCGGCGCTGCGCGCAGTGCTCAAGAAGGGCGGCTTCCTGACCCGCGACAGCCGCGTCGTCGAGCGCAAGAAGTACGGCAAGGCAAAAGCCCGCCGTTCGTTCCAGTTCTCGAAGCGCTAAGCGCTTCGCAGTTTCGGACAATCGAAAAGGCCGCCTCCGGGCGGCCTTTTTGCGTTGCCCGCCTTCATCCGGAGGAGTGATCGGCATCGCGGATGAACAGGAAAGCGCAGACGGCTGCGGCAGCCACGGCCAAGGCCGAGCCCAGGAAGGCCAGTTGCATGCCTTTGATGGTGCCCAGCGCCAAGGCGGAGCCGAACAGGGCGACACCGATGGCCCCACCCGACTGGCGCACCGTGTTGAGCACGCCCGATGCCGTTCCCGACATCTCGGCAGGCACCGCTGACAGGAGCGCGGTGGTCATGGCTGGCACGGCAAGACCGATGCCTATCGGCAGGAAGAGCAGCCGCCAGAGCAGCGAGGCATAGGACGTGTCGGCCTGTATCAGCGCCATCAGGCCGAACCCGGCAGCACCGACGAGCAGGCCGAGCGCCATCGGCAGGCGCGGGCCATAGGTCGCGGCGATGCGCCCCGCGGCGATGTTCGACACCGTGACCGCCGCCATGAACGGCAGGAAGGCAAGTCCGGTCATCTCAGGCGAAAAATGCCTCTCCTGCTGGAAATAGAGGCTGAGCATGAAGATCGTGCCGTAGAGCGTCAAATTGACCGCCAGCCCGACGAGGCTGGTCACAGCCGGGATGCGGCTGGCAAACAGTTTCAGCGGAAACATTGGCGCCTTGGTCCTGCTCTCCACCAGCAGGAACAGGCTTCCGGCCAAAACAGCCAAGATCAGCCCGCCGACGACCGGCATCGAGGTCCAGCCCGACGATCCGGTTTCGATGAAGGCCCCAGTCAACGAGAAGAGCGTCAGCACCACCAGCCCCTGTCCGGCCCAATCGATCGGCGGCCGCTCGGCCTTCAGCGGCGTTTCCTCGAGGAACCGGTAGGCCATCCAGATGGCGAGGATACCGATGGGCAGATTGACCAGGAAGATGCTGGCCCAGCCGAGTGAGGCGACCATGAAACCACCAAGCACCGGTCCGGCCGACAACGCGATGCCGCCCGCCGCCGTCCACAGGCCGACGGCACGCGCCCGGCGAGGCTTGTCGGAGGCGTAGGCGCGATTGAGCAGCGCCAGCGAACAGGGCATCAGCAATGCCGCACCCGCCCCCTGCACGGCGCGCGCCGCGATCAGCACCCAAGGGCTCTGCGCCAGGCCGCAGACCAGCGAGGCGATGCTGAACAGCGCCATGCCGCCGACGAAGACGCGGCGAGCGCCGATCCTGTCGCCGAGCGCTCCGCCGGCGAGCAGCAATGAGGCAAAGGCAAGCGTATAGGCGTCGACCACCCATTGCAGGCCGCCTATGCCCATCGAGAGCGCCGCCCCGATCCTGTTCAGCGCGACATTGACGATGGAGACATCGAGTTGCACGACGACGAAGCCGAGACTGGTCGCGGCGATTGTAGCGGCGTAGGCCGCGGGGCGGCTGGAGACCATGGTATCGGGCATGCCCATGGATAACGGCTTCCCCCTGACACCGTTGCGTCAGGAGACGCCGGCCCGCGACAACTAGGCCGGCATGCCGATCACGGCAAATCAATTGATGCTGGTGGTCGCGGCCGATCGCGGCCATGGCCGCCTTCCCGTCGCGCGCGGCGCGGCGCCATGCTACGAAACAGGGACCGGCCTTCTCGGTCCAGAGGATATTTGGACAGGCAGTTCTTAGGGGAGATCTCAGATGTCGTCACCCGAACCGATCAAATTCACCGACGGCGCGGCTTACGAGCGCTTCATGGCTCCCTGGAGCCGATCCGCCGGGTCTTTGTTCCTCGACTGGCTGGCGCCGGACTCCGGACGGGCCTGGGTTGACGTCGGTGCCGGCAACGGCGCGTTCACCGAGCTCATCCTAGCGAAGTCCGCCCCTTCGTCCGTTTGCGCGATCGATCCATCCGAAGCGCAGATTGCGGCTGCTCGGCAAAAAATCTCGGCAAAACAGGTAGAGCTGTCGATTGGCGATGCGATGGCCCTTCCCTACGACGCCAACCGCTTCGACGTCGCTGTGATGGCGCTGGTGCTGTTCTTCGTCCCCGACCCGCGCAAGGGCGCCTCGGAAATGCTCCGCGTCACCAAGCCCGGCGGCATTGTCGCTTCCTACACCTGGGACGTCATGCGCGGCGGCACCCCTACGCAGCATTTGTGGGAGGAGATGGATGCGATGGGCAAACCGGCCGCACGTCCGCCGAGCGCGGAGGTCTCGCGTTTCGCGGCGCTGAAGGCGCTTTGGGCGGAGTTCGGCATCCGCGATGTCGAGACGCGCGAGCTTGTCGTCGAACGCACCTTCGCTGACTTCGACGATTATTGGCTATCCATGGTCGTGAGCAGCCCGAGCGGAATCGTCGGGAAGCTGTCGGATGCGGAGAATGCGGAGCTGAAACGCCGACTAAAGGACAGACTGCCGGCAAGCGCCACGGGAGCGATCACGGTTCACGCCTGGTCGACGGCGATCAAGGGGCGAAAGGCCGCTTGATGCGTGCGGCGCCTTACGTCGCCGCTTTCTTCTTCGCTTTCGCCGTTGAACAGCGGCACCATGCGCTCATAGCTCTGGCTCAATTGATGCTGGCGGTTGCGGCAGGTTCGAGGCGTTCGCCCGTCCCCGCGTAAGGCACGCGAAAACCGTTCGCCGACAGCCAGTCGATCGCCGCCTTCGGCTCGTCGGTCTGGATGATGGTTGCGCCGCGATCCGCCCAGAAACCCCAGGCCTCGCGCGGCAGGCTGGCCTGTACCGCCAGTTCGTCGCCACGACCGCCGGCGAGGAAGCCGCCAGGCTTGTTGACGATGGCGTAGGTATCGGCCCAGATGTGCCAGTTGCCGCGCACGGCGGCCGCGCGCATGCGTGTGCTGAACAGCGGTCCGCCGGTTTCGGTCAGCGTCTGCGCGCCCGCCCGCCAGTTGATCAGTTCGATCGCGCGCGGCGCAAAAGCATGGTCGACCGTTTCGGCGAAACCGGCATCATGCACCGCGTCATCGGCGAGGATCGGCATGAACTGGACACCGCCGCCGATGACGGCCATGGCCGCCTTCACCGTGGTGATCCTGGCCTGGTTCCAAAGGTTTTCCTTGACGATGACCTGGTCGGCCATGCCGAGCTCCCGGGCCACCGCGATCATGCCCGGGAGGTCGCCGACTTCGAGCTTGTTGTCGAGATTAATGAGGATCCTGTCCCTGGTCGCCAGCAGCATTTCGCGCAGCGTCGAGACCCTCTCATCGGTGACGGCGCGGGTGCCCTCGACCACCAGCCGGCAGTCCTTCAGTTCGGCCAGCGTGTATTTTACCACCTCGCCCTTGCAGGTGGTGGTGCGGTCGAGCCAGCTGTCATGCATGACGACGAACTGGCCGTCCTTGGAGCGCCGGATGTCGACCTCGACGATCTCGGCGCCCATGGCGATCGAGCCCTCGACGGCCGCGAGGGAATTTTCCGCATAGAGCGTCTTGCCGGCCTGCATGCTGCCGGCCCGGTGCGCGGCCACCATGACATGGTCGCGCCACTGGTTGGCGTGTTCGAAGCGGTCGAGTATCTGCCTGGCGCGGCCTTCGGCGGCCAAAGCCTGACCCGACACCGCGAGCGCGGTCGAAAGCAGAAGGCTCAGCCAGACGGTCCGCATCGAGAATCGCTCCTTGCCGGATCGAGCCGGGGATAGGCGATGCCCGTGACGGCCACGTGAACGAAGCCGCCTAGCGGTTGGCGGGCGATGCGGTTCAGATGCGCTTGGACAGCCGGCGAAACCAGGCCATTGCCGGCATTTCGATCAGCCGCCAGGTCGCCCATGAAACGGCAATGGTGGCAGCGAACATGACAATGATCGCCGCGGTGCCTGCCCAGCCATTGCCGAAGCCCGTCGCCGGCTGGCCGCGCAGCATGAAGTCGCCGACAAGGCCGACGCCGAGCTTGCGCTCGACGAGCCCGGCGATGTTGATGAGCCGCGCCTGGACGAAGATGTGGACCATGTAGATCGAGTAGGACAGCGCGCCGAGCGTCAGCATGAACGGCGTCCTCAGCAAGGCGGAAATCCAGCCGCCTTCATGGGCGAACAGGAACAGCGCCAGCACAAAGACCAGCGGCGCCGCGATCCCGAGATCATTGTCGCCCGCCAGCGAGACGAACAGGACGATGACCGCCACCATGACGATCTCGGCAAGGGTCCAGTCCATGCGCGCACCGTTCCTGGCGAGAGCCTGTCGCGCCCTTGCAATGGAATCATGCTGAAACCAGGCCAACAGTGCGCCCAGCGAAAAACCGTAGAGACAACGGATGAAGCCGAAATCGTAGGACACATCCATATGATGCGTGGAGAAGCCAAGCAGGAACAGCGGCGCGGTGACGGCGGCGGCAACGAACCATACCCAGGCGCGTGCCCCGGCAACGAACACCACGGCCGCGAACAGGAGGTAGGCGAAGAACTCGGCCGAAATGCTCCAGCTCGGCGCATTCCAGGTCAGCTGATGTTCGAAGCCCATGCCCTGCAGCAGAAGCAGATTGGCGACCAGGCTCCTCAGATCGAAACCACCGGTGAAGGGCGCGGCGCCGGTACCATGCAACTGCGGCAGCATCAAACGCAGCAGCTCGAATCCCGCGAAAGCCGCGAGCATGAAGAGATGCAGCGGGTAGATGCGGCCGAAACGCACCAGCGCGAAGCGGGCGACCTGGTCAGGCTGGTTCAGCCTGCTGCCATAGCTGCTGGCGATGACAAAGCCGGACAGGACAAAGAAGAAGTCGACGAAAAGGTAGGACGAACCAATGAAGGCGCTCTGCGAGATCACAGAAGCGGTGGGGAAATGAAACAGCGCCACAAGCAGCGCACAGATGCCGCGCCACGAATCGAGAACCTGGAAGCGCTCGCCTGCTATCGTGCCGGCGTGGGTCGACACCACGGCATCGGACGGATTAAGAAACGCGGTCTGCGTCATGATGGTACAAATCCTGTCTTGCCGTGGCACCCGGGCGGCGCCGTTTCGTCTCCCCAAGCTGTGACTGGCATCTTCCATGCCGGTTCTGTAGTTGTTGCACCCCGATGAAAACGAGGACCAGTAATGGCGACCAAGAACATCGACCACGCCTTCACCGCCCGCTCCAAGACGGGCGGCGCCCTTGAGCCGACCTATTCCGGCGCGCTGTCGTTCATGCGGCGCAAATACACCAAGGACGTGAAGGGCGCGGACGCGGTCGTGTGGGGCATCCCCTTCGACGCCGCCGTCACCAACCGGCCCGGCGCGCGATTCGGGCCGCAGGCGATCCGCCGCGCCTCGGCGATCCTCGACAACGACCCGCAATACCCGTTCTCGCGCGACCTGTTCGAGCATCTGGCCGTCGTCGACTATGGCGATTGCCTGCTCGATTCGGGCAATCACCAGAAGACACCCGGCGCGATCGAGCGCGAGGCGGCGAAGATCCTGAAATCGGGGGCGTTCCTTTTGACGCTCGGCGGCGACCATTTCGTCACCTGGCCGTTGCTCAAGGCGCACGCCGCCATCCACGGGCCGCTGGCGCTGGTGCAGTTCGACGCGCATCAGGACACCTGGCCCGATGACGGCAAGCGCATCGACCATGGCTCCTTCGTGGGCCGCGCCGTCAACGAGGGCATTATCGATCCCGATCGCTCGATCCAGATCGGCATCCGCACCCACGCGCCGGACACGTTCGGCATCAAGATCCTCTACGGCCACGAAATCGAGGAAATGCGGGCGTCCGACATTGCCTATGCCATCGTCGACCGCACCGGCGGCAAGAAGACATATCTGACCTTCGACATCGACTGCCTCGACCCGGCCTACGCGCCAGGAACCGGCACGCCGGTCGCCGGCGGTCCCTCCTCGGCGAAGATCCTGTCGACGCTACGCCAGCTCAACCAGATCGATATTGTCGGCGCCGACGTCGTGGAGGTTGCACCGGCCTATGATCACGCCGATATAACGGCGATTGCCGGCTCGATGGTGGCCATGCAGTATCTCGGCCTGCTGGCCGAGCGCAAGGCACGGCAGGAAGAGCTCAACAACGGCAATCACAATGGTGCCGCGGTGAATCACGGTCACGGCATATAGTCTTGGAATTTCAGGGAATTTGATCAGGTCATGAAACCGAAAATCTTCATCGACGGCGAGCACGGAACAACCGGCCTGCAGATCCGGGCGCTGCTTGCCGAGCGCGGCGACCTGGAGATCATTTCCATCCCGGCGGAGCGCCGCAAGGAAACAGCGGCTCGCGCCGAATTCCTCAATGCCGCCGATATCGCGATCCTGTGCCTGCCGGACGATGCGGCCAAGGAGAGCGTCTCGCTGATCGCCAATGACACCACCAAGGTCATAGATGCCTCGACCGCGCATCGCGTGGCCGAAGGCTGGGAATACGGCTTCGCCGAAATGGATAAGGACCAGGGCAGGAAGATCGCCTCGGCCAAACGCATCGCCAACCCCGGCTGCTGGCCACAGGGGCCGATCGCGACACTGCGTCCGCTGGTCACGTCAGGCCTGCTGCCCGCCGATTTCCCGATCACCGTCAACGGCATTTCGGGTTATTCGGGCGGTGGTCGTCCGATGATCGAGGACTACGTCGCCAAAGGCGAAGACGCCTCGGAATTCCTGCCCTATGGCCTGACCCTGCAGCACAAGCACGTGCCGGAACTCAGGGCCTATGCGAAGCTCTCGCATGATCCGATCATGCAGCCTGCGGTCGGCAATTTCGCCCAGGGCATGATCACCGTTGTGCCGCTGCAACTCGGCGGGCTCGACCGTGTGCCGACGGGCGCCGAACTCCACGCGGCCATCGCGGACCATTTCGCCGCGATCAAGGGCGGCGTGGTCGAGGTGGCCCCCTATGCGCATCTGGAACGCGTGCCGGAGATCGATCCCGAGGCCTATAACGGCACCAACCGCATGAAGGTCTATGTCTTCGCCAACGACAAACGCGCGCAGGCGCTGCTGCTGGCGGTCTACGACAATCTCGGCAAGGGTGCTTCTGGCGCCGCCGTCCAGAACATGGACCTGATGCTCGGTCTTTGATGGACGCACCGGCATTTCCAGCACGCTGGAAGGTCAGCGCTCCCGAACTCATTGCAGAGACCTTTTCGAGCCGCATCTGGAAGGTGCGGCGCGAGGACGGCTCACCTGCCGTGGTCAAGGCGCTGAAGCCTTTCGACGATGTCGCCGACGAACTGCGCGGCGAGCATTTCCTGGCCTGGCGGCGCGGCGAAGGCGCGGTGCGGTTGCTGGGGCGTGACGGCCACTCGATGCTGCTCGAATATGCGGGCGAGCGAATGCTGTCGCATGTTCTTGCCGAGGACGGCGACGATGCCGCCACCAGCATCGCCGCGGATGTGATGGTCAAACTGTTCTCGCCCGGGAAAGACCCCTTTCCGCGCGAGTTTCAACCGCTCAGGGAGCGCTATGCCAGCCTGTTCAGGAAGGCAGCGGCGGATCGCGACGAGGCTGTCGCAAGTATTTATGTCGAAGCCGCTGCTATCGCCGATCGGCTGCTGGACAATCCGCACGACATTCGGCCGCTGCATGGCGACCTGCACCATGAAAACATCCTGCATGGACCACGCGGCTGGCTGGCGATCGACCCTAAGGGTATCCTCGGAGATCCCGGTTTCGACGCGGCGAACATGTTCTACAACGCGCCCGGCCATGACGAGATCTGCAGCGACCCCGAGCGGATCGCCCAGATGGCGGAAGTCTTTGCCAGGACACTCGGCCAGACGCCGGCTTCCATCCTCGACCACGCCTTCGCCTGGGGCTGCCTTTCCTCATCCTGGCACCATGAAGGCAAGAACGAGAAAGACGAAACCCGCGAATTGTCGATCGCGGCGGCGGTCCGGTCGGTGCGGGCGCATTTCTGACTTCGGCGAGCGCCGGCGGTAACTGCCTGTTCACCATGATCGGCTACTGATTTGTCCTGGCTCCCACCAAGGACTTGTCATGGTCAGCGCGATCTCGGGCTCCTCCTCAACCACCCAGTATTCCTCGTCCAGCGCCTCGAGCAACGCAGCTCAGGAGGCTGCCCTCGAAAAGCAGATCCAGGACCTGGAAGACCAGGCCAAGGCGGTCAAGGATCAGGTTCAGGCAGCCCAGATACAGCAGGACATCGCCACCGCTCAGGCAAAGCTCGACGCGCTCAAGGCAGCAGACGCCGAAAAAGCCGCCAAGGCCGCTCAGGACCAGTCCACGAATTCCGCCGCCGCGTCGCGCCAAGCGGAATTCGACGGCCAACCAACCAGCCAGTCGCATTTGTTCTCGATGTAAGAGGCGGTCAGCCCTGCAGAGCTAGGCGTATTGCGGTCGCCAGGAATGACAGGCAGAAGCCAATAAGTAGCACGTATCTCCGCTTCATAGGTGGGCGCGTCGGTAAAGGATAGGCGCACTTGGTGCCGCGCCAGTGCGCGGCAGCGAAGCCAAGCAGCACCAGAGCAAAGCCCTGATGGGTCAACGCCAGGTGCAGCGGCACCTGCATCAGGAGCGTGCTGATGCCGATCGTGGCCTGAACGACAACCATAAGGAACAGAAGCAAGGCCCGGCGGGCATGGGTGCTGCCGGGCATGTGCCGCAAGACGGCGATCATATGCCAAAGCGCCACGGCAAAGAGCGCATAGGCGCCGATCCTGTGCACGAACTGCACGGTCTTCGGATTCTCGAAGAAGTTCAGCCAGGCGGGCTTCAGGAGCAGCAGGTCGGCCGGGATCACCTGACCATCCATCAGCGGCCAGGTGTTGTAGGACAGACCGGCATGAAGCCCGGCGACGAGCCCGCCGAGATAGATCTGGACCAGCGCGAGCAGCACGATGAAGCCGGCAAGCCGCTGCGTGGAGCGGTCGGCCGCCGGCTCCGAATGCGGCGCCAGCCCCCGTGCCACCACCATGGTCGCGGTGAAGATCAACGCGGCGAGCGTCAGATGCGTCGCCAGCCGGTACTGGCTGACCGAGACGCGATCGACCAGCCCCGAGGCCACCATCCACCAGCCGATTGCGCCCTGCAGCCCGCCGAGCGCCAGAATGCCGACGAGCTTGAGCCCCAAGCCTCTTTCGATACGGCGCGTCGCCCAGAAAAACAGCAGCGGCAAGGCGAAGACGACACCGACGCTGCGCGCCAGGATGCGGTGCGCCCACTCCCACCAGAAGATCGACTTGAAGTCGTCGACGCTCATGCCCTTGTTGATTTCGGTATATTGCGGGATCTGCTGGTAGCGCTGGAACTCTTCCTGCCATTCGGCGTCGTTGAGCGGCGGGATGACGCCATGAACCGGTTGCCATTGGGTGATCGACAGGCCCGAGCCGGTCAGACGGGTGGAGCCGCCGACCAGGACCAGCCCGAACAGCACCAGGAGCACAATGTAGAGCCAGGCGCGCACAAGAGCCCGGTTTTGCAGGTCACGGTCGCGGGCCTGATAAGGCGCGGCAGCTGATATGGCGGCCATCGGTTATTCCAGCATGTTTGAAATCGGCGGATTGGTGGACCATCGCACCCGCGCTGGCAAGTCCGGGCGGCGCGGCACGCCGTCGCGCCGCCCGTCCCGGGTTGCGCGTGCCCCGCGTTCGGCCTAAGCGATAGCCATCAACGAGGCCGCCCAATGTCCATTCGCCTGAAGAAACTGATCGGGATGTTCCTGCTGGTGGCGCTGGTCATCGTCTATGCGCTGGTTGCGTCGATCTTCGCGGTCGCCCGCCTCTCGGAATCCGGGGCCTGGGTGCATTTCCTGTTCTTCCTGCTCAGCGGCCTTCTGTGGGTGCTGCCGGCGATGGGCATCATAAAGTGGCTGATGCTGGAGCCGCCGCGCTCCAAGGGGTGAGCGGAACGCTTCCAATCGTCCCCTCCGCAAGGCTGAAAACAAGAACGTGATTCAGCCGCAAACGGACTTCAGGCTAATGTGACGGCATCCGCTAGCGGGGGCCGTCATGCCGATAAGGATGTTCGCGGGGCTGCTTCTTCTTTGCAGCTTGTGTGCGGCCTCGATCGCGGCGGCCGAAACCATCGACGTCTCGGATGCCCATGGCGGCAGCGTCGCCGCCTACAGCCAGCGCTGGAAGGCGCTCGCGGCGCGCGGCGTCAATGTGCGCATTGTCGGCAAGTGCCAGTCCGCCTGCACGGTGCTGCTGGGTTACATCCCACGCAGCCGCATCTGCGTGATGCCGGCGGCGAGTTTCGGATTCCATCTGGCGCATCGCACCGACATGACCGGCGTCCTGTGGAACGCCTACGCCTCGGACATCAGGGGCTGGATAAAGGCCCATGGCGGCCTGACGTCGGATTTCAAATGGATGAGCGCTCCGGACACCTACCGCTACTTCCACAAATGCTGACAATCCGCCGACGTTTGGTCGATAGGGAAGCAGTTCTCAGACAGTGACGACCATCTTGCCGGCATTGGCCAGCGGCGTCGTCACGCCCGAGAGCATGGTGCGGATGTGGGCCAGGCTCTGGTAGCGGCCGTTGACCGAGATGCGGGGCAAGGCATGCAGAAATCCGGCGTGCTCGGCACGCAGCACGCCATGACGGGTCGTGACGGCGGAAACGTAGCCGGCGTCGCGGGCAAAGCCGACTTCCCGGCAGCCAACGGCGCTGGCATAGCCATAGGGATAGGCGAAGTGGCGCGGTTCGATGCCGAGCCTGGTCTTCAATATGCCCTTCACGGCGTCGGTCTCGTGCCGGGCATCAGCCTCGGAAAGGCGTTTGAGATTGCAGTGGTTCACCGTATGGGCGCCGATCGTGACCAGCGGATGTCCTGCAACGGCGCGGATTTCGTCCCAATTCATCAACGTGCGCAGACGCGGAGCATCCGCGCTGACGCCGTTCGACCTCGCCAGATCGCGCAGTACCGACCGCAGTTCCTTCTCCGGAACCTCGGTGGTCAGGTAGGTATGCAGCCGGGCGATGGCCTGTTGCTTCCTGAGTGGGGTCGTGCAGTCGATCACCGTCGATCCGGCCGGCGTCGCCAGGGTCAGGCGATCGCAGGCATCGACAATGTCCTCGACCACATCCCACCACAGATCGGCGGTGCCGTCGATCAGCCCGGGCGCGACATAGATGGTTATCGGCGCACCATGCTTTTCCAGCACAGGCAGCGCCTCGGTCATGTTGTCGCGATAGGCGTCATCGGCGGTGATGGTGGCGAACCGGCCGCCCTTGCCGCCAGCCTTGATGCGCTCCACGGCTTCGTCCATCGAGACGAAAGCATAGCCGCCCGCCTTCATGTCGGCGATGACAGCGTCGAGGAAGCTGGGCGCTATGTTGAGGTGCCGGTTGACGCTGTCGGGCTTTTCGGGCGTGGCTGTCACGCGGTGCAGCATCAGGATGGCGCCTATGCCGCCGACAAACGGTCTGGCCAGCGGTGCGAGGCCGGTATAGCGGGCGACGTTGAGCGCCAGTTTCCGGATTGCCTCCCCACCGTCGATCATTCATTCACCTTTTGCGCCTAGGCTTATCCAAGCACGGAATACGCCTGAGCGAACCCCCAAATCGGGACCAATACGCCCTAAGGATTGAGGTATGGTTGACGCAGCCGCGTCATTTGACGGCAATCGGCCGGCGAAGACCGAAGCCGCGCCACGCGCCTTGCCGAAGGAAGCCGCCGAGCTTTCGGTTTCCGTTGCCGCCGAGGAAGGGCTCGCCGCTTATGCGAGCTTCTGCGGGACAGCTGTTCACGCGCCGGCTCAGGGCGCGATGTGGGTCCGCAACTGGGCCGCGCACGTCCAGCCGGACCTGCTCGTGGCCACGCTGGACGTCGAAGGCAGGCCCGCGCTCGCGCTGGCGCTGGAGGTCGTGACGCACGGCCCGTTTCGTGTCGCCCGTTTCATGGGCGGCAGCCACGCCAACGGTAATTTCGCCGCCGCCGATCCGCGATGGCTGGCCAGATTGGACTCCGAGGCTTTGCGCCGGCTTTTCCAGGCGATCGCAAAGGGCCGCCCCGACATCGACCTCATCGCGCTGGAACGATTGCTGCCGGACCTGGACGGCATAGCCAATCCGTTTCTGTCCCTCCGCCATTTTGCCAGCCCGAACATTTCGCTGGCCGTCGATCTCACGGGCGGTTTCGACGCGCTTCTGTCGCGCGCAAGCGGCAAGCGCAAACGCAAGAAGCATCGTTCGCAGACACGCAAGTTCGACGCCGTCGGGAGTCACCGCCGCATCGAGGCGCGTGGTCTGGATGAAATGGAGAGGCTGCTCGACGCGTTTTTTGAAATGAAGGAAGTCCGCTTCCGCAAGATGGGCATCGCCAATGTCTTCGGCGACGAGCGCACACGCGCCTTTTTCAGGGACCTGTTCGGGCAAGCCCTGGCAGAGGAGAAACCGCCCTTCGTGCTGCATGGGCTGGAGGTCGCCGGCAAGCTGCGCGCCGTCACCGGATCCAGTCTTTCGGGCAAGCGCCTGATCTGCGAATTCGGAGCGATCGCCGAGGATGACCTCGCGCACACCAGCCCTGGCGACTTTCTGTTCTTCGACAATATCCAGGACGCCTGCGAGGCCGGCTTCGCGGTCTATGATTTCTCCGTCGGCGACGAACTCTACAAGCGGCAGTGGTGCGATATGGAAACGCAGCACCGCGAGGTGCTTGTCCCGTTGACGCTCAAGGGTCGCGCGCTGGGACAGGCGCTGCGCCAGGGCGCCAGGCTGAAAGCCTTCGTCAAGAACAGCCCGACCATCTGGAGATTGACCAAGCTGCTGCGCCGCAAGGCGGTCCGACAGGCCGCACCCGCCGCGGGCGAAGACGACAGCTAAGCCTGCCGACGTCGAAGGGTGCGAGGTCCGAGCCCCGGCGCCGGTGGCAAAGAACTCTTATCCATGCTGAAATCCCGGCAGAAACCGTCGCAGTGGACCAGGCACAATGAAACCAACCATCCGCACGCTGTCGGCCCGGGAGCTTTGTGTCCTTATCGATTGGGCGGCGGCCGAGGGATGGAATCCCGGCCTCGACGATGCGGCGATGTTTCAGGCCGCAGATGCCGAAGGTTTCATCGGGGCCTTTGTCGGCGGCGAGATGGCCGCCGCGATCTCGGCGGTGGCCTATGGGCGCGATTTCGGTTTCATCGGCCTTTACATCTGCCGCCCGGACATGCGCGGCCAGGGCTATGGCAAGGCGATCTGGAGCGCCGGCATGGCGAGGCTCGCCGGGCGCACCATCGGGCTCGATGGCGTCGAAGAGCAACGGGCCAACTACCAGCGCAAGGGATTCTCGCCGGTCTACGAGACCATTCGGTACAGTGGACGGCTGGCAACCCGGTCCACCGGCGCCGGAAACATCCGCCAAATCACCGCGCGCTCGACCCCGGACATCATTGGCTACGATGCCTTGTGTTTTCCCGCGCCCAGGGCCGCTTTCCTGCAGCGATGGCTGCAACCGCCACACCAGGCGCTGGTGGCGATCACGTCACGGGGGGTGGCCGGCTATGCGGTGGCGCGTTCCTGCCGCGATGGCTTCAAGATCGGCCCGCTGTTCGCCGACGACACCGACATCGCACTCGAACTGCTGCAAGGGCTGGCGACCGCATGCGATGGCGGCGACCTGAACATCGACGTGCCGGCCACGAGCACGAAGTTCATCGCGGCGCTGGATGCAGCCGGCTTCGCACCGACCTTCAGCACCACCCGCATGTATCAGGGGCCGACCCCGACGACCGGCGCCGACAGGATATTCGGCGTGACCACTTTGGAGCTGGGTTAACCCGGACGAGACCGCATACCGCGGTTCGCTCAGGCGGCCGAACGCCGTCCCGGCACCGGAGTGCCGGGCGGCTCGTGGCCGAGCGGTGTCACCAGCGTCAGGTCCGGATAGCCGCTCTCGATCAGTTTGACGGCGGCCTGCGTCACCTCGTCGTCCGGTTCAAGCATGGACAGGAAGACCTCCGTGGCATCACCGCCCAGGCGGCTGATGCCTTGCGCGTCCGCCGGCCCGCATTCGACCACCACCAGATCATAGGCCGTCGTCAGCGACTGCATAATGATCGGCAGCCGGTCGGCCGCGCGCATGGCGAGAACCGGATCGGCGGTGCCGACGGGGACGACATGGCAGTCGGAATAGAGGTCGCCATGAATGACGTCGCTGAACTGCGCCTGCGAGGCAAGCAGATTGGTAATGCCGGGAAAGAGCCCGCTGTCCAGCATCGGCCGCGAGGCGGCTCCCGAGGCGGTAAGGTCCATGAGCAGCACCCGCAGGCCAGCATCGGAAACCTCGCGCGCGACCAGGACGGCGGACGCCGCCGCCTCGTCACCCTCGGGCGACACGAATATGGCGCGCGCAGCGCCGCTCGCGATCAGCTTCTCGGCCGCCTTCTCGATGTCGATCTCGCCGAGCACCGAGCGTGGCCGAGGCGCCGCCACCGGTTCCGGCTCGGACACGAATTCGGGTGCGGCGGCTTCGGTTGTGACGGGGGACTCGGCCTGCTCAGTCCGTTCGGCCGCGACAGTCACAGGCGCCTCGATATCGGCAGCCGTATCCGGCCATTGCGCTTCGGTGGCGCGATTGGCGAACGCGCTGGCCACGGCCGGTTCCGGGCGGATGGGCGTCTCCTCATGGGCCGCCGGCGGCATCGGCACTTCGTCGATCGGTTCCAGACGGACCCGCCTTGCCGGGCGCATGGCTCGGCCTGAGAAAAGCTCCCGCAACAGCGTGAACACCGCGGTCAGCAGGAGAGACGCCGCGGCGGCCGCGCCGACGATCGGCCCGATCTTCGGGAAATAAGGCTCGGAGGGCACCGAAGCCGCCGAGACGACGCGGGCGTCGACCGGCACGTAGTTGCGGTCCTGACGCGAGGCGGCCTCGCGGTAGTTGGTCAGATAAAGCTCCAACTGCTGGCGCTTGGCGGCGGCGTCGCGCTGCAGCGCGTCGAGATCGACCTGCTGTTCGCCGGCCTGAGCCGACGCCGCCTTCAGCGTGTTCACGTCGGCGACCAGCTGGCTCTCGCGCGCCTTGGCGGCATCGGCCTGCATCGCCAGGCCCTTCATGATTTTCTGGGCCTCGCTGCGGATCTGCGCGTCGAGATCGGCGAGCTGCGATTTGGCGGCGCGGATGCGGGGATGGTTGTCGAGCAGCGTCGTCGACATGTCGGCGATGTTGGCGCGCAGCTCGACCTGCCGCTCGCGCAGACGCTGGATCAGGTCGGACGAGAGCACTTCAGGCAAGGAGTCGAGCGAACCGCCATTCTGCAGCGCCTTGCGAACGTTGTCGGCGGTTCCCTCGGCAGCGGCGCGGTTGGCCCGCACCCGCGACAGTTCGGTCGTCAGCTCGGCCAGTTGCTGCGTGGCGAGCACGGAATTGTTGCCGCCGATCAGGAGATCGGACTGGGCGCGGTAGGCCGCGACCTTGGCCTCGGCTTCCTTGACCTGCTTGGACAGGTCGGCGATCTCAGGCGCCAGGAAGTCAGCCGCAGCGCTATTCGATTCGCGCTTGGCCGCACCCTGCCCGGCAATATAGGCGGCGGCGATGGCATCGGGAACGGCCGCCGCCAGCTTCGGATCCTCGGACGAGAACTCGATGGCAATGATGCGGGTCTTCTCAACGCCATAGACATTGAGTTTCTCGCGCATCTTCTTGAGCACGCGCTCGTCGGCCGGAACGTCCATCGGATCGGTCTTCAATCCGAGCAGGATGAGCACGCGGCTGATCGACGACATGTTGATCGTCTCATCGAACTCATGCAGCCGCGACAGGCCGAGCTTCTGGGCCACCTGCTTCAGTATCTCGTTGGACGAGATAATCTGGACCTGGGTGGCGACGCCCTGCTCGTCGAGGATCGGCTTGTCGCCGTCATTGTTGCCGGCCGGGCGGGTATAGACGGATTCACGCGGAACGATCTCGACCTGCGTTGAGGCCTTGTAGTGCTTGGTGGCCAGCGAAGCGAGCGCGAAGGCCAGCCCGGTCACCACCAGAACGGCGATCAGAATCCGCAGCCAGTTCCTCGCCAGACTGGCAAAGAGCTGACCGAGATCAACGTCGACATCTGCGGCCGCGGACTGAACGGACATGCATCCCTACTCCGAAACTGAGTCAGCATGCACCGTAAACAACTATGGTAACCCAGGCGTTAAGATCGCGGTAAGATTGCGTTAGGATTTACTGGCGACAGCCAAGAAAAAACGACAAAACCTCAAAAACCCCCGCCGGCATGAATGATCCCGGCCATCTCCTTTACCGCCCATTAACCCTAACAGGATGATAACGGGCTCGATCCCAGATGTTTGCTGCGACGCCTGCAGCGGCCAGTCGAAGGTACGTGTCCGGTCATGAAAAGCACTGCATCCCTCTTTCACGCACTGCTTGCCGTATCGATGCTTGCCGGCTGCTCCAGCTACCGGCCGACGCCGGCGGCTTTTCACGAAGTTCTCGACCAGCCCTACCGCCTCGGCGCGGGCGACCGCGTTCGCGTCACCGTGTTCGAGCAGGACGGCTTGACCAACACTTACAGCGTCGACCAGTCCGGCTACATTTCCTTCCCGCTCGTCGGCGCCATACCGGCCCGCGGCCACACCGCGCAGCAGATGGAAAAAGAGATCGCCGACAAATTGCGGCAAGGCTATCTGCGCGATCCCGACGTCTCGGTGGAGATCGATCGCTACCGGCCGATCTTCGTCATGGGCGAAGTGGGCGCGGCCGGCCAATATTCCTATGTGCCGGGCCTGACCGTGCAGAAGGCGATCGCCATTGCCGGCGGCTTCACCCCCCGCGCCAACCAGGAAAGCGTCGACATCACCCGCGACATCAACGGCAAAGTGCTGACCGGCCGCGTGGTCACATCCGATCCGCTGCTGCCTGGAGATACAGTCTACGTCCGCGAACGCCTGTTCTGACAGACGCGACGTGGCGGACAAGCTCAGGATCGTCCATTGCTTTCGCTCACCCGTGGGAGGCGTCTTCCGGCACGTTCGCGACCTGGCGGATGCACAGGCGACCGCCGGCCATATGGTCGGGATCGTCTGCGATTCGACCACCGGCGGCGAGTTCGAGGAACGCCTGTTCGAACAGATGAAAGACACGCTGGCGCTGGGCGTCCATCGCACGCCCATGCAGCGCCATGTCGGGCCGGGCGATCTCGCCTCGGCGCGGCGCACCTACAGGATCATCAAGGAATTGCGGCCGGACGTACTGCACGGGCACGGCGCCAAGGGTGGCGCCTATGCCCGTCTGTTCGGCTCATTGTTGCGGGTATCAAGGTCTCGCGTAGCCCGCCTTTATTCGCCGCATGGCGGCTCCCTCCACTATGACGAGAGCACGGCGACGGGGAAGCTGTTTTTCGCGCTCGAACATTTCATGGCGCGCTTCACCGATTGCCTGCTGTTCGTCTCCGACTATGAGCGGCGCACCTATCGCCGGAAGGTCGGCGAGCCGCCGATCCCGAACGTGCTTGTCTACAATGGACTTCGCGCCCCGGAATTCGAACCGGTGATCACCGCGCCCGGCGCGGCGGACCTGCTCTACATCGGCATGATGCGGGACCTCAAGGGACCAGACATATTCATAGATGCCCTCGCCGCCGCCGGTCCCCAGCTCGGCCGCGCGCCGAGCGCCGTCATGGTGGGTGATGGCGACGACCTGCCGCGCTACCATGCGCAGGTGAAGCGGCTCGGGCTTGAAGGTAGCGTCCGCTTCCTGCGACCGATGCCGGCCCGCGAAGCCTTCAGCCTGGCTGCGATCGTCGTCGTTCCCTCGCGCGCCGAGGCCATGCCCTACATCGTGCTGGAAGCACTTGCGGCGGAGAGGCCGATGATCGCGACCGCCGTCGGCGGCATCCCCGAGATTTTCGGGCCTGGCTCCCCTGCCCTTATCCGGCCGGACGCTGTCGAACTGGCCGGGAAGATGAGCGAGGCGTTGGCCGATCTGGTTGCCTACGGCGAATCGATGCCCGACGGCCACGACCTCAAGGCACGCTTCGGCGCCGACGTCATGGCCGCCGAGATCGAGAAGGCCTACTTTGCGGCGCTCGGCAGGTAAGCGCCAAACCCGTCCAAAACCACTGGTTGTTTCAAGGCTTTGTTAGCTCTCTTTTGCTATCCAGTGCCGCGAAGCTCGCGGACAGTTCCCATGAACGAGATCGACCCCGCGCACCGCTTTTCAGCAGAAGCAGTGCGCAAATTCGACGGCCCGACCGATGGCGAAGCGCCAGCCGGCATGAACGATGTCGCCCGGCAGGTCGCCTCGCAGTACCGGCGCGATACGATGTCGCCGGTCATGGTCAGCGGTGTGCTGCGCATGGTCGAATTCGCGCTGCTGTTTCTTTCGGGCCTGTGCGTCTATTTCTACTATGTCGGGTTCTTCAATTACCTCGCCTGGCAGTATCCGCTGACGATGGTGGCCGCCTCGTTCCTCGCCGTGGTGCTGCTCGATGTCACCGACTGCTATCAGGTCGTCTCCCTGATGCGGCCGATCGCCAATTTTGGCCGCATCCTGGTGGTCTGGGCCGGTACGTTCGCGCTGATGGCATTGACTGCTTTCGCGATGAAAATGTCGGAAGACTATTCGCGCCTGCTGTTCGGCACGTGGTTCGTCATCGGCTTCGTCTGCCTTTTCGCGCTCAGACTGGTCATGTCGAAGCTGATCCGGCGCTGGGCGCGCGACGGCCGCATGGAGCGGCGCGCGGTCATCGTCGGCGGCGGCAAGGCGGCGGAAATCCTCATCCGTTCGGTGGAGAAGCAGCCCTACAACGACATTCGCATCTGCGGCATCTTCGACGACCGCGGCGACAAACGCTCGCCGCCGATCGTCGCCGGTTATCCCAAGCTCGGCACCATTTCCGCGCTGATCGAATTCGCCCGTATCGCGCGCATCGACATGCTGATCGTGTCTTTGCCGCTGACTGCCGAGACGCGGGTGCTGCAACTGTTGAAGAAGCTCTGGGTGCTGCCGGTGGATATCCGGCTGTCGGCGCATTCGAACGCGCTGCAGTTTCGCCCGCGCGCCTATTCCTTCATCGGCTCGGTGCCGCTGCTCGACATCTTCGACAAGCCGATCAACGACTGGGACTCGGTCGCCAAGCGTGCCTTCGACATCGTTTTCAGCCTCATCGGCATCGTCGCGTTCTCGCCGGTGATGCTGGCCACCGCGATCGCCATCAAGCTCGACAGCAAGGGGCCGGTCCTGTTCAAGCAGAAGCGGCATGGCTTCAACAATGAGGTCATCGAAGTCTACAAGTTCCGCTCGATGTATGCCGACAGGTCGGACCCGACCGCCAAGCAGACCGTGACGAAGAACGACCCGCGCGTGACCCGCGTCGGCCGCTTCATCCGCAAGACCTCGATCGACGAACTGCCGCAGTTCTTCAACTCGCTGCTCGGCTCGCTGTCGCTGATCGGGCCGCGCCCGCATGCCATCGCCGCGCAGTCGCACAACCTTCTCTACAACGAAGTGGTCGACGGCTATTTCGCGCGCCACAAGGTCAAGCCGGGCGTCACCGGCTGGGCGCAGATCAATGGCTGGCGCGGCGAGATGGATACCAACGAGAAGATCCGCATGCGGACGGAATACGACCTCTACTACATAGAAAACTGGTCGCTGCTGTTCGACTTGCGCATCCTGTTCCTGACACCGATACGATTGCTCAACACGGAAAACGCCTATTGAGCGCGATTTCCCACGAGCTGCCGCGAGCGGCCGTCAACGCCAAGCTGATCGCGCTGATTTCCTCGGCCGCGGTCGGGTTCGGCATCCTGCTGTCCGGCTTCGTCATCAGCGAGCCCGCGCCCTACGAAATCTACATGGCCGGGCTGATCGCCGTCTGGGCTCTCTTCGGCCTCAGGATTTCGCGCGCCGCCACGCCGCTGCTGGTTCTCTTGATAGCCATGAACATCGGCGGCATGATTTCCATGACGCAGATGTCGGACCTCGCCAACACGCCGCTTTATCTCGCCGTATCCTTGTTCCTCGCCTTCAGCGCGGTGTTCTTCGCCTCCGTCACGGCCGTACAGCCGAGCCTCTACCGGCTTATCTTCATCACCTACACGATATCGGCCGTGATCACTTCGCTGCTCGGCATAGCAGGCTATTTCCATGCCTTTCCCGGCGCTGAGACCTTCACCAAATACGACCGCGCCGCCGGCGCCTTCCAGGATCCCAACGTGTTCGGCCCGTTCCTGGTGCTGCCCGGTATCTACCTGCTGTACCTGCTCCTGACCGGTCCGGTTTCTCGCATGCCGTTGCTGGCGGTGCCGTTGCTCATCATCACGTCGGGCATCTTCTTCTCCTTCTCGCGCGGCGCCTGGGGCATGTTCGCGGTCTCCGCGGTACTGCTCACCGGTTGCCTGTTCCTGCAGAGCAGGAGCGGCATGTTCCGGCTGCGCGTCGTCATCATGACCATTGCCGCATTGTCGCTGCTGGCCATCGCCATCATCGTCATCCTGCAATTGCCCGGGGTGTCTGACATGTTCACCCAGCGCGCCCATCTGGAACAGAGCTATGACACGGCCCGCCTCGGCCGCTTCGCCCGCTACGGGCTCGGCTTCCAGATGGCCATGGAGCACCCCTTCGGCATCGGCCCTCTGGTCTTCGGCAAGATTTTCGGCGAGGACACGCACGATATCTGGCTGAAGATGCTGATGGATTACGGCTGGCTGGGCTTCGTGTCGTTCCTGACGCTCGTCGTCTGGACCATAACGGCAGGGTTCCGCATCCTTCTGCGCGACCGGCCATGGCAGCCCTATCTCTTGTGCGCCTACGTCGCCTTCATCGGCAATATCGGGCTGGGCACCTTCATCGATATCGACCACTGGCGCCACATGTACCTGCTGCTCGGCCTGGTGTGGGGCGCGATCGCGCTTGAATATCGTCATCAGCAGCAAATGCGGCCGGCTTGGCCGGGCTCGTCCACACCCGTGATCGCGGCAGGATAATTGTCACGGAAAACGGTTGACCCGAACCGGGTTATCACGATACATCGCGACCGGTCCGGAGTGTAGCGCAGCCCGGTAGCGCACTTGACTGGGGGTCAAGGGGTCGTCGGTTCGAATCCGGCCACTCCGACCATTTAAATACAGGACTTGTCCCCGAAGTCCGGCCTGCCGCACCAGACAACTTCAAAAGCAACCCTGGCGCATTGCCTTGATCCTGGAATGGTTCAAGCGCTCAACCCTGGCAGACATCAACCCATTCAGCACCGATCAGATCGACCATCCGCTGCGGTGCGATTCGCACGGCGGCGTTGGTGGCGCCGGCGGCAGGCACCACCTCCTCGAATTCGCGCAGAGACACGTCGCAGTACACCGGTAACGGTGCCGGCAGGCCGAACGGGCAGACGCCGCCGACCGGGTGGCTCGTCGCCTCGACGACCTCCGCGGCGTCCAGCATGCGCGGCTTGCCGCCGAACCGGTCCTTGAATTTGCGGTTGTCGAGCCTTGCTATACCGCTGGTCACGACGAGCATGGTGCGTTCGCCGGCGCGAAGGCAGATGGTCTTGGCGATCTGCGCCGGCAACACGCCATGCGCCTCCGCCGCCAGCGTCACCGTGGCAGAACTCGCCTCGGTGACGATCACCTCGATATCAGGCGCATGAGCGGCGAAGAACGCGCGAACAGACTCAAGGCTCATGCCGAAAAACCCATCATTGACCCCCGATATCCGGCAGGCGCGGTCAGGCGCGGGATGCCTGCATGTATAAACACGCGCCGTGCGCCAATCAGCAAGCCCGCGCCGCTGTTGAACGCGATGGCATCAACAAGAAACCCGCCAAGCGAGCCTTGGCGGGTTTCCTGGATATGCGTGTTGCCGGTTCTATGCCAGAGGCCGGCCTTGCGCGGCCGGTATAGCGGCGGCGGGAGCAATCAGGGCATCATCGGGCAGCCGAAGCGCGGACGCGATGCGGCGCAGCTTCGCCGGATCGAACTCCCTGCCGTTCTCGATGTCCTCGATCTCGTCGACGGCGAGGCCACAGGTCAGGGAAAGCTCCTCCACGCTGTAACCGCGGGTTTCGCGCATCGCCTTGAGGGTCGTGTAAATCGGGCCATTCTCCCTGGTTACTGGTTGGGAGACGGCATGGCCTTTTGCATTCTGGGGCATTGGCAACTCCGTTGGCTGAAAGAGTTTTGATGAAAAGGGTGTTGCCTGAGACGGCGCGAAGATGCCCCGCCGCCGGCGATTTGCCAAGCACCAAACGGACCGTCACGTTATCGTGAAGCTGAACTCGTGCCGCTGCCCCACATACGCCTCTCGATCAAGTTGTTTTGAACGCTTCCGCTGCCTTTTGACCGGCGCTTTGGCCACGCCCATTCGTTGTCGTGGTGTAGCTGGGATGAGGACCATCCGGTTCCGGCCAGCCTCTCTCCTGGAAGGATCCATGCAATGAACCTCAAGACATCCCTTATCGTGCTCGGTACGCTTGCCGGCGCTTTCGCCGGCAGCCCGGTTGCCGCCCAGGCGGCGGATATGCTGCGCGTGCGCGGCACGGTCGTCGGTTTCGAAACGCCGATGCTCACGGTGAAGACCCGGCAAGGTGACACCGCGGTGGTCAAACTCAATCAGGACTGGAAGATTTCCGGCGTCGAGAACGCGTCGGTAAAGGACATAAAGCAAGGCGATTTCCTCGGTATTGCCTCCGTTTCGAAGGCGGATGGCGGCAGTGGCGCATTGGAGGTCGTGGTTTTCCCGGCGGCTTTGAAGGGCACCGGCGAAGGGGACCGTCCATGGGACCTGCAGCCGAACAGCCGCATGACAAACGGCACCGTGGCCGACGTCACCGATGTGAACGGGCGCGCCGTGACGCTGACCTATGACAATGGGCAGACCAAGAAGATCTCAATACCCGACAGCACGCCCGTGGTGACCTTCGCAGCAGCCACGCCGGACGACATAAAGCCGGGCGCGACGGTCTTCGTTACCGCCCAGCGCGCGGCCGACGGCACGCTGACCTCCAGCCGCGTGGTGGTGGGAAACCATGGCGTGGTTCCGCCGATGTAGCCGAAACAGGCGGCGAAAGCGCGGTCCTCGACCTGTGACGGCAGCACCGGAGACCGCGCCTTGCCAGAAACAGTCCAGAAACAAAATTCTACAATCGGGAAATACTGACGAAAAAATTCGGGCGCGTAATTTCAAGCGCGGCGGTCGGGTCCTCGACCCGATTTAAACATGCCTGCGAAAAAAGGAAACGATCCATGAAGAAGTCCCTCCTCTCGGCCCTCGGCCTCGCAGTCGCAGTTGCCTTCACCGTGCCGGCTATCGGCGTGGCGAGTGCGGATGCGGCACCGATGGCAAAGCACCATCGTCATCACCATCATCATCGCCACCACCATCGCCATCATCACCACCACCACCATCATCACCATCACCACATGAAGAAGATGGTGAAGAAGGCCTGATACCGCAGCCTCCAACGAGAAGACCAGCCTTGGCTTCTTGTTCAAGGCTGATCTCTCTTGGCTTTACATCGCCAAGCTCACCATGAATCGGGCGTGTTGCGGCAAACTTCGCTGGACTGGCATTTTGGTCATCCATCGGAGATAGCGGTATCTTCCGCGCAAAGCCAAATCGCGATACGGCGGGATGTTTCTGACCGGCATACACTGACCGGAGTCAGTTTTCGTCAACCAGTCAGGTATCCCGATGACGGCCAAGGCCGATCTTTCCCGGACAAACCGCATTGTCCTGTCGGCGGCCCGATTGTGGCTGACGCTTCGCCACCCTGTTCTCATCGTGCGCTTCTTCATGAAGCTGGGCTATCTGCCCAATCCGGCCGCGCCGACGCGCTACCATGAGCTTCTGCTGTGGCGAAAGATCCTCGATCGCAACCCGCTCTTCGTCACGCTGACCGACAAGCTCGCGGCCAAGGCCTATATCCATGCGATTTGCCCCGAGATCGCCATACCAAGGACGCTCTGGCGCGGACGTGACGCCGCGGACATTCCCCAGGATCTGCTGACCGGTGCCGTCGTGGTCAAGGCAAACCACGGCTGCGCGATGAACATGTTCGTTTGCGACGGCAAACCGGATCGCGCCGACATCGAGCGCAAGGCGCGCCGCTGGCTCAGGAAACGCTATGGGCGGCGCAATGGCGAGTGGGCCTACTGGCCTGTCGTACCCAGCGTTTTCGTGGAAGAGCGGCTTGCGCTCAGCGGCGGTACGATTGCCACCGACATCAAGGTCCATGTCTGCAGCGGGGTGATATGCCACGTCTGGGTGGAGGATAAGCACGCCAAACGTTCGGTGCTGTTCGACCGGAAGGCCAATCCGTTGCCCGGCCGCGATCCGGACTATCCCGGTGAAGACCAGGGACTGCCCGTCAATGCGAGGCTGCTCGACCATGTCCGCCAGGCAATCTCGATGGCGCCCGGCATAGCCGGCGACCTCGACTATATCCGGGTGGACTTCCTGGTCACCGACGATCGCCTTTATGCCGGCGAGATCACAGCCTATTCCGCCGCCGGATACGGCACATGGACGAACCCGGCGATCGCGGCGGAAATCGAGCACCTCTGGAGGATCGATCAATCCGCCTTTCTGCGACGGCGGCACAAGGGCGTCATGGCCGTCTATGCAAATGCACTTCGTGCCAGATACCGGGACGACGCCATAGCTCGCAGTCCGGAATGAAAATGAGAGGTGCTCCGCAGAAGGCCGGCTGACCGACAATTCATGCCAATTCAGGATAGCTGTGCCCACTTACCCTTTTACGAAAGCACAAAATCACGATAGGCATGGATACATCCGATCCATGATGTTTCCGGATCGGACTCAGCCAACAATGGCCAGGTATTCCCGATGTCTGCCAAGGCCAGTTTTTCCTGGACAGGACGTATCATTCTGTCGGTCGCGGGGCTGTTTCTGATCCTTCGCCACCCCGCGCTTACTGTGCGCTTCGCAATAAAACTGGGCTATTTGCCCAATCTGGCCACGCCCGAAACATACCATGAGATGTTGCTCTGGCGGAAAGTCGTCGACCGCAACCCTCTGTTCGTCACGTTGACAGACAAGCTTGCGGCCAAGGCTCACCTGCGCGGCGCCTGCCCCGAACTTGCCGTGCCCCGGACGCTCTGGTTTGGGCGCGATCCCGCCGACATTCCGCTCGACTTGCTGGCGGGTGATGTCATCATCAAGACCAACCATGGCTGCGCCATGAACATATTCGTGGCCAATGGCGTCCCCGATCGCGGCGCCATCATCGCCAAGGCGAGGCACTGGCTGAGAAAGCGCTATGGCCGTCGCAATGGCGAATGGGCCTATTGGCCCATCGTTCCCACCGTCTTCGTGGAAGAGCGGCTCGCGCTCTCCGGAACAACGATTGCAACCGACATCAAGGTGCATGTCTGCGGCGGCGTGGTAACGCATGCCTGGGTCGAGGATAAGGAAGCGGGACGTTCGCTGCTTCTGGACCGGGACGCCAATCCATTGCCCGGGCGCGACCCGGACTATCCCCGCGAGGACCAGGCCGTGCCCGCCAACACGCGGCTTCTCGACTATGTCCGTGAAGCGATATCGATCGCCCCTGTCATCGCCGGCGACCTCGATTATATCAGGATCGACTTCCTGGTTACCGATGATCGTCTCTATGGCGGCGAGATCGTCGTCTATCCAGGCGCGGGCTATGGCACGACCACGAATCCCGCGTTTGCCGGCGAGATCGAGCTGCTCTGGCGGCTGGACCAGTCGGCGTTCCTGCGCCGCCAGCACAGCGGCGTGGTCCGCCTCTATGCCGACGCGCTGCGCGCCAAATGCCAAAGCCGTATCATAAGCCGTTGATAAAATCGGCAATGGCGGCCGCGCAAGAAGGCGAGCCGCCATTTCCTTCCTAATTCGCTGTACCTGAATGCATCAGCGCCGGCTGAACAGCAGACTGGCGACGACACCGAGCACGACAAGGCCAACGGTGGCCGCTGCCGCTGGATGGTCGCGGGCCGATTTCTCGATCACCCTGCCCTGTTTGCGGATTGCGGGCATGGCATCGCGCAGGCGGCCGGCAAGATCGGAATATGTATCGAGAGCGGCATCACGGCCGTCGTCATAATAAGCGCCACCCCGCTTTGACACTGCCTTGCGCAATGCCGCGAGTTCCCGTGACAGGATCGCGACCTGCTTTTCCAGGTCAATGTCCGAAAGGGTCGAAAATGATGCCATCATACGTTTCCTTTGCTTTTGCTCGCGTCTTGCAGAAGGAAACGTAACGCCCTGCCCGGAGGCGGGTTCCAGCTTCGAGGCTTTAAAGCGCTCCGTGGCTGTCAGCGCACCTGGTCAAGCAGTCGCTTGCATTCCAAGAGGTCGAACAGCGCCTCCTGCAGCAGCGCGCGATTGTCCCGCGACAGTTTCGACGCGTCAGGCGGCACCGGCCCCTCCTCGTCGCTCTTGCCCAGGCCGAAGAAGCGGCGGCTCGGCTTGACCCTTGGCTGGCCAACCAGTTCATCGTCGCCGCCGCGCGGCTGCGCGGCCGGCGTCAGCGGCACCTGGTCGGCCTGCTTGCGTTGCGAGATCGCTTCGACAGCGGCCATGTCGCCGTTGCCGATGGCCACCAGGAAATGATTGCCGTTTTCGCGCAGCAGCTTTTGCACGCCCTTGATGGTGTAGCCCTGGTCATAGAGCATATGACGGATGCCCTTGATCAACTCGACGTCCTGCGGCCGGTAGTAGCGCCGGCCGCCGCCGCGCTTCATCGGCTTGATCTGGTTGAAGCGTGTCTCCCAGAAACGCAGCACATGCTGCGGCAGGTCGAGATCCTCGGCGACCTCGCTGATGGTGCGGAAGGCGTCAGGGCTTTTGTCCATGGGCGAAATCCTCACGCTGGAGCGTGACCCGGAACGATCTTCAGACGAGATCACACTCGACAGAAAGACAAGCTCACTCCGTTTGCGCGGAATGGACCATACGCGGAACACCAATCCGGCCAAGCTGCCGAATCGGGCTTATTTCAGCGGTTTGTGAAGCAATATTCAAGTCCGGCGCCATGTTAGGGCCGGTTATCAACCGCAATGGGCAGGCTACTTGCCGCCCTTGGCCTTGCTGTTCTGGTGGGAACGCAGGATGCGGCTCTTCAGCACGTTCGACGACTTGAAGGTCATCACCCGGCGCGGCAGGATCGGAACCTCTTCGCCGGTCTTTGGATTGCGGCCGATGCGCTCATTCTTGGAACGGACATGGAAGGTCGCGAAAGACGACAGCTTGACCGTCTCGCCGCGCACAATCGCTTCGCAAATCTCGTCAAGAACCGCCTCGACGAGCTCGGCCGATTCAGTGCGCGACAGGCCGACCTTTCGGTATACGGCCTCCGCCAGGTCGGCGCGAGTAAGTGTCTTTCCCCCCATGCGACCGTCCCATCAGCTCAAAACACAAAATCGGCACAACAACCGCAGACCCTAAGTAATTGATCCGGCAAGGTCAAGGACCGAAACCGGGGCGTGCGGCACTTACCAGCGAACCAGAACCGCGCCCCAAGTGAAGCCACCGCCCATGGCTTCCAGAAGCACCAGGTCGCCCTTCTTGATGCGGCCGTCGGCGACAGCCACCGAAAGCGCCAGCGGCACGGAAGCAGCCGAGGTGTTACCGTGCAAATTGACGGTAACCACCACCTTTTCCTCGGCAATCCCGAGCTTCTTGGCCGAAGCGTCAATAATCCGTTTATTGGCCTGGTGCGGCACGAACCAGTCGAGATCCTCGGCTGATATGCCGGCCTGTGAGAATGTCGCCTCGATCACGTCGGTGATCATGCCGACCGCATGCTTGAAGACTTCGCGGCCTTCCATCCTGAGATGGCCGACCGTTCCGGTCGTCGAAGGGCCGCCGTCGACGAACAGCTTGTCCTTGTGCGTGCCGTCGGAACGCAGGCTGGCAGCCAGCACCCCGTGGTCGGCAATCCCGCCTGTCCCCTCTCCTGCCTCCAGCACCAAGGCGCCAGCGCCGTCGCCGAACAACACGCAGGTCGAACGGTCGCTCCAGTCAAGAATGCGTGAAAAAGTCTCCGAGCCGATTACCAGCACGCGTTTGGCGAGGCCGCCACGGATGTAAAGATCAGCCGTGGTCACGGCATAGACGAAACCCGAACACACCGCCTGCATGTCGAAGGCGAAGCCGTGATGCATACCGAGCCGGTTCTGGATTTCCACCGCGGTGGCCGGAAACGTGTTGTTGGGCGTCGAGGTCGCCAACACGATCAGGTCGATATCATCAGGCGTCAGTCCGGCATTGGCGAGCGCCGCGCGCGCCGCGGCCTCGCCAAGAGAAGCCGTCGTCTCGTCGTCACCGGCGATGTGGCGCTGGCGGATGCCGGTGCGCTGGGCGATCCACTCGTCCGAGGTTTCGACCATGCCTTCGAAATCGGCATTCTTCATGATGCGGCGGGGCAGCGCGGCGCCCGTGCCGCGCACGATTGATCTGATCAAAGCTCTTTCCTATTCCTTCGCGTCGCTAACGACGTCGGATTTCCGGGATGTCAGGGCATGCGGGTTGCGCGCATGAAACAGGTCCAGGTCGGCCTCGATGCGGTCGAGCAGATTGTTGCGCACCATGTCGTAGCCAAGCTCGATCGCGGCGGCAAAACCATCCGAATCCGCGCCGCCATGGCTTTTGACGACGATGCCGTTCAGCCCGAGGAAAACGCCGCCGTTGGAGCGGCCGACATCCATCTTTTCGCGCAAGCGGTCGAAGGCGCCCTTGGCGAAGACATAGCCGATCTTGGCCATCAGGGTGCGGCTCATGGCGGCACGCAAGTAACCCGCGATCTGGCGCGCCGTGCCTTCGGCGGTCTTCAGCGCGATATTGCCGGCGAAACCTTCCGTGACCACGACGTCGACCGTACCCTTGCCGATGTCGTCGCCCTCGACAAAACCATGGTAATTCATCGAGGCCATGTTGGCCTCGCGCAGCATGCGTCCGGCTTCCTTGACCTCTTCCTGGCCCTTGATCTCTTCGACGCCGACATTGAGCAGGCCGACCGTTGGCCGGGCGATGCCGAACACCGAACGCGCCATGCCGGTGCCCAGAATGGCGAAATCAATGAGCTGGTGCGCATCAGCGCCAATGGTGGCGCCGACATCCAGAACCACGCTTTCGCCGCGCAAGGTCGGCCACAATGCAGCGATCGCCGGACGGTCGATGGTGGCCATGGTGCGCAGGCAGAATTTCGACATCGCCATCAGCGCACCGGTGTTGCCGGCGGAGATGCAGGCATCGGCCGCGCCGGACTTGACCGCTTCGATCGCCTTCCACATCGAAGACTTCCAGCGGCCATGGCGCAGCGCCTGGCTTGGCTTGTCGTCCATCCTGACCGCGATCTCGCAGTGGAAGAACTCGCTCACCTCGGCCAGTTTGGGAAACTTGGCCAGTTCAGGGCGCACCAGTTCCTCACGCCCGTAGATGACGAAGCGGATGTCGGGACGACGGGTGGCGACGGTCATGAGCGCCGGGATGACCACGGCTGGTCCGTGATCGCCGCCCATGGCATCGATGGAAATCCTGATCACGCGGTATTCATCTCACGGGTTATGCGGCAGGTCGCTTTGGTGATCGCGAAGGTTCGGCGAAAATAGCGGTTTTGGGTTTTCGTACAACCGACTTTTCCGTCGCGGGCGAGGTTTTCAGGATTTTCCCAGCAAGGATCGCAGTTTTTGCTGAAATTCGTTCTCAGCCGGTTCAGCATCGCCGGCAGTGTCCAGCGACGCGCCCTGCTTGCGCGGATAGGGGTCGATCGCCAGTCCGAAGAACTGCTCGGCAAGAGCCCCGACATCGATCGTGTCGCCCGAAAATGTCTCCGGAGCGTCAGGTCCGTCCGCATCGAGCAATATCTCGCCACCGCCTTCGAAACCCAGCCTTCCAAGTTTTGAATCCTCCGGCAGCAACAGCGCCTCGACCGGTTCGTCGATATGGGCCACGACGGGTTCGAGCGTGACGATGCAGGCCTGGGTGATATCGGCCTCGACACGGCCGCTGACCTTCACGCCATTGCGCTTCCAGGACGTCACCAGGAGTTCGGCTCGATAGGCTTCGACCGACAGAAGGCCATGCTCAACGGCAAGCGCCGCGCGCTGCGCGGCATCGGCTTCGATCACCACGGGAAGCCCTTTCTGCGGCAGCCGGGCGACGTTCGCGAAAAAGGAAACCGGGCTTTGCGGATCAGCGTGTTTCATCGGTCAACCTCGCTGGGGAGCGGAAAGGCCACGGTGCCGGAAACGATTGATTCGGTCGGACGGGCGGCCAACTGACGGCAGGCCTCGGTCACATAGGCGGCCAGTTGCGGCGCCTCCGGCCATGTACCGGCATCTGGCCGGACATTGCGGGCAAGTGCGGCGGTCAGCCCTTCGACATCATTTCTTTCCAGCGCATCATCATAGGCCGCGGTGCGGCCATAAAACATCTTCGCCAGCTTCTTCATGCGCTTGGGCACGCCGACATCGCCGATGCCAAGTTCGCGCAGCGAATGATCGACATCGAGGAAGAACTCGTCGACCAGCACCTGCGCGATATCCTGCGCCACGCCGTCCTCCCCGCGCAACCGATGCTGGACCAGGAACATATGCAGCGAAAGCATCTCGAAACGGCCGAGCGGCGTGTCCGGCACATTCCAATGGGAATAAAATACTGTCTGCCGCGCCGCCGCCACGATTTGTGCGTAAAGCGCGTCCGTGATGGCGCGGTTGGCGTGACGTTCGCGACCAAAAAGGCGCTGGAACATGGGGATGGTCTCCGGGGACCGTTTGTTGAATTGGCCTTGTTGCATCGGCAAGCAAGCTGGTTTACCGGTTTTGCGGCCCAGCGCAAGTTGCGGCGATATAATGGAGAATTGTTGTTGCGCGCGCTGAATTTCAAGTCGACCTTCACGTCCAGGCCCGCTAGCGCGGTTTCACTGCTGCTCGTCGTTTCGGCGTTGTCGGCCTGCCACACAAACAAGATGATCGGCGATCTCAACCCGAGCGAGACGTTTACGCAAGGTTATGTCATCGACCAGCAGGCGGTCGATTCGGTGCCGGTCGGGTCGAGCCGCGAGCAGGTGCTGCTGGCGCTTGGCACGCCGTCGACGACGGCGACCTTCGACAATGAGGCGTTTTATTACATCTCGCAGACGCGCAAGCGCTATGTCGCCTTCGACAAGCCCAGGCTGGTCGACCAGAAAGTGCTGGCGGTCTATTTCGGCGCCGATGGCCGCGTCACGCAGATCGCCAATTACGGTCTCAAGGACGGCAAGATTTTCGACTTCATCTCGCGCACCACGCCGACCGGCGGCAAGGACCAGAACTTCCTCAGCCAGATCATCAGCGGCGCCAGCAAGATCGCACCCGGCATCCCAGGAGCTGGCGGCGTCTAATCCTCTTCGGCCAGTCTTTCGGGCCACACTGTCTCAGGCGACCAAAAACCCGTGGGAGCGATCTCACGGGTTTTTGTTTGGCCAGCGGCGGGCCGGCTTGCCAGTGATGAGACAGTCCGTTATCGGATCCGCCGGGCTGGGGGGCTTGAATATGACCAGTGATCACCGCGCAGCGCCAGATGGCTGGATGGCCACTGGAACACCCGACCAGCAAACCGTGACATCGGACTGGCTCGCCATCGACCCGCCGTCGATCGACGGCGTCAGAATCAAGGAAATCAAGCCGGTCGCAACCTCCAACGGCTACCTGACCGAGGTCTTTCGGGACGAGTGGGATCTCGATCAACGGCCTGTCGGCCAGGTCTTCCAGCGCACGATGTATCCAGGCGCGGTGACGGGCTGGCACGCGCACCAGACGACGCTGGACCGGCTTTTCTGCTGCACCGGCAGCGTGCGCATATCGCTCTACGACGGCCGAAAGGCCTCGCCCAGCTTCGGCACGGTCTGGCACAAGATAACCGGGGCGTCGCGTCCGGCCATTGTCATCATTCCGCCAGGCGTCTGGCATGGCGTGACCGCGCTTGGCCCGGAAACGGCTTTGCTGCTCAATCTCGTCGACAAGGCCTATTCATACGAGGCGCCCGACCATTGGCGCCTGCCGCCGGACACGGACCAAATCCCTTACAAGCTGGTGTAGCGTGGAACGGCCCGGCCAGTCCGATCCAACCGGGCGGGCCACGCCGCTTGTCTCAGTGGTGATCGCCACTCACAACCGGCCCGCCGCCTTGCGGCAAGCCCTCTACAGTGTGCTGCGTCAGACCCTGCAGGATTTCGAGATCCTCGTCATCGGCGATGCCTGTGCTCCTGATACGGCGGCGGCCATCGCCGGCTTCGCCGATGCGCGCATCGCCTATGTCGACCTGCCGGTCAATTTCGGTGAACAATCCGGCCCCAACAACATAGGCCTTGCCAGAGCGCGCGGGCGCTTCGTCGCCTTGCTCAACCATGACGACCTCTGGTTCCCCGACCATCTGGCGGCAACCACCGGCTGGATGGATGCGACCAGCGCCGACATCGTCATCGCCCGCGGTGCCATCATCGAGCCGCGATCAGATCAAGGCGATCTCCCCAGGAACCTGATCTTCGGGGTTGGCAGGAACGGCTTCTACGATCCCGTCATCACGGCCGGATACGGATCGGCGCAAGTTGTCAGGCGGTCGTCGCTCCCCTGGCTCGGCCCCTGGCGGCCGGCCGTCCAGTGCTTCTGCGAAAGTTCGCAGGACTGGCTCTTCCGCGCATGGCGTAAAGGCGCCGTGATCGCGACGATGCCGCATTTGACCGTGCTCAGCCTGTTCTCCGGCACACGCAGGGGCAGCTATGTCGAAGACACGGCGGCCGAGCAGCAGGACCTCGTCGAAGCCATGAGAGCGCCCGACGTCCTGCGCGTAAGGATTCTTGCCGAGGCCATTCTTCCCTCCCCCCTTAAGAAATCGACCTATCTCAAACGTAGGTTTCTGGCCGCCTGCGGGGTCCACCCGAGAGCCAGGGAGTTTCGTCGCAAATATGGCCCCGGCGCCTTTGTGGACAAGCTGCGCGTCATACGCGGCCTGCCACCGCTGCCCGAGCGCGAACCGGGAGTGCAGGAGATGCTGGCGCGCTATCAACGAGCCGTGGATCTGGGCGCGCAGGAAAAGGGCTGAACACCTTGCTGGAGTTCGTTTGCTCGCGCGCGTTGCACTTCGGCATGACGCAGAACGGGCAACACCGACGGCGCCCATCGCCGAGGAATGCCTTTTTCCTATAATGTCTATAAAAAAGATAGAATTTCTGTATCGAGTGGATTTCCGCCCGTACTGTGCCGTTCATATCAGTACGGACAAATGCTCCATGGCCAAGACAGTACGTTTCAATGCCTTCGAGATGAATTGCGTGGGACACCAGTCGCCCGGGCTCTGGCGTCACCCGCGCGACCGGTCCTGGCAATACAAGGATTTGGAGTACTGGACCGACCTGGCCAGGCTTCTGGAGACAGGCTTCTTCGAATCCGTCTTCATCGCCGATGTCGTCGGCTACTACGACGTCTACAAGGGAAACCTGGACAACGCGCTGCTGCAGGGTGTGCAGATCCCGGTCAACGATCCGTTGCAACTTGCCAACCCGATCGCGCTGGCGACCAGCCATCTCGGCATCGGCATCACCGCATCGACCAGTTTCGAGCACCCCTACACATTCGCGCGGCGGCTTTCGACCGCCGACCATCACACCAAGGGCCGCGTCGGCTGGAATATCGTTACGTCCTATCTGGAGAGCGGCGCCAAGAATGTCGGCCAGGGCGGCCTGCGCTCGCATGACAACCGCTATGATGTCGCGACCGAATATGTCGAGATCCTCTACAAGCTGTTCGAGGGCAGTTGGGAGGAAGGCGCCGTCCTCCGCGACAAGGAGCGCGGCATTTTCGCCGATCCGTCCAAGATCCACGAGATCGGCCACCGCGGAAAGTATTTCGAGGTACCTGGCTATCACCTCAGCGAGCCATCGCCGCAGCGCACCCCGGTCCTGTTCCAGGCCGGCGCATCGGGCGCGGGCAAGCAGTTCGCCGCCGGCCATGCCGAATGCGTCTTCATCTCGACGCCGCTCAAGGATGCCACGCGCGCCTATGTCGCCGACATCCGCCAGCGGGCCGCCGCGCAAGGCCGTGATCCCAAGAAGGTGCTGATCTACGCGATGGCGACCATCATCGTCGACGAGACAGACGAGAAGGCCCGCGCCAAATATGAGGACTACGCCAGATACGCTTCCTATGACGGCGCGCTGGTGCTGATGTCGGGTTGGACCGGCATCGATTTCGGCCACTACAAGCCGACCGATACCGTGAGGAAGGTGAAGACCAACGCCATCATCTCGGCGGTCGAGCATCTGGCCGAAGGCGACAAGGTGTGGACGATCGAGGAACTGGCCAAGTGGGGCGGCATTGGCGGTCTCGGCCCGCTCTTTGTCGGCTCGCCGTCGACCATCGCCGACCTGCTGCAGGAATGGGTTGAGGAAACCGACATCGACGGCTTCAATCTCGCCTACGCGCTGGCGCATGACAGCTTCGCCGACGTGATCGGCTATGTCGTCCCCGAACTCCAGAGGCGGGGCGTCTACGCAACGTCGTACCGCGAGGGCACGCTGCGCGAAAAGCTGTTCGGCGAAGGGCCATACCTGCCGGCAAACCATCCCGCCCACCGGTTCCGCGACATCGAACGCGTCAAGCTGGAAGAAGCGGCCGCGGCTTCCGGCGAAGCCGCCTGAGCCAAAGCCGGCACCCCCGACCAGACCAAGCCGTGGCGGTCTCCGCTCGCCGCTGAAGGCGAAGCCATGGCTGCCGGACACCAGAAACGACGGACCATCACCCGATGACCACGCCCGCGCGCCCTGCCCTGCAAGTCAAGAATGTCTCTCTGTCATTCAAGGGCGTCAAAGCTATTTCCGATCTTTCCTTCCAGGTCGAAGCGCGGGAAATCTGCGCGCTCATCGGACCGAACGGCGCCGGCAAGAGCTCGCTTTTGAACATCCTCAACGGCGTCTATGTGCCCGATGCCGGCGACATCATCTTCGAAGGTGAGCACTTTCGGCGCATGGAGCCCCTCGAGGCCGCCCGGCGCGGCATCGGGCGCGGCTTCCAGAACAACGCTCTGTTTTCCGGCATGAGTGTCATCGACAATGTGATCACCGGGCTCTCCCGGCATTCGCGGCTGACCCTTGTCGAGGAAATGTTCCGGCTGCCGCGTGCGCGCAACGAGGAGCGCCGCTTCCGCGAGCGGGCCCACGAAGTCCTGCGTCTGTTTGGCCTCGACCGCCACGCCGCGACCATCGTCGGCACATTGCCCTATGGGGTGCAGAAGAAAGTCGAACTTGCCAGGGCCGTGGTCGCCGAGCCGCGCCTGGTGCTGCTCGATGAGCCGCTCGCCGGGATGAACGCCGCCGAAAAGCAGGAGATCGCCACGGTCATCGGACGCCTCAATCGGGATCTCGGCCTGACCATCGTGCTGATAGAGCACGACATCGGCATCGTGCTCGAACTCGCCCACCACGTGGTGGTGCTCGATTACGGCCGCAAGCTCGCCGATGGGCCGCCCGAGACGATCCGCGACAATCCCGATGTCATCGCCGCCTATCTCGGCTCCGAACGCACGGAAATCGCCGCATGAGCATGTTCCTGGAAACCCTCATCGGCGGCCTGCTCGCCGGCACCATGTACTCGCTGGTCGCGATCGGCTTCGTGCTGATCTACAAGGCGTCGGGCGTCTTCAATTACGCGCAGGGCTCGATCCTGCTCTTTGGCGCGCTGACTTTTGTTTCGCTGACCGGGCAAGGGGTGCCTGCACCCGTCGCCATCGCGATCACGATCGCGCTGCTCGTGCTGATGGCGATCGCCATCGAAAAGCTGCTGTTGCGGCCCCTCACCAACCGCAGTCCGATGACGCTGTTCATGGCGACGCTCGGCCTGTCCTACCTCATCGAGGCGGTGGCCCAAGGCATCATGGGCTCACAGGTTCGCGCCCTCGACCTCGGCATAGACGACCTGCCGATCTTCGTCGGCGACATCATGATCAGCCAGTTCGACCTGATCGCGGCCGGTGTCGCGCTGGCCCTTGGCATCGGCCTGTCCCTGCTCTTTAACCGCACCCGTATCGGCATCCAGCTTCGCGGCGTCGCCGACGACACGCGCGCTGCGCTGTCGCTCGGCATCGACATCAACCGTATCTGGCAGATCGTGTGGGCGGTCGCGGGTGTGGTCGGGCTGGTCGCGGGGCTTCTGTGGGGCGCACGCCAGGGAGTGCAGTTCTCGCTGTCCCTGGTGGTGCTCAAGGCGCTCCCCGTCCTCATCATCGGAGGCTTCACCTCGATTGCCGGCGCCATCGTCGGCGGCCTCGTCGTCGGCGCCGGCGAAAGCCTTGCCGAGACCTATCTCGGCCCCTTCCTCGGCGGCGGCATCACGCCCTGGTTCGCCTATGCGCTGGCGCTCGTCTTCCTGTTCATCCGCCCCGCCGGCCTGTTCGGCGAACGCCAGATCGAGAGGGTCTGAGCCATGTCCGAGATCGATCTGCGCATCGCTGCCCCCGTGAACGGCTCCGCCGCCCTGCGCGCCGCGGGCCTCGCCGCCGGCACCATACTGATCCTGGCCGCCCCGCTTCTGGCCTCCGAATACTGGATCAACGCCATCATCGTTCCCTTCCTGATCCTGTCGCTCGCGGGGCTCGGCCTCAATCTTCTGACCGGATATGCGGGACAGCTCTCGCTCGGCGCCGGCGCTTTCATGATGGTCGGCGCCTACGCCACCTTCTCGCTGCAGCTTCGCGTGCCGGACTTGCCCCTGCCGCTAGCGCTGATCGTCTCGGGGCTGATCGCGGCCAGTGTGGGGCTTGCTTTCGGCATCCCCTCGACGCGCATCAAGGGGTTCTACCTGATCGTCAGTACGCTCGCCGCGCAATTCTTCTTCGAGTGGCTGTTCCTCAAGTTCCCGTGGTTCTACGATGGCAATTCGTCGGCCACGATATCCCTGCCCCGTGGCCTTACGGTCTTCGGGCTCAATGCCGAAACGCCGCACGGGCGTTACTATCTGACGCTCGGCGCCGTCGCGCTGCTCACTCTTTTGTCTTTCAACCTGGTGCGCAGCCAGACCGGGCGCAACTGGATGGCGATCCGCGACATGGATACGGCAGCCGCGGTGATCGGCGTGCCGGTGACGCGGGCGAAGCTGCAGGCGTTCGCCATCTCGAGCTTCATTCTCGGCGTTTCCGGCGCGCTCTGGGCGTTCGCCTATCTCGGCTCGGCCAGCGTCCAGAGCTTCGGCCTGTCGCGATCCTACCAGATCCTGTTCATCATCATCATCGGCGGTCTCGGCACCATTCGCGGCGCCTATCTCGGCGCCGCCTTCGTCAGCCTGCTGCCCCTCGCGCTGGACTGGCTGTTCCAACACCTCTTCAGCGGTCACGTCGATGCCGGCCTGCTGCAGAACATCCAGAAAGGCATCTTCGGACTGCTCATCATGTGGTTCCTGGTCAAGGAACCCGAAGGTCTTGCGCGCCTGCTCGGCATCAGGCTGGCAGCGCGCCGGCGACTGTTTCCATCCTCTCAAAACTAGGAGCTAAATCCATGAAACGACTGCTTTTAGCCGCGCTTCTTGCCGGCACCGTCTTCTCAGGCGCGACCGTGACCCGGGCCGCGGATGTCAGCCAGTACATTCCGCTGCCGACCTACCGGGTCGGCGCCTACGCCTCGTCGGGAGAGCTCTGGTGGGCCGGCGAACGCGACTATTTCCGCTACATCAACGAGGTCGAGGGCGGCGTCGAGGGCGTGAAGCTCAACTATGAGGAGTTCGAGACCGAATGGAGCCCTGACCGCACGGTGGAAGTCTACGAGCGCGTCAAGGCGGGCAAGGACGGCTCGCCGCTCGCCTTCTTCTTCACCCACGGCACGCCGGCGACCTATGCCCTTCTCGAGAAAGCGGCGGCCGACAAGATTCCGCTCATCGATCCGGCCGGCGGCAAGACGGAAACGGTCGACGGCACGGTGTTCCCCTATGCCTTCCCGCTGCTGTTCAGCTACTACAGCCAGGCCTCGACCGGCATCAACTATATCGCTTCCAAGGTCGGCGGCTTCGACAAGCTCAAGGGCCTCAAGATCGCGACCGTCTATCACGACAGCGCCTATGGCCGCGCCAGCCAGCCGGCGATCGATGTGCTCGCCAAGAAATACGGTTTCGAAAACATCCAGATTCCGGTCGCCGACCCGGGCAACGAGCAATCGCCGCAATGGCGCCAGATCCGCGAGACGAAGCCCGACTGGGTCTTCCTGCGCACCTGGGGCGTTTCGACAGTCGTGGCGATCAAGACGGCGCAGCGTTTCGGTTTCCCGGCGGACCACATCATCGGCGACGTCTGGGCGGGCTCCGAATCCGACGTGATCCCGGCCGGCAAGGCGGCCATCGGCTATTCGGCGCTGGCGCCCTATCCGGGCGGCACCGATTTCGACATCCACAAGCGCCTGAAGGCGGAGATCCTCGACAAGGGCAAGTCGGATCTGAGGGACCAGAAGCTTTTCGGCGCGGTCAACTACAATGTCGGCCTCGTCAACGCCGCGCTGGCGGTGGAAGCGCTGCGCACCGGCTACAAGCATTTCGGCGCCAGGCCGCTGAACGGCGAAGAAGGGCGCTGGGCCTTCGAGCACCTGACGATCGACGATGCCAGGCTGAAGCAGATCGGCTTCGAAGGGCTGCTGCAGCCGATCAAGATCACGCCCACCGACCATGAAGGCGGCGGCGCTGCCCGCATCCAGAGTTGGGACGGGGAGAAATGGGTGCTTCAGACCGACTGGATCAAGGCCGACCACGACCTTCTCAATCCGCTGATCAAGGAAGGCGCGGCCGCCTATGCCAAGGAGCACGGCATCACACCGCGCACGCCGGACACCGAGACCAATTGATTGTCGGGCATCGGGGCGTGGCGGATGCCGCGCCCCGATGAAATGAGGCCAATGATGACCGCCACACTTCCCATCACCGATGCCACTGCGCGCAAGCTTCTCGATGTTTCCGGCATCGAGGTTGTCTACGGCGGAGCGATCCTGGCGGTTGCCGACGTTTCGCTGACGATCAAAGAAGGTGAAATCGTCGCTTTGCTCGGCGCCAACGGCGCCGGGAAAAGCACGGTCCTGAAAGCGATTTCCGGCCTCGCCGCCGCCGATCGGGCCACGGTGCGCCGTGGCCATATCCATTTCGACGGAGAGACCATTCTGGGCAGCCCCGCCAACCGGTTGGCGGGGCGCGGCATCGTCCATGTGCTCGAGGGGCGCCATGTCTTCGCGCACCTGACTGTCGAGGAGAACCTTCTCGCTGCCGCCTTCCTGCGCCGGCCGGCCCGCAGCGAACTCAAACGCCAGATCGACGATATCTATGCCTGGTTTCCACGGCTCAGGGACAAACGGCGCACTCAGGCCGGCCTGACCTCGGGGGGCGAGCAGCAGATGCTCGCCATCGGCAGGGCGCTGCTTACCCGGCCGCGCCTGGTCTTGCTCGACGAGCCTTCGATGGGGCTGGCGCCGCGCATCGTGCAGGAAATCTTCGAGATCATCGTGCGGCTCAACCGCGAAAAGGGAACGGCATTCCTGCTCGCCGAGCAGAACGCGGCCCTGTCGCTTGCCCATGCCGAGCGGGCCTATGTGCTGGAAAGCGGGCGCGTGGCGCTTGAAGGCAGTGCATCCGATCTTGCGGCCCGCGACGATCTTCACCGGATTTATCTGGGATACAGGGCCTAGAGCAATTCCAGAGAGAATAGGGCCGCCCGGCGATCCCATGAGGCTCCGGGCCCACCCTGTGAAAACTGAACTCCAATGAAAAACCCGCGGGATCGCTCCCGCGGGTTTTGTTTTTGAGAATAAGCCGGGCTCAGCCGTGCGCGAGCACGGCGAGCAGCAGCAAGGCCACGATGTTGGTGATCTTGATCGCCGGATTGACGGCCGGGCCGGCAGTGTCCTTGTAGGGGTCGCCGACCGTGTCACCGGTCACCGAGGCCTTGTGAGCCTCCGAGCCCTTGAGGTGCTTGACGCCGTCCTTGTCGGTGAAACCGTCCTCGAACGACTTCTTGGCGTTGTCCCAGGCGCCGCCGCCCGAGGTCATCGAGATGGCAACGAACAGGCCATTGACGATGACGCCGAGGAGCGATGCGCCGAGAGCCGCGAAGGCCGAAGCCTTAGAGCCCGAGATCAGCAGCACGCCGAAATAGACGACGAGCGGCGCCAGCACCGGCAGCAGCGACGGCACGATCATTTCCCGGATCGCCGCCCTGGTCAGGATGTCGACCGCACGCGCATAGTTCGGCTTGGACGTGCCGGCCATGATGCCCTTGTCCTCGCGGAACTGCTTGCGCACTTCCTCGACGATCGAGCCCGCGGCACGGCCGACGGCCGTCATGGCAATACCGCCAAACAGATACGGTATGAGGCCGCCGAAGATCAGGCCGGCGACGACATAGGGATTGGAGAGGTCGAAGGAGATCTCGCCCATGCCCTGGAAGTAGGGATATTTGTCGCCATTGGCGGCAAAGAACCTCAGGTCGTTCGAATAGGCTGCGAACAGCACCAGCGCACCCAGACCGGCTGAACCGATGGCATAGCCCTTGGTCACCGCCTTGGTGGTGTTGCCGACCGCGTCGAGCGCGTCGGTCGAATGGCGCACTTCCTTGGGCAGGCCGGCCATTTCGGCGATGCCGCCGGCATTGTCGGTGACCGGGCCGAAGGCGTCGAGCGCCACGATCATGCCGGCAAGGCCGAGCATGGTTGTGACGGCGATGGCCGTGCCGAAGAGGCCGCCGAGCTGGTAGGTCGAGATGATGCCGCCGACGATGACGATTGCCGGCAACGCCGTCGATTCCAGCGAGACCGCGAGGCCCTGGATGACGTTGGTGCCGTGACCGGTCACCGACGCCTGGGCGATGGAGTTGACCGGGCGCTTGTTGGTGCCGGTGTAGTATTCGGTGATCACCACGATAAGACCGGTCACCACGAGGCCGATGAGGCCGCAGATGAACAGGTTCTTGCCGGTGATGACGATGCCGGCGACGGTGCCGATTTCACCCCAGCCCACGGTTGCCGAAGTGGCGACGCCCAGGCCGACGATCGAGAGCAGGCCGGTCACGATCAGGCCCTTGTAGAGCGCACCCATGATCGAACCGTTGGAGCCGAGCTTGACGAAGAAGGTGCCGACGATCGAGGTCAGGATGCAGGCGCCGCAAATGGCGAGCGGATAAAGCATCGCCGCCCCCAGAGCGGCGGTGCCGCCGAAGAAGATGGCGGCCAGGACCATGGTGGCGACCACGGTCACCGCATAGGTTTCGAACAGGTCGGCGGCCATGCCGGCGCAGTCGCCGACATTGTCGCCGACGTTGTCGGCGATGGTGGCCGGGTTGCGCGGATCATCCTCGGGAATACCGGCCTCGACCTTGCCGACCAGGTCACCGCCGACATCGGCACCCTTGGTGAAGATGCCGCCGCCAAGACGAGCGAAGATCGAGATCAGCGAGGCGCCGAAGCCGAGCGAGACCAGCGAGTCGATGACGACACGGTCATTTGGCTGAAGACCCATGAAGTGGGTCAGGATGAGATAGTAGATCGACACGCCGAGCAGCGCGAGGCCGGCCACCAGCATGCCGGTGATGGCGCCCGACTTGAAGGCGATGTCGAGACCAGCCGCAAGGCTGTTGGAAGCCGCCTGCGCGGTACGCACGTTGGCGCGGACCGAGACATGCATGCCTATGAAGCCGGCCGCGCCCGAGAGCACGGCACCGATCAGGAAGCCGATTGCCGCGGTGACGGACAGCAGCCACCAGGCGAGAAGCAGCACGACCACGCCGACGATGGCGATGGTGGTGTACTGGCGCGCCAGATAGGCCTGCGCGCCTTCGCGGATGGCGGCGGAGATTTCCTGCATGCGTGCATTGCCCTGATCGGACGCGAGGACCGAACGTGTCGCCCAGATGGCGTAAAGGACAGAAAGCAGGCCGCAGGCGATGACGGCGGAAAGTATGGTCATTGCCGAATTTTCCTCGATTGTTGGCCCAAATGAACCCCTCCCTGGGCCGATGAGACAAAGACCGGATTCCGCGCGCGGAATCCACCTCTTCGCATCGGTGTATGCGAAACAGGGCCGCGAACGTCAAGATATTGTTCGGTTTTTGCCCGGCTTTCGCCCAAAAGACGGCGGACCCGATGAGAGTGCCGGCGAAGCCCCTGATTTAGATCGATTGAAATAACGCGGGGGAATTGTCCGGGCATCCCCGGCGCGCCCGAAATCTACTCCGCTTCACGCCCCATCCTGCGCGCGGCATAGCGCTCGACCGCCGAAAGCCCGTCATAGATCAGCACCGCGAGCGCGGCCACGATCAGGCCGCCCTGCAGGATGAAGGCAAGGTTGTTGGACAAGAGGCCCGCTATGATCACCTCGCCCAACGTCCTTGCGGCCACGGTCGAGCCGATGGTGGCCGTCGCCAGGCTGATCACCACCGACAGCCTGATGCCGCCGAGGATGATCGGAGCGCTGAGCGGCAACTCCACCTTGGTGAGCCGTTGCCAACCGGTCATGCCGGCGCCGCGGGCTGCCTCGACGACATTGGCCGGAAGCGTCGTCAACCCGGTCAGTGCGTTCTCGAAGATCGGCAGCAGCCCATAGAGAAACAGCGCGATCAGCGTCGGCTTTTCGCCGAAGCCGACCGCCGGCACCGCCAGCGCCAGCACAGCCACCGGCGGAAAGGTCTGGCCGATGTTGACCAGGCTGCGCGACAGCGGCAGGAACTCCGCACCCGCCGGGCGAGTGACAAGGATGGCCAGAGCCACCGCCACGATCGTGGCTGCGACCGTAGCGATCAGCACGGTGCGCAGATGCAGCAGCGTCAGCGTCAGCAGGCTGCCCTGATTGTAGATCGCCGGCGCATTGTTTTCGGTCAGTGGCTTGAGCAGCGGCTCGAACCAGCCAGGACTGGTGATGAAGGCCAAAAGCAGCACGACCAGCGCGAGCCTGAGCAGCAAGGGCAGCCAGGCTTTCATCTCGGCCTCGCCGCGCGCTTGACCAACCCGTCCACCGTGACGCGGCCGAGCGGTTTGCCGTCGGCGCCCTTGACCGGCAGCGCCGGCTTGCCCGACCACAACAATTCAGCCAGGGCGTCGCGCTGGCTGGCATCGCCCGGTATCGCCTCGCCCTCGGCGGAACCCTGCTCGACGGCGTCACGCACCCGCCCGAGCGACAACAGCCGGAACGGCCTCTCGCTGGCGCCAACCAGCGTCTCGACGAAGCCGCTGGCCGGATTTGCGAGGATTTCCGCCGGTCGGGCGTATTGCACCAGCTTGCCGCCATCCATGACCGCGATCTTGTCGCCCATATGCACGGCCTCCTCCATGTCATGGGTGACAAGGATGATGGTGGTGCCGAAGCGCTTCTGGATCGCCAGCAGGTCCTCTTGCGCCTTGGCGCGGATGATCGGGTCGAGCGCGCCAAACGGCTCGTCCATCAACAGCACATTGGGCTCGGCGGCGAGCGCGCGCGCGACACCGACACGCTGCTGCTGGCCACCGGAAAGCTCATGGGGATAGCGCGGCCCGAATTCCTGGGGATCGAGCTGATAGAGCGTCATCAATTCGTCGACGCGCGCCTCGATGCGGGCCTTGTCCCAGCCGAGCAGCACCGGCACGGTGGCGATGTTCTGCGCCACCGTGCGGTGCGGAAACAGGCCGTGACCCTGGATGGCGTAGCCGATGCTGCGGCGCAGTTCGTAGCCCGGCACGGAGCGGTTGTCGGCGCCGTCGAGCTTGATGATGCCCGATGTCGGCTCGACCAGCCGGTTGATCATGCGCAGCAGCGTCGTCTTGCCGGATCCCGATGTGCCGACGATGACGGCGATGGTGCGTGGCTCGATGACCATCGACACATTGTCGACCACCGTGGTCGCATCGTAGCGCTTGGTGATGCCTTCGATCTCGATCATGACGTTTCAACCCTGCGCCTGGTGGCAGTCAATTCGATCACCGCATCGAGGATGATGGCCGCGGCGAAAGCCAGTGCGACGGTCGGCAGCGCGCCCAGCAGCACAAGGTCCATCGCCGTCTGGCCGACACCCTGGAACACGAACACGCCGAAACCGCCGCCGCCGATGAGCGCCGCAATCGTCGCCAGGCCGATGTTCTGCACGAGAACGATGCGGATGCCGGTCAGGATCACCGGGAAGGCCAACGGAAACTCGACGCCGAACAGGCGTTGGCGGTCGGTCATGCCCATGCCACGCGCCGCATCGTTGGCGGCACGCGGCACGCCGGCAAGGCCAACCACCGTATTGGCGACGACCGGCAGCAGCGAATAGAGGAACAGGGCAACAAAGGCGGGCGCCGTGCCGATGCCCCTGATGCCGAGCGCGGCGGCTCCCGGCACGTGGATGGCAACCCAGCCGAGCGGCGCGATCAGCAGGCCGAACAGCGCGATCGAGGGGATGGTCTGGATGATGTTGAGAACATTGAGCACGCCGGCCCGCAGTGCTTCGACACGGTGGCAGAGGATGCCGAGCGGCAGGCCGACAACCACCGCGGCAAACAGGGAGCCTAGCGCCAGCGTCACGTGTTTGGAGCCTTCGGCCCAGAAACTATCGGCACGGTTGGCGTATTCCTTGAGAATGGAAAGATCGTTCCAGCTTCCCGACATCAAAAGCAGGCCGATGGCCACGGCGGCTGCTGCCAGCACGCCGACCCTGGCCCACGGCGACAGGTTCAGCCGTGTCAGCACATCGGCCAGCAAGAGCGTGAAGGCGAAGATGAGTATCCAGAAACCGGAAGCTGGAGACACGCGCGCGAAGGTGTTGCCGGCGGGTGTGAGGAAGGTGCCGGCCACACCTATCAGAAGCGCCAGCGCCGCGAGCGCCACGACGCTGGCCGCCAGGCGCAGCAGAAGCGGCGTCCTGAACAGCGCGATGAGCGCTGCAGCGACGATGACAGCGAGCAGCAAAGCGCCTGTCGTTGCCGGCAACGCATCGATAATCGAACGCGCCTGGCCCGGAACAATGCGGTTGGCGCGAAACGTGGCGAAGGGGGCGAGGAACGCCGCATAGGCCGTGATCACGGCGATCACCACGCCGAGCTTGTCGAAGCGCAGGGTCATGACAGCTCCTCTTGAGGAGCGATTTGCCACGCCGTGCAGATTTCGCTGGCGATTGGCGAAAGCCGGAACGAGATTCGATCTCCCCCTTTGCGGGGGAGATGGCCGGCAGGCCAGAGGGGGGTGGGACAGATCGCAACCTCGTCAGTGACTGCTTGCCGAGGGTGAACCCGGTGGAATGCCGTGGTTACAATTGACCTGGACCGCGGCGGGACAGCACCCCCCTCTGTCCTGCCGGACATCTCCCCCGCAAGGGGGGAGATTAGCAGGTCCATCGGCCGCACCTGTCCAACCCGCACTTTTGCCGCGATCTCTGCCTGCTACTTCAAGAACCCATTCTTCTTCAGAAAATCTTCCGCAACCGCTTTCACCGGCTCGCCGCCGACCTGCACGCGGCCGTTCAACTCCTGCAACGTGACGAGATCCAGCTTGGCGAAGACCGGCTTCAGCAGCGTCTCGATCTCGGGATGTTCCTTGAGCACGGATTCGCGGATGATCGGCGCCGGCTGGTAGACCGGCTGGACGCCCTTGTCGTCGTCGAGCACCACAAGACCCGAAGGCGCGATGCCGCCATCGGTGCCGTAGACCATGGCGGCATTGGCGCCGCTGGTCTGGTTGGCGGCGGCGGCAATGGTCGCGGCAGTATCGCCGCCCGAAAGCGTGATCAACTGCTCCGGCTTAAGCTTGAAGCCGTAGGTTGTCTGGAAGGCCGGAAGAGCGGCGGCAGAATTGACGAACTCGGCCGAGGCCGCCAGCACCACCTGGCCGCCGCCCGCGACATACTTGCCGAAGTCGGAAAGCGTCGCGAGCTTGTTGGTGTCGGCCACTTCCTTGCGCAGCGCGATCGCCCAGGTGTTGTTGGCCGGCGCCGGCGACAGCCAGACGATCTTGTTTGCGTCATAGTCCAGCTTCTTGGCCGTCTCATAAGCCTTGGCGGCATCCTTCCAGACGGGATCGTCGGCCTTTTCGAAGAAGAAGGCGGCATTGCCTGTGTATTCCGGATAGATGTCGATCTCGCCGGCGGTAATTGCCTTGCGAACCACCGGCGTGCCGCCGAGCTGGATGCGGTCCGACGTCTTGATGTTGTTGGCGTTGAGGACGAGCTGAATGATGTTGCCGAGCACGCCGCCCTCGGTGTCGATCTTCGAGGAGACAACCACCTGAGCGTTGGCCGATGCAATCGTGATGCCGAGCGCGAGCGCCGCGCCAGCCAGACCCTTGATTGAAAACATTGTGAGAATCCCTTGCTATGAACCGGAATGCGGCGGCCGCATATGAGCATGGCTTCAACGCCCCGTCGGGGTACACGGTTTCATAACAATGGGCACAGGCGCAATAATTTTGTTTGGACAACGCAAGTCGAGCCGAAGCAATCCTGACAGCATCATGCCAGGCCGGCCGTTCCGGGATCAGGCTTCCGCCTTGCGCGAACTGGTCACCTTGAGCGCGCCGAGAGCGACGAAGCACAGCACGGTGACCGGGAAGATCATCCAGTTCAGCATTTCCCAGCCCCAGGCATTGTAGACGACGCCCGACAGGAGCGACGCGCAGGCGACGGAGCCGAACAACATGAAGTCGTGGAAACCCTGCACCTTGCCTTTTTCCGATGGCCTGTAGCTGGCCGCCACCATCGCCGTTGCGCCGATGAAGCCGAAATTCCAGCCGAGGCCGAGCAAGATCAGCGAGGTCCAGAACTGCCACAATGCCAGGCCCGACAGGGCAACGGCCCCACAACCGATCAACAGCACGAGGCCGGTGGCGACAACGCGCTCGGCGCCGAAACGATGGATCAGCGAACCGGTGAAGAAACTCGGTCCGAACATGGCCATGACATGCCAGGAAATGCCAAGCGTGGCATTGTCCTCCGACAGGCCGCAGCCGACCATGGCGAGCGGCGCGCCGGTCATGACGAAGCTCATCAGCGCATAGCTACCAACGGCACAGAACAGAGCGGCGACGAAACGCGGCCTGGTGACGATTTCCGACAGGGGTCTCGCGTCCCCATCGGCGACATCAACCCTGCTTGCTGCCTTCGGCCGCAGGCGCAGGAACGACAGGATGACCGCACCGGCGGCGGCGAGCGGCAGGATGGCGGCGAACGAGCCGGCGAACATCACGGGGGCGAACAGTTCGCGGGTGAAAATGACGATCTGCGGCCCGAGAATGGCGGTGACGATGCCGCCAGCGAGCACGAAAGAGATGGCGCGCGCCTTGAATTCCGGCGGAGCGTTGTCCGCGGCGGCGAAGCGGAACTGCTGGACGAAGGCGCCGCCGATGCCGAGCACCAGCAATGCGAGGGCGAACAGCCAGAAACTGCCGTGAAACAGCGCCAGGGTGGCGCTGAGGCCGCCCAGCGCGGTGACGGCGGTGCCGGTCATGAACCCGCCGCGCTGACCCAGCCGGCGGATGATGGCGGCGGCCGGCAAGGCGCCCAGGGCCACGCCGAGGTTGTAACCGGTGATCGGTGCGGTGGCGAGCGACTTGTCCGCGCCAAGCAGGTATTGCCCGGCAAGCGCGCCCATGGAGATTGCGATGGGTGCCGCCGAGCCGACGACCGCCTGCGAAACGGCGAGGATCAGCGCAGTCCGCCGTGCCTCCCTGCTCGCCTCGGCGGCGATGGCCGTCACGATGCGTCCTTGCCCCGCCCCTCGCCGCGCACACGGCGCGACACACGGTCGAGCACTGCATTGACCAGCTTCGGCTCGTCTTCCTCGTAGAACGCCTTGGCGATATCGACATATTCCGACACGATCACGGCCACTGGCACGTCTTCGCGCTTCATCAGCTCGTACACGCCGGCGCGCAGGATGGCGCGCAGCGTCGAGTCCAGCCGCGACAGCGGCCAGTCGTCGGTCAGAGCCTGGCGGATGATCGGATCGATGGTCTTCTGGTCTTCGACCACGCCGGTGAGGATGGCGCGGAACCATTGGGCGTCGGCCTCCCGGTAAAGCGCGCCGTCGACTTCCTTGCCGAGGCGGAACGCCTCGTACTCAGCCGTGATCTCGAAGACACCGCTGCCCGCGACATCCATCTGATAAAGCGCCTGCACGGCGGCCAGACGGGCAGCGCCACGCTTGTTGGCGTGGCGCACGGCACCGGTCGAGGCGGGATCGTTCACGATTGGGCTCCGAATTTCTCTTTGAGCGCGATCATGGTCAGCGCCGCGCGCGCGGCAAAGCCGCCCTTGTCGCCTTCCGAGCGCTTGGCGCGCGTCCACGCCTGCGCATCGTTCTCGGTGGTGAGGATGCCGTTGCCGATGCAAACGGAGTCCTGAACGGACAGATCCATGAGCGCGCGGCTCGATTCATTGGCGACGATATCGAAATGATAGGTGTCGCCGCGGATGATGGTGCCGAGCGCCACGAAGCCATCGTAATGCGTGCCGCCTTCCGCCGCGCCGTCCAGCGCGAAGGTGATGACAGCGGGAATTTCGAGCGAACCAGGAACGGTGACGACGTCATAAGTCGCGCTCGCCTCATCGAGTGCGTTTGTCGCGCCATCGAGCAGCGCGTCGGCAAGATCGTCGTGGAAGCGCGCTTCGACAATCAGCAGATGCGCCTTCGCCTTCGGACGAATGAACGCTTTGCCGTGTTGGGATGTGCCAGCCATAAAAGTCTCCGGGGGGTTGCCGGTGACTTAGGCCGAAGCGGGGTTCACCGCAAGCGGAAGATTGGACAAGGTAGCGCTTGCTTATCGCGTCCTTGGGTAAGGCACCGATAGCAGATAGCGGGTGCCGAGGCTCTCCGCCCAGGCGAGAACAGCTTCGTGGCTTACCAACCGGCCTTCGTCTACATCGGCAATTGCTTCGCGCGTCAGACGTTCTTGCCGTTTGGAATCATCACTCTCTCTGTCGGAGCCTTTCGTCATCTGAACAGTTCCGCGATATCGGCCATCGGCCGAAACAGCTTCATGGACCGGTCCGGAAATGGCAAAAAACCCTCGCGTTCGTAAAAGCGCCGCGCGTTCTCGTCCTTTGCATCTACAATGACGGCGAACGAAGCAATCTCGCTACTGAGCGATCGAAGCAAGGCATCGGCCAGTAGATATCGGCCGTAACCTCGGCCCTGTTGTCGTCGATCAACGGCCAGGCGCCCGAGCAGCGTCGCCGGAATAAGCGGATAACGCGGCAGCTTGCGTACAGTCTGGGCGGGCCACTCGCCGACACTCACGGCAGTCGATGAGAGCGTGTAGTAGGCGGCGATAGATCCGTTCGGCATAACCAGCACAAACGGCGCAGCAATGTTCTTGCGGGCGTCTTGCCCCGCTTGCAGTCGAAGATATCGATCGAGCGGTTCTGCGCCGCTTTCGAATGAATTTCGGTCGTGCTGCGGGGCAAGCACCTCAACTCGCAGAGGTGCTTCAGCCGAGCCTGTCATCCTCAGATGCCAGTGGCTTGGCGATACCGACGCACCGTATCGCGCAAGCGATCGTTCACTGGTTTCGGATTGACGAGAGCATCCACGAAGGCCCGACTGTCGCGGACAGACAGCTCTAGCCGCTCGTGCTCCTCGATTGCGCGTCGGGCAGCTTCCTGGAGGCTGGTCAGCACAAAATCCGTCACAGTGCGACCCTGCAGTGCCGCAGCATGCTCGATAAGGCTCTTCTGGTCGGCCGTGACGCGTGTCTCGAGACGCTCGCCACGAACACGGCCACCTGCTGGATGTGCTGTCATTGTCACTCTCCTGGTGACAATGTACGGCCAATGGCCGGCAAATTCAAGGCTGGTAACTCAAAGCCCCTCTTTCGCTGCCTCCGCCAGACGTGCGGCGTAGCGGGCCATGGTGTCGATCTCGAGATTGACGCGGTCGCCGGCCTTGCGCTCGCCCCAGGTGGTGACGCTCAGAGAGTGGTGGATCAGCAGCACGTCGAAGCGGGTGCCTTCGACCTTGTTGACCGTAAGCGAGGTGCCGTCGAGCGCGACCGAGCCCTTCGGCGCGATGAATCTCGCCAGATGGCGCGGCGCTTCCAGCGTGAAGCGCACCGCGTCGCCCTCGTCCTTGCGTTCGACGATCTCGGCGGTGCCATCGACATGACCCGACACGATGTGGCCGCCCAGTTCATCGCCGATCTTCAGCGCCCGCTCCAGATTGATCCGCGTGCCAGATTTCCAGCTCGCGGCCGTGGTCAGCCGCAAGGCTTCCTCCCAGGCCTCGACCTCGAACCAGCGCGCGTTCGAACCGTGCTCGGGCAAGGCCGTGACCGTCAGGCAGACGCCGCCGCACGAAATCGAGGCACCGATGGCGATCGTTTCGGGATCATAAGCCGTGTCGATGCGCAGGCCGACGCCTTCGCTCAGCGGCTTGACGGCGGCGACGGTGCCGATATCGGTGACAATTCCGGTGAACATCGATCGCTACCCTAAAAATCCCTGATCCATTCGGCATAACCGTCCTCGCCGAAGCGCATCTCGCGCAGCTTGCGAAACCCTTCGGGGATATGGTCGGCATCGATCGGCGATGCAATGCCGCCGTCGCCGATCGCTTCCGGCCCCTGGAAAAGCACGATGCGGTCGACCAGACCATCGGCCAGAAAGGCGCTCGCCACCCTGGCGCCGCCCTCGACCAGCACGCTCGCCATGCCAAGCGCGGCAAGGTCGTCGAGCAGTTCTGGCAGCGCCACGCCGCCCTCATGCGTCTCGGTGCCGATGAAGCGCACGCCGGCGCGATCGAGAACGGCCCGGCGCTGCGGGTCGGCTTCGAGACACGCAGCGAGATACAGCGGCACGCGATCGACGCCCGAGACCAGTTTCGAGCTCTCCGGCAACCTGATCTGCCGGTCCAGCACGATGCGGACCGGCGAACGGTTCTCCAGTCCCGGCAAACGCACGGTCAGGGCTGGATCATCCTCCAATGCGGTCCCAATGCCGACCAGGATGGCATCGGCCTCGGCCCGCATCAGATAGACCTCGCGGCGTGCGATATCACCTGTGATCGCGACCTGGCCGGCGCCTTGCCTGCCGATCTTGCCGTCGCTGGAAAGCGCAAGCTTCAGAATCACTTCGGGACGCTTCCTCAGCGAACGAATGAGATAGCCCGCCATCTGCTCGGCCGCTTCCGGCGCCAGCACCTTTTCGACCACCTCGATGCCGGCGGCCCGCAGGATCGCATAGCCCTTGCCAGAGACGCGCGGGTCGGGATCGCTCGCGGCGCCCACGACACGCGCAATGCCGGCATTAACCAGCGCATTGGCGCAAGGCGGCGTGCGGCCGTGATGCGCGCAAGGTTCCAGCGTGACATAGGCGGTGGCACCACGCGCCAGTTCACCGGCCTCGGCAAGCGCCTCAGTCTCGGCGTGCGGCCGTCCGCCGACCGCGGTGACGCCGGTGCCGACGATCATCGGACCCGCGCCATCGTCCCGCACGATCAGCGTGCCGACGGACGGATTGGTCGATGTCCTGCCTGCATTCCTGCGCGAAAGCCGCAGCGCGGCGGCCATGAAACGGCGATCAAGGGCCGCCTGCCCCGCCTCGCTCAAATGCAGTGCTGCCATGCTCAGCCGGCGTCCTCTTCGCTCTTTTCCTCGTCGCCCTTCAACTCGCCCAGCAATTCGTGGAAATCCTTGGCCTCGCGGAAATTGCGGTAGACCGACGCGAAACGGACATAAGCGACATCGTCCAGGGACTTAAGCGCCTCCATCACAAGGCGGCCGACTTCACCGGAGGCAATTTCCGTTTCGCCAGAACTTTCGAGCTGACGCACAATGCCGGTCACCGCGCGGTCGATCCGCTCGGGATCGACATTGCGCTTGCGCACGGCGATCTCCACCGAGCGCAGCAGCTTGTCGCGGTCGAACGGGACTTTCCGGCCCGATTTCTTGACCACGACAAGGTCACGCAGCTGCACGCGCTCGAACGTGGTGAAGCGGCCGCCGCAATCGGGACAGACGCGCCGCCGGCGTATCGCCGCGCCATCCTCGGCGGGGCGCGAATCCTTCACCTGCGTATCTTCGGACTGGCAATAGGGGCAGCGCATGAAAAGCCTTGGGTTAGCGAATCTGGTGAAGGGGAAGGCTTAGAGCCTTTCCGGCGCGGATTGAAGCAATTCCGTTCTTCGGCGGCCTGCCGCGCCTCAGAGATAGCGAGGCGCAAGGAAAATTGCGAGAGCCACCACCAGCCACAACGCAATGCCGCCGGCAACAGCGAGGCGATAGTCGACCTTGTCGATGAACAACCAGCAGGCGGCAAGGAAAGCGAGATAAGCGGGGATGGTCTTGACGCCCGCGAGGCAGGCCTCGCGAAAACCGGCCGCATTGCCTTTGGAGCCCACGGCGAGCAACGCTATGACCGCGAAAGTCGGCGCGAGCGGCAGGATACCCGGCAGCACATTGCCGCGTTTGGACGCCCAGGCGATGAGCGCCGTTACCAGACCTCCGACCACCCCTTTCCAGACGATGTCCATGCTTGGTCCTTCAAATCCGTCCGTCGCGGTTACGGCGCAACGTCCTTGGTTGGGAAGCCGCAGGATGTGCCGAGGTTGCGGTAAGCCTTGGTGAAGCCGTCCATCGGGATGCTGGCGATAGATTGCTTGTCGAAAGTCACATCCAGGGAAGTGACCTGGCGCATGGCACGCAGCAACGCAAGACTGGTCTTGGGCTGATTGTCGACGGTCCAGGTCGGGCGGCCGTTGACGGCGTCGCCGGACAAGACCGTTGCCGGAACCTTGACGCCGGGATCGCCGAAAACGGCAGCGACCTTCTTGGCTGTGACGAGGGACCGGTTATCGATGGTGATCATGACGGAGGGATAGGCATTGGGCGGCAGCGCGTCACCGCTCGAGATCGACAATGTCAGCGTGCCCGAATTACCGCCCGCATCGAAGAATGCCGTGGAGGCAGCGCAGGTCTTGTGCGCATCCTGGCCGGTATCGAGCGCGTCGACCATGGTCGTCCACCGGCCGAAGGTGCTCATCGCCGGCATATCCGGCGCCGGCTGCGACTGCGCCAGGACAGGCCCGCATGCGGCAAGCCAGCCAACGGCAACAAGTGAGGCGAGACCAAATTTGCGCATCATCCATTCTCCGGTTTCATGCGCCACCCGATCGAGGTGGCGCACTGCCCGGCGGATAAAAGATGACACTTCGCGGCTGGTCAACCGCGATAAATCAGGTCAACCGAGATAGGGATAGAGCGGGAAGCGATCGGTCAGCGCCACGACCTTGGCCTTGACGGCTGCCTCGACCGCGGCATTGCCCTCATCGGAATTGGCAACCTTGAGCCCGTCCAGCACCTCGGCGATCAGCTTGCCGATCTCACGGAATTCGGCCTGGCCGAAGCCGCGCGTGGTGCCGGCAGGCGTGCCGAGGCGCACGCCGGAGGTGACGAACGGCTTTTCCGGGTCGAACGGGATGCCGTTCTTGTTGCAAGTGATGTTGGCGCGGCCAAGGGCGGCCTCGGCGCGCTTGCCGGTGGCGTTCTTGGGGCGCAGGTCGACCAGCATCAGATGGTTGTCGGTGCCGCCGGAGACGATGTCGAGACCGGTCTCCTTGAGGCTCGAAGCCAGCGCCTTGGCGTTGGCGGCGACGCTTTCGGCATAGAGTTTGAAGCTCGGCTTCAGCGCCTCGCCAAAAGCTACCGCCTTGGCGGCAATGACATGCATCAGCGGGCCGCCCTGCAAGCCGGGGAACACCGCCGAGTTCATCTTCTTGGCGATCTCCTCGTCATTGCACAGGATCATGCCGCCGCGCGGGCCGCGCAGCGACTTATGCGTGGTGGTCGTCACCACATGGGCGTGCGGCAGTGGCGAGGGATGCACGCCACCGGCGACGAGGCCGGCGATATGAGCCATGTCGACCATCAGGTAGGCGCCGACCGCATCCGCGATCTCGCGAAAACGCTTCCAGTCCCAGATGCGCGAATAGGCGGTGCCGCCGGCCAGGATGAGCTTCGGCTTGGTCTCGTGCGCGGTCTTCTCGATCGCGTCCATATCGAGCAGGTGATCATCCTTGCGCACGCCATAAGAGACGACCTTGAACCACTTGCCGCTCATGTTGACCGGCGAGCCATGGGTCAGGTGGCCGCCCGAATTGAGATCGAGGCCCATGAAGGTGTCGCCCGGCTGCAGCAGCGCCAGGAACACGGCCTGGTTCATCTGGCTGCCGGAATTCGGCTGGACATTGGCGAAGTTGCAGCCGAACAGTTTCTTGGCGCGCTCTATCGCGAGTTCCTCGGCGACGTCGACGAACTGGCAGCCGCCATAGTAGCGCTTGCCCGGATAGCCCTCGGCATATTTGTTGGTCATGATCGAGCCCTGCGCTTCGAGCACGGCGCGCGAGACGATGTTTTCCGAGGCGATCAGCTCGATCTCGTGGCGCTGGCGGCCGAGTTCGTTGCGGATGGCGCCGAAGATCTCCGGATCGGCGTCTTCCAGCGTGGTTTCGAAGAAGGATTCGAATTTGTTCGACGCTGCCGCTGCTGTTGCCATGGCCTGGAATCCTCCGGTTCGGGGACAATTTGTTCATGCATCGCGTCGGCCCAAAACCGCTGCACACCTCTGGGCGACCTGCATTGCCGCGCCATTAACACAGTTGTTTTCGACCCGCCACGTTTGCAGCGCGAAATTTGCTGGCCGGTTTGCGGCAGAGACCGCAAATCGGGCGCACCAGATGCCCTAGCTTCTCGTCTGCCTGCCGTTCAACAAGGCTTCGGTGAGCGTGATCTCAGTATACAGCGTTCGTGCGGTATGGTCGTTGATCTCGCCGCGGCGAAGCATGGCGCGTACAGCTTCACGCTCGGCGGCGATGCCGGCAAGCCTCAGATCGATCTCCAGCCTTCCTGCCTCGCGCACCTCGGCGCGCGCTTCGTCGGCCTCGTCGGACGCGGCGACGCGCCGCTGATAGGCGGCGACGATGCCGTTGGCGGCGGCAAGCCTGACGCCGGGCACATCGCCCTCCTCCTCGTCCGTCTGCGCGAGGCTTTCCAGGTGGGCGATGGCGGCCTTCGCCGCGCCGACACGCGCCATGCGCTCCTCGGCAGCGCCCGCGTCCTCGCCCGGCTCCACCAGCCCGCGCGCGATTACCGGCAGGGCAAGGCTGGCAAACACCAGGGAACAGATGATGACGCCGGCGGCGAGGAAGATGACCAGATCGCGCGCGGGGAATGGCGATCCATCCTGCAGAGCCTGCGGCAGCGACAATATGCCTGCCAGCGTTATGGCGCCGCGCACGCCAGCCACCGATCCCGCCAGCCGCACGCGCAGGCCGAACGGCTCGGCCTCACGCTTGCCGAACCGGGCCGCGACACCTGCTGCAATGTCGCCGACCCAGATCCAGACGAAGCGCAGCGCGATGAGACAAAGCGTCAGCGCCACGACGGTCAGTACCGGCTGAATGGCGGGGTATTGGCCTGTGAGTTCCGGCGGCACCTTGCGGATGATTTCGGGAAGCTGCAGGCCGAGCACGATGAACAGCGCGCCGTTGAAGACGAAGGACAACGTCGTCCACAACGAGATTGTCTGCATGCGCGCCGAAACGCCGAGAAAACGAAATATGCCGGTGCTTCCGGTCAAAAGGCCAGCGGTCACGGCGGCCAGGATGCCCGAGGCCTCGAAGTGCTCGGCGGCGAGATAGGCAACGAAGGGAAGCAGGATCGTGATCAGCACTTGCGCCTCGGCCGGAACGCCGCCGATACGGTTGAGAAGCTGCAGCGCCTTGGCGGCCACGAACAGGGCTGCGACGCCGGCCAGGATGCCGACTGCCACGGCATAGAGAAAGCTCAGCGAGGCGTCGGCGAAGGAGAAGCTGCCGGTCAACGCCGCAGCGACGGCAAAGCGGAACATGACGAGGCCGGAGGCGTCGTTGAGCAGCGACTCGCCTTCCAGAATGTGCATCAGCCGCGCCGGAACGACATTGCGGTCGACGATCGCGGAGACAGCCACCGCATCGGTCGGCGACAGGACGGCAGCGAGGGCGAAGGCGACAACCAGCGGGATGCTGGGCACCAGCCAGTGCAGGGCACAGCCGAAGCCGACGATGGTAAAGAAGACAAGGCCGATGGCGAGGTCGAGGATCGGCTTGCGCAATGCCATCAGTTCACGCTTGGGCGCGCTGAAGGCATCGCTGTAGAGCAGCGGCGGTACGAACACGAGCAAAAACAGTTCGGGATCGATCTCGACATGGATGCCGCGTACCGGCCAGGCAAGGGCCGCGCCTATCGCGATCTGCAAGACCGGCAACGGCACCCGCACGAGCCGGACCAAGGCGCCCGAGACGGCAACGAAGACGAGCACGACGAGGACGAAGATGGCGGCTTCCATGGCGCGATTCCAGCTGTTTCGCCAACCATGCGCAATCGCCGCTGCCACGTCCATACGGCGCCGGCTCGCCTCGATGCCCGAGAGTTTGCCAGCGGCCTCGCCCAGGTGGTCGATCGCCGACCATCAATGAAAGGCTGGCGCCCGGCGTCAGCGCAGGGCTGCCTAGGGGCACCGGGTGGCCAGCCTCCACGCCAGTCCCCCCGAACATTGGCGTGGTAATGCGGAAAGACTTGCGCAACGCCATCCGTCCTGAGTGCATCCGCAAGCCCTGCCCTCCTGAATACGCGACGATGCCATGGCCTCAACCTCCCGATAGCGCGGGGTTGACAGGTGGCCTTCGCCAGCCGGCAGCCTTGCGGCTGGAATGCGGCTGTGCCACGCTGCATGACGGCTGACGGACGGGGGTTCGATCGATGCTGTCACGGATCATGGCACATGCCGAACCGGCCTTCGCGTCAGCGACGGCCGAGGACGCCAGTCTTGCCTACTTCACCGCGATGGAGGCGTTCGGCGCTTCCTATCTGCAGACACGTCTCTACCGCCGTCCGGCGGCGACGCTGACCTCGTCCAGCCATTGGGCGGCCGGCGGCTTCATCACGCGCCTGGCGCCGACCGGTTGGCCGGGGAGCCCGGCCTTCGACTATGTCTGCTTTGAGTGCAATCCCTTGCTGGGCGCCATACGCGAAAGCCGCACGCGCTACCGCTTCTCCGATTTTGCGCCGCGTGGCACTTCGACGTTCGGGGCTTATTGGGATGCACTCAGCGAGGCCGGGATCAATGACGCGCTGTGCGCCACCTCCTATGGCGCCGACGGCACGATCGCCTCGCTTCACCTCGGTTTCGCCGAACGCGACTTCACCGCCGAGGAGATCTTCGCCATTCAGATGACCGGCCTCGTGCTCACCGAAAGGCTGATGAGCCTGACCACGCCGCCGCCCGCCGACACCGTTCGGCTGACGGCGCGCGAGCGCGACAGCCTGGCGCTTGTCGCCGAAGGCAAGACGGATTGGGAAATTTCTGTAATCCTCGGCATCGCCGAGGCGACGGTGCGCTTCCACGTCGACAATGGCAGGCGCAAGCTCGGCGCCGTCAACCGGGCCCAGGCGGTGGCACGGCTGGTGAACCAGCGGCTGATCTAAGCTCTTCAGCAAACAAAAGGCCGCCTCCAAGGGCGGCCTTTTGTCAAAACTATCAGAAGCTTAGAGCGAGGATGTGAGCTGCAGCTCGCTGGCCCCATCCAGCCCGTATATGTCGTCGCGGAACTGGACCACGCCGGGGCCCGTCGACCAGGCCGACAGATAGAGGAAATGCACCGGCACAGGATTGGTGACCTGGATCGGCGTGTTCTGGCCGGTCTTGATCGCTGCCTCGAAATGCTGGCGGTCCCAGCCGGGGGTGTCGCGCAGGATCCAGGTGACGAGATCGCGCACGTTCTGGACGCGCACGCAGCCCGAAGAGTCGAAGCGCATCATCTTGCCGAACAGGCTCTGCTGCGGCGTGTCGTGCATGTAGACGCCATCGGGGCTGGGGAAGTTGATCTTGACCGACGCCATGGCGTTCTCGGAGCCCGGATCCTGGCGGAAACGGTACTTGGCAGCATCGTCGGTCGACCAGTCGACGTTCATCGGGTCGACTTCGCTGCCATCGGGTGCAAACAGGCGGATATGGCTGTTCTTGAGATAGTTGGGATCCTTCCGCATCAGCGGAATGATGTCCTTGCGCACGATCGAGACCGGCGCGTTCCAGTACGGATTGACGATGATCTCGTTGATCTTGGAATTGACGATCGGCGTCTGGCGATCGATCTTGCCGACGATGGCAGTGTGGCGAAGCACGACACGGTCGTTCTCGACCGCCTCAACCTGAGCCGCCGGAATATCGACCAGGACATAGCGGCTGCCGAGCGAGCCGGCCTTTTCCTTCAACCGTTGCAGATTGGTCTGCAACTGGCCGAGCCTGATCTGCGCCGAAACGTTCATCGCGGCATAGGTGTACTTGCCCATCGAGCCATCAGCGGGCAGGCCGTGGCGCAGCTGGAAGCGCTTGACCGCCGAGTCCACATAGGAATCGAAGGCCGTGGAGATGCCAGCGTTCTGCGACAGGTCGCCCGCGATCATCAGACGCTTGCGCAACGGCACGACATCCGGGTCGTCGACGCCAAGCTGGAGCTTCTTGGTATCCGGCACCGGCTGCCAGCCGCCCTGCGCTGATATGTTCTGGTACTGGGCGACCGCCTGTTCGGTGAAAGCGACGGTCTGCGGGCTGAAGATCGGCAGCGTCGAGGCCACCTTGCCGCCCTCGCTGGCACGGGCGTCGAACTGGTCGTCCCAATTGCCGCGCGCCGAGGATTTCAGGATATCCCCAATGACATCCTGCGCGCTCGCGCGGCCGGCCACCATGGCAGCGGCGAGCATCGAGGCTCCGGAAAGGAAAAAGCGGCGGCTGGTTCTCATGGACGTTCCAGACATTCTTGTAGCATTGATCAAGGGGCAATACCGCCCGCACCTTAGAGTTGGCAATCTTAACAATTAGCCAACCATGTCCGTATCGGGTCGGCCACAAACGCTCGAGGCTCGGTACGGGTTCCCAGCGAAAACACGACTTTCGCCACGCTATCACCGGCATCCTCGGTTCCATTGGAATATGGCGGCAACGTGGCCTTGCGCCGGAATCGGCCCGGCCGGCGTCCTGAAAAGAAAAGGACCGATGCTTTTCGGCACCGGCCCTGACTGGAGGTCGCTGTGTTGCCACGCTTCTGCGGCGCGGCTTGTGTTCTTGAAAAGGATTACATCCGGTAGGCGATGGTGTCGTTCCAGAAGCGGTCGAGGCGCTGCAGGGCACGGTTCATCTGCTTGAATTCGTCGGTGTTGATGCCGCCGACCTGCTCGATCGAGCCGACATGGCGCTCATAGAGACCGGCGACGACTTCGGCCACCTCGTTGCCCTTCGGGGTCAGCGAGACGCGGACCGAACGGCGGTCGATGCGCGAACGCTGGTGGTTGATGAAGCCGAGATCGACCAGCTTCTTCAGATTGTAGGACACGTTCGAGCCGAGATAGTAGCCACGCGAGCGCAGCTCGCCCGCGGTCAGCTCCGAGTTGCCGATGTTGAACAGCAGCAGCGCCTGGATGGCATTGATGTCGGAGCGGCCGTTGCGGTCGAATTCGTCCTTGATCACATCGAGCAGGCGGCGGTGCAGCCGCTCGACCAGCTGAAGCGATTCCATGTACAGGGAACGGATTGCCTCGCGGCGATCGTCGGATACGTTTGCGGTCTTCGCCGCCGGACGCGAATTGATCATTGTCTTTGCCTCTCGTTTGTCGCCCTGGTGATTTTTTGTTTTTCACCTTGATCGCGACACTATCGAATACTCATAAAATTCGACTTAAACGCCAAGGCTAACAAGAGCTTACCGGTAAGAGGTTTCGGAAGACGCTTAACGAACGGTCACCCGAGCAAGGATCATTAACCTAAAGATTTAGGCAATGTTTTCCGGTCTGGATCGAGGCGGTTTCCGGACCGCCAATGTTCACAGGAGCTTAGGGCCGCACCGGGCGCTTCTGGAGGTGGATGACGACGCGGAAGACGATGTAGAGCAGCGCCACTGCCGCATGCGAGACGACGATGAGCAGGCGATGGCCGAAAAGCTCGGGAAAGCCGGCATACATCACCGTCTCGGTGACGGCGCAGATGAACCAGATAACCGGCCCCCAGGAGGCGAGCATCCACAGACCGGCCGCGGCGAAGGGGAAAAACACGGCGAGCATCACCGCCGCAACCTGCCAGTGCACCGGCATCAGGTCGAAGCGCCAGAGCGAGCCCGGATAGAAGCCGATCAGCTTGATCCAGTACAGGATGCCGAACAGCAGGCAGTAGCCTGATATGACGCGCTGGAACCAGGCGAAGATCACCTCGACCGTCGAGGGCTGCAGCACGATGCGCCTGGACGTCACCTCGCTCACAGTTCGAGCTCCCGATCACCGAGCGGGGCGAAGTAGGCATCGACATCCGTCTCGCTGACGGCATCGAGACCTGCCGGCCGCCATTGCGGCTTCGAGCCCTTGTCGATGATGGCCGCGCGGATGCCCTCGTAGAAATCGTGCCCTGCAAGCATGCGGTTCAGGATGCGGAACTCCATCCTCATGCATTCGCCCATCGACAGGGTCTGCCCGGCGCTGATCTGCCGCCAGGCGACGCGCAGGCTGGTCGGCGAGCGCATGCGGATGGTGGCCAGAGTCTTGGCCGCGAATTCGTCGCCGCCCGCCGCGCGTTCCAGGCTGTCGATGACATCCTGCAACGAGGCCTGTCCAAAATGGCGCGCGATCGCCTCCAGGGCCGGCCCATCGGTCTCTCGCATGGCGGGCACGAAGAAGCCGCGCAGCACCGATTCCGGATCGCCGGTCAGCACCAGCCGATCAAGGATGCCCGCCTGGTCCTCGGCCTTGACGGTGTGGGTGGCGAGCCCCGACCACAGGGCGTCGCCATAGCGGATGCGGTTGCCGGTCAGCGCCAGATACATGCCGAAAGATCCGCCGAGGTCCGGCAGCAGATGGCTGGCGCCGACGTCAGGGAAGAAGCCGATGCCGACCTCCGGCATGGCGAACTGGGCATTCTCGGTCATCACCCGGTGCGAGCCGTGAAACGAAATGCCGACGCCGCCGCCCATGACGATGCCGTCGATAAGCGCGACATAGGGCTTCCTGTACCCTGCGATGTAGGCGTTGAGACGATACTCGTCGGCGAAGAACTCGACCGGCGGCTTCCCCGCCTGGCCGGCTTCGTAGATGTGCATGATATCGCCGCCTGCCGAAAACGCCCTGCCCTCGGCTTTCACGACAACGACATCGACGCCATCGTCACGCTCCCAGGAACGCAGCGCCTTGGCCAGCGCCGTGACCATGCCATGGGTGACGGCATTGAGCGCCTGCGGCCGCGTCAGTGTGACGACGCCGGCCCTGCCCAACCGTTCGAAGCGAATTTCGTCGCCTCCGCCAAAATCCATCGCCAGAGAATCCCTTGCCCGCGCCTGCGGGAGGAGAAGTGCTAATGGCGGCGCATGGGTGCGTCAATGGCAGGAGCCTGCCCGTCCCGGTCTTGGCGGCCGGCGGCGGTCGATGCTACGAAGATCACGCCGTTGCATGCGATGCACCTATCCTGCGGCGCGGACGGCTTCGGGGGACAATCGGCCATGTCCGGATTTTTCCGTGCCATGCTCTTGACGATCGGGCTGATGATTGTTGGCCTTGCACCGGCGGTCGCCGTCACTACCGACGATCTCTATCGGTCGCAGACCATCGTGACCGGCCAGGGTGAGGTGAACCGCCAGATAGGCTTCAGGAACTGCCTGGACCGGGTTCTGGTCAGGGTTTCGGGCGATCGGCGACTGGTGAATAGACCAGAAATGGCTGAACTGCGCGACAAAGCCGGCAGCTTCGTCGATTCCTTCCGCTACCATGACCGACTGGAAGGGATCCCGATCCATGACGAGCAAGGCACGCACGACCGGCCGCATGATCTCACCTGCCTTTACAAGCCTGACGTGATCGACAAGGTGCTGGCTTCGCTCGGCAGCAGGCCCTGGCTTGGCGAACGGCCTACCCTGTCGATACTTCTGGCCGTGGAACGCGAGGGCCGTGGCTTCGTCCTCTCGAGTGATGGAGACGAAAGCCCTTACATGCGAGAATCGTTCGAGGCTGCTGCCCAGCCCATGGCGATGTCGATCCTCATTCCCGATAAGGCTACGCTCGGCAAGGGTGGCTTGATCTTCGAGGAAGTCAGGGCCATGGCCACCTCGCCTGAACTGCTGAGCAACGATGCAAGAACCCTTGGCGGCCGCCCCCTGCTTTTCGGGCACATCGGCTGGCGCGACAAGGACTTGGGCTGGACCGCGGACTGGTGGCTTGCAGTCGATGGCAAAACCTATGACTGGCAGGTGCGTGGTGTCAGCTTCGACGACGCGTTTCGGGTGGCCATCGCCGGCGCGGCACAGATTCTTTCCGGCAACGGCCAACCCTGACCGCGATATGCCCTCGGCTACATTTACCGGCGGATCGGCTATTGGAAAGCTGGCACAATCGTGTCGCATTGGTCCGGGGCGCGTCCGCGTGGTAAAAGCCGCCGACCTGGAGTTTAGGCCATGAACAAATTCACCCCCGCAAAGCCAGCCGGCGCCCGCAGCGTCGACGAAGTCACCGGCAGCCGCCGCCTGCGCCGCATGCGCAAGGCAGACTGGTCGCGCCGGCTCGTGCAGGAGAACCGGCTGACCGTCGACGACCTGATCTGGCCGATCTTCGTCGTCGAGGGCAAACAGGTGCGCGAGCCGATCGCCGCCATGCCGGGCGTCTTCCGCCTGTCGATCGATCTTGCCGTCAAGGAGGCCGAACGCGCCGCAAAACTCGGCATTCCGGCACTGGCCACCTTCCCCAATGTCGATCTGGCGCTGCGCGACCAGACCGGCTCGCACATCCTCGATCCGGACAACGTCATCAACCGCGCCACCCGCGCGATCAAGGACGCGGTGCCCGAGATCGGCATCATCACAGACGCCGCGCTCGACCCGTTCACCAGCCACGGCCATGACGGCATCCTGCGCGACGGCATCATCGTCAATGACGAAACTGTCGAGCAGGTCGCCGCGGCGGCCGTTATTCAGGCAGCGGCGGGCGCCGACATCATCGCGCCTTCCGACATGATGGACGGCCGTATAGGCGCCATCCGCGACGCACTCGACGCCAATGGTTTCCAGGACGTCGCGATCATGTCCTACGCAACCAAATTCGCCTCCGCCTTCTACGGTCCCTACCGCGAGGCGGTCGGCACGGCGGGGCTGCTCAAGGGCGACAAGAAGACCTACTACATCGACCACGCCAATTCCGACGAAGCGGTGCGCGAGGCCGAACAGGACATCGCCGAAGGCGCCGACATGCTGATGGTCAAGCCGGGCCTGCCCTATCTCGACATCATCCGGCGGCTGAAGGATGAATTCCAGATGCCGACCTTCGCCTACCAGGTGTCGGGCGAATATTCGATGATCAAGGCGGCCGGGGCCAATGGCTGGATCGATGGCGAAAAGGCGATGCTGGAATCGCTGCTCGCCTTCAAGCGCGCCGGTTGCGACGGCGTGCTCACCTATTTCGCGCCGGAAGTGGCTCAGATGCTGAAGGGGTGAGCTCATCCCCATCCCTGCCTGTGACCCTTCCCGCAGGCAGGGCCACCGGCACGGCTCCCCACGTCACCGTCAATATCTGGCAGGAGCCTTGCTCCCACGTTGGAAATCACGATTGTAATCCGCAGCCTGCTTGCTAAAATAAACTGCTTGCAAAATAAAATCAGGCTGACGAGGAAGACCCCGTGTCCAAACTGCGCGTGAACGCTTTCACCCTGTCGCTTGACGGCTACGGCGCCGGTCCCGGCCAAACCCTCGAGACCCCGCTCGGCGTCGGCGGCGAAAATTTGCACAAGTGGTTTGTCGGCACCCGCACCTTCCGCAAGATGGTGCTCGGGCAAGATGGCGGCACCACCGATACCGACGATGCGTTCGCAGCGCGCGGCTTCGAGAATGTCGGCGCCTGGATCCTGGGCCGCAACATGTTCGGGCCGGTCCGCGGCGTATGGCCCGACGAGAACTGGAAAGGCTGGTGGGGTGACAACCCGCCCTACCATGTCCCGACCTTCATACTCACGCACCACAAGCGCGCGCCGGTCGAGATGGAAGGCGGAACGACCTTCTATTTCGTCACCGAAGGCATCCATGCGGCGCTGGAACAGGCAAAGGCAGCGGCCGGCGGCAAGGATGTGCGGGTCGGCGGCGGTGTTTCGACCATCAGGCAGTATCTGCAGGAGAAACTCATCGACGAGATGCACCTGGCCGTCTCGCCGGTCCTGCTGGGTTCCGGCGAGCATCTGTTCGAAGGCCTCGACCTGCCGAAGCTCGGCTATCGCTGCACCGAGCAGGTGGCGACAGCCAATGCGACCCATGTGATGATCGGGCGGGGGTAATTACAGCTCTTTCTCCCCGTCGCTATACGGGGAGAAATGCCCGGCAGGGCAATGAGGGGCAGCACTGCCGTATGGAGATTGGCGACACGCTATCGGTGCTGCCCTGCCGGGTGTAATCAATCGTCAGCGTCGGCGACGCCCCTCATCCGCCCTTCGGGCACCTTCTCCCCGTGAAACGGGGAGAAGGAAGAAGGTGCTCAATACTTCTCCGGCACATACAGCTCGCGCGGCAGGACCTGGCGTTCGTATTGCGGATTGAAAACGCGCTCGGGCAGCGAAATTTCCTCATGCGGCACCTCCTCATAAGGCAATTGCTGCAGGAGGTGGTCGATGCAGTTCAGCCGCGCGCGCTTCTTGTCGTTGCCCTCGACGATGAACCAGGGTGCTTCCTGGATGTTGGTGCGGGCGAAGGTTTCTTCCTTGGCCTTGGTGTACTGTTCCCAGCGCACGCGCGACTGCAGGTCCATCGGCGACAACTTCCACTGCTTCATCGGATCGTGGATGCGCATCAGGAAGCGCATCTGCTGCTCCTCGTCGGTGATCGAGAACCAGTATTTCACCAGCGTGATTCCCGAGCGCACCAGCATGCGCTCGAACTCCGGCACGTCGTGGAAGAACTCCTCCACCTGATCGGGTCCGGCAAAACCCATCACCCGCTCGACGCCGGAGCGGTTGTACCAGGAGCGATCGAACAGGACGATCTCGCCCCCGGCCGGCAGATGGGGCACGTAGCGCTGGAAATACCATTGCGATTTCTCGCGCTCGGTCGGCGCCGGCAGCGCCACGACGCGGCAGATGCGGGGATTGAGCCGCTGGGTGATGCGCTTGATGACGCCGCCCTTGCCGGCTGAGTCACGGCCCTCGAAGACAACCACCAGCTTCTTCTTGTGGTGGGCGACCCAGGATTGCAGCTTGATGAGTTCGGACTGCAGCCGCAGCAACTCGCGGAAATAGGTCAGGCGCTCGATGGAGGGCGGGTGCGAGTTCTTGTAGATCTTGGCGATCTCCAGCGACAGCGCCGGCTCGGACAGTTCCAATTCATAATCCTCGTCGAGCGTGTCGGCGAGTTCGGCTTCCAGCCAGTCCTTGGCTGCTGAATTCGGTTTTAGTTCGTTCATCGTACTGCTCCGATGCATGCCGCCGTTTATCGACACAAGATACGCCCGGCACGAGCCGGAGCACACCTTAAGCCGACTGAGATACAGGGCCGCAATGACGGTTTTATTGCAAGCCATGCGCATGGGGGCACCTTCGACGTCAGCGAAACGGCGGAGATGGCGGGGCGACAAACGGATCGAATTGTCCTACAAATCTCCAACCGCATCCCTTGGACGCCCCTTCGTGGCGCCCGCTTCAACGCAATCGCGAGGATATGACATGGAATACCGCACGCTCGGCCGCTCAGGCTTGAAGGTTTCGACGCTGACCCTTGGTACCATGACCTTCGGCGGCGCCGGGCCGTTCGCCGCCGTCGGCAACAGCGACCTTGCCGAAGCCAGGCGGATGATCGACATGTGCATCGATGCCGGCATCAACCTCATCGACACCGCCAATGTCTACTCGAACGGCCTCTCGGAGGAGATCATCGGCGAAGCGCTCGGCGGCAAGCGCAAGAACGACGTGCTGATCGCCTCCAAGGCAAGGATGCGGATCGGCCACGGGCCGAACGACGAGGGCCTGTCGCGCCATCACCTGATCCGCGAGTGCGAGAGAAGCCTGAAGCGGCTGAAGACCGACGTCATCGACATCTACTTCGTCCACCAATGGGACGGCCTTACCCCGGTCGAAGAGACGATCGCCGCGCTCGACACTTTGGTCGGCCAGGGCAAGGTGCGCTACATCGGCTGCTCCAATTATTCCGGCTGGCAGGTGATGAAGGCGCTCGCGGTCAGCGACAGCCGCCACCAGCAGCGCTTCGTCACCCAACAGATCCATTACACGCTGGAAGCACGCGAGGCGGAATATGAGCTGTTGCCGATCTCAGTCGACCAGGGGCTCGGCGTTCTGGTCTGGAGCCCGCTTGCCGGCGGGTTGCTGTCGGGCAAATACCGCCGCGACAGCCCGACCGCGCGCCAGCTCGCCGGCTGGTCCGAACCGCCGATCCGCGACGAGGACCGTCTGTGGCGGATCGTCGACGTGCTGGTCGACATCGGCAGGGATCGTGGCGTGTCGGCGGCGCAGGTGGCGCTTGCGTGGCTGCTCGGCCGCCCCGCGGTCTCCTCGCTTGTCATCGGTGCCCGCAACGATGCCCAGCTCAAGGACAATCTGGCGGCCGCCACCCTGGAGCTCAGCCTGGACGAGCGCCAGCGTCTCGACGCGGTCAGCCGCCCGCCGCTGCTCTACCCCTACTGGCACCAGCAATTGACGGCGAAAGACCGCTTCGGCGCTGCCGACAAGGTTCTCGACCGCAGCGTCATCTGACCGGCAGCACCGGGCCGGGCGGGCCCTAACCTTCGATGAAGCGCCAGACCGCGGGATCTGGCTTTATCTGGCCGCTCAGCACGAAATATTTGTAGAGCACCAGAAACGATATCGCCCGTTCGGCGCCTTCATTGCCGAATGTGCGGCAATAGGCGTTCGCCGCCGCAACGATGCGCTCGGCCTCGGCCGGGCGCCGCTCGAAATAGGCGACCTTTTCGGCAAGATCGGAAAAGTCCGCCGAGAGCGGCACATAATGCACATTGGCCTCGAGCAGCCGCTCTGCAAACCATGTCTCGTATGTCGGCGGCGGCATCAGGCAGAGCGACTTCGAGGCCATGATCCATTTGAGATTGGTCGCGACGTCATTGCCTTCGAGCGAGACGATGTAGCGGTATTTCTGGTGCTGGCTGATGCTGAGAAAGGGCTTGCTGTATTCGGCCGGCGCATTGGGCTTGTGCGAGCCGGCGTCACAGAACGGCAGATCGCGCACGGCGTTGAGAAATCTCTTGCGGATCGGATTGTTGAGATCTCCCCGCCAGACCACCGACGGCAGTTTGTCGGCGAACCGGATGGCGTCGGCCGGCATCTGGAAGTGACGAAACTTGTCGAGCTTCATGATGACGGCGTTCTCGTCGCCGTCGCCGATCGGGCGGTCCTTCACGATCGTCGGCACCTTGGGCACTCTCATGACGTCGCCGAATTCCACGTCGATGAGCAGCCCGGGATCGAAGTAGCGGGCGAACTCCTTGAGATCGTAATAGTACATGGTCGGCGTGAAAGGCAGCTTGCTGACGCGCACCGCGCGGGCGCTCGGCGCGAAACCGTCAGAGAGCTTGTTGTAGTAGTTCAGCCGCCGGCGGGCCGCCTCGTCGGATAGCCTCGCCTTTTCGAGATGGGCGCCAAGCCTGGCACGAAACAATGCCTGGGGGGCGGCATCGCGAGCGAAATTTCTCGCATAATAGAAAACCCTTGCCGCCGTTCGCGCAATTGTGGCCATGGCTCACTTGATCAAAACAACCGGGCAGCTCTAGACGCCGGCGCCCCGGCGTCTCCTACACCATTGTGGCGCCCTTCTGGCAAGCCCCGGCGCGGTTGCCCGCTGTCAGCTCAAGGGAATGCTAGGCCGCGACGACAGCAAATCCCCTGGCGCGGAGCCCGCGACGGTCGTTGGCGAGCGACGTCACCAGCCGGTCGCGGCTGCCGACGATATGAGCTGAAAGCAGCCGGGCCGCGTCCTCGGCATTGCCAAGGCGTATCGCCGCCAATATGGCGCGATGTTCGGCCCAAGCGCGACCGAGGGCTGCTTCGTCGCGCACCTCCAGCCAGCGTGCGCGCGAAAGGCGGGTCATGGCATCGCGCACCGCGCGGAACAGGAATTCGTTTCCAGACAGGTGCGCCAGCTCGATGTGAAAATCCATGCCGACGCGGTGCCATTCCTCGCGCGGTGTGTTTTCGTCGCAGGAATCGAGCATCGCCTCGATGACGTCGACAGCGCTTGTATCGGCGCTTGAACATGTGAGCCGCACCGCCGCGACCTCGACCGCTTCGCGATAGACCGCGATCTGCTCCAACTCGGCGAGATTGATCGGCGACACCGTCCAGCCACGGCCGTCCCTGGCGACCAGCCCCTCGGTCTCCAGCCGCAGAAGTGCCGCCCTGACCGGCGTACGCGAGGCGCCGAAGCGGCCTTCGATCCAGCGCTCAGTCAGTTTCTCCCCCGGACCGACCTCAAGCCCCAGGATCATTTCGCGCAACTGCCGTTCGACATTCTGCATCTGCGACATCGCGCTGCCCTTTTGCGAAGCCGCATTGACAGCGGCGAGGTTGAAGTTCATGACGGATACCGGCTTGGTATCCCAAAATGGTATACGCGACAAGTGCCGACATCGAGCAGGCAGGACATGACACAGGAAGACACGCATCAGAGCGGCTACAACATCCATTGGCGGCGCAACCTGGCCGTCTGCTTCGCCGGTTCGTTCAGCACGCTCATCGCCATGACCCTGCTGCTGCCCTTCCTGCCGCTCTATGTCGAGCAGTTGGGTGTGAAGGGGCATGCGGCGATCGTCCAATGGTCGGGCATCGCCTATGGCGCGGCTTTTTTCGCGGCCGGGCTGGTGGCGCCCCTGTGGGGACGGCTTGGCGACCTTTACGGCCGCAAGCTGATGCTGATTCGCGCCTCGTTCGGCATGGCGGTGTGCGTTTCATTGATGGGCATGGTGCAGGATGTGTGGCAACTGGCGGCGCTGCGCCTGCTGATCGGACTGGCCGGTGGCTACTCGTCCGGCTCCACCATTCTCGTCGCCATGCAGACGCCAAAGAATCGCTCCGGCTGGGCGCTGGGCGTGCTCTCCGCGGGCATCATGGCCGGCAACCTCGTCGGCCCTCTGATCGGAGGCGCCTTGCCGCCGCTGATCGGCATCCGCGCCACCTTTCTTTCGGCCGGCGGCGTCATCTTTCTTGCCTTCCTGGCCACGACCTTCCTCATCAAGGAGGAGCACCGCAAACCCGCCAAGGTGGAAGGGAAGCGCGCCAGCGCATTCTCCCTCATCCCCGACAAGCGCCCTGTTATCGCGATGCTGGTCACCGGGATCCTGCTGATGGTCGCCAACATGTCCATCGAACCGATAATCACGGTCTACGTGGCGCAGATCATCGACGATCAAAGCCGGATCACGCTGATCTCGGGTTTCGTGATGTCCGCGACGGCTCTCGGTACGATCCTGTCGGCACCGCGCCTTGGCAAGCTGGCCGATCGGATTGGACACTGGAACGTCATCATCGGCGCGCTGTCCGTCTCGGCACTGCTTTTGATCCCACAGGCCTTCGTCACGCAGGGCTGGCAGTTGATAGCGTTGCGCTTCCTGATGGGGCTCGCCTTGGGGGGATTGCTGCCCTGTATCACCAGCGTCATCAGGCACAATATCCCCGACGGTGTGGGCGGAAATGTGCTGGGACTTTCGGTCTCGGCCCAGTACATCGGCCAGGTGGCGGGGTCCGTGGCCGGCGGCTTCATCGGCGGCCATTTCGGCATGCAGGCGGTGTTTTTGGGAACATCCGTGCTGATGGCGCTCGGCGCCGTCTACAACTGGGTTGTCCAGTCGCGGCGGGCACGGCATATGGTGGCGGCAGCGGGCGAGTCCTGACAGGCTCGTCCTGCCCGGCCAAGAAGGAGCACGTCAACCATGACCCTCGTCGATCCAGGCAGCCGTATCCTCGTGCTCGCGGGCGGCCTTGTCGGTGCGGCGGGCGTGGCGCTGTCGGCGGTCGCTGCACACCGCGGCGGCGCCTTCACCGGCACAGCGGCATCGTTCCTCTTGATGCACGCGCCGGTTTTCCTCGTCATCGGCCTTCTCGCCTCAAACCGGTTCCTGCGGATCGCCGGCTTTCTCCTGCTCGCCGGCCTGCTGCTGTTCGCGGGCGATCTTCTGGCCCGTGATTTCCTTGGTTCGAGACTGTTTCCGATGTCGGCGCCGATTGGCGGCACGCTGCTTATCGCCGGCTGGTTGGCGATAGCGGGGTGTGCTTTCGCGCGCGCCGACCGCTGACGCGTCAGCCTGCCCGGCGCGCGCGCCGGAAAAGCAACGCGCGCGGGCGCATGGCCTGCGCCTTCGGCCGGCCTTCCAGCCGGTCGGAGGCCTGCGAGATACCCCAATAGTTGCGGTAAATGTCCTCGAACAGATGATTGACGGGATGCATGGCCGTAGCCCTCTTCAAGTCAAGATTGAACCGATCCAGACAATGAGCAAAAAGGCAGCCGATCAGGCGCGCCAGCGCTCCACCAGAAATCGCAGTTCACGAACCCATGGCGTGGATCGGCTGCGCCTGCGTCTCGCCTTCTCCAGGCTGACGCCCCAGTCACCGCGATAGATGTCTTCGAACAGGTAGTTGACGGGATGCATGAGCTTGCTGCCTTGGTCTCAGGTATTGGATCGATTCAACGATACGCTCGAATCCTTTTGTGTCAAGCAAATTCTTGAATCGATCCAACGATGGGTTAGCATCGTCCCGTCACCTATGTTAGACAGCATCAGGATCGAGCAAGGCAGACGAGGCATATATTGGATCGAAGCACCAGACCGGTCAGACTGGCTGACGTCGCCAAGGCGGCGGGCGTGTCGCACGGCACGGCATCGAATGTCTTCAGCCATCCCGAAATCGTACGCGAGGAGGTGCGCGAGCGCGTCAAGGCGACCGCCGAGGCGATGGGCTACGCCGGACCGGACCCCAAGGGCCGGCTGTTGCGCGCCGGCAAGGTGAATGCCATCGGCGTCGCCACCAACGAGCCATTGTCGTATTTCTTCGACGACCCCTTCGCGCGGGTGATGATGGCCAGCATCTCGCAGGCCTGCGATGCGACTGGCGCTGGGATTTCGCTGGTTTCAGCGGCCAACAGCGAACATCTCGCCTGGAACATCCAGAGCGCGCTGGTCGACGGCTTCATCGTGTTCTGCATCGAAGGCGATTCGCGGCTGGTCGAACTGGCGCGCGAGCGCAAACTGCCTTTCGTGGCGCTGGATCTCGATTCCGAAAATCAGAGCGTGGCGGCGATCGGTGTCGACAACATCGCCGGCGCCGGCCTTGCGGCGCGGCATCTGGCAGAATTCGGCCATCGCCGCTTCGCCGTGCTCACCCTGCCCTGTGCTGAAGGCGGCTTCGGCCCCATCACCCAGGCGCAGGCAGAGACTTCCCTTTATGCAGGTACGCGCGACCGCCTGCGCGGCTACTTCGCCGAACTTTCCCGCTTCGACATCGACGTTTCGAAGGTGCCTATCTATGAGACGGTGAACGACCAGGAAAGCGTTTGGGCGGGCCTGGACCATTTTTTCGCGAGCTCCGAGACCCCGACCGCCATATTGGCCATGTCCGACAAGATGGCGCTGCATGCGCTCGACTGGATGCGCCAGCATGACATTGCCGTGCCGGGCGACGTCTCGGTGGTGGGATTCGACGGCGTTCCGGAAGGCGCGACGTCCAAGCCGCCGCTCACAACCGTGGCCCAGCCGATCGCCGAAATGGGCCGCCGCGCCGTCAAGGCGATCCTGGAAAACGAGGGAACCTCCAGCCGTCAACTGATGCCGGTCGACCTCGTGGTGCGAGCCTCGTCGGGCCCCGCTCCCACGCGATCCTGAGCCGCGGGCCTCTCGTTACCGGTTGGTGCCGGCGGCCATCGAACCGACATTGAATGTCTCGCGAACCGCAGGCACGCCGGCACGGACCGGCTTGCCTTTGGCGGAACCGCCGATGCCGGACAGCCATTCAAGATAGAAGGCAAGGGCAAACTGCATGGCAATGCCGGCTGAAAGCAGCAGGCCGTCATAGACAAGCCCGCCCGGATTGATCAGCTTCATCACCTGGGCGACCATGGCAAGCACCGTGCCGGCGATGAAGACCGGCAGGGAACGCTTGCCCAATATCGCCAACGGATGATCGGGACTGGTCCGGAAGAGGTTGGAAAGCGTCGGCAAGGCGACGATCAGATAACTCACCGCCAGTATGTGCAGCAGGCGCGGCAGCGACAGGAAAGTCTTGTCGAAGCCGCCTATCACCACCGGCAGGTTGAACCAGGTGATCTGTCCCCAGAGCGGGCTGTGCACCCAGGCGAGCGCGGTCAGCACGTACGCCGCCGCGGCGCCGACAAGCCAGCGATTGACCGGAATGGTCCCGCCGCGTCTGACATGCAGCATGGCGGCGACGCCGATGTTGAACAGGAACTGCCAGGAGAGCGGGTTGAGAAACCAGAATCCGGGCTCGGGATAGTTGGGCGGGGCGATCTGCCAAATGCCCGCGATGAGCCATAGTGCGCCCGACGCGACCAGAGCCATGACAGGCCGGTAGCTGATGAACAGCACGAAAGCCGGCGCCATCAGAAGCAGTGCGGCATAGACCGGCAGGATGTTGTTGTAGCCAAGCTGATGGCCGAGCGTGACGATACCGACCAGAACCTCCGGCGTGTTCTTCATCAGCGGCTCGATGTTGATCATCGTCAGCAGTTCGGGCCGCCTTGCAAACACCGCCACGGCGCAGAATATCGCCATCACCGCCATCGTCGTGACGATGTGGGCGGCGTAGAGCACACTTGCCCGCCGCCACATCTTGAGGGTGGCGAAAAGGCGACCGCCCGGCTGGAATTTCGTTCCATAGGCGAGCGCGACGGCAATCCCCGATATGAGGACGAACGCCTCGGCCGCGTCCGAAAAGCCGAAATTCTTGTAGGTCAGGGTTTCGAAAGCCGTGCCCGGCACATGGTCGACGAAAATGGTGAGCAGCGCGAGCGCGCGCAAAACATCGATACGCGTATCGCGTCCGGGCGGAACAGGGGTAGTCATCGACAAAAGGCCTCAAAGCTGGTTGTTCATGTCCAGCAATGCGACCCCCGGGGCGCACCGCTTCGATTCCTCCCACGCGGAGTATATCGGCGCTTAAACGGGCAGGAATGCGCCTGGTTCAATCAACTTTCGCGGAGCAAGAAAATATTGCGTTTTGAAGCCGGCAAATTGAGCGGAACCTTATATAATCAAGGGGATACGATATGATCGATGCCGACGTTGAAAACGCTCCGGTGCGCATGGATCTTGCATTCCCCTATCGCCTTCTGGACGCCGGCAAACATGGGAGAGAATGCCTTTTTCTGCTCCACGGATCGGGCGTCGATGAGTCCACGCTGGTGCCGCTGGCAAGACGGATCGTACCTGGCGCCGTGCTGATCGCGGCGCGTGGCCGAATCCGCCAAGAGGACGGATTTCGCTGGTTCGAACGCATAACCCCAACGCGGTTCGACCAGGAAAGCATCCTTGCCGAGACGGCAGCCTTTGCGACATTTGCCGGCGAGGTCGCGAGGTGCCACGGGCTTGATCTCGCGCACGCGACATTTCTGGGTTATTCGAACGGCGCCAACCTGGTTTCCAGCCTGATGCTGCTCCATCCGGGTCTTGTGCGCCAGGCGGCGCTGCTGAGGCCCATGCCGGTGCTCGACAACGTGCCGGCGACGCGGCTTGGCGGAACGCGCACGCTGATCATTGCCGGGTCAGCCGACGAGACCTACGGACCTTTCGCGGCGCCGCTGGTGACGCTGCTCAACCGGCACGGCAGTGAGATCGACGCCCGGATTGTTCCGTCGGGCCATGAAATCGGCGATCCCGACGCCGCTATCGTCAGGCAATGGATGGCTGCATCGCCAGCGTCGGCAACGGCAATCTGACGGGCAAGCAGCGAGAGGCCGCCCTCAGGGCCCGCTTACCCGGGCTTCCGCCCCCGCGATCATCAGGGCAAGTCCGCTTTCGAACAGCGCTTCATGTCCGCCGGCGCGATAATGGACCAGTGCCCGCGACAATAGCGGGTAAGTCCGCGCCGCGGCATCCAGCGCTTCGCCCCGCCCTGAGCCCGGCGAATATTCGGCTTGTTCCTCCATCACGCAGCCGACCGTGTAGCGCCCGATCGTCATCAGCAATTCCATGGCGGGGACAGCGGGGAGCCCCTCGCCTTGCAAAAATTCCAGCAACCCTTCGAAATGCTCGAGGTCTCCGGGATCCGCTTCCGTTCCGGCGTGGACTCGCGCACCGTCGCGATAGGCGGTCAGGGCGCCCCTGAAGCTGCGCGCATTCCTGCGCACGAAATCCTGCCAGGTCTCGCCCGGCCCCGGGGTTCGATGGCGATGGCCGCGCCGCAGCATTTCCTCGTTCATCGCATCGAGCAACGCACGCTTGTTCTTGAAATGCCAGTAGAGCGCCGGCTGCTGGACTTTCAGCCGCTGCGCCAGAAGGCGGGTCGACAGCGCATCGATGCCGACCTCGTTGAGCAAAACCAGCGCCTCGTCGACGATCCGCGGCTTGTCCAGTTTCATGCCAACCCTCTCTTGCCGTCCCAATTTATCAGTGATAAAGGCAGCGCCTTATCGATGATAAATTGTAGGAAAGAACGCTGGCGATGAAAAGAGCCTATCTCATCGTGCTGATGGCCATGGCATTGGATGCCGCCGGCGTCGGACTGGTCATGCCGGTCTTGCCGGGACTGCTGCGGGACGTTGGCCATATCGAAGACATCGGCTGGATATTCGGCGCGTTTCTGTCCGCCTTTGCGGCGATGCAGGTGCTGTTTTCGCCGCTGCTTGGCGCCTTGTCGGATCGGTATGGCCGCCGTCCCGTGCTGCTTGTCTCGCTAGCCGGATCGACGATCGACTATCTCTTCATGGCCTTCGCGCCGTCGCTGCCGCTGCTGTTCATCGGCCGGTTGATCGCGGGTATTACCGGCGCGAGCATGGCGGTGGCTTCCGCCTACATGGCCGACATCAACGGCGAGGACCGGCGCGCCCGCGCCTTCGGCCATCTGAGTGCCGCCTACGGTGTCGGTTTCATCGCCGGCCCGGCGCTCGGCGGGCTGCTCGGCGACATCTGGCTGCGGGCGCCCTTCCTGGCAGCGGCCGCCCTTAGCGGCCTGAATCTGGTGCTGGCCTTCTTCCTGCTGCCGGAGCCGAAGCGAGGCGAAGAAGGTGGTGAGTTGCCTTCCTTGAACCCGCTCGCGCCGTTGCGCTGGGCTCTCACCTTTCCAGCGATCCTGCCGCTGCTCGGCGCTTTCGCCGTGCTTGGCCTCGTCGGCCAGGTCGGCGGAACGATCTGGGTGCTCTACGTGCAGGACAAGTTCAACTGGGATCTTTTCACCGTCGGTGTCTCGCTGGCCCTGTTCGGCCTCTTTCATGCCGGCGCCCAGGGCTTCGTCGCCGGACCGATCGCGGAACGCTACGGCGAAAGACGGACGCTGATCATCGCGGTTTTGGCCGACAGCATGGCCTATGTTTCGATCGCGCTGGCCGGACAAGGCTGGGTGGCATTCGCGCTGTTGCCGCTGTTCTGCCTCGGCGGCATCGGTGCCCCGGCCCTACAGTCGCTGTTGACGTCACGCGTCGGCGCCGACCATCAGGGACGGTTGCAGGGTGTGCTCACCAGCGTGATCAGCCTGGTCTCGGTGTTCGGCCCGCTCGTCATCACCACGCTCTACTTTCGCACCCGCGCGGTCTTTCCCGGGACGGCATGGATCGCGGGTGCGGCGCTCTACATGCTCTGCTTGCCCTTGCTGCTCAGAGCCGGACCTTCCATGGCCAAGCAAGAGCCCGCCCTCTAAGCATTTCTTGGGTGCAGGGCATGAAACCGAGGTGTTTTCCGCTCGAAAGCGGCGGCGGACTTCCGTTGTCCACAGCAGCGACATACCTCTGTTACATACTGGCTATGGAGATACTGTTCGCTAGGGAGAGGTCCGCATGGCCGACAAGAACAGCGTCATTCTGCTCGACGACACGTCGCAATTGCCTGTCATCGCGGCCAATCCGGCCGAAATCGCCCGCATCGAGGGAAGCATCGATGTGCGCGACCGCGCCGCCATTTCGGTGTTCGGCGACCGCGCTCAGCAGGCCGTCAGCGATTATGCCGACAAGATCCTCGCGCAGTTGCGCAACCGCGACCTGGGCGATACCGGCGATCTCCTGACCGACATCATCATGAAGGCCAGGAACCTGGACCCGGCCTCGCTCAAGGACCAGGGTTTTCTCAGCAGCCTCTTTTCCTCGTTCAAGGCCCGCCTCGAGCGGTTCAAGGAGAAGTACGAGGACGTCGCGGGGCAGATCGATCGCATCGGTCTGGAACTCGACCGCCACAAGGACACGCTGCGGCGCGACATCGCCGTGCTCGATGACCTGCACGAGCAGACCAAGGGTTCCATCCTCAAGCTCGATGCCTATGTGCAGGCCGGCAAGAAATTCGTCGACGACTACCGCGCCAATGAACTGCCCAAGCTGAAGGCGGCGGCTGAATCTGCCGGGGGCGACGCCGGCGGCACGCTCGAGGCGCAAACCTATCAGGACGCAGTGCAGGCGCTCGACCGGCTGGAGAAGCGCGTCTTCTACCTGGTGCAGGCGCGCCAGCTCGGCATCCAGCAATTGCCGCAGATCCGCATCGTCCAATCCGGCGACGAGACCTTGATCGAGAATTTGCAGGCGACCTCGGCGCTAACCGTACCGGCCTGGAAGCAGAAAATGGTCATCCTGCTCGGCCTGACCAACCAGAAATCGGCGCTCGAACTGCAAAAGACAGTGACCGACGCCACCAACGAGATGATCCGCCAGACCTCCAAGATGATGAAAGACCAGGCAATCTCGATCGAAGAGCAGGCGCAGCGCGGCATCGTCGACGTCGAGACACTGGCGCAGGCCAACCGCGATCTGATCGACACGGTGCAAGGCGTGCTGAAGGTCCAGCAGGAGGGCCGCCAGAAGCGGGCCGACGCCGAAAAGCAGATGGACCAGATGACGCTCGATCTGAAGAAAGCGCTGACTCAAGGCTGATCGGAACCGCCATGCCGAAGACGCTGACGTCCGTCCTGCTGCTGATCTTCTCGGCGCTGCTTGCCGCCTGCAATTCGAGCCACGTGAACTTCTCGATCGTTTCCGGTTCCGAGAACACGGTGTTGGAACCGATCGTGCAGGAATTCTGCGCCAAGCAGGGCGCGACCTGCACTTTTGCCTATGAAGGCTCGCTCGACATCGGGCTCGGGCTGCAGCGGCCCGCCGGGCTCGACCAGGACGCGGTCTGGCCTGCCTCGAGCGTGTGGGTCGATCTTTTCGACACCGGCCGCAAGGTGCGCAACCTCACCTCGATCGCGCAGATGCCCGTCATTCTGGGCGTGCGCAAATCGAAGGCCGCGGAGCTCGGCTGGATCGGCAAGCGGGTCTTCATGAAGGACATCCTGGCCGCCGTGAAGGACGGCAAGCTCAAATTCCTGATGACCTCGGCCACGCAGTCCAATTCCGGCGCCAGCGCCTATCTCGCCATGCTGTCGAGCGCGCTCGGCGGCAAGGAGGTGATCGAGCCCGGCGATCTCGACAATGCGAATGTGCGTGAAACGGTGAGTGCCCTGCTGCAAGGCGTGGAGCGTTCCTCCGGCTCGTCGGGCTGGCTCGCCGACCTTTATGTCGACAGTGCAAGCAAGGGCACCGACTACGATGCTATGTGGAACTATGAGGCGACGCTGAAGGAGACCAACGACAAACTGAAGCAGATGGGCAAGGAGCCGCTCTATGCCATCTATCCGGCCGATGGCGTCGCGGTCGGCGATTCTCCTCTCGGCTTCATCGACCATGGACGCGGCCCGGACGTCGAAAAGTTCTTCACCGATCTGCTCGCCTATCTGCAGTCGGACGCGGTGCGCAAGCGCATCGCCGACACGGGCCGCCGGCTGCCGCTTGGCGGCGAGGCCGTCCAGGCCGCGGCCGAGCCCGACTGGAATTTCGACCCGGGCAGGCTGGTGACCTCGATCCGCATGCCGGAGCCGGCGGTGATCCGCAAGGCGCTTGATCTCTATCAGGAGGCCCTGCGCAAACCGTCGCTGACGGCACTGTGCTTCGACTTCTCCGGCTCGATGGAGGATAAGGGCGAGAAGCAATTGCAGGCCGCCGCCCAACTTCTGTTCACGCCGGAAAAGGCCAGCGAAGTGCTGGTACAATGGACGCCGTCCGACCGCATCTTCGTGCTGCCGTTCGACGGTGCGGTGCGCGGCAGTTTCGAAGCGGCCGGCGATGCCGGCGGGCAAGCCAGGCTGCTGGCAGCCGTGGCCGAGCAGCATGCCGGCGGCGGCACCGACATGTATGCCTGCGCCCAGCAGGCGCTGCAGCAGATCACCGCCACCCCGGACCTGCCGAAATATCTGCCGGCGATCATCATCATGACCGACGGCCGCACAGACGGGAGCGCCGACCAGTTCCTCCAGCAATGGCGCGCCGCCCCGGTGCGCGTGCCGGTGTTCGGCATCACTTTCGGCGATGCAGACAAGAGCCAGCTCGACAGCCTTGCCAAGGCGACTTCGGCGCGGATATTCGATGGCAGCGGCGATCTTGCAGGCGCCTTCCGCGCCGCCCGCGGCTACAACTGAGATGCGCGGCTAGCATGCGTGGCTTGTTCGGCAACGACTGGAACTGGATCGCGGCGGGCCTGGTCTCGGCAGCGCTCCTGATCGGTTTGAGTTTTCTCACGCATTTTCCGTTCCTGGTGTCGGCGATCATCGCGGCGCTTGTCTTTGCCGGACTGGTCTTCGTGCTGGCGCCGCGCCAATTGTTCGAAGGCCTCGACCTCGGCTCGATCAGCGGCAGCCGGGTGGCGTTCGCGCGCGAACTGCTGGCGCAGGCGCAGCCGGCGGCGGACCGCCTCGCCGCCGCGGCCCGGGGGATCTCCGACAAGGACATGGCAGCCAAGGTCAAGAACCTGTCCGACATCGCCGCCGATGTGATCGCCAGGGTCGAGGCCAAGCCCGAAACCGCCCCTTCCGTGCGGCGCTTTCTCACCTATTATGTGCCGCAAGCGGCGGAAGTGGCCGAAGGCTATGCGACGCTGGCGAATCGGCGCGCGCCAAGCCAGGCGCGACTGGCCAATGTCGGCTCGGTGATCGCCAAGCTGCAGGACGCCTTCGTGCACTATGCAGACAGCCTGGCTGATACCGAACTTGGCACGCTCGACGTTGACCTGCGGCTCATCCAGGAGTCGCTGAAAGAGGATATCGGTCGCTGATGGCCATTTCGCGCCGCGCTTTTGGACTGGGTCTGCTGGGTGCCGCCGCGGCGGGGACCGGTGGCTATCTGGCGCTCAAGGATCGCCCGGAATTCCGTGGCTATCTCGGCAACAAGGCGCATCTTTTCGGCTTCATCGGCGGGGAGAAGCAGGCTTTTCTGGCCGATCCGGATGTCGTCCATGCCCTGGGAGGCTACGGGCTGGAGCTCGATGCGCGCGTCGCCGGTTCAGTCGAGATGGTGCGCGAGCCGGCTTTGCTGACCCAGAAACCGCAATTCCTGTGGCCGTCCTCCTCGATCATGGTCGACCTTGCCCGCAAGAGCGGGGTGGCGATCCGCAACGACCAGGTGGTGCTGAACTCGCCGATCGTCGTCTATACCTGGGGGCCCGTGGTGGAAGGCCTCAAGAAGAGCGGACTGGTCACGGTCGCCGCCAAGGGTGGCTACAACCAGCTCGATCTCAAGGCATTGCTCGATGCTATTGTAGCCGGCAAAAACTGGTCCGATCTCGGTATTGACGAGCTTTACGGCCGGGCACGGATCGTCTCGACCGATCCCAATCGCTCCAACTCCGGCTTCATGTTCGCCGGCCTGGTGCTGAGCCTGATGAGCGGCGACGTGGCGACGCAGGAATTGCTCACCCAACATGGCGACCAGGCCAAGGCGATCTTCCGCGGCATGGGACTGAAGTCGTCTTCGTCGGGAAAGCTGTTCGACCAGTACATTGCGGGCGGCCTCGGCGCCGAGCCGATGGTGGTCGGCTACGAAAACCAGCTTGTCGAATGGGCGCTCGCCGACCCGGCGCGCTGGCAACGGGTGCAGGCCGGCATGGGCGCCAAGCCCGAAATCCTTTATCCCCGGCCGACCGTGTATTCAGCCCATCCGCTGATCGTCATCGATCCGGCCGTCGATAGGCTGCTGGAGGCGCTGACCAGCCCGAAGCTGCAGGAGCTCGCCTGGTCCAAACACGGTTTTCGCGGGCCGCTCGGCACCGTCGCAGACGGAGCCGATACGGCGATTGCCGGTGTGAGGCCGGCGGAGATCGAAGCAGTGCTGCCGATGCCTTCTGCCGATGTGATGCTGGCGCTGCTGGCCCAGATGGAAGGATGAGCGTCGAAGAAGCGACGAGACTACCTGCCCATCCGGTTCCACGCGTCGAGCCCGGCAATCTTGTAGGCTTCGGCAAGCGTCGGATAGTTGAAGGTGTTGTTGACGAAGAAATCGACCGTGCCGCCGAGGTTGATCACCGCCTGGCCGATATGGATGAGTTCGGTGGCGCCCTCGCCGACGATATGCGCACCGAGCAGACGGCGCGTCTCGATTGAGAACAAGAGCTTCAGGAAGCCTGTGTCGACGCCCATGATGTGGCCGCGCGAGGTCTCGCGGAAGCGCGCCACACCAACCTCGTAGGCAGCGCCGCTCTGCCGCACCTGCTCCTCGGACTGGCCGACGGTCGAGATCTCCGGCACCGCATAAATGCCATAGGGGAAGGTTTCCGGCGGCGGCGGTAACGTCACGCCGAAAGCATGGCAGGCGGCCACCCTGCCCTGCTCCATCGACGTCGAGGCCAGGCTCGGAAAACCGATGACGTCGCCGGCGGCGTAGATGTTGGGCACCGTGGTCTGGAAGGTCTGCGGATCGACCTTGATGCGGCCCCGGGAATCGGCCTCGATGCCGACGACGTCGAGGCCGAGGCTGCCGACATTGCCGGTCCGGCCAGCGGCGTAAAGCACGACTTCCGAGCGGATGGTGCGCCCGTCGGCCAGTTCCACCTCCGCGGTCTCGGGTTTTGAGCGTATCTCCTTGACCGCGCTGCCCAGCCTTATCGTCATGCCACGGTCGCGCATCTGGTGGATGAAGTCGTCGACGATCTCGCGATCGACGAAATCGAGGATGGAGTTGCGCGGCTCGACCAGCGTCACCGGCACATCGAGCGCCGAGAAGATCGTGGCGTATTCGACGCCGATGACGCCGGCGCCGATCACCGTCAGCGTGCGGGGCAGCCGGTCGAGTTCCAGCATCTCGTCACTGTCGAAGACACGTGTCTTGTCGAAGGGAACGTCGCTTGGCCGGTGCGGCCTGGTGCCGACCGCGATCAGCGCGTTGGCAAAGCCGACCTCGCTGTAGTCGCCATGGTCCGTCGTCAGGCTGACCTTGTTGGGACCGAGAAACTTCACCGCCGCCCGCGCGCTCTTGACCGTGTTGCGCATGAACTGGTGCTGCAGCACCTCGACCTCGTGATCGAGCGTCTTGTGCAGGCGCTCGATCAGGTCGCCGACCGAAATATCCTGCTTGACCCGGTAGCCGCGTCCATAAAAACCGCGCTCGCGCCAGCCCGAAAGATTGAGCACGGTTTCACGCAGCGTCTTTGAGGGAATGGTGCCGGTGTGCACCGAGACGCCGCCCAGACGCCGGCCGCGGTCGACCACCAGCACGGACTTGCCAAGCTTTGCCGACTGCACCGCAGCGCGGCGGCCCGACGGGCCGCTGCCGATAACCAGCATGTCGTAGTCCATATGTCCCCGTCCCCTCGGCGTCTTGCTGCGCCGCAACAAGCTAACGCCATCCGCGATGCAAATTCAACCGGTTCAGACCGTCGGCCCTGTTTCATCCCGCCTCTCGGCGCGATGAAGAGCCCGACCTTGATTCCGCCATTCGCCTTCACCATTTTCTGATGAGGTGGGCGCAGGCTAAGCAGGCCCCTGTTACGAGGAAATGACATGAACGCGCGCGTTCTCGACGGCGAAATCATCAACACCCGGCTCGACGATGTCAGGGCCTATGAGGGCGTGCGCACCCGGCGCATCCTGGCTTTCGTGCTCGACTACATCATCGTCGCGCTGCTCACCATTCCGTTCGCCATACTGGTGTTCTTCCTCGGTGTGCTGACCCTCGGGCTCGGCTGGATGCTGTTCGGCATCCTCGTGCCGGCTGTCGCCATCCTCTATATCTGGAACACGCTCGGCAGTTCCGACCAGGCCACCACAGGCATGAAGATGATGGGTATCCGCCTCGACCGGCTCGACGGCAGGCCGATCGACGGGGTGACGGCGGTCGTCCACTCCGTGCTGTTCTGGGCCGGCAACGTCATCCTGTCGCCGCTGGTTCTTCTGGTCACCTTGTTTTCGGACCGCAAGCGCACGCTGCATGACCTTCTGCTCGGCACGGTGGTCAGCCGCACCGGCCGATAAGGCATTTTTCGGAAGCGATCTCGCCATGTCGGCTCAAATGTGAAGGCCTTCATTCGCGCGGGTCTTCACAATCCTGTTGAATTTTTCGCTTTCCGCGCCAAAGGTAGAGCGACTCGAAGGAGTGTTTCCAAGACTTAGATGACGCAGCATCCGACCCAGTCGCCGCAGTTCTTCCTGACCGCGCCGTCGCCGTGCCCCTACCTCGACGGTCAGTTCGAGCGCAAGGTGTTCACGCATCTGGTCGGCGACAAAGCGCCGGAGATGAACGATCTTCTGACGCAAGGCGGCTTCAGGCGTTCGCAGAACATTGCCTACAGGCCAGCCTGTGAAACCTGCCGCGCCTGCGTTTCGGTGCGCATCCTGGCGCAGGAATTCAACGCCAGCCGCAACATGAAGCGTGTGCTACAGCACAATTCCGATCTTGTCGGCGCGATGCACAATGCCGAGCCCTCGACAGAGCAATATTCGCTGTTCCGCAGCTATCTCGATGCCCGCCACCGGCGCGGCGGCATGTCCGACATGACGGTGCTCGACTACGCCATGATGGTCGAGGACACCCATGTCGACACCAAGGTGATCGAATACAGGCGGCGCGGCCCCGACACCTTCATCACCGGCAAGGGACAGGGCGAACTGATCGCGGTGGCGCTCACCGACAAGATGGCCGATGGCCTGTCGATGGTTTATTCCTATTTCAATCCCGAATTCGAGGAACGTTCGCTCGGAACATTCATGATCCTCGACCACATCGCCCGCGCCCGGGCGATGGGCCTGCCCCATGTCTACCTCGGCTACTGGGTCAACGGCTCGCGCAAGATGAATTATAAGATGCGCTTCATGCCGCAGGAGCATCTCGGCCCGAAAGGCTGGGAGCGCTACACCAACGAAGCGGTTTCACGCTGAGTTCTTCCCCGATCCACGCTTAAACTGTTTCAAGGCAGCGGATGCTGGTCTTTCAGCCGGTTGGCTGGAGAGAGTGCGTCATCGCACCATCAGCCGCCAGCCTGCGTTTCATTGCGAAAGTTCCTGCATGTCCTCGCACCTCGATCACCAGAAAGGCCTTCTGATAACCGCCATTGGCGGGCTGACGCTGACAGCCGACATACCCTTGATCCGGCTCGCCGATGGCGGGGCATGGACGATCATGCTTTTGCGCACCGGCACCACATTCGTCGCGGCCATGGTCATCTGGTCGGTCTGGCGGGCACTCAGCCGAAACGCGCCGCCGCTGATCCCCGGCTGGTCCGGCCTGATCGTGGCGCTCTGCTATGGGTTGACGGGGGTCACCTTCGTCACCGCCGTCTTTCACACCTCGACCGCCGACCTGGTGTTCATCCTGGCCTTCAACACCGTCTTCTCCGGTTTGCTGTCCTGGATATTCCTGAGAGAAAGGCCGCAACTGGTGACGATCGCGGCAATGGTGATCATGATCCTCGGCGTGCTGGTCATCGTCGGCGGGTCGGTCGGCACCGGCAAGCTGTTCGGCGACTTCATGGCGCTCTGCTCGGCCTTCTTCATCGCGATCGCCATCACCATCTCGCGCGCCAGCGGCAAGGACATGGGGTTCACTTCACTGGTCGGCGTGCTTCTGCCGCTCGCGCTCGCCGCCTTCATGGTCTCGGGCGAAGGTTTTCACGTGAATGCGCCATGGTGGATCATCTTCAACGGCGCGGTCATCATGCCGATCTCGTTCTTCTGCCTCGCGGCCGGACCCAAATATATCTCAGGACCTGAAGTGGCGATGTTCTACCTGCTCGAAACCGTTCTGGCGCCCGTCTGGGTGTGGATGATCTTCGCCGAGACGCCGACCCGCAACAGCCTGATCGGCGGCGGTATCCTGATCGTCACGTTGGTCGCCCATTCGCTCTGGCAGTTGCACGACGGGCGCAAGCGCCGGAGCGACCTCGTGGTGCACCATCCGGTGTAGGGACGCGCGGGCCTCGATCAGGCACTTTCCTTCTTGGCCGCGTCAGGTTCGGGCAGTACCTCGATGCGCGGGCTTGCCTCGATCTCGGCCGCCGCTCCGGCGGCCGTATCGTCGGCCAGTTCCACTTCGCGCAACCACTCGCGCCAGATCGCGACAAGTAGCGCCATCAGCACCGGGCCGATGAACAGGCCAAGAAAGCCCATTGTCTTGACGCCGCCGATCAGGCCGAAAAAGGTCGGCAGGAAAGGCAGTTTTATCGGCCCGCCGACCAGCTTCGGGCGCAGCGTCTTGTCGACGATGAACAGTTCGACCGTGCCCCATATGAACAAGGCCAGCCCCGGTATCAGCGAGCCGCTGGCGGCGAGGTAGATCGAGACCAGGGTGAAGGACAATGGCGCGCCTCCGGGGATCAGCGCCATGATGCCAGTGAGAGCGCCGAGCGTTACGGGCGACGGCACGCCGGCCAGCCAGTAGGCGATGCCCAGCACAAGCCCCTCTCCGATAGCAATGATCGTCATGCCGGTCACGGTCGAGGAGATCGTCGCCGGCACGACGCGCGAGATCCGCTCCCACCGGGTCGGCAGGATGCGTTCGCCCAGGCGGTCGATCTGCCCGGCGAAGTTCTCGCCGTCGCGATACGCGAAGAACAGAGCGATCATCATGAACAGCAGCGTCAGGAAAAGGCTGAACGCGCTGCCGCCGGCGGCGAGCGCGCCGCGATAGATGCTGCCGATATTGGCGCCGCTGACAAGCTGGATGAGTTCGCCGATGCCGCCTGGATGGCCGAGATTGGTCGTCCACTGTTCGTTCAGCCACTCGCCAACGACCGGCAGCGTGGCGATCCAGTGCGGCGTCGTGGCGCCGTGGCGGTTGGTCTCGATCGCCCAGCCGACCCACTCACGCACCTCGTTGATGGCATAGGTGCCGGCAAGCGCGATCGGAATCACCAGGAAGGCCAGAATGAAGATGATGGCGAAGGTGGCGGCGATGGTGCGGTTGCCGCCAACCCCGGCAAGCAGGCGCTGATAAAGCGGCCAGCTGGCGAAGGCGATGACGAGTGCTGCCAGCACCGGGAACAGGAAGCCGTGGAAGAAATAGACGCCGGCAGCGACGATCAGCACCAGCAGCCAGCGCGCCGCCGACAAGGGCGGAATGACGGCCGAGCGCAACGGCGTCGACAGGCCGAACAGGCGCTGCTGCCGTTCCGGTTTCTGGATTATGGATTCCTTCAAACGCTGACCTTTCCCAAACACCCTTCCCCGTTATGCGCCGACATAGTGCAGCAATCGTGACGATAGTCCAAATGTCTTGGAATCTCCCCCCTTGAGGGGGAGATGGCCGGCAGGCCAGAGGGGGTCGCCGCGCGTAAAGCGCTGGCGTTCTCTGCTCAAAACATAAGATCGCGTCCGGTCGCGCCGACCCCCTCTGTCGCCTTCGGCGACATCTCCCCCTCAAGGGGGGAGATCAGCTACCCAAACTTGCCCGTCCTCGGGAAGCCCTTTGGCACCATGCGTCCGGCGGACGCCCGGGCGCCGATCCATTCGGCCAGTTCCTCGCGCGACCTGACGAAGGTGCGGTCGGCCGAATCCTGCCAGGAGAGGCCGGTCTCGAGCGTGAACGGCTTGAGATCGAGCAGGCCGCCATCCTTGTACTTCTGCAGCCGCACGCCCTTGCCGCGCCCCATCTCCGGGATCTCGGAGAGCGCGAACACCAGCATCTTGCGGTTCTCGCCGACTATGGCGAGATGATCGCCGGTCACCGGAATGCAGCGCTTGGCCTCGTCGGGCGCCTTGACGTTCATCACCTGCTTGCCCTTGCGGGTGTTGGCGACGACTTCCTCCTCGGGCACGATGAAGCCGTTGGCGTCATATGAGGCGAGCAGCAGCTTGCGCTTGGGATCGTGGACGAAGGCGGTGACGATGTCCTGATCGTTTTCCATGTCGACAATGATGCGGATCGGTTCGCCATGACCGCGCCCGCCGGGCAGGCGGTCGGCGCCGATGGTATAGAACTTGCCGCCCGTCGTGAAGACCAGCACCTTGTCGGTGGTCTGGGCATGGAAGGCGAGCTTCAGGCTGTCGCCTTCCTTGAAGGTCAGCGCCGAAAGATCGGCCAGATGCCCCTTCATCGCCCGCAGCCAGCCCTTCTCCGAAACCACCACGGTGACCGGCTCACGCTCGATCATGGCGTGCGCGATGTCGGTCAGGTCGTGCTCGGGCGCGTCGGCGAACTGGGTCCGGCGCTTGCCGAGCTCGGTCTCCGGGCCAAATTTGTCGCGAATGCTGGTGACTTCCCACTTGATCATCGACCACTGCTTGGCGTCGGAGGCGAGCAGTGCCTCGATCTGCTTCTTTTCAGTGGTCAGACCGTCGAATTCCTTGCGGATTTCGAACTCCTCCAGCTTGCGCAAGGCGCGCAGGCGCATGTTGAGGATGGCCTCGGCCTGTGTGTCGGTGAGCGACCAACGCGCCATCATCACCTGCTTGGGCTCATCCTCCTCGCGGATGATCTTGATCACCTCGTCGATGTTCAGATAGGCGATCAGGTAGCCGGCAAGGATCTCCAGCCGTCTTTCGATCTCGGCCAGCCGATGCTTCGAGCGGCGGATCAAGACGTCGCGGCGATGGTCGAGCCATTCCTGCAGCACGCCCTTGAGCGAAAGCACGTTCGGCACCTTGCCGCGCGACAGCACGTTCATGTTGAGCGGGAAGCGGCTTTCCAGCTCGGTCAGCTTGAACAGCGATTCCATGAGGATGCCCGGATCGACGGTGCGGCTCTTCGGCACCAGCACGACGCGGATATCCTCGGCGCTCTCGTCGCGGATGTCCTCCAGCAGCGGCAATTTGCGCGCCATCAGCAGTTCGGCGATCTTCTCGATCAGCCGCGCCTTCTGCACGCCATAGGGAATTTCCGTGACGACGATGCTCCAGGTACCCCTGCCCTGATCCTCCTGGTGCCACTTCGACCGCACACGGAAACCGCCGCGACCGGTCTCATAGGCTTCGAGGATGGAGGCGCGGCTGTCGACGATGATGCCACCGGTCGGGAAATCAGGCCCCTGGACGAAATCCATCAGCTTCGACACCGGTGCATCCCGATGCTCGATCAGGTGAAGGGCAGCGTCGCAGAGCTCGGCCGCATTGTGCGGCGGGATCGATGTCGCCATGCCGACCGCGATCCCCGACGAACCGTTGGCCAGCAGGTTCGGGAAGGCGCCGGGCAACACCGCCGGCTCCTCGTCTTCTTCATTGTAGGTAGGCCGGTAGTCGACGGCGTCCTCGGTAATGCCGGCGAGCAGTTCGGTCGCCACGTCGGTCATGCGCGCCTCGGTGTAGCGCATGGCGGCGGCATTATCGCCGTCGATGTTGCCGAAATTGCCCTGCCCGTCGACCAAGGGGTAGCGCATCGAAAAATCCTGCGCCAGCCGCACCAGCGCATCATAGATCGACTGGTCGCCATGGGGATGGAACTTGCCCATCACCTCGCCGACGATGCGGGCGCACTTGGCGAAACCCTGGTCGGGATTGAGGCGCAGCAGGCGCATGGCGTGCATGATACGGCGATGGACCGGCTTCAGTCCGTCGCGAACGTCGGGCAGCGCCCGGTGCATGATGGTCGACAGCGCATAGGCAAGATAGCGCTCTTCCAGCGCCTTCTTCAGATCGACCGGTTCGATGTGATCGCCGCCGCCATCTTCAGGCGGCAAAAGCCTTTTTCCCATGGGCTGGGACTAGCCGAGTGGGTGATTCGCGGCAAGAGGCGCGCGCCTTGCGGGCCTGTTGGAGCCTTGTTCTGCAACACGAAAGCGGAAGGTTAGGCTTGCCGACCAACATCAGCCTGTTACACGCCGCCTCTATCTGGCAGGCGCCAAGGCATTCGGGCGGAGCGGTTCTTCATGACAAATTCACCGCTATGGACAATCACACCGGGTTCGGGTTTGCCTTTCGCCGCGATTCTTGACCATTGTGACGGGTGCGCCTTTTTCCCGTCCAGTTCGTCACGGAATGGTGATGGCGCAAAGAATTGAAAAACAATTTCAGGACACTCTCAGGGACCTTGCGATGACAATCAAACGCTCAACTCTCACGAAATTCGCTTTTTCGACCTTCTTGCTCACTCTGCCGCTGAATGCGGCGCTTGCCCAGGACGCGGCGGTCGCCGACCGCCTCAAGGCGGCACTGGCCGCCCAGGGCGTCGACATCTCCTGGACCGGCGTCACCGGCGACAACACCAGCATGGTGCTGCAGGGGGTCGCCATCAAGCCGGCTGCCGAAAAGGAAAGCCTGTCGATCGGCGACGTCAAGCTCGAGAACGTGACCGAGGCCAATGGCGGCTATGACATCGGCACCGTTTCGACCTCCGCCTTCGAACACAGCAAGGACGGCGTCACCCTCAATCTCAGCCCGTTCGTCATCCACGACATGAGCGTGCCTGCCGATGGCGCCACCGGACCGCTCGGCTCGCTGATGATGTACAAGTCGGCCGAGCTTTCGAACATGACCGTCAAGGTCGCCGACAAGACCGCCTTCTCGATGGACGGGCTCGCCATCGAGATCACGCCGCCCGCCGACGGCAAGGCGATGGAGTTCACCGGCGATACGGAAAAGTTCACCGCCGACCTCTCGCTGGTCGATGACCCGAAGTCGAAGGAAGTCATCAATGCGCTCGGCTACCAGAACATCTCCGGCAAGTTCGAGATGGCCGGCAACTGGCAGCCTTCGGACGGCAAGATGGAACTGTCGAAGTATGACATCTCGGTCGAGAATGCCGGCACGCTCGGCATGACCTTCGACCTCGGCGGCTACACGATGGACTTCATCAAGTCGCTGCAGGACATGCAGAAGAAGATGGCTGCCCAGCCGGAAGGCGCTGACAATTCGGCACAGGGCATGGCCATGCTCGGCCTGCTGCAGCAGCTTTCGTTCAACAGCGCCTCGATCCGTTTCGACGACGATTCGCTGACCGGCAAGGTGCTGGAATATGTCGGCAAGCAGCAGGGCATGTCGGCCAAGGATATCGCCAACCAGGCCAAGGCGATCGTGCCGTTCGGCATGGCCCAGCTCAACAATCCGGAACTGACGGCGCAGGTGACGGCGGCGGTCAGCAAGTATCTCGACGATCCGAAGAGCCTCGAGGTCTCGGCCGAGCCGCCGGCTTCGGTGCCGTTCGCGTTGATCATGGCGGGCGCCATGTCCAACCCGCTCGACCTGCCCAAGACGCTCGGCGTCTCGGTCAAGGCGAACGAAGACTGATCGACGCCGACCCGATACCAAAAAAGCCCGGCAGCGATGCCGGGCTTTTTTATGGATTGTCGAATCGAAAGAACCTGTTCGGACCCGTCCCTGACGTTCCGGATAAGGCCGGCGCTCAGGCGTCCTTCTTGGTCGGCGCGACACGCAGCGCCAGATCGCGCAGCTGCTGCGGCGTCGCTTCCGACGGGGCGTTCATCAACAGGTCGTAAGCCTGCTGGTTCATCGGGAACATGGTGATCTCGCGCAGGTTCTTGGCGCCGACCAGCAACATGACGACGCGGTCGATGCCGAATGCCGCGCCACCATGCGGCGGCGCGCCGTACTGGAAGGCGCGGTAGAGGCCGCCGAAGCGCTCCTCGACCGTCTGGCGGTCCAGCCCGACCATCTCGAACGCCTTGACCATGGTTTCCGGCAGGTGGTTGCGGATGCCGCCGGACGCGATCTCGAATCCGTTGCAGACGGCGTCATACTGGAACGCCTTGATGCCGAGCGGATCCTGGCCGTTGAGCGCATCGATGCCACCTTGCGGCATCGAGAACGGGTTGTGGGCGAAATCGATCTTCTTCTCGTCCTCGTTCCATTCGAAGAACGGGAAGTCGACGATCCAGCACAGTTCGAACCGGTCGCGGTCGACGAGGTTGAGTTCCTCGCCCGCGCGGGTGCGCGCGGCGCCGGCAAAAGACACGAACTTCTTCGGATCGCCCGCGACAAAGAAAGCGGCGTCGCCGTCGGCAAGGCCGAGCTGCTGGCGGATCGCCTCGGTGCGCTCCTCGCCGATGTTCTTGGCGAGCGGGCCGGCGCCCTCGAGCTTTTCGCCTTCCTTGCGCCAGAAGATATAGCCCAGCCCGGGCTGGCCCTCGCCCTGCGCCCAGGAATTCATGCGGTCGCAGAAAGCGCGGCTGCCGCCGGTCTTGGCCGGAATGCCCCACACCTCGGCCCTGGGATCATTGGCCAGGATGTTGGCGAAGACCTTGAAACCGGAGTCGCGGAAATGATCCGAGACCGCCTGCATGACGATCGGGTTGCGCAGGTCCGGCTTGTCGGAACCGTATTTGCGCATGGCCACATCGTAGGGGATGCGCGGCCAGTCCTTGGTGACCGGCTTGCCGTTGGCGAAAGCCTCGAAGACCGAGGTCATCACCGGCGCCATGGTGGATAGCACGTCGTCCTGCTCGACAAAGCTCATTTCGAGGTCGAGCTGGTAGAATTCGCCCGGCAGCCGGTCGGCGCGCGGGTCCTCGTCGCGGAAACACGGCGCGATCTGGAAATAGCGGTCGAAGCCCGACACCATGATCAACTGCTTGTACTGCTGCGGCGCCTGCGGCAGCGCGTAGAAGGTGCCGGGATGGATGCGCGACGGCACCAGGAAGTCGCGCGCGCCTTCCGGTGAGGAAGCGGTCAGGATCGGCGTGGAGAATTCGGTGAAGCCCACCTCGCCCATGCGCCTGCGCATCTCGGCGATGATTTTCGTGCGCGCCACGATGTTCCTGTGCAGCGTCTCGCGGCGCAGATCGAGGAAGCGGTATTTCAGCCTGATGTCCTCGGGATAATCAGGCTCGCCGAACACCGGCAGCGGCAGCTCCTTGGCGGCCGACAGCACTTCGATCTCGCGGGCGAAAATCTCGATCTCGCCGGTCGGCAGGTTGGCGTTCACAGTCTCGGGCAAACGCGCCTTGACCTCGCCGTCGACGCGGATGACCCATTCACCGCGCACGGTCTCGGCGACCTTGAAGGCCGGCGAATCGGGATCGGCGACGATCTGGGTCAAGCCGTAATGGTCGCGCAGGTCGATGAACAGCAGACCGCCATGGTCGCGCACGCGATGCACCCAGCCCGACAGGCGAACGGAATTGCCGACATCGCTCTTTCTCAACTGGGCACAGGTATGGCTGCGGTAACGGTGCATGGTCATGGATAAAAGTCCGGGATTCTGGGTTGTGGACCGAAGCATCCGAGCCCGGCCTCAAAATTTGCCGGAAAAGCGCATGGGAGGCCTGATTTGTCAAGGCAATGGGCCTGCCTGTGGCGCGCCGGCCAATCGCTCTGTCCATTTCGGTTATCGGGGCGAAGCTGCCGCGACATCATGAGCCCGAGGTCGACAACCGCAGACGATGCGCAAGATAGTCGATAACCAGCGCGGTTCCGGGGGAAGACATCGCGTTCCGATGAAGCCGGATCTCGGCCCCCGGCAATGGTGGCAGCTGCTGGCCGGGATCCATGGTGCGCAAGCCGGGCCTGAGCATGCTACCCTTGACCACGGTTATCGCCAACCCCTGCTCGACGATCGCCTCCGTCGCGGCGAGACTCGGGCTGACATAGGCCAGCCGCCACGGTCGACCCGCTCTGTCGAGCGCCTCGACGGCCCATGACCGAAACAGGCAATCGGGATCGGAAAGGGCAACGGGCAGAGGATCGAGTTCCTCCACGGCATGCGCCGCAGCCCCAACCCAGATCGCCCGCTCGCGGCATATCAGTTCTCCGTCGGCGGTATCTTGCGGATGCATGGCGAGGACCGCGTCGAACGATGAACCAAGCCTTTTCAGCAACCGGGCGGTGAGACCGATCTCCATTTCGACCTGCATGAGTGGAAATCGTGCCGCGATATCGGCGAGCAGGCGCGGCAGAATCTTGGTGCCGTAGTCCTCCATGACCCCGATGCGAATGCGGCCAGCCACCTGTTGGTTTGAAACACGCGCGATCGCCTGCTCGTTAAGGGCAAGAATTCGGCGCGCGTCGATCAGAAAGCTCTCTCCCGCCGCCGTGAGTTCGACGCGCGCGGTCGACCGGCGGAACAAGGCAACCTGAAGACGCTCCTCAAGACGTTTCACCTGCAGACTTATAGTGGCCTGCGTTCGATTGAGCTGCCCGGCGGCTCGCGTGAACGAGAGGCGCTCGGCAACAACCACGAAGGCTCGTAATAATTCCGGATCGACACTGCTCATTGAGGAATATTATCAAGCTTATTTTCTTTATTCGATTCCTTTTATCTCGCCCCGTCGATATCGCTGACTTCGAGTTGGCGGAGGTCGCGAACCATGGAAATTCTGGGAGTGCTTGCCGCTATCCTCTCCAGCGCCCTTGGAGGCACCGCGGTCGGCGCCACAAGATACCTCGCCAGTGCTCTCGACCCTCTCACAATTGGCGCGGTCCGGTTTGGCGGCGGATTTCTGGTTCTCGCGGCTTTGGCCTTTGTGCGGCGAGACAAATGGCCACCGAGGAGCGATTGGCCGGGCGCCGGCGCGTTGGGCCTGCTGTTTTTCGGCCTGTTTCCCGTGCTCTTCAATGGTGCTCTGGTCTACACAACCGCCGCGCGCGGAGCCCTGGCGCTTTCGACACTGCCGCTGCTCACCATGCTGGCCGGAGCGGTTCTCAGGATCGAACGGCCGACAGGGCGCAAGATTGCCGGCGTCCTGATCGCGATGGCCGGGGTGGCCACCTCACTCGGCGCGACCCTGACGACTGCTCCGCCCGGCGCAATGCGTGGTGACCTGCTGATGGTCGCCGCGGCGTTCTGCATGGCGCTTTACAATGTCTGGTCGCGCCCTTTTCTTTCCCGGTGCGCGCCGATCTCTTTCGCGGCGTTCGGAATGGGCGTGGGTACAGTCTGCCTGTCCACCCTGGCGGTTTTGCGTGGCGGCATCGCGCAAATTGCCGCGCTCGACGCGTCGCAGTGGATTGCAAGCACTTATCTCGCCGTCGTCTGCGGGGCCTTCATTTTCTTCCTCTGGGCGTTCGCCCTGCGGCGCGCACCGCCAACGCTTGTCGCCGTCTCCGTGGCGGTCAATCCGGTGACGGCATCGATATTCGGCGTCGTCTTCCTGGGCGAACCGGTGAGCGCCAAACTGATCGTGGGGCTGCTGGCGGTGCTTGCCGGAATAGCCATCGCATCCGGAGCCGTCCTCCGGCCCGGCGCAGACGCCCAGCAAAGCTGATGCTGGCCCGAACTGGGTGGGGCTCACGCTGGTCATTCCGGTAGCGAGGCAATTGCGGCTGGCATTGGCCAGGGCGATGGTCCATGAAGGGATCACCGATACGTGATTGCCTTTCAATGTCCTCCATCCGCCCGTTGATCCCTCTCCTTCTTGCCGCGGGCATATTGCTCGGCGGCAATGGACTGCAGGGCACGCTGATCGCGCTGCGCGGCGCGCAGGAAGGGTTTTCGCCTTCCGACATCGGCCTCATGGGCACCTTCTATTTCGCCGGCTTCCTGCTTGGCTGCCTGGCGATCACACGCATCATGAAGGCGGTCGGCCATATCAGAGCATTTTCGGCCCTGGCGGCGATCGCTTCGGTCGGAACCCTGCTTCTGGTCCTGGTCCTCGATCCGGTGATGTGGTGCGCGGTGCGCTTTGCCGGCGGCTTCTGTTTCGCCGGGTTGTTCACCATCGTCGAGAGCTGGCTGAATTCCGGCGTCACCAACAAGGACCGCGCCCGGGTGCTGGCGATCTACCGGATGGTGGATACCGGATCGGTGACCGGCGCGCAGTTCCTGATCCCTGTCTTTGGCGCAGGTGGTTTCACCATATTCGCCATCATGTCGATCATGATCACGCTGTCGCTGGTGCCGGTTTCGCTCGGCGACCGCTCCAACCCGACGCCGCCGGAGGAGGTCAAGCTCGACCTCGCCCGCGTCTGGCGGATATCGCCGCTGGGCTGCTTCGGCTGCATTGCCGTCGGCGTCACCAACAGCGCGTTCCGCACGCTATCGCCGGTCTATGCCGAGCAGATCGGCATGTCGGTCGCCGATGTCGTCACCTTCGTCAGCGTCGGCATTTTCGGCGGCGCCATCATCCAGTATCCGCTCGGCTACCTCTCCGACCGGTGGGACCGGCGCCGGGTGCTGTTGATGACCACATGCGGCGCCATGCTGGCGGCGCTGGCGCTGGTGTTCATCGCCGGCAGCAATCCGCTGCTCAACTTCATCATCGTCTTCCTGTTCGGCTGTTTCGCCATGCCGCTCTATTCGCTGTCGGCGGCGCATTCCAACGACCGCGCCGACACCGGCGAATTCGTGCTGATCAATGCCGCTCTTATGCTGTTTTACTCCTTCGGCGCCATTGGCGGGCCATTCGCGGCCTCCACGGCCATGCAGTATTTCGGGCCGAGCGCACTCTTCGTGTTCAGCGCCATCGTCTACGCAATCTTCATCGCCGTCATCGTGTACCGCATGCGGGCGCGGTCCGGCGTGCCTGTGGCCAAGCGCAGCCGCTTCACGGCGCTGCTGCGAACATCGACCGTTTTCGCGCGGCTGGCCAGAAGAAACAGTGATCCGGACGGGCCGGAGGGGTCTTGAGAAGCGTGCCACAGCTTGACGAAAGCCTTCCCGGCTGAAATCTAGGAAGACCCTACTCCTGCCAAAAGCGATTTGATGCACGTCATCACCACCCAGAAAGAACTCGAGACCGTTCTCGCCGCTTTCGAAAAGTCGAGTTTCGTTACTGTCGACACCGAATTCATCCGCGAAACGACCTTCTGGCCTATCCTGTGCCTGATTCAGATGGCCGCGCCCGGCGTCACAGCGCTGATCGATCCGCTGTCGCCGGACATCGACCTCGCCCCCTTCTTCAGGCTGATGGCCAATGAAGCGGTGGTGAAGGTCTTCCATGCCGCGCGGCAGGACATCGAAATCATCGTCCATCTCGGCGATCTCGTTCCGCATCCCGTTTTCGATACGCAGGTGGCGGCGATGGTGTGCGGCTTCGGCGACAGCGTTTCCTACGATCAGCTGGTGCAACGGGTCACCGGCGCGCGGCTCGACAAGTCATCGCGCTTCACCGACTGGCGCCACCGGCCGCTGTCGGACAAGCAGCTCGACTACGCGCTGGCCGATGTCACGCATCTGATCGAGGTCTATCAGCACCTCAGCGCCGAACTGGCGCGCGAAAACCGCGCCCACTGGCTGAACGAGGAAATGGACGTCCTGACCTCGCGCGAGACCTATGACCCGCATCCGGAGGATTCCTGGAAGCGGCTCAAGATGCGGCTGCGCAAGCCGCAGGAACTGGCGATCGTGCAGGCGGTTGCAGCCTGGCGCGAACGCGAGGCGCGCGAACGCGACGTGCCGCGCGGCCGCGTGCTCAAGGATGACGCGATCTACGAGATCGCACAGCAGGCGCCGCGTGATGCCGCAGCACTTGGCAAATTGCGTACCACGCCGAAGGGCTGGGAGCGCTCCTCCACGGCAACGGCGCTGCTGGCGGCTGTCAACACCGCGCTGTCGCTGCCCAAGGACCAGATGCCGAAACTGCCGAAGAATTTCCAACCCCCGGAAGGATCGAGCGCGGCCGCCGAGCTGTTGAAAGTGCTGCTCAGGATCATCGCTGAAAAACAGGGCGTGGCCTCCAAGGTCCTGGCCTCCAGCGACGACATCGACCGCATCGCCGCCGAGGGCGAAGAGGCGGATGTTCCAGCCCTGCAAGGCTGGCGACGCGTCGTCTTCGGCGAACAGGCGCTGAGGCTTGTGCGCGGCCAGATCGGCATCAAGTTCGATAAGCGCAAGATCGCGCTGTTCGATCTGTAGGGGCGGCTTTCCGATTTCCCTTCTCCCTTGTGGGAGGAGGTCAGCACGTCTGCGTTGCTCAGACCGCGCCCAGCAGATGCAGCGCGAGCCAGATCCAGCCGAGCAGGATAATCACCGCTCCGAGGAAGAAGGACCGGCTACGCAGCAGAAGGTTGTTGCTGGTCAGGTGAACCCAGGCGTGGAAATAGCGTGAAACGACAAAAATCCACATTAGCGCCAGCGTCAGATAGTTGACGCCATTGGTGAGGTGCAGCGTCAGGCAGAGCGCATAGAAAAGCACCGGCAGTTCGAACTGATTGCTGAGATTGCTGGCGACGCTGACGCAGGAGGCCGGTTCGCTCGAGCGCGCCTTGTACTGGCCGACCTTGGCTTCGCCTGACTTGACGGCAACATATCTGCGCCGGCCCAGCACGGCGTAGACGATGTAGATCAGCAGCACGTGCGCCAGCATCGGCCAGAAGATCGTCGTCTGGTTCATGAAACCTCCCCTGCCCTTTGTGGCATCAAGCCTGGCTTTTCTGGCCCATCAGCCAGAAGATCATAATGACGGCCACCGGGACGGCGAGAAGCGCGAATTTGGCGACGATCAGGGCCGAGGCGAAAGACAGCGAATCGGCGTTCGCCGACAGGAAGTCGGACAAGAGCCGCGCCACGGCAAGGTTTTCGGCGTAGTCGGCGATCATGTAGGGCAGCACGAGAACCAGGGCGAAGATGGACTGGGCCTGCGGCGGCAGCACGCGGAAATTCTTCAGGCGCCGGCCGGTGGCCAAGATAAGGCTGACCAGAGTCAGCGACAGCAATGCCGGGAACAGGAGATCGAAGGTCAGATAGTGCCAGACCAGAATGATCTCCCCGCCGCGCCGGCCGAGCGCCGTCAGCCAGGCCATGCCTTCGTCGGGCGTGAAGCCGAAATAGCGCATGTCGAGCGACGGCAGGCCGCCGCTCAACTGGCGGAAATAGAAGAACTCCAGCAGCGTCATGGCGATAAACACCGACGCCGACAGGAAACACAGTGCCCCCGCGTGGCGCGACAGCCGCAGGACCGTCGCCGTCAGGCTCCGCCCGAGCCCGTACTGTTCAGACTCCGCCGGGATAGTTCGGGCTTTCGCGGGTAATCGTGACGTCATGGGCGTGGCTTTCACGAAGTCCGGCATTGGATATGCGCACAAAGGTGGCGCGTTCGCGGAAATCGGCAAGGTCGCGGCCACCGACATAACCCATAGCGGCTTTCAGCCCGCCTGCAAGCTGGTGCAGCACGCCAGACACAGGTCCTTTGTAGGGAACCTGCCCCTCGATGCCTTCCGGCACCAGTTTCAGCGTGTCGCGAACCTCGGCCTGGAAGTAGCGATCGGCCGAACCGCGCGCCATGGCGCCGACCGAGCCCATGCCGCGGTAGGCCTTGAAGGAACGGCCCTGGTGCAGATAGACCTCGCCCGGGCTTTCGTCGGTGCCGGCCAGCAGCGAACCGATCATGGCGGCACTGGCGCCGGCGGCCAGCGCCTTGGCCAGGTCGCCGGAATATTTGATGCCGCCATCTGCAATCACGGACGCGCCTGACTTATGCGCGGTTTCGACCGCGGACATGATGGCCGAAAGCTGCGGCACGCCGACGCCGGCGACTATACGCGTCGTGCAGATGGAGCCTGGACCAATGCCGACCTTGACGGCGTCGGCACCAGCGTCGATCAGCGCCTGCGTGCCCTCGGCGGTGGCGACATTGCCGGCCAGGATGCGGACCGAATTCGAAAGCTTCTTGGCGCGCGTCACGGCGTCCAGCACACGCTGCGAATGGCCATGCGCGGTATCAATGACGAGAAGGTCGACGCCGGCCTCGATCAGCCGCTCTGCGCGCTCGAAGCCGTCGTCGCCAACGCTGGTGGCGGCGGCGGCACGCAGGCGCCCCTGCGCATCCTTGGTGGCATGCGGGTTGAGTTGCGACTTCTCGATGTCCTTGACGGTGATCAGGCCAACGCAATTACCTTGTTTGTCGACGACGACGAGCTTTTCGATGCGGTGCTGGTGGAGAAGCCGCTTGGCCTCGTCCTGGTCGACATTCTCCTTGACCGTGATCAGGTTCTCACGGGTCATCAATTCATAGACCTTCTGCGCAGGGTCGGAGGCAAAGCGCACGTCGCGGTTGGTCAGGATGCCGACCAGACGCCCGGTCTTGTGGCCGCCGGTGCCGCCATTCTCGACTACCGGAATGCCCGAGATGCCGTTGGTACGCATCAGCGAAAGCGCGTCGGCGAGCGTGGCGTCGGGGCCGATGGTGACCGGATTGACGACCATGCCGGATTCGAACTTCTTCACCTGCCGGACCTGCTCGGCCTGCTCGGCCGGCGAGAAATTGCGGTGAATGACGCCGATGCCGCCGGCCTGGGCCATGGCAATGGCAAGCCGTGCCTCGGTGACCGTATCCATCGCCGCCGACAGGATCGGCACGTTGAGGTCGATGTCGCCGGCGATGCGGGTGCGGATGTCGGTCTGACCGGGCATGACCTCGGAATGGCCGGGCTGCAGCAGCACGTCGTCAAAGGTCAGCGCCAGCGCGCCGGTGGACGTTTCGATGATCTTTGCCATGGCCAGTCCTTTGAATGCGGAAAAGCGCTGGACCGGGATGGGCAGCGCCGACTCTCATCTTCCCTTTCAGGATTGGCGCTGGCTGGTACCACGTCGCGGCGAAGATGAAAAGCCGATGATTGCAGGGTTTCACCAAGTATGGGGTTTATGATGACGAGCGCCACCACGGGTTGCGGGTCGCACAAAAGTGACAGCAAATTAATGCGACATCCGGCACAAGGCATGATAACCGCCCGGTTGTATCGGCTTGCCCCAATCGGCACGCAGTTTTTGACCAGTTCGGACGCGTTCGTTGAACCGCATCATTCCGCTCATACTGGCGGTCGCTCTTTTCATGGAAAACATGGATTCGACCGTCATCGCGACATCGCTGCCGGCGATCGCCGTCGATATCCAGACCAGCCCGATCGCGCTGAAGCTGGCGCTGACCGCCTATCTGGTGTCGCTGGCCATCTTCATTCCGATCAGCGGCTGGATGGCGGACCGCTTCGGCGCCAAGAACGTCTTTCGCGCCGCGATCGCGGTATTCATCGTCGGTTCGGTGGCCTGCGCCTTCTCCGGCTCGCTGCCGGCCTTTGTGGTTTCACGCTTCCTGCAAGGCATTGGCGGCGCCATGATGACGCCGGTCGGACGCCTGGTGCTGGTGCGGGCGACGCCCAAGAGCGACCTGGTCGCCGCCATGTCCTGGCTGACGGTTCCGGCGCTGGTCGGCCCGCTGGTCGGGCCGCCGATCGGCGGGTTCATCACCACCTACTTCACCTGGCACTGGATCTTCCTGATCAACGTGCCGATCGGCCTGATCGGCATCTGGCTGGCGACCCGCTTCCTGCCCGAAACCGAATCGATGGAGACGCCGCCGCTCGATTTCGTCGGCTTCGTCCTGAGCGGGCTGGCGGCATCCGGCGTCGTCTTCGGCCTGTCGGTTGTCAGCCTGCCCTACCTGCCGCCGGCGACCGGCTTCATCACCGTGGCTGTCGGCCTGGTGTCGGGCGCGCTTTACCTCATGCATGCGCGCCGCGCCAAAAATCCCCTCCTGGCGCTCGAGCTGTTCCGCAACCAGGTGTTCCGCTCTTCGGTCCTCGGCGGCTCGCTGTTTCGCATCGGCATCGGCGCGGTGCCGTTTCTGCTGCCGCTGATGTTCCAGATCGGTTTCGGCCTCACGCCCTTCCAGTCCGGCATGATCACCTTCGTCTCGGCGGTGGGTGCGATCGGCATGAAATTCGTCACGGCGCTGATTTTCCGGCTGGCCGGCTTCCGCAGGGTGCTGATCATCGGCTCGCTGGTTGCGGCTGCGTCGATCGCCATCTACGGGCTGTTCACTCCCGATACCCCCTATGTGCTGATGCTTGCCATCCTGCTGGTCGGCGGCTTCATCCGCTCCATGTTCTTCACCGGTGTGAACGCGCTCTCCTACGCCGAGGTTTCCGCCGAGGACACCAGCAAGGCCACGCCCATAACTGCGGTCTTCCAGCAACTCTCGATCGCGCTCGGCGTGGCGCTGGCCGGCGGCATCCTGGAAGTCTCGACATCGATCCATGGCGGGCCGCTGCGGCTGGCCGACTTCCACATCGCCTTCTTCATCGTGGCGGCGGTGTCGGCGGCGGCGTCGGTGTCGTTCATGCGGCTGGCGCCCGATGCCGGCAATGCCGTGTCCGGCCATGGCCGGCTGACGACGCCCAAGACACTGGAACCCGCCAGATCGCCGGGAGAATGAAGCGATGAGGCGCCTTTCCCTTCTCGCGAGAAGGCAAAGCGGCGCTATTCGCTCCCCGCCTCGCGCCCTTTGAAGTCCTTCGCCAGCAGATAGAGCTCCACCGACTCATCCCGCGAAGCCGGCGGCTTGACGTGGTGGACGGAGCGAAAGTTCTTCTTCAGCATCGAGAGCAGTTCGTTCTCGGCGCCCCCCTGAAAGGTCTTGGCCAGGAAATGGCCGCCGGGCTTCAGAACGGACACGGCGAAATCGGCCGCCACCTCGCACAGATGCATGGTGCGGATGTGGTCGGTGCGCTTGTGGCCGGTGGTCGGCGCGGCCATGTCCGACAGCACGATATCGGGGGCGCCACCCAGGGCTTCGGACAGTTTTTGCGGCGCATCCTCGTCGAGGAAATCCATCAACAGCACCGGCGCGCCGGGCACCGCATCCATCTCGAGATAATCGATGCCGACGACATGCGGATTCTCAGCCGTCGATTTCGTGCGCGCGGCCGCGACCTGGCACCAGCCGCCGGGAGCGGCGCCGAGGTCGATCACCTTCATGCCCGGCTTCAGGAGATGATGCTTGTCGTCGATCTCGATCAGCTTGTAGGCCGCGCGCGAGCGGTAGCCGTCCGCCTTCGACCTCTGGACATAGGGATCGTTGATATGGCGCTGCAGCCAGCGGCGCGAGGATTCCTTGAGCCCGCTTTTCTTCTTGATGCGGGTCTTCAGCACGCGAATGCCGGCGGAGCCTGGCTTTTCCGGTTTCTTGGTCATTGCCTGTTTTCTTTTTCGAGCGTGGTCATCCCCTGCCGCGCCCATCATTGCGCCAAACACCGTCGTCGGCCATCAGTTCACTCAAGATGCCTTCGCGCAGCCCCCGGTCGGCGACGCGCAACCGCTCCGACGGCCAGACGGCTCGGATCGCTTCGAGGATAGCGCAGCCGGCCAGCACCAGATCGGCGCGGTCGGCACCGATGCAGGGATTGGCGCAGCGCTGCTGGAAATCCCAGCCGACCAGTCTTTCCACCATGCGGTCGACACTGTCGCGATCCATCCAAAGGCCGTCGACGCGGCGGCGGTCGTAGCGGTCGAGATCGAGATGAACACCGGCCAGCGTCGTCACCGTGCCCGAAGTGCCCAGCAGATGGAAGTTGGGGCTGGCCTTGAGGTGGCTCAGCCGGTCGCGGCCATCGAAAGTGGCCAGCCGGCCGGCGACATCGTCGACCATGGCATCGAAGATTTCACGCGTTACGGTGCGGCCCCCGAAGCGTTCGGCCAGCGAGACGACGCCGACCGGCAGCGACGTCCATGAGACGATGTGGTTGGCGAGCCGTGGCGAGCGGCGTCCGCTAAGGTCGATCAGAGCGATCTCGGAGGAGCCGCCGCCGATGTCGAACAGGACCACGCCCTGCGTGTCGCGCTCGACCAGCGAGCCGCAGCCGGAAACCGCCAGACGAGCCTCGGTCTGGCGGTCGATGATTTCGAGCTTGAGGCCTGCCTCGCGTTCGACGCGTTCGAGGAATTCGACGCCGTTCGCCGCCGAGCGGCACGCCTCGGTGGCGATCAGCCTCGCCTTCCTGATCTTGCGACCGCGCAATTTGTCGCCGCAAACCTTCAGCGCCTCTACCGCCCTGTCCATCGCCGGCTGGCCGAGGCGGCCACTGGCGGTGAGGCCCTCGCCGAGCCGCACGATGCGCGAGAAGGCGTCGATGACCCGGAACTGCCCGTGACGCGTCGGCACGGCGACGAGCAGCCGGCAATTGTTGGTGCCAAGGTCGAGCGCCGCAAACACCGGAAGCTCGTGCGCCGGCGGGCGCCGCGTGGCCTGTTCCGGGCGCGATGCCGGGGCAGCGGCGGGGGCCGGCGTCTGCTTCGGATCCGTTGCCGGGCCGGCGGTTTTGCCCGGGGCCGCAGACCGATCACCCTCCGGACGCGCCTCATCGCGCGCAAAAACCTTGCGCCCGCGCCTTCGCTTGCGCCGTTTCTTGGGTTTGCCCTTCTGGGGCGCGTCGGCCGCCTGTCCATTGGCGGAGCGTTGCTCCGGCGGGCGGCGTTGCTGCCAGTTCCCCTGGCCCGAAGGGCCTGGGGAAGCGCTGGACGCGCCTACCTCCGGCGCGCCGGCGCCGGTGTCGCGGTCTTCCACTGTCGTTCCTTCCAGCGCCGCGCGAACCGATAAAGGACGCAGCAGGCGCTTCAGTGTTTTAAGTTGGGGCAAGACTAACAGCGCCGCGCCCGATCACCAAGAGTGCCGCATGCGAATTTTGCCGGCTGGGCCGGCGAGGCGCATAGTCCACGTAATGTATCGGCAAGGCTGGGTTGTTAGGCGCAGTATCGTGGACATTGTCGCTCCGAAACCGGTTTGATCATCGCCTGGGGGCGATTTTTGAACCAGGCCTGCCCCGGTAAACCCGCGTCGGCGCCGGGCGCGACAAGTGTTCGCGGTTGAATAGCCGGCTTCGATGAGGCATTCCTGAAATGAATTGGGGAATCCGGGGCACCAGGCCTCTCGACAGAAAAGGAAACGGGCACGAACGCATGGCAGTCAGGCAATGAACTGGAGACGCTATTTCTGGCCGGTCGTCGGCATCGCCGCGGTGATCTTCTCACTGCTCCTGCTCTGGCACGAATTGCGTGGCATTTCGCTTGACGACGTCTGGGACGGGCTGGCCGCCATTCCGACGCGCGGCTGGATCCTTGCGGCGCTGAGTTCCGTCGTCGCCTATGCCGCACTCGCCGGCTACGACCACATCGCGCTCCTGCATATCGGCAAGCGGGTGTCTTGGCTGTTCGTGACGCTCTGCTCCTTCACCACCTATGCGCTGTCGCACAATATCGGCGGCTCGGTGTTTTCCGGAGCCGTCATCCGCTACCGCGCCTACGGGACCAGGGGCCTGACCGGCCAGGATGTCGGCGTGCTGGTGGCGATCTGCTGGATCACCTTCGTGCTGTCGACCATCCTGGCAGCAGGGCTGGTCCTGGTGTTCGAGCCGGAAATCATCGACCGCTTTTCAGGCATTGCCCATCATGGGCTGTCGGAGGCCGCCGGTATCGCGATGCTGATCATCGTGGCGGCCTATGCGTTCGGCAGCTGGCTGCACCTGCGCCCGCTCAAGATCGCCAGCTTCCAGATCCACTACCCGGCGTTGCCGATCGTGGCGCGGCAGCTGCTGATCGGCCCGATCGAATTGCTGGCGGCGGCGGCGATCATCTTCTTTGCCCTGCCCGAGGCGAACAATCCCGGCTACTTTGTCGTGCTCGGCGTCTTCCTCGTCTCCTTTTCGGTGGCGCAGATCTCGCACGCGCCGGGCGGGCTTGGCGTGTTCGAAGTGGTGTTCCTGGCCGGGCTTTCCGACATGGCTCCCGTGGGCGTGCTGGCCGCGCTGCTGGTGTTCCGGCTGTTCTACCTCATCATTCCGCTGATTCTCGGCCTCGGCGTCGTGCTGTTCTTCGAACGCTCGCAGTTCAGCCGCAAGCAGGGTTGAGGCGCGGGCTTCCGCGCCCGGCACGCGGCCCGCTACTGAGCGGGCCGCGAGACCAGCCGACAAAACGTTGCGATTGAACCGCAAAGCAGGCTTGACTATTTTCCACTGGCGGCTACAAGGCAGCGCTCACAGCGGCCAGCCCGCTCGGCCCGCGCGGTTCATGACCACGCCTGCTGGGGAATAGGTTAACGGTAGACCCACGGACTCTGACTCCGTTAGTCCTGGTTCGAATCCAGGTTCCCCAGCCAAAAATTCTACAACAAGAATAATGGTTTGGTGGGTGGTTTAGCTTCACTTTGCGTTGCTATGCTCGCAGATCCCCGCAAAGGCTTCGTCATGCCCACCGACAGCCAGTTCATCCTCGAAAGTATCCGCCAAGGCTCCGTGGCGCTCTCCGACGACGAGTTCGCCATCGACAGGCTGGTGAAGTATTTCGGCAATGGGCGAATCCGGTGGCACATCGAATTCCGTGGGCATCGCATCGAGTTCACGACCGGCCAGCTCAAGAAGCAGCCTACCTTCCGCAGGAAGATACTCGAACAGGCTGGCGTGTTGCCGCCGCAGCGCACCGGGGCCGACTACAGGCGATGGGCGCTCGATCTGAGGAAGAGCGCGTTCGAGCTTCCCTGGCGCGACAGGCCGGTCGATGCCGGCTTCGCCATCAGCGGTCTTGTCAGTCTTGGCGGCGACCGCTGGACGGTTGACTACCAGGGCAAGGTCATCAAGTTCACGACAACCAAACTCCGCCGCCAAACCAGTTTCCGCAAGCGGATGCTGCTCAAGGCCAAGGTGCTGCCGCCCCAGATGGATCCGACTGCCTACCGGAAGTGGATGGACTGGCTCATTCAAAACGCTACCAAGGCCGCACCGCAGGCCGGCGATGCTTTGATGAGCGAGAGAAGCTGGCTTGACGACCTGCCGGAACTGGCTGGGTGGCAAGATGAGGGCGGCCCGATATCCTAGTTGCCCACGCGATTTAGAGCACAACCCGATTCGCAAGATTTTGGCATGCAAACGTCTGATGATCAGCAACCTGCGCCAATCGCACTGTTGGGCCATCCTCTCAGACCACTATTATAAACGGTGAATATTTTGATCGGAGACAGGGTATAGTAGTGAGGAGACTTGCAAATTCTTTGCTAAAGAAGGCGAAGGCGGCAAATAGCGCGGCCTCGAAACGTCAAGACGCGCAAATTTTTTCATCACCCTTTGGTGGTCAGGCAATTGCGATACTCGAGCCCCACCGAAAATCCCTTAAAATGCCCGTCCGGCTTTATCATTATACTTCGTCGGTTGGCCTACTCGGGATAGTTAAAAACCACTGTCTCTGGTTTTCGGACAGCTCATTCATGAACGATGGCTCCGAGGTTATGTATGGGCTGATGATATTCAGATCGGTGATAAACGAATTTATGGACGGAAAGCCAGCTGCGGAGGTGGAAGCAGCTAACCAACTCTACCAGGTCGTCGTAGATCAAAAAAATATCTACCGACAGACGATATTTTGCATGAGCGATGAAGGAAACCTTCTAAACCAGTGGAGAGACTACGGCAAAGACGTCACTGCCTACAGCGTGGAAATGGACACTGCTAAGCTGATCGAAAAAGATGCGTTTAATTTTTACCCTGCCCTCTATCCTCTGATCTACGATCCAGAAAAACAACTCGACCTAACGCGAAATCTTTTTAGTAAAATATATGAAATTGCAAAAGCCACTGGCCTTGACGACCCGCAACAAAATGAGACTCACTTTGCAGTAGCCGCTGCCGAAGTGTCACTTCTAATAAACCATTTTAAAAACCCTGCGTTTGCTGCCGAAAAAGAATGGCGACTAGCTTGCAATATTCCAGCCAATTCAAAGGATATCGCTCCAGAATTCCGTCCTTCAAATCTCGGAGTTGTTCCCTATTATATTTGGCGCCGATCAAACCCCGGTGAAAGACTGCCGATCACGAGCGTTATTGTCGGTCCGACGCCTTATGCGCAAGCTTCAGACATAGCACTGAAAATGTTCCTGAGCCGATCCGGCTATGATGTTTCGACCCATTATTCCACAATTCCGATTCGACGCTGAGCCGCCGTGACCCCAACGACATCCACTCCGAAAAAGACGATCGCACCGGAGAAGTCGATCAAAAGAAACGTCTGAAGACATGGACCGCTTCAATCTCGGCAGCTACCGCCGCCCCATCTCCACCCGCTCCACCGAGACCCAGCGCTGGTTCGATATCGGGCTCAACTGGTGCTACGGCTTCAACCATGAGGAAGGCATCAAGTGCTTGGAGAAGGCGCTGGAGACCGACCCTGATTGCCCCATGGTGCATTGGGGCATCGCCTACGCCGCCGGGCCTTTCTACAATCTGACCTGGAAGGAGCATGGCGCGGCCGAGGCCGACAGCGCGGCCAGGCGGTGTTTCGAGCATGTGGGGCTGGCGCGCGCCAATGCGGCCGGCGCCAGCGCGGTCGAAAGGCAATTGATCGAGGCGCTGGCCCGGCGGTTCCAGAAGCCGCATCGGGTGAGCCCACAGGAATTCGAACAGTGGGACGACGCCTACGCGGCCGCGATGCGGTCGGTGTACCAGAGCTTTCCTGGCGACCATGACGTGATGGCGCTGCTGGTCGAGGCGCTGATGATGCGCACGGTGCGGCGGTTGTGGAACCTCAAGACCGGTGAGCCGGCGCCGAATTCAGACGTCGTCGAGGCGCTCGACGTCTGCGAACGCTCGATCCGGCTGGCCGACGAAACCGGCGTCACCCAGCATCCGGCGATCCTGCATCTGCACATCCATCTGCTTGAGATGTCGACCCAGCCGGAACGGGGCCTGCGCTCGGCGGAATTGCTTGGGCGGATGTGCCCCGATGCCGGGCACATGAACCATATGCCCGGGCACATCTATGTGCTGTGCGGCGACTATGAGAAGGCCAAACTCGCCAGCGAGAAGGCGGTGCGCGCCAACGACCTCTATCTCGCCTATGCCGACGAGCCGACCTACTACCTGCTCGGCTGCTGCCACGACCTGCATCTGATGATGTTCACCTGCATGTTGTCAGGCCAGTACGGGCCGGCGCTGCGGGCCGCAGACAAGGTACGCGGCCTGGTCACGCGCGATGTCGTCGCCATCCCGGATAGGCCAAAGCTCACGCAGACCGTGGAAGGCTATCATGCGATGAGATCGCATGTGCAGGTGCGCTTCGGCCGCTGGCAGGAGATCATCGACGAGCCGGCGGTCGCTGAACCAGGCCTCTATGTGCTGACGGCGGTCATGCAGCACTACGCCAAGGGCGTCGCGCATGCGGCGTTGAGGCAGTTTTCAGAAGCCGAGCGTGAACGCGAAGAATTCCACCGGCACCTGGAAGACATTCCGGCCGAACGGCGCTTTCTCAGCAATCCGGCCCGTGCCTCGCTGGCTGTCGGCGCCGCTCTTCTGGACGGCGAGCTTGCTTACCATCAGGGCAGGCATGACGAGGCCTACGCCCATCTCAGGCAAGCGGTGGAGCTTGACGACAATCTGTCCTACACCGAGCCGTGGGCGTGGATGCACCCGCCGCGCCATGCGCTGGCGGCGCTGCTTCTCGACCAGGGCCACGCCGAGGAGGCCGAGCAGGTCTATCGCGACGATCTGGGCCTCAGCGGCAAGGTGCAGCGATGCGCGCAGCATCCGGACAATGTCTGGGCGCTGCACGGGTTGGTGGAATGTCTGAGGCAGCGCGGCGAAAGCGAAGAGTTGCCATCACTGAAAACGAGGCTTGCAGCAGCGCTCGCCAGAACGGATGTGCCGATCAGCTCGTCCTGCCTGTGCAGGACGAGCGTGCAGCCAACGGCAAGCTGCTGTCACTGACAGCGACGCTGGCTACGGCCGGCGGCGGTCAGCGCGCCTAGATCGGGCGAGCTAGGCCAGCCACTTCTCGTAGTCGGCCACCAGCAGGTGCAGCGGGGCAACATCCTCCTCGATGTTGGAGAAGCGTCCGATCGGCTCGCGGAAGACATTGTCGGTGAGGTCGTCGTTGACGGTCGAGACTTCGCCGATCAGCACATCCTTGCCCTCGGCCCAGAAGGCATGCCAGACGCCGGGCAACAGCGTGACGCTCTGGCCTGGATCGAGCTTCAGCAGTCCGCCCGCCGGCAGCCTGTGGATGGTGCCGTCGACCGGCACCGACACTTCGGCCTTCGGGTCGATGCCGCCGTCGCGGTCATGCATGAAAAGTTCCAGCACCAGCTTGCCGCCGCCGCGGTTGATGATGTCCTCGGCCTTGATGTTGTGGCGATGCATCGGCGACAGCTGGTCCTTGCGCGAGATCATGATCTTCTCGGCGTAGAGCATGCCCATGCCCTTCTTCATGTCCTCGTAGCGGCCGTTGCGAACGGTGAACAGGAAGAGGCCAAGCTCCTTGAACTTCTCCTGGCCGTAATCGGTAATGTCCCAGCCGAGGCGTGAGGTGTGGATGGCGGAGGAATCGACCTGGCGCGCCTTCATCTCTTCTGGCGACCAATAGGCGAAGGGCGGCATGATGTAGCCGAAAGAGCGGATGAAAGCATCGGCTTCGCGGATAATCTCGTTGATGGCGGAGCGTTTCATGATCGTGACCCTCGTATCGATTTGTCCGGTAAATCCGCATAGCCGAACGCGGGTTCTGTGTCGATGCATACCGCCGGTCAGACCTGCCCTTGCGGCCTCGCTCATGGCCCACAGGTCGGGTCCGCTGGCCACGTGACATCGCCGGCTTTGAGGCTCATAACGCCAGCGACTTTTCACAGGGACAGCCGATGCCGAAGATCCACGACCTCGATACGCCGTCGATCCTGATCGACGCCGCCCGCGCCGAAGCCAACATTGCCCGCGCGCAGGCTCATGCCGACCGGAACGGGCTGAAGCTCAGGCCGCACATCAAGACACACAAACTGCCGTATTGGGCAAAGAAGCAGGTGGCGGCGGGAGCGGTCGGCATCACCTGCCAGAAGATCGGCGAGGCCGAAGTGATGGCGGACGCCGGGCTGGCCGATATTTTTCTTCCCTACAACATCCTTGGCCGCGCCAAGCTCGAGCGGCTGAAGGCTCTGCACGGCCGCGTCACCCTGTCGGTGACGGCCGACAGCAGGGACACGCTGGAAGGGCTGGCAGCGACCTTCACCGATACCGGCCATCCCTTGTCGGTGCTGGTCGAATGCGACACCGGGATGGGCCGTTGCGGCGTGCAGAGCGCCGACGAGGCGGTGGCGCTGGCAAAGGTGATCGACAAGGCAGGCGGCCTCTCCTTCGGCGGGCTGATGACTTATCCCGCGGCTGGGCGCGCGGCGGAAGCCGAGGCCTGGCTCGCTGGCGCCAAGCGGGCGCTGGCCGCATCGGGGCTCGCCTGCGACCGTGTCTCCAGCGGCGGTACGCCCGACATGTGGCGTTCCGCCGACACATCCGTCGTCACCGAATATCGGCCCGGCACCTACATCTATCTCGACCGCTATCAGGTCGCCAAAGGCGTCGGCACCTTGGACGATTGCGCGCTGACGGTGCTGGCGACGGTGGTCAGTCATCCCACGCCAAACCGCGCCATTCTGGATAGCGGCAGCAAGGCGCTGTCCTCGGATACGCTCGGACTGAAGGATTTCGGTGAACTGCTCGGCGTTCCCGGGGCGCTGGTCACGGGCCTCAGCGAGGAGCATGGCACGGTCACGCTTTCGGACAACGCAGGCCTGCGCATCGGCGAGCGCGTGCGTGTGGTGCCCGACCATTGCTGCGTGGTGACGAACCTCTTCAACGAGGTCACCCTGATCGACGGCGAGACGATCCTGGAAACGATGCCGGTGGCCGCGCGGGGACTGATGGGCTGAGCCTCAGGCCGGCCTTTCGGCCTGGCGCGCCGCCACCCGCCGCATCGCGATGATCCGCCGGCGGCGGATTTCGGTGCGCATCGCCATCAGGTGAAGGGCGAAGAACAACACCGTGAAGCCGATGGCCATTACCAGCAGCGGCCATAGCAGGCTGGGGTCGATGGTCGGGCCGTCCATGCGGAACACCGAGGCGGGCTGGTGCAGCGTGTTCCACCAGTCGACCGAGAATTTGATGATCGGGATATTGATGAAGCCTACCAGCGTGATGATGGCTGCGGCCCAGGCGGCGCGACCGGCATCGTCGAGCGCGCGGGTGAGCGCGATGATGCCGAGATACATCAGGAACAGCACGAAGACCGAGGTCAGCCGCGCATCCCATACCCACCAGGTGCCCCACATCGGCTTGCCCCAGATGGAGCCGGTGATCAGCGCCAGCGCGGTGAAGACCGCACCGATGGGCGCCGCGGACTTCAGCGCGACATCGGCCAGCGGATGGCGCCATACCAGCGTGCCAAGGGCCGAGAGAGCCATCAGCGTGTAGCACATCATGGCGAGCCAGGCGAAAGGCACGTGGATGTACATGATGCGGACCGTAATGCCCTGCTGGAAGTCCTCGGGTGCGGTGAAGCTCATATAGAGCCCAGCCGCAAGGACGAGCGCCGCGAGAGACGCCAGCCATGGCACGAGCCTGTCGGCCAGCGCGACGAACCGCGTCGGGTTGGCAAGGTCGGCCCAGCCGGTCAGGCGTGAAGTCGTGTCGCTCATGCGGCCTTACATAGACCGGCGGCGTATCTTCGGCAATCGAAGGAGTGGGACGATCCTCCTTCTCGATCCTGGAGAAGGAGGACGCCATACAATCAGGCGGCTTCGTTCACCGAACGGCTGAGGCGGCGGACTTCCTCGTCGTTGAGCAGGCCGCCGGCGCGCAGCAGGCTGGCGAACCGGCCATTGCGCAGCGACAGCTCGGCAAAGCCACCCATCTCGACCACCCTGCCCTTGTCCATGAACACGACCAGATCGGCGTCACGGACCGTCGTCAGGCGGTGAGCGATGATGAAGGTGGTGCGGTCGCGCCTGAGTTCGTCGATCGCTTCCTTGACGCGGTCCTCGGTCTCGACGTCGAGGGCGCTGGTCGCCTCGTCGAGAACCAGGATCGGCGCATCCTTCAACACGGCGCGCGCAATGGCGATACGCTGGCGCTCGCCGCCCGAAAGCTGGCCGCCGCGCTCGCCGACCACGGTGTCGTAGCCATTGCTCTTGGCCAGGATGAAGTCCTGCGCGGCGGCGGCAGCAGCGGCCGCATGGACCTCGTCATTGCTCGCATCGGCGCGGCCGACGCGAATGTTGTCCTCGATCGATCGGTTGAGAAGGCCAGCATCCTGGAACACGGTGGCGATCGAATGGCGCAGCGACTTGCGGGTCACCGTGCGGGTGTCGATGCCGTCGATCAGGATCCGCCCGCTGGATGGCGAGAAGACGCGTTGCAAGAGGTTGATGAGCGTGGTCTTGCCCGCACCTGTCGGGCCGACGATGGCGACGGTCTGGCCGGCCTGGACCTCGAAGGATACGTCGCTGACGCCCTGCCCCGAATTGGCGAACTCGAAGCTCACATCCTCGAAACGGACATGGCCGGTGACATTGGTGAGTTCGCGCAGGCCATCCGGTTCGGCGGCATCGGCGGCCGAATCCTCGAGCTTGTAGAACTCCTCGAGCTTGGCGCGGGCCTCCGATATCTGGTTGGCGAAAGCCGACATCTGGTCGAGCCGCGAGATCAGCAGCGTGGCAAAGCCGGTGAAGGCGATGACATCGCCGACCCGCAACTGGCCATGCGTGACGAGATAGGCGCCGATCAGCAGCACCACCATCATCGAGATCGTCGAAGACAGGCGGTTCAGCGCGTTGGCGATGGCCCACCAGTCGAGCACGGGGTTCTGGGCATCCAGCAGGTTCTTCACATAGCTGCGCAGCGTCTCGGCCTCGTGGCCAAGACGGTTGTAGCTCTGGAGGACAGCGACGTTGCTGACCGAGTCCGTCACATGCGCGAAGACCTTGTGATAGTGACGCTCGACGGCTGCCTGACCTTCCTTGGTGCGCTTCATCACCAGGCGGCCGACGCCGACATAGAGTACACCGAGCGCAAGCAGCACCATCGACATGCGCACATCCATGCTGAGCGCGGTCGGAACCAGCAGGACGAGTGCGACAGCCGTTGACAGATGCTGGCGCATGAATTCGAGCCAAAGGCTGAACAGCGTCTCGACGGCACGCAAAAGCGTGTGAAGGGCGTTCGACGTGCCGCGCTGATGATGCCACGCGAGCGGCATGGTGATCACGCGTTCGAAGGACTCGCAAAGCACTTCGCTACGCCGGGCATGTGCGAAGCGGTCGGCGCCGCGCGCCACCAGAACGAAAGCGATCACATTGAAGGCGCCGAGACCGGCCCAGAGTGCAAGCGTCGAGAAAACCGACCCATTGGTGGAAATGGCGTCAATCACCCGGCCGAACAGGATCGGCTCGACGATGGCGATGGCGGCAAGGGCGACGTTGGCCGCACAAATCAGCGCCACGCGCTTCTTGTCGGCGGCCAGATAGCCCAGCGCTCTCCAATAGATCTGCAGAAGTGACACTTCAGCTACTCCGCCAACTCTATATTGTGCCCAATACCAATATTGTGCACTGCACCATTTCTCGACACGTAACGGTTGATGCGTCGCAAAACAATGCCCGTCTATCCCTTCCGTTCCCATTTAGCGAACAAAAGATGACGACGATACGAAATCTGACGTGATCACCTAACGGTTTGAGATAAAAGGTGAAATGCCAGCCTTGCGGCGAAATCATGGCAGCAGGCGGGCACTGCCACATTTTTAAGCACAAGCGGCTGCCCGGGAGCCCATCCGCAGACGGTTTGAGAACGTCGCCGCGGATTGCCCGCAAGTAACGGTGCACGGCTTCGCGCGCCCCGGAGGACGCGCGAAAACCAAGCCAAACTATTGATTTTACGCGGGTATCTTGACCACGATATCGACCTGGGCGCCAGCTTTGGGCTCGAAGGAAGCGGATTTTGTCTTCGAACCGTCGACTTCAAGCGAGATGGTCTTGGCCTTCTTGTCGCGAACGACATGAACCTTGATCTCGGCGCCGAGCATCTTGAGCGAGGCCTCGTAGCCATCCCAATGACTGGGCAGCCTGGGCCGGAACGTGATCAGCTTGCCGCGCCGCTCGATGCCGAGAATGCCCTCCACCGCGGCGCGGTAGAGCCATCCGGCCGAACCGGTGTACCAGGTCCAGCCGCCGCGCCCGCCCTTGTCGTCTCCGGCATAGATGTCGGCCGCGACAACATACGGTTCGACGCGGTAGTGCTCGGTCGAGACCTCGTCGAACGCATGGTTGACCGGATTGAGCATCGAGAAGCAGCGATAGGCTTCGTCGGTCAGCCCCATCTCGGCCAGCGCGATGACGAACCAGGTGGCCGCATGGGTGTACTGGCCGCCATTCTCGCGCACGCCCGGCGGATAGCTCTTGATGTAACCGGGGTCCTTGTCCGTCTTAGAGAAGGGCGGCGTGAACAGCTTGACGATCTTCAGCTGATCGTCGACCAGCAGCTTTGTCGCCTGCTGCATCGCGGTCGTCGACCGCGCCGGATCGCCCTCCCCCGAAAGCACGCTCCAGGACTGGGCGATGGAGTCGATCTTGCACTCCTGCGAGGTGCGTGATCCCAGAGGCGTGCCGTCGTCGAAGCTGCCGCGGCGATACCACTCGCCGTCCCATGCCGTGCTCTCAAGCGCCCGCTTCAGGGCATCGGCATGCTTTGCCCAAGCCTGTGCGCGCTTGGTGTCGCCCTCGCTTTTGGCGACGGCGGCGAAGTCACCAAGAGTCTTCAGCAGGAACCAGCCCAGCCAAACGCTTTCGCCCTTGCCGTGCTCGCCGACGCGGTTCATGCCGTCGTTCCAGTCGCCGCCGAGGATCAGCGGCAGGCCGGCGGGGCTGCTGCGCTTGATAGCGAGGTCGAGCGCGCGTGCGCAGTGGTCGTAGAGCGAGACCGTCTTCTTCGAGACCTCCGGGGTGAAGAAGGCATCATGCTCGCCCTCGCCCAGCGCCTGCCCGTCGATGAAGGGCAGTTGCTCCTTGAGGATCGCGGCGTCGCCGGTCACCGTGAGATAGCGCGCGGTGGCGTGGGCGAGCCAGACAACATCGTCGGAAATCATGGTGCGCACACCGGCCCCGGTACGCGGCAGCCACCAATGCTGGACGTCGCCCTCCGGAAACTGTCGCCGGGCGGCGTTGAGTATCTGGTCGCGCGCCAGCGACGGATCGTGCGCCAGCAATGCCAGCGTATCCTGCAGCTGATCGCGGAAGCCGAAGGCTCCGCTGGCCTGATAGAAGGCAGAGCGAGCCCGGATGCGGCAGGCGAGGCTCTGATAGGGCAGCCAGTGGTTGACCATGGCATTGAGCGCCGTGTCCGGCGTCTCGACCTGGATGGTGTCGAGGAAGCCGCGCCATTCGCGCTCGTTGTCTGCCAGGCGCTGGTCGAAATCCTTGCCCCGGTGCTTCTGCACCAGCGCGCTGGCCTGCTCGGAAGAGTCGGCATCGCCGAGCAGCCACAGCAGCGTGACGTCGCCGCCGGCCGGAATCTCGACATCGCGGGCGATCGCCGCGCAGGGGTCGTCCCCCGCCTCTATGCGGCCCGACAGCGCCGCACCACTCAACACCGACTGCGGCAGTTCGCTGGAACCGTGCCGGCCGAGGAATTCCGATCGGTCCGTCGTCACCGAGTGAACGTCGGCATCGGCGGCGAGGAAGGCCACCCGCTCGCTGAAATCGAGCCCATAGGGATTTTGCGCCAGCAGCGCGCCGGTGCCGCCGTCGCGGGACGGCACGATGGTTGCCGCCGTGCGCGAGCGATGGCCGCCAAGCACCCATTCGGCATAGGCATAAATGCGCAGTCGAGCCGGTACCGAGCCTGAATTCTGGATACGCAACCGGCTGATCTTCACCGGGTCGGCGGGATCGACGACATGGGTCAGGTCCATCGACAGCGGCCCGCGCTTCGAGCGGAACGTCGAGAACCCCTGGCCATGCCAGGCCTCGTAGGTCATCGAAGGATCGCGTACCACCGCGGCGAGCGGCGAGAACGCCTTGCCGCTGGCCTGGTCATAGATATAGATCCCCTCGCCCGGACGGTTCGAGACCGGGTCGTTCGACCAGGGCGTCAACTGGTAATCGCGACTGTTGCGGCTCCAGGTGAAGGCGGCGCCTTCGGCGGAGGTGTGGAAGCCGAACGAGGCGTTGGAGACGACATTGATCCAGGGCTGCGGTGTTGTGCGCCGGCCTGCCAGCCGCACGACATAGTGCCGGCCATCGCCGTCGAAGCCGCCAAAGCCGTTCCACTGACTGAGGCCCGAGCCATCGGCGCTGGCATCCGCGACCGCCGGCGAGGCAAACGCGTGCGCCAGGGGCGCCGGCACATGTGTTTCGCGAGGACCGGGCAATCCGGCCGGCTGCAAGCCGTCGCGCGCCTGGAGAGCGGCCGCTTCAGCCCGTTCGATCTGGTCGAAGATGGTGCCGTTGCGCGTATGCAGCACAACCCGAGCGACCGCGAGCAGCGTCTTGTAGGTGGTCTCTTCCATCAGGTCGCGGCGCACCGCGAAAATGTGCTGGCGAGGTCCGAGTTCCTTGCCGCGCAAGCGGCTGTTTTCGCAGAGAGTTTCCACCGCGCGCTGCAGGTCCTGGACGTAGGACGAGGCCTGCTCGTTGACGACGACGAAGTCGATCATCATGCCGCGGGTGCGCATGTATTCCTGGAAGCGCAATGCCTGGGCGACGATCTCCAGATCGGCGACGTCGCCGATCCTGACCAGGAAGATCGGGAAATCGCCCGAAATGCTGGTCGGCCAGAGGCTCGACTGCTTGCCCAACCCCGAGGCGATGGATTCCGCCGGGAGGCGCAGGAACGGGTCGGGATAGATAAGATAGCGCGCCAGCTTCTGGACATTGGCGGCATCGGTCAGGCTCAAACCCATATGGCGGGTCTGCACCTGGCTGCGGGTCCAGGCAAGCATCGCCTGGCGGGCAAAGCTCTCCTGATGGTCGAGCCGGTTTATGGCATCTTCCAGCTCTGTGCGGTTGGCCCCGACCACGGTCCAGAAGGTCAGCGAGATCTTCTTGTTGGCGGGCACGCGCACCTGGCGGCGCAGCGAGGCGATCGGATCGAGCGTGAAGCCGGAATGGCCGCCGAGCCTCGCGCCCGGATCGAAGGCGGCTGCATCGACGATCGTGCGCCCGCGGCCGATGAAGGCACGCCTGTCGGTCTCGGCCTCGGCATCGCGCGCCGGGCCGGACGGATCGGTGACGAAATGCGCCAGGGTGATATCCGGCTCGCTGGTGTCGCGCTTGCGGCGGGTGGCGAAGATGGCGCCGTTGTTGGCGGCGATTTCGGTCTCCACGAACATCTTCGAGAAGGCCGGATGGGCGTTGTCGGAAGCGTCCGTGCCCAGCACCAGCTCGGCAAAGGAGGTCACCTCGATGTGACGATCGGATGTGCTTTCATTGTAGAGCGTGATGCGGCGGCCTTCGCCATTGCCCTCGGAAACGACGATGCATTCGACCTCGGAGCGCAACGTGCCGACCGATTTGACGAAGCTTGCCTTGTCGTCGGAGAACAGGGTCTGCACCTTCTCCTCGGCCGCGCGCCTTGGCTCCGCCGTTGCCGACCACCAGTCGCCCGTGCTGACGTCACGCAGGAAGATGTAAGAGCCCAGTCGGTCCTCGGTCGGATCCGGCTGCCAGCGGGTGATGGACAGGTCGCCCCAACGGCTGTAGCCGGAGCCGGTTGCCGTCACCATCACCGAATAACGGCCATTCGACATCACATTGGTCGAACGCAGCGCCCGCAGGGGATCGAGCACGATGCGTGTGTCGGGGCTCTCGACTTCGGTTTCGTCCTTGGCGCGCTCGTCGGCCTCGGTGCGCACCGTCGCCGTCGGGATGTCTCGCGGCGCCCTCTCCTGCAGCAGAAGTTCCGCCGATTCGATGACCGGATCGCTGTGGAAGCGGTCACGCAAGCGGCCTTCGAAGATGGCGTCGGCGACCGCGGCGATCGACATGCCCGAATGGTGGGCATAGTAATTCAGCACGACCGCGTGGTTGGTGCCTTCCGGCACGCGCTGCGGCGTGAAATCGACGGCATCGTAATAGCCGTGCGGGCCAAGCGCGCCGACCTCGCGCAGCCGGGCCAGGTTCTGGACCGCTTCGCGCGGGTTGAACTGCGCCGCCAGGATGGTGGCATAGGGTGCAATCACCGTGTTCTGGCCAAGGCCGCGCTTCAGGCCGAGACCAGGCACGCCGAAATTGGTGTACTGATAGGTCAATTCCCGGTCGCGGGCGTTGTAGGCGGCTTCCGAGATGCCCCACGGCACGTTCTTCTGACGGCCATACTGGATCTGGCGCTTGATGATCAGCTTGCTGGTCTGGTTGAGGATCGAGCCCTGGGGTTCCTTCATCACCAGCGGCGGCATCAGGTACTCGAACATCGAGCCGGACCAAGACATCAGCGCGCCCTGGAAGCCGATCTCGACGATCGGACGGCCGAGGCGGAACCAGTGTTCGGTCGGCAGGTCGCCCTTGGCGATGGCGAACAGGCTGGTCAGCCGCGCCTCGGAGGCGAGAAGATCGTAGCAGCTTTCGTCAAGCTGGTGTTCCTCGACGCGGTAGCCGATCGACAGCAGCTTGCGCTCGGGCCGCATCAGGAAGGCGAACTCCATCTCGAAGGCGAAACGGCGCGTGCGCTCGCGCAAGGTGAGCAGTTTTGCTCGCAACGCCTCGACGGCGTTTTCATCGCTATGGGCGTCCTGGACATGGGCTTCGCAAGTGGCTTCAAGCCTTGCCGCCCAGTCGACAATGACGTCGCTCTGTGCCGACGCCGCCTCGGTATGGATGGCGGTTGCGAGCTTGCGGATTTCGCCCGCCAGCACCGCGAGATTGATCGTGCGGATCGAGGCCATTTCCGGCTGTGCCTTGATCGTTTCGACCGCGCGCCGCATGCCGTCGAGACGGTCGACGAGGCGCTGGCGCAACGGCCGCAACTGACGGCGGTCATCAGGAAGGTCATCCAGGCTTTCGCTGAGGATGGTCACCGTGTCGAGAATGCCCTCGAAATCGCCCTGCAGGTGAACGGAAGGCGCTTCAGCCCATTCGGCACAGGAAGCCGCGACGGCCACCAGATGGCCGGCGAGATTGCCGCTGTCGACCGCCGAAATGTAAAGCGGATAGAGCGGCTTCAGCGTTGTCGTATCGTACCAGTTGAAAAGGTGGCCGCGATGGCGCGGCATGCTTTCTATGGTCGTCATGGTGGCGTCGATACGGGTGATGGCATCGGAAAGGCTGATCCAGCCGAAATCGCGCGCCGAGACGACCGACAGAAGATAGACGCCGACATTGGTCGGCGAGGTGCGCGCCGCCACCACGGGAGCCGGGCTTTCCTGGAAATTGTCCGGCGGCAGATTGTGATGCTCTTCCGTGACGAAGCTTTCGAAATAATGCCAGGTGCGGCGTGCCACGGTGCGCAGCGCATGGATGTCGGCCTGCGAAATGCGCAGCCGATCCTCGGTTTCGGCCGAGCGGCTGATCCAGCTGGCGATCGCCGGCGAGCCGATCCAGAACAGGGCGAAGAAGAAAGCGACGAAGGCGCCGGTGGAATCGGCCAGCACCGGAATGGCAAGGCCGACGAAGCCGACGATCACGGCGCCATACATCATGCCGTAGTAGGAGCCGACATCGTTGTCGCCCGCCTTGTGTGCCTGCGAGGCGGTACGCCACTCCAGGAGGTTCTGGCGGCTCACGAACAAGCGATAGAGCGTGCGCACGATGGCATCGCCCATCATCCAGGCATTGTGCGCCATTAGCACGATCTTGATTGCCACCATGGCGGTGCCGAAGGCGACGTCGCGCGCGAGCGCCGAGAAATGGCCGCGCGGCGTCTGGTCCCCGCTCTTGGGGAGGATGGCGTTGACGACATCGAAGGTCGGCGCCATGAACAGGCTGAGGATGAGCAGCGCCTGCCATTGCGCGGCCTGGGTGAAGGGCAGCAAGGTCCAGCCGGCGATCGCCGCCATCACCCAGAAGATCGGGGTCAGCGAACGGCGCAGATTGTCGACCATCTTCCAGCGCGACAGGGCCGGAACGCCGGAGCGCGGATCGAGGATGTAGCCCAGGAGCTGCCAGTCGCCCCGCGCCCAGCGATGATGGCGCGAAGCATCGACCGAGTAGCGGGTCGGATAATCCTCGACCAGTTCGACATCGGTGACGAGCGCCGCGCGCGCCAGCGCGCCCTCGAGCAGGTCGTGGCTGAGAATTGTGTTTTCCTCGATGCGCCCTTGCAAGGCGGCCTCGAAGGCATCGACATGATAGAGGCCCTTGCCGGTGAAGGAGCCGTCGCTGAACACATCCTGGTAGAGATCCGAAACGGCGAAGACATAGGGATCGAGGCCACGATTGGCCGAGAACACGCGCTGGAAGAACGAGGCCTCGTCGCCACTGGTCAGCGAAGCCGTGATGCGCGGCTGCAGGATGGTATAGCCCGCCGTGACGACGCGCTTGACCGGATCGAAATGCGGCCGGTTGAGTGGGTGGCAAAGCTTGCCGACCAGGGTCGCCACCGCATCGCGGGTGGTGCGGGTGTCGGCATCGAGCGTCATCACATGGACGACTTTGTCCGGCAGCGGCACGCTGAGGGGCAGGAAGGTGGTGTCGCTGTCGCCGCGCAGCAGGAGGTCGAGCTCATGCAGCTTGCCGCGCTTGCGCTCCCAGCCCATCCAGCAGCCCTGCGCGGCATTGTAGAGCCGGCGGCGATGCAGGATGTAGAAGCGCGGCGCGCCCTCCGAGGGGTAGCGGGCGTTGAGGCGGGCGATCTCGGCGCGGGCGTAGTCGAGGATTTCGGTGTCCGCGGCGTCGATCTCGGTCTTGCTGTCGGGCCAGTCCGACAGAAGCGCGAAATGGATCTCGTCTGCCAGATTGGCCAGGTAATGCACTTCGATGTTGCGGATGTTTTCCTCGACATCGTCACGCGAGCCGATAAGCGAGGGCACCACGACCAGCGTGCGCGCCTCGGGCGGCACGCCGTGCCTGTAGTCATAGCCGATCAGCCTGGTGGGCTTGAGAAACAGCGAGACCACGGTGTTGAAAAAGGCCAGCGCGCCTTCGCTCGCCGGTACGGCGAACAGCGCCAGCATCAGGACGATCGACGGCACCGAGAGGCCGAGATGGGCCAAGGCGTTGCCCGAAAGCACGAGCAGCAACGCCGTCAGCGCGAAGACCGGCAGGACGATGCCCAGCCATCCCGTCTTGGTGAAGGCTCGCTTTACGGTCTGGCTGACCGTCGGCCGATAGCCGATGGCCTTTTCCAGCTCCAGCCGGCGCGGACCGACGAGGAAGAAGCCGACATCGGTGTGCGCCGATGGCGCCGGCCCGGATTCGGCACCGTCGCCAGCCGATGCCTTTTCGCTCGCGGCGCGCTCGCTGGCGGCCTGGCCGGCCAGTTCGATCGCCTTTTCGGCGACACGATATTCGGAGAGATTCGAGCGGCGGGCCAGTTCCTCGATCGCGGTGCGATACTGATCGCGCGAGAAGAAATCGAGCGCGGCGAAATCGGTGCGTTCACGCAGCACCGTGTCGATGCGGCTGACGCCTTCGAACCAGACCGTCCAGTCGACGTCGTTGATGAGGCGCAGGCCGCGGATGATATTGCCGGTGGTGACATTGCCGCTGGACAGTGTCTGATGCTCGGAGATGATGATCTCCTCGGCATCGGAGCCGGTCTTTTCGAGCTCGCCTTCCAGCCATTCCAGCGCCTTGCCGGCATTCTGCGATCCATCGCGCAAGCGATAGAGCAGCTGGGTTGCGAAGGTGGTGTCCTGTGCATGCGCACCGAAATTGGCAAGGATCGCCTGGCGGTCCGGATTGTCGTCGGTCGCAAGCACCTTGTCGGCCACATCGTTGGCGATCTGGCGCATCTGCCGGGTGCGGTTGACCCTGACGGCAAGCCGGCGAAGATTTTCAATCAGGACAAAGCGCAACAGTGACGGCAGCGCCCAGAGTTCGCCGATCTTCAGCGGCTCGACGGACTGAAACCCCTGGACGATGGCCTTGAACATCGTCGCCGAGACGGAGCTGTCCGAATGCGCCACATAGGTCCAGGCGAGCGCCAGCGCGCGCGGCACCGTGCCGCCATCGGGCAATTTCAGTGTCGGCAACTGGCGATAGAAACGGCGCGGCAGGTCGCGCTTGACCTGGAAGATGGTCTCCTCGACCAGGTAATTGTTATCGAGCAGCCACTGCGCCGCCGGCGTAATCGTTTCCCCCTTGGCCTGCGCCGCATTGGTGGAGCGGTAGACTTCGAGGATCTTCTTGGCGCTGTCGCGGATACGGGCCTGGAAATCGAACGGTACCAGGCCGAACAGGTCGTCGAGATCGCCTTTGGCGAGACTTTCGCCAAGCAGCCGGAGACGCTCCTCCGGCAGGAAAGTCGACCTGATCGGCTCTTCCGTGATGGCCGGGAAGTTCGCGCTTGTCTTCTCGATCTGGGCTGGGTTCGTCTGAATGTTCATTGAAAATTCCGTATGCGGGCGGGTCGCGGCGTCACCGCCACGGGCAATGGCCCTAAAACCGGTTCAAATGCAATTGGTTGCATAAACCCCTATGCCGAAAGTTTGTTTCCGCACCACGACAGGGCGTCATCTTTCGACCAAACTCAAAGACGAGCGCCCCTCGCTCTCGTCAAGATCGATCGACGGAGAGGATTCGGGCTTTTTCGTGATGCCGGCAGGAGCTTACGCTATATTTCGCCGGCGTCGCGATCATGTTTGGAAACAGGCGGTAACCGTTGGCGCGAAAGCGTCAGGCCTCGGCGGTCATCCGGATGACGAACAGGGTTGCGCTCGGCGCCGGTTCGACCCGCAAAGTCCGGGCATTCCGCTCAAGGAGCAGCGTGTCGAGCGGCCCGAGGCGGATCGGTCCGGAGTCCGGGAAAATCGCCTCGCCATCGTGACAAAGGATAAGGGTCGGACCGGCATGGCCCTCGATTTCAGCCGGCGCCGAGATCGTCAGACGCTCGACCGAATGCAGCATGCGGCCACGGCGGGTCATGACGTTGAGGTCAGTGATCGGGCCGGCGACAAGCGCGGCGCTGGTGGGCAGATCGGCTGGAAAGGAAAAAGGCGGCGACGAAGCCGTCAGGCGCGCCGGCGGACGGCCGGCAACATCAAGCACGATCCCCTCGCCTTGCAGCACCGACAGCGTGCGATCGATGCCGGCAAAGCTGGAAAATGGCCCGCTGCCCTCGACGCGCGCCATCGAGACGCGCCACTCGAAATCGTCCAGCCCGGAGCCCTCGGGTGAGACGATGATCTCGGTCGTCGTGCCGCCGCCGTTCTTCCACGGCATGACGCGGTAGTCGGCGGCACGAAGAATGCGCATGGTTCAGCCCAATATGCCAGGCAGGTTGAGCTGGTGTTCCTTGGCGCATTGGATGGCGATGTCGTAGCCGGCATCGGCATGGCGCATCACACCTGTCGCCGGATCGTTCCACAGCACGCGCTCCAGGCGCTTGGCCGCTTCCGGCGTGCCGTCGGCAACGATGACCATGCCGGCATGCTGCGAGAAACCCATGCCGACCCCGCCGCCATGGTGCAACGACACCCAGGTGGCGCCCGACGCGGTGTTGAGCAGCGCGTTGAGCAGCGGCCAGTCCGACACGGCGTCCGTGCCGTCCTTCATCGCTTCGGTCTCGCGGTTTGGCGAGGCAACGGAGCCGGAATCGAGATGGTCGCGGCCAATGACGACGGGCGCCTTGAGCTCGCCCTTGGCAACCATCTCGTTGAAGGCGAGGCCCAGCCGGTGACGGTCGCCGAGGCCGACCCAGCAGATGCGCGCCGGCAGGCCCTGGAAGGAGATGCGCTTGCGCGCCATGTCGAGCCAGTTGTGCAGATGCGTGTTGCCGGGGGTGAGTTCGCGCACCTTGGCGTCGGTCTTGTAGATATCCTCGGGGTCGCCGGAGAGTGCCGCCCAGCGGAACGGGCCTATGCCACGGCAGAACAGCGGACGGATATAGGCCGGCACGAAACCGGGGAAGGCAAAGGCATTCTCGAAACCTTCGTCCTTGGCGACCTGGCGGATGTTATTGCCGTAATCGAGCGTCGGCACGCCGGCGTTCCAGAAGGCAACCATGGCCTCGACATGCTCGCGCATCGAAGCGCGCGCCGCCTTCTCGACGGCCTTCGGGTCGCTGACGCGCTTCTCGCGCCATTGCGCCATCGTCCAGCCCTTGGGCAGGTAGCCGTTGATCGGGTCGTGCGCCGAGGTCTGGTCGGTGACCATATCGGGACGGATGCCGCGCCTGAACATCTCCGGCACGATTTCCGCGGCATTGCCAAGCAGGCCAACCGACTTCGCCTCGCCGGCCTTGGTCCAGCGCTCGATCATCTCCATCGCCTCGTCGAGGGTCTCGGCCTTCTCGTCCACATAGCGGGTGCGGAGCCGGAAATCGATCGAGTCCGGATTGCACTCGATGGCCAGGCAGCAGGCGCCGGCCATGACGGCCGCCAGCGGCTGGGCGCCGCCCATACCGCCGAGGCCGCCGGTCAGGATCCACTTGCCCTTGAGGTTGCCGTTGTAATGCTGGCGGCCGGCCTCGACGAACGTTTCGTAGGTGCCCTGCACGATGCCTTGCGTGCCGATATAGATCCACGAGCCGGCCGTCATCTGGCCGTACATCATCAAGCCCTTCTTATCGAGCTCGTTGAACTTCTCCCAGGTCGCCCAATGCGGCACGAGGTTGGAATTGGCGATCAGCACGCGCGGCGCGTTGGAGTGGGTCTTGAAGACGCCGACGGGCTTGCCCGACTGCACCAGCAGCGTTTCGTCCTCGCCAAGCGTCTTCAGCGAGGAGACGATACGATCGAAGTCGTTCCAGGTGCGCGCGGCCCGGCCGATGCCGCCATAGACGACCAACTCGTTCGGGTTCTCGGCAACCTCGGGGTCGAGATTGTTCATCAGCATGCGCAGCGGCGCTTCCGTGGTCCAGTAGCGGGCGTTGAGCTTGTCGCCGCGCGGGGCGCGGACTTCGCGGATGTTGTGGCGGGGATCGGTCATGTCGTCACTTCCCTTTCAAGATGGCGGCGGCGAGGCGTCAGCGCTCAGCCCAGGAAATCGCGGTTTCGAGGATGGTCTTCAGTGTCGCCCGGATCGGCGCGGCGTAGGTGGCGTCGTAAGGTACCGGCCAGTTGTCCGGCGAGCCCTTCTCCTCGGGTTCACGCATGTAGCCGCGATTGGAGAGCTCCATCTGCAGCGCATGCACGCCGTACCACGGCTGGCCGAAGCTCCGGGTGATCCAGCCGCCCTTGAAACGGCCGTTGACGACCCAGCTTTCGCCGGTGCCGGCGAGGATGGCGGCCACCTCTTCCTGCAACGACGGGTCGGTGCTCTTGCCGTCATTGGTGCCGAGGTTGAAGACCGGCAACGTGCCTTCGAACAAACGCGGCAACACCGAGCGGATGGAATGGCAGTCGTAGACGACGGCTTTTCCATGAGCGCCTTTTATACGCGCGATCTCACCCGCGACCTCGCTGTGATATGGATGAAAAAATCGGCGAGCCCGATGCTCTACCTCCTCAGCGTCAGGCTCCTGACCGGGACGATAGATCGGATCCCCGTCAAATGTTTCCGTCGGGCAAAGGCCGGTAGTGGTTTGGCCGGGATACAAGGAAACACCGGACGGATCGCGATTGACATCAATAACACTGCGAGAGATCGACGTCCGAATAACGCTCGCGCCAAGACCGGCAGCAAAGTCATATAGTTGTTCGATCCACCAATCGGTGTCGCGACGTGCGAGCCACGGAGAAACGAAGCGATCTTCCAAGCCAGCCAAATCCGAGCCGGTATGCGGAATGCTGACAAGCAGCGGCTTGGTCCCTTCATGAACAGAGAGCCAATCACGCGTGTTCATCACGCCGCTCCAGCAATCGACGGCAATATCACCGCGCTCGCCGCCTTCACGGCGGCGCCGCTGCGCACCATTGCGATCGCCTTTTCCATGTCGGGATGAAAATGGCGGTCGTTGTCGAGATGCGGAACTTCGGCGCGGACTAGCTTGCGCACCGCTTCCAGCGCGTCGCTCGAAGCCAAAGGCTGGTGGAAATCGCAGCCTTGCGCGGCGGCCAGCAATTCGATGCCGATCACTGCCGTGGCGTTCTCGACCATGCCGATCAGCCGGCGCGCGCCGTGGGCCGCCATCGAGACATGGTCTTCCTGGTTGGCCGAGGTCGGAATGGAATCGACTGATGCCGGATAGGCTTTCTGCTTGTTTTCCGAAACCAGCGCCGCCGCCGTCACCTGCGGGATCATGAAGCCGGAGTTGAGGCCGGGCTTCGGCGTCAGGAAGGCGGGCATGCCGGAGAGCGCCGGGTCGACCAGCATGGCGATGCGGCGCTCCGAAAGCGAGCCGATCTCGCAGACGGCGAGCGCGATCATGTCGGCGGCGAAGGCCACCGGCTCGGCGTGGAAATTGCCGCCCGAAAGTGCCGTGTCATCCTCGGCGAAGATCAGCGGATTGTCGGTGACGCCATTGGCCTCGGTTTCCAGCGTGTCGGCGGCCTTGCGCAGCACGTCGAGCGCGGCGCCCATGACCTGCGGCTGGCAGCGCAGGCAATACGGGTCCTGCACGCGCTCATCGCCGACGCGGTGCGATTCCCTGATGGCGCTGCCCGCCATCAGATTGCGCAGAGCATCCGCCGTCTCGATCTGGCCGCGATGCTTCCTGAGCAGATGAATACGCGGATCGAAGGGAGCATCCGAACCCTTGGCGGCATCGGTCGAGAGCGCGCCGGCGACCAGCGCCGACTGGTAGAGCACTTCAGCCTCGAACAGGGCGGCAAGCGCGAAAGCCGTCGAGAACTGGGTGCCGTTGAGGAGCGCCAGGCCTTCCTTCGCGCCCAACGTGACCGGTTCCAGCCCGTGCGATACAAAGGCGACCTTGGCCGGAAAACGGCCATGCGGGGTAAAGCATTCGCCGACGCCGATCATGACGGCCGTCATGTGCGACAGCGGCGCGAGGTCACCCGAGGCGCCGACAGACCCCTGTGCCGGCACGACCGGAATAACGTCATTGGCCAGCATGGCTTCGAGCAGTTCGATCGTTTCGGCCCGGACGCCGGAGGCGCCCTGCGCGAGGCTGGCGAGCTTCAGCGCCATCATCAGACGGACGACGGCGACAGGCATCGGCTCGCCGACGCCGGCGGCATGCGAGAGCACGATGTTGCGCTGGAGCGTTTCGAGATCGCTCGCCGGAATGCGCACGCTGGCCAGCTTGCCGAAGCCGGTGTTGATGCCATAGACCGGCTCGCCCTTGGCGACGATGCGCGCCACCGCCTCGGCGCTGGCTTTGATCCTCGGCCGGCAAGCGGCATCCAGCTTGGGCATGGCGCCACGATAGATGGCGCGCCAGTCGGCGAGCGTTGCATTGCCGGGCTTGAGTACGAGTTCGGTCATTGTCCTCTCCAGATGCGGGCATGGAGCGGATTGAAGCCCATGCGGTAAACGAGTTCGGCCGGGCGCTCGATGTCCCAGATGGCGAGATCGGCCGACTTGCCGGCCTCCAGCGTGCCGGTCTTGTGCAGCAGACCAAGCGCGCGCGCTGCCTCGCGGGTAATGCCGGCAAGGCATTCGTCGACAGTCATGCCGAACAGCGTCGCGGCCATGTTCATGGTGAGCAGCAGCGAAGTGAGCGGCGAAGTGCCGGGGTTCGAGTCGGTCGCCAAAGCCATCTTCACATCGTGGCGGCGGAACAGCTCGACCGGCGGCTTCTTGGTCTCGCGAATAAAATAGAACGCCCCGGGCAGAATCCCGGCCACGGTACCGGCTTTGGCCATAGCGGCAGCGCCCGCCTCGTCGGTGTATTCCAGATGGTCGGCCGAAAGCGCGCCATAGCGGGCCGCGAGTTCGGCGCCGTGCAGGTTGGAGAGTTGATCGGCGTGCAGCTTCACCGGCAGACCGAGCGCTTTCGCCTTATCGAAGACGCGGGCCATCTGTTCCGGAGAAAAAGCGATGCCCTCGCAAAAGCCGTCTACCGCGTCAGCCAGGCCTTCGGCGGCAACGGCCGGCAGGATGGTTGCGGCGACCAGGTCAATGAAGGCATCCTTGTCGCCCTTGGCCTCGGGCGGCAGCGCATGGGCGGCCAGACATGTCGTGCGTATGGTCACCGGGCGTTCCTCGCCCAGCCGTCGGGCGGCGCGCAGCGATTTCTTTTCGTTTTCAAGATCGAGGCCGTAACCTGACTTGACCTCCACTGTGGTGACGCCTTCGGCGATCAGCGCATCGAGACGCGGCAGCGTCTGCGCGACGAGATCGCTCTCGCTGGCGGCGCGCAGCGACTTCACCGAAGAGACGATGCCTCCGCCGGCGCGCGCGACTTCCTCATAGGTGGCGCCGACCAGCCGCATCTCGAATTCGTTGGCGCGGTTTCCGGCGTAGACAAGATGCGTATGGCAATCGATCAGGCCCGGCGTGATCCAGCGGCCCTCGCAATCTATGGCTTCGGCGCCCTGACCGATGGAAGCCGGCATGTCAGCTTCGGTACCGGCATAGACGATAAGCCCGTCGCGGGCGGCAATGGCGCCCTTCTCGACGATGCCGAGACCGGCCGCGCCGTCGGCCATGGTCGCCAGCCGCGCATTGCGCCACAGACGAAGGCCGCTCTTCCCGTTTGCTCCAACCATCATCTTTTCCATTTGAAAGGATGACGATTATGTATATACATATTGAAACGCGACGCAAGTGGCATCATCGTGCTCGCATTCGAATTCGGGAGTTTGGACGTGACGGCGATCTTTGCGGAACAGGCCCTGCTGCCCGGAGGCTGGCAGAACAATGTGCGGATCACCCTGGAGGCGGGGCGCATAGCCTCGGTCGAGACGGACACGTCCGCACATGCCGCCGATGAACGCCATTCTATCCTGCTGCCCGGCATGCCCAATCTGCACAGCCATGCCTTCCAGCGCGGCATGGCGGGCCTGGCCGAACTGCGCGGGCCATCCGCCGACAGTTTCTGGAGCTGGCGCGAGGTGATGTACCGTTTCGCGCTCTCGATGACCCCGGATCAGGTCGAGGCGGTTGCTGCCCAGCTCTACGTGGAGATGCTGGAAGCCGGCTTTTCGCGCGTCGGCGAATTCCACTATCTGCACCATGACCGTGACGGGACGCCTTACGCCAACCTTGCCGAGATGGCCGAGCGCATCGCTGCCGCGGCTGGTGAAACAGGCATCGGCCTGACGCTGCTGCCGGTGTTTTATGCGCATTCCGCCTTCGGCGGCGCGGCACCTAACGAAGGCCAGAGACGTTTCATCAATGACGTGAGCAGGTTCTCCCGGCTTGTTGAGAAATGCAGGGAAGCCGTTCACTCTTTGAATCAGGCCGTGGTCGGCGTCGCGCCGCACAGCTTGCGCGCGGCAACGCCGGAAGAACTTGCCCAGGTCGCCGCCATGACACCGGACGGCCCGATCCATATCCACGTCGCCGAGCAGGTGAAGGAAGTCGAGGATTGCCTTGCCTGGTCCGGCGCGCGCCCGGTCGAGTTTCTGATTGGCCACGCCACCGTCGACAAGCGCTGGTGCCTGATACACGCCACCCATATGACCGAGATGGAGACAGTGGCCATGGCCCGTAGCGGGGCGATCGCCGGCCTTTGTCCTATCACCGAGGCCAATCTGGGCGACGGCACTTTTGCGGCGCCGCTGTTCATCGAGCATGGCGGCCGTTTCGGGGTCGGTTCCGACTCAAACGTGCTGATCGGACTGCCCGATGAACTGCGCCAGCTCGAATATTCGCAGCGCCTCGCGCACCGCGCCCGCAATGTCCTGGCGCGCGCCGGCGGTTCGACCGGGCGCGCTCTGTTCGACGCGGCAATCGACGGTGGCAGCCAGGCGCTCGGCGCTGGACCGGCCCTGATCGCCGCCGGCAATCCGGCTGACTTCGTCTCGCTCGATGCCGGCCATCCCTCGCTCGCCGGCAAGACGGGCGACGCGATCCTCGACGCGTGGATCTTCGCCAATGGCAGCAAGGCCGACTGCGTCTGGGTGCACGGCAAAAAACAGGTCAGCGGCGGCAGGCATGCCAAGCGTGACGCGATCGCCGAGCGGTTCCGCAAGGTGATGACCTCGCTTTCGCAGAGCTGAAACCGATGAGCCTTGTCGAGACAGACGACGTCGAGGGCAGCGAACCCATCTCCCTGCATCAGCGCATCCTGTCCGACATCCGGGAAAAGATACTTTCCGGCGCCTGGCCGCCTGGCCATCGCATTCCGTTCGAACACGAACTGACGGATGAGTACAACTGCTCGCGCATGACCGTGAACAAGGCGCTGTCCCAGCTTGCCAAGGCCGGCCTGATCGAACGGCGGCGGCGCTCGGGCAGCTTCGTGCGCCAGCCGCAATCGCAAGCGGCGGTGCTGGAACTGCACGACATCAGGATCGAGGTCGAAGCGCTCGGCCTGCCCTATCGTTACGAGCGCCTGGAGCGCGTCAAACGGCGCGGCAATGCCGAGGACAGGACGCTGCTGGGGCTTTCGGCTCCCGGTTCGGTGCTGTGGCTTGAAAGCCTGCATTTTGCCGGTGAGCGGCCGTTCGCTTTCGAACAGCGGCTGATCAATCTGTCAGCGGTCCCGGAAGCCGCGGACGAAGAGTTCGTTGAGATCGCCGCCGGCCCCTGGCTGATCGGCCGCGTGCCATGGAGCGAGGCCGAGCACCGCATCCGCGCCATGGCCGCCGACGAGAACACCGCCGACGCGCTCGACGTCGATCCCGGCGCGCCCTGCCTGGTGGTCGAGCGCCGCACCTGGAGCGCGGAGCACCCGGTGACGCATGTCCGCTTCGTCTATCCGGCGCAAAGCCACACGCTGGTGGCAAGATTCACGCCATCGCAGGGGTGAGTGATCTCCACCCTTGTGGGGGAGATGGCCGGCAGGCCAGAGGGGGGCGCCGTAGAGCGCTCGCTTGGAATTGCCAGCCGTTCACATGCTCATTTGCCGACAGGCTGGTGGGACAGCGCCCCCCTCTGCCCTGCCGGGCATCTCCCCCACGAGGGGGGAGATTGGCAGCTTCACCGCCGCGCCTTACAGCGCCGCCGTGATGATGATCTCGACCAGATATTCCGGGCCGGCAAGCTTGGCTTCGCCGGTGGCGCGGGCGGGCGTGTGGCCCTGCGGAACCCACTTGTCCCACTCGGAATTCATCTCGGCGAAGGTGCTCATGTCGGCCAGCCAGATGATGGCCTGCAGGATCTTGGTCTTGTCGGTGCCGGCCTGGGCCAGCAATTCATCGATGGTCTTCAAGACATCGCGCGTCTGCGAGGCGACATTGCCGCCAGGCTCGCCGACCTGACCGGCCAGATAGACGGTGTTGCCGTGGATGACGATCTGGCTCATGCGCGGGCCAACATCGATGCGACGAATGCTCATGGGAGGTTCCTTGGTTTGAGGGGTCGCGCCTCTTTAGAGTCCATGCCGGCCCGGGGCAAGGCCGGCGGGCACGAAACCAATTGAGCCAATTGTCTGGCCTCGACGCATCGGCATACACGGCGAGTTGACCGGTCGGGACACAATTCCGCCAGCTGGCCGTGTTGACTAATGTAATAACATCACATATCGACAAGACCCCTGAATTTCGCGGACGGCCCCGAACGCCTGATGACCACTGCCAGCCTGACCTTTCGCGACCTGACGCTCGGCTACAACAGCCATCCCGCGATCCATCATCTGAACGGCGCCATCCGCAAGGGTTCGCTGACGGCGGTGGTTGGAGCCAACGGATCCGGCAAGTCGACATTGATGAAGGGGATCGTCGGCGTTCTGAAGCCGATGGCCGGCGAGGTCGTTCGCGCGCCCGGCGTGCGCGCCGCCTACCTGCCGCAACAGTCGGAGCTGGATCGCTCCTTTCCCGCCCGCGTCGTCGATCTGGTTTCGCTTGGCCTGTGGCCCAGGCGCGGCATGCTGGGCCGCTACACGGCAGAGGATCGCGCGGCGGTGAGCCAGGCGCTGATGGCGGTTGGCCTCGGCGGCTTCGAGAAGCGGCCGATCGACACGCTGTCCGGCGGCCAGTTGCAGCGCACGCTGTTTGCCCGCGTCCTCTTGCAGGACGCCGACCTGATCCTGCTCGACGAGCCGTTCAACGCGGTCGATGCCAAGACGGTTGGCGACCTAATCGCCCTGATCAAGCGCTGGCATGGCGAGGAGCGCACCATCATGGTCGTGGTCCACGATCTGGATCTGGTGCGGCAGAATTTTCCCGAGACCTTGTTGCTGGCCCGCCAGCCGATTGCCTGGGGCGAGACCAGGGAGGCGCTGAAGCCGGAAAATCTTCTGCGCGCGCGCCGTTTCCATGAGGCTTGGGAAGAAAACGCCCCCTGGTGCGAACCCGATGGCCATGATCATGGACACGATCATGGCCATGGCCACGCGCATGGGCATCATCACGACCATGATCATGATCACGGACCGAGAGCCGCCTGATGGATACGCTCTACGGGATTTTCGTCGCGCCCTTTGCCGACTTCGCCTTCATGCAGCGGGCGCTGTTCGGTTCGCTGATGCTGTCGCTCGGCGCCTGCCCTATCGGCGTCTTCCTGATGCTGCGGCGCATGAGCCTGTCCGGCGACGCCATGGCGCATGCCATCCTTCCCGGCGCCGCCGCCGGTTTCCTGCTTTACGGCCTGGAAATCCTGCCGATGACCATTGGCGGCCTGATCGCCGGCGTCGTCGTTGCGCTGGGTGCCGGCGCCGTCTCGCGCTTCACCATCCAGCGCGAGGACGCCTCGATGGCGGCCTTCTACCTGATCTCGCTGGCGATCGGCGTGCTCATGGTGTCGATCCGCGGTTCCAGCGTCGATCTCATGCATGTGCTGTTCGGTACGGTGCTGGCGCTCAACAATGAGGCGCTGATACTGATCGGCGGCATCGTGGCGGTGACGCTGGTCAGTCTCGGCATCTTCTGGCGGGCGCTGGTCGCCGAATGCCTGGATCCGCTTTTCCTGCGCTCGGTCAGCCGCATGGGCAGCCCGGTTCATTTCATCTTCCTCGGCCTCGTCGTGCTCAACCTCGTCGGTGGGTTCCAGGCGCTGGGGACGCTGCTGTCGGTCGGACTGATGATGCTGCCGGCGGCGGCCGCCCGTTTCTGGACCGTGCGCGTCGAGCCGATGTGCGCCCTGGCGGTGCTCATCGGCTTTGCCTCCTGTATCGCCGGCCTCTTGTTGTCGTACCACGCCTCGCTGCCGTCCGGCCCGGCCATCATCCTCTCGGCTGGCGTGGTCTACTTCGCTTCGATCCTGTTCGGTACGCGCGGCATCCTGCGCGCGCGCATCATCCATCACCGTCACAGAACGGCTTGATCCCCCGCCCCTAGTAAGGAGAACCGCTTATGCTCAAATCATTTGGTGCCGCCCTGGCGATGAGCGTTATAACATTAACCGCCTATGGCACATCGACGGCTCTTGCCGCACCGCTGAAAGTGGTCGCCAGCTTCACCGTCATCGCCGATTTCGCAAAGAATGTCGGCGGCGACCGCGTTGCGATCACCACCATCGTCGGCCCCGACGGCGATGCCCATGTCTACGAGCCGAGCCCGGCCGACGCTGTGGCCATGGCAAAGGCCGATGTCGTGCTGGTCAACGGCCTGCATTTTGAAGGGTTCCTGCAGCGGCTGGTCGATGCCAGCGCCACCAAGGCCTCGATCGTCACCTTGACCAAGGGCGTGACGCCGATCGACTTCAAACCCGAATTCGCGGATGCCGATGCGGCCGAGGGTGCCGGCACGGGTGGCGGCAAGACGGTCACGGATCCGCATGCCTTCCAGTCGATCGCCAACGCCAAGATCTACGTGAAGAACATCGCCGAAGCCTTCTGCGCAGCCGACAGCGATGGCTGCGTCAGCTACCAGACCAACGCCGCTGCGTACACCAAGAAGCTCGACACGCTGGAGGGCGAAGTGAAGGCGGCCATCCAGTCGATCCCGCAAGCCAAGCGCGTCGTCATCACCTCGCATGATGCCTTCGGCTATTTCGAGCATGAATACGGCCTGACCTTCCTCGCCCCGCAGGGCATCTCGACCGATTCCGAACCCTCGGCCGCCGATGTCGCCAAGCTTGTCGAGCAGGTCAAGCAGGACAAGGCTGCCGCGATCTTCGTGGAAAACATCACCAACCCGCGGCTGATCGAGCAGATCGCCAGCGAGACCGGCATCAAGGTGGGCGGCACGCTGTATTCGGACGCGCTGTCGCAGCCGGATGGTCCAGGGTCGACCTATATCGACATGATGCACAACAACATCCGTCAGATCAAAGGCGCGATCCTCGGCAGCTGACCGGACACACTCTGAAAAGGCGGGGCTGATCTCCGCCTTTTTTTGTGATCTTTTGTTATAAAATAACATTACAGAACTGGAGCCTAACATGGACCAAATGCCCGCCGCAAAGCGCCTTCCCGTCACCGTTTTGTCCGGCTTCCTCGGCGCCGGCAAGACCACGCTGCTCAACCATATCCTGTCGAACCGCGAGGGCCGCCGCGTGGCCGTCATCGTCAACGACATGAGCGAGATCAACATCGACGCCGAACTGGTGCGCGACGGCGCCGATCTGTCGCGCACCGACGAGAAACTGGTGGAGATGTCGAATGGCTGCATCTGCTGCACATTGCGCGACGACCTGTTGAAGGAGGTGCGCGCGCTGGCCGAACAGGGCCGTTTCGACTACCTGCTGATCGAATCCACCGGCATTTCGGAACCCCTGCCCGTCGCCGCGACGTTCGATTTTCGCGACGAGCACGGCGAGAGCCTGTCCGACGTCGCCCGTCTCGACACGATGGTGACAGTGGTCGACGCGCTCAATCTGCTCAAGGATTATTCCTCCTCGGATTTCCTCAGTCAGCGCGGCCAATCGCTCGGCGATCAGGACAACCGCGCGCTGGTCGACCTGCTGGTCGAGCAGATCGAATTCGCCGACATCGTGGTTCTGAACAAGATCGGCGCGGCGAGCCCTCATCAACGTGACATCGCAAGATTGATCGTGAGGGCACTCAACCCCGATGCCGAGATCGTCGAAGCCGATTTCGGCAAGGTGCCGCTCGACAAGGTGCTTGCTACCGGACGCTTCGATTTCGACAAGGCACAGCAGAACCCGCTGTGGTTCAAGGAACTCAACGGTTTTCGCGATCATGTTCCCGAGACGCAGGAATATGGCATCCGCTCCTTCGTCTATCGGGCGCGAAAACCGTTCGAGCCCACGAGATTCCAGGCCTTCATTGACCAGGCATGGCCTGGCGTTGTGCGGGCAAAAGGCTTCTTCTGGCTGGCGACGCGGCCGCGCCATGTCGGCGAAATGAGCCATGCCGGAGCGTTGGTCCGGACAGAGAAGCGCGGCCTGTGGTGGGCAGCCGTGCCGCAAGGCCGCTGGCCTGATCATGCCGAGTGGCGCGAAAGCATGGCGCCTTATCTCGATCCCGTATGGGGCGACCGCCGGCAGGAACTCGTCTTCATCGGCTGCGAACCGATGGACGAGGCGAAAATCCGCGCCCAGCTTGATGCCTGCCTTGTCGAGGCCGAGGCTTTCCGGCCCGAGCTATGGCGCGACCTCCCTGATCCGTTCCCCGCCTGGGCGGCTTGAGGCAAGTTCGTTTCGGGAAAAGCCTCCCTCCGCGCTGAAGGATTTCTGCCGGCGCGGATTGCCGACAAGAGCGGGGAGTGGCAAGACTCCTTGCCAAATCAGTTTGTGAGGATGCTGCCATGGAATACCGCGAAATCAGCGAAGATTATTCGGTCTCCGGCCAGATTCAGGCGGAGGACGTAGCAGCCATCAAGGCCGCCGGCTTCAAGAGCGTCATCTGCAACCGTCCGGACGACGAACAGCCCGGCCAGCCTTCGGCCAAAAGCATCGGCTCGGCGGTCGAGGCCGCCGGCCTCGCCTTCCGCTACATCCCTGTCATCAGCGGCCAGATCACGCAGGAAAACGTCGATGACCAGGCCGAGGCACTGGACGAACTGGAAGGCCCGGTGTTCGCGTATTGCCGGTCCGGCGCGCGGTGCACCAATCTTTATGGGCTGATCCAGCAGTCGAAGGGCTGAGCTGACCCGATTGAAGCCAGTCAATCCCGCACGCTGGCGATCCTTCACACCCCTCTCTGTCCTGCCGGACATCTCCCCCGCAAGGGGGGAGATCAGATATCGTTTTTTGCTTTGGCCAATTCCCAAAGTTGCAGAACGGGCGCTGAGTCCGGAAGCTGCCAATCTCCCCCCTTGCGGGGGAGATGGCCGGCAGGCCAGAGAGGGGTGCTGTCCCTCTGACGTATCCAGAAAATTCGGCTCCATTCAAATCGGCAGCGCGCCGGTTTCCTTGAGCGTTTCGAGTACGATCGCCGTCTTCACATGCTGCACAGACTCATGCGGTAGCAGCACGCCGTTGACGAATTCCGACAATGATTTGAGGTCGGGCGTCACCACCTTCAGGATGTAATCCATCTCCCCGGTCAGCGCGTGCGCTTCCTGCACTTCCGGCAGCCGCGCCACCAGTTCGCCGAAGCGGCGGGCATTGTCGCGGTTGTGGGTGGCCAGTGTCACCGAGATGACATTGACCAGCGAGAAGCCGAGCTTGTCGCGGTCGAGCACGGCCCGGTAGCCCTTAATATAGCCGTCTTCCTCCAACCGTTGACGACGGCGCGAACATTGCGACGCCGACAGGTTCACCCGCTCCGAAAGATCGCTGTTGGTAAGCCGCGCATCGCCCTGAAGAAGCGCCATTATCTTGCGATCAAACTGATCAATGCGCGTCTCATCCATGATTTTGTCTCCGATTGCGCACACTTCGCGCACCAGATGATCATTCCAAGCGGCTGAATGCAAGCACCGTGCACCGGCTCCGCGCTATGATGGCGGCAGATGAGCCTTTCAGGCCAAACGAGATTTCGGAGGAATATCATGGGTCCCTTTCCGCACGACGCACCACCCGCAAAGATCAGCAAGGAAAACCCGGCCGGCACCGATGGTTTCGAGTTCGTCGAGTTCGCCCATCCCGAACCGCAAAAGCTCGCCGAACTGTTCACCCGCATGGGCTATGTGGCGGTGGCCAAGCACCGTACGAAAGACATCACGGTCTGGCGGCAGGGCGACATCAACTATGTCGTCAACGCGGAACCCGGCTCGCATGCGATGAAATTCGTCGACAAGCACGGTCCTTGCGCCGCATCCATGGCCTGGCGCGTGGTCGATGCCAAGCACGCTTTCGACCACGCCGTCTCGCAAGGCGCCACACCCTACGAAGGCAATGACAAGGCGCTCGACGTGCCGGCGATCGTCGGCATCGGCGGCTCCCTGCTCTATTTCATCGACGCTTACGGCAAGAAGGGTTCGGCCTATGACGCCGAATTCGAGTGGCTCGGCGCGCGCGATCCGCGGCCACTGGGCGTCGGCTTCTATTTCCTCGACCACCTCACCCACAATGTCTATCGCGGCCAGATGGACAAATGGTGGGATTTCTACCGCAACCTGTTCGGCTTCAAGCAGATCCATTTCTTCGACATCGACGGCAAGATCACCGGCCTTGTCAGCCGGGCGATTACCTCGCCCTGCGGCAAGATCCGCATTCCGCTCAACGAATCCAAGGACGAGACCAGCCAGATCGCCGAGTATCTGAAGAAGTACAATGGCGAAGGCATTCAGCACATAGCGGTCGGCACAGACGAGATCTACGCGGCCACCGACAAGCTCGCCGCCAACGGGCTGAAGTTCATGCCCGGCCCGCCGGAAACCTATTACGACATGTCGTATGCCAGGGTGAACGGCCATGACGAACCGATCGAGCGGATGAAGAAGCACGGCATCCTGATCGACGGCGAAGGCGTGGTCGACGGCGGCATGACCAAGATCCTGCTGCAGATCTTCTCGAAGACGGTGATCGGGCCGATCTTCTTCGAGTTCATCCAGCGCAAGGGTGACGAAGGCTTTGGCGAAGGCAATTTCCGCGCGCTGTTCGAATCGATCGAGCAGGACCAGATCAAGCGCGGTGTGATCAGGGTAGACGGCAAGGCAGCGTAGGCTGCCCCGAACCGAACTTCTTGCGGCGCGATCAATTATGACCTAAATTATGGTCATAAAGGATCGCGCTATGAATGTTTCCATCGCCGAGGCCAAGGCTAAATTGTCTGAACTCGTCAGCCGCGCTGAAGCCGGCGAGGAGATCATACTTACACGCCACGGCAAAGTGGCCGCGCGCATTGTACCGCCGGCGGCCGCCGAAACGCTGCCGCGTATCGGCGCCTTGAAGGGCAAGATCTGGATTGCGGACGATTTTGACGAACTCGGTCCCGAATGGGACGAGTACGTGAAATGACGGTCGGCCAGTATCTCGCCGACACCCATATCATCCTCTGGTCGATTTCGGACGACCGACGTCTCAGCGAACAGCACCGCGCTATCCTGGCTTCGGACGCGGTGGTGTTCGCCAGCGCGGCAAGCGTGTGGGAAATCGCCATCAAACGTTCGATCGGAAAACTCGATGCGCCCGACGATCTGCCAACGCTGCTTCCAAGGATGCGATTTCAGCCGCTCGCCGTAACTTTACATCATGCGAATACCGTCAGCGGCCTACCCCACCACCATGGTGATCCGTTCGACAGACTGCTGATCGCGCAGGCGCAGGTGGAGAACCTGACCATCCTAACATCTGACCCGCATTTCGCCCGCTACGGCGTCGCTCTGGCCTGATAGGCGAAAAAACCGGCTCACAATCCCAGCTTCTCGACCTCTGCCTCCCTCAGCTTAATGTCATAATCGAGCAGGAACTCATCGAGTTGCGGCGGCGGCACCGAGGTGCCGGACAGCATTGCGTGCACCTGGCCGCGATGGTGGATGTCGTGCAGGAAGACATGGGCAAGGATATCGCCGATGCGCTCGGGGATCATGCCGTCCTCACGCCGGTCGGTGATCACGCGGCGGTCGAGATCGGCCTCCGACAGGCCATCGCAGAAGACGATCAGTCGCCGGTCAGCCGCGATCTGCGCGGCAAACAGCGCATGGGGCTCGTCGAAAGGCACAAAATCATCAAAGGCAGCGGCACCGACGCCGCCCTCTTCGAGAAAATCGAGATAGAGATAGTCGACCGCAAGGACATGGTTGAGCGTTGCCTTGATCGACGGGAAAAAGCTGGTGCGCTCGGCTTCGAACTCACCGGGCTTGAGCGCAAGCACGGCACGATAGAGCCGGTCGTTCGACCAGAGATTGTTACCGGCCATGCGGCGCAGATGGTCCAGAAGATTCATCGCTGAAACCTCTCTTAGCCCCTAGCCCTCGTATTTCTCGACCTTCTGCTCGATGGCGCCGAAGATCGAATGTCCGGCCTTGTCCTTCATCTCGATGCGCACCGTGTCGCCGAAGCGCAGGAACGGCGTCTTCGGTTCTCCCGCCTCGATGGTCTCGATCATGCGCAGCTCGGCGATGCAGGAATAGCCGGCGCCGCCCGCCGACACCGGCTTGCCGGGGCCGCCGTCCAGCTTGTTGGAGACGGTGCCCGAGCCAATGATGGTGCCGGCGGCAAGCGGTCTTGTCCTGGCGGCATGGGCAATCAGCGCCGGGAAATCGAAGGTCATGTCGATGCCGGCATTGGCGCGGCCGAAGGGCTTGCCGTTGAGATCGGCAAGCAGCGGCAGGCTGACCTTGCCGCCGTCCCAGGCATCGCCCAGTTCATCGGGGGTCACCGCGACCGGTGAAAAGGCCGATGACGGTTTCGACTGGAAGAAGCCGAAACCCTTGGCCAGTTCCGGCCCGGTCAGCGCGCGCAAGGTGACGTCGTTGACCAGCATGACCAGCCGGATCGCGGCTCGCGCTTCATCGAGGCTCGCCCCCATCGGCACGTCATCGACGATGACGGTGACTTCCCCCTCCATGTCGATGCCGAAGGCTTCATCGGCCATGCGGATCGGATCACGGGGTGGAATGAAGGCATCCGAGCCGCCCTGATAGATGAGAGGGTCGGTCCAGAAGCTTGCCGGCATCTCCACGCCACGCGCTTTGCGCACCAGTTCGACGTGGTTCACATAGGCCGATCCGTCGGCCCATTGATAGGCGCGCGGCAGTGGAGAGTGCGCGTCATGCTCGTGAAAGCGGGCCGACGGCACAGCATTGTTTTCCAGCGATTCCGCTATCGTCGCGAGATGCGGCGAGATCCTGCGCCAATCGTCGAGTGCCGCCTGCAGCGTGCGCGCCAGGAACGAGGCATCGGTGTACTGCGTCAGGTCGCGCGAGACGACGACGAGCTTTCCGTCGCGGGTCCCGTCCTTCAAGGTGGCAAGCTTCATGCGGTTTCCTCTCCTTGCGCGGCCTTGGCGCCGCTTTGGCTTTTTGCCTTAAGCATGATCTTTTCCGAAAGACGGCTTGCATGCGGTCCTTCGGTTCGGATCATGCCAACTCCACAACAAGGCCGTCACGGGCGATCGTCAAGTCGCCGGCCCACGTTCTCCTGACAGCGGCGATCCAGTCGGCCTCGCCGATCCCGCGATCGTCGGCGGGAATGAGGTGGTTGAGCACCAGCCGCTTCACGCCGGCATCGCTGGCGATGCGTCCGGCCTCTTCGGCGAAGCTGTGGCTGGCAAGCAGATGCTCCTTCAGCCGTGCGCCGTTGCCGGTCCGCGCCACGAGCCGTTCGATGCCCTCTTCCAGCATGGCCTCATGAACGAGAATGTCGGCTCCTTGGGCGAAATCGGCCAGCGGCGGGAAGAAAGCGGTATCGGCCGAAAACACGACGCTTTGCACGCCATGCTCGAAGCGCAGGGCAAAGCAGTCGGTCACCGGCGGGTGATCGACACGCAGCGCCGAGACTTTTAGGCCGCGCTGCTCAAGCACCTGCCCCTCGCTGAATTCACTGATCGAAACCAGTTCACGAATGTCTGGCCTTCCCTCGTCGGCGATGCGGATCTCGATGTCGAACTCCATCGCCTGACAAAACCGGTGCCAATAGTGGCCGGTGCCGGGCGGGCCGAACACGCTGACCGACTTGGCAAGGCCCGCTGTCCAGGCAGTGTGCAGAAGTGGCCCGAGTTCCAGCACGTGGTCCGAATGCAGGTGGGTGATGAAGATCAGTTCGAGTGCCTTCAGGTTGATGCCGGCATCGACAAGGCCGCGCGTTACACCCAGGCCGCAATCGACGACGATGACCCTGCCGCCGATCTCGAGCAGCGATGAACTGGGCCACGGCCCGCCCGGCCGCAAAGCCGGGCCGCCCTTCGAACCGAGAACCACCAGCCGGCCCGCCATGGAGACGGCGCTCAAGACCAATCGCCCTCGGGCGTGCCATTGAAGCGTTTCTTCAGATCGGCCCAGCAGTCGATGTAATTGTCCTGCCGGGTTTCAAGCTCGGCGCCGTAGCGGGTCAGCATCTGCGGGAAGCGGGTCTCGAACATGAAGGCCATGGTGTTGTCGAGCTTGACCGGTTTCAGCTCCGCGCGCGAGGCCTTTTCGAAGCCAGGTGCATCGGGGCCATGGGCCAGCATCAGATTGTGCAGGCTGATGCCGCCGGGCACGAAGCCTTCCTCCTTGGCGTCGTACTGGCCATGGATCAGGCCCATGAACTCGCTCATGATGTTGCGGTGATACCAGGGCGGACGGAACGTATTCTCCGCCACCAGCCAGCGCGGCGGGAAGATAACGAAGTCGATATTGGCGGTGCCCTCCTCGCCGCTCGGCGCCGTCAGCACCGTGAAGATCGACGGATCGGGATGGTCGAAGAGGATGGCGCCGACCGGCGAAAAGGTTGCCAGATCATATTTGTAAGGAGCGTAGTTGCCATGCCAGGCGACGACATCGAGCGGTGAATGGCCGATCTCGGTGACGTGGAAATTGCCGCACCATTTCACGATCAGCCGGCACGGCGTCTCCTTCTCCTCGAACCAGGCGCAAGGCGTCTTGAAATCGCGCGGATTGGCCAGGCAATTGGCGCCGATCGGGCCGCGATCGGGCAAGGTCAGCTTGGCGCCATAGTTTTCGCAGACATAGCCGCGCACTTCCCTGTCGACCAGTTCGACCTTGAAGACGAGGCCGCGCGGCAGCACCGCGATCTCGCCGGGCCTGAGCTCGATGACACCCATCTCCGTCACCAGGCGCAAGGCGCCGACCTGGGGCACGACCAGCAACTCGCCGTCGGCATTGAAGAAATGGTCGTCGATCATCGACGTGTTGGCGACATAGACATGCGCCGCCATGCCGCTCTGGCCTAGCACGTCGCCCGCCGTGGTGATGGTGCGCATGCCCTTGATGAAATCGGTCGGCTCCTTCGGCATCGGAACGGGATTCCAGCGATATTGACCGAGCGCCAGTTCATGATCGCCGACATTCGGGGCGCTCTTCCACAGGGGATAGCCCACCGCCTTGAAGCGGCCGGTGTGCTTCACACTTGGCCGGATGCGGTAGAGCCACGAACGCTCGTTGGTGCCGCGCGGCGCCGTGAAGGGCGATCCGGAAAGCTGCTCTGCATAAAGGCCGTAGGCCGGCCGTTGCGGCGAGTTTCGGCCCTGCGGCAACGAACCGGGCAAGGTCTCCGTCTCGAAATCATTGCCGAAGCCCGGCATATAGGAAAAGGCCATCCGATCCTCCCAGATCCTGGTTTCCCGCCTGTTGGCGAGGCATACCAGCGATGTTGACCAAACTGGTTTCATTTGTAACCATTGAAAATGTAACTATCAACGGCCGATATTTCATCCACGGTGCGCATCATGGAAACCGAGATCCTGGAACTCGAAAGCTTCCTGCCCTACCGGCTTTATCGGTTGGCGGACGCCGTCAGCCGCGAATTCTCCGGCATCTACAAGCAGCGCCATGGCCTGACGCGGCCGGAATGGCGCACCTTGTCAGGCCTGGGGCAACGCGGCACGATGACGGCGACGGAACTTGGCGAGCAGTCGGCCATGCACAAGACCAAGGTGTCGCGGGCGGTGGCAGAGTTGGAACGGCGGCGGTGGCTGACACGAACTCCCGACGAGAACGACCGGCGCGTCGAGCATCTGGCACTGACCAGGGCGGGACTTGCCGCCTATCGCGAGATGGTGCCGCTGGCGAAGGCATTTGAGAGGGAGCTGCTGGAGAAGCTCAGCAATGGCGACCGTGCGGCGATCAAAGTGGCGCTGGCCGCATTGGAAAGTCGATTACAAAAGCCGAAATAGAATCAGAGGCTACCGCCCTAAACGAGTAAGCGCCCAGTCTTCAGCAACGACTTCGATCGTGTCATCACGAAAGTAGAACAGGAACTGCCGCGATTTAGGCCCATCTTGCGACAGAACCTCCCAATTGTTTTCGTTGATTGACCTACTGTCCCCGATCACCTCGTAGAATTCACCCCATTCAGGAGCCTGCTTGGCGTAAAGACCTTCGCCTGCGAACCAAGCGTGATCGTTTGTGGAGTCCCATCGCCAACGACTGCAACCTATGAAACGAAGCGCTCCCGTCTCCCCCTCACGAGCATCGTAGCCCCAAGGGTTCAATAGGAACGCCAGTTGAATCGTGTCGCCCTCCACGGTCAGCGCGACACTAGGGGCGTTGGGCTCGGCATTCCAATCCGGGTTCAGGTGACGGAAGGATAGCTGATCTACCAATCCATCACCACCTTGCCGGAACTGCCGCTGCGCATCGCGTCGAATCCGGTCTGGAAATCATCAATCCCGATGCGGTGCGTGATGAGCCCGGACACATCCAGCGGCCCCTGCACCAGCGCGATCATCTTGTACCAGGTCTCGAACATCTCGCGGCCGTAGATGCCCTTGAGATGCAGCATCTTGAAGATGACCTTGTTCCAGTCGATCTCGAAGCCGGTCGGCGCGATGCCGAGGATGGCGATCTTGCCGCCATTGTTCATGGTGTCGATCATGTCGCGGAAGGCGGGTGCAGCGCCCGACATTTCGAGGCCGACGTCAAAACCCTCGGTCATGCCGAGCGCCGGCATGACATCACGCAACTTTTCCTTCGAAGCATCGACGACATGCTGGACGCCGAGTTTCTTGGCCAATGCCAGCCGCACCGGGTTGATGTCGGTGATGACGACCTTGCGTGCGCCGACGCATTGCGCCACCAGCGCCCCCATGATGCCGATCGGCCCGGCGCCGGTGACCAGCACATCCTCGCCGACCAGATCGAAGGACAGGGCGGTGTGGACGGCGTTGCCCAGGGGATCGAAGATCGCCGCGATCTCGTCCGGCACGTCGTCGGGGATCGGCACGACGTTGTGCTGCGGGATCGCGAGGTATTCGCCGAAGGCGCCGGGCCGGTTGACGCCGACGCCGAGCGTGTTGCGGCACAGATGTGCTCGCCCGGCGCGGCAGTTGCGGCAATGGCCGCAGACGATATGGCCTTCGCCCGAGACGCGCTGGCCGACCTTGTATTCGGTGACCGCGGCACCAAAATCGGCGACGGTGCCGACGAATTCATGCCCTGTCACCATCGGCACCGGCACCGTCTTCTGCGCCCACTGGTCCCAATTGTAGATATGGACGTCGGTGCCGCAGATCGCGGTCTTCCTGACCTTGATCAGCACGTCGTTGGGGCCGATCTCCGGCACCGGCACTTCTTCCATCCAGATGCCCGGCTCGGCCTTGGCCTTCACCAAGGCCTTCATCATGTTCGACATTCTTTTGTTCCTTGAATCTCTTGATCCGGAATCGCTTTTTGGTACCGCGCGGCGCTCAGGAAATCACGCCAAGTTCCCGCCCGACCTCGCCGAATGCCGCCACCGCGCGATCGATGTCGGCGCTGGAGTGGGCGGCCGACATCTGGGTGCGGATGCGCGCCTGCCCTTTCGGCACCACCGGGAAGGAGAAGCCGATGACGTAGATGCCGCGCTTCAGCATGCGCGCCGCCATCTCCTGCGCCAGGGTCGCCTCCCCCAGCATCACCGGGATGATCGGATGATCTGCACCGGCCAGGGTAAAGCCGAGCTTGCCCATCTGTGACCGGAACCGCGCCGCATTGGCATATAAGTGTTCGCGCAAGGCGTCGCCATTGCGGATCAGATCGAAGACCTTGATCGAGGCGCCGGCAATCGCCGGCATCAGCGTGTTGGAAAAGAGATAGGGCCGCGACCGCTGGCGCAGCCAGTCCACCACTTGCCTCTTGCCCGAGGTGTACCCGCCGGACGCCCCGCCCAGCGCCTTGCCGAGCGTGCCGGTGATGATATCCACCCTGCCCTCGACGCCGCAATGCTCGGCCGAGCCGCGGCCGTTCCTGCCGACGAAGCCAACCGCGTGGCTGTCATCGACCATCACCATGGCGTCGTATTTGTCGGCGAGATCGCAGACGCCCTTGAGGTTGGCGATGATGCCGTCCATCGAGAACACGCCGTCGGTGGCGATCAGCCGGAAGCGGCAATCCTTCGCTTCCTTCAACCGGGCCTCCAGATCGGCCATGTCGTTGTTGGTGTAGCGGAAGCGTTTTGCCTTCGACAGCCTGACGCCATCGATGATCGAGGCGTGGTTCAGCGCATCCGAAATGATGGCGTCCTCCTCGCCGAGCAGCGTCTCGAACAGGCCGCCATTGGCGTCGAAGCAGGAGCCGTAGAGGATGGTGTCTTCCAGGCCGAGGAAGGCGGAGATCGTCGCCTCGAGCTGCTTGTGCTCTTCCTGCGTGCCGCAGATGAAGCGCACCGAGGCCATGCCGTAGCCATAGCGGTCGAGCGCCTGTGCGGCAGCCGTCCTCAGGTCAGGGCTGTCTGCGAGTCCCAGATAGTTGTTGGCGCAGAAGTTCAGCACCTTCTCACCCGCGACCTCGATCTCGGCCGACTGCATCGAGGAAATCACCCGCTCGGATTTGTAGAGCCCGGCCGATTTCAGCCCCGCAAGCTCGCTGTCGATGTGGGAAAGGAATGCTGCGCTCATGACCGGGCCTCGTTTGACGTGGGCAGACTGTCGTCCCGCCCGCGCAAAAAATCCATCGCAAAAGCGACCGGATCGGGTGGTCGGGCAGCATCGAGAAGTGCGCCACAAGCGACCACGCGCAAACGCAACGGCCAGTACCGTTCAAATGCGGGCCGATCGCGAAAGGACCCGATAACCATTTCCCGATCTTTACCCCTCTCCCCCTTGCCTGCGGAGGGTCGCTTTCCAGTCCTGTTAAGGTTTGCACTTCAATGGTGCTCATACAGGAATCCGTTGGCGAGAGGGCCGCCCCCGAAAATGTCGCAGCAGCCGGTGCAAACCGTTTCAGGCAGGCTCATACTGCTGATCAAGGCTGGCTACTGGCTGGCCTTGCTGATCATCGCGGCCATGGTGGCGGCTTCCTTCGTCCTGTTGCAGCAGACGATGGCAACGCAGCAGAACAATCACACCTTGCTCGACATCGTCAGCACGCAAAAGACGCTGTCGCAGCGCATCGTCTTCCTTGCCGGCGCAACGGGCGCCGCTTCGCGCGACAAGCAACCGGCGCTGGTCAGTGCGCTGAAGCAGGCGACGGCGGAGTTCGAGAAGAACTACGATCTGCTGCTCAAGCAGACCGGAGCAGACCCGGAATCGGCGGCCAAGCAGGATCCCAGGTCGATCGAGAGCGTGCTTTTCGCCAAGCCGTTCCATCTCGACTATTTCTCGGTGGGGTTGATCGCCAATGGCGACCGACTGATCTCGGCTTTCGAAACGCAACTCAACAGCTCCGACCACGAGGGCTACAAGGGCGGCGCCGAACGCGTCAATCTCGATGCCTCGGTCGCCAATGCCACCTTGTCGGGTTACGCCGCGCTCGGCCAGCGCATCAACGCCGATGCCGATGAGCGCTCCGAAAAGCTGCTCGCCCTTCATCGCACGCTCTTCTACGCCACCATGGGCGTGATCCTGCTGGTGGCACTGTTCATCTTCCGGCCGATGTCCAATGCGATCCTGCGCAAGACACGCGAATTGGTCGACGCGCGCAATTCCATGGCCTTCATCGCGGTTCACGACGGCCTGACGGGTCTGCATAACCGCACCTTCCTGACCGACCATTTCGACACGCTGATCAAGGGCGCGCACCGGCGGCGCGAACGCCTGGCCGTCGTCCAGCTGGACCTCGACCGCTTCAAGCAGATCAACGATACGCTTGGCCATGCCGCCGGAGACTATGTGCTGGTGGTGACGGCGCAGCGCATGCGTGATTCCTGCCGGGCGTCGGATCTGTGCGCACGGCTCGGTGGCGACGAATTCGTGATGATCCTCAATGGCGCCGGCACCACGGACGACATCAACATGCTGGCGCGGCGCATTCTGGCGCAGATCAACGAACCGATCGTTTTCCAGGGCACCACCATTCTTCCAGGGGCCAGCGGCGGCATCGCGGTCTATCCGATCGACGCCGACAACGCGCAGGACCTGCTCGTCCACGCCGATCTGGCACTCTACTCCGCCAAGAAAATGGGCGGCGGCAACTTCTCCTTCTTCTCCGAGGAATTGCGCCGCGAACTCGATTATCGCAAGCAGCTGGAACATGACATCAAGGTCGCCATTTCCGAAAGGGCGTTCCAGGTCTACTTCCAGCCGCAGGTTTCGCTGACCAATGGCGCCATCAGCGGTATCGAGGCGCTCGTGCGCTGGAACCATGCCGAACGCGGCATGATCTCGCCAGGCGAATTCATTCCGGTCGCCGAGAAATGTGGCTTCATGCCTGAGATCGGCCGCATCGTGATCAGCAAGGCGGTCAACGAAGCGGCAGAATGGAACCGCGCCGGGATTTCCTTTGGCCGGCTGGCCGTCAACGTTTCGGGCACAGAACTGCGCGAACATGATTTCGATACGTTCCTCTTCGAAACGCTGGAAAAGGCCGGACTGCCGCCGCAGAAGCTGTCGCTGGAAATCGTGGAATCCGTCATTCTGGACGATGAGAAGACAGGCATCGCGGCAAAGCTGCGTCACATCAGGGCAGCCGGCGTCCATCTGGAACTCGACGACTTCGGCACCGGCTATGCATCGCTGAGCCACGTCAATCCCAACGAGATCGACCGGCTCAAGATCGACCGCCGTTTTGTCCAGAACATTCATGAGAACGGCGACAATTCGAAGATCGTGCGCGCTATCACCGAGCTGGCCCGGGGGCTGGGCATCTCAATCGTCGCCGAGGGCGCCGAGACAGAGGCCGAACTCGACTCGCTGATGGCGATCGGCTGCGACCAGGTGCAGGGCTATTCTATCGCCTTCCCGATGCCGCAGGACAAGGCGCTGGAATGGCTGACCGCGCGCATGCCGAAAAAGAAGGCGAGGCTGACAGTTTTGCAGGGCAGCCTGGCCTAGCCAGGGAACGGCCCGCCTTGACAAGCAGCCGGGGAAATGGCGGCCTGTCCCGATCACAAACGGATGCAGCGCCTGATGACATTCTTTCGGTTTGTCCTGGCAGCGATGTTGGTCTGCGCATCGGCGGCCCACGCGGCGGATCGCACAATATATCTTACCTTCGACGATGGCCCGTTGAACGGTACCGGCAACATTCTCGACGTGCTCGAGGCCGAGCAGGTTCCAGCTACATTGTTCATGGTCGGCATGCATGCCGAGGCGAGTGCTTCGAACAAGATGCTGGTGCGGCGCGCCAAGGCGATGCCGTTGGTGACGATCGGCAACCACAGCTACAGCCACGCCTATAACCATTACCGCCACTTCTACAGCGATACCGAGGGCGTGGTCGCCGACATGCTCATGGCCAATGCCGTGCTTGGCTTGAAGCCGGCGGTGCACGCGCGCCTGCCCGGACGCGACGTGTTCCGGCTGCCCTCAATGTCGAAGAACGACAACTCTCTCGGGCAGGCACAGGCCGGCCGCGAGGACCCTGACTACGAGTTCGTCGCGGCCTCCGGCTTCTACCTCTATGGCTGGGATCATGAATGGGTACACAAGGACAGTGGCGAGCCGGTGCAGAGCGTCGACCATCTGGTCGCCGAGATCGATCACCTCTTCGGCTACGGCCGCTTCGCCAAGCCCGGCAAGCTGATCCTTCTGATGCATGACGAGATGTTTCAGGATGGCTTCGACGGCAGGACCAAGCTGACGGACCTCATCAAGGCCCTTAAACTGCGCCACTATACGTTCGGAGCGATAGCCGGCTACGACCGCTGAGCCGTCTATGGCTTGACCTGTCGAGCCGTTTTGCGAGGCGGGGTCGGCATGCCATCCTTGCCGCCGGGCAATCCGTCGCCGATGACGCGAAGGCCGGCCTCGACATTGGCGCGCAGCACCGCAAGCACCTCGGCGAACTCGGCCAGCCTGTCATCGGGCAATCCGCTTCGCAGCCGTTTGTCGAAAGCAAGCGCGGCCATGCGCAATCTGTCGAACATGGCATCTCCCGCCTTGGTCAGTTCGACCAGGTGAACCCGGCGATTCCCGGGATCGCGGCGCCGCGTCAACAGGCCCTGCGTCTCCATCGCGTTGAGATGATGGGTCAGCGTGGCGCCCTGGATGCCGATCATGCCGGCGAGTTCGCGCTGATTGGCAAGCGCGCTCGACTTGACCGACAGCAGCGTGAGCCAGACGGGCAAGGTCCCGCCGGCCTCACCCAAGGCAGCGTCGAAAGCCTGAGCGACAAGCTTGGCGGTGCGGCCGAGATTCATGCCGACAGGCGGGCGTTCAAAGGGTGTCATTGCCGGACACTAGACGGTGTTTCCCATGGATGGAACCGGCTTCTAATAACACATTGACATCTAACCATTAGATATCTATCTATTTTCATATCTGCGGCTGTGGAGGAGATCCGGCATGCAATACGTCTACATCGTCATCATCGGCCTCCATGTCATGGCAGGCGTGTTCTGGGCGGGCACCACCGTCACGCTTGCCCGCGATCCCGAGATCAAGGCCGAGCGCTTCATCCAGCCGCAGATGGGCGCCTCCGGCATGGTTTTCCTCACCGGCGCGCTGCTGTGGTATTTCTTCCACGGCGCCTATTTCGGTTCGATGGAAATGGTGCTGGCCCTCGGCATCGTTGCCGCTTTTGCCGCCGCCGGCGTGCTCGGCGCCATGGTCGCAGGATCAAGCAGGCGGCTGGCCGGCGCAGACGCCGCAACCGAGATCCACCTGCGTGCCAGAATGGCCAGGGGTGAACGGATCTCGGCATGGCTGCTGGTGGTCACCGTGCTGTGCATGGCAACCGCGAGGATGATCTGAGCATTGCCTCACAGAGATCGTGCGTTGCCTGGCTGCCAGTCACCAATGCACGGGCGCGTTGGCCGAGCTACTGTACATGGGCTCTCGTACAAGGCTCGGCCGCGTGCCACCGATTTGCTTAGAGCGGTTCAGCGTTTCACGGAATCGCTGAACCGCTCTAAGCCTTTGTTTTTACGCAATTCCGGACGGAAAACCGCTACGCACTTTTCCTGGAATTGCTCTAACGCCGCTCAGATTCGCAGGCCGAACCTGATCCCATCATAGATGGCGGCGTGGATGTTGCGCGAGGCGACCGCGTCGCCGATGCGCAGCAGCACGAAGCCGCCTTCGGAATTGCGCGCTGGAAAAATCTCGCCGCCACCGACCAGTCGCTCGTAGTCGACCGCGCCGCCATTCTTCGACAGCGGCTTCAGGCTGAGGTAGAGGTCGTCGAGCGGCGCCGTGCCATGCTCGACCACCACCTGGTCGACCCTGCGCTCGCCGCGCCAGCCATCGGCAAAGTCCGACGCGAGTTCCGCCACCAGTTGATTGCCTTCGCGCCGTACCGAGCGCAGGCGCGTGTTGATGGTGATCGTGACGCCCTTTTCATGGAAGGCCCTGACGTAGGGCACGTGGTTCATGCCACCCATTTCGGGGGCGAAGAAACGTTCCGGCGAGACCAGTTCCAGCCGCGCGCCGCTGTTGGCGATGAGTTCGGCAGCACCCATGCCCTGGTGGCCGCCATTGTCGTCATAAAGCAGGACATTTTCGGCCGGCTTTACACCGCCGGCCATGATGTCCCAGCTCGAGGTGACGAGATTGTCGCCCGCCGTCAGCGGCGGATTCTGCGGCAGGCCGCCGGTGGCGACGACCACCACGTCGGGGGCCAGCGCCAGCACATCGTCCTTCTCCGCCCAGGTATCGTAACGGATTTCGACGCCCAGCCGGTCGAGCTCGGCCAGCCGCCAGTCGATGATGCCGATCAGTTCCTTGCGCCGCGGGTTCTGGGTCGCCAGCCGAATTTGGCCACCCGCCTGGCTCGCCGCCTCGAGCACGGTCACCTGATGGCCGCGCTCGGCGGCCACACGCGCGGCCTCCAGACCACCCGCGCCGGCGCCGACGACAACGACCTTTCTTTTCGGCCCTTCGGTCTTGACGATGATGTGCGGGATGTCGGCCTCGCGGCCGGTCGCCGCGTTGTGGACGCACAACGCCTCGCCGCCCTCATAGATGCGGTCGAGACAATAGGTGGCGCCGACACACGGACGGATCTCGTGCTCGCGCCCTTCCATGACCTTCTTGATGATATGCGGATCAGCGATGTGCGCGCGCGTCATGCCGACCATGTCGAGCTTGCCGGTGGCGATGGCATGGCGCGCGGTGGCGACGTCGGAGATGCGCGCCGCGTGGAAGGTCGGGAATTTCGTCGCCGCCCTCACCTCACCGGCGAAGTCGAGATGCGGCGAGGAGCGCATGCCGGTCACCGGAATGACCTTGGTCAGCGCCGCGTCGCTCTCGATCGAACCACGGATGATGTTGAGGAAGTCGACCTTGCCGGAGCCGGCCAGCCGCCTGGCGATCTCGACGCCCTCCTCCTTCGACAGGCCCTTTTCAAAATCCTCGTCGGCGACCATGCGGATGCCGACGACGAATTTCTCGCCGACGGCCGAGCGCACGGCATCCAGCACCATGTTGGTAAAGCGCAGCCGGTTGTCGAGCGAGCCGCCGAATTCGTCATCGCGATGGTTGGTGGCCGGCGACCAGAAGCCGTCCATCAGATGGCCGTAGGATTCGAACTCGATACCGTCGAGACCAGCCGCCTGGCAGCGCTGCGCGGCCGCCGCATAGTCGGCGACGATGCGCTCGATATCCCAGTCCTCGATGGTCTTTGGAAAGGCGCGGTGCGCCGGCTCGCGCACCGGCGAAGCCGACAGAACCGGCAGCCAGTCGGCCTTGTTCCAGCCGGTGCGCCGGCCAAGGTGCGTGATCTGGATCATCACCTTGCAGTCGTGCTCGTGACAGGCATCCGCCAGTTCAGCCAGCCACGGCACGATGCGATCGTCATAGACATGCAGATTGCCGAAGGCGGCCGGGCTGTCGCGCGAAACGATCGCCGAACCGGCGGTCATGGTCAGCGCCATACCGCCCCTGGCCTTCTCGGCATGGTAAAGCCGATAGCGTTCCTTCGGCATTCCGTCCTGGGAATAGGCGGGCTCATGGCTGGTGGACATCACCCGGTTCTTCAGCGTCAGGTGCTTGAGCTGGTAGGGTTGGAGAAGCGGGTCGTTGCTGGTCATCTTCTTCCTGCCGTTTCACTGTCGTGCACCCGATCGATCCGAAAACCGCTGCGCGGTCCTCGTTCCGGTGCTAATGAGCGCGGCAAATCCAAGGACAAACCGCGATGATCGATACCAAAACCCTCACCCAGCTCGGCGCGCACGTCGAGACGCCACAGAGCCCCGAACAGGCGGTCCTGGAGACCGTGCCTTTCCAGCGTGGCGACGGACCGCCCGCCATCGTGCGCTTCACCTGCCCGGAATTCACCTCGCTCTGCCCGGTTACCGGACAGCCGGACTTCGCTCATATCGTCATCGACTACGCCCCCGACGCGGCGCTGGTGGAATCGAAGTCGCTGAAGCTGTTCATGACCTCGTTCCGCAACCACGGTGCCTTCCATGAAGACTGCACCGTCATGATCGGCCGTCGCATCGTGGCCGCGACGAAGCCGCTGTGGCTGCGCATCGGCGGCTACTGGTTCCCGCGCGGCGGCATACCGATCGACGTGTTCTGGCAGACCGGCACACCGCCGGAAGGCGCCTGGCTGCCGGAGACAGGCGTCGCGCCATATCGCGGAAGGGGCTGAGAACGACATCTGACCGTCAGACATGGTCGGCCGCCTCGGATCGACAGAGATTTTTTGAAAGAAACGGCAGAACCGCGTCGCGATAGCGGGCCGGATCAGAGCGCAACAGGTCGACGTGGCCCGCGCCCTGGAACCAAACCAGCGGTGCCTCTGGCACGGCATTGTGCAATGCCGTGACCTGCCCGCGATCGATGAAGGGATCGCGACTTCCCGCCAAAAGGATAAGCGGCTTGCCAATCTTGCCGATACGATCCACCGGCCGGACGTCGTCGGCGCTGAAGCCCAGACGCAGTGGCATCTGCGCCAGCAGGACATCCGCCTGAAGGCCCCGCAGAACGTTGAAAGGCATGCGCCACGCTGTCGTCTCACGCAGCGTCCCATAAAGCTGCTCCAGCACATAGGTGTCGGCGAGCGTCTGCGGCGCGGCGAAGACCAACGATGCAGCGCCCAGCGATGATCCAAGGGCGCCTAGTTTCTGGCCAGCAAAGCGCTGCCGGGCATAGGCGAGGATGCGCGCCGTGTCCTGCCCCTCGGCGTAGCCGAACCCTTGGACAGAACCACCGCTCTCGCCGTGCCCCGAAAGGTCGAAAAGGACCACGGAATAACCCGCATCAAACAGAAGTTTTGCTCTCTGGACCATCGCGAGCCGGTTGGCGCCGCGTCCATGCAACAAGGCTATTGCGCCGCAACTGCCCTTCCGATCGGCGACCCAACCGTCAAGTTCAGGCCCTTTTTCCTGATCCAGCGTAACACGCACGAGAGGCAAATCACGGGGCATCGCAAGCGTCTCGCGAGGACCACGCGCAATCAGCGTTGTCCCAACGGCCCAGTCGACGACACAGATGGCGACGAACAGTCCGACGATCGCAGGCACGAGGAAGGAACGCAGTTTCATCGGCCGACCAACTTCATCGTCCGCCTACTCGCACTGATACTGGCTGAGCGCCCATTCGCCGGTCACCGACAACAGATCGGAGATCTTCCACTCGCCGTCGACCTTCTTGAATTTCCATTCGAGACGGTGCGGGTTGTTGTCGATGACGAAGGCGACGATGACCTTGGCCTGGTCGCCATTGATCGCCTGGAGCGTCTTCAGGCTCTTGTCTATCTGCTCCTTGTCATAGTCGGCGTTGTCGAGCGCCATGTTGGGGTCGAGGCATTCCCCCTGCCCGGATTTGCGCAGCGCATCGCTCTTATCCAGGACAGTCTTGGCCGGGTCGGTGAAATGGCTGCGCTGCGCCGGATCGATCTCCAGATTGACCTGGTCATAGAACGGCCTCACCACCGCTGTCGGCGATCCCGGCTGGATCGGCGGGGCAGGCCCGGTCGGCGGCCATGCGACCGGCGGCGTTGCCGGCTCCACGGCGCCGCCCGGCGCGGTTGCGGGCGGGGACCCGCCATTGTCGGCCGGCGCCGGTTGCGCAGGCGTGTTCGCCGGCGGCGTTCCCAACAAGCCCTGAGCCGCAGCGTCGTTCAACGCCACCGCCAACAGGCATAGGACCGACAGGGCCGGGAACAGGCGGCGGACCATGACCTCACTCCGGATCTTGGCCCGCCATGCATTCGAGCTTGCTCAGCGTCCAGTCGTTGGTCTTGGAGGCAATGTCCGATACCTTCCACTTGCCATCGACCTTCCTGAGCGACCAGTGCATCTCGCGTTGTGAATCGTCTCCTTCGGCGAAAAGGCTGAAGCTCGCCACCACCTGTGCGGTATCGCCATCGACCGTCTCCGACAGTTTCAGGGTCTTGGAGAGGGTCTTCTGGTCGAAATCCTGTGCATCGAGACCTGGGTCGAAGTCGATGCAGGCAAGCTGGTCCGGATTCTTCTTGGTCGCCTGGTCGTTGAGATCGAACAGTTTCGTGACCGGTTCGGTGAACCGGTCCCGATACTGCGCGTCGGCCTCGAACCGGACCTCGGGGACATAGAAGAACTTCACGGCATCGGACGCCGGACCGGCAAAGGCGGTGGCGGGCAAGGCTGTCGAAAGGACGGCAAGGAGCACAGGCAGTCGCATGCAGAATCTCCGGCTTTTGATGGCTTGAAGCAATCAACACCACGTATCCTGCATATCGGCTTTTTTGCGGTCCATGAAGCCCTGCGCCGCGCGGTTTTCAGCCGTCCAGCCAGACATTCTGGAGATCCATCTCGAAGGTCTGATGGACGCCGTAGTTCCTCACCTTCTTGTTCGTGTGACTGTAGAGCTTCTGCCAGAACGGCTGGATGATGACGCCGGAGTCCTGCAGGATCTGTTCGACATCCTTCATCACCTCCTTGCGCTTGGCGACGTCGATCAACGATAGCGCCTCTTTCAGCTTGGCGTCGAAATCGGGGTTTGAGTAAGCCGATTCATTCCAGGCCTCGCCGGTGCGATAGCCGAGCGCCAGGACCTGGACGCCGAGCGGGCGCATGTACCAGATGGTCATCGAATAGGGATATTTCGTCCAGTCGTTCCAGAAGGTCGAGCCCGGCAGAACCGTGCGCTTCACCTTGATGCCCGCATCGCGCAGCTGGCCGGCGATGGCGTCGCCGGTGTTCTTCTGCCAATCGTCCTCGATGGTGATCAGTTCATGCTCGAAGTCGGCTTGGCCCGCTTCCGCCATCAGCTTCTTGGCGCCGGCCGCGTCGCGCTCCTTCTTGGGCAGCGCATAATATTCCGGATGGATCGGGCTGACATGATGGTTCTCGCCGACCGTGCCGCGGCCGTTGTAGCCGAGCTGCAGCACCGCATTGTTGTCGACCGCCATCTGCAGCGCGTTGCGCACGCGCTTGTCGTCATAGGGCTTGTGCGTGACATTGGTGCGCGCCACCAGCGTGGTCGCGGTCGCCACCTCCGATTTCACCAGCCCCATCTTGTCGAGGATGTCGATAAAATCTGCCGGGCTCTCGAAATTGAGGTCGATCTCACCGGAATCGAAGGCGTTGACCGTCGCGTTGAAATCGGTGCCGTAGTCGATGAACTCGACGCTGTCGAGCGGGGCTTCGCCGCCCCACCATTTGCCGTTCTGGCGGCGCTTGACCACCGCCTTCTGGCCGACATCGTAGGAGACCAGCTCGAACGGTCCGGTGCCGATCGGCTTCTTGATCGGGTCGGCGCCGTCGGCGTCGAAATTGCGATGCACGACGAGGGCGGGATAGTCCGTGAAGTTCGGGATCAGCGAAATGTCGGGCTCGGAGAGCTTCAGCTTGACCGAGAAGTCGTCGACCTTGGTGATCGCGCCATCCCTGGCCTTGCCGGTCTTGGCGTCGATCAGCGCGCCGACACGCGCGGCCATGGAGTTGCCGGCAACGCCCTTTTCGCACCAGCGGGTGACATTGTGCACGACGTCATCGGCGTTGAAGGCATCGCCATTGTTCCAGGTGACGCCCTTGCGCACATGCAGTGTGTATTCGGTGGCGTCGTCGTTGATGTCCCAGCTTTCCAGCAAGACGGGCTCGAAGGTGAACTGTCTGGTGTAGCGTACCAGCGGCTCCAGCCAGCTGCGCGAAATGTTGGCAAGCTCCACCCAGTCATAGGTGCGCGGGTCCTTCTGCGCCTTGACCGACATGGAGACGTGCAGCGTCCCGCCTTTTTTCGGCTCTTCGGCCAAGGCTTTCACCGGCGCGGCAAGGCCGATCATGCCATAGGCGAGCGCCGTCGACGCGCCGAAGGCGCTTGCCAGCGCCAGAAATTCCCGCCGGTCCACGCGGCCGGCCCGCGCTTCCGCCGCCATCGCCTCGATGGCGGCTGGCACGCGATCGCCATTGCTTCTGAAAAGCGTCATTTATTCCTCCCTTGTTGGTTCCCTTCAGGTCTTTTGCCTGGCGTTCTTCAACTGACGGTGTCGGGCAGCCTTTCCTCGCGCCGCGCGATCAAGTCCTTGAGGCCCTCGGCCACGCCCTCATCGAGCTTCGGCTCCTCATAGTCGGCCAGCATGTTTTTTGCCTTCTCGCGGCCGCGTGCGTCATGGTCCTTCGCACCTTCGGCGTTCCATTGCTCGAAGGAGTTGAAATCCATGATGCTCGGCATGAAGAAGGCCTTCTCGAAATGCTCGAGCGTGTGCTGCGTGCCGAGGAAATGGCCCTGCGGCCCGACTTCGCGGATCGCCGCCATGGCGTCCTTGAAATCATCGAACGGCAGGCCGCCGGCATATTTGTACCAGCCGACGAGCTGCTCGCAGTCGGTGGCGAACTTCGAATAGCCGCAGGTCAATCCCGCCTCCAGCCAGCCGGCCGAGTGCCAGATGTAGTTGGCGCCGGCAAGGATGGCGGCATGCATCAGCATGTTGGCCTCGTAGCCCGCCTGCGCATCGTTCAGCTTCGAACCGACATGGAAGCCCGACGTGCGCCATGGCAGCCTGTACTTCCGCGCCAGCGCGCCCATCACATACATCATCTGGGCGGCTTCCGGCGTGCCGCCCATCGGCGCGCCGGTCTTCATGTCGACCGTGACCATGAACTGCCCGTAGACTTGGGGCGATCCGGGGCGAATGAGCTGCGTGAACGCGACGCCGGCCAGCGCCTCCGCGTTGACCTGCGCCACCGCGCCCAGCGCCGAGGCCGAGGTGGAAGCCCCGCACAGCGCGAAGGGGGCCAGGATGAGCGGCTGGTTGTGACGCGCATAGACCTTCATCGCGTCCAGCATGGTGGCGTCCCACACCAGCGGCGAGTTGCAATTGGTGATCGCCACCAGCACCGGATTGTCGCGGACGAACTCCTCGCCGAAGACGATGCCCGCCATCGCCATCGTATCCTCGGCCCTGTCCTTGGAGGTCACGATGCCCATGAACGGCTTGTCCGAGTGCTTCAGCGCCGAGTGGATGATGTGCAGGTGGCGTTTGGGCACCGCGATCTCCATCGGCTCGCAGATGATCGAGCTCGATGAATGCAGCGCCGGCGCCATGTAGGCGAGCTTATGGAAATTGTTGAGGTCGGCGAGTGTGCCGTAGCGCCTGTTGTTGTCGAGGTCGCGGACATAGGGCGCGCCATACATCGGCACGAAGACCGAGTTGTCGCCGCCCACACGCACGGATCGCTCGGGATTACGCGCATTGAGCGTGAACTCGGAAGGCACTTTCGAGACAAGGTCCATGAGCAAGGCACGGTCGATGCGGACGCGCGTCTCGGAGACATCCGCGCCGGCCGCCTTCCACATGGCAATCGCCTCGTCGTCACGGAATTCGCAGCCGACCTCTTCGAGGATCGCAAGCGATTCCTGGTGGATCAGTTCCACCGCCTCGTCCGGAACCATCTGATAGACGGGAATCTTGCGGACCAGGGTCGGAAACGAGGCGACCGGAGCGCTTCTCAGCGCCTTGCGTCCCAGGCGCCCACCGCCTCGGCGATGGGTGGTTTCGGTCAACTCAGCGGCAGGTGCGTTCATGACGGCTCCAGTCATTCCTCGGCATCACCGTAGCGAGACAAAATCCCGGTGTGACGCTGGAAAATCCTGATCTCTTGTATAAGCTCAGCTTATGAGAAGCCTGCGCCATCTCCTGCCCTCGGCCGGCAGCCTGATCGTCTTCGAGGCTGCGGGGCGGCTGTCGAGCTTCACCGCCGCCGGGCGCGAGCTCGGCATGACGCAGGCGGCCGTCTCCTATGCGATACGCGGACTGGAGGAGCAGCTCGGCGCCAAGCTGTTCCAGCGCCGCCACCGCCAGGTCATGCTGACGGAAGCCGGCGAGCGCTTCCACGCCGACGTCTCCCTGGGCCTGTCGCACATCCGCAAATCGGCCGAGGATTTGCGGCTGCAGGCGACCGGCGGCCATGTCACTGTCGCGGCGTCGACCGCTTTCGGCTCGTTCTGGATGATGCCGCGCCTGCAGCAGTTTCGTGACGAATTGCCCGGCATCGACCTGCGCATCCAGACCGCCGACCGCGACCTCGACATCATCGCCGAAGGCATCCCGCTCGCGGTGCGCGGCGGCGAACCCCGCGACTGGCCGGACTACCACTCGCTGCCGCTTGCCGACGAGGAGATCTTCCCGGTTGCCGGAACCAGCTATCTGACAAAGTTCGGCATGCCGGGAACCGTCGAGGAGCTGGCCACGCATCGCCTCATCCATCTCGAGGAGCCCTATCGCGAAGCGGCGAGCTGGGACGAATGGTTCCAGTCGGCCGGCGGCAGGCTCGACGATACGGCGCGCGGCCTGCGCATCAATGACTATGGCCTGGTTATCCAGGGGGTGATGGAGGGCCAGGGGATCGCCCTCGGCTGGCGCCATCTCGCCGAGCGCTTGCTGGCCACGGGCCTGCTGGTGCCGGTGACGGACCACGTGCTGAAGACCGGCAAGGCCTTCTATGTGGTCTGGCCGAAGAACCGGGATTTGAGCGACAACGCCCGCAAGGTCAGGGACTGGCTCGTCGCGCAGGCGTGAGGCGACCCATGGTGGCCGAAAACGTTAAAATGATCTATAAATATAGACACTATTTTCAGAAGTATGATCGTATATTTCTGGAATAATGATCCCAGCAAGAATTTTTTATACGATATTCCTCCCTTTTCTCTTGGCTAGCTTTCTATCTGGCTGCAACGGGAGAGAATGGGAATGGAACCAGAAAATCTTGATTGAAGTCTGGGTGGGCGGAAAGGTCGTATCCGGATCCTCCGTTCTCCACGTAATAGCCAAAGAAGATAAATTCAATTCCACTCTTCCGACTTACAGCGAGGGCGAGGCAACCGTTGTCGATCTTGGCGAGCATGGCAAACTGTTCGCTCTTCTCGGCGACGCAGCCAGAATGGCGGAATTGACGTTTCACGACATCGTGCCAGAGTATAGTTCGACCCAAGATCAATGGGCGGCGATAATGAAGTTCAGAGGCAGGAGGGAGATCCCTGCCCGGTACCTCTTTCCCGGTACAAGAATCTATCAAAAGCTCTATCCAACACTGGCCGCATTCACCGATACCCAGAATCCCGGTACGATCACGATACTGGACCCCAACGAGCTTTCGACGTTTTTTGGTCCGGGGGTGTCGCTCAAAAGAATCGAGCTCGAAATCACAGATGAACCAGTGACCCGAGGCATGGTAACTGCCGCCCTGCCTTGCCTGATATCGGACCTTGGCTGTTTTTCAAGAAATCCAGAGATACCTAAAAATATTCGACAGTCCATATCTGATTCATCGTTTCGGCGAGAGTGCACTTTCCTTCATGGATGCCGCTGAGCGCGTGGAATATGCGCAGCAGGCTGGATCCACCGCTCTCGCAACTCTGCCCTCCCCTAGCGGTCCCGAATCCGCCTATATTGCTCCCATGCCCATTCGCCAGCTATCCGAAACGATGATCAACCAGATCGCCGCCGGCGAAGTCATCGAGCGCCCGGCGAGCGTGGTCAAAGAACTGGTCGAGAATGCGCTGGACGCCGGGGCATCCCGGATAGAGGTCGTCACGGCCGGCGGCGGGCTGAACCTGATCCGTGTCACCGATGACGGTTCCGGCATTCCCGAACAGGAGCTTTCGCTGGCCATTGCGCGCCACTGCACCTCCAAGCTTACCGAGGATATTCACGACATCCGTTCGCTCGGCTTTCGCGGCGAGGCGCTGCCGTCGATTGGCTCCGTGTCGCGGCTGTCGATCCGTTCGCGCACTGCCCTTGGCGACAGCGCCGCCGAGATCGGCATCGAGGGCGGCCGGGTGTCGGCCGTGAGGCCGGCGGCGGCCAATCGCGGCACGACGGTGGAAGTGCGCGACCTGTTCTTCGCCACCCCTGCCCGGCTGAAGTTCATGAAAGGCGAACGCGCCGAAAGCTCGGCCACTAGCGACGTCGTCAAGCGCATCGCCATCGCATTTCCTTCCGTGCGCTTCACGCTGGCCGGCTCGGACCGCTCGACCTTGGAATTGCCGGCGACGGACGCCAGCCCGCAAGGCAGCCTGCGCCGCGTCGCGCAGGTGATGGGCGCCGATTTTCCCGACAATTCCATCGCCATCGACGCCATGCGCGAAGGCGTCCACCTGACCGGCCATGTGTCGATCCCGTCCTTCACGCGCGCCAACGCGTTGCAGCAATATGCCTATGTCAACGGCCGCCCGGTGCGCGACAAGCTGATCGCGGGCGCCATTCGCGGCGCTTTCGCCGATGTCCTGCCGCGCGACCGCCATGCGGTCACGGTGCTGTTCCTGACTCTTGATCCGGCGATCGTCGACGTGAACGTCCATCCAGCCAAGGCCGATGTGCGCTTCCGCGATCCAGGGCTGGTGCGCGGGCTGATCGTCGGCGCGATCCGGCAGGCGCTCGCCGATAGCGGCATCCGTGCCGCCACCTCCGGCGCCGCGGGCATGATGGCGGCTTTCCGGCCGGGCGCCGCAACCTTCGGCCATGGCGGGCCGGCCAACGGCCACCGCGGCTATGAAGCAGCTTACCGTGCGTCCGGTTCCACCGGTTTCGACCCCTCGCGCTCGCCGCAGCGGCCGCTCGACATGCAGTTCGAAGGTTCGGGTTTTGAGCATGCCGGCGCAAGAACCGGCGGTTTCAGCGAACCCGGCCAGGCGGGGTTCGATGCCGGCTCGCTTGCCAGCGCGGATGCACGCCCGGGACAGAGCGAGGCGGCCGAGACGCTGCTGGGCACGGTGCTCGGCGCGGCACGGGCGCAAGTGCATGAGAACTACATCGTCGCCCAGACCAGGGATTCGCTCGTCATCGTCGACCAGCACGCCGCGCATGAGCGGCTGGTCTACGAGGCGCTGAAGAACGCACTGCATTCGCGCGCGGTGCCTTCGCAGATGCTGCTGCTGCCTGAGATCATCGATCTGCCGGAAGAGGACGCGGAACGCCTCGCGCTGCATTCCGAAACCCTGGCCCGGTTCGGACTGGGGCTGGAGCGTTTCGGGCCGGGCGCGGTCGCCGTGCGCGAGACGCCGTCGATGCTGGGCGAGACGAATGTCCAGCAATTGGTACGCGACCTTGCCGACGAGATCGCTGACAACGATACGGTCGAGACGCTGAAGGAGCGTCTGGACAAGATCGCCGCCACCATGGCCTGCCATGGTTCGGTGCGCTCCGGCCGGCTGCTCAAGGCCGAGGAAATGAACGCGCTGCTGCGCCAGATGGAGGCGACGCCCGGTTCGGGCACCTGCAACCATGGTCGTCCGACCTATATCGAGCTCAAGCTGGCGGATATCGAGCGGCTGTTCGGCCGGCGATGAAGCCTCCTGGCTAGAGAACGATACCCGGCCTCATTGCCTTTGCCGATACTTCCTCGCCGCCGGATCAAAAATGTAATCGATCGTCGTTCCGGCGCCGCCGCCGCGAAAATTCACGGAAATGACGTCCTTGCCGTGCTCGATCCATTTCTCGACATTCATGTAGATGGGCGTCATCAGCATGCCGGCGCTGCAAACATCGTCATCCCTGAAAGTGATTTCCTGAACGACTTTGGCGCCGTGCTTTCTGATGACCTGCATTTTCGTCATGCAGATGCCCGCGCTGGTGTTGGTGTAGATGCCCGCGAACCGGTCATTGGCCGTCTGCGCCCAGAACGGAATCTCGACGCTTCCGTCGATCTTGCCCTCACCGGTATCGTCCAACCCGGCAACCCTCGTGAGGATCACGGGGTAGGTCTCCGTCCCCTGGCTCCAGCTTCCAGTGGCACCGCCAGTCGTCACGTCGAGGTTAAGCGCGCATCCGGCGGTATCGATCGGCGTCTTCGAACCGATCACGAGTATGCGTTGGAATTGCTTCTCGTCCGAAATTTCGCACAGCACCATCCCGGTGCCGCTGAGCTTGCCATACAACGGGATCGGGCTTTGCCTGTCGTCGTAGAAGTAGCTGCCCTCGACCATGATCCCGCTGCCGAAATCGTAGGTCTGCAGGGACAAATGGATCGGATGCGACCCTATGGATCCCTGATAGTTTTCCACATGGTACCAGCCGGCCACGGCCTGCCCGCCCAGCGCCAGAAGAATAAGAATTGCCGATATGAACCGCCCAGCCAATCCGCCCCTCCACGCCCAGCCAAGGACAACATAGCCGCCGGCGCGGCTCATGTCTGCATCGATGGCCGGGCCGTGCGGCGCGTTTCCGATTTGATTCAGGCGAAGCCCGCAAGCCTCTGATTCAGCGTTTCAAATTCACCACGATGACACCGCCGAGCGCCAGCGCGCCACCGAGGATGCCGAGCGGCGTCGGCACTTCGCCGAGCCAGAAGAAGCCGATCAGGGCCGACATAGGCGAGACCAGATAGAGGAAGTTCGAAGCGCGCGCGGCCGGCAGGCGCGACAGCGCGGTCGCCCAGGCCGCATAGGCGATCAGGCTCGGCACGATGCCAAGAAAGATCACGGCTCCGAGACCGGCCGTGCTGGCTACAGCTGCCTGCGCAAAACCGCTTGGCAGAAAGGGCGAAAGGCAAAGTGCGCCAAGGATCATGTTGGAAGCCGAGATGGTCAGCGGGTGATGGCGGGCGAAGAGCGGCTTCTGGACGATGGTGTTGACGGCCGAGCACAAGGCTGAGCCTAGCACCAGCAGCGCGCCGGTGTTGAAGTGCAGGCCATGGCCGTCGGCGACGGCGATGATGCCGATGCCGGCGAAAGAAATGACCGTGCCAAACCAGGCCCAGCCTGAGAAGCGCTCGCCGAGCAATGCCATCGCCATGATGGCGGTGAAGATCGGGCTGACGTTGATAATGAAACCCGCGGCCCCGGCCGAGACGGTCAGTTCGCCGAAATTGAGCATGACGGTGTAGAGCGCGACGAAGATGGCGCCGCCAAAGACGAGGCGCCACACTTCGTCGAGCCTGGGCAATGCCGGGCGCTTGACCGCAAGGAAGATCGCCGCCGGAACCGCGGCGATGCCAAAACGCAAGGCGCCCAGTTCCAGCGGCCCGAAAGCGGTGAGGCCGGCGCGAATGGCGGGAAATGCAGAGGCCCAGCCGACCACTGTGAGCGCCACCGCGATGGCCGCCGTGGTGTCCATCCGCTGTGTCTGATTCAACGTGCCCGTCATCGCGCTCATCTCACTATCCTCGTCTCATTTCGTCCTGGAAGCCACAAAACGCCTTTTCCCGCCTGTTGACAAACGATCAAATCGAGCATCAGCTGTGAGTATGGATCACAGCTCAGACACGATGGTACCGCTCGAAACCTTGCGCGCGTTCGACGCGGCTGCGCGGACCGGCAGCTTTTCGGCGGCTGCCGAGAAACTTAACATCACCCATGGCGCCGTCAGCCGGCAGATTGCCAAGCTCGAGGACTGGCTGGGGCTCAAAGTGTTCGATCGCGGCGCGCGCGGCGTCACCTTGACGATCGAAGGCAACCGGCTGCATCTGCGCACATCGGAAGCCTTCGCTCTGATATCGAGCCATTCCGACCGCTGGGTCGAACCGCGTGGCACCGCCGTGGTGCGGTTGACGTCCATCCCCTCGGTCAGTGGCCTCTGGCTTATGCCGCGCATGGCGGCGCTGGAGAGCCATCCCACCAAGCTGCGCATCGTGCTCGACGTCGATATCCGGCAGGCCGACTTGGCTGACGAAGGCATCGATCTGTCGATCCGCTGCGGCCGTGGCGGCATTCCAGGCCGCATTTCGGTGCAGCTTTTCGAGGAACATGTCTTTCCCGTCGCCTCTCCGGAACTGGCGCGCGAGGTCGGGCGCGGCGATCCGGCACGGCTGCTCAGATTTCCGCTGATCAACGATTCGGACGCTTCCGGCTGGCGCGCCTGGTTCGCGGCGCAAGGCATGGATTACCGCCCGCGCCCGCAGGATCGCCGTTTCGAGGACTATAATCTGGTGCTGGACGCGGCGGCCTATGGGCTCGGCATCGCGCTTGCGCGCCCGCCACTGACCGGACACCAGCTTGAATCGGGCCGCATCACCGCCGTGGATGAGCGCACCGCGCTCAATCCTGTATCCTACTGGCTCGACCGACCGATTGGTCGGCCGCGCACCGCCGCCGCCGACCTCGCTCGCCGCATCGCGCAACAAGCCGGATTGGCGCCGGAAAAGATCGAGGACTTCATCGAGGCCGAGCGATAGCGTGCGTTCACGGGCGGCAAGACTGTCGCGAATGTCAGCGAAGCAGCAGCAGAACGAACCCGACGGTCATCATGGCCAACAAGCCAGCGGTTATCGAGACAAAGCCGATCTTGACCAACAGGCGCTCGGGGTTCAGCGCAACGGCATGGGCTTGATTGGCTGGCGTTCGACGGCCTGCCGGTGTTTGCGGGGCAACGGTGCTGCGCGGGGCCGGAACCTGCGGTGGGATGAATGACAGCAGCGAGACGCCAGACGACCTGACGGAAGCGTTGTCATTGGCCGTCACCGAAGGCGGCAACGCGCCGCGTTGCGCTTCGGCGTCAGGCGCCGCCTTCCTCGCCGCGATCGACGCCACCACCGCGTCTTCCCCGATATCGAGCTGCGCCATATAGGCCTCGACGATGCCGGCCGAGGCAATCTGCTGAGACTTGACGGCGATCGGCGTCGCCGGCATGGCCATCAGCGTCGGCGCCGTGCGTTGGGCGAACAGAGAAGGCGCTGGCGGCTGGACCAGTTCGCGAACAAGCGCCGTCCGGACCGGATCGGCTTTCGCCGCCGGCACAGGTTGCGGCATCATCGCCTCCTTCAAGAGGGAAGCCAGCCCGGCGGAAGAAATCTCCATCATGCCCCCAAAACAGAAGCTTTTAAGATTGTGTTAACGCGCCAGCATTGTCCCAAGCTTGTCGCGCGCTTGACCTGGGCCGCGATTTGTGGCGATGAAATCCGGATGAACCTCGGCACCTCAGCATGATGAACCGTTTCGAAGGCCCCGGCGGCAAGGAAGCCCGCATCCGCTACCTCGATGGCGATTTCCAGGTCACCAGCCCGGGCTCGTTCGTTCGCTGCGCGGTGACCGGGGAAAACATCCCGTTGGACGAGCTGAAGTATTGGAGCGTCGCAAGGCAGGAGCCTTACGTAAACGCCACCGCCTCGTTGCGCCGCGAAATCGAGGTGCATCCGGAGCTGCGCAAACGCGGCTAGATTTCACCCTTTAAGCCTGCGCTGCCGCCATGCATCGAGCGTTTCCTCGATGATACGCCCCGGAACATGGTCGAGTTCAAAGACGGTCCGTATCTCCAGGATTTCAAGGCTGTCGAGGAAGTCCTGCGGGGCGCCGTGACGCAGTCGGGCGGCGTCCTTGGCGGTGGTGATGAGGCCCAGCCCTTCAGCGCGCGCCGTCGCCGCCAGTTCGGCGAGCTCGTCCTGGGCATAGAAGTGATGATCCGGAAAGGGCTTTGACAGCACCAGTTCGCCGCCGGACGAACGCACGGTATCAAAGAACTTTTCGGGATGGCCGATGCCGGCAAAGGCCAGACAACGCTTGCCGGCAAGGTGCTCACCAGCGGTCGGCTCCGTGTGAGCCTCGAAGATCGGACGACCCGCGCGCGCCGCCTGGCGCACCACCGCATCGGCGGCTGTGCCCTCGCCCATCTTCAAGAGCCCGCTGGTGAAGACCAGCTGGTCGACGATCTTGGCACGAAGCGGCCCGCCCGGGATGACGCGGCCATTGCCGAGCCCGTAGCGGGCATCGACGACGACCAGCGCGTAGTCGATATGGATGCGGGCGCTCTGGAACCCGTCATCCATGATCAGAAAATCACACCCGTGTTTTTCCAGGAGCAGCCGCGCGCCGGCGGCCCGATTGGGCGTCACCGCGACCGGCGCGTGTTCAGCCAGCAGCAACGGCTCGTCGCCGACATGCCTGGCGCTGTCATGGCCGCCATCGACGACATGCGGCTCGGCAAACGAGCCGCCATGGCCGCGCGACAGGAAACCGGGTTTGAGATGCATGCGCTTGGCCTGTTCGGCGAGTGCGATGGCCACGGGCGTCTTGCCGGTGCCGCCGACGGTGAAATTGCCGATGCACAGAACCGGCGCTTCGATCTTCTCGCGCCGCGCCCTTCGCATGCCGCGACCGGCGGCAAGCGCATAAACCGCCGACAGAGGTGACAGGGCGAGCACGCGCCAGTCCGGCTTCTCCCACCAGAATGGCGGCGCTTCGGAGGCCATGCTAACGCCCGTTCGCGCCCTTCAGGCGCGCCTTGACAACCAGCGGCTGGATGTAGGGTTCAAGCGATTTGAGCGTGCGCGCCAGCGCACCACGCATCTCGTCGACGGTCGCCGCCCCGGCCGCCATCATCTCGTGGCGGGCGACTTCGTTGGTCAGCAGGAAGTTCACGGCCCCGGCCAGCATGTCACGGTCGCGCACGAGCTTGGCGCCGCCGCTGTCGAGCAGACGTTGATAGGCTTCGCGGAAATTCTGCACGTTGCGGCCGGCAAGAACCGCGGTGTCCAGCATCGCGGGCTCCAGCGGATTCTGGCCGCCTTCGGAAGTCAGCGAACGGCCGACGAAGGCGATTTCGGTCAGTCTGAGATAAAGTCCCATCTCGCCGATCGTATCGCCGAGCAGGATTTCGGTGTCGGGTCCGATACGATCACCCTTGCTGCGCCGCGCGACCTTCAGCCCCATGCCGGAAATCTGCGCGGCCAATGCCTCGGCGCGATCGGGATGGCGCGGGACGACAATCGTCAGCAGGCCGTGATGACGCTTGTGCAACGTCGCGTGAACCTCGGCGGCGACCACTTCCTCGCCATCATGGGTTGAGATCGCGGCCCAGGTCGGGCGTCCGCCGATCTGCCGCTGCAAGGTGGCCAGCGCCCGCTCATCGACCGGCGGCGGATTGGTATCGACCTTGAGATTGCCCGAAACCGTGACCGGCCGGGCGCCGAGGGCGCGAAAACGCTCGCCATCGACATCGGACTGGGCGACGACATGGGCAAGGTTCTCGAACAGTGCCTCGGCGATGTTGGCCCGCTTCTTCCAAGAGGAGAACGAGCGGTCGGATAGCCTGCCATTGACCAGCACCTGCGGCACATGGCGCGCGCCAAGTTCGAGGATGGTCATCGGCCAGATTTCGGATTCGGCGATGATGGCAAGGTCCGGCCGCCAGTGGTCGAGGAAACGGCTGACCGCCGGTTTCAGATCGAGCGGCACATATTGGTGGATGATGCGGTCGCCGAGGCGCTCGTCGGCGACCTGGGCCGACGTCACCGTGCCGGTCGTCAGCACGATGTTGACGCCATAGTCGAGAATGCTTTCGACCAGGGGCACGACGGCGATGGTCTCGCCCACGCTAGCAGCATGGATCCAGATGACAGGGCCTTCGGGGCGCGGGCGCCCGGCAACACCGTAGCGCTCGCGACGGCGGTTGCGGTCCTCCTTGCCGCGCGAGGTGCGCCAGGCAACATAAGGCCCGACCAGCGGATAGGCGGCGGCGCCGGCGAAACGGTATGCCGACAGAACGGTACGCGCCCAGCGACCGCTCATCGCGGACCGTCCACGAGACGGTAGGCTTCGGCCGTCGCGGCATTGAGGGCGCTCGTCACCTCCTGGCGCTTGCGCTCCATTTCGGCGTCATCGGCATCCGAGGCCACATAGATCGGCGCACCGATGGTCACGGCGGAGCGACCGAACGGCAGGTTGATTGTGGTCTTGTCCCAGCTCTTTTCCAGAACCTTGCGGCGGCTGGTGGCGATGGCGACAGGCAGGAGCGGTCGTCCCGAGAGACGCGCCAAAAGCACGATACCAAGTCCAGCGTCGCGCGGCGTGCCGTGGGGAATGTCCGCGATCATGGCGACATTCTTGCCTGACGTGAGCGACTTTTTGAGGGCGATGAGGGCCTTGGCCCCCCCCTTGTCGAGATGCCTTGCATTGTCACGCCCGCCCGAACCACGGACCGCCTCGATGCCGAACTTCTCCAGCATCAGCGCGTTGAGCTCGGCATCGGCGCTGCGGGAAACCATGGCGACCAGCGGCTTGCGCTTGGGATAATAGGCGGGCGTCAAAAGATGCTGGCCATGCCACAGCGCGATGATGCCGGGTTCGAACTCGGCGTAGGCGCCGCCCGAAAAGCGCGCCGATCCCTCGACAAGGGGGCTGGTCCACCGAACCAGCCGCACGAACTGGGCGAGCAGGCTTGCAATGGCGCTCTTGACGAATCGGGACTGCGCGAGCGGCTCGCGAATCCTGCGCCAGAAGGCCTTGGTCGTACGGCTCCGGCCCCTGCCCGGGGACACGGCCTCGCCGGCTGGCCCTTTCGCCAGATCATGCTCCATCGACGTCAACCGGCTGCCTTGCTGTCGGGATCCAGCAAACGATGCAGATGAACGACGAAATAACGCATATGGGCATTGTCCACGCTGGCTTGCGCCTTGGCTTTCCACGCCGTGTGCGCGGTTTGATAGTCCGGATAGACGCCGACGATGTCGAGCGCGTCGAGGTCCCGGAACTCGGTGCCGCCAAGCTTCTTCAGTTCGCCCCCGAACACCAGATGCAACAGCTGTTTCTTTCCGTCTTCCGCGGCCATTTCGGTCCTTCACATAGTCTGAATTTGTGACAGGTCTAGACCAAAGCCGCCGACTTTGGAACCTGCGAATGCGCTTTCACCCGTCCAGCCCGGCGATGACATCGACCAAGACAGCCAGCAAATCACCGCTGCCGGCGGCAAGCGCACCATGGCGTGTCACCGCGCCGGCATAGAGCGGCGCGTTGCCTTGCGGGTCGAGCAGCAGGCCGCCCGCCTCGCGCAGGATGAGATCCGCGGCGGCGATATCCCAGTCATGCGCGTTCGGCTTGACGAAAGTGGCGTCGAGCGTGCCGTTGGCGATCATTGCCAGCCGATAGGCGAGCGAAGGACTGTAGGGAGCCCGTTTGAGCCGCTTCTGCCACTCGGCCGGCACCAGGTCGATCAACTGCTTCAGCCCGGAAATCTCGGCCTTTTCTCCGAGTTGCCGTATGGCGATCTGCTTGCCGTTGCAAAAAGCACCCTGGCCGGGCAACGCCCAATAGGTCTCGTCCAGCGCCGGGCACTCGAGCACCCCGGCCAGCGTGCGACCGTCTTCAACCACGGCGACACTGACGCACCAGGTGCGCTGCCCCTCCAGGAAGCCGCGCGTCCCGTCGATCGGGTCGACGACGAAGGTGCGGCGCGCCGAAAGCCGCGCCGCATCGTCGACGGTTTCTTCCGACAGCCAGCCATAGTCAGGCCGCGCCGCCAGCAATGTGCGGCGCAGATAGGCGTCCGCGGCGTGATCGGCTTCGCTGACCGGCGACGTGCCGCCCTTCATCCAGACCTGCGGAGCGTTACCGAAGTAGCGCATGGCGATGAGGCCGGCCTCGCGGGCAGCATCGCGCAGCAGCGCCAGATCCCCAACAGCGCCGGAAGAGTCCGTGGTCAGGTCATGCTCCGGCAAGGGTCATGCCTTCGATCAGCAGCGTAGGAGCGGCAGTGCCGAAATTGCGGTCGAGGTCGTTGGCCGGCACCATGTTGAGGAACATCGTCTTCAGGTTGGAGGCGATGGTGACTTCGGCGACCGGATAGGCAAGCTCGCCGTTCTCGATCCAGAAGCCGGAGGCGCCACGGCTGTATTCGCCGGTCACCATGTCGACGCCCTGGCCAAACACTTCCGTGACATAAAACCCCGTCTTGAGCGACTTGATGAAGTCCTCCGGCGACCGTTCGCCCGGCTCGATGGCAAGGTTGGTGGAAGACGGCGATACGGACGAGCCGCTGCGCGCTCCGCGTCCGTTGGTGACAAGGCCGAGTTCGCGCGCCGCGGACGTCGACAGGAACCAGTGGTTGAGAACGCCCTTTTCGACCATCAGCAGTTTCTCGCCCTCGATGCCCTCTCCATCGAACGGACGCGAGGCCTGGCCGCGCATCCTGAGAGGCTCGTCGGTGACCGTGATCGTGGAGGCCGCGACCTGCTTGCCCATGAAGTCGCGCAGGAACGAGGTCTTACGTGCGACGGACGCGCCGTTGATGGCGCCGGCAAGGTGTCCGGCGATGCCGCGCGCGACGCGCGGATCGAACACCACATCGACTGGTCCGGTTGCCGCCTTGCGGGCACCGAGGCGGCGCACGGCGCGCTCGCCGGCCTTGCGGCCTATGTCTTCGGGCGCGTCGAGATCGGCGAAGTGAAGGCGCGAGGAGAATTCGTAGTCGCGCTCCATGCCCGTGCCCTCGCCGGCGATGACGCTGGCGGAACGCGAAAAGCGGGAGACGATATAATGCCCGACAAAACCGTGCGATGTGGCAAGGACAAGGCCACCCATCCCCGCACCCGCGCTGCTGCCGGCCGAATTGGTGACACCCTTGACGGCTAGGGCTGCAGCTTCCGCCGCCAGCGCCGCTTCCTTCAACTGGTCGGCGGAGACCTGCGTGGCATCGAACAGGCCGAGATCGCGCGTTTGCCTGGCAAGCAAGGCCGGATCGGCAAGGCCTTGATAGGGATCCTGCGGCGACACCTTGGCCATCGCCACGGCCCGCTCGGCCAACGTTGCCGGGTCCGAGGCGGCGGTTGCCGAGACGCTCGCCACTCTCTGGCCGACGAAAACGCGCAACGAGACGTCCTCGCTTTCAGACGATTCAGTGCCCTCGACCTTGCCAAGCCGCACCGACACGCCGGTGGAGCGGCCGCGCACGGCCACGGCGTCCGCGGCATCGGCACCGGCCTTTCCCGCAGCCTCGACAAGCGCGGCGACGCGATCGGTCAGTTTTGCTGCGTCTGCTGTATCGGTCATGCGTGTGATCCTGCTGTCGCGGCCAATCCGTGGCCGCCCACCCATCTATTGTCCCAGTCCGGCTTGTGCAATGGCACAGGCTTCAATCACAATGCATCGATTTGGCGTTGCCACCGCGAAACGGACGACGCAAAACAGTCCGCAGCCTGTACGGAGCCTTTCGATGACGCCTTTCCATCTCGCCTTTCCAGTTCGTGATCTCGATGAAACCCGAGCTTTCTATGGCGACGTGCTGGGCTGCGCGATCGGCCGCTCTTCCGCGACCTGGGTCGATTTCGACCTGTTCGGCCATCAGATGTCGGCGCATTTGAGGCCGCAGGCCGCTCAAGCCGCCGCCGACGGCAAGGTCGACGGCATTCTGGTGCCGATCCCGCATTTCGGCGCCGTGCTGTTGATGGAGGACTGGCAGCGCCTGGCGACGCGGCTGGAAGCGCGCGACGACATAGACTGGCTGGAGCGGCCGATGGTCCGCTTCAAGGGCGAGCCTGGCGAACAGGCAACGCTGTTCATCCGAGATCCCTCCGGCAACGCCCTGGAATTCAAGGGCTTTCGGTCACTCGAGCAGGTATTCGCGCACTGACGCGAACGCTCTGAGAAAAGGTGTTCAGGGCGCTGCGACCGGCGTCCAGATGATGTCCTCGATCTTCTGCGCGCTGGTTGCCAGCATCACCAATCGGTCGAAGCCGAGCGCGATGCCGCTGGCCTGTGGCATGACGGCCAGCGCGGCGAGGAAATCCTCGTCCAACGGATAGCGCTCGCCATAAATGCGCTCTTTTTCGTCCATTTCGATGATGAAGCGCCGACGCTGTTCGGCCGGATCCGTCAGTTCGCCAAAGCCGTTGGCGAGTTCGACGCCGCAACAATAGAGCTCGAAGCGCTCGGCGACGCGCGGGTCCCTCGGACTCGGCCGCGCCAGGGCTGCCTCGGCGACCGGATACTCACACAGTATCGTGGCCTGCCCGATGCCAAGATTGGGTTCGACTTTCTCGACCATCACCCGGCTGAACAGATCGGCCCAGCTGTCGTCGGGCGCCGTGCGCAAACCGGATTGAACCAACGCGGCATGAAGCGCGTCCCGGTCCGTGCCGCCATCGCCGGCGACGGTGGCCAGCAGATCGATGCCGGCGTGACGCGTGAAAGCGTCTGCCACCGTCAGCCGCTCGGGTTCGGCGAACGGGTCGCAATCGCGGCCCCGGAAGGAGAAGCGCGCGGCGCCAGCCCTTGTCGCAGCCAGCGCCAGCAGATCGGCGCAGTCGCGCATCAGGCTTTCATAGGTCTCGCCCACCCGGTACCATTCGAGCATGGTGAATTCGGGATGGTGCAACGGACCTCGCTCGCGATTGCGATAGACCGGGCCAAGACTGAAAATACGCTGTTCGCCGGCCGCGAGCAGCTTCTTGCAGGCGAATTCCGGTGAGGTGTGGAGATAAAGCGGCGATGGCGTGCCATCCGGGCCGATCGCCTCGGTCGCGAAAGCCGCCAGATGCGCCTCATTGCCGGGCGAGACCTGCAAGGCCGATGTTTCCACCTCGATGAAATCCTGGCGGGCGAACCAGTCGCGCAAGGCGGCGGTCAAGCCGTTGCGCAGCAGCAGACGCGGGCGGCGGTCGGCATGGACGTGAGGCGTCCACCAGGGTGAAGCGGCGGTCATCGGCGCGTTTCAGCTTGCACAGGGGGCTGGCGGTTCGGTCCAAGATGCGGTAGGCCCGCATCCAGCGCCGCACAAGCCGGCAAACGCCATTCAAACCTCGCAGGATTTAAAACCGTGGTGAAAGTCATCGCCAGTTCGCTCCGCAAAGGCAATGTCGTCGACAAGGACGGCAAGCTTTATGTGATCCTCTTTGCCGAAAACATCCACCCAGGCAAGGGCACGCCCGTGACCCAGCTCGACATGCGCCGGATCGGCGACGGGGTGAAGGTTTCGGAGCGCTATCGCACCACGGAGCAGGTGGAGCGCGCGTATGTCGAGGAGCGCGAGCATACTTTCCTCTACGCCGATGGCGAAGGCTACCACTTCATGAACCCGGAAACCTACGACCAGGTTGCGGTGACGGAAGCCGTGGTCGGTGACGCGGCTCCCTATCTCCAGGAAGGCATGCCGGTGCAGGTGTCGCAGTTCAACGGCATCGCCATCGCCCTGGTCCTGCCGCAGCGCGCGACCTTCGAAGTGGTCGAAACCGAGCCGACGACCAAAGGCCAGACGGCGTCGTCCTCCTACAAGCCGGCCGTGCTTTCGAATGGCGTGCGCACGGCCGTGCCGCCGCATATCGCGCCGGGCACCCGCGTGGTGGTGATGACGGCCGATGGCTCCTATGTGGAACGCGCCAAGGACTGAGGCCAGCGTCTGGAGTTTGCGGGCCTTCGCCAGGCTCGCCATCTTGTGCCGATCGAATATCCCGGTCATTTCCGAGGGCTGCGCGGGATAGGCTGCAAGCGATCTGGCCGCGATCCTCAAGAAATGTGCTATTGTCGATATCCAGCCGAGGACGATCAGGCGGCAACTATTCTCTGTGACGGTTCGCCCGCCCGCACCACACAGAACGATCTCCGCGCAAGGGACACACCCCGATGCTGACAGCCGACCAGGCGCTGGGCATGATCGAGACGCTCGACATTGCCGTTTTCCGGGTCGAGACGCATAGCACGCCTGGCGACCGCGCGAGCTTCCTGCGGGTCCAGAACCTGGCCCGATCCGTGCTCGGCCGTTACGTCTACCTCGAAGTCGGCTCGCATCTTGGCGGAAGCCTTTTCCCGCACCTGATCGACCCGGCCTGCGGGGCCGTTTTGTCGTTCGATCCGCGGCCAACGGCGCTGCCCGACGAACGCGGCGAGTTCATTCCCTATCCCGAAAATTCAACCGCCCGCATGATCGCCGTGTTGGGTGAACAACTTCCTGCCTCGGCAATGACGAAGTTGACCACGTTCGACAGTGACGTTTCCGCAGTCCTTCCGGAGGCTGCGAGCTCAAAAGCCACGCTCGCGTTCATCGACGGGGTGCATACGAACCAGGCCTGTTTTTCGGATTTTGTCGGCGTTTTGAAGTTCATGGAAACAGACTGCATCGTGTGCTTCCACGACGCCAACCTGATAGCCGACGCGATCATCAACGCGGAGCGTTTGCTAGATCATCTCGGCATCGCGCATGAGACGGTATTTCTTCCGGACACCGTTGCCGTGATAGGACTTGGCGCGCATGCGTCAACAGTCCGGGATAGACTCCATCCCCATTCTCTGGAGCGGGCGGCGTATCTCGAGCACTCGCAACGAAAGCTATGGTCTCACATAGCCAAGGTGCATTCGCCCGAACTCCGCGCCGAAATCGACCGGCTACGCTCCGAGACTTCGCGGCTGGCCGAAAAAGTGGCACGCATGCGGGCGGAGAGACGTCTGGGCGCCAGGGTGTCGCGCATCGCCCGGCGTCTGTTCGCCTCCCTGGGCAAGAGGGCTGATCGGATCAGGCGCCGCTTGGCGCGGTGACCGGCACCCTCGGGCACCAATGTTTAGCCTCCTACCATCAGCCTGGCTTATGCGTTAGAAATCGCAACTCACTGGGCGGCTGAGAATGCGGATCAAGATCGTCGGAACCGGGCGCGCGCTACCCGCCCAATGCGTGACATCCCGTAACCTCGAAGAGCGGCTGGGCCTTGACCGGGGCCGGCTCGAAGCCGCTACCGGCATTGTCGAGCGCTATGTCTGCGAGAGCGAATCGCAAGTCGATCTTGCCTGTGCGGCTGCACGCCTGGCGCTGGCCGACGCCGCGCTGAAGCCCGATGCCGTCGATCTCGTCATCGGCGGATGCGCGGTGCCCTACCAGCCCCTGCCGTCGACAGCGCCGCTGGTGATGCAGCGCCTGGGGCTGGCCGACGGCTCGGCCGCAGCCTTCGACGTCAACAGCACATGCCTCGGCTTCCTCACGGCGTTCGAGACCGCCGCTCGCATGATCGATGCCGGGCAATGCGAGACGGCGCTGGTATTCTCGTCGGAGATCGCTTCACGCGCCCTGCCCTGGGCGGATCAACCCGAGATCGCCGCCCTGTTCGGCGACGGCGCGGCGGCCGCGGTGCTGCGCAAGGCCTTGCCCGGAGAAGGCAAGGTGCTGGCCAGCCTGATGCGCACCTATCCCTCGGCCTACGAAGCCTGCGGCATCGGCGCCGGCGGCACCCGCTTCGACTTCCAGCGCCAGCCTGAGGAATTTTCCCGCCATACGCTGTTCCATATGGACGGCAAGGAGCTGTTCCGGCTGACCTCGCGCCATTTCAGCGGTTTCGTCGGCGAACTCCTGCGGCGCGCCGGCTGGCGGCATGAGGATGTCGGTCTCGTCGTGCCACACCAGGCCAGTCCCCTGGCACTGGCGCATATGGCGCGTCAGTCGGGTTTTGCGGCGGAGAAGCTGATCGATATATCGGCGCGCTACGGCAACCAGATCGCCGCGTCCATTCCCTTCGCGCTCGACATTGCGCGCAAGCAGGGACGCGTCATGCCGGGCACGAAAGTGCTGTTTCTGGGCACCTCGGCTGGCGTCTCGTTCGGCGGCATGGCGCTGGAGGCCTGATGGGACGCGTGCTCGTCACCGGCGCCACCGGCTTTCTGGGGGCCCATATCGTGGCGCGGCTGGCCGCCGCAGGCACGCCGCTTTTGGCGCAAGGCCGCGATCCCGGGCGCAGCGCAGCGCTTCAGGACGCAGGCCACGCTATCCTGCGTCGAGACCTTTCGCGGCCGTTTGACGCCAAGGCCGATGCCGAGTTCGGCGAGGTCGATGCCATCGTGCATTGCGCCGCTCTTTCTTCGCCCTTTGGCCGGCTGGCCGATTTCGAGGCCGCCAATGTCGCGGCAACCCGCAATCTCGTGGATTTCGCGCGGCGGAACGGTGTGCGCCGCTTTGTCCAGATCTCCAGCCCCACGGTCGGCTTCGCCTTTCGGGACCAGCTTGGCGTTGCCGAAGACAATCCCTTGCCGGATCCGGTCAACCACTACGCCCGCACGAAACGGCAAGCCGAGGAGGCCGTGCTTGCGGCGGCACCCATAGGGCCCATAGTGCTCCGGCCGCGCGGCATCTACGGCGCCGGCGACCGCGCGCTGCTGCCGCGCCTGCTGCAGGCGGCGCGGCGCCGCCCCCTGCCGCTTTTTCGCGATGGTCAGGCACGCATCGACCTCACCCATGTCGACGATGTCGTCGATGCGGTGTTCGCGGCCCTTTCGGCCGGAGCGGCCGCCGAGGGCCAGATCTTCAACATCTCGGGCGGCGAGGTGCTGGCGGTACGCCACATTGCCGACAGGGCCTGCAAGCGGGCCGGATTGCGGCCGCTATGGCGCAAGACAGCGCTGGCGCCGGCAATGCTGGTGGCCGGCATGATGGAGGCCGTGGCGCTGTGTTTGCCCGGCCGGCCCGAACCACCGGTCACCCGCTACGGCCTCGGCCTGTTCGCCTATGCCCAGAGCCTCGATATTTCCAAAGCCGCACGAGTGCTCGGGTGGGCGCCAAGAGTGTCGTTCGAGCATGGGCTCGACCGCACCTTCGCCAGTGAACGCGAAGCCTGGAGGACCTCATGAAGATCGTCTTCGCCAACAGCGCCTGGGTGAGCGCCGCCGAACGGTTGATCCTGCGCGACGGCAGTTGGCAGAAAATCCGCTTGCCCGTCCGCTATGGGCTGATCATCCACCCGCGTGCCGGCCCGGTGCTGGTCGACACCGGCTATACGCCGCACGCGATCAGCGGCGCCCAGCGCGGCGCGGCTCTGCGTTTCTATGGCTCGGCACTCAAACCTGAACTCATCGAGACGGGGCAGCCGGTCCAAGTGCTGGCGCGCTTCGGTCTGACACCGCAAGATGTGCGCGCTGTTGTCGTCACGCACTTTCATGCCGATCACATTTCTGGCCTTGCGCTTTTCCCCAATGCCCGCTTCATCGCCAACGATGCGGCCTGGGCTCGCCTGAAGACGAAAACGGCCTGGCAGAACCTGCGCCATGGCGTGTTTCCCGAATTGTTCCCGAACGACTTCGAAAGCCGGCTCGACGGCCTGTCTTCTATGGAACAGATCGTGTCACGTGGTGACACCCCCGGTGGGGCCGACCTGTTCGGCGACGGCAGCGTGATCGCTGTCGATCTGCCCGGCCATGCCGATGGCCAATTCGGCCTGTTGTTTGCGCAAATGAAGCGGCCGTTGCTCTACGCCGTCGATGTGCAATGGCTGGTCAAGGCGCTGGTCGAAACCCGCACACCCGGCTTTCCGGCGAGCCTGCTTGCCGAGGATTTCGCCGCCATCGAGCCGAGCAGCGCCGTGCTGCGCCGTTTCATGGCCACCGGCGGCGAGGTGATGCTCTGCCACGATCCCGGACCTACCGAGTATGATCTGACGCCGGAGGGCGGATGACCGGGCTGGCCGAAGCGCTCAAATCCTTTGCTGTCACGATATGGGTGTCACGCAAGAGCCGTGAAAACTTCGAGCGTTGGCAGGCGCGGACCTTGCGCCGCTGGCTCGACAGCGACCTGCCGCGAGCCTCGTTCTACGGCAAGGCGCCACGGCAACTCGGCGACCTGCCGGTAACCGACAAGGCGCTCTTGATGGAGAATTTCGAGCGCTTCAACGTGGCCGGCGTGGCGGCGAGCGCGGCATGGCCGGCGGCGACCAGTGATGGCCGGCTTGGTGCGCTTACCGTCGGGGCGAGCACCGGGACATCGGGCAATCGTGGCCTGTTTGTCATTTCCGAAGCCGAGAAATACCGGTGGCTGGGCACGATCCTGGCGAAGGCCATTCCCGACCTGCTGTGGAAACGCCATCGCGTGGCGGTGATCCTGCCCCAGAACACCGGGCTCTATGACAGTGCCCGGAAATCGCGGCGCATCGACCTGCGCTTCTTCGACCTGACGCTGGGACCGGAGCAGTGGCGGGCGATGCTCGAGGATTTCGCACCGACCGTGATCATCGCGCCACCCAAGATGCTGCGCCATTTCGCGACCGAATGCTTCCGGCTCTCGCCGCTGCGCATCTTCAGCGCCGCCGAAACGCTCGATCCGGTCGACCGGCCCGTCATCGAGGCGTTTTTCGGACGCAGGCTCGACCAGATCTATATGGCGACCGAGGGGTTGTTTGCAGTGACCTGTCGGCGCGGCGGCCTGCACCTGGCCGAAGATTCCATATTCTTCGAGTTCGAATCCGCCAGCGACGGCCTGGTGACGCCGCTGGTAACGGCCTTCCGCCGCCAGACTCAGATCATGGCCCGCTACCGGATGAATGATCTGCTGCGGCTGTCGTCCGCGCCATGCGCCTGCGGCTCGCCATTGCGCACCGTGGACGAGATCGTCGGCCGTATGGACGATGCCTTCCGGTTCGCGTCAACACAGGGACCAATCCTGGTCACGCCCGACATCCTGCGCAACGCGGTGCTGAAGGCGGACCGGCGCATCGACGACTTCCGCCTCATCCAGACCGCGCCCGACGCTGTCGAACTCCGCCTCGAGGCCGAACTGCCCGCAAATGCGGCGCAGGCCGCGCTGGAGGCTGTACGGTCGCTGTTCACCCTGCGTCGGGCGACCGTCACCGTCGAACTGATACGTACGCCCCTCCCCCTGGAAACCAGCCGCAAACTGCGTCGTGTCGAGTGTCGTCTGCCGCCGGAGGCAAAGGCGTGAACCAGGTGGCAACCGCGCGGCAGTCCCCGGAGCCACCAAGCCGGGTCGAAAACGATCCCGGCAAGGTCGAGGTCTTCACGCGGCTTTTCAACGAGGTACCGCCGCGCGACCTCATCGCCAACCTCTCGGTCCGCGTCGAAACGGTCGAGATTGCCGGGCGCGCCTTTCCGCTCACTTTGAACGACGCCCGGGATGCGCCGAACTGCTATATCTGCTGTCCGTCCAGCGCCTATATCGACTATGCGATCGACGAGACCCGCAATTTCGCCTCGAGCCCCTTTTTGCAAAAGGTGATCAGAGCGCTCATCGGGCTGTGCGCGCCCCTGGTTCGAGCAAGCGGTCTCGACCATCAGGCGCAGTTCAACAACTGGCTCTTTTCGACCAATCCGGTGCCCCTGCTCGACAAGGCCCTGATCACCGAGATGCGCGCCGCGCTCACCGCACGATTTGCGGACCGCGCCATCGTCATCCGATCGTTGAACGCGATCGCCGATGCCTCGACCATCGCCGCGCTGCGAGCGCAAGGCTTTCGCATGCTGGCGGCGCGCCAGATCTATATCTTCGCCGACCGGAGCGCGGCGCCGCGCATGACGCGCGACATGAAGCGCGACCGCGCCCGGCTGCGCGCGCCACGACTGCGCCTCGTCGGCGATGCGGATTTCACGCAAGCAGACTACGTCAGGTGCGAGGAGCTCTACGCGATGCTCTATCTCAGGAAGTATACACCGCTCAATCCGCAGTACACGGCGCGTTACATCGCCGAAACGCACCGCCGCGGCATCCTGCGGCTCGCCGGGCTGCGCGACCGCTCCGGCCAATTGGTCGCCGTGACAGGGCTCTTCGAGAACGGCACCACACTGACCCAGCCGATCGTCGGCTACGACACCAGCCTGCCGGTCAATGACGGACTCTACCGGATGATGATGGCGGTGGCGCAGGACCACGCCACGACGCACGGCCTGTTCTTCAACATGAGCGCCGGAGCCGCCGATTTCAAACGCCAGCGCGGCGCCGTACCGACGGTGGAATACAATGCCTGCTATGTCGGGCATCTGCCGCTTCGCCGGCGCCTGGCGGTTCGGGTGATGGAACATGTGCTGGCGTGGGTCGGCATCCCGCTGCTTCGGAGATTCGAGCTTTGAGCAAGGCCGCGCGCAAGGACTACTGGCAAGCCGTGGCGCTGGCCGACGATGTCGGCCGCAAGCCACGCCGGATCCTGTTCGAGGGCGCGCCGGTGGTGCTGTTCCGCTCTGGCAAGGGCATCGCGGCGCTGTTTGATCGCTGCGTGCACCGGCTGGTGGAACTGTCTACCGGCAAGATCGTCAATGGCGAGATCGAGTGTCCCTACCATGGCTGGCGCTATGACGGCGACGGCCGCTGCACCGCCATTCCCGGCCATGTCGGCGACATGCCGCGTTACCGGGTGCGGCGCTACAGCGCCATCGAGCGTGACGGGGTGATCTTTGTCTCTGCCGGCACGCCCGAAGGCGAACCTTACCGCCACTGCATGCAGGGTCACGACGTCATAGCGCGCCGCGTCCGCTCCTCCACCCAGTCGACAGTCATCGACGCGGCCGAGAACATCCTCGATGCCACCCATACGCATTTCACCCACAAGGGCCTGCTGCGAGGCCTGAGCGCCAAGCGTCATCTGGTGCGCGTCGATGTCAGCGGCGGCGAAGGCTGGGTCGAGGCATGCTACACTGGCGAGGAGCGCCAGCAAGGGCTGATCAGCCGGCTGCTGGAGGGCGAGCGCACCAGGACGATCGGCCGTTTCCGCCATCCGGGCATCGCCGAGCTGGAATATTGGGGCAAGGACGGGCTGGCGCTGGCGACGACTTTCCATCTGCGCCAGGCGGACGAGAGCACCGTCGAAGGGATCGGCTGGCTGATCGGGCCGCGTCAGGGCGGGTTTGGGCACCTCAAGGCGCTGGCCTTCAGGCCGCTGTTCAACATCGCCCTGCAACAAGACCGCAAGGTGCTGAAATCGGCCAGCGACAACGCCCGCCATCCGCCCCGGACAGCACCGGCAATCGGCCCGCTGGATTTCCTGCGCCGCGACATCGCTTCCATCATGGCCGGCGAGATGCCGGCGGCCGCGACAACGCCGCGCGTCCATCAGATCGAGCTTTGAAGCGGTCCGTTCCATTCGATGTCGCGGGTCGAAGCGGCCTGCAGGCTGATGCGCTGGCGCAATGCCGTGCCCGCGATCTCGGCCAGCGCCTGCCATTGCGCCCGTTTGGGCTCGGGATCATCGGGCCAATCCAGCAATTCGTCGGCATCGCGCATGGCCTGGCGGAAGCGCGCGATCGCGCCCGAGCGCACGGCCGACGGCAGCCCGTATATCCACATGGCCAGCCGCACCGTCTGCGGCCGGTTGAGATCGGGCTTGACCTGCGCGCCGTCCAGCAAGGCGGCCGCGAACGGCTCCGGATCGCGGAAGAAATGCAGGCCGCTGACGGCACGCGGATTGCATTCGAGCGGCAGCACGGTGCCGTCGTCTTCCCGCATCAGGTCGAAGGATACCTGCCCGGTCCAGCCTGTACCGGCGACGAAGGCTTCGACGAAATGACGGGCAGCGGCATCCTCGACCCGCTCGAACCATATGCCGGCGCCCTTGCCTGCCCGGTAGCGCGAACGATAGAGCGCCAGCGCCTTCAGCTTGCCGTCATGCGCCAGCGCGTAAGCGCTGATTTCATCGCCGGCGACGAAGCGCTGGGCCACCCAAGGTGCTGCCGCCGAAGGGCTGATTGCGTCGAGCGCAGCGGGCGACGGGCGCAGCAGGACATGGCTGGCAAACCGCGACCAGACCGGCTTGAACACCAGTTCGCCCGCACGACCGCGCACCGTGCCAACATCATGAGCAGACTCCAGCAGCATCGTTTCCGGCACTGCGAGGCCAAGACCTTGGGCCAGCCGGATGAAGGCATGCTTGTCGTGAACCTGGGTCAGCAGGTCCATGCCGGGGGCCAAGAGACGAGCCGGCATGGCTCGGTCGCGCCATATCTGGCCGAGGTAGAAAACCTCCTCGCAGGTGGGGATCACCAACTGCGCGCCCTCGGCGCGGACAAGGTTCTGTAGTGCTTGAGCATAAGCCTGTGGCGCAAAACGCGGCGGCGGCAGCCTGTGATACGAGGCGCAGGCAACGCTCGCGGCGGCAATAGGGCGCGCCGGTGTGTCGGCCATGATCACCCGCAGGCCAGCACCGTGGAGCAGCCGCGCAAGATGCAAGGCCACCGGCGCTCGGGCACCCGTGACCAGCACCGTAACGGCGCGCATCAGATCACGGCCATGCGCATTGGCCGCCCCACAACTCAGTCCAGACCGCGCTTGCCGCGCTTGAGCCGGGTGGCGCCGGAGCGCGTCTCCAGCGCCTTGTCGACCTGGCGTTTCAACTCATCCTTGATGTCGGCGGTCTCGCTCATCAGTGCGTCTATCTTCATGAAGTCGAGCACGCGGTATTTCGACACCGCCGGGCGGACCAGAATGTCGGGCTGGCACTGTTTCAGCTTGTTGGCGATGATCGACTGCATCATCAACTGCGTGGCGCCGAACATCAAATCGACCGAAGTCGGTTGCTTGCGGTCGGCCTCTTCCGGCGCGCCGACCACGTCGACGCCGATGATGATGTCGGCGTCCTTCTCGATCAGGTCGAAGGGCACGGGGTTGTAGATGCCGCCGTCGATCAGCAGCCTGCCGTCGCGCGTCACCGGGCGGAACACGGCGGGAATGGCGGCCGAGGCCGCAAGCGCGGAGTGCAGGTCGCCATCGCCAAACACCGCGAGCTTGTGACCGAAATAATCCGTCGCGGTCACCTTCAGCGGAATTTTCAGTTCAGCGAAGGTTTCGGGGATGGCCTCGGGCAGAAAGGCCTTGAGGATGCGCTCGACATTGAACTGGCTGACCCGGATGCCGTTCTGCATCGCTTCGGCGATCGTCCCTGGCCGCGCCCGCCACATGCGGCTCGCCACTTCGGCGCGGCGGCCGAGGATGGAACGGGCATAGTCGTGGATATCCTTGCCGGTCATGCCCGATGCCATGCCGGCGCCCATGATCGCGCCGATCGACGAGCCGGCGATCGCCACCGGCCGGATGCCGAGCTCATCCAATGCCTCGATGACATGGATATGCGCCAGACCGCGCGCGCCGCCGCCGCCAAAGGCTATGCCGAAGGTAGGGCTCATCCCTTGCCTGCGCCGGTCAGCGGGGGGCCGACAACCATGACGGTCGGATCGGCCGAGAGCAGCTTTCTTGCCACCGCCTTCACCTGGTCGATCGTCACCGCATTGATATAGCCGGCGCGGCGCTGCATGTAATCGACGCCGAGATCGTCGAGCTGCAATTCGACCAGCGTGGCCGCGATGGAACTCGATGAGTCCAGATTGTTGATGGCGTAGGCGCCGATCAGGTACTTCTTGGTCGCCGCCATTTCGGCCTCGGTCGGCCCGTCCTCGGCCAGGCGCTTGACGACGTCGCGCACGATGGCAAGCGTCTCGGCGGCACGGTCCGACCGTGTCCCGGTGGTAACGATCAAGGCGTTCGCATGGTCCTGGTTGACCAGCGAGGAATTGACGCTGTAGGCCAGCCCGCGCTTTTCACGGACTTCCTGGAACAGGCGCGAGGTGAAGGTGCCGCCGCCGAGTATCTCGTTCATCAGCACGGCGGGGAAGAAATCCTGCGACTTGCGCTTCACGCCGGGCCAGGCGAGTTGAAGCGAGGTCTGCGGCAGGTCGTAATTGACCTCGACATGTTGCGCCAGCTTCGGCTCGATATCGGCGACGGACACCAGCGCCTGGCTTGCCGGCAGGTCGCCGAACACCATGTCCAGTTTCTTCTTCAGCGTCTCGGCATCGATGGCCCCGACCACCGCGACATGCAGGCCGCCGCGCGCAAACACAGCCTTGTAAAGGGCCTTGAGATCGGCCTGCGTGACCGCGGCAATGCTCTGCCGGGTGCCTTGATCGGTGCGCGAATAGGGGTGGTCGCCGTAGATGGCGCGCGCCCAGCGGTTCTGTGCGATCGTATCGGGATCATTCTCGCCGGCAATGATACCGGACAGGATCTGCGCGCGGATGCGGTCGATCGGCGCCTGGTCGAAGCGCGGTTCGTTGACCGCAAGCCGCAACAGATCGAACGCCTCGTCGCGCTGTTCGGCCAGCATGCGCATGGAACCATAGAGGCCGTCGCGGGTCTCGTCGAAGCTCATCTCGGCGCCGGCGTCGTCCAGCTTGGTCTGGAAGGCTTCGGAGTCGAGCGGGCCAGCGCCCTCGTCGAACAAGCCGCTCATCAGATTGGCCAGGCCTTCCTTGCCCGGCGGATCCTGCGTCGAGCCGCCGGCCAGCACAAAACGGACGGCGATGACCGGTACGGAATAATCCTCCACCAACCAGGCGGTAACCCCCTTCGGCGACGTCACCTGCTGGATCTCCATGGCGCGGGCGGCGAGCACCGGCAGAAGCAGGAAGAACAGGGCAAAGCCGAGAGTGGCGCAGGCGCGGTAGACCTTTCCTTCTTCCTTTGCGGGCGAAGGAACGGCGCTCAAGCGTTCGAAAACCAGGCTCATCGTCAATTCCCCGCCTGTTGCTGCGGCAAGAGATAGCCGGTGGTCGATCGGGAAAGCACCAGATACTTCGCGGCAACCGCCTTGACCTCGCCGGCGGTGACTTTGCGCACACTGTCCGGCCATTGCTCGATATCCTGTACCGTGCCGCCGGTGGCGAGTTCGGCGCCATAGATGTTGGCCATCGAATCCTGCTTGTCGCGGGCGAAGATCATCGACCTGATATAGCGGTCCTTTGCCTTGTCCAGTTCGTTCTCAGTGACGCCATCCGTAACGATGCGTGTCACCTCGGCATCGACCGCCGCTTCGACGTCGGCGAGCTTGGCATCGCCGCTCGGTGCGCCGTAGACGGTGAAATTGGTGTCGTCGAGCATGGTGCCCTGGAAATAGGCGCCGGCGCTGGACGCGATACCCTGCTTGACCACCAGCGCCTGATAGAGCCGGCTGCGGGTGCCGCCGCCGAGAATCTCAGCCAGCAGGTCGAGCGCCTCGGCCTCGCCCGGCTTCGCGGTGTGGTAGGAAGGCACCACCCATTGCGTCGAGAAATTCGGCACGCTGACACGGGCGTCCGAGAGAGTGACGGTGCGCTTCGTGTTCTGCTCAGGCTCTACCGGCCGTACGCGCGGCGGCAAGTCAGGCCCGCGAGCGACCTTGCCGTAGGTCTTCTCGGCGAGCGCCTTCACGGTGTCGGGCTCGACATCGCCGGCCACGATCAGCACTGCGTTGTTGGGGCGATAGTATTTGTCATAGAAGGCGATGGCGTCGGTGCGGTTGAGCTGTTCCATCTCCTGCATCCAGCCGATCACCGGAATGCGATAGGGCTGGTTCTGCCACAGCGTGGCGGCGACCTCCTCATCCAGCACCGCCTGCGGATTGTTGTCGATGCGCGAGCGGCGCTCCTCCAGGATGACGTCGCGCTCGGTCTTGATGACGTCGTCGGAGAGAATGAGGTTGCGCATGCGGTCGGCCTCGAAGCTCATCATGAGCTCCAGTGCAGAAGGCGCCACCGTCTCGTGGAAGGCGGTGTAGTCGTAGGAGGTGAAGGCGTTGTTGGAGCCGCCAATATCGGAGACGGCGCGATCGAACTCGCCTGCCGCGTGATTGGTCGTCGCCTTGAACATCAGATGTTCGAAGAAATGAGCGATACCGGATTTGCCGGGCGGCTCGTCGGCGCTGCCGATCTTGTACCATACCATATGGGTGACGATCGGTGCGCGATGGTCGGGAATGACGACCACTTCCATGCCGTTGTCGAGCAGGAAATTCGTCACCTTGAACTCGGCCGGCGCGGCAACGGCCGGAACCGGGCTTTCAGCCAGAGCGGCTTTGTGCACCACGAATGTCAGCGAGGTCGCCAGCAGTGCTGTCCGCAGCCATTCAGTCCTGGATGTCATCAGTGGCTCCGGTTCCGCAGCGTGGCACAACGATAGGCAAGGTGCTGGCGACAAGCAAAATGAATCGTTGATCTTGTTGCCGCCAAAGGCGGCGGCAAAGAGGCGCGGAGGAACGGCCTATGGGGCGGCCTCGATGAAGCGGATGACGGTTTCACCGTAATTACGCTCATCGAGCACCGCAAAGCCGGAGCCAGGCTCGAAGGCAACCGCCGCCGTCTCCTCCACCACGCACAGCGCACCAGGTCGCAGCCAACCGCCTGCCTTGGCCGACTGTAGAGCGCGCTCGCCAAGGCCCTTGCCATAGGGCGGATCGGCGAAGACGAGGCCGAATGGCGCCAGCGTGCCGGCTTCACCCAGTGCCGTTGCGTCGCGTCGGAATATCTTCGTGCGTCCGGTCAGGCCGAAGGCTTCGACATTGTCGCGGATCAAGCCCCGGCCCTCCGCCGATTCCTCAATGAATACGCCGTAGGAAGCGCCGCGCGACAGGGCTTCCAGGCCAAGCGCCCCGGTGCCGGCAAACAGGTCGAGCACGCGTGCGCCGTCCAGTTGGCCGCCGAAGCGATGCGCCAGCACGTTGAAGACCGCCTCGCGTGTGCGGTCGGTCGTCGGACGGATGGCGCTGCTGCGGGGCGTCGCCAATGGACGCCCGCGAAACTCACCCCCCACGATTCTCATTTAAGTCCGGGCCTCATCTGGTCCTGGGGCCTTTGGGACCGCGCGGACGATCCGTGCCGCCAGCTCCGTCCGGACGTTCGCCACGTGGCTTGCCGAACGGCTTCGCGCCGCCCGGTTTGCCGGCGGGCTTGCCGTAGGCCGGCTTGAACGAGGCCTTGCGCGCCTTGGCTTCGGCCGCCTTGGCGGCGTCGGCTTCCGCCCTGCCCTTGCCGATCGGCCGGGCTCCCGGCGCCATCCATACATTGGCCTTGCGCTGGCCGGGCGGCTCGATCGGCCGCTGCTCGCGCTCGGGTTTCTTGCCGCCGCCACGAGGCTTGTCACCGAACCCGCCGCGCGGCTTGTCGCCAAAATTTCCACGCGGCTTCTCGCCGAAGCCGCCGCGTTCGGGCCGGGAGCCGCGTTCGCCAAAGCTTCTTTCCGGCCGCTCGCTTCTGTCGGGACTTGTCGACAGTTTGCCGAGCGCCTCGTCACGGCTGCCTTCCCGGCGCTTGCGGTTCTTGATCAGGCCGCCCTCGCCGATCGGGCGGCGCTCCCCGTCACGCGTGAATTTCGGCCGTTCAGGCTCCACCTCGCGGGGTTCGGTGCGCCGCACCGGCTTGTTGGAGAACGGTTTTGTTATTTCGGCGTCGAAATTCGCGCCGGATTCCTCCACCAGGCGCTCGCCAAGCTGGTCGCGCAGCACGCGGCCCTTGATCTCCAGCACGTGACCTTCGGGAAGATCCTCGAGCTGGAACGGCCCATAGGAAATGCGGATCAGCCGCGTCACATCGAGGCCGAGCGCGCCGAGGATGTTTTTCACCTCACGGTTCTTGCCCTCGCGCAGGCCGATCGTCAGCCAGGCGTTGGTGCCCTGCTCGCGGTCGAGGCTGGCCTCGATGGCGCCATAGAAGACGCCGTCGACGGCAATGCCTTCGCGCAGGCCGGCAAGCGCGCTTTCCTCGACCTTGCCGTGGACGCGCACCCGGTATCGGCGCAGCCAGCCGGTAGCCGGCAATTCGAGCACGCGCGACAGCCCGCCATCATTGGTGAGCAGCAGCAGGCCCTCGGTGTTGATGTCGAGGCGGCCAATGGTCATCAGCCGCGGCAACTCGGCCGGCAACACGTCAAAGACCGTCTTGCGGCCTTCGGGATCACGGTTGGTGGTGACGACGCCGGCCGGCTTGTGGAACAAAAACAGCCGCGTGCGTTCGATCTTGGGTATTTCCATGCCGTCGAGATGGATGATGTCATCGGGCATGACGTTGAAGGCGGGCGAAGCCAGGACCTTGCCGTTGACCTTGACGCGGCCGGCCGCGATCAGGTCCTCGGCGTCGCGGCGCGAGGCAAGACCGGCGCGGGCCAGCCGCTTGGCGATCCGTTCGCCGGCTTCCTCTGTCGCTTCGGCTGGACGCGGACGCGGTTTGAAGCCGCCCGATCCTGCCTGCGGACGGTCGCTGAAATCGCGCTTCGGACGGTCGCTGAAGTCGCGCTTGGGGCGATCGGCAAAGTCGCGCTTCGGACGGTCGTTGAAGTCGCGCTTGGGGCGATCGAACCGCTTTTCGCCACCGTCGACTGCTGCCGCGGCCGGACGATCGCCGCGCGGCGCGTAGGGCTTGCGTGGCCCTTCGCGCTTCTCATAAGGCTTGCGCTCGCCGTCCGCCGCTATCGGCCGATCGCCACGCGGGGCATATGGCTTGCGCGGCCCTTCGCGCTTCTCATAAGGCTTGCGCTCGCCGTCCGCCGCCATCGGCCGATCGCCACGCGGGGCATATGGCTTGCGCGGCCCTTCGCGCTTTTCATAGGGCTTGCGTTCGCCTTCAGCGGCCATCGGGCGGTTACCGCGCGGAGCGTAAGGCTTGCGCGGTCCCTCGCGCTTCTCGTAGGGCTTGCGCTCGCCATCGGCCGTCATAGGCCTGTCACCGCGCGGCGCATACGGTTTCTTGGCGCCAAAGGATGGCTTGCCGTCGCCTTTGTTACCCGGTCCTTTTCGGCGCGGAGATTTCTTGTCGTTGTCGTCCATGTGGCCTTTGTCCGTTTGCGCTGCTACAGCGTGGCGCATCCTTTCGGGCGCGCAACGAACGCTGTAGCACTTTTGATTTGGCGCATGATCATTTCCGAAAATCGAGTCCGATTTTCGAGGTTATGCGCTCAATAACAGGATCACCGCCGAGTGGCGAGGAGATAATGGGAATGGAAACCGCGTGAAGCGGCCGGATTTCATGGCCCTGGCGCTCAGGGAAGCCGAGGCGGCGGCCCTGCGCGGCGAAGTGCCGGTCGGCGCCGTCATCGCCAGGGACGGTACGGTCATTGCCAGCGCCGGCAACCGCACCCGCGAACTTGCCGACCCCACCGCTCACGCCGAGATGCTGGCGATTCGCGAAGCCTGCAGCAGGATTTCGAGCGAGCGGCTTACGGGCCACGATCTCTATGTGACGCTGGAGCCCTGCGCCATGTGCGCCGGCGCCATCTCCTTCGCCAGGCTGCGCCGGCTTTATTTCGGCGCGGCGGACGAAAAGGGCGGCGCGGTGATCAACGGTGTGCGTTTCTTCTCTTCGCCTACCTGTCACCACGCGCCAGACGTCTATGCGGGCATGGCCGAGACCGAGGCGGCCGTCATTCTCAAAGATTTTTTCAGAGGACGGCGTGAAAGCTGACGCTAGAGGCCCAGCCAGTCGAACCAGCCGCCGCCCTTCTTGCCTTCCGCCTGCGCCTTGAGGCGGCGCTCCTTCTTGTATTCGTCCTCGCCGAGTTGGTCCTGCGGCGCGGTATCGGACGCGACACGGTAGGCCAAAGGCGGCTCGCTCAGATATCTGCGCGTGTTCGGGTCGCCCTGCTTGCTTTGGGCAAGGCGGCGCTGAATCTCGGCTGTACGGCCCTTGTCCGAATCCTCGGGCGTCCAGCGCGGCGGATGGCTCGAGCCCGATTCGTCCAGCGCTTTCTGCACCGATGCCGGATCCGTCTGCACATCGCCGACGATCTCTGACTTGTAGTTTGGATCGTTCTGGTGGGCGGTGGCGTCAGCGCGCAGGCGGGCGCGCCGCTGCTCGGGCGACTCGGGCCAATCGGCACTCGCCGTCTCGATGCTTTCCTGCGGTACAGGCAGCGCGTCCTTCTGTCCGGGAGCGGGCTTCACCAAAGTGGGGCGCGGCTTGTAGTCGATCGGATCCCTGTGCTTCGGCGAGATGGAGACGGCGCCGGTTAGATCGCCGGCCAGCTGTTCGGCGGCGGTCTTGTCGGTTCCATAGGTCGGAGAGCCCATGCAGCCGGCCAGAGCAAGGCCCGATGCGACAAGCGGCGCCAGCAGCGCAACGCGCGCTCTATATCTCTCGGTCATGCCAAAAAGTCCCACTCTACAGCCTCTCGATCGCCACCGGTCCTGTGTCCGGCCCCCATCGCCCAAGCACTTGCGACGGAAATCCGGCGACAATTTGTCTGCCGGAGTTTCGCGTCTTTACCTCAACCAGTCGTTAAGGGCAACGCGCGGGCCGTCTTGCATGGCCCGGCGTGGTATTTGTGCACCGATAAGCCATGGCCGTCAAAGCCGGCCAAGTGCCTGCAATTCATGCAACACGGCGGCGTCACGGGCAGAAACGTCGGGAAAGGCGGTATCCTGACCGACGTCGGCCGTGTAGCGCCATGAACGCGCGCACTTGACCAGCCCGCGATCCTCGGCCTTCTCGACCACCACTGCCACGCCCTTGACGTCGTCCAGGGTGAAAGCCCCTTCCGGTGCCTGGCCATGGGCAATGACGAGATCGCTGGTGATCGCCATCTCGGCCATGTCGATGTCCGAGATCGCGGCCTCCAGCGCCGGGTCGTTGATCGTGACAACCGGGACAGCCTCGAGCGAGGATCCGATCACCTTCTGGGCCCGCGCGATTTCGAGCGCGCCGGTGACGACACGGCGCACCTGCCTGACCTTGCGCCATTTCTCGGCCAACGCCTCGTTGCGCCAGTCCGCCGGGATTTGCGGGAACTGGTCGAGATGCAGCGACACCGCTTCGGGGTAACGGTCGAGCCAGGCCTCTTCCGTGGTGAAGGGCAGCATCGGCGCCAGCCATTTCACCAGGCAGTCGAAGAGATGGCGCACAACCTGCACCGACGCCTTGCGTTTCACGCTCGACGGCGCATCGCAATAGAGCGCATCCTTGCGGATGTCGAAATAGAAGGCCGACAGTTCCACCACCATGAAGTCGATGAGCGCGCGGGTGACGCGCTTGAATTCGAAAGCGTCGTAACCCTGGCGCACAACCTCGTCGAGTTCGGCAAGCCGGTGCAGCATCAGCCGCTCCAGTTCCGGCATCTGCGGCAGCGGGATCTCCTCGCCATCGTCATGGGCGAGCGTGCCCAGCATCCAGCGGATGGTGTTGCGCAGCTTGCGGTAGGCGTCGATGTTGGTCTGCAGCACGTTCTTGCCGAGCCGCTGGTCTTCCCAATAATCCGTCGTCACGACCCAAAGCCGAAGGATGTCCGCGCCGGACTGCTTGATCACGTCCTGCGGCACGACCGTGTTGCCGAGCGACTTCGACATCTTGCGCCCGTCCTCATCCATGGTGAAGCCATGGGTGACGACGGTGTCGTAAGGCGCCCTGCCCCTGGTGCCGCAGCTTTCGAGCAGCGAGGAATGGAACCAGCCGCGATGCTGGTCGGACCCTTCGAGATAGACATCGGCCGGCCATTTCAGGTCGGGGCGATCCTCCAGCGTGAAGACATGTGTCGAGCCGGAATCGAACCAGACATCGAGAATGTCGGTCACCTGCTTCCACCTGGATGCATCGTGGTTGCCCAGGAACCGCTCCTTGGCGCCGGCAGTGAACCAGGCGTCGGCGCCCTCTTGCTCGAAGGCGTCCATGATGCGCTGATTGACGGCCTCGTCCTTCAGCACGTTGCCGTCCTCGTCGGCGAACACGGCGATCGGCACCCCCCAGGCACGCTGGCGCGACAATACCCAGTCGGGGCGCTCCTCGATCATGGCGCGGATGCGGTTCTGGCCGGCGGCCGGCACGAAGCGCGTATCGTCGATCGCCTTCAAGGCTCGGCTGCGCAACGTCGTGCCGTCGCCGAGGTCCTTGTCCATGTAGACGAACCATTGCGGCGTGTTGCGGAAGATGACCGGCTTCTTCGAGCGCCAGGAATGCGGGTAGCTGTGCTTCAGCCTGCCGCGCGCGAAGAGCGCGTTGCGCTTGATCAATTCATCGATGACCGTCTGGTTGGCATTGCCCTTCTTGCCGTTGTCGTCGATGACGCGTGCCGGGCCGCCTTCCCGGTCGGGCCCGAATCCGGGAGCGTCCTTGGTGAAGAAACCGGCGTCGTCGACGGTGAACGGAATGGTGGTGTCGAGCCCACGCGCGCGCAGGTTCGGGGCAGCATCCATCCAGGCGTCGAAATCCTCGCGGCCATGGCTTGGGGCGGTGTGAACGAACCCGGTACCGGCATCGTCGGTCACATGATCGCCCGCAATCATCGGAACCGGGAACTCGTAGCCACCGCCGAGCCCCTTGAAGGGATGCGACAACACAAGGCTTGCCAGTTGTTCGGCGCCGATGCCGTGAAGGCGGTTCATGGTGATCTTGGCCTTCGCCTGGCTGTCCTCGGCCAGCGCATCGGCGAAGATCAGCTTCTCTCCCGGCTGCGGGCCAAACGCGTTCTCGGCCGCCGTCACCTCGTAGAGCCCGTAGGCGACGCGCGGGGAGTAGCTGACGGCACGGTTGCCGGGGATCGTCCATGGCGTGGTCGTCCAGATCACGACATGAGCGTCCAGCAGATCCAGCGATCGCCCGCTGAGGTCCGGATTGAGCTCCGCCGGCTGCCCGTCCACGACGTTGGCGACCACAAGGTTGGCCACCGGAAACTTCACCCAGATCGTGTCGGATTCGTAATCCTGGTACTCGATCTCGGCCTCGGCGAGTGCGGTGCGCTCGACCACGCTCCACATCACAGGCTTGGAACCGCGATAGAGCTGGCCCGACATGGCGAATTTCAACAGTTCACCGGCAATGCGCGCCTCGGCATGGAAGGCCATTGTCGTATAGGGGTTCTTGAAGTCGCCGACGACGCCGAGGCGCTGGAACTCGCCACCCTGCACCGTGATCCAGTGGGAGGCGAATTCGCGGCATTCCTTGCGGAACTCGTTGACCGGCACCTCGTCCTTGTTCTTGCCCTTGGCGCGGTATTGTTCCTCGATCTTCCATTCGATCGGGAGGCCGTGGCAGTCCCAGCCGGGAACATAATTGGAGTCATAGCCGCGCATCTGGAACGAACGGGTGATGACATCCTTGAGGATCTTGTTCAGCGCATGCCCGATATGGATGTTGCCGTTGGCATAGGGCGGCCCGTCATGCAGCACGTATTTCGGCCGGCCGGCCGCGCTCTCGCGCAGCTTGCGATAGAGGTCCATATCCTGCCAGCGCTTGACCAGCACCGGCTCCTTCTCGGGCAAGCCGGCGCGCATCGGGAAATCCGTCTGCGGCAGGTAGAGCGTCTTGGAATAGTCGATCGTTGATTGGTTTTCGTCGGTCATTGGTCTGCCATGTGCATGCCGGGCCACGTGGCTTGCGGCGTGAAATTCTACTTCATACGCATGCCGTTTTCCCAAAAACCGGGCCGCTTCCGGGCGACATGCCTTGATGATCTGGAAAAGCGCGAGAGGCCGCGCGCAAAATTCCCGGCGGCTCCGGCAGCCTTCAGGCTGCCAGGAACACCGGGCTGGTAATTCGTATCGCGACCGCGAATGCGCCGGAAAAGTGCGTCATCCCCGGGCTTTTAGCCGATGCCGCCGCAGGAATAAAGCGCGGAATTGAGGCCTGCCGTGCTTTGGGATGGCTACATCTTGAAGTCGAAACGGTAGGTGGTCGACACACCGACCATGAACTGGTTGCGGTCGCCGCGCTCCCTGACCAGGCTGGAATCGGCGGCCGGACCTTCGAGCCGCGAATATTCGCCGAAAAGACTGGCGGTCATCGGATCCGTCACTTTCCAGGTTACGGCGCCGCCGAGGCCGATGGATTTCAAGCCGCCGCCGGGGCTGTACTGGCTCAGGCCCGAGGCCACCGCTTCCTGCGCGTTGACGCCGTAGTAGGCATCGAAATAATTGGCCGACGCAAACGACACGCGCGGGCCGCCGGAAATCCTGACGGTCGGCGTCACATCATAAAAAGCATCGGCGGCAATGTCGGCGACAAAACCGTTATGGGCACGGATGCCATGCCGCAATTCGGCGCGGGCGCGCATCCAGTCGGTCGGATAGAACTCGAAGAAACCGCCAATCTCGCCGCCCCAGCGAACCGGGTCGAGGCCTTTCAGTTCGTCGTCGCTGCTGCGCGAAAAGAGGAACTTGCCGGTCAAGCCGGCGCGAACCCCGCCATCGTCGATCAGCGCAAGCGAGATATTGTCATTGCGGGACGTGAAGCGTGCCTCCGGCCCCGCCTTACCCAGCGAGATGATGGGCTGAGCGCTCAGCATGTACTTCTTGCCGCCCTCGAAATTGGGGGCCACGAGGCCGGTGGCGCCGACCGTCAGATACCAGTCGCCGGAAAGCCAGCCGAAGGCGCCATCGCCGGCCCTGGCAATGCCTGGCGCCGCCAGCGTGGAAATGACCAAGGCTACAGAAATCTTCCAGACCGGACTCATGGCCACTCCACTAACACGATAACACTGCCCCGCGCTGACAGCTTTGACGAGGCTTTGGTAAAATTTGATTTAAGGGCGAGATATCCGGGCTCGCCTCGCTTGGACAATCTGGCCCCCCGTCGGCTGGACGCGGATCGGCACCAGGGCTAACGTCATAGCATCGCGGCGGTTCTCGATGGAGGTGTGACATGACCCTGCACGGCGATACACTGAAGAACGCGATCGGCCAAACGAAAGACAAGTGGGGATGGTTTGTCGGCCTCGGCGTGCTGTTGCTGATCCTCGGCGGCATCGCCTTCGGCAATCTGTTCATCGCCACGGTCGCCTCCGTCTATGTCGTGGGATGGCTGATGCTGGTGGCCGGCATCATCGAGATCATACATGCTTTCGGCGTCAAGACGTGGGGCCGCTTCTTCTACTGGCTGCTCAGCGGACTGCTTTATGCGGTCGCCGGGTTTTTCGCTTTCGACAATCCCCTGCTGGCCTCGGCGGTGCTGACGTTCCTGCTGGCGGTTGCACTCGTCGCATCCGGCGCGCTGCGGGCGTGGGTCGGCTACAGCCATCGTCCGGAGCGCGGCTGGGGCTGGATCGTCGCCGCGGGCGTCATCAGCGTCATCGCGGGCCTGGTCATCGCCATGGGCTGGCCGGTCAACAGCCTGTGGGTGCTCGGACTGTTCCTGGCGGTCGACCTCACCTTTCAGGGCTGGACCTTCATCGCGGTCGGTCTTGCGCTGAAAAACTAAACCAATTCCAGGAAATGCGTGTGGCGGCTCACGCCCGCCACCGCGCAAAAACAAGGTTCAGAACGCGATGGCCGCGTCGAGTTGCGAAAGCGGCTTGACGCCGGCAAGCAACGCGCGGGCTTCCTCCTCGTCGCGCTTCATCTGTACGATCAGCGCATCGAGCCCGTCGAATTTGATCTCGCTGCGCAGGAAGCCGAAGAACGACACCTGGCAGATCTGGCCATAGAGATCGCCGGAAAAATCGAAGACGAAGGTTTCCAGGAGCGGCGCGCCATTGTCGTCGACCGTCGGGCGGCGGCCGAAACTGGCGACGCCGTCGTGCAAGGTGCCGTCGGCGCGCCGGAAACGAACGGCATAAATTCCTTCCTTGAGCCCGGCTTCCGCGGAAAGCCTCATATTCGCGGTCGGAAAGCCCAGCGTTCGCCCAAGCTGCTGGCCACCCACGACCTCGCTTTGCACCGTGAACCGGTAGCCCAGCAGACCAGCGGCCTCGGCCACCGCCCCGTCGCAGAGCAAAGTCCGGATCCGGCTCGATGAAATCACCTCGGCGCCCTCGTCGCGAAAAGCGTCGACAAGCGTGACACCGAAACCATGGCGGTCGCCGGCCGCCATCAGATAGGCAGGCCCGCCCTGACGGTCCTTGCCGAAATGGAAATCGAAACCCGTCACGGCATGGGTGATGCCGAGCGTCCGCTCCAGAACCTCGGTGACGAAAGCTTCCGCCGACAGCGAGGCGAAATCGCGCGTGAAGGGCTGCTCGACGAGTGCGGCGAAACCCAGCAGCGACAGCAGCCTTGCCTTCATCGGCGGCGGCGTCAGCACGAACAGCGGCAAGTCAGGCCTGAAGACCTTTCGCGGGTGCGGTTCGAAGGTCAACACCAAGGCGGGCACGGCTCGCCGCACAGACTCTGCCAATGCCCGTTCGAGTACCGCCTGGTGGCCACGATGGACGCCGTCGAAATTGCCGATCGCGACCACGCCGCCGCGCAGATCGGCAGGCAGCGGGGTGCTGGCCGAGAGATGATGGAAGCCTGCCATCGCCACCTACTGCAGTCTGGCTATGACGGCGACCGGCCGGTAGCCGTGCCGTTCCAGGAAGAGCTGGAGCTTCGCGGGGTCGGGCCGGGATGCATCGCCATAGTCGCGGGCATGAATGCCGCCGGAGACGTAGAGGACGTCGAAACCATTGTCGGCGGCTCCCTTGACATCGGTCATAACACCGTCGCCGATGGCCAGCACCCGCGAACGCTCGACCGGCCGGCCGAGTATCGCGGCCAGTTCCTTCATCGCCAGATCGTAGATCGGCGCATAGGGCTTTCCGGCGATCAGGGTGCGGCCGCCGAGCTGGGCATAGTCACGCGCCAGGGCGCCGGCGCACCAGATGATGCGTTCGCCGCGCTCCACCATGATATCGGGATTGGCGCAGATGAACGGCAGGTTCCTGGCTCTCAATCGGCGCAGCAATTCGGTGTAATCCTCGGGCTTTTCAGCCTCGTCATCAAACAAGCCGGTGCAGACGACGCCGGCGGCTTCGAATTCTTCGACGAGTTCGACATCGAGCCCGTCATAGAGGGTCAGATCGCGGTCGGCGCCGATGTGGAAGATCTTGCGTGGGCCTTCCGCGATGAGATCGCGGGTCACGTCGCCGGAGGTCACTACCCGGTCATAGGCCGACGGCGGAACGCCGATCACGCTCATCTGGGTCACGACATCGGCACTGCGGCGAGGCGAGTTGGTGATGAGAACAACCGGAATACCGGCCGTCCTTGCCGCCGCCAGCGCGGCAGCCGCCGCCGGAAAATGCCATTCGCCATTGTGGACCACGCCCCAGACGTCGCACAGGATTGCCGAGTAGGTTTTCGACACGTCTTCAAGCGAGCCGACGATTTCAGGCGAATCCGCCATGCCGTTTCCTTCGATATGATCATTGCAAGTGCCGCGGCCGGCGCTCCGTCGCGGCCGGTTCGAATTAACCGAACCGGCCCAAGCTGTCACCAGCTTTTGCCGCTTGCCGACCGGAGGCCGTCACCAAGGCCTCCGGTTTCGGAGGCGGAAGCCGGGGCTGGCCGGGCATTTGGTTAACGAGCTTTGAAAAGGCACCCCGGCCTTGGATATATTCCGGAAACCTGAAATTTAACGATTTATGACACGGTCCTCACCGATAATTGATTTTTCGGGGGTGGTTCGCGGCAATGATCCGGAAATTCGGAAACGACAGGCGTGGCAACTACGCGCTGATGATGGTTCTTGCCATGGTGCCGCTGATGGGCGGCCTGGCGATCGGCATCGACTATACGGAAATGGTGCGCCAGCGGCAGAACGCCCTGAATGCGCTGGACGCCGCCGGCATTGCCACGGCCCAGCAGATCGTCGCCGGCGCCACCGACACGGCCGCCAAAGCCTATGCGAAGAATTTCTTTGAAGCCAACCTCGCGCATGTCGACCCGGCCAACACCACGCTGACGGTAACGCTGCCCAACAACAATACGGGCGGAGGAACGCTGAAGCTCTGCGGCACCCTGACATACAAACCCTACTTCCAGCCCGCCGCGAGGATCCTGTTGGGAGGCAGCCCCGACACAACCGACATAGCGTTCAACACCTGCTCGGAGGTCCGCCTGAAGAACACGCTGGAGGTGGCGCTGGTACTCGACAATTCCGGATCGATGACGGAAACCGGCAAAGGTTCGAACAAGGTTCGGTTCGACCTGCTCAAGAGCGCCGCCAAGCAGCTTGTCGACCAGCTGGCCGGCGAAGCCCAGCAGATGCGGCAGATCGCCAACCCGGTCCAGTTCAGTCTCGTTCCATTTGCCGCCTCGGTTAATGTCGGCTCAGGCAATGCATCGGCGGCGTGGATGGATACGACGGGCATTTCGCCGATCCATCACGAGAACTTCGACTGGACGACGATGAGTTCGTCCTATTCTTCGACCAAATACGCACAGAAGATCAATGGCGTCTGGTATGCCAAGGGCAGCGGTTGGGATGTCAGCCAGAAGGACAAGCCGCTGACGCGCTTTTCCCTCTACAACCAGATGCAGCGGGTGGTTTCGGCAACCTACGTCGCCCAGTTCAAATGCACGGCGACCTACTCCAACGGATCGTGCAGGACCTGGCAGGACGGCTACAACTACACCTATGGCAGCGTTGCCGCCTGGGGAGGATGTGTCGAGTCCCGCCCCTACCCCTACAACATCCAGGACACAGCGGCCTCTACGGGTACTCCGGAGACCCTTTTCGTCCCGATGTTTGCCCCTGACGAGACTGACAACACCGACAGTTCCTCAAGGCCTGCCAACAACAACTGGGACACCGACAGTTCCTCTGGCACGGATGCCGAGCGTCAGCGCTACATGCCCAAATACTTCAACGTCGGCACCACGGTGACGCCGGCCTACGGCATGAATGCAGGCCCTAATACGAGCTGCAGCACAACCGCGATAACACCGCTCACCGACGTCTCCACGACGGCGGGAGCGAGTTCCGTGAAGACAGCCATCGACGCCATGAACGCCAGCGGCGCCACCAATGTGCCCGAAGGCATGGCTTGGGGTTGGAGAACCCTGTCGAGCGGGGCGCCCTTCACCGACGGTCGTCCGGAATCCGAGAAGGGCAACGACAAGGTCCTGATCGTGCTGACCGACGGCGCGAACACATACTACACGCCAACCTCGGTCACGGCACAGACCTATTCCGGGACCAACTGGGCTTCCGGTGGCAATGATCTGGCCGGCGCGAAGGCCATCTATTCCGCTCTCGGCTATGTAAAGCCGTACAGCAATGGCTACAGCTACGGCCGCATGTTCCTCGGCACCAGCAGCAGCATCAGCAAGACCGACTATTCGAATTCCAACTACACCAAGGCCATGAACGAGCACTTCGCGACGCTTTGCAGCAACGCGAAGACGGCCGGCGTCATCGTCATGACCATTGCGCTCGACCTCGACTCGAAGAATACGGCCGAGAAGGCGCAGATGGATGCGCTGAAAGCCTGCTCGTCGGACTCTCGCTTCAGCAAGGATCCAACAGATCCCAGCAAGCCGATGAAACTGTTCTGGAATTCGACCGGAGCCTCGCTCTCCGACGATTTCAAGGCGATTGGCAACGAGCTTTCCAACCTGCGCATCGTCAGCTGATCGAACGCCCCCGCCTGCATGAACGCCCCGCATCGGCGGGGCGTTTTGCTTTGAACGGCGTTGGGCTGCCGCAACCCCTTGGATTGGTTAGCGGTTGGTGAAACATCAACCAGGCAATAGAGCGGTTTCCCAAACCCGTCCTTCAGCGTTTTGTGGAAAGGTGCGGCGATTGAGAATCCGCCGGCGGGGGCCGCTGCAAGAGATGCGTGAAATCTGGCGTCAGTTCGGCCGCGACAGGCGCGGCAACTATGCTCTTATGACGGTCGTGGCGATGGTGCCGCTGATGGGCGGCGTCGCGATCGCTGTCGACTTCACGGAAATGAACCGTGAAAAACAGATGGTTTCGAACGCGCTCGACGCCGCCAATTTCGCCACGGCGCGCCGACTGACGGAAGGCGCGACCGACGATCAGTTGAAAGCCTATGCCCTCGACTTCTTCAAGGCCAACCTGAACGACATCGACCCGGCCAGCACGACGCTCAACGTCACCTTGCCCAGCAGCGCCACAGGCGGCGGCGTGCTGACGATGACCGCCCAGCTCAACTACAAACCCTATTTCTACCCCGCCTTCGCTCAGCTTGTCGGCAAATCGGCGGACGATGCGAACAAGAGGCTCAGCTTCAACGTCATCTCGCAGGTGCGGCTGAAGAACACGCTGGAAGTCGCCCTGGTGCTCGACAATTCCGGATCGATGACCACGGCCGGAACGGGCTCGCGGCAGCAACGCATCGACCTGCTCAAGACCGCCGCAAAACAGCTGGTCGACACGCTCGCTCAGCAGGCTGCAATGATCAAGCAGATCGACAAGCCGGTGCAGTTCGGCCTCGTGCCCTTCGCCGCTTCGGTCAATGTCGGACCTGCCAACGGCAACGCGTCCTGGATGGACACTGAGGGTCTGTCGCCAGTGTCGAACGAGAATTTCGACTGGTCGACGCTCAACGCCGCCGACAAATACGCCCAGCAGACCAATGGCATCTGGTACAAGCGCGGCACCGGCTGGGGCAGCGAGGAAGGCCAGATGCTGACCCGGTTTTCGCTCTACCGCGATATGAAGGTGGTCACCAATCACGAGCGTGTCGCCAACAGCAAGCGGGTTGTCTGTGCCGAATACAATTCGAACAATACCTGCAAGCGCAGCTATGACGCATATGACTACGCCGATACCTATGGTCCCTTCGCCAGTTGGCAGGGATGTGTCGAGGCAAGGCCCTACCCCTACAACGTCAACGACGCTCCGCCGTCCGGCGGCTCCGCCAACACCGGCATCGGCGTAGGCGATCCGGCAACGATGTTCGTGCCCATGTTCGCTCCGGACGAACCCGGAAACCACTGGAAGGTGACGCAGGATCCCAAGGAGGCATCCCCCGCAACCTACGGCGCCGTGAACAGTTGGTGGAACGACAACCCGTCGAGCAGTAGCGGCCAGTCGAGGCTGCGCAACATGGCCAAGTATTTCCAGCCGCGGCCGATCGATGCGCCGGCGCTACCGGCCGGCAACGGGCCGAACTACAGCTGCACCACCAACCCGATCACGCCGCTGACCGATGTCAGCGTCGCCGACGGCCTCACCTCGATCAAGGCCGCGATCGACCTGATGCAGCCGAGCGGAGGCACCAACGTCCCCGAGGGCATGGCCTGGGGCTGGAAGGTTGTATCGAGCGGTGAACCGTTCACGCAGGGACGTTCGGAAACCGAGAGAGGCAACGACAAGGTGGTGATCGTCCTGACAGACGGCGCTAACACCTACTATACGCCCTCCTCGCTGAGCTATTCCGACCCCGCGGATTCGAAATCCACCTACGCGTCCTACGGCTATCTCAATCCCGGCTACAACCGCACCTCGGTCGGCCGCATGTTCATGGGCACATCGAGCGCCATCGGTCAGTTCGACTATTCGAACGCGAATTACACCAATGCGCTCAACGAGCAGATGGCAACGCTTTGCAACAACGCCAAGGCCGCCAACATCATGGTGATGACGGTGGCGCTCGACCTGTCGACGACCAAGGACGCGGACAAGCTGGCGATCGACGCGCTGAAGTCCTGCTCGTCGGACTCACGCTTCCGCAAGGACTCGACCGATCCGAGCAAGCCGGCGAAACTGTTCTGGAATGCGACCGGCGCCAGCCTGTCGAACGATTTCAAGGAAATCGGCAACGAACTGTCGAACCTGCGCGTGGTCGGCTAGCACCTCTCTGGCGCAATGAGCGGAGCCGCCAAGCCCTTGCGGCTATGGCCCTGAACGGGCACAGATCGGGCGCCTGCGGGTGGCGCATCCCCGCACACGGGAAGACGAACCATGCCTGAAGCCGCCAATCACCTCGCCTTCGCGCTGGTCTGCCTCGGCATGGTGCTGACACCAGGCCCGAACATGATCTACCTGATCTCGCGCTCGCTGTCGCAAGGGCCGAAGGCCGGCCTTATCTCGTTGTGCGGGGTGGCCGTCGGCTTTCTCTTCTATGTGGTCTCGGCCGCGTTCGGCATCACCGCGCTCTTGCTGGCGGTCCCCTATGCTTACGATGCGCTGCGCTTTGCCGGCGTGGTCTATCTCCTGTGGCTGGCCTGGCAAGCGGTGAAGCCCGGCGGACGTTCGCCGTTCCAGGTGCGCGACCTGCCCAAAGACAGGCCGCGCAAGCTGTTCGCCATGGGGCTGATGACCAATCTCCTCAACCCGAAGGTGGCGGTGCTCTATCTGTCGCTGCTGCCGCAGTTCATCAGCATCGGCAAGGGTCACGTCCTGTCGCAGCTCCTGGTGCTGGGCGCCACGCAGATTTCGATCAGCCTCACCGTCAACGCGATCATCGCGGTGACAGCAGGCTCGATCGCCACTTTCCTCGCCGGACGGCCCCTGTGGCTGGTCATCCAGCGCTGGATGATGGGAACGGTGCTGACGGCGCTGGCCGTGAAGATGGCAACCGACGCGCAGCGCTGAAGGCGAACGCGTCGGGTCTTCTCTTTCAGCCGCCAAAGGCTTCCTTCATAAACGCTTGGATGCCTCCCGCGACCGGACGCCTGCCTACATCGGCCGGCGCGGTGGCCGGATCTGAGGCGGCTCGATGACCTTGCGGTAGAGATGCCAGGTGGCATGGCCAAGGATCGGCATGACGATGGCGAGCCCGGCAAACAGCGGGATCGAGCCGATGACCAGAAGCACGGCGACCAGCAGGCCCCACAAGGCCATCTGCAGCGGATTTGCCATCACAGCGCGAACCGAGGTTTCGATTGCGGAAACGGCGCCCACATCACGGTCGAGCAGCAGCGGAAAGGCGATCACCGTGGTGGCGAGCACGATCACGGCGAACACGAAACCGGCCGCATTGCCGGCAAGGATCAGCGTCCAGCCCCTGCTGGTCGTCAGCACGTCGCGCAGGAATGCGCCGATCGAGGCCGGCGGCTGATCGCCGAACAGGCTTGTGTAGATCGATTGCGCGGCGAACAGCCACAGAAGGAAGAGCGCGAACAGCATGATGCCGATCACTGCTATCGAGGGCAGCGCCGGAGAGCGGCGCACATTCAGGGCATGGCGCCAATCGGTGTTCATGCCAAGTTCGCGCCGGCGGCTGATCTCGTACAAGCCGATCGCGGCGAACGGCCCGACCAGGGCAAAGCCCGACATCAAGGGGTAGACAAGCTGGATGGCATTGGAGCCCGACGTCCACTGCGTCAGGATAAGGCCGACGATCGGGTAGATCAGACACAGGAACACATAGTGCGAGGGCTTCGCCCAGAAATCCTCGGCGCCGAGCCTGAGCGCGTCCCAGAGATCCGCCGTGGTGATGCGGCGTACCGTGGGCTGCACGTGCATCCCATAGGCGTCCGCCATGACATGAAAGCCGGCCATAACCTTCCTCCCGAGTATCGGGGGCGGTCACCGCCATGATGGCCGCCCGCAGCTGCCACTAGTAGATGTGGCAGCATAACCGATTTGCCAGGGGTTGTCGCCGTATCGATGGCTTTGGTGACGCCCTCACGGGATTGTCACCGGATGGCAGCCGGGCGGATTATCCAGGTGCGTTGAAAACCGCCTCGATATGATGACCGTCCGGATCGATGACGAAGGCCGCGAAATAATGCGGTCCGTAGTCGGGCCGCGGGCCAGGCGCGCCGTTGTCGCGGCCGCCATGCACGAGCGCTGCAGCATGAAATTGCTCGATGCTTTGGCGGTTCGGGGCGGCGAAGGCCAGGTGAAAACCCGGACCAGGCGGACGCTGCCCCTTCGGACGGAGCTTCAGCGCCAGCTTGTCGCCACCGCCGGCAACGCCGTAGCCGACAGCCTGATCGGCCTCGCCGGGCCTCAGGTCCTCCCAGACCCTGACATAGCCGAGCGGCGCCAGCGCGGCGTCATAAAAACCTGCCGAGCGTTCGATGTTGGAAACCCCAAACGAGACGTGATGGAGCATTTGGCAACGATCCCTGTGCTTGAGCGGAATGTCCGAGCCGCTTCTATGAGCCTATGCGCGTTGGTTCGAACCCGCATGATCGCCGGCCACCCGGCCAAACATGCGAAAGTCGTGATAGCTGCCCTTGAACCAGGCTTTCTGCCGCAAAGTCCCCTCGTAACGGAAGCCTGCTTTCTCCAGCACGCGGTCGGATCCGGGATTGCCTGGCAGCGTCCATGCCTCGATGCGGTTGAGGCCGAAAAAACCATGGCCGCAAACGGCGACAGCCGCGGCGGCCTCGGTCATCAGGCCCCTGCCCCAGAAATCCGGACGCAGTTCATAGCCGATCTCGCCGCATTTCGATTTCCTGATGAACCAGTTGTACCTGATTGCCCCCGCCACCGTCCCGGTCTGGCGATCCTCGATCATCCAGGCGCAGCCCTTGCCGGAAGGATAGGCCTTGCGCATCCATCGCACTGCCCGCTCGGCCACGGCCTTGCCGGCCGCATCGGGCCAGTTCGAGAACCTGACGACTTCGGGCATCGATAGAATCTCGTGGAAGGCGTCGACGTCTTGCTGGGCCGGAGCGCGCAGCAACAAGCGCGAGGTGGAGAGCGTCGGGAAGTCACGTCCGGTCGTCGGCATTGGAGTCTCGCATCTCATGCTCCGTCCGACTCGTGGGGATCAGACGGCAGTCCAAGACTATGCGATGGCTTCAGGGCACGCCAAGCCGCGACTTTCCCAGCTAATTTCCACTCTTGCCCGCCAAAAGCCATGATCGCGGCTATTCAAGCGGGAATGATCCGTCTCGCCCACTCCCTTGACGAACCGCGCCTCAACAGACGCACCCTGATGATCGCGCTCGCGGCCATCGCCGCGCTTTCGGCCTGCAGCACCGTTTCCGTCCCGACCGGCGAAGGGGCAGGCGTATCTTCCTCCGCCACGGCTACCTTGGCAGGGCTCCGTGCCACCGGAGGGCGCGGGCCGCTCGTGCCCGACGCGCAACTCGAGCAGGCGGCGCTGCAACAGGCCGGCTACATGGCGCAGAGGGAGCGCATGAGCCATACGACCGGCTGGGGCAAGGACTTCGCCTCACGCATGAAGGACAACGGCGTGCGCGGCGCGGCGGCAGAGAACATCGCCGAAGGCCGTTTCGACCAGAAAAAACTGTTCGATATCTGGATGAATTCGCAGGGCCACCGGCGCAACATTCTCGATCCGGACTTCAGCCGCTTCGGGCTGGCCTATGTCCGCGACGGCAAGGACCCCAGCCTGCGCTACTGGGCACTCGTACTCGGCAGGTAGACGCGGCCCTACTTCGTCGTCGCCTTGAACTTGCCCATCAGATAGGGGCCGGAACGTACTGGCTCATATTTCGGCGCCTCGCCTTGCGCGAGACAGGCTTCCAGCACCTTGATCTCGGCGTTCCAGTTGGGCTGGTGGAAGAAGGCCATGGACTGACGCCGGTCACGACCGCCGTCTTCCGCCGGCGGATTGACGACACGATGCACGGTGGAGACCCAGCGGTCGTTGGTCCAGCGCGCCATCAGGTCGCCTATGTTGATGACGAAGGCGCCCGGGATCGGTGGCACTTCCGTCCACTCGCCATCCGGCGTGATAATCTGCAGACCGCGAGACCCGGCCTGCGGTAGCAGGATCGTCAGGCTGCCATAATCGGTGTGGGCGCCGGCGCGGATCTGGCCCGGCTTCGGCGCGACATGTTGTTCGGGATAGTTGAGCGCCCTCAGCGCGCTGATCGGCGCATCGAGGTAGCTGTCGAAATGCCTTTCAGGCAGGTCGAGCGCGGTGGCGAACACACGCATGATGCGCAGAGCCAGATCCTCGAGCGCGGCGTAGTAGGCTTTCCAGGCGTCGACGAAGCCGTCTGGTGCGTGAGGCCAGATTGTCTCGGCATAGCAGAAGGCGAGCGCCTCTGGATCGGACATGGCTGGGGGAACGTTGAGCGGCCCGCCGTTGAAGCTCTCCTTGAGATCGGGCGGCGTGTCGACATTGCGGGATTTGGCCAGTGCTTCGAGCTCGGGGCCAAGATAACCGTAGGGATAGCCCTTGTATGGCGCCTTGGAGCGCTGTTTCTCCTCCGGCGGCAGGTCGAAGAAGGCGCGAGCTTTCAACCATGCCGCGTCGATCACCGACTGCGCAATTCCGTGGTTGGTCACGGCCAGGAACCCCGTATCGCGGCAGATGCGGTCGACCTCGGCGCCGAGCGCAGTCTTTTCCGCGGCCCCGGCTGTTTCGAACCGTCCAAGATCGAAGACCGGAAATGTCTGGGATTGCATCGTTCTCACGTCCAGCTGGCAATGGCGGAACGATGCAGCCGGCTTCGGTCAGCAGCTAGGACCAACCGATGTGGCAATCCTAGTCCATATGCGCGGCCGGCGCTCCCCCGCCTGCCGGGCCGGCCTTCGGCTTGCGCAACAGAAAAACGAACGGGATGGCGGCCAGCGTCATGACCATCAGGATTTTGAAGTCGTTGACGTAGGATATCATCATGGCCTGGAGATTGACCATGCGATCGACTTCCGACAGCGCCATCGGATCACCGCTCGCGGCGGCTGGCGAAGCCGCCCAGAGATTGGGATTGAACGGATTGATGAAAATGGAAAGCTCGGCGTGGTTGACCTGTGTGTTACGCACCAGCAGCACGGTCACGACCGACACGCCTATCGATGAGCCGAGGTTGCGCACCAGGCTGAACAGCGCGGTTGCGTCGGTGCGGTAGCGCGCGTCGAGCGTGGCGAAGGCGACGGTCGACAGCGGCACGAAGACCATGCCCATGCCCAGACCCTGGATGACGCCCGAGCTGATGATCAGCCAGTTGTCCATCTGCGGTGTGAAGCTTGCCATGGTGTAGAGCGACTGCGCCGTCAGGAGAAAGCCGACGACGACGAGAATCCTGGCGTCGATCTTGCCCATGATCCGCCCGACGACGAGCATCGAAATCATCGTGCCGACACCGCGCGGTCCCATGACAATGCCGATGGTGACGGTCGGATAGCCGAAGATGGTCGACAGCATGGGCGGCAACAGCGACATGGAAGCCAGGATCAGCACGCCCATGACGAAGATGAAGGCGAGACCGGTAACGAAATTGCGGTCGAGGAAGATCTTGGGGTCGATGAACGGATGCTCCGCGGTCACCGTGTGGATGATGAACACCCAGAAGCCGGTGATCGACAGGCCGAGCTCGATCCAGATTTCGACCGAGGAAAACCAGTCGACCTCGCCGCCACGGTCGAGCAGCAATTGCAGCGCGCCGACGCCGAGCGATATCATGGCGAAGCCGAAGAAATCAAAGCTGCGCACCCGCCGGGCGACAGCGGGAAGATAGGCAGCCATGCCGAGGAAAGCGACGATGCCCACCGGCAGATTGATGAAAAACACCCAGCGCCAGTTGAAATTCTCGGTCAGCCAGCCGCCCAGCGTCGGCCCAAGAATCGGACCCAGCATGATGCCGGCGCCCCAGATGGCCATCGCCTGGCCGTGGCGTTCCCTGGGATTGATGTCGAGCAGGAAGGTCTGCGACAGCGGCACGATGGCGGCGCCGAACACACCTTGCATCAGCCGGAAGAACACCATCGTCTCCAGGCTCCAGGCCAGGCCGCACAGCATGGAGAATATGGTGAAGCCGACCACCGCCGTCAGGAACAGCTCCTTGCGGCCCAAGCGGTCGGCGAGCCAGCCGGTGACCGGCGTCATGATGGCGGCGGCGACGATGTAGGAGGTCAGCACCCAGTTGATGTTGTCGGGCGAGGCGCCGAGATCGCCGGTCATGGTCGGCAGGGCGACGTTGGCGATGGTGGTGTCGAGCGCCTGCATGATCGTCGCCAGCATCAGCGCGACCGTAATCAGCCCGCGATGCGGCACTTCCCGAAATGGTTCTGGCGTGCTCATGATGCGGAACTTCCAGCAGGTAACAAAAACGTGTACACGAGGTTTCCGGGCGGCAACGCCTTCCGTCGAGAGACGCTCATCGCGGTGGGACGCGATTTGTCGATGTGGGGGTTACATCGACTGAAAGTCTCTGTGCCAGCGGATGCCTGCCGCCCGGAAACATGAGGACCGAAGGGTCCGTGTCGAGGATTTCAGAGTTGGGCCACCGCTCGGCGGCTCGAACCAAGTTCCGATCCTTCTCACTCCTCCCATCAGACCAATCCTGCTATCCGCCTCCACCCGCCGGGTCGCAGCGGGCTTCAGCCGACTTCTACTGCGCGGCCTCGCCAGCCTTGGCGTGACCGAATATGGCGGGAAAGCCGCGGGCAACGCCGGTATCGACGCTGACGGAGGCGCTCATACCCGTACGCAAAGCCATCCTGGCATCAGGGGCGGTCAGCTCCAGGCGCACGGGAATGCGCTGCGTGACCTTGACCCAGTTGCCGGTCGCGTTCTGTGCCGGCAGCAGCGAGAATTCCGCGCCGGTTCCCGCCCCGATCGCCTTGACGGTCGCCTCGAAGGTCTTGCCCGGATAGGTGTCGACCACGATCTCTGCCTTCTGGCCCGGCTTCATGTTGGTGAGCTGCGTTTCCTTGAAATTGGCATCGATCCAGGTGTCGCCGGTCTCGACCAGTGAAAACAGCGGCGTGCCGGCGCCGACAAACTGGCCGACCTTGAAGGACGAGGCCTGGGATATCACGCCGTCGGCGGGCGCCTTGACCGTCGTCTGCGCCAGGTCGTAGGCGGCCTTGTCACGCGCGGCGAGCGCCGACATCACTGTCGGGTGCTTGTCGGTCTCGATGTCGGGATTGCCGCCAAGCGCCGCCTTGGCGCTGATGATGCCCTGTTCGGCAACGGCCAGCTGCTGCTTTGCCTTGTCGAGGTCGTTCCTCGCCTGGTCGAGCGACGATTTGGCGTTGATGCCCTTCTGGGCAAGATCGGCGGCGCGGTCATATTGCGACTGCGCGTAGTCGACCTCGCTGGAATCGGATTTCTGCTGCGCCAGCGCCTGGCTGTAGGCGGCGCGCAACTGCTCGACATTGAGGCGCGCGGCAGCCACCGCCGCGTCGGCCTGTGCAAGCGCGATGCGATACGGCTCGGGGTCGATGGCGAACAGAAGATCACCCTGCTTGACCATCTGATTGTCCGCTATGGCGACCTGGACGACGCGCCCGGCAGTATCCGAGGCGATCGACACCTTGGCCTGCTGCAGGTTGGCGTTTTCGGTCTCCTGGTAGCGCCCGCCGGTCACCCAGACATAGCCGCCACCGACGATGAGCGCGGCCGGCAGCGCGAACATCAAAAAGAAGCGGCCGAGGCGCCGCTTCTTCTTCGGCGCCGGGACCGGCTGGACGGGAGGAGCGACCGCGACAGGCGCGGCAACCGGCTGTGCCGGCGCTTCCATCTCCACCTCGGAAGGATTTTCCTTTACCTTTGCCACCGCGTTCATGCTGCCGCGCCTTCCGCACTTTTCATCTTCTCAAGCGACGACGCTTCGCCGTCCGTCAGATTCTGCACGATTGCATCGAGCACCCGGATCAGCAGGCGACGGTCTTCCTGCGAAACGCCGCTCAGCGATTCCTCATAGACCTCGCCGGCAAGGCTCTTCACATCGGCATAGGCGGCACTCGCCTTCTCCGTCGGGAAGATCATGCGCACGCGGCGGTCGGCGGCATCGGCGCGGCGTTCGATCCAGCCACCCTCCTCCATGCGGTCGACAAGGCGCGAGACGCTGATCGGCTCGATTTCGAGCAATTCGGCGAGCCGGGCCTGGGTGATGCCGGCCTCCTTGGCGACACGCACCATCAGGCGCCACTGCGCGGAGGACAGGCCAAGCCCGCTTGCGCGCGTCTCGAAACGCTTGCGCAGCAGACGCTGCACGTCGTGGATCAAAAATCCCAATCTGTCTATGCCGTCGGAAACCATGAGCGATACTTATAATAAGCGTGCTTACTATTCAAGATGCCGCATTGCGCCAGAAGCCGGCAAATCGGGATGGCAACAGTCCACCGCAATCATGGTTAGCGACGAATGAACACCGCACCGCCATGAAGCCGGCACAAGAAAACAGACGTTTCACAGGCGGTTTCGCACAACCATGGTGACGACGAAGAAAGCACCGAGCGAGCTGGTGATGATACCGATCGGCAGTTCCTGCGGCGGCAGCAGCGTTCGGGCCAGAAGGTCGCTTGCCAGCAGGAGCACCGCCCCGAACAGCGCGCAGCTTGCGATCAGGCGCAGATGCAGTGGCCCGGCCAGCGGGCGCGCCAGATGCGGGATCATCAGCCCGACGAAGCCGATGACACCGGCGACCGAGACAAGGATCGCGGTCGAGAAGGCGGCGACCAGGAACGTCATCCTGCGCATCCGGGCGACCGGCACACCGAGGCTTTCGGCTGCACTTTCACCGGCCAGGAAGGCATCCAGCCGGCGATGGTTCCACAGGCCGTAAGCCGCGATCGTGCCGGCGCCCACCGCGCCCAGCCACACATTGTCCCAACGCGCCAGTCCGAGCCCGCCCATGGTCCAGAACAGCACCGAATGGGCAGCACGCTGGTCGCCGGCGAAGACGAGATAGTTGGTCAAGGCCGTGAACAGGAAGGAGACCGCGAGGCCGGCGAGGATCAGCCGCTCCGGCCCCTGCCCCCTCACCCGCGCGACCAGCAGCAGGACGATGAAGGCCGCCAGTATGCCGCCGGTGAAGGCCGCGACCGGCAAGGTCCAGATGCCGAAGCTGTCGCCGAAGACGGTGATAACGGAAACCGCCCCTGCGGCGGCCCCCGACGACAGGCCGAACAGGAAGGGATCGGCAAGGTCGTTGCGGGTCACTGTCTGCAGCAACGCGCCAACAATCCCCAGCCCGCCGCCGACACAGACCGCCAGCAGGGTGCGCGGCAGCCGCAGATCGACGACGATCTTGCCAACCGGGCCTGACACCTGGTGTTCCCCCAACCCGACAGCGTGACCGAGGGCGGCAACGACATCCGTCAGCGGGATCAGTGTCGACCCGTAGGCGATCGACAGCAGCACCAAAGCGACGAGTGCCACCGCGCCCGCCAACATGGCCGCCGCGAATGCCTGGTGCCCCGAAAGCGCGCCGGATCCATGTTTCGGGGCAGGATGCATCAGAACGCTTCCGGATGCATCGCCTTGGCGATCTTGCCGATCGCCTCGATGTTGGCCGGGCCTGGCGTGAGCTCGGCATAGCGAAGGGCGACGAAACGTTCGTTCTTGACCGCGTCGGTCTCCTTCATCGCCGGGTGCGCCTTGAGGAAATCGAGCAGTTTCTTGTAGCCGCCGCCATCCTGATAATCGAGCAGGATGAGGAATTGCGGATTGCGGGCAGCCACCGTCTCCCAGTCCGTATTGCCCCAGCTGGTGTCCATGTCGGCCATGATATTCTCGCCGCCGGCTGCTGATATCATGGCGCTGGGAATGGCAAATTTTCCGGCCGTAAACGGCTTGTCCTCACCGGAATCGTACAGGAATACGCGCGTTCCCTTTCGGTCGCCGACCTTGGCGGTGATGTCGGCGAGTTGCGCCTTCCAGCCGGCGACAAGTTTCTCCGCCTCTGTCTCCTTGCCGAAGATCTTGCCCAGCTTTTCGACGTCGCCATAGAGCAGGTCCATGGAAGCCGCGGGGCGGTTCTTGTCGAGATGGACACAGCTTTCGGTCAGCACCAGCGTCTTGATGCCGTGCGGGGCCAGCGTGTCGGGCGTCACGTCGCCGCCCGGCTTCATGCCATAGTACCAGCCGGCGAAGAAGAAATCGGGCTCGACCGCGACAAGGTTCTCGATCGTGGGGTATTTCGGCGCCAGTTCCGGAATGGAGCCCTGTTCCGCCTTGAATTCGGGGCCGACCTTGTACCATCCAGTGATACCGGTCAGTCCGACGATGGACGGCTGCAGTTTCAGCGCGAAAGCCATCTCGGCCATGTTGAGGTCATGGATGACCGCGCGCTTTGGCGGCGCATCGAAGGTCAGCGGTTTGCCGCAGCTGTCGACGGTGACCGGGAAGGCGAAGGCCGTAGAGGCCAGCAGCGAGAAGACGAGCGACAAAGCGAGACGTTTCACGGATTTTGCTCCTTGGTTGAACAGTGTTGATTGGGGCGAAGTGTCGGTCAGCTTGGCGGCGCTGCTCGGTTCGGAACATCGAACACCGTCAGTTCGCGGTCTTCCGTCGGGTGGCGCAGGCGAAAGACGTCGACGCCGAAGATCTCGCGGATGAGTTGCTGGGTGAGCGCCTCGCGCGGCGACGCCAGCGCATGCAGCCGGGCCTCGTTCATCACCGCGACCCGGGTGGCGAAGGGCGCCACGAGAGCCAGATCGTGCAGCACCGCGATCACCGTCATGCCGAAACCGGCCACGAGTTCGAGCAGTTCGCCGCGGGCGCGCGGATCGAGATGGTTGGTCGGCTCGTCGAGGAACAGCACTTTCGGCTCCTGGGCGATGGCGCGAGCCAGCTGCGCCCGCTGGCGCTCGCCACCCGACAGCGAGCCGATGGTGCGGCCAAGCAACGGCAACAGGCCGGTCCGGCGCAGCGCATCCACGACGATGTCGCGATCCTCGCTGCGACGCCTGCGGCCGGCATGGGGGACGCGGCCGAGTTCGACATAGTCGATCACCGCCAGGCGTGCATCCGGCTGGTCGGTCTGGCCCACGACGGCGATGTGCAGGGCGCGTTCGGCGGCCGAAATCTTGTCCAGGCGGCGCCCGCCGAGCTTCACCTCCCCGGAGCTTGGGCTGAGCATGCCGGACAGCATGCGCAGCAGCGTGGTCTTGCCGGCGCCATTGGGACCAATGATGGCGAGGCGATCGCCCGCCGCCACCGACAGGCTGACCGCATGGACCAGATGGCGGCCATTCGCCGTCGCGCCGAGATCGCTCGCTTCGAGAAGCGGCACGGTCATCGGCGTTCACCCGCAATCGCGCCCGGGATGCGGGCCAGCGTCTTGCCGGCCAGCCTGGGCGGACGCTGTCCGGAATTGCACCATCCGTCGGGAAGCGAGGCGTAGAGGCTGGCAAATCGCACGAGGTCGCCGGCGTCGGCCTCGGCGTCGATGGAGCCGAAGAGATAGGCGGCCTTGCCCGGCGCCTGGAAGGCCACAGTCAGTGGCCGGGAGCAGCCCGCCATGCATTCGATGCCTTCGATCGTGAAGCCATTCGCCACGGCGGGTTCATGGTGAGCCGAGAGCCGCGACCGCAAATCGACGCACAGGCTTTCGCCCGACCTGATACCGGTTGGGATGTCGCGGCAAAGCGTGCACACGATAATGCGGTGAATAGGATCGATGGCGCCGTCCAACTTTCCGTCTTTCTCGATTGGCGACGGAAGGATTTTTGGCGGGCCGGCCGACAAGACCGACGTCCACGTCTCCTCCCGGCACACCCCGTCCGGTCAACTCATGCGGATGGCAGGTCTCCTGGCTCGCGGGTCTCGGCGCAATCCTGCCTTCCCAGCCTTGCCGGCCAGTGGCATTCCGGATCTTGCTCACCGCTTACAGTTGCGGGGGCAGCCACGGTCTCGATCCCATGGAGGATCTCACCGTGTTCCCTTTTCACCCCTCGCCTTTCGGCACGGGGACCATCTGCAGCCATGGTAGTTTTCAACCAGCCGCGTCGCAACGATTCTTTTCGAGGCTTGCCGACCCATCGGACTGGCTGGCGCACCTGTTCATTGCCACCATATGTTATATAATTACGCAGAGGCTTTACCGGGCATCCCTCACCATTGTCAATCCCTTGTGGATGTCTGGTTTGCAGGCAGCCGGATCCAAGCGTCCGCCGTCTGCGGCATCTGATCGAGTGGGATCGTGGCTGGATCGGCTGCCCATCGAAACAGGCATCCTTAGTCGATGCTCTACAAATATATCTTCTTAACTATATTTTATGCTAAACAGTCATTTCCACAATTATCCTGCCTACATTAAATATACTCGAACAGTTCCATCTCCATGTTGCGGCAGGAGGCATTCCCTTGGGATTGATTAGACGGATCATTGCGGGTGCAGCGTTAGCGATTGTCATCGGCCCCTTTGTGGTTTGGGGTCTCGTCATACTCTTGGTCACAGTGGATGCCTCAAAGACCGAAAAGGCCAAAGCGCACCTGACCTTGCAGCAACGCTACGCCGACACTCTTGGCGGAGCGCAAGAGGTCGAGTTACTCGAAACGCCGGAGCAATCCGGGTCGACAGACATGACCGCATCAGCCAGCATCAACGTGAGGAGGCAGTTCCCCGTCAGGGATATTGCCGCAACGTCGGGTGAAAAGCGTATGGCCGACATCCATGCGCTGAGATACGCCGAGGAGGAATGCGAGCGGCTCGTGCGAAAAGTCGCATCGAAATGCGCCGTTGTCGATCCCGACTTTCAATCCTCGATGAAGTTGCAATTCATTACGCCCGGCCAAGCCGGACCCGATGGGCAATCGGGGGTGATCGATGCATTGCGGCTACGCTATCTGGACCAGCGATCCGGTGATGACACGGCGGGACGTGAAGAGATTTACGCCCAGATCGCCGACAACTGTCGCGAGACAAGGATGACAATCGGGTCGTGCAGGATCGTCAGGATAAGCCTGTCGTCGACGTCGTCCTTCGACAACAAAGGTCAGAAGCGATCAACCACGAGCGGCATTGCCGACATTCTGGTCATGCGCAAAGAGGAACCCGGGTCTTGACGCTGACTGAACCTAAGCGGGTCCGGAGTTTCATATGAAGAAGCTTATCCTTGCACTGCTTCTAGGCGCCGTATGCCCGCCACCCGTGATGGCTGGCTCGCAAAAAGACATCATAGACACGCGTTTCGGGCCGCTTGTGACGCAGACTCACGATGTTGACCTGCTGACTATGCTCAAGCCATCAACCGGCGCGGCTGCGCCGGTGACCGCCAGAATCGAACTTGTCTGGCCCGGCGAGGTGTTCGGCGCGAATTACTCGGAACGCAGGCAGACACTGAAGAAGCAGGCTTCGGATTGGGGCAGGAAGGAGTGCGAAATCCTGCTGAAGACGCTTGCGTCCGAATGCCAGCTGGATTCAGCAACCGCGGATTCTTGGATGACTTCAGCAATCCTTGTGCTCAACCTGACATTCGTGCCGACCGAGGCGTTCCCTGCCGCTAAGGCCACCGAAGCAAGGCGGTTGAAACCGCTTGACCTTGTCTATGACAACGATGCGAAATCTCCTGCCGCGGACGTGGAAGCAGCAGCAGCCGAGCGGAGCCGCATCTATGCGCAGATGCGTCGGGACTGCCGTGAGACGCGTAATACCTTCGGTAACTGCATGCTCTACCGAATCCGCATAGACAGCTATCTGCTTGGGAAGGCAACCGACCTAAGGATAAGATCGACAGGCAGCGCGCAGATCGCGGCAATCTGGCAGCAGCGCGAGTTCAAATAGCCGTCAACCGAGCCGGTGAAACCCGGCCGGCACCAGGGACGACGTGACGACCTTCCAGGCGAATTCGGGCGACGCGCAATTTTCGATCAAACCGGCCTTCTTCGGTTGGCACTCTTGAGACGACGGAAAAGCGAGCCGTCGGGTCGTTCCAACTGATATGGCGTCCAAAAGATCCGCCGGTCAAGTTGCAGGTAGCAAGGCAGCCGAGCTCCTGCCATCGACCCGCGCTCCTAGGGTCAGAACCTGTGGCTCAGCCCCAGCTTCCCGCCCCAGGAGCTATAGTCATCGCTGCCCAGGCCGTCATAGAAGGCCGAGGCGTCGATCGACATGCCGTTGCCGGCCGACAGCGCGAATCCGGTTTCGGCGCGCCCGCGCAGACCGGTTTGCGCCAATCCAGGAGTTGCCGTGGCCGACGTGGCGGTGTTGTCCTGCATGAAGGTCCAGATGCCTTGCAGGTTGACGAACGGCGTCATGACGAGGCCGCCTTCCAGTTGCACGTCCGTGCCGATGTTGGGGCCGAAGGCGGCGCGAATGTTTAGCCGAGCATCCGAACACGCACGGACCATATCCCCGCCATCGCCGGATCGATTGCGCCATGCGCAATTTCGATCAAACTGACCGTCCGCGTCTCGCTAGGGTGAGCCGGCCAAATGCGAGGAACCATGAACCCTGCCGAGAAAGCGCTCTGGTTTGTCGAAAGCCACCTGCCCGATGCCATCAGCCTTGACGATGTCGCGACGAGCAGCGGCGTGTCGCGCTTCCATGTGACGCGGGCCTTCGGTGCCGCGACCGGCCGCTCGGTGATGGGTTACATGCGCGCGCGCCGGCTGACCGAGGCGGCGCGCCGTCTGGCCGGCGGGGCGCCCGACATTCTCGGCGTCGCGCTGGATGCCGGCTACAACTCGCATGAGGCATTCACCCGTGCCTTCCGCGACCAGTTCGGCACCACGCCGGAGTTGGTGCGTGCGCAAGGTTCGACCAAGACGTTAGACCTCGTGGAACCTATCCTCATGGACCAGTCCCTTCTCGCCCACCTCGAGCCGCCGCGCTTCGAAACCAGCCGGCCATTGCTGATCGCGGGCCTCGGCGAACGCTACAGTTGCGAAACCAGCGCCGCCATTCCCATGCAGTGGCAGCGCTTCGGCCCCTATATCGGCAACATTCCCGGCGAGACCGGCGATGTCGCCTACGGGGTTTGCGTCAATGGCGATGATGCCGGGAATTTCGATTACATTGCCGGCGTCGAGGTGTCGGACTTTTCCGACCTTCCCAGGGAATTCACACGCGTGCGGGTGCCGGCCCAGAAATATGCGGTCTTCGCCCATCGTGAGCACATCTCGACGATCCGCCGCACGGTCAACACGATCTGGAACAGGTGGCTGCCGGCCTCCGGCCACGAAATTGCCGACGCACCGGACTTCGAACGCTATGGTCCCGAATTCGATCCGCGTAGCGGCAATGGCGGATTGGAAATCTGGATACCGGTCAAGTCATGACGCAGCGCAAGCCAATGCCCCGGCGCGCTGGCCGGAGCATGGCCCCTCAAATCCCTTACTCCAGGGTGAGAGCGACCTCATAAAGGCCGGGATGAGCCTCGCCCAAAGCCTTGTTGTGGTCGAGAAAACCGTTGTTGCGCAAATGCTCGAAAACGCGCCGCATGGCCGCCTCGTCCCGCGCCTGCGCGTAATTGACGACGCGCGTGCCGTCGAGGCTCCGGTGCAAGCTGGCCGACATCCAGCCTGAGATATCGCGGCAACTCATCGCCGCTTCCCGCAGCAGATCGATCAACGCCTGCTGTCCGCCCTCGGGCACGGTGAAGACATTGATCTGGGTGATGACGCCGGTATCGGCGCGGATGATGGGCATTCTTCTTCTCCTTCGTTGGCGCCTGGCAAACGAAGGAAACGCCGATCCGCGAAGCCCCGAACGCCAAGCCAGGCGTAAGGCACGCCGTGGGCTTGCCGTGGGTTCCCATATGGGATGGGAACGGAGCTTCCAGGTGATGGAAGGGAGCGGGCTTACCATTTGCCGCTCCAGGGTCCTTTTCGACAATCTGTTGATAGCACCGGCGCCAACCGGCAACAACCGCTCAGGTTCTGGATGGATGCCGCAGCCGGCTAGAGGTCGAGATTCCAGGTCTGGCCCACCAGATCCTTGCCGAAGGAATGATGAGCCTCTTCCTCGATCAGTTTGAAGCCGGCCGCCACGTAGATGTGGCGGGCGGCGGTGAGGATATCGTTGGTCCACAAGGTCAGCGTCTTGTACCCCCGGGCGCGGGAAAAGCCGATGCATTCCTCGACCAGCCGCTTGCCGATGCCGAGGCCACGCGCGGAAGGCTCAACATAGAGCAGGCGAAGCTTCGCCACCTGATCCGATTTGCGTACGACGAAGACCGAGCCGACGACCTCACCGTCGCGCTCGGCGATCCAGTTGCGCTCCCATTTGGCGTCGAAGGATTTCACGAAGGCCGAGAGAATCTCGGCGACCAGCGCCTCGTAGGTTTCGTCCCAGCCATAGTCCTGTGCGTAGAGCATGCCTTGCCGGCGGGTGATCCAGCCGATGTCGCCGACCTGCAGAGGCCGCAACAGATAGGGGACTTTCGGCTCCGCGCTTTCCCCCAGCAGTCCCTGGACCGTCCGCATGGATTTCACCAGTCGGTGCTGCTCCGAGGCAGGCAGCCGGCCGAGCAAGGCGGCGACCTGATTGTGCGAATCCTTGTTCAGCGGCGCAAAGGCCTCCCTGCCCGCTTTCGTCAGCGCGATCGACGACTGCCGCGCATCCGACGCCAGCGTTGACCTCGAGATGAGATGACGGCGCTCGAACTTCTTCAGCAAACGGCTGACATAGCCCGCATCGAGGCCAAGATCGCGGCCGAGGTCGGTCGCGGTCAGGCCGTCGCGGTGCGCCAGTTCGTAGAGCACCCGCGCCTCGGTCAGGGAGAACGGGCTTTTCAGCAAACCTTCGTCGAGCAACCCGATCTGGCGCGTGTAGAAGCGATTGAAGGCCCGCACCGCATCGATCAGCTCCTTGCCGGGAGCATTCTTGTCGGGTTGATGGTGAATGGTCATGGCTTCTCTCCTGTGAAAACAGGATCAACCATTTATTTGACTGAGTCAATAAAATGATCCAGCAAGCCAGCACACGATGTCGTCATTCCAGGGCGGAGCAAGGAGCGAAGCGTTCCACCCTGCAATGACGAAGTTCGGGACGCGGGCGCTAACAGCCAACGCTGAGATATCTCTCATCCAATCGGCAGCACAGGCCAGGAGTCCGCGATCCGACCATCCGAAAACACCGCAATCGCGCCGAAGTGCTGCAGCACGGCCTCACTCTGCGTCGGCCGCAGGAAGGCATAATCCCCGGGCTTTACCTCCGCTGATACCGGCAGGCCCATGAATTGCTGGTTGGAGGAAAAGCCCATCAGCCCGTTCGTCTTCATGCCTTCCGGGAACACCGGATCGGCCATCCATTTGCCGCCGTAGAGATAACAGCCCCTGCGCGGGAAGAGGCCGAGCGCCTGAAGGGTCTTCGAGGCCCAGGCCGGTCCAGGCAGCGCCGCGGCGGCCACTTTGAGGATCGGCGTGGCGATGAAGGCGGCCGGCTGAAAACCGTCGAGACCGGGCTTGTCGAAGTCGCTCGGCAGCACGAAGGCCGAGCCCATCGACACCTCATTCGCCGCGCCACCGCCGTGCAGCAGCGCCGTCTTCGAGCCCCCGATGTTGAGGATACGGCGCTGGTCCGGTTCGAGCCCGGCGACGAACTCGGCCGCCAGTGTCGAGGCCTTTTTCAGCGCCTTGGCGGCGCCGCCGAACAGACCGGGGATTTCCGGTGCATGCGCCTCATAGGCCATGATGCCTTCGCAGCGCAGGCCTTTCGGCATCGTCAGCACCTTGATCTCGGACGGGCTGGCAAAGCCGCCGCGATGCAGGCCGACATCGACTTCGAAGGCGAAGCGCAATTCGGTGCTGAGCTCGGCGGCCAAAGCGCCATATTCGGCGAGCCGCCTGGGCGTGTCGATCAGCCAGCAGACGCGCGACCACCAGCCGGCGCCGCGCCGCGTCAGCGCCGCCTTGGCAGCCTCCACCGGCATCGGCTTGCCGTAGAGCATATCGCCCTCGGGAAAGGCGTCGAGCACGGCTTGAGTCACCGGCGGGTGGAAGGTCATGAAGCGGTTCGTGTCGAGCGCCTTGGCGATATAGGACAGCAACGGCACGCAAGGCAGCGACTTGTCGACCAGCCGCACGGCAAGACCCGGTGCCAGCCTTTGCTTGACCTGCGCGATGTTGCGGTCGAGCCGATCACGGTCGAGCACCAGGCAAGGCCGATAGATATCGGCCGCCAGCAGCGCCTTCGACATCTCGGCGAAATACGCGCTCATGGCTCGATGCCGAAGAGCCCGGCCATATAAGGCGAGATGAAGCGGTTGTGCGGATCGATGTCTCGGCGCACCGCCATGGCTTCGTCCCAGCGCGGATAGAGTTTTTTCAGATCGGCCGCCTTCAGGCTGTGCATCTTGCCCCAGTGCGGCCTGCCGCCATACTTGCGGAAGATCGGCTCGACCGCGCGCATGAACGGCAGCGGGTCGTTGGCCGCGTCATGGTGGATGGCGATGGAACAGGTCGGCCTCTCGTAGAAAGGCGAGAGCCAGAACCGGTCGGCCGCGACGCTGCGCACCTCCATCGGGAAATAGACTTCGGGAAAGTGTTTCTCGGTGAGCTCGATGATCTCAGCCAGCGCCCTGGGTCCCTCTTCGAAGGGAAGGTGATATTCCATCTCGTTGAACTTGGTCTGACGGTCACTGGCATAGACGTTGAGCCAGTCCTGCACGTAGTCCTCGGCCGGCACCTTTTTCACGGCGCCGGTGATCAGAGCGCGCCGCAGCGAGGGCAGCCAGGCCAGTCCGGTGCGCAGCCGGCGCAGCGTGCGCAAGGAACCCTCATCGTCCTCGGTAGGGCGCGCGGTGGTCGCCGCGTCGCTCAGATCGCTGGCGATGAACTGCGCGTAGCCGGAGAACGGAATGTAATAGAATTCCGCCGACCGGTGCGCGGCCATCATCGTTTCGAAATCACGCAGCATGTCGGCGATGGGCAGCACCCATTTGCGGCGGCGCAGTCGATAGGTCGCGATGTTGTTCATGGTCACTTCGCTCAACACGCCGAAGGCGCCGAGCGCGACGCCCGTGGCGTGGATCATGTCCTGATCGTCAGAGCGCGTGAATTCGCGGATCCTGCCCAGCCCGTCAACGATCTGCACGGCTTCGAGCTGTGTGTGATAGGCGCCGAGCTTCGGGCCGGAGCCGTGGGTGGCGGTTCCCAGCGCGCCGCCGATCGCCTGGCGGTCGATGTCGCCCATATTGGGCAGCCCCTGGCCGACATCCTGCAGGATGTGCATCAACGCGCCGAGGCGAGTGCCCGCCCGCACACGTGCCTGGTGCTTTTGCGGGTCGTGCGAGACGAGCCCTTCAAGCTTCTCCAGCGACAGGATCGTGCCGTCGGACTTGACCAGCGGCGTGAAGGAATGGCCGGCACCGGCGACGCGCACCGGAGCGGGTGCGGTGCGGATAATATCGCCGAGTTCGCCGGCATCGGCGGGGCTGGCTATCCGCTTCGGTGACGCCGTGACGAAGCCCGACCAGTTGCTCCAGTTGCCCGACATGCTACGGCACCACTCGATCTTCAGGTTGGATCATGATTTCTTCCGAAAACCGGCCTCCACGTTTCGGGATCATGATCCGGCGCGGCGACGCCGCGCAACCAGGACGAACAGGCCAAGCAGTGCCACGCTGGCGACGGCACTTGCGGCGGCGAATTCCGGCACCGGGCGAAAATCCTTGCCGTCGATGAGCAAGGAAGCGGCAATCGGCCCGATTGCCAGGCCGAAGAGCTGGGCGGCCGGCACCAAGAGCACGGCGGTGCGCGTCTCGTCGGCGGTTATTGCCAGCCGGATCTGGTAAGGCACGATGAACAGGAGGATGAAGCCCATGACCAGGGCGGCGACCCAGAATGTGGCGAGAGCGGGTCCGCTGGCGAGGACAAGCGAACTCGCCAGCGCGACAAGACCTATCGCCGAGATGGCGAGACGATAGTCGATGCGGGCCTCGAACAGTGTCGCGGTCATCGCGCCCAGAACCTGCACAGCCAGGCTGGCCGAGACAATCAGGCCGACGGTGCGGCCGTCGATGCCGAACTGGGCGCCCAGCGGCTCCAGAAATGCCCACACGGCACCGAAGAACATAAAGTAGCAGAAGACAGACAGCAGCGCGGTGATCGAGGGAACCGTCAGCACATTGGCCAGATTCTCATCCTTCGGCAGATCGGCGTAGTCGGCGGGGACGGCGAAGGCGATCACCAGCGACGCCACGCAGACCACGGCGAGAACGATGAAGCCGCCCGCGGACCCGGCGGCTGGAATGACATAGAGCGCCAGGAGTAGCGCAAGGGCGCACTGCGCCAGCGTCTGCATGGTGACGAAGTAGCCGCCGACGCGTTCGGCCCGCCGCGAACGGGCGATGAGTTCGGTGGCGATTGCGACCAGACCGCCTTCGGCCAGGCCGGCGAGCCCCCGTGCGGCTATCAGGACATTGGCGCCGCCGGCATAGGCCGCCCAGACATTGGCGAGGGCCAGCAAGAACAGAAGGACCGCACTTTTCCAGCGCATGTTGTGGGCCGAAAGCAGCATCGCGACGATTGCCGACCCGATCGCGATGGCGATCATCTCGGCGGTAGCAACCAGCGCCAGTTCATCGCCGCTGACATGGCCTTCGGTGTAAAGGGCGCCGAGCAGGACGGGCTGCAGGCCGAGAATGAGCAGGCCGACGGAACCGATCCACAAGGCCGACGCCAGTTGCGCGCCACTCGGATTGCCGACCAGCCAGTCGCTGTCGCTGGTGCTTGTCGAAGTCAAAGGCGCCTCCCAACGTCCTTGCCGCTCGGCAAAAAAGCTGACAATCTGTCAGCATTCCAGAAACCTGATACTTGATCATGTTTCTGTCAACCAGAATTTACATTCTCGCGTGAGAACCGGTGCATGGAAGACGCAAGGCAGACGACAACCCAGCCCAGACGCCGGCCCAAGCAGGAACGCAGCCGCGAGCGCATCGACGCCATCCTGTCGACGACGATGCGGCTGATCGGCGAGAAAGGCATCGATGCCGTCACCATGAAGGAGGTCGGCATGCTGGCCGGCGGGCCGATTGCCACCGTCTACCACTACTTCCCCAACAAGTCGGCGATCCTGGCGATGCTCTATGAGCGGTTTTCGGAAGAGAGTCGCGCGCGCTTCGGCGCCATCATCGCTGAGATTCGCGAACCGGCTGATTTGACCAGGGCGGCCGACCGGATGCTCGACGACTATTTCAACCGCGTCGCCGCCGATCCGGCTATCCAGGACCTGCAGAACGCCATCCAGGCCGACAAGGCGTTGCAGCATCTCGACATCGCAGAGACGAGGCATCAATCCAACATCTTGTGCGACCGCGTCGCGCCCATGCTGAGACCGGATCAGCGCGAGCCCTTTGCAAGGCTCGTGTTCCTGATCTTCCAGCTTGCCGGCGGCGTTGTCCGCCTGGCTTTGACGCAGAACCAGGAAGAAGGCCGGCGCACGATCGAGGATTATCGCTCGATCATCCACACGCAACTGCGTTTGTTTCTTTAGGGGGGCTATCCGGCCGCAAGGGATAGACTACCGGCTATGCGACCTGGCGGATCAAACCCTCGAAACCGTCCGCCAGATTGGCGTTGCCGGCGGCCAGGAAGCTGGACAGGTTGCGGGCACCGCCCGGGGTCTTGTTGGCGTCGAGCAGCACCGCCTTGCCTTCGTGCACGACGAAATCGAACTTGCCATAGTCGAAACCGAGCTCGCGCCTTGCCGCGCGAAGCTCGTCCGGCACCGGAACCGGCTCGCGGCGGATCGTGTCGCTCCCCTTGACCAGGCTCTGCGGCGAGACATGGCGGGTGCAGCGCTCGCGCTCGCCGCAGAATGTCCAGAAGCGGGCGCCATAGCCGTCGGGCTCGGCTTCGGGAATGAACTTTTCGACCACGAGATCCCCGCGCTCGAACACGGCCTCGGCGACATCGGCAAGCGAGCTATGGATGGTGTAACCATCCACGACCTTCACGCCCGGAAACGGCTCCGGCTTTCCGGCGCGCCGCGATCGCCGGTTGAGCGACTGCTCGCGCGTTCCCAGATTGTTGAGGCTGCTCTTGACGATCACCGGCCCTTGCCAGTCGTCATCCTTCCCGATAACCGCGCCGCTGATGCGACGTTTGGAAATATCGGTGGCGCCGATATTCAAACAGTATGGGAAGGTCCGCGCATACTCGACATATTCGGGTGGCGTCACGGTTGCGTCGACATGAAGAACGGCGATGTCGGCTTCCGGTTTCGCCGACGTGCCGGCGAGTATCCGCACGGAATGCCCGCGCCGTTTCAATTCCTCCAGCAGGTCGCCAAGCATGTAAGAGCTGTCGCGGCGCAGAAGCAGGCCGCGTCGGCGTTCGAACCTGTCGAACTCATGCGTGATGACCGCGATATGTGCCATTCCCCTATCCAGCTTGGTTTCAGCAGCGTCCTCGATTATGCCTGCCGACGCAACGTCGCGTAAGCTTTGAGGGGTGCATGACCGATCACTGGAATTCCATTCGAAGGCACTGGCGGTTGCTTGGCGCGCCGTTGCGCCCACCGGTGGAAGCAGTGGAGACCTATCGGCGAGAACTGGACCTCTCGCGGGCCCATGTCACCCTCCTGGGCGTGACACCCGAACTCGCCGGGCTCGGCGCGGCGATGACGGCGGTCGATGAATCCCCTGACATGATCGCTGGGATCTGGCCTGGCGACACTGCCGAGCGAAAGGCCATCAAAGGCGATTGGCTGGACCTGCCGGTGCCCAACGCAAGCGCGGAGGCGATAATTGGCGACGGCTGCCTCTCGGCGCTCGCCCATTCGGCCGCGCGCCGAGCGCTGTTCGCGGCAATTGCGCGGAGCCTGCGCTCCGATGGCAGGGCTGGAATACGGCTCTTCGCCAGCCCGGAGACGCCCTACAATCCGCCTGCCGTGCGCGCACTCGCCCTTTCCGGCGGCATCTCCACCTTCCACGAACTCAAATGGCGCGTTGCCATGACCGCCACGGGCAATACCCCTGACCACGCCATCTCTGTGCGAGCGATCCTGGAAAGGTTCGAGGAACTTTTTCCCGACCGCGAGGCGTTGAGCAGAGCCACTGGATGGGAACTACCTGTCATCGGCACGATCGACGTGTACCGCCACTCGTCGGCCGTCTACAGTTTCGCCCCGACAAGTGCGCTTATCGGCGAGGCGGAAGATTTCTTCCACAATGTCCGCGTCGTTCCGTCAGGCAGCTATGCCTTTGCCGAGGGATGTCCGTTGTTGGTGTTACGCTTGCCAAAGTCCTGAAATTTACAGAATGCGAGTTTGCCGAAGACATCTCCATGTGGCGGCATCACCACAGCAGTGATGCAAATTGCAAAGTGCCCGGCAATAATTCATCTTCGGCCTTGTTGAAATCTATCAACCAGAAACAGGGCGGGCGAATGAAGATACTTGTGGCACTGCTATCGACCCTGTTGTTCGCACTCTTTTATCCCCCCTCCCCCGTCAGAGCCGATGGCACTCCCACGACCATTCCCTTGATAAAAATGGAGTATCCAGGGAATCCAAAAATATTCATATGCTTTATGTGAGAATTCTTTCTCTTGGAAGCCGGAAGATTAATCAACCTCTTTTGCTAGATACGGGGTCCAGCGGAATGACGATCGAATGTCGATCGGTGCTCCCTGCCGAACTATGCTCTCCAGACGGAATAAATGTTACGGAAAGCCGGGATTTCGATGGGATCGTTGTCACCACCCAGAAAGTGGTCATGCACTACGGAACCTACGATGAGTATGGGAATGTCGCTTCGGCGCGCGTGGCTTTCGGCTCGCCGGACTCGCCGGTATCGACTGACAGACGGGTCTCGTTCCTCATCCGCTACAAGCAAGTCAGGCGCGACACAGGTGAGATTGTTGGCGGCCCCCTCTGGCCAAGAGGCATTTTTGGCATCTCGCCCATCGGGGGTGATGGGCCACATCAGATGATCAGGTCGCCGATGAGCGCTGTGAACGTAGCGACAGGTCTGCATAGAGGCTATTACCTCTCCGCGATCGGCAGCAAGTGGAAGGAATGTACAAACGAGGAAGGCAATTGTCCAGAGGTTGAAGCCCTCCATATCGGCATCCCGAATGACGTTAAGAAGAGTTTTAAGATGCAGAAATGGAACCGGGCCAGCCCGCAGTACAATTTCCCAACCTTCGAATCCTGTCTCTCATGGAACTCAGAACCCAATTGCAGGCCAACTCTCTACGACACAGGCAACTCAAACATTATGGTCTCCGCCGACACATCCAAACTGTATACGTCATTAGACGCCGGAACGAAGATTTTGGTGAAGACTGAAGGCCAGGACGATTGGAATTTTACAACCACCTACAAGCCCGAGGTGGAAATTGTTCCCGGCCTCGAACATAATATCGTCGGCATCCGATTTTTCGAAAAGAACAGCCTGCTCGTCGATCTTGAAACGCAGGAGATCGGCTTGCGCCTCGGACATTGAACAATCGATGCTCAGCGCTCCATCGAACTGGCCGGCAAATTTCCGCTAAGTCGCGGCTAAGCAATTGGTGTATTTCAGAACCACTTGGTCTATGGCAAAAAATTTCGCGCTGTTCACCCCTTGCGCGCGCCTTGACACTCGAAGGTCACCGGCCTATTTCAGCGCCACGTTAGCACTCGCCAGAGGTGAGTGCTAACCACAGGTCCGGCGGCCGCCGGACGGAGGAACAGTTCTCACCGTTCTCATTCGAGGAAGAAAAAATGGCAAAGTCGAAGTTCCGCCCGCTTCATGACCGCGTGGTCGTTCGCCGGGTTGAATCCGAATCCAAGACCGCCGGCGGGATCATCATCCCCGATACGGCGAAGGAAAAGCCGCAGGAAGGCGAGATCATCGCCGTCGGCTCGGGCGCCCGCGACGAAAGCGGCAAGCTCGTTCCGCTGGACGTCAAGGCCGGCGACCGCATCCTGTTCGGCAAGTGGTCGGGCACCGAAGTCAAGCTCAATGGCGAAGACCTTCTGATCATGAAGGAATCCGACATCATGGGCATCATCGGCTGATTATCGGCCTCACCTTCAACTTGAATTTTCGGGCTTGATCCCAAGCCCCTGCCAGGAGCTAAAACATGGCTGCCAAAGACGTAAAATTCTCCCGTGATGCCCGCGAGCGCATGCTGCGCGGCGTCAACATCCTCGCCGACGCGGTGAAGGTCACGCTCGGCCCCAAGGGCCGCAACGTCGTCATCGACAAGTC